>JADJPE010000005.1:6740000-7301376 GCA_016713425.1 Deltaproteobacteria bacterium | reverse complement strand
GCCCGGACGCGCGTACGACAACCTCGGCCAGCGCATCTTCTTCGGAACGGGCCAGACGGTGGACTGCGCGGTCGACTTCGCCGGCATCCCGACCGAGGTGCCTTCGGCCGGCGAGGAACGCTGGCTCGGCATCTTCCTCAAGTTCGAGCGGCTGCTCTCGGACCCACGCACCGACGGCAACTCCCAACAGGTGTTCTTCCGGCGCGACGAGTCGTTCGAGATCGTCGTGCGCCAGGCGCCGCCCGGGCCCATCGGATCGGCGGTCAAGGTACCGCTGCAGCCCGACGAGCTGCTGATCTGCGATGTCCTGCGAGGCAACGGGCAAACGCAGGTCCTCGCCCCGGACATCGACACTTCCCGGCGCCAGGCGTTCATCTTCGCCCAGGGCGACGCGGTCCAGGTTGTCAGCGGCGGCTGGAGCACGCTTCAGCCCGCGGTCGACACCGTGCAGTCGACGCTCGACGAGATCGACGCCGAGCTCACGGATCACTTCACCGGTACGGCGAGGCGCCACCCGGCGAGCGACATCGACATCCCTGCGCACGGCTTCGTCGCAGCCACCGACGTCGAGGGGGCAATCCACGAGATCGTCGACGACCTCTCGTCCACGGCTTCGGGAACGCCCGGCGCGCAGAAGGTGGGCGCTGACGCGGCTCCAGGTACGCCGCATGCCCTCGCGGCCGGCAACGTCGATGGGCAGCTCTCGCAGCTCCTCGCCTGGCTGAATGCCCACGTCGGCGCGGCTGCGGACGCCCACACCGCGAGCGCCATCGCGGCCGTGGCCCACAGCTACATCGCCGGGACCAGCGTCCAGGCGCAGCTCCAGGAGATCGTCACCGACCTCGGCTCGCAAGCACCTGGTTCGGCGGGGGCTTCCCGGGTTGGCGCTGACGCGGTCGCCGGAAGCCCCCACGCGCTCACCGCCGGGACCATCGACAGCCAGCTCGCGGACCTGCTCAGCAACATCAACGACCACCTGAACGACCCCAGCGGCGCGCACCAGGCATCGGCCATCTCGGTCACCGACGCCGGAGGCAACCTGAGCGCCTCCGACGTCGAAGACGCGCTCGCCGAGATCGTCGATGCGTTCGAGGACGATCACTTCCGAGGCAACGAAGCCAGCGCGGGGCTCCATCGCGCGATTCGGCAGCCCAACCTCGGCGGCACGAAGTCGCTCCTCTGGGACTCGGCGGGCATCGGTGGCGCACCGGGCCACCTTCGGGTCTACGGCGACACCAGCTCCATCTGGTTCACGCTGAACGCGTCGTGGGACGGCACCCAGTGGGTGCGGGACTCGACGAGCTATTTCTGCGGCGCCTTCCGGTTCTCGAGAAACGACATCCAGTTCCTCCACGAGAACAGCTTCGATCCGACCTTTACGAGTTGGACTCGCACGTGGACGCTGCCGATGAGCTCCACGACCAACTCGGCCTTCGAGACCAACGGCACGATCCAGGAGATCGGCCGCATCGGAATGGAGGGCACGAACACCTACAACGCCACGCGCAGCATGGCCCTCGGTGGGTCCGTAACCTTCCGAAGTCGATTCCCCGCGACGCCGTCGTCCGTCACGTTCAGCCTGCTGAACGCGAGCAGCGGCTACTCGGGGACCCCGAGCCCGTACTTCATCGACCGCGACGGGTTCGGCTACTACGACTACCAGACCGTCTCCAGCAACACGACGATCTGGTGGTTCGGCAAGTACACGGCGGTCGCATGAGGAGCCGACATGCCCGTTCGTGAGCTGTTTGCTGATCGCATTGAGCAAGAGTGCATCGAGTGTGCCGACGTCCACGACGTCGCCTTCACCGCGTTCACCGTCGGGGTGAAGCGCGAGACACAGGTTCTCAGCAAGCTGATGCAGCTGCCCCCGTGCCCGGTGTGCGGTGCGGTCGAGTTCCTCGCCAGCTCACCCGATGCCGAGCCCGACCATCCCGCGCCCGGCAGCTTCGGCCACAAGCACAAGCTCCTCGTCGACAAGCTGAACGCGGACATGGTGCGAGCCGGCCGCTACCTCAGCGAGCTCGACCCAGCGACCCTGCTCAACAAGGAGCCGTCCGACACGACTATGCAGCAGTGGTTCCCGGGCGGGCGGCAGCTCCGTCGGCCTCTGAAAGACGATCACCCCGGAGGTGGCCAGTGAGCGCTGCCATCGACACGCTGATCGTCGCCGGCGCCGACGTCGTGGTGCCCGCTGGCCTACGCGTTCGCAACTACCGAGACCCGGACGTCACGCGCTTCAAGGGGCGTGACCGCAGCGGGCGAGCGGTCACCGAGCTCATCCTGCACGAGACGGTCACGCGGAGCACGGCGGCGACGGTGCGCGTGCTGCTCAAGCGCAAGCTCGGCGTGCAGCTCATCGTCGGCCCGGACGGCGAGGTGACCCAGCACGGAGACCTGGCGCACGATCGGCTCGCGCATGCCGGTGGACACAACGGTCCGTCGGTGGGCATTGAGGTCGTGAACCCGTACTACCCGAAGTACGCCAGCGCGAAGCTGCCCTGGAAGCGGACCATCAACGCCCCCTGGGCCCACCAGCAGCGCTACGTCGTGCCCACGCCCGAGCAGGCCGAAGCCACCGCACAGCTCGTCCAGCTCCTGACAAGCGGCACCGTCGATGGGCTGTCGATCCCACGGGCCTGGCGCGGAATCTCTGGGACTCGCTTTGCGATGAGCCGCATCTCCGATGGCGACCAGCGCGTGCCCGGCATCTACGCGCACACGTACTTCCACCACGCCGACGGGGCCTGGCTCACGCTCTACGCCTGGCTGCGCCTCGAAGCAGGCATGCCCGAGTGCATCGCCTACGAAGAAGCCATCCGTCGTGCCACCGGAGTTCGCCGGCACGTGGACCTCAGCGACCTCATCCCGCAGGCCGTCGCATGAACCCCTCTGGGCTCGCCACCTTCGCCGAGATCTTGCAGGCCACCGGTCCCTACGGACTCGTGGCCGTGCTCGGTTGGGCGTTCTGGCGGATCAACGAGAAGAAGGACCGCGAGCTCAAGGCTCTGCACGAGAGAATCGTCGCGTTCGCCGAGGCTCAAACCGCCGCGATCATCAAGGTCGAAGCGGCCCTCGTGGCGCTTCGCGATGCCATCGAGGACATGCACGACCGGTGACCCCGGCTGGGCGCGCGATGGGGCCGATGTCATCGAGAACATGCAGGTCCCGCTCCACATCAAGCGCCAGATTCTGCCGAGTTGTCGCCCAGTTCCGGGACGCGGAAAAGAGGTCAGATTCTGCGTCGAATCGCCTTGAGCTGTTCCGAAAGCGACGCCTGTATGTCCTCACGATCGGGACGCGACGAAGCCCGGCGAAACGGAGGACACGATGAAGAAGACGCTCGGCACGGTCACCACCTACCACGGCAACGAACACCGGTATCTGCGTGGCCACGACGTCCGCATCATCGCCGTGATCAAGAACGCCGCCCGGCCCGACTACGACCCGGATGCCGACGACGGCTACCTCACCGACGAAGAAGACATCGCGCGCCGGGGCGGCGTCACGGCCGACGACCGCGTCGAGGTGCAGCCTTGGATCGAGAAGGAAGAGCGCTTCAGCTTCGTGTCCAGCGACCCACGCGCCGTCGACCTCGACTGCTTCAAACACCTCGCCAAGCGCGAGGCATGACAGACAGACCGCCCGGTGGTGCTCGCCGGGTGGTCCGGCGGGAGCCTCCGGGCCCGAACACACCGGAGGACAAGATGAACAAAGAGAACAAGAAGCGGATGCGCATCATAGAGGAGCTTCGCCTGCCCGAGCTGCAGGCTCGGTTCCACGACATCGTCGGCGAGGCCACGCGGTCGCCGAACAAGAAGTTCCTGCTGCGGCGCATCGCCGAGGCGCTCGAAGGCCAGGAACAGGAGGCCGCCGAGGCGGCCAGCGCGGTCGAGGAGACCGAGCCCGCCGCCGCGGAGACCGCGACCGTGGACGGAGAGCCCAAGCTCACCAAGCTCTCGGTCGAGGAGCTGAAGCAGCTCTACACAGAGGTCGTCGGCCGTGACACCGGCTCAAGCGACCGCCGCTACCTCGTCTGGAAGATCCGCGAGGCGAGGAAGGGCCGCATCAAGACCGGCCCAGTCCGCCTGCGCTACGCCGACGGCGAGGGTCCCGACATGAAGGTGCTGCCCCTGCGCATGGAGGCCGAGATCGTCGCCCGCCTCGACGAAGCCCGCGAGCGCCTCGGGCTCAAGACCCGCATGGACCTTTTCCGCAAGTCGCTGGCCGACTATCTCGCCGCCGCCGGTGAGCACGAGGTCGCCCAGCTCTTCACCGAGCAGGCATGACCACCGGGAACTACGACAAGCGGCGACTCATCGAGTGGCTCCGGGCCGAGACGGCCCGGGCCACCGGCCGCCGCTACCAGATCGACTTCGACGCCCTCGACGTCCAGAGCCTCCGCGAGCTCGTCCGCCTCGTTCGCGACCTCGAGCACGAGAAGCAGGCCGCCGGGAACCGGGCGCGCATGATGCCCTGGCGGATGCCGTAGCCTCCGAGACAGCACGCCCCGCACACCCCTCGCGACGGATTGATTCGCCAACTACGATAGCCTATAGTAGATGCTTCGCATGGGAGTTCCCGCATGAAAGGCATCCGCTTCCGGCCAGAGCAAGAAGGCCTCCGCGCCGCGTTGTTCGACCTCGAGGCCGACATCATGGAGGTGGTCTGGTCAAAGGGCTGGAAGGAGTTCGCCGTCGCCGACGTGCAGCGGGAGCTGGAACGCAAGCGCGACATCGCCTACACGACGGTCATGACGACCGTGGGCAGACTCCACGAGAAGGGGCTGCTCAGCCGCGAGCGCGACGGCAAGCGTTACGTGTATCGCCCATGCATGAGTCGTGATGAGTTCACCGAGGCGATGGCTCGGGATCTCCTCGGTTCCCTGTCGGGCTTGGGCCATGAGCAGGCGATCGCGCTTCTGGTCGATCAGGTCGCAGACTCGGACGCCGAGGAGCTCGGAAAGTTTGAAGCGCTCATCCGAAAGAAAAAGAAGGAGCTCGGCGGATGAACGAACTCATCTTCCCCGTGGTCGGTGCGATGATCGTCTTTTTCGTCGCCGTCCCGCTCCTCACTGTGATGGCGAGAGCCATCCTCGTGGTACTGCCGGCGAAGAAGGACGGTGTCGCGGAACACGTGAGCCCCTTGCGTTTCGCGCTCCTCGTTGCGCCCACGCTCGGTCCGGTGATCTGGCTGGTCTCCGCTGCCGCTCACCAGTCGGAAGACGGCGAACCGCTTGCGGCGTGCATCGTCGACCACCTTGGCAGCGAGCTGTGCCGCGACGTGGTGTTGTTCGGTTTGGTTCTCTTCTCGGTCCTCAGCCTCGGTGTCCTGCGGCGCGTTCGGGGCGAAGGCCGCTCGCGGCCTGTGTCCCTCCCGGCCGGTCACGCCGCCTCCGAGCGAGTTCGAAGCATCTGCGAAGGACACCTCACCCTCGCGCGCGCTTCGTCGCGCATTCGGGTCGTCGAGCACGGCGTTGCCCCGGCCTGCACCCGGGGCCTCTTTCGTCCACGCGTCGAGATCGAGGCCGCCCTCGTTTCGCGCCTCGATGACGACGAGCTCGAGGCCGTGCTCCTGCACGAGGTCGAGCATGCCCAAGCGAACGACCCGCTGCGCTTTCTCGTGGCGCAGGTGGCTCTCTCCATCAACCCGGCAGGTCGCCTCCTAGCTTCCGAGCTCGCCCGCTATCACTTCGCTCGCGAGGCGCTGTGCGACCGGAGAGCGGTCCAGCGCGGCGCCGATCCTCTCGCGCTCGCGCGGAGCATCGTGACCGCCGCCGGGCCCAAGCCCGCACCGGCGCACGTCGCCGCAATCGGCGGCCACGGGATCGGCGGTATTCGGGTGCGCGTGCAGCTTCTGTTCGGCTACGCCTCGACCTGGCCGGGGCCCGCACGGCAGCACGCCCCGGTCGGGGTGGTCACCTCGCTCGTCACCCTGCTCGCTGCTCTGCCACACGTGCTTGGGACGGGTCCGCTCGACATGCTCCACCACAGCATCGAGCGGGCGGCCGTGCTCCTGGGACTGAGCTGAAACCATGCGGATCCTTCATCGCCACACAAGTCGTACGCCCACAACTACTATCCGGCGTAGTAGTTTCTATCGCGCCGTGTCGCTCATCGCGGCCGGTTCCGTCGGCCTGCTGAGCGCGTGCGCCTCCGCGCAGACCCCGCCCCATCGCAGCGCGGGCGCGTTCGAGCCTCCGCGGGGCGGATATGAGGAGGTCCATGTTCCGGACGTGCCGCTTCCGGATCCGGCGCATGGGGGGGTGGTTTCTCTCGATGCGATCCTCGCGTACGCCGATCGTCATGCGCCGACGCTGCAGGTTGCTCGCGAGCGTGTGGGCCTGGGGGATGCTGCAGTCGCTGGCGCCGAGCCGCTCCTGCCAGACAATCCCAACGTGTCGGTGGGCGTTGGCCCGGGTCTGAATTCGGACGCCAACCACGTCGACATCTCGGGGTCAGTGTCTCAGCGATTCGAGATCGCCGGTGAGCGCGGGCTCAGGCTAGAGGCCGCGGAGCGGACCCGTGAACGGCTTCGCGCGGAGCTCGATGAGGCACGTTGGGAGGTCCACCGGGATGTTCATGCCGCCTTTCATCGTGCGCTCGTAGCCCGCGAGCGACTCGCCGCCGCCGAGCGCCTGCTCGCATTTCAAGAACGTCTGCTCGAAATCGCGCGGGGACGCTTGCGCGCCGGGGACGTTTCGCCGCTGCCGGTACGTCTCGCCGAAGGAGAGCTGAGCCAAGCTCGCGTTGCTCGCATCGCCGCGGAGCAAGGCTATTTGCGTGCGCGGCTTCAACTCGGCGCTCTTGCGGGATGGCCTGCTGCCCACCCGCCCGAGCCGGCAGGCAACCTCGACGAACCTCGCGATCCGCCCGGTACCAGGGCGCTGATTGAAGTTGCACGCTCCCATCAGCCGCGTTTGCGGACGTTGCAGGCCGCCCAGGTCGAAGCGACGGCTCAATCCCGCGCGGCCGATCGAGATGCGTGGCCGGAGCCGAGCCTGGGGGTTGAGGTCATGCACGAAGGGTTTCCGGCGGGCCCACCTGAGACCCAGATTCTCGGTGTCATTTCGGTGCCTATTCCGCTCTTTCAGCGCAACCAGGGCGCACGAGCGACGGCGCAAGCGCAGAGCCGCATCGCCGATGCGGAACGTCAGGCTTTTGGCTCGCAGCTCCTGAACTTTATCGAGCAGCATCGTACGGCCGTGGCCGCTGCGGCAGCTCAGGTAAGAACCTACGGCCGGGAGATTCTGCCGACCTTCGAAGAGAACCTGCGCCTCATCCAGCGCGCCTTCGAGCTTGGCGAGATCGACATTCTGCAAGTGTCCGTGGCCCGGGAGCGCTTTCTGCGCATTCAAACCGATGCCCTCGACGCCTACACCGACTACTTCCAAGCGGTGGCAGACCTCGAAGCGTCGATCGGCACGGACCTGTGGCCCGACGAACGACACGAGCCGAGCCAGGACGCCGCGCCCACGCGAGAGGACCAACCATGAAAAGACGACTCACTTGGGCGGCCGCAGCGCTCTTCGGATTCCTATCGATGACCGGGTGCAAGGAGAACAAGTCTCCGGCCGGCCATGACTCCCATGAACATGGCGCCGGCGCTCACGACGAAGCGGAGGCGCGTCACCAGGGCGACGAACACGAGGGCGAAGGCCATGCCGAGGCCGAGCACACGGCGGAGCGCGTCGTCCGCGTCAGCCGCGAGGCGATGGAGCGTTCGGGCATCCGCATCGAATCCGTCCTGGCCGTGCCGGCTGCTGGCGGAATCGAAGTGCCGGCCGAGGTTCAGGCCGAGCCCGACAAGCAGGCGCACGTGTCATCGGTTGTCTCGGGGCAGGTCGCGCGCGTGACCGCCTCGGTCGGCGATCGCGTCGAGGCTGGGCAGACGCTCGCGGTCATTCGCAGCGTGGCCCTCGGAGAAGCCCGCGCCCAGGCGGCCCGCGCCCGCGCAAACGTAGAGGTGGCCCAGGCGAACTTTCGCCGCCAGGAGGAGCTGCAGCGTGAAGGGATCGGCGCCGAGCGCCAGTTCCTCGAAGCGCAGGCTGAGCTCAGGCGAGCCCAGGCGGAGCAGTCCGCGGCCGAGCGGGCGCTCGAGGTGTATGGGCGTGGCGGCAGCGGCAGCGAGGTCACGATCAAAAGCCCCATCGCGGGCCGCGTGATCTCACGTCACGCGACCGTGGGAGAGGTCGTCGCACCGAGCGACGTTCTGTTCGAAATTGTCGACATCAGCCGGGTGTGGGTCGTCGGGCGCGTATATCAGCAGAACGCGGGAGCGATCCACGAGGGAGCGTCTACCGTCCTAACGCTGCAGGCGCTCTCAGGACGTACCTTCACGGCTTCGCTCGACTACGTGGCGCCGTCCCTCGATGAACGTACGCGGACGCTTCCCGTGCGCGTCGTGCTCGACAATCCCGACGGGGTGCTCCGGCCGGGCCTCTTCGGAACGCTCTCGATAAGTCCCGCGGGCGCGACCGGCGGGAACGTCCCAGCCGTCTCCTCGAGCGCCCTACAACGGCTCGGCGAGGAAACGGTCGTCTTCGTCCCGGCCGACGAGGAAGGTGAGTTCCGCGCCGTGTCCGTCACAGTCGCCTCACGCGGAGGCGACCTCGTGCGGCTCCGAAGCGGGCTCGCCGCGGGTGATCGCTACGTGGCCGAAGGCGCATTCGTTCTCAAGTCGGAGCTCAGCCGTGGCGAGCTCGGCGAAGGCCACGCCCACTAGGAGAACGCCGTGATCGATCGCATCGTCGAGTTCTCCGTCAAGAATCGCTTCCTGGTCATCTTCCTGGTGCTCCTGGTCGGGGCCATTGGCATCCGCGCGATGCAGAAGCTGCCGATCGATGCCGTCCCGGATGTAACCAACGTCCAGGTGCAGGTCCTGACCAACGCCCCCTCGCTCGGTCCCGCCGAGGTGGAGCAGTTCATCACGTTTCCGGTCGAGACGGTGATGAGCGGACTGCCGCGGCTCGAGGAAGTGCGAAGCGTCTCCCGCTTCGGCCTGTCCGCGGTGACGGTCGTCTTCGAAGAAGGCACCGACATCTACTTTGCCCGTCAGCTCGTCAGCGAGCGATTGTCCGAGGCGCGCGAGGCCATTCCCGAGGCCTACGGCAACCCCGAGATGGGTCCCATCTCGACGGGTCTCGGCGAGATCTATCAGTTCGAGGTGCGCGGCGAGCCCGCGTGCCCGCCCGAGGGACCCGACACTCCCGAGTGCTACTCGCCCATGGAGCTGCGCGAGATCCTCGATTGGTACATCGCGTATCAGGTGCGCTCGGTCGAGGGCGTTGTCGAGATCAACAGCTTCGGCGGCGAGCTCAAGACCTACGAGGTCACCGTCCACCCGGATCGCTTGGCAGCGTTCGATCTGGGACTGTCGGATGTCTTTGAGGCTTTGCAGCGCAACAACCAGAACGCCGGCGGCGGCTACATCATCCACGATGGCGAACAGCGGCTGATCCGCGGCGAAGGTCTCGCGCAGAGCACGGACGACCTTCGTGACGTGGTCGTCGCGACCAGAGAGGACGGCATCCCCATCCGGGTCGGCGAGGTGGCAGAGGTCGGTCTCGCGCCGATGATTCGCCAGGGCGCTGTCACCCGTGACGGGCGAGGCGAGGCGGTTACCGGCATCGTGATGATGCTGATGGGAGCCAACTCTCGTGAGGTCTCCCAGTCCGTCCATGAGCGCATCGAGGCCGTTGCGCCGACCCTGCCTCCCGGTGTGACCATCGAGACGTTCTACGACCGCACCGATCTCGTGAACCGCACCATCCGCACCGTTGCCACGAATCTCATCGAGGGCGGTGTGCTCGTGATCGTGGTGCTGCTGCTCCTCCTGGGCAATCTGCGCGGTGGCCTATTGGTCGCGAGCGCGATTCCTCTGTCCATGCTCGCAGCCTTCATCGCCATGAACACCTTCGAGGTATCGGGAAACCTGATGAGCCTCGGGGCTCTCGACTTCGGGCTGATCGTGGATGGCTCGGTCGTCATGGTCGAGCACATCGTGCACGTGCTCGCGCGGAGAAAGGCGCAGGGGCCGGACGTGCAGCGCACCGTGCTCGAAGCGGCCAAGGAGGTTGCTCGTCCGGTCGCCTTCGCCGTCGCCATCATCGTGCTCGTCTACGTGCCGATCCTCAGCCTTCAGGGCATCGAGGGGAAGATGTTCCGGCCGATGGCGCTGACCGTCATCTTTGCGCTGGTGGCCTCGCTGGTACTCGCGCTCACGTTCATGCCCGCCATGGCAAGCGCCATCTTCAAACGGGGCGTCTCGGAGCGCGACACTTGGCTCCTTCGCAAGCTCAAGCGCCTCTACGAGCCCGCTCTGACGTTCACGACGAAGCGACGCATCCTTCCCGCTGCGAGTGCGCTTGTGCTCCTGATAGCCGCCGTCGTCACGGTGCCGTTCCTCGGTGCCGAGTTCATTCCGCGGCTCGACGAGGGGGCCATCGCCATGCAGGCCGTGCGTCTGCCATCGGTCCCGCTCGAGGAATCGGTTCGCTACACCACGCGCATCGAGAAGAGCCTGCTGGAGCGCTTCCCCGACGAAGTCGAGACGGTCATCTCACGCACGGGCCGAGCCGAGATCGCTACCGATCCGATGGGGGTCGAGCTGTCGGATATCTTCATCATGCTCAAGCCCCGAGACCAATGGAAGGCCGCGTCCAAGGAAGAGCTCGTCGAGGCGATGCAGGCCACCTTGCTGCGCGAAGTGCCCGGTCAGAACTATCTCTTCTCGCAGCCTATCGAGCTGCGCACCAACGAGCTCATCAGCGGGGTGCGCGCCGACATCGCGATCAAGATCTATGGCGACGACCTCGACCAGCTCGCGCGCCTCGGAGAGCAGATCGAGGGCATCGTGCGCGACGTGCCCGGTGCGGGCGACGTGGAGTCGGAGCAGATCTCTGGGCTGCCGTTTCTGCGCGTCCAGGTCGATCGCCGCGCCATCGCACGCTACGGCGTGAGCGTGGAAGAGGTGATGAACGCTGTTTCGTCGGTGGCCGGACACGCCGTTGGCGAGGTCTTCGAGGGCCAGCGCCGCTTCACGCTGCAGGTGCGCTTGGCAAAAAGCACTCGGCGCGACATCGAGGCCATTCGCAATGTTCCCATTCGGACGCCGGCCGGCACGACCGTTCCCGTCGGCGAGCTCGCAACGCTGACCTTCGAAGACGGGCCTGCGCAGATCGGGCGCGAGAACGTCCAGCGCCGCGTGGCCATCATGGCCAACGTGCGCGGGCGCGATCTCGCAGGCTTCGTAGCCGAGGCGCAGGAGCGCATCGACGCCCAGGTTGAGATGCCGCCGGGCTACTTCGTCGAGTGGGGCGGCCAGTTCAAGAACCTCCAGGAAGCCACCGAGCGGCTCTCCATCGCCGTGCCCGCCGCGCTCGTCCTCATCTTTCTCTTGCTGTTCATGACCTACGGCTCGGTCCGACCGGCGGTGCTCATCTACCTGAACGTGCCGTTCGCAGCCGTGGGCGGCGTGTTCGCCCTCGCAATCCGAGGCATGCCGCTCAGCATCAGCGCTGCCGTCGGATTCATTGCGCTTTTCGGTATCGCGGTGCTCAATGGCGTCGTCATGGTCTCGCACATCCGCACGCTGCAGAGTGAAGGACTGTCCCTGCCGGAAGCGACGCTGCAGGGCGCCCGCGATCGCCTTCGTCCGGTGCTCATGACCGCTCTGGTCGCGGCGCTCGGATTCGTGCCGATGGCGCTCGCGACGAGCGCGGGCGCGGAGGTCCAGCGGCCGCTCGCCACCGTGGTCATCGGTGGCATCGTGACCGCCACGCTGCTCACGCTGCTGGTGCTTCCTTCGATCTACAGCCGGTTCGGTGGCGACGTCGGAGAGAAGGAAGCTGCGCCGTGACCGCGATCGTGGACAGCTCGAATAGGTGGAGCCGCATTGCGATCGCGCTGGTGAGCACGACGCTGCTCTACAACGTCTTCGAGGCCATCGTGGCCCTCTGGTTCGGGGCCGCGGCGGACAGCATCGCGCTCTTTGGGTTCGGTCTCGACAGCGGCATCGAGACGGCCGCGGCAGTCGTCATGCTCTACCGCCTATGGGTGGAGTACCGGGGCGTCGACGGCGAGCGCATCGCACAGATCGAGCATCGAGTGCACCAGTTCATCGGGGCTACGTTCCTGCTTCTCGCTGCCTACGTTTCTGGGCAGGCGGGTTGGACACTGTGGCAGCAAAATGCTCCTGACGAGAGCCCGATAGGCATCGCTCTTGCGGCCCTCTCACTGGCCATCATGCCCCTGGTGTCTTGGGGGAAACTCCGGGCAGCGAGTGAACTCGGCAGCGCCGCGTTGCGTGCCGAGGCCAAGGAGACGCTTGCGTGTTCGTATCTCTCCTTTGCCCTCTTGCTCGGGCTGGTCGCGAACGCCGTCGCGGGCTGGTGGTGGGCTGACCCACTCGCTGCGCTGCTGATGGTCCCTTGGCTCATCAAGGAGGGACGGGAGGGCCTCAGCGGCGAGGAGTGCGAGTGCCATGACTGATCCACGACGCGATCAGGACCGCCGGTACTGGGAACGCCACGCGTGGAGGTACGACCTGTCGCTCGGGCCCCTCGGCAAGCCGCTACCGAGGATGCTCGAGCTCGTCGCCGAGGCCGTGAAGGGGCGTGAACGGATTCTCGAGGTCGCGGCTGGGACCGGGCTGGTCACCCCCGTGCTCGCCAGGGCCGGTGGCGAGGTCGTGGCCACCGATTATGCTGCCGCGATGGTGGATCGCCTACGCGACAAGGTCGCTGCCGCGGGATTGTTGAACGTCGATTGCCGGCAAGCAGACATCTACGACCTCCCGTTCGAGGGTGGGACGTTCGATGCCGTCGTGGCCGCGAACGTGCTCCACCTCGTCCCGGACCTCGAAGGAGCACTCGCTGCGCTCACCAAGATGTTGCGGCCGGACGGCGTCCTCATCGCACCGACGTTCTGCCACGACGAGACCCGGCTCTCCTGGCTCGTCTCCCGCGTCCTCGCGGTCACGGCCTTCCCGGGGCATCGAAGGTTCACGATTGGGTCACTGCGAACGGCGTTCGAGACCGCGGGATTGAAGGTCGACCGTTGTGAAGTCATCTCGGGACTGCTTCCGATTGGCTACGTCGAGGGCTTCTACCAGGATCGCAGGTCCGCACGCCCGTGACGCCGTGGACCTGGGGGCGAAAGGCTCATCGGCGTTGAGCCTTTTCGCTGCCCGGGATCGGGGCGGCGACGGCCGCACACGTTCGCCCGTCTGCCCCGGTCACACCGAAGCTGGCCCCTGGCCGCCTCGGTCGGCTAACCCGGCCACGACGGGCCGCACAGCGCCCACGGTCGCGCGCCAACCGGCGTCTCTCTTGGCTCTCAGCCCAAGTGCCCGAGAAGAATGATGTTCCGATGTGACATCATCTCGTGCATCAAAACGGGCTCTCGGGTAGGGTTCGTCTAAGCAAGGCGCTACCCGAGCCATTTTTGCCCAACGCGAATACCCTTGGGCGCCAGGTAAACAGAGGGCCTCATCGGGATGACCGGCGAGGCCCTCTTCTTTTTCCCGTTGTTCCGCGGGGTCTTGCGCATCGGTGGTGATCGACGCGTGCTCGGTGGGCGGTGATGCTCAGAGCACGCGGTCGTTCGCGAGCTGCCGGTCGAGCCCGCAGAGAGCCGCGTCTGGGGCTCAGAGCCGGGGAGAGCTCTCGGGCGCGAGTTTAACAGCGCGCGGCTCTGAGCTTTGCAGCTCGGCCCCTTGCCAACTTCGCACCCGCCGCTTCACAGCCCGCACGTCGTTGATGTCGCTCGCGTTGTTGTCGTCGGGCGCGATGCTCAGAGCACGGGCGCGAAATGCCTGGGCGATGCCATGTGGTGGTTGCCAATCAAAACGACTCTGAGGTTAGCAGCCCTGTAAACCTCAGAGTCGCGGGCACGAAATCGCGGGCTGGGCTTGGCGGCCATCAAGTGCGAAAAACAGGGTCATGAAGCGAGACCGAGAACCCTGCCCCTGCTGCGGGCACCTCACCCTCCGGGAGCGAGGCGGGTTCGAGATCTGCCCCGGGCGTAGCCTCGCTTTCGGCCCCGTCACGGGAGTCACGGGATGGCGCCTATGACTGATGATGTCCTGCGCGACCTCACCGTCTCCGATGGCAGCTGCAGGGACGTCAACCTCTTCGGAGTGACGCGGGCTGGGGCAGAGCGACTCCTCGCGTGGATCACCTCGCAGTTCGACTCTCACGTCGGCGATGCCTACCCGAGCCGCGACCAGGTGCAGCCCATCGAGGCCGCCAACTTCGCGGGCCCGATGGACGCGGGCTACTCAGTTCGAGGCATATGGGAGCGCGGCTCGACGTTGTTCGACCAACTCCAGTACTACGTCGTTCCTGAGCACGAGGGCGACGGGTTCGTTGAGTTGACCTTCTTCCCGCAGGACATTCACCTCGCTGGAACGGTCGCCCCTCTCACGACGTGGCTACAGAATGCGCTGACCGTCGCGACGGCTTCCGGTGTGATGGTCCGCTTCGAGAATGCGTCGTTCGACCCGACTTGGGCCCGCCGCGACGACCGTGAAGTCATCATCGCCATCGGCTCCGAGGGCGAGCGATGAACAGCGCCAAGTGGATAACCCGACTTCGCGGCCTGTTCGCGCCCGCCACGCCGGACGCGGAGCCATACGTGGCGGAACTTGTCACCTTCGAGAGGCCATTTGCAGTCTCGCCATCGTTGTTGGACCAACTCAGCGTGGCGCGTGCATCCGCAGGGCGCGAGCCTGACGAGGTCGAGCAACGTCTCGATGGATTCCTCTTGGATCCGGGACTGGGGCCACCCGTGTACCGAGCGGGAGACGGCCGGATCGTGTGGGACGGGTGGTACGGGTGGTCGAAAGCCGCGCCAAGCCAACGCGATGCCCATGCGTCGCTTGTCGTCGGCGCGAAGAAGACCGGGGTCGCCGGTCTGCTGGCGCTGCTCCCGAACCGACACGATCGCGCAGAGGAGTGCTTGGCGTGCGCCGGGACGGGTTGGATGGACATGCTGTCCGCCACTCGCGAGCCGTTCTGAACTCCGAAGCGCTGCTTGGCAACTTGCACGAGAAGTTCGGCGAGTCGCGGAGGTTGGCTGATGGACTCCCATCGAACGCAGATTCCGAGGAGGGCCCGTGTGGATACCGACAACAATCGAGACGCGTGAAGCCATCCTCGACTTCACTTCGTCCGAGCAGGGATGGCCGCGGGTCACCCAGCTCTTCGTCGACAGTCTCCTGTTCGCGAACGCGATCGGCTTGACGAGCTGGGACGCAGACGCATTTCAGCCGCTCGTCTGCGAGGCTTGCGGCATCGAGGGGTGCGAGCCTGGGAATTGGCTCGTGGCACGGCGTGCTGGCGCGTTCGCCGTGCTCCTCCCCGACTTCCCGGCGATGCTCGAAGACGAGAACGACGCGACCGAGCACGCACCTCCCGCATACATCCGAACCAGGGGCGCGTTGGTGCTCGGCCGTGACGAGTATCACCGCTTTCGCAGCCTCGCTTCCGGCGCTCGCGAGTTTGAGCGGTTGCCAGGGCTTCGCGGCAACGAAGCGAGACGCCTTCTCCAGTTTGAAGCGGTGCACAACATGCTGGGCAGGTTCCCCGGCGACGTCTCCGTGCGCGACGACCACGCCATTGCATGCTCCGATGGTGACCTCACGGAGCGGATGCGGGAACTGGTCGAGTTGCTGCAGGGTCTGGGAGATCATCAACCTGTGAGGCTTCGGCCCGCCAGCAACGAAGCCGTTCCGGTCGTGTTCTACCTCGACGACGCGACGGCAACGGAGTGGTCACCGATCAGCATCGAGAAGGATCGAATGGTCCTTCTTGCCGCTCCGGGACTCGTCGTCGAGCGGCTGTAGATCTGGGCACCTCGCGCCGTACCACTGACCAACCGAGTGGCATCTTGATGCGAATGCGGACCACAGCTACGCGTCCCAGTCGACAAGCACGCCGTCGATGCTTGCATTGGGCGCGACCGCAGAGAGGTAGATGCCCACAGCCTCCTCAAGCGTGGACGCCATCCTCCCCCGGATGTCGGAGTATCGCATGACGCCGATCTCATGGCGCTCGTGTACGACGAAGTCTTCGCCACGACACTCGATCACCGCGCCTTCGCCGACGAGGTTTGGACCGCTGCACTCACGCGGAAAAGGCGAAGCGAACAAGCTTGGGCGCCAGGTCAACAGAGGGCCTCTTCGGATTTCCGGCGAGCCCCTCGTCTTCTTCCCGTGCTTCCGCGAGGTGGTGGTTGCCAACGAAAAACGGCTCTGAGGCTCTAGCCGGACTGTAAACCTCAGAGTCGTCCGAGCGCGCCGGGACCTCACCGAAGTCACCGTGCTGGAGTGGTGCAACGGTCTGTGCGACAGTTCGCGCATGCTCACCGGGAGCTGCTTCTGTTCGGCTCTGACCTTCGTGATCCGCGCGCCGGTGGTGGGAGCCCAGAGCTGCCACTGTTCCCGTTGCCGCAAGGTGTTCAGCGGCGCAGGATCGGCCTTTGCGTTTCTCGCCAAAGACAGCTTCGAGTGGACCTGCGAACCGACGGCGCTCATCCGCTACGCCAGCGGAAACGGCTGGGAGATCGGCTTCTGCGGGCGCTGCGGCTCGACGCTGTGCGGGATTCATGAGGGCACGGTAAAGGGTGTCACGCTGGGGACCGTAGACGGCGACCCCGGGATTCAGATCCAGCGACACATCTTCGTCGGGTCGAAGGCGCCTTGGGACCATATAGGAGGTGATGCACCGCGCTTCGAAGAGGGACCGGAGACCTCGCTATTTCAGCTGGATCCCTCAGAATCGCCGCATCAGAGGATGCCGATCGTCATGCACCTCCGACGGGCAACTCCCGATGATCTCGACCTCCTTCGACGTTGGGACGCTGCCCCGCACATCATCGCCTCGAAGGGTACCGAAGACTGGGGCTGGGAGCGCGAGCTTGCTCGTCGCCCCGACTGGCGCGAACAGCTCATCGCCGAGGTAGACGGAGTCCCGGTCGGTTTCATCCAAATCATCGATCCTGCTCGCGAGGACAGCCACTACTGGGGCGACTGCCCCACCGGGCTGCGCGCCATCGACATCTGGATCGGCGAGGGGGACTACCTCGGGCGCGGACTCGGCACCGAGATGATGCTCCTGGCCGTCGACCGTTGCTTCGCCGACCCGACGGTGGACGGCATCCTCATCGACCCGATGGCAGCCAACGAGCGGGCGCGTCGTTTCTACGAGCGCCTCGGGTTCCGATTCGTGGAGAACCGCACGTTCGGCGACGATGACTGCGCCGTCTACCGTCTCGCACGCAGTGACTGGCCATCGTAGCCGATGGGCGCTTCACCGCTGGGGCACTATGTGCGTCCGGTTCACGTCGGCTTGCTTCTTCGCTACATGGGCAATGAAACGATCCGGCTGAGTTGGCTCTGTGAGCTTTGCGGATGAGCCTGGAGAAGTAGAGGACGCCGGTTCCTGACCAGGCCTCGTCAACGCCGGGCTTTGTGGGCACGTTCGAGAGTGCTATCTTTGCGGTGAGCGGCTCCCTCACGAAGAGGACGTCGTATCTGTACGCCGTCGGCCGGGTGCCAAAGGTCGCACGCTCCAACTAGACTTGAGGCGCGCCTGCCGCGCCCCGCCGCATGGCCGTTGCAGCGGAAAAGCGAAGCGGCGCGCGGAACTTGAGGCCGAACCACAGGCGCAACACTACGGCGCCAGCGATCGTCAACAGCTGGAACGAGACCTGTGCACCTGGTCCTTCTGAAACGATACCCGCCCAGCGCGCGGCAACGTAGAGGAAGGTGCCGTTCACCGCGTTGAACAGTCCGGTCACGGCGTTGAGATGCCAGCTCATCCACCACCGCGGATGCAGCGGACCGCGATAGCGAGCAAAGGTGATCATCGCTATGCCGTAGACGACGCCTACCCACGAAAGCACCACGGCGACCGGGTCGCGCTCGAGCAGTCCAGCCGTGAGCACGACCAGGCCGAGCACAAGAAGAACCGGGCCACTCGTTCGAAACAGCCGACCGCGAAACTGTTCGGCCTGGGTCTTGAAGCGGATCGCGTCGAGCGCGAGTTTCGAGACCGTGGCGAGACATGCGGTCAGATAGGTCATCTGCACCACGTACCCCGGGTCGAAGGGGCCGGCCCGGAGAAGGAGGAGGGGACCGACCGAAAGCCCCGTGAGGACGAGAAGTCCGAGACAGACCTTTCCGGCCCGTCGATGGAGACGGGAGCCCTTCCGGGCCAGGAGCACGGTCCAGTACAGGGCGAGCGCGACGGATCCGACAGCGACGTGGGCAAGGACCGCAAGAGACATGGTGTGCGCCTCCGAGATAGGTTAACGTGTGTAACCTCCCAGAGCGTTTTACAGGTCCATCCCACGATGTGGCGCCGCCTCGTCGTCGACTGCGGCTGGACGCCACAAGAGTTTCGACAGAGTCGTTTGAGTATCATTCGTTCGTTGGTCGGAGGCACCAAGGGCAGACGTCGGACTCGAAGCGATCAAACTCAGCTAACAAAAAGAAGAAATGAGTGGCGCGTTCAAGGGATCGCTACCCGTCGTCGCTGACTGTACACCAAACCCAAGGAGAGAAGCATGACATCCAAACTCAAGGCCGAGCTCGTCGGCGAAACCCAAGTCCGCATGATTCGGCACTTTGCCTCGAGCCCCGAGCGCGTGTTCCGGGCCCATTTCGAACCTGCTCTTGTGAAGCAGTGGATGCTCGGGCCACCCGGTTGGTCCATGCCTGTCTGCGAGATCGCCCCAGCCGTGGGCGCGCCGATTCACATCGAGTGGGAGAAAGACACCGGCGGCGAGCGCTTCGGCGTGACCGGGGCGGTGCGGGAGCTCGATCCGCCACACCGGAGCGTGCACACCGAGCTGTTCGGTTTCCCGGGCGCAACGGAGAGCGTGGTTGAAACCTGGTACATCCGCGATGGAACAGGCACTCGGCTCGAGATGGTGATCACGTACACGTCAAAGGAGGCAAGGGACGCTGCGATGAGTTCCGGGATGACGGATGGGATGGACGCGTCCTACGCCCGCATCGATGCGCTCGCTTTCGCTTGAGCGTATGGTGGTGGCTTGCCTCACGATGTCGATTCCGTTGGCGCTGTTGCACACCTCGAACACCCCGCAACTCCGACTTCAGGAATCGCATCCTCTTGTTCGCATCACTGCGGCGCTGGATTGGGATGCATTGGTCGCATAGGTCGAGAAGGCTCGTGCGACGAAGGTTTCATCGCCCGGCGGTCGACGACCTCTACAACCACGCATCTTGGGCACTCGAAGGCCGCGATTGCTCGGCAGCGCCTACGGCGGATGCTGGAAACGGCAAGGAAGCTCTGGCCTCAGATCGGGTACTGGCTGAAACGTGCTCGGGTGGCGAAGGAGAAGATCATCAATCTCTCAAAGCCAGGCGAAGGTACGCAACATGGGTCTCGCTCCCAAGGCTCAGGGACCATGGCAGGTCGAAGGAGGAACGAAAAGGCGATTGATGCGAGCTCGCGCGGGTGTCGAGCGGTGCATCGGTACGCTCAAGACCTCGAAATACGGCTTCAACCGCTTCGCGGTAGACGCCGTCCGAGCTCAACTCGCTGGTGTTCAAGGACGACGGCTGGGCGCGGGACAGGCTCCCGTCCATCGGGCGCGCACGAGCGGAAGAGCATCCTCGGGACCTGATGTCGCGGCCAGCCGAGACAGGGCCTCGCACACCTCGGGCGATGGTCGTCCCGCGGCGTGCTTAAGCAGCACGGACTGCGTCACCGTGAAGCGCTTTGTTCGATCCAAGAGCCGTGCGACACGTTCGCCGTCGTGGCCGAATCGTCGCAGGTAGCCAATGGACAACCTCTCCCAACCGAGAAATACTTGCCCCACACTCTCCATGAGGATGAGTTCCTCGAGCGTCGATGCATCAATCCCATCGGACCACAGGGCGGCCATCGAAATGAAGTCGTTTCGCCAGAAGATGTCGCCCAGGTTGTTGTCCTTGAGCCTCCCGAGAACGTCCGATCGCTTGTTCGGCGAGGAATCGAGGTCCAGCAGCTCCCGAGCCGCACGCGCTGCGTCGGGATTCGCGTTTTTCATTGCCCGCTTCGCCACCTCCAACGCGGACCTTCGTTCGAATCCAGCGAGAGCCCAGACGCAGTCCTCACACTCGCCTTCCTCGCAACGTTCTATGCGCGCAGACACGGCGCGGAAGGCCGACGGACTACCGAACGTCGCGAGGACTTCGCAGGCAACGCCACGCTTCGTCGCGTCGAGCTCCGGGTCCTGCAAGCGATCTTCGATCAGGCGCTGGATCGCCTTAGGGCGCTTGCGACCCGGCGGCACAGCCAGAGCCCTCATCGTGCTCGTCACATCGCAGGACCGGATCGGCTTCTGGAGGAGCGAGCGGATTGCCTTGAGTGCTTTCGGATTCGTCCCTGAGAAGTCGGCGAGGCCACGAACGACACCCGCGCAATTGAAGTGCTCATTCTGAGCCTTGTGAAACGCCAGCCTGGCGAGGAGGCGATCGACGAACCACGGTTTGGTCCACCCGTAGAGCTGTTCGACGACATTGAACTCCACGCTCGAATCCTTCTCCCGTTCGAGCATCGCGCCAATGGCGTTGGCCGCAGGCCGATGATCCACGAACTGAGCCAATAACACGCCGGCCTCGCTGCGAACCACGAGCGATGAATGCGTGGCGAGCGCCGCAATCCTTCCGACGAGTGTCCTGTCCCTCAGCAGCGCTCCACAGACGAGACCTTCTCTCAGTTCATCTTCGTCGTCACTCGTCAGAAGCCGAATAGCCTTCGACCGTGCATCGCGTTCGCCGCGCAGCGCTGCCTGAACGCACGCGGGCGCCTCCGCTCCCGCTTTGGCCGCCGAAGGCAGTATCGCGAGCCATACGAGGTTCGTGATCATCAAGAAGCGCCGGTGCATCCGTAGCCAGCGCGTTCTGCGTCCCCAGTCCCGTATCGATACCAAGAGGTCGATCGTCTGATGACCCATGGCAACTCAGTAACTGGACGCGGTGTATCCGTCGAGTGCGGAAAGACCCCAGGCGCTTCGCTCGTCTCCGGTGCAAATCTCAGCGCCTCCGCGTCTTGCGCATTCGCCCGTTGGAATGTGCGTCCACCGCGCGAGTACAGGCGAGACTTGGCCCGATTTGATTTAAAAGCCAAAGCGCATTCCGTCTCTCAACAGCGTGATGTGGTAGTCATCGCCACGCCTAAAACCCACGAACTCATACGCCTTCGCTGCGGCGGGATTGCCTGTAAACAGGACGCCATTCGTCGCCCCCTCTTCCCGCGCGATCAGAAGCTGCCCCGCCACGGCCGCACGAGCGTAGCCCTTGCCACGATGCTCGGGCGGCGTATAAACGCCGCCGATCTGCACCGTGTCAGGGAGTGTCGTGGTGAAGCGCGTGCGCGACAACTCATCTGACTCAGCCGACACTGGTCTCTCCGGATGCCGATGCGATCGATGAACTGACGGCACTGTTCCTCCGGGCCCAATATCCCCAGGAGCTCGTAATCCGGGCGCGCCTGTCGAGCGAAAGCGAGTAGCGCATCCAGCTCTTCGGCATTGGGCACCTGCACCATCGCGTTTCCGCGCCACGTCAGGCTCAATACCCCTGTCAGCGCGCCGCCCACAAAGCATCCGAAGTAATGCGCCTGAAAGACTTCGCCTTTGAAATCCGTGGACTCCTTCCGAAAGGCTTGACGACCTGCCACCGCATCCAACGTGAGTTGTCCTAGAGCGAACAGATAGATCAAAAAGGGCCCCGCGAACGCCCAACCGAACCGCGATGCGATACTTCGTGAAGGCCCTCGACGGCGGAGAGCCTCGCGCCGCGATCGCGATCGCGATCGACGTCTACCAGGCGCTTTGCGGCATCGAGAAGGAGCGAAAGACCTGGAGCCACGAGAGCGCCTGCGGCTTCGACATGAACACAGCGCCCCGTTCTTCGCCAAGCTCCTCATAGTTGGTCCAGGTGTAGCCAAAGTCGCCGGTCTCTCCGAGCTTCCGCGCGTTCGGGACGAGGTTCATGACATTGCTCTTGGGACTTCCGATACCAAGAGCCATCATCTGCCTCATTCGAGTCACGCTCGGGTATGGTATGGATTCTCGGGGCCAGCCGACATTTCGGCTCGCCGAGTTGCGACGAATCGTTCATGACGGACGTACCGTCGTTCGAAAAATGAAGCATGCGCAGCGCGCGCAGGCCGTCGGCAACCTCGATGGCAGAAGCGAAGCATCTGACGGTCACCACGCTGGCCGGTCGCCGCGCTGGCCCCTTGTTTGTCGCCTGTGCTAAGGATGCGCTGTGGGCGGAATCGACGATCGCACGGTGCCTGCTAAACCTACCTGGTTGGATGGGAGCGTCAGTATTCTCAACGCGATCGTTGGTGACTACCTTGAGCAGACCGACAACGGACTCGCGATCGAGATGGCTTACTATGCACGTGGCAAGGCGCTCGAGCTCACGAAAGATGCTCTAAGGGACGCGCTCTTGGCGTCGGCGACCGACAAAGTTTGCGTCCTGGTCCACGGCATGGCCTGCAACGAATCTTGCTGGTTTTTTCCCGGCCAGCCCGAGACATCGTACGGTACGCTGCTGCAGCAAGATTTTGGGTATACGCCGCTATCTCTTCGATACAACTCGGGGCGACACATCTCAGACAACGGGAAGGCGTTTGCCGGTCTTCTCGAGAAGCTTTCTCAGGCCTATCCAATGCCGATCAAGGAGCTCGTCTTGATCGGTCACAGCATGGGCGGGCTGTTGATTCGCAGTGCATGTCACTATGGGGAGGCGCAAAAGCACCAATGGCCGCGGCTCTTGCGGGCGGCGTTTTATCTAGGATCGCCTCACCTTGGCGCACCGCTAGAGAAGTTGGGCGGGGCGCTATCGATTGCGATGCACGTCGTCAACGAACCGGTTACGCGTTTGGTTCGAAAGGTTGTCAACCTCAGAAGTCGAGGAATCAAGGACCTACGCCACGCGAACCTCGTGGACGAGGACTGGCTGGGAGGGGATCCAGATACGAGTCTTGGGAACCGTCGGGTCTACGTTCCGCTCCAACGCAACGTGCAGCACTATGTTGTGGCGGGCACGCTGGCGAAGGACGAGCGGCATCTGATCTCCCAGCTTTTTGGCGACGCCGTCGTGCGGGTGGCCAGCGCGACCGGGCAGCCCGCCGACGAAACACACGCACCCCGTTTCCCTACCGCAAACCTTCGGATTGTTCCGGGCCTTGGCCATATGAACCTGACCCACGATGCGGACGTCTATCGCATTGTACGAGAAGGCTGTGCCGCGACGGCGACTGAGACAGAGGCGACGGGGGGCAGATGAAGCGAGTGAAGGGACTCAACAAGCTCATCCACGACGTGGTCCATCACGGAACCACGGCGATCGAAGAAGTGCATGCCGAGCTTGCGGCGCGCCCGTTCGATCTGCTTGAGCGGATCGCACCCTTGAAGCGCTCGACGCAGCGCGTTCGCGTCGCGCACGATGTCATGGTCCATGGGAGCTATCGCGCGGTACGTCTTGTGAACGATGCGGTTGGCCTTCTCGCCGATCGGATCATCGAATCGGCGGGCACCGCTTCAACCGCCTCAACCGCTTCGACTGATTCAACCGCTTCAACCGCTTCAACCGCTTCAACCGCTTCAACTGATTCAACCGCTTCAACTGATTCAACCGCTTCAACTGATTCAACCGCTCCAACCGACTCAACCGCCGCTACCGAACCCTTGGATGCTGCGGACGCCTCGGAGCCTGGTGTGATCGCCCGATGACGCCGGGAGCAGGTTTGGTTTGCGCGCTCATGGTCGCCACAGCGTCGGTTGCGGACGCTGGGTCGTCGGATTCCTGCTCGGGTGGTACGCCCGTTTCGGAGGCCGCCAAGCGGAAAGCTCGGCGACTTAACGACCTTGGAATGAAAGCGCTCGAGGCCAAGCGCTATGAACGTGCGCTGGCGTTGTTCCGAGAGGCTTACAAGACGGACTGTACGTACACAAGGGCGATGACCAACGCGGCTTCGACCGTCGGAAGGAGTGCGCGATCTGGACGTGGCATCGTCGACTGGGAGGGCGTCGACTGGGAGGGAGGATGGGCAGCGCTCGGATCGGCGCTTCAGCGAGCGCCAGCTCGCATGTTGGGAAAGATCGAAGCGGACCCGGACCTCCAGATCTTCTCACCGCGTCGATGGTTTCGGGAACCGCGACGGGATTCCTTGGCCGGGCCAGACATCGAGACATTGGGCACGGTTGCCGGTGCGAGCATGGAGGTTCGCTGGGTGCGCGTCCGTCCTAGGTCCGTATCGTGCAGCCTCGAAGTTCCCTACTACTGGAGCGTGCAAACAGACTGGGCCCGGAAACACGCGACTCGCTCCGGCCTCGTGCCATGTGGGAGCACGGCGAATGCGTGCGTCATCATTCACGGCTATTTGAGCCCGTCAGAAATGGCGCTCGTTGGCAGCAGCGTTGAGTTGGCGCTCGTAGAGAGAGAGAAGTTCGTACCTCTAAGCGAACTCGCTGAGGACGCCCTGGGGCCGGTAGAACTGTCTACCGTGCAGGCTGCGGGACAACGCGCGACGCGACTCATCTGGGACGACATGAGGGCCGAGATGACTGGGTCCGTGCGCACCGATCTCGCCATCGAGCACGGGCGCAATGTGTTGTTCGTTCGGTTCGCGATTGGCTACGATCGATATCAGGAGGGAATGCGTTCGACCGAAGCGGCACTTGCGAAGCGACAATCGCGCATGCTCCGAAGCTTGCGTTGCGATAGCCCGTAGGATGCACTCGAAGCATCACCCGCCGCTCAAGGCATCAAGGTACCGACCGCCCGTTGGCCGAGTAGCACGATACCAATCTATCTATCGGTCGACCGCGCCCCAATCGAGCCGCAGCCTGCCGTCACGATAGACACGCTCGCTCGGCGACAGACCGGTCGAGGACTCGGACACAACGCGCAAGACCTTGTCGGCGGGCGCAAGCAAAGCGTCCCGTCCCTTGATGAAATCCTGGCGTGCAACGCGAACACGATAGGCCTTGTTGAGCAGAAGCGCCCGCGACGGTGACGGGAGAACGATGAACCGAATGTCTTGATCGCCCTGGCCGTCCGCCCGCCGGAGTTCCGCTTCTGCGAGTCGGCCACCGGGAAAGAAGCGCGTCAGCATCTCATCGTTCGCACGGAACTCGTCGCCCCCGCCCACGCGTCGAAGATACGTCAGGTACTCTGGCTCGGCGTGACCCACCTGCGGTACATCCGGGATTCCGGCGAGACTCTGGTAGCCCCATCCAGCCCGACCGGGCACCTTGCGCGGAAACGCGAAAGTCTGGTCTGCCGTTATCCCCACGGAGGAATGGCAGCCCATGCAAGAGAGATGCTCTTCGTGGGTCTGTAGGCGAAGACGACCCGACTCGTCTTCAATGTAAGCCTGAAGCTGCCACCCAAAGCGATTGCGCAACCCGACCAGAGGAGATCCAGAAAAGGTAGGCAACACGCCTTCGTCCTTCTCTTCGATCTCCCGCTCGTAGGCTCGCTGGATCGCCCACCGATCCAAGAAACGAGCCTTCCGCGAATAGCGAAGCTCCTTCATCCTAAGGCCCATCATGTCGGGGGCCGCGGGATCGAGATACCGGACCGAATGCAAGAACTCCACGCCCTCAGGATAGAGCCCCAACGAAACCGCAACATCGGACGCCGCGCCCTCGTAGTGAGGCGGAAGTTCCGCATCGGCCCCCGTTGATGTTGCCTGCCTCGTCATCGCTGCCTCGAGAATCGTGAGATTTGCGCGGTATGTCTCGAGGTCGATTTGCCCACGCGCATTCATCCGAAAGGCCGGAGGAAGGCGGATGAAGACGTCATCCGTGCTCCCGTTGGTGGGCCAGAAAGTACCGACGAAAGGCTTGTAGCGAAAAGCCCGCCACCCGCTCCCATCCCGCGCGAACCCGTCCTCATCGAAGCCCGCATTTAGGTCAAGGTCAGGAATATAGCCCGGAAAGCCCGGAAAGCCCGGAAAGCCCGGAAACGCCGATCGACGCCGCAAGAGCGCGCGACGAAGCGGCGCATAGTTGTCCGTTCGGACCCAACGGAGAATGGCCTCATCCGAGATCGCACGCACCGATGGACCATTGTCGGCGAACAGGTTCACCCAGTGGTTCGTCTGTGCGACCGGCGAGAACGCGTACGACGTCTGAAGATCGAAATCGCCCATCATGTTGGGAAATCGCGCTTCGGTGTGACAGGCCCAGCACGGGTTCGAGCGGCCTTCCGTCGCGGTGTAGCACTGAGGCGGAATCACAGCTTCAGGATTGTCGACTCGGTCGCCTGCCGACCGGGCTACTGCGAGTGGGTCGTAGTCCTCCAGCTCGCCTGCATCTGTGCCGTTCGTTTGCGCGTCATCGATCGTCGCGTCATCGATCGTCGCGTCATCGATCGTCGCGTCATCGACCGTCGCGCCATCGATCGTCGCGCCATCGAGCGTCGCGCCATCGAGCGTCGCGCCATCGAGCGTCGCGCCATCGAGCTTCCTGGCGCCGCCGTCGGCGCGCTCCGCTCCACCATCCAGCGCCGTCGCCCTGTTGCCTGAATCAAGCCCATGCGGTGCTTCGAGCGTTCGACCATCAAACACACAGCCGGTCAGCACACCCGAAAGGCTGCACCACGAAAGAGCAGCCACGATAGAGAGTCGCTTCCTCAAGAACCACCGTGGGCCACACGAGCTCGGCTCACACGACCTCAGCTCACGCGACCTCGCGCCAAACAACGTCATCTTGCACACCCTGGAAAGCCTCAGCGATGCGGCCAATGACTCACCGTGCTCTCACCAGGATGCTGCACGTCGAAGAAGAGCGTGGACTGGTCAGCATTGAACGCCGGGCCCGTCGCCTCCGAGTCGCTGGGTCCAGCGGCGACGCGAAAGGCAAACGCAAACGTGGGGCGCTCGACGCCTTCTTGACCCGCGCGATGGGTCGGATCGAGATCGAGATAATACAGAGCGTCCGCGTGGTTGTTGGTGCCAAAGTTCCCGTCCGTGCCGAACCAAACGTCACCGTGCGCGTCGAGCACCAGGTTGTCCGGATTGGCAGCCTCGAGATCCGGGTCTTGATCGTCATCCCCACTCGATCCCGCCCAGGCCTCCCAGAACAAGAACGTACGCGCAGTCGCCGGGTCGTCGTTCGTTTCCTCCATCGCATAGATGCGGCCCACGACATCGTCCCGTCTCGGTGAGTCGCCGTGGGTCGCCGGATCGCGCAAGATACCCGAGTCATCCAGCGCGGTACGGCGATTGTGCTTGGTAAAAGCCACATAAAGACGTCGATGCGTCGGACTCCATTCAACATCTTCGGGTCGGTTCGTCTCTCGAACTCCGATCTTCGTGGCCGCAGTAAAAAGAGCCTGCCTCACGGCGTTGTCCGTTGGAAAGCCCGCGATGCCGTTCCATGTCGTATCCTTCAATGCCGCCCCGACGGTCATTGTCGGTGCGGCCGGTGCTTGGAGCGCGCCCGCGTTGGGTGCAATATCGGTCTCATTCGTTACCGACATCTCGATCCATCGCCCTGAACCGGGCGCATCCATCGTGGGTGTAACGCCGCTCGAAAGGCCGAAGCCGCGCGCGTTGTCCAGGTCCGCGAAGTGAGCGACGTACAGCGTCCCTTCATCCAAGAGCGCGCGCATCTCCGCTTTCGACATGCCGTCTTTGTACGTCTCCCGGCTGACGAACTTGTAGATGCGCCCGCTGTATCGATCGTTCGCCGCGTAGACAACCACTGGCTGCTCCGGAGCAAGCCGCCAGTCCGTATCGACGACGAAGGTCGCGTTCTCCCACCGCGCTCGCCCCATCGCACCGATCTTTCGGTGACCCACGCCTTCTTCCGTCTTTCCGTAGTATTCGTCGGGCGCTGCGCCAACATCCATCTCCACCAAGAAGCCGTAGTTGTCGCGGTCATGGCGCTCGGCCGCGACGGAGATCGCGCCGAAGCTGGCACTCGTCGAGGGTGAAACGTCGGGCTGAACGTTGCTTCCGGGTGCCCATGCCACATCGCTTGGATCGAACTTGTTGTCGCTGCTCCAGGCGGTCTCGAGATCTCCGTAGTAGTCCTGCACGTTCTCTTCCGCGCTCAGGATGGTTCCCCACGGTGTGACAGCGCCCGAACAATCGCCCGCGATGCCGGGAACGACGCCCTCCGGAAGTTCGACGCCTTCGTCGTTCATCGCGCGCCTCGCCAGCGCGTGACCGACAACTTTCGTTAGCGTCGCGCTGGTCGCGTCGTACCGAAGGCTCCCTGCGGTCAGATCAACGGACCACCGACGCGATCCAGGATCCTGAACGATTCGGAACCAGGAGCCTCCGACGTTCCGCTTTGCGCCTCGGATGAAAGCGTCCACGTCCTCGACGCTCCAGACATCGGCTTCGATATCGTCCTTGGTGAGAAGGCCATTTGCCGAAAGCCACTTGGCGAGCGTCAGATTCTGGCCGGTCGGTGCCGTCGTTTCGGTCGGCTGCTCATTCGAGATGTACTCGTGGTTGATCCAGACCCAGCCCTCGGTCGCGCTGCCGCTGAAATACGGCGTCGCGCCATCGGCCTCCCAGCCCTCGCCGAAATACGCGATGTAGTCGTTGTTCGCGCCGAAGAAGATCTCACTTGGACGCTCGAGGTCCAGTGGATCGAGCCACCGAACGACGACGTGGTGCTCGAGCCCCGCGATCGTGCGAACCGAATCGGTGACCGCTCGATTGAGTGGAAAGCGTACGGGCATCGGTCGCCCACTCGACATCCGCTCGACGAGGCCTTTGACATACTCGGGGATGGATCTCGCGCCGAGCGCGTTGTCCGGGTCGAGCACGAGCGCCACCATGGACGACAAAGGCTCATCCTCGATCGAGAGTCCCGCGGGGCCGCGCGCACCCGGATCTCCCTTTTCGCCCATCGACCCCGCTTCGCCCTCGCTGCCGGCCGCGCCCGCCGGGCCGGCCGGGCCCGCTGCTCCGGTCGCCCCAGTCGGTCCCTGCTGTCCCTGCGGTCCTTGCGGTCCTTGAGCCCCGTCGCCCGCGCAACCAGCCGACGCGAGAAGGACTCCTACGAAAAATGAGGCCGGCCATCCGAGCCCTTCTCGTCGCGTTCTACAGATCTCCATTACTCGAACCTCCCGCCCGGCTTCCGAGCGGCGCGGAGTCTAGTCCAGGCGATCGCGACCGATTGTAGGCGGACGGTGAACTTGGTGCGTCGGGCTTGAAACGCAAGGGCCCGTCACAAGGTGGCGTCATGCGCAAAAGGGTTTATCTGCCCCATCGATTGCGGCGGATCGGAGCCGCACTGCGGACCTCCGGATCGATAGACATCCGCCAAAAGCCAATCGCATGCCCGGACCCGCGCCTGCGGAGACCAATTCTTCACAGTATGCAAGGCTAGTGACCCGGAGGATGCAATGAGCCTTCGTTCCACGTTCTTTTCTGGACCTGGTATTCCAGTCTGTCGGGCAGCGGACGCACCGGGCTGATCTCGGCACTGAACGACTTCTTCAACCGCAGCGAGACCAACGGTCTCAACTGGGTCCATTTCCAGGATTTCGTCGGGGCCAACTCCTACCGCGACTGCAACAGCGGCGGCCTCGGCTATCACTTGGACGCATCCCACGCGATTGGCTATCACGATCTAGTGACCCCGGCGGCCGGCGGAGCGCTGGCCTCGCTGCAAGTCAACATGGAGCTGTTCGCCTCCGGCCTGGGGCCCTGCGGCGTGTTCACCTGCTGTGCACCCGGCGACCCGGTCGAACAAGCCCAACGCGAAGCCGACTACAAGACTGCCGGTGTTCCGATCGGTGCGTCGTTCGAACTGCGTTACTGGTACCTGTCCCTCTACGGACCCACCGGCCAGGAATGCAACCAGCCTGAAGTGTGCAATGGGGTCGACGACGATTGCGATCGGCGGCGATCCGGGCGTGGACGGGACCGATCCAGGACCACGGGATAGCGATCCCGTCGGACATGGCGCCGGTCCCGGAACGGACGCGGGGCAGAATTCGGCAGATCCGGGCGACGCCGGTGCCGACCACAAACGGGAAGCAGGAAACGGGTGTGGCTGCGCGACCGATCACCGGAAACGCGAGCGCGCAAGGAAGTCCTCGCTTATCGACGAACCAACGTCTTCGAGTCGAACCATCGTCTGCGGTCCCAAACAGCGTTCGATCCATCTCAGCCGTGCCGCTGTACTCCGGCGGATGGGTCTGGTGTCTCAAGGAATCTCAAAGCAATCGCTAAAGTTCACATGTCGCCGATCTCGGCCTGCGGAACGCGATGATGCGTTCGGGAACGACGAGCGTAATGACCTGCAGTGCCTCATCGTCCGTCCCGCTCATGTCGTTCCAGACGTCAGAAGATCCCGCAAGATCAATGGTATTGATGAACTCATCATCGTGCTGCACATAGCCGCGAAGCGTCGTCTTTCTATGACGCTCATCATACCGCGTCGAACCAGGGCGCACCCACGAACGCGCGTCCGCTCCATGCAGGAAGGCGCGGACCCATGAACCGTGAGTAGCGCTCCTGTCAGTGACGGCGATATTCGCGGCCTGCTCGGACTCGAGCTCGGGCGGTGATTCCAACGATCCCAAGGATGGCGGCGGGTCCAATGACGCTGCGGCAGTCGCGGACGCAGGAGGAGATGCGAGCGGCCCGGATGAGGGCTCGTTTGATGCCGCACCCGACGCCAGCACCGTGGACGCGGGAACGGTGGACTCCGGCACGGCCGACACGGGCGCGGCAGACTCGAGCACCGATGGCGGGCCGGCTGCCGACAACGTCCTCCTCGTTGGCTCCTTCCAAACCGAATCGCTTCGAAACGTGGCCGTGGACGGCGTCGGCAATACTCACTTGCTGTTCAACCAGATCGACCAGGTGACGATCGGCGAAGAGACCGTCGAAGCAAGCAGCGGCTGCGTCATCTTCAAGTTGGGGCCCGACAGGCGCGTCATCTGGGGGACCAACGTGGGTGATGGATTGATCTGTGAGGGCGTCGCCGGCGACGGCATCAACACCTACGTGACAGGCTCCTTCCTGTACACGGTCATGATCGGTACGACCCAGCTGATCCCTCAGGGGAGCAACGACGCATTCCTCGTGCGTCTCGACGCCAACGGCGCCGTCGACTGGGTCGAGGTACTGTCGAGCAGTGGACCCGTCGCGGGAAAGGCCGTCGCCGTCGACTCAGCGGGCGCGGTGTACACCGTCGGCTCGTTCCGCGAAACGCTGACTTTCGCGGGGAAGACGCTCGACAGCGCGGGCGGCGACTTCGACACCTATCTCGCACGCATCGACGCCAACGCCTCGAACCCCACGCTCGTCGGCGCAACGAGCATCGCGCGAATATACACCCAGGCCCTGGCGGTCGCGGCCGACGGGACGATCACTCTGGTTGGATTTCTTGACGGCGGAACGGTGAGCTTTGGCCCGCACATCTTGGCGCGCCCCGGCGCGTTCGCTGCGCGCGCCGACAGCGCGGGGAACTTCCAGTGGGTGCGCCATCTCTGTGAGGAGCCCCCGGGTTGCACAGCCCAGAGCGTGGTGCTCGACGACGCCGGCAACAGCTACGTCAACGGAACCTTCAGCTCCTGGGACGGCTCGATCGAGATCGGCGGGGAGACCTTCACCATGCCGCCGGGCGACTCGGACGGCACCGGCACCAGTTCGTACGTCGCGAAGCTCGACGGCACCGGCGCCATTTCTTGGGTGCGTGGAGGCAACATCGCGCACCTGACCGACGCCTTCGGATCGAGCGCACACAGCACGCTCGGTATCGACAGAACCGGGAGCGTTCTCTTCGCAGGGGAGATCGTCGGCGAATCAACCTTCGGCGGACTCGCGGTCGACGCATCGCAGGAGGGATCCGATGGCTACCTGATCCGCATCAGCGCCGCCGGGGTGGTGGAACCGCCGCTCGTGACGCGCCGGAGCGCGGCCACCAGTTGGATCCGGATCCGGGGCATGAGCGCGCACCCGACCGGAGGCGTCGCGGTGGTGGGAGCAATCAAGGGCGAGGCGATCTTCGACGATGGCTCGGTCAACGCTGAGCTCAATGCCCGGATGTTCGTCTGGTGGCCAGACTAACGTTCGACGGCAACGCGGACGGCCTGAGCAGCATCAGAGGTTCCAAGGCGTCAGGTACTGGTTTCGTTCGGCCTCGACGAAGAAGACGTTCCCCTCACAAGCCGTCCACACGGCGCGGCAGGAGTCCCTGGATGCCGACTACTCGGGTTGACCTGGGTATGTATGCAGCACGCCGTCGATGTAGAGGCGCCCGTCGTGCGCTCACCGAGACGAAGAACGTGCGGCCGGATTCGACCAAGGTCATCCCTTTGAGGTAGAAGATCGCTGCCCAGGTCCTGCAGATTGGGTCGACCTGGGGTTTGTGAAGCGGCCAGTCCTGCTCGGGGGGATCCAGGATGCGGCTCGAAACGCCGTGAAGATCAGGGGGATGTTGAGTGATGTCGAGTCCTAGCGCGCCTCACAACGGCGCTCGTTCCGTCCGGTGCTCCGGGTGCTCCGGATCGGTTGCGCTGCTCCTTCTTGCGCTCGCCGGGAGCGGATGCCCGCGCGGCGACCCTTCCACGACGACGCCGCAAGAGGCGTCCGCTGCTTCTGTGATGCCGGAGTCTGCACGAAGCCCCGAACCGTTGGCCGAGGCGGTCCCTGGATTGCCGGCCTCGGTTCGGTCCGATTGCTGGCTTACGCCCATGCCCGACCTCGGTTATCCGGAGAACCCGTGCGCTCTCGAAGCAGACCTCGACGGAGACGGCAAGACCGACCGTGTGCACTTGGTCGCGGAGACTTCGGCGCCGAATCGTCGAGGATTCGTGGTCCTCTTCGGCAGCGGGGAGGTTGCGGTGGCGGGCGCCGGTCGAGCGATCGGCCACGGAGGAGACAACCTCGCTTGGATGAACGCCTGGAAGGTCTCCCAGCGCCGCCGAGGGACGAGGGGCTCTTGCCTCCTCGTCGAGCAGACCGAGGCGGCGAGCGCCGACATCTGTTGGGACGGCCAAAGCTTGCGCTGGCATCAAGCCGGCGACTGATCCTCCGGTCCGCGGCCCCCCGCCGCGTCCAGGCGAACCGCACAGTCGTTCCCGAGGCCACGTACGACCCGCCAGAAACGTGGCATCTCATCGACACGGATGAATCGGAGGACGCGATCGCCTTCGACACTGATGCGTTCCGGGAGCAGGTGGAGGAGCCCGAGCAATCGGCGCTCCGGTGCGCAAAGCGCGCAGGTGGGATTCACACCAGCATGAACGTGGATGGACCTCGCCCTGGCGGTCAACAGACAGCACGGGGAACGCAGAAGGTCGAGGTGGAGTCTTCGGAGCTGGGGGCAGGCGCGAACGGCCGAGTTCTTGCGATGCGTACGCCCAGCCTATGAGAAGCTCCAATCACTGGCGCCCTCGAGCGGCAAACCGGCAGCCTACCGGCTGCGGTTGTACTTCATGCCCGTAGAGGAGGCCCGGAACCTTAGTCCGCACGCGATGGACAACGCCATCGCCATTGCATCTCGGAAAGCTGAGCGTATGCTCGTCCACGATCGACGCAACGCATGTTGTATGTCTCGGCTTGGAATCTCTTGCTCTTGCTCTTGCTCTTTCGACCGTGGCGCATGTTGACCGAATCCCGCGACATCCAACGGCACCTGAATCGGATCGACGTCATCGCGCGACCTTCCGCAGCTTTCATTCGAACCTTGATCCCCAATCGGTCCACCGGTCCAACGAGTCCATCGTTCCACCGGTCCACGAGTCCATCGGTCCACCAGTCCATCGGTCCATCGGTCCATCGGTCCACCCGTCCTGTCCGGGGCGCGGACCATCTCTTCGCCGCGGTCGATCGGTTCGTCCGCTGGTGGTGAGGCGCCTTCGGCTTCGGGGCGAAGCTCGACCGTCACGTCTATCTCCAGCGTCCCAGCTCAGCCTCGATATATCGCCGCCTCGCTTCAGGCAAAGCTTTCGCCGAAGACTGCATCGCAGCAACAATCTCCGCCGCCTGTGAATTGCTGGGCGACAAGAACGCCGGCGCCCGCCAGCGATCCAGCATTGCCAAACAGAAGCCACGAACGGAGTCATCCGCGTGTGCCAACGCGCGAATCAACGGCGCAAGGGCACACCAGCCCGGCGCTTGCGCTAGTATGCGCAGCGCGTTCTTGCGCGAATGCACGAACCGGTCCCCCGCCGCCAAAGCCTCGAGCGCATCCATTCGTGGACTCGTCGATGACCCGAGAATCGCCTCCCGCGCCGCGTGGCTCACTCTTGCGCTCAAATCACCCAATGCGACGTAGAAAGAGTCCAAGTAGTCGCTCGAAGCGACCGCAGCGAGACCACGAACGGCCGCTTGCCTGAGCATTGATGACTCGTCGTTGAGAAAGTTCGCGATCCTTGCCGCATCCTGAGCGTTCCCGGTCTCCGACAATCCGAGCACCGCGGGCGCAGGCGGCGCATCCGCACGGCAAGCGTCGCGATAGAACGCAGCAACATTCAGCGCCCACCGACGCTGCAAGTAGTGTTGCGCTCTCTTCCGGACGGACGCGTTCGTATCTAGTGCCGTCCGAATCAGCGCATCCTTGGCCGCCGGATTATCCTCTCGCCCGAGCGCATCGATGATGATACGACGAACCAACGCTACGCGGTCTGTAGATAGGCGCGCCAGGTATTCAAAGCGGTCAGTGTCATGACGCCGTACCACCGCAAGCGCGCCCTGACGCCGAATCATCGGGTCCGAATCCGCTAGCGCATCATCGAGAACCCATTTGGCACTCGTGTCTCCGAGCGCCAGCTCGTAGCAGGAACGCCTCACGTGCCGGTCGTCGGAACGCAGTCCGGCGCGGAGCGCCTCGAGGTCGGACAGGAGGAGCGCTCGAACAGCCGAAAACAGCCGACTGTGATCGCCCCGCGTGGACTGCCCGAGGCGAAGCACCAGCGGCCACCATAGCGCGAGCTGCTCTGCAAACTCCGGTGCGATTCTCTCGTAGACGGCTCGGCTGGCGTTGACGCGGACGGGAACCACCCAGTCGTTGGCCCGAATGAGCAGGAAGGCCAGACTGGGAGAGTCGTCGAGCTTCTTCAGCGCATCCACCGCCGCCTGGCGGACGTAGCCCGACGGATGAAAGCTCATCAGCCCCAGCGACCACACGTCGGAGACCTCGGAAACATCCTTCGGGCGGGCTTGCCACCAATTCGGCCCCGCCTGATATCCGTAGTCCAGGACGGCGCCTCGCACTTCGTGGAACCAGAGCAGCTCTTTGTAGCTCGAGTCCTTCAGGAGGAGGCGAAGCGTCGCCATGACCTCGGTCCGTAGACCTGCATCGAGCAGAAAGGGAGCAAGGCGGGCCGCTGCCACTCGCTCTCCCGACGCACCAACTTGGGCCACCAGTTCACGACGGCGCTCGGTCTCGCGGTTGAGGAAGGTGCGCAGCCTGGACACGGGCTTGTGCAGCTCGGCGAGTAGATTCTTGGTCGATTCCGACAACGTGCGCATTGGCTATTCCTCATGTCGGCTATCCCGACCAGCACCGGCTCAAGAAGTCAGTAGATTGTCGTCGCGCTCGATCTAGCGCTTTTTCAAAGATGGATTCTTCCGGAACGTTCTGAGTTCGGCCTCGCCCTAGGCGTCTCGACACGGTATCGCCCATCGTGACCTGAAGCCAGAGAACATCCTCTTGGTCGACAGTGTCCTTGAGAAGGCTTCGGTGCGCCTCGTTGACCACACATCGCAGACAGGCCGCGCATCGTCAGTCGGGGCAGGACCGAAGAGACCTCCAATCTCTGGTCTGTTCGCGACGACACTCTCAGAATCCCGGTGTTCCTCGACGCTTCTGGGTGACACACCGCGACTACAGGCTACAGGCTACAGACGACAGGGGATCTATTCCGTGGAGGGCACCTGGGCGTCGCGGAGCCCTTCCGCTATGAGCGGTGACGGTGAACGATCGCCTCCTAAGCTTCGGAGCGCTACCTGCAAGGAGAGAACGTCGGCGAATCGCGTGGCTCCGTCGTGCGAACCCGCGAAGAGCCAGGAACGGCGACCAGAAGCCACACGGCGCAGCTAGAGTGTTCCGCGAACCACGTCGACAGATCTCACTTGATTCGCTTATCGGCCTAACTCCTACACATACGTGGCAAACATCGACCGATGCACTCGCGATTCTCACACCGGCCGTTGCATGCGCCGCTTTCGCATTCTTGGTTCTCTCGACAAGACTCGCCGACCTGTCGAAGACGCAGACACGTCTCTTCGAAATTGCATTGCGATCCTTCATTGCAAGTGGTCGGGATGTCTTCGAAACACCGGGCGCCGAGGCCCCCGTCCCCCGGGGGTTGACAGCGGCCGTTCACGCATTCGAAAGCGAGCGGATAACAGAAACCTACGGCGAAGCCTTCCGCTTGGCTTTCCCCACACGGCTCATTCTCGAGAACGACTTTGACGTCGCGGCAGTGCCCTGTCTCTTTAGGCGCGTTAGGTTCGAAGACCTCCTCGACGTCGCAGACCTGGAATCCAGAGCAACGGTCATCCACGTCGGTGCATGGACTGTTCATCGGGAGCGGATCGCGGCGGCAAGTCCCAGAAGAACACCAGAGACCTTCTCCGCACGGTCCTAGACGTTCGATGTTGCCCTCCGGACGAGTAACCCAGCCGCACTCCGCACCTTCCGCGGCGCCAGGCTTGAGTGAGTGACGAACGCAAATGCCTTCGTCACACAAACCGCGATCTCGACCCGGCGGGTCTGCACATCTTGAGCTGTATCCACATGCGCCCCCGATGGGGATTGGTGCCTGACAGGTGCCCGGGCAAGAAGCATAGAAGCCGCCTCCAATCCCCTCACCATGATTGCAGTACGCATCCCCTGCACATTCCTCCGAGCGCCAGCATACGTCGCCCTCGAGAAGTGCGCCTTGGAAAGCTTCTGGACAAACGTCAAAAAAATCGCGGTCGCCGTAGAGAAGAGCGCCCACGGAAAGACGAGGAAGCCCGAGACCCGAGCCGTACAGGGTTTGGGAACGAATCCAGCAGCATTGCGTGCATCTACGTTCATGAGCGTCACTCGACCACGACACATGTCGGTATCTCGATCTTTGAACCACCCCGGCTTTCGCGCGACCGTTCTTTGTCGCACCATGAGTTTGTCGCACCATGAGCCGCATCAGCGGAGGAGCCGTGTCAACGCATTCCGTTATCCGCCGTGACGCGAAGCCTGCGCACGAAGCTCATTTGCGGTTGGAGAATCCGGGTCCAGCTCGAGCGCGCGGTCCGCGTCAGCGATCGCGTCACTCCAGCGGCCGAGCTTCAATCGTGTCTCTGCGCGATTTGTCCACGCGCTGGCATCCAGAGGATCCAGCGCAATGGCTGCGTCGAAGTCGCGTTCCGCCTCGTCCAAGGCACCGAGCATCATTCGGGCACAACCACGGTTGGTGATCAGTGAAGCGGCATAGACGGCCCAGATTCGAAAATCGGCGTCACCTCGCACGCATCGCTCGATGACGCGTGTGTAGTCGGCGATCGCGTCCCCGATCGCGCCCGAGTCAAATCGTGCTTCGGCACGCTGAAAACGTGGTTCATCCTGGTCTGGGTCGAGCGCGAGGACTCGGTCGAGATCCACACAGGCATCGTCGGCGTTGCCCATCGCTGACCGGATCTCGGCGCGGGTCACGAAATGACGCGGATCGGGGTCCAGCTCGATGGCTCGATCGAGCGCGGCAAGGGCGCCTGGCAGGTCTCCTCGCGCCCGAAACAGTCTCGCTGCGGCCGCGTGCGTCTGGGGCAGTCCAGCCTGACCCGCCATGAGCTTCCGCAGAATCGGCTCAGCATCGTCGAGGCATCCCTCGTCCAACGCCTCGTCAGCCTCGCGCAAGAGGTCTCCGAATGGAGCCCGAACCATGGAGCTTGCGATGATGGCGCACATGGGGAGCGCACCCCGCAACTTGCTGACGGCGGCAGGCAGGATCCGGTTCGCCGATACGTCGAGCTGGCGCAGTGACTGGCCCTCGGAAAGGATGCGGAGTCCATCGTCCCGCAAGCCACCGTGCTCCACGGTGCGATCGGCCTTGGCTCCTGCATCGCGTGCGCCGTGACCTTCGCGGTCAGTGGCGGTGTGCTCTTTGGCGTCAACTTCGGCGTCAACTTCGGCGCTCACGTCTGCGTCCACTTCGGCGCTAGCGTCTGCGTCAACTTCGGCGCTAGCGTCTGCGTCAACTTCGGCGTCGACGCTGGCGTAGGGGGACACGCAGCTCCGAAGGTTGAGCACCTGCAACGCTGGAAAACGAACAACTTCGGCCAAACCCTCGGAGGTCAGCGAAACGCAGTTGGATAGGTTTAGCCGTTCGAGCGCTTGTGCATTGCGGAGGTACCGGAGCCCCGCCCCGGTGATTCGATTGCTCTTCAAGTCGAGGGTCCGAAGCCGTTCGAGCGCAGCGAGTGGCGCAAGGTCTTCATCCTCGAGGTCGCATTCGGAGAGGCCGAGCTCCACGAGCTCCGTAAGCGCCGCGATCGCGTTCAAGGAGCCCGAGTCCAAAGTCCCACGGAGGCGGAGGCGACGCAGGCTTGCGAGCTCAGCCAGACCGTCGACCGGCCCCTGCGGCGCCGACAACGAGATCGATTGCAGTCGCTCATGGTGGCCAAGGAGGGACACATCCACCTCGGAGGTGAGGTGTACATCGAGATGCTCTAGGCTTGGCGTCGTCGCGATCGCCGCGAATCCAGCGGCATCTACGCAACGTACCGTCAGGTCGCGCAAGTGCTCGAATCCTCGCAGACCGCGTCCCAACGGTTGTCGAACGACTCCAAGATCGAGCACCTCGAGTGGAAGCTCACGCAACGCGGCCAGCGCGTCATCTCCGACCGCCCAGCCACCCACCACGAGGTGGGTGAGCGCGCCGAACGCGCGGAGCGCGTCTGCTGCCGTGCCGCTCACCTCGAGGCCGGGCAGCCCGAGGAAGCGCAGGCCCCGCAGCGGGCCGAGAGCGGCCAGCGCGCCCTCATCGCGCACGTGAGGCAGCACAAGATGCGTCAGGCCATCGAGGGCGGCGATCGACTCGAATCCCTCGCTCGTCAGCGCGCCCGACCGTTCCACCACCAAACGTCGAAGGGGTGACTGGCCCCATTTCCGCGACACGAATCGAGCCATGTCGTCGTCGAGCCCACGCAGATAAAGGCCTCCGATCTCCACAGGCAGCCGCTCGAGGCTCCGGTCAGGATGTCGCTCGAAGTCGAGCGGTCGGACGACCCACGGCACGCCCTGCGTGACCACCGGCGCAGGCAGGCCCATCCGCGGTGTCGCCGAGATGGGCTCGAGGGTCCAGGCGTCTGGGGCCCACTGACCACTCCATGCGAGTGGGTCGAACCAAAGCTCCGCTGTGGACAGCCGCTCGAGTCGGGTCCTCAGCCGATAAATGCCGAGAAGCAGCGGAGAGTCGAAATGCGCCTGAATCATGGGTGAGCGGGAGGGTATTCTCTCGCCCGCGCGGAGCGCAAGCGCGAGCTTCCGCCCGCGCAGCCACGAGCTTCCGCCCCGCGCAAGCATCGCAGCGTCAGGACGAAAGCGGCGTACGACTCTCGCAGAACCGAACCCTCAAGGCCTGCCGGGTCCGGATCGAGTCTGGTTTGGTGTTGGCAATCGTCATCGTCAGAGTGTTCGTCGCCTCGGACACCGCTGTCGCGACATAGCTGTCGATTTGATGGAACTCGAGGTCGTGCACGCGATGCGCGATGCGCGATGCGAGACGTCAGAGGCTCATCTTGAGCCCGATAGTTCCGTAGTGAAGCCAGGCAAAACTGTATACCTCGTCGTTGTCGGCGCCCCCTTCCACCGTTCGATAGCCCGCTCGCAGCTCGAGGTCTTCACGGAACGACCACGTCCCGGCCAGTAGAACATCCGCGGCACGCCCTTGGGGCGCGGCCAACGCGTCGACATCCAAGACAACGCCGAACGCGCCTTGTCCCGGTCGCCACGCGACGTGGGCATTGAGCAGCGGGACGAAACCTATGTTGGTCTTCCGCCGAGCCTCCACCCCATAGAGACTGGTCTCCGCGTCGCGAATCTTCGCCGTAAAGCCGACGGCGACGTCCAGGCCATCTTGCCAGACAATGCTATAGCGGTAGGTGAGGCGGTAGGAGTTGAAACGGTAGATCGCGAGTAGTGGAGTTCTCGCGGGATACGTCGCGCCCATGAATTCGACATTCCCGCTCACGCTCCCGCGGGCGGTGACCTGCAGAGGCGCGTAGAGTGCCGAGATCAAATGTCGCTCGTGGACGCGGTACCCGAGGCGCAATCGAAAAGCCGGTGCAGCCGCTGTCGAGAGGTCGTCGACGAGCGAGATCCGGGTCCCGGTATCACCCGGAATGCGGGTGTCGTTGCGACTGGCGGCCACGATCGAGGCCTCGACCTCGACCTCGACGCCGGCTGACGCTTCGCCCGCCAAGACAAAAGCATCGCCCGCCACGAGGAGGCTCATCAGAGCCGCTGTGCGCAGCGCGGGACTCACGTGTCTTCCTTTGCCTCGGTCCGCGCGCCGAGTAAATCCCAAAGGGCGAGGTGGCGTCAGGCTCCGGCATGGCGGCGCTGGCCGCGGGTCGCGTAGCGCTCCGGCGGAGAAGTTGTGTACGCGAACCGATACGCGAAGCGAGGCTGAACCCGAGGTCAGTTCTTGTCCTCTTCTTCGATTGTGTTGTCATTCTTCACCCAAGTTGATCCGACCATCACGTACGTGGCTCGGCGGCCGCAACCAGACACGCCCATGCTGCATCCCTCACCTTCGGCAAATTGGACCACTCCGCATTGGCCGCCAAGCTCCGTCATGTTCAGATTGTCCTCGGCACATTGGAGATCAAACGCTGCGCGCGGCCGGAGCTTCTCGCCGGGGGTGACGCAGCTTGCCAACCCTCCCAAACCGAGGACGGTCGCCCCCAGAGTCAAGTAACCAAACATTCGTCCTGTTTTCTTCATTGCGCTGTAGTTCCCTTGCACCGACCCGTAGACTTGGCGAGCTACACAAATCAGGCACGCAGTTCGTCCCGGTGCCGCTTGTCGGTCGTCACACTCGACATCACCTCTTCGTCCCAATATGGTCCCTCCGCGTTCAGATGACCTTGCTTGATTCGTCCCCGAGACTTGCTACTTCAGGGCCATTGCTCCGCCGTCGTCCATTCCACGGCACGAACCTGGGCCGCAATGGAGGCGGGCGTTCGTTGCGAAGAAGGTCGCGATGACGAGGCTCGTTCAAGGCATCCTTCGTCTTCGTCTTCGTCTTCGTCTTCTTCGTCTCCCTCTGCCGCTTGCGTTGACGCTGCTCTGGCCCAACATATCGGTCGCGCGAGAGCAGGCAATAGGTCATCGCGTGCTCATTCCGGATGATGCTGGGAACCTTCACACGACGCATGGGATGTTGGCGGACTTCGCACCTGGAGGCGTCGAACACCGTGTCGTTGTGACCTCAGAGATCCTTGGGCACGGGGACAGCGCTGTTGTGCACTATTACGTTGAACACGTGGTCACGACCGATGGCCAGACCCAAGCTCGGCGTACCCAAGAGTGGAGGGACACGGAAAAATATCCAACGACGTTCGATATATTGGCGACCCGAGTCACGTCCTCGGGTCAGTGCTTGGCGTTAGCTCTCCGCACCCAGGGTTCGGATGACGCACGAAGGACGGACGTTGTGCTTCTCGAGGAAGGCAGGTTCAAGGAGGTCCTCGCTGAGAATCTCTCGATTTCCGATGTGCGGATGATCCTCGACGCTCAAGATCGACCCATCGTGTTCTTTCGCACATGGAGCACCATCCGCCAACTGCGCGACGGACGAGGGCTCGCTGTTCGCAGGCACACGAACCACGACTGGTCCGTTGCCCAAGATAGTCGCGGAGAAGTCTACATCATCTCATACGACTATCGTGCGCGAAGCTTGTGGGCTTCGGTGTCGAACGGGGAGATGCAGCGTTGGACGCACACCATGATCGACGGACCTGAATCCGGATGGCAGCACTCGATTGCGATACATCAGGGCGAGCTCTTCGTATTCTATTACTACTATCGCAACGCCTTCAATAAAGGCCTGAATTTGGCCATTCTCAAGGATGGGCATCTCGTATCCAAAGCGAATCATCTTCGCGAACGCGATTTCAACGCGGGCTGGTTCCCGTTGATGGGCATTCGCACCAATGGAGCGGTCGAAATCAGCTACGCGGCGGATGCCCTAGACGACGCATTGAAGACAGAGACCTTCAGTTCAACGACGGCGCTGGTTCAACGAGCGAGACCGGAGGCATTGGGAACCTGGGATGACCGTTACCAAGATCTCTTCATTCGTTGCTCGATCATGCCCAGTTTTCAGTTCTGGAAGATCGGAGCGCCCATGCCGAGCGCAGATGAGGCCGCCACCCGTATCCGCGCCTCTTACGACTATGATCCATCGGTTGTCATGACGGTGAGCGGAGAGGCGCGCTGGGGCTCCACGCATTTCGGCTTGTCGTATGCCCACAGTGTGATCTCCAGAGAGATCGAACGCGTGGCGGGACGAGTCACCGCGAAGGCCTTTAACGGCTTGTCAGGCTATGTTGGCATTGCAGATCTCCTACTCGGCCATGACGTGCTCTTGTCCGCGACCTACGCGGACTTCGAAGGGCAGTACCACGATGAAAATGGCGCGCGATCCGCGAACACCGGGATTCGCGAGATCGAACTCGGTCTCCTGAATCAGTGGAGGATGCGCTATGGGCTTCGTTACCGACGCTACGGACTCATCCAACCCGTCTATGCCTACTTTGCTCCTCCCGAGGTTAAGCAGTATTCGTTTGTTGGCGCGACGGTTGTTGATTCGACGGTACATCGTGCCGAAATCTTCGGTGGGTATTCTCGACTCGATTACATGTCGAAGTACGAGACATCCTACGCAGGGTTCGACGTTGATGCCTTCGTCGCGGCAGGATTCGGTGTGAGTACTTTCGACGAGGTCGACATCGGAGGCCACCGCACGAACCACTCTGTCGAGTTGGCGTTTCGAGCAAACGTCAAGCTCGGAGTCGCCTACTATCATCGGTTCTACGGACTACGTGGCGCGGGGATATTCGTCCGTGGAGGTTACGAGGCCAGCTACTTGATGAATGGTTTTGCTCCAGGGCAACCGGAGGACCGAGAGGATGAGTCTGATTCGGACCGGGATGAGCTGAAGAACGAGAGCCTCGTCGTGTATGCGGCGCATCATCAGCTGCTGCACGGACCCTACGTGGGTCTAGGCGTTGTTTGGTGATCAGCCGACGGATGCACGTTCTTCGTCCACTAAGTTGGCGCATGCTCGACGCGGGTGAGGGCCGCAACGAGATCCCATTTGGCGTCCTCGAATTCGGACCTGACAGCATTGTGCGACACATAGGGTTTAGACGAGGTCAGACCGCAGAGTGAAGTGGACACTCGATCGGGCAGGCGAGCTCGGGGAGCGAGTCGACGACACCTGGCCCAGATCCTGCTGATGCTGAGAGCAAGTGAGCTACGCTCTCCACCCACCGAGCATCGCGGCTCGAGACCTCTCGCAGCCGGTGCTCCGCGAACGCGAGTACCTGCGCGGAATGGCTGAGGTCGCATCGGTCCTCGGTGCTCAATTCGCGCGTGTTCTTCAAGATTTCGCAACCGACGCGAACAGTCAGGGACTCTCGCAGGATACCAAGGGTTCGCTGTGCGAGCGATGTCGTGGCGCGGCAGCAAGCGGAGCAGCGGTCAGCACGCGAGCACAGGAAGCCGCGATGCTTCAATTCCTGGGTCAGCTCCTGCGAGGCCTTGACGACTTCGCAGCATCCCGAACGCCCGAGTCTCGAGGCTCCCAGGAACGCGCACGCCGCGACGCTTCGCTTGAAGTCCGGACGCGCAAGTGGGGCGTATACACGCCTTATGATGGTCAGGGGCCGCTCCAATTCGGGCACCGAGGCGAAGAAGTGAGAGCGCTTCAGAGGCTGCTCAATTCACTTGGAGCAAACCTGGAGGAGGACGGCTTGTTCGGCCCCAAGACTGAGGCTGCGCTCGCCGCGCTCCAGGAATCCGCAGGGCTGAGTGCCAGCGGCATCGTCGATCAGAAGACACAGCAAGTGCTTGATGCCGGCCAGACCCGAATCCGCCCGGAGATGCTCGACCGCCACCCGCCGAAGTATGGAGACTACGGTGCGCCTCTACCCAGCAAAGGAGCGGCACCTTTCGGGCGGATCAGCTCGAAGGACGAGTTCCGAAAGGTCGCCCTCGAAGCCGGGCTCCCGGAGAGCTGGGCCAACAGCGACGCTGCCTACTGGCTGATGATGAAGGAGTCAGGAGGACGGGTTGGTGCGGTCAACTACACGTACGGGAGTCGAGCGAAGGATCCGAGCCAGTGGGCCAGCGTTCACAACGAACTTCGGAGCGGTCGCATCAGTGCGAAGTCCTCGGCCACCGGCCTGTTTCAACACCTCTCGTCCAATGCGAACAAGTACTATCCAAGCGGGACACGGGGTATCGGCAATGCCCACGAGGAAATGATCGGTGGATATCGATACGTCATGCAACGCTATGGCTCGCCAGAGCGCGCCAAGGCTTTTCACATGTCCCACAACTGGTACTAGGCGTCTGCATGTTGAGCGAGCGAAGACATGATGCGGAGCCGAAGATGGACCAAAGCGATGCGCTGGTTGCGGTCGCGCTCGAGCTATTGGTTCACGGCGAACATGAAACGTATGTGTTTCCTGACGGCAGTGATGCCATCCTTGCTCAAGCCTTAGAGCAGTTCTTGGACTCCTGCGGAGGTCTTGATGAGATTGCGCAGGTCGCGCTCGAACGGCTGGTTCGACTCGCAACAATCCTCGAGGTCGAAGAAGGCTCGCCATCCAGCGCAAGACTGATCGCGAACGTTCTCGCCGAATCTGCAACAGCGCTCCAACGCCTTGAACCCCTCGAACACCGGCTCAGCAGCTCGCGACGCGATGTCGCGGCTCTCAGAAGACTCACTGGGAGCGCCCCTAGGATGAGCGCAGCCATTTTCGGCATCGCTCTGCCCGAAGAAGCGCGACCGCTCTCGAGCTTCATCAATCCGGGTGACCAACGAAGACGCGGCAGCTCGCGCGAAGGCCCACTGCCCCCCGAGGTTCGGCCGACCGAGACTTGGCGGTCCGAGGTTCAGCAGTCCAAGGTTCGGCAGTCCGAGGTTCGGCAGTCCGAGGTTCGGCAGTCGAAGCGACGCACAAAGTCTCGGCTTGAAGCCCGAAGCGCCGAAAGCGACGACTGGGGTGCCTGAGGCACAAACGGGCGGCGGCATGGTTCGCTGGCATCGACGGCCAAGTGTGTCGCTTCGCGTTCCGCTTCACGTTCAGCATCGCGTTCAGCTTCACGTTCAACTTCATGTTCAACTTCATGTTCACCCGCAATACCTCCGTACTGGCGCCGGACCCGAAACAGCGCGCGTGGCTTTCGCGCGGCGCTATGAACTGAGCTTAGGACAGACGGCGCTGGTGAATCTGAGGGCTGATGTTCTCGACCGGGTCGCCACAGCAGGGGTGCGCGACAGCCTTCGCGACCTGCCCATTCGAACGAACGTCAGAAGCCGAGAGGCAGGTCGAGCAAGACCCAGACGGCAAGGAGCACGATCCAGGCCGCGAGGAATCCGACCGAATACGGGAGCATCGTCGCGGTCAGCGTGCCAATGCCCGCGTTTCGATCGTACTTCTGAAAGAAAGCGATGATGAGTGCAAAGTAGCTCATCATCGGCGAGACGATGTTCGTCGAGCTGTCGCCTATCCGATACGCGAGTTGGGTGAGCTCAGGCGGGTAGCCGATCAGCATCAGCATCGGCACGAAAACGGGGGCCATGAGCGCCCATTTCGCCGAGGCGCTCCCCATGAACAGATTGATGAAGGCCGACAGGAAGATGAACGCGATGAGGAGAGGGATCCCAGAGAGGTTGCTTACGCGCAGGAAGTCGGCTCCGCGAACAGCGAGGATGAGCCCAAGATTGCTCCAGTTGAAGTAGGCCACGAACTGGGCGGCGAAGAAGACGAGGACCAAATATCCGCCGAGAGTCTCCATCGCCTTCGCCATGCCGCGCATCGCGTCCGCGTCGTTTCTTATCGTGCGGGCGCCGACGCCGTAGGCGAGGCCACACAGGGCGCCGGCCACGAAGATCAACCCCACGATCCCCGACATGAAGGGAGAGTGGAGGATCTCGCCGGTCTCTGGATTGCGAAGGAAACCGCCCTCTGGAATCGTCCCATAGAGCAAGACCAGGGCGAGCATCGCCGCAGTCACTAGGGCCGCCAGAAGGCCGCGCCGTTCGGCGGCATCGAGGCGCTCGATCTTCTCGAGCGGCTCCGCCCCATCCTCCCGCCATGGGCCGAGACGAGGTTCGACGACCTTCTCGGTGATCAGCCACCCCATACCACTGATAAGGAAGGTGGACATCGCCATGAAGAAGTAGTTGCAGGCGGGGTTGACCTTGATGCTGGGGTCGATGATCTGCGCCGCCTCTTGCGTGAGGCCCGCCAGGAGAGGATCGATCGTTCCGAGGAACAGATTGGCACTGTAGCCGCCGGACACCCCGGCAAAAGCCGCCGCGAGTCCGGCGATCGGATGGCGGCCCGCCGCGCGAAAGACCATCCCTCCGAGCGGAACCAACAGCACGTAGCCGATCTCGCTCGCGAGGTTCGAGATGACTCCGGAGAAGACGATCACCACCGTGAGGAGACGCGGCGGCGCCGAGAGAACCAACAAACGCATCGCCGCTCCGATGAGTCCAGACCCCTCGGCGACGCCGATGCCCATGAGGGCGACCAGCACGGTGCCAAGCGGCGCGAACCCGGTGAAGTTGGTGACCACGCCGGTGAGCATCTGATGGAGGCCTTCGACCGAGAGAAGGCTTCGCGGCGCGATCGTCTCTCCCGTGCCGGGATGCGCCACCTCGATCCCAGACCAGGCCGCGATCGCCGAGGCCACGACCACGAGCATCGACATGCCCAAGAAGAGAGTTGCGGGGTGTGGAAGCAGGTTGCCTACGCGCTCGATCATCGCGAGCAGACGCGCAAGGATGGAGTCCTTCCGATGGTTCACGGACGGAAACCTTATTTCGGAGGGATTATGATTTGCCACGAGAATCCGTCGCCCGATCGGGCGTCGCGAGCGCTCTCCGGGACAGTCTTGCACATGCGCCTGCCGAGACCATGGTAAGTTCTGACTGATCCACCTCAATCGCCGCGTCTACGACCCCGGCCTCGGACGATTCTTGAGCGTCGACCAACCCAAAGTGGTGCGCTGACTTCCGCTCACCGGCGACCATCGCCCGATGAGACCGCCGGCGCGCGCACAGAACACAGCTTGAAATGGCTACGCCTCGTGGGGAAGCGGGCACACGCGATCGAAGGGCTGACGTTAGACATCCCGCGATGTAGCCGTGAGCACGTCGAGGTGTGAGCGCTGGGCCCCACACAAGGTGGGTTGGCTGCGGGCAACCAGGGACGTCCGCGCATTTACTTGTCTTCTCCAAAAGGACCATCGTTCTGAAAGCTGAACATTCCTAATTGGAGGTCTTGGATGCCCAACATGAAATACAGCCCAACTTCGCGGCTCCACCGGTTTGCGTGCCTCTGGATGTTTTCTATCGCTTCGGCGGGGGTCGCAAACCTCGGCGGTTGCGTGCCCGAAGGAGGTCCGAACGAGCACGGGCCTTCGCTTTCGCCTTCAGAATGGGCGACCACGCAGAGTGCGCTCACCACCGAAAACTCGCTCGCGGTGAACGGCCTCCTCGGCAACGGCATGTATGTGAACGGCCTGGCGTTCAACTCGAACGTGCCCAATGGGTTGTACGTCAACGGCCTCCCACTCAACGGCCTTCCGCTCAATGGGCTCTACGTGAACGGCCTCTACGTGAACGGTATCAGCTACAACGGCCTTCCGCTCAACGGCCTGCCGCTCAACGGGCTCTATGTCAACGGCCTTCCGCTCAACGGCCTTCCGCTGAACGGCCTTCCACTCAATGGACTCTATGTGAACGGCCTTCCGCTCAACGGGCTGTACGTCAACGGTTTGCCCGTGAATGGTCTTCCGCTCAACGGACTCCCGCTCAATGGGCTCTACGTGAACGGTCTCCCGCTCAACGGGCTCTACGTCAATGGACTGTACCCAAATGGGCTCTACGTCAACGGCCTTCCGCTGAACGGCCTTCCACTCAATGGACTCTACGTTAACGGAACGGCCCCGGCGACCGCCATCAAGATCGCCAGCACGAGTGGACAACTCGTCAACCTCAGCTCGAACGAAGAAGCCGCGTTCGAATCCGTGATCGGCCACCTCGTCTGGTGCGCGCTTCCACAAGGTCAGTCGCTCACTATCTATCGGTCCACGGGTGAGGCGAAGGTCTACCCCGGCTACCACAACCTCGCGCCCACCTGGAAGACGAACGCTCTCGTCGACTCGCCGACAGGTATCGACGACAGCGAAGAGCTGAGATGGTGCGTCGAGCACTACCGACCGGTCACGAGCGGCAATCAACTGTACGTCGGCCTTGCCCTCAATGCTCAACAACAGGCCGATCTCGAGAAGCTTCTCAAGTACGCGATCGAGTGCGCGCTCGAGGCGGGCGACTCCGTGAGCGTCACCTTCCCGTCCGGTGCGAAGACCTTCAACGGCGCGCTCGGCCTCGCACCGATCTGGAAGACCGGGGCGCTCGACACGACCGGCCAGAAGGCGGTCTCGGCCTGCCTTGCTGCACGCACCAACGCGCTGGGCAACACAGTCCGAATCTCGCTCAGAAACCCCGCCTACGCGGGTCTCGACGTGAGTCCCGCGGAACGCGAGAGCTTCACCACGCACGAAGGCGCCTTCTGGGGTAACGTCTTCGGCACGAGCCCCCAGCTTCACGCGTGCAAGGACGAGGGTGGCGGCCCAGCCGGTCGCCTGTGCACGGATGGCCACTGCGGCTTCTCGCCGGATCCCCTCCCGCCCTGCAGTAACGCCGCGCTCGGAGGCTGCGACACACAAGACGCCGACAAGAACTGGACGAGCTGCGGGACTGACAATGAGTCCGTTGTACTGAACACGTTCCTGATGACGGAGGAGGCGGTTGCTTTCGGATACTCCACGACCTGTGTCACGCCCACCGACAACACGGTGCAATGCTGGGGAAACGGGAACTACGGCAATCTCGGCGATGGTACCACCAACAGCCGAGCGGTTCCGGGTCCCGTCGTGGGCCTGCCTGATCCGCATGACCCCTTGAACGTACCGAAGGAGCTGAGCTTGAGCGGCTATGCGAGCTGCGCGCGCCTTCGTGGCGGGACCCTGTGGTGCTGGGGCGACAACAGCCTCGGCAGCCTTGGAGATGGCACGAGGACGACTCGCCTCAACCCGGTCTACGTGGCCGGCTTGGGAAATCAGGTCGCCCGCACATACGTTTTCGACGGCCATGCCTGTGCCCTCAAGATGGACGGGACGCTCTGGTGCTGGGGCGCCAACGACGCGGGCGCCCTCGGGGATGGCTCGTACACCGACCGACTCAGTCCGGTCCGGGTCGGCATCACGGAGCTCGGCAACCAGGCCATCCAGGTCGGCGGGGGCAGGGCCCACACGTGTGTGCTGAAGATGGACGGGACCGTCTGGTGCTCCGGTTACAACGACCTTGGCGCGCTGGGCGATGGCACCACCACTACACGAAACGTCTACGCCCAAGCAGGCGTGACGCAACTTGCAAGCGACGTGGTCCAGTTGGTAGCCGGTGGTATCGACCACGCCTGTGCGGTCAAGGCGGACCGGACACTTTGGTGCTGGGGCCTCAACAGCGACGGTCAGCTCGGCGACGGCACGACGACGACCCGCCACAGCCCGGTCCAGGCTGGGGTCTCGCAACTCGGGAACCAGGTCCTTCGAGCAAGATCTGGCGTCTGGCACACTTGCGCGATCAAGACCGACGGGACCGTCTGGTGCTGGGGCTACAACTACTTTGGTCAGCTCGGCGATGGCACAACCACCACGCGGAAGAGCCCGGTCCAGGTGCCGCTCCCGGGTCCGGCGCGCGTCCTTCAACCAGGTCACTCCACCACGTTCGTCACGCTCCTGGATGGGAGCACCTGGGGCTGGGGCTACAACGGTGATGGCCAGCTGGGTGACGGCACGACGACCGATCGGCGGACCCCAGTCCGAATGACAGCGTTCGTCACGTCGGGCGACGGCAAGTGTGAGACCACCGAGAGCACGATCTATGAGGCGGGGGACTGCGGGGCTCAGGTATGTGGTGATGGGTTCTGCGCGGGTGGAGAGACCTGCGCCTCCTGTGCGGCGGATTGCCCGATCCCGACGTACTACTTAGACGCCGATGGTGATGGCTTCGGCACGCCCAACATCACCACCGTCGTCTGCGGTGACCCCTCGGGCTACGTGACGAACGGCTCCGACTGCAACGACAGCAATGCGGCGGTCAAGCCCGGAGCAACCGAGGTCCTCGACGGCATCGACAACGACTGCGATGCGGCCATCGACGAGGGCCTGAACCTGCTGAGCAACCCGAGCTTCACGACGAACCTCACCAACTGGACGGCATCCACGGGGACGTTGGCTCGGACCACCACGAACTGCAAGAGCGCAGGTGGATGCGCCAAGCTGACGACGACAACGTCCGCCTCGATCAATGAAGGCGTGGGCGCTGTCGGCGCCGGAACCTATTCGGCGTCGGCCTGGGTCCGCAAAAACGGAACCAAAGGGACCATCACCGCCTATGTTCAGATCGAAGAACGCACCGCGGGTGGCGCGCTGGTGGGCACCACCAATGGAACCTCAAAGTCAGCCGGCAAGACGTATCTTCAGATCTCGGCCAGTCGCACAGTGACCGCACCGACCAATACTGTGAAGCTCAAGGTCGTCAAGACAGCGGGCAGTCCGATGCTCCTCGACGACGTGTCCCTCGTCCGCTGAGACCGCGCCACCCAGGGGATAATGTAATTGACGTCGGCCACCCGGTCCTCGGCCCCCCGGTCCTCGGCCACCCGGTCCCCGGCCCCTCGTCCCCGATCTCGGGACTTCTCGGCGCTGGAACTCGCGGCCATTCGCTCGGGAACTGGTTACCTCGACCTCGCGAACTCCACCGCCACAAGCCCACAGTCGTCGCGCAACCGACCGAAAGTCCGATGAGCCGAGTCGAAGGAAGGCAGTGGGCGCGGGGAAGAAGCGGAAGAACAAAGTTACTTGGATTCCCTATCGGCCTCGAGCCTTCTCTTCCTTCTCCCATCGGTCGAAGAACGGCTGCGGATTGTCGAATGCGCCCTTCAAGCGCGCTTCGAGCTCAAGTATCGAACCCACCGGTTGGGCATGGCCGATAGCATCGAAGAACACTTCGTTGTCCACATCTAGAAGAGGATGCCAGACAGCAGGGGCGGCTCGCATGCAGCGCGGAACGCTTTCGTGCGTTGATCGAACCTTGCGCATTCTGAGTTTTCAACGACACGTGTCGTTGCCGGTCGGCGTGGCTTCCCGCTACGGATCGCTCGATGAGGCTCTCGAGACTTAGCGCGGCTGCATCGCTTGGATTGCCGGGAGCGATCGGATTGCTAGGCGCAGTTGGAACGCTTCTCGCGGTCGGATGTGGCACAGGGGATTCGACCGGCAGCGCAGCTTGCACGGATCAGGCCACATGCTGCGCCGATCTCGAATCGGCGGTCGGTCAACAACGGTGTCTCGGGAGCCTTCCCCCTTCGCAGGCGCTTTCTGAACCATGCAATCTCGAGTACGGGATCGATGCTTGCGGAGCTCTCTTGTTCTGCGCGGCACTCGCCGGCCGCGATGTTCCGACATGCTATCCAGAGCGCTCGCTTTTGAACGGAGAACGCTGCACCGAGGACCGCCAGTGTTCCTCGGGGGGGTGCGCGATTGAGGAAGGCATGTGCAAGGCAATGCGTTACGAGGGTTGCACTCGCGAGGTCGGTTGCGCGTCGGCAGACGACGTATGCGGATACTTCTTTGGATTCCTGGAACCCATTTGCGGTGACCCGGCCAACCGGCAAAAGGGCTCAGCGTGTTCCGATCACAAGGAATGCAATGCGGGACTTCTATGCTGGGACGGTGCCTGTTACTGAACTCAAGTTTAGATTCAAAATTGGGTAAAACCGCGTTGAAACTGCGTCATGAGGCCCCGGGTTCAGAAACGTCGCATATCGTGGGCCAAACTGTTCTCCGACTGCTCCGGGCATCGTCGAAGCCGATGGGTTGCCCTATCGGCCCTCGCGGCCCATCCTCCGTAACGGAAGTCCGTAACGGAAGTCTCCGCACCGGCAGTCATCGAGACGCCCGTCAGCTTGATCCTGATGCTGTCCGGGAGGCGGAACGAGTTACACGACGGACGGAACCGCTGCCGCAGGGGACGGAGGTCGCAGGTGGGCAGCGCACGCTGCACCGTCGCCGAGGGCCCCCTGTCTTCGCTCACCAGAAGACGAGATCGCGCGCAATGCGCCTCATAATCGGTGAGAACTCTTCTGTACAGACGGACTCTACCAAACAGGCTGCGGGCTCTCCTGGCGGGCCAGAACAACTCTTGAAAGGGATCGTCGGCTCTTGTTCTGACGCCATTCGCCCGACCGTGAGGGCGAGTTCTTGGTAGCGCGTTCCGGCAAGTCCGTGGCAACAGTCGGGCGTCGCGTATTGCGTACAGCTCTGGCAGCTCGTGCTGAAGATCACCGGGGCGCATCTGGGGCATTCCTCTTCGCAGAGCGACCCGCATTCGGCACTGGGCTCACCCGAACGGCCAACACGGCAGTCCATCGCTTCGCCATCGACCGCGCTTACGAGGGCCGCCACTCGCACCATGGCGCGGCCAATCGGCTTGAGCCCATCGAGGTGCGATACAAAGCCGAGAACGGACCTGTCCGAGCGGTCATCCTCGTCGGATATGAACACGAGCGTGAGGGTTGCGTCGTTGCGGAGGAAGCCTTCGTTACAGCCACCGCGGCCCATTTGCTCGAATGCAAGGGCGGCCGAATCGAAGCCTCGTTCACTTCCCGAACCGCAGGAGCCGACGAGGACGTTCGTTGTCATGGCGAGCGTACGATCTTCGACGGGGAGCCTGGAGCTTACGATGCGCCTTGCTGGGACGTCTCCCCGAAAGCACCCGTGTTCGATGCCAATGCGATAGCAAGCCGATGCACTGTTGCTCGATGTCCACTGATAAGGAAACTCGTGGGCAAAGACGTTCGTGACGGTGCCGCCCCTTTCTCCGCCGCTCGAGTCAACGTCTGTCGAAATGACCGCCATATGGTAGTCAGCGTTTTCTGGGGCTTCGTCGATGAAGGCTGTGATGGCTGCGGCGACTCGGTCTTGAAGGACATCGGTCGAGGAAGAGTTGTCGACGACGAACAAGATGTCGGCCGGGGCGCTCGTGTGCGAGGTCGGTACGCCTCCGTCGGAGGACGTGCTGAATGAGCCTGACCGGCAAGCCGCCGATTGCGTCAGTCCGCAGGGCAGGCACCTGAGTTCACACGGTTCTTCCACGCACGCGGGGGATGGTGCGCAGTGATGGGGTTCGTGGGTTGGTCCGCCCCCGCATCCGAGAGACAGCGTGCATAGGGCGGTGGGCGAGCTCCGACAGCTTCCAAAATCCTTGTTGCAGGAACCGCTCATGCACTGGATGTCGTCCGTGCATTCTGCATGGTCGTTGCGTGAGTGTTCCAAATAGCACGAGGCTTGCGATCGCCCATCCAGGGCCGCGCATACGAGGCCTGCGCCGCATGCGTCGATGCCTCGGCTCATGCAGCACGGCGCCGACAGACCTTGGGTTGCCGGGAACTCACAATCGTCGCTGCAGGCGACGTGCAGAAACATCAAGGCGGCAGCGGCCACGCGGGTGAGTATCAGGAAACGGTTGCCCAACACGCGAAGATAGAGCGCTTCGAGGGGTGACTGGGCGAGAGACCTCGACTCCATGCGTGACCACCGGTATCCCGGTGCGCAACCGAGATCATCGGACGTTTGTCTTCGCGTGGACCGACATGTGTCGTTGACGCAGGCGGTTTCCTCGCCCGACGGGCAGGTCTCGCAGGTCTCGCAGGTCTCGCAGGTCTCGCAGGTCTCGCGCAGGCTCGACGAATGCGGTGGGCGCGATGAGTGCTACGCGCAGGCGGTGACCGTGACCTCAACGTTGCCGTTCGCAACCTTGAACAACGCGTCCAGGACACCACCAGTGCTCTCATGCTCAGGTTCGTGTTGCAGGCCCTTCGAGACGACGGAGCTGGGCGGGACGCGGACGTGCTCCTGAGACCGAAGTGGCGGCGGTCACCTCGCTCTGTCTCATGCGGCTGCGTGCTAGAGACCATCTGCGCGATGGGCATGATTGGCACAGCATTTCTCCTTGCCATGAGCATCGGATCATGGGCGGCGGCGGAGACCCCGGTTCGTCTGACGACCACCGCGACACAAGGAGGGATGCTTATGACGCCCCTTCCGTTCAGAACGATTCTGCAGGACGAGGAGGACTGGCGCTGCAAAACCATGCAGGGCTTCGGAGAAGCACTCGGGGGTACGTTCGAGATACAGTCCCGAGCCTTCAAGTTTCTGGCGCTGACCATGCTTCCGCATCCAGGACTCCGGATTGATTTCGACGGAGACCCCAGAACTCGCCTGAGCCTGTCTTGGCCATGGTCATTGCCGTTCGGTCCAGCGTCCGCGACGATCGTGAAGAAACGAATGTGCTCAGACGATTGGGTCGATCGTTTTGTCCCGAACCGGCTGGTTTTTGAACCCGGAGTGGTGATTGGGGACCGCGAGACCGTCTTCATGCGGTCCGGATACCGCTTCCTTTGGCATCCAGCGACCTCGAGGATCGGCGTCGGCGCAGGCGTTGGATCGACCGTCGAGGTTCGAGGGCACGACGGCCTGCGGGCATCCCTCAGTCCTGAAGCGCTCCTCCAGTTTGGAGCCTGTTGCAGGCCGGTCTATGCAACGCTCTCTCTTCGCTACGACTACTTCTTCACCGGACAGTCGCACCACTCTCTTCTCGTGAGTCTAGGGCTGAGCTACTTCTGAGCCGCTGCTTGCCGCCCCGTGCACCGCATTCACGCTGAAGCAGGGAGCAAGGCGGCGCTGTGCCGCTGCGGACAGTCGAAGAACAAGCCATTCTGCGACGGCGCCCACAAGGCGGCCGGCTTCGAGGCTGAGGAGAGCGCCGTCAACGCCCGAGGTTTCGGGTGTGGCCGCGAGTCGGGACGGCGGGGCGGGCCGAGACGATGCGCAGCTCTCCTTGGGGCGTGCGCTCGAGGATCTGCGTGTTCAGCCTCAGCCCGCTGGCCGGATAGTTGGGCGGCAGATCCGGGCCGGAGATCGACCAACGCCCGTCCACCACGACCAGGTTCGGGCGGAGCTTCCGAATCGACTGCAGCGTGAGCGAGAAGCGGCTCCCTCGGTAGGGTCCCTTCAGCGTCCGCTCGAAGAAGTCGGCGACGGCGCCTCGTCCCCTTAGGATGCCGCCAGCGAGGGTGTACAGATCGCCATCGGCTAACCACAGGGCCGCGAGCGCTTCGGTGGCGCCGGCGGCGTAACCCAAGTCCCAAGCTCTTTGCCCGCTGGTCCCGTCATGGAGCACGGCGGAGTAGAAGCATCGGCCCCCGCAAATCGACCATCTCGAGTCTGTCACGGACATCGACGTCGGCGATCGTCCTTCGCGCATGGCCTCGGGCTCCGTGGAGCGCAATTCGTTTCGATTCCGGCCAGCCGGCGGTCGTTGGAACGATGAATCGAAGGCTGACTTGGCTGCGTGTCTTGATGTACGGGCTTTCGTCGAAGCGATGAAGAGCGGCTCGGACCATTCCGCACCCCGAAACCTTGTGCTGGCAGCATTGCTCCTTGCGCTTCCACACTGCACCACCACGCCTCAGCACGCGGGCGTCTCGTCCGTTTCAAACGAGCCCCGAGCAGCGTTCGAGCTCCACAGCGGGATGTGGATCAACCTCCATCAGGAGCTCCTGCATCACGCACGAAGCACGTGGAAGTGGCGCCACCGAGTCTTGCCCGAGCGCCCGATCGATCCGGCGTGGAAAAACACAATCGACCTCTATCGGACTCGCTATGCCGAGCTCGAGAATCTCGATGTACGCTTGAGCTCGATCGCGGTCGACCTCGCGACCGCCAACGGTGAAGGCGACGTCTCCTCAGACAACGAACTTCGAGCGGCTCTTTCGAGCGCAGCCGAGACTTATCGCCGCAAGCAATGGCCCGAGGACGATCGCCGAAATCGAGAGTGGATAGAGCGGGTGACGCCCCTCCTTGATCGGTATGGCGACACCATGCGCGAGGAGATCGCCAGCGCCAGTGACATTTCGTGGCCGAAGGGAACCCTCCGCATTGAGGTCGTTACTTTCGTCGATCCCTTTGGGGCTCAGACAACGGACGTGCCTTCTCCGCTCACAATGATCTCGAGCGCTGATCCCGGCTACGCTGGCGACGCTTCGCTTGAAATGATCTTTCACGAGGCTTCGCACCTATTCGACGATCAGTTACGAAAGGGGATCATCGAAGAGAGCCGTCAGTTGGGCGTGCCCGAGCCCGAGGGTCTGTGGCACGCGATCCTCTTCTACACGGCGGGCTATTTTGCCAAGAAGCACCTGGGCGAGTCCTATGTTCCCTATGCCGAGGCTCAGGGTCTCTTCAAACGCGGAGACTGGACCCGTTACCAACCGATCATTGCGAGCGAATGGGAGCCGCGACTGCGTGGGGGAACGAGCCTGCGCGAGGCGCTCCGAAATGTCTTGAGGAAGCTCAATCCCCGAACCACTCGGAGCGAGGCGAAGGTTCGCTGACCGAACAGGCGCCGTCACACATCACCATTCGCCCTCTTCTTGAAACAGAGCCTCCCAGCACACCGGCTCTTCCTTGAAGCGCCGCCCAGAGCCCCGAAATTCAAGACTTGAATGTCCTGCCCAAGTGCCGTCGCGTGGGCAACCATGTGGCTCTGTATCCAGATTCGATGACGAAGCGCCTGCATCCGAGGACAGCATCAGCGACGTTAAGGCGCCAGTTTGACATGCGGTCTCCGTGATGCTGCCCTAGCCACTATGGAAAGCGACCATGTTCGGAAACTGTGGAATCGCAACGCGGACACATGGACGAACCTTAGCCGTGCCGGCTGTGATGTCCACCGAGACTTCGTCAACAATCCAGACACGGTTTGTCTGCGCGAGTGCTCTGAATCTTCCGTTTCCAGATGCCGAGTTCGACTTTGCCACGAGCTTCATGGCCTTGATGGACGTGCCGGACCACGCGCGTGCCTTGGGTGAGGCTTGGCGCGTCCTCCGGGCGGGCGGCTTCTTTCAGTTTTCGATATGCCACCCGTGTTTCTTCACCAGGAAGAGTGATTGGACGACGGACGACCTCGGCCGCCGGGTCGCAAGAACATGCACTGACTACTTTCAACCCGCTCAAGGAGAGGTGGATCGCTGGATGTTCGGTCGCGCACCCGCGGAGTTGAGGGGCGACATCGATGAGTTCATGATACCTCGTTTCGAGCGCACCTTATCCGGTTGGCTCAATCTCGCGCTTGCCGCAGGTTTTGCCCTCGAGGCTTTCCATGAGCCGTCCGCGAGCGACACGGACCTCGTGAAGGAGCCGAGCCTGTACGACACACGCATCGTAGCCTACGCACTCATCGTTCGCTGTAGAAAGCCTTGAATCGTACGCGCCAAACGGATGCGTGAGGGCGCGGCGCTCCCGCCGTGGCCGTCGTCGCTTCTGGGCGCCGAATGACTTCGACGTTCTAACTCCGTGCGACGAGAACAATCCGTGCGACGAGAACAATCCGTGCGACGAGAACAATCCGTGCGACGAGAACAACCTAGCGCAGCAGCCGGAATTCGCAGAGGTCGGCGTGATCACTCTCGATGCCATCGCCGGCGTTGACCGGGTTCAACGGCATAGACGAGCGACGCTGGAGCGTGGGTTCCAAGCCCGTGCAGACACGCGCGACCCGCGATGTTGAGTGGCTTCTCCCAGACGCCGAGCGGTGGCCTCCCGGTAGCGTTGCTCTCGGGTCGCGCCTATGGTGAAGCAGCGGGATGCTGGCTCCTATTCACATCACCCAAGCGCTCGCGCGGCGGCTGGAGCGCACGTCACAGATCGAGCGGGCGGCCTATGTGAACATGCACGCCCACCTCTTCCCTGATCGAACAGCGGTCATGATCGAGATCGGGGGCGCGTTCGCCTCGGTCTGCGGCAGCCATATCCTGGGTGAATCGGTCGGTCACCGCGCGTTCAGTCGATGCATCGGCCTCGGCTTTGACGAACCGGTGACCGACGACACGATCGACACGATCGAAACGCTCGAAGCGTTCTACCAGGCCCACGGGCACCGGTACGCATCGACGTTTGTCCGTTCGCCGACCCCAACCTCCTCGAGATTCTCCGAAAGCGCGGCTACGGCGTGGAGTCGTTCCTCAACACCTGGTTCCGTGGTTCCGAACCGATCGACTTCGATCCCGAGCCTTCGATCGAGGTGGTCCTAGCCGGGCCCGCAGAGCGAGCCGAGTGGGTCCAAACCATGGGATGCGGGTTTGCGAGCAGCGATGATATTGCCCTCGATCCGATCGCACATACGATCAGCCACCTCGACGGCAAGTCGCTCTTCTTGGCCCGGATCGACGGGGAGCCCGCGGGCGCGGCCGCCGCGAACATCACCGATGCGATCGGCCTGGTAAACGGTGCGTCGACGAGACCGGACTACCGAAGGCGCGGTATCCAACAGGCGCTGCTCGCCGCTCGCATCAATCACGTCGCCGGACGCTGCGAAGCAATGGCGGTCACGTCGTCGCCCGGCAGCGCGTCGGAACGAAACATCCAGCGCTTCGGCTTTTCGCTGTTGCACACCAAAGCGATCATGATTCGTACCGCCTCTGAGACACCGTAGACGAACCCGCGGGGCCCCAGGCACAATGCCGCGTACGCTCTTGATGAAGCATCGCTGACACCATTGGAGCGCTGGTCCGTGCACGGCCTCGCGGAGCCATCGATGCTGTCGCCAAGTCGCATCGTGGACGTCAAGTCCACGGCGATCGAGTGTGGTGGATTGAGTGTTCATGCTCAGGTTCGTGTTGCCCGAGGCGATCGACGAGGACGAGAAAGGCTCTGCCTATAGGCGGCCCGTCCGCCCTTTGCCGAAGAACAACTTCGCATGACCGATGATGGCCGAGTTCGGCTGACGATTCTAAGTCTCTCCATTCGCGCACGGGAACTCGAGGCCCTTCAGGCCCTTCATTCGGTGCATCGTGCAGAGGTGGACACCGTCGCCAGAGGTCGGCGGTTGGAGCTTCGACTGTGTGAGTCTGCTCCGGGGTTTGGAGGGCGTCGCTGTGGCCGGCGTGCCAGTGCCAAACTCTTCTGCCGCCCAGGGCCGTTCTGAGGCTCATTCTGACCATTTCTCGGGAACCCATTGAGCCCCAACTTGCCGCGATCTAGGGTGGCATCGCCTTGCTGCGGGCAGGAGCAGGTGACCGATGCAGAAGAGGGCAATCCTTGAGGCACTAGACCGAAAAGACCTGTTGGCCATCCTCGACGCCCACGAGCTCGCGGTCGACGACCGGCGCAAGAAGGCCACCCTCGTCGACCGCCTCTCCCGAGCACGTTCGGTCCGGCTGGACACCGCCCTCGAAGAGCTACCCCGGGGCAGCCTCAAAGACCTCTGCAATAGCCTCGGCCTCGACGACGGCGGCCGGGCCAAGGCCGACATCGTGGGTCGCATCCTGAACGGCGACGCCGCGAAGAAGCCAAAAAAGCCCGCCAATCAAAAGGAGGCAGCCAGCCGAACCCCAGCCGGCAAGAAGAACGGGAAGGTCTCAGGACAGGCCGCCCGACCGTATTTGGAGCACCGACACATGGCGTTGAAGAAATCCGAACTCTACAGCTCACTTTGGGCAAGCTGCGACGAGCTGCGAGGGGGCATGGATGCCTCGCAGTACAAGGACTACGTCCTCGTGCTCTTGTTCGTGAAGTACGTCAGCGACAAGTACGCCGATACGCCCTACGCGCCCATCACCATCCCCAAGGGCGCGAGCTTCAAGGACATGGTCGCGCTCAAGGGCAAGAGCGACATTGGCGATCAGATCAACAAGAAGATCATCCAGCCCCTCGCCAACGTCAACAAGCTGTCCGACATGCCGGACTTCAACGACGCCACCAAGCTCGGCTCCGGCAAGGAGATGGTCGAGCGGCTCACCAACCTCATCGCCATCTTCGAGAACCCAGCCCTCGACTTCTCCAAGAACCGAGCCGACGGCGACGACATCCTCGGCGACGCCTACGAATACCTGATGCGCCACTTCGCCACCGAGAGTGGGAAGTCCAAAGGCCAGTTCTACACCCCGGCCGAGGTCAGCCGCGTCATCGCCCAGGTCATCGGCATCGGCGAAGCCAAGGTCACGACCAAGACCACCGTCTACGACCCCACCTGTGGCTCGGGATCCCTGCTCCTGAAGGTCGCCGACCGGGCCAAGGCAAAGGTCACCCTCTACGGTCAGGAGAAGGACTCCGCCACGTCCGGCCTCGCACGGATGAACATGATTCTCCACGACAACCCCGGAGCCGAGATTCACCAAGGCAACACGCTCTCGAGCCCGTTCTTCATGGACGGCGGCCAGCTCAAGACCTTCGACTACGTCGTCGCAAATCCACCGTTTTCGGACAAGCGGTGGAGCACCGGCCTGAACCCCGACGAAGACCCGCACGAACGGTTCAAGCACTACGGGGTACCGCCCGGAAAACAGGGCGACTACGCCTACCTGCTCCACATCGTCCGCTCGCTGAAGAGCAACGGCAAAGGCGCATGCATCGTATCTGTTCAGGCCCCCTGTTTTCTCGTCGATCAAATGTCGGATCGACTCGGGGATCCCGGCGTGATCAAAGGTCGGGGTGTCCGCGGCTGGCCAGATATCTGCGCTCACCACAGAGATCTCCGCGCTGCGTGAGCATCTGGCCGCTCGTGACGCGGCGCTCGCTGCGCGCACTGCCGAGCTTGCTGAGCTCCGGGAGGCATTTGCGCTGCTGAAGGCCCAGGTCGAGGTTCTAAAGGAGCAGCTTCGGCAGAACTCAGAGAACTCGAATCGGCCCCCATCGAGCGATGGCCCGGGCGCCGCGTTTCGAGGAACGCGAAACAGCGGTGGGAAGCGAAAAACAGAGCGAAAACGCGGCGGACAGAAAAGGGCACCGGGGGGCCCACCGAACACTCGTGCCACTCAACGAGGTCAACGCGTTCTTTCCTCTGTTTCCCGAAGCTTGTGAGGGCTGCGCGGGGCATCTGCCCAAGACGCCGGATCGTGCGCCGCGACGTTGGTGTCTATCACATCAGCCGCCGTCGTACGCAGCAGCTCTTGCGCGAACTGTTCGGCCTCACCGTGTCGCTCGGTGCCCTAAGTACGATGGAGGCTCGGGCGAGCCGTGCGTTGAAAGCTGCGACCGAAGAGGCGCAGGCTGAAGTCGAATCGGCGGGCGTCAAGCGTACCGACGGCATGACGTGGTTGTTCGCTGGTGTCACGCTTTCACTTTGGACGTTGGCGACGGCGTCTTCGACGGTGTACCGGATTTTCGTCAACGGTCAACGGTCGACGCGAGACGATTCGTCCGCTCTTCGGTGGCGCGAACGGCATCCTGGTGAGCGATCGCGCTGATATTTTCTCGTTTTAGTTGATGAAGCTTCGGCAGATATGTCACCGCATCTCATTCGTCGATTCGTCTCGTTTTCTGAGCGCGATGGTCCATCGAAGTCGATAGGTCGCGAGCTCTTGGATCTCAGCGCGATCATTTTCGAATACTGGCACGGCTTCAAAGCGGGCAAGCTGACGCGCGCTCAGCTCAAGACGTTGATGCATCCGGTTCAGCGGCAATTCGAAGCCGCGCTTGAACGCGGCGTTGGGGTCAACGTTGCGAGACTCTCTGGGTCGTGCGCGGATATCCTCGCTCACCGCGAGGCTCTGTGGACGTTTGTCATGAACGAAGGCGTGGAGCTCACGAACAACCATGCAGAGCTCCAGTTGAGATCGCTGGTTCTATGGAGACGGGTGAGCTTCGGTTGTCAGAGTGAGCGAGGTCTTCGCTTCGTGGAACGGATCATGACTGTTGCCCAGACGGCCCGGAAGCAGGGGAAAGAGCTTCTGGACTTCATCGTTCGCTCCGTAGCGGCGCACGCCGAAGGGACGCCAACTCCGGCGCTGCTCGATGCGGCGGCCTAATCAAGCGCGCAGCGTGCTGCTGGCACCGCCGTCGATCGACGGGAAATATCGCGTCCGGTTGCGCTCGCCGGCTGTTCGGATTCGGCCGGAGTTCTTCAGCGCTGTCATGGGTCCGTAGAGCTCGCGTGCTGTCTTCCCAAGTTCGGCCGAGAAGTAGACCATCAGCTCTCCGGGGCGCTCGCAGATCAGCTCATACAGACGCTCCGCCAGCATTGAGACGTCCGCCATCGATCTGCGTCCACCGAACGAGCGCGCCTTCATCTGACGACTCGGTGTGAGCTTGATCTGGGAGTTCGGCGCTCCGAACCCGCGCATCACAGCGGCCATGACGGTGGCTTGTGTCTCCTTCAGGTGAGCTTGGACGAGATCGCTCACGAGTTTCTCGATGTGCTCAGCAAGGGCTTGGTTGGTGTTCATGCCGCCGGAAATCACACGGCTCGACCCACCCCATCAACGGGGCCCCTGAACGGTTGGTGCGCCGGGATAAACCGGCAGAAAGCAGAGAATGAAAGAGTCTCACATCGAAGGATTAGCGAACCACGATGACCCCGAGTCATGCGTCGACCACTGTAAGGTCGTCGGCGAAGCGTTGACAGGGGCACGTACGGGCAGACCATTGAGCCGCGAAATCAAGGACTCCGGGGTGCCGACGCTGTCAACTGAAGCGGAAGGCAACACGCACGACGCCGCCAACGCAAGGCGCCGCGCGACCCTGCGCGGTCGAAGACCCCTCGCACGTACGGAAACTTTCTGCGCGAGAACCGGGAGATCCTCGGGCTCGCTCGCCGTGGAGGGCACGGCGGGCCGCATCGGGAAGGCTAAGGCCGGACGCCGATGATGCACGACCCGAGGAAGTCGGACAGGTCCGTTGTACCTGCGAAGTCGCCGAACAATGCCGGACCGACGGCAGCGGAGGTGATGGAGGGAAGGGGCCGGGCCGAGGGAAACGCGAGCCAGTTCAACGCGCACCGGACACAGAGCCGGGTTCGCGCGCAAAGCGCGCTGGAACGCGTACGACAAGCAGCAAGACGAGACAGGAATGCGAAGTTCACTGCGCTCTTCCATCACCTCACGATAGATCGCCTCCATGACGCTTTCCTTGCGCTCCGGCGCAAGGCCGCGGCTGGGGTCGATGGCGTGACGTGGTCGCAATACAGCATGGAACTCGAAGCAAATCTCCGAGATCTGCATGCGCGATTGCATCGTGGAGCGTACCGAGCAAAGCCATCTCGGCGAGTGTTCATACCGAAGGCGGACGGGCGGCAACGGCCGCTCGGCATCGCTGTGTTGGAAGACAAGATCGTCCAGCGGTCCGTCGTCGATATCTTGAACGCCGTTTTTGAGACTGATTTTCTCGGCTTTTCGTATGGATTTCGACCCGGGCGTAGCCAGCACGATGCACTGGACGCGCTCGCGACCGCGATCAAACGAAGTAGAGTGAATTGGTGGCTCGACGCCGACCTCCGGGACTTCTTCGGAACCCTGGACCACGGGTGGTTGGTGAAGTTTGTCGAGCACCGGATTGGTGACCGAAGGATCATTCGACTCATCCAGAAATGGCTGGGTGCGGGTGTCCTGCACGACGGGCACTGGACGGAAAGCGACCAAGGAGCGCCGCAGGGAGCGACGATCTCGCCCCTGCTGTCGAACCTGTATCTGCACTACGTCCTCGACCTGTGGGTCCAGCAGTGGAGGAAGCGACGGGCGCATGGTGACGTCGTCATTGTGCGCTTTGCTGACGACTTCTTGATCGGATTCGAGCATCGGAAAGACGCCGAGACGTTCCACAAAGAGCTACGCGAGCGCCTCGCGAAGTTCGCGCTGGAGCTGCACTCCGAGAAGACGCGAGTTGTGGAGTTCGGGCGGTCCGCTGCCGCGAACCGAGCACGTCGAGGATTCGGAGCACCGGATACGTTCGACTTTCTCGGCCTCGGGAGCTGGGTTGTCACCAGCTCGAGGAGTTCGTCGAGCGTCGCCCGGAAAGGCGTCTTCTCCCATTTCCCGGTGTGCTTCGCGAAGTCGAGACACCAAAGGTGCACTGTGTCGCGTCGCAAACGCAGGTGCTTCATCGGGTCGGCCTTTGGGCCGGACTCGAGGATGACCGCAGTGCCGTACTTGCGTGCTCGAAGGTGGTCGAAGCCACGCGCGTGCAGCACAGCCTCGACGTCTTCGGCGTGGTGGACTTCGGCTTGGTGTGTAGGCATCTCGACTTCAGCGCTTGCTCTTGCGCCGTCGTCGTTTCTTACGTCGGTCGGTCCGCCAGGTCCAGCGGAAGGGGTGACGCTCATGGCGGTTCCAATGTCGGATGTAGCCCTCTACCTGAGCCTTCTGGGCCGAGGGACTGTCGAAGCTTCCGTAGTTGAGCACGCGTCGATGCAGGATCGAGAACCAGATCTCGACCTGGTTCATCCAGGAAGCGTGCTTCGGCGTATAGATGAAGTGGAAGCGGTGGCCATGGCGTTCGTTGAACCGGGTCCACCGCGCCTCAATACCGTCGTAATGGATGTTGAGGTTGTCCCAGACGACGTACACCGGCCGTTGAGGGTATCGGCGAGCAAGCGCGTTCATGAAGGCGACCAGCGCCTTGGCGGTCCGCTTCCGCACGACGCGCCCGAAGACCCGGCCCGTGCGCACGTCGAAGGCGGCCAGCAGCCCCTGAGTGCCGTGCCGCTTGTATTCGTACTCGTAGCGGACCGAAGCATCACGATGATCCAGATGTGTCGGGTGGATGCGCTCGAGGACCTGCATCGGCTTCTCGTCGATGCAGACGACGACCGCGCCTTCCGGCGGCTCAAGATAGAGATCGCAGACCGACTTCGCCTTCGCCGTGAAGTCGGGATCCGAGCACTTCAGCCACTGCTTCACGCGGTGTGGCCGGATCTCCGAGAATCGAAGAGTCCGACCAATCTCGCTGATGCTCAGTCGCCAGCCTGTCTCCTCCTCGAGAGCATCAGCCAGCGTGCCATACGTCCACAGCACCCAGAAGGGCACGGCCTCGCCATCAGGTCGATCACATGCGAGTTCGATCAGCTTGCACCGCACCCAGATGGGGATCTCTCGAGGTCGTCCGGAGCGCGGCGCATCATCCAGGCTTTCAACACGCGGGTCTTTGGCGAAACGCGCCTTCCACTTCCGAACGTTCCGATCTGAGCAACCCACGCGCCGGGCGATCTCCGCCGTGCTCAGACGTCGCCGTCCCAGCAGGACTATCCGAGCTCTTTGAACCAACGTGTGGGGAGCACGGCGCCGACGAGCAAGCACCCGAAGGCGTCGATGCACGCCGCGAGGAACAACGAGCAGATCTGGGGCCGGGCCGCGAGCCATACTCGTCAGATCGATTGGCGGGGCTCCTCTATTCCCCGAAATCCGGATCGCACTTCAGACCGCCGGCACTAGCGCTCCGTGCCGAAGTTGTGCCCCAGGCAGCTGACCTCGTTCAGGACCTGGAGGGGATCCAGGATCAGGAGGCTGCGCAAGTGCTGAGGACGCTGCTCCCTGGGGAGGAAGCGCAACGACAATCTACTCTGGAGCGTTACCAGCTTCGCTATCTCAACCGGTATGACAGTGGATCCGGGGCACTCGAGGCGTTGAGGACGCTGGAGAAACCGGGACAGGCTCAGGATCTGGCTGGACTCGTCTTCGATGTCGCACGGCGAACCGACGGAGGCGTGCATGCCATCAACGGGGCGCTTTCCAAGGCGCCGTGGGCGGTGCGGAGGTCCTCTCTCGGAAACGCCGTCAGGTTCAGCAGAAAGCCCTGGCGGGCCAATGGATTGACTGGACACGAACTCGACGGCAAACCCACGGTTGATTTTCTTATCCCCCTCGAGAGGCTGCCCTGGGTGAGACCCGGCGACAAGTTCGTGGCGTCGAAGCAGGGACTCGCTGGACGGATGACTGTCAGTGTCCTTTGGACGGATGAAAACGGACACTGCAAAGCAAAGGCCGACGAGGAATTTCCGTCCTTGAATGTCAAGAATCATCCAATCCGATTGGAACCGGTCCCGACCGGTGTGTCTCCTCACGAAGTGGGCCCTCGCGGATGGTCAGACCTGTTGCAGCAAATCTGGTCCTCCCTCGTCGAGGAGGGAGAAGATTTCGGCAACCGTTGATGATGCGTATGGCAAATGGGTCAACGACACCTTCTCTTTGGCGTACCAAATGAACGGAAAAATCTTCGCTTTCGATGCAGCCGCCATAACGTGCCTCCCTCGACGTCAGGTTCTGGTTCAGGTTCAAGTTCCGAATCTCGCGATTTCGTATTACGCACCGGCGCCGCGTGGAAGGACGACGTGCATCGGAGGGTCGGACGACGTGTGGCCATCCTTCACACTAGGACCCTTGCTTCCGCTCGATATCCGCGCGTAGCCGATCCTCTTGCGCCCGCAGCTCCGGGGTGAACGCCTCGCCGAAGTCCTCGGCCTCGTAGAACGGGCGGATCTCGATCTCCGACGCCTCGCCGGGCATCGGATCGGGGCAGCGCCTGACCCACTCGACAGCCTCCTCCATGGACTTCACCTGCCAGATCCAGTAGCCCGCGACGAGTTCCTTGGTTTCCGCGAATGGACCGTCGATCACGGTTTTCTTCCCGCCGGAGCCAGTGAACCGCACACGCTTTCCTCGGCTGCTGGGCTGGAGGCCATCGCCCGCCAGCATCACCCCAGCCTTCACGAGTTCCTCGTTGAACTCGCCCATCTGCTCGAACAGCTTGTCGAATCCCTCAGGCGCCCTTGGATCGCCGGGCAGGATCCCCGCCTCCGAGTTTTTCGTCGCCTTGACCAACACCATGACCCGCATCGTTGTACTCCTCTCGGTTTGGGGGGACGCCCGACCGGACTGGCCGCCGCCCTGCTCTTCGAAAAGGCGACGAACGGGACGCGGCCGGATCGACACGCCCGCTGCTTTTTTTCTTCGACGGACGCTCGTCCCACGAAAGTCGCGTGATCTCAAGATATTCGCAGGCAGCCGGTCCGGGATCCAAGCCTCTGTGAGGCAGCCTCCGCGGGGCAGCCTCCGTGGAGCAGCCTCCGCGGGCAGCCTCCGCGGGCAGCCTCCGCGGGGCGGCTTCCCGGAAATAGCGACGATCCCTTCTCGTCAGGTCGAAAACAGCAGCGATCGTACCGGTTCAGTTTCTGAGACGCCTCGCGTGGCTCGTTCCTCCCCCGGCGCAGCATCAGGTTCGCTACGCGGGCGTTCTGGCCTCGGCCTCGAAAATACGGCGCGCGATTGTTCCAAGGCCCGCGCCGGTTCTTCAGCTCGCCTTCCTGATCGAGAACATGAGGCCTCGGGTTCAGAAACAAGAGGACACGGTGGTCGACGAGCTCAAGACGCTCGAGAACCTTGCGGCCAAAGATGTTGCGATCGTTGCGTCATGGGGTCCGATGGCTCACGCGGTCACCAGACATCCATGCGGCGCCGTGATCTCGGCCGGGCGGACCGGTGGCGCTTCACGCGACGCGTTCCGTGTAAACCGTCGCGCTTCGGAGATTTTGCGCGAATCGAGCGTTGCCGCCGCCTATCCTGGATGGGGTGACTACCGACCGGATCGGTTTGCCGCGGCTCTCGCACTGCATTACCTCCGTGAGGTCGCGCCAAGGCTCCTGGTCGTCGGACTCGGAGACACGGATGAATACGGTCATCGAGGCAACTACGAGAAGTACGTCGAGTCACTTCAACGCTTCGACGCCTTCCTCGGCGACTTGTTTCGCAGCCTCGAGCACATGCGAAACCGCGGCGGACGCACAGCCTCCGTCTTCGTCCTGACCGATCATGGGCGCGATGCCGGCTTTGCTCACCACGGAAGTGGGGACCCTTCGTCTAGCCGCGTCTGGGTCCTAGCTCACGGACCGCGCATCGTCGGTCCCGCGCGTCGCGCAGGGCGCGCCAACCCAATGAGCCTTGGAGATCTCGCACCCACTCTGCGCACAGCATTCGGCCTGACGACTCACGGCGAAGGCGAAGGCGAAGGCGAAGGCGAAGCTAAAAAGCGGGAAAGGATGCGTGACCAAGCCGACCGTGAGCGTTGGCTGAAAATGGAAAAGCCCCGCGGGTGATCACGCGAGCCATCAAGAGACCGAATCCAAGGTGTATCGATGGGCGATCATCGCTAAGATGAGGCCGTGTCTGAGAGTTCCACGATCGCACGTTTCGAATCCTTGGACGACGTATCGCTGTGGCGCAGGGGACGGCGGGCGAAACCGGCACCGAATTCTTTGCCCAGCTCACTCGCAGCCTCAGCCGCGCGACTCAAGAACGGCCTCGGGGTCCTTCATCAGCGCGGCCTTGAAGAAGCTGAGGCAACACGGTTGAAACGCCCCATATCTGAGCAGATCTCGGCCGAGTTCGCTCATTGGCGAATTGAAGGTCTGTTCCCGAGACTCTCTCTCATTCTTTCGTATTCTCGTGATCGGAAAGAGAGAGCGCAATTCTCGCAAGGCCCAGGCGATCAACGACATCCGCTGCGACGTCAGCGGGCGCACGATGCGTCGTGTCTATGAACAGAGGCGGAGTTGGATACTCTATCCTCGGGAATGAGCCTTCGCGACGCAACTCTTGGAAGCGGGTGAACGACGACATCTTCCCGTAGCGGGCCCGGTCGGCGTGGGCGATTCGGTATCGAAGCACGCTGTCGTCGCACGCTAGATCTACCCAAGAGACGCGGCATCCTTCTCCGTCGACCGTCGATTGAAGCTTGAACATCAGCCGAGGGTCGACAGTACGATCGAATGCGTAGGTGAAGATAGCGCCGCCTATGCTTTCGCGCGCGGCCCTCGACAAGATCTGGAGCCAAAGCGATTCGCGCAGCTCGTTGAAGGGGCGCGAGCCGAAGGGGAATAGAGAGCCGACCGCATCCACGACTAGATGATTGTGAAAGAGCGCGTACGTGGTGAGTTGACGAAGTTCGCGTGCCACTGTGAGTTTGCCAACGCCGGGCGGTCCGCACAAAACGATGAGGTCGAACGCACGTGCGGGCGATGTCGGTTCACTCATGTTGTATTCGGGGGTGCTCCGAGTCCATGCGAATGTCAACGCTGGGATTCCTTTCCGCGGTTCGGTGGCACCCGAACGAGCGCCGGCTGGGCGGCCGGCTCATCGGGCGCCGACTGAGGCAAGAAGTTCGTCGCTCAAATATCGCTCAGAGCGGGACGCGACGTGGGAAGGTCCACCCGGCATCCTGCGTGTCGGCGGGCGTCGCCAAGCGATCGTGCTCCCGAGCGCTTGCCGCGGCCTACCGGAAGGTCAGCATTAGGCGCTCTGGTCGACCACCGCGACGAAAATCGACCGCAACATCGCCTGCATTCTTGACGCGAGCGTAGGCTTCGATTGCTGCCTCTGGGCTGTCGATTGCATAACCGTTGATTCGCTCGATAACGTCGCCGTTCTCGAGCCCTAGCATCGAATAGATGCTGTGCGGTCGGAGTGCCAAGAGCTTGAACCCGTTGGCCTTGCCGTTCTCGAAACTGGGTACAATCCGTCCGTCGAGCGCGATTGAGCTCAGGTTGCTCAAGATGCGGTCAGCCTCATCTCGCTCGATTTCATATTCGCCAGGGCGCCGTCGTCGGATGGTCCTGATTTCTGTCTTGGTCCCGATCTTGGTTCCGATCTTGGTTCCGATCTCGGTTCCGATCTCGGCCTCAGGTCCGCTCCCTGTATCGTGACGAGGTGGCGCCGAGGCTCGCTCTGCGCGCTGCGATGTATCAGTTTTGCTCGACGCCTCGTCATCTAGTACAAAGCGTTCACATTGACCGTCGTGGTCGACGCGTACGGAACGACGAGCGACCGACTGGACGATGTACCCATCAACGAGACGCTCACCGGTCCGCACGAACCGCACGTTTCGATCGTCTTCGATGCTGCTGCGAAAAACCGCAACCGAAAGCTCGACGTTTCGTTCGACAATCGTACCGAGAAGAGGGAGCGGCGATCTCACGCGGGGGCAGCGACCCTCGTCAAGCTGAGCGATGCGAGATGAGCTTGAGTCCGGAGCCTCGGAGGGCGGTTTCGCATCCGCCTGCACGTTGTCACTTCGTGCAGCCCGAAAGACGTTTCGTTGGAGCAAGGAGGCAAGGAGGTCGTCATGCCCCTGCGCCCGCTCCAAACGTCGGTGATGCATTCGATGTGACCCCGACGACGCAACGATCGCCGTCGTTGTTGGTGTCAGCCAGTCGACCACCAGTGCGTTCGCGGTCCGGGCGAGGATCGAAGCAGCGAGGGCGATGAGAGCGAACCGCGGTATCCAGCCATTTTGTCCGAGAGCGACGCCCAACATGATAAATCACTCGCGTTTGCACGCCGTGTGCCACCCGCCGCCCCCTGCCGCGCAACACGGAACCAAGTCGGTACTGCGCCCTCGAACGGACTCGATGACTCTTGCGGCCTGCCCGGCTGACAAAATGTCGACCCAACATTCGAGTGGGGCCGCGACCGATGTCCTCGCGTGCTTCACGCGAGCCGAGAACCTCTCACGACCACCCGGACCGCGTCGGCGGTGGGATGTACGGCTTCTTTGAACCGTGAGGTTAGATCGAATCCACAAACCAACCCAAGGTCCCAAGCGCCCGGGCTCGGCGTTTCTTGTCCGCGCGGTCGCACGACACGACGAGAGATCCTTCGCTGGCACCGCGCCGGATTGTTCGGCCCGCACCTCGACGCGTACGCCTCCACGCGTACACCTCCACGCTCACGACGCTGCAGTACTGCTCGCAGACCGTGCGCGGCCACTTCTACCTGTTTCGCCTTTTCGGTCGGTGGCTCGATCGGCGAGGAATGCAGCTTGCCGATCTCGAGGACGACGTCATCAGGTCGTTCTGGCGCAAGGATCTCCGGCGGCAATGCCGCGTGCGGGCGGTGGGGCAGAAGCCGCTGCAACGCATGCTCGCTCACGTGCGAGCCCAAGGCGTCGCCCCCGAGCCATCGAAGCCGAAGCCTACTGAGACCGACACATTGGCGCAGCGCTTCGGTGAATACCTCGAGCAGCGGCGCTCGCTGCAACCCCTGACCGTACGTGTGGCGGTTTGTGTTGCGCGGGATTGCCTCGAGAGCAGCTTCGGCCGTGGCCGGGTGCGTCTGCATGCACTTGGCGAAAAGGACATCACCCACTTCGTGTTGGCGGCCGCAGATCGGTTGCCGCCGCGCACGACGCAGACCAGAGTGAGCTACCTCCGCTCCTTCTTCTCCGCTCCTTCTTCCGGTTCCTGCTCGAGCAGGGAATGATCGACGTGGAGCTTGCTGCCGCGGTCCCGACTTCCGCGACGACTGCCGCGACGACTGCCGCGAGTTGGTGGCTCGCAGGCGTCCGAAGTTTCTGGCCCAAGAGCAGGTTGAGCAGGTGCTGGGCTCGTGCGACCGACTACCGCCACAGGGCGGCGCGCATGTCCTTCGCCACTCACTAGCGACCAATATGCTCCGCGACGGGGCCTCGATGAGTGAGATCGGCACCGTGCTTCGTCACCGCATCCCGACGACGACGGAAATCTACGCGAAGATCGATTTCACCTCGCTGCAGCGGCTGGCGCAGCTCTGGCCCGTCGGAGGTGCGCGATGAGTCCGTTGCGCGAATCATTGGACGACTACCTGAGGGTGCGTCGAGCCCTCGGCTTCAAGTTGAAGGGCCAAGAGAATGACGCCCATTCGCTTGTTCGCCGCGTGGTGCAAGACCAGAGAACCGCGCACTGAGATGCCTGATGTCAGCTTGCTGAGTGCGCCGGTGAGCAGGCAGCATCCGTTCATCTTCAGCCAGCAGCAGATCGCCGATCTCGGTCCCGGTCTTCGGCGCGGGCCCGCGCTCCTTCTGGCAGGCGAGCGCGATGGCCCAGAAGCGGTCGGCGTGGCCACCTCGGGTGGTACGCTCGGCGTCGGAGCTGACCTTGCCGGAGGCCAGGACGCGGCGCTTGATGGAGAGGATCTGACCGACGAGCTCTCGGTCCCGCGGCAGCGCGATGTCTTTGCGCTGGAAGAGCATCTTGAGGTCGGTGGCCCAGCGCTCCTTGCGGAGCTCGACCAGCTCGGCATTGCGCGCGGCCAGCGCAGCGTCACGAGTAGTCAGCTGCTCACGCAGCGCGGAGATCTCCGCGCTGACCGCAGACATCTGACCAGACCTGCTCGTCGTGGACAGCCCGACCTTTGACCACGCCCGGACCCCGAGTCGATCCGACATTCGATCGACGAGAAGAGAGGAGGGCTGAACAGACACCCGGCCTCAGCCTCCGTCAACGGCCTGCTGCAAGCGGTGCGGTGGTCCAGCCTTCGATTGCGCCCGGGTCGGGATCGGCGGATGAACTGTGTAACGTGTAGCAAGATGATCGCGATGAGGGCGCGGTTCGTCTTGTTCCTGCTGAGGCGTTCAGCCATTGATGGGTCAGGTCGGCGGGGCTTGGGGCTACCAAGACAACAAGACCCCCTAAAGCCGGGAGATCCACGATGTCTGCACGGTCCACGCTATCCGCGAAGGCGGCGAGAACTTGCCGCTCTATGTGTGCGGTGCTTCCTCTCTCTCTGCTCCGTCCGCGGCATCTGCACCGTGCACGACTCCCAGTGCGTTCACGACGTCCAGTCGGATCGACGCGCTCAGTGCGCTCAGTGCGGGCAGTGCGCGCAGTGCGCTCAGTGCGCAAGAGCTCAGCACGACAAGAGATGGCTCCGAAGCCACCCTCGAAAAGGTCTCAAGCGAGCCCCATGAGGTCTTCAACGTCTACTACGGCTCAGTCCACCATCACACGAAACACTCTGACGGTCGCGGCTCGCTCGAGGAAGCGCTGAGCTATGCGTGGTACGTGGGTGGTCTGGACTTCCTGGGGCTCAGCGATCACGCCGAGCTCATTGCGCTTTGGCCATGGAGCAACGTTTGGGCACGCACGCGAGCCGCCGTAGATCGGGCCACCCAAGAGGGCGTTTTCGTCGCCTTCGCGGGTTTCGAATGGTCTTCGCCGATCTTTGGCCACATCAACGTCGTCAACAGTCGTGAAGTGGCATGGGGGGGGGCGATCGGCCACCCCTCCATGGGCGCGATCGCTCGTTTCGTCGTAGGCGAGCCGACCGCTTTCGCGAAGTACAACCACCCTGGGCGCGCTGATTTCCTGGGCCTGCAGTTCGAGCACTTCAGTCTTCGAAGGTCTCTCAAAGCCCCGATTGTTGGCATCGAAGTTGCGGACGCCCATGACGGCTTCGACCGCTACCATGACACCGACGGCTATCGAGACGACGATGGAGGTCTCCGGTACATCGACGAAGCGATCGGGCGCGGGTGGTGGGTTGCCCCGCAGGCGGAGCTCGACGCACACGATTTGACGTGGCATGGGCGATTCAGGCAGCGCACGGGCGTACTACATGTTGGAGCTCGGGCTCTGGGATCGAGATCTGCGCTTCGATCAGTGGTGCCGACGGACTGCACCGCAGCCCGAACGCCCGAAGAGCGCGGACGGCTTCTGGCGCTGTGATGGGGCGAAAACAGCGATGGGCAGCTTGGAGACGGAACTACGAAATTCAAGATCGTGCCCACGCGCGTGGTCGAAGACAAAGACTGGACCTTCGTGACGCTCGGCGCCAGGAATACCTGCGCCTTGAAGGAACACGGTGCGCTCTGGTGTTGGGGGCACAATGATCACGGAGAGCTTGGCGACGGCCGCGCGGCGACAAACGGACACCAACCAAACTTGGCGAAGACGACAACTGGACGAGGATTGTGTCCAGTGACACCCACACGTGCGGTCTAAGGACGAATGGTCAGCTTTGGTGCTGGGGAAGCAACAACGCTGGGCAGCTTGGCAATGGCGACGACTTTCTTCCTCGGCTCATCGGGAACTAGCCCACTCCATTGTCGGACGTTCACCCGTTCTCCGAGCACCGCTCCTGCGCCTTGGCCGCGACGAAGTATCGATCTTGGGCCGGGTACCGGTTGTTGAACGCGTTCTCGTTCGAGCCCATGAGATGCGGGATTCAACGACGCAGGATCCAACGACGCGGGCACTGCTGGGGCGAGCTCTCTTCGGCGTTCGTTGTGGCGCGGAGTGCATCGACGAAAGCACAGCGTCTTCGCGCGCTCTGAGCGTTCGGACGCGTGGGCTCGGGATGTGCCCGGATGGTCAGCACAGACTCTCACTCGTGATGGCCTGAAGAATGACTTCGGACGATCGTTCCTTGTCGTTATGGGTGTCCTTTTTGTTATCCACGAGAAGGCGCTTCGATGTGGCGATGCGCCGAGGAGGTTTCAATGTCTGGATCACTGGCGGATTGGATTTCGAGTTACCAAATGCCGTCTGGGCGGCGAGAGCTGGCTCAGCGGCAGATCGCAGCTGCGGCGAAGGCCGAAGGTTGGAATGAGCTTGCGCAGCACTGCCGGAAGGCGGTGAGGCACGAGCAGGGGCTGGAGCGCTCCCCAAAAACGGCCCACCCGTGCTCTCGAGAAGCAGTCCACCCGACGCTGTGGAGGGTGTGCGACGAGATGCTGGCTGAGGTCGCCGCCGTCTGATAGTCGAAATGAGCGGGGCAGAAGTTGGGGGTCGGAGGTAGAAGCTCCGAGCCCCCTGTGTCTCCACAAGGCCGTGGGCGACGTATCGTCGTCGCATAGAGGGGCCTCGTAGTCCAGCTTCCCCTTTGCCCCGCCCAAGGCCGTGTCGATCAGGATCTGGGCAATCAAGTGTTTGGATTGTGGGCGTAGGTTCTTGCTGTGTCGTGGATGCTTCCACGGTCAGCGATACTGCTCAGGTGAATGCCGCTCGCGATCTCGTCGCCGGCAGTGCCGCGAAGCGCAGGCTCGGTATCTCGCGAAGCGCAAGGGCCGGGTTCGAAGAGCCGCGGCGTCAGCCGCGTACCGCGGGCGCGTCCAAGATCTCGGCGAATCTCGAGGGGAGAAGTTGATTCGTCATAGATCAGGGTGTCGGAGCCTGCCGCGTTTCGAGGCACAAGTTCTCCCGTCTACGGCCTGCTGCGAGCGGTGCGGTGGTTATGGCCCCGTACGTGAGTGGCACTGACGCAAGAGCGGGTGTGCGATGGAGTTGGAGATCGGTCAGCTTGAGCTTCGCTACGAGAAGCTACGGCGGAGGAACGCGCGCAAGGAACGGCAACTGGTCGGCTCACTCGCGGAGAAGGGGCAGCTTCTGCCTGTCGTGGTGGTGCGTGGCGACGACGCCAGGCATGTACTCGTTGATGGCTACAAACGCGTTCGAGCGCTGAAGTCGTTGCGGCATGACTTGGTGCGCGCAACCCTATGGGAGCTGGGCGAGCTTGAGGCTGTGTTGCTCGAGCGGCTAATGCGGACGAGCGAATCGGACGGTGCTCTTGAGCAAGGCTGGCTCCTGGAGGACCTCAACGAGCGCTTTGGTCTCTCCCTCGCCGAACTGTCGCGGTGCTTCGACAAGAGCCAGAGCTGGGTGAGCCGCCGTTTGGCTCTGGTTCGAGCGTTGCCTCGGGAGGTTCAAGACCGGGTGCAAAGTGGGTCGCTCGGAGCGCATGCGGCGATGAAATACCTCGTGCCGATGGCGCGCGCCAAACGTTCGGATTGCTTGCGCCTCGTCAAGAGCCTCGCGGATGGCCGACCGAGCACGCGGGAGGTCGGTGCACTCTATGCAGCCTGGGTTTCGGGCAACGCGAAGACGCGCGAGCTCGTGGTGACTCAGCCCTTCGTGGTTCTTCGATTGCGAGAGCAGGCAGCTCCCCTCGTCGATTCGGCTTCCGAGAAGAGGCTCTTCAGAAAGCTTGTTGATGACTTCGGTATCCTCATCGGAACAAGCCGACGGGCTCGAACAAGACTCAAAGAGGGTGCGCTGTCTGGGCTGGTTCCGCCTGAGGCGTTGGACCTTCAGCATGCCACACAGCAAGCGAAGTGGGAGTGCGAGTCGCTGTTTCGGTCAGCGCTCTCGCTTCTGATGCACCGCACCTCGCAGTCAAGCGTCGAAGGCGTCGAGAGCGCCACTTTGGAGGCCATTGATGCTGGATGAGCATCAACGAATCGCCATCCTCGAGCTCGCGAAGAAGGGGTTCGGTAGTCGCCGTATCGCCCGCGCGCTCAATCTCTCGCGAAGCGCTGTGCGATCCGTGGTGGAGAGCGGAACGGCTCCGCCGCCCAGGATTGTTCGGCCAGAGAAGGCGGCCGAGTATCATGACGCCATCGTTGAGCTGCACGTACGCTGCAAGGGCAACTTGGTTAGGGTCCATGAAGAGCTGGAGAAGAAGGGCGCCAAGCTCTCCTACCAGGCACTCACGGCGTTCTGCCGCCGGCACGAGATCGGCCACACCCCAAAGCGCCCATCCGGACGCTATGAGTTTGCGCCCGGCGAAGAGATGCAACATGACACCTCGCCACCCAAGCCCAAATAGGCGGGCGATTGCGCAAGGTGCAGATCGCCTCGCTCGTGATGTGCTACTCGCGGATGCTCTTCGTTCAGATCTACCCCTGCTTCACCCGCTTCGAGTGCAAGGTCTTCCTCACCGACGCGCTTGAGTACTTCGGCGGAGCGGCGGGGCGATGTATGATCGACAACACCAACGTCGTTCGACTCAAGGGCACGGGCAAAGAGATGGTGCCTGTGCCCGAAATGTCCGCGTTCGGTGAGCGATTCGGGTTCGTCTTCGTGGCGCACGAGGTTGGCGATGCCAATCGCTCGGCACGGGTCGAGAACCCGTTCAAATGGGTGCAGAGGAATTTCCTCGTCGGGCGGGAGTTCTCCGATTGGGACGACGTCAACATGCAGGCGCGGTCCTGGTGCGAGGAGAAGAACGCCGCGCGAAGCCCGAAACTTCACGCTACGCGCCGAGAGCTGTTTGCCGCCGAACGGCCGCGTCTCAAGGCCCTGCCGATCTTCATACCCGAGGTCTATGTCCTGCATCAGCGGTTCGTCGATGCCGAGGGCTACGTCAGCGTTCGGCGTAACCGCTACTCGGTTCCCTACAAGCTCATCGGAAGGCAAATGGAGGTGCGCGAGAGTAAGCAACGCATCGACATCTTCGAGGGTCCGCGCCAGGTGGCAACGCATAAGCGTGTCGTCGATCCGCTCGACGTGCGCGTAACCAAGCCCGAACATCGTCCGCTCCGAGGCGAGGGTCGACGCAAAACCGAACCACCGGCAGAGCAAGCGGAGCTGTTGGCGACAGCTCCCGAACTGGCGAACTACGTGGCTGCGCTCAAGCAACGCGCTTACGGGCGTGGCGTGAAGGTGCTTCGATGCCTGCTACGCATGGTTCGTGAGTATCCCCGCGAGGCCTTGATGCCTGCCCTGCAAACCGCCGAAGCCTACGGTCTATACGACCTCGACCGCGTCGAGCGGATGATTCTGCGCCAGATAGCACGCGATTACTTCATTCTGTCCGACCCGGACGACGAGGACTACCCACCCGTCGAGGAGAACCAAGATGAATGACGATCTCTCTCAGCTTTTTAGCTGCTTGAAGCTGAACAAGATTGCCGAGATCTTCGACGATGAGCTCGCGAAAGCCGACAAGCAACATACTCCATTCAGTAAACTCTTCGCGCGCCTCTTGCGTGCCGAATGGCACGCACGGCAGGAAAGCGCGCTTGCGTGGAGAATCAAGAGGGCTTCTCTGCCGGAGCCGTGGACGCTCGAGAGCTTCCCATGGAAGAAGCAACCCAGCGTACCGCAACGCAAGCTCCGCGAACTCGCCGAGCTCGAATTCATCGGACGCGCAGAGAACATCGTGTTCATCGGACCAACTGCTGTTGGCAAAAGCGGTCTCGCGATGGGCTTGCTGCTCAAGGCTCTGCAGAACGGCTATCGCGGGGTCTTCATGCCGGCCCAGGACCTCTTCGATGAAATGTACTCGTCGCTCGCGGACCGTTCTACCCCGCGGCTGCTCAACCGCCTCGCTCGCCTCGACGTCTTGGTGATCGACGAAATGGGCTATCTCAACCTGAGGCCCGAGCAGAGCAACATCTTCTTCAAGTTGATGCACCTTCGGTATCGGCGGCGACCGACGATCATCACGACGAATCTCGACTACCCCGAGTGGGCCTCCTTCCTCGGAAATCCCAAGATGGTAGAGGCCTTGCTCAGCCGTGTGCGACACCAGTGTCACACGATCAAGATCGACGGTCCGCCCCTGCGTGAGCCTCAGAGCTGAGAATCTAACCTTACCCTCTCCGTGCGCTGTCAGTCCCTCGACGCTCTTGCCTCCTCCCGCACGTTCACAACTCCGTTCTCGATGTGGACTGGTTCTGCAGAGCAGAAGTGGACTGCTTTTCATGAGCGCCACAGAGCAGGGGTTTCGAAAGGAGAGGCGGGCCCTTCACACGCAGCGAAATCAGCCGTCGACGAATCCTCGACTCGCGGAGCTCGACCCACTGATCGACAAGACGATCGGTGCCATTTACCGCATCGCCACTGAGGCGGTCACGGCATTCCAAACCGGCGAGCTGGCGGAGCGCGGGCGCGACTTGGTCGAGCGGCTGTTTCCCGGGGGCGCGGGCGTCATCACCCGTCTTGCGTATCCCGAACAGGCGGCCGAGGTCAGGGCGCTGGTCGCTGCGCTCGAGGGGCCGTTCAAAGAATCCGTGTCTCAGCTTGGGCTTTCGTTGTACGTGAGTCAGCTCGCGAAGCTGAATGGTGAGTTTTCGAGGCTGCTACTGGATGCCCCGAGCGCTGAGCGCACCGCCGACCAGGTTCGTGCCCTGGATGCGCAGGGCCAAGAGATGTTGCCCGAAACCATCGCCACGGTCCTCGGGCGTTATCCGCAGAGCTCGAAGGAACACATCGCCCAGCGTGCGTTGTTCTTGAGACCGATCGCGAGCCAGAACGAGGCGCTGAGGCAATCGTTTCGGTCCCGGCGCGTGGTTCAGGATGTCGACCCGGAGACGGGCGAGGCGACGGGGGACGATGACGTCTCCAGCGCGGCGGTGACGCTTGGTGCTGGTGCTGGTGCTGGTGCTGGTGCTGGTGCTGGTGCTGGTGCTGGTGGTGCTGGGGGCGATGTCGCGAGCCCACCCGGCGATGGCCCGAACGCGTAACGCAGAGCACGGAGGCCTGGTTCTTGGCGACTCGGGTGGCTTCTAAGGTGGCCTTGGGCCAGGTCGCGATGGACTCGAATGGACGTCCGGGGTGGTGCTGGGTCTGTCTGGCGGCGAATCGGGTGGCTTCTAAGGTGGCCTTTGGCCAGGTCGCGATGGGCTCGAATGACGTCCGGGGTGGTGGTGGGTCTGTCTGTCGGCGACTCGGGTGGCTTCTAAGGTGGCCTTGGGCCAGGTCGCGAAGGACTCGAGTGGAATCCGGGGTGGTGCTGGGCCTATCCGTTCCGTCGAAGTTCGGATTCCGAGCGTCGAGCTGAACCGCCCCGGCTTTCCCGGAGACTCAAGTGATGAAGGGATTGAGCCATGGGGAGACGGAGCAAGTTTTCACCGGAGGTCCGTGAGCGGGCCATCCGGCTGGTCCTTGAGAACGAGGATGCGCACGAGTCGCAGTGGGGGGCGATCTGCGCGATTGCGAGCAAGATCGGCTGCACGGCAACAACGCTACGGAACTGGGTCCGCGAGGCCGAGCGCAACGCGGGCAAGGGCAACGGGCCGACGACTGCCGAGCGAGAGCGCCTAAAGGGGCTCGAGCGGGAGAATCGCGAGCTGAAGCGCGCGAACGAGATCCTTCGCAAGGCTTCCGCGTATTTCGCACAGGCCGGAGCTCGACCGCCGACCCAAGTGATGATCGACTTCATCGACAAATACCAGCCCTGTCTACGGGGTCGAGCCGATCTACGCCGTGCTTCCGATCGCTCCGTCGACGTACTACGTGCATCGCGCGCGGAGACGGGACCCGGCGCTGCGGCCGGAGCGCCACAAGAGGGATGTCGAGCTGGAGTCGGAGATCCGCCGCGTGTTCGACGACAACTTCGCTGTCTACGGGGTCAGGAAGGTGTGGCGGCCGCTTCGCCGAGAGAAGCGCCGTGTCGCACGGTGCACGGTGGAGCGGCTGATGCGCCGGATGGGGATACGAGACGCTGTTCGAGGCCGAGCGTTCAAGATCACGACGCGAGCCGATGAGGCAGCCAAGGGCGTCCCAGACCTCGTGAAGCGAGAGTTCTCGGCGAGCAGGCCGAACCAGCTCTGGGTCGCGGCTCTGACGTACGTGGCGACCTGGGCGGGCTTTGTCTACGTGGCGTTCGTGATTGACGTTTTTTCCCGGCTGATCGTGGGGTGGCGCGTGTCAACATCCCTTCGGAGCGACATCGCGCTCGACGCTCTGGAACAGGCGGTGCACGCACGCCGAATCGATGGCCGGCTGGTTCCATCACAGCGATCACGGCGTTCAATACCTCTCGATTCGGTACACGGATCGCCTTCGTGAGGCCGGGATCGAAAGCTCGGTGGGGACCGTAGGGGACTCGTACGACAACGCCCTGGCCGAGACGGTGATCGGCTTCTTCAAGACTGAGGTGATCAAAAGGCGGGCTCCTTGGCGAGGGCGTCGAGCCGGTCGAGTACGCAACGCTCAAGTGGGTGAGCTGGTTCAACAACCGAAGGATCCGCGGGCCTCTTGTCTACGTGTCGCCCGCGGAGTACGAGGAGGCCTACTATCGAGATCGGGAGAGCCCGGCGATGCTCGCCGGACTTCACTAAACAGCTCTCCGAGGATTCCGGGGCGGTTCAAGTGGATATGCGCCGAAAGGTCGAGCCGTTCGGCTTGGTTGGCGCAGCTCGAGCGCTCTGGAACCCGGCTCAGCCCACCCCATGGAGCGCAAGCAGACTGACCAGCCGAGGGCCATCGACGATGACGACCGAGTCGTTCTGGATTCCGCGCTCCGCATCCTTATCGAATGTCCCAGTGCTCAGGAGCATTGCGCGCCCTAAGCCTTCGCTTTCGACGCGGCGAAGCAGGTCGTGAACGGCGTCGTCGGGAATGGTCCGTGCGTGGCGTCGCACGGCGAAGGCGCATAGGTCATCTTCTGCACCGAGCGTAGCCGTGGCATCGACCTCTCCATCAGCGCTCGTGGCGAAGGATTGCAGCCGACCGCCTTCCTCATCCACCATCCGCTCCAAGAGAGAGCGCGCCAACGCGCCAAAGCCGTCCCCGGACATATCCATCAAGCGACGTAGCGTCTCGCTCTTCGATGAGTCCGTCGTCGCACCCGACCACACCACGAGGCATCTCGGCTCCACTGCCTCGGCCCCGTGACACGACTTCGAGACACGTCCATCAAGGCTCTCGAGAACCGACGATGGAGACTTGCGCGCTAAGTTGATCGCTTCGAAAGTATCGCGCTCCGACTGAACTGCGGCGATGCACCGAGCGTTGTTTGGCCCTGTTCCTTCTGTTCCATCGCCGTCTGCATCTTTGCCCGCTGCGGCGGATCTGTCCGCAACCTCGACCCAGCAGTTCACGGCCACCTCGTGCACGGCGTCGATGTATACCGCTTCGAAAACCTCATGCATGACCCGAACAACGAGTTGAACAACAACCTCCTCGTAGAGCGACTCTTGTTCCGCCCGCTTCATGGCTATGGGCCGACTCTCACGGGTCTTCTTGACAAACTTGTAGTCGGCGACGTTCGGAAAGTCTTCATACGCCACCATCGTGAGATCGACCTGGGCTTTGCGAGCGTCCTCGCTCACCGCGACTTTGTGACGAAGTCGGAGCGACGCAGGATACTCAGCGCGTTCAAACACTGTTTCGAGATACTCTGCGACGGCCTTAGGACTTCCAGCTTCGAATCGCGCTCGAAAGGCTCTGAGGTCGCGATTGTGCACATACTGGACCGTCAAGAAGCGATCATGTTCAAGCAGGTGCGCGAGCAGAGCATCGGCTCTTCGAACTTGATAGGCGTACGCCTCGTGTGCGTTCGCTCGCTCGACCTCGTCGGTCAACGCTCGCGCCTCGAGCTGTGTAGCCTGCTGGACGCGCGCGCGTCGCCGCCTCTCGCGGGCGCTGGCGAGCCAATTCGAGCGCGCCGCCGCCTTGTGTCCGCTCTGTGGTGCACCGAGACGCTTGGGCGGCTTGTCGGACCACTGAAAGCAGGTGTAGCTTCGGCGATCCAAGAGCGCCAGCCAGTCAATTCGATCGTCTACCGATAATGTCGCTTTCAGCACCTCTCTCAACGCCTGTGCGTCGGATCGCAGTGTGGCAACAAGCTCCTGATGTCGTGCCTGCGCGGCTTCGAGCGCATCGGCTTTCGCCTCCCCGCTACGTCGCTTGGCCTCGAGCCGCGCCCACGCCTCGAGCTTCTCTCTTGCCTTACTCTCGACCTCAAAGCGCGTTTGGCCCTTGATGCTCTGAGCTTTGCCCAAGAACGCGTTCGCGATGTCGGCCTGGAACAAGGGCGATCGCCTCAACCTCCCCGCGGGCGTGAACCTGGACATCGTAATCTGCGGACGGGGCGCAGCCCGCATCAGCATCTTGCAAAGCGCCTGCTCATCGATTTCTTGGGGCATTCTCGGATTCTAGAGCCTGAGGCCTCGGCCTCCAATGCGGGACGGCGGATCACTCAGCCGCACCCTGGACCAGGAGCAGGTCGGGCGGCGCCTTGTATCCCCGCGGCACACCGGTGCTCTAATTCCACTCCGCGATGGACACCATACTTGTGGCGGCGCTTGCCGGTTGTGTCGTACTCATATTGATCCTTTCAACTTGGGTCTCTTCGCTTCGCAAACGCCTGAAGCCGCTCGACGCGATCGAAGACGTCGATGCTTATGCCGAGAAGACAAAGCGCGACGCGGAGCATGATGCAAGCGAAGAACGACAACGAGCACACGAAGAGGCCACTCGTGTTTTGGCTGAGGCACAAAAGCGCGCAGAGACCATCGAGGCAAAAGTCGGTTTCTTGCACCAGCGCATAGAGCAGCGCCTGTCCGAAGCCGAAAATATGGCCAAGAGGGACGCTCAACAGATTCTTACGGATGCAGACGCCCAGCTGGATGCGGCCAAGCGCACCTTGGCGCGAGCCGAGCGCCAAGCCGAGGAGATTGTCGGAAGCGCTCGACGCGAGCTCTCTCAGGCCAAGGATAAGCTCGAGGATATCGAGCGAAGAGTCGCGCAAGCAGATCAAGCAGACACAGCCATTCGTAACAAATTGAACGGGTACGGTGACGAGTATCTCATTCCAAACCGGACACTGATCGACGATCTGGCGGATGAGTACGATCACCAACAAGCCGGCAAGGAGATGAAGGGGCTGCGAGAAGAGGCCAATCACATGATCAAGAATGGAACAGCGGGCACATGCCTCTACGTCGAGAAGCAACGTCAACGCACCGCTGTCGGCTTCGTTACGGACGCCTTCAACGGGAAATGTGCATCAATCCTTGCGCGTGCAAAAAACGACAACTTCGGAACGTTGGAGCAGGAGCTGAAGGATGCGTTTGCGCTCGTTAACCGCAACGGTGAGGCCTTTCGGAGCGCGCGCATTACGGATGAGTACTTCGCTCTCAAACAGCATGAGCTTCGCCTTGCATGCACGCTTCACGAGTTACGAAGACAGGATAACGAAGAGCAGCGTCGCTTCAAGGAGGCGATGCGCGAGGAAGAACGGTCGCGACGCGAATATGAAAAGGCACAAAAGGATGCCGCGAAGGAGGAGAAGCTCATCCGCGAGGCCATGGAGAAAGCACGGATGGAGATGCAAGCGGCGGCTGAGAGCGATCGAGCCGAATATGAGCGTCGTATCGTCGAACTCGAGCAGAAGTACATGGAAGCGGAGCAGAAGGGTCAGCGTGCGCTCTCTATGGCTCAGCAGACCAAGAAGGGTCACGTCTACGTGATCTCAAACATCGGTTCCTTTGGCGAAGAGGTGTTCAAGGTCGGGCTTACCCGCCGATTGGAACCGCTCGACCGCGTGCGAGAGCTCGGGGACGCCAGCGTTCCGTTCCCGTTCGACGTACACGCGATGATTGAGGCAGACGACGCGCCGCTTCTTGAAAAGCGTCTGCACGAGATCCTCGCCGACAGCCAGATGAACCGCGTGAATCCTCGGAAGGAGTTCTTCATGACGTCTTTGAAGAAGATCAAGGAATCGGTTGAGGAACAAGGATACGAGGTTCACTGGACGATGCGTGCTCAGGCGGCGGAGTACAGGGAGTCGCTCGCCGCTCGAAATACGGCAACGGGACGCAATGACGAAGTTCGCGTACGCGGGTCGACGACAGACATCATTGAACCTCATCGTTCCCTGAACTCCGAGTCTCGACAACGCGCTGAGCTTTAGGAATATGCCGTGTGCTGGATCATGTCAGCAATTGCGACCTGCTCATGTGAGTCCTAGCGCCCGCCAAAAGACATGCTCGGCCAAAATGGTGATGCCGTATTTTCGGGCCTTCTTTGCCTTGCCGGACTGCGTCATCGGATCGGCAACAACGAGAAGGTCGAGCTTGCGGGTTACGGACTTCGCAACCCGGAGACCCGCACGCACAGCCATCTCTTCTGCTTCAGCGCGTGAGCATCCCTCCCCCCTTGGACCGAAGAATGTCCCTGTGAAGCAAACAGACTTGTCGACGAACGCTCGCCTGCGGTGCGCGTCACGATCGGTGATCTTGTGACTGGGTAGAGCGCCGTCGGCCACTTGTTTTGTTCTCGCCTCGATCAACGCATCGAGAGCGATCGCAGAAGCTGAACTAGAACCATCAGTGGGGGCGGAGCCGGCGATGCCGAGTACGTGTGAAACTTGTTGGAGATCGGCGCGGTCTGCCGCGGTGATCGTCCGGTCCTCGAGTGCCGTGTCAACAAGCCACTCGAGATATCGTGCGTGTGCGCGGCGCACAACGTCCTCAGAGAGCTTCCACTCCGACGCGGCTTTGACTAAGCGGTCCTGCTCTTCGTCGTCGAGGAAGCGATCTTCGAGCATTAGGTCCAGCATCGACAGGTAGAGCTCGATGTTTGGTTCCGCCTCCTCTTCCGTCGAGCGCAGCGCGGGTGACGGTATCCGTCGGACAAGTCGCTGCAAGAACGCCTCGCCGCCGCGCTTCATCCACTCGTCGCTGTCTTCCCGCCGCATGACGCGCCGCCCGTGACTGAGCTCGTTGGCTAAGGCATCGAGCAGTTCGGCATCTCGGAGGTAGGCCTGAACCTCGAGCCTTGTGATCGGCTCAGCCTTCGCGCGTTCGAGAAGCGCGACGAGCAATCGGCTCGTTGCGAAGGCATCGCTGCTCGCGCGGTGCGCTTCGATATGCGGAATTCCGAGGCGTTCGCATAGCCAACTCAATCGGTGACCGGCCGTTTTCCGCAAGATGCGCCGCGACAATCCGAGCGTACACACGGCCTTCACCTCCGGAAGCGTGATCCCAAGCCGATCGTACTCTCGCCTCAGGAATCGAAGGTCGAAAGCCACGTTGTGCCCGACGATGATAGCGCCCGACAGCGCCTCAGCCACAGCGCCCGCGATATCCTCGAAGCGAGGAGCACGCGCGACCATCGACGCGGAGATACCGTGGATGTTTGTCGGTCCGACGTCGCGTTCCGGATTCACGAGCGAGTCAAAGCAAAGCACCGGCTCGGTGGTCCGTTGGATCCGAACCACGGAGATCTCGACGATGCGGTCCACGGAGGGCAGAACACCGGTAGTCTCCGTATCTAGGACGGCGAACTCGGGTTCAGGCTGGAGGTCATAAGTGAAGGGCGTCATCGGTGTCGTGAGTGCGGTCATTTCAGCGTGCCTCCGCAGTGTGGACAGTTCACTTGTTCAGCGACACGATGTCGCTTCTCGAGCTCGTGAACGAAGCCCGCCCCCAGAATGCCGGTCGGCAGCGCGAACAAGCCAATGCCGAGGAAGGCGATAAGCGACGCGAGTAGCCTGCCCAACGGGGTGACGGGATAGATGTCGCCGTAGCCCACGGTCGTCAGTGTCGCGACCGCCCACCACATCGTGGTCGGGATGTTCGAGAATGTCTTCGGTTGAGCGTGATGCTCGACTTGAAACATCGCGCAGGACGCAAAGACGAGCAGGAGTGCGACGAGCCAGACGGTTAAGACGAGTTCGCGCCGGCTTCGGCGTGCCACCCGCATCATGAGCTGGAGAGACCTCGAGTACCGACCGAGCTTAAAGAATCGTACGAGGCGCAGGAATCGAATACCGCGAACAAAGCGCAGATCGACGCCCAGGAATGGGAGGAAGAAAGGTACGACCGCGAGCAGGTCGGCGATCGCCAACGGCGTTGCAACAAAGCGCAGGCGACCTCTGATCGGGTGGGCATAGACATCCGAAGCGGACGCGGCCCAAACACGCGCAACATACTCGGCCGTAAACACGGCCACAGAGACCGTCTCGAAGATGGCGAAGGCAGGTCCAGCCACGGCACGGATCGACGCCACGCTTTCGAGCACGAGCGCGACGATGTTGAGAACGACCAGCGCGCTGATGAATAGGCCGACCCGCCGACTCATTCCGCCATCGTCGTCTTGACCCTCGAGACTTTGCCAAACACGGGCTCTGAACTGCGCGACAGACTCGGCGGGTGCCGCAGCTCTGACCACCCTCGTGTAACGAGGCACAGCGTGCGTCGTGGCGTCCGGCGCAGGGTTGGCTGTAGTGCCCTTCGCGGGGCCGTATGCAAGGCTCTCGGAAAGGCTCTCCGCACAGGGCGCCGGGACATTTCCATCGGAAGGTGCTCCGTTTTGCGCGTGCAAGAACAGGTCTTCGGAGTTCACGGCCTCTCCCTCGCTTGGTGCGATCGAAACTAGCAGCATATCTGGCCGCGCCGAAACGGCACCGAGCCACACCGATCGACTGTCAATGTGGGCAAGAGGCACTCAACGCTGCGCGTGTATTTGGGCGAGGCCTTTTGCTTGGTTTATAGTGTTATAGTCTCTGCGCATCGGCAATCACGAGGTGATGTCGGTTCTTCAGTACGAAGCGCATGTGACGGCCGATGAATATCTCGAGTTTGCGACGCCGGAGGAGATCGCGGCGTTTGGTCTGGCGCGTACGCGTACGGTCCTTAACCTGGCCGGTGCACCCGACCGTCCGCAGCGCGTCGACGCCTTTGAGGGGCGTGTTCTTGCATGGGAGGAGGCCAACGCGCCCGGCAAGGAGGCCTACCGGGTCGCGATGTCGAGGGCCGGAGTCTATGGTGCGTACATTCGGCGTCTTCCCGTCGTCTGTCTCATCGGATCGCTCCTGTCGGTTCAATTCCTGCGACGCCTTGCGTGGCTCGTTCCGCCTGCCGGACAGCATCAGGTGCGTTACGCCGGCGTATTGGCCTCGGCTTCGAAGACTGGGAGTGCGAGCGCGCGGGCCGGATCGCGACCGTGCAATGAGGGCACGAAGCGGTGATCGCGGCGTGTGACGCGAGGCGATGACTGGCATACCCGCGACCGCCTCCGCCTCCGCCACGGTGACGGAGACAAGACCGCTGCCACAACGAGGCTGTCACGGAGCCGGAGTGGTCACGGTGTACTGGGGTGATCGACGGTGGCTACACCCGGCCGATTTGCGGCAGTTGCTTTCATCCCAAGGTGGCTGTAAGGCCTTCCTCTGCAGCCTGCGTCAACCGTTCGGGGGCGTCGAAGAGCAGTTCGGGCCACGCCAGGATGAGGTCGGCGAGGGACGGCGCGTCGCCGTTCGATGGAGAAGGCAGGTCCATGGCCGCATGCTCACCGACGCGGAGTTTCGAAAAGCGCGGGGGACGTATCGGACTTCCGTGGCGGCGACCTGTGAGGTATCACTTCTCGCACGCCCGGCGGGCGCCGAGCCGCGGACCGATAGCTCCTAGAATGGACATTGCAAAGTGGACATTGCAGATCGGCTTGCCACCAAGACTCGCCGCGCCGGACTGCGGGTCAATCGACCTATCGCTGAATCTGAGCTCGCTCGGTTTGAGGCAGAGTCCGGTGTCGCCATCCCAGCAGACTACCGCGCATTTCTGCTCAACGTGGCCAACGGTGGCAAAGAGCCTTGCCGTCTTGTTCCGTTGGCCGGTTGGTGTTGGTGCTACTGGATCGAGCATCCGAAGCCGAAGATGGCGGCAGAGCCGTGCGTGATAACGCCTGACGCCTATCACCAAGGCGAACACTGGTTGGAGAAGGCGAAGGTTCCTGATTGGGAATCGCGTTGGGACCGCAACGAGTGGGATCCCATGTTCGGAACAATTGCCATCGCCGAAATCGGCTGTGGACTGTTCTTCTCGATGATCATGACGGGGCCTTTCCGCGGACGAATCTTCTCGTGGGGCGATCACGCCCTGAATCCACCGTACGTCTACCCCGAAGGGTCATTCGCTGAATGGTTTGAAAAATGCCTCGACGCGATAGTTGCCGGAGAGCCGGTACACTTTCTGGATGGACGCATTCGATGATTGTTGCTCTGGATGTGCACTACACGGGCTCGACGGCTCATGCGGCCGCCGTTGGCTTTGACGAGTGGCAATCCGACAAATGTATCGCTTCCTACACAGCCATGGAGTCGCCCGTGGCGGAATACGAGCCAGGGAAATTCTGCGTGCGGGAGTTGTCACCGCTGCTGAAGGTCATCCGACAAATCGATTCCAACATCACGACGTATGTGATCGATGGTTACTGCCATCTGTCGTCGGATCTTGCGCCTGGGCTTGGCGCGTACCTGCACGAAGCCCTGGCGGAACCTACGGCGATCGTGGGCATTGCAAAGAACCGGTATCGCCAAACCCAACACGCGATCGAAGTGTTCCGCGGAAAAAGCCGTCGCCCGCTCTTCGTGACCTCCATCGGAATCGAATACGATGTGGCCGGTCGATGCGTTCAATCGATGACTGGGCAATTCCGAGTTCCAGAAATGCTCAAGGCAGTTGACCGTCTTGCACGCGCAAGAAGGAGCTGACACGGTGCCGCTTCAGACGGATCGCGACCTCGTGACTCTCCTGGTAAAGGAGAAGGAGGAGTCGGATGAACAAGAAGACGCGACAGCATCGAAGCGCCCAGAAGAAGGCAGACGCTTAGAAGAAGGCAGAGATCCTTCGTGCCCACCTGGAACAGAAGCGCCCTGTCTCGGAAATCTGCGAGGAGAACGGGTTGCAGCCGAGCCAATTCTAGCTGTGGCAGCGGCAGCTCATGGCCAACGCTGAGGCGGCCCTGGCTCGAGAAACGGCCGGTAAGCTGAGCGAAGCCGACGCCTCGGTGGAAGAGGATCTTCGCGCCAGAATCGCGCGTCTCGAGGCGAAAGAGCCTCACGAGTGCCTCGAGATCTGATATCCGCGCGCTGTCTGGCAGCGCGAAGGATGTTCTTGCGCATACGCCTCGACGCGCACCGGTCGTGGCGGCACGTCAAGGTCACCGAGAGGCGCGCCGCACGGGACTTCGCCGAGTGCATGTGGGAGTTCGTGCACGTCCCGAGCACCTCAAGCACGACGTGAGCGTCCGGTAGAGCGCCGAGAAATTCCGACCATCGACGACGAGCCGGGGTTGTCCTTTGCTTCTTCGAAGTCATGGACCAGGATCGTCGCCGTCTCCTCGTCCCCGGTCTCGGAATTTCTCGGCGCTCTAACGTACGCTCACCCGCGGGGTGTTGCGGCGTCGCGATGAGAGGCGCGTGCTCGGCGGGCGGGGATGCTGAGAGCGCGAGGTCGTTCGCGAGCTGCCGATCGATCCCGCAGAGAGCCGCGTCTGGGGCTCAGAGCTGGGCAGAGCTCTGGGGCGCGTGTCTCACAGGTCGTTGAGGTCGCTCGCGTTGTCCTCGTTCGTGGCCAGGCTCAGAGCACGGGCGCGAAATGGCTGGCCGCTGCCATGTGGCAGCTGCCAACCAAACCGTCTCTGGGGTCAGCATTGCTGTAGAGTGTAGAGTGTAGAGTGTAGAGCTCAGAGTCGTATTTGCGTGCGAACGCACGCTCATGTTTGGTATATGTGCGGTCGCACGTATCAGGACCATGGCAACCAACGCGACAGCACGCCGGCTTCGAGACGCCGTCCGTCATCTGGTGGTCGCCCACGGAGCCCTCGAGGAGACGATGCGCCCATGTGGCACGGAGCTTTCGATCCCCCACGCGTACGCCCTGCTCGAGTTCCTGCGTCACGAGCAGATGACCGTCTCCGAGCTGGCGACGATGCTGGCGATCGACCGTACCAACGTGTCGCGGCTCTGTGCTCGCATGGTGGAAGCCGGTGAGCTCGCTCGCGAGCCGCACCCCGAAGACGGCCGAGCCCGATCCCTTCGGCTGACAGCCCGAGGCAAGAAGCTCGCCCGCGCCGTCGACGAGCAGAGCGCCGGCCATTTCGACCGTCTCGCGAAGCAGCTTGGCGGTTCCGTCGGCGAGGTCGTTGCGGCGCTCGATCAGTTGGCCAGAGCCATGGCGCTCACCAAGGAAGACGAATGAAGACGAAACGACCGATTCCGAGCGCCGCGATGGTGCTCATGCTCATGCTCATGCTCATGCTCTGCACCGCTGCTGCCTGCAAGAACAACGACCCTGCGCCGGCGGCGGTTCAGGAGCAGCCGCAACCATCGCCCGCGGCTGGCGGCTGTCAGCCCGTTGAGGAGCTGGCGGGTCTCGACCACCGCACGCCGGTTCCCTTGCAGCCGATGATGGCGTGGCATCAGAAGCAGAACATGATGGAGCACCTCGTCGCCATCCAGCGCATCACCGATAGCCTGGCCCGCGAAGACTGGGAGGGGGTGGCGAGCGCATCGGCGCTGATCGAGTCCTCGCCGCAGATGCAGCAAATGTGTCAGCACATGGGGGCCGGAGCTCATGGCTTCACCGAGATGGCGCTCGACTTCCATCGCCGCGCTGATGCCATCGGCGTGGCTGCTCGCGCGCACGATGTTGCCGCCGTGTTGCGAGCGACGTCGAACACGCTGGAGTCCTGTACCGGCTGCCATGCTGCGTTCCGGCAGGACGTCGTCAGTGCGACCGAGTGGCAGCAGCGGACGACCGGCCAGGCCCACACCGGCCAGGCCCACGATCCCGCGATGATGCAAGGCCAACACTGACAAGCGTTTGCGTTCGTGTTCACGTTTGCGTTCGTGTTCACGTTCACGTTCACGGTCTCGTCCACGCGCAGGTGCCTGACCCGCGTGCGCGGGAGGGAGTGAGGGATGCGATTCCCGACTCAGATCTACGTTGCCACACAACCGGTTAACCTCCATCTCTCGTTCGACCGGTCTCGTTCGATCGGTCTCGTTCGATCGGCTCGCAGGTCTCGTGCGAGATGCGCTCGGAGGAGATCCACGCGCGGGCCACGTCTTCCTTTTCCACAACAAGCGCACGACGCATGTGAAGCTCCTCTGGCACGATGGAAGGTCGTATCGCATCTCGAAGCTCAGCGAGCGTGACGCGTTCTGTGTCAAACATGCTACGCCGCTCGTGGACACGACGACTCGGAGCGCGAGCTACGATCGTTGAAGAAGGGGCTCGACAACTGGATGCACTTTGAGACCAAGGCGGGGCTCGAGGTCTACACCGTGTACCGATCGTTGATCGCAATCCGTATGACGACCTCGAGGAGGTCCTGCGACTGGTTCGGTCGGCATTGGCCGGCCGATCGGTTCGTCGAGCTGGATCCGAAGCACTCGCTCGCAACGCGGGCCGGCCTCGACGAACGACTTCGCAGAGCCATCCATCCTCCCTGGCGGCGACCCGACCCGAGTCCCGTCATCAACGCTGCATCGTTTCATTCATCGGGCATCGACGCGCGCAGCTCAGCCATGAGCCTGCGCGCTTCCTCGTGCCGCGCATCCATAACCACATCGAGCATAACCTGAATCACGGGATGGAGCGCGCCGTCGACGAACGCGGGTGTTGCCGTGATGGTCAGGAGGCGCTGGCGCGGCTTCCTGTGGAGGCCGGCCCCGTAGCGTTCGCAGAGCTCGGCCACGACATGTTGGAGCTCGGGCTCTGGGATCGAGATCTGCGCTTCGATCAGGGGTGCCGACCGACTGCACCGCAGCCCGAACGCCCGAAAAGCGCGGACGGCTTCTGGCGTCGTGAGACCCGCCGCTTCGCGGTTGCTAATGCGCGCTGCGACCCCGATCTCGGCTTGGAGTATCTTGGACAGGATTTCGTTCGAGCCGGCGACCGAGCGAGGTTGCCGCGGGCCGCGGAGCGCGTCCGACGTCGATGCTCCATGCGGCGTGGCCCGAGCGGAGACCTGGCCATCGCGTCATCGCGTCAGAGTTCAGGAAGGTGCCGCGCCCACGAAACCGGGGCAGCTGCCACGAACCGCGCTGGATGTCATGCACCGCGCTGGATGTCATGCACCGCGAGCGAACGTAGCGCACCGGTCAGCTACCTCCTCACGAACTAACCCCACGCGATGAAGCGAAAGCGAAGCGCCTACGGCGAAGCCCGACGCTTCCATTGAGTTTGCGTTGCATGCTTCCGAACGTGGAGAAATCATTCGGCCGGATCTTTTCGGAGGAACCGATCAAGAGCCGGACGAAAATCGGACATAAGTTGGCTTCGGTGCGGCCGCGTCGGTCAGTGAATCAATCGATTTGCGACGGCGATCGATGGCACGTGGCTTGGATAGACCGCGAACATGTTGCCCACGACAAGAGGGTCAGGAATCGAACGATACGCCATTTCGATCGGTGTGTTTGTTGGCCTCAGCACCGTGTTCTTGCGACTGGCCCACGCCGACCAATGTCCACCACAGCCACCCGATATCGTCATTGATGGGATCATCGAGACGAGGGCCGTCCAAGGCAGAACCATTCAGATTGTAGGCAAGAATTTCAACCGACTTCCAAGAGGAGCACGTGCTTGGTTTTCGCGCGAGGAGCCATCAGCACCCCGTACTCAAACGGCCAATCTCACGATCCTGGACGATACATTGGCAACAGCGGTTGTTCCGTCGGACATCAGCTCGGGCCCGGCACGCTTGTCTTTCCACATCAGCTCCGAGTGTTTGGATTTCGACGGTAGCCGCTACACGAGCGGTGCATGGCTTGCCAATATTTTGCACATCACAATCGACCCGCCACCGGGTCCAACGCCTCCAGCGGTCGGCAGGCTGTTGCGACTTCGCCGACGACAGCCATGTTGTTCTGGCACGACAACTCAAACAACGAGGATGGTTTCCGTGTCTCCATGAAGACCGGAACGGGTGGAAAGTTTGTTGACCTATTGCCTGCGCTGGATCCGAACGAGACATCCGAGCCCATCACCGGACTCAAGCCCGGTATGTACTACTGCTTCGATATCACCGCGTTCAAGGGAAGCGAACGAACACAGACGCCTGAGTCCGACAAGCCGTGCCTGACGATGCCGATGCCAGAAACCTACCCTGGATGGGTAGAGATTCGACCACTTGCAAACGTACCGAGTAGCCCTTTTCCGTTGTGTGTTGATGCTTTCGATGTGACTACGGCGGGCCTCTTTGACAACAACCGTAGCGGTCGCGTTGAGATCGGTGCAGTGCCCGAATGGGCTCCTAACGGCCTCTTTCCGACCTTCATGCGTGTTGACCTCGAAGCCAGTCCGATGGTGCAGAACATCGCGGGAGATATGTACGCCGTGGGTCAAACAGGCGTGGCGAACGCCATCGTGTACGGTGTTTTCTTTGAATGCAACCAGCTTCGTCCTCAGTACGTAGCGCTCCACATGAGAATTGACCAGGCTGGTGTGGTACCTGTGGCGCTCTTGGCTGGGGACACGTTCAATCAAATGAATGAATGGCGAGGCGTATCGATGCGCGGAATCGAATTCACGCGATGGAACTTGGATTTCGATGAACGATCGAGCCGCGTCTATGGCTTCGTCGATGCCGCCGTCGTCTTCACGAATCCATCGCACAATGATTGGGCCGCCAGTGTTCACTTCGAGCTCGATACGAAGCTTCGGGTCGATGACAGGTAATTTGAGGCATTGGGCTATGTCGAAGGAGAAGAGTTTATGACGATGCGAAAAGCGATCATGGTCGCTGCCACTCACACGATGTTTTTCTTGGCAGCAAGCTGCGGTGCCCAAGCAGACTTCCCGGAGAGCGGCGCCGAAGCTCCGCCTGCGAAGACGCTTCGCGAGCTATCGACCACAGAGCGAGCAGAGCTCTGTCGCAAGTTCATTGCAGCGCGCGGGGAGAAGAAGGCGTGGTTGTTTGTGGAAACGCCTACTATCAGCGCACGCCGATAACTGCTTGCGAGACGAATTTGAGCACGTCGGAGTGCGCCGTGCCGATCATGGAGGCGTGCCTTCGTGAACTTGAGACCGACCCCTGTCGACTGCTTGATGGTCCTGCCTGTGCAGAAGCCAAGGTATGCCACAAACGTTGATTTAGTTGCATGCTTTCAGAGCTGGCGCCACCTCGTCCACACGGTCGGGCGTGGATGAGCTGGCCTTCGTTCCGCTCACCACGTCGCTGTCTCCGTCGGAGGTCGCGCAGGCGGAGACTCGTTGGGTCCTCGAGACGGCTGCCGGCCTGCGGGTCGAGATGTCGGGTGCGACGGCGCCGATCACATAGCCGTTCATGAGTGGCGTTCTGTGTGTCCGCTGCGTGCGCGCAGATGAAGAGAGAGAGCGCGTCTCCGTGACGCGTTCCGTGTCAAACATGCTACGCCGCTCGTGGACGCGTTCGACGCGTGGATGAAGCAAGCAAGAACGCGCGCTGAGCCTTGCGGCCGGATCGAAACAGCGCCGAACTACGCGACCAACCTCACCGATGTCCACGATGCGCGTCGAGCGTTCCTCGCAGATCCGCGCCTGAAGCTGCGCAACAACGACTGGGAGCGCGAGCTGCGATCGTTGAAGAAGGGGCTCGACAACTGGATGCACTTTGTGACCAAGGCGGGGCTCGAGGTCTACACCGTGTACCGATCGTTGATCGCATCCTGCGCGCTGCATCGACTCAATCCGTATGGGCACCTACGAAACAGTTACTCCGCAAAGGACGCAGCCGAATCTTCTTCGAGGAGCGTGCTCCGATATTGCTCGAGCTTCTCGCGAAGGGTGTCCCGCGCAGTGCGAAATCGCGTCAGCATCTCTTCGCGAGGAATGCTCGCGTCTTTGCTTGCCGGGTCCGGGATCGGCCAGTGCAGACGCCGGGCCGCACCGAGGAAGACCGGGCACACCTCCTCCGCGCAGAGTGTGATGACCGTGCCAACGGTCTCGGCGTCGATGGTCTGCACCGACTTCGACGCGTGGGTCGTCAGGTCGACGCCCAGTTCCTTCATCACCTGGACGGCGTACGGGTTGACGGTGCTCGGCTCGCTGCCGGCGCTCTGCACCAGAACTCCATCACCAAAGATCATCCGGGCGAGACCTTCGGCCATCTGGCTGCGAGCTGAGTTGGCGACGCAGAGAAACAAGATGCCTGGTTTCATGAAACCTCCGTGGCCGCGCCGGTCTCGCGCGGAGTTTCTCGAAGCCCGAGGTTGGCCTCGGGGAAGTACTTCTTGCCGAACCACAGCGCGACGTTGACGAGGCCGATCAGCACGGGCACCTCGACGAGCGGTCCGATGACGGCAGCAAAGGCGGCGCCGCTGTGGATACCAAAGCTGGCGATGGCCACCGCGATGGCGAGCTCGAAGTTGTTCGACGCCGCGGTGAAGGACAGCGTTGCGGATTGCTCGTAGCTCGCTCCCGCGCGCTTGCTCATGAAGAACGAGATCACGAACATCACCACGAAGTAGATGAGCAGCGGTAGCGCGATGCGCAGCACGTCGAGCGGCAGCTCCACGATGGCCTCGCCCTTGAGCGAGAACATCACGACGATGGTGAAGAGCAGCGACACGAGGGTGATGGGTCCGATGCGCGGCGCGAATTTTTCCTCGTACCAGTCACGACCCTTGGCACCCACCAGTACCCTACGCGTCAGGAACCCCGCGGCGAACGGAATGCCCAGGTAGATGGCGACGCTCTGGGCTATGTCGAGGATGGTGATGTCGAGGGCCGCGCCTTCGAGCCCTAGCCACCAGGTCGGCAGCAGCGTGGCGAAGAAGTACGCATAGACCGAGAAGAACAGGACCTGAAAGATCGAGTTGAACGCCACCAGCCCGGCGCAGTACTCGCGGTCGCCCTTCGCCAGGTCGTTCCAGACGATCACCATGGCGATGCAGCGCGCGAGCCCGATGAGGATGAGCCCGATCATGTACTCGGGCTTGTCGCGTAGGAACACGATGGCCAGCCCGAACATCAGCACCGGCCCCACGATCCAGTTCTGCACGAGCGACAGCACGAGCACGCGCTTGTTGCGGAAGACCCGGCCGAGCTCCTCGTAGCGAACCTTGGCCAGCGGCGGGTACATCATGAGGATGAGCCCAATGGCGATGGGGATGCTGGTCGTGCCGACGCTCATGGCGTCGAGCGCGCCCACGACACCCGGCGCGGCGAAGCCGAGCCCGATGCCGCCCGCCATCGCGGCGAAGATCCACAGGGTCAGGTAGCGGTCCAGAAAGGACAGGCGGCCGATGAGGCCGGGGTCTTCTCGTGCAATCATCGTCGTTTCTCGATAGTTACAGGCCGCCCACCAGCGCCTTGAAGCGCCGGAGCACCCGGGGGCTCAGGCAGTAGCAGACGCGCGGCCCATCCACCTCGCCCTGGATCAGGCCCGCTTCTTTCATGACCTTCAGGTGTTGCGAAACGGTGGACTGCGCGAGGTCCAGCTCGCCTACGATTTCCCCACAAATGCAGGCGCTTTTGCGGGCCAGCAGCCGCAAGATTCGAACCCTCGCCGGGTGGGCCAGGGCCTTGGACAAAGCCGCCAGCTCTGCATCGGCCTCGGGCCCTTCCACGGGCCTGAGATCAGGGCTTTGGTCGTCCTTGGGAACGCATACGTCGGCTGAAACGCTAGCCATCGTTAATCGACGATATACGACAAGGAGCCGCTCCGCACAAGACACAAGACACAGCCACGAGACCCAGACACGAGGCACAGACACGAGACCCAGCCACGAGACCCAGCCTCGAGACCCAGCCACGAGACCCAGCCACGAGACACAGCCACGAGACACAGCCACGAGACACAGCCACGAGAGGCTGAGAGTTTTCGTCTGGGCCAGCTTCGCCGCCATGGCATCATCCGGGCCCGGGCACTGGCCTCGCCGCGCGTTCTGGACCTCGGCTCTGGGATGGGTCGGCCTTCACCGAAGCGGCGCGTGCCCGCGCGCGACACGCGAAGAGGAAGCGAGGGAGAGAATGACGCGATTGGCAGACAAGGTTGCCCTGATTACTGGAGCCGCCAGAGGAATTGGGGAGGGTATAGCTCGTGCGTTTCATCGCGAGGGTGCACGGGTGGTTCTGACCGACATCCAAGACGAATTGGGCCAGGCCAAGGCCACAGAGCTTGGCGAGCGTGCAAGCTACATGCACCTTGACGTACGCCTTGAGTCGGATTGGGAGCGAGTGATCAGCAAGGTGCTCGAGCTCCAGGCGCGTATTGACGTGCTCGCGAACAATGCAGGCATCACCGGATTCGAGGGAGCCTCGGACCCGCATGATCCCGAACATGTCTCAATCGAGAACTGGCGGTCGGTACACGCAACCAACCTCGATGGCGTGTTTCTGGGCTGCAAGCATGGCATCCGGGCGATGCGGCGCACCGGGGTGGGGTCGATAATCAACGTCGGTTCGCGATCTGGTCTGGTCGGCATACCTGGAGCCGCCCCCTACGCATCAAGCAAAGCGGCCGTCCGCAATCACACCAAGTCCGTGGCTCTGTACTGCGCCGAGCAGGGACTGCGTGTCCGGTGCAACGTCATCCAACCGGCGGCCATCCTGACACCGATGTGGGAGACATTGCTCGGCAGTGGCCCAGATCGCGCGCTTCGAATGGCCGAATACACGAAGGACACACCACTCCGTCGCTTCGGTTCCGTCGACGAGGTCGCGGCACTTGCGGTGTACTTGGCGGCCGACGAATCGGCGTACACGACAGGGCCATCGCTTCTCGCCTCGGCGAGAAGCGCGGATCGAAACGTGAGGACCGGGAGCGGTGTTGCCGCGCAACTTCACAAGGCTGTCCAGCCATCCCGTCGGCAAAATCGCGCTCATCACCGAAAGACCCTGCCCATATTACCGAACTCAGCGCGAAACCGAGACGCTTCGCCGATCGCACCGTCCACGTCATCCGCATTCCGATCATCAGGTCGTCGGAGAACGTGATGTCGGCATCAACAGACCGCGTGGCTTCCTCGAGAAGCCCGTCATCATCGAACGACGAAGAATAGACTGACTCCCCAGCACGAGAATGCCTGGGTCATGCGTAACTCTAGCCGGCGCACGGCAGATGTGGGCAAGTTGATGTTGAAATGCGGAGTGCCGACATCGCGGCTGCTGGGTACGAGCATCGTCCCAGCACCGATGGCTTCGTGCTCCTCGTCGCCCACGCCGACCTCCCGCAGAGCGCCACCGAGATGGTCGGGCTCTATCGCGCCAAGGACGCGGTCGAGAAGGATTTCCAGACCATCAAGAGGGGCCTCGAGCTACGGCCCGTCTTTCATCACACCGACCCGAAGGTCCGCGCTCACGTGTCGCTGTGCATGCTCGCCCTGTTGCTCGAGCGCACATTGGAGCGACGTCTGTGCGAAGCGGGCAAGGCCATGACCGCCCCCATGGCCTTCGAGGAGCTGGCGGAAGGCCATCTCAACATGGTCGCCACTGGACCCGACGAGTCCGTTGCCAACGTCACCACCGAGCCCAACGTCGACGAGCGCGAGCTCCTCGCTCGGCCTGCAGCTCGAGCACCTCATCGACCAAGACCAGATGGCCTCCCGCATCGACCCGAGGCCTGCGGCGTAGGCCGACTTGCATCTACGGATCGATGAGGAGTCGCATGATTCCAGCCACTTGCGCGCAGGGGTGGTCAAGGCGGGGTTCACCTAGCTGCACCTCGATCGCCACGGTGTGACGCCCCAGCGAGAGCCCCGTCATCGGAATCGCCACGTGAACGTCCCCAGACTCGCTAAACGCGGCCAAGCCGTACCTTGGGCCAGGCCCCCAATCGAGACAACGTTTGCCACGGCTCGCCATCCGCGCGCGGTAGCGTCATGACCAGCCTCGCGCGAGCGATGATCGAGAAGGACGTTATCAGCCTCCCGGCCCGCGGTTGACCGTTTGGAGCGTCGCAAGACCCAATCAAGCCACCGTTGCAGCCATCAGCGGGAATACGGCTCGCCTTATTCCCTCATTTCTCTCACGCGTAGTGATCTGAGACGCCTCAGCAAGCATCTCAGACTCAGCAGCCGAGATAGCTTCGAGGAGGAACTCGTCTCGAAGGGGCTCACGCCTTCTAGACGCGGTTCGAAGAGCGCGAACCAGTGCGGCGGTATCCTTCGGTGAGAGCGAGGAGCGATCGCCATTCCGTTGTACCGTTGCGGCGCGCATTTCCATCCCCTGCTCTGTCAGACCGAGCCCGCCTTCCTCTCTTAGGTACTGCACGATGATGACGACGAAGCCAAAGGGGCGTTCAAATCCAGGAACCATATCGCCGTCGTTCCCGGTCAAGGTAACATGGGCTCCACCCGTCGGGTGCCGATCTGGCCACCCAATTTTTGCGAGCGCGCTCAAGAACGGCGGACTGTTTGTCCCTAGCTTCTTCGCGGATTCGCCGGTTTCCTTACTATGGACGGGCATACCTCCGTCGTCGTCCACGACAAACGGTTCGTTCTCAATCCGTAGTACGCTCACGCGAGGCGAACTCTCGACGGGACCATTCTCGGTGTCTTTGAACGCTAGTGAGGAAAAACTGAAGTCGGTTTCAGCCTTCAGATGCTCAACGGCAAAGTCGCGAAGATCTTCCCAGGTTGCTTCTCCGCGATCTGGGGTCGACAAATTGTGCGTCTCCCGATAGCGCTCGTGAAACTCAGACCACTTTGCGTGACCCGATGCCACAAGCTGGGAAAGCTGCTCGGTCTCCGTATCCGACAAGGGCCCCACTGCGCCGTTCGCAAGGATCGCTTCGAGTTCGTTCGGCGGCACAAGGGCCATCACGCGAGCATAGAGAACCTCAAACCGCGAGCCTTCGCCCATCGTGCTCGCGATCGTTTGAAGCTTCCTTCTGGCGATGCTATAGGCAGCCTCCTCTCGGGACTCCTTGACGACGAGGGTGTCGACGATGATCTCGCGTCTTGAACCGAACCTGTGAACGCGACCGACCCGTTGCTCCAGCTGCATCGGATTCCACGGCACATCCAGATGAACGAGCCGCCGTGCAACCTGTAGATTCAACCCTTCGGCGCCTGCGCGAGAGGAGATAAGAAACTGGGGTCCGTCAGGCGAACGAAACCCCTCGATCTGCAAGTTTCGATCGTATTCTGTCTGGTCACCGATAATCAGCGCCGGCATGCGTCCCGTCCGCTCCCTGACGTATTCGGCGAGCGCCGTGACCGTCTCTACCGGCTGTGCAAAGAGAACGACCTTCTCTTCCTCCAAGTCGCCCAAAACCTTCTCGAAAAGCGTAGTCCACTTCTCGTGCGCGCGCTCCTGGGCCATTTTGATGCCCTGTTCCAGCGCATCGCTCAGAGCCGTTCGGTCCGGCGTCCAGTCTTCATCCGCATCTAGCTCATCGGCCGACTCCGAGTCCTCGAGCTCATGGCCTCTCGAATTTCGTTGTATCTCCTTGTCCAATCGTTGGAAGAGATGTTCGACGGGTTCATCGCGAGAGCCTCCGCGGTAGGGTCGGAGCGCAGCAAGCGCCTCGCGTACGAGAGGCTCCTCCAGTGTCCAGCCTGCGCGCAAGGCCTGTCTCGCAATGAAGCCCAAACCTGCGTGGACACTTGACGCGGCCCACTGGAGCGCGAGAAGTGCGCGCCAAGATGCACCCCGCTGTCGTGCAGCGCTGGCTTGCCCTCCACTCCTAGCACTGAAGAGACGATGGATGGTTTTCAGCCACCGTCGATGCTGTTCACCTAGGTCGACGACGGTAGGCGGATTTACGCGGCGCGCCGGGAAGAGCGGATTTCCATCCCAGTCGCGAATGTCGTCCTTGATACGGTAAATAACGCGACCTTCGAGCGCTGCTCGAGGCTCCTTGTCTGCTTGAAGTAGCTTGAGGAGGTTATCGAAACGAACGGGTGCACCTTGATGGGGCGTACCGCTCAGCAAGATGAGCCAGCCATTGCTCGGATGGTGTTTAAGTAGCTCGTGAATGAGCGTGTACTTTCGTGTAGGTTTTCCGCCGTTTGATTCCCAGGCTGACAAATGGTGGCACTCGTCAACCACGATGACATCCCAAGGCGGTCCTTTTAGGATTCGCTCGAGGTGCTTGCCGTGAGCGGCTCTGTGAACGCTCGCGATGATGCGTGAATCCTGCTCTATGTCGGCTGTCGAATCTCCTGAAGCCCAGACTCGAAACCGAGTCAAACCGAGTCGCCGAAACTCCCGAGCGACATTCTCGACAAGGCTCGCGGGTGAGAAGTAGATGACGCGCTTGGAGGGAGAGTCCGCTAGGATTCGCTGAATGAGCATTCCGGCCTCGACGGTCTTGCCGAGTCCGACTTCGTCCGCAATCAGCACTCTTCGAAGGTTAGGGTTCTCGTAGACATGGCGAACGAGGCTAACCTGGTGCGCCAAGGTCGCAACCGGCCTGACTTCTAGACGGCGCTGTGGATCCTCCGCAAGCAGGAACCAAGCGAACAGGCGAGCAATGCTTCTTCGAGTTTGGGCCTGAACGTTGTCTCCCTCAGGAACTTCCCAAAGGAGCTCACTTGGCGCTTTGTCTCGCTGAACGTCGTAGGCCTTCTTCACCAATTCTGGTCTTGGAGCGTCGGCAGACCAGAAGCGCGAGGAGTGCCGAAGTAGTAGGTAGCGTGGAATACCAGCGTCATCCTCCATCTTGTAGAGGATCCGGGGAACGACCTCCGACTCGGTTCGGTACACCCTGGAGGTCATGCCGACACACCGAGTCGCCCGGTTCCAGCCGCCTCTGCAGAAGCTAGCGCAGCGAGGAGTTCCGCTTTGGCGGTTGCTCGAACGAGTTTATTGTCACGTTCAGCCTTCGCAGCGTCGCAAAGGTTCTGAAGGAGGGCGTCCACAGGATTGCCAACTGCAGTGAACGCCTTCATGATCTCGTCACTCGCGCGTTCGAGGTGTGCTCCGAGGAGATCGGTTGACGCAATTCGCGCTCCCTCTACGACTTCCACGGCAAGCTCTGACGTCAACAGTTCGTTGATCCGAGCCTTCACACCAGCTCCCTTGTCGAGGTTCGACTCGACGAAGGCGGTGCAGATCGTTCGTACTCGATCCTCGACTTCGGCAAAGATGGCAATCTTGACCTCTCTGCGCACGATTTCTAGGGCGTCCCACGACGAGGCCAAGGACTCGGTCAGCCTGCCGTCGGTTCGCTTGACGAGCCCCTCGCAAATCGACGGTCCGAGGCCCGGTGCGAGCTCATGCACCCTTTGGCTAACCTCTTGCGCCAAACGCACGTGATGATCCTTCATCGCCCTACAGCGTTGGCGAATCGAAGGAGCGTCGTCTGACTCCACGCAACGGCAACCGGCTCTTCGAAGCGAAGCGTAAGCTCATTAGGTAAGTCGATGGTCCGGCTGCCGCGAAACGAGCCGCCGCGCCGGATGGCCGCGCGCAGCGTGGCCCAATGGCAGCCGCGAAGATCACCGAGGTACTTCTGAAGGTCGCGGCGAGCTCCATCGCTGGCTTGCTGCACGCTGAGCGAGAGCTCCGCCGGAAGGGTGTAGCGCAAGAACTCACGAAGCTGGCCCCGCCGGTTGTCTAGCTCCTGCCGACGGGGCTCAGAAAAATCTCGTAAGTTGTCCATGATGTCTTCGACGGAGCTCTCTGAGCTGTCGACAAGGCCCTCGGCTTCGCGAAGAGCCATCACGCATGCTTCTCGGAATCGCCGCGCGCTGGCCTCTAGCCTTCGAGCGTGATGATCGAGCGTCCGTTCAGCGACAGCGGCTAGATGCTGACGCAATCCCGGAATCCTGGACTCCGATGCGGTTTGGATCCGTGCCCTGTCGTCAGGATCGCCTTCAAAGAGCTTCTGGTGCTCGATGGACGAGACAGGATGAATCGAGATATTCGTCAACGCCCGCTGGATGGCTTCATGCCGTGCCGCTCGTGCAGAGTCGCCGCCGCTTTCGTGCAACTTGAGCAACTCCGTCTTGAGCTGCTCGACGGCCAACTTCTTCGCTCTCTCGCAGATGTCGTCGAGGCACGCTACAAAGTCTCGGCCGCCACCGCCTCGACGTTGCTTGGCTTTCTTTCGCTCGTCTGCGGCAGGCAGGTCGAGTTGGGTGACGGCGACAACGAGCTCCACGGATAGCGAATGCTGCTCCGGGTCTTCATGTAACAGCGAGTTGATGAACCCCGATGACCTCAAGAGATCGGCCGAGTTTTCGCTCACTCCTGACCGGTTGACGACGAGCAAAATCGCCCGAGCATTTCGAATGTTCTCGGCTGTCACGGCTCGGTAGCTGTCGTTCGCAACCCCAAGTCCCGGTAGGTCAATCAACTGAACGCCACCTCGAAGGAATGGTGCATTCCAGCCGATGCTGAGCTTCTTGACGAGCGGGGCGAGATAACCGCTCGCGTGCATCTCGAGTTCCTCAAAAAAGCCACAATCGTCGGAATCCCCGGATGCGCTGACGCGCCGCGTAGCATCCTCTCGAGAGAATAGTGATTTAATGGTTCGAATCCTCTCCGCATCTTCGGGGCTGGGATCGGTACCCCATTTCGGGCTGCTCGTGGGCAGGCATCGCCGCAGACCATCGCAGAGGTATTCTAGGGTCACATCGCTCCGTGGGTTGCCGCAGAGCACCAAGGCAGCTTGTTGTTTGTATGCACCTTGCAGCTCCTCGGAGAGGGTCGTCAGGTCATCAACCTCGAGGTCGGCCGTCGGCTGGGGTTCGCCGATATCTTCCGAAGATGCGCTGTCAGCATCCCGCGCACTGACAGCGGGCTCCCCTAAGGGACGTGCTAGGCCTCTGGATAGGCGAGCCTCCAGAATCAGGCGAAGTTGATTCAACTGCTTCGGGCGATGATACTCGACCTCGAAGTAGCGAGTTTCCGAGAATTCGACATGCGTTGCTTGTGCAGTGTGCGGCCCTACGCCGCCTTGGGGAACGATCGGGATGTGGTCGGCAACCAGGGCGTTGATAAGGGTGCTCTTTCCGACGGCGGCCTCACCCAGGATGGGTATTCGCACTCGAGGGTCCGGCTCCGCCAGGAGTTCGCTGAGCCGGTCCGCTTGTTCGTCCATTTCTTCCAGGTCTGCGCTCAGGTGTCGCTCCACCAGCGGCCGGACAATGCTCGCGTACCACTCAAGTGCATCTCGAATCTCTTGGCGCCCACGCATGAGTGCAGACTGACCGGCATCGAGCGAGCGTTCAAGCCTCTCCAACAATCGTGACTGGGGAGCCACCTTGGTTGATAGCTCGCCAGAGCCTCCGCAAATCGCGGTTTCTGGGCGCGGATTGACTACCTTACTCGACTTAGGTGCTGGCCAAACCGATCATGACGCTGGTCTGCACGGTTGGCCGTCTGCAAATCGCAGGTATGGCGCAGCCAGGCCGCGTTCCTCGCGCTCGCGCGGTGTGACGCGGCTATCTCTTTGGCCTGAGCGCCGAACGCCGGTTGCATCTGTGTCCATTCGCGGAAAGAATCGCGCCGCTCGGGCGTGGACACCATGATCAGCGTGGACAACTCCGACCGGACTGCGGAAGACCGCCGCCATAGCGGTCTGGCTCGTTGGGCGAGCACTCGGAGCACGACTCCCCCAACGGTTGGTCTACATCGTCGATCGTCGAGCGGTAGTGGGGCCGATAGGGCAATCAATCGGCTTCGACCATGCCCGGAGGAGTCGGAGAACCGACGCAGGTGTGCGACGAGTCACATATTGCGCGCAGTGTGGCCGGTTCGGAACGGCACAAGACGGGACTGCCGCTGAGTCCCGTAGCCTGCGGGCAGCGTTCAGACGTACCTCTCCCCCAGCGGACGAGCCATGCGACCGCGCGGACAAGAAGCGCCGAGCCCGGGGAGCTTGGGATCTTGGGTCGGTTTGTGGCGTCGATCAGAGATCGAGGGCGAGCTGAGGGGATCTCGGGCGCATCGCTGACGTCTCATCCGACCGAGAGTCTGCTTGACGTGACTCGATTCAGTCACCGCACCGATCGGCCTCAGGCGGCCGCCGCAACTCAAGCAGCGCTCGCCATCAATCGAATAGACCCGGGCCAACAGCTTGGCCCACGACATGCGGCGCTTCTGAACCTGAGGCCTCATGTTCTCGATGGGGAAGGCGAGCTGAAGAGCGGGTGCGGGCCTTGGAACAATCGCGCGCCGCACTTTCGAGGCCGAAGCCAGAACGCCCGCGTAGCGAACCTGATGCTGCGCCGGGGGAGGAACGAGCCACGCGAGGCGTCTCAGAAACTGTACCGGTGATAGAACGATCGCACCCTGCCCGTTCTTCGCTGGACGACGAAGCGTCAGCCGAACTCGCCCATCACCGCTCATGCGAAGTTGATCTTCGGCGAATGGCGGACGGGCCGCATATAGGCAGAGCCTTTCTCGTCCTCGTCGATCGCCTTGGGCAACACGAACCTGAGCATGAACACTGAATCCACCACACTCGATCGCCGTGGACTTGACGTCCACGATGCGACTTGGCGACAGCATCGATGGCTCCGCGAGGCCGCGCACATACCAGCGCTCCAAGGGTGTCAGCGAGGCTTCCTCAAGAGCGTCCGAATCGCTTCGGAGATATCCGCTCTTCGCGAGAAATTTCTCCATCTTCTTGAACACGGTTTGGGCCAACGAGAGAAGGTCTCGATTCGTTGGGGCTGGGCATTCGACGAAACGGGGACCGTCTTCTTCGTTCGCGAAGACTCCGTCGAGAACGAGCACATGAAGATGCGGTGAGATATTCAGGGTCTTCGTGAATCGCTGAATGAAGGTGACGGCTCCGCATTTCGGTTCTGCAAGACCCTGGCATCGAGCCCAGGTGGTCAGTTGCTCAAAGATCGCCCGAACGAAGAAGTTCACCATCTTCGCCAAGACCTCTCGTTTGCACGCGAGAAGACCGCGCAGTTCGAACGGCGGGCTCAGCACGTATTGCCGCAGCGCGACATCGGGCAGCACGTCATCGACGAGATGGGCCGCCGTCTCCTGCATCCGTCGTGCACCGCAGCTCGGACAAATCGCCCGCCCCTTGCACGAAAAGGCCAGAGCGTGCTCACGCTGGCATCGGTCGCAGAAGAGAAGGACGAAAGCACGTGTCGATGCGATGATCGAGTCGGTTGGCCTCGGCGCGCACGCAGATCTTCGTCCAGCCCAGCTTTCGGGCGGACAGAATCAACGGGTGGCGCTGGCGCGGGCGCTTGTTCTTCGGCCTCGGATGCTGTTGATGGACGAGCCGTTCGGCGCGCTCGATGCGCAGACGCGCGAGGAGATGCAGCGCCTTCTCAGTGACCTCTACCGGAGTCAACCTTGCTTGATTGTCTTCGTGACGCACGATGTGACGGAGGCGCTGGTTCTCGGGGATCGGGTCATTGTGCTCTCGGGTCAGCCGGCGAGGATCGCCGACGACTTCGAGATTTCGGAGCCGCGCCCGAGATCGAGCGCGTGGCAGCGGTCGTCGGAGACTCAAGCGCTCGAAGAGCGAATCCTCGCTACTTTGCATGGCGCAGGCGGATCAAGGGGGCAGGTGCGCGTCACCGTGTAGTTGAGCCGTGGGAATCAACGATCAGATCTGGGATCGCGGCGAGGCGGACCGCAGTGCTTCATATCTGAAGGAGATGCTCCTTCATCCGGCGAACAAATACGCCGCTTTGGGCGCGCTCACGACCGCGGCGTTGGTGTCCATCCCGTTCGGGTTGGGCCTCGGCGCCGTTCCGCTCGTGGCCTTCGTCGCGGCCGAGAGCATCGGCGCGCTGTTCATCCCGAGTTCGGGCCGATTTCGAGCGTGGGTCGATCGAAAGTATCGCCGCGTGCGCCGCGAGCATGCACGAGAACACTTGCTCAATGAGCTTCGCACCCGAGTTGGAGAGCACGGAAAATCGTGGGAGGCCTACGCGCGTATGCGCGATCGGTTGGCATCGCTTGAAGAGGTCGCACAGAACCGGCGTACAGCCCTGACGGACTATGATGTCGAACGCCTCGATGACTCGACGGTGAGCTATCTTGGTTTGTGGCTTGCGCTGCTCCTCATCGAGGAGCGAAAGCGCGCCATCGATGATGTGCAGGTCGCGAAGTCGTTGGCGGAGATCGAGTCACAGATCGAATCCGCGCCGTCTTCGGTCGAGCGGCGTCGCTTCGAGACCGCGAGAGACGATCTCGTCCGCATTCAGCGCCGTCGCGAGGGGCTCGTGTCCCAGGAGGCGGCGGTTCGAGCCAGGCTGCTCAGCATGGTCGACACCTTCGAGGAAGTCTACCAGCAGGTCGTCACCGATCCGACCTCTACCGAGGCTTCGGAACATCTCCAGAATGCGGTGGAGCGCCTCCAGATCGAGGAGCGCCTCGAGGGGGGCATAGACGAGGAGCTGGTTGCGCTTTTCCGAGGGCGCCGTGCCGCTTTGGCCCGAGGTGAGGACGCGGCGCTGCGTCAGCGACAGAAGCAGGCGGACCGAGGGCAACAGTCAAATCGTCAGTAGCCGTCAGTAGCCGTCAGCAGCCGTCACTAACCGTCCGTAACCGTCAGTCGCCGAGAGGGTGCAAGCTGCCCGGCAAGAAGAATTTCCAGGCAGGGCTGCCTCAACCAGCAGCCCGAGGGAACGCAGGAGCACGGAAGGCATCACGGCTGGGGCAACGCTTCGGTAGAACGAGGGTCGATGTCGGACGAACGCCCGGTCGATCGATCGCATCCAACTGCCTACTGTTGACTTGTGCGGTCGTCGAATTGCCCGATGCACGGCTTTTGCCCGATGGCGCGCGCGAAAATCGCGATGCTGCCGACACGGGCTGCCTTTTCGACCTTTGTGGCCTGTGTGACCGCTGCCGCAATCGCCGGCGCCGGCGTGCTTGTCAGCGGTTGCGCGACGGGCGCCATCGGAGGAGAAGAGGGTAGCGTGGGACGTGACGGCGGTGTCATCGGCACAGACACCGGCGCATCGGATGATGCGGGGGCCGGCGATGGTGCGTCGCGCGACCAGGGCGTCGACGGGGGCGGAAGCAAGGATGGTTCGGCTTTCGTTCCACCACCGGAATGTCTGGGGGGCGACGTTGTCGTTCCGGATGGTCATCGTATTGCGTTTTCCAACTACGCCGCTGAGGTGACCACCGAGCCCATGATGGATGGCGACGGCACGTCGTCGTGTCGGCGACGATACGTCCTGTCGAGCAATGCGCCGCGTCGCGCGGACTCGAGCGGGCTTGATCCGAGCGAGAGCGGGGGCTTGGGCAATGGCCAAGAGAGAGTCCTCGAAGAGCGTGCGGGCGAGCCGCTGCTTCGTAGCGGCCACGCCATGTTCGACGCGCTCTATGCGCTCGCACTCGATGAGGCACGCCAGGCATCGGTGGCGGAGATTCGCGACGACGCCTTCGACCATGGCCGGTCGCTCGAGTGTCCGAGCGGGGGTTGCTTCGAGACGGGCGCGCTCTGGCGATACGTGTGGACCCGCGATACAGCCTACGCAACCAATCTTGCGCTCGCGCTCGTCGATCCGGTGCGGGCAGCGAATTCACTGCTCTTCAAGGTATCTTCGCGGCGCGACGTGGGCGTGGGCGTGGGGGCCGATAGGGCAATCAATCGGCTTCGACCATGCCCGGAGGAGTCGGAGAACCGACGCAGGTGTGCGACGAGTCACATATTGCGCGCAGTGTGGCCGGTTCGGAACGGCACAAGACGGGACTGCCGCTGAGTCCCGTAGCCTGCGGGCAGCGTTCAGACGTACCTCTCCCCCAGCGGACGAGCCATGCGACCGCGCGGACAAGAAGCGCCGAGCCCGGGGAGCTTGGGATCTTGGGTCGGTTTGTGGCGTCGATCAGAGATCGAGGGCGAGCTGAGGGGGATCTCGGGCGCATCGCTGACGTCTCATCCGACCGAGAGTCTGCTTGACGTGACTCGATTCAGTCACCGCACCGATCGGCCTCAGGCGGCCGCCGCAACTCAAGCAGCGCTCGCCATCAATCGAATAGACCCGGGCCAACAGCTTGGCCCACGACATGCGGCGCTTCTGAACCTGAGGCCTCATGTTCTCGATGGGGAAGGCGAGCTGAAGAGCGGGTGCGGGCCTTGGAACAATCGCGCGCCGCACTTTCGAGGCCGAAGCCAGAACGCCCGCGTAGCGAACCTGATGCTGCGCCGGGGAGGAACGAGCCACGCGAGGCGTCTCAGAAACTGTACCGGTGATAGAACGATCGCACCCTGCCCGTTCTTCGCTGGACGACGAAGCGTCAGCCGAACTCGCCCATCACCGCTCATGCGAAGTTGATCTTCGGCGAATGGCGGACGGGCCGCATATAGGCAGAGCCTTTCTCGTCCTCGTCGATCGCCTTGGGCAACACGAACCTGAGCATGAACACTGAATCCACCACACTCGATCGCCGTGGACTTGACGTCCACGATGCGACTTGGCGACAGCATCGATGGCTCCGCGAGGCCGCGCACATACCAGCGCTCCAAGGGTGTCAGCGAGGCTTCCTCAAGAGCGTCCGAATCGCTTCGGAGATATCCGCTCTTCGCGAGAAATTTCTCCATCTTCTTGAACACGGTTTGGGCCAACGAGAGAAGGTCTCGATTCGTTGGGGCTGGGCATTCGACGAAACGGGGACCGTCTTCTTCGTTCGCGAAGACTCCGTCGAGAACGAGCACATGAAGATGCGGTGAGATATTCAGGGTCTTCGTGAATCGCTGAATGAAGGTGACGGCTCCGCATTTCGGTTCTGCAAGACCCTGGCATCGAGCCCAGGTGAAGGAGATCGCAGGCGGAGCGTCTCCGGCTCGCGTCGACCTGAAGGGCGTCTACCGCTCGAAGCATGGACCGGCGACTGCGCTCTACTCCGTTGTGCTGATCGGCTGCGACCCCAAGAGCCTTCAGGTGCTCGCGACCGACGCCCTCCAGAAGCTCGCGGGTCACATGACACCCGAGATGGACGCCTTCGAGGCGAGCATCTGGTACGAGGGCATCTCTTGTAGTCGGAAGGCGTGGGACTACCAGGCAACTTGGACGAGAAGGAAGAACGCGATCGACCTTCACTGAAGCATCGAAGGATGCGCGGTCGACGCGGTGAACACCGGCGTCGATGGGTACAAATCGAAGAATCGATCTCGGCTTGGAAGGACTGCTCCTCCCCAGGACCTTCGACGGACACTGTCGACACCGTGTAGACTGTCGAGCATGGTTGCGTGGGACCCCGGCCCTCCCATGGAAGAGAAATCAGAACGCGCCGCCATCGAGGATGCCTTCGGTGCACTGTCACCGACTGCGTTCGCCGTCTGGATGCGCCTCCTCGTCGAAGAGAACGCGCAGATTGCACGGGGCGGCGTTGGTCATCTCGCACGGCGTATCGGAGTCCACGAGCGCAACCTCTCTCGCTGGCTCCGCGAGCTGAGCAACGCGGGGTACGTCCATCTCCACTCGACCGGTCGCGGCGGGTACACGCGCGTCGAGGTCACTCGGCGCGCCATCATCAGCCGACCGCCGAGCACGTTCGTCTGCGTGTGATCGATCATCAACTCGGTCACTACCGTCTGGGGTGGTGGTCAGCGGTGTCGATCGCACTGGACATGCCGTCACAGCGGGAAGCAGTGCTCGCGGCTCGTCGAGTCGTGCGCAACGACGCCGGACCGCAAAGGTCTCCTCGGCTCCAACTCGATCCCGATCCGATCCATCGAGTTCCCAAGTCCCCTGCTTCGGGAGGTCTCCCGCGACGCACGGCCATCGACCGCCTCGGGGCCGCACAGTCGCGAGCCTCCCCGCCGTCCCCGGCCTGACCTCTCCCTATCCGGTCCCCCTTGGGGGGCGAACTGCTTGGGGCCGCCCCAGGAGGACCCCAATGGCTCCCGGACCGACCCCGGGGGCGGCCCGGCTGGGACCGGGGGACCCTCCCAACGGGCCGTCGGGCCCCTGGGCGGTTGTCATAAGGGTATCCGGTGTTCATAAGGGACCCCTTACGGCAACCTTGGGGGATGAGAAAGGGCCAGGGAGAGCCGCCACTTAGGATGATCGGATACGTTCGGGTGTCGACCGAGGACCAGGCCCAGCACGGGGTCTCGCTCGCCGCTCAGCGGGAGCGGCTCGCCGCCCATGCCAGCGCCCACGGCTACGACCTGATCGGGGTGGAGGGCGACGAGGGCGTCTCTGGCAAGGTCGACCCGAGGAAGCGGCCCGGCCTCAGTCGCGCGCTCGCCCTGGTCCGCGATGGGGGCGCCGACGGCCTCGTGTTCCTAAAGCTCGATCGTCTCAGCCGTTCGGTACGCGACATCCTGAAGCTGGCCGACGAAGCCAAGCGCCGGGGCTGGCACATCGCATCCGTGCACGAGCACATCGACACCTCGACGGCTTCGGGCAAGTTCACCCTCGGCGTGCTCGCGCTCCTCGCCGAGATGGAACGCGATCAAATCTCCGAGCGCACGACCATGGGAATGCAGCAGGTCGCCCGCGAAGGTCGGGCTCGCTCGCGCTTCCTCCCGTTCGGTCACCGCATCGAAGGTGAGCCCGACGCGACGACGCTCTCGTCCGGCGAACGGCGCCCGCTCGTGGAGCACGCCGAGGAGATGGCCATCCTTCGACGAATGATCGATCTCAAGAGCGCGGGCCTCGGTGCGCAGCGAATCGCGAAGACGCTGAACGCTGAGGGCACGTTGAACCCGCGCACCGGGCGAGAGTGGACCACGCCGAACGTTGCTGGACTCCTCCGAACCCGCCTGAATCGTCGCACTGGCAGTTGACCTCAAACATGATCGCGCCGAGGCTCCGCCTCACATGCGGCCTGCCTGGGTGTTTGTCGGCGTTCTTGCCATCTGGATCGTTTACACATGCGTCGTACGCCTCCTCGGTGCCGCAGCTTGGTTTGCCGAGGGCACGTGGCCGGGCGTGTTCGGCGACAGCTTTGGAGCGTTGAACACTCTATTCACAGGCCTGGCGTTTGCTGCGTTCGTCGTCTCCTTGAGGTACCAGCGAGAGGAACTGGCCGAACAGCGCGAGGAACTCAAGCTCCAGCGGATTGCGCTCAACGAACAACGGCAGGAACTTGCACGATCTGCGGAAGCACAACAGGAGCAAGTCGCTGCGATGCATCGGGCAGCAGAGGCTCAGGAACGCGCTGCGAAGGCGCAAGAGATGTCGGCCGAGGCGCAGGCTCGTACCGCCCGAGTAGCCGAAGCTGCGGAGAGTCTTCGAGCGGTGGACCTTGCCCTCTCGAAAATGGGGAGTTCGGGAGACCAAAACTGGGCAGTACGCAACAAGGGGCTCACAGCAAAGCGCGACGAGTTGATCAACACCATCACCCACCTGACGGGAAGCGTTGGCTAAGGCCCCCCACTCCCCCTAGAAGTACCGCCTCGGGTCCCTCCGGAACACTGCCAGGGCTGCGCACAGTGTACGACTCCTCGCCTGCCCCATAGGCCAGCCTCGGAAATCCCGATGATCCGCTGATTTCAAGGATATCTGCGACGCGACGGGTTTCCGCCGGGCGGGGATCTGGCTAGGGTGTCGACCGGCGCGCGGGCGCCCAGGTCCGGAGGGGGGATGGCACGGCTCGAAGACCTCAAAGAGAACGCACGGGTTCGCGGCCTCGCCCCCGAGGGCGTCGCCACCGTGAAACAAGTTGAGTGGTACGGCGACCAGGCGATCAACGTCATCTACCGCACCGCCGACAACAAACTCGGGGAGCGGACCCTCTACCGCCACGACGAGCCCGAGCTGAACCTCGTCTCTGCTGGCCAACCGTGGACCTTCGACGGCGACGGCCACCTGCTTCGCCTCGTCTCCGAGGCGTGGCGCATTCGCCTCGCGTGGCTCTTCGACCCGTACCTCGCGCTCTCCACATCGAGGGTCGATCCACTCCCGCACCAGATCAGCGCCGTCTACGGCGAGATGTTGAACCGGCAACCGCTCCGCTTCCTGCTCGCGGACGACCCCGGCGCAGGCAAGACGATCATGGCCGGGCTCCTCATCAAAGAGCTGATGCTTCGGGGCGATGTCGAGCGATGCCTCATCGTCTCGCCAGGCGTGCTCACCGAGCAGTGGCAGGACGAGCTGGACGAGAAGTTCGGCCTCGCCTTCGACATCATGAGCCGCGACATGATCGAGAAGTCGCGCACGGGTAATGCGTTCTCAGAGAAGTCTCTCCTCATCTGCCGACTCGATCAGCTCAGCCGGAACGAAGAGCTTCGAGAGCGGCTCAAAAGCAGCGACGAATGGGATCTCGTCATCGTAGACGAGGCGCACAAGATGGCCGCGCACTACTTCGGTGCGGAGCTGAAGTACACCCAGCGGTACAAGCTCGGCCTCGAACTCTCCGGCCATGCGCGTCACTTCCTCGTGATGACCGCGACGCCGCACAACGGGAACGAGGAGGACTTCCAGCTCTTCCTCGCACTGCTCGACGGTGACCGCTTCGAGGGGCGATACCGGCCGGGTATTCACGCGAGCGACCCGCACGACATGATGCGCCGCCTAGTAAAGGAGGACCTCGTCAAGTTCGATGAGACGCCGCTCTTCCCCGAGCGCATCGCCGAAACCGTCGAGTACGAGCTGTCGCCGCAGGAGACCGAGCTGTACGCGGAGGTCACCGACTACGTTCGTGAAGAGATGAACCGCGTCGAACGGTTCGCGAGCGAAGACAAACAGCGCAGCGTCAACGTCGGCTTTGCGCTCATGGCCCTTCAGCGCCGACTCGCCTCCTCGCCGGAAGCCATCCTCCGATCGATCACGCGCCGCCGAGAACGCCTCGAGGCCCGCCTTCGTGAAGAGACCTTGCTCCTTCAGGGGCGCGGGACCCAACCCCTTCGCCGCGTCGAGGCGGCCGAACTGAGTGCCGAAGATATCGACGAGCTCGACGACCTGCCGCAGGAGGAAGCCGACGAGATCGAGGAGCGCGTCCTCGACAATGCGACGACCGCGAGAACGATCGAAGAGCTTGAGACCGAGATCGATCGACTGAAGCAGCTCGAAGCCCTGGCCACCGATCTACGCCGTTCGGGTGAGGACACGAAGTGGGTGCAGCTTCAGGCCATCCTGGACCTGCCCGAAATGTTCCACGCCGACGGGACGCGGCGGAAGATGCTCGTGTTCACGGAGTCCCGAGACACGCTCAACTACCTGTTGGACCGCGTGCGCAATCGCCTCGGTCGGCCCGAAGCAGTTGTCGCGATTCACGGTGGCGTGACGCGAGAAGAGCGCCGGAACATCGTCCATCGGTTCCAGAACGACCCGACCGTCGAGATCCTGGTTGCGAACGACGCAGCAGGCGAAGGCGTGAACCTTCAGCGTGCGCACCTGATGGTGAACTACGACCTCCCCTGGAATCCGAACCGCCTGGAGCAGCGGTTCGGCCGTATTCACCGCATTGGCCAGAAGGAGGTCTGTCGGCTCTGGAACCTCATCGCGAAGAACACGCGCGAGGGCGAGGTCTACTTCCGGCTGTTGAAGAAACTCGAAGCCGAACGAGAGGCGCTCGGCGGCAAGGTTTTCGACGTGCTCGGACAGCTCTTCACTGAGCGTCCGCTCCGCTCCCTCCTCGAAGAGGCCATCCTCTATGGAGAGCGGCCGGACGTGAAGGCTCGTCTCGAACGGGAAGTGGACGGCGCGGCGGACCGCACACACCTCGAAGCCCTCCTGGCCCGTCGCTCCCTGGTCCAAGACACGTTGGGTGCCACCGAGATCGAGGCGATTCGCGAGGCGATGATGCGCGCGGAAGCGCAACGCCTTCAACCGCACTACATCGAGTCGTTCTTCACCGACGCTTTCCAGCGCATCGGTGGGACGCTCCGGAAACGCGAGAATGGACGCTTCGAAATCACGAACGTCCCCGCTCCGGTGCGGCATCGCGATCGACAGATCGGTCGAAGCGCGGCCGTCGCAGCACGCTACGAGCGAGTCTGCTTCGATCGCAAGTTTTCGTCCGAACCGACCCGTGCCGAGTTTGTCTGTCCCGGGCATCCGCTTCTCGACTCGACCATCGACCTCGTCTACGAGCGTCATGGCGACCTGCTCAAGCAGGGCGCGATGCTCATCGACGACAACGACCCGAGCACCGAACCGCGTTTGCTGTTCTACCTGGAACACGCCGTTCAAGACGGACGGAAGACGCGCAATGGCGAGTTCCAAGTCATCTCGCAGCGTCTGTTGTTTCTGGAGGTCGGTGCAGACGGCGCGTTCAAGAAAGCTGGCCCGGCGCCGTACCTCGACTATCGGCCCGTTACCTCCGACGAACGGGCATGGCTCAAGGACAACCTCGACGCCTCTTGGACTCAGGAAGACTGGGAACACCGGCTCATCAAGTACGCGATCGCAGAGCTCGCTCCCGACCACGTCAAGGAGGTGTCGACACGTCGCAAGGCGCTTCTCGACAAGATGGCGAACGAGATCCAGGCGCGCCTCAAGAAGGAGATCAATCACTGGGACAAGCGGGCCTACGAGCTTAAGCTCCAGGAGCAGGCCGGAAAGCAGACGCGCCTTTCGGCCGCCAACGCCCAGCAGCGCGCGGAGCAGCTCGCCGCACGACTGCAAGGCAGGTTGGCCGACATCGACAAGCAGCGACACATCATGTCGTCGCCGCCGGTCGTCCGTGGCGGCGCGCTCATCATTCCTGCGGGCTTCATGCGTTCGCGCGGTGCTCAGTTCGACGGTGACGTGGGCGGGTGGTCGCCCGCTGACGAAGCCGCCGCATCGAAGCTGGGGCTCGATCGAGACACGGTCGAGCGCCTCGCCATGGAGGCGGTTCAGGCTTCGGAGCGCGACGCGGCTCGGGAGCCCAAGGACGTTTCCGCTCTTCGAGGCATCGGCTACGACCTCGAATCGAAGCACCGGCAAAGCGGCGACCTCTACTTCATCGAAGTGAAGGGTCGTGCTCTGGGCTCGGATCAGGTGACGCTCACCCGAACCGAGCTGCTCTGCGCCCTTAACAAGCCGGAGCACTTCCGCTTGGCCCTCGTCGTCATCGATGAGAACGGACCGCGACCTCCCGTATACGTGAGCCGATACGACTTTGGGCATCCCGGCTTCGAGCAAACCCATGCCACGTACCCGTTGAAGGCGTTGCTATCACACGGCCGAGGGCCACATTGAGGTCGTCCAATGACACGCTTAAAGCTGATTGAGGTTACGCTGCCACTCGAAGCAATTAATCGTGGCTGCGCAGAGGACAAGAACAGGAAGACGGGGCATATTCGGAACCTCCACAAGTGGTTTGCGCCAATGCCGCTCCCGGCCTGGCGAACTATGCTGCTCGCCGCCGTCGCGGACGCATGTCACCGAGGCTCCGACTCCGATGGTGGAGAGCGAAAGCAGCTCCTCCGCGTGATCGAGTCCTTGGCGCCATTGGATTCCCACCTCAATCCGGAAATCGTGTCTGTCGCGCGCGCGTGCCTCGACACGGAGAAACAAATAACCATTGTCGATCCTTTCTGCGGCGGAGGTTCTACCATCGTAGAAGCGCAACGCCTGGGATTTGAGACAGTTGCATCGGATCTCAATCCGATTCCTGTTCTGATCACCTCTCTACTCTGTCGTGCTCCTCAACTCTTTAGAAGGTCTCGTCCGATCAGCGGGTCCGATTCCCAGGGTAGTCTTCGCGGCGTCTCATCACACTCCGGAGTTCAGTCGTTTTGCGCCGACCTTCGGTTCTATGCGGAATGCGTAGGGAACACGGCATGGGAGCGATTGAAAGACTTCTATCCCTCGACCTCGGAGGGTCATCGTCCGTTCGCGTGGCGCTGGGCCTGGTCCTTCGAGAGCCCACACCCAGCGGCGCTGGGACGGTCTACGCCCCTCGTAAGCGATTGGCGCATGTCCAAGGGCCGAGCGGGTGAGGTGTGGATAGCTCCCGTTGTTCGTCAACGGGAGATCACATTCAAAGTTTCCGAATCCGGTGGCCCGGTTGAGCCCACAACAGGACGCACGGCGGTTCGGTGCGCCATTACCAACGCGCCGATTCCGCTCGAATTTGTGCGTGAGGAAGGGCGCGCGGGAAGACTTGTACCCCGTTTGCTTGCTGTCGCCGCCAAAGATGGCGCGAGGACTGTCTACGGTGGGCCCGAACCTGACCAAATCGCAGCTGCAGAAGGAGTCCCCTCGGTTGACGTTGATGACATCGACATTCCGGAGGCGGCACTGAGTTTTCGGGTCCGAGCGTATGGGATCAATAGCTTCAGTCAGCTCTTCACCCCCCGGCAGCGGCTCGCACTAGCCGAGTTTGCGGGCGCGATCCGAGGTATCCACAAAAGAGTCGTTGCAGATGCCATCAACGCTGGCCTAGCTCCGGATGGTACGCCGTTCGAGGAGGGCGGCTGTGGCGCCCGAGCATATGCTGATGCGGTTTGCGCGTTCCTTTCACTCTGCCTTGGAAAGATGGCGCAGAGCAACAGCGTGTTGGTGCGATGGTTCATCGATCCGCGAAGCGGCTCCGGTAAGGCGATGCCTTCATTTGATCGCCACGCAGTTCCGATGGTCTGGGATTTTGTTGAGACCAACCCGTTTGGGGGAAGTGTGGGCGACTGGATCGGACCTGTGGTGGAAACGGCGCTTCGCGCGTTCCAGTTTGCGGTCGGCGACGCGCCTCCTGCAAGGGTGGTGCAGAAGGACGCCAGAGAGCTTGCCTCGATTCTCGACCCTTCGGCGTCTCACTTGATAGCCACTGACCCACCTTACTATGCCAACATCGGGTACGCAGATCTCTCAGACTACTTCTATCTCTGGGTTCGCACCGCCGCGAGGGAAGCATTCCCGAAGCTCTTCGCAACCACATCAAGCCCCAAGCTTGCAGAGTTGATCGCCAGCCCATATCGGCATGGTGGGAGCCAGTCTGCTGCCGACCGCTATTTTCGCTCCGGATTCCGAGACACCTTTCTGGCACTTAGCGGCGTTTCAGATTCCGAGTTTCCTCTTCTCATCGTGTATGCACTCAAACAGACTGACAATACCGGCCCTGGTTCGAATGGGACCGCAACCGGATGGGAGGTTTTTCTCGAAGGTCTGCTAGACGCTGGGCTAGCCGTAACCGCGACGTGGCCCATCAGGACGACTACTGACACCAGAAGCATTGGACGAGGTACCAATTCGCTCGCGTCTGCAATCGTTGTCGTGTGTCGCCGTAGATCTGACGCGTCACCACGAGCGACCCGCAGCGACTTCGTCCGGCATTTGCGAGCCGAGCTTCCTGCCGCGCTGTCCGCACTAACCGAGGTTTCCGTTGCTCCCGTAGACTTGGCGCAAGCCGCAATTGGTCCGGGGATCCGGATCTATTCATCCTATTCTTCGGTGATTGAGCCTTCTGGGCAGGCAATAGGGGTTCGTGAGGCCCTTCGACTCATCAATCAGCTACTTGACGAGCATCTATCAAAAGACGAGTCCGATCTTGACGCACTTTCTCGATTCGCCGTGACATGGTTCGCATCATCCGGGTTCGATCCCGCACCGTTCGGCAAGGCGGACTTACTCGCGAAGGCGAAGAACATTTCGATAGAGACCCTCGTTGAGCTGGGCGTGGCTCGAGCAGGCGGCGGCACGTTAAGACTCCTAAAGCGAACGGAATTGAGCGACGTTTGGCTGCCTGACCCGTCCCAGGACTCGGTCGTATGGCTCGCAACTCAGCAACTCGTACGAACGCTCGAGGCGAAGGGGGAACTGGACACAGCCACGCTGATTGCGCATCTCGGGGCCATCGGATCTGCTGCGAGGAACCTGGCGTATCGACTCTATTCGATTTCAGAGAATCGGCGGTGGGTTGAGGAAGCCCGAGCCTACAACGCGCTTGTCGCTTCTTGGCCCGAGCTGGAACGGCTGGCAGCGCGAACGACGGGTGCGCAGAAGCAACTACTGTGAGGGGGATAGGACGTGGCGATCAACAACCGCGAGCGCGTGGGCAGAGGACTTGAACAACTTCGACTCGGCCTTGTTCCGTTCGTCGAGCGCGAGCTGAAGGCGAAGCTCGGCGGCTACTGGGTCGAGGAGATCGAGAGCCGACTTCAGGAACCGCTCAAGCGAGACGGTTCGGGCGGACCAGCGTGGGACGCACAAGCCATCCTGAAGGTCATGGGCGACAACTGGCAGTCGGTCTTCCGCCAGAGCCTCGGGCACCTTGAGCGTTCGCTCGTGGGGGAGCTGCGTGAGGTCCGGAACCGATGGGCGCATGAAGATCCCTTCTCCTCCGATGACACGTACCGAGCGCTCGATTCGATGCACCGTCTCCTCCTCTCCATCTCCGCCCCGTCGCAAGCGGACGAAGTTGTGAAGATGAAGACGGACCTCCAGCGTCTCGTCTTCGACGAGCAGGCGCGCGCGAAGTCGCGGCAGCGTCTTCCGCTCGAAGGCCAGCCGATGACCGGCCTCAAGCCGTGGCGTGAGCTGGTCATGCCGCATCCGGACGTCGCTTCGGGACGGTATGCGCAAGCGGAGTTTGCCGCCGACCTCGCGCAGGTTTACGCGGGTGAAGGGTCTGACGAGTATCGCGACCCCATCGAGTTCTTTCGCCGCACCTTCATCACCTCGGGCCTCGCCGACCTACTCGTCGGAGCGCTGCAGCGGCTAGCCGGGAAAGGCGGCGATCCGGTCGTCGAGCTTCAGACGAACTTCGGCGGTGGCAAGACCCACTCGATGCTCGCGCTCTTTCACCTGTTTGGCGGAACGCCGAGTCAGAAGCTCGCGGGCGTCGAGCCTGTGCTCGAAACGGCTGGTGTCGCTCAAGCGCCCCGTGCGAAGCGGGCGGTGCTCGTCGGCACGCACCTCTCGCCCGGCGAAGTTCGCAAGAAGCACGACGGAACCGAGGTGCGGACGCTGTGGGGCGAGCTAGCTTGGCAGCTCGGAGAACGCGAGGCGTTTCAACTCGTGGCCGAATCCGATGCGCGCGCGGTGAGTCCCGGCTCCGGCGTCCTAGCGGAGCTGTTCCGGCGATGCAGCCCGTGCCTCATCCTGATTGACGAATGGGTCGCCTATGCTCGGCAGCTCGTCGGGAAGCGGGACCTCCCCGCCGGAGACTTCGAGGCGCAGGCCTCGTTCGCTCAGGCCCTGACCGAGGCCGCGAAGGCGGCGCCCGGAACGCTCGTGGTCGCATCGATTCCCGCGTCGAAGATCGAGATCGGAGGCGAGCACGGCGAGGTCGCCCTTGAGACGCTCAAGAACGTCTTCGAGCGGGTCGGCAAGCCATGGCGCCCCGCGAGCGCGGACGAAGGCTTCGAGATTGTCCGCCGGCGCCTGTTCGAGCCTATCGGCTCGCAAGAAGCGGCAGAGCGCGATTCAGTCATCGCGGCGTTCATGAAGATGTACAAGTCCGGCCAAGAGGAGTTCCCGGCCGGATGCTCGGAGACGGCTTACCGGCGCGACTTTGAATCCGCGTATCCCATCCATCCCGAACTGTTCCGTCGCCTTTACGATGACTGGTCCACCCTCGACAAGTTCCAGCGAACACGCGGTGTCCTCCGGTTGCTCGCGAAGGTCATCCATCGTCTCTGGGAGAGCAACGATTCGTCCCTCGCGATTCTGCCATGCTCCATTCCCATCGACGATGGTGCGGTGAAGTCCGAGCTGACGCGGTATCTCGAAGACATCTGGGAGCCGATCATCAGCCAGGACATCGACGGCCCGGCATCAATGCCGCTCGAAATCGATCGGGCGAATCCGAGCCTCGGCCGGTACTCGGCGAGTCGGCGTGTTGCACGTACGGTGTACATGGGCACGGCACCCGGTGCGCGCGGCAAGAATCCCGGCATCGATGACCGCGCTGTCCGCCTCGGGTGCACCCAGCCTGGCGAGACGCCCGCGACCTTCGGCGACGCGCTCCGGCGTTTGAGCGATCGCGCGCGATACATTCACCAAGACGGCAACCGGTACTGGGTCTCCACTCAGCCGAACCTGAATCGTTTGGCAGACGACCGTGCGAGCGCGCTCCTCAAGGACCCGGAGACGCTTCACCAGGAGATCGTGCGACGCCTACGAGCCGACAAGGATCGCGCGGACTTCGCTGGCGTCCACGTTTGCCCGGAGACGAGCGGCGATGTTCCGGACGAGCCGTCGGGGCGTCTGGTTGTGCTCGGTCCCGAGTTCAGCCACCGGCAGAATCAGGGGGACAGCTCTGCGTTGCGGGAAGCGAAGGCCACGCTGGAGGGCCGAGGCAACAGCCCCCGCATCAACCGCAACACGCTGGTCTTCCTGAGCGCCGATACGAAGTCCCTCGACGACCTGATGCAAGCTGCGGCGCAGTACCTCGCCTGGAAGTCGATCGCTGAAGAGGAGACGAAGCTCAACCTCGACGCCTTCCAGCGAAACCAGGCGAATACCAAGACGAAGGACGGGAACGAAACCGTGAACCTTCGCATTGGCACGTCCTGGATTCATGTGCTCGTGCCGACCCAGCCAGACCCGAAGGGAGCGATCGAGTGGCAGGCGCTGAAGGCGCAGGGGCCAGGCAGCCTCGCCAAGCGTGCGGCGGCACGTCTCAAGGCCGAAGAGCTCTTGCTCCCGACGATGGGTGCGATTCGCCTGCGGATGGAGATCGATCGGCACGACCTCTGGCAGGGCAAGAATCACATCAGCGTCGCGCAGCTCTGCGAGTGGTTTCCGCGCTATCTCTATCTCTCCCGTGTCTGCGGTCGGGAGACTCTGGAAGGCGCGATTCTGGACGCAACGTCCCAAACGGTGGCAACCGATGTGTTTGGCATCGCGAGCGCATTCGACGGAACGAAGGGCCGCTATCGCGGACTTCGACTCACGAGCCAAGGACCCGAACCGAAGCTCGGCCCGAGCACGCTCATCGTGAAGCCCGAGGTGGCTGGGGAGCAGATCGAACGTGAGCGTGCTCCGTCAGGTGTCTTCGAGGGCTCGCGTCCGAACGTTCCTGCTGGCGCAGGCACCGGGGACATCCCGCGCAGCGGTGACCTTCCGCCTCCGCCGGAACCGAAGGGGCCTCCGCGTCGGTTCTACGGCGCCGTCGAGGTCGATGCCGATCGTGCTGTGAAGGAGACGGCGCGGATCGTCGAGGAGGTTCTTCAGCACCTGTCGACACTGCCAGGAGCGAAGGCGCGCGTGACGCTGGACATCGAGGTCACCGCACCCGACGGAATGCCCGAGAACGTTGTCCGCACCGTGAGCGAGAACTGCGGAACGCTGCGGTTCACCAGCCACGGGTTCGAGGGAGAGTAGCTGGCCATGGATCACAAAACCAAGGGTGCGTGGGTCGTCCACCACGCGCGCAAGCTGGCGAGCGTCACCAATCCGATCGAGTACGAGAACATCCTGACTGCCGGGCGAGCGGGCATTCTTCTTTCAGCACTTTCTGCGGACGATCAAATCGTGCTTCCAAACGATCGGGTTCACGCTATTCGAAAGGCTGCGCAGATCAACAGCGCGGAGTTCCCCGCGCTTCTTGAGCAGTTGAAGAAGGCAGGTCTCATACAAGTGAACGCGTCTGCTGTCGAAGTCTTGGGCGTCAGCACACAGAACGTCCTTGTGCACACGGCCAACTTGTATGCAGCGCAACCAATCACGGCACGCGAGGAGGCCGTGATTCATCTCGCCGAGGCTACGTCCGCGCTCCCGCTGGAGTATGACATAGTCGTCGAAGAAATCGCGGACACTTTCAAGCTCCCGGGAGCCGAGGCTGGGGAGTGCGTCAACCAGTCCGAGGAGATCGGTTTCGTCGACGCCGAGTCCATCGATGAGAAGCGAAAGCTCTACTTCAACGGCAACATCTTTCGGAAGGATAACACCGCCAAGATGGGCGCCGTGTTTGCGTCGTTGGACGGTGAAAGTGTTCGCAAGCTGAAGGATGTTGATGATCTTCTAAAGCAACGTGGCGCGCTCACTCTTGACGAAGCCCGACACGTCCTTGGAAAGCCGCTCTTCGATAAGCTGCACGCTGCGGGCGTGTTCGACGTGAGCGAAGTAGCGAACGACCAGGAAAAGGTCTTCTATGTCACGAGGCCTGCTGCGTTTGGGAAGTTCGGCAATCCATTTGCGGACGACGCGCTCGATCTTGCAAAGGCATTTGTGACGTGTCTGACGTACGGAATGACTCGTCGCACCTCTGACCGAGGGCGGATTCAGATGGTAAGAGTTCTTCTTCGTCGGCTCATCGAGGGGCGCTGGATTGGACCGGCCACGGCGATCGGACAGGACTACCGCGTTCTTGAGATGCGTCGGGTCATTGAGCTGCGCTTGGTAAAGGGTGCGCAGTACGAGATGCGATTGCTGAAACGCGAGGTTGGCGAGCTGGCGTTTGAAGTTCTTTCTGCCGGGGAGGCAACAGACGGCACGCTCCAGTTGAGCGGCGCTCCGATTTCGAGATTCACAACGCCGGAGGAAACTCGTTCCGCACGCAGAAAGAAGCAGACATCCCAAGGCAAGCGGGCGACGCTGGACATCATCACCGCGTTGCGGACAGGGAAGCGTTGACGATGGCCAGGAAAGAAGCAGAACAGGGAGCGAAGACAGAAGAGCTGCTGGTTAGCTATTTCCTTCGTCAAGGCTATTTTGTGGCTAGGGGTCTCAAGTTGCGCCACGAAGAAATGGACGTGACGGATGTGGACCTCTGGCTCTACAAGCGTTCATCAGCTCTGATTCGGGAGCGTCTTATCGTGGATGCCAAGGATCGCACACGTCCGAAGGCGATGGAACGCATCCTTTGGGCAACAGGCGTTCGGAGGTTACTTGGCATCGATCGATGCATCGTCGCAACGACCGACAAGCGTCCAGCCGTTAAGAGGTTTGCGGCGCAGCTCGACGTGCTCGTGCTGGACGGGGAGTTCCTCGCTCGATTGGAGAACGCGACGCCGGAGAGCACGTTGCGGCTGAGCCACGAGGACTTCGAGCAGCGTTGTTTTCCAAAGGGTGATGAGAGGCTTGTTCGGGATTGGCGCGGGCGCTACGAGGTCGGAAGGTCGCGACTCGTTAACCAACTCGATTTTGATGGCTGTAACGGCTGGCTGGATGATGCGGTGTTCTTTTTCGACGAAAGCAGGGTGTCGACAACACGAGACGTTGCGATGCGGCTTGCTTACGCTTCGATGGCGAACCTTTTGGTCGGGCTGGACTGGATGATGCGAGATATCTCATTTGAACAGCGGGACCAGCGCCATCGTGACCTTGAGGCCGGGTTTCGATTCGGGAATAGGGGCAGGGAGGGATTCGAGGAGCTGTTGCGGGTCGCGGAGGACCTGATCGTTAGGTTCTCGCCCGATATGAAGGGGCTTGCAGCCACGATGAGGAACCGCGCGCACGACGAGTTGACCGAGATCCCCGCAGCTGCTCTCGCGGAGGTTGTAGCAAAGCCCGATGTTTTCAAGGAACTGTTCAACGTTGCGCTGGAGTTAGATCGGGCGGCGTTTGGGACCAGCCCTATTGCACCATCGAGTCTCGGAGTTACAGCTCAGGCAATCATCGGAGCCGTGTTGGATTTTGGGCACATGCCTCGGGCCGAGTTCCTCGGGGCAGGGTAATGGGTGACAGCAACTCAAAATTTGTCGGAGTTGATGCAGAGGAAATCTTCAAGCTCCCACCCGGAAAGGGATCGCAAGTCGGGGCCGATAGGGCAATCAATCGGCTTCGACCATGCCCGGAGGAGTCGGAGAACCGACGCAGGTGTGCGACGAGTCACATATTGCGCGCAGTGTGGCCGGTTCGGAACGGCACAAGACGGGACTGCCGCTGAGTCCCGTAGCCTGCGGGCAGCGTTCAGACGTACCTCTCCCCAGCGGACGAGCCATGCGACCGCGCGGACAAGAAGCGCCGAGCCCGGGGAGCTTGGGATCTTGGGTCGGTTTGTGGCGTCGATCAGAGATCGAGGGCGAGCTGAGGGGATCTCGGGCGCATCGCTGACGTCTCATCCGACCGAGAGTCTGCTTGACGTGACTCGATTCAGTCACCGCACCGATCGGCCTCAGGCGGCCGCCGCAACTCAAGCAGCGCTCGCCATCAATCGAATAGACCCGGGCCAACAGCTTGGCCCACGACATGCGGCGCTTCTGAACCTGAGGCCTCATGTTCTCGATGGGGAAGGCGAGCTGAAGAGCGGGTGCGGGCCTTGGAACAATCGCGCGCCGCACTTTCGAGGCCGAAGCCAGAACGCCCGCGTAGCGAACCTGATGCTGCGCCGGGGAGGAACGAGCCACGCGAGGCGTCTCAGAAACTGTACCGGTGATAGAACGATCGCACCCTGCCCGTTCTTCGCTGGACGACGAAGCGTCAGCCGAACTCGCCCATCACCGCTCATGCGAAGTTGATCTTCGGCGAATGGCGGACGGGCCGCATATAGGCAGAGCCTTTCTCGTCCTCGTCGATCGCCTTGGGCAACACGAACCTGAGCATGAACACTGAATCCACCACACTCGATCGCCGTGGACTTGACGTCCACGATGCGACTTGGCGACAGCATCGATGGCTCCGCGAGGCCGCGCACATACCAGCGCTCCAAGGGTGTCAGCGAGGCTTCCTCAAGAGCGTCCGAATCGCTTCGGAGATATCCGCTCTTCGCGAGAAATTTCTCCATCTTCTTGAACACGGTTTGGGCCAACGAGAGAAGGTCTCGATTCGTTGGGGCTGGGCATTCGACGAAACGGGGACCGTCTTCTTCGTTCGCGAAGACTCCGTCGAGAACGAGCACATGAAGATGCGGTGAGATATTCAGGGTCTTCGTGAATCGCTGAATGAAGGTGACGGCTCCGCATTTCGGTTCTGCAAGACCCTGGCATCGAGCCCAGGTGGTCAGTTGCTCAAAGATCGCCCGAACGAAGAAGTTCACCATCTTCGCCAAGACCTCTCGTTTGCACGCGAGAAGACCGCGCAGTTCGAACGGCGGGCTCAGCACGTATTGCCGCAGCGCGACATCGGGCAGCACGTCATCGACGAGATGGGCCGCCGTCTCCTGCATCCGTCGTGCACCGCAGCTCGGACAAATCGCCCGCCCCTAGAACGAAACCACGGCTGATGACGATCGTTTTCGCTTAGGATGCCTCCTTGAGCTCGACATGGAACCCGAGGCTCTCGAGCCTGCGAACCAGGCGGGTGGTCACCTTGGTCGTGTCCATGCGGTCGAAGTAGTCGGGGCCAAGATCGCGGTAGGGGACGGAGTCTCGGAGCATGTAATAGATGGCGGTCAGCATCGATGCGGCGACCGCCATGATGGCCTTCTTAGGACCGCGGCGAGTCTTGAGGCGCAGGAACTGTGTACGCAGGTACGTTCCGCGCGTACGGGATCCCGCCCATGCCGCTTGGACCAACGTTGTCTTGAGCCACGGAGATCCTTTTCGAACGCGAGTGGAGCGACGTTTGCCGGCGCTCTCATCATTGCCAGGGCAGAGACCTGCCCAGGAAACGAGATGCCCTGCAGTTGGAAAGCGCAACATGTCGACCCCGATCTCCGCGATGATCACATCGGCGACGGTATCGCTGACGCCTGGGATCGTCTTCAGGAGCTCGGCGGCAGCTCGAAAGGGCTCCAGCAGCTCGCCGACCTCCTTCTCCACGCTCTCGATCGACTTGTCGAGGGCGTCGATCTGGTTCAAGTGAAGCTCGAGAAGAAAGCGATGATTCCGAGTGACGCGACCGCGCAGGGCTTCGACGAGCTCAGCTCGCGTGGCCTTGAGACGACCACGCCTGCGGTCGACCAGCTTCTCAGGATCGGTCTCGCCGCGGATGAGAGCTTCGAGGATCCCGCGTCCCGTCATTCCGAGAATGTCCGTGATCACCGATGCGAGCTTGATGTTCGCATCCTCGAGCGTCTTCTGAATCCGCTGCATGTGCTGGGCTTTCTCACGGACGAGCTGCTTGCGCGTTCGCGTGAGCGCGCGTAGCTCATGGATGGATGCCTCCGGAACGAAGCTGCCTCGGATCAGACCATGTGCGAGCAAATCCGAGATCCACATCGCGTCGTTCACGTCGGTCTTGCGCCCGGGAACGTTCTTGATATGGGCGGCGTTCGCGAGGACGAGCTCGAACGACTCCTCGAGGATGTGCCAAACCGGCTTCCAGTAGACGCCCGTCGCCTCCATCGCGACATGTGTCACCTCTTGTTCGCTCAGCCAGTCAGACAACGCCAACAACTGCGAAGTCGTCGTCTGGAAAGTTCGCACATCTTGCGTCGCTGTTCCTTTGGATGCGATTCGAATGCAGGCCACGACCGTGTCCTTGTGAACGTCGAGCCCCGCGCAACGGGCATGAAGAACTTCCACCACACACTCCTGTCGGTGATGGCGTGGAGCTCTCGTGATCGAAATATAGAACGCGCGCTCCCGAAGCCGCATAGGCGGACTCCATGGCGCAGTACGGGGTGCTCGTAGAGCTCCGGATCCAACTTGCACACGGGCTGAAGCACCAAGGAAACGCCGATCTCTGTGCCACCACCAACGCGGCGCATCCTACCAGTTTCATGCCACGGGGTGTCCGTCCGGACATGGCGAACTTGCACGAAAAGGCCAGAGCGTGCTCACGCTGGCATCGGTCGCAGAAGAGAAGGACGAAACCGCGTTCCAAGATCCCGCAGTCGAGGAATTCTTCAAATTCTTTACGGACAAATGTCGGCAACCCGGACTCACAGGAATCGGCGTCCTCGAAACTTTCGACAAACTCGTCAAAGTGGGTCGAGACGAGCCGATGCAGGATTCCCGACTCCGGTTTTCGTGGTTTGTATTCCGAAACCGCTTGCGCGCACACAATGCGCCATGAGCCCGTTTCATGCCGTGACGGAAGGCCTCGGATATGGCGCTCGTTTGTTCGTGTCTTCGTCGAATTTCGGACTTTCTCGCTGCGCTGACGGACAAACCGCCGGCCCCCATCTTGTCTCGTGCGCGGCTCTCGGTGAAGCTCCCGAGCCGTAGCCATGAAGCGAGTCAAGAAGTGACGAGCGCGAGGGTGATGGCGTCGGTCTCGTGAACGTGCGCGACGTTCCTGGCGATGCCGAGGATGTGTCGCGCGGCATCGACATCGCGTGGGATGGTCCCGGCGCTCTGCACGCGCGGGGAGCACGCGCCGGCAACGTTCTCCATCCTTCGAACCGATCTCAATGGCGCAGCACGCGCGGGCGACGCGACGTAACACTTGGGGAGCCCTGACCGGGCGGTGGGTGCCTCACGACACCCGCGACGCGGTTGTCGACTTCGTCCGTACGTGGGCCGAGAAGACCGAGATCGCGGTTAAGCGCTTCGCCCGCTGGCTGGCCATCCAACCCGCGAAGCTCTTCGACTGGCAGGCGCGCTACGGCAAGGCGAACGAGCACAACGCCCTCGTGCCGCGTGACCACTGGCTGGACGACGACGAGCAGCGCGCGATCATCGCGTACCACGGCAGATTCCCTCTCGAGGGCTATCGCCGCCTCGCGTTTATGATGCTCGACGCCGACGTGGTGGCCGCGAGCCCTTCCACGGTCTACCGCGTACTGAAGAAGGCCGGCCTGCTCGACCGCTGGAACGGCAAGCGCTCGAAGAAGGCCACGGGCTTCCATCAGCCCACGCGGCTTCACGAGCACTGGCACATCGACATCGCGTACCTGAACGTCGCCGGCACCTTCTACTACCTGTGCCTGGTGCTCGACGGCTTCAGCCGGAAGCTGGTGCACTGGGACGTCAGGGATGCGATGACCGAGCAGGACATCGAGTGCATCCTCGAGCGAGCTCGCGAGCAGTTCCCGGGCGCTCAGCCGCGCATCATCTCGGACAACGGGCCGCAGTTCATTTCGCGCGACTTCAAGGCGTACATCCGGCTCACCGGCATGACCCACGTGCGAACGTCGCCGTACTACCCGCAGTCGAACGGCAAGCTCGAACGGCTCAACAAGACGGTCAAGGTCGAAGCCATCCGGGTCCGCAATCCAGGCTCCCTCGACGAGGCCCGCAAGGTCGTCGAGGAGTTCGTGCGCCACTACAACTCCGTGCGCCTCCATAGCGCGATCGGGTTCATCACGCCCGATAACATGGCGGCGGGCCGCGCCGCGGACATCTGGCGTGAGCGCGACCGCAAGCTCGAAGCGGCCCGCGAGCGACGCCGACAGTGGCGCCTCAACACGCCCCCGAACTCGCCGACGCCGCCTCCCGCGAACGTGGCCGCGTAGCGCCGACTCGCCTCAGGTCGAGGTCGGCTGGCACAGGCCTTCGGCCGGAATAGCGACCCCCCAAAAGGGTCGCCCGGCCGAAGGCCCCTTCGTCGTAGCCGCGGAGTTCGACAGCCGACCGGCACGAAGCCGCGTGCTCGAACGGCTCAACAAGACGGTCAAGGTCGAAGCCATCCGGGGTTCTCGCCCCGTCGAAGCAGAGGCAAGACCAGGCTCAGACTCAGACTCAGACTCAGGCTTCAGAAGCTGAACTGAAAATGTAGACTCGCAGTACGGGTCCGTTCGTCGGTCAAATCGGCTGTGAGCATCGACGACCCCTCATCCGGATCTGAACCCTTGAGCAAGTTGGTCAGGAGGCGCTGGCGCGGCTTCCTGTGGAGGCCGGCCCCGGTAGCGTTCGCAGAGCTCGGCCACGACATGTTGGAGCTCGGGCTCTGGGATCGAGATCTGCGCTTCGATCAGGGGTGCCGACCGACTGCACCGCAGCCCGAACGCCCGAAAAGCGCGGACGGCTTCTGGCGTCGTGAGACCCGCCGCTTCGCGGTTGCTAATGCGCTGCGACCCCGATCTCGGCTTGGAGTATCTTGGACAGGATTTCGTTCGAGCCGGCGACCGAGCGAGGTTGCCGCGGGCCGCGGAGCGCGTCCGACGTCGATGCTCCATGCGGCGTGGCCCGAGCGGAGACCTGGCCATCGCGTCATCGCGTCAGAGTTCAGGAAGGTGCCGCGCCCACGAAACCGGGGCAGCTGCCACGAACCGCGCTGGATGTCATGCACCGCGCTGGATGTCATGCACCGCGAGCGAACGTAGCGCACCGGTCAGCTACCTCCTCACGAACTAACCCCACGCGATGAAGCGAAAGCGAAGCGCCTACGGCGAAGCCCGACGCTTCCATTGAGTTTGCGTTGCATGCTTCCGAACGTGGAGAAATCATTCGGCCGGATCTTTTCGGAGGACCCGCTTCGCCCCGATCTACCTCGCGCTTGTGAGAGAGCTCAGTTACGCCGAGATTCTGGCCGGGGACGATACTTCCTGCCGCGTGCTCGAGGTGACGACGCACCGAGCTCAGGTTGCACTGGGCACAGCCGAGATTGAGCCCAAAGCTCCACCCTGGGCCGACTATGCCACGCCCGAAGCCGCCGAGAAGAGTATCCAACGATGCGAGGAAGCGAGGCGCGCACGTATCCACAAAAGAGAAAACGGTGATCGCGGCGCGAGACCAACGCGCAGTGAGGTGCCCACCCTCGGAATGCGCATCGCACGCGAACTCGGCTTCGAATTCAAACGACGAAGCGGTGATGGACCCAAGCAGGCAATGCATACGACGGTGATTTCCGGCCGTAGCGTGTCCGAGGACCCCACGAGCCTAATCGTGCTCTACCGCAGTCACCTTGGGAGTTGTGGAGATCTCTTCGAGCGACTCATCAGAAGACGTGATCCCGAATTGCCAAGCCTCATTCTCCAAGGCGACTTGAGCACCACCAATCTCGTCACCGACCCAGAGCTCAAGAAGCGATTCGACATTCGCCAGATCGCGTGCGCCTCCCACGCGCGACGCCCGTTCGCGCTCTATGAAGACGAGGACCCAGTTCACTGCGAGCACATGCTGCATCTGTTCCTCGGACTCGCAATCCACGAGGAGCGTCTCGACGCCATCGGCCGCAACCAAGAAAACGTACTCGCGGTCCGCGGCGGTGAAAGCCGTGAGCTCTGGGACGAGATTCTTGAGCTCGCCAAATCGATGACCGAGTGCTGGTCGAAAGCGACGACGCTCGGCACCGCAGCACGCTACATCATCAACCACTTTGATGCGCTCACGGCCTATCTGGATGATGCGCGACTCGAACCTACGAACAACCTTCGGGAACGGATGCTTCGGATGGAAAAACTCATCGAAGGCAGCTCGATGTTTCGAAAGAGCCTCGAGGGCCGCTTCGTTCTCGACATCGTCCGCACGATCCTGCAGACGGCGGTGGCCGCCGGCGTCCCGGTGCATGAGTATCTCGTGTCTGTGCTCCGCGCGAATGAAGAAGAGGTCACGTCGAACCCGTCGCGCTTTGTTCCGCGCGCGTGGCTCACGGAAATAATGGCCAGCCAAATCGTGGAGAACTCCGCGCCATCCTCGTAGCTCCGCGCGAGTGCATCCTTCGCCTGCCGCCGATCGCCGCTACGGCACAGGTGGGAGCCGGAACCAAGAGAACGTTCCCCGCAGTCCGCGGCGGAGAAAGCCGTGAGCATCTGGGATGAGATCATCGAGCTCACCAAATCGATGATGATCGAGTGCTGGTCCAAAGCGATGACGCTCGGCACCGAAGCACGCTCAGAATCGACTCTGATGTTGCCTGATTCGTTGAGCGTCGCGATGCGGAACAATTTCGCCTCCATACGTTCGAGGCATGGCCGAAAGAATGACCGGCGCGATTCAAAATAGACCAGTCATATCCGAAGGATACCGAGAAACCCGCCCGATGGGTCTCCGCTCCGTTCCTTCCACCTCAGCGTGAGGCCCGTTGATGCACTGGGTACGTTTGACGTACGATTCCCCTTTTTGATGGGTCGAGAGCCACCTCCCGGCTCCTAGCCGTCAGCTTGCGTGCATCGGTCGCTCGTCGTGGCTCTGCGGGACGGGCGAGGCTGAAAGGGCTTGTTGGCGGGAGTCCGATCGCGGCATGCTGTGTGCGGTGGAAGGCATGTCTCAGGAGAGCGCCCATTCACCGAGCCTGTATGTCCCGCTCCCAAAACCCCCCAGCGCGTTCTCGCTTACGGTTCGTCGTCTGCTTGGTCGTGTTGTTGAAGGCGCGATTCGAGTTCCGGAGTTTCAACGTCCACTGAGGTGGAATGCACGAGATGTCGTCAAACTCTTCGATAGCATCCTCAAGGGCTATCCGGTCGGATCTCTCCTCTTCTGGAAGCGCACTTTCGAGAAAGGCAACGTCCTCATTGGCGCTGCGCGGATCTCGGCGCCGTTGGTACAGGACGGGTGGTCGATTATTGACGGTCAGCAACGCATCACGGCGCTTTCCGCGGCGCTCTCTGACTTGCCTCAGGCGGGCGATCTGCGGTGGCTTGTGCGCTGGGATCCGGCGACGAATGAGTTCTTATCCGGCCCTGCGGAGGGCGAAGTTGCGCGCCAGCAAGTTCCTCTGAGTGCACTAGGCGATTTGCGACGTTTGGGTCATTGGTTGCGTCAGTGCGACCTGAGCGACGAAGCTCAGAGCCGTGTCGAGGCTGTTCAGCAGCGCATCCTTGACTACGAGCTACCCGCCTATCTGCTCGAGACCGACGATGTGGATGCCCTGCGCGGTGTATTTGCGCGCCTCAACAGCACGGGCGTCCGGATGCGCGCGGACGAAGTTTTTCAGGCGTTGCTCGGCGGAGGCACGATCGGCAAATCGTCCCATGTCTTGGGCGCGAGCACACCCACGAGCACCTCCAGGCATGCGGGCTCTGGGGCTGGACGCGGCCGTATTGAACTTCGCTTGCTTCAAGAGGGTGCCGACGTCGACGGATTCGGTCAGCCTCCTCGCACAGAGATGCTCAAATGTCTTCTCGCCATGAGCGGGCTCGATCCATCCAAACGTCTTGACGACCTCGGTGACGGCGCTGTTGCTCGACTCATCTCCGCCGATGAGGCGGTCGAAGGTATTCGTCGTGCTGCAGCGTTTCTCCAATCCCCGATCGATGGGGCTGTGCATGGCGCCGGTATTCCGGCGTACGCATTTGTTCCCTATCCCGTCGTCCTCATTCTCTTGGCGCGCTGGTTTCATCTCTTTCCCGAGCCCGACGAGGCGACGCGGAAGACACTCGCTCGCTGGGTATGGCGTGGAATCGCGACGGGTGTGCACCAGCGAGCGGCGGTTTCCGCGATGCGGCGCCAAATACGCCACATTCGCGACGGAGATCCCATAGGTTCACTTCGTTCGCTGCTTCATACGGTCGGTGAGCCAACTCAACGCGAGTGGGTGATGGGACCTTTTCACGCAAATCAGGCCGCGAGCCGAGTCGAGATGCTTTCGCTGCTGTCCCTCGAGCCTCGATCACCCCTTGGTACGATTTCTTGGCGGGCGCTGGTTTCGAGCGGTCAACGAATGGCTCGGGAGATCTTCTCCGTGCCGAGGCTCGAGGCCCCCGAACGCACCCTCGGGCGGACGGTCGCCAACCGCGTTCTGCTCGATGCGCGACACACAGGCCTCGTGACCGAAATCCGAAAATGGTCTTGGGATGAGGACCGAGAGGCTCTGGAGAGCCACCTTATCGACCAGGAAGCGTTCGACTGCTTGAAAGCGTCGAGACAGGATGCTGCCCAACGTCAGCACTTTCTCAGGAGTAGAGCCTCGCGTGTGCGTGCGCTTGTTACCAGATTTTTGGCGAAGCGAACGGGCGTTGGCGAGCCGACCATTCTGGTCGCGAGCGCCTACTATGACAGCGACGGCTTTTCTGAGGCCGACGACGCAACCATCTTCGAGACTGAACCCAGGGGCGCAATCCGACTCAAAACGGAGACCGATACCGAGACCGAAAGCGAAAGCGCGGCTATCGCCCAAACCCACACGAACGCTCGCGCCGAAAGAGAAGGGGAAAAAACTGCGACCGAGACAGAGGCGGAGGCGGAGGCGGAGGCGCTCGATTGAGCACGCGTGAACTCATCGTGAGGTTGCCGGCTCGCGTCGTGGGCACGATCGTCCAGGATACGGGCGGCCGGACGGAATGGAGACCCGACACTGCATGGGCGTCTGATGGGCAGTTGCCCCGTCTCGGGGTCGACTTCTTGAGAACGCCTGGGCCTCGAAAGAGCGGAGGCGAACTCCCAGCATGGTTTGAGAATCTACTGCCGGAACGAGATAGCACGCTGCGTGGGCGCTTGTGCGCCTTTTATGGGCTTCCCGAGGGTGCCTCTTTCCGGCTTCTGACCGCGATGGGGCGTGATCTTCCTGGTGCTGTTGAAGCGCGCGCGGGCGCGGAGGGGACGCCGAGATCTCACCAAGACCCGGTCGTCGAAACGACCTCGGGCATTGCTTCTGACGGGCGCCCAAGGTTCTCAGCTTTGGCGGGCATGCAGATGAAGTTTTCGATGTCCATGGTGAATGAGCGTCTCACGCTTGCCGCCGTGACTGGGGCCACGCACTGGATCGTCAAGCTCCCGGGCCCAGACTTCGAAGACCTTCCGGAGGTCGAGACGGCAACGATGAGATGGGCAGCACGGGCGGGTCTTGACGTTCCTGCCCATCGAACCGTTCCTTTTGAGGCTCTATCCGGGATCCCGAGCTGGGGGTTGGTCGAAGCGCCTCCGGTCTCAGTATTCGCCGTTGAACGATTCGATCGACGACCCGACGCGAGCCGGGTGCATCAGGAAGATCTCTGCCAAGCGCTGGGTTTGCGGCCAAGCAACAAGAACGGTGACAGAGGACCCGGTGTTCGCTTCGACGCGGCTCTACGTTTTGTAGATGATGTTTGCGGCGAGAACGAGGGACGGAAGATGGCCCGCCGCTTGGGGTTCATGATCGCGTCAGGGAATGGAGATGCGCATCTCAAGAATTGGGCCCTCCTTTGGGGAGATGCCCAGCGGCCGTTGTTGGCACCTTGCTATGATCTCGTAGCCACGATCTCCTGGGCGATGTTTGGGTGGGAGAACAGGGGAGGGCCAAGGATGGCGCTGCGCTTCGGGACCACTCGTCGATTCGCCGACATTGATGATGCGATGCTCGCGCGATTTTCAGATTCAACCGGTCGCTCTTGGGCGAAGGATGAGATCATCGAGGGAATCTGCCAAGCTCGAGAGGCTATCAAAGAGGTCGATGTGCCGATTCCGGTGAGAATGGAATCGGGCCTGCGTGAGCATTGGCGCCGTGTTCCAATTCTCCGGCAAATGGGGCCTCTTCGGTAGGGGCGAGGAGAGGGCCGGGCTCGGGTGATTCTTGACGTGGCTTCAGACGAAGACCGAGCCGGCCATGCTCCCAGAGAGCATGCTTTGCTGTTGTCCGTTCTGCTTTGTCTGGTTGTTGTTCTTGGGCGCGTAGGCCGTCTGGATGGCCTGCTTCAAGCGGAGGGTCAGCATCGGATCTTGGCGTTCGGCCATGGAGACGAGGGTCTTGAGCGCCTGTCCTTGCGGGGTCAAGTCGCTCGGCGCCGGCATGCGGCCTTCGGCGATCATCATGTGCGTATAGGCGGCGACGCACATCTCGGGGCCGATAGGGCAATCAATCGGCTTCGACTCACTATGCGTCGTCGATACCATGCCCGGAGCAGTCGGAGAACCGACGCAGGTGTGCGACGAGTCACATGTTGCGCGCAGTCTGGCCGGTTTGGAACGCCACAAGACGGGACTGCCGTTGAGTTCCGTAGCCTGCGCGCAGCGTTCAGACGTACCTCTCCCCCAGCGGACGAGCAGTGCGACCGCGCGGACAAGAAGCGCCGAGGCCCGGAGCGTGGGACCTTGGGTTGGTTTGTAGAGTCGATCAGAGATCGAGGGCGAGCTGAGGGGATCTCGAGCGCATCGCTGCCGTCGCATCCGACCGAGAGTCTGCGCGACGTGACTCGATTCAGTCACCGCACCGATCGGCCTAAGTGGGCCGCCACAGCTCAAGCAGCGCTCTCCATCAATCGAATAGACGCGGGCCAACAGTTTGGCCCACGACATGCGATGTTTCTGAACCCGAGGCCTCATGTTCTCGATCGGGAAGGCGAGCTGAAGAACCGGTGCGGGCCTTGGGACAATCGCGCGCCGCACTTTCGAGGCCGAGGCCAGAACTCCCGCATAGCGAACCTGATGCTGCGCCGGGGAGGAACGAGCCACGCGAGGCGTCTCAGAAACTGAACCGGTGATAGAACGATCGCACCCTGGCCGTTCTTCGCTGGACGACGAAGCGTCAGCCGAACTCGGCCATCATCGGTCATGCGAAGTTGACCTTCGGCGAAAGGCGGACGGGCCGCATATAGGCAGAGCCTTTCTCGTCCTCGTCGATCGCCTTGGGCAACACGAACCTGAGCATGAACCTACCTGAAGCAGCTCCTTGAGCACGAGATCGTCAATTGCCGGTTGATCGTGAATCGTGAAGCCGAGCTAAGGCATGGAGCGCGGTCCGATCTCCTCATTCAAACGAAGGACGCGAACGCCGCGAACGGGGAGACCTGGAGCGTGGTCATTGAAGTGAAATGGTCCGACCATCGCGAGGTCAACACCACCATGAAGTCGAAACTCTTGGACCGTTACTTGAGCTCAACGAGCATGAACCACGGTATCTACCTTGTGGGCTTGTGATCGCATCGCTCGGAAACTGACCCTTTCACCGCTCGGAAATTGACCCACCTGGCATCGAGCGCGGGTACGCCCGCAGGAGGATGTTGAGGATGGATCAGGTTCACGTGGTTCGCCACAAGGTGCTCGTTGAGGGGCAGCAGATTCGTCGGGTAGCGCGAGAGATGGGCATCGCGCGGAATACCGTAAAACGGTACCTGGAGCGGCCAGCGCCCGTGCGCGTCGAGGATGGGCCGCGGCCGCGCCCGGTGTGGGAAAAGGTTCAGGCGCGTTTCGAGGCACTGCTTCAAGAGTCTCCGCGCTGGACCGGCGGCAAGCAGCGGCTCACGGCGGCACGGCTCCACACGATGCTCGTTGCCGAGGGTTTATCGGTCGGGCTCACAACCGTGCGCGAAGCGATGGCCGAGTGGAAACGTAGCCGGCGCGAGGTGTTCGTACCGCTCGTGTATCCGGCCGGCGATCTCGCACAGGTCGACTTCTTCGAAGTGCTGGTCGATCTCGCTGGCAAACGAATCAAGGCGTGGATGTTCGTGATGCGCCTGATGCACTCGGGTCGGGACTTCGCGTGGATCTACCCTCGCCAGGATCAAGTCAGCTTTCTCGACGGACACGTCCGGGCTTTTGAGCACTTCGGATGCGTCCCGCAGCGAATTGCTTATGATAATCTGAAGGCCGCCGTCACGAAGCACCTCGTGGGTTCGGAGCGAAAGCTCGCGCCGCTTTTCGAGGCGCTTTCATCGCACTATTTGTTCGAGGCGTGCTTTTGCCGGCCGCGCACCGGCCACGACAAAGGCGGTGTCGAAGCACGCGGCAAGACAATCCGCTGGCAGCACTTGGTGCCAATTCCGAGCGGCGACGATTTCAACATGATCCGCAATGTGCTCCTCGAGCGTCTCGATAAGGCATACGAAGCCATTCGTTTCAGCGTCGACCGCGCGGCGTCGCTGCCCCTGCCGACGTACCGTTTCGATGGACGCCGGTCGCATGCGCCCAGTGTCTCTCGCCGCTCTCTTGTCTGTGTCGAGGGCGGCGTCTACTCGGTGCCTTGCTCGTGGGCTGGGCTCGATGTCATCGCGCATGTCGGCGCGGAGGAAGTCGCAATCGTGGGGCCGAGCGGTACGGTGACCCATCCTCGCGTTCGCTTCGGAGCCCGTTCGGTTGACTACCGGCACTACATCCGCGAGCTCGCGAGAAAACCGCAAGCGGTGCGACAAGTCGCGGCGGAGCTGATTTGCGATCTCGGCCCACCGTTCGACGTGACATGGCGTTCGCTCGTTGACGCACACGGTCCGAAGCAGGCCGCGCGAATCTTCGCAAAAATCCTCGCTCACGTGGAGACACGCGGCGTGGAGGCCGTTGCGACGACACTCAGAGCCGCGCTGTCCCAGAACGAGCCACTGCTTCTCGCATTGGCCCCGCAGACTGAGCGCTGCACCATCGTGGGCGATACTGCACTGCCTGCGAGCCTGCGCGATGTCGAGGTCGCATCGACGCGCGCGGCAGAGTTCGATCGGCTGCTGTTGGCAGGTGCGCAATGAGCCGCATAGTCGTCGCCAAGGACCTCGTCGCAACGCAGGCACGAGCACTGAAGATGCCTGGCCTCGCACGCGTGTACGAAGCACTCGCGAGACAGGCTCGTGAAGAGCACTGGGGCTACGAGGAGTATCTGCACGAGGTCCTCTCTGCCGAACAGACTTCTCGAAGGGACTCGGCTGTGAACCATCGTCTCCGTGACGCGCGCTTCCCGGAAATGAAGACGCTCGACAGTTTCGACTTCACTGCGACGGACGGAGCGGTGAGCGGTGCTCAGATCACGGAGCTCGCAAGGGGCGAATGGATTGCCCGCGCAGACAACGTGATTCTTGCCGGGCCAATCGGCACGGGCAAGACACATCTCGCTATCGCTCTCGGGGTTAAAGCCGCGCGGCAGCGCAAGCGCGTGTTCTTCGGCCGGGCAGCGGACCTGGTCCGCTCGCTGCTGGAGGCGCGGGATGAACGAGAGCTTGGGCGGTTGCATCGGCGGCTACAGCACGTCGATCTCCTCGTCATCGATGAGCTGGGCTTCGTGCCGTTCGATCGCGCTGGAGGCGAGCTACTCTTCAATCTCTTGGCCGAGAGATACGAACGCCGAAGCGTCATCGTGACGACCAATCTGGCCTTCGGAGAATGGACCAAAGTTTTCGGAGGAGACGAGAAGCTCACCACCGCGCTCCTGGATCGACTCGCGCACCACGCGACCGTGATCGCCACGAAAGGCAGGAGCTATCGGATGCGAAAGAAGACAGCGAAGGAAGAACCGAGCGAAGAGAAGGGCCACGGGGTCTTGCCGAAGGTCGCTCGGAAGGCGTAACACTCAGACCGCTGGGTGGGTCAATTTCCGACCGGTGAAGTGGGTCAGTTTCCGAGCGGCGTCAGCAGCTTGTGCCAGCCCGAGGACGACCTTGACGTGCTCACGGCCAAGTTGGATGCGCAGGCCAAAGAGCTCTCCCGCGCCGGAAAGCGGTTGGCGGCCGTCGTCATGGACCTGCGTCTTACGCGAACCTTATGCGCTCAGCGGGAGGTGGAGGCGGAGACCGCGTAATCGCCGACCTCTTCGCTCAGCACAGTCAGCTCGTGTATCGCTTCGATTTGGCGACGCGAGCCCATTGAACGACTTGACGGATGTTCAGTTTCGCATTATAACCCGGTGCACGACGCAAGGGCTTCAAGCGTTGGAAAGTCGCATACCACTTCTGGTGTTCGGAATCGCCGGCAGGATCGGCAGCGGGGCTTCCTTCGTCGCGGAGAAGATTCGCCACACGCTTTACGGTTACCGATACGACGTCGAGGTCATTGATGCCTCCACGTTCATTATGACTGCCTGGTTCTTGTCGCAGGCCACGGATAGTTCGCCGGATCTTGCCGCGCTCCGTGCGAAGTTTGACGCGGAATACTCCTCGCCTGTCGCACGCACAAGAAAGCTTCAGACCCTCGGCAACGAGCTCAGACAGCGGTTTGGGAAGGACGTGATCGCGCGATTGGCGGTCCGCGACGCGATCGCTCCAAAACTGAAGGAGGTTGGCCTGGGCGCGCGGCAAGCCTTCGTCATAGACAGCTTGAAGAGACCAGAGGAGGTCGATCTCCTTCGAAGGATCTTTGGCGGGTCTTTCTGCGCCGTGGGCGTTACGGCCACGGATCAGAAGAGGACCGAACGGCTGCGCGAACGTAAGGGGTATTTGGAAGACGAGCTCAAGGAGCTATCTGAGCGAGATGCCGACGAAAGCGATAATCCGTTCGGTCAGAGGTCTATCAAGACTATCCTCCGGGCGGATTACTACTTTGCGAACGAGTACGCTACGAAAGACGAGGTTGGCACAGAAGCGGAGCGGCTTGTTGGGCTGCTCTTTGGGGCGGCTGTGTACACGCCACGCGCTGATGAGTTTGCGATGAGCGTCGCGTTCAAGGCCGCGGCAAGGTCAGCTTGCCTGTCACGCAGCGTTGGGGCGGCACTCTTTTCGAAGACTGGAGCTCTGCTGGCGACCGGCTGCAATGACGTTCCCGAGTTCAACGGTGGCCTCTACACCGTGGAATCACCGCAAGATCGTAGATGTTGGACCTTCGGAGGGAAATGCTACAACGACGATGAGAAGGCGCTGATCGTCAACGAACTCGTCGAAGCGCTTCTCTCAGAGGAGTCGCTATGGGCGTCGGGCGGGCAACCCGCTCGAGCAAAGGTACAGGGCATCGTTGCACGATCGCGAATCAAGCGATTGATAGAATTTTCGCGGGCAGTGCACGCGGAGATGGACGCCATCTTGTGCATCGCACGCGACTCCATTCCTGGCCTGCGGGGAGCGACGCTCTATTGCACGACATATCCCTGCCACTCATGTGCAAAACACATCATCGCTTCCGGTATCGAGCGGGTTGTGTACCTCGAGCCGTACGAGAAGAGCCTCGCAAGGAAGCTCCACTCCGATGCCCTTCTGGACACGGACAAGGGCCAGGGGCGAGGTGGTCTGAGACTCGATCTCTACAACGGGACAGCGCCCCCACAATATGAACGCTTCTTCGACAGTAGCTATGGAAGGAAAGAGCACGGGCGGTACGTGGATCGGGGGAGCTCGCGCCAAGAGTTGATTCCTCTGGGTTCTCCTGAAGAGATCGACGTGAAGGAGAGGATCAAGCGGTCCGGGACTTGGGATAGCGAGGCGGTTCCGAATGGGCTACCCGGACGGGATGCGGAATCCAACCCGCGAGCAGAACAACAGGTGGGCAAGTGAACCTTGCCTTTCCGGTCGCATGAAGTTTAGCCATCGAAGGCCGAGCTCGATTGGAGGAGAGATGAACGAGGACACCGCAACGAAAGTTCGTGAGGAGGGAACGTTGGAGCTCCCTCCCTCCGATCTGATGTATCGCCTTCTCATGGAACGCTCTGCAGAGATCAAATCTGGAGATGTGAAGCCATCAGGTCGGGGAGCCAAAGCTGTAGATGAGACACGGACAGAGAAAGAGCACGTGGGCATGGGAATACTGCCGCGAAATCTATGAATCCCCGGGTGCGCCGAGAGAGCTATTCGTCTCGAAGGCGACGACGTCATCCCCGTAGGAAGGGCGATCCGCTACGCCCTGAAGCACCGGGAGGGCTTGACTCTCTTCCTCACCGACCCACGCTTGCCGGTCGACAACAGCGAGGCCCACGAGCATCAAGCTTGATGTCGACCAGCGCGAGAGGGCGCTGTGCTTCCGCAACAGCTCAGGCGGGCAAGCTCAACAACGCCGGGGCGCTTGCCCTCCATGATGAATCCGGGTGCCTCCTCGGGACGAGCACGAGCATGGCGCGGTACGCCGTCATGTCCGCAACGGCTCGCGTGGCCGGAGAGTAGTCGGTAGAGCGTTTAAGGCAAAGTGGCGGGACGTCTCAGGTCGAAGCGGCGACCCGGTGGTCGCCGGATTGAGGGCTGGTCCATGGGAAGTTGGTCCGGGTGGTCGAGAGATGGGGGACGGGTAGCGGGTTCCTCATACACCCAGCGAAACACCTCCAGGCTGGAGGCGAGATTCCTGCGCAGCCTCGCGGCGCGATGACGAAGGCATCACTCGCGGGTCGGCGATCTGCTGGTGGTCGGACGGGTGACAGGGTGAGCGCAAACTGGGGAGGGGCTCGGGTGCTGTATCGTGCGAGCCGAGCGATGTGGTTCTCGGCTGCGGTGGGATCTGCGATGGCCCCGATGGGTCGGAGACGACCACCACACTTTTGGGCAGCGCTCGGAGTCGATGTTGTACACCCGGGCGAGAAGCTTGGCCTAGCTAGCGAGGCTAGGATGATTTGAAGCCGGAGGTGTGCTGGGGCCGATAGGGCAATCAGTGCGCCAGGCGAAGCCTGGGAGAAGGGGATGCAGATGACAGGCTGAAACTTCTCGTCGGACCCCAGCGGGGAGGAGCCCCGCCCGGCAAGGGCTAGCCACCCACCGGAACCGAGTGTTGCGTGGCCGGAGGGCGACCTCGGCTGCGAAGCGTACACAGGGAGTGCGAAGGCTGTGTGATTGAGCCTCGAAATCTATGGGTCGCGGGAGCCGTCGGCGTTGTTTGGCACGGCGGCGACACCGGAGCGCCGTTTGGGCGAGGCGCCGAGGTCCCGCCGGGGTCTGAGAGCACGGCATACGCATGGAAATGGGATCCCAGGAACCTGGGAGGCCCGACCGTCTCCTGCTTCGACCCGGCTCGGACCGTCGGAACAAGGGGTCCAGGCTCGCGGGGCGCCAGTGCTCGGGCCCGCGGGAGCAAATGACGAGCACAACGCAGGTACCGCCAAGCGAAGGAAACGAAGCGCGGCGGGAGGGATGGTCGGGAGTCGGAGCGCCTCACTGTACCGAGGAAGCCGGGGAACTCTCCCCAGGGGACCCGGCTGAGGGAAAGAGGCGCCGGGTCACGGGACCGCTCGGAGGAAAGATGCCAGGAACATCGAGTCCAATCAGCGTCACAACGAAACTCGAGCGGACAGCGAAACTGGCGAGGCAAGCGCCGCAGATGGTGATGACGACGCTCGCCCACCTCATCGATGTGGACCTCCTGCGCGAAGCGTATCGGAGGACGCGCAAGGACGGCGCGGTCGGCGTGGACGGTCAGACGGCGGCGGGATACGCGGCGAGCCTGGAGTCGAACCTCCAATCGCTGCTTGACCGCTTCAAGTCGGGGACGTACCGAGCACCTCCCGTCCGGCGCGTGTACATCCCCAAGGGCGACGGGACGAAGCTGCGCCCGATCGGCATCCCGACGTTGGAAGACAAGATCCTCCAGCGCGCGGTGGTGATGGTCTTGGAGGCCGTTTACGAGCAGGACTTTTTGGATTGCTCGTATGGTTTCCGACCAGACCGGTCGGCGCATCAGGCGCTCGAACGACTGAGGGACGTCCTGACGAAGATGGGTGGTGGCGTAGTTATCGAGCTCGACATCAAGAGCTTCTTTGACTCGATGAGTCACGTTCATCTGCGGAGCTTTCTCGACCAGCGGGTGCGCGACGGAGTCATCCGCCGTGCGATCGACAAGTGGCTGAAAGCGGGCGTGCTCGAAGGCGGTGCGGTCATGCATCCGAACGAAGGCACGCCCCAGGGAGGGGTGATCTCACCGCTGCTCGCGAACGTGTTCCTCCACGAGGTGCTCGATCGCTGGTTCGAGTCGGAGGTGAAGCCGCGTCTGGCAGGCGAGGCCTGCCTGATCCGCTATGCCGACGACGGTGCGCCACGAAGGCGCAGAAGGGAGGCCGTGATGGCCGCCTAGATGCAGCTGTGCTGTGCAAGAAATGAGGGTGGGCCCCTCGGAGCCGCCGTGCAGGCGGAGGCTCCAAACAACCGCGAGCGGCGAGGGCACAACGGCCCTGGTCGTGAGCGTCGCGGAAAAGGCGTGGCCAAGACCACGTCATGTGGGTTGCAGAGAGACGAAAGACTGAACCACCGATGAACTGTCGAAAGCGTATAGACGACGTCGAAACCGGGACGGAGTCGTTGGCCCGGGATGAGTCTGGGGACACCTGCCTACCGACCCAGACGGCGTCCGGCATAGAGGTGGCGTGAAGCTGCAACAGGTTCTTGCACGGAACGTGGGAACCTCGCTCGTGATGCGAAGGGAGAACGCCAAGTGGCAGACCCACGAGGCGCCGAGTACCAAGGCATGGGCGAGGGACGGATCGGCTCGTAGTAGCGAGGAAGGTCGGTAATGCGACCGGAGCGAAGGGGCCGAGTCATGCAGCCGAGCACGCAGGTCAACCGGCAACGGGAGGAGCTTGCGGGTCAGGCAAAACCGTATCGAATTTCCAAACAGCAGGTGTATGAAGCCTACCTTCGAGTGAAGGCGAACAAAGGAGCAGCGGGCATAGATGACGAGACGTTAGAAGCGTTCGAGAGCAAGCTCAAAGACAATCTGTATCGCATCTGGAACCGGATGAGCTCGGGCAGCTACTTCCCTCCCGCGGTTAAGGCAGTCGAGATCCCCAAGGCGAATGGAAACACCCGGTTGTTGGGAATTCCCACCGTGGCGGATCGAGTCGCCCAGACCGTGGTGAAGATGCAGCTTGAGCCGGTCGTGGAACCTAAGTTCCACCCCGACTCGTATGGCTATCGACCTGGTAAATCAGCCCACCAAGCGTTGGCGACAGCGCGGCAGCGGTGCTGGAAGTATAACTGGGTCATAGACATCGACGTCCGCGCCTTCTTTGACAATCTCGACCATGAGCTGACGATGAAGGCGGTGCGGCATCACACCGACGAGAAGTGGGTTCTTCTTTACATCGAGCGGTGGCTCAAGGCTCCGCTGCAAACAGCGGATGGGCTGCAAGCGCGAGGCAAAGGAACTCCTCAAGGCGGTGTGGTCAGCCCGTTGATCGCCAACATCTTCATGCATCACGCGTTCGACGATTGGATGAGACGGCATTACGCCGACGTGCCGTTCGAAAGGTACGCCGACGATCTGCTGGCGCACTGCAGAAGTTTTGCAGAGGCCCAGCGGGTGCTGGAGTCGATACGTGAGCGGCTGCGAGCTTGCGGTCTTGAGCTGCACCCGGAGAAAACCAAAATCGTATACTGCAAGGACGAAGACCGTCGTGGCCATCACGAGCCCGAACGGTTCGACTTCCTGGGATATACGTTTCGGCCTCGTCTTTCGAAGAACCGCTGGGGCAAGACGTTTGTAAACTTCAGCCCCGCGATCAGCGATAAGGCGGCCAAGGCGATCCGTGCAGAGATACGAAGCTGGCACATCGGCAAGCGCAGCGACAAGACGTTGAACGACCTCGCGCACATGTTCAATGCAACGGTGCGGGGCTGGATCAACTACTACGGCGCATTCTATCGCTCGATGCTGTACCCGTCGCTCCGCCAACTCGAGTACGACTTGGTGCTCTGGGCGAAGCGGAAATACAAACGACTGCGAAGGCATCACACCAGGGCAATTCATTGGCTGGGGCAGATCGCTCGGCGAGAACCCCAGCTCTTTGAGCACTGGAAATTGGGCCTCAGGTCACCGGTTGCATGATGGGAGCCGTATGAGTCGAGAGGCTCACGTACGGTTCTGCGAGCGCCCGCGGGTGAGACTCCCGCGGGCGACTCACCGAGTGATCGCGCTCGAGAAGGACACGGACGCGCAGCGAGTGATGGCCGTGCTCCCGAAGCGATTCGGGAGATATGGTCTGCTGCTCCACCCGGAGAAGACGCGGATGGTGCCGTTTCGACGGCCCCGCGCGGCGATCACCGGGAGAGGGCGGGGGACGTTCGACCTGCTCGGCTTCACTCATTACTGGGGGAGGTCGCGCCAAGGCTATTGGGTCGTGAAGCGCAAGACGGCTGCGAGCCGCCTTCGCCGAGCGCTGCTAGCGATCGGGCTGTGGTGCCGGAAGAACCGGCACATCCCGCTGTCGGAGCAGCAAAAGGGTCTGAATCTGAAGCTTCGGGGGCACTACGGATATTACGGGATCACCGGTAACTTCCGAGCGCTCGCGCAGCTGATCGAGGGGACCCGTCGGCACTGGCAGAGATGGCTCAACCGTCGCTCGCAGCGCGCCCATATGCCTTGGGAACGTTTCCAGGAGCTCTTGAAGCGGTACCCCCTCGCCAAGCCACGTGTCGTACACAGCGTCTATCGTCGTGCAGCGAATCCGTGAGCCGAAGAGCCGGATGCGGGAAATCTGCACGTCCGGATCCGTGGGAGCCTCGGGAGGGAGACCTCCCGAGGCCACCCGACATCGGCTTCGACTCACTATGCGTCGTCGATACCATGCCCGGAGCAGTCGGAGAACCGACGCAGGTGTGCGACGAGTCACATGTTGCGCGCAGTCTGGCCGGTTTGGAACGGCACAAGACGGGACTGCCGTTGAGTTCCGTAGCCTGCGCGCAGCGTTCAGACGTACCTCTCCCCAGCGGACGAGCAGTGCGACCGCGCGGACAAGAAGCGCCGAGGCCCGGAGCGTGGGACCTTGGGTTGGTTTGTAGAGTCGATCAGAGATCGAGGGCGAGCTGAGGGGATCTCGAGCGCATCGCTGCCGTCGCATCCGACCGAGAGTCTGCGCGACGTGACTCGATTCAGTCACCGCACCGATCGGCCTAAGTGGGCCGCCACAGCTCAAGCAGCGCTCTCCATCAATCGAATAGACGCGGGCCAACAGTTTGGCCCACGACATGCGATGTTTCTGAACCCGAGGCCTCATGTTCTCGATCGGGAAGGCGAGCTGAAGAACCGGTGCGGGCCTTGGGACAATCGCGCGCCGCACTTTCGAGGCCGAGGCCAGAACTCCCGCATAGCGAACCTGATGCTGCGCCGGGGGAGGAACGAGCCACGCGAGGCGTCTCAGAAACTGAACCGGTGATAGAACGATCGCACCCTGGCCGTTCTTCGCTGGACGACGAAGCGTCAGCCGAACTCGGCCATCATCGGTCATGCGAAGTTGACCTTCGGCGAAAGGCGGACGGGCCGCATATAGGCAGAGCCTTTCTCGTCCTCGTCGATCGCCTTGGGCAACACGAACCTGAGCATGAACACTGAATCCACCACACTCGATCGCCGTGGACTTGACGTCCACGATGCGACTTGGCGACAGCATCGATGGCTCCGCGAGGCCCCGCACATACCAGCGCTCCACGGGTGTCAGCGATGCTTCCTCAAGAGCGTCCGACTCGCTTCGGAGATATCCGCTCTTCGCGAGAAATTTCTCCATCTTCTTGAAGACCCTTTGGGCCAACGAAAGAAGGTCTCGATTCGTTGGGGCTGGGCATTCGACGAAACGGGGACCCTCTTCTTCGTTCGCAAAGACTCCGTCGAGAACGAGCACATGAAGATGGGGTGAGATGTTCAGGGTCTTCGTGAATCGCTGAATGAAGGTGACTGCGCCGCATTTCGGTCCTGTGAGACCCTGACATCGAGCCCAGTCGGTCAGTTGCTCAAAGATCGCCCGAACGAAAAAGTTCACCATCTTCGCCAAGACTTCTCGTTTGCACGCGAGAAGACCGCGCAGTTCGAACGGCGGGCTCAGCACGTATTGCCGCAGGCCGATAGGGCAATCAGTGCGCCAGGCGAAGCCTGGGAGAAGGGGATGCAGATGACAGGCTGAAACTTCTCGTCGGACCCCAGCGGGGAGGAGCCCCGCCCGGCAAGGGCTAGCCACCCACCGGAACCGAGTGTTGCGTGGCCGGAGGGCGACCTCGGCTGCGAAGCGTACACAGGGAGTGCGAAGGCTGTGTGATTGAGCCTCGAAATCTATGGGTCGCGGGAGCCGTCGGCGTTGTTTGGCACGGCGGCGACACCGGAGCGCCGTTTGGGCGAGGCGCCGAGGTCCCGCCGGGGTCTGAGAGCACGGCATACGCATGGAAATGGGATCCCCAGGAACCTGGGAGGCCCGACCGTCTCCTGCTTCGACCCGGCTCGGACCGTCGGAACAAGGGGTCCAGGCTCGCGGGGCGCCAGTGCTCGGGCCCGCGGGAGCAAATGACGAGCACAACGCAGGTACCGCCAAGCGAAGGAAACGAAGCGCGGCGGGAGGGATGGTCGGGAGTCGGAGCGCCTCACTGTACCGAGGAAGCCGGGGAACTCTCCCCAGGGGACCCGGCTGAGGGAAAGAGGCGCCGGGTCACGGGACCGCTCGGAGGAAAGATGCCAGGAACATCGAGTCCAATCAGCGTCACAACGAAACTCGAGCGGACAGCGAAACTGGCGAGGCAAGCGCCGCAGATGGTGATGACGACGCTCGCCCACCTCATCGATGTGGACCTCCTGCGCGAAGCGTATCGGAGGACGCGCAAGGACGGCGCGGTCGGCGTGGACGGTCAGACGGCGGCGGGATACGCGGCGAGCCTGGAGTCGAACCTCCAATCGCTGCTTGACCGCTTCAAGTCGGGGACGTACCGAGCACCTCCCGTCCGGCGCGTGTACATCCCCAAGGGCGACGGGACGAAGCTGCGCCCGATCGGCATCCCGACGTTGGAAGACAAGATCCTCCAGCGCGCGGTGGTGATGGTCTTGGAGGCCGTTTACGAGCAGGACTTTTTGGATTGCTCGTATGGTTTCCGACCAGACCGGTCGGCGCATCAGGCGCTCGAACGACTGAGGGACGTCCTGACGAAGATGGGTGGTGGCGTAGTTATCGAGCTCGACATCAAGAGCTTCTTTGACTCGATGAGTCACGTTCATCTGCGGAGCTTTCTCGACCAGCGGGTGCGCGACGGAGTCATCCGCCGTGCGATCGACAAGTGGCTGAAAGCGGGCGTGCTCGAAGGCGGTGCGGTCATGCATCCGAACGAAGGCACGCCCCAGGGAGGGGTGATCTCACCGCTGCTCGCGAACGTGTTCCTCCACGAGGTGCTCGATCGCTGGTTCGAGTCGGAGGTGAAGCCGCGTCTGGCAGGCGAGGCCTGCCTGATCCGCTATGCCGACGACGGAGTGATCGCGCTCGAGAAGGACACGGACGCGCAGCGAGTGATGGCCGTGCTCCCGAAGCGATTCGGGAGATATGGTCTGCTGCTCCACCCGGAGAAGACGCGGATGGTGCCGTTTCGACGGCCCCGCGCGGCGATCACCGGGAGAGGGCGGGGACGTTCGACCTGCTCGGCTTCACTCATTACTGGGGGAGGTCGCGCCAAGGCTATTGGGTCGTGAAGCGCAAGACGGCTGCGAGCCGCCTTCGCCGAGCGCTGCTAGCGATCGGGCTGTGGTGCCGGAAGAACCGGCACATCCCGCTGTCGGAGCAGCAAAAGGGTCTGAATCTGAAGCTTCGGGGGCACTACGGATATTACGGGATCACCGGTAACTTCCGAGCGCTCGCGCAGCTGATCGAGGGGACCCGTCGGCACTGGCAGAGATGGCTCAACCGTCGCTCGCAGCGCCCATATGCCTTGGGAACGTTTCCAGGAGCTCTTGAAGCGGTACCCCCTCGCCAAGCCACGTGTCGTACACAGCGTCTATCGTCGTGCAGCGAATCCGTGAGCCGAAGAGCCGGATGCGGGAAATCTGCACGTCCGGATCCGTGGGAGCCTCGGGAGGGAGACCTCCCGAGGCCACCCGACATCGGCTTCGACCATGCCCGGAGGAGTCGGAGAACCGACGCAGGTGTGCGACGAGTCACATATTGCGCGCAGTGTGGCCGGTTCGGAACGGCACAAGACGGGACTGCCGCTGAGTCCCGTAGCCTGCGGGCAGCGTTCAGACGTACCTCTCCCCCAGCGGACGAGCCATGCGACCGCGCGGACAAGAAGCGCCGAGCCCGGGGAGCTTGGGATCTTGGGTCGGTTTGTGGCGTCGATCAGAGATCGAGGGCGAGCTGAGGGGATCTCGGGCGCATCGCTGACGTCTCATCCGACCGAGAGTCTGCTTGACGTGACTCGATTCAGTCACCGCACCGATCGGCCTCAGGCGGCCGCCGCAACTCAAGCAGCGCTCGCCATCAATCGAATAGACCCGGGCCAACAGCTTGGCCCACGACATGCGGCGCTTCTGAACCTGAGGCCTCATGTTCTCGATGGGGAAGGCGAGCTGAAGAGCGGGTGCGGGCCTTGGAACAATCGCGCGCCGCACTTTCGAGGCCGAAGCCAGAACGCCCGCGTAGCGAACCTGATGCTGCGCCGGGGAGGAACGAGCCACGCGAGGCGTCTCAGAAACTGTACCGGTGATAGAACGATCGCACCCTGCCCGTTCTTCGCTGGACGACGAAGCGTCAGCCGAACTCGCCCATCACCGCTCATGCGAAGTTGATCTTCGGCGAATGGCGGACGGGCCGCATATAGGCAGAGCCTTTCTCGTCCTCGTCGATCGCCTTGGGCAACACGAACCTGAGCATGAACACTGAATCCACCACACTCGATCGCCGTGGACTTGACGTCCACGATGCGACTTGGCGACAGCATCGATGGCTCCGCGAGGCCGCGCACATACCAGCGCTCCAAGGGTGTCAGCGAGGCTTCCTCAAGAGCGTCCGAATCGCTTCGGAGATATCCGCTCTTCGCGAGAAATTTCTCCATCTTCTTGAACACGGTTTGGGCCAACGAGAGAAGGTCTCGATTCGTTGGGGCTGGGCATTCGACGAAACGGGGACCGTCTTCTTCGTTCGCGAAGACTCCGTCGAGAACGAGCACATGAAGATGCGGTGAGATATTCAGGGTCTTCGTGAATCGCTGAATGAAGGTGACGGCTCCGCATTTCGGTTCTGCAAGACCCTGGCATCGAGCCCAGGTGGTCAGTTGCTCAAAGATCGCCCGAACGAAGAAGTTCACCATCTTCGCCAAGACCTCTCGTTTGCACGCGAGAAGACCGCGCAGTTCGAACGGCGGGCTCAGCACGTATTGCCGCAGCGCGACATCGGGCAGCACGTCATCGACGAGATGGGCCGCCGTCTCCTGCATCCGTCGTGCACCGCAGCTCGGACAAATCGCCCGCCCCTTGCACGAAAAGGCCAGAGCGTGCTCACGCTGGCATCGGTCGCAGAAGAGAAGGACGAAACCGCGTTCCAAGATCCCGCAGTCGAGGAATTCTTCAAATTCTTTACGGACAAATGTCGGCAACCCGGACTCACAGGAATCGGCGTCCTCGAAACTTTCGACAAACTCGTCAAAGTGGGTCGAGACGAGCCGATGCAGGATTCCCGACTCCGGTTTTCGTGGTTTGTATTCCGAAACCGCTTGCGCGCACACAATGCGCCATGAGCCCGTTTCATGCCGTGACGGAAGGCCTCGGATATGGCGCTCGTTTGTTCGTGTCTTCGTCGAATTTCGGACTTTCTCGCTGCGCTGACGGACAAACCGCCGGCCCCCATCTTGTCTCGTGCGCGGCTCTCGGTGAAGCTCCCGAGCCGTAGCCATGAAGCGAGTCAAGAAGTGACGAGCGCGAGGGTGATGGCGTCGGTCTCGTGAACGTGCGCGACGTTCCTGGCGATGCCGAGGATGTGTCGCGCGGCATCGACATCGCGTGGGATGGTCCCGGCGCTCTGCACGCGCGGGGAGCACGCGCCGGCAACGTTCTCCATCCTTCGAACCGATCTCAATGGCGCAGCACGCGCGGGCGACGCGACGTAACACTTGGGGAGCCCTGACCGGGCGGTGGGTGCCTCACGACACCCGCGACGCGGTTGTCGACTTCGTCCGTACGTGGGCCGAGAAGACCGAGATCGCGGTTAAGCGCTTCGCCCGCTGGCTGGCCATCCAACCCGCGAAGCTCTTCGACTGGCAGGCGCGCTACGGCAAGGGTGAGCGTCCGGTCAGGCGCCGAGAAAGGTCGGGACCGCCGATCGGGAGACGGGCGATGATTCCGGTCCATGACTTCGAAGAATCAAAAGACGACGGGGACAGCTGCTCATGGCCGTTGGTCGGAAGCAGAAGCACGCTCGATGCTGGTGGCGCTCGAACGAAGTGGCCAGTCGGTGGTCGCATTCGCGCGGTCGCAAGGTGTGAGTGCGCAGCGGATCTACTGGTGGCGACAACGGCTCGGACCGTCAGGCCGGACAGCGGTCCCGGATGATGTCGGCCTGGTTCCGGTTCGCATCCGATGCGAGGATGCTCGGGGCCTCGACCCAGTGGAACTCGGCGCGCCCGTCATCGTGGTCCGGTCGGTCGGCGGCGTGGTCATCGAGGTGCCGCGCGCCGTGTCGCCAGGTTGGATCGCGGCGCTCACGCGCGACATCGAGGACCGCTAACGATGTTGTTGGTACCTCGGTCGACGAAGATCTACATGGGCCGGTCGCCGGTCAACATGGGCAAGTCCTTCGATGGACTGAGCAATGAGGTGCGAGCGGTGCTTCGGAAGGACCCGCTGAGCGGACACATCTTCATCTTCTTCAACCGAAGACGGACGATGGCCAAGATGATCGTTTGGACGCGAGGAGGCTACACGATCGTTGCGAAGCGGCTCGAGCGAGGCAGGTTCGCGATCCCGGAGGCTACGGACGCGGCGTGTGCGAGCTGGACATCCACGAACTCGTCCTTCTCCTCGAAGGCATCGGGTGGGATCGAGGTCGACAGTCGCCGCGGTGGGAGCCTTCTCAGCACCGTCGACACGATGCAGAATTATCGCAATCTGCGTTGCGCATGTCGGTCTAATGTGATCCAAGTTCTTTATCCCTTCCGTCGTCTCGCCAGCCTCTGAACCCACAGTTCTCGAGCTCCTCCGTTCGCTTCTCGACTCCGGTGCGAAGGAGGATGTGGTCGATTTGTTCGCCCAGCTCGTGGCGCGGAACGAAGCTCTGGAGCTTGCGCTCGCGAAGAAGCTCCGAGCGTTCAAGACGACGGAGAAGGTCTCCCCCAACCAGCTGAAGCTTCTGCTCGAGACCGTATCCAGCAACGCCCTCTCCGAGACGCCGGCCAACGCGGAGGGCGAGTCCGAGACAGAGGATACGACGGCAGGCGAGACGGCGGCGGAACAGCTCGGCAAGATGGTCGAGAACGAGCGCAATCGGCGGGCGACCGAGCAGACGCAGCCGCCACCGGCACGGCCTCGCCGGACGCCATTTCCTCCGAACCTACCGCGCGAAGACAACCCCATCTCAGTGCCTGACGCTGAACGGCCATGTCCGAAGTGCGGGCTCGAGCGGCGATGTGCAGGCCACGACGTGAGCGAGGTCCTCGAGCTCGTGCCCGCGCGTGATCGTGCGCCGGGACCTCCGGGAGAAGCTCGCCTGTGACGCCTGCGATGCGCCGAACTTCAGCCGCGCGCCGGTCGGTGATCGCGTCGTCCAGGGGGGCCAGTACGGACCCCGTCTCGTCGCTCAACTGCTCGTCGACAAGTACCGCGACGGCCTCCCTCTCCACCGGCAGCGGGAACGATATCGACGGATGAGTGTCGACCTCTCGGTCTCGACGCTGGCGGACCAGGTTGCGTACGGCGCCGAGCTCCTGCAGCCGCTCTGGCGCGCAGCCCAGATCGCGGCACTCAAAGCGAATGTCCTGCATCTCGACGGCACGTCCCTCGCGTTCTTCACTGGCGAGGGCAAGGATGCGAAGCGTCACAAGAAGCTGGGCGCGCTGTGGGGCTTCGTCGGTGACCAAGACGTTGCGCTCTATCTGTTCGCGCCCTCCGGGCACGCGACATTCGCGGACGGGCATACCATCGGACCCGCCGACTTCCTACGCTTGCGCTCCGGCTACACGGTCGCCGATGCCGCAACTGTCTTCGATCAGGCGTTCGCGCGCGAAGACATCATCGAGTGCGGCTGCAACATGCACGCGCGCCGCTACTTCGTGAAGGCACTCGACGGCGGAGAGGCACGCGCCGCGATCGCGATCGATGCCTACCAGGCGCTGTACGGAATCGAGAAGGAAGCGAGAGACCTCGAGCCAAGAGAACGCCTTCGACTTCGGCGTGAACGCAGCGCGCCGATCTTCAACAAGCTTCTCGAGTGGGTCGAGTCCATCAAAGACGACGAGCCTCCTTCACTGCGCTTCGGTCGAGCGCTCAACTATTTCTCGAACCAGCAAGTGCCGCTGAGTCAGTTCCTCACGGATGGCCGCGTCCCCATCGATAACGGCGTTGTTGAGCGTCTGCACGTGCGCGCCGCGCTGACGCGGAAAAACTTCCTCTTCGCCGGATCAGAGCGCGGCGCTCAGAGCGCCGCCATCATCTTCTCGCTCTTGGGCTCGTGCGCGCTCTGCGGCATCGACCCCGTCGAGTATCTCGCCACCGTCATGCCCATTCTCGCGCGAGGCGTCATCGAGAAGGACGTCATCGACCTCCTGCCCCGCAATCTTCCACTCTGACTGAGCGTCGCGACCTCCCGGGCCGCCAGGCTCAGGGGATGAATCTTGTCCCGCCTCGAGGAAGAATCCGGCGGTCGCCCGGACACTCACCGGCAAGGCGAACGAGCACAACGCCCTCGTGCCGCGTGACCACTGGCTGGACGACGACGAGCAGCGCGCGATCATCGCGTACCACGGCAGATTCCCTCTCGAGGGCTATCGCCGCCTCGCGTTTATGATGCTCGACGCCGACGTGGTGGCCGCGAGCCCTTCCACGGTCTACCGCGTACTGAAGAAGGCCGGCCTGCTCGACCGCTGGAACGGCAAGCGCTCGAAGAAGGCCACGGGCTTCCATCAGCCCACGCGGCTTCACGAGCACTGGCACATCGACATCGCGTACCTGAACGTCGCCGGCACCTTCTACTACCTGTGCCTGGTGCTCGACGGCTTCAGCCGGAAGCTGGTGCACTGGGACGTCAGGGAGGCGATGACCGAGCAGGACATCGAGTGCATCCTCGAGCGAGCTCGCGAGCAGTTCCCGGGCGCTCAGCCGCGCATCATCTCGGACAACGGGCCGCAGTTCATTTCGCGCGACTTCAAGGCGTACATCCGGCTCACCGGCATGACCCACGTGCGAACGTCGCCGTACTACCCGCAGTCGAACGGCAAGCTCGAACGGCTCAACAAGACGGTCAAGGTCGAAGCCATCCGGGTCCGCAATCCAGGCTCCCTCGACGAGGCCCGCAAGGTCGTCGAGGAGTTCGTGCGCCACTACAACTCCGTGCGCCTCCATAGCGCGATCGGGTTCATCACGCCCGATAACATGGCGGCGGGCCGCGCCGCGGACATCTGGCGTGAGCGCGACCGCAAGCTCGAAGCGGCCCGCGAGCGACGCCGACAGTGGCGCCTCAACACGCCCCCGAACTCGCCGACGCCGCCTCCCGCGAACGTGGCCGCGTAGCGCCGACTCGCCTCAGGTCGAGGTCGGCTGGCACAGGCCTTCGGCCGGAATAGCGACCCCCCCAAAAGGGTCGCCCGGCCGAAGGCCCCTTCGTCGTAGCCGCGGAGTTCGACAGCCGACCGGCACGAAGCCGCGTGCTCGAACGGCTCAACAAGACGGTCAAGGTGGAAGCCATCCGGGGTTCTCGCCCCGTCGAAGGAGAGAGGCAAGACCAGGCTCAGACTCAGACTCAGACTCAGGCTTCAGAAGCTGAACTGAAAATGTAGACTCGCAGTACGGGTCCGTTCGTCGGTCAAATCGGCTGTGAGCATCGACGACCCCTCATCCGGATCTGAACCCTTGAGCAAGTTGGTCAGGAGGCGCTGGCGCGGCTTCCTGTGGAGGCCGGCCCCGTAGCGTTCGCAGAGCTCGGCCACGACATGTTGGAGCTCGGGCTCTGGGATCGAGATCTGCGCTTCGATCAGGGGTGCCGACCGACTGCACCGCAGCCCGAACGCCCGAAAAGCGCGGACGGCTTCTGGCGTCGTGAGACCCGCCGCTTCGCGGTTGCTAATGCGCGCTGCGACCCCGATCTCGGCTTGGAGTATCTTGGACAGGATTTCGTTCGAGCCGGCGACCGAGCGAGGTTGCCGCGGGCCGCGGAGCGCGTCCGACGTCGATGCTCCATGCGGCGTGGCCCGAGCGGAGACCTGGCCATCGCGTCATCGCGTCAGAGTTCAGGAAGGTGCCGCGCCCACGAAACCGGGGCAGCTGCCACGAACCGCGCTGGATGTCATGCACCGCGCTGGATGTCATGCACCGCGAGCGAACGTAGCGCACCGGTCAGCTACCTCCTCACGAACTAACCCCACGCGATGAAGCGAAAGCGAAGCGCCTACGGCGAAGCCCGACGCTTCCATTGAGTTTGCGTTGCATGCTTCCGAACGTGGAGAAATCATTCGGCCGGATCTTTTCGGAGGAACCGATCAAGAGCCGGACGAAAATCGGACATAAGTTGGCTTCGGTGCGGCCGCGTCGGTCAGTGAATCAATCGATTTGCGACGGCGATCGATGGCACGTGGCTTGGATAGACCGCGAACATGTTGCCCACGACAAGAGGGTCAGGAATCGAACGATACGCCATTTCGATCGGTGTGTTTGTTGGCCTCAGCACCGTGTTCTTGCGACTGGCCCACGCCGACCAATGTCCACCACAGCCACCCGATATCGTCATTGATGGGATCATCGAGACGAGGGCCGTCCAAGGCAGAACCATTCAGATTGTAGGCAAGAATTTCAACCGACTTCCAAGAGGAGCACGTGCTTGGTTTTCGCGCGAGGAGCCATCAGCACCCCGTACTCAAACGGCCAATCTCACGATCCTGGACGATACATTGGCAACAGCGGTTGTTCCGTCGGACATCAGCTCGGGCCCGGCACGCTTGTCTTTCCACATCAGCTCCGAGTGTTTGGATTTCGACGGTAGCCGCTACACGAGCGGTGCATGGCTTGCCAATATTTTGCACATCACAATCGACCCGCCACCGGGTCCAACGCCTCCAAGCGGTCGGCAGGCTGTTGCGACTTCGCCGACGACAGCCATGTTGTTCTGGCACGACAACTCAAACAACGAGGATGGTTTCCGTGTCTCCATGAAGACCGGAACGGGTGGAAAGTTTGTTGACCTATTGCCTGCGCTGGATCCGAACGAGACATCCGAGCCCATCACCGGACTCAAGCCCGGTATGTACTACTGCTTCGATATCACCGCGTTCAAGGGAAGCGAACGAACACAGACGCCTGAGTCCGACAAGCCGTGCCTGACGATGCCGATGCCAGAAACCTACCCTGGATGGGTAGAGATTCGACCACTTGCAAACGTACCGAGTAGCCCTTTTCCGTTGTGTGTTGATGCTTTCGATGTGACTACGGCGGGCCTCTTTGACAACAACCGTAGCGGTCGCGTTGAGATCGGTGCAGTGCCCGAATGGGCTCCTAACGGCCTCTTTCCGACCTTCATGCGTGTTGACCTCGAAGCCAGTCCGATGGTGCAGAACATCGCGGGAGATATGTACGCCGTGGGTCAAACAGGCGTGGCGAACGCCATCGTGTACGGTGTTTTCTTTGAATGCAACCAGCTTCGTCCTCAGTACGTAGCGCTCCACATGAGAATTGACCAGGCTGGTGTGGTACCTGTGGCGCTCTTGGCTGGGGACACGTTCAATCAAATGAATGAATGGCGAGGCGTATCGATGCGCGGAATCGAATTCACGCGATGGAACTTGGATTTCGATGAACGATCGAGCCGCGTCTATGGCTTCGTCGATGCCGCCGTCGTCTTCACGAATCCATCGCACAATGATTGGGCCGCCAGTGTTCACTTCGAGCTCGATACGAAGCTTCGGGTCGATGACAGGTAATTTGAGGCATTGGGCTATGTCGAAGGAGAAGAGTTTATGACGATGCGAAAAGCGATCATGGTCGCTGCCACTCACACGATGTTTTTCTTGGCAGCAAGCTGCGGTGCCCAAGCAGACTTCCCGGAGAGCGGCGCCGAAGCTCCGCCTGCGAAGACGCTTCGCGAGCTATCGACCACAGAGCGAGCAGAGCTCTGTCGCAAGTTCATTGCAGCGCGCGGGGGAGAAGAAGGCGTGGTTGTTTGTGGAAACGCCTACTATCAGCGCACGCCGATAACTGCTTGCGAGACGAATTTGAGCACGTCGGAGTGCGCCGTGCCGATCATGGAGGCGTGCCTTCGTGAACTTGAGACCGACCCCTGTCGACTGCTTGATGGTCCTGCCTGTGCAGAAGCCAAGGTATGCCACAAACGTTGATTTAGTTGCATGCTTTCAGAGCTGGCGCCACCTCGTCCACACGGTCGGGCGTGGATGAGCTGGCCTTCGTTCCGCTCACCACGTCGCTGTCTCCGTCGGAGGTCGCGCAGGCGGAGACTCGTTGGGTCCTCGAGACGGCTGCCGGCCTGCGGGTCGAGATGTCGGGTGCGACGGCGCCGATCACATAGCCGTTCATGAGTGGCGTTCTGTGTGTCCGCTGCGTGCGCGCAGATGAAGAGAGAGAGCGCGTCTCCGTGACGCGTTCCGTGTCAAACATGCTACGCCGCTCGTGGACGCGTTCGACGCGTGGATGAAGCAAGCAAGAACGCGCGCTGAGCCTTGCGGCCGGATCGAAACAGCGCCGAACTACGCGACCAACCTCACCGATGTCCACGATGCGCGTCGAGCGTTCCTCGCAGATCCGCGCCTGAAGCTGCGCAACAACGACTGGGAGCGCGAGCTGCGATCGTTGAAGAAGGGGCTCGACAACTGGATGCACTTTGTGACCAAGGCGGGGCTCGAGGTCTACACCGTGTACCGATCGTTGATCGCATCCTGCGCGCTGCATCGACTCAATCCGTATGGGCACCTACGAAACAGTTACTCCGCAAAGGACGCAGCCGAATCTTCTTCGAGGAGCGTGCTCCGATATTGCTCGAGCTTCTCGCGAAGGGTGTCCCGCGCAGTGCGAAATCGCGTCAGCATCTCTTCGCGAGGAATGCTCGCGTCTTTGCTTGCCGGGTCCGGGATCGGCCAGTGCAGACGCCGGGCCGCACCGAGGAAGACCGGGCACACCTCCTCCGCGCAGAGTGTGATGACCGTGCCAACGGTCTCGGCGTCGATGGTCTGCACCGACTTCGACGCGTGGGTCGTCAGGTCGACGCCCAGTTCCTTCATCACCTGGACGGCGTACGGGTTGACGGTGCTCGGCTCGCTGCCGGCGCTCTGCACCAGAACTCCATCACCAAAGATCATCCGGGCGAGACCTTCGGCCATCTGGCTGCGAGCTGAGTTGGCGACGCAGAGAAACAAGATGCCTGGTTTCATGAAACCTCCGTGGCCGCGCCGGTCTCGCGCGGAGTTTCTCGAAGCCCGAGGTTGGCCTCGGGGAAGTACTTCTTGCCGAACCACAGCGCGACGTTGACGAGGCCGATCAGCACGGGCACCTCGACGAGCGGTCCGATGACGGCAGCAAAGGCGGCGCCGCTGTGGATACCAAAGCTGGCGATGGCCACCGCGATGGCGAGCTCGAAGTTGTTCGACGCCGCGGTGAAGGACAGCGTTGCGGATTGCTCGTAGCTCGCTCCCGCGCGCTTGCTCATGAAGAACGAGATCACGAACATCACCACGAAGTAGATGAGCAGCGGTAGCGCGATGCGCAGCACGTCGAGCGGCAGCTCCACGATGGCCTCGCCCTTGAGCGAGAACATCACGACGATGGTGAAGAGCAGCGACACGAGGGTGATGGGTCCGATGCGCGGCGCGAATTTTTCCTCGTACCAGTCACGACCCTTGGCACCCACCAGTACCCTACGCGTCAGGAACCCCGCGGCGAACGGAATGCCCAGGTAGATGGCGACGCTCTGGGCTATGTCGAGGATGGTGATGTCGAGGGCCGCGCCTTCGAGCCCTAGCCACCAGGTCGGCAGCAGCGTGGCGAAGAAGTACGCATAGACCGAGAAGAACAGGACCTGAAAGATCGAGTTGAACGCCACCAGCCCGGCGCAGTACTCGCGGTCGCCCTTCGCCAGGTCGTTCCAGACGATCACCATGGCGATGCAGCGCGCGCGAGCCCGATGAGGATGAGCCCGATCATGTACTCGGGCTTGTCGCGTAGGAACACGATGGCCAGCCCGAACATCAGCACCGGCCCCACGATCCAGTTCTGCACGAGCGACAGCACGAGCACGCGCTTGTTGCGGAAGACCCGGCCGAGCTCCTCGTAGCGAACCTTGGCCAGCGGCGGGTACATCATGAGGATGAGCCCGATGGCGATGGGGATCCCAGAAAGGACAGGCGGCCGATGAGGCCGGGGTCTTCTCGTGCAATCATCGTCGTTTCTCGATAGTTACAGGCCGCCCACCAGCGCCTTGAAGCGCCGGAGCACCCGGGGGCTCAGGCAGTAGCAGACGCGCGGCCCATCCACCTCGCCCTGGATCAGGCCCGCTTCTTTCATGACCTTCAGGTGTTGCGAAACGGTGGACTGCGCGAGGTCCAGCTCGCCTACGATTTCCCCACAAATGCAGGCGCTTTTGCGGGCCAGCAGCCGCAAGATTCGAACCCTCGCCGGGTGGGCCAGGGCCTTGGACAAAGCCGCCAGCTCTGCATCGGCCTCGGGCCCTTCCACGGGCCTGAGATCAGGGCTTTGGTCGTCCTTGGGAACGCATACGTCGGCTGAAACGCTAGCCATCGTTAATCGACGATATACGACAAGGAGCCGCTCCGCACAAGACACAAGACACAGCCACGAGACCCAGACACGAGGCACAGACACGAGACCCAGCCACGAGACCCAGCCTCGAGACCCAGCCACGAGACCCAGCCACGAGACACAGCCACGAGACACAGCCACGAGACACAGCCACGAGAGGCTGAGAGTTTTCGTCTGGGCCAGCTTCGCCGCCATGGCATCATCCGGGCCCGGGCACTGGCCTCGCCGCGCGTTCTGGACCTCGGCTCTGGGATGGGTCGGCCTTCACCGAAGCGGCGCGTGCCCGCGCGACACGCGAAGAGGAAGCGAGGGGGAGAATGACGCGATTGGCAGACAAGGTTGCCCTGATTACTGGAGCCGCCAGAGGAATTGGGGAGGGTATAGCTCGTGCGTTTCATCGCGAGGGTGCACGGGTGGTTCTGACCGACATCCAAGACGAATTGGGCCAGGCCAAGGCCACAGAGCTTGGCGAGCGTGCAAGCTACATGCACCTTGACGTACGCCTTGAGTCGGATTGGGAGCGAGTGATCAGCAAGGTGCTCGAGCTCCAGGCGCGTATTGACGTGCTCGCGAACAATGCAGGCATCACCGGATTCGAGGGAGCCTCGGACCCGCATGATCCCGAACATGTCTCAATCGAGAACTGGCGGTCGGTACACGCAACCAACCTCGATGGCGTGTTTCTGGGCTGCAAGCATGGCATCCGGGCGATGCGGCGCACCGGGGTGGGGTCGATAATCAACGTCGGTTCGCGATCTGGTCTGGTCGGCATACCTGGAGCCGCCCCCTACGCATCAAGCAAAGCGGCCGTCCGCAATCACACCAAGTCCGTGGCTCTGTACTGCGCCGAGCAGGGACTGCGTGTCCGGTGCAACGTCATCCAACCGGCGGCCATCCTGACACCGATGTGGGAGACATTGCTCGGCAGTGGCCCAGATCGCGCGCTTCGAATGGCCGAATACACGAAGGACACACCACTCCGTCGCTTCGGTTCCGTCGACGAGGTCGCGGCACTTGCGGTGTACTTGGCGGCCGACGAATCGGCGTACACGACAGGAGCTGAATTTAATGTCGATGGTGGCATCCTCGCTGGGACGGCCACGCCGCCTCGCCCGTCTACGGCCCGTCCAAGGCAAGGGCACCTGCACCTTCCCCTGGGCATTCGGTCCTTCCGATGAGAAAACAGGCCCATGAGTGTCGTGCACCCAGATTTGCCGTGGCGGGAGGTCCCGAGATGACCCCCGAGCAGCAGCGCGAGGCTTGGGTGATGCTCGACAGCGACGTCCGCGACGAAGCCGACGATACCGACGATACCGACAGCGTTGCCAACATGGATGCCAACATGGATGCCAACAGCGATGCCAACAGCGTTGATGCCCTGGTCGAAAGCATGATTGCCGGCGCACCGGGTGCCCACGGAGCCGCGCGTGGCTAGGTCCATCAGAGCGCTGCTTCGCCAAGGTCGCGGAGCTGGATTTCGCGCGGCGCTCGATGCGGGCTCCAGTGCCTCGGACGACCTGGTGGATTGCGTGCTGAACGACCCGCGCTGGGACCAGCAGGTTGAGGCGCGCGAGGACTACTACGCGCGGTTGTTGATCGCCACTCGAGCGAACATCGACATCCTGCGCCGGCTTGTCGCGGAGGAGGACCCCGATGCTGACGAAGCGGACTTCTGGCTTCCAGTCGGTGTCCTCGCCGAGATGTGTCGCCGCGGCGAAGCGCCCGCCCGTGCCGCATTGGCCGAGGCTGTCGGCGCCGGATCGCAGTGGCGAGCGTGCCTCAACGCGCTCTATGCCGTGGGCGGCGTCGAGCTCGTCGGGCAGGTCGTGCCCGCGGAAGCGGTCCAGGCGCTGGTCGCGCGCGTTGGCCTCGACGATATCGCTGACGCCGTGATGGGCGTCGTCGCCCCCTGGGCGACGTGGGCGGAGCAAGTGCCTGCTCTGCAATTCGTGGTCGGCAGCGGTGGCGGCGGTGGCGGCGGTGGACGAGAGGCCCGCCCCATCTCCGCTCCCGCCCCGTGGGCAGCCTCGCGGTTCCGAAAACCGGAGGCGATGGACGATCTCGCGGCGCTCCCAACGGACAAGCTTCTTGCCCAATGTTCTACGCCTGGAACGGCGTCCAACGTTTCCAGTGAGCCCAGGGCCCGCCGATCAACAGAATTGAACGCGGACCGATGCCTGTGTAATTGCTCGTTTTCTTTCTGTCGCCAATTGTTGTACGAAGCCCGCGGTGGAGGGCGTCGGCGATGCTGCTTACGATCGGGACCACACATCGACCTGCGACCGAGCTGGGCTACCTTCTCGCCAAACACCCCGATAAGTGCCAGACGTTTTCGCTCGCCTACGGGAAGGCCCATGTCTTCTATTCAGAGGCGACCGAAGAACGATGCACAGCAGCCCTCCTGTTGGACTTCGATCCCGTCGGCCTGGTTCGAGGGCGACGCTGGGGACAGGACTCCGAAGGGACCCTGGCCCACTACGTCAACGATCGACCTTACGCTGCGTCGTCGTTCTTGAGCGTCGCGATCGCTCAAGCCTTCGGCTCGGCCATGAAGGGGGTGTCGAAGGAGCGGCAAGAGCTGGCGGACACTCCGCTGCCGTTCGACGTGCGCCTATCCGCAGTTCCAAGTCGCGGGGGCGAGCAGTTCCTCCGTGGTTTGTTTGCGCCTCTCGGCTACGAGGTAGAAGCGAAGCACATCACTCTCGACGAGGCGTTCCCCGAATGGGGTGAAGGCAACTGCTTTGAACTGCGCCTGCGGGCGGTGGTTCGTCTCGCCGATCTGCTCACCCATCTGTACGTGCTCATCCCGGTTCTCGACAACCAGAAGCACTACTGGGTCGGTGACGACGAGGTCGACAAGCTGCTCGAAAAGGGTGGCGACTGGCTGAGGGCTCACCCGATGCGCGAGCAGATCACGCTGCGCTACTTGAAGCATCAGCGGAGCCTGTTTCGCGACGCGCTCGAGCGCCTCATGGCCGGCGACGATCCGGAACCGGAGGCGCGCGAGGTCGAGAAGGAGCAGGAGGAAGAAGCGCTCGAACATCCGATCAGCCTCAACGACCAACGTCTTGGCTCGGTGGTCGCTGTGCTCAGAGAGGCCGGCGCGACCCGCGGCCTGGATCTTGGCTGTGGCGAGGGCAAGCTCGTCGGAGCCCTTCTCAAGGAGCAATCCATCATGAAGGTCGTAGGCGTTGATGTCTCGATGCGTTCGCTCGAACGCGCTCGCGACCGTCTGAAGCTGGATCGAATGCCCGAGATGCGGCGGAAGAAAGTGGACTTCTTCCAGAGCTCCTTAACCTACCGGGACAGCCGGTTCGCGGACTGCGACGCGGCCTGCGCCATAGAGGTCATCGAGCACGTCGATGTCTCTCGGCTGGGGGCTCTCGAGCGGGTGCTGTTCGAATTCGCCAAGCCACCCACCGTCGTTGTGACCACGCCAAACGTCGAATACAACGTGCGCTTCGAGACCCTGCCCGCGGGTCGGCTGCGGCATCGGGACCACCGCTTCGAGTGGACGCGTCAAGAGTTCCAGTCGTGGTGCGACGGAATCGCCGACCGTCATGGCTACCACGTGCGTTTCCTGCCGATCGGGACCGAGGACGCAGAGGTCGGCGCGCCAACGCAGATGGCGGTGTTTCGGCGATGAAGATCGAATTGCCAGAGCTCTCGTTGGTCGCGCTCATCGGCACATCCGGGAGCGGAAAGTCGACCTTCGCAAAGACGCACTTCAAGCCGACCGAGGTGCTCTCCTCCGACTACTGCCGCGGGCTGGTCTCCGATGATGAAAACGACCAGGGCGCAACCGATGATGCGTTCGATGTTTTGCATTACATCGCGGCCAAGCGCCTCGCTGCAGGCCGCTTGACCGTGATCGATGCGACCAACGTTCAGGCAGAGGCACGCGAGCCCATCGTGAAGCTGGCTCGCGAGCACGATGTGCTGCCCGTAGCCATCGTCCTGAACCTGCCGGAGAAGCTCTGCCATGAGCGCAACCAAGACCGGGAAGACCGCCAGTTCGGGCCGCACGTAACACGTCAGCAGTCTCAGCAGCTGCGCAAGTCGCTCCGCTCGCTCAAGCGGGAAGGCTTTCGCTACATCGCGGTCCTCAACTCACCAGAGGAGGTCGCGGCCGCCGACGTGGTTCGCAACCCGCTCTGGAGCAACAAGCGACACGAGACGGGCCCGTTCGACATCATCGGCGACGTTCACGGCTGCTTTGACGAAGCGGTCGCCCTACTGCGTGAGCTCGGCTACGACGTGCAAGACGATGAAGCCGCACCCACGGCGACGCATCCTGAAGGACGCCGAGCGTTCTTCGTGGGCGATCTCGTCGACCGCGGCCCCAAGTCCCCTGCTGTCCTGCGGCTCGTCATGGCGATGGTCCGCGCGGGAACGGCTCTCTGCGTCCCAGGGAATCACGACATCAAGCTAAAGAGGAAGCTGGATGGCCGCGACGTGCGGCTCACTCACGGCCTCGCAGAGACCATGCAGCAGCTCGAGCATGAATCGGCTGAGTTCATCGACGAGGTGAAGGTCTTCATCGATGGCCTGGTGAGCCACTATGTTCTGGACAATGGCAACCTGGTGGTTGCGCACGCCGGAATGAAGGGGGCTTTTCAGGGCCGCTCTTCGACTCGCGTACGAGAGTTCGCGCTCTACGGCGAGAGCACGGGCGAGACGGACGAGTATGGCCTTCCCGTTCGATACAACTGGGCGGCCGACTACCGGGGCCGGGCGCGTGTTGTGTATGGCCACACGCCGGTGCCGAACCCGGAGTGGCTGAACAAGACCATCTGCATCGATACGGGCTGTGTCTTCGGTGGGGCGCTGACGGCGCTTCGCTACCCCGAGAACGAGTTGGTCTCCGTCCCTGCCGCCAAGATGTACTACGAGCCGGTCAAGCCGCTCGATGGCGCCTCCACGGAGGCGGCGGATCGACCGTACAACGATGTCCTCGACATCGCGGACGTCCAGGGGAAGCGGATCGTCTCCACGCGCATCCGCGGCAGCGTGACTGTGCGCGCGGAAAATGCGGCCGCGGCGTTGGAGATCATGAGCCGTTTCGCCACCGATCCTCGCTGGCTGATCTACTTGCCGCCCACAATGTCGCCCTCCGACACCAGAAAGGACGGACCCTCTCTCGAGCACCCTGAGGAGAGCTTCCAGTACTTCCGTGCCAACGGTGTACCGAAGGTGGTGTGCCAGGAGAAGCACATGGGATCCCGGGCCGTTGCCGTCGTCTGTCGGAACGAGGCCGCGGCTGCCAAGCGCTTTGGCATCCGGGGTCACGGCATCGGTGCGCTCTACACGCGCACGGGGCGACCCTTCTTTGGCGACGGCGCGCTTGAGACGAGCTTTCTCGAGCGACTCCAGGCCGCACTCACGAGGGCCGACTTCTGGAAGAGGTTCGAGTCGGACTGGTTCTGCATCGACGCTGAACTCATGCCGTGGTCTGCGAAGGCCCAGGAACTGCTGCGATCGCAGTACGCACCCGTTGGCGCTGCAGCCCGCGCCAGCATGACCGCGGCGCTCGCAGCACTCCGACTCGCGGAGTCACGCTCGGTGGAGATGAACGGCCTCGTCGACCGCTACTCGGCCCGGCAGCGGTGCGTCGAGCAGTACACTCAGGCCTACCGCCGCTACTGCTGGCCGGTGTCGAGCATCGACGACCTCAAGTTTGCACCTTTTCACCTCCTTGCATCGGAGGGGCGCGTACACGCCGATCGCGATCACGTGTGGCACATGAACACGCTTGCGGAGCTGTGCGACGGTGATGGCGGGATACTGCACAAGACAGCGTTCAAGGTGGTCGACCTGACGAACACCGGCAGCCAGTCCGAGGGCGTCGCCTGGTGGGAGGAGCTGACGGAACGCGGCGGTGAGGGCATGGTCGTGAAGCCGATCGAGTGGCTCATGCGGGGCAAGAAGGGCCTCGTACAGCCAGCCGTGAAATGCCGTGGAAAGGAGTACCTGCGGATCATCTACGGTCCCGAGTACACCCTCGACGAGCACATCGAGCGGCTTCGCGCCCGCGGGCTTGGGCCGAAACGGTCGCTGGCTCTGCGAGAGTTCGCGCTCGGACTGGAGGCCCTGCATCGCTTCGTGGAGAAGGAGCCGCTCTACCGCGTCCACGAGTGCGTGTTCGGTGTCCTGGCGCTGGAGAGCGAGCCTGTCGACCCGAGGCTCTGAGGAGGGCTCGCCGTGTGGATGCCGACCACATCGAGATGCGTGAAGCCATGCTCGACTTCACTGATCGGGCCCTTAGTCCGAGCAGGGACGGCGAGTTTGAACGATTGCCTGGGCTTCGGAGTAACGAGGCCCGACGGATTCTGCAGCTTGAGGCCGTGCACGATATGTTGGGCAAGTTCCCCGGTGATGTATCCGTCCGCAGAGTGGGCTCCGATCAGTATCGAGGACAATCGACCGGTGTTACTCGCTGCTCGGAAACTCGTCGTCGAGCGACCCATGGTACACCGGTGTCGCCGGCTCTCGAGCACGTCGACAGCTCTTCTGGGGCCATCGGTACTGCGGTGAATCGCGCCATCAGGGCGCTCGTGAAGATCATCGGCGCGGCACCGGCGGACGAGACGACGCGCGAGAAGTGGCTCGAACGGCTGTGGGAGGCGTATCAAGACGACAAGATCCCCTACATCGAGCTGGTCGGTGACTACTGGGGCGAGCTGTGTGTGTCCAAAGAGATCGCCTCGCGCTGGGCCGACCAGCTCATCGGCACCTACAAGGTGGCGTGGAGCCCGGACGGCCTTGAGGTTGAGGTCATCGAGGCGCTCCTACACGCCGGCGTTGTTGACGAATCGAACCTGCGGGGCTTCTTCAAGGGCGTGACCAACTGCCTGAACGCACTGCTCGCGGCCGAACGCTACGACGAGCTGCTCGCGTTGCTCGATATGGCGCCGTACAAGATGTGGCACTACCGCCAGTACGGCGTCAAAGCACTCACGGCGCTCGGCAAGAAGGCCGAGGCCATCCGCTATGCGGAGGAAAGTCGCGGGCTCAACGACAGCGCGATCGCCATCGCTTGCGCATGTGAGGAGGTCTTGCTCTCGTCCGGGCTCGCCGATGAAGCCTACGAACGCTACGGGCTCTTGGCGAATCAGGCGGGAACCTACGCCGCATGGTTCCGAGCGGTGTCGAAGAAGTACCCGCACAAGGACGCCGCCGAGATTCTGGAGGACCTCGTGGCCCACAGCCCCGGCGAGGAGGGGAAGTGGTTCGCTGCTGCCAAGGACGCGAAGCTCTTTGACGAAGCCATCGCGTTGGCCAACCGCACCCCGTGCTCCCCACGAACACCCGCGCTGCCCGCGATTTCGAGGAGAAGAGGCCGAAGTTTGCCATCGAGGCTGGCATGGCCGCGCTGCGCTGGTTGGTGGAGGGCTACGGCTACGAGATCACCGGGCTCGATGTTCTGAATGCCTACGCTCACACCATGAAGGCGGCCGAGAACGCCGGCTGCGCAGAAGAGACGCAGAAACGCATCCATGACCTCGTCGCCCGCGAGTCGTTCGGCGAGCGCTTCGTCACCAAGGTGCTTGGTCGTCAGTTGGGGCTCTCGTGATGGGACTACCGAAGCCGGTTTGACACCCACCAGGACTGGGTTCAGGCTATGCGCCGTGTCGGGTGGGTGGTTCTGGATTGGCCGCTCCGTGCTTGGCGACTTCCGAATCCCGGTGCCCACCTGCGGAGGCGCGCGCGATCGCCGACCTACTCCACAGCACTTGCCAGGCGCTCGTTGCGGCCGAGGAGCGTGTTGCGGGAGTGTCGGCTTTCGCAACAATCAGAACACGCGCGTGGGTGAGCTCCTCGCAAGTCCCACTTGTGCCTCGACGGCGACGTTGCCCTCAAGTATTACGGCCTACGGCTCGACAAGATGAGCGAGGGAGCAAGGTTCACGGCGAAGACTGCATTCGCATCGAGGCTACAACCATGAGCGACCAGAAGAACGACGAGACCACGAACCAAGCCTCGAACGCGATCGAAGGCTACGAGCCGCCGACGCCGGGGGGTTGGGAAGGATATCCCCTCGACGAGCTCGCGATCCGAGATGAACGACGGACCGCCGAAGATGTTGTCAGGCGAATCGAGAAGGGCCGATTCATCCTCGATCCGGACTTCCAGCGCGACTTTGTGTGGGACAAGAGCAAGCAGTCCCGACTCATCGAGTCGATCCTCATGCGAATCCCGTTGCCCGTCTTCTATGTCGCCGAGGACTCCGAAGGTCGCTTGATCGTCGTGGACGGACGCCAGCGTTTGACCACCTTTCAGCGCTTCCTCGCCGGCGACCTCAAGCTCGACCTCGAGGACCGCCCAGACCTCAACGGGAAGCGATTTGCTGAGCTGGAACCACGGCTACAGAACCGTGTGGAGGACTGCCAACTTCATTTCTATATCATCGACCACGCAGTTCCAGAGCGTGCCCGCCTCGACATCTTCGAGCGCGTCAACGGCGGCGAGGTGCTGACACGACAGCAGATGCGCAACGCCATCTACAACGGCGCATCGACTGAGTTCCTCCGCGACCAGGCGAACTCGCAGCTCTTCATCGAGGCCACTGGGAGGAGTCTCAACGCCAAGAAGATGCAAGACCGAGAGTTCGTGAACCGGTTCTGCTCATTCTCCCTGCTTGAGCTCGATTCCTACCGGGGCGATATGGACGAATGGCTGGCGAGGGGACTCACGGAGATGAACAAGATGGACAGCTTCGCGCTCTCCAACCTCCGCGAGCGATTCGAGCGTTCGCTTCGCAGTAATAGGATGGTCTTCGGGAAGCATGCGTTTCGGAAGCACAAGACAGCCGACCAGTCGCGCAGCATCATCAACGCTTCTCTCTACGACGTGATGATCACTGGGCTCGCCGACGTCAGCGAAGACACCGTGTCTGACAATGCCGACGCACTGCGCGCCAAGTTCCACGCGATGATGGATGACGTCGTCTTCATCAAGGCGATCACGTACGGGCCCAATACTGCGAAGGAAGTCCGAACGCGGTTCGCGATGGCGAAGCAGATGTTCGACGAGGTGTTCCATGCTTAGCGAGGTCAAACTCGAGGCATTCAAGTGTTTCGACGAGGCGTCCTTGCCGCTACGACCATTGACCCTGCTGTCGGGGCTCAATGGGGGCGGGAAGTCATCCGTCCTGCAAGCGATGGTGCTCTTGGCGCAGACTCTGCGCTTTCGTGAGTGGGGCCGCGGCCTCCTGCTTGAGACGCAGGACCTTGCACTGGGCACTGCTGCCGACATCATCAACCACCGAACAGCACGCAAGACGCTTTCCCTCGGGCTCGCTTCCGATGGGGAAGAGGTCATGTGGACGTTCAAGGCGGGCGGCCGGCGGGCCCTTGTCGTTGACCTCCACGAAGTACGTCTTGGTGGAGTAGAGCAGTCACTCGATGGCGCGGTTCGCTGGCTTCTGCCGGAATCGCAGGCGATGTCGTCAAAGGTGGTGGCGGCTCTTCGGCGGCTGAGTTGGATCTCGGCCGAAAGGAGCGGCCCCCGAGAGCTCTTGCCGCTGCGAGATCCGGAGTCCCATTTTGGCGTTGGCGCCCGAGGAGAGCTGGCAGCGGGCCTTCTGCATTGGCACGAAGACGAGCGCGTCACGGAGGAGCTGTGCTTGGCGGGCGTCCCACCGACTCTGTTCAATCAGGTCCGCGGCCGAATGCAGACCTTCTTCCCGGGATGCGATGTGCGCGTGACGCCTGTGGATGGTGCGAGCGCGGTCTCGCTTGGGCTGCGCACCAACGCCGCATCGAATTTCCAGCGACCACAGAACGTAGGCTTCGGGCTCACGCAGCTCTTCCCGGTGATCGTCGCCCTGCTGGCCGCGCGCAAGGACGACATCATCCTCGTCGAAAACCCTGAAGTTCACCTGCATCCCAGGGCCCAGCAGGATATCGGACTGTTGATCGCAGCAGTGGCATCCAGCGGCGTTCAGGTGGTCGTCGAAACGCACTCCGATCACGTACTGAATGGGATTCGGCTTGCTGTGAAGACCAAGGCCATTGGATGCACTGATGTCGCCGTTCACTTCTTCGGGGCGCCGCAGTCGAATGGAGAAGTGATGATGTCATCGCCGGCGATCGATGCGGACGGGCGCCTCAGCGCATGGCCAGAGGGCTTCTTCGATCAATTTGACCAGGCGCTGTCGCGGCTCTTGTAGGGGACACGATGGAGCCGATTCTCGACGAGACCTGCCTGATCCCGTGCCCTTCCGTGGTCCCAGCCAAACGGGTCTTGCGGCTCGCCAAGCTGCTGCAGGCTTTGGACAGTCTTGGGGCGCCTCGAGTTCTCCGGTCGGTTCGCGACGCTGCTGACCGGGACCTCGCGGACGGTCGGGGACTGCGTGCTTGGTGTTTCGATCGTGGTACCGATCGGGACGCCGGACGTTTGCTGGCATCCCGCCTCGCGAGTCAGCCATTCGTCGACGGCGAGAGAGGGCTTTTTGCCGCCGCCGAAGGCTCTCGCGTGGCCGAGGCAGCGGTCGAGGGACGCCGCGTGTTTGGCCTGGGTCTTGCGGCCATGACCGACGGCGTAGCGACCCGGTTGGTAAGCGCCAATCTCTCCAACGCCTCTAGCGTCAAGGTGCAGCTCCTCTTCGTCGACGAAGATGGCGAGCAGACGCAGTCGTCGGCCGTGCTGTGCCTGCTCGACGCGGCTGATGTCGATACGCACCGGGCCCTGTTGCAGCACAAGGTCGACCAGTCCGTTCGGGACGGGCAAACGCTTCTGCATCGAGTAGGCGAGCTCTTTCCCCGGCTGTTGATGGGAGACACGGCGCGCACCCAGATCGGCGCGCTCACTGGCACGGAGCCGGTGTTCGGTCAGGTTCTGCGCCATTTGCGGGTGCTGAACCATGCCGCGGTGGAGTGGGCGGCTGGCACGAGCTTTTCGCCCAGCGGCATTTCCTTCAGTGTGGAGTCGCAGGCGACGCTGGACGACGGGAAGCTGGGACCGATGCGCGACTTCCCGACGCCTGAAGGCTTTGCTCACGAGCGATGGAGCCTGCACACGAAGATGACCGGTGGAAACGGCGCGCGGCTCTACTTCCGTGGAGTTCGCCGCGAGGGCGCGGGTTTCGTGCTCATCGGATACTGCGGCGATCACCTGCCAACGGTGAGGTATCGGTGAACGCGCAGCTACGTAGCCGCGGATGCCCGCGCTCGAAGGAGTCATCGCCGTCGGTGCAAGGTCAACTCCGAGCGCGCTCGTCGGCGTGTTCGAGCAGACCTGTGATATGGTGGCCCCGGGTGCAGAGCGGCCGCGCAAGCGGGCGACCCACGCTATCCGGCGTCTTCGCGATCTGGAGCTCCGCCTGGCTGGCTCCTGGTCCACGTGCCCGGCTGGGACACCGCCAGCGTCGGTCACCTGCTCGATCGGCTCGCCGGGATCCCGATCGAACCCCCACCGGCTGAAGCCGTGGCGCGAGAGGTTGCTGTGGCTTAGCACCTCCTGCTCGCGTCGGGAGGCGTGTTTCGCTGTGGGGGAGGAGGGGTGTTCGGCGGGAGCGACAGGCAGCCACGAAGCTCTTGCTCGAGCGCATCGGCGTCAGGAAGCTGCGCCCCCAAGGTGCCCCGTGAGCACTGGGGGCACCCGGACGGCGAGCGCCCCGACCAACAAGCGAGCTGGCACCCTCGGTTCGGGGATCGCGCGCAGCAGCTCGTGTTCATCGGGCAGAAGATGGATGAGGCGACGATGCGGGCTCGCCTCGATGCGTGCCTTCTCGACGAAGCGCTGGCCTCCGCCGACAGCCAGGCGTGGGCGCAGCTCCGAAACCCATTCCCGGAGCTCCGCATCGTCGAGGGGGCCCCTCAATGACGCACATGCTCTCTGTCGAGGACACCGGGCAAGGCTCAATGGCCGAATCTGCTCAGCAGCCTCGCAACGAACGTGTTGATCGCTTCGGAGCGGTCGCGAGTAGTCTCTGCGCTGCGCACTGCGCCGTGTGTGCGTTGCTGCCTACGGTCTTCGGTGCGTTGGGTCTGGGGGTTCTGCTCGGCCACGAAGCCGAGTGGCTGTGTTCCTCGATCGCAGTCATGTTTGCCGGCGTCGCGCTGGTCCTCAGCTGGCGCCGTCACCACTCAGTTCCCGTTGCGGGACTGCTCATCGTGGGCATCGCGGGGCTCCTCACGTCGCATGGTCTTGAGATGATTGAGATGACGGGGAGCCATCAAGACCACGACCACCATGCTGTCCGACACCATCCGACGGTGGTGTACGCGGAATACGCGGAATACGCGGAATACGCGGAGTATGCGGAGTATGCGGAGTATGCGGAGTATGCGGAGTATGCGGGCCACAGCGAGCATTCCGACCGCGGTGAGCATCGAGGCGAACGCGAGAGAACCGTTCCGCATGGGGGCGACACGCACCTCGCCGGGACTGCCGTCGGTGTACTTGGCGGGTTGCTCCTCGTCCTGGGGCATCTCGTGAATCTCCGCACCCGCCGCCGCTTTCGACGGACGTGCTGCGCATGAATCTGACTGGCTGGGTCCCAGGTTCATGGCGAGCTTCAGCCGCGAGCCCGATATCGAAAGGAGAGTCATGAGTTCATTCATCGATCCATATACCTTCGACGTGGCGATCGTGGGAGGCGGTCCCGCCGGGCTTGCCGCGGCGCTCGCCCTTGGTCGAGCATGCCGACGGGTAGCCCTCTTCGACGCCGGTCCTCAAAGAAACGCTGCCGCTTCGCATCTCCGCAACTTCGTCACTCGCGACGGGACGCCGCCCTCGGCCTTTCGACAGATTGCGCAGGAGCAACTGGCGCGGTACGCGACCGTCCAGCTTCGAGCCGATCACGTCACGTCGATCTCCGGGGAGCGCGATGCCTTCAGGCTCACCACAGCCTCGGGCTGTTTTCAGACGCGCCGCATCGTTCTCTGCACGGGGATGGTCGACGAGATGCTCGACCTCCCCGGATTCCGAGACGCCTGGGGCCACTCGATCTTTCAGTGCCCTTATTGCCATGGCTGGGAGGTTCGGGACCGCCGGTGGGGTTACCTGGCTCTCAACCTCGACGGGTTGGCGAACGGCTTCCCGGCGATGCTCAAAGGCTGGACCGAAGATCTCATCGTCTTCGCAGGACCCGGTGTCGAGCTGCCCGAGGACGCGGTTCAGGGCCTCGTGCAACGTGGCATCGCCTTCGAGTCGAGTTCTGTCGTTGGACTCGTGGTTGAGGGACAGGCGCTGACCCATGTCGAACTCTCCAACGGCGAACGGATCCCGTGCGACGTGCTCTTCGCCCATCCGCCGCAGCGCCACGTCGATCTCGTGCAAGCACTGGAGCTCGAGCTGGATCCACAAGGCTACGTTCAAGCCGATCCGATGACGCGCCAGACCTCGGTCCCAGGGATCTACGCGGCCGGTGACCTCACCACGCGTGCCCAGGGGGCCATCTTCGCGGCTGCGGCAGGAACCCAGGCCGGCGCGATGTGCAACCACGACCTCTGCATCACGGTGATGTAGAGGCGTCCCTTCACCCACGAGACAGCGAGAACACTATGATCAAGGAACACCAGGACGACCAAGACGAGCACCAGCACAACCAAGACGAGCACCAGCACGACCAAGACGAGCACCAGCACGACCATGCCGACCATGAGCGCTGGCTCGCGGACCATCGCAGTTGGCGCGCCGAGCACAGTAAGCTGCTCGCCGCCCTGCGTCGCGTCGAGGCCGAGCTCCACGAGCACGAGGCGCGCCTCTTGGAGCACGAGCAGGTCATCGCGGCTCATGAGACCGAGATGGCCCACCATCAGGACCGGATTCGGAAGCACGAAAAGACGGGCGACGACGGTGAGCACGACGCCGCTCATGTCGCGCACGAAGCGAAGCATGGAGCGCACGTCAGCTTCGCCGCTGAGCACGAGCAGCTACGGCAGCGACACGAGGCGATTTGCCGGAAGCTGACCGCGCTGCTTGACGCTGTAAACAACGTTTGATTGGGCCAGGGGACCGAGGCCACAAGGTGGATGCCGTGCTTCTGACCATCCTGGGATTCGGGTTCCTCATGAGCCTGATCGCCGTCATCGGCGGGCTCTTCGTTTTCTTGCCCGAAGTGGTCCTCAAGCGCTGGCTGAAGCCGCTGGTCGCGTTCGCCGCGGGGTCGCTGCTGGGCGGTGCATTCTTCCACATGCTCCCTCACGCAATGAGCAAGGCTGGTCCCGGGGGCCCGGTGATGCTGTGGGTGGTCATTGGATTCGCAGGCTTCTTCGCGCTCGACCAGCTGCTCGAGTGGCACCATTGCCACCGTCCTCCGTCGGAACACGTTCGGCCTCTCGGCCCACTGCTGCTGGTCGCCGATGGTGTCCACAACCTGCTTGGAGGTCTCGCCATCGGTTCCATCTTCACCGTCGACATCCGGGCCGGGATCGCAGCGTGGATCGCTGCGGCCCTTCACGAGATCCCGCAGGAGATTGGCGACTTCGGCGCCATCGTCCACGCGGGCTACTCACGCCGCAGAGCCCTCTTCTACAACTTCCTCTCCGCGCTGACGTTTCCGCTCGGCGGCATCATCGCGTACGGCATCGGGCAGAGCATCGACGTGCACTTCCTCATCGCGTTGGGGGCGGGGAGCTTCTTGTACATCGCGGGCGCCGACCTGATCCCGGAGGTGAAGCGCTCGGAACGCCTTCGCGAGACAGGGCTGCGGTTCGCGTTCTTCGTGCTCGGCGTCGCGCTTCTCTACGCGGCCCGTATCTTCAGGTTCGGCTGAAAGAGCGCGGGGTCTGGCAGGCGTAGGCGTCGAAGCGCCGCAGGCCAGCGCGCTCAGACTCGCTGTGCGACGAAGAACGTGTACCTGTCATGGTGCCCGTTTCGATGGTGCATTGCGGGTACGGCCGCGCGAAGGATGCCGCGCGCGATCTCCAGGAGGCGAGTCGCCTGCTGGCCATGGGGCGCGAGCCGAGACTCCGATCAAGGAAGGCGCTAGCGTGCGCACATGCGTGGCAAACATCGACCTGTACACTGGCCATCTTCGCAGCGGCCGTTGCATCCGCCACTCTCGCATTCTTGGTTCTGGTGGCATTCCTCTCCGACCTGTCGAAGACGCAGACATACCTTTTCGAAATTACACTGAAGTCCTTCATTGCAGGTGTTCGGAATTTCTTCAATGCACCGAGCGCCGAGACTTCCGTCACCCGGGCGCTGGCAACGACCGTTCACGCATTCGAAGGCATACGGGTAGCAGAAGCCTACCTCGAAGCCCTCCTCGTGGCTTTCGCCGCACGGCTCATCCTCAAGCACGTACTTGGCGTCGCGGCATCGGCCCACCGCTTGTTGCGTCTCGGGTTCGAAGTCATCCCCGAGGTCGCAGACCTGGATCCCAGAGCAGCGATCCTCCTCGTCGGTGCAAGGACTGTTTGTAGGCAGCGGATCGCGCCGACAAGTCCCAGATGAGCACCAGAGACCTTCTCCGCACCATCCTAGAAATTCGTGACGACCATTCGGATGGATGATCGTGCCACACGCTGCACCTTCGGCGGCGCCAGGGTCGAGTGATTGCCGGACGCACGTGCCTTCGTCGCAGACACCGTAATCTCGACCTGGGGGATCGGCGCAGCGATCTTCCCATTCACATGCGCCTCCGATCGGGATCGGGGCCTTGCATACCCCCGGGCAAGAGGCCCTGAAACGACCTCCGACTTTGTGACCATGATCGCAGTACGTCTCGCGTGCACATTCCTCGGATCGCCAGCATGCGTCACCCTCGAGGAGCGCCCCTTTGAAGATTTCCGGGCAAGTCTCGCTGATGTTCCCGGGGCCCAAGAGGTCATCGACGCAAGGGTGCTCGGCAAAACAGCGCCCAGCGGCCGCTGCGTCGTAGGTGATGGTGCCCGCTTCGATTGCCTTCGTGAGATCCGGAATGTCTGGCCAGCGCGACGCCATGGCCAGGATCCGCGTCTGGCAGGTTGAGAGGCTCTGAAACACCGCGCGAACTCCGCCTTCGCCTTGGGGACAATTGAAGTGGTACTCACAGTACGATTTCACCATTCGCGACTGGAGCTCAGCGAGGGGCACGGGTGTCGGATCGAGGCTCGAGCCTTGTCTCCGATCGCCGGTCTCCTCGGCGTCGCCGTGGCCTTCACGGCTGCAACCCGCGACGAGGCTCAATAACAGACATGAGACGGCCGTCGAGGCGCGAAGCACTCGCAAGGACGCAGCGATCCGAGGCCTCCTGCGCACCTGTCTATCGAACGTTGAAGAGAGCATGTCCCACGACGCTGTCATCGATGGTTTCGCCTCACAACGACATATGTCGGGGCAACGACATCTGGAAGCTGACCCGACGACGCTTGCGACAGTTGAACGGCCGGGGAATGGATCGAACGGTTCTCGCCGACCACACGCAACGCTTGACGCAGCCCCATTTTATGGGTGTGATCACGGAATCGACGTTCGATGTTTGCCGACGCTGCTCGCAGTCCTGCTCTCTGCGTTTCCAGAAACGTCACCAGGATCCTCGCGAGATCGATACACGCCGGTTTCCGTTCGTGGAACGGATGGATTCGAACAACCTGAGCGATGGCTGAAGAACGTCGCCCAAACGCGCGGTCCGGTGCCCCAGCGGCACCCTCGACACCAGCATTTTTGCGTCGTCGGATACAGAAGCCAAAGCGCGGGCGAAATCTTTGCCTGGGTGCACTGGGTCGAAGGCCACGCGCTGATCCGCTGGGAACCCACCGCCGAAGGCTTTGAGCCCCTCCACGCGTCCCGTCGCTTCCTCGACCTGCAACGCGACGTGGTTGCATCCGAAGAAGACGTCGGTGGAAGCACATACTTGGTGACCCGTAGCTGGGTTCATGGCGTGATCGCCGACTGCGAGCGCCACGGCGACCGATACGTCTCGCACAACGGGAGAATCTTCCGAGCGCCAGCCTCGTTACGGCCCTGAGCCTCGAGCCTCGAGCCCTGAGCCTCGAGCCTCAAGCCACGAGCCTCAAGCCACGAGCCCCGAGCCCCGAGCCGCAGCTCGGGCAGATCGACCCACCCCTGCAATCAGGGACGTCAGATCCAATCAAAGGGCACCGCTTCCGGAGTCATCTCTATCAGCGTCGCACGCATTCGCTCGATGAACCTTCGCGTTGTTTCGGAGATCGATGCCGAAGTCGATACGCGTTCGAGCGTCTGAATGTGCTCGATACGCGCCCGGCGGGTCATCTGTTCAAGCTTGGGCACGGTCGCCCCGAGATCATCGTACGCAGATTTGAGATCCGCCGAGAAGTTGCGAACGAAGGCCACCACAATTTCCTTCTCGTGTCGCAAACGAACGACATGGTCGCGAGCGGCCTCGATCGACGCCTTCAGATTCGCCGGGATGTTCACGCACCGGAGGAGAGCCTGAATGGCGTCGTAGTGGGCCGTGAGTCGAACCTTTGTCGTCCACGCGCTGTTTTCGGCGCCGCGCTGCGAGTACGCCTCCACATCCGCGCGATCGTCTTCGTAGGCGGCCAACGCCTCCGGCAAGGCTAGGGCGGGCCGATGTGTCTCGAAGCCTCGGGCGCGAGTGTGAACCGAGATGTTATTGCCTCGCCATAATCCTCGAGCGTAGTTTCGATCGAGCCGATCAATCCGCCCACGCGTCGCTCTCGCCCATCGGGCAAGATCTTGGGCCCCACCCCCCTTTGCCAGGGCGCCTCGACCATCGAACGCCGTACTGGTTCGGAGATTCCTGAAATACTCAAACAGTCGAGAATGATTCGCCTGGGATCCCGTCTCGCAGGCCGCGAGCTTCACGTCTTCAATACCTGCTGCGGCCCGAGGAAAGATCTCGGCGAGGGTCTCGACATCATGAAGGCGAATCTCTCCGTTGTCTGTTCCCGAGATGTTGTCGCCCATCGAATGTCCACTCAAGACAAGACGCCCAAAGACGCGGGTCCCGTTCTCTGACTCCGCAAAAGCGATCGCGAGTCGAGCAAGCTCGTCACGCGCCTTGATGTCCCGACGTTCGAACACGGTGGCAAGAAGTCTTGCCCGGGCGGGATCAAGCCCTAGCGCTCGGCCAAGCGCCTCTCCTTCGTCCATTCGGCTCAAGTCGTACTTCCGGCTTCCGTAGACGACGAAGCCGTTCGTCGACGTCGTGGGATCGATCAGCAAGACTTCATCGCCGCCGCGCCGCATGGCCTCGGCTTCCACCGAGGCTGTCAGGTTCATGCCCAACATCAAGATACGATCCAACTCTCGGGGCCCCGGCTTCTTCGCTGCATCTGACGATTCAAACAACTCGCCTCGTCGCTCGACACGCGGCGCTTGGGTTGCCGCAAGGGCAGGCGGAACCGCGAGCGACGCGAGGCCACCCAATCCCAAGACCCCGAGAAGTGCGCCGGCGATCGCGCCTCGAAGCGTCGTCGGCCGGGCTCCGATCCTCGCAGCCTGCACCGCGGCACTGCCCGCGGCGCGAATCTCTATACCCGCGACGCCGCTGGCGCGCGTGTCAGAAGAAGGCGCGACCCATTCCGAAGATCCGCGCAGCGAAAGGAGCCGGTCCGCCGTCCCCGCAACCCACGCTCCATGCGGCCACGAGGATTGCGCTTCGGCCGCGGGCGCCGTGCTACAGCCGCTCTCCGAGAAATCTGGCAAGATCCTGGAAGGCCTCGCGCTTGATACCCCCTTCGGTCCACGCATCTGAGCTTGGCGCAAACCACCATATGCTCGTCCTGGCCCTGGCCCTGGCCCTGGCCCTGGCCCTGGTCCTGGTCCTGGTCCTGGCCCTCGTCTGCTCAGCGTCGTTCGCACACGCCTGTATCGACATCACACTCGCGCTGTTCACTCGTTGGCCGTGCATCTACGAGGGTTGCCCGACATGGCCCCAGGAGATTGGTCCGTATCTCGACGGCCTCTCGAACGAAAGAAGTGTCCCCAACGTCAATTCCGCGTTCGCCGGGAGACGGGATTGTCGCTGAGCGGAAGTGCACCTTCTTCGCCAAGACACTTCTCGTTCGCACGCGAGAAAACCTCGCAGTTCGAAGGCCGGGCTCAGGATGTTCAGCAACCTCTGACGGGCCAGCGAAGCACCCCACCGCGCGTTCGCACTCAGACGGCTTCTGCCGATGATATCGGACCCACGCGCTTGGCTCGAGATCGGCGTCGAAGCGGCTGTTCTCTCGATCCTGGAGTCGGACGACGACTCAACGCTTCTCGCCGAAGCGAACGCGCTCGGGAAGTACGGCTCCACCGCCGGCGTCGAACCTCTAGATCGCGCTCACGCCATCGGGACCGCAGCAAAAGAAGAAGGCGTAAAGGCGTAGGGGAGGCTCGTCCTCCGTCAAGGTCTATGATGGCGCATGTCTTGCGTACTTGCGTAGGTCGAGTCCTTTTTGGGCTGCGCAATGTCTGTCATGCCGCGTACACTCATCAAAGTCCCAGTGGAAGCATACGAAATCTGCTTGGCCGACTATGAAGCCGTTCTCCCGGCCCTCGCCAAGTGCATGGGTGCAACGTATGAAGCCGGCGATTTCAGTAAGGCCCATCAAATGTTTGTAGACTCAGGCATGGAAGAGGCCGTGTGGCTGCTCCAAGGGGCCAACGCTTCGCTCCGTGTTCGGTTCGAAGCCCACGAGGATTACCTGTTTTCCACCTTGCAGGGCGCTGGCTCTGAATTCCAACAAGGCCAGAAGCTTCTCTGGGAGGCGTATCGAGCGCAAGGCGGCAACCCCAACGCACAGAAAGAACCGTGACATCGAGTCCGTGCTCGGTCCGAGCGACTTCTCGGTTCTCAGTTTACGCAGCGGGTTCCGAACGCGAGGCACAGAGCGCCACCACAGACTGACCACTGTTCTTGAGGCTGACAAAATGCCTACGGCTTCACGCCTCGACCATCGAGGGCCAGAGGGTGCGAACTCCGTCGCTCTACACAATGTCGGCGAAGAGTGCCGCACTCTCGAGCCCTTGCAGCCGAGCTTCCGCGGCGGTCAACCGGACGCTCCCACCGGCGCGAACACCGAGCGCCGCTACTCCGCCTCGCCGCCGACATCCAGGAGGAGCTGCTCTTCCTCGAGGCCAGGCCCGGGACCCAGCCGATCTGCGAGCGGGCCGTGCGCGACGGAGTGCTCACTCAAGACGCTCGATGGGCTCGAGCAGCTACGGCGGTGGGCCGAAGTAGTCAGGCGGGGGCTCGAGTCGGGGGCTCGAGTCGGGGGCTCGAGTCGGCAACGGGCTGACCGGTCACCGGCTGTACTCCACGATCCTCGGCTATTGTTGGTGGAGCTCTGCTCGGATAACGTCCCCGCGGTGGGCGGGAACTCATCCATCACGGGAGCGGAGCCGATGACACAGCCTTGGGTCTCGGTCGATGACGTCCCCAAGCATCTCGGGGTAGCCAAGGACTCCGTCTACCGATGGACGATGGGGGATCGCTGATGCCGAGCTTGGACGTTTCCGCGTTGACCGACGAAGAGCGCCCGACCGGAGTCTGGGCGGCCGCGTTGCTGCACGCGATCGCGCGTGATGAGGCCGCAGGTCGCCGCACGCAGCGCCTCACGGAGCCGAGGCTCGACACCTGGAGCCGCTTCCGTGGGCGGCTCACGAACGCCGACCTCGTGGCACTGCTCTTCGAGGATGCGGCTGTCATTCACCGCGTGCCCTTCGACCCGGCTGCGCTCGGCGGCCCGATTCGCCCCGACCGCCTTCCGGAAGCGGCAGCCGACGCGTGGATCAAGGCCGTGGCGTCCTTGGCTCTCGCTGGCCCAGGCGCGGACTACGTGACCGAGCAGGCCCGTTTCCTTGGCCTTCCGACCCGGATGGCGCGCTCCGACCTGCACGTCGTGAAGCCCCACCAGAAGGTCCTGGAGCTTCCTGGAACAGGCGGACAGCTCGCGCATTATCTGGTGACGGCCCACCGCGATCTCACGCTCCACGACAACTTCTCCATCGCGTGTGGCGCCTGGCAGGAGCTCACCCTTGCCGGTGTGATCGCGCTCGAAATGGGCGCGCCTCATTCGGACTTCGCCACTCGGGTCGAGGTCGATGACTTCCGCAAGACCGACCACCCGCTGCGCCAGCGAACCTTCGATTTCGTCATCGGGCTTCATCCCGACAAGGGCGGTCGCTTCCGCATCGAGGACCAACTCGCAATCTGGTTCCCGACGGCGAAGGTGCTGCTGGTGTGACCATGGCCGCCCAGTTCATTCCCATCGGAGAGTCCGCGCACGACGCGGAGAGACAGGCGCTCCGGTTCCTCGTTGAGGGCTTGCCCGCGGACTACACGGTCTACGGCAACCCGTGGCTTGTCGAACGAACCGGGGTCGTCTTCGAACTGGACGCGGTCGTCGTCGCGCCCCACGCCATCTTCGTCGTCGAGATCAAGTCGTTCCGCGGACGCATCGAGGGGACCGACAACGACTGGTGGCTCCCGGAGAAGATCCGAAGCCCACTGAAGCTGAATCGCGCCACCGCGCAGGTCCTGAAAACTCGTCTCAAGAACGCCAGCTACCAAGCCGGGCAGGTCTGGGTCGAGGGGTTCGTCCTTCTGTCCGCCACCACCGACGTCGGCGTACGGGGTCCGGCCAGCAACGATCGTGTTCACACGCGCAAGACGATCCTCGCGGCCCTTCAGGATCCGGCGCTCATCGAGCGTTTGAGCCAAGGTCGATCGAGCACGCCGTCTTCGCTCGCACAGCGCGAGCTCTTGGAGCTCTTCACCGGTGCGCAGCGTGGACCGAAACCCGTGCGCCGCGTGCGCGAGTACGAGGTCATCGAGACACTCGATCACCACGACACGTTCACCGAGCTGCTTGGCAAGAATAGCCTCTCCTCCGCCGAGCGCGTGCTGCGCATCTACAGCATCCCGCCGCTTGCCACCGACGCCCAGCGCAGCCGCGTCGCGGAGCGCGCTCGCTGGGAGGCGCAGGTGCTCGGGCGCCTCGGCCGAAGCGAAGGGATCCTCAGCGCCGATCCGCCGTTCTCGGACGAGGCGGGCATCGTGCTGCCGCTCGAGTACTTCAAGGGCATCACGCTCACGACCTGGGTCGAACGGTATGGTCCCGACGCCCGCGGCAAGGAAAAGGCCGACCTCCGCGTTCGCACCGACCTCTGGATGCGCATCGCGCGGACGCTCGACGAGGCCCACCGACAAGGTGTCGTGCATCGACTCCTCAGGCCGGACGTCGTCCTCGTCGAGGACAGGAACGATCCTGCGCAGATTCGCGTGACTGGCTTCGATCTCGCGAAGCAGCTCAGCGGCGAAGCGACCATCTCGCTCACGACGATCGCCGATGACCGGCTGATCTTCGCCGCGCCCGAGGTCGTCACGGCCTTCAGCAGCGCCGAGCCAGCGTCTGACCAGTTCAGCCTTGGCGCGATGCTGGCCCTGCTGCTCACCGGTAGGCCCCTCTTCGAGAGCACTCGGCAGTTGATGTCCGCCCGTCGCTTGATGCGGCGGGTGCGCGACATTGCGCAGCGCATCCCCTTGAGCCTCGACGAGGCCGTGTCTCGTATGGTGGAGCTCCGCGCCACCGACCGCTTTCCTTCGCTCGGCGAAGCCATCGAGGCCGTGCGCGTCGGAAGAGACCCCACGCCACGCACGCAGGGCGCGTTTCCAAACGTCGGACGTGCACCGCTCGACGCGGACAACCTGCAGGCAGGCACGCGCATCGGCACCGACTACGAGGTGGTGTCGCGCCTGGGTCAGGGCGGGATGGCCGTCGTCTACGGCGCGCGCCACCTCGTCAGCGGACGAACCCGCGCGCTCAAAATCGCACGCACCGAGGATGCAGCGGAAGAGGCGCTGCGCGGCGAGTACCAGGTTCTCTCTGGTCTCGATCATCCCAACGTCGTGAGGGTCATCGATCTCACCAAGATGGTCGAGGGACGCCTCACGCTCGTGATGGAGCGCGTGGGAGGCGAGACGCTGCGCCAGTGGATGACGCTCCACGCTGCCGCGGAGCCCACCGCTCAACGTCGCCTGGCCGAAGATCTCCTTGCGGGCCTCGACTACCTCGAGCAGAAGTCGATCACGCACAAGGATCTGAAACCCGAGAACCTGCTCGTCTCGGATGGCAGGCTCGTGATCATCGACTTCAGTCTCGCAGCCATGCCGGAGGATGCCCCCTACGGTGGCACCGCCCTCTACCGCGACCCGGCGAGCGCACGCTGGACACATCAAACCGATCGCTTCGCGGCTGCACTCTGTCTCTTCGAGCTCTACGCCGGTCGCCACGCTTTCGAGGGCCGGGTTCCCGAGCCAGGCCAGGCGCCTTCCGTTCGCGATGACGATATCCAGCCGTCCGGTCTCTCGGCGTTCTTCATGAAGGCACTCGACCCCGCGCCCGAGAAGCGCTTTCCGTCTGCCCGCGCCATGCGCGACGCGCTCTTGGTCGCCCTCGGTGAGGACGTGGCCACGACGTTGTCTATTCCGCCCTCGGGGAAATTCGACGCGACGACGCCGCTCCGACTCACGGGGTTGTCTCGGCGCGCGATCAACACGCTCGCGCGGTGTCAGGTTCACACCGTGGGCGAGCTTCTGGCTTTGCCGCCCGCACAAGTACGCGCCATCCATGCGATTGGCACTAAGACGGCGAGCGACATCGTTGCGTTTCAGGAGGCGATGCTCGGGCGGGGCGTTGCCGCGGCCACTGCCGTCGCGACGCGCGCGGAGCCGCCCCTTGTGCCCGATCTCTGCGACTCGCCGGAGCCCGTTCAGAAGCTACCGCTCGGCGAGGCGCTTCGCTCCGCCCTGGCTCAGGCCGACCTGCCCACGGTCGGAGCCGTAGCTGCGCTGACCCGCCCGGAGCTGCTCCAGCTCCCTGGAATCGGCAGGAAGAAGCTTGCGGACGTTGTCGAGGCGCTGCACCGGTTCCGCGCCCACAGCACCGGGACGGACGACGCGGCCCACACGCTCGATCGACTGTGGGACCTCGCTTCACGCCCACTCAGCGACGCCCAGCGCATCGCCGTTGAACGTTCCGTCGGCATCACGGGCGACCCCGAATCGCAAGGGTTGATCGCGGAAGACCTCGGCAAGAGCCAGCCGCAGATCAGCATCGACCTGTCGAAGGGCCTCGAGCGGCTCGACCTCACCATTTTAGGCGATCTCATCTTCGCGCTGGATTCCGTGCTCGACGGCTTCGGCGGCATCGTTCGTCTCGACGAAATAGGCGCTCGTTTCGAGGACGAATGGCCGGCCGGCGTCGTCACTGGGGCGGGAATTGTTCGCCTGGTGGTGCGTGTCTCCCTGGGCCGCGCCCACATGTTCGAGGTGGACGGCGCCGACCAGCCCCTCGTCGCACGTCCGGGCTTCGACCGCGAGACGCTCAAGGCCTTCGCAGCAGAGGTCGTGCGCCTCGCCAGCCAGTGGCCGCCGGTCGAGCCCGACACCGCGCGAAGGACGCTGGCAGGTCTTCTGCCACACTTCGATGGTGATCCTCTCGCGCTGGGTGTCCGCGTTTGCGAGGACGTGGAGGTCGCGGAGACTGGGCATCTCTTCATCGGGCCGGTCGATCCGAAACACAGCATCGCGTTCGTGATCGACCAGACACGCGATCCGATTGCGCTCGAGGACCTGGATCGTCGGGTGCGACGCGTCTTCGGCCTGCACACGCCCTATCCCGATGCCGATCACCTCATGTCGATTCTTCGCGACCTCGACTGCCGGGTGCTGGGCAACATGGTGCTGCCAGGTCGAGCCGGATCCATCGTCGCGACACCGGCGCTGACGACCGACGACCTTCCCAGCTCGTTTGGGGGTGAGCGAAGCCCCGAGACCGTCGTGCGCGACATGCTTCGGGATGCCTCCGCTTCCCGGGGGTTTCGGATGCTCGTCACGCCACCCGAGCGGCATGCGGACCTGGGTCGCTCGGTGGCCAGCGCGCTCGCAGGCCGGTGGGTTTCCTTCGAAGATGCGTTCTTTACCGAGCATGCCGCCGAGATCGCCTCGCTCGAGCGCGCCGAACGTTTCATCGGCCAGCGAGAGGCGTTGACCGAGGCCGCGGAGGCGACCTTGTTCCGTCTTCTCGAGGAACACGGGAAGCCGGGCAACGTGGTGGTGCTCGGCGACACCGCGCTCTTCGGCCTCTGTGAGGCCCTCGATCTTCCGCGCCGCCTCTACGACGAGACGTTGTCCGGCACCCGAGGCTTCTGGATCCTCGTCGTCCCCGGCGTCATCCACAACCGCCAGCCGCGCTTCAACGAGGGGCCCGCCATGTGGCACCTCGAGGGCGCGACGCTGCCTCTTATGAACCCGCTGCCGGCGGTGGTGCCATGAGCGACATGCTGGACCAGCTCGCCCGGTGGATGGCCGCCCCAGAGGACGAGCATCTCGAATTCAAGGAGGCGAACCAGCGCTTCGACTTCGAACTCCTGGTCAAGTATGGCTGCGCCTTCGCCAACGAAGGGGGCGGTCGTATCATCCTCGGCGTGAGCGACCAACGCCCGCGTCGCGTGGTTGGATCGCAGGCGTTTGAAGATCTGCAGCGAACCAAGCTCGGTTTGATCGAGCGGCTTCGGCTGCGCGTTGAAGCTTGGGAACTGCAGCACGAAGAGGGTCGCGTGCTGGTGTTCGCGGTGCCGAGCAGACCCGTCGGCGTGCCCATTGAATACAACGGCGCGTATTGGATGCGAGGCGGAGAGAGTCTGGTACCGATGACCTCGGATCAGCTCAAGCGGATATTCGACGAGGCCCAACCAGATTTTTCAGCGGAAGTCTGTCCGGGGGCGGCGCTCGTCGATCTCGATCCGAAGGCGATCGCTGAGTTTCGGCGTCGCTGGGCCGCCAAGGCGAAACGTGATGACCTCGCGAACGTCAGCGATGAGCGATTGCTTCGGGACGCAGAACTACTGGTCGATGGTGGGACCACCTACGCAGCACTCGTGCTTTTCGGAGAGCACCGCGCGCTCGGGAAGTCTCTGGCGCAATCCGAAATCATCTTCGAATACCGAAGCCAGGAGGCATCCATCTCCTCCCAGCAGCGGAAGGAGTTCCGCGCGGGGTTCTTTTCGTGGTTCGACGAGCTCTGGCGCCTGATCGACTCGCGCAACGACCTTTACTCCTACCAGGAAGGGCTGTTTCGCTACGACCTGCCGGCGTTCAACGAAGCGGCCGTGCGCGAGGCGCTGCTCAACGCGGTGAGCCACCGCGACTATCGGCTCGCAGGTTCGATCTTCGTCAAACAGTTCCCGGCAAAGCTCCAAGTCACCAGTCCGGGCGGCTTTCCACCGGGCGTCACCGCGGAGAACATCGTCTTCAAGCAGGCACCACGCAACCGCAGGATTGCTGAGGCCCTCGGCCGATGCGGGCTCATCGAGCGATCCGGCCAAGGCGCCGACCGCATGTTCGGCGCGGCCATCCGTGAGGGCAAGTTGCCTCCGAGTTTCAGCGGTACGGACGCGTATCAAGTGGCGATCACGCTGCATGGCAAGGTGCAGGATGAGTCGTTTCTCGTGTTCTTGGAGCGGTTGACGCAGGAGCGACAGGCGACGCTGCACATCGACGATCTGCTGGTGCTCGACGCGATTCATCGCCAACTTGATATTTCCGACAATCTGAAAGAGCGCATCCCTCCGCTCGTGGAGCTGGGCGCGCTGGAGCGGGTGGGGCGCGGCCGAGGCGTTCGTCATCTGCTCGCACCCCGCTACTACAAGGCCATCGGCAAGCCTGGCGCGTACACCCGCAAGCGTGGGCTGGACCGCGACACCAACAAGGCGCTGCTGCTCAAGCACGTGAAGAGCACAGGGAGCGAGGGCTGCCCTCTGGGCGACCTGCTGGAGGTTCTGCCGGGGCTGTCGCGGGCTCAGGTCCAGACATTGCTGCGTGAAATGACGCGAGACGGGATCGTCCATCCCATCGGTCTGACACGGGCGGGACGCTGGTTCGCAGGCCCACGCGACGAGGGGAATGCTCCATGAGGACGAAAACGAACGCAATCCAGAAGCAATCTTGTGCCATAACAGGCTGTATTTACGGTTGTTATTTGCATCTAAGATTGCTTCTGAGGCTGCGAGCAAGACGCAATCCCCGACCAATTCTCCGACCCATTCCACCCAAAGGTTTTCGCGCATGAAACCCGCCGAGCGAGCCCGACTGACAACTGCGCTGCGCGACCACGTCGCGAAGATTGCTGCCGATCTGCGCGCGAAGATGCGGACACCGGGTGACACCCGGGCGCGGGCTCAGCAGCTCCATGCCGATGAGAAAGTCGCCGCGGACTTCGACGTCTGGACCGATCTACTTTCGCGGCGCGCGGCCGTCTTGTGGGTGCTCAAGTCCGTCTACGTCCGCGTGCTTGAGGACCGCGGACTCCTCGCGCCGGGACGTCTCTTGGATCAGGAGGCCCAGCAGCTCTTCGAGCGACTGGCGCCGCACCTAGGCGAGACGGCTTTCCTCCGCTGGGTGTACCGCGACCTCGCCAGCTCCCACGGTGGCCTGCCCGAGCTCTTCAGCCCGCAGCCGGCAGAGGTCGCCCTCCCATCCGACGAGCTGTCGCGCGCGCTGATCGCCTTCTGGCGGCACCGCGATGCGGACACGGGTGCCACGTGGAGCTTCGCCGAGGAGCGCTTCGAAGGCGAGCTGATGGGGGACCTTTACCAGGAGCTCGATCCGGTCGTGAAGGACCGCTTCGCGCTCTGCCAGACGCCTGACTTCGTGCGCACGTTCATTCTCGACCGAACGCTGACGCCGGCCATCGAGACCTTCGGCGCCGACGAAGTACGGTTGCTGGACCCGGCGTGCGGGTCAGGCCACTTTCTCATCGATGGGCTCAAACGTCTCGTCGCTGCGACCGCCGCGAAGCACGAGGACTGGGAGCGCGCGAAGGTCGTCGCGCATGCGCTCGACCGCGTCGTTGGCATCGATCTGAACGACTACGCCTGCGCGCTCGCCCGCACGCGTCTCATCATGACGGCCGCCGAGCTGGCGGGCGTCACGAAGCTCGCCGATGCCGCATGCTTCCACCCTCACGTGTACTGGGCCGACGGCCTTGAGCAGGTGGAGCTTGATGAGCTGAAGCCAGCGCTCCAGTTCTCACTCTTCGAGAAGGGCGAAGAGAAGCCTCGCGCCACGCTGACACGGTCGGATGTTCGCACAGCGCTCAAGAAGGTCTTCGAGAAGAAGTTCCACGCCGTGGTGGCGAACCCACCGTACATCACCGAGAAGGACGCCGCTCGCAAGGACTACCATCGCGAGAAGCGGAACAAGAAGCAGCGCTATGTCTCGGCTTATCGTGAGTACTCGCTGGCGTCGCCGTTTACCGAGCGCTGCTTCCAGCTCGCCGAAAAGGACGCCTTCCTTGGCATCATCACCAGCAACAACTTCATGAAGCGGGAGTTCGGCAAGCCGCTGATCGAGAAGGTTCTGGCCGGACTCGATCTCACTCTCGTGGTCGATACCTCCCAGGCGTACATCCCTTTCCACGGCACACCGACGGTGCTGCTGTTCGGACGAAACCGTCGTCCCGAGACGAAGCAAATCCGCGCCGTCATGGGCAAGCGTGGCGAGAGTGGCACGCCTGCAGACCCTGCGAAGGGCCGAGTGTGGTCGGGTATTGCGGACGGCTGGGACCACGTTGGCTTCGAAAATGAGTACGTGAGCGTGGCTGACTTGCCACGAGAGACGCTGAGCAAGCACCCGTGGAGTCTGGGTGGTGGTGGGGCGGCAGAGTTGAAGGATGTACTTGAGCGGCGGGCGACGGACCGACTTGGGAAGCTGGCGAGCGAGATTGGCTTCGTTTGCATGACACGAGCTGACGAAATCTACTTCACGCCGCGAGACGCTCTCCATCGGGCGAGGATCTCGGACGACTACATTGCGACAACGGTCGAAGGCGATCGCGTTCGTGACTGGGCCATCGTCGACCCGAATACAACGCTATTCCCGTACAGCGGCGAGCTGGAACCGGTTTCGGAGTCTCGCGCCCCTGCGGTACATCGTTTTCTGTGGCCGTACCGCACAATGCTTTGGCTGCGTCGCGAGCCCAACGGGAACCACCGCGAGATAGGATTGACGTGGTGGGAGTGGAGCCGGTTTCAGCGCGACCGCTTCCGCACCCCCCTCTCCATCGCCTTCGCCTTCGTCGCCACGCACAACCACTTCGTGCTCGACCGCGGCGGCAAGGTGTTCAACCGCAGCGCGCCGGTGATCAAGCTGCCCGCTGGCGCCACCGAAGACGACCACCTCGCGCTGCTGGGGCTTCTGAACTCGTCGACCGCGTGCTTCTGGATGAAGCAGGTGTTCCATCCGAAGACGCACGCCAGCCAGCGCCATCACCCCGACCCCGCACGGGGCGTCTACGAGTTCACCGCCACGGGCCTTCAGTCATTTCCGGTGCCGGAACTGGGTGATTGTCGGTCGTCGATGATCGCGCTTTCGCGGCTCGCCGATGCGGCGGCCGGACGTCGGGCCAAGCTCCTCGATGTCGCGTTCGTAGCCAAAGCAGTGAGCGCCTCGCCGACCGCTGTGGAGCTCGCAGGCAACTTGGAGCGTCGTTGGCTCGAGGCAGACAAGTTGCGAGAGCGCATGGTCGCAATTCAGGAGGAGCTCGACTGGGTCTCATACGTTGCCTTTGGGCTGGCGGAGAAGGACTGCCTTCTTCCGCGATCACGCTACGAGACGATCACCTGCCCGCGCGGCTCTCGTCCGTTCGAGCGCGCGAGCGGTCGCGCGTCGACCGTTCGCGCTGGCGGACGGGCCCTCTCGCTCGAAGAAGGCGAAGCCCCTCCCGTCGGTGTCTTGCCGGAATGGGCGGAAGAAACATGGAAGCGGCGAGAGGCGACGATCGCTTCCTCGGAGAGCCTTCAGCTCATCGAGACGCCCGTGTTCAAGCGGGCCTGGCGTGACACCGAACAAAACGTCGCTGAACCCGAGTACCGTCGACGTAAGGACGACGACGACCTGAGGGCCCGGCTCAGCGAGCATGTGGAGCGCTGGGCATCCGCGCGGGAAGCTCCTTTTGGCCTCGGGCAACTTGTAGCCAGCCTACAGGACCAGCCGATGGTGCTACGCGTCGCCGAGGTGCTCAGCGGACGCCCTGATTTCAACTTGGATGTGCTCGTTGGTCAGCTTGTGATGGCGGAGGCAGTTCCTGGCCATCGCTTCCATACATACACCGAGGCAGGACTGACCAAGCGCAAAGCCTGGGAAGACACGTGGGCTCTACAACGCCGGGAGGATGCGGGCGAGAAGGTCGGAGACATCCCCGTGCCCCCGGAGTACAGCCAAGGCAGTCGAGGCAAGTCGACCGACTTCCTGCGCACCGAGTATTGGCAGCTCCGCGGCAAGCTCGACGTTCCCAAGGAGCGCTTCGTCGCCTTCACCGAGGTCCCCGGGCGCTCTGCCGCCGAGACGCTCTACGGCTGGGCGGGCTGGACAGCGCAGCAGCGCCTGAAGGCCATCCTCGCCATCGACGAGGAGCTCGAAGACGCCGCTGTCCCGCTCGGCGACCGCATCGGCCTGCTCGACAGCGCCTGGCGCCTCCTCCCCGACGTTGCGCGCGAGGACGCCACTGCAGCCACTCGGCTGAAGGCCGAGCTGCAGGCGCTCGTGGGCCCCGAGGGCCCGAGCGCCGCGCTCATCGAAGACTGGAAGAGGCGCTTCCCGCCGCCGAGTGCACGCGTCGCTGGAGCCCCGAAGCCCGTCAAGGCCGGCAATCGCGGGTCGAAGAAGGCCGCTGAGGACGACGACGACGCGAGTGAGGGGGACGACGAATGAGCCCGCCTCCTGCAACGCCGTGCGTGTATCACATCACGCACGTGAATAACCTGCCTGCGATCATCGCGAACGGCGGGTTGATCAGCGATGCCGCGATCATCGCGCGCGGCGGCCCCGCCGCGACCATCGGCATGGGCACCATCAAGCAGCGTCGACTCTCTTTGCCGGTGAGCTGCCACCCGGGGCTCAACGTGGGGGACTGCGTGCCGTTCTACTTCTGCCCGCGCTCCATCATGCTCTACGTCATCCACTGCGCGAACCACCCGGAGCTCTCGTATCTCGGTGGACAGGAGTCGATCGTGCATCTCGAGGCGGATCTCGGCGCGGTCGTCGCATGGGCGAACCTGCAGAAGCGGCGATGGGCGTTCAGCCTCTCGAACGCCGGAGCGAGCTACACGCAGTTCCGAAAGAGCCTGAACGACCTGCACCACGTCGACTGGGATGCGGTCGCGTCCCACAACTTCTCCAACGGGTCGTACACGCCCAGCGGACACCAGGTGAAGGAGGGCAAGCAGGCCGAGTTCCTCTTGCATAGCGACTTCCCCTGGGTCCTGTTCGAGCGCATCGGCGTGGCCTCGCGTGCGATCGCCATTCAGGCACAGGAAGCCATCGCAAACGCGGCGCATAAGCCGCAAATCTCGGTTCAACCGAGCTGGTACTTCTGAGGAGCGACGATGGAATTCACGAAGGGCAACATTCTCCGAGCGGACACCGAGGCCATCGTCAACACGGTCAACTGCGTTGGCTTCATGGGGCGCGGGATCGCAGCGCAGTTCAAGCGTGAGTTCCCGGCGAACTTCAAGGCGTACGAGGCCGCCTGCAAGCGCAAGGAAGTCGTGCCGGGCAGGATGTTCGTGTTCGCAACGGGGCAACTCACGAACCCACGCTTCATCCTCAACTTCCCGACGAAGCGCCACTGGCGCGGCAAGAGCCGCATCGAGGACATTGAGTCGGGGCTCGTCGCGCTCGTGTCGGAGGTGAAGGCCCGAGGGATCAAGTCCATCGCGATTCCGCCTCTCGGCTGCGGCCTCGGCGGTCTCGACTGGCGGGATGTGCGACCGCTCATCGAGCACGCCTTCGCCGCGCTGCCCGACGTTCGTGCGCTCGTATTCGAACCCAACGACGACGGCCCCTCCGACAAGATGGCGAGGGCGCGCGAAGTGCCGAAGATGACGCCGGGGCGTGCCGTGCTCATCAGCCTGTTCGAGAAGTACCTCGCCGGTTTGCTCGACCCGTCCATCTCGCTGCTCGAGGTCCACAAGCTGATGTACTTCGCGCAGGAGGCCGGCGAGCCGCTCCGCCTCAAATACGTGAAGGCTCCCTACGGGCCGTACGCGGAGAACCTCCGGCACGTCCTCGGCGCGATCGAGGGCTACATGATCTCCGGATATGGCGACGGCGGAGACGCACCCGAGAAGGCGCTTGAGCTCGTGCCGGGTGCCCCCGACGATGCGCGGGCCTTCCTCAAGGGCCACCCCGCGACGCTCGAGCGCTTCGCGCGCGTCTCGAAGCTGGTCGAGGGGTTCGAGTCGTCCTTCGGCATGGAGCTGCTCGCCACCGTCCACTGGGTGATGGTGCACGAAGGCGCGCGTGACAGAGGCATCGTCGCTGCCATCCACGCGTGGAATCTGCGGAAGCAGCTGTTCACAGATCAGCAGATCCTCCTCGCCGCGAAGCGACTGACAGACGAAGGCTGGGTCACGGGAGCGAACGCATGACCACGACCATCACCGACGCGTTCGATCTTCCCCGCCCTGAGGACATCCGGGCGATGGGCTTCGTCGTCAAGCTGGGCGAGTCCGATCCGGGTTCCGACGAGGTCAAGCAGCTCGTCGACGACTATGTCATCACGCCGGCCGTCGAGAAGGAGCTGCCTCGCATCCTCGACGACATGAAGCAGGTGTTCGATCGCGGCGAGGAGTACGGACGCTTCATCCACGGCAGCTTCGGAAGCGGCAAGTCGCACTTCATGACCATGCTCTCGCTGCTGCTCGAGGGCACCCAGCCCGCGTGGAAGAAGTTCCACCCGCTCCTCAACGCGCACAAGGATTCGCAGGCCAGCAAGGGGCGTGACTCGGCGGACCACGAGGCCTGGCTCGCGAAGGCGGGTCTCCTCGTCGTCCGCATCCACATGCTCTCCGTTCGTGGCAAGAGCACGGGCTTCGATCGCGCCGTGTACGAAGGCTTCAATGCCGCGCTCAAGCGGCGCAGCAAGGCACCCTTCGAGTTCCTCAAGGTCGATGCGATCTTCGAGGAGGTCCGGCGCGAGGTAAAGGAGTACGGCGACATCGTCTGGAAGCGGCTCGAGGCGGAGAGCATCGTCGGCGGCCGCGAGGACTTCGAGGCCATCGCGGGCGGCTCGACACAGGCGCGTGAGCGCTTCGCGCGCACCTGGCTCAAGTACAAGGGGCGTAACGCAGCGGATGCGGGCATCGACCCGCGGTGGAGCGACGGCCTCTCGCGCATGGCGGCGCACGCCAAGGCTCAGGGCTTTGGCGGCATCGTCCTGATGATCGACGAGTTCCTGCTCTGGTTGGCCGAGAAGTCAGGCCAAGAGTTCGTCCAGGAGATCAACAACCTCAACGTCATCGTCGACCACAACACCGGCCAGCGTCCCGCGCCGATCTTCGTCTTTGTCGCACGCCAGCGGAACCTGCAGGAGTTCTTCCCGGACCTCGTCGACGAGAGCAAGATCCACGAGCACCTCGACCACCACGCCAAGCGCTTCGAGGTCACGAAGCTCCAGGACGTGGAGCTGCGCCACATCGTCCGCGGCCGCGTGCTGCGCCCGAAGAACGCGAGCGCGGTGCAGGCAGCGGTCAGCTCGCTGGCGGACCGGCACCACAAGGTGCTGCCGGCGCTGCTTGTGGGCGCCGACATCGACTACCTGCGCGACGTCTATCCGTTTCATCCGGCGTTGATCGAGATGCTCGTGGACGTGACGTCGCTGATGCAGCGCGAGCGCTCCGCGCTGCGCCTCCTCTACGAGCTGCTCGTCATCCACTACCCGAAGCTGCCGCTCGGCGAGTTCCTGCCGGTGGGCTCTGCCTTCGCGGCCATCTTCCCGGAGTCGGGGGTCGAGGCGAGCAAGAAGGTGGACCTGATGCAGGACATCCACCACCAGTACTACGCACGTCTCGCGCCCGCGATGGTGAAGATGGGCGAGGGGCCCGGCTCGGAGTTCCACGAGGAGCGTCGTCGTGCCCTCGACCAGCTCGTGAAGACCGTGCTCCTTGCCGAGGTTTCACCGCGCCTGAAGCAGGGCGGGCTGACCATCGAGCGCCTCGTGCAGCTCAACGCCGTCGACGTGGAAGGCGAGACCTTCCGTGGCCAGGTGCGGGTCGCCGAGACCGATCTGCTGGCGCTCTCGCAGCGCGTCCCCGATCTCCAGGTCGCCGGACAGGGCAAGACCGCGCTCGTGCGTTTCGTGCTCGGGCGCGTGAGCCTCGGCGAGGTGCTCGGGCGCGCGCGCTCCAAGGTCGACAACCCGGCGCAGCGGTTCAAGGTCTTTTGGGGTGCGCTGAAGCAGGGACTCGCGCTCGACGGCGTCAAGGGCTTCGAGGAGGGTGGTGCCAACGAGGGTGACTGGGACCTCGTTTGGCGACGAACCAAGCGGCGCGGGCGCATCAAGCTCGGGAACGTCCGCGAGATGTCGTACGACGACTTCACGCCTCCCGAGGGCGCGTTCAAGGTGCTGGTCGACTACCCGTGGGACGAGCCCGGACACACCGTCGACGAGGATCGCCTGCGCGCGACGAACGTGCGCAAGAAGCAGGGGCTCCTGCACACCGTGTGCTGGTTGCCGCGGCACATGAGCCCGACCGAACTCGGCGTGCTCACGGAGCTCGCGGCCGTCCGGTATCTCCTCTCGGACGCTGGCCAAGAGGACCTGCTTGAGACGCTCGGCACGCAGGACCGGAGCAAGATCCTCGATCAGGCGGGCATTCGGCAGAAAACGCTCGAGGGCCAGCTCGAGGACCTGCTCAAGGAGGTCTACGTCCGTCACGGCGAGTTCTTCGCGCTCATCTCTGACGTCGACAGCAGCCGGCCACGCGAGACGCTGGCCGAGAACCTCGAGCACATCGCGGCGCTCCTCATGGATCGCCGGTACCCGCAGCACCCGACCTTCCTCGCCGAGCCGAAGAAGGCCGACCTCGAGTCCCTGTTGAAGTGGATGGTCGACGCCGGTGAGACCAACGTCTCGGTCGCCTACGACGAGAACGCGGGGAAGGTGCTGAGGACCCTCGGGCAGCCGCTCGAACTGGTGAACCTTGGTCAGACCAAGGCCTCGCTGCGTCTCGACTCTCGGTACATCAAGGACGTCCTGCAACGCACCGATCAGGACTCGGTCGCCTGGACGCCGATCGCGGACCACCTGCGAGAGACCTACGGCTTTCAGCCGCTGGTCGTCGACCTCTTCCTGTGCTTCCTCTGCCAGCGCGACCACCGGGCTCTGCAGGAGATCGACGGGGAGACCGTCGACGTTCGCATCGGGATGCCGCAGACCACGCGGGTGCGGCTACAACGCGGCAAGCTGGTGAGTGCGGCGGACTGGCACCGGCTTCGCGATCTCGGCAACCAGCTCTTCGAGGAGCCTCGCCCCCCTGCCCACCGCTCCCTGCAAGGCCAGGATCGCTTCGCGGCCGCGCTCAGAGGTCACGGGCAGGCCAAGCGCACGGTGCTCCAGGGCCTCCATTCCCGGCTGGTGCATCTCGGCGTCGAGCAGGGCGACCGGCTCAAGGAGCTGTCCACTGCGAACACCCGGCTTGGCGCCGTGGCCCAGACGACGACCGACAGCCACAAGGTGCTGGCCGAGCTGCTCGCAGCCTGGCCCGACGACAACTCGGACGCGATTCGCTCGATCGTGCAGCAGGCGGAGACGATCCGAGACGCGCTGGGTGAGCTCAACGAGCATGCGCGCGCGAACCTCAAGGCGGGCGTCCACCACGCGACCATCGGCACCGAGGTCCGTGGGCACTTGAGTGCGCTCGACGGGCGCATGGCCGCGGCGCAGGCCGAGCAGCCGCTGACCAAGGACTGGATCTCGGCCTGGAACAAGAAGGCGCAAGAGCTGATCAAGCGACTCATCGAACAGCCGCCGCCGCCGTCGCCGTGGCCGCAGCCGTGGCCGCAGCCGTGGCCGCAGCCGTCGCCGCAGCCGTCGCCGCAGCCGTCGCCGCAGCCGCCCACGTCGACATCTCCACCGCCGCCTCAGTCATCGGTCGTGCCACCGCCCACCGCGCCCGGCGTGATCCTGCTCAAGGTTCGCTTGAATCCGAACGATGCCGAGGCCATCTCGAGCTTTCTCGCGCAGGTCCGAAAGGCGCTCTTGGAGCAGGGCACGAAGCGCATCAACGTCGTCCTGACGCGCGAGGAGGACGACGAGTTAGCGCGGCTCAGCTACTCCTGCGTCGCCTCCTCGATCAGGCAGGCGGAGCCACCGAGACGGGCTACCTGCTCGTCATCGACGGGGAGGGGCTCGAGAATCTCCCGGCAGAGATGCCGACGCCGAAGGGTGCGTACGGCGTCCATCGCGTGACGACCGAGCTCGGGCTGCGGCACCTTCTGTGGAAGGCCAAGGGAGCTCCCCTCATCGCTGTCATGCCAGAAGAAGTTGCACGTCGCATTCAAGCGGCGCCCGACCTCCTTCGCCGCGCCCGCAACCAGCGCGTGCACGCGCTGTCCGTCAACGACGTGCTCGAGGTTGTTCTCGGCGTGCGTGTGGTCGGCGCCGACGCCCCCTACATGCAGCAGCTCGCGCTCGAGAACGTCGACCGACTCGGGCTGGCGATGAGCCATCGCACCCTGCCGACGGTCGTCGACCGCAAATTGCTGACCGAGCTGCTTGTCGACGCCAGCGTGGGCGAGCAGGTGCGGACGCGGAGTCCGGCTCAACTCCTCGCAGCGTGGGTGACGGAGCCCCCCCGCTGGTCGCCGAACATCAGCCAACTCGTCCGCGACGCGATGCCCACGCTCCACGGCGACGAGGGTCGTCTGCTTTCCTGGGCCCTCGCCGAACCGGAAGTCCGACTTCGCGAGCTCGTTGTGCACGGTGCAGTGTTGACGGTCGAAGCGCCCGAAGTGTCGAAGCATGCGTGGGGCTCGCTGTGGAAGGCGGCGACGGAGCCACCCATCGACATGGACCGGAGGATCCTCAGACGAACGGTCGCGCGCCTCGCAGAGGAGACGCTCTCGGCGCTCGGTGACGGTGCCGCCACGTTGCTCTCAGGGGCCGACAGCATTGGTCGGGCGTGCCTCACCCCGACCGAGCTTCAAACGAGCCGGGTGCTCCCGCTGGCGTTCGCGGATCGGTGCCACTCGCTTTCGCAGCAGGCCGCTTCCGGCAAGGCGATCAGTGCTGCGGATATCGCGTGGCTCTCTGGGCATCGCGCCGCTCGGATACACCGAGCCGATCTCGCGGTACTCGAGGCCATGGCGCGCATCTCGCGCTATCTCGATCAGCCCTTCAGTCCGAAGACCGAGTTGCTCGATCAGGTCCGGGACTACCAGCGCGGAGGCGCGTTCGCCGATCTCGCGATGCTGGAACTTCGCCGAGCGCTCGCGAGCAGCGTCCACTACCACGCCGAGGCCAACAAGGTCATTGCGGCGTGCCGCGAGCGGCGTGACCGCGAGAATCGGCATTTCGCTGAGGGGCTCGCCGGTGGCTACGAGGCTGCGCTGCACAGAGAAGGCATCACGCCGCTCCATCGGCTGTGGAAGCGGACCGTCGCACCGGTCTGGAAGAGCGAGCCGAACGCGCGGCTCTTTCTCATCGTGCTCGATGGCTGCAGCTACCCCGTGTTCCTGGAGCTGCTCCAGGCGCTGTCGCAGGACAACACGTTCCCACTGGGCATCAAGCCCGACGCCGACGGACGGGTCGCCGGTCTTCCCGCGCTCTCGCCGCTGCCGACGGTGACCAGTCACGCACGTGGCGCCATCTTCCTGGGCGAGTTGCCGAGCGATCCTCTCGTGGCCGAGACGGTCTTTCGGGATCAAGACGAAGCGAAGACCGACAAGGCACGCTTCAACCAGAATGCCGCGCTCGGTCGCCGAACCCGTCGCCTCTTCCTGAAGGCCGACCTCGCGGACGGCGGACAGGGCCTGCTCGCCGCGCTCGAGGACGAGTCACTCTCCGTGGTTGGGACCGTCTTCAACGCGGTGGATGACCAGATCGGATCCTTGAACACAGGCGCGACCGTTCGCCTCACGCCGGAAGACATCACCGCGTTCAAGCCTGCGCTACGGGTGGCGCTGAAGGCAGGTCGCAAGGTGCTCGTCACCGCCGATCACGGGCACAGCCCGTACATCGACAAGAGCCTGCGGGCAGGCAACGGCAAGGCGCCCCGCTATCTCGCGCTGGGCAAGCACGACGCGGTTCCCGAGGGGTTCATCGAGATCGATCTGGCTGGCCTCGGCGGGCCCCCGGAGCGTCGAGCGTTCGCATGGCGTTCGGGCGCGTATCTGGGTGGGCCGCAGGTGGGCTTCCACGGCGGCTGCGGACTCGAAGAGGTCGTTGTGCCGCTCGCGTGGATCGAGCAGGGCGGCCTTCATGCTGACGAGCCTACCTGGTGGTACGGGCGGGGGGCACTTGCCGAGGCAAGCGTGGAGCTTCGCCCGATCGCGCCTCCGCTTGTCACGCCTCCGCTTCTCACGCGTCCGCTCGTCACGCCTCTGCCCTCGGGCGAGCTTCATCCAAAGCCGAAGGCGCAGCTCTCGCTGTTCAATCCCGCCGACAAGGCGGGCGCGTTGCCGCTGCCTCCGGCGCTGCTCGATCGGCTCAGCATCGACGAGAAGTCGATCCTCGTCCTCTTGCGGGAGAACGGCTCCGCGCGATCGAGCGAGCTTGCAGAGCGCTTGAAGAAGAACCCAGGTCGTCTGAATGGCCTCATGCGTGGGCTTCGACGCACGCTGCACGCCGAGGGACATGTTCTCTTCAGCGACGAGGTGCTTCCGAGCGGTGAGACGATGTACCGCTACGAGGCGAAGCCCAACACGAATGAAGGAGTCTTCTGATGGCCATGGTCTCTGAGTCACCGGCGATCGTGAACGCCCTTCGAAGCGGGCTCGTGCCGAATCAAGGCCTCGAGCACTTCGCGACGGGCCTCGACCCGCTCCTCTCCGCAGTGAACGAAGAGCTCGCCTTCGTCTCGGGCGGCAAAGGGCTCTCGAAGTGGATTCGAGGGGAGTACGGAACTGGCAAGACCTTTGCTGCGCGATACCTCTGCGCGAGAGCACGACGAGAGCGGAAGTTCGCGACCTCCGAAGTGCAAATCTCGATCAATGACATGCCGCTGCATCATCTCGAAGCCGTCTACCGACGCCTCATCGAGCGCCTGGAGACCGCGGCCGATGGACCGAACGCATTTCAGGCGATTGTCGAGGGGTGGCTGTACCAGGTGGGCGACGAGGTCACGCGTCTGCGCGGGATCTCCGAGGACGATCCGGGCTTCGCGGACGCGACCGAGCAACGGCTCGAGGATAAGCTCGCCGATCTCTCCAAGCGCAATCCGGCCTACGCGCAGGTGTTGCGGGCCTACCACCGGGCGACCCACGAAGGAGATTTCGCCACCGCGCAGGGCTTGCTCGCATGGCTGGCGGGGCAGCCCCACACGGACCGCGCCGTCCTCAAGGCCGCGGGCGCAAAGGGCAAGGTCGACGGTCAGGCGTCGCTCACCTTCCTCGCGGGGCTTCTCCAGCTTCTCAGACAGTCGGGATACGGCGGCTTGGTCGTCGTGCTCGACGAGGTCGAGACGGTCCAGCGCATGAACGCGCAGACTCGCGAGAAGTCGCTGAACGCGCTGCGACAGCTGATGGACATGCTCGCAAAGGAGGAGCTGCCCGGCCTGTACCTGGTCGTCACCGGCACGCGCGACTTCTTCGAGGGCTACAAGGGCCTGAAGGCGCTCGCGCCTCTCTACCAACGCGTTCAGGTGAACTTCGGAGAAGACGGCCGCTTCGACAACCTGCGCGCGCCGCAGGTGCGGCTCCTTCCGTTCACCGACGAGCGGCTCCTCACGGTCGGGACGCGCATCCGGGACCTCTACCCCGCGAAGAACCCCGACAGGGTCGGCCAGCGCATCGACGATCGGTTCTTACGGGCGCTCGTCCGTCAGGTGACGGCGGGCTTCGGCGGCAAGGTATCGCTGGCACCTCGGCTCTTCCTCCGCGAACTGATCGACGTCATGGATCGCGTCGACATCCACGAGGACTACGACCCGGCGACGCACTATCGCCTCGATCTCGAGGACGGGAAGCTCACACCAGAGGAGCTTGCCGCCAAGCATGGCCGCTCGATGGACGTGGCCGAAGAAGAGACCGCTGAAGAAGCGGAGCCCACCGAAACGCCGAGCAAGCCGAACGAGCCGAGCAAGCCGAACGAGCCGAGCAAGCCGAACGAGCCGAACGAGCCGAACGAGCCGAACAAGCCGAGCAAGCCGAACAAGCGTCTGGACGGATAAAACATGGCAGGGATCGAGCGCCTACATCCCCATCTGCAGCACGCCATCGTCCACGACCTGGGGTGGCGCTCGCTTCGGCCTGTCCAAGACCTGACGATCGACGCGATCCTCGACGGGTGCAATACCGTCGTCCTGGCTCCGACCGCAGGCGGGAAGACGGAAGCGGCCATCTTCCCGCTCCTCTCTCGCATCCTCACGGAGAGCCTCAAGCCTGTCTCGGTGCTCTACGTTTGCCCGATTCGTGCGCTGCTCAATAACCAGGAGGAGCGCCTTCACTCGTACGCGCGGATGGTCGGCCTCGAGGTCTTCAAGTGGCACGGCGACGTCAGCGACGCTCGCAAGCAACGCTTCCGCGAGACGCCCGCGCACATCCTGATGACGACGCCGGAGTCGCTCGAGGTCATGATGATCAGCGCCCGCACCGACGCGCGCGCGATCTTCGAAGGCCTGTCCGCCGTGGTCATCGACGAGGTCCATGCGTTCGCCGCCGACGACCGCGGAGCGCACCTTGCAAGTCTCATGGAGCGTTTGGTGTCGATGTGCGGACGCGATGTGCAGCGCATCGGCCTCTCGGCGACCGTCGGCAACCCGCAGGTGATTGGCGAGTGGCTCCAGGGTTCTAGCGAACGACCGTTCCGGCTCGTGGACCCGCCGCGACCGAAGGCCGAGCGGTGCCTTCGTTTGGATCTCTGTGCCGACATCGGCGAGGCCGCGGTGGGGATCGGGCAGCTCGCTCGCGGGAAGAAGAGCCTCGTCTTCGTCGAGAGTCGATCCAAAGCCGAGAAGGTTGCGCACGCGTTGGTCGGCACTGGCGTCGAGGTCTTCATTCACCACAGCTCGGTGAGTCGCGCCGACCGGACGCTCGCGGAGGAGCAGTTCGCCCGAGGGGAGAACACGGCCATCGTCTGCACGTCGACGATGGAGCTCGGGATCGACGTCGGAGATCTCGACCAGGTCATCCAAGTGGATGCTCCCGCGTCGGTCGCGTCGTTTCTGCAACGTCTCGGCCGCACCGGCCGACGCGCGAACACGCGCGCGAACTGCACGTTCTTCTGCACCAGCTCGGAGTCGCTGCTCCAGTCGGTGGCGCTGCTTCGCCTCGCCGAGGCAGGCTGGGTCGAAGACGTCCAGCCGGCTCCACACGCGATGCACGTGCTCGCGCACCAGGTGATGGCGCTGATCCTTCAGGAGGGCGGCATTTCTCGGCACAAGCTCATGCCGTGGGTCGAAGCGGCGTATCCGTTCTCGAGCATCCGGCTCGAGCGGCTCCAAGAGCTCATCGACACCATGCTCGAGCGCCAGATCCTCTACGAGGCTGACGGCCTGCTTTCGCTCGGCCAGCGCGGGGAGAAGCTCTACGGCCGGAAGAACTTCTTCGAGCTCTACGCGGTGTTCACGGCGCCCCCCGTCATGCGCGTGCAGCACGGGAAGGAAGACGTCGGCTACCTCCAGGCGCTCTTCGTCTCGATGCACGACGGCAACAAGGGGCCGCTCTGTTTTCGGCTGTCCGGACGTGCGTGGGAAGTGGGCCAGGTCGATTGGTCGAAGAGTGTCTTGCACGTACGCCCCGCCGAGCACGGGCGGGTCCCGAGCTGGTTGGGCCTACCGAGCGTGCTCTCGACCAGGCTCTGTCAGGCGATGATGGACGTGCTCATGCACGAGCACGAGCAGCAGGAAGCGGGCTGGCTCACGCGTACGGCCGCCGTCGAGCTGGCCGCGATGCGCGAGAGCTACGCGGGGCTGCTCGAAGAGGGCACAGCCCCACTCGAGGACCATCCCGACGGCGTGCAGTGGCACACCTTCGCAGGCGGTGCAGTGAACCGCCTCCTCGCCGCCGGACTGGAGAAGAAGTCGGGCAAGAAGTGGGTGGCCGGCAATCTCTCGTTGCGCTGCAAGGACCTGCCCGCGACCGCAGCGAGCGAGGCGGTCCGCAGCCTTGCGGAGCTCGACTGGGAGCGCGTCGCCGCCGACGCCGCGCGTGACATGGCTCGCGGCATTCTAAGTAAGTTCCAGCCCTGCCTGCCCGAGGACGCCGAAGACCGCCTCCTGGCGGAACGCCTGCTCGATCATCCCGGCATGCTGCGCTTTCTCGCGAGCGTGAGGGTCAACGGCGCCCGAGTGGCCGCGAGGCCAAGCGGCATGCGCCTCGCGGACGTCGAAGCCACCGGCCCGATGGCGCTCGACGTCGCGGTTCGAGCAGCGCCAGGCGATGCGGCGACGCCGCGTAACGAGGTCCAGTGGATCGACACGCCGGCAGCGCTGCGCGCGGTGGGTGCGGAGCTTCGGGCCGCGGACGTCATCGGGCTCGACGTGGAGACCGCTCTCGACTTCGGCACCCTCTGTCTCGTTCAGATCGCCACGCGAGCGAGAACGTACCTGATCGATCCCTTCGCGGTGGGCGACCTTACGCCGCTCATCGATGTCATGAACCGCGCAACGCCGACGAAGGTGATTCACAACGCTCGCTTCGAACGCCGCGTTCTCGCTGCCGTCGGGATCGCGATCGACGGGGTGTTCGACACTCTCGAGGCATCGCGTCGAGCCCGCGGCGCTGACGCGCTCGGGGGCCATAGCCTCGCAATCGTCTGCGAGCGCGAGCTCGGCATCGTCCTCGACAAGTCCTCGCAGACCTCGAACTGGAGCCGGCGGCCGCTCGATGCCGACCAGCTGCGGTACGCCGCGCTCGACGCCGAGGTGCTGCTGGCGCTCCATGAGAAGCTGGCGCTCCATGAGAAGCTGGCGCTCCGTGAGAAGCTGGCGCTCCGTGAGATGCTGGCACTCCCTGACTGAGCCGCCACGGGATCCTCGGTGAGCTGCCAACAGCGTGGTGGGAACTGAAACGGAGTCGAGGGTCGCCTGATCGACGCCGGGGCCGAGATACCGCTCGTTGAGCGCGGGGATGAAGCTTCCGATCGCCGACTCGTCGGGCATGCGATCCAGAAGCGTCAAGAAAACGCGCGTCAGAGCTTCGTTGACCACTCACCCTCGGCGTAGGTGCGTGCCGATGTTTCCTCGCGCCAGCCGTTACATGCGCCAGGCGGTCGCTGGAACCAGGTTGTGGCCCTTCTCCTGAAACCAAAGGGTTCCGCAATTCGTGTCCATTCCAAAGGCGATGCCGTGTTGAGTGATGTGGGTCGAGTCGCCAGGCTCCAAAGGAATAATCGCCAAGTGTTGGTCGATGTGGCTTCCGATGGCGGGGCTGTCGACCGTTCGCAAGAATGCGAGGTCTCTCCGAGACCAGGTCTTCCCCGCTTCATCCTTCGGAATCAACGTGAAGACGCGCTCGAGTCCATCGAAGCCGGGAACCTGCTGTCTCACGTAGTCATCACGGACGTCGATGGCGACCACCAAGCTCCGCGGTTCGAGGCCCGGGGATCCGGCAGGTGCTACGAGGTGTGTGTCTACGACGAACGGACTATGTCTTGGGTAGTTTGTGGGTTGGAGTACTGTCATCTCGCTCGCGGTATCGGCCAAGCGTCCCGTAGCGTTGCGATCATTCGGGATCGCCGTCGTTTTCCTTCAACCTGCCCCAAGTGAATGGGGCATGTTCAAAGTAAGTGAGTGGGGCTGGCTCAAGTGAGTGGCGCATGCCTCGAGAGAGTGGCGCACGCGTAGCTGACCGGTGCGCAGCGTCCGGGCCCTCCGATGGCGGCGATGGCGACTTCGAGCTGGGGCCACCTCGTCCACACGGTCGGGCGTGGATGAGCTCGCCTTCGTTCCGCTGACCACGTCGCTGTCTCCGTCGGAGGTCGCGCAGGCGGAGACTCGTTGGGTCCTCGAGACGGCTGCCGGCCTTCGGGTCGAGGTGTCGCGTGCGACGGCGCTCGTGGTGGGTAGGCCGCTCGCAGAAGCTGCGGAGCTCGCGAAGGCTGCGGCGGACGCCCAACGGGCCGCCACGTCACCACCGAAGGGGCCGCGCAACGGGAACCGTCGTGAGCTCTGGAAGGCAGGGCTCCTGTCATCGAAGAACGCATTGTGCCGGACGAGGCTCAGGCCTGCGGGGGTGCCGGACTGGGCGTCCCCTCGATGATGGCCGACGCCAGCCTCATCGCCGAAGTGGTGATGAACAAGTACGGATTTGCTCTCCCGCTCCATCGCCAGGAGAGGGTGTCCGGGCTCCGCGGATTCCCTCTCGCGCGTTCCACGCGATACGATGGGTGTGAGTACGGCGCGTTGAAGCTCGCGCCGATCTTCTCGGCCATGCATGCCGAGTCGATCTCCGACGCCTTCATGATCGCCACCGACGCCACCGACGCCACCGATGCCACCGACGCCACCGACGCCACCGACGCCACCGACGCCACGTCGGCGCCCGTGCGCGTATCCGGAGGCACGATCAACTGGCACGTGTTCGCGTTCATCTCCGATGTGGGTCACATCTTCTTCCGCGCGGTGCGTCGATCGGCGCGCTGCTTCAGGGCTTCAGAGGACACCTGCTCTCGGATGCCTCCAGTATCTACAACGGACTGCATCTCCTCGGGCTCATCGATCTCGCATGTTGGGCGCACGTACGTAGATACTTCGGGAAGGCGACGCTGACGGAGAGCACGTTGGCATACGAAGCGCTGTCGATGATCAGCACGCTCTTCAAGGTGGTCGCTGAGTCGAATCGCATCTCGAAGCTCAGCGAGCGTGACGCGTTCCGTGTCAAACATGCTACGCCGCTCGTGGACACGTTCGACGCGTGGATGAAGCAAGCAAGAACGCGCGCCGAGCCTCGCGGCCGGATCGAAACAGCGCTGAACTACGCGACCAACCTCCACGATGCGCGTCGAGCGTTCCTCGCAGATCCGCGCCTGAAGGTATCGACGCGCGCAGCTCAGATGAGCCTGCGCGCTTCCTCGTGCCGCGCAGCCATAACCACATCGAGCATGGCCTGAATCACGGGATGGAGCGCGTCGTCGACGAACGCGCGTGTTGCCGTAATGGTCGGGAGGCGCTGGCGCGGCTTCCTGTGGAGGCCGGCCCCGTAGCGTTCGCAGAGCTCGGCCACCGAGCGAGGTTGCCGCGGAGCGCGTCCGACGTCGATGCTCCATGCGGCGTGCCCCGAGCGTAGACCTGGCCATCGCGTCAGAGGTCAGGAAGGTGCCGCGCCCACGAAACCGGGGCAGCTGCCACGAACCGCGCTGGAGTGAGCGTCCGGTCAGGCGCCGAGAAAGGTCGGGACCGCCGATCGGGAGACGGACGATGATTCCGGTCCATGACTTCGAAGAATCAGAAGACGACGGGGACAGCTGCTCATGGCCGTTGGTCGGAAGCAGAAGCACGCTCGATGCTGGTGGCGCTCGAACGAAGTGGCCAGTCGGTGGTCGCATTCGCGCGGTCGCAAGGTGTGAGTGCGCAGCGGATCTACTGGTGGCGACAACGGCTCGGACCGTCAGGCCGGACAGCGGTCCCGGATGATGTCGGCCTGGTTCCGGTTCGCATCCGATGCGAGGATGCTCGGGGCCTCGACCCAGTGGAACTCGGCGCGCCCGTCATCGTGGTCCGGTCGGTCGGCGGCGTGGTCATCGAGGTTCCGCGCGCCGTGTCGCCAGGTTGGATCGCGGCGCTCACGCGCGACATCGAGGACCGCTAAAGATGTTGTTGGTACCTCGGTCGACGAAGATCTACATGGGCCGGTCGCCGGTCAACATGGGCAAGTCCTTCGATGGACTGAGCAATGAGGTGCGAGCGGTGCTTCGGAAGGACCCGCTGAGCGGACACATCTTCATCTTCTTCAACCGAAGACGGACGATGGCCAAGATGATCGTTTGGACGCGAGGAGGCTACACGATCGTTGCGAAGCGGCTCGAGCGAGGCACGTTCGCGCTCCCGGAGGCTACGGACGCGGCGTGTGTCGAGCTGGACATCCACGAACTCGTCCTTCTCCTCGAAGGCATCGGGTGGGATCGAGGTCGACAGTCGCCGCGGTGGGAGCCTTCTCAGCACCGTCGACACGATGCAGAATTATCGCAATCTGCGTTGCGCATGTCGGTCTAATGTGATCCAAGTTCTTTATCCCTTCCGTCGTCTCGCCAGCCTCTGAACCCACAGTTCTCGAGCTCCTCCGTTCGCTTCTCGACTCCGGTGCGAAGGAGGATGTGGTCGATTTGTTCGCCCAGCTCGTGGCGCGGAACGAAGCTCTGGAGCTTGCGCTCGCGAAGAAGCTCCGAGCGTTCAAGACGACGGAGAAGGTCTCCCCCAACCAGCTGAAGCTTCTGCTCGAGACCGTATCCAGCAACGCCCTCTCCGAGACGCCGGCCAACGCGGAGGGCGAGTCCGAGGCAGAGGATACGACGGCAGGCGAAACGGCGGCGGGACAGCTCGGCAAGATGGTCGAGAACGAGCGCAATCGGCGGGCGACCGAGCAGACGCAGCCGCCACCGGCACGGCCTCGCCGGACGCCATTTCCTCCGAACCTACCGCGCGAAGACAACCCCATCTCAGTGCCTGACGCTGAACGGCCATGTCCGAAGTGCGGGCTCGAGCGGCGATGTGCAGGCCACGACGTGAGCGAGGTCCTCGAGCTCGTGCCCGCGCGTGTGATCGTGCGCCGGGACCTCCGGGAGAAGCTCGCCTGTGACGCCTGCGACGCGCCGAACTTCAGCCGCGCGCCGGTCGGTGATCGCGTCGTCCAGGGGGGCCAGTACGGACCCCGTCTCGTCGCTCAACTGCTCGTCGACAAGTACCGCGACGGCCTCCCTCTCCACCGGCAGCGGGAACGATATCGACGGATGAGTGTCGACCTCTCGGTCTCGACGCTGGCGGACCAGGTTGCGTACGGCGCCGAGCTCCTGCAGCCGCTCTGGCGCGCAGCCCAGATCGCGGCACTCAAAGCGAATGTCCTGCATCTCGACGGCACGTCCCTCGCGTTCTTCAGTGGCGAGGGCAAGGATGCGAAGCGTCACAAGAAGCTGGGCGCGCTGTGGGGCTTCGTCGGTGACCAGGACGTTGCGCTCTATCTGTTCGCGCCCTCCGGGCACGCGACATTCGCGGACGGGCATACCATCGGACCCGCCGACTTCCTACGCTTGCGCTCCGGCTACACGGTCGCCGATGCCGCAACTGTCTTCGATCAGGCGTTCGCGCGCGAAGACATCATCGAGTGCGGGTGCAACATGCACGCGCGTCGCTACTTCGTGAAGGCCCTCGACGGCGGAGAGGCACGCGCCGCGATCGCGATCGATGCCTACCAGGCGCTGTACGGCATCGAGAAGGAAGCGAGAGACCTCGAGCCGAGAGAACGCCTTCGACTTCGGCGTGAACGCAGCGCGCCGATCTTCAACAAGCTTCTCGAGTGGGTCGAGTCCCTCAAAGACGACGAGCCTCCTTCACTGCGCTTCGGTCGAGCGCTCAACTATTTCTCGAACCAGCAAGTGCCGCTGAGTCAGTTCCTCACGGATGGCCGCGTCCCCATCGATAACGGCGTTGTTGAGCGTCTGCACGTGCGCGCCGCGCTGACGCGGAAAAACTTCCTCTTCGCCGGATCAGAGCGCGGCGCTCAGAGCGCCGCCATCATCTTCTCGCTCTTGGGCTCGTGCGCGCTCTGCGGCATCGACCCCGTCGAGTATCTCGCCACCGTCATGCCCATTCTCGCGCGAGGCGTCATCGAGAAGGACGTCATCGACCTCCTGCCCCGCAATCTTCCACTCTGACTGAGCGTCGCGAACTCCCGGGCCGCCAGGCTCAGGGGATGAATCTTGTCCCGCCTCGAGGAAGAATCCGGCGGTCGCCCGGACACTCACGCGCTGGATGTCATGCACCACGAGCGAACGTGGCGCACCGGTCAGTTACGGTTACAAGGCACGGCCGCTGGAGCAACATCGCTCTGCGGATCCTCGAACGCGCGCGACGAGAACGCACACGACGTTGTCTGGGGCGGCGATCGATATTGCCGCGCAGACGTGGATCGAACGCGTTCACGAGGCCGTGCGTGCGGCACATGCTCTAGCCATGACGGAGATCTCGCCTCGCTTGGTGACCGTCCGAAAGAACTCGGACTTTCGGACAAGTTATCCGATTTTCGGACGTTTCCGGACAGTCGCCGAGCCCTGGTCCGAGAGATAGGCAAACAAATCGGTGGCACATCGTGTGCACCACGCGGCTCGCCCAATCGGATTGAACAGGGAGCCAGCACAAATCCAATGAACTTAGATCAAGCGATCAAGCGCGGTCGCGCTCAAACAGAACCATCGATGAGGCGGGATCTGCCCCTCGGAATGCTCGGACTCAGTATCGTTGCAACAACGTTTCTCGGAAGCACGGGCTGCGGCAACGCGCCCATCGAGGCCACCACCTCATCCGCTTTGCAATGGACCACCGGAGGCGAAGTCAGGATTGGCTTTCCACAGGAACCTATCTTTGTTGGCAGCTATCATAACCTTCCGCTTCAACGAGCTCTGAGTTCGGTCGGTACTTCAACCGTGAACATGACCCGGCTTGCGTTTCGTTTCGATGGACCAAGCGGCGGATGCCAAATCTCTCTGTCGAAAGATGACCCAATCAGAACTTCTGATCGCGTCATGCTGCTCGCTGGGCATCTCCCAGGTGTCTATACACTCAATATCCACAACGAGAGCGGACGCTGGGTTGGTGGCGGCTCATTCGAGGTTCGTGGCACCTGGAACGATGAGAATGCCGGCCCCTCGCTTTGGTACAGCAGCCGCACGACGACGGGAAATCCGCCCAGCGCCGCGTGGGGAGGTGGTCCGGGCGGGCCACAAAATATCTCCGTGAGCCCAGCACTCGGAACGCGCCATGTAGGTCTGCTGTTTTTCGATACATCGTCGCAACGCTTCGCGAGCCTCGATCCGCCAGAAGAAATGCGCATCCGCAACCAATGGAGCGAAAGAACACACGCAGGGTTCCGGTTCCCGGACGACGGCCGCCTCCAAGAAAGTATGGCGCACTACTATCGGGAAGTATCCCACGGCCAGTTCGACGTAAGCGTAGAGACGATCGGCACGGTCTCGCTCACGAACGACTGGGACACCTATTTCGCGTCCAAGTCTGATACTGACAACAGGCAAGAGCCGAAGGGCAGCCTCTTTCAGAAGTTGATTACGGCCGCTGACTCGCTCGCAGACTTCGCGACGTACGAGTAACTGACCGGTCCGCCACGTTCGCTCGTGGCGCATGACATCCAGCGCGGTTCGTGGCAGCGACCCCGGTTTCGTGGGCGCGGCACCTTCCTGACCTCTGACGCGATGGCCAGGTCTACGCTCGGGGCACGCATGGAGCATCGACGTCGGACGCGCTCCGCGGCAACCTCGCTCGGTGGCCGGCTCGAACGAAATCCCGTCCAAGATACTCCAAGCCGAGATCGAGGTCGCAGCGCGCATCAGCAACCGCGAAGCGGCGGGTCTCACGACGCCAGAAGCCGTCCGCACTCTTCGGGCGTTCGGGCTGCGGTGCAGTCGGTCGGCACCACTGATCGAAGCGCAGATCTCGATCCCAGAGCCGGAGCTCCAACATGTCGTGGCCGAGCTCTGCGAACGCTACGGGGCCGGGCTCCACAGGAAGCCGCGCCAGCGCTCCTGACCATCACGGCAACACACGCGTTCGTCGACGACGCGCTCCATCCCGTGATTCAGGCCATGCTCGATGTGGTTATTGCTGCGCGGCACGAGGAAGCGCGCAGGCTCATCGCTGAGCTGCGCGCGTCGATGCCCGATGAATGAAACTATGCAGCGTTGATGATGGGACCCGGGTCGGGTCGCCGCCAGGGAGGATGGATGACTCTGCGAAGTCGTTCGTCGAGGCCGGCCCGCGTTGTGAGCCAGTGCTTTGGAGCCAGCTCGACGAACCGATCGGCCGGCCAATGCCGAACCAGTCGAAGGACCTCCTCGAGGTAGTCATACGGATTGAGTCGATGCAGCGCGCAGGATGCGATCAACGAGCGGTACACGGTGTAGACCTCGAGCCCCGCCTTGGTCTCAAAGTGCATCCAGTTGTCGAGCCCTTTCTTCAACGATCGCAGCTCGCGCTCCGAGTCGTTGTTGTGCAACTTCAGGCGCGGATCTGCGAGGAACGCTCGACGCGCATCGTGGAGGTTGGTCGCGTAGTTCAGCGCTGTTTCGATCCGGCCGCGTGGCTCAGCGCGCGTTCTTGCTTGCTTCATCCACGCGTCGAACGTGTCCACGATTGGCGTAGCATGTTTAACACGGAACGCGTCACGCTCGCTGAGCTTCGAGATGCGATTCGACTCAGCGACCACCTTGAAGAGCGTGCTGATAATCGACAGCGCTTCGTATGCCAACGTGCTCTCCGTCAGCGTCGCCTTCCAGAAGTATCTACGTACGTGCGCCCAACATGCGAGCTCGAGGATCCCGACGAGATGCAGTCCATTGTAGATACTGGAGGCGTCCGAGAGCAGGTGTCCTCTGAAGCCCTGAAGCAGCGCGCCGATCGACGCCCCATCGTGGCGACGCACCGCGCGGAAGAAGATGTGACCCACATCGGAGATGAACACGAACACGTGCCAGTTGATCGTGCCTCCGGATACGCGCACGGGTGCCGACGTGGCGTCGGTGGCGATCATGAAGGAGTCGGAGATCGACTCGGCATGCATGGCCGACACGATCGGCGCGAGCTTCAACGCGCCGTACTCACACCAATCGTATTGCGTGGAACGCGCGAGAGAGAATCCGCGGAGCCCGGACATCCTCTCCTGGCGATGGAGCGGGAGAGCAAATCCGTACTTGTTCATCACCACTTCGGCGATGAGGCTGGCGTCAGCCATCATCGAGGGGAGCGCCCAGTCCGGCACCGGCGCTGCCACGATCTGACCTTTGGTTGCGCCCTCGTCCTCGCTCACGCGCACCCACCTCGTCCGAGTCGTACGAATCACCTCGAATCGCGATCGACGAAATGCAACGCGCTCTGTGACCTCGGGCTCGAGCTCACGCCAGCCGGCACCCCCGCAGGCCTGAACCTCGTCCGGCACAATGCGTTCTTCGATGACAGGGAGCCCTGCCTTCCAGAGCTCACGACGGTTCCCCTTGCGCGGTCCCTTCGGTGGTGGCGTGGCGGCCGGTTGGGCGTCCGCCGCAGCCTTCGCGAGCTCCGCAGCTTCTGCGAGCGGCCTACTCTCGAGCCCTTTCACGACGCTCTCGAAGGCGAGCTGGAGCGAGTCTTCGTTGATGCGCTCGGGTTGGTTGGGCTGACGCTGGCCGTCGATCACCTTCTTCAGTCGAGCGAGGTCAGCGGCCTGAAGCTCGTTGACCTTCGCCATCTCCTTGAGCTGCGCGGTGAGGGACGCGGTCTCGGCGCGCAGTTGAAGAATGGTGGTGTGGAGACGCTGTCTCTCTTCATCTGCGCGCACGCAGCGGACACACAGAACGCCGCTCATGAACGCCTATGTCATCGGCACCGTCGATCTCGTGTTGCTTGAATATCTTCCTGCATCAGCGAACAGTTCTTCGCGCCAAACGAAGCAGCTTGTCGTCGATGCCCTCGAGGATGAGCTCGAGCTCTCGCGACGAAACCTCGACGTGCACGGCGCCAGCGGGGATCGACATCGGGATCCGGAAGCGGCCGCGATCAAGGCGGCAGTAGAGGATGCGATACGACCTTCCATCGTGCCAGAGGAGCTTCACATGCGTCGTGCGCTTGTTGTGGAAAAGGAAGGCGTGGCCCGCGCGTGGATCTCCGCCGAGCGCATCTCGCACGAGACCTGCGAGCCGATCGAACGAGAGATGGAGGTTGACCGGTTGTGTGGCAACGTAGATCTGAGTCGGGAATTGCATCCCTCACTCCCTCCCGCGCACGCGCTCGAGCGCGACACTGAGACCCTCGACCACGAGCGCCGTCCCACCCGACATCTCGACCCGCAGGCCGGCTGCCGTCTCGAGGACCCAACGAGTCTCCGCCTGCGCGACCTCCGACGGAGACAGCGACGTGGTGAGCGGAACGAAGGCGAGCTCATCCACGCCCGACCGTGTGGACGAGGTGGCGCCAGCTCGAAGTCGCCATCGCCACCACGTCAGCGACTTCTTTGAGAGGCGGTGCTTCTTGGCGAAGACTTCCACGCTCTGGCCACTGCGCTGCCAGCGGTCGACGATGCTGCGCCACTCCATGGCGGTCCGGCGGGGTTCGATATTTCGCTTCTGCATGCGCGCGCGGTACGCGATCTCGAACATCGCCGCCATCGGAAGGCCCGGACGCTGCGGACCGGTCAGTTACACGTACGACACAATCGTATTCATCTCGCTGGAGGCATCGGCCACGAAGTTTGCTTGGCCGATCGCATACATCGGTCCAGTTGGCCCCTACGTCACGGCCGAAGGAAGCGTCCGTCTGGGAGCGATTTCGATGCCGTTCAACTGGGAGAAACTGGATGGACGACCGATATCGCGAACAAGCGCACATGAGTTGGGCCACACGTTGGGGCTTCAAGATCTTTATCGCGCTCCGGCCAACCGTCGCGTGAGAGGCTGGGACCTGATGGATCTGGAGACAGATCTCCCCCACTTTTCGATCGCGCACCGAATGATGCTGGGCTGGATACCGGCGACTTCAATCAAAACGTTCGACTTTTCGGATCGCCCAACGGTCGACGAAACCGTGCGCCTAACACCCGCAGAGTTGCAGCCAAACGCGACATCGCCGGTCGCTGCGGAAATTCGCATTGCGGACGGCTACAACTACTACTTCGAGTATCGAACGGAACAGGATACACAAATCGGCGACCGACGGTTGCCCAAGAACAATGCTGTGCTTGGAACCGACGTCGTTTCCTATAGCCACCTCGGCGAGCTTCCCCTGGCACGTCCCCCGATCGAGCTTCTGGTCGACGATGGAGATGGAGACAATTCGGCCTTTGGTTCAGGCCAGGACTATCGCGAAAGCGACCTTTCCGACGCGGCGTTTCCGACAGAGTTTCGAGCCGACATCACCACGTTGACCGATCAGTCTGGCGCCGACGTTCGCATTCGCAACGATGCAACAGCACGGCCCGATCCATCGATACGACCTTCCCCAGCCAGTCCCGATCGGAAGTATCAAAGCCCCGACATAGAGGTTCATAACGAACGAAATCGCGTCGCCCCAGAGTGGGCCAACGTTCCGTGGGCGGCGAACCCGAACACGGTGGTGGCCAAAGTCACCAATCGCGGCGGCATGGATGCCCGAGCCGTTCGGGTGAACTTCTATGTCTCCGACTACACGATCGGCGGTGCGCCGAAACATTATCTAGGAAGCGACACACGCGATATCCCAGCAAAGACCACCGTCGAGTTTTCGACGACATGGACACCACCACGCGAAGGGCACTTTTGCGTCCACGTGATCATCCCGCTCTACGAGGTACCCGGCATTCATTTGCCCGAAGTCACCGAATACAACAATCATGCAAGTTCGAACTACACGCGATTCATCTCGACGAGCGCGTCTCCGGCGACGAGGGAATGGGTGACCGTAGCGGTCAAGAATCCGTATGACCACCCCGCAACGGTGCACGTTGTTCCTGGACAATCGAATCCGCTTTATCGCAGCTACGTGGATCACACGTGGGTTCGACTGGGCGGAAATGGATCGGCCAAGATTCGTGTGGCTTCGGAGTATGCAGGCGACCAGATGAGTGCTGAGGAACAACGACGTTTGGCCGATTTTCGGTATCTCCCAAATCGCGTAAGCGTTGAGGCCATCATCCACGAGGACGAACCGCTCGGGGATACCATCGGGCCGCAAGGTGATATCGCACTGGTTCCGCTCGGCGGCGTGGATATGGAAATTGTCGAACGCCAACGAACGTCATTTTCCAACCTGAAGTTGACCGACATCCGCCCAGACGGCGGAACGCTCTTTGGCGGGCAAGTGAAGGTTGTTCGAGACGACAGCGACGCACCCGACGGAACCGTCATTGTGACATTGACTCGCAGCGAAGACGGACGACAGAAGGTCTGGAACATGGCTACGCCATTTCGCCGCGGTTCATTCAAGCTGAACATCCCCGACAAAGACGCCTGGGACACCGTGCGGGCCTACTACGTAGCACCGCCGAGGCGGGTTGCAGATGCGGAGAGCAAGAGCCTAGACCGGGGAGCTGTCGGGCCGCGCTGATGACGGTCTCGTTTCTACGCATAGCCAAAGGGGTCCCTATTTCGATGAATTGGATGCAAGGACTGTTTCTTACAACACCCAGTGCTTCTTCGCAGTGCACGATGGTTTCAGTACTCTGCTTTGTCGTCGCCATGCTCGCCTTGGGATGTCATGACCGGCCCTCTGGGATCGCTTCATCGCTTGCCATTGACGTCGGCAACGTCCCGGACGAGTCTTTTGACGGCGGAATCCACGACACGGATGCCGGCGATGTTGACGCAGAGGCAAGGGACGATGCCTCCATCAAGTGCCCGGCATCGTGCCCAGGACCGGCGGTGTGTTCGCATGGTTCCTGTGTGATGCCATGTGCCGGAGAACATCGATTTCTGGTGGAACCTGAACCGATCTCGCCTCCGATCGAGGGCGCATGGCATCCGGTGGCGGGTGATGTCGATGGCGACGGACGGGATGATCTTCTCGTGTTTGGTTCAGACATTCCCGTTCTAATCCTGCTCAATCAAGGTGACGGAACATTCAGCGAACCCTCCGCCATCGACAGCGAGGAGCCGCTGTATGACTTGCGCGTTGCAGATCTGGACCTCGATGGAGATCTCGACCTCGTGGGCATAAACAAGGAAGGCGCCCTCATCGTGCTCCATGGCGACGGAATCGGTCATTTTCTGGAACGGGCTGAGTACATCGCCGATGGCCGCCTCCTTCGACCCACGGTGGGCGATTTCAACGGCGATGGCATCATCGATTTGGCGGCAACGAACATCACGAACGAACACATCGTATTGTTCTCGGGCCGTGACGACGCGTCGTACGCTGCGCCGGTAGAAACACCGATGGGCGGTGTCGCCAATTTGTCGATGGTCGCCGACTTGAACGAAGACGGTCGAAGTGATCTCGTCGCCGTGACGGACAGTTGGGGGCCAGTCTGGACGGCGACCGTCGCCGTTTTTCTGGGGTCCGAAGATGGCCCCCTGCACCCGAAGAGTCGAGAGATTGAGCCCATCTCGTTTGGCGCATCAGCGCTTGGCGATGTGGACAACGACGGTCTCATCGACCTCGTCTATACGCAGCGCGTGGAGTCCACGCCCTATCTCTTCGTCCGTCGTGGGGATGGCCATGGTGGGTTTGCAAGGACGCCACTCGTGGGCGCAACCATCATTTCAGATTCACTTCGAGGAACTGACATTATTTTGAAAGACGTCGACGGCGATGGAATTGTCGACGCTCAAATCCCGCTCGCCTCGAGCATCGCCGTCCTATATGGCATCGGTGATGGTCGGTTCGAGAACATGGTGGCGTACGAAACGACCCTGGGGGGCGGGTTCGCTGTCGGCGAGTTTGATGGGAGCCCGCCATCAGACATCGCGGTCATGAAAGGCTACTACGCCTTCCAGGTCGGTCTGCTTGCGGGACGTCCGCAAGGCGGCTACCGAGTACGCACCGAAGTTCATGTGGGTGAGGGCGCACCGGTAGGCGTGATCGCACGCGACATGAACGCCGACGGAATCTCGGATCTGGTATCCGTAAACGTTTTGGCGCCGACCGGCATTGTGAGCATCTCATTAGGGACAGGCAGGGGGACGTTTGTACCTCCTGAGGAATCCATCGCCCTCACGCAGGATCCCAATGGGGGCGACGTCGGCGATGTGAACGAGGATGGTGTGCCCGATGTGCTGGTCATCGGGAGGAGCCAGGTCGCGGAGTTGCTCCTCGGAACCGGGGGCGGCGCACTTCAAGAACCCATGCAAATTGCGATGCCCTACTGGAGTTACCGCGTCCATATGGCCGACGTAAACAAAGATGGGCACATGGATTTCGTCGCGACCCACAACGGCGACAAACGCCTGAGTGTTGTTCTCGGCCGAGGAGATGGCACGTTCGAACCGCCCAACACAATCTGGTGCGGCTCTTTTCCGGCCGATGTTGCGATTGAAGACATCAACGCCGATGGTATCAATGACCTGCTGGTCGCGATGTCGAGTCGGAAGGGGTTGCGTGTGTTGCTCGGCCTCCCGGACGGTTCGTACATGGAGCCCGTGGCCTACTCAGAAGCCTCGGACTCGATCTCAATCACAACCGGGGATTTTAACGAGGATGGTCACCTCGACGTCGTTGTTGCGAGCTACGAACAGAAAAATGCAACACCCTTCTACGGAAACGGAGATGGCACCATGAAGGCAGGGATATCCTTTGACGTCGTATCCCGCTACTCCACTGAGTGGAGCCGAGAAACGCCGGCACGGCACGTCATGAGTCGAGACCTCGATGGCGACGGTCATCTCGACCTTGTCATATCGACGACATTCCGCGAATTCGCAGTCTATTATGGCAAAGGCGACGGCACGTTCGGAGAGGCACACGCCGACCTCGGCGGGCGCGGCGAATATTCATTCGACATGGCGGATTTTGATGGCGACATGCGACCCGATCTCGCCATTGGTTCTTTCGAGCGGGGATTCATAAGTGTCATCCTCGCAACCTGCGAGTGAACGTATCGTTGCCACCATTCACGTTGCCACCATTCGCGTTGTTGAAATCGCCCACTTCGAGGCACTTTCCATTGCCGCGACGAACGACTTCGCAGAGCCATCCATTCTCCCTGGCGGCGACCCGACCCGGGTCCCATCATCAACGCTGCATAGTTTCATTCATCGAACGTGGCGGACCGATCAGTTACGCGCATGCCTCGAGAGAGCTAGCGCTCGAAGCGCTACGAAGCCCGCAAGAAGGCGTCTCTGCTCGCAGCTTCGAGTGGCTTCCAGGGGCTTCCAGGGGCTCTTAGCGGAACGTGTAGGACGCCCATAAGGGGCGATTCGCGGCCGAATAGACCACCAAGTTGGCGTCGCTTTGAACGACGAACCAAGCGCCCGCGTTGCCTTGGGTGCCCGTCCACCAGAGCGGCGATCCGGACTGAGTGTAGATCACCAAGTTGCCGTCGCCCTGCATCACGGTTCGATACGCACCGCGACCTTGGGTGTAAGACGCCCAGACTACCTGATAGTTCGACGTATAGAGTACCAAGTTCCCATCGCCCTGCATGATCAGTTGGAATCGACCGTCGCTCGAGCAAAGCTTGTTGCCAGGCAAGAGCGACTGACCGGCCATGAGTCGATCCGAGCAAGTCGGGGTCGGAGGGGGCGGTGCGACAACCGTGGCCGGCAGGCGGAATCGCTGGAATCCGGCGGGGGCCTCGTACTTGGTGCCGTCCTTCGGTCCGTTCTGCGCAAGAAGCATTCCCATCAGCGTCCACGATCCGTCGGCGAGCTGAGCGAGGCGCGTATACTCTTGTGGGTTGGCAGGAAGCGATGCATCTGGCACCCGAGTGCCATTGTTGAAGGTGCGGGCCGCGAGCGGCGACGTCGCGCGAGAGATCGCCAATCGATAGCACGCCGTCACGGGGCTGTTCGGGGTCAGGCAGCCCGACCCCCCGACGCCCGCGATGGCGTAGACCGACGACCCATCGCTCACGACTTGGAAGACGTCCGCCACAGTGTTGCCACGGCTGGATGATGTCGTGCCCCAGACCTCGACGGAGGAGGGGTCGTTCGGCTTGATGGGCGTGGAGCGCCCGGCCGGAAAAAGCCGACCTCCAGTGACCGCAAGGCGGGTGCCGCGCGTGGTGATGTTGATCCAGTTCGCCCCATTGTTGGTCGCATGGACCGCGCTCCAGTAGAGGTAGAGACTTCCGCCATGCACGAGAAGCTTGGGGACCGATGCGGAATACACATCGGACGCACCCGGCGTTACGTTGCCACCATCGACCAGGACACTGACGCGGCTGCGATCGACGGAACGGCCGTCGTCGCTGAGTGGGCCAGCGCAAGACGCCGCCATCGGCCCAAATCCAACGCCGTGGCACTCAAAGGCAACCCATCGCTGCCCGCCGAAGACCACGGTGGACGGGTCGTAGGCCGTCGTGATGGTGAAGCCGCTGCTCGGAACTGGAATGGGCGTTGCGGTGTCGAGGATTCGCGCTTGGCGCTGGAGCGAATTTCCGTTCACCATGCGAGTGAGCGTCAAGGACCAGTTCGTCCCCGCGCAGGTTCCACTGTTGAGCTCTCTGCCCAAGAATAGGTCCGAACCAGGATCGAGCTGCGCGAACGCGACCGCGTTACAGCCTGACGCCGTCACGCCGACTCGGTTCCTGCGAAAGGTATCGAGCTGCTGAGTGGAGGACAGCGAATAGAAGGACGCCAGCGCGCCGGCGGCTGGGCTGTTGGTCGGTGAAGCCAACGCATTGCTCTCTTCAAACTCTGCTTCGCTCGAGATCTCGCTGCCACATGCGGAGGCCGCGAGCGCGACGGCGGTCAAGGAGAGGACGTGAGAGAGAACGGCACCGGCACCGGCACCGGCACCGGCACCGGCAACGGTGGCGCGTGGTCTCGGGCGAGTCTTGGATGTGCGAGCGGTGTATTTCATCGTGTGCGGAAGAAGGAGCAATGCGTGTGCCGGGGTGCACACCGCGGTCTGGAGGGCGCCGGATGGGCGCCCCTGTCTGGCGACATCACACAACTGTAAGCCGTAGGTGACGACGAAACTTCCGCCGCCGTCGGCGCAGGCTTCTCGGCTCGTCACACTCGAACCTGGGGATAGCGCATCTCGAGGGCCGCAAGGAGATCATCGGGGACCATGTTGTTTCTCAGGTCCAAGGAAAGGTCCTTGGGTAGCGCCGTCGACTCCACGAGCGCGCGTGCACCGTGCGCTCCGATGTCGTTGCCGCGCAGGTCGAGGTGCTGCAGCCGCACGAGTCGTGCGTTGGACAAGAGAGCCGCGCCTTCGTCGCCGATAGCGTTGCCGACCTCGCGAGTACCCGCCAACGACAAGACGCGGAGCTGGGAAGCCCACGGGACCTCGAGAATGTGCGAAAGGGCGCGGGCGTCGATCCCGTTGTTGTTGAGGCCAAGCTGAACGAGCGATGAGAACGCGCCCATCCCGAGAGCGGCGCAAAAATCTGCGGGGCTCGAGGGGTCGGCCGTGAAATCCAAAGAGAGCACACGCAAATTCTGGAAACCAGCGGCAATCGCCGCCGCCCCGGCGCTCTTGACGGCTTCCCAGGTGAGGACGAGCTCCAACACCGTACCTGCCCAAGGCCCTGCGCACAACGCGCTGGCGCCGTGTGGCGACAACCCAGTGCCGTGCAGCTCCAAGCGCCGAAGTCCCACCATCTCGACGCGGCGGGCGAGCGCCGCGGCGCGCTCGTCGAAAAGGCCTTCGCCGAACCCTAGTTCATCGCCGCGTAGACAGATTCCGCCGACCTGAGCCAACCAAGGCATCTCAAGGACGGTATCGGGGAGCTCAAAAGCCGGGTCTCGACTCGCGAGCGTCAAGCGTGCGTCCTTCACGACAACTCTCAAACCATACCGCTCGAGTTCGAAAAAGGCGGCATCGAGTATCGGTGCCGTGTGCTCGCCATGGCCATGGCGTGGGGCTTCGATGCCGCTGAGGCGAGACAAGGTCGAGAGAACCTCGTCTTCAGTGTCTCGGCACGCCTCGATCACGGCCGCCCGACGAGCTTCGACATCGTGGACCGACCAGGCCTCGATGACACGCTGCTGACGCAGCGGTTCGTGCACCCGCTTCAGGCCTCGCCGCCGGATACGGCTCACTTGCGCACGCTCCGGGTCGAGCTCCACGATTCGTCGAAGCGATGGCAACTCGAAGACGTGTGGGTCGAGGCCGAGCACCATTCCACGCCGAGCGCGGCGCCCAATGAGCATGCATTCTGCCCGACCAAAACGCGCGACTTCGCGCAAGGCGTCGCGTTCTGGCTCGAACGCGACAAGGCTTGCGTGTTTGTCGTTGCCGTTGCACCAGGCGAATCCAACACCCGCGTCATCTACGCCCAGCGACACAGCGTCCGGTGATGCCGCCGGCATTCGCCAAACATTGCTCCGCCTGCCCTCACTCAGCGAGAAGCGCTGAACGGTGAGTTCTCCGACATCGACATCGACATCGACATTGACATCGAAGTCGAACAACCAGACTCCGTCGCCTCGGAGGAGTCCCGTTCTGCCTGAGGTCAGTCGACCTGAGGTCAGTTCATCGCTGAGCTCGAACGCCTGACGCTGCTCCTCAACCATCGAGCCACCAAAGAGTGCGTGGTGGAGCGTCTTGCCTTCGGTTGTCCACAGGCAGGCTACGGCGCCATCCTCATGGGCCTCGAGATCGAGAATCTGCGCATAGGCGCCGAGGCGCACGGAGACGGGCGGCGTTGACGCCGCGTCATCGCGTGGGACGCGGAAGAGCTCCGCCGGCTGACTCATGGTGCGACCACGGCGCTCGCATGCGTAGAACACGGCATCGGCAGAGACCGTAAAACGACCGACACATGGACTTGGCGACTGCCACTCTCGCCCCCATGGTTCGTCGATGCGTGCCTTCCACAGAACGCCCTCGAACTCGTCAGTCGCGCGAAGTGTCGCGCCGTCATCGGACAGATGGAGCATGAGGTGGCCGGAGCCCGCGAACTCCAGCCCGTCCGGGGCTGGCGAAATCCGACCAACCCTCTGGGCTGACACCGTCGCTGCGTCTGCGTCGACGACAAGGGCACTTCCGTCGTCGGCGACGGAGGCCCAGTAGCGTTCATCGCTCGATGCACACATTGGAATCGAAAAGAGTCGGGTTCGGTTTCGCATGTCGGATCAGGCCTCGGATAGCACTCAGCCGTCCCACGATACAAGCGAACGCCTGCCACCGAGAGATGACCCGTGAATCGTGCTCGTTGAACCCTTTGAGCCACTCGGCTAGGCTTAGGCTAGGCTTAGGCTAGGCTTAGGCTAGGCTTAGGCTAGGCTTAGGCTAGGCTTAGGCTAGGCTTAGGCTAGGCTTAGGCTAGGCTTAGGATAGGCTTAGGCTAGGCTACGTTGAAGGCGCGAGCGCGAACCATGGGGACGAAGGGGCGAACGCGCGGAATCATACTCTTCGATGGGACGTGTGGACTGTGCAGCGCGGTCGTCCAGTTCCTGTTGCAGCGCGATCCCAACGGCTTCTTCCGGTTCGCTTCCCAGGAATCCGAGGTGGGACGCCAGCTTATCGCGAACTCTGGTGCGCCGGCGGACCTGTCGACGGTCGTTCTGCTTGAGGATGAGGCCGTGTACGTCAAGAGCGATGCGTGGTTTCGGATCGCGCGCAGACTGACGTGGCCCTGGCCTGTATTCTATGCGGGGCTTCTCGTCCCGAGGTGCGTGAGAGATCGAATCTATGATCTGGTGGCCAGGCATCGGCACCGCATTCCAAGTCCGAGGTCCTGCCTCAACCGGACGGCCTTTCGTGGCCGCTTTCTGGATGGATAGGTTGATGGGTTGATGGGTTGATGGGTTGATGAGATGACGCGCGCGGAACTGACACGCCAGAAAGTGATACGCCCGGACTGGGCGGCGATCGCGAAGATCGTGGCGCATCGTCCGTGGCCGATGCCCGACTCGCCATGGATGATGACGATGAGCTGGCAGAACCTGCTGTTTGCCCACTGGCCTATCTCGCCGGCCGTACTGCGACCGCACATCCCGGCCTGCTTTGATGTCGACACTTTCGACGGCGAGGGCTGGATTAGCGTAGTTCCTTTCATTATGAGCGACGTCGGACCCCGCGGGCTGTCGCGCCTGCCGTGGGTATCGAAGTTTGCGGAGCTGAATGTCAGGACGTACGTGCGCCACAAGGACAAGGCCGGCGTCTACTTCTTCAGCCTTGATGCGGCCAATCCCGTTGCGGTCCGGGTGGCGCGGATGGGATTTCATTTGCCCTACCACGATGCGCGCTTCGAGCTCTCGCGCTTTGGTGCCCGCCAGAGCTATCAGTGCAAGCGGAGCGATGGAACGGCTTCATTTGTGGGCGAGTATGAGCCCTTGGACGGGGAGCTGCTCGCTTTGGAACGTGATTCGCTTGAGCGGTGGCTTTTCGAACGCTACTGCTTCTTCACGGTTGATCGGGCTCAGCGACCTTACGTGGGCGAAGTTCAACATGCGCCCTGGTCCGTGCGCGGTGCTGCATCTTCGATCCGTATCAACACGATGACGGCACCGCAGGGTTTGGCTCTGCCGGACGTGGAGCCCTTGTGCCATCATGCGGAGCGCTTGGACGTGCTTGGCTGGCCGGTTCGTCCGGTTGTTTGAAACGGGTCGCGTTAGGGCCCGCCGCGAAATTAGCTGATCGCCTGATCAGAGGCACGTCGGTTGAATGGTGTAGTTCCACTCGCCGTGAAACACGTCGGGGCTGAGATTCACGAGGGCGAGCTGCTTGTCAGTAACGCGGCGGCCCTTCGGATAGACGCGATCATCAAGGCGGCTGCGGACGGTCAGGCCAGCCTTTGTCGTTGTCGCGGCGATCAGGTTCACGATGACCTGATGGGTTACGAGCGGTTTGCCGCGCCAGTTTTGGGTAATGAACGAGAACAGTCGGTGCTCGATCTTGTTCCATTTGCTCGTTCCCGGCGGCAGATGGCAGACGGTCACTGGGAAGCCCAGCTCGTCGACGAGCCCTTGGAGTTCGAGCTTCCACAACCGCAGACGGTATCCATTGCTCCCGCCTCCATCGGCGATGATCACAAGCGAGTTCGCGTCGGGGTACCTGAACGCACCCATCTCATTCCACCAAGTGCGGATGCTCTGCACAGCGAACTCTCCTGTGTCATGGCTGAGCCCTACGCTGACCCATGCTTCGTTACCTTGGATATCGTACACGCCATACGGCGTGGCGCGCCCCTGCTCGGGGTCGATGAAGTCATGAACATTGACGTCGTCTGCGTCTCCTTTGCCTCGGAGCTCGCGCCCGTCGTTCTTGTACGACCCAACCAGCTCCTTTCTCTTCGTGTCCACAGATATGGCCGGCTGATTCGCTTCGAGTTGAAGACGAAGTGTCTCGTTGATGTGCTCGAACTGCGCGTTTCGGTCCGGATGCTGCGCGCCCTCGAGGCGCTTACGATTCGCCTGAAGGCTGTAACCAAGCTGTTTAAGAAGACTCGAAACCATCTTCATGCTCGTCGAATGGCCTTGTGCAGCCAGCGCCTCGACGATGTTTCGCTGGCTGCGGGCCGTCCACAAAAGGGGCGATTCTGGATCGCCGCGCGTTGTCGCTTCGACCAACGCCTGCAAGTCAGGCAGCAGAGTCGGGTCCTTCTCCGTTGCCTTTTTGCGACCCGCACCTGGCCGTCTGCTGCGTGTCGGATCCATCGGTGCAGCGGTCCCATCTTCGATGCTCCGTACCTCCGCGATACCTCGGCCGATCGCGCTCGGCGCCATTCCCGTCGCACGCGCTGCTGCCGCAATGCCGCCGTAGCCGAAGGCCAAAGCTTCGCCTGCCACAAAAAGACGTCGCGCCCGCTCCGTCAGCGTGCTTTCGAGCGCCTGATGACGCTCTCGGATCTTCGATTCAGCTCTCTTCCGGTCCGCCCTATTCACCGCAACAGTCGGATCCTCGCGATCGCGTTAGTCAATCTGTTTATTTTGCGGCGAACCCTTAGGGCCCGCCGCGAAATTAGCTGATCGCCTGATCAGAGGCACGTCGGTTGAATGGTGTAGTTCCACTCGCCGTGAAACACGTCGGGGCTGAGATTCACGAGGGCGAGCTGCTTGTCAGTAACGCGGCGGCCCTTCGGATAGACGCGATCATCAAGGCGGCTGCGGACGGTCAGGCCAGCCTTTGTCGTTGTCGCGGCGATCAGGTTCACGATGACCTGATGGGTTACGAGCGGTTTGCCGCGCCAGTTTTGGGTAATGAACGAGAACAGTCGGTGCTCGATCTTGTTCCATTTGCTCGTTCCCGGCGGCAGATGGCAGACGGTCACTGGGAAGCCCAGCTCGTCGACGAGCCCTTGGAGTTCGAGCTTCCACAACCGCAGACGGTATCCATTGCTCCCGCCTCCATCGGCGATGATCACAAGCGAGTTCGCGTCGGGGTACCTGAACGCACCCATCTCATTCCACCAAGTGCGGATGCTCTGCACAGCGAACTCTCCTGTGTCATGGCTGAGCCCTACGCTGACCCATGCTTCGTTACCTTGGATATCGTACACGCCATACGGCGTGGCGCGCCCCTGCTCGGGGTCGATGAAGTCATGAACATTGACGTCGTCTGCGTCTCCTTTGCCTCGGAGCTCGCGCCCGTCGTTCTTGTACGACCCAACCAGCTCCTTTTTCTTCGTGTCCACAGATATGGCCGGCTGATTCGCTTCGAGTTGAAGACGAAGTGTCTCGTTGATGTGCTCGAACTGCGCGTTTCGGTCCGGATGCTGCGCGCCCTCGAGGCGCTTACGATTCGCCTGAAGGCTGTAACCAAGCTGTTTAAGAAGACTCGAAACCATCTTCATGCTCGTCGAATGGCCTTGTGCAGCCAGCGCCTCGACGATGTTTCGCTGGCTGCGGGCCGTCCACAAAAGGGGCGATTCTGGATCGCCGCGCGTTGTCGCTTCGACCAACGCCTGCAAGTCAGGCAGCAGAGTCGGGTCCTTCTCCGTTGCCTTTTTGCGACCCGCACCTGGCCGTCTGCTGCGTGTCGGATCCATCGGTGCAGCGGTCCCATCTTCGATGCTCCGTACCTCCGCGATACCTCGGCCGATCGCGCTCGGCGCCATTCCCGTCGCACGCGCTGCTGCCGCAATGCCGCCGTAGCCGAAGGCCAAAGCTTCGCCTGCCACAAAAAGACGTCGCGCCCGCTCCGTCAGCGTGCTTTCGAGCGCCTGATGACGCTCTCGGATCTTCGATTCAGCTCTCTTCCGGTCCGCCCTATTCACCGCAACAGTCGGATCCTCGCGATCGCGTTAGTCAATCTGTTTATTTTGCGGCGAACCCTTAGGGCCCGCCGCGAAATTAGCTGATCGCCTGATCAGAGGCACGTCGGTTGAATGGTGTAGTTCCACTCGCCGTGAAACACGTCGGGGCTGAGATTCACGAGGGCGAGCTGCTTGTCAGTAACGCGGCGGCCCTTCGGATAGACGCGATCATCAAGGCGGCTGCGGACGGGTAACTGACCGGTCCGCCACGTTCGCTCGTGGCGCATGACATCCAGCGCGGTTCGTGGCAGCGACCCCGGTTTCGTGGGCGCGGCACCTTCCTGACCTCTGACGCGATGGCCAGGTCTACGCTCGGGGCACGCATGGAGCATCGACGTCGGACGCGCTCCGCGGCAACCTCGCTCGGTGGCCGGCTCGAACGAAATCCCGTCCAAGATACTCCAAGCCGAGATCGAGGTCGCAGCGCGCATCAGCAACCGCGAAGCGGCGGGTCTCACGACGCCAGAAGCCGTCCGCACTCTTCGGGCGTTCGGGCTGCGGTGCAGTCGGTCGGCACCACTGATCGAAGCGCAGATCTCGATCCCAGAGCCGGAGCTCCAACATGTCGTGGCCGAGCTCTGCGAACGCTACGGGGCCGGGCTCCACAGGAAGCCGCGCCAGCGCCTCCTGACCATCACGGCAACACACGCGTTCGTCGACGACGCGCTCCATCCCGTGATTCAGGCCATGCTCGATGTGGTTATTGCTGCGCGGCACGAGGAAGCGCGCAGGCTCATCGCTGAGCTGCGCGCGTCGATGCCCGATGAATGAAACTATGCAGCGTTGATGATGGGACCCGGGTCGGGTCGCCGCCAGGGAGGATGGATGACTCTGCGAAGTCGTTCGTCGAGGCCGGCCCGCGTTGTGAGCCAGTGCTTTGGAGCCAGCTCGACGAACCGATCGGCCGGCCAATGCCGAACCAGTCGAAGGACCTCCTCGAGGTAGTCATACGGATTGAGTCGATGCAGCGCGCAGGATGCGATCAACGAGCGGTACACGGTGTAGACCTCGAGCCCCGCCTTGGTCTCAAAGTGCATCCAGTTGTCGAGCCCTTTCTTCAACGATCGCAGCTCGCGCTCCGAGTCGTTGTTGTGCAACTTCAGGCGCGGATCTGCGAGGAACGCTCGACGCGCATCGTGGAGGTTGGTCGCGTAGTTCAGCGCTGTTTCGATCCGGCCGCGTGGCTCAGCCGCGCGTTCTTGCTTTGCTTCATCCACGCGTCGAACGTGTCCACGATTGGCGTAGCATGTTTAACACGGAACGCGTCACGCTCGCTGAGCTTCGAGATGCGATTCGACTCAGCGACCACCTTGAAGAGCGTGCTGATAATCGACAGCGCTTCGTATGCCAACGTGCTCTCCGTCAGCGTCGCCTTCCAGAAGTATCTACGTACGTGCGCCCAACATGCGAGCTCGAGGATCCCGACGAGATGCAGTCCATTGTAGATACTGGAGGCGTCCGAGAGCAGGTGTCCTCTGAAGCCCTGAAGCAGCGCGCCGATCGACGCCCCATCGTGGCGACGCACCGCGCGGAAGAAGATGTGACCCACATCGGAGATGAACACGAACACGTGCCAGTTGATCGTGCCTCCGGATACGCGCACGGGTGCCGACGTGGCGTCGGTGGCGATCATGAAGGAGTCGGAGATCGACTCGGCATGCATGGCCGACACGATCGGCGCGAGCTTCAACGCGCCGTACTCACACCAATCGTATTGCGTGGAACGCGCGAGAGAGAATCCGCGGAGCCCGGACATCCTCTCCTGGCGATGGAGCGGGAGAGCAAATCCGTACTTGTTCATCACCACTTCGGCGATGAGGCTGGCGTCAGCCATCATCGAGGGGGTAACTGACCGGTCCGCAGCGTCCGGGCCTTCCGATGGCGGCGATGTTCGAGATCGCGTACCGCGCGCGCATGCAGAAGCGAAATATCGAACCCCGCCGGACCGCCATGGAGTGGCGCAGCATCGTCGACCGCTGGCAGCGCAGTGGCCAGAGCGTGGAAGTCTTCGCCAAGAAGCACCGCCTCTCAAAGAAGTCGCTGACGTGGTGGCGATGGCGACTTCGAGCTGGCGCCACCTCGTCCACACGGTCGGGCGTGGATGAGCTCGCCTTCGTTCCGCTCACCACGTCGCTGTCTCCGTCGGAGGTCGCGCAGGCGGAGACTCGTTGGGTCCTCGAGACGGCAGCCGGCCTGCGGGTCGAGATGTCGGGTGGGACGGCGCTCGTGGTCGAGGGTCTCAGTGTCGCGCTCGAGCGCGTGCGCGGGAGGGAGTGAGGGATGCAATTCCCGACTCAGATCTACGTTGCCACACAACCGGTCAACCTCCATCTCTCGTTCGATCGGCTCGCAGGTCTCGTGCGAGATGCGCTCGGCGGAGATCCACGCGCGGGCCACGCCTTCCTTTTCCACAACAAGCGCACGACGCATGTGAAGCTCCTCTGGCACGATGGAAGGTCGTATCGCATCCTCTACTGCCGCCTTGATCGCGGCCGCTTCCGGATCCCGATGTCGATCCCCGCTGGCGCCGTGCACGTCGAGGTTTCGTCGCGAGAGCTCGAGCTCATCCTCGAGGGCATCGACGACAAGCTGCTTCGTTTGGCGCGAAGAACTGTTCGCTGATGCAGGAAGATATTCAAGCAACACGAGATCGACGGTGCCGATGACATAGGCGTTCATGAGCGGCGTTCTGTGTGTCCGCTGCGTGCGCGCAGATGAAGAGAGACAGCGTCTCCACACCACCATTCTTCAACTGCGCGCCGAGACCGCGTCCCTCACCGCGCAGCTCAAGGAGATGGCGAAGGTCAACGAGCTTCAGGCCGCTGACCTCGCTCGACTGAAGAAGGTGATCGACGGCCAGCGTCAGCCCAACCAACCCGAGCGCATCAACGAAGACTCGCTCCAGCTCGCCTTCGAGAGCGTCGTGAAAGGGCTCGAGAGTAGGCCGCTCGCAGAAGCTGCGGAGCTCGCGAAGGCTGCGGCGGACGCCCAACCGGCCGCCACGCCACCACCGAAGGGACCGCGCAAGGGGAACCGTCGTGAGCTCTGGAAGGCAGGGCTCCCTGTCATCGAAGAACGCATTGTGCCGGACGAGGTTCAGGCCTGCGGGGGTGCCGGCTGGCGTGAGCTCGAGCCCGAGGTCACAGAGCGCGTTGCATTTCGTCGATCGCGATTCGAGGTGATTCGTACGACTCGGACGAGGTGGGTGCGCGTGAGCGAGGACGAGGGCGCAACCAAAGGTCAGATCGTGGCAGCGCCGGTGCCGGACTGGGCGCTCCCCTCGATGATGGCTGACGCCAGCCTCATCGCCGAAGTGGTGATGAACAAGTACGGATTTGCTCTCCCGCTCCATCGCCAGGAGAGGATGTCCGGGCTCCGCGGATTCTCTCTCGCGCGTTCCACGCAATACGATTGGTGTGAGTACGGCGCGTTGAAGCTCGCGCCGATCGTGTCGGCCATGCATGCCGAGTCGATCTCCGACTCCTTCATGATCGCCACCGACGCCACGTCGGCACCCGTGCGCGTATCCGGAGGCACGATCAACTGGCACGTGTTCGTGTTCATCTCCGATGTGGGTCACATCTTCTTCCGCGCGGTGCGTCGCCACGATGGGGCGTCGATCGGCGCGCTGCTTCAGGGCTTCAGAGGACACCTGCTCTCGGACGCCTCCAGTATCTACAATGGACTGCATCTCGTCGGGATCCTCGAGCTCGCATGTTGGGCGCACGTACGTAGATACTTCTGGAAGGCGACGCTGACGGAGAGCACGTTGGCATACGAAGCGCTGTCGATTATCAGCACGCTCTTCAAGGTGGTCGCTGAGTCGAATCGCATCTCGAAGCTCAGCGAGCGTGACGCGTTCCGTGTTAAACATGCTACGCCAATCGTGGACACGTTCGACGCGTGGATGAAGCAAGCAAGAACGCGCGCGCTGAGCCACGCGGCCGGATCGAAACAGCGCTGAACTACGCGACCAACCTCCACGATGCGCGTCGAGCGTTCCTCGCAGATCCGCGCCTGAAGTTGCACAACAACGACTCGGAGCGCGAGCTGCGATCGTTGAAGAAAGGGCTCGACAACTGGATGCACTTTGAGACCAAGGCGGGGCTCGAGGTCTACACCGTGTACCGCTCGTTGATCGCATCCTGCGCGCTGCATCGACTCAATCCGTATGACTACCTCGAGGAGGTCCTTCGACTGGTTCGGCATTGGCCGGCCGATCGGTTCGTCGAGCTGGCTCCAAAGCACTGGCTCACAACGCGGGCCGGCCTCGACGAACGACTTCGCAGAGTCATCCATCCTCCCCTGGCGGCGACCCGACCCGGGTCCCATCATCAACGCTGCATAGTTTCATTCATCGGGCATCGACGCGCGCAGCTCAGCGATGAGCCTGCGCGCTTCCTCGTGCCGCGCAGCAATAACCACATCGAGCATGGCCTGAATCACGGGATGGAGCGCGTCGTCGACGAACGCGTGTGTTGCCGTGATGGTCAGGAGGCGCTGGCGCGGCTTCCTGTGGAGCCCGGCCCCGTAGCGTTCGCAGAGCTCGGCCACGACATGTTGGAGCTCCGGCTCTGGGATCGAGATCTGCGCTTCGATCAGTGGTGCCGACCGACTGCACCGCAGCCCGAACGCCCGAAGAGTGCGGACGGCTTCTGGCGTCGTGAGACCCGCCGCTTCGCGGTTGCTGATGCGCGCTGCGACCTCGATCTCGGCTTGGAGTATCTTGGACGGGATTTCGTTCGAGCCGGCCACCGAGCGAGGTTGCCGCGGAGCGCGTCCGACGTCGATGCTCCATGCGTGCCCCGAGCGTAGACCTGGCCATCGCGTCAGAGGTCAGGAAGGTGCCGCGCCCACGAAACCGGGGTCGCTGCCACGAACCGCGCTGGATGTCATGCGCCACGAGCGAACGTGGCGGACCGGTCAGTTACTCGAGGGGAGCGCCCAGTCCGGCACCGGCGCTGCCACGATCTGACCTTTGGTTGCGCCCTCGTCCTCGCTCACGCGCACCCACCTCGTCCGAGTCGTACGAATCACCTCGAATCGCGATCGACGAAATGCAACGCGCTCTGTGACCTCGGGCTCGAGCTCACGCCAGCCGGCACCCCCGCAGGCCTGAACCTCGTCCGGCACAATGCGTTCTTCGATGACAGGGAGCCCTGCCTTCCAGAGCTCACGACGGTTCCCCTTGCGCGGTCCCTTCGGTGGTGGCGTGGCGGCCGGTTGGGCGTCCGCCGCAGCCTTCGCGAGCTCCGCAGCTTCTGCGAGCGGCCTACTCTCGAGCCCTTTCACGACGCTCTCGAAGGCGAGCTGGAGCGAGTCTTCGTTGATGCGCTCGGGTTGGTTGGGCTGACGCTGGCCGTCGATCACCTTCTTCAGTCGAGCGAGGTCAGCGGTCTGAAGCTCGTTGACCTTCGCCATCTCCTTGAGCTGCGCGGTGAGGGACGCGGTCTCGGCGCGCAGTTGAAGAATGGTGGTGTGGAGACGCTGTCTCTCTTCATCTGCGCGCACGCAGCGGACACAGAACGCCGCTCATGAACGCCTATGTCATCGGCACCGTCGATCTCGTGTTGCTTGAATATCTTCCTGCATCAGCGAACAGTTCTTCGCGCCAAACGAAGCAGCTTGTCGTCGATGCCCTCGAGGATGAGCTCGAGCTCTCGCGACGAAACCTCGACGTGCACGGCGCCAGCGGGGATCGACATCGGGATCCGGAAGCGGCCGCGATCAAGGCGGCAGTAGAGGATGCGATACGACCTTCCATCGTGCCAGAGGAGCTTCACATGCGTCGTGCGCTTGTTGTGGAAAAGGAAGGCGTGGCCCGCGCGTGGATCTCCGCCGAGCGCATCTCGCACGAGACCTGCGAGCCGATCGAACGAGAGATGGAGGTTGACCGGTTGTGTGGCAACGTAGATCTGAGTCGGGAATTGCATCCCTCACTCCCTCCCGCGCACGCGCTCGAGCGCGACACTGAGACCCTCGACCACGAGCGCCGTCCCACCCGACATCTCGACCCGCAGGCCGGCTGCCGTCTCGAGGACCCAACGAGTCTCCGCCTGCGCGACCTCCGACGGAGACAGCGACGTGGTGAGCGGAACGAAGGCGAGCTCATCCACGCCCGACCGTGTGGACGAGGTGGCGCCAGCTCGAAGTCGCCATCGCCACCACGTCAGCGACTTCTTTGAGAGGCGGTGCTTCTTGGCGAAGACTTCCACGCTCTGGCCACTGCGCTGCCAGCGGTCGACGATGCTGCGCCACTCCATGGCGGTCCGGCGGGGTTCGATATTTCGCTTCTGCATGCGCGCGCGGTACGCGATCTCGAACATCGCCGCCATCGGAAGGCCCGGACGCTGCGGACCGGTCAGTTACGCCTTGGACGCCCGTCGCGACCGACGCATTGTTGGACTGGGTGGAGCTCCGCTTTGGGAAGGCGCCGGCGTTGGCATCGATTAGCCATATGGGTGGTGGCTGGACATGGTGATCGAACCGACGCCGAGCAGCTCGACCGTACGATGGAGCTCCTCTCGGATCATCGCCAACACCGCTAAGGCAGCCGCGAAGATCCGGAAGCGCCCCTCTGTGCCACTGCGTCGTGAGACAACGCTCTCTGGATATCTTTGTACCGACCGAGTGGTGTGTTGCTTCGGCTGGAAGCGGTGGAGCCGGGAGGTCGGTTCTCCTGAGCGGCACCGCGCCGGCCCTGGACTCCGACCGCAGTGGGGAGACGGCCGGCTGGCTACTCAGAACCCCTGCGCGCGCTTGCATTCGAACAGATAGACCTGGAAGTCGTAGTAGTCGTACCGGACCTGACTCTCTTGGAACACGAGGCTGCACCCCATCTCAGCGAGGCCCGTGATCCACTCGGTCGCCAGACCTCCTCTGCCTTTGTGCATCGCCAACCATAGCTTCCGCCCGGGCTCGAGCTCAACCATTGCCGCTCGAACGACCGGCAGCGGCGCACCTTCTTTGAGGAGCGAGACCTTGGCTGCGTGCTCAGGGAGATAGGTGCTCGTAATGTGAGGTGCGAACGACAAGATCCGATCGGTCGGTCCCACCTTCTCCCGTAGATGGGCGGCCGCGGCCCGGTGATCGTAGCGGGCTCCATCGCGGAAGTAGCTCACGGAGCTCGGCAAGTTGAGCGCACAAAGTCCTAGGAACGACACCAGGGCAGCGGGTGGGTTCGTCCGTCGTACCGAGTCGTAGATGAGTCCTACACCAAAGCCAGCGAGGAGGATCAGAATCACCTCGAGCGGAAAGAGATACGCATGGCGAAAGACGATCCACGCCGGAAGCACAAGGCCCGTGACGAGCAGGGCACCCAAACCAAGGCCCCAAAAAGGAAGTGTTGTGCGATCTCGAGATGCGATAGCCAATAGGCCAACGCACGACAAGATGATGACCGGCCACCCGACGCTGCCCACGATGGCAAGCATCAGGTGGCTCGGCGAGGCGCCAGTTCCCCCAAGGTTCCATGATCGAGCCAGCGGCCAAACGTACACCACAGCCATCGTGCCCGCGAGGATGAGCGCGGCGACCACCATCAAGAGCTCAAGCCGGCGCTGCGTCCTCCCGTGCTCGTCAGGGCTGGGGCTCTCTCGTCGACGATCGAAACGCCAAGCAAGCAGCCAGCCCCCCGCCACGACCGCAAGTACAGTGCCCTGAAGATTGTGGGAGGCGAATGCCAACACCGATGCGACGAGCGCACCCGCGAGCCAACGCGTCGACGATTGCTGGACCGCCAAGAGGCCACACAAGAGAGCGAGCAACACAAAGAAAGACGCGGGCGCGTAAAAGCGGTTCTGCTGCGAGAATTGAAGGTGGGTCCACCAACCAGCCAAGAGGAGCGCAGACGCAAGCCCAACGACGCGCCCCGCAATCCGACGTAGCAGCGCATAGACCAACGGCACTTGGAGCGACCCAAGAATGGCCGGCATGACGCGGCTTCCGAATTCATCGCGACCGAACAGCTCGTATCCGATCCACAGCAACGTATAGGAGACCGGGATCATGCGGGGGAGTCGATAGAGCTGCGAGGAGTGGTGAAAGTCGATGTCTCCCATCAGGGAGGCCGCTTCACGCGCGGTGTGGACTTCGTCTCCGGCGAAGGGCCACATCCCGAGGCGAAAGAAGTGCAGGCACAGACTCAAGACCAGGAGGAGGGTCACGATGAGTGGGTCGAGTCCCGGATGCCCTATCCAACGAAGTGGCATCCATCGAGAGTTCCGCCGTCGGATTGAGGGATCGCAGGCATCGAGTGAGACCGCACGCATTGATGTCATCGCTGTACTGTTCCCGCAAGTTCAAGACACTTCCTCGAAGAAAACATGCGCTGGCCTACCGGTGCGAGCGTATGGGTCCAAGAAGAGGTGGCTGCTTGCCGGCGCCCAAGTCGGATCGAGCGCGGGTCTTGAGCGCCCGAGACAAGGCCGCTTCGGCGTCTGCGTTTCGCGCGGCCTCGTCGACCCGATAGACGATTTCGAGGTCGTCCTTTTCGGTGGGCGAGAGCTGCGTGAACTTCCATTCAAAACCATTGTCTGTTCGGCTTGCGCCTTTCGGAAGCACAAAAGGCTCATACTTGGTGGTGTTCGACAGACCGCGGAAAGCGTGGTTGACCGTCGAGATGCTCGCTGGGTCGACGCCCTCTTCGGCGACGATGCGAACTACCCCAGATCCGATGGGGCCCTTCCAGCTACGGCCGGTGTGCAGGATGTAGTGCATTTTGGCGAGTGGTTGTGCATCAGGCACATCATGCTGTTCGCTGAGCACAGCGTATTCGACCGTAATCGTAACGGACTTCCGCTTGGGAATGTGTGCGGTGAAGACGTGCCAGGTCTCCTCGCGCGTTCGCGTGTATCGACCGCCCCCTCGCTTGGGGGGCCCGAACGCATATTCGTTCCTGATGAGTCTTTCGGCGGTCTTTGCTGCCTTGCCGTCGATCCATGCGCGGAAGCCGCGAAGCGCCACGTGTGCGGCGAACTGGCCGCCGACCGGGACCCCTGCGCCCGGGAAGCCAATTTCGTCGTTGAACGTGGCGCCGGTGTTCTTCATGACGAAGGTCGCGCGAACGATGGCAAACAAGGGATACAGCGATATCGTGACCTCTTCCTCCTCCATTCGGACCGCGGGGGGCTTCCGCTTCGCCGACGGCGGGCGCTGGAGATTGGTTACGCTCGCCCGGGGCGCAGGTGCGACGTCGGCGCTTGCGCGGTCGACGCTTGCCGCGTTGCCGAAGAAAGCCAACAGCAAGGCGAACGTGGTGGCCGGTCGATGTAAGCGCTTGGATTGCGTCATGGACGCATTCATCTAACATGCATGCTCATGAAAAGGCGATGCAGCCGAAGAACTCTGCTCGGGATGGGCGCAACGACCTTCGCCCTCGGATGTCGGTCGTCCAAGTCGGGAGAGATCGTAGACCGCGACTCTGTTCCGCCGCCCAATCGACGAAGCGACGAAGCGTCGACGAGCCGGGCTCCAACCGACGTCGTGCGGCGCGTTCGAGCTCTGGGGCACGAGGTCATCTGGCTAGGCTTTTCGACGGTGATGCTCAAGCTGTCCGACGGACGGTGCCTGCTGATCGACCCCTGGCTTTCGTTTTCGGGCTGTCCGATCAAGGTCGACGACATCGAGCGGCTCGACGCTATCCTGATCTCCCATGGCCATTGGCAGCATGTCGGGGACGCTGCGCTGCTTCACAAGAAGACGAACGCGCCGGTCATCGCGGTCGAAGAGGTTTCCGCATGGCTTCGTGGGCATGGCGTGACCGCCGCGCCCAAGGTGAACCTGGGTGGAACCATCGATGTGGCTGGCTTGCGCATCAGTCTAACGAAGGCGAGTCATAGCAGCGGTCTTCTTGAGTCAGAGTCTGGCTACATCAGCTACGGCGGCGACCCCGCGGGCTTCGTTGTTCACTTGCCGGGCGATGTGCGTGTATACCACGCGGGCGACACGGATGTGTTTTCCGACATGGTGTTGATTCGGCAGCGATTCGCGCCCCAGATCGGTTTTCTCCCGGTCGGAGACGTCACCACCATGGGGCCCGAAGGCGCGGCGATGGCGGCGGAGCTTCTTGGCCTTGAGGTCGCCATTCCGATGCACTACGACCTCCCTGAATTCACGGGAACACCAGAGGCGTTCTGCCAGTGCTTGCGCACGCGGAAGGTCGATACCCATGTGCGCATTCTTTCGCCTGGCGAAATGCTCAGCTGAGGAAGCCAGAATCAGGCGGGGCCTGCGCCCAGCGCGGCGGCGCGAGGCTGCGGTTCATCGCGTGTACTGCGTTCGGACGGCGGCGAATCCGGAATGGTTCAACGCATCCCACACCACGACCGCAAGGCCTGCTTTGACACCCAACTCGCTCAGCCTTAGGATGTCCGACGGGGTTCCGTGCAGCAATTGAGAACGGTCGGCCAGCAGCCTCCTGCAGACGAGAAGACCTTGGAAGCCCGAGAGGAATGCCTGCGCGCTCGCGAGGCACGTCTGGAGGAGATGGAACGTGACCTTCGCGCACGCGAAGCCGCCCTCCTGGGTCGAGACCGCGTCCTCATCGACATCTTGGAAAGCACGCTCGCGGGTTATTGGGATTGGAACGTTCCGGCTGGCACCGAGTACATGAGCCCTGCCTTCAAGAAGATGCTCGGCTATGAGTACGATGAACTCCCGAACGTTCCCGAGACCTGGCAGCGACTGATCTTCAAGGAAGATCTGAGCAAGGTGCTCGTGTCCTTCGATCGGCACATCGAAAGCCGCGGACGCGAACCCTTCTCAAACGAGGTTCGCTATCGGCACAAGGACGGTTCGACGGTTTGGGTGGTCTGTGCCGGCCGCGTGATCGAGTGGACCGAAAGCGGCGCGCCAATACGTATGGTTGGCTGCCACGTGAACGTTTCGGACCGAAAGCGCGCCGAGGAGGAGCTCAAACGTTCCGAGTACTGGCTTCAGAGTATCTTTGACTCCATCGACGAGGCTGTATTCGTTGTTAAGCCGGATAGAACGCTCACGCACTTGAATCAGGCCGCCGAATGCATCTTTGGGTATACGGCCTCGGAAGTCGCCGAACACTCGACCGAAGTGTTCCATGTCGATCACGAGCACTTCCTTGATTTCGGCGCTCGAATCCAGGAATCTTTCGCCAAAGGCCAGACCGCTCGGTTCGAGTTCGAGTGTAAGAACCGAGACGGCACCGTTTTCCCCTCCGAACACACCGTCTCGCTGCTCAAGGACACGCAAGGGCAGCCGATGGGCATCGTGAGCGTGGTGCGCGACATCAGCGGCCGCAAGCGGTTTGAGCGAGAGGCGAATGAGCTTCGTGAGCAGCTCTATCACGCTCAAAAACTGGAGGCGATCGCAACGCTTGCCGGTGGTGTTGCGCACGACTTCAACAACATCCTGGCTGGCCTTTTGAGCGGACTGTCGCTGCTCGAGCTCGAGCTCCGTGACACCGATCTCGCACGGCAGACCGACTTGAAGGACATGATGGATTTGGTGGACCGCGGCACCGAACTATCCAAGCAACTGCTCGGTTTCGGCCGACGCGGAAAATATGACGTTGCACCCCGCAGCTTGCCTAGGATTGTGGAAGGTACCGTCGCCTTGTTTACCAAGGCGCATCGCGCGACCACGGTTGAGCTAAGCTTCAGCCCCGACCTCAAGGCAACGTTGGTCGATCGCGCTCAGATCGATCAGGTGTTTCTCAACCTCTTCATCAACGCGGCGCATGCCATGCCCAGTGGTGGTCGAATCACCGTTTCGGCCACGAATGTGAGCATCGACGGCGCAGAAGCGGCGCGCCTCAACGTCAAGCCGGGTGATTTCGTAAGGGTGGTGGTGAAAGACGCTGGCGTGGGCATCGAGCCCACGATCTTGCCAAGAATTTTTGAACCTTTCTTCACCACCAAAGAGGCGGGTGTTGGCACCGGCCTGGGCCTCGCATCGGTCTACGGCATCATCAGGAGTCATGGCGGCCACGTGACGGTCACGTCGAAGATCGGCGACGGTGCGACGTTTACGATCCTGCTGCCAGCGACGGAGCAAGCTCATATCGAGGAGTCGATAACGGCGGAGCGCAGCGTTCGACCCGGAGAGGGCAAGATCCTCGTTGTCGATGATGACGCGATGCTCCTAAGGCTGTGCGCACGCGTCCTTAAGAAACTTGGCTATGAAGTGTTGACGGCTCCTGGCGGGCGCGCAGCCGTCGAGCTGGTGCGGCAGCATCGCGATCAGATGACGCTCGTCATTCTAGACATGACCATGCCCGAGATGAGCGGTCCCACCGTCTTCCAGAAGATCCGCGAGATTGCGCCGGAGCTGAAGGTGCTGCTCGCCAGTGGGTATGCGATCGACCGAGAGGCCCGGAGCCTTCTCGAACAGGGGGCCTGCGGTTTCATTCAGAAACCTTTCACAATCGCCGGCTTGTCCGAGAAGATTCAGGCCATCCGATAGCGTTGAGTGTTGGCGTTGAGTGTTGGCGTCGAGTGTTGGCGTCGAGTGTTGGCGTCGAGTGTTGGCGTCGAGTGTTACCCGATCGCTGCCCGGAAATCATGCTTCGAAATGATTCCGTTTGCTCGACGGACGCGCATGACCCACCATGGCTGGAAATGCGTCAGCCCAATCTCAAGCTCCGAGGCGAAGCCGCGCTCGTCGTCATTGACGTTCAGGACCGGCTCGCACCCGTAATGGATCCCTCGCTTTTCGAGAGCATGATCGCCAATCTGAAGCGCCTCGGCGCCGCTCGAACCGCGCTCGACCTTCCGGTCGTCATGACCGAACAGTACCCAAAGGGGCTCGGCCCAACCCTACCCGCCGTGGTCGAAGCCTTTCCCGACGTCGAACGCCTGGACAAGGTCACCTTCAGCCTTGCCGGCACGCCCCGCATCGAGACGGCCCTCAGCGCGCTGGGACGACCAAAGCTCATCGTCGCAGGAATGGAAGCCCACGTGTGCGTTTATCAAACGGTTCGCGATCTCGCGGAGCGCTACGAACTGCACGTGCTCAAGGACGCGCTCGCGGCACGTACGCGGGAGAACTTCGACGTCGGTCTCCGACTTATCGAGCGTGCGGGTGGCGTCATAACATCCACCGAAACCGTGCTGTTCGACCTCCTGGGACAAGCGGGAACCGAGGCTTTCAAACTCGTCTCCCGGCTCGTCCGGTGAAGGTCTCGCTTTGAACGTCTCGCTTTGAATGTCTCGCTTTGAATGTCTCGCTTTGAATGTCTCGCTTTGAGCGTGCCTGGCCCAGCGCAGAGCCTAGGGTGCATCCTCGCGCGCAACCACGTGACTCAGTCGATCACCGACCACCTGCTGACCGACTTGGTTGAGATGCTTCAGATCCATCGGGCCGTGAAGGACCTGCTGTGACGCCGCACGCCGCAGATCCGGTGTGAGGTCGAAGAACGCGAGGTCGAGCTCGCTTGCCGCCGATCGGGCGAGCGCCGTCAGGCGAGCATGTCGTTCGAGAACCGTCCTCGGGTCCGTGATCCCGACCCTGTCCAGGTTCTGCGCGCGCACCGTGTCCGTCGCGCGCAATGCGACGTCGATGCCCTCTTTGGCGAAGCCAGAGCCAGAGCCAGAGCCTCGGTTGTAGGTGTATCCGTATCGCTCGAACATCAAGGCGCTCGAGCTCCACGTGTAGATCGAAAGCGGAGAGGGAATGTACACCAACGAAACACGCGCGGTGGGGAACGTCTCGCGCAATACTCGAAGCGATGCGCGGAGCACCACGAAGCTTTCTTCGACCTCGGGGTCCGTGAGATCGATCGCGGGTCCCTGGAGGATATAGGGGAACGGCACTTTCCGCGAACCAACAAGCGCGATGTTTACGTCATCATCTAGATACTTCGCATCGGTACGATGCGCGAAAGCCTCGGTCTGGTCGCGAAACATGTAGTAGTGGTTCTTCTTTGCCTGCAGTTCCTGCCAGATCAGTCGCGCGGCGAAATCCAAGGCCGTCACGCGTCTCCACAGCGGCGGTGTATTCACCTGCTCGCGGGCTGCGATTCGATCACGGTCGCGAATCAGATGAGCCCGTAGCTGGGCTTCGGTCACCGACGAAGTCCACGTCTTGGCCTGCAAAGCATGACGGCGCAGAAACAACGCGTTCTGGTCGACATCGTTGCCTTCGTAGAAATATGCAAGAACTACGTGGGGTGCCTCAAGGCCGAACGCCCACTGCTTGTTGATACGCCAAAAGTGCAGGGCGGGCTCGATCGCGAATCCGTTCGGGTTGTCGGCGCCTGACACGGCAAACGAAATCACGTCGCGTTGCGCGCGCTCGAACAAGACGTGCCCGCTGTAGTAGCGCTTGGGGTTCGCCTGCGAAAGAAGCCAGTCTCCATTGCCTTTCGCATAGGAGTCACCCACCAGAAGCAAATAGTCTTTCGGAATCACCGCGCGTTTCGAGGTGGCGCCGAGAGGAAATATCCGACGATCCAAATAGACCTGAAGCCGAAGCGGAACCGATTGAAGACTTAGGCAGAACAGGGCCTCGATGATGAAAGCCGAGACCAGCACGGCCACGATGACGATCAAGAGATTCGCAGCGAGGAAGCGCCAGCGTCCACGGATTCCGCGTCGCTTGGTCTCTTCGGCTCTCATCTCGACCGTATAGCTAGCTTCAACCCCGGCTCGAAGCAATCGAGGGCGCGTTCCGTTTCCCGCACGGGTTCTCATCGGGGGTCCGTCGTGGCAGCATGCAAAGGTGGGAACCAAATCCGCTGGGCAGAGGCTGGCCTGCGGGCTGTTGTTCGTCCTCATGGCATCCTGCGTGCGGCTGGGTGTCGATCTCGAAGGCACCGCGATGGGCGACACGGGCCCGAATCATGAAGATGAAGACGCCGGTGCGCTCTCGGACGGCGACCATGAAACCTCAGCGGATGCTACGACTCCCCTTCACGACGCCGACGTGACCAGCGAAGACGGCGGCGTGATTGTCCCAGACGGCGGCGTGACCATCCAAGACGGCGGCGTGATTGTCCCAGACGGCGGCGTGATCGTCCAGGACGCCGGCACGAGTTCCACGGCCGCCGGGATGTTCGACACCACGTTTGCAGGCACCGGTGTCCACAGCGAGACAGGTTACCTCGACGGAAACGCCTTCCGGGTCGTCTTGGTCGACGATCGCGACCGCATCTACGTCGCGGGGCAACTGCAGGTCGATGCCTCCGACTGGGGAGATATGATCGTCCAGCGGTTGCACCTGGACGGCACGCTCGACTCAACCTTCAACTTCACCGGAACGATCGTATTCAACTTCACGCCGTTCGAGCTTTTCGTTGGCATCGCACTTGTGCCGCCGGATCTGATCCGTCTCGGTGGGGCGCGAACCGTGGTCGAAGACCCACTGGTTTTGAGCCTCCACGAAGACGGCACGATCGATACGGCTTTTGGAGACAAAGGCATCGGCATCAAAGCCATCGCCGGCGAAAACTATCCTCGGGCCATGGCCGTAGATCCGGTCGATGGCTCCTACTACATCTTGGGAGACGACTACGGGGACACGCTGTACATCGTGAAGTTCACGAGCCTGGGGGCCGTCGACAGCACCTTCGGCAACAACGGACATATCCAGCTTCCACCCTCGACCTACGGAAACGCACTCGACGGCGCAGTCGACGAGAACCATCGACTCGTCGTGGTCGGGAACATCCGCTCCGCGGGTCGAAACGACGATTCGGCCGCCGTCGTTTGGCAGCTCCTGCCCGACGGCACCCTCGACCCCGACTTTGCGCAGGGAGGGCTAGTCATCTTGGACGATGTTGGGGGCACTGATGTGGACGAAAGCGCAAACGGAATTCGCATCGGTAAGGACGGGAGTCGGTACGTCACAGGATCGGTGACGGAGGATGGCCGGTCAGACCTTATCGTGTGGAAGTTCGACGCAAACGGAGACCTGGTGTCCGCTTTTGGAACCGCGGGGGCTGTCCGCGCGTCGATTGCGCTGGGCACTTCGGCGGCCACAAGCGGAAATCGGATCGCGTTCGATCGCGACGATCGCCTCATCATCGCGGGCGGCATCCACAACACGGCGGATTGGGACATTATGATCATGCGGATGGATGCCTTGGGCAGAATCGACCGCACGTTCGGTGATGCGGGCACGCTCGTTGTCTCGGACGTCCTCGGCGCCGCCGGCAATGACCGCGTGTACGGCGTTGCGGTCTCGAAAGGCGGGCCTATCTTCGTGTGCGGGTCAGCCACTGGATCGGATGGCGCACTCGACGCCATGCTCATCCGCATCAATTGAGCCGATGGTTTACGACCGCGCCCGCCCAGAATCCGACGGAGGGCGCTTTGACGATGCTCGGGGATAGAACTCGCTGGCTGACCCAGGTAGTAGATGAAAGATGGCCGAGGATAAACGCAACCAGGTTGACACGAGCCCCCAAGAGATCTGCCGATTTTGGTTTGGCGAGCTGGATGCAGACGGGAGAGCCAGCCTCGAAACGGAGGCGCGGTGGTTCAACAAAGACCCGCAGTTCGATTCGCGGGTGCGAGAACGCTTCGAGCCCGTCTTCGAGGCCGCCCTCGACGGGGCGCTGCGCGCATGGGGACAAGAGCCGATGAGCGCCCTCGCCCTGATCTTGGTGCTCGACCAGTTTAGCCGCAACATGTTCCGAGGTCAGGCAAAGATGTATTCCGGCGACGCCATCGCGCTTCAAGTCGCCAAGGAAGGACTGCGAGCGGGCTTCGATGCCAAGATGGGCTTCGCCGAGCGGACGTTTTTCCGCATGCCGCTCATGCACAGCGAGGTGCTCGCCGACCAAGAAGCGTGTGTGGCAACCTTTGAGGCACTTGCACGTACGTACCGCGACGCGGGTCAGGACGCGCTGGCGACAGCGGTCGAAGATACGATCAAGTTCGCGGTCGCCCACCGTGACATTGTCGCCAAGTGGGGTCGCTTCCCTCATCGCAACGCCATTTTGGGCCGCACCAGCACGCCCGAAGAGGTGGCGTTCCTCGGGGAACCGGGCTCATCTTTTTGAGGGTGCAGACCAGGGCGCCCGGCCTGGTCTCGGCCTAGATCGCGCCGGCGTATGGAATGCGGGCAAGCCGAGCCAGGTCGTGGTGCCAGGTCGCGATGTCGTCGAGACAAAATCCCGACAGTCTGCGATGCCCACACGCCCGAGCCATGACCTTCATGAGCTCCGTCACCGCGCCGAAGAATCGCGCGAGGCGCTGGGCCGCGACCTCGATGTTGAGCCTCGAACGCAAGGCCGCCTCCTGAGTCGCGATTCCAGCGGGGCAATTGTTCGTGTTGCAGATGCGGGCGCCCACACAGCCGATGGCCTGCATCGCGGCGTTGGACACGGCGATCCCGTCGGCACCAAGACACAACGCCTTGATGAAGTCGGCCGGTGTGCGGAGTCCGCCGGTGATGATCAGCGTGATCTGACCTGATAGCCCGCTCCGGTCGAGAAACGCCCGAGCGCGCGAAAGAGCAGGAATCGTCGGCACGCTGATGTGGTCGCGAAACAGCGCCGGCGCCGCCCCTGTGGCGCCGCCGCGTCCGTCCAGGATGATGTAGTCGGCGCTGGCGTCGATCGCGAACTGCATGTCACGCTCGATGTGGTTGGCGCTGAGCTTGAACCCGATCGGGATGCCTCCGGTCAGCGTTCGGACGCGGTCAGCAAACCGCCGAAAATCGGTTGCGCTGCTGAGGTCGCTGAAGGTCGGCGGCGAGATCGCTGGTTGTCCTTCCGGAATGCCCCGAACCTTCGAGATCTTTCCGCGGTTCTTATTGCCGGGGAGGTGACCGCCGGTACCGGTCTTTGCGCCCTGCCCACCTTTGAAGTGGAACGCCTGGACGCGCGTAAGCAGCGACTCGTCGAACCCGAACTTCGCGCTTGCCAGCTCATAGAAGTAGCGGCTGTTCGCCTCCTGCTCCTCGGGCAACATACCGCCTTCCCCGGAGCAGATCCCAGTGCCAGCGAGCTCCGCGCCACGCGCCAGCGAGACCTTGGCCTCCTCTGATAGTGCCCCAAAGCTCATGTCCGAGACGAACAGCGGAATCTCGAGACGGAGAGGCTTGCTCGCCCTGGGTCCGATGACCAGGCTCGAGTCTACATCTTGATCTTCCATGAGCGGCTTGGTGGCCAGCTGCGCGGTCATGATTTGGATGTCGTCCCACTTGGGCAGGTGTTCGCGCGGAACCCCCATCGCGGTCATCGGACCGTGGTGACCGAGCTTCGTCAGGCCATCTCGCGCCAACTCATGAATCAGAGCGACATGCGGTTCCTCGAGCGTGGGTACGGGCTCGGGCGGCTGATCTGTCGCCGCAACGACGCCGGGCCCCGGTTTTCCCACCGCTGACGCGTCGAACTTCTTGTGCGTCCCGTCGCAAAATGGGGCATTCGCCGTGTGCTTGCACGCGCACAGGTATGCAGCCTTGGTCTCCTCGGCAACGAACGGCTTCGGCTTGAACCGGGTACCTGTATGCGAACCGTCGCAAAATGGTTGCGATTTCGATCGGCCGCACGAACAGAAATAGTAGTCCTTGTTTGCCTCGAGCTCGACTTTGACCGGCGACTTACCGGCTACGATCGGCGCTTCGAGCGACGGGATTGGGCGATCATTCATAGACCTTCTTGTCGACCGAAATCATCTCGAGCGCTAGCGTGTTCTCGTCCGAGCGCAGGAGTTCCTGCTCGATCTTCAGTACAGAGTGCCCAGCTCGAAGTAGAACCCATTCCGCTGCGACGTGGCCGGCATGGAGGCCGGGGTTCGGACGGCTCGAGCGTAGCCGACCCGAAGGGTGAGCGGGAGCTCGTAGAAGAAGATGAAGTCTGCGCGGAGCTCTCCACCGACGCCGACCGCCCATTCGTCCTGGAAGCCCCGGCGAAGCTTCTCCCAAGAAAGGGCGTCGAACACCCGTCCTGAGTCCACGAAGACGGCGGCGTGCAGCACCTGAAAGGTCACCGGCATCGTCCATAGGCCGCGGTCGATTCGGATGAGTGGCGCTCGATATTCCGCCGAGCCAGCGATGACGGCCGTTCCGTCCAAGGCCGAAGTCTCGAGTCCTCGGAGTGGATAGAAGTCATCGGTCGTGGTGGTGACCGCGCTTCGGCCGGTCGCACCGCCCAGTCGGAACGTCTCGGCGAGATCTGGTCCGAGCGTGAAGCCGATTCCGAGACGGAGCGCGAGGACGTGATTCGACAGGAGAAATCCGCGCCACGGCATGGATAGGTAATATCGACCCTCCGATGTCAGCACGAACGCTTCGTAGTCGCTTCCAAGACCTTTGGAGAGGGCTTCGAGCGCGATCCCAAAGCTTGGACCGCGCTCGGCCGAGATGGAGTACGGGAAGCTGCGAGTGTCAGCGTAGGTGTACCCAAGCGTGATGCGCGCGAAGTTGCCCGACCGCGGCAGGAGACGTTCGATGGTGTCCGGCGGGAGGGCGTCGAGTGACGAACGGCGTTCGAATGCGTAGCCGAGCGAGATGCGATGGCGTTGTCGAAACGGAAGCCCGAGCGAAATGCGCGCGGTATTTCGACGTTGGTCATATTGCCCCTGGTCAGGTCCGTAGCAGAGCGCTGATCCGTCCGATTGCAGCGAGCCGCTCCCGCCGTACGCGCAGGGCATCGTGCCGCTTTGCTCGACGACCACGCGTCGACTGAACGTCACGGCCTGCGACGTGCCCGATACGACGATGGTGGGCTCGAGTCCGTCATAGGCGTACGAGGCGCTCCCGCCGAATGCTTCCGTGAGCGTTCCGTAGTTGACGTTCAATGCATAAGATTGGGTTCCCATCGCATCAGCCCCGAAGTGGCTGAGCGATCCATAGATCTCATGCTCGTTGGCGATGAGGGCAGGGAACAAGTTCCAGTTGTCGTTGAACGGGAGGATGGTGTCGAGCGCGCTGTATGAGGAGGTCGACCAGCCCTCGGGCAAATCGTCCGCGGCGAGGTCCGTTCGGAACGGGGCCGGCGGCGGGATCTCGGGCGCCCCCTCGTTGGGGGGAGGCCACCTTCGCGGGGTCGTATCGACCGTGGATGTAAGGGGCGCCTTGGTGTACGGCACGCGCGGGGCGTCGGCGGGGGCGAAGGGCACTGAATATACGTCGAAGCCGTCCGGCCCATAACCTCGATAGATGATCGTTTGCGCGTCGGGGGTGATGCTTGGCTGAAATGCGCCTGTGATCAGGTTGGTGAGCTGTCGCATCGTCTGGTCGTGCGTGTCGAAGGCGTAGAGGTTGTAGATGCCGCTTCGGTCCGACGAGAACACGATCCAACGTCCGTCCGGTGACCAGGTTGGATCGGTGTCCTGCGAACGATCGCGTGTGACTTCGTAGGTGATGGCGCCGGTGAGATCGTAGACGACGATGTCGCGCCGTCCGGCTCGAAAGCGCGCGACGGCGATTGCCGTCCCGTCCGGCGAGAACCTGGGGTTCGAAAGCTGAACATCGGGTTCGGCGGGAACGATCACGCGCGGGTGGATCGTGCGCCCGTCCGATTCGACCCAGGCCAGCACCAGACGGTTTGCGCCAAAAGGCGACTGCACGAACACGAGGCGTCGTCCGTCGGGGGAGACGTCGGGCTCGCGGGCGCGCAGTGAACCCGACGACGCCACCCAGTCGCTGACTTCGAGGGGATCGACGGAAACGGCTTCGAGCGACTTTCGCTCGAGATCGAAGCGATAAAGGTTGTTATGTGCGTAGTAGCGTTGGTTGATCTCAGCCTGCTGAAGGTAGAAGGCGCGGCCGTCGCTCGTGAAGGAGACCCCGAGACTCAGCGTGTCGTCGAGCAAGATCTCTTCGCCCGACCCATCGATGTCGATTCGGCGGACCCGCGCGCCGTCGACGGGAGAGCTCGCCGAGAACACGATGGAACGACCATCCGGCGTGACCCGTGGTCCGACGCACTCTCCGCCGTGAAAGGTGATACGCTTGGGCGTCGTCAGGGGGAGGGAGGTCGAGGTCCGTATCTGCAGAAGCATGGCCTCGGCTTTGGCCTTCTCATCGTCCTCGAAGGCGCTCCAAAGGCTCGGCATGCTCTCTTGGAAGACGAGCTTGCTCGGCAAGTATGTGATGTAAGGGATGGGGTTGGCGGCGTACTTCCGATGATATTCGAGCAGGGCGTCTTCACCGAATCGGCCGGCGAGGTAGAGCTGGAATCGACCGCCGAAAAAGTAAGCGATGTTGCTGAACGGCCAGTTTGGGTAGCCGCGATAGCCTTGGTCGATCGACGGAAAGACATCGTTCAGGGCGGCGGTTCGAAGCACCATGTCTACGTATGCGCTGCGGCCGCGCCCGCCGCCGGTCGAAACGGTTTCTTCGTACACGGCGAGGCCTTCGGTCAGCCAGGCCGGCACGTATTGGTTCATCGCGACATATTTGCCCAGCAGTTGGCGACCGAGCCAAGGCAGGCCGTAGGCCATATCGAGGTGATATATGTGCGCGAGCTCGTGAATGAGCACGGCGCTCAACCAGTCGTCGTAGTCTTCCAGTCCAGAAACGCGCGTAGGTGCCGTGACGAAAAGCGTGATGGTCTTCGAGGGCAAGATCGTGGCGCTTCCGTTCGCACTGTCGGTTTGATCGTTGATGATGATGTTGATGCGGCCGTTCGGCGTCCACGCGTAGCGCGCCGCGAGATAGGACCATGAGGCCTCGCCGATTTCTGCGGCGCGGAGGGCGATGCGTCCGTAGCCTTCCGCGTACATGACCAAGAAGTGCGGCGTTCTGAGCGTCGAATAGGGGACGTCGGGATCATAGGCGCCGGCCGCGCGTGCGCTCTTTGCGCCGAACTCGAGCTTGCATCCTCCTTCGCGGCACTGCGGACCTCCGTGCGCCCAGACCCCGCAGGCGATCAGCACCGCGGCGAACCATCGTCGAACTCGTGCGAACCGAACTCGTGCGAACCGAACTCGTGCGAACCGAACTCGTGCGAACCGAAGTCGGTCGGACCGAAGTCGGTCGGACCGAACTCGAAATGCAGTTATGCGTAGGCTTGGGCTATCGCTATCCACGGGCTCTAATCTGGGCTTCGAAGATCTTCGCGATCTCGGTCGGGGTGACGACATAGCGGCTCGCGCACAGGTCACAGTTGACCACCACATCATGGTTGGCCTCGATCATCTCGGCGAGGTCGGTGGGGCCCAGGAGACGGATGGAGTCCATGACCTTCTCCATCGAGCAACGGCATTGCCACTTCAGGGGCAAGGCGTCGATGATTTTGGCGTCGGGCAGGAACTCGCGGATGAGATCGTGCGCCGATCGATTCGGGAGGATCGAGCTCAGGCACTCCGTGAATCGGCCGCCCCTCAACGAGGCCCGAATAGCCTCCAGACGCACGGTGTCGCCGTCGGGCAGTGCCTGCACCAAGAGGCCGCCGGCGCCGAAGATGCGATCGCCTTCGCCCACGATGACGTCGGCCGCCAGCGCCGTCGGCACCTGATCGGACTGATTCAAGAAGAACTCGAGATCTTCGTCGACCTCCCCGCTCGTGATGGGCGTCGTGCTCTGTGTATACTCGCCGGTCTCGGCCTGCATACGAATGACCGAGATCTCGCCGGGCCTGAGCGCAGGCGCCAGAGTGCGTCGACCAAGCTGCGTTTCGCCTTCGAAAAGCGGGAAGGCAAGGTTGGGGTTCTTGGCGAAGCCGCGCAGATGGCCTTCGTGCGTCGCGTCGGCGTAGAGCTGTCGCATCGTGGTGCGGGTGACGAACTGCGCGCTCATCGTGCCCTCCTTTTTGCCGGTGGCGCTCATCAACGCGACCGACGTGAGGAGGCGACCCAGCGCGACTGCGGACGTGCTCTTTAGCGCGTGGGCTGCTTGCGCGCAGCGGCAGACCTCGGTCGTGAGCGCGATCGCGACTTCGAGGCGGGACTCGGGGAGGGTGCACCGGATGCAGAGGTCTTCCAAGGCCCGCCGAGGGTAGCATCGATTTCGCGCCTTAGGGACTCGACATTTCGGGATGTGCCGAACGAGGCTGTCGTTCGGATGATGGCGTCGCGCCGCTTTGGGTCTTCGACCGCAATACAGCCGTGCCTCGCCTCGATCGATACGTAGCCTGCCTTGGCGCGGACGGCGGATCGAAGCGCCTCCACGATGTCCTGCGTCAGGTCTTCCTGCAGGATCAGGCGACGACTCAAGGCGTCGACCAGACGAAAGAGACGAGAGAGACCGGGCACCAGACCTCCCGGTAGGAAGGCGATGTGGACATGCCCCTGCGCGATCATCAGGTGGTGGGGGCAGGTGAACGAAAGCGGAATGCCGGTTGAGACAATCGGGGCCGCATGTTGCCTAGGAAAGCCCCTCCCGATCGCGGCCGCCGCCGAAGTGTCGTAGCCCGCGACGAGGGTTTCAAGGAAGGCCGTGACGACTCGCCCGGGCGTGTCGCGGAGCTCAGGCGTCTCGGCGTCGAACCCGAGGGCCTCGATCAGGGCGCGGACTGCATCCTCGGCCCGAGCCCGGTCAGGCGCGCGTGGCCGCGGGATGGCTCGGCGCCCAGGCGTCGTTTCCCGCGGCATTTGGGCGTCGTGGCTGGAGCACGCGGTCGCGGTCAAGCTCGAAGGCCGGATTTCATGACGGGCGTTGAGGAACTGGGGCACCGCGGCTTCTAGGGAATACGCGTAACAGGATAACCGCAGGGCGTACGAAGAGGTTGCCGAACGATCGCTGGTCATGCGGGAGTCAAGGGCGTACGTACGCCTCGCACGAAAGGAACGATTTTGGTGCTTCCGTCAGAAACCAGGCCCACGACCGGGCCGATGGCTGTTGTCCGTTACGCTGAGAGCGCCATTCCCACCGCGCGCGGGCGCTTGAAGTTTCTCGTGTACCGCGCTGCGGCGCCGGGAATGTCTTTGGCTTCGTCCGCGTCGGCGTCGTCGGAGTTCGCGTCTTCGCCAGCGCCTTCACCTGCGTTGGAATCAGTGCTCGAACATGTCGCGATCGTTGTCGGCGACCCCGCGGCGACGCCCGACCGCGTGCTGACGCGGATCCACAGCGAGTGCCTCACCTCCGAGGTTTTTGGTTCGCTCAAGTGCGACTGCAAAGAGCAACTGGACGCGGCGCTCGATCAGATTGCGGCCGAAGGGCACGGCGTCTTGATCTATCTTCGGCAGGAAGGCCGCGGGATTGGGCTTGGCAACAAGATCCGCGCCTACGCGCTCCAAGAGCGTGGCGCGGATACGGTCGATGCGAATCACCAGCTCGGGTTCGGCTCCGACGACCGTTCGTATGACGTCGCAGCCGCAATCCTCTGCGACCTGGGCATCCGAGGCGTCCGTCTGCTCACGAACAACCCCGAGAAGGTCCAAGGCCTTGCGACCTCTGGCATCCGCGTCGTGGAGCGATTGCCGGTGCAGATCGCCGCGAATCTCCACTCGGCCAGCTATCTGCGCGTGAAGCGCGATCGCATGGGGCATCTGCTCGAGTCGGACACTGATTTCGATGCAGATCGCACCAGCCGGCTCGTGGGCCTTGCGGGCGAGGCCCGTGAACTCTCCAAGTGAGCGCGACGAGCGAGCAGAGCGCGACGATTGGGCCGGGTGCGTCCGAGGCGCCGAGCGTCGAACTGCGTCGCCTGGCTGCCCGCCACTATATCCAGGCTTGCTTTCCGCCGCTCCTACCCTGGGTTTGGCGTGCACGACGAAATGCAGCGCCTTTCGTCGCCGACCACGCCAAAGTGGCCGCGATGCTCGGCCTACTGCTCCTCTCGATCTCGGCCGTCCACGGTTCGCTGCATGTTGGGCTTCTGGCGGTCGACGCGCTTCAGACTTGGGTGACAACCGCCTTTGGGCCGGCTGCGGCCCCACCGCGGTGGCAGCGTACCGTGGTGCGTTGGCTGGAAGTCGTGAACCTCGTTGTCTGGGTGCCTGAGTTCTTCGGGGTCCTCTTCTATGTCATCGGGCGTGCGATTGGGGCCGCGCGGGGGCGTGCGGCCTCTCGGCCAACCATAGGTCGAGCGGGGCCGAATCGGGCTCGCTCGGCGCTATCGGCCGGCCGTTGACTGATCGCCCAAGAGCCCGTAATTGTGGCCATTGCGCACCGTGAAATGCGAACCGTGTGAACCGTCCAAGCGGCGCGAACCGCCGAGGTGCGTGCGTCGTGCGAATTGCGCGAGTGGCGCGGATTGCGCGAGGTCGTGCGCGTTGTGCGAGGCTGACTCACTTTGTCTTTTCTGAAGCGACACGCCACGGGCGCAACTCTTCTGTTTTTCATCCTGGCTGTTGTGGGCCTTTCGGCTGCGCCGGTCCCCGAGTGGCTGCGGCCGCTCGACGACTTCGCCAAGGAGGATCCTTTCGGCGCGTTCCTGGCGTCGGTGTTCACGCGGCCCGAGTCTGTACCCCGCCCCTCGCAAGGCTACGTTGCGGGCGGAGGCGCGGAGGCGATCGCGGAAGAAGATCAGTACGTCGACTACGATTCCGAGTCCGATCCCGACGAGGATCAGGTCGAGCTCGCGCCCCATCACGACCGGGTGGAGGTCGGCGGGCGGACGCCGACGGCTCAAGGGCTTGGCCTCGACGATCAGGCGTCGACCGCGACGGCGGGCGCTGCACGGCCTTCAAAATGGACGCCACCCGAGCGCAAGGCCTACGACTTCTGGGCCAAGCGCCTTGGCTTGAGGGTTCCGCCCATCGTACGTCCTTGCCGCACCCCAGCAGGGCCGGGGCCTTGTCGCGAACGCGCTTTGGATCATTTCTTTTCGCGACTCTCGGACGCGGAGCTTGGGCGAGGCGAGCCGGTGCGCATCGTTCACTACGGCGATTCGCTCATCGCGTCCGACAAGATCAGCGACATGGTGCGCCGCCGCCTTCAGGAGCGTTTTGGATCGGGGGGGAAGGGCTTCTTGATGATCAAGAAGTTCAACTCCTTCCAACGGGGCTATCGCACGGGCGATGGCTCCGGCGGCTGGCGGCTCGACGTCATCACGCAACGCGTCTTGCGCGACCGCTACTTCGGTTATTCGGGCGCTTCGTTCACCGCGCAGAACGCAGGCGAAGAGACGACCTTCCGTCGTCTCGGTCGATCGCAGGTCGCCGAGGTCTACTATCTGAAGGATCGAAAGGGTGGGCGCCTCGAGGTTTTGGCCGATAAAACCGTGCTTGGCGAGATCAACACGCGCACCAACGCGGCCACCTCGGAGGCGATGAAGGCGCGGTTCACGATCCCTCCTGGGACCACCGAATTCAAGCTCCGAGCCGTCGACTATGGCCCGCGCCTCTTTGGTGTCGTGCTCGAGGCGGATCAGCCGGGCGTCGTATACGAGTCGATCGGCCTTCCCGGCGCTACGTCCCGGGTCTGGAACGAGCCAGATCGGGAGGACTTCGAGCGACAGCTTGGTCTTCGCGACCCGGCGCTCGTCATCGTCATGTTGGGGGGCAACGATGGGCTCATGCTCTCCAAGGAGCGGACGACGACCGAGCGCATCGAAGCGGACCTCGATGCTTTCGTCGGGCGAATCCAGGAGGCCTCAGCGAAGACCGATTGCCTTCTCGTCTCGCCCCTCGAAGCGGTTCGAAAGAAGGGCAGTCAGTTCATTCCGAAGCCCGAGGTGCTCGAGGTGATCGAGCTCGAGCGCCGGGTTGCCGAGCGGCGAGGCTGCGCGTTCTGGGATATGCACGCGGCGATGGGCGGCGAAGGCTCGTTGGCAAAGTGGGTCAAATCGGACCTCATGCTGCCGGACCTGATCCATCCTCGAAATCGGGGGAGCAATCTCTTGGGGGAGATGATGTCGGAGGCGATCATGGATGCCTACGACGAACACCGCGCTCGGGCGGGGGAAGGCTCGTAGCGCATGCTGTTTCACAGCATTCAATTCATGGTCTTTTTGCCGGCGGTCTTTCTGCTCTATTGGGCGGTGGCCGGTCACGCGGCGCTTCGGAAGTGGGTGCTTCTCCTCGCGAGCGCCGTCTTCTACATGGCGTGGAATCCGCTTCCTTTTCTCATCGTGCTGTATTGCGCCACCGCCGACTATCTGCTCGCGCGGTGGATGTCGAAGACGACCGATCCCGGTCGCCGCAAGTGGCTGGTCACGGTCAGCGTCGTCAGCAATCTCGGCGTGCTCGGATTCTTCAAGTACGCAAACTTCTTCTATGAGACGGCGGCCACCCTTGGTGGGTGGATCGGTGTCCGCATCGTCTACCATCACCTCGATATCCTGCTGCCGATCGGCCTTTCGTTTGTCGTGTTCCAGACGTTGAGCTACACGATCGACGTTTACCGGGGAGACTGCGAAGCCCGGAAGAGCTGGGTCGATGTCTGCCTCTTCATCAGCTTCTTTCCTCAGATCATTGCGGGTCCGATCGTTCGTGCGAGCTGGTTCATGCCGCAGCTCGATCGCCCCGCGTCGCTGACCGAGATCGATGGGGCGGCGGCGCTGCTTCGGATCGCGAAGGGCTTGGTCAAGAAGCTTCTCATCGCCGACCTCTTGGCCGCCAACCTCGTCGACCGGGTGTTCGCGAATCCAGGTCACTATACGTCGATGGAGATCTGGGCCGGCGTCTTCTCCTATACGCTTCAGATCTACTACGACTTCTCGGCCTACTCTGACATCGCGATCGGAGCGGCGGCGCTCTTTGGGTACGAGATCTCGGAGAACTTCAACCGGCCCTACAAGGCCAGAGACCTGACCGAATTCTGGAAGCGGTGGCACATCAGTCTTTCGACTTGGCTCCGCGACTACCTTTACATTCCGTTGGGCGGAAATCGCGGCAGCAAGCTGCTTACGTTGCGCAACGTCATGATCACCATGGTCCTCGGCGGTATCTGGCACGGCGCGTCGTGGCGGATGGCGCTTTGGGGTGCGGTTCATGGCGTGGGTCTGTGCCTGACGCGTCTCGTGTGGTGGCGCTTCGGGCCGCCGAAACATCCGCCGTGGTGGCGCGTGTCGCTGAGTTGGCTCGCGACCTTCTTGGCGGTGATGTTCGCGCGCGTCTTCTTTCGCGCCGAGTCGATGACCCTCGCTTCGAAGATCTTCCGAGGGCTCGTGCCAGACGGGCTCTGGCAAGCACCCAATGTGACGCCGCGAGTCATGGCGGTCATCGCGGTCGCGACCATCCTACATTTCGGGCCCAGTGACCTCTACACGCGGGTCTCGACGGTCTTCGTCCGGCTGCCGATCCCGGTTCGGGCCGGCCTTTTGCTCGTGATCGCCGTGGTGATCAAGAACGTCGCGAACTTTGAGGCCCAGCCCTTCATCTACTTCCAGTTCTGACCAGGGTACGATGCCTCCGGAGGAACCTCTGGCGCAGACGTCGGCAAGTTCGGAGCCCTCGATCGGGCGCGTGGCGGCTTTGATCGCGGCGTGGGTCTTCGGAGCGATCGCAGTGAGCTTCGGCGCGCTTTTCCTTGTTGGCTACGCGGCTGACCGGCGGTTGGTCGTGACGGTGGCGTTCCTCGTCGGCGGGCTGGTGTTGGTGACCTGTTTGTTCATGATCCGGCAGGCGGGCGTGTCGGCCCGCCTGCGCGACGATGCGGCGGCCTTGTCGGCGCTGCGTCGTCGCGTTGCCGCGGTCGAGCGACTGGCCATCACGGGAGAGCTCGCAGCGCGTGTCGCGCACGAGATCAAGAATCCGCTCGCGCCGATCAAAGGGTACGCCCAGATGCTTCAGGCGAAATTGGAGAGCGTAGCGCCGGCGGATCGCCCCCTGTTCGAGAAAGGCCTGGGGATTATTCGATGCGAGGTCGAAGACATCGACAGTCGCATTCGTTCGCTCCTGAAGACCGCGCGCCCTTCCTCGGACCAGGCCAGGAAGCCGACATTCGACGTCAATCGAGTGCTCCGGGAGTCGATCGCGCTGCTCGAGGGGCTTCCGCTTGCGCCCGAGATGGTGACCTCCTTTGAGCGTGAGTTGCCGGCGGTTGTTGGCGACGCTGACGGGATCCGGAGCGCGCTCGTGAACGTGCTGGCGAACGCGATCGACGCGACGCTCGAGATGGGCGTCGACCAGCGCGGCCGCGTCGAGCTCACCAGCCTGTTCGAGCCAAGCGGGCGTCTTCTCGAAGGGCCGGTGGTTGTGATCGAGGTGAAGGACCAAGGCGTTGGGCTCGCCGATCTGGAGCCAGATCAGCTGTTTCGTGTCTTCTACACCACCAAAACCGAGGGCACGGGGCTTGGGCTCGCGATCGCACGCACAGCCATCGAAGGCGCCGGTGGCGCGATCGATCTTCGGGCGCGTGAGGACCGACGAGGCGCAGTGGTTCGAATTGAGCTCCATCCGGTCTGAGCTCCCGCCGGTCTGAGTTCCCGCCGGTCTGAGTTCCGGCTTGTCCAGCGTCAGGCGGGCCGGAACTCTGCGCGGACTTTCTTGACTCGTTCCGAGGTGCGTGGTCGAGACCAAGATCATGAGCGAGACAAACGAGACTTCCTTTCGCGCACGGGGCCTACTGCTCGCCGCGCTCTTCGCGGCGGGCTCGGCCGCTGGCTGCAGCGGCATCGTCGATTGCGGCGAAGACGGCGCCAAGTGCGCAGCGATGCTCAACGAGAACGGTGAGGCGTGCGCGACTGCCTATCGGCTTGCCCAGAGCGAGTCGAAGCGTAAAGCATGCGAAGCTGCAGTCAAGGTCGTCGCGGCGCAGAAGGTCGTCGCCGCGATCCCCGGGTTGACGGCGATGTTGGCCCAGCCCGAGACGAGCTCGTCAGACGACAAGCATCGAAAAGCGGCCGCGCAGGCGCTGGGCGACATCGGTGACGGCACAGCGGTGGATGCGCTGATGGCGGCCATCGATATGGAGGCCGGAACCAGCGGAGACTACAAGGACAAGAACGCCAATCGAACCAACGAGGCCATTGCGACGGCGCTTGGAGAGATCGGCGACAAGAAGGCGACGCCGAAGCTGCTCGCGTTGATTGATCGCAGTCGCGACAACTACGTTGTGCTGAAGGCTGTTCGCGCGCTCGGCGTATTGAAGGACAAGGCCGCGATCCCGGCCCTCGAGAAGATCGCGCTCACGCACGACAACAAGTTCATGCGCAAGAACGCGGTCATGGCGTTGGGTGATATCGCCGACCCGGCCGCGACCGACACGCTCATTCGGATGATGTTCGTCGAATTCGAAGGTGTTTCGTTCTATCGCGAGGCGTCCTTTGCGCTCTATCAGATCGGCGACTCAGCGGCCGATGCTCTTCTCAACACGATGGCCGGAAAGAACGAGGCGGTGAACGCGTATTTCGAGAAGTCCGGAGGTCTCAAAGAGACGGCTATTCGGGCGAAGTGTGGGTTTGTGCTTGGCGATCTCCGCGATCCCCGCGGGGTCGATCCGTTGATCGCAGCCTTCAAGGACGCTGTCGCTAAGAAAGATCCGGTGGTCTTGGCTTTCTCGGCGGCACCGCTTGGAGCGCTCGGCGATCGTCGCGCGGTGCCGGTCTTGAAGAGTCAGATGGACACGCTCGATGCCTCTCTTCGCGATCCGATCATGCGGGCGCTCAATCAGCTCGGCGATCGCTCGGTCGTCCCCGACATGATTCGTGCGATGTCGGCCGAGGTCTTCGTGGCGAAATGCGTGGCGGATGGGCTTGGTTCCAAGGAAGAATGTGCCGCCGACAAGATCGCGTTGGAAGGTGCGCAGCGTGCGGCGGCCGACCATGCATCGAACTTGGCGGGGCCGGAACATCTCGACGCGTTCAAGGCGGCAGTCGAGGCAGAGCGGGACGCAAAGATGAAGGCGTACTTCGCCGAGCGTTTTGCGCGCGTCGAGGTCGCGGTGGAGTGCAAAGAGGATGCAGCCTGCTGGTCGATGCGTCTTCGGGATCCAAGCCCGCTCATCCGTGAGAAGGCGGCCTGGGAGCTGGGTCGGCTTCGCGACCCCTCGACGTTGGCCGCGCTCATGAATGCGCTCGCCGACAAGAAGCCTCAGGTGCGTTCGGCCGCGATCATGGCTTACTGGCAATTCGGGACGAAGTCTGCGGTACCCAAGATCGAGGCGCAGCTCCAGGACGAGCAAGCCTCGGCTGATTTCATCAAGGTCAACGAAGACCTACGTCGCTTGTTGGTCCATCTTCAGCGCCAGGCATAAGTCTGAGCTCACCACCCTCCGCCAGCTTGGCCAAGACCAGGTCGGCCGTCTCGCGCACGAGCGCGCTCTTTGACTGGAATTGGTTGCTGACCAGCACGCCGAAACTTCGCAGCTTCAACTGTCCGATCGCAAAGAGCGCGCACGATGCGATCCATGGTGTGGGGGACTGCACGAGCAGCTTGAGGCGTGCGGTTTGCGACTTCGACACGAGCCCAAGCTCCGAGACCGCGACCCGCGCTCGGTCCCCGCTCCCAGCGTCCTCGACGAGCGGGAGTACAAGACTCGCGACTTCCTTGGGGAGGACATTGTCGACGATCTCGGCGACGTTGGCGAGCGTGACGGGGTGGGACGTGTTGAGGCTGTCATGGATCATACGTAGGGGTCGCGACGCATAGCGAATCTCGAGCAGCCGGAAGACGACTCTGAGCTCTTGTCGCGCCCGCTCGAAGAGCGCCTCGACGAGGAGGTCGGTCGGCGGGAGTCGAAGATCGTCGATGATGAGCCAGGTCTCGTACGTTGCGCGGATCATGTCCGCGATGCGGGCTTCGAGAGGGGCGGTCTCGAGGTCGAGCTTCTCGGTGCGATCTCGAATCGCCGCCGCGGCTTTGACGGCGCTCTCGAGAACGCCACCGGCGAGCACTTCGGGATGGAGCTTCGGGTTGAGCGGCGTCGCGAGAAGAGAGAGGATGAAGGCCAGCGCTTCATTGCCCCCGATGCGCTCGAGAACCTCCAGACTGCCCATGACGCTTTCGGCGGGAAGTTCGAGAAGCGGTCCATCCTTCAAGTGCGCGAGCAGGAGTGGCTCCACGATGCGTGCATCGAGTCGCGTGAGGACTCGGATGCATGCTCGGGCCGATCCGCGGTCCGTCAAGTGTTCAAGCAAGGGCAGGGCCGCCTCGACGACGCCCAGTCGCCCGATGGTCTCGATCGCGGCGACGCGCACATGAGGTGCTCGGTCGTGGGTCAAAGCGATCAGGCGCTCATGAAGCTCGGCCAGGGCTCCGGTATCCAGAGTGGCGTTCGAACTCGAGCCCGCCACCGGGCTGAGGGTCGCGAAGTCCCGCGCCAACTCGAGTCCTCGCAGGAGTGCGATGCGCTGCGTTGGATCGGTGTCGTGCTGCAGGCTGTCGAGAACCGCGCGTGCTTTGGTTGCGCGAGGCTCTCCCGGGAGCGGCGGATTCAAGAGGACTGACACTGCGGCGCTGGCCCGAACGAGCGGACTCTCGTCTGTCATGTATGGGGCTGAGACGCGCGCGATGCTCGAAGGCGAGGCGACGCTGACCGCGGCGAGGGCGGCCGCGCGGACTTCGGGCTCCGGGGCGGCAAGAAGCGTCGTGAGGGTACCCGTGTGTGCGCTTCCTTGCGCCGCAAGGAGGCGCAGAGCCCCGGTGCGAACGTTGGGCGACGCGTGGTCGAGCAGCGCGGACAGCTCATGGGAGAATCGGCCGCCGATGGACGGGATGAGATCGAGCGCGTTCAAGAGCGTGGCTTCGTCATCGGAGCGCAGGAGACCGGAGACCAAGCGGATCGTGTCCTCGTCGGTCGCGGGACGCCACGGGGTATCTTCATCGAAACGTCGTTGTCGAAGGGTCTGCAGGAGCGAGGCAACATACGACTTGCGGGCTCTCAGGATCATTGCACCCCAAAGCAGGAGCAGGGGCAGGGTGAGTGCGCTGATGGGACGCATGAGCGCTTGTGTCGGCATCAAGTGCGTCGCGCCCAACAAGAAGAGCCCAACCAGCGCGATGCTGCTCGGCTTGAGAACACCGTCGATGAATGCTTTGGCTTGGCCTCGCCGGTCTGACGGCACGGGCACGCACAGGAGTTGCATCGAAGCCTCGTGGATCGTGTATCGAAATACGTTCTCGGAGCCCTTGGCCACTGTGACGCCCACGAGCATCATCGACATCGGGATCGCGAGGAGGGTGGTGGACGAGAGGAGCAGCGCAAAAGGAAGAAGCGACAGCGCGACCACCACGCCACCCCGTTCGAGGAGGCGGCCGGTCAGGAAGAACTGCACGAAACCGGCTACGACCCCGGTTGCCGCGTAGAAGTATCCGAACCACGCGGCCATGCTTTCGTCGGTCGCGAAGTGGCTCTGGGCGGTGGTCTTGAACTGGAAGTCGACGAGCGTCACGACGATGAAGGTCACGACCACGAGCGCTGCAACGACGCGCAGGTGGGTGTCATGGGTGTCGTAGGCCGAGCGCCCATGGCTCGAGGGTCGGCGATGAGCTGGGCGTTTGACCGAACGCTCGAGGTGGATCTCGCGCCCTCGAGTGGCCCGGCGGACCAATACCGCGCTCGTCAGGAAGAGTACGCTGGAGGTTGGTATCAAGGCCTCGGCGCCGACTCGGTTGGCCAGGCTCCCGATGAGAAGACCGCCGACCACGTTTGCGAGCACGCCGCCTGCACCGATCAATCCAAAAAGGCGACGGCCCTCGCGCGCACTGAAGACGTCTCCGGCGAGCGTCCAGAACTGAATCATCGAGATGGCGCCCGTCGCCTCAACGACGACGTAGAGCGTTGCGTAGAGCCATCGACCGCCAAGTCCGAAGACGAGGCAGGCGTATAGCCCCGCGAACAGCGAGGCGAACGTCACGAGCGTGAGCGAGATCAGATGGTCTCGCCGATAGCTGTCCGCGATGCGGCTGTAGGCAAAAGAGGCGAGGGCGACGGCGAGGCTCACCGCCACGTACATGAGGGGGAGCAGTTTGACGTCGACCCGCCGAAGAAAAAGCGTATCACGCGTGGTTCGCCCAACCATGAACGTGGCTACGAGGCAGGCCTGATAGAGAAACATGATCAGGACGAGCCGACGTTCGCCTCGTCGCACGCGTATGAGGGCGCTGGCGAGAGCCTGGAGCCGCGAAGAGGCCATGGGGGCCGGATTGTGGCCCTGGTGCATACAGCTTGGCCATATTGGGAGGTGTGAATCTTCCCCTCCCGCCGCGGCTGGGCTTGTATCGGGCGTCCGGATTCGGATATTGTGCAACGGACGTTTTGCTCCGCAGGGCATGACTGTTGTCATGCGGCGCGGGCCGATTGGCGATGGGTTATTCCAGCCCCGCGTGGTACACCAGTCCTTGTTGACGACTGAGGTCCCCATCGACCGGATTCCGCTGCTGCGCGCGCTCGCGTCGAACGCCGAGCGAGATCACGCTTTGCGTCCGCACGTCAGGCTCCGCGTCCTCTCCGATCACGAGACCGTCTTTTCCGAAGGTCAGACCGCGGAGTACTTTCATTTTGTAGCCAAGGGGCGCGTCAAGCTGGTCGCCGTCGCTGAGCACGGGCGGGAGACGATCCTCGAGCTTTGCGGCCCGGGGAGCGCGATCTGTATTCCGGGGCCCACGTCAGGCGCCTCCTATTGTTGCTCGGCGATCGGCATGGAGCCTGGCAGCGAGGTTGTGGCCGTTCCCCGCGAGGACGTGCTTGCGGCCGTAGAGCGTGGTGGGGAGTTCACGAAGAGCTTGTTCGATGCGGTCGCAGGCCGATGCATGCGGATGTGCCAGCGGGTTTCGGAGATGGCCGCGGGACAGGTCGAGCAGCGTCTTGCGCGACTGATCCTCGATATGGCCGGCCCACCTGAGCTTGCCGTACCAAACGCAAACGCCGGTCACGATGGTTCGAGCACGCTTCGAATTCCGGTCCGGTTGACGAGGCAAGACCTCGCCGATCTCTGTGGCACATCGCTCGAGACGGCGATCCGCGTCATGTCACGCTGGACGAAAGAGCGCCTGATTGAGCGGGAGGGGCGCGCCATCGTGATTCTCGACCCCGAGGCGCTTGCCCGCGTGTGCCGGCAGCCCGTGCGTCGCGCTCGACCGACCGAGTAGCGCGACCAGAGCAGCTTAGGGCCCTTAGAGCTTCGTTTCAGCGATCGTCTTCTTCACGCTGGCGGCGCTTTTTTCGATCATGCCGACTTCTTCATTCGTGAGCTCGAACTTCAGGACCCGCTCGACGCCACCGGCGCCGATGACGCATGGCGCGCCAAAATACATGTCCTTGATCCCGAACTCGCCGTCGAGCCAAGCGCAGCACGGCAGGACACGCTTCTGGTCGCGCACGTAGGCTTCGGCCATCTCGATGGCCGCCGCGGCCGGCGCGAAATACGCCGAGCCCGTCTTGTAAAGACCCACCAGCTCGGCGCCGCCCTTGCGCGTGCGGTCGACGATCGCATCGAGCCGATCCTTCGGAATGAGCTCGGATACCGGGACGCCACCGACCGTCGTGAGCCGCGTAATCGGCACCATATCGTCGCCGTGCCCGCCGAGGACGAAGGTCGTCACGTCGCGCATCGAGACGCCGAGCTCCATCGCGATGAACGACTTGAACCGCGCGGTGTCGAGGACGCCGGACATGCCGACCACGTGCGTCTTCGATCCGCCCGTGATCTTCTTGAGCGCGTACACCATCGCGTCGAGTGGGTTGGCGATGTTGATGAGGAAGGCGTTCGGACAGACCCGCTTCAGATTCTCCGCGACGGCCGTCATGATTCCCAGGTTTGTGCCGAGAAGATCTTCGCGTGACATGCCCGGCTTCCGAGGAATACCGGCCGTGATGATGACGACGTCCGATCCAGCGAGGTCGTCGTAGTTCGAGGTGCCCGTCAGGATGCTGTCAAAACGACCGATCGTCGACATCTGCTGCATGTCGAGCGCTTTGCCCTTCGCAAGTCCTTCGGCCTGCGGGATGTCGAGCAGTACGACGTCACCCAGTTCCTTCTGTGCTGCGAGCAGCGCGAGATTGCCGCCAATCTGACCGGCACCTACGAGTCCAATTTTGGCACGAGCCATCGATCTTCTCCTTCTCCAGTTTCAAGGAAGAACCGGACCGCCTTGTCCGTCCTCCGGGAACGACTTCCGTCTTCCGGAACGGCTTGTGTCGGCGCCGAATTCCTACGTAGAAATGCTTTGGTTGTCTAAGGCATGTTGGATGCGACGCGCTTCATCGCCTGACGAACTCGCGACTTTCGGACTTCTTCGAAGTTTTCGACGATCGCTTCGCAGAACTCCCGTGCGCTGACCGTCTGGACATCCTCGCGGTTTCGCGCGAGGTCCGGCGTGACCTTCCCATCCGAGATGGTCTTGATGAGTGCGTGAGTGATGAGCTCCGCCGAATCCTTCCAACCAAGATGGTCGAACAGCATGACACCGCACAGCAGCACGGCCGTGGGGTTCTGGTCGACCTTCGCCTCGGGCTGCGGCAGAAGACCATGCGTCGCCTCGAAGACCGCGGCCTTGGCGCCCAGATGCGCATTCGGAATGAGCCCGAGACCACCCACCGACGCCGTGGCGACGGCCTGAACGTAGTGGCCGTTCAGATTCGTGGCTGCGATGACGTCGTGATCTTCGGGGGTCAGCAACAGTTCCTGCATCAAAGTCTCGGTCGACCGATCCTTGACGATGATGCGCCCGCGCGGTGGCGTCCCGCCGTGTATCTCCGCGATGTCCTGCTCCGTGACCGTGTACTCGCCGAATTCCTTGCGCGTGAGCTCGTATCCCCAGTCGCGAAAGAATCCCTCCGTGTGACGCATGAGTGCGCCATTGTGCGCGAACGTGATGGACTTGCGCTTGTGCTTGATGGCGTACTCGAGCGCCAGTCGAATGAGGCGTTTGGTGGCCGTCGCGCTGATCGGCTTGATTCCGATGCTCGAATCCGGGCGCACCGACTTGCCGAGCTTCTTGGCGAGATCGTCGTTCAAGATCGTCAGCAGCTGCTTGGCTTCGGGAGAGCCCTTCTTCCACTCGACGTCCGAATAGACGTCCTCGGTGTGCTCTCGGAACACGACGATGTCGAGGCCGTGCGGGAACTTGAGGGCCGACTGGACGCCGTCGAGGTATCGGATGTTCTGGACGTGCGCGAAAAGATCGAGGTGCTCACGAAGCAGCGAGTCGAGACAAAGCGCCGCGTTGTTCGTTGGGGTCAGCGGTCCCTTGATGCAGACCTTGTACTCCTGCACGGCTCGAATCGTGTCTTCCGGCAAGCGGTTGTTCGTGCCGTAGACCTCGTTGCCTCGGTCGCCCGCGAACACCTCGAGCCACTCGAGACGCTTGGCGTTCGCGTAGCAACGATCCACCGCGATATCGAGCACTTCCTGAATGGGCCGCCACAACTCGGGGCTGATCCCGTCGCCTTGGATGAACGGAACGATCGGATCGTCGGGAACTTGGAGCTGACCATTCTTTGCCACGGTGATCTTCGAACCGCGTTTAGGGGGAGAGAGCTTCAAGTACTTTCCCATCGGGCTCGCGATCTATCAGCCCCACCAAATCTTGCAAGCCAAAAGCGCCCGCGATCGAAAGCTGTTTTTTCCAGCAGATTGTGCTATGCGCCCGAACCTTTTTGTCCGCCGAGCCAACGGGCCTGCCGCGGAATTCGGACTTGAAAAGTCGGCCTCTCGAGACCCATGGCCGGAGTGACCATAGGCCTCCTGGCCGATGCACGCTTACCCTTTGGCGCACGCGTTCGGCCGTCGGCCGATTGTTGCGGTTGGACGGTTGCCGAGAGGCCGACGCATCCGGCATGACCCGCGCGTGGTCGACGCAGGCTTTTCATCTGGGGCTGCCCCACCGAGCGCGCCTTCGCGGTTCATCTTCATCTTCATCTTCGTCTCCGGGTTCTTGCCGCTTCTGGGCCTCGCCGCCGGATGCCGGCACTATCATGACGCCCTCGGGTATCAGGCGCGCCAGGCGGCGCTGTCCGGCGACGTCGCGGCCTTCGAGCGCCTGATGGCGCGCGCGGCGGAGACGATGCCCGAATTTCCCCGCGATAACCCCAAACGGACCGTTGCCTCCCATTTCCTGGCCCTCGGCGGCCATGATGCCTTTATGCCGACGATTCATCGCTGGCTCGAGCGCGGGTGGGTGTCCGATCGGATGCTTTGCGCGATCCACCGTGCGCGATATCGTGGCCTTGCGACCAAGAACCCGGACGAGGCGCTCGAAAGCGCCGACACGTGCATCGCGCGCGCGCGCGCGGCGGCGGAAGATCCGGAGCGCTCCTGGGAGGTCGAGGCTTGCCTGGATGGCGCACCCTTTTTGGCCGAGACCTCGACGTCCGCGCTCGGCCCAATGCTTGCCCAGGCCGTCGACCCGCTCGCGCCCCTCTCGTTTCGATCGGCGATGCTGAAGGCCATGACGTTCCGCTTCATCTCGGACTTACCGACTCGTTTGGTGAACGATCCCCACGTCGAGCGACCGCAAGCCATGCGCGACACGGCGCGGGACGTGATGGCCGCGCGTCGCCGCTTCGAAGCGATCTTGTCGATGCTCGAGTCGATCTCGGATGAATCACTCTTGGCGCGCGCGACGGCCCCGGCTGCACTCGAAATTGAGCGCGCCAGTCAGTCCATCGGCGCGCCGTTCCTCGCCGACTATGCGTTGAGCGAGACCCCGTTTCAGAGAGACTTGGCGTGGGCTTGGGTTCGCGCGATGAAGCCCAAGAAGGAAAATCCGAGGCTTGCCTCGCTCGGGATCTGGAATCGGCGCCGCGAACCGCTCACGGATGCAGGCTGGTTCGTTTGCCTGTTTGGCCACGACACCTATGCACAGGACACGGCCGGTCATCAGGACGCAGACGGCCACGAAGTGCGGGTGGCGGCCGAGCACGCGTCGTCGCACCGCCGCATGCTTGGCCGTATGACGGTTCGAGGCGATCTCGGCGGTGCCGGTGACCCGCCCCGGGAAGAACACGGCCCGGGGACGGGTGCGCGCGGGGTGGGCGTTGGTACCGTGATCGACCGATGTCGGGCTCAGGGGGCAAATGAAGCCACCGCGAAGATTCGGGTCGTCGGACCGTTTCCGCTCGCGAGCACGGCCGATCACTGGCGCGAGGGACCTGAGGGGACCTGAGGACCTGAGCGACCTGAGAACGGGCGATGGGGACCTGACAACGCCGCGCGCTCGGTGCTAGACGCTCGCCCATGACGCTCAATGATGAGAAGCTCGCTGAGGTCGTCGACCGCGTCCGGCGCGGCGGCGACGCCAAGTACCACGAGAAGAACTCAGCTCAAGGGAAGCTCTTTTGCCGTGAGCGTATTCGCCGGCTCTTGGATGCGGACGATCCAGGGTGGGTTGAAGACGGTCTTCTGGCCAACGCACAGGCCGATGCGCTGCCCGCCGATGGGGTCGTGACGGGCGTTGGGCGGGTCCATGGGCGATCGGTGGCCGTGATGGCGAACGACTCGACGGTGAAGGCCGGGTCGTGGGGAAGCCGCACGGTCGAGAAGATCATCCGTCTTCAGGAGAAGGCGCGGAGCCACAAGCTGCCGCTGTTCTACTTGGTTGACTCCGCCGGCGCGCGAATTACCGATCAGGTCGAGATGTTTCCCGGGCGGCGGCACGCCGGTCGAATCTTTCACATGCAGTGCACGCTCTCGGGCTATGTGCCTCAGATCTGCCTCCTCTTCGGACCTTCGGCGGCAGGCGGCGCCTACATCCCGGCGTTTTGCGATCAGGTCTTCATGGTCGAAGGCAATGCGTCGATGTACCTGGGGTCGCCGCGTATGGCGAAAATGGTCATCAACGAGGACGTTACGCTGGAAGAGATGGGCGGCGCGCGAATGCACTGCGAGGTTTCGGGCTGCGGGGACCTTCTGGCTCGAGACGAGGATGAAGCCATCCTCGCGGCGCGCCAGTATCTTGGATATATGCCCGACTGTTTCGAAGACCTAGCACCAAGATCGCCCGGACGCCCGCCGGCGGCCGGCCCGGCGATCTCGGCGTTGGTGCCGGGCAACGAGAACAAGCCCTTCGACATGCAAGGCGTGATTCAAGCGCTGGTCGATGACGCTTCCTTCTTCGAGCTGAAGAAGCGCTTCGCCCGTGAGGTGATCGTCGGTTTGGCGCGCATCGATGGGCACGCGATCGGCGTCGTCGCGAACCAGCCGAAGTATAAAGGCGGGGTCTTGTTCGTCGACAGCGCGGACAAGGTCGCACGCTTCGTTTGGACCTGCAACGCCTTCAACATCCCGCTTCTCTTCTTGGCCGACGTCCCAGGGTTCATGATCGGGTCCAAGGTCGAGCGCCAGGGAATCATCCGGCACGGCGCCAAGATGATCCACGCGATTTCGCAGGCCACCGTACCCAAGTTCTCGGTGGTCGTTCGCAAGGCGTATGGCGCGGGGCTTTATGCGATGTGCGGTCCGGCTTACGAGCCCGACGCGACGCTTGCCCTCCCGTCGGCGAGCATCGCCGTGATGGGGCCCGAGGCCGCCGTGAACGCCGTCTACGCCAACAAGGTCGAGTCGCGCCCCGAAGAAGATCGTGCCGCCTACGTGGCTGAGCTTCGCGAGGAATACCGCCAGGATGTCGATCTGCTCAAGTTGGCGAGCGAGAACGTGATCGACGACGTCTTGTCTGGCGACCAACTTCGCGACACGTTGATCAACCGGCTCGCGCACGCACGTTCGAAAACGCGTCGTGTTGTGCCGCGGCATTGTCCGGTTCTTCCGGTGTGAAGCTTTCAGCGGCCCTCGAGCGTTGGGTAGTCCGTGTAGCCGGCGGGCCCGTCGGCGTAGAAGGTCGTTGCGTCCCAAGCATTGAGCGGTGCGTCGGTTCGAAAACGCGCCACGAGGTCCGGATTGGCGATAACAAGCTTTCCGAAGGCGACCGCGTCGGCGTCGCCTCGGGAGATGGCTGCTTCCGCAGAGGACCTGGTGAAGCCTTCGTTCGCAATCGTGACACCGCCGAACTCGCGCTTCAGCCGTGGCGTGAGTGCGTCCGGTCCTTCGTGCTCCCGCGTGCAAAGGAAAGCCAGCTTTCGCCGACCGAGCTCGCGGGCCAGGTAGCAGAACGTCGCCGTTGGATCACTGTCACCCATGTCGTGGGCGTCTCCGCGAGGCGCGAGGTGCATGCCGACCCGGTCGGGACCCCATACCGAGATACAGGCGTCGGTCACCTCGAGGTGAAGGCGTGCGCGGTTCTCGAGGGTACCGCCGTAGCGGTCATCGCGTCGGTTGACGCTGTCCTGAAGAAACTGGTCGAGCAGGTAGCCGTTTGCACCGTGAATCTCGACGCCGTCGAAACCTGCCTGCCGCGCGTTCTCGGCGCCGCGACGAAAGGCTTCGACGACGCCGGGGATTTCGTCGCTCCGCAGTGCTCTCGGAGTCACGAATTCGGTCACCGGGCGCACGAGGCTCACGTGCCCCTCGGGTTTGACGGCGCTCGAGGAGACGGGAAGCTCTCCGTCGAGGTAGAGAGGATGAGATATCCGTCCTACGTGCCAGAGCTGGAGCATGATCCGCCCACCGGCCGCGTGCACGGCGTCGGTGATCATGCGCCAACCTCGAACTTGTTCGTTCGACCAGATGCCAGGCGTATTCGGATAGCCGACGCCCTGATGGGCGACCGAGGTGGCCTCGGTGATGATCAGTCCCATGGCGGCGCGCTGTACGTAATAATCGCGCATGAGCGCGTTGGGTTGCCTCGCCTCAACGGCTCGACATCGTGTGAGTGGCGACATCACCAGCCGATTCGGCAAGCTCAGCGCGCCGACGCGTAGTGGCTCGAACAGGATGCTCATCGATTTCTTGCACTCCTTCTCTCGGCGCTGATGGATCCTTTGGTGCTGACAATGTCAATCGGAGCTTTGCGAAGGGGTTTCGCTGCCGTCATGCTTGCCCCCGAGCAAGGACCGGCCGTGCGCGGACGCTTGCCAATCTCAGGGATGCGAGTTTGGATGACTTCCCTCAGGCCTGAGTGATCGCTGAGAGAGGATCGCTGAGAGATGACCGAGAGATGAGATAGGCATGCGAATCGTCCATCTTCTTGTCTCCGATGGCTTCGGAGGTGCAGAACGCGTCGCGACGACCCTTCATCGATGCCTGAGAGAGGCTGGGCACGACAGCCGCATCGAGGCGCCGCGTTTGCCCGACATCGCGACCGGGCTGCGACGCGACCTCGGTGATTCTTTGCCGTTTGTGGAGCTCCGGGAATCGACGCCTTGGGCATGGGACAAAGGGGTTCGGGCGCGGCTCAGGGCTTCCTTGCCCGACGTCGTTCATGTTCACCTCCCGTCGCCTAGTTACTTGGGACGCGCGCTCGCGATCGTGGGGCGGCTTCCGGCCGTCATGACCTTCCATCTCCTGCCGCCGGCTCGGTTTCCCGCCGATCGCGCGCTGAAGATTCCAAGCCCTTGGGTGCTGTGGGCGTCGGCGCGAATTCGATCCCGTCTTCATTTCGCAACGGTCGCGCGCGGCGATGCGATCCGATTGGCCGCCCTCGTGCCGCCCTCGCTTCTTCACTGCGTGCCGAATGCTCCGCCTCTGCCTCCCGAGCGAGATGAAGAGACGGGTCCGGCATTTCCTCGCGTGCCCGCCGCGGTCTTGCGCCTTCTGGTCGTCGGTCGTCTCGTCGCGCAAAAAGGCTGCGCGCGACTTCTGACGGCGCTCACGCATCCGCGCGTGCGCGATCTGCCGTTCACGCTCGCTGTGATTGGCGACGGGCCCGAGCGTTCGGCTTGCGAGGGCATCGTGGCGGCGGGTGGATTGGGCGAAAAGGTGCGCTTCTTCGGGGCGCGCCCGGCGCATCGCGCCTTCGCGGAGGCCGACCTTTTGATTTTGCCCAGTCGCTTCGAAGGGCTTCCGCTGGTGCTGCTCGAAGGGTTGATGGCCCAGCTTCCGGTGCTCGCGAGTTCGATCCCGCCCCATCGCGAGGTGCTGGGGCCGTCTTCTTTGGCGCTCTTGCCCGACGAAGAATCGGCCTGGCCCGAGCGTCTTGAGGAGATCCTATTGTCGCCGGCGCTCCGAGCCTCTCTGGCCGATGCCTGTAGGGCGTGCGTTCCTCGATCGCCGCACGAACGGCTCTTGATGAGCTACCTCGAGATCTACGGCAAGGCTCAGGCTCGGTCTACGAAAGCGCGCGCCTCATCAAAGGCGAAAGTGCATTCGAGCGAGTTTCGCGCATAGGATGAGGCCACGCCCGATGCTCTTTCGTCCCACGCCCGATCCGTACCGGCCCCATCGCGCGACATGGCGTCAGCCGCTCTATCTGCACCTTGCACCGCTGTGGGACGATCTCGTGGAAGTGCTCGCCGACTGCTCGGGTCGAGTTCTCGACATTGGCTGTGGAATGCAACCCTACCGCCCTATGCTCGGCCCCGGGGTCTCGGAATACGTCGGCCTCGACCGCGAAGGTACGCTGACGAACCCGACCGTCGTCGCAGACGCCTATCCGTTGCCCTTCGAAGACGCGACGTTCGATGCGGTGCTTGCGACACAAGTCTTCGAACACGTGCCGGAGCCCGAAGAAGCCCTGTCGGAGGCTGCGCGGGTTCTCCGTGTGGGCGGGCAGTTGATCTTCACCGTGCCTGGTGTGTGGCCGACGCACGAGGCGCCCCACGATCATTGGCGCTATACGCGTCACGGACTTCTGGCGCTTCTTGCTCGACATGGGCTCGAGCTTGTCGAGCAAAGAGCGCAGGGGGGCCTGTGGGCGACGGTGGGGCAGATGATCAATCTCGAGCTTCAGCGGTACGCGGTTCTTCGGCAGCTCGTGCCCATCTCGAACCTCTTTTTCCGCGCGTTGGATCGACTCGGGGCACGCCACGATCTCGTGCTCAACTGGATGATCCGGGCCCGGCGGGCCGTGAAGCCGACGCCGACGCCGACGCCGAAGCCCGCGCAGATGTCTGCGCCGATCCCCCAGACGCCTGGTACACCGAAGCGCGAAAATCAAGGAGATACCACGCGTTAGACTGACTTTCGGCCCATCTTGAAGCGAACTTGAAGGGAACTCCGTCGTTCGTCCTACGCTCCCCTCTTTCCCGTCCGATCGCGTACTCTTAACACTGCGATGGTCGGTCTGAGGGAAGAGGATATCGCGCAGTTTGCCGACCGGCTGACGAGGCCTCCGTCCTTCACGACCGTCGATCCCGCGAAGTACACGTCGCGCCGACAAATTGCGGCGGTCTCCGACTACCGCGTCGGCGATCTCGTGCGCACCCAACGCACGAGTGGACAGTTCACCTTGGGGGTCGTGGTCGATGTGTCCACCCCCGAGACGCTGCACGTTCTCGTTCGAAGCCAGAAGGACGGACGACCGAGCTTGAAGGATATCCCGGCCGCCCTCATCGCGCTCACGAATCCGCTGAAGATTGGCGTCGTGTATGTGATCGAAGGTGTTCCGTTTTGGGTCACGGGCCTGGATGAGGATGGCGAGCTGAATGTGGAGAGCCGCCACGGCGATCGCGTGGATCCGGTTGAGCTACGGGTGAAGATCGAATCGAGCATTCGTACACAGTCCGTGGTCGAGACCCAAGCGGTCCCTCGAGCGATGTCCGCGTCTGCGTCTGCGTCTGCGTCTGCGTCTGCGTCTGCGTCCGTGTCCGCGTCGGTACCTTCCTTGACCGTCTTGCCGGTCGTGCCTGTTGCCACATCTTTGGCCTTGCCGCCCACGGCGTCTGCCGCTCGGCACATGGCGACATCCGCATCAACATCCGCATCAGCATCCGCCTCAGCATCGACATCAACACCGTCATCTGTCTGGACGCCCAGCCTGCTGTCGGGCGTGACACCCGCCGCCGCGCTCTCCGGTGGGGTCACGCCTGCCGATCCGATGGCCCGCGGGTCGATGCCCTCGGAACACATGCCCTCGAGCACCACCCAGCCCCTTCTGGTCGTGCGGCCCCATCCGACTCGGCCATCGGGTCGCTACGTGCCGATCGAGCTCATCCTCAAGAGCAACGCCAAGAATGACGGACTTTTTGCGGGAAACAAGGAGACGCAAACCGTCTACGACATCGTGAGTCCGCTCGCTGGGGCTGCGCTCCACACCGACCGTGGACAGAACTACAAGAACTGGAACGAAGATAGCGGTGCGCTGTTCGCCGATGGCGAGGGACGCTTGTATCTCGGGGTGTTCGACCAGGCGGGCGGGGAAGGATCGGACGACCAAGCGCGCGGCGCAGCGAGCGCCATCGCCGCGGAGATGCTCTTCACGGAGATGCAGGCGATGGCCAGAGCGAAGCGCCCCCTCGAGAGCGCTGAAGAGCTGATGGTGTCAGCGGCCACGAAGGCGCATCGCGCGATTGTCGCCCGCGGCCGCGGGGAGGTTACGACGTTTGTGGGCGCGGTCATCGACCGGAAGAGAGCGGTGATCGTCAACGTCGGGGACTCGGGGGCCATTCATTTTTCGCCGCGCGGGCGTCCCAAACAGCGAATCGAACGGCAAGGCATTGGCCGGCTTCTGTTGGAGGGGCTTGGCATCCCGCACCGGGCGGGGTTCCAACATCAGACCTATGTATGGAAGGTCGACCGAGGAGATCTGATCGTATTCGGCACGGACGGGCTGTTTGACTCGGGCCTCTCCGAAAGCGAGATCGGTCGGATCGTCGTCGAGGCGGGGACGGCCGCGAATGCTACACGTCGGCTCCGTGATATCGTGCGCCAGCGGATGTTCTCTCGCCAAGGCAAGCCTGACAACCTCACGGTGTTGGTGGTTCGAGTGGGGGAGGAGGAAGGCCGGGTTTCTTGAATCGCTCGCGAAGTTCTGCGCAGTGATCTCGGTCTTGTCTCCGAGCCGTGAACCACAAGAAATCGAACGGCGCTCGTTGCTTCGTCCCTACGTCGTTGACGCCTTGCGCATCGCGAGTGGTTGTTTCGTCTTCGTCGTTGCTCGCGGTGGAGGGGATGGGCGGGGCGGATACCGCATAGTGGTCTGGCTCGGTCCGGCCCTCTTCGACTTCAATGAACCCGATGCTCATCGATGAGGCGTTTGCCTTTCGCAGGTAATAAGGCACGCCCCGGTCGGTCCTCACATGCCCGAGGCCCGCGATGAGGACCGACGTCGATGGGCCGCTGACCGCAGCCTTCTCCTCCGCATCCCCGAGGATCGCGTCGGCCATGATCGCATCGCGGAGCCTCTGTATCTGCACCATCGGCGGGATCATGAATTGTGGGAGCATATTGCAATGTCCTTCGATGAGCTCGCGAACGAGCGAAGCTTCGAGTGGGCCGGGCAGGGGCTCGTTGAGGCCGTGACGGTGGGCGAGGTCCTGGTCGATGTCCAGCGCGTGCGAGGATATCTTCATCGCGTCGCTTCGCGACAGGTTGGCGGCTTTGATTTCGAATCGCGATCTCAGCGCGGCCTGAAAGACGGGCCGATACATCGACCATGAAGGCCATCCTGATTGGTCCCACGCCACCGCGCGGCCGAGGGCGTTCGCGTCGTTCGGATCCGCCTGAAGCACCGTATCGATGATCGGCTGTTGGTCGAGCGTGAGCATTTCGACGACGAGGCGACGGGAACCCCCGGGCGTCTGTTGGGCGCGTCGGCGAATGACGCGTGCCTGAAGTCGGTGATGATCTTCGTTGTCGTGAATCTCCCCCAGAAGAACGTTCGGAGTTCCGGCGAGCCGGTCGATCAGTTGTGCCTCCGTGACGAAGGTCTGGGCACTCGTGTCCCAGATTCTCCCGAGAAGCGGGTGGCTGTGCCCTTCGGGAGAGCGCCAGACGAAGGTCGGTGCGGCACCGCCGGCTTCGGTGGCCCCGTCCATATGACGGCAGCTCGTTGCCCACATCGAGACGGCGGACGCCGCCAAGATGAGCAGTCGACGCGCCTCGATCTTGAGCGATCGCCCCATGGGCGTTTGTAGGCTGAGACGGACTCCGAGGACTCGGAGGGCGGCACCGACGAGCGAGGCCACGGCTTCTTCAGGCCTCATCGCCGCCGGTGGCGGCTGCGGCTGCGGCCGCGGTGGCCGTGGTTCCCAGGTTGCCTTCGTCGGTGGCTTCTCCGGCGTGGCTGTCGACGGGTCCCAGGAGAACCCGTCCGACCAGCAGCCCGAGGATCGCAGTGACGACGCTGGCGCCCAGGACGCCGAGCTTGGCTGCAGCCAAGAAAGCTGCATCTTCAAAGGCGAGCTGGGCGATGAAAAGCGCCATGGTGAATCCGATGCCAGCGACCAGGCCGAGCACCATCAGGTGTCGGCGACCGATGCCTTCGGGGAGCGTAGCGACCCCAAGCCGGAGCGTGAGACCGCACATGAGCAGAACGCCAATGGGCTTTCCGAGGATCAATCCGAGACCCGCGCCCAACGCGACGCGGGTCGCGGTGCCGTCGAAGGTCACGCCGCCCAGGGTCACGCCCGCGTTGGCCAACGCGAAGATGGGCATGATCACGAATGCGACCCAAGGGTGGAGCATCACCGTGAGTTGTTCCGACGGGGAGATGGCCTCGCGGCGCGCGACATTGACGTGGCGCAAGGCCGTCGAGAAGTCGTGCGAGGACATGGTGTTGAAGTCGGTCGCGGCCACGGTCTCGATCTCTTTGCGGACCCCGTCGACGAAGCCGTCGGGGCCGAGCCAGGCACGGACGGGCGTGATGAGGCCGACGATAACACCCGCGATCGTCGGGTGCACGCCCGCACTGTAGATTCCACCCCAGGCGACGATGGCCGGGGCGATGTACGCGAGCTTGGCGCGGACGCCGAGGCCCTGCATTGCAAAGATGGCCACGAAGCCCCCGGCTGCGACGGCGAAACCGGTGACCGATACGCCGGTCGAATAGAAGATCGCGATGACCACGATGGCACCCAGGTCATCGATCACCGCGAGGGCGAGCAGGAGAATCCGCAGAGCGTTTGGGACGCGCGGGCCCAAAATGGCGAGCACGCCGACTGCGAAGGCGATGTCGGTCGCCATCGGTACGCCCCAGCCCGCGTGCGTTGGCGGGGCACCGGCCAAGGCGAGGTAGATCCCAGCAGGGACCGCCATACCACCCAAGGCGGCCGCCGTCGGAAGCGCCGCTCGGCGCCAGCCGGAAAGTGCGCCATCGTAGATCTCGCGCCGGATCTCCATGCCGACGACGAAGAAGAAGATCACCATCAGGGCGTCGTTGACGAACCATTCGAGGTCCCGCTCGAACTGGAACCCTCCGAGCTTGAGGCCAATCGGCGTGTGCCAGAGATGCCAATAGGATTCGGACCAGGGCGAATTGGCCCAACCAAGGGCAATCGCCGCGGCCAAAAAGAGCAGAATGCCGCTCGCCGCTTCGATGCGCAGGAAGCGATCGACCGGTCGCGAGGCGAGCTGCCCCAGTCGCCAAAGGGGCGCCCACGCTTCAGGTGGCGATGACGTCAGAGGGCCTGGGCGAGACCCCACCGAACCCGACATAGGCTGTGTGGGTAACACACCGCGACACGGATCTCCAGGCGGTCTTGCGGAGCGTCCGCCTGAGCGTCCGCCTGAGCGTCCGCCTGAGCGTCCGCCTGAGCGTCCGCCTGAGCGTCCGCCTGAGCGCCCGCCTGAACACCCGCCTGAACACCCGCCTGAACACCCGGCCGGCACCCATCCGGTGGCCGGTTCCAGGTGTCTTTCGCAAGCTTTGCCTCGGGACTTTGGGTCACGCCGAAGGGTCGACGGTGGCGCCGTTCTTGAGGCGGACCGTACGCTTCGGGTAGCGCTCGAGGATCCCGAGGTCGTGGGTCGCAACGATGACCGTCGACCCACGCGCGTTGGCTTGTTCGAGAAGCGCCATGATCTCTGCCGTGATCTCGGCGTCCAGGTTTCCGGTCGGTTCGTCGGCGAGGAGCAGCACTGGGTCGTTCACCAGAGCCCGCGCGATCGCGATTCGCTGCTGCTCACCGCCCGAGAGTCTCGGGGGAAGCATATGGGCCTTGTGCGCAAGGCCGACGGCGCGCAGCACGTGATCGACCCGAGTTCGGATGCGGCGACTTGACCCGCCGGCAACGTGCAGGGCGTACGCGACATTCTCTTCGACGGTTCGATGCCCGATGAGCTTGAAGTCCTGAAAAATGACGCCGATCTGACGGCGGAGGAAGGGGATCTGTCGCGTCTTGAGCGTTGCGACGTTTCTCCCGTTGACCAATATTTGGCCGCGCGTCGGTCGCTCGGCCGCGAACAGCAAGCGAAGGAAAGTCGTCTTGCCCGCACCCGATGGCCCGGTGAGAAATACGAACTCACCGCGGTCGATTTCGAGGTTCAGGTCCGACAGCGCGGGCTTGTCGCCGCGATCGTAGACCTTCGTTACGTGGTAGGCCTGAATCAAAGCGGAACCGTCCTGTTCTTGTCTTCCGTGAATTCGTCTTCACTCGCCAAGCTACGTGCTCCAAGTCTCGTACGCGACGCCTAGTTCGCGACGGCATTGGGTTCGAATAACACACGGAACGCCGGTTGTCGTCTCGAGGCCTATGTGCGCGGGTGCAATCTGGGCGCCCAAAGAATATGATGCCACCTTCGTGAACAGCACGTTGGCGGGCATTCTGCTCCTGCAATACCATCTGAGTCTGGTGGGTGAGGTGAGCCTTCCGGGGACCCAGCCGCTCGAGCTGACCGTCGCGCCGGCTCCAACGGCCAACTGCGGCTGCCACGACGCCTTCGATCCGGTCGGCTTCAACGAGCCTGGCCAGTCCTATCGAGCCACCGCGATGGCGTTGTCGGGGCGCGATCCGCTCTTTCGGGCGGCCCTGGCCGTGAGTCATCAAGACCATCCCGAGCTCTCCGATCTGTGCATCCGCTGCCACATGCCCGTCGGATGGTTGTCAGGCCGGAGCACACCCGGCGATGGCGGCGCGCTCACGCCCGAGGATGTCGATTCTGGCGTGGCGTGCGACATATGCCATCGAATGATTCCAACCGACCCTCCGCTCATCGGAAGCGGTCAGTACACGCTCGCCCCGACCAGCACGAAACGTGCTCGGCGAGGTCGAGGCGATCTCGCACCCCACCCCGTAGAGGCGAGCGACTTCATCGCGAGTTCCGAAATGTGCGGTCGGTGCCACAGCCTCTTCAATCCCGCTGAGCGCGCGCACGATGCGGCTGGCGCGGACCTTGGGACCGTCTACTACGAACAACGAACGTATGAAGAGTGGGCGGATTCGGCTGTCGCGGATCGTGCCACCTGCGTCGACTGCCACATGATGACCGCGCACGGGGCAGCCGCGCGCAATGGCGCGGAGTACGAGGACCTCAGCGTGCACAGCTTCGTCGGTGGCAACCTCTTCGTGATGAATGCCGCTCGAGTGCTCGACCCAACGCTTCCGATCTCGCGCGAGATTCCGGTGGTGACGGCCTGGATCGAGGCCTCTCTTCGGTCGGCTGCTGCCCTCGAGATCCGCGAGATCGCAGAGGGTGCCGACGAGGTCGAAGGGGACGCGCCTTTCGCACTGTCGGTTCGTCTGACGAACCTGACCGGCCACAAACTGCCGACCGGATATCCTGAGGGGCGGCGTGTCTATCTCGAGGTGTCGCTGCAAATGGACGGCGGTGCCGGGACCGGAGGTGGCGGCGAAGCTGAAGGCGACGGGCCGATCATCTTGTCTGGAGCCTGGGATGAGCGCACGGGTGACCTCGTCTACGACGATCAACTTCGGACCTACGAGACGGAGCACGGCGCCTACGCGGAGGGCATAGGCGGACAGCGAACGCATCATCTGCTCCTCATGAATCAGATCTTGACCGACACGCGTATCCCGCCTGAAGGCTTCCGGCCACGCGCGCTCGACATGATGCCCTCGGGGCGCGACTATGGCGCGTCCGCCCCGTATCGAAACTACGATGACGTGACCTACCGCTTCCGGGCTCCCGCGGTGGCGTCGGTTCGGACGGCGACCATCACCGTCCGGGCGATGTATCAGTCGGTGGATGGCCAGACGGTGCGATTCTTGGTCGAAGAGGCGATGGGCACCGAGGCGGGGGATGACCTCGACCTCGTGTGGCGCTCGATAGGGCCGATGCCCCCGACCGAGATGGCGGTCGCGACGGCGGTCCTGACTGTGAAGCCCGGTTCCTCGAGCGGTGGTCCCGACGCGGGACCGAGCGACGGGGCGGTCGACGTGGACGGAGCCCAAAGCGCGACGCTCGACGATTCGGGCGGGTGCGGCTGCGCAGCTACGGCCGGCGGCGGCGTTCGGGGCGCTTCTTCGGTTCGCGGGCCGCCCGGATCTGGGCCTGGGATCCTTTTGTTCCTCGTGTTCTTCGGCGCGTTGGGTCTGCGATGCGCGTCTCGCCGAGGGGGCCTGCGACGGAGGCGCGCGGCCGCGTTCGTGGCCTCGGGCCGTGGATCGGCGCGCGCGAGTTGACTGGCAGACCTGTGCGTGGGATGGGCGTCCAGTCGAACGAACGTCAACGACGTTGCCGATGTCACCGAACGTTTTGGATTCCCCAGGAGGATGAAGCATGGCTTTCACACTGCCCCAACTACCTTACGCGCCTGACGCGCTCGCGCCCCACATCTCGGCCGAGACGCTGTCCTTCCACCACGGCAAACATCACCAGGCCTACGTGACGAAGCTGAACGCTCTAACGGAAGGCAAGGACCTTGCTTCGAAGAGTCTCGAGGATCTCGTGCGGACGACGGATGGTGGCGTGTTCAATCAAGCGGCCCAGGTCTGGAACCACACGTTCTACTGGAACAGCATGGCGCCCAACGCGGGCGGAGAGCCTACCGGCAAGATCGCGGCGGCCATTGCGCTAGATTTCGGCAGCTTTGCCAAATTCAAAGAGCAATTCAGCAACGCAGCGGCCGGACAGTTTGGCTCGGGGTGGGCTTGGCTCGTCAAGGATGGCGCCGGGAAGCTTTCGATTGCGACGACCTCGAACGCGGGGAATCCGATGACCGAGGGCAAGACGCCGATTCTGACCTGCGATGTCTGGGAGCACGCTTACTACATCGACTATCGGAACGCGCGGCCGAAATACATCGAGGCGTGGTGGGCGCTCGTGAACTGGGCGTTTGCGGAAAAGAACCTCTAAAAAACTCTAACCAACGAACGTGAGCCGCGTCCCGAGCGCCCGCGTCCCGCCCATGTTCTCCACGTAGCCGCGAACCCCGAACCCTCGCTGGACCAGCGAGGCGGCCACCACCGAGGCTGGCCGATGATCATGGACCTCGAATTGTTCGCCGCGTCCGTCGGTGGCCTCTGTGCTGTAGCCGCCCGGATTGGTCTTGGAGCCCGCACTCAGCTTTGTGGCCAGCGTCCCAGATAGAGCGTCTCGGAGTTCGGCCGTTTCTCGCGTCGACAGCACCAGCGTGACACCGGGAAGCAAGACGCGGAGCGCGGACATCATGTGGATGAGGGCGTCGTCATCGACGGCACGGCGCGCACTCACCGCGCCTTCGGCGCTTCGAATGCGCGGAAAGGAAATGCTGACCTGGAGATCAGGGGCCAAGGCTTGCAGGAAGCGAGCATGAAGGGCGAGGGCCAACGTCTCGAACCGCCAGTCGCCCAAGCCGAGCAGAGCGCCGATGCCGATGCTTCGGAACCCAGCCTCCACCGCCCGATGAGGTGCGCTGAGTCGATGTTGAAAGTTCCGCTTGCGACCGGCCTGGTGAACCTGGCGGTAGACGCGCGGATCGTAGGTCTCTTGATACAGAGTCAGTACCGACGCCCCGGCCTGACAGACCCGCGCGTACTCCGAGACGCTCATGGGGAACACTTCGAGTCCGATCGTTCGGAATCTGGACCTCGTGATCTCGATGGCGCGGATGACGTAGTCGACGCCCACTTGGGCGGGCGCCTCGCCGGTGAGGAGCAGGACCTCTTGAACGCCTGATTTCGCAAGCATCGTGGCCTCGCGTTCAATCGCGGCGTCCGTTAGGGTCAAGCGGGCGATGTCATTGTCATGCCGGAACCCGCAGTAGACGCAGCGATTCGTGCAGGCATTCGACAGATACAGCGGCGAATAGAGCGAGACGGTCTGGGGGCCCACCGCGGCGCGCTGCACGGCCAACGCTCGGAGTGTGGCCCGGTGCGCGTCGGCGGCGGGTGAAACGAGCGCCTCGGCGGTTCTTACGAAGTCCGCCGTCGCGACGTCTGAACCCACGCTCGTTACGCTCGTCACGCTCTTCACGGTCTCGAGGGCCTGTTCGACCGCGGCGTCGGTCCATCGGTCGGCGCGTGCCTTGAAGTCCTCGGCTCCGCGGGCGATGAGGGTGAAGAGAGCGAGCGCTTCGTCGTCCACGGCGGCAGTCTAGATAGGCCACGTCGGTCCGAAAACCAATCTCTTCGGCCCTGCTTCTTCGGTCCAGTCGTTCGACCGCGCTTCTCCAGGCCTGGTTCCTGGTTTCTGCGGGTTCTTCCGAGTGATGCGATGCGGATTGACCGCTGCCAGGACCCCCGGTGAGACTCCTCGCTCAGTGGAGTCTCCGTTGCGGTCGAGATTGGCTCTGGTCGCGAGCGATCCGCTGGACTCGGTGGCGTCCGGCTGTCCAGTGCGCATGCGCGGGCTTGAACTTCAGTCGATCTGTCGCGCGTGTCATGGTCTTCCGCCGTTGCCCCAGCGGCGTCTCGCGCGAAAGGATACGCTCTGTTTCGAGGGCGATCCGGCGGACCGCCTCTTTGCCATCATCGAAGGTCATCTCAAAGAAGAACGCGTGCTGGAGGATGGGCGAACGCTCGGCATCCGGTTGTTGCAGCCGGGTGATCTCGCGGGGGCCGAAGCGTTGGTGACCTCATCATACCAATGCACGGTCCAAGCTCTCGGGTCCGCCCGCGTTTGTGCCGTGCCCGTGAACGCGGTCGAAGAGCAGCTTCGGTCGCGGGCGGCGCAGGGCTTGGCGCTTGTCCGAGCTTTCAGTCAGCAGATCGTCGAGTTGCGTGATGCGATGATCTTGCTCGGGTCGATGTCCGCTGAGGAACGCATTCGAATCGTGCTTCGCCAGCTCACGAGCACCCACGCACGCGGCGCATGGCTTCGGCTTCCGCTCTCACGCCAGGAACTCGCCGATCTTCTTGGGCTCGCCCTTGGGACCGTGTCGCGCACGGTTCAGCGATTTGCCCGTGATGGGGACATTGAGCTCAGCGGTCGAAATATTCGTGTTTTGAGACCGCTTTAGCCACGGACCTTGCGTGCGCCCAGGTGATCGTTCACCATCGGCGCGATTGAGCCTGCCTTCCCACACGACGCCGGATTGGACGAGAGAGGTCATTGACCGGGGGGCGTACGAACCGGGCAAGCGGCTGCTCGCTTCCATTCGTCTCTACCAGAAATGGGGCCATCGCGGGATCTTGGGCCGCGCACAGCAGAAGCGCGCCGTGGTGCTTCACCGGTTTTGGAGCGCGGTGTGTGCCTCTGATATTCCGCTCGAGACGGAGATTGAAGGGGGGCTGCTTCTTCCGCACCCGCTTGGCATCGTGATCCATCCCGCCTCAAAGATCGGCCCGAACTGTCTCATTTTCCAAGGCGTCACTCTGGGAGCCGCGAAGGGCAAAGATGGGCTGCCCGTGATCGAAGGGGGCGTCGTCATCGGTGCCGGCGCAAAGATCCTCGGCGCGGTGCGCGTCGGGCATCACGCACGGGTCGGCGCTAATGCCGTCGTGACCAAAGATGTGCCACCGGCGGGCGTCGCCGTCGGCGTGCCTGCACGATCGATCGTTCGGGTCTCGCCGCTCTAGGCTCCCTGTGTCATACTCGCACCCTTATGGGGGCCCGATGACGACCTCGACCTCGACCTCGCAGGCGACCTCGCAGGCGACCTCGCAGGCGACCTCGCAGGCGACCTCGCAGGCGACCTCGCAGGCGACCTCGGCCTCGCAGGTGACCGCGCAGGCTACGTTGCACGTGCCCCTCTGCGTGCCTGTCTGCGTGGGCTCGCATGCGACCCTGCGCCAGGCCCCGGCATTTCTCGACAAGATCAGATCTCGGGTCGTGGTCGGGTGTGCGCTCGCGCTCTGTGCTGCGACGGTTTCCTGTGGCGGTGGGGCGTCGCCGGGGACGTGTGCGGACGACGCTGCGTGCGAGCGTGATCCTTCGACGCACTTTCGCACGGAGGCGCGAGCAACGCGCAGCACGGTGGCGGCCGGCGATCGACTCTCGGTGAGCTGTGTTCAGGTCTACGACAGCGGTCTCGAGGTCGTGACCGATCTCGCGGTGAGCGTAGACCCGCCCGAGGGCTTGACCTTCGTGGCGTCCCAAGTTGACGACCAAGATGGCGTTGGCCTTGGCGTTGGCGCCGGCGCTGGCGCCGGCGCCGGTGAGCCGGGCGGGACCGGCAGCGACGATGGCGTCGCGCCGGCCGTGGCTCCCGGCCAAGGCTTGTACGCCGAGCGCGCGGGCGCTTATTCCGTATCGTGCCTCGATGGCGGTCGGCCAACGGGCGTGCCGACCGTCGTTGGGGTTGAGCCGGGGGAGGGCGCACGGATTCGGGCACGACTTTCTCGTGACACCGCTCTGGCCAACGAGCGCGTCGACGTAGAGTGCGCGGTCGAGGATGCGTTCGGGAACGCGATTGGGCGCCTTGCTTCGGCGCGGGTTCGCGTGTCACCGGTTCTGTCGGCCTCGGTGGAGGGAACCTCGATTTTGACGCGGCGGGCCGGCGTGCTGACGGTCGAGTGCGACGGACAGACTTCGTCCGGGCGCTCATTGTCACGTGTCTCGGCGACGCTCGATGTGTTGGCGTCGGCGCCGGTTGCCATCCAAGCGGTCGCATTGATTCCCCGAACCGAGGCCGGCCTCTTCGGTGAGGTCGGATGCTCGATGGTTGATGCGGCCGCGAACCCGGTCGAAGGGCCGACGCAGATCTGGGTCGATCCGCCACCCACGACGCTCGAACCTCACGCCTTCATGGCCGAGATCGCCGGTGACTATCAGGTCCGGTGTCGCAGTGAGGCCTTTGGGCTCGAGTCGCCGCCGATGCTCTTTCGTGTGCATCCTTCGCTGCCGGCGGCCTTGGAGATCACCGCGCTCACGCCGGCGCGCGCGATTTACGCGCTTGGCGACGTCGTCGTACCTGGCGTTCGCGTGACCGACGTCTTCGGCAACGCGGTTCCACGATTTTCGGTACGCGTGGATGGAGCGCCTGAGTTTTCGGTGCGAGATCTCGGGCGGGGCAAGGCTCTCCTGCAGGGCGACGGTTCGATCGAGCTCGTGGTGACGGTGACGTCGACGACCTACCGGAACCAAGTCGTGAGCGGGGCTGTGCACCTCGATCTCGACGGACTCGCGCCCGATGTTCAGGTGGACTTTCCGGCCCGGGCCCAGATGGTGAGAGGACCGAGGGGCGATACGCTCGAGATTCGGGGACGCGTCGACGACCTGGCAACGGGCGTGGACGAGATCTTCGTGAATGGGGTCTTGACGCCGGTTCAGGCCGATGGCTCGTTTCGCGCCCGGATGACGCCTGAGTGGGGCATCAATCTCCTCGAGATCGATGCGTTCGATCGGGTTGGCAATCACCGACGCGTTGCCCAGTCGTTCGAGCATGGCAGCGCGTATCTGAAAACCGCGCCGGAGACGGCCGACGCTGCCCACATTTCACGTGGGCTCATCCTTCGGCTGGGTGATGAGGTTTTTGATGATAATGCGCCGGACGTTGACGATCTGGCGACGATCGCTCGCCTCATCATCGAGACCGCCGACGTCCGAACGATGCTGCCAGACCCAGTGACGACATTTCATTCTGACTGCTCTGTGCTCTTCGTTCCGATTCTTGGCGACCTCGATCTGCACCTCGATGACGTTCAGTTTGGTTCGCCCGAGATCGACTTCGACAGCCAGACGGGGCGGCTCTTCACGCGCATCGAGATCCCCGACTTGCGCGTCGACGTACACACGACCGGGGAAGTTTGTGAGGTCAACGTCAACGTCTCGGGATCTGCGCGCGCGCGCCGGCTCATCGTATCGGGCAATGTGCAGGTCTCTCAGTCGAATGGTGAGGCGGTCGTGGTCATGAATGACACGACGGTCACGTTCGATGGCTTGGAGATCGATCTCGATCTTCCGGCGATCATCGATTGGGCCGTCGAGGGGATTCTTTCGCTCTTCCGCCGTCGGATAACTGAAGAAATCGAGACCGCGTTTGCTTCCGCGATCGAGGCATCGATTCCGCCCCTCGTTCAAGACTTCCTGATGTCGACGCTCGTCGCGAGCTCGTTCTCTCTTCCCGAGCCGCTCGCCGCCGAGCTTCAGATTGACGCTCAGTTCGGCGGGCTGCGGTTCGATGGGCGCGGTGCGACCGTCGATTTGCCCACGGTTGTCTTTTCAGAGCCCGGTCTCTCGAGGCCTCTTCCATCTTCGTCCGAACCACGGGGGTGCCTGCTTCAGCCGGCGCGGTTAGACCCGAGTTTTGATGCGTCGCATCCTTTCGGGGTCGCCATTGCCTACGATCTCCTCAATCAGGCGCTCTACAGTGCGTGGTATGGCGGCGCGCTCGAGATTCCGCTCACCGATCGTTTCATTCCGGGTTCGTTCGAGCTCGAGGGCCGAGAAGTCACGGTATTGGCGAATGCGTATGGTTTTTTGCTGTCCGTCTTTGTGCCGGTTTTGGATGGCGTCTACCCGTTCCAACTCGAGCTCGGAGACCTTGCCATCGATCTCGATCTTGATGGCTTGCCGACTTTTCCTCGGCTCCCGATCACGATGTTTGCCCACGTCGAGATCCCAGCCCGACTCACGATCTTGGCCGACCAAAGTATCCGGGTCGAGATCGGGTCCGACGTGAAGACGACGCTTCAGGTCGACGCACCCCCTCAGGTCGCCTTGATGCTCGATCCGATCGTCGAGGCGCTCGAGCAGTCGCTGAGTGGCCTCGTGCCGTTCATCTTCTCGTCGTCGTTTTCGGCCATCGAGCTCCCGACGATCGACTTGTCGGCCGCGGCCGGAAATCTTCTGCCGCCGGGTGTCGTCCTCGGCGTCTCGCAGCCTGCGCTCTCGACTCAGGCGAGCTACCTGGTCCTCGACGGGTTCGTTCGCCCTGCGCCCTGATCCGAACTGCGAAAGCAGGGGCACCCTGGTCTTCGTCCCACTCACGTGTGATGCGTCTCGCGTCGACGCTGCGGTGTGACGCATCTCGCGGCCCGATTGACGGGGACCGTTCGGCGCACCCTCGTCGAACGTGATGTTACCGTCGCGCGGCGCGAAGCGAGGCGTGATCCCGATGAGTTGTAGCCACCTACGCTTGGTTCCCGGGTGTGGCGGCCAGGCCTCTGTCACCGGTGTGCTACTCGGAGATCCCTCTTCTGCGCCGACACTCGACGACCATTGGTCACTTCTCGGGTTGCACCGGCCATTCGTCATGGACACACGATAGGCTTGCCATGCCCGACCTCCCCGGTACCCTAGGAAGAACAGCAGGCGCGCCGCGAGGAGAGAATCTTGGACAACGTCATTACCAGCACAGAAACCTCGGTGAACACCGTGCGAGAGACGCGGGCCGCGCTCGGAATGGGTCTGTTTCTCCTCGCACTGAGCGCAGCCTTTGTTGCCTTGTTCATCATCTACGCAATTCTGCGCGGCTCGATGGAAGCATGGCCACCGACTGGCCTCGATGCGCCGCCCATCTTGATTCCGGGCATCAATACGATCGTCTTGCTCGCCAGTGGCATCACCATGCACCTCGCGGTCCGATCGCTCATGCGAAAGAACCGGGCCTCATACGGACGGTATCTCCTTTTTACCGCGAACTGCGGCGCCCTCTTTCTCTTGCTGCAGGTTCTCTTTGCCCGACAGACGATGGCCATGGGCATCGTGGCCGGCGATACTCTGTATGGTTCGCTCCTCTTCGCACTGGCTGGCTTCCACGCGATTCACTTGTTAGTTGGCGTCGTGGCGCTTGCGCTCTTGTCGCTGTCGGCGTCCATTCAGCGAGTGCGCACGAGCTTGAATCGAGCACGACTTTGGGGCCTCTACTGGAACTTCATGGGCGCCGTTTGGCTCTTACTGTTCGTCTTCCTCTTCGCGATCTAGCGACGACCAGCCCGGCCCGGGCCTAAGTAGACCTTCCGCGCCCGATGCGCGTATATGCGAAGCGCATGCGTACATGGCCCGCTTTGGCTCTCTTGAGTCTCGGAACGCTCAGCTCGTGCTCAACCCCGCGTGTCTCGGATGAGCGTGCTTCGGATGACGTCGTACCAGCCCGCAGGGAGGTCGTCCAAGACCGGAGGGAGGTCGTCCAAGACGCAGCGGTCCGCTCGCCGCTGGGCCGTCCGCTCGAGCCCAGCGATATTCATCCCGTGGACCCGACACACGTCCTGACCTGGGAACAGATAACAAAGCTCACCGGCGACATGAAGTACCGCGAAGCTTTGGCCGCGACCCAAGCCCGTCTCGAACTCGCGAAGTCGAACAACGACGAGGCTGACTGGCTGCGCGCGCTTCTGACCGCCACGCAGCTCCAGGTTGGGCTCGGCGGTTTCGAGACCGCGGTCAATGAACTCCGCGATCAGCCGTGGCCACAAGACCCAGTCTATCGGTCGACTGTCTTGCTCTTCTACGCGCAGAGCTTGTCGGCCTACCTGCAGGGCTACCTCTGGGAGATTCGAACGCGCGAAAGAACCGAGGCCGGCCCCAAGTCCAGCCCGAACACAAAGCACGATCACGAGATCAAGACATGGACGGTCGAGGACATCTTTGCCGAGATTCAACGCGCGGACGAAGAAAACTGGGAAGTCCGAAACGTCCTTGGCGCGCACACCGACATGGAGGTCTCGACGTACATCAAGCGCGGAGAGTTTCCCGAAGGCATTCGAAGCACGCTTCGAGATGTCATCACGTATCAGCGTGTCGAGCATCTCACCAACGACGAGGGCTGGCGGCCAGAGCACAAGAACGGGACCGATCGCCTTGATTTCGAAGCGCTGCTCGGAGCTTCGGCCGCCGAACCTCTAGATCTCCTCGACCCGACCGTTCATCCGCTCGTGAAGATCGCGGCCGTCCTCGAAGATCTCGAGGCGTGGCATCGTCAAGAAGGCCGCCGCGGCGCCGCACTCGAAGCCTATCTCGAGCGGATTCGTCAACTCGACGCGCGCACGACCGATCCGAGTGTGAAGGCAAGGCTGCGGAAGGTGTTGCGCGATAGGGCGAATGCGGACCGAAATGTCCCCTGGTGGTCCATGAGCATGGCCACCCTCGCGACGTTCGAACGCAACGCCGGCATGCTGGTCCGAGCGCTCAAGACCGCACAAGACGGGCAAAAGGCACATCCAGGCTCGATGGGCAGCCTCATCTGTCGCGACATCGTCCAGGCTTTGACCGGACCCGACTTCTTCCTCGCGTCGATGGCGCAAGATGGGCCGAGAAAGCGCTCGATACTTCTGACCCATCGGAACGTCGAGCGTCTTTGGCTTCGAGCCTATCGGATCGACCTCGATGACCATCTCAGGCGGGCGCGAGCGTACAATGATCGCGTCTCTCACGAGGTGGCCGTAAAGCTCCTCGCAAAGAAGCCTGCCTACGCTTGGACGGTCGACTTGCCCGCCACGCCCGACCTCGAATCGCATCAGACCTACGTTACACCGCCCATGACCGCGAAGGGGCTCTACGTGATCCTCGCATCGGCACGACCCGACTTCGTGGCGAAGAACAACCGCGTTGTCTCCGCATCCCTTTGGATCACCGACCTTGCGCTTCTTTCGATTGTCGTCCCGGGCGAAGGCACGGAGGTCACGGTTCTCGATGCCGAAACCGGAGCGCCTGTTCGAGATGCCTCAGTTTCTTTCTACGAGAACAAGTACAGCGGCGCTCCACAGCGGCTTTCGACTCAGAAGACCGACGCACATGGGACGACGCTTTTTCGCCCGCGACGAGGATCCACGGGGGTCTACTTCGCGGTGGCGAAGGCCCGCCGCGATGTCGTTTCTTCGGCCGACCTGTATGGCAGCTCCGGTGAATCACGCCATCGAACCGAGAGCTGTCTCATCTACACCGACCGCAGCATCTATCGGCCGCTTCAGAAGATCTCCTGGAAGATCGTCGCCTACTCGAGTGCACCTTCCCACCTCGAGCATCAGATCAAAGCGAACGCTCCGATCTCCGTTCGTCTGGTGGACGCCAACGGCGACGAAATCGAAGAAGTCCGCGCGAAAACGAACGCTTTCGGAACGGCCTCGGGGACATTCTTCATTCCATCGGGGCGTCTTCTCGGGAGCTGGTCGATTCAGACGACGGGCGGCTACCGAAGCATTCAAGTCGAAGAATACAAGCGCCCGACGTTCGAAGCGTCGATGGGTGACGCCGAGGGCGAGCTTCGTCTCAATCGACCGGCGCGCATCAAGGGCACTGCCCGCTACTACTTCGGACTTCCGGTGACGAGCGGAACGGCAAAATGGCGTGTCACGCGGGAGCCCAACTACCCGTGGTGGATGCGTTGGTGGGGAGGGCACAGCAGCGCGTCGCCGGAGGTGGTCGCGACGGGTACGTCGAAGCTCGACGACGACGGCGCTTTCTTCGTCGACTTCACGACCACGGTCGCCCCACCCAAGACGGAGGACGACCGAGCCACGACGTACACGTATCGCGTGGCCGCTGACGTCACCAATGACGCCGGCGAGACGCGAACCGCCACCAAGATCGTAAACCTGGGCTGGAACTCGGTGATGGCTTCTCTGACGCCGTCCAGCAACGTCTTCACCCAGCAACGGCCGGCGAGCTTCGAGGCTGTCCGCACCGATCTCAACGGCGCTGCGCGACCCGGTGACGCGACCTGGCGGGTCTTTGCCCTGATGAACCCCGACCGTACGCGCATGCCCTCAGAGGTACCGATCGACGAACGGGAGAGGGGCGCGGCGGGACGAAGTGCGACGACGCGAGCCGAAGGCCAGCCGATGTTCGAAACGCCCGGCGACCGTCTCCGCCCGCGGTGGCTCGACGACTACGCCCCCGAACGAAGCGTGGCCATGCTCGCGAATGCGTCCGCGGCCGAGGTCGCGCAGGGGAAGCTTACCCACGGCAAGGATGGCCAAGCGACGATCAAGCTCCCAAAGCTCGCCCCGGGTGCGTACCGCATCCTCTACGAGACAAGAGATGAACGGGACGAGAAATATGTCACCCGCCGGGAGTTCGTGGTCGCCGGCGAAGCCTCGACGCCGCTCAATCTCCCGGCCGTTCTCGCCGTCGCCGAGTCGTCGGTCAAAGTGGGCGAGAATATCCACGTCTTCGCGCACTCGGGCTTTCTCAAGCAGCCGATGGTCCTCGAGTTCTTTCGAGGCGGGAAGCGCGTGTCTCGCCAAGAGCTCGAAGCAGGCCGCACGCCCAGCGTCATCACCGTCCCGATCACGGAGGCCGACCGCGGTGGGTTTAGTCTCACCTTGACGATGATGCGTGATCATCAGCTCATACGCCTCGAGCAATCGGTTTTCGTGCCGTGGGACAACAAAGAGCTGACCGTCGAATTCTCCACTTTTCGGGACAAGATTCGACCCGGAGCGCGAGAGACCTGGCGGGTGAAGGTTGCATCGCCTCGCTCGACGTTCGCCGGCGCGACGCCTCGATCACCCCGCGATGTCGACGCGGCGAGCCGAGCGGCGGAGCTCCTCGCCTATATGTATGATGCGTCGCTCGATGTTTTCGCGCCTCATTCTGCGCCGTCGATCCTCGATCTCTACCCAAGTCAGACGGGGACTCCTTATCTGCGCCATACCTTCGGCGCCGCAAGCACGATGAGCCTGCTCGAGGATGCGTATTCGCGCGGTTGGCCACGCGTGACCTTCCAAGATCATCAGCTCGTCGATCTTGGTTTCTCGGGTGGCCTTGGTCTGTCAGGCAGCGGCTACGGCGCAGGCGGCCTCGGGATTCGGGGATCCGTCTCGAAGGGGCATCGCGCACGGCGTCAAGAACTGTCAAAGTCTCGCATCGCGTTGACGACCGAGAACGAGCTTTCGGCGGACGAGAACAAATTCGACAAAGCGCGGTCGAGCGAGAAGGGGCGTCTCCAGATGGAGAGCCGCGGTTCTGGGCTACCCCCCAGCGCAGCGGCGCCCGCGGAGCCGTCGGCCCCGCTGCGGAGCAACTTCCAAGAGACGGCGTTTTGGATGCCGTATCTTCTCACGGCTGGGGATGGCTCGGCGACGATCGAGTTCGAAGTACCGGACTCGGTCACCACCTGGAATGTCTTCGCGCACGCGATGACGCGTGACTTACGTGGAGGCTCCGTCGCGAAGACGACCCGAACCGTCAAGGCGTTGATGGTGCGCCCCTACCTCCCGCGTTTTCTCCGCGAGAACGACCGAGCCGTTCTCAAAGTTGCCGTCGACAACGCCAGCGAGCGCGTGCTCGCCGGAACCGTCAAAGTCGACATCGTCGATCTCGAGACGAACCAGAGTGTGCTCAAGGATTTCGGCCTCGATCCGACGACGTCCAAGCACACCTTCGACAGCGCGCCCGGAAAGGGCATGACGATCGAGGTTCCGCTCTCGACGCCGCGTCGGCCGGGGCTCTACGCCTTTCACGTGACGGCCCAGAGCGGGGATGTGTCGGACGGCGAGGTCCGATCCGTGCCCGTCCTCCCGAGTCGGCTGCACCTCGTGCAATCACGATTCACGACGCTCAAGGATGCCGAGACGAAGACACTCGTCTTCGAGGATATGGCGAAGGGCGATGACGACCCGACCCGGATCGACGAGCGCCTTGTTGTGACCCTTGATGCGCAGCTCTTCTATGCGACGTTGGATGCACTTCCTTACCTCATCCGATATCCGTATGAATGCGTCGAACAGACGCTCAACCGCTTCGTTTCGACCGGCATCATGACCTCTTTGTTTGCCCGCTACCCGTCGGTTCAACACATGGCGAAGCAGCTCTCGGAGCGCGGAACGGAGCTCGAGACGTGGGCGGCCGAGGATCCGAACCGAAAGCTGGCGCTCGAGGAGACGCCATGGCTGAACCTGTCGCGCGGCGGACGGCAAGACCTCGACACGATGGTGAATGTCTTGAACCCTGCCGTCGCGGCGGCTTCGCGCCAAGAAGCGCTGGGGCGTCTCGCGAAGATGCAGCGTCCCGATGGTTCGTTCCCGTGGTTCCCGGGTGGGCCTGCGTCTTCTTACATGACCTTGTATCTCCTTCACGGTTTTGCCCGCGCGACCCAGTACAAGGTCGACGTGCCAAGAGACATGGTTGTGCGCGCTTGGTCCTTCTTGGCCGATGATCTTCATCGAACTGAAAAGGCAAGCCTCAAAGACCCGGATTGCTGCCTTGAGTACCTGACCTTCCTGAACTACGTCGCGTCGTCATTTCCGGATGAGAGCTGGGGACGGTCGGCGCTCTCGGTCGAAGCGCGGAAGCAAATCTTGGATCTCTCGTTCAAGCACTGGCGTGAACTATCGCCCTACGTGAAGACTTACCTCGCTCTGACGCTCCATCGGATGGGGCGCGCCAATGACGCGCGTCTCGTCTTTGACAGCGTGATGGATGCGTCGCGGACGACCGATGAGCAAGGGACCTTCTGGGCGCCCGAAGATCGGTCGTGGCTTTGGTACAACGACACCATTGAGACCCATGCTTTCGCTCTCATGGCGTTGCTCGAGCTCCGGCCCGACGATGCGAGGCGGCACGGGATGGTTCAGTGGCTCCTGATGAACAAGAAGCTCAACCACTGGAAGTCGACGCGCGCGACAGCCGAGGTCATCTACGCGCTCGTGAAATACCTGGAGCAGGAGGGCACGCTGGCGGTGCACGAGGAGATCGACGTCAAGGTCGGCCCCAGGTCGAAACGTTTCGTGTTCGTGCCCGAGAAGTACACCGGCAAGAACAACCAAGTCGTGATCGAGGGGGCGGAGATCGACCCGGCGACCATGTCGAAGATCGAGATCACGAAACCAACCCCCGGTTTTGCGTTTGCGTCTGCAACGTGGCACTTCTCGACGGACACGCTTCCCAAGGAGGCGAGCGGCGATTTCTTCTCCGTATCTCGGAAGTATTTCAAGCGGGTTCAGAGCGGACGAGAGACGGTTCTCAAGCCGTATACGGAGGGTGAACGCGTCGAAGTGGGCGATCAGGTCGAAGTGCAGCTCTCGATTCGTGCGAAACACGCCGCGGAGTACGTGCACCTTCGCGACCCACGCGCGGCCGGTTTCGAGCCCGAAGACCAACGGGCCGGATATTCGTGGGACAACGGTATCGTCTGGTATCAGGAGACGCGCGACTCGGGCGCAAACTTCTTCTTCGAAGCCTTGCCGGTCGGCGAGTACACGTTCCGTTATCGCCTGCGGGCGACGATGGCGGGTGCATTCCGGGTCGGACCGGCGACGATTCAATCGATGTACGCGCCTGAGTTCGCAGCCTATTCGTCGGGTCGGCTCGTCGCCATCGATGACGATCGATCACGGTGAAAGCGCGATCGACCACGACAGAACCGATACGCGCCCGTCGGGCCCTTACTTGCCGCGCTTGCGTTCGAGCTTCTTCATCATGTCGTCGAAGGTTCCGTTGACGAGCAGGCGATCGAACGTGCCGCGGTAGTGGTTCGCGATACTCACACCCTCGATCGATACGTCGACGACCTTCTGGTTGGTATCGACGAAGAAATGAATCGGCACCTCTTCCTTGCTCGAGGTCACCAGCGTCATTTTGACTTCGACGTCGCCCTCTGACCCGCTGCCCGTGCCCTTGAAGAGGACTTGTTCCTGGCCCTGGAACCGATCGATCTGGTCCAGGTAGTACTTTGCGAGCAGGTCTTTGAAGGTGTTCGTGAACCGCGCGCGATCTTTGTCGTTGAGCTTGCGCCAGTGGACGCCCAGGCTCTTGCGGGCCATTGCGGTCCAGTCGAACATCTCGTCGGAGACAGCCCTCAGTCTCTTGTGCCGCTCCGCGGTGTTTGCCTTGCCCTGCATCTTGGGATCCCGCAGGATCTCAAGCGCACGGTCGACGGACGCGCGCACGCGGTCGACCACGGTGCTGCCCGGCGCCGCCGGAGCCGCCGGAGCATTCGCGGGTTTGGGCGAATGGCTCGGTTGACCCGAGGTGGTGGATGGCGGGGGCGGCGCGGCGACGGCCACGGCGATGAGGCCGAGAGAGCCCGGGACCAGGCCTTGGCTGAAGCTGAAGCTGAAGCTGAGGCTGAAGCAGACGCTGAGGCACGTCATCGCAAGGCGCATTCGACGCGGTGGGCGGGACAAGGTGGTGGTCGAGTGGTTCATGGTGAGTGACTCCCTGGGTAGATGGTTCCTTCGCCGTCCGTGAGCGTGCCGGTCGCTTTGGCGAGCTCGGCGAGCGCCACGTTCAGCCGATAGACGGCGTCGAGGCTTGCGACCTTCATCTGAACGTAGGCTGTGGCCGCGTCCGCAATGCTTCGGGATGTCCCCAGGCCGATTCCATAGTCGGCGGAAGCCCTGACGGCCCACTGCTTGGTCAGCGGAAGCGTGCGATCGAGCTCCGAAAGGTCGCGCCTTGCGCGCTCGACATCATGGTAGGCCTTGTTGAGTTCGGCTGGGATCCCGTCGTTCGCCCAAGCGAGGAGGCCGGCCAGCCGGGCGACGTCGGCGCGCACCTCGGCCGCCTCATGGGTTGGCGCATCCCACCTGAGGGTCCAGCGCGCGCCGATCAGGGCGGCCGGTAAGAAATGCGCGAGCGGATCGAAGACGTAGCGCGAAGTCTGGTACTCGCGGCCGGGTGTGTAGGCGCCGCTCAAGATCCCGTAGAGGAAGATGTCGGGGTAGTAGTCGGCTTCGATCGCTTGGGCCAGCTTCTCATAGCCTGCGATGCCATGGCGCAGGGCCTTCAGCTCGGGCCGGTGCTCGAACGCGAGGGCGACGAGGTGAGCCGGGGCGCCCGCGTTGGTGTCGGCGTCCCCCTTTGAGTTTGGGGCGGATGCGTTCGTCGACGTCTCGATCGGCGTTGAAAGTGCTGCGAACGCGGGCTCAGACGGCGCGAGCACGGCGCCGTTTTCGAGGTTGAGATAGGCCCTCAGACCCTCGCGTGTTTGCTCGAGACCTGCTTCCGCTTGATGACGGCCCATGCGCAGGACCGCAAGCCCGGTCTTGAGGCGAAGAACGTCCTCCTCGGAGGCATCGGGATCCTGCTCTTCGAGATGGGTCTCCGCTTCATCGATCGCCTTCTGAGTATAGACCTCGATCTCCTCGAGGAAGACCAGCGCTTCGCGCGCCATGAGGTGGGCTTCGTAGAGCTTCACCGCTTCGAGCGCCACTTCGGCTTGGGTCATTCGTGTCGTGTGCTCACCCGCCTTCTCGGCGTGTTCGCTTGCCTCCTGCCGCTTGTCGATCTTTCCAAAGGTGTAGAGCGGTTGAGTGAGCGTGATGCTGGTGCCGAATGCGGCGGTGAGGTCGTCGAGATGAAGACTGTACACGCTTCGCGTGGATTGGGGGTTGTGGGCACCGACCGTCTCCGCTCGGAGCGCGGTCGAGATGAACGACAAGACCGTGATCTCCGGACGGCGCGCGGCGGCGACACGCCCCTGTTGTGCCTGAGCGCGCAGAATATCGGATCGCGCTGCCGCGACCTGCGGATTCTGATTCGCCGCCAACCTCACGACCTCGAGCCTCGAGAGCGGTACGGAGACGGAGACCGACGATGGCGAGGGTACGCCTTCGGAGCGACCCTCTGAGGGGGCGGCGGCCAGCTTGCAAGCAAGGAGGAGGGCGACAGCAAACACCGTCATATCAAGCGTACCTCGCTAGTCGCCGAAGAGGTCGTCGGGCAAGGCGTCGGCCGACCCCGGCTTCTTGTCGGTCGGGTTGTCTGTGGTCTTCTCGTCGTCCTTTTCGAGGGCGTATTTCACGACAAGGTCGATCAAGTCGATCGCCGGCTCGGTCTGACCGATGCGGTCGCCCGGTGCGAGGTCTTTTTCGGACCCGCCCGGCCGAAGCAGCACGTAGCTTTCTCCGAGCAAGCCTTCGGTTCGGATCGATGCGATCGTGTCCGAGGGCAGAGCAACTCGAGGGTCGACCTGAAGGCGCGTGTCGGCCGCGTAGTCATCGAGCACGATCTGTTTGACTTGACCCACACGGACGCCCGCGATCTTCACCGACGCGCCTTCCTTGAGCGCGCCGACCGACGCGAAACGCGCCTTGATTTCGGTCGAATCGTTGAAGAAGAGCTTCATGCCCCCAATCGATGCCGAGAGGTATGCGAGCGCCGCAACACCGGCCATGACGAAAGCACCGACCGCGACTTCCGTTCGTGTGTATGACTTTTCTGTTCCCATTCCTCGTTCCCTCGCTCTTGAGTTCTCGCCAGTGCGCTAGAAGAGCAGGGCCGTGAGTGCATAGTCGCCGGCCAAGACCAAGATCGCGGTGAGCACCACGGCGTTGGTGGTGGCGCGTCCGATGCCCACGGCGCCATGTTGCGCGCGATAGCCTTGGTCACACGCCATCCATGCGATCAACACCGCGAAGACGACCGACTTATAGAATCCCGAAGCTACGTCCGATACTTCGACCGCCTCGCGGATGCTCTCGATGAAGGTGCCGCCGTCGATCTTGAGCACCGACACGCCGAAAGCGTAGCCGGCGAAAATACCCGCGAGGTCGAAGAACGCGGTGAGCATCGGGACGGCGATGAGCGTTGCGAGGAGACGCGTGCTGGCTAGGTATCGAACGGGGTCGACGGCCATGACCTCGAGCGCATCGATCTGTTCCGAAACACGCATGCCGGCGATCGTCGCCGCCATCGCCGATCCGGCGCGGGCGGCGATCATCAACGCCGCGAGCACCGGGCCCAGCTCCCGGATGAGACTCAGCGCGACCAGCGGTCCGAGGAAGGCCGTGCTCCCGAAACGCGCGAGCGCGTTGTAGCCCTGAAGCGTCAGAACCATGCCCGTGAACGTCGACGTCAGGATGATGATCCCAACCGAACGATTGCCCACGAAACGAAGGTGCTCCGCGACCAGCCGAAGGCGCAGCGGACGCCGAAAGATCCCGAGCAAGGACTTGAACAAAAAGCCCGCGCTTCGTCCTGTTTCGCCGGTCGAGCCGTACGTCCGGCGGCCTATGAGGCCGGGAATCTCGAGCAAGGCGCTTCGCATGCGACTCCGCGGACTTAGCACACCCAGGCGGCGATTGGGCAACCGTTCTCGGTGGATGTGCGTGCAGACATAAAAGTAAACCCAAATGCGGATTAATCGCTCGCGGCGACACTGTCCGCTCGACACCGGCTTCGAACGATGGTCAACAAGGTCTAACAGCGCGCGAGGAAAAGGCTTTCGCGTCCAGGTCGGCTCTTCGACCGATGTCGGTCCGCCTGCGTGCGCGCTGCCTTCTAGGGGCATATGCAGACTGAGACTTTTACCTACGACGACGACATCGTCCGCAAGTTTGCGGGTGCGACCATGCTTTGGTCGGTGGTGGCCATGCTGGCGGGGCTTTTTATCGCGCTCGAGCTGGCGATCCCCGAGCTCAATCTCGCGCCGTGGCTAACCTTCGGACGCCTGCGACCACTGCACACGAACGCAGCGATTTTTGCGTTCGCGGGCAATGCCATCTTTACGGCGGTCTACCATTCGAGCCAGCGCCTTCTGAAGGCACGCATGTGGAACGATACGCTCGGCCGCGTCCACTTTTGGGGTTGGCAGCTCATCATCGTGGCCGCCGCCGTGACGCTCCCGCTCGGCTACACGCAGGGCAAGGAATATGCGGAACTCGAATGGCCCATCGACCTCGCCGTGGTCGTGGTCTGGGTGGTGTTCGCGCTCAACTTCTTTGGGACCGTGGCGAAGCGTCGCGAGCGACATCTCTACGTCGCTATCTGGTTCTACATCGCCACCATCGTTACGGTTGCGATCCTCTACATCTTCAACAATCTCGTCGTTCCGGTCGCACCCCTCAAGAGTTACTCGATCTACGCCGGCGTCCAGGATGCCTTCATGCAGTGGTGGTATGGCCACAACGCGGTCGCGTTCTTTCTGACTACGCCGTTTCTCGGGCTGATGTACTACTACCTGCCGAAGGCGGCCGAACGTCCGGTCTTCTCATATCGCCTCTCGATCCTTCATTTCTGGTCGATTGTCTTCATCTACATTTGGGCCGGCCCTCATCACCTTCATTACACGGCGCTTCCCGAGTGGGCGTCGACGCTCGGCATGCTCTTTTCGTTGATGCTTTGGATGCCGTCGTGGGGCGGCATGATCAACGGCCTCCTCACTTTGCGTGGGGCTTGGAACAAGGTCGCGAGTGAGCCGGTTCTCAAGTTCTTCGTGGTCGGCGTGACCTTCTACGGAATGTCGACGTTCGAGGGCCCGATGCTCTCGATCAAGTCGGTGAACGCGCTCTCCCACTATACCGATTGGACGATCGCACACGTTCATGGGGGCGCGCTTGGCTGGAACGGCTTCATGGCGTTCGGCATGCTCTACTGGCTCGCGCCGCGACTCTATCAGCGGCCGCTTCACAGCAAGAAGTTGGCCGAGATTCACTTCTGGCTGGGGACGCTCGGGATCTTGTTCTACATCGTGCCGATCTATTCAGCCGGCGTGACGCAGGGGCTCATGTGGCGCGCGTTCGACAAGACGGGGTATCTGGCGAAACCTGACTTCGTCGAGACGGTGTTGCGTCTCATGCCCATGTATTGGCTGCGCGCGGTGGGCGGCCTGATGTATCTCGCCGGTGCCTGTGTTGGTGTCTTCAATATGCTCATGACCTGGAAGGCGCGCCCCTCGCGCTACGCCGACGAGGTTCATGAAGCACCGGCGCTTGCGCCCGAGTATTCGGGCGAGATGCCCGAGCCGATGATGCCGGCTCACCCTGACCATTCAGTGCTCCCGATCTTTTACAAGCTACGCTACTTCTTGCGTGTCGAGTGGCATCGCGTCTGGGAACGCCGCCCGCTTCAGTTCACGATTTGGGTGGCGGTCGCGGTGATCGTGGCCTCGCTTTTCGAGATCATTCCCACGTTCTTGATTCGTTCGAACGTGCCGACGATCAAGACCGTCAAGCCCTACACGCCACTCGAGCTGATGGGTCGCGACATCTATGTCGCTGAAGGTTGCTACAACTGCCATTCGCAGATGATTCGACCGATACGGGCCGAGACGATGCGGTACGGCGAGTATTCGAAGCCGGGTGAGTTCGTCTACGATCACCCGTTCCAATGGGGTTCGCGTCGTATTGGGCCGGATCTCCAACGTGTCGGGGGCAAGTATCCTGACCTTTGGCACGTCCGGCACATGGAGTCGCCCGCCGGTATGGCGCCGACGCTGGTGATTCCCGGCTACTTCGAGTTCCTGCCGGACTGGCTCAAGCCGAAGACCGTGATGCCCGCGTATCCGCACCTTCTCACGGAGCCCGCCGACTTTGCGGGCGTTCAAGCGCGCGTCGACGGTATGGCGATGCTCGGCGTTCCGTACGGCGATGCGCTGAAAGACGCCGAAGGGCTTGCGCGCGCGCAGGCCAAGAAGATCGGCGCGAACATCGTCGCGGCAAAGGGGCCGTCTGGGCTCGAGGACAAGAAGATCGTCGCGCTCATCGCGTACCTCCAAAGGCTTGGCACCGACATCAAGAAGGTGCCCGGTGCCGACGACGGTGTGACCTCAGACGCCGCCCCGAGCGATGGCGCGGCCGCCGGGGTCAAGGCTGAGGTCGGGCGCCCATGAGCCTGACCGATATCATGAGCGCGATGGATCTCGTGATCTGGCCTGAGCTCGCGCTTGGGCTCTTCCTCGTTGCCTTCATCGCGATCGCATTCAGGACCTACGGCTCACGGCGCAGGGGGACGTACGACGCCGCCGCTCGACTGCCCTTGGACGATGAGCATCCACAGCATTCGCACGAAAGGGGAGACCATGGACAGAGTTGAGGACCGACTAAAGGATCACGAGTACGACGGCATCAAGGAGTACGACAATCCGACGCCTGGATGGTGGAACCTCCTCTTCATCGCGAGCTTCGTGTTCTCGGTGCTCTACTTCGTTCACTACCAACTCGGTCATGGGACCTCCGTGGTCGACGAGTATTCTGCTGATCTCGAAGAAGCCACCGCGGTTGCCGCCGCTCGAGCGTTGGCTTCGGCTTCGAAGGAAGTGACCGAAGAGACGCTGGCCACGCTGGCCGCGGCTCCGGATCAGGTGGAAAAAGGCAAAGCAAAGTTCCTCGTCGTTTGCGCCGCGTGCCATGGACAACGCGGTGAGGGGCTCGTGGGACCCAACCTGACGGACGGACACTGGGTTCATGGCGACGGCTCGCTCATGTCGATTCGCAAGGTTGTGCGCGAGGGCGTCATCGCCAAGGGCATGGCCGCCTGGGAGAGCCAGATGCCGCCCGAGGAGTTACTCCAGGTCGTGGCCTATGTGGGGACGCTTCGGGGGACGAACGTGCCCGGCAAGCCACCAGAGGGTGAAAAGGCGGGACCTCAAGGGTCGTCGCAAGACGGCAATCTTCGATAGTGCCCACGCCTCGAGCACGTCGTCTGCCCGTCGTTTGCAAGTCGTTCGCAGATCGTCCGCGAGTCGTCCGCAGTCGTCCGCAAGTCGTCCGCAAGTCGTCCGCAAGTCGTCTTGTCTACGCAAGTCATCCCGGCCAGCGCCGCCATACTTGCAGCCGACAAGCCCGGGGCATGGTAGGCTTGGGTCGAGACCAAGAGGAACCACGGAATCATGACCGAGCTGAATGCACCGCGTGCGGGTCGCGTCTTGACGACGCTCAACGAGGATGGGAGCCGGTGCTGGATCCGGCCTCGCGTGAGCAAGGGTCGGTTCTACTGGGCGCGACTCGCGGTCGGCTGGTTGTTGATCGTTCTGTTCGTCTCGGCGCCGCTCATTCGCGTGAACGGTCATCCGCTGATCTTTCTCGACGTCGAGCACCGACAGTTCTTCTTGTTTGGCGCGACCTTCTTGGCGACCGACACGATGTTTTTGATGCTCTTCCTGCTGATCGTGTTCTTGTCGATCTTCTGGTTCTCGGCCCTCGTGGGTCGGATTTGGTGCGGGTGGGGGTGTCCTCAGACGGTCTATATGGAGTTCGTCTTTCGGCCCATCGAGCGGCTGCTCGAAGGGACGCCCAGTCAATCCAAGGCGCTCGACGCACAGGGCGGGCTGCATGTTCGCCGACTCGCGAAGAACGCTGTGTACCTGGTCTTGGCCTTCGTCCTGGCGAATGTGTTTTTGAGCTACTTCGTCGGGGTCGATCAGCTCAAGGTCTGGGTTACGCAAGCCCCCTGGCGGCATCCCGGAGGTTTTGGTGTCGTGGCGGTGACTTCGGCGCTGGTGTTCATCGACTTTGCCTACTTTCGAGAGCAGATGTGCACGGTCGCTTGCCCATACGCGAGACTCCAGTCGGTTCTGCTGGACCGGTCCTCCCTGACCATCGGCTATGACGCGCGCCGCGGTGAGACGCGCCGCAAGAAGGCGAAACGGGCCGAAAACGATGGGAGTGGCGACTGCATCGATTGCCGGGCCTGCGTCGTCGTGTGTCCGACGGGCATCGACATTCGCGACGGCGCTCAGCTCGAGTGCGTGGCCTGCGCGCAATGCATCGACGCTTGCGACGCGATCATGGACAAAGTCGGTCGCCCTCGCGGACTCATTCGTTACGCGTCGGAGGAGAACCTGTCGACCGGAAAGAAGGCGCGGCTCTTGCGACCGCGCGTCGTCGTCTATCCGGTCCTCATTGGGATTCTTGGGCTTCTCCTGATCGCGTCGATCGGCGCGCGTTCGGATGTCGAGGTGACCATCCTACACGGCGTGGGCGCGCCCTTTGTCGAGCTCGACGGGGGCCAGATCAGGAACCAGCTCCGGGTGAAGATCGCGAATCGAGCCGCCGCCGACCGTGCTTTCACATTGTCCGTCCCCGAGTTGCCTCCCGAGGCGCTGTTGGCCCCCCAGAATCCGCTACGCGTCGCAAAAGACGACGAGGTCACGACGCCGATTTTCGTGACTGTGCCCAAGGCTCAGTTCAAAGCTGGGAAACGGGTCATTGACATCGAGGTGCGCGACGGCTTCGACTTTGAAACGAAGATCCAATTTCCGCTCTTGGGGCCTTAGCGTGGGTCCGGGAGGCAAGGTGGGGCGAGGCCGCCGCCCTTCCCGGATGCACGTCGAGCACGAACGAGGTCAACGATGAACAGGCGAGCGAAGGTGATGGTGGTGGTGGTCGCGCTTTTCATGGCCACCGTCGTGGGCGCGAATTTCTTTTTGATCCTCAAGGCCACGACAGATCCATCGTTCTCGGTAGAGACCGACTACTATCAGAAGGCGCTCGACTGGGACGCGCTGCAAGCGGCGCGTCGAAGAAGCGAAGCGCTCGGGTGGACGGCCAAGGTTGACGCTTCACGCGAAAAGCTGGTCCTCGAGTTGAGCGATCGCCTCGGGGCACCCATCGCCGACGCGCATGTGCAAGTCGAGGCCTTCCATAGTGCGCGTGCCGACCAGCGCGTGCGCGCTGCGCTTCAGCACGATCGCGACGGGGTCTACTCGCTGGAGCGAGCTTTCGATCGCCCGGGGCTTTGGGCTTATCGGTTCGTCGCGGAGCGCGGGCCCCCAGGTTCCGTCGAACGCTACCTGAAGACGCTCGAGGTGAACGTGCCATGATCGAGGTGCTGGCGAGCGTGTTTGTGGCGAGCCTCGTGGGAAGTCTTCACTGCGCAGGCATGTGCGGGAGCATCGTGGGGCTGTTTGCGGTGTCGGGCGAGGGCCTTCGACCCCATGTGCGCTATCACCTGTCACGCGGCGTATCCTACGTGCTTCTTGGTGTGGCGGCGGGCAGCTTGGGGGCGGTGCTCGAGCTTGCGGGGAAGGGCGTTGGCCTCTCGCGAATTGCAGCGATGGTCGCCGGCGCAGCGATTGTGATCCTCGGGTCGATTCAGCTCCTTGCGTCGTTGGGGCTTTTTCGTTCGAACCGTCCCCCGACCGCGACTTCATCATGGCGAGCGATCTTCGGCCGCATCATGGGCCGTGTGATGGACAAGCCGGTCGGCGCACGGGCCTCATGGCTCGGGCTTGGGTCCGCGTTGCTTCCCTGTGGGTGGCTCTATGCGTTCGTTTTGACGGCGGCCGGAACGGGCCATCCGTTGAACGGCGCGCTGGTCATGTTGGCGTTTTGGCTCGGCACCGTTCCGGCACTGCTTGGCACCGGCGTTGGCCTCGCTCAGCTTGGACGTCGCTTGGGGCGTCGTGTTTCGGTGGTGATGAGTGTCTTGCTCGTGACACTCGGGCTCGCCACCATGGCGCAGCGCGGACGCCATCTCGTCTTGTCGCCCGCCTCGAATGACGCGCCTTCGCATTGCTCGGGGCACGCCGGGGATATGTCACAGCACCATGCGGGCGACGCGGAGTAAGCCGACGGCGTCGGGGGTGCCGCGCCCGTCGTGCGCGCATTGCGGGCTGCCGGTCGCCGTTCGATCGAACGACACGCCTGAAGGTGCCGAAGAACAGCCGCTCTTCTGCTGCGCGGGGTGCGAAGCCGTCTATCGCTTCGTGCACCAGGAAGGTCTCTCGATCTACTACCGGCTTCGCGATCGACCCGCACCGACGGCCACGCGCACCGCGATGACGCTGGCCTCGTCGCCGCCGCCGTTGTCGTCGTCGGCGCCTTTGTCCGCGCTCGAATCGTCGTCGTCATCGCCGGGCGGCGATCGAACTTTCGCTGAGATGGATGACCCCGTCTTTCACGCGCATCACGTGGCGGTTTCTCCCGACGGGAGCCATTCCACGGAGCTCTATCTGGAGGGCGTTCACTGTGCGGCGTGTGTTTGGCTCGTCGAGCGCGCGCTGGAACGTGAGCCCGGGCTGCGTGAAGCGCGACTCGACTACGGCCGCGCTCGCCTGAAACTCGTCTTCGATCCGAACGTCGCCCGACTTTCGAAGATCGCACGGCGGCTCGCGTCGCTCGGATATCTTGCTCATGCGCTGGGCGTTGGGGGACGGGTGAGCCGCGGGCCGAGCGACCAACGTTCGTTGATGGTGCGCGCGGGTGTTGCGGCGGCGTCGGCAGGCAACGTCATGCTGATGGCCTTCGCACTCTATGGCGGTTGGCTCCAGGGCATGGCCCCGGAGTATTGGCACCTGTTTCGCTGGGCGAGTCTTGCGGTGTCGTTGCCGGCCGTGACTTACGCTGCAATGCCTTTTTATCGTGGTGCGTGGGCTGGGCTCGTGCACCGAACGCTCCACATGGATTTGCCGATTTCGCTTGGCATCCTGGCCGGTTTTCTGAGTGGTCTGATCAATACGTTTCGCGGCGAAGGCGAAGTGTACTTCGACTCGGTGACTGCGCTCGTCTTCTTGCTCTTGGTGGGGCGAATTCTCCAGCTTGGTCAGCAGCGTCGGGTGCGTGAATCTGCGGAGCTTTTGGGTCAGCTTGTGCCGACCGCCGCCCATCGGGTCGAGACGGGTGGCACGCGAAGCGTTCCGCTCGAGGCGTTGTCTCCGGGGGATCTGGTCGAGGTGGGCGTCGACGAACGGATTCCAAGCGATGGTGTCGTCGAGTCGGGACATTCGTCCGTCGATACTTCGCTTTTGACGGGCGAGCCGTTGCCGGTCGTCGTAGGGCCCGAAGACGTCGTGTTCGGCGGGACCGTCAATCGTGAGCATCCGCTCTGCGTGCGCGTTACGCACGCGATCCGTGATGCTCGCGTCGCGCGAATTGCTCAGATGGTGGCCGAAGCGGAGCAGTCTCGAATGCCGGTCGTTCAGCTTGCGGACCGGGTCGCGCGCGGGTTCGTCGCGGTCGTTCTTGCGGCTGCGTTCGCGACCTTTGCTTTCTGGTCGTGGATCGATTCGGTCGATGTGGGCGTGGCGCACGGGGTTGCGTTGCTCGTCGTGAGCTGCCCGTGTGCGCTGGCTCTTGCAACGCCGCTTGCTTTGGCGGCGGCGATCGGCAAAGCAGCTCGGCTCGGCATCCTCGTTCGAAGCGGGGCGGCCCTCGAGGTGTTGGGCACATTGCGGGGCGGTCGCGTCCTCTTCGACAAGACGGGAACGCTGACCGAAGGACGAATGAATGTCGTTCGGTGGTCGAGCGACGACGGTGTTGAAGCCTTCGTTGTTGCCGTCGAAGCTGGGACCCGGCACCCGGTCGGGCGAGCACTCGTCGAGTACCTGCGACCACGGATGGACGTTGAGGTCCCGGCGCGCGCAGAAGGGGTTGTTGTGACTGCGGGCGGCGGCATTGAAGGTGTTGTGGGGGGGCATGAGGTCGTCGTCGGCTCTCCACCCTTCGTCGAGACGAGAGCGCTTGCGGACGCGTTTCGGCTCGACGAAGCCGATGCTTGGTCAAGGATGGGCTGGACGCCCGTTTGGGTTGCAATGGACGGCCGAGTCGTGGGTGCGGCCGCTTTGGATGATGCGCTACGGCCGGATGCCCGAGCGTCGATCGCGCGCCTTCAGGAACACGGCTTCACCGTGGAGATCTTGTCCGGCGATCACGCGCGCGTGGTTGAGCGCGTCGGCGCCGAGCTTGGTCTCGCGGCCGAGGTGTGTCACGGTTCGAAGAGTCCGGAGGCGAAGCGAGCGCACGTCGAACGCATGCGTCGAGACCATGACGAGCCCGTGGTCATGGTGGGTGACGGGATCAACGATGCGGGTGCGCTTGCGGCATCCACGGTGGGCATCGCGGTGACGGGTGGCGCGGAGTCCTGTCTGCGGGCGGCCGATGTCTTTGTCCAGGGGGAGGGGGTGGCGCGCGTTCTCGACTTGGTGCAGGGCGCGCGTCGCACGGTGCGCGTGATTCGGACGAACATCATCTTTTCGCTTGCGTACAATGCGTTCGGCGCCACGCTTGCCATATCGGGTCATCTGTCGCCCCTGATTGCGGCGATTCTGATGCCGTTGAGCTCAATCTTCGTGTGCAGCAACGCGTACATCTTTTCTTTTGGCACCCGGGCTCTGGCGACCTCGACGTCGAGGTCTCTGTTTGCGCCCGTGTCGACTTCTCAGAGGGAGGTTTGAGCGATGTCGGTCGTGTACATCGTACTTCCACTTGCGCTCGTCTTTGCTGGGATCTTTGTGGGCGCGTTCATTTGGGCCGTACGTCGAGGTCAGCTCGACGACCTCGAGACCCCGGCGATTCGGGTCGCCTTCGAAGATCTCCCAAGCGACCATCGTCGGCGAGACGAGCGGGGAGACGCCGGATCTCCGCCGGAAGAAGAGCACCGGTCGACCTGAGCCGATCGGCGCTCGGCCGGCCAGGGAAGCGAAGCTGCGAGGAGCGGCGAACGCCCGCGCGAAACAAGAAGCGAGCGGCGAGAAGCGAGCGGCGAGAAACGAGAAGCGAGCACCGAGCAACGAGGAACGAGGAACGAGCAACGAGCAACGAGCAACGAGCAACGAGCAACGAGCACCGAGTCACCGAGCAACGAGTCCGTGGCGGCGCTTCGCTCGAGTCGAGGTGTTGGCTCTGACGATCAATGGTTGAGTTCGCGCTTGAGGCTTCGCGTCATCAGCTCGGGTACCGCTTCGCTCGCGGGGAGGTCTTCGTACAGCATGCGGTAGACGGTCGTTGCGATGGGCATCTCGATACCTTCGCGCTGAGCGAGGGCGTAGACGGATTTTGCCGTCTTCACGCCCTCGGCGACTTGTTTCATGTCCTTCAGGATCTGGCTCAGCGTCTCGCCTCGGCCGAGGCGCTGGCCGACTTGTCGGTTGCGGCTCAGCCCGCCCGTGCAGGTGAGCATGAGGTCGCCAAGACCGCTCAAGCCCTCGAGTGTGAGCGGGTTGGCGCCCCGTCGCACGGCCAGCCGGCTCATCTCCGCGAGCCCGCGTGTCACGAGTGCGGCCATGGTGTTGTGCCCGAAGCCCAGGCCATCGACCACGCCCGCGCCGATGGCCATGACGTTCTTGATGGCGCCCCCGAGCTCAATGCCCGTAACGTCGGTCGACGTATAGATGCGAAACCACGGAGACGCGATCATGCTTTGGGCTCGCTCGGCCACGTGCTCGAAGCGAGCCGCCATGCTCACGGCGGTCGGGAGTCTGAGCGCGACTTCGCGCGCGAAACTGGGGCCTGAAAGATAGGCGAGGACTGGGTGGTGTACCAGCGGCAAGACGTCGCGGAGGACCTCGTCCATCGTCATAAGCGTTTCTTCTTCGATGCCCTTGGAGGCGGTGACGATGGGGACGCCCTCCGGAAGGTGCGGCGCGAGCTCGCTCGCCACGCGGCGCATGACATGGGAGGGGACAGCGAGAATCACGAGATCCCGATCCCGAACTGCGTCTTCTTTCGAGTGGGTCGCCGTCAGGCTCGGCGCGAGGGCGATACCGTCAAGGTAGACCGTGTTCTGATGTCGCCGGTTGATGTCGTCCACGACCTCGGGTTCGAACGCCCAGAGCATGACGTCAGCGCCGCACTCCGCCATCAGGTTCGCGAGCGCGGTTCCCCATGCACCGGCGCCAATTACCCCCACGCGAGTCGTCATGTTGATGCCCCCCTTTGGTCAGCTCAGCGATGGGCAGGCCCCTTCCTGATGGGCGGCCGAAGGCAGAGCTCACCTTTGCCGGTAGCTAGGGGATGCGCGTCCTGTCAAGTTGGCTAGGGAAGTTGAGGGCTTGTCGAACCGATGCGCAGCCTCGGATGATGTAGGTCCCACGGTCGGTCTTTGCGGGTGCAGGCCCTCCCCCGTCCCAGTTGCAGACGAGTGTTTGGCGATGAACAATGAGTCCGTGCCCTTCAGCCTCAAAACGATCGTTTGGAGTGTCGCTGTCGCGCTTGGCGTGTGCGTGCTCCTTTCGAGTCCTCTTATCGCGGTCTTCGAAGGCATTACGCCCGCCCTCTTGGCGGTTGTGTTCGGGCCGGTGTTGATGTGGGTTGGATTCCGATCGGCCGGCGGGCGATCGCCGCGAACGCGGTCGCGACTGGGGGGTGGTGGTCGATCAGTGAGCGAGCTTAGCTGACTTGATCACGACGTCGGTGAGCGGAACATCGCTCCCGAACGGTCCCCGCGCTCCTGTCTTCACCGCCTTGATCTTGTCGACGACGTCCATGCCTTTGGTGACGTGGCCGAAGACCGTGTAGCCCCAGCCCCGGGTCGACTTCTCGGTGTGGTCGAGGCTCGTGTTGTTGACCACGTTGATGAAGAACTGCGCCGTTGCCGAGTGCGGGTCTGAGGTACGCGCCATGGCGATGCTCCCCCGTACATTCTTGAGCCCGTTGTCGGCCTCGTTGCCGACCGGAGCTTTGGTTGACTTCTGCTTGAGGTCGGTCGTGAAACCGCCGCCCTGAATCATGAACCCGTTGATGACGCGGTGAAAAACTGTGTTGTCGTAGTGACCCGATTTCACGTAGGCGAGAAAGTTTGCCACCGTCTTGGGCGCTTTCTCCTGGTCGAGCTCGAGGCTGATGTCACCCATCGAAGTCGAGAGGATGACCACGGGCTTCGTTGCGGTTGCCGTTGCCGCCTTCTCTTTGGCAAAGGCCGGCGCCGCGCCGAGGCTCAGCGCGAGAACGAGGGGTGGGGATATCATGGACAGAAGCGTTTGCATGGTGAACCTCCGCGGCCGCTCTATCACACGTGAATGGCGCGCGGAACTACTGGTGCGCGGTCTCGTCGGTGCGGGTGAGCCGTCTCGTTGCTCAGAGGCTATCGGTCGGTGCGCCGAGCTTGCTCGCGAAACCCGAGGACCGTCAGCAAGATTGCGGCCGCGACCACGCTCAAGACGAGCTCGAGAACCTGGCCCGCATGGATTGCACGGCCGACGATGCCACCGAGCATTCCGCCCGCGAGACCAACGAGCGCGGTGCCAAAGATACCGATGCGCTCTCGACCTGGCAAGATGAGGCGCGCCAACGCCCCGACGGCGAGACCGGACAGGAGTGAATAGGCAATGGAGATCGAGGCGCCAAAGACGAAGAAAGAGATGGCGAGGAGTCCGATGAGCCCAAAGAGCGCGATGAGTTCCATGGCCGCAGCGTCTAGACATGGCACCGATCCTGTCAAGTCTGGTGGCTTGAGCTCTGAGCTCTGGGCTCTGACCTCAGCATGTTGTCTGCGGCGACCGCAGCGGAGAGTCAGTCGTTGCGGAGCAGGGCGAACAGCGCCCGCCGGATGTGGAGCCTTCGTTCAAGGCGCAGTCGAATCAGATGCGTGACGCCAACACCGAGCGCGCCGTAGATCAGCAACTCCAACGCGAGTGCGAAGCTGAAAAAGCTCGTGACGATGCCGAAGCCAATGCCGAGCACCAACCCCAGGCCGTACGCACGTGCCCCAAGCGCCGGGGCGACACTCGCGGCGTGCGCCGCTGCGGAGGACGGGCGCTCTCGGCTGATGATGGGGCGGCTGATCGAAGTCACCACGGGCTCTGGGACCACGGCGCGTTCAGCGAGCGCGGCGCGTTCAGGGCGAGCGACGGGTTCCGAAGTCGCATTGTGCTCGGACGCCGCGATGGCCTCGAAGGGCGCGATCGGCTCGCGAAGGTCGCTCGGTACATAGGTTACATCGACCCCGATGTCTTCGCGGGCCGGCTCGCCAGGCAGAGGTGACGATGAGCGGATCGCCGGGTTTGTGCCGTGCGACGCCCTCTCGGGCTTGGGCGTTTCGTCTACCATGAATAGGGTCTTCCCCCTTCGCTCCCAGCGCACAATACCACAGACCGCGCCGGTGCTTCACTTCGGTCGGCGGGCCGACGGCCTGGCCTGCGGCTGGATGTGCGGTCGGAGGTGCCGTCGGAGGTGCCGTCGATGAGCTGTCCGAAATGACGGCAGGCCCGCCCGCGGACCTGGCCGAGCCGGGGCGTCTCGGAGGCGCCCGCGAGTGGCACGAAGTCTGCTGAAGCCTCGAGCATGTCATTCAAGCCGCGAGTCCTGATTGTTGACGATGAGCTGCTCCTGCGTCGCTTGCTCGAGCGGATCTTGCGTGCGCCGACTGAATCACAGTCGGTGGCGGATGCCGAGACTGGGCTCTTGTTGCTCGAGCAGCAGCCGTTTGACGTCGTTGTCTCCGACTGTTCGATGGCCGGCATGGACGGCGTGACCTTCCTCAGCGAGGTGGCTCGTCGCTGGCCGGCGACGCGTCGGATCTTGCTCTCGGGTTCTCTTCCCGAAGACGCCGACGATCTGGTGGCACGCGGGATCTGTCATGCTTATGGCGCCAAGCCCCTCGGCGCGAAAGCTGTCTTGTCCCTCGTCATGGGGGCCGAGTCCTTCGGCACCGCGGCCTAGCGAGGGTTGTCTTCGTCCCCGTGCGCTCGGCGAACCGTCTGTCCGCGTCTGTTCGCACGGCTGCGCGGGGGCGGATGCGGGTCTGATGCGGGTCTGATGCGGGTCTGATGCGGGTCTGATGCGGGTCTGATGCGGGTCTGATGCAGGTTCTGGTTGCGTTCTTCAGTCCTGCTCGCGAGATTCGGCCGCGAGGTTCGCTTTTCATGTCAGATCTCCCAAGGGCATGCATCGTATTGCCCTGCTACAACGAAGCCGAAAACATTCCGATTCTCATGCCGCTCATCTTCGAGCAGGCGTCTCGCATCCCGAGCCACGAGCTGCATGTGCTCGTGGTCGATGACAACTCGCCCGATGGCACGGCCGACGTCGTACGCGGTTTGCAGTCTCAGTACCCGAATCTCCACCTGATCCTCGGCGAGAAGCAGGGACTTGGTGAGGCCTACAAGCGAGGCATGGCCGCCGCCATCGAGAAGCTCGCTCCGGAGTTCCTCTTCGAGATGGACGCCGACCTCCAGCATTCGCCTGCATTGCTGCCGGTGTTCGTGGCGCTCGGCGAAGGCGGTTTCGATCTCGTGATCGGCTCACGGTTCGTGGTGGGCGGAAGCACACCGCATTTCTCCCTCAGGCGTCGAGCGATGAGCCTCTTCGGAAACTTTCTGCTTCGCGTCCTTGGCGGTCTCCCGGCGCTCAGAGACTGCACCTCGGGCTATCGCCTTATCCGCACCGAGGTCTTGCAGCGCTGCGATTTGACCCCGCTCGCGACGAAAGGTTACTCCTTTCAGTCCTCGCTCCTCTTCGAACTCATTCGAAATGGTGCCAAACCCATCGAGGTACCGATTACGTTCCCTGACCGCACCCACGGTGACTCCAAGCTGAGCTTCTCAGATCAACTCGAGTTTCTTCTCAATATCGCGCGCATCCGCTTTCGAAAGTCTCAGGAGTTCATTTCCTTCTGCGCAGTCGGGCTCTCAGGCGTGCTGGTCAATCTTGGCTTCTTCGTGCTGTTCACGCGAGCGCTTGGTTTCTCCGCTCACGCTGCGTCTCCGATCGCGATCGAGCTGTCGATCATCTCGAACTTCATCCTCAACAACGCCTTCACGTTCCGAACGCGCGCAGTGACGACCAGCTTGCGTCGACGCTTCGTCCAGTTTCACCTCGTTTCGGGTTTGGCGGGCGTCATCAACTTTGTCACGATGCTCGTCCTCCTCCGTTTCGGCGTTTGGGATATCTTCGGGCAGCTCGCCGGCATCGTGCTCGGTACTTTCATCAACTACGTACTCAACTCCCTGTGGACTTGGCGTGACGTCGAGAGCGTTCAGCCCTTCGCGGTCGAGAAGGCCGTCACCGAAGCACAGGCTAGGAAGCGGGCTCGACGCCCCCGCGCCGACAGCCGGCCGCTTCCCCGTGGTGGAAGCGGTTCGCACCACGACGCGTGAAGAGTTGCCTGCGCCCTCGCTCGAGCACGCCGCCGGCCGCTCCGCCGGTCGTGTTTCGGACCGCCCCTTGCTTCCTGAAGGAACGGTTCACAATGAGCCCCTCTTTTGGCTGGCGCGATGTCGCCGCCTCAGCGCCAAAATGATCCCGAGGCTTGTGAGTGCGATCGTGCCTCCGAATCCGTGATCGCGGGGAGGCTCGGTCGCGCCACAACTGCAGCTTCCGCCGCAGTCCATCGACGAATCGGCGCTGGGCATTTGCTCATTGCCGTCGTTCGTTGGGTCGGCGTCTTGTCCGCTGATGCGGGCATCGCTGCCTTGCCCTCCGTCCGCTCTTCCCCCGTCGAGCGCGCCGGCGTCGGATGTGCCGACGTCGGATGCACCCGTGCCTGCGTCGGGGCTAGACGATGCTGCAGTGTCTTTCATGGTGCCGGCCAGCGGCCAGCCAGGATTGCCGCCCGCCTGATATGCATAGGCGCCGACGTCTGCTTCGCCGTTTCGCGGGGTACCATTGAAGTCGTTGCTTGGCACATCGCGGGCGTCGCCGGCGCTTCGAAGGGCGCCGCCTGAGGTCGGGAAGACGTCGACGGGGGGCGCGCCATTGAAGTTCCCGCCCGCGACGTCGTTCGTCAGAACGCCCGCGGACATCGCGCCGTTGGGCGCCGATCCGGTCCCCACATTTCCGCGAAGGGTCAGGGATGGGAAGTTTCCGCCGAGGTGGATCGCTGCGCTTTCGGAGTAGATCGCGTTATTGGCGACGACCACCGATCCGACGACGTTGCGCACGCTGATCCCGGCGCCACCGGTATGGAGAATGGTGTTGTGAACCACGGTAAGGTTGGCCGGGTCTCCGTTCTGGTGATGTTGCATGGCGATGCCATCGACGTTGGCGCTCAAAATGATGTTGTTCCGAATGATGGCGTCGGCCGCTGATTGGATGCCGTGGTCTCCGCAGCCGTACAGGAGGTTGCGTTCGATGATGTTCGGTTCGCCATTGCCGACGGCACTGTACGTCAAGATACACGGGTAGTTCGTGTCGTGAATGACGTTGTCGCTGATCGTCGTTCCGTAGCTGCCTTCCTTGAGCTCGATGCCGTCACCCTGCGTGATTTCTGGGCGGTTGATCGCATAAACATGGTTGCCCTGAATGAGGCCGTGGGCGAGGCGACAGGCGTTCTCGTTGCAACCGAGGTACATGCCTTCGGACGTTCCGCCTCCGTTGACTCCGGTATCGTGAATCTCGTTGTGCAGAATGCGCACGCTCTCGTACGTGATGCCGCTGTCGTTCATTCGGATGGCGACGTCCCGCGTGTGGTCGATTTCGCACGCTTCGATCGTCAGGCGATTCGCGCTCTTGACACGAAGGCCGGCTGAGCCGCCCGAAAATCGAAGACCGCGGATGGTCGTGTACTCGGCGTCAAAATCCCAGATGTTCTGATCCGTTCCCGCGCGATGAAAGTGCGGCTGCGTGCCATCCTCGCCGCGAATGACGATGGGGTTGTTCATCGTGCCCTGAACGTTGAAATCGAACAGTCCGCTGAGTTCGTAGGTCCCGCCGGCGACGATGAGCTCATCGCCAGGTGCGAGTCCCTTGAATACCGCTTCGACGTCGTTGATGTTGTCGCCCGGGGAGACATGTTTCGTCGCTGCCTCGGCCGTCGGAGCGGCCACCATGGCCATGAGGGCTGCGGCGCAGGCGCGATGCAAGCGTATGCGCGATGTTCGCACGCCCGCCTTCTTCGACGTTCGCGCCGAGATCCGCTGTCGAACTCCACCCCATGTTCCACCCGGAGCTCTATCCGGAGCTCTACCCGGAGCTCCATCCGATGTCCCGCTGGGCGTTTCACTCGAAGTCCCGAACGAATGTCGGTCAGAGGTCGTTCCCGCTCTTGCCGGCAACTGATCGCTGTTTCGCGTTCTTCGTGTGCTCCCCATGGCGTCGCGGAGAATACCGGACTTCCGAGTCTGGGGGAACTCCAGGGGACCGCTGCCGAGGAAGGCCACCGAGTAAGGCCGCCGAGTAAGGCCCCGACTTCGACAGCAGAACCTGAGGCCGAGGAAATCGATGCCTAGCTCTTGTCCTTCGTCGTGATCGAGTCCGTCTTCATGCCCGCCTTCTTCCATCCTTGGATGCCGGCCGGCAAGATCGCGACGTTGGTGTATCCAGCCGTCATGGCGCGCTGGGCGGCGATTTTCGAGGCACCGCAGCGTTCGTTGGCGCAGTAGAAAACGAGCGAGGCCGTCTTGTTCGAGGGAAGCTCGGTGGTGGCATCGTAGCTGTCGTACGACGTCAGAAGAACGGCGCCCGGAATGACGCCATCTTTGGCGCGCGTCGTGGCGCTGTTCGCGTCGACGAACGCAGGCTTTGCCTTCTGTGCTTGCTCGATGCTCATCGTGGTCATTGTTTCAGACTTGGTTCCGTCGCACGCGAGTGCGGCGCTCGGGATCGCGAGCGCAAAGAGTGCGCCCGCAAACAAGGCTTGAATTGTGGTGGCCCTCGGGAACGTCGAGAAGTTCTTCATGGTCAGTAGATAGTCACGACTCGACGCAGACCGGCAAGACCCGCAGAATCCCGAGCTCTCAGCGCCGAGGTCTCAGGGCCCAGCTCTCAGGGCCTAGCTCGCGCGAAGCCCCGGAGGACTGAATTGCGGGCGGAAGTGTTGGGGCATGGCTTTCATGCGGGATCGAGATCGTGAAAACGGGCGTAGTCGATCATGAGTCATCCGTCTTTGAGCCGGCTGATGATATCGACGAAGCGGGCATCTCGTTGAATATCCTCGGGGTAGTACGTATGCCGGGCGTGAACTGTCTGGTTGTACGTGCCGTCGTGGCCAACCAAGGTCACGATGATCGAGGTGATGGGCGAGTCCGATGCACCCCAGTCGATGTCTCGAAGGGGGCTGTCCTCTTCGATCTCGTGCATGACGAACCAGGTCAGCGTGAAGAGGGGCGAACGCTGGCGCACGAGGCGCAGGTCGTGCAGGCGCCGTAGATGCTGTCCTTCGGCCGTGAACGCGTCTTTCAGCACCGTCACATCGATGGACGCGTCGAGGATCTCGTTCCCGCGGGCGTTGCCGATGCGAAAGGCGAAGACGGGCTTGTCGTTCATCTTGGTCACGACTGCGTTTCGACTGAAGAGGACGCTGGCGCGTGGCCGGCTGGCTTTCGCAAAGACGAGACCGGTGACCAACGCGATGCCGATGATGCTTACCGCGGCCTCTATCGTCGCGATTGCGTGGCCGTAGTCGGAGGCGGGGACCATCTTCCCGTAGCCTATGGTGGCCATGGTTTCGACGCTGAAGAAAAAGGCGTCGAGAAATGAATCGCTGCGAACGTTCTCGATCGCGCCTGGCTGGAAGGCATAGAGCGCTGCGAAAAAGGTGTTGGCGCCCATGAACAGCACGCCAAACCCAGCAATGAGGCGGCCCCAGCCGCCCTCGATGAAGTAGAAGTAGAGATCGCGGCGGAGGTCGCTCGGTGTTCCTTTCCGCACGGCTTCGCGGATGTCTCGCCGACGCGGGGTTTCGAGGGCGCCGGAGCCCGTTTGCGTCTGGGCTTCCCGCGCGTGTTGTGCTTCTCGCGCGTGTTGTGCTTCTCGCGCGATGTCGGCGATGAGTTTGTGGCCGATTTCTAGGTGCTCTGCCGCCTCGAAGGGCGCCATTGCCATATCGAACACGACCTGTGCGCCGACGATGATCGCGACGAGCGTAAGGAACGTCGCGCCGCTCATGTTGAGGCTCGCGGGGGCGAGGACAAGAACGAAGATGGCCGAGACGATGCGTGCGTTTACGCGCGCACGGTCGGACAACTCGGCCTGCCGTCGCTCCGTGACCGAGTCGATCGCCGCCACGCACAAGAAGATGAGGCCGACCGTTCCGGAGAGAAGCCATCGTTCTGAAGCCGATGCCGGCTCGGAAGACGAGAAATGTATGGCCTTCTTGAGCGCTACGCCGAGTCCGGCGACAGCGAGTTGAAACGGGAGATGGGCGTAGAGCCAGATGATCCACTGGCCTTGTCCCTTGCGGATCTTCGCGCCGGCGATGTCATCGAAATAGATCCACCACACTGAGGCCGTGATGAGAAGGATGATGGTGGCCTGGACGTAAACGCCCATGTCCATGCCCGTGCTCATGCCCGTGCTCATGCCCATGCCCATTCCGCCCAGCGCGATGGGTGCGTGCTCTAGGGCTTGGTGTCCTTTGCTTTGGGCCGCGAGGTCGAGAAGGACTTTCACGAACGATTCACCCAGGACGACGATCGTGAGAAGTCCGTATCGCTCGCCGAGATGCTCGAAGTCGATCGGGAACTCTTCGGCGAGCATGCGCGATGGCTTGCTGAGCGGCGCCGCCAAGACTAGGAGGCTCCCGGCCGCCCAGGCGATCTTGGTCCATGATTCGGGCACCAACGCGCCCACGAGCCAGGTCGCGCCGGACAGTCCGAAGATGAGCCCCCAAAAGCGTGCGTACGCTCGGCCTTCTGAGACTTGGGCGAATGTTCTCAGGTACATTGCCCCGACGAGGAGGAGCGCGACGCCAGCCGCGACCGAGAACGCCGCCGTTTCGCCTTCGAGGACGCGGGGTGCGCTCATCGCCATCGCACCGACGGCGGTCATTTGCGCGAAGACAAGGTTTCGGTGGAGAGTGTCGTCGACCGTGAACCGATTCACGTAGAACGTGAAGCCGGACCACGCGACCCAAAGGGGCACGAACACAGCACTCGACGTGAGCACCCGATCGAGCGTGATCGACGCGGCGAGTTCGTTGCCGAGCTGGAGAAATGCCGCGACAAAGACGAGGTCGTAGAACAGCTCGAGCCAGGTCGGCCTCTTGACGAACGCATGACTGTGGAGAACCGGGCGGTGAAACCAGCGATGGCGCACGCCGACCTCTAACTCAATCCCTGGGCGGCGCCCATACCGGCCATGCTCGTCTCCGCTACCCCGCCAACGATGGTCTGCCATCCCGCCATGTCTGCCATCCCGCCAAGGATGGCGTGCCATCGTGCAATCGCGCGTCTCTACCGCGCGTCCCAGTTGCCATCTGACGCCGGAGTGGGCCAACTGTCGGCATGGCGGACCTCAAGGGGCTCCTCTCGGATCTTGAGCATGCGCTTGATGGCAACGACCTGGGATTGATCGCCTCGGTCCGGCGGACGATCGCCGACGGTCATCCGGAAACCGACGCGGGCGCCGAGGCGGCCTATCGTCTCGGGCTCGATGCGCTGTTCCTCAGCCGCGATCTGAAGGCGGCCGAGGACTACTTCCGTCGGGCCGCCAAGGCCAAGAGCCCAGCCTGGAGTCCTTGCGCGCGCATGTCGCTCGGGAGCGTGCTCATGCACGCGGGCAAGATCCAGCAGGCGATCTTTGAGTTGCGGCGAATAGCCTCCGCCTCTCCCCCGACGATCCTCGCGATCCAGGCGAAAGGCTTGTTGGCGCTCGCGTTTCACAAGAATCGCCAGCCCAAGGAGAGCGAACAGGCGCGAAACGAATGTAAGGCCGCCTTACGCACGATGTGTGACGGCTCGCCGCTCACACCGGACGGTGCGCTCGCCGCTTGGATGCTTGGCATGGAGCTCAAGTTCGATGGGGATCGGTCGGGCGCGCGCGCGGCCCTCAAGCGAGCGCTCGACGCAGAGCTTCTGCCGGCCGATGCGAAAGCCAGCGCCGAGCGTGCGCTCAAGTCGCTCTAGCTCATCACCCGCTCCACCGCCGCGAAGGCATATCCAACGCCGCCGAACGGACACGACCGAAAGGCACGATCGAAACGCTTGAGGTGGGAGGATGTAGGTGGGTCGCACCCATTCGCCGCGAGGGCATCCGTCGCGCGGACGCGCTCGGGTCCGCGTCTTGGCGTCCACGGCCGTCTGTCACCTGCCCGATGGCATGAGTTTTTGTTGCTGTCGCACTCTTCACGCGGGACGGGTGTGTGTGCGATCACGACGTCGCGGTGGGGTGGGGCTTCAAGTCGGCGTCGGTCGTGAACGCTCACGAACGCGCGCAGCGCTGGACCGGAACTCGGGATCGAAGACCGGATTGGATGCGGATGGTACGCGGATCGAATGCCGGGATCGAAGGCAAAGGGTGGCAAATGACCAAGGTGCGAGGTTTTTCGATCGCGAAGGCTGCTTCGCTTTTCGCTTTGTTGATCGCCGCGGGCGGGCCCGCGTGTAGCTGTGAGGACCCTGGCAGCCCGCTGGCTCAGCTCAGCCCCAAGATCCGCGTCTATGCCGCGGAAGCGCCTGAGATGTTGTCGGAGGCTCTCACCGTCGATTTCGGCGAGGTTCCTGCGGGCGCGGTGCTGAGTCGCGTCGTCGGCGTCCGGAATGTCGGGAATGCGGTGCTTTATGTGTGTCCGCCGCGGGAAGCTGGCGACGTCGACGCCACCGACGAGACGCATTGCGCAGAGGCCTCTCGGGTCGAGCCTTCGGATGCACCGTTCAGCTTCTTTTTCGAGAACCTCGACGAGAAGGGGCGTTGGCCTCTTTCGGCGGAGCAGTCGCGGGAATTCGTCGTCCGCTTTCGGCCGGAAGCGGAAGGTGAACGAACGGCCACGCTGCTCCTCGTGTCGAACGCTTCGAACCGCGCGACGACGCTCATCCAACTCCGTGGCGTTGGTGTGGTTCCGCGCCTTGAGCTCAACCATGAGTAGTTCGATTTCGGAGATGTGACCGTCGGGCGTCGCGTCGAGCTTGGGCTCTCGGTGACGAACTCGACACCGTTTCCGCTGTCCATGCACTTCGATCCGATCGAGCAGGATTCGGTCGTCTTCGGCTTGGTGGCGCCTGATGGCGCGACCGTCCCGTTTGACGCGGGGCTCGACGTGCAGGTCGCGGGTCACGCGAGCCGGATGGTCGAAGTTTTCTTCGTTCCTCTGAACGAAGGCGCCCACGAGAACCTCCTCCGCGCGCGATTTTGTGACGAAGCGGCGTGCGCGCGCACGGTTGGGCTCAAAGGGCGCGGTGTGAAGCCAACCTTCGTGCTCGACCCCGACCGGCTCGACTTCGGGCCGGTCGTGCAAACGCGAACAGCGACGAAGGCGTTCTCGATCCGAAATGTGGGCAATGTTCCGCTCACGGTGCGGAGCGCTTTGCTCGAGACGGGATCGAGTCGCGCCTTCTCAGTGATGTCCGAGCGCGATCTTCCTCAGGTGATCGCGGCCGGCGATGCCCTTTCGGTGACGGTCCGATATGACGCAGCGACGCCGGGGCTTGCGGCGGGGCGGGTCGCGGTGACCACGGATGCATGGGACGATCCGTCGGATCCGATCAACAACGCCATCGGCTTCGTTCCGCTCTCGGCCGAAACCTCCGGGCCTGACATCGTCGCCCTCCCATCGTCGGTCAACTTTGGAACCGTTGCGGTGGGCTCGTCGGGTTCGTCTGGCTCGTCCGGCTCGTCGTCTGCGACGCGCAAGCTCATCGTGTCGAACGTCGGGACCACGTTGCTCACGATTTCGAGCTACGCGCTCGCCTCTTCTCCATCCCAGCCCTCGACCACCGAGTTCACGGTCGAGGCGATGACTCACCTTGGGAATGCGGCGTCTTTTCCGCTTGCGCTCGATCCGGGGGCCTCACTTGACGTGGAGCTTGCTTATGCTCCCGTCGATCATGGGCCCGACACCGCGGAGCTCTCGTTCGAGTCGGACGATCCCGACGAGCCGACGCTTGTCGTTCCGCTGCGCGGCATCGGCGGCATAGCCAGCGAGTGCTCGATCACCGTCTCTCCTTCTGAGCTCACTTTCGGTCTCGTCGAACGTGGGCGCGTCGCAACGCTCCCCGTCGCTTTGCGCAACAACGGAAGCGCGCTATGCCATGTTGCGAACGTCAAGCTTGATGGCGGAAGCGCTGAGTTCGCGCTCGACGCCGCGACCGCCTCCGCCTTGCCGCCCATCGCGCCCGGTGGATGGCAACGTATCGACATCACGTACGCGCCCGTCGATTACTCTCAGGACACGAGCAAGCTTGTGTTCGAGGTCGACGACCCCGTACAGCCCGTGGTCGAGATCCCTGTTTTCGGCATGAGCGCGGAGAGCGACGTGCTCGTCATTCCGGCCTCCCTCGAGTTCGGCGTCGTCCCCGTTCGGTGCGCCTCTCCGGAGCGAGTCGTCACGGTTTACAACGCCGGTGCTTCGCCCGTGATCGTGAACCAGGTCTATCTTGATCCCTCGACGAGCCCGGAGTTCGAGCTCACGCCGTACGCCTCGAATCAGACCATTGGGGCGGGGGGGCAAAGTGAGATTCGCGTGCGCTATCATCCGGCGGACATCGGTCCCGACACCGGCCTCTTGTTCGTCGCTCATTCCGCGGCGATGGTCCCGGTTGCCGTGCCACTTCTAGGCGATGGGCGGGTGACGCCGACCGTCGTCGATGATTTCGAGCAGCTTCCGGCGCCTCAGGCCGACGTGTTGTTCGTCGTCGACAACTCGCTGTCGATGGAGGAGGAGCAAAGCCTTCTCGGCGCAAACCTCGGTAGCTTTCTTACCTATGCGCGAAATGAGAACATCGATTATCACATCGCGGTGACGACAACCGACGTCGACCCCGATGGCGAAGCAGGTCGGTTTGTCGGGGCTCCGACCACCATCATCACCCCCAGCACGCCGGATCCAGAGGGCGCCTTCGCCGCGAATGCGAACGTCGGTATTTCGGGAAGTCCGATCGAGCAGGGGCTCCAGGCGGCCTATCTGGCGTTGTCTGACCCGCTGATCAACACGGTGAACGCGGGCTTCTTGCGGCCCGATGCGGCGCTCGCCATCATCTTCGTGAGCGACGAAGAGGACTCTTCGCCGCAGTCGGATACCTTCTACGAGTCGTTCTTCCGCAACATCAAGGGCTTGCAGAGCCGTCGACTTTTCTCGGCGAGCGCCATCGTCGGCCGGACGCCACCGCCGTTTCCCTGCAACGGGCCGGGCGGCGAGGCCTACTATGGCGGTCGATACATCCAGCTTGCCACGGCGACCAATGGTGTCGTCGAGTCCATCTGCCTTGCCAACTGGGGACAGACGCTCGCCAACATCGGGGCCACGACCTTCGGTCTCCGCCGTCAGTTCACGCTTTCCTCGAATCCGGCACCCAGCACCATTCAGGTTCAGGTCAACGGGACGATCATACCGAGCACCGGCGCGGCGGGGGCCGTGTACTGGACCTATGACGAGACCAACAATCTGATCACCTTCGAGCCAGACTCGACGCCAGCGGCGGGCGCGGCGGTCAAGGTGACGTACGCAGTGGGTTGTTGACCGACGACTCGACACGGCCCATGCGGGGTCGGCGCGTGGCGCACCTTTGGGTCGATCCAAGGGTGTTCCCCCGGCTCGTCAGGGCGGTGAGCATTCGCCATGCTCGACGAGGTGGGTTCGAGGATCAGAGATCGGTGCGCAGCGTTGACCATGTTGGTCTCGCTGTCGGGGTGTGGGCTCGGGACCTGGTTCAAGGAAACTCGATTCGCCTTTCGGCCGCCGGATCCCGTGGACCTCGAACAACGCCTTCGTTCGCTGCCCGACGCGCCCAATCATCGCGTCGACCATTTCGCCGTCCTGATCGGGGCTGAGACGGAGCTCCGCCATCGCGGGAATCTCTCGATGGCGTATCAAGTGTTGATCGAGCAGGGCTACGATCGTGACGAAGTCTTCATCTTCGACTCGGAGGGAGGTACGCCATTCTTCCCAAACACCGACGTGACCACTCGAGCATCGCTGTCGTTGCTCTTCGACTACCTCGCGCGGGTCGTCGAACCGCACGACACACTTCTCGTGTACGTCACTGGTCATGGTCGCCGAGTTGCCGCCGATGAAGAAAGCAGAGGGGCTGCGAAGCGGCTCGGCGTGTCGACGGTGGTCCTCAATCCTGGCGAAGAGGTCTCTCAGGACGAGTTCGTCGCGTGGCTCGAGGCGGTACCGGTGGGCGTCGGCATTGCGTTCTTCGATCAGTGCTACTTCGGTCAGATCTCCAGTCCCAAGCTGTGCAATTGGGTGACGATGACGACCAGCGCCGAAGACGAGACCTCACACGGCGTCTCGTTCCCGCGTGCATTTTGGAACGCATTCCGAGCGACGCCCTCCCGTTCGGACGCCGGTCCCATCACGGTCTACGAGGCTTTCAAACGCGCCATGGTCGCGGATGTCGCGACGCGTCTTGGGCAGAACCGGCCTCGGATTGCTCACGCCTGCGTCAATCCCGCGGGCTTGCTGCTGACCGGACAATCGTTCACGTCCCAAGAGGACACCAAGGATGACGCGAGGGCGCTGGGCCAGACGCTCACGCCGAGCGATACCGAGCATGGCTCGGATGCCCAGTGAGCGTAGTGTCGACGCGCCAGCCGAGAGTCTCGCCGGCGCGGAGCGGAATCAGCGAGCCCTGGTTGCTCGGGCCGAGCGGGAATGAGTTCGGGACGGTGTGGGCTTCGCGCCGGAGCGTTAGAGTTCCTTGATTGCGGCTGAGGCCGTAGAAGTTTGCGCCGTGGGCGCTCGCGAACGCGTCGAGCTTGTCGAGGGCCGAGACCGCTTCGAAGGCCTCAGCGTAGAGCTCAATCGCCGCGTGGGCCGTGTAGCAGCCGGCGCACCCACAGCTCGCTTCCTTCTGGGACTGAGGATGTGGCGCGCTGTCTGTTCCTAAGAAGAATTTTGAGCTGCCGGTTGCGATGGCGCGCAAGAGCGCTTGGCGATGTCGATGCCGTTTGAGCACCGGGAGACAGTAGTAGTGCGGTCGAAGGCCACCCCGAAAGAGCGCGTTTCGGTCGTAGAGAAGGTGATGCGCGGTGATCGTCGCGGCGACGTTCGGCGGTGCGGCGAGGACGAAGTCTACGGCCTGGGCGGTCGTAATGTGTTCGAGCACTACCTTGAGGTTGGGGCGTTCTTCGATCAGCGGCGCGAGCGTGCGTTCGATGAAGACCGCCTCGCGGTCGAAGACATCGACGTCGGGGTCGGTGGCCTCGCCGTGGATCAAGAGTGGGAGGCCTTCTTCGGCCATCGTCTCGAGCACACCGCCAATCCTGGCGATCGATGTGACACCCGCGTCCGAGTGTGTCGTTGCCCCGGCTGGATAGAGCTTGGCGCCGTAGATTCGTCCGGTCGCTTTCGCACGTTTGATCTCGGCGGGCTCGGTTCGATCCGTCAGATACAACGTCATCAGGGGCTCGAACGTGGCGCTGCTTGGCCCGAGCGCACGCACGATTCGGGAACGATAGGCGAGAGCTTGCTCGGCGGTCGTGATCGGCGGCTTCAAGTTGGGCATGACGATCGCCCGCGCGAACTGGCGCGCGGTGTGAGGTGCGACGGCCAAGAGAGCGTCGTCGTCACGTAGGTGGACGTGCATGTCGTCGGGGCGGGTGATGGTCAGCGTGCCCGAGGTTGTCGCTTGCGTGGTTGTTGTCGCTTGCGTGGTTGTTGTCGCTTGCGCGGTTGTTGTCGTCGCGGTTGGGTTCTTGGGGCGCTCCATGAGGTTACTCGAGGACGCGACGCGTCAGCCGAACGATGGTCCGCGGTGGCTTGGCTGATGCTCCGCCTGTGTCTGTGTGTTCGCTTCGCCGGCTCACCGCTTCGGCCAGTGCGCCCCGCGCGGTCGTCTCGAGGGGCAGCGGCCCCAAGATGGAGGGGTAGGGTTCAGAGTCTTTGGGACCAAGGCAAGTCTTGAGGCGCAGAGCTTCGGGATCGTCGACGGGCTTCGGGACGCGGACGGTGATCGCGTCGATACGTCGAAATACCCCGAGCGACCCGCCCTTTTCGATCTCCGGCGGTCGCGCGCAGATGTACCAGTACACATCGGACTTCTTCTCACGGCGCCGACTCCAAAGGCCAAGCCCAGCGATGCGATCGATGCGCTTCTTGTTTTTCATCGCGCGGACCCAGGCCCAGGCGAGGTCGCGCTCGATCGGCTCGCTGCTCAAAGCAAATCGATCGATGTAGCTCTCGCCGACCGCGACGCTGACGTTTTCGACTTCGAGGACCCCGCGCGCCGTCGCGGCGGCGAGCGTGGCGGTGTCGAGGTACGGTTGGAGTTCCGCGAGAACCCAGTCGATGCGTTTTGCTTGCTTCGCCGCGGCCTGACGCGCCCTTACGACGCTTTCTTCGGGCGTCATCGCCGGTGTGTTGTCGCGCAGGCGCGTTGCCGAGGTGATGTCGACGCGCGTCATGCCCTCGATGAGGGCGGCCCGAAAACGCAAAGGTTCGGTCGGTGCGGCCGCCAGTTTGATGTAGGGCGCGAGGGTACGGGTCGACGTGTCGACGAGGAACGGCGCTTCGTCGAGACACACCTTGAGCTCCCAAGAACGTTCCGGATCTTCCGATGCTGCGCGTGCGCGCGCGACGCATGTCTCGGCGGAGCGTTGCGCGGAAGCGGGATCGACTTCGACCGCCTTACGAAAGTGTGCGCGATGGATGGCGCACGTCATGTCGTCGCTGACCCAGCCCTTCGCCAGCCAATCTTGGACGAAGTCGAAGAACTCGCGGCGATCGGCGAGGTCGAGAAAATGGGTGAGGACCGTCTTCGTGGGATTGTCGAGCGGACCGACCGGATCGGTGTCTGCGGCTTCTTCCATCAGCTCCGAAAACGCCTGGACATCACCCCGCAGCACGGCTTGGCGAGCCCGAAATCCAAGGCCGCTCGTGTAGCCCGCACAACCGGCGAAGACCGGGGATCCGATCATCCAACACGCAAAGAGCCCTACCGTCGCCCGGAGGCGAGGGTGGCTTGGATGGGTGGGTGGCTCTGCCCCGAAACACGACACACCCGAGTCTTCCCAGTTCCGTGGCACGAATTCTAGAGGCAAAACGATGTGATCCCTCGAGCGGCCATCAGCGTCGCTGGAGCAGCCTTGCCTATCTACGCCCACCACGGTCCGCAATGGCCTTTTCACAGGTTATTCAACTTCTGTGAATAGTCGCGGCAACCTATTGGAATCAAAGCAGAATCAAATCACCGCCCGCCCACAGTTGAGACCAGCAGGTCACAGAGGTGTTCACCCTAGGTAGAAGTCAGACTGTTCCCGAGTTCAACTAGGTGAAGGCCCCGGATTCGCCCAACCGGCGACGGCCAAAACATCAATGAGGTTCCCGAGTTCCACCGCCCGACCCCCGCTTCAGCGAACCTGGAGCGGCCCCTCGAGTGGACTCCGTCTTCGACGTTCTGCGGGGTGAGGGGCAGGGCGCGGTCGCTGAGGCGCGGCTGACGCTGTGCCTCACGCCCGTGGCGCGGTGGCTGTCGCTCGTCGTGGTTCGATCTCGTCCCAACGAAGTGCGCGAACGACACCATGCGCAAGAAGCTCCGGCGCGAACCGCTCGAGCTGCGCGCGGAATGCGCCTGGCTCACCCGTCGTCATCCACGTGTGCTCGGGTGCGCTTCTCGTACCACCCGCATCCGCCATGTGGGGCCACGGTGCCTGCGCAGGTGGCACGCGCTGCGTAGGTGGCATGCTGTGTATGAAGGCCGTGGATGGTGTCGGTGGTGTGACGGGTGTGATTGGTCTGGCCGCTGCCGCTGCCGCTGCCGCGTCGGTCGGCGACGCGACGAGATGGACCAGCTTGGCCGCGGCCCGGGCTGCGGTTGCGCGCGCGGGGTCGACGAACCGCATGACCCCTGCCTTGGGACCGAGAACCCCTTCGAGCGTTTTCAGCATGAGCGGATAGTGCGTGCAGCCGAGCACGACCGTGTCGACGCCTGCTTCCACCAGAACCGCAAGCCGCCTTGCAGCAGCGGCTCGAGCCTCTTCGCTTTCGATGAGCGAGGCCTCGATCAGGGGGACGAACTCGGGACATGCGACTTCGACGACGAACGTTTCGGGGGACAGGCGGTTGAAGGTCTTGGTGTAGGCGCCGCTCTTCACCGTGCCGGTTGTGGCGAGGACACCGACGCGCTGGTTCTGGGTGACGGACAGCGCGTGACCGACGCCGGGCTCGATCACGCCAAGAACCGCGTGAGCGCCGACCTGAGCCTCCGCGCTTGCGAGCGCTACGGACGACGAGATGTTGCAGGCCATAACGACGAGCGCCGCGTTCTCGGCGCGGATCAGATGATGCGTGAGCTGAAGCGCGAAGCTTTCGACCTCGGGAAGGGGCCGTTCTCCGTAGGGTACGTGTGCTTGGTCGGCGATGTATCTGATCGCGACGTTGGGCATTTGCGCTAGGACCTCGCGAACGACGGTGAGTCCGCCGAGGCCAGAGTCGAAGATCCCGATCGATGGTTCGGTCTCCTGGGCGCACGTCCGATGCGTCGTCAGTTCTTGCTTCGTCGTGATCATCGGAACGACCCAGCACCGTAGCTCGCGACCCAAATTGTCGTCGAGCGAAATCGCCTGGCCCGAGATCGCATGCGAGGAGCCCATCCGTACCGTAGATTGAGTTGCTCGCGATGCATCGGACTGAGCTCCTCCAGCGCCTCCGGCGCTACGCACAAAGCTCGATCATGACACCGGAGGAGGCGCCTGCCCTCGAACGAATGCGCGCGTTCGTAAGCGACCATGTCGACTGTTTTTCGCGGGCGCTCGAGGTGGGGCACATGACGGCGTCCGCCTGGATTCTCGACGCCGAGGGGGCGCGGGCGATCCTCGTTCACCACAAGAAGCTCGACCGGTGGCTTCAACCCGGGGGTCATGCCGATGGAAATCCAGACCTCCTCTCGGTCGCATGCGCGGAAGCTCGAGAGGAGACGGGCATTGAGGCCTCCGTGGTGAGCCCGGAGATCTTCGACGTCGACGTGCATCCGATCCCACAACACAAGGCCGTCCCGGCACACTTCCATTACGACGTTCGCTTTCTCCTGCGTGCGCCCCGGGGTGCGCGTCCGGTCGTCAGCGATGAGTCGCACGACGTGCGCTGGTTTGCTCTTACGGACGTGCTTCGGCTCGAGGTTGACCGGTCAGTCGCGCGACTTGTCGAGAAGTCGCGAGGGTGAGAGCGCACGGGTTCGACTCAGTCGTCCTCGGGCGCCGCGTCCGCGTCGGTCGGTGCCGGGTCGGACTCCAGACGGCTGGCATCGGCACAACCTTGGGTGCTCCCGAGCGCGCACGCGTGCCGATAGATCTGTTGGGCATATTGCAGGTCGATGTTGACCTCCTTGCCGTGTTCGAAAACATCACCAAGGCGCCAGCAAGATTCGCCCAAACCCTTACGACAGGCGTCGTTCCACCATTCGAGGGCACGCGCGGTATCCTTTGGCACGCCTGAGCCAGCGAAGTGAGCCTCCCCGATTCGCTGGCATCCGGCCGCGAAGCCAAGCTCGCAGGCGCGCCGATCGTAGTAGGCCACCACGGTCGGGTGGGTGATCGTGCCGGCTTCCTGATCCTCTTCTTCCGAAGCGCGTGCGTTCCAGAAACAAGATTCCCCCTCCCCAAGCGCGCACCCGCTTCGGAACGCTCCGGCCGGAGGACGTTTCTGCTCTTGCCGCGCAAGACCAAGCAAGAGGCAAGCGACGGCGTCGCCGAGCGCGCAACCGCGTTCGAAGCCTGTTTCTCCTCCGAGGAACCGGCACGCGGGGGCATGCCCGAGCGTACACGCGCGTTCGAGCAGCGCGTGTTCCTTCGTGCCCGCTCGGATGCGGTTTCCGAAGTCGCTGTGCGCGCTGGCGCTGGCGCTGGCGCTGGCGCTGGCGACGACGCTGGCGACGGAGGCCGAGGCGTGGGTAGAGGCGCGGGTAGAGGCGTGGGTGGAGGCGCCGAATTCGGGTTCGGCGCCGGCGCCTCGGAGGCGATGGCTCGGGCGGTGCTTGTGCCTCTTGCGTCGGCTCCGGTTCGATGGACCCGACGCGTCGGACCCGGCCAAGCTTAGGGTCGCAAGTCGGTAGCAGCTCGCGCCATCGTCCCCATCGCATCCCTTGCGAAAGGCTGCCCGAGCTCGCCGATTGCTTTGGTTCACCCCAATCCCGGCTGCGTAGGCATTTCCGAGGCCGTAACACCCGCGCACCTCGTCGGCGTCGCACATGCGCGTGAAGAGATCGGCAGAGGTTTCGGCGTCCCCTGCGAGCAGGCGTTCCAGAGCGACGGCTTCGCACGCCCTTGACGCGGGACGATTGAGGCAATCGTCGAGGGTGAGTGGTTTCGGCTGCGCTGGCTTGGTCTGGGTCGCCGGCGCCGGCGCCGGCGAGCTCTGGGCCGATGGCGCATGATCGGATGCCGGTGGGCAAGCGATGCCCACGAGGGCGCCGACCGCGACGACGGCTGCGGCGATGGCGATCATCTTGGGGCGCATTCGGTTGTGCATGGTCTTCGCGGGGCAAAGTCTGACATCTTTTGCGCCCACGGGTCACGCATCTCTTCGCCGGGTCCGCGCCGAGTCGCGGAAAAGCGCTTGTTGTCTTCGAGCGTGAGGGCTACAGCGGTGCCATGCATGTTCGAGACCTGATCGACGAGGCTGACACGTTTATTCACCGCCATATCGGTCCGTCCCCGGACGACATTCAGACGATGCTCAAGACCCTGCGCTGCGAGGGGTTGACGGCGCTGGTCGAGGCCACCGTGCCTGCGTCGATCCGGTGGACGGGGGACCTGGGCATCGGTCCGGCGCGCGATGAACACGCGCTCCTCGAGGTGTTGTCCGCGATCGCAGCCAAGAATCAGGTCGCGCGGTCTGTGATTGGCATGGGCTATTACGATACCCGTACACCCCCGGTGATTCAGCGCGGCATTCTCGAGAATCCGGGTTGGTACACGCAGTACACGCCGTATCAGGCTGAGATCGCACAGGGTCGCCTCGAGGCGCTCCTCAACTTTCAGACGATGGTCGCCGATCTGACGGGCCTCCCCCTCGCGAATGCTTCGTTGCTCGATGAAGGCACAGCCGCGGCCGAAGCGATGACGATGTGCGCTCGCATCGCTTCGGCGGGGCGCTCGGCTTTCTTCGTTGCATCCGATACCCATCCGCAGACGATCGGCGTGCTCAAGACGCGGGCGCGTCCGCTTGGGATCGAGGTGATCGTGGGCGATCCGTCAGCGATCGACTTCGCCGACGCGCGTCAGCCGTTTTGCGGGCTGCTGCTCTCGTACCCAACGTCGAGTGGATCCGTCCTTGACTACGCGCCGCTCGTGGAGCGGGCGCACGCGAACGATGTCTTGGTTGTTGTTGCGACGGATCTTCTTGCGCTTACGCTTCTCCGCCCGCCCGGAGAGTTCGGAGCCGATATCGCGATCGGATCGGCGCAACGCTTCGGCGTTCCGCTCGGCGGCGGCGGCCCACACGCCGCGTTCCTGGCGACCTCCGAGGCTCACCGAAGACATATCCCGGGGCGCATCGTCGGCGTTTCCAAAGATAGCGAGGGGCGTCCGGCTTATCGACTGGCGCTCCAAACGCGCGAACAACACATTCGACGAGACAAGGCCACGAGCAACATCTGCACGGCGCAGGTGCTTCTCGCGGTGATCGCCTCGATGTACGCCGTGTATCACGGTCCGGACGGACTGCGGCGCATTGCCGAGCGTATCCATGCGCTCACCGCCATCCTGAAGGCAGGGCTCGAAAAACTCGGAGTTCGGGTGGTGAACGACGGCGCGTTTTTCGACACGCTGCGCGTGCGTCTCGAGGCTGCGAAGCGGGAGGTGGTGCTCGAGGGCGCCAAAGAAAAACACATCAACTTCCGATGCTACGGCCAGGACGAACACGACGACGCAGACGGATGCGAAGCGGGTGATTTGGGTATTTCACTCGATGAGACGTCTACGCCCGCTCTGGTCGACGAGCTCTTGTCGATCTTCGCGAGCCCGGGTGCGGCGCCCTCGATTTCGGCCAAGGAACTTGCGGCGTCGGTCGATGTTTCGATCCCCCTGCCTCATCGACGCTCGACGAAGTTTCTCCAACACGCCGTGTTCAATCGCTACCACGCGGAGCACGAGATGCTCCGTTATCTACACCGCCTCGAGAGTGCAGACCTCTCGCTGAATACTTCGATGATCCCGCTCGGCTCCTGCACGATGAAGCTCAATGCCGCCAGCGAGATGTTCCCCGTGACTTGGCCGCAGTTTGCGCGCATCCATCCGTTCGCGCCGGCCGATCAACGCGAAGGCTATCGGTGCCTGCTCGAATCGTTGGAAAGGAAGCTCTGTGCGGTGACCGGCTTTGCCGCTTGCTCACTTCAGCCGAATGCCGGCTCGCAGGGCGAGTATGCTGGACTGCTCGTGATTCGCGCCTACCTCGAATCGCTCGGCCAATCGCACCGCGATGTTTGCCTGATCCCAACGTCCGCCCATGGTACCAATCCGGCCTCCGCTGCGATGGTTGGCTTCAAGGTGATCGCGGTCGCGTGTGACGAATCGGGCAATGTCGACGTCGGCGACCTTCGTGCCAAAGCGGCCAAACACCAAGACCGTCTGGCCGCAATGATGATCACCTACCCGTCGACCCACGGCGTGTTCGAGGAAGAGATTCGGACTCTGATCGACGTCGTGCACGAGCACGGAGGCCAGGTCTACATGGATGGGGCCAACCTCAACGCCCAAGTTGGGCTGTGTCGGCCCGGGACGTTCGGCGCGGACGTCATGCATGTCAACTTGCACAAGACGTTCTGCATCCCTCACGGGGGCGGGGGTCCGGGCATGGGGCCGATCGTCGTTGCCTCGCACTTGGCACCGTTTCTCCCCGATCATCCCGCCGCCTTTTCGCATCCCGAGAACAGCGTCGGACTCGTTTCTGCGGCGCCTTACGGCAGCGCGAGCATTCTCCCGATCTCGTGGATGTACATCGCGCTCATGGGTGATGTGGGACTCAAGAAAGCGACGATGGTCGCGATCTTGAATGCGAACTACATGGCGGAGCGCCTCAAGGATCACTACGAGATTCTCTATCGCGGCAAAGAGGGGCGGGTGGCGCACGAGTTCATCCTCGACATGCGTCCGTTCAAGAAGAGCGCGGGGATCGAGGTGGAGGACATCGCTAAGCGTTTGATGGACTACGGATTTCACGCGCCCACCATGTCGTTCCCGGTTCCGGGGACGCTGATGGTCGAGCCGACCGAGAGCGAATCTTTGTACGAGCTCGATCGGTTCTCGAATGCGATGATCCGAATTCGCGAGGAGATTCGGGCCATCGAGGAAGGTCGGATGGACCGCAGCGACAACCCCCTCAAGAACGCGCCCCACACGGCCCAGCACGTATCGAGCGACGTCTGGACCCACCCCTACCCACGCGAAGTGGCCGCGTATCCGGCGCCGGATACGAAGGCGTTCAAGTTCTGGCCGGTGGTTGGGCGCGTCGATAACGCCTATGGCGATCGGCACCTCGTCTGCACTTGCCCCCCGATGGACGCGGTGGCCTCCGAGTAAGTCGACCTCGGGCGCCGATGGCGCTTGCCTCTCGTGGCCCGTCGGCTACTCTCGGCGCCATGACGTTGGCCGAGCCGGTTCGCGCAACCATTGAAACGCACCTCAAGAACAACCGAATCGTGGTCTTCATGAAAGGACGCCGCGGGATGCCTCAATGTGGCTTCTCTGCGCGCGTACTCACCATCCTCGAAGAACTTGGGCAGGAATTTCAGGCCGTGAATGTCCTCGAATCGCCGGAACTTCGCGAGGGTATCAAAGCCTACGCCAATTGGCCGACGATCCCCCAAGTCTATGTCGACGGCAAGTTCGTGGGCGGCTGTGACATCGTGGGTGAGCTGTACGCCTCGGGCGAGCTGCACAAGATGCTTGGTGTCGAGTTCGAGAACGTCGAGCCGCCTGTCCTCAAGCTGACGGAGACGGCGGCCGAGGCTTTGCGCGGAGCGCTCGAAGACGGCGGCGCCGGCGCGTCGATTCGTTTCGCGGTCGACGCTCAGTATCAGCCGTTGCTCGACCTCGGACCGGCGCAGCCTTCCGACATCGAGGTCCTCGTGTCGGGCGTTCGTTTTGCGGTGGCGCGCGCGAGCGCGAAGAAGGTGAATGGGGCGCTCATCGATTTCGTTCCTGGCGAGCATGGTGGCTTTCGGATCGAGAATCCGAATGAGCCCGCCCGGGTACGCGACTTGACGAGCACGGAGCTGCGCGCGTGGATGTCTGAGAACAGGCCGTTTGAGTTTATCGACGTGCGCACGGTCAAGGAGCGTGAAATGGCCTCGATCCCGGGCACCAAGCTTCTCGATGACGATACGGCCGCTTACCTCGATGGCCTCGATCGGTCCGAGACGGTGCTTGTGTTTCATTGTCATCACGGCGGGCGGAGCCTCGCCGCAGGCCAGCACTACGTTCAGCGCGGCTTCAAGCGTGTCTTCAACCTCAAGGGTGGGATCGATGCGTGGGCGCTCGAGGTGGACAACACGATTCCGCGCTATTGATGCCGTTCTCCTGATTTCACGATGCGGATGCTGCGCGCCTGATGCCCCCCAATTCGGCGTACGGAACGCGGTTGCCCGATCTGATTTCGGGGGAACTCTTCGGTCATGGCTTCCGCACGAGTTTGGCGGTCAGCCTGAAGTCTCCGGCGATGTCTCGACTCAGTTCACCGACCCAGGGTTCAAAATAGGGTCCTTCGAGTTCGACGCCGATGTTGTCCTGAAGCTTGACCTTTAGGCTGGCCGAGCACGGCGTTCGCCCGAGGATTGTCTGCTCGAAGACGACGAGCACTCCGGGGGGATCGGTCTCTACGATGAGGTGGGAGGGTGCGTCGCCCTGGACGAGCTCGAGTGTCGACGGGTTGCCTCCAATATCCAAGAAGCGAACGCGGACGTGCAGGTCGTTCTTCGGAGATCCGGCGAAGAACATGATCGAGATCGCGATCGTCGAGAGGACGACGAATGCGGCCAGCAACATGGGGATGATCTTCGAGGTTGCGTGTGCGGTCGCCGTCCAAGCACGGATGCTTTCCGCGCTCGCGCCCTCACTGGGACGCGCCATCGCCTTGGCCGCGGTTCGCGGTGGGGCTCCGCCTGGGGTCGGCTTGCGCGTGAGCGCAGCGAAATCCTCCTCGGAGAGATCGCCGGGAAGAGGCGCGTCCCGAGCGAGTACCGGCACGCTCGTGGTGGTGCGGCCGTTCGCCGGCGCATTCGCACTTCTCGGCGGTTCGGATGACGGAGCGGCCGAGGCTTGTTCTCGAGCGGTCGGCGTTTCCTGGGCGAGGCCGGCCGGATCCGCGCGGCGTGCGCGAACGCGAACCAGTGGGCGCAGGGCACGCTCCGGCGGTCCGGGCGGGCTCCGTGAAGGAGGTGGGTCGAAATTCCCCGCGGACCGCGCGCGGTTCGCGAACTCGTTGGCCTCGTTGCCCGAGCCGCCGCCTTCGCTTCCCAGGAGGAACGACATCGGTTGCTCGATCGTTCGGGCAACGGGGAGATCCGGCGTATCGGCTTGGCCACCAAGTGACGGCGTCGCCGCGGTCGTGTCGTCCGAAAACACCGGCGCTGTCGAGAGCATCGTGCGTTCTGGTTCGGCGCTCACGAATTCGCTCAGCCCTGATTCACCCAGCGTGCTGCTCGCCACCTTCGCGTTAGCCGGCGCCGGCGCGGCGAGCTCTCGCATGACTTGCGCCGCAATGCGGGGGTCAATGACCGTTTGCGGGTCCTGAGACTCGGGCTCTTCCTGCCTGGGCGTATGCGCGCGTGAACGGAGGTCCCCCGCTGGACGCCCCTGGGGCGTGTCGGGCGGCTTGGGGGGCGTGCGCGCGGCCATGATCGGGTGTGCTCGGGTTTGCGCCGAGGCGTCCTATGGTCGCCTGAGAATGTTCCGAGCTCAAGACGTCGGCGGTGCGGTGTGCGCGGGAGATACCGGCTGTGCGTTGAGGTGCGTTGCTTTGAGCACACGGCCGCGCAAAGGACTTAGGGCTCCTTCATGACCTTCGAGACAATGTCCTTTGCTTCGCGTTGGATGGCCGCCAGATGGTCCGGGCCTCGAAAACTCTCAGCGTAGATCTTGTAGACGGCCTCGGTGCCGGACGGCCGAGCGGCAAACCATCCGTTCTCGGTCGTGACTTTGAGGCCTCCGATTCGACCGCCGGCCGGCGCTTCGGTGAGCTTCTGCAGGATCGGTTCGCCGGCCAAAGTGGATGCATCGACATCGCTCCCGGTCAAAGACTCGAGCCGCTTCTTCTCTTCCGTCGATGCCGGCGCATCGATGCGCTCATAGATGGGTGCGCCGAACTTCGAGGTCAGCGCTTCGTAGTGCAGGCCCGGATCTTTCTTCGTCTTCGCCGTGATCTCGGCCGCGAGCAGGTCGAGCAAGATCCCGTCCTTGTCTGTCGTCCAAACGGTTCCGTCCTTGCGCAGGAAGGAAGCCCCAGCGCTTTCTTCGCCCGCGAACCCATACGTCCCCTGAAACAGGCCATCCACGAACCACTTGAAGCCGACGGGGACCTCAGCGACGCGACGTCCGAGTGCAAGCGTGATGCGGTCGATGATGCTCGAGGAGACGAGCGTCTTGCCGACGGCCGCGGTCGAGGGCCACTCGGGGCGATGCGAAAAGAGGTAGTGGATCGCGACCGCGAGGTAGTGGTTGGGATTGAGCAGTCCGACGCTCGGGGCCACGATGCCATGGCGGTCGTAGTCGGCGTCGTTCCCGAAGGCGATGTCGTAGCGATCTTTCATCGCGATGAGCCCCGCCATCGCGTACGGCGATGAGCAGTCCATTCGGATCCGCCCGTCCTTGTCGACGCGCATGAACGAGAAAGTCGGATCGGGATCTGGATTCACGACCGTGATGTCGAGCCCGTATCGCTCGGCGATCAGCGGCCAGTAGGCGAGACCTGAACCGCCCATCGGATCGACGCCGATTCTGAGCCCCGAGTTTGAAATGGCGTCCATATCGATCGCGTGACCGAGGTCGGCGACGTACGGGCCCATGTAGTCGTGGCGATGGGTCGTGTCTTGCGCGAGCGCTTTGGAGAGCGAGACCCGTCTGACTTCACGATTGCCCTGCTCGAGCAACGTGTTGGCGCGAGCCTCGATCACCTTGGTGACCGAGCCGTCCGCCGGTCCGCCGTTGGGTGGATTGTACTTGAACCCTCCATCCTCGGGCGGGTTGTGGGAGGGCGTGATGACAATGCCGTCGGCGGACGCGCCGCGTGCGCCGCCCGGGTGGCCGCTCGGGCCACGGTTGTAGGCCAAGATGGCGTGGGACACGGTTGGCGTTGGCGTGTAGCCGTCGCGATCGTCGATCATGACGGAGACGCGGTTGGCTGCGAGCACCTCGAGCGCCGTTCGGAGTGCGGGCTCGGACAGCGCATGGGTGTCCTTGCCGAGGAAAAGTGGGCCCGTGTAGCCTTGTGATTGGCGGTAGTCGCAGATCGCCTGGGTGATCGCCAAAATATGCGCCTCGTTGAAGCTGTGGTGAAACGCGCTGCCCCGATGACCCGACGTCCCGAACGCGACCCGTTGCCCCGCCTCATGAGGATCGGGCGACAGCGTGTAGTAGGCGCTGACCAGCTTGGGAACGTCGACGAGCAGGGATTTCGGCGCAGGTTGGCCGGCAAGAGGATGAATCGGCATGCGCGATCGTTAGCAGACTATTCGCCCGATGCAACGCACCGATCGATGATGGCATCGAGCCGGCCCATGGCGGCGGGCCAACTGTGATGTGAGCACATGCGCGCGCGCGCCGCGACGCTGAGCGCGCGGCGGCGTTCGGGGTCTTTGAGCACGCTCAGGATTTCCTCGGCGTATTCTTCTGCTTTGGTTGCGGCGAGGATGTGTTCGCCGAGTGTCGCGTCGACGCCGCCCGCCGAGATGCGGCTCGCCACGGTTGGAACGCCCATGGCCATGGCTTCGAGAATCTTGTTCTGCGTTCCGCGTGCGATGGACAGAGGGGCGACCGAGACGGTGGCTCGGCCGAGGTAGGGACGTACGTCGGGCACCGAGCCCGTGACGATGATCCCGCGCCGGGTCCCGAGCTGCTTCACGGCGCGCGAGGGCTCGGCGCCCACGATGGTGAGGGTGGTGTTTGGTCGTTCTTTCTGAATCAGTGGGAGCACTGCGTCTGCGAACCACTGCATGGCCTGCTGATTTGGGAAGTAATCCATCCGGCCCACGAAGCAGATCGAATCGGGCTCTGGGCCCTCGGGGGGTGGGCTGAAGTATTCGGTGTCGACGCCGTTCGGGAACCAGTCGGTGTACGTACCGGCATTGAGGCCCTCGAGGGTTCGAAGCTCGGCCGGAGTGGTCACCGTGGCACAGTCGAAGTCGCGCGCGAGTGCGGCCTCTTCGAGCTGAAGCTTGAGGCCTTCGATGAAGTACCCGGCCGCGAGCGGAAATCGAGACTCCTGGCCGTACGCCAGCCACTTCTGAGAGTCCATGTCGGCGAAGTCGAGGATCTTGGGCACATCGCGGACGTGCCGAACGTACTGAGCCACCGAGGAACAGAACACGAAGATGAGGTCGAAGTGCGTGCTCAAGATTCGCTGCCGGATTCGGTCGGCCAGCCGGGGCGAATAGAAGAAGCCCATCGAAGATGGCTCTTTCGTGGGGAGCCGTCTCAGCATGCGCAGCACCGCCATGGGCTGGTGGACGCGCTCGATGATGACGTCCGCGCAATGTTCACGAATACCCTCGGCGGCCGCGCCCTCCTCCCGGGTGCGCACCAGCGAGGCCACGGTGACTTGGTCCCCGCGCGCTTCGGTCATGTGCCGGATCACGTTGAAAGCGCGGATCTTATCGCCTCGATTGGGTGGATAGGGGAATCGGTGAGCGAGGAACAGGACTCTCATGGGCTTTGCCGGTTCAGCAAGTACGTTGGACCGGGTTGGGGCGCAAGGCCGGCCAAACGGCTGGGTGCCCCGTTGATGCGTGGTCCTGGTTGCCGGTCAGCGAGCGCCTCGACCCGTTCTGGACGCCTCGTCCATTCCTGGTGGGCGGGACGCTCACCGACCGGTGCTATGCTGTCTCGGTGTCCGAAGAATCGTGGGATTTGCCGTCGCCTTCGCCCTCGCCACCCCACCGCCCGTGGGCGCTTTGGATTGTGGGCGCATTGGTCGTCGCTGTGCTCGGCGCGGGGGCCCTCGCGTACTTTGGGGTGATTTCACTTCCGTTCGCGGCGGGCCTTTTCGCGGGCGACGCCGCGCCGACGTCGACCGACGCTTCCTCGACCGCGCTGGACGGGCCCGCCGACCTCGATGCGGCGAGCGCGGGTGCCGACACCGACACCGACGGCGTGTCGGGCGATGATTCGAGCGCCGATTCGCCAGCGGAGCCACTTGGGCCGGACGCTGAGCTCCGGCGCTTGCTGCGTGCGGTTTCAACGTCGCGCCGTCTTCGGGCCTGGGCCTCGGCCGACGGGATCCTGAAGCGACTCGTGGCTGCGACTTGGCTGGTCGCGCAAGGGCGCAGTCCGCGCGCGGTCGTGTCTTTCCTTGAGATCGAAGGCGATTTCACGGTGCTCGATCGGAAGGACGGGATCTTCGTCGATCCTGCCTCCTACCGTCGATATGACGCTTTCGCCCAGGCCGTTCGCACGATCGACGCTGAAGCTCTCGGCCGCGGATACGCCGAGCTACGGCCCCACGTGGACGCGGCCTTCGCCGAGGTCTCGACGCGAGGCGAACGGTTCGATGACGTTCTAGCGCGCGCGCTGCGTCGACTCGTCGCGGTGAGGGTGCCCAAGGGTGACATCGCGCTCGTCGAGCGCGGCGCGATCTTCTTGTTTCAAGACGGCGATCTCGAGGCCATGAGCGACGCCGAAAAGCATCTTCTTCGCATGGGGCCGACGAACGCCCGGCGCGTGCAGCGAACACTGCGCGCATTCGGACGAGCGGCCGGACTGTTGTGAGCTTGGGGCTCAGCGCGCTGCCCGGTCGCAGGGCATCAAGGAGCCGGGCTTCACTCGCGGCTGAGCTCGGTTAGGAGATTCTTGGTGTTGGCGGCTGCACCTTCTGGGTTCGTCCGAATCCACCCTCTGATCATCCCGAGTTGCTGCACGAGTTCGGTCCACGCTGGGGCGCTCGGCGAGAGGGATCTGGTTAGCGTGTCGATTCGGGTCCTCGCGAGCGTGTCGTTGTGGCTCCGAATGTCGCCGATGAGAAAGGCAAGCTCACGCCGCACGAGCTCAATCTCTGCAGGCGTTCGGGCCGAAGGCTGTGCGGGGGAACGCTGTGCGGGCGCGGCGGGTGGGTGCTCTGGTGGTTCGGTTTCACCCCGTGATCTGGTGGCCGGGGCTCGAGCTTCGGGTTCGACGGCCGTGGGGGCGCGGCTTGTAGTCTGCTTCTGGCGATCGAGGTCCGCGGCGGCCGTCTCGAAGAGGGCTCCTGCGGTTCGAGGGGAGGTTGTGTTTGCCGCTTGGCCAAGACATCGGTCGATCGCAGGCGCAAGTTGGTCCCCGGTGAGGAGGCCCGTGATTGGCTGGCCCATACTCGCGGCCAGATGTCGGACGAGCTGCGAGACTATTCGAGCTTCTGGCGGCATGTTGTTGCCCCGCGGTTGCGTGAGTCGCTCTTTCAATCGCGCCAACCCCCGCGTGAGTTCGGTCCGCTTACTTTCGAGCGCTGTGTCCTCCATTCTGGGCTCGGCATCGGCCGGCACGGCCTTCGCCGACGAATGGGCGAGATACTCAGTCATCGCCTGGAACGCAGCGTCTTGCCGTTCTTGCAGGCTGGCTTTCTTCAGGTAGCGCACGCTCGCGGGAGACCCAAAGCGCCCTGGTCTGCGGATTTCCGACACCATTTGGCCCCAATTATCGGGCTGGCCGGGGGAAAGGTTGCGTGGCCTTCGTGCCTAGTTGAGCTTGCGGACCATTTGCTCGAACGCCGCGATGTCCAACGTCAACGACGCGTTGGCGGCGCGGACGCGCGCGGCGTTGGGCTGGCCACCGGGATAGCCGGTTGCTCGACCGACGGTCGCGGCATGCCCAGGGCTGGCGTTGGGGTTGGGGTTGGCAGCGTCTGCGGCGGCGACGTTTTTCGGCGCTGCGTCCGGCGCGGCGGCTTTGGCCTCAGCCAGGCGCCGATAGAGATCGAGGTATCGTGCTTCGAGCTGTGACACCTCGTCATGCGGGCGTTTGCCGCGCAAAGACGCGAGCGGACCATCGAGTCGATTGAGTTTGGCCTCGAGCAGCTTGGGTGTGATGACGGCCGTTCGAATGGTTTGTTCGAGCCGCTCGAACAACTTGATCGTGCGCTCGGCGTTGGGCTCGGCGGCTGACTTCCACGCGTTGTAGGCCACCGGTGCACCTTCGAGCTCTGGGAGGTCAGCCATCGACAGCCCACGCTCTTGAAGCAAGCGTTCGACGTCTTGATCCGTGGGCGGCGATGGCGGTGGTTGTTGCGGCGCTTGGACCGCGCTTGCGCCGGCGCGGCCTCTTGCTGTGCCTTCGGGCGTCCTTTCGGTTCTCGCGCTCCCGGCCGTTCGCGCGGACACTTGGGCCGCGGTCTCGGGGACGATCGTGGTGGATAGGGGAGCGCTCGTAAACAGGCTTGGCACGAACACGACGGCGAGAAGCGTGAGCGCAGAGCCGACGAAGATGACGCTGGCGGCGATGAAGACGTGGCGAGACCGAGCGGCGACGGGCGGTTCAGCGGTGTCTGCGCCTGTCCCCAAGGTATCGTTGCCCATGAACGAGACGGTCGGGCGTTGAGCTTGGCTGCCCGCCGATGACGCGGGCGTGCCTCCGCCGCTCCTGGATCCAGATCCAGATCCAGATCCAGATCCAGATCCAGATCCAGATCCAGAGCCGATTCCGGATCCCGACGCGCTGATCGGGCCGCTGCTCAGAGGGGGGCGTCCGAGGCTGTGTATGAACCCTCCGGGATGAGAAGGGAGGTCGCTGCTTGGAACGCCGGCCACCATCGTCCGCATCGCGCCCGGACCTTCAGGATCGCTCTCGGCGAGGGTTGCTTCGGCATGCAGTGCGAGCTCAGCCACGACGGCGGCGCTCGCTGGCCGGTCTTCGGGATTCTTTGCGAGAAGCGCAAGGCACAGCGCTTCTAGACCGCCCGCCGGTGCGAGCGGCTCGGGGGCCTCTTCGGCGTGCTTGATCATGATCGCGGCCACAGAGTCACCGCGAAATGGCCGCCGCCCCGAGAGGAGCTCATACATTACGACGCCGAGCGAGTAGAGGTCGGATGAGAACGAAACTTCGGATGTCTTGGCCTGTTCGGGCGACATGTACGCGGGTGTCCCAACGACCAAGCCGACTTGGGTCAGCCGTGTGTCGGCGTTGGCGTCGGTGACGCGAACGATGCCGAAGTCGAGCAGCTTGGTGAGTTCGCCTTCATCCTGCAGAAGCATGATGTTGGAGGGCTTGATGTCGCGGTGGACGAGCCCGAGTCGATGAATGACGACGAGTCCGTACGCGAGTTGCGCAACGATCCGTGCGACGCGGCGAGGTGCCAGCGGGGCCTCAGTTTGGATGATGGTTTGGAGTGTGGCGCCCGGGACATACTCCATCGCGAGATAGGTCAGGCCGGCGTCCGTCGTGCCGAAGTCGACGACGTTCACTACGTAGGGGCTCCGAATCTTGCTGGCCGTTTGTGCTTCGCGGCGCAGGCGTCCGACGAGTGTTTCATCGGACGCGAGATCGCCAAAGATGACTTTGACGGCAAACTCCGTGTGGAGCTCAGCGTGAAGTGCGCGGTAGACGACGCCGGACGCGCCGCTCCCGAGTGGCTCGAGGATCTGATATCGACCGACGGTTTCTCCGATCAAAGGGTCGGTCTCGCGTTCGACGAGGCGCGCCCCATCGAGGCCACAGAACTGAGTCTTCGTCGAGAAGGTCGAGCGGCACTTTGGGCACACCCGCATAGCGCGATACAATACCCCCTGATCAATCGTACGGCCAGTAAACAAGCCCTATCGGCGCTTCACTTTCTTCTGGCCTCGTTGGCTTTCTCTTTGTGATCCAGATCTGTCTCCTTGGACAGGTCGCGGACGGTCAGTCAGGCAGCCAGGCAGTCCTCATGTCAGCCGCCCGCCGTCGAGCGGTCAGGTCACGTATGCGCTTCAGCACGGTCAGCGCGGTCAAGCACGCTCAGCACGGTCAGCGTATCGTCAGTGAACGTCTCCGACGTTCGAGGCCTGCGAGACGAAGTAAACCATCGACCATATCTGCTCACGGGTTAGTCGGTCGCGCCAGGCGGGCATGTCGACGTTGCCCCTTCGAGCGCGCGCTCCGTTCATGATCGTCGCAAACACGGCGGTTCCGGGCTGCTGGCGGTTGAAAAAGCGTTGCTCTTGCCGCGCCCATCCGTCTTTGGGCGCGGGCCAGCTCAACACGGTCGTCAGCCGGCGGCTTCCGCCGTGGCATTGGGAACACAGCTCCGTCCACAATCCCCAAGCTTCGCCGGCGACCTGTCGATCCCAAAACGCCCCTGGAGGCGGAACGGCTTCGAAGGCTTTGTCGCGCCCGCGTGCCTCGTCGGCGCTGATGCCGAGACCGTCGGCTCTGTACGCATACCAGGCCTCGCCCAGATGAATCTCGAGTGCGTCGGGCGAGGGCATGGGCGCGATGCCGCTTTCGGCCGGCGCCGAGCCCGATGATGCCGCCGCGCCCGGCACGGCGCTGGACGGTGAGTCTGAGGTGGAGCTTCCAGCGGAGCTCGCCGACGCACAGGCGATACATTCGAGCGCGATCAGGCAGCTCAAACCAGCCAGACGGCCCGACTTCTGCGTCTGGGCGAATTTCTGCACGAGAGCGGCGCTCTCCAACGTGATCGGCGCTCTGGGTCCCGACACGGCGCGCATGAGAGCACTATTCGGGTCGGTTCTCCACCGCTCTGAGGAAAATCGAACGAATCTCCTTCTACCTGTCCGACTGGGCGGAGAGCGAGGGGCGACGCCTGCATGAGTGCGGTTGCTCGAGCTCGTCATCGCATTCCGGCGACCGGCGTCGAAGCGCGATGACGCACCAGGACACGCCATCACACGCCATTGACGTGCCATGCCCCTTGTTTGATGACAGCGCTCTAAACGTGTCATGCCCCTTGTTGATGACGGCGCTCTAAGGTACGGCGGTGGCATGGTTTCGATCCGGGAGGAATACGCGCCTCCTCTTTGTCGAGTGTCGTCGTTGGTCTTGGCGATCGGCGCCGCGCTGAGCGCGAGCGGCGAGGCCAAGGCTCAGCCCGTCCTTCCTGACGAAGTCGTTGCGCCCAGCCTTCCGGGCGAAGACGGCGAAGTGGCGCCTGAGCCCGACATCGTCGAAGCGGGCGAAGCGAAGTCGCCGGAGGAGCGCATCGAGGCGCTCGAAGACAAGCTCTTCGAACTCGATGCGCGACTCGCGCGCGCGGAACAGTCCAAAGACGTCGATGTGCCGATCAGCTTCAACGGCTACGTCGATTTCGGCGTGTTTGCGCCCTTCGGAAATCGCGGGGTGGGTTGGGTTCAAGACTTTGGGAACCGCCAGTTCCCCGAGTACCAAGGCCGATACGGATGGGTCTTCTTGGGCGACATCTTGGCGACGGCCGTGAATGCGCGCGGTGAGCCGGCCGACTTGGGCGATGCCCCCGGAGCTGCTGCGCGCTTCGACAGCATCAACTCGGGCGGTGCGGCAGGTTTTGTCGTCAATGAAGTCAACGTGGGGACGACGGTTGGATTGAGTCCGCATCTCCTTCTGAGGACGAGCCTCAACCTCGCGCCGCGCACGGGGTCCGACTTCGACCTGGGGGACTTCGTCGACATCGATCTCGCCGAGGTCGAGTGGGTCGTATCGGATGCTCCCAGCATCTCGCTCTTTGCCGGCAAGACGTTGCCGGTGTTCGGCATCGAGTACAAGACACGCAAATCAGACCAGCGGTTTGGGATCACGCCGTCGCTCGTGAGTCGCTACACGTCGGGCTCTCAGCTTGGCCTCAAGATCCGCGGGAAGTTCTTCAGCGACTGGCTGATCGTTGCGGCGGCCTTGACGAACGGGTCGTCCACGGTGGAGTCGTTTCACTTTCAAAGCGAGATCGACACGAACACCGGAAAGACGTTCAACGGGCGTGTTGCCCTACGGATTCCATTTGCCGATCTGGCGGAAGCGCTGAGTGGCCATACGCTCGAGATTGGCGTGTCGGGGGAGGCCGGACCTCAGGACCGCGCGGCGGACAACGAGGGCCTCTTCTGGCTGTTCGGCGTTGATTTCGAGTTCAAGTCGACGAGCTACGCGCTTCGGGGGCAGTGGATGCGCGGCCATTCGCCGGGCGGAGACAATCCCGGCGGAGCGCCGGTCGATGATGTCTGGGGGCTTCGGCTCAAGGATTCGGGTTACGTCGAGTTCAACTGGATGGTCACCCCTGTCTTTGGCTTGATGGTTCGGGGCGGTCTCCGGAATGCGTTGGTCACGCTCGGAGAAGAGCGCGCCTATCTAACGAAGTCGTGGCGTTTGACGATGGGTGGCCGTGCGGTCCTTAGCCGCCACGTAGCGTTTCGTGCTGAGTACCTCAAGAACGGAGAGTTTGGTGGCGTCGATGCGATTCCGAATGACGTCGCGGTGGGGTCGCTGGTGCTCAGCTACTAAGCCTTGAGCAACGCGCGGAACGCCGCGCGAGTGCGGGACGCCGCGCGAGTGCGGAACGAGGAACCAGGGAAACGGAACCAGGGACACGGGACACGGACAAGGAACGAGGTCTTCTATGGGCGGTTTGATTGAGAGGCGGGCGACGCGAACGGTCGCAGCGACGTTGCTGGTGTTGGGCATCTGCGTTTCATTCACGCCCCCTTCGATGGCAGCGAAGGGGGCTGCGTCGAGCGACGGCGACAAAGAGAGTGTCGATGCGTTGCGCAGAGAGGTTCGTTCGCTTCGGAGTGTTCTGAATGCGCTCCTTGCGCTCGATCGCGAGCGGGTCGAAGTCCTGAGCAAGGCGCTCGATGGCCGAGGCGACACGCCGCCGGACGACGATCGCGACCGCGAGGCCGCGGACGAGGAGAGTGACGCGACCTCGAGCAAGAAGCCGCCGCGACGAAAGCCGCGTGCGGCGACCGGAACGATCGTCGGCAAGGTCGAGGCACCGACGAACGTCGCGTATGTTTTCGTCGAGGACTTGCGGGCGCCCTTGGTCCGCGGGCGGAAGGTTGTCATCGAACAATTGAACAAGCAGTACCATCCGCGGTGGGCCGTCGTGCGACGAGGCACCGAGGTCGAGTTCCCGAATCGCGACGCCGTCTACCACAATGTGTTTTCGAAGAGCGCAGGAAACGCCTTCGACCTCGGCATCTATCGGGCCGGAGACCAGGCCAAGTCGGTCGTGCTTACGGCACCGGGTGTGGTCGACGTCTTCTGCAACATGCATCCGCAGATGTCGGCCAGCGTCCTTGTCGTGCCCAACGGGTATTACACGCGTGTTCGGGCCGATGGGACGTTTCGGTTGAGCGTCCCGAATGGTGCTCGGCGCATCACGGCGTGGGCGCCCTTCACCGAGCCTGAGACACGCGGCGTGGTGGTCGATGCCAATGAAGTCTCCCTTTCGTTCAAACTGACCCCACGAGGTATGACTCACCTCAACAAGCACGGCCAGTCCTACGGATCGTACGAGTGAATCATATGATGAGAGAAGGTTTGGGTATACGGCGTGCTCGAGTCGGCCTGCGTGCGGCCCTGACCGTGGCGATTGCCGGCGGGGCGTTTTCGGGCTGTGATTGGGTCGATGGTGTGTGCGGCGACGGTGAGTGCCGGTTCTCCGAGCGAAGCTGGTCGCTCATCGAGTCCTTGGCGCATCTGCCGCCGCCCGATCCGGATCCCGCAAACAAGTACGTAGGCAACAGCGACGCCGAGGCGCTTGGCCAACAGCTCTACTTCGACACGGCGCTTTCCGGCGTCGCCACTCAAACCGATGCGCTCGGTCGACCCTCACCGCCCGCTCGAGCGCCGAAGGGCGTCCCGACGCAGCTCGCGTGCGCAAGCTGTCATGATCCGGCGTCGGGCGGCTCGGACCGTACGTCCGTCCCCGGCTATGTTTCGGTGGGTGCGGGTTGGTACGACGTGAATTCCATGCCGACGGTCAACTCGGCCTACTACAAGGTGAAATACTGGAACGGGCGTTACGACTCGCTCGTCTGGCAAGCGATGGCCGTCATCGAGAGTCCGTTCTCGATGAACGGGACGCGTCTTCAGGTGGCCTGGCGTATTCATGACGCGTACCGGGCGACCTACGATCAGATCTTTGGCGCGGAGCACCCATTCCCATTCCCTGCGGCCTTTGATGACATCACGACCGAGAGTTTCCAAGATCAAGCCCTCGATGCGCGATTCCGGTGTTCGTCGGTCGACGAGTGCCCAGCCGAGACTTGCCGGCTCGTGGCGACGTCGACCTCTGGGACGGGGAAGAAGACCTGCGTGCCTCGCTTTCCTCTCGCCGGCAAGTCGAATGGCGGCGGCTGCGACGCGGAGGATCCTGAGCACGATCCCTTCGACTGCATGGCGCCCGAGGACCAGGAAGCCATCACGCGCGTCTATGTGAACGTGGCGAAGGCCATCGCCGCCTACGAATATCTCCTCGTGAGCCGGAATTCCCTCTTCGATCGCTGGGTCGACGAGGGACCCGACTCCGACCTCATCTCGAGCGAAGCGCGGCACGGTGCGGCGCTGTTCGTGGGCAAGGCGTCTTGCATCGACTGTCACAGCACGCCGCTGCTTTCCGACAACGATTTCCACAACATCGGCGTTCCGCATCCGGGCGCGCCGGTGCCGACCGAGGCTGACTGTCCCGAGGGTGATCCGCGGTGTGACTGTGTCACGCCGAAGAATTGTCAGCCGTGGGGGGCCTTCACGGGACTCGGCAAGCTTCAAGCGGGCACAGAGTTTCGCATCGACAGTGTCCAATGGAGCGACGACCCCGAAGACCGCAGCCGACAGGACTACTATGCCCGGCCTCTCGATGACACCTTGATAGGCGCGTGGCGGACCCCGGGACTTCGTGATGTCGCGCTGACCGCGCCTTATATGCACAACGGGGCCTACAAGACGTTGCTCGAGGTCGTGCGCCACTACAACGAGGGGGGAACGAGCGAAGGGGTTGCGCCGGAGCTCAAATCGAAACACCTCGAGCCTCTGTCGATGTCGGACGACGAAATGAACGCACTCGTTGCGTTTCTCAAGACGCTCACGGGCGAGCCGCTGCCGGCTTCGCTGGTCCGCCCGATGACTCCGTCTCCCTGAACGGCGAGCAGCGACGTCCGGCTGGACACGCTGGATTTCCAACGACCCCTGACTAATTCAAGGCATCGCCGGGCTTGCTTTCGTCATCGATCTCGACCGGGTTCAAAGCGTCGAGGCTCTCCCCATGCAGAATCTCCTCGAACTCCACGCCTACGTCGCCGTCGAGCTCTGACCTCACCACCGTGGCCGTGATCGCGTAGGGGGCAACCGTGCCGGCGATGATCCAGACGAGGTCACCGATCGAGAGCTGGGATCTGGACGTTAGGTTGAGCGCAAGACCCATGCCGTGGTTCGACACGTCGCGGACCATGCCTTCGAGCGTCTCTGCGCCCGCGTGAACTTTCGCGGGCGCCCCGAGCAGCGTTCGGGGAGAGCGTCGACGTTCGCGGCCTTCGTCCATACCCTCGGAATCTAGCATCTTTGGCCGCCGCAAGCGCTGTCTGCGATACCCTGGCGCGACCTCATCCGCTCAGCCTCACACCCCGCTGCCCGTTCCCCACTGTCCACGCGGCCGACCGGGGGCGGGCGGGGCGGGCGGGGCGCGCGGGGGCGGACGGGTTTCGGTGTGGTCATTCCATGGCGGAGACCGCTATTCTTCCAGACGGTCTTGGCGTTACTTCAGACACCGCCGGAGGCGTTTGGTCCTTTTACGCTTCTTCGCTTGCTCGGCGTGGGGGGGATGGGCTCCGCCTATTTGGCTCGGCACCCCGACGCCGAGTACCCCCTCGTCGTGAAGCGATTGCATCCCGCGCTTCTTCGGCAGTCGCAGATCTTCAAACGGTTCGTGCACGAGGCCGAGGTTGCGGTCCATGTCCGACACCCCAATGTCGCCGCGGTCGTGGCGATGGGGACCATCGACAAAGAACCGTTCCTCGCGACGGAGTATGTGTTTGGGGTCGCGTTGAGTCAGATCATCGAACGCATCGAAACCGCCGCCACCAATCCGATCCCGCTCGACGTGGGCCTTGCGCTCGGTCTTGAGCTTGCACGCGCGATCGACGGAATTCATCGCGCTCGTCATCTCGAAACCGGTGCGCCCCTTGGATTGATCCACCGCGACGTCACCGCGCGCAACGTGCTCGTGGGGTTCGATGGCATCGTTCGTCTCATCGATTTCGGGCTTGGAAAATCCGTCTTGTCGGACTGGCAAACGGCACACCAGGCCGTTGCCGGCTCTCCCGACTATATGCCGCCCGAACAAGCTCGGGGCGGGCGCGTGGACGCTCGCGCCGACGTCTATTCCGCGGCGGTGGCGATCTGGGAGCTGATCGCGGGCCGCAAGCGCATTCGCGAGGACACCGTTGCGGCGCGACTGAAGCGCGCGATCGCGGCCGAACCGGAATCACTCACGCTGCATCGCCCGGAAGCGAGCCAGGTTCTGGAGGCGATTCTAAGGCAAGCGATGGCGCCCGATCGCGCCGCTCGGACGCCGACCGCGGCTCACCTCGTCGGTGCGCTTCGCGACGAGCTCGAGCGCGTCAATCCGCGGCTGACACGCGCGGATGTCGTGGCCTGGCTGGATGGCGCGTGCGCGACGCTGATCGCCAAAGAGCGGCGGGCTCTCGATGAGGTCAGCGCGTTCGCCGCGGTTGGGCGTGGTGCCGTGGACACCGACACGCGCGCCGACACCGTCAACAAAGAGACGGAGACCGTGGATCGAACGCGCATTCTCGCCGTTCGGCGCGGAGGGTTCGCTGCCGCGCGCGCGGAGCCGATTCAGTTCTATTCGATGGACGACGTCGCTCAGAGGCGCAGCGATTTGATGTCGCCCCTGTTCCTGGAGGACACCGATGTGCCACCGCGGCATCGACCCCGGCGCTTCAGCCTGGGATCTTTCGGATACTCCGGGGCGTCGATCCCACGCCTTCTCGAGGGCGGCCTGATCGCTCTTCGTCGCCATGTACAGATTCTCCGTCCGAGTCAGCTCCGCCAGGCCAATCGAGCTGAGCGCGTCTTCGTGGTCGCGGGCGCATCGGCGGTGGCCCTCAGTCTGTGCGTTGTCTTGGGCGCCGCCTGGATGCGACAGACGTCGACCGATGACCGTAGATCCGACGACTCGACCGCGACGGCGGATGTCTCATCGGCGCGAGCCGGGCGTGGTGGTGTTGATGGGCGTGGCGGTGTTGATGGGCGTGGCGGTGTCGATGGGCGTGGTGGTGTCGACGGGCGTGGCGGTGTTGATGGACGCGACGGCGTTGATGGGCGTGACGGCGTTGATGGGCGTGACGCGGTCGAAGGGCGGCGGTCCGTCGCCGGGCGCGATGCGGTCGATGCGCACAGAAACCCGTCGGGTACCGAGAAGCGGCCGCGGGACCGATCGAGCGGCGCGACGTCCGCCTCGGGCCGACCGAAAGCTCTATTGCCGTCCGCTTTGCCGGGGCGCGAAGGTTCCGCGCTGCCTTCCGGAGCGGCCGGTGCCGAGGCCCAAGTGCTCGCGCGGGATCGGGGCGCGGGCCGCCCCCGCGATGTCGCGCGGCGGACCCTGAAGAGCCCCGGCTTTCGGGAGCGAAAGCGCGCTATGATTCGACGAGTCCGCGCGATGAGGAGGGTTCGATTCGATCGGAAGTGGCAGGATTCACTCACGGAGCTGAGCGGGAGGCTCTCACGGTCGCGCGACGACCGTGCCCTCGACGGGATCCAGCGGGCCCTAGATCGGCTGGAGCGCCTCTAGTACGCTCCTCAGCGCGCCGATGCGAATCGAGGTGTCCACGCGAGTCGAGGCCCCCCTGGCGGTCGTGTACGCCTTCTACGTACAGCTCGATCACCTGCGCTACGTGAGCTCCGCCCGGCGTCTCGAGTGGTGTCCCGAGCAAGGACGCACCGTTTCCGAAGGCGTCGAGCACACCGTCCGCATCCAGCAGGCCGGTCATCACATCGATCTTCAGTTCCGCGCGCGTCGGGTCGACCCGCGTGTTGGGTACGAGCTCGAGTTTACGAGCTGGCCTCTCAGGGGCGCAGTTCATCTTCATCGCCTCGAGGCGCTCGAAGGCGACGAGGCGACGCGGGTGACGGACGTGGAGGAATGGAGGCCACCTTGGTATCTGCGACCGATCGTCGATCGAAAGCTCGAGAGCCAGCACGCGCTGTTTCAGGAGAAGCTCGAGAATGCGAAGCGGCTCATCGAGCGGGTCTATGAAGCACGCGGCGCGGCGTCGTTCACGACCGGGATTCACGGGGACGCTCGCGCCGTCGGTATCGATCCGATCGTGACGGACTGAAAGCCGAACGCACTCGATAACTCGATATGCCGTCGCCGCGTGACACGCCCGAACAAGCCCCCTCTTCGTCGCTGGCTGCCTACATCGCCAAGCGGAATCCCGCCGCGACGCCCGAGCCTTTCGGACGCTCGCTGGTTCGTCCGCGTCAGTTCGTTGTGCACAAGCATGCGGCGCGAAGGCTTCACTATGACTTGCGGCTCGAGATAGACGGTCTGCTCAAGTCTTGGGCGGTGCCCAAGGGGATCTCGTTCGACCCGAGCGAGAAGCGGCTTGCGGTGAAGGTCGAGGATCATCCGCTCGAATACGCGGACTTCGAGGCGGTCATTCCCAAGGGCAACTACGGCGCGGGGGCGATGATCGTGTGGGACCGAGGTTTTTGGGTCCCGGACGGAGATCCCGAAGTCGGACTCTCGAGCGGAAAGCTCCTTTTCGAGCTTCGCGGGTACAAGCTCCGGGGCCTCTTTACCCTCGTGAAGACGAAGGGCCCCGGAAGCGACAATCAGTGGCTTCTCATCAAGAAGCCCGACGCGTATGCCAGCCCGCTCGCTTCGGCTGCCGTCTCACAGGCTTCGATTCTGTCTGGACTCACCGTAGAGGCGCTGGCCTCGGGCGAGACGCGCCGCAGTGAGATCCTGGGTCGCATCGAGCGATGCCTCGCCAAGGACGCACGTCGGCCGCTCGATGCGTCGACGGTCGTGCTCATGCAGGCCGAGACCGCACCCGAACCGTTCGATGACCCGGACTGGGTTTTCGAGCTCAAACACGATGGCTACCGCGTCTGCGCAAAGCGCAAAGGTCGAGATGTTGAGCTTCGCTATCGGACCCACAACCAAGCGACGCATTTGTTCCCGGAGATCGTGCGCGCCCTTCGTGCGCTGCCCTATGACGATTTCGTCGTCGATGGTGAGGTCGTCGTGCTCGATGAAGCGCAACGCCCGAGATTCGAACGACTCCAAGCGCGCGCAGCGCTCGGTCGTCCGTTCGACATCGAGCGGGCGACGGTTGATTCCCCCGTCACCTTCTTTGCTTTCGATGTCCTCGCCTTCGACAACGTCGATCTAAGATCACTTCCGCTGATGGAGAGGAAGGAGATCCTGCGCGCGATCGTACCGAGCCTCGGGGTCGTGCGATACTCCGATTACATTGAGGGCGAAAAGGGGAAGGCCTTCTTCGAGGAAGTGAGGCGACTCGAGCTCGAAGGTGTCATGGCCAAGCGTCGATCCTCGCCCTACCGGAGCGGTCGTTCGCGAGATTGGCTGAAGGTCAAGACTGAAGAGACCGGCGACTTCGTTGTGATTGGCTTTGCGCGCTCTGATAAGGCTGGGCGTGCGGGCGTGCGCGGCTTCCATCTGGCCGAGGCCGACGGCGTAGGTGGGTTCCGGTACGTTGGGCGCGTAGGGTCCGGATTCACCGAGGCCGAGATTGAGCCCATCAGGCGCCATCTCGAGGCGCACGCGATTCCATCGTCCGTAGCACAATCGACGCCACGCGCGACGGCGTTGGACGTCTTCTCCTCGCCGGACCTCGTCGTGGAGATCCGCTTCCTCGTACGCACCAAGACGGGGCTGCTTCGCCACCCGGTCTTCGTTCGCCTTCGAAGCGACAAGAGCGCCGCCGATCTCCAGCGTGCAGGCGATCTCGAGCATGCAGGCGATCTCGAGCATGCAGGCGAACTCGAGCGTGCAGGCGAACTCGAGCGTGCAGGCGAACTCGATCTGGTTACGCTTACGAATACCCAGAAGGTCTTCTGGCCCGATGAAGGGTACACGAAAGGTGACCTTATCGAGTTCTACCGAGCCGTCTCCCCATGGTTGCTCCCCTATCTTCGGGATCGACCCGTCGTCTTGACCCGTTTTCCGGACGGCATTCATGGGAAGAGCTTCTTCCAAAAAGACGCACCCAACTTCATACCGGGTTGGGTTCGCACCGAGCGCATGTGGAGCGAGCACACCGAGCGCGAGATCGACTACTTCATCGCCGACGACGTAAATACGGTCGTGTATCTCGCGAACCTCGGTGCCATTCCGCTTCACGTTTGGTCGAGCCGCGTTGCGGATCTTCAGCGCCCCGATTGGACGATCTTGGACCTTGATCCGAAGATGGCGCCCTTCAAAGACGTGGTGACGATCGCTCGGGCCATCAAGGATCTCGCCGACGATCTTGGCCTTCCGTCGTTTGTGAAGACGAGCGGTTCAACCGGGTTGCACGTGCTCATTCCGCTCGGGGGTCAATGCTCCTACGCCCAAAGTCGATCGTTCGCCGAGTTGCTCTCGAAAGTCATCGTCTCCGAGAATCGAGACATTGCGACGGTCGTGCGGCCTCTTGAGGGGCGAGGTCAGCGGGTCTACCTCGACTTCCTGCAAAACGGGCACGGGCGTCTCCTCGTTTCGCCATTCTCGGTGCGTCCGCTTCCGGGAGCGCCGGTCTCGACGCCTCTTCTCTGGGAGGAGGTTAATGACGCGCTCGATCCGCGCGCGTTCACGATCGCCACCGTGATCGAACGCCTCCACGAGATGCCAGTGGATCCGTTGCGGGAAGTCCTGGTTGTTCGGAGCGACCTCGAGCGCGCGCTTCAGCGTCTCGGGACGCGGCTTCTCTCGCGCGATGAGGGCAGCCAGGGCGGTGGGCCAGGCGAGGGGTGAGATTTCTGGGCGTCAGGTTACATACATTGGCTCGTCTCCTGCCGTTTGCGCTTCGGCCTTGGCGCAGGAGATACCAACTTTGAGGCCTGCGATCAGGCGCGGGTCCCAAGAAACATCGCGTAGGCAGGATTCGCGGATTCTTCAGCGAAGACATAGCCGAGCTCTCGGATGTAGACCTCGAATGCGGCGCGTTCTTCGGTCGGGACCTGCATGCCGACGAGGACTCGGCCGTAGTCTGAGCCGTGGTTTCGGTAGTGGAACAGGCTGATGTTCCAGCCGAGCGCGAGCCCGTCCAAGAAACGTTGGAGCGCGCCGCGGCGTTCGGGAAACTCGAAGCGATAGAGAATCTCGTTCGCGACGTCGGTTGCGTGGCCCCCGACCATGTATCGAACATGAAGCTTTGCCATCTCGTTGTCGCTCAGGTCGAGGATCTGATAGCCCTTTGCGCACAGCGATTCGATCAGACGGCGTTGTTCTTCGAGTCCATCCGTCAGCTCGACGCCCAAGAAGACGCGCGCTTCGTCTTGCCCCGAGTATCGATAGTTGAACTCGGTGATGTTTCGGTTGCCGATGGCCGAAGAGAACTCGCGGAAACTCCCCGGTCTCTCTGGGATCGTCGCGGCGAGCAGCGCTTCTTTTCGTTCGCCCAGGTCCGCGCGTTCAGCGACGTGACGGAGTCGGTCGAAGTTCATGTTGGCGCCCGAGTTGATGGCGATGAGGCTTCCCATGCGAGGGCGTCGATCGTGCGGACTGTGCTGATTTCTGTCCGCATCGCTTCTCGCCGCATACTTCTTGAGCCCTGCGACGCCAAGCGCACCGGACGGTTCTGCGATTGAACGCGTGTCGTCAAAGATGTCCTTGATGGCGGCGCAGATCTCGTCGGTCGAGACCAGAATGACCTCGTCGACGACCTCCCGCGCCAAGCGAAACGGCTCGGCGCCGATCTGACGCACCGCGACGCCGTCGGCGAAAATACCAACTTGTCTGAGGCTGACGCGCGCGTTCTCGGCCAACGCGTGGTGGAGTGTTGGGGCGTCGTCAGGCTCGACGCCGATCACCTTGATGTCGGGGCGAACGTACTTGACGTATGCGCCGAGGCCGGCGATGAGCCCGCCGCCACCGACCGGGACGAAGATGGCGTCGATGGCGGACGCGTGTTGCCGAACGATCTCGAGCCCGATCGTTCCCTGACCCGCGATGACGTCGGGATCGTCGAATGGGTGGACGAACGTCAAACCGTCTTGCGCCTCGAGTCGGCGAGCTTCGACATAGGCTTCGTCAAAGGTCTCACCCACGAGCACCACGACCACCGTTCGGCCGCCGAGCTTCCGGACCGCTTCGACTTTGATGCTCGGCGTAGTCGTCGGCATGACGATCGTGGCGCGAATCCCAAGTCTCTCGGCCGACAGCGCGACGCCCTGCGCGTGATTGCCAGCTGATGCGCAGATTACGCCCTGCCGACGGAGATCTTCGGGGATGTTGGCGATCCGGTTGTAGGCGCCTCGAATCTTGAACGAGAAGACCGAGTGGAGGTCCTCACGCTTTAGGAATGCGCGTCGCTTCAGACGCGTGGATAGTCGCGGGAGTTCGTCGAGTGGCGACTCGTCGACGACCTCGTACACACGGCTCGTCAGAATTCTCTTGATGTAGTCATCCATGAAATCTCTCAGGAACCCTCAGACTGTTGGGATGCACTCGCAGCGCATCGGATCGCATATACTCCCAGCATCGCAGCCTCCGCAATCGGGCGGGCAGGCGCAGCCGCATCCTTGCGTGGGGTCGCAGACTTCTCGGTTTGGGCACCCCGCGTCGCATCCAGCTTCGCATTCGCAGGCGCAGGATTCTTCGTTGCAGTGCGTGCTCGCCGGGCAGCCGCCGCAGTCGTCTGGACAAACGCATCCACAGTCGTTTCCGAGGTCGCAGGTCGCGAGCCCTGGACAGCTCGCGTCGCAGTCCGGCGCGCAGGTACACGCGCAAGAGGAAGCGTTGCACATCGTGTTCCCGGTGCAGGCCCCGCCGCAGTCGGCTTCGCATTCGCATGCACACTGCGCGCTGTCGCACGAGAGAAGTGACGAACCACATGCACCCCCGCAGTCGGCACCACAGGTGCATGTACACGTTGTGGGGTCGCAGGCGGTTCCGTCTGGGCACGCCCCGCCGCAGTCGGGCGCGCATTCGCAGGTGCACGTGGACGGATTACAGACCTCGCCGGCGCCGCATTGACCGTTGCAGTCGGTCGCGCAAGTGCAAGCGCATGTGCTCGGATCGCAAACCTCGCCCGCGCCGCAGGCGCCGCATGCGGACGCGCTGCACACACACATGCCCTTCGTCTCATCGCACTCCTGGTTGGGACCGCAAGGTCCACACCCCGTGTCATCCGGTCGGAAGACCCGATAACTCACGATGACTTTGTCACCACCCCGAGGCCGGTAGGTTGCGCCGCGGAAGAAAACCGCGTTGGCCACCGGGTCGTAGTCGAAGCCGCTCTTCGTGGAGCGCGGAACGATCGAGACGCCCGCGCCCGCTGCCGCGCGAAGGACGCCGACCTTCAGCGTCGCGGAGATGGGCCTGCCTTTGAGCTGATAGCTCGATGAGATGCCGGTGACGGCGTCCACGATCGTCTCGAGCGCCGTGCCTGGATCGTCGTTACAAGGTGAGTATGTCGTGCCTCCGGTTGCGTCGACGACCTCGACGTAGCCACGGCCAGGTTCGTTTCCGACGTACGCGCCCGGACTGCACGCGTACTCGGTGCAGCTCGTGGGTGTGGCCTTGGGTTGAATGATTTGGGCAAACGCGATGCCATCGAGATCTGTGATCTGTTCGATGTACGGCGCGACAATCTGGTCGACGCACACGGTGTTGGGAGGCTCTCTACAAACGTCGGGCGCGTAGTCATAGCTCGAGAGGTAGTATTCCCCGACGTTCGTGTCGCATCCGTAGATGCTCGGAACCCAGTAGGTCGTGGCCCAACCACCGTACTTCACGGTTCCGCACTCGTCAGAGACGGTGATCTCCTGCGCGAACTCGTCCGAAATGTAGACGACGGCGAGCGTGGCGTCACTTCGAAGCTTCCGTGGATCGACGACCTGGGGGGCTGACCGCGGGAGCGCGTTCCGAATCGCGTTCGACATGGCCTCGAGTCCGAACTCGCAGCCCGTCTCCTCGATCTTGCCAAGATAGTTGGGAAAGAGGCTCATGCGGTCCGGAGTCAGGAATCCGTCGCCGACCAGGGTCCCGCCGCGACCGGGTCCGAGGCGATGATCGTTTCTCGAATGCACGACGACGCCCATGCGAAAATCGACGTCATTGGCGGCCAGGGCTTCGGCGACGCGCACGCTCGCGGCCTGGACGCGGCCCCTGTCGTCGTCCGTCGAGCCCGACGTGTCCGACATCCAAATGAAGTCAACCGCGCCCGGCGTGCCGGCGTCGAAGGGATCGCAGCCCTTGCCCTCCTTCCTGGTTTCGAGCGCGAGCGAGGTGCCGTTCGTCAGGTCGCCGAGACGCACCGCCGCGATGTGCGACGGGTCGCTGAAGACCGTCGAGCGGGCGAGGGCGCCGACCACGAGGATCTCGTCGGTCGGGTACGGCGACGTACGGACGAGCACCTCATAGGTGAAGACGAAGGACGAGTCCATCGTTCCGAAGGTTGCGGGCCAGTTCTGGAAGGATGTCGGCGAGACGTCGGCACTGAGCGACAGCAAGATCTGGCGCAAGGACCCGACGTTTTGCGAAGCCTGGGCCCTCACGTCCGCGATGCCCGAGACAGCGGCTCGAAAACCGTCATGGCTCGTGATGACCCGCGGCGTAGTTCGAATCGAAAAGGCGTCGAGACCCCGGTCGCGACCACGCGTTTGGATGCGTGTCGTGACGCCGTTCGCCTGCGCTTCGGGCGTCACGGCCAATCCCGCAATCGGCGGCATGCGAACGATGAATGCGGCGACTTCGTCGTCGACGGACGTGAGCGTCGCGGCCGTCACTTGAAGGCCCGGGGATGTGGCGGAGAGTGCGCGGTAGTCATAGCCGCTGCCTTCGGTGACCCACGTCCACGACGATTGTCTCTGGAATCTGACCGTCTTCAGCGCATCGTCGGCGCACACGGCGGCGTGCGCCGCGGCGAGCGGGGAACCTGCGCCAGGTTCGGCGGGGTTCGTGGGGTCGCTACCGAGCGCGATCTCGTCGCCGTCGCTGAGCCCATCGCCGTCCGAATCGAGAGCGTTGGGATCCGTCTCTTGGGGATCGACGCGGCCGTTCGAATTCGCATCTTCGACGCCGTCCTGGATGCCATCATGATCTGAGTCGGCGTCCCGAGGATTGGTCGTCGTCCCGGGGTCGGCGTCTGGCGTGGGCGCCAGGACGCCGCAGCCCGGGGCCCTCAGGAGGCGCGTGGCGCCGATCTCGACGGCATCCGGGATGCCGTCGTGGTCCGTATCGGCGAGGACGGGGCTGGTGCCGTGATCGAGCTCGTCGCGATCGCTGAGGCCATCGCAGTCGGTGTCGGGTGTTCTCGGGTCAGTCTCGTGTGGCTGCCTCAGCCCATCCTGGTTGGAATCCTCCTCGCCGTCGATCAAGCCGTCTTGATCGGTGTCGGGCTCGAGCGCGCTCGTTTCGCCGGCGGCGGGGTCGAATTGGCCATCGCGGTTCGCGTCCTCGATGCCGTCGAAGATGAGGTCGAGGTCGGTGTCGGCCAGGGATGGGTCGAGCTCGCCGATATCTCGAAGACCGTTGTGGTTTCTGTCCTCGACGGCGTCCTCGATCCCGTCACCGTCGGAGTCGCGGAATCTCGGATTCGACTCGTGGTCGTCGACTTTGCCGTTGTGGTTGATGTCTTCGACGCCGTCCATCAGCGTGTCCCCATCCGTATCCGCGACGGTAGGCCGAGTCGTCGTGCTCGGGTCGAGGTCGATCATGGGCGCGCAGCGATCGGGCTCGATGACTGTGTTCGTGCCGAGCTCGATGCCATCCAACAGTCCATCGCCGTCGGTGTCCGCTTGCGCGGGGTCGGTCTTCCTTCCATCGGAGTAGATGGTGGCAAACTCATACGCGTTGGAGAGCCCATCGCAGTCAAAGTCGAGGTGAGCGTTGTTTGGATCGTCGATGCGGGGACCAGGTGAATCGCCCCCGTCGTGGTCGTTCGCATTGCCAGCGTCCGCGTCCGTGTCCGCGTCTCGCGCGGTCCCGCTGTCGCTCAGCGTCGCGCCGTCGCGACCGGCCCCGCCGTCATCCAGGGCGGCGTCGGGGACCGCTGCATCCCCGACCGGGTCCACGCGCGGCTCTGTGCCGCCGGGGGCATCACCGCCACAGCCCACCAGCATCGCAGCGGCGAACGAGAGCGCGAGCCCCAGGGCTCGCCGGACGACGACCGGCGTCGAGGAGGGCAGGGGTCGAGTTGTGGGACCAGCCATTGTGAGTCATTATCGGTGTTCCGCGGCACTCGTCGCTCCTTCTTGTCGGTCCGCCAGAGCGAGGCACATTGAACGCGCAGTCCAGCAGGGCCTGAACGCGCGACGAATGCTGCAAAAATGCGCTAGTTCGAGAGCTCTCAGCCGCTTATGTTGCGCGCCGTGGCAAAAGACGCGCTCGCACACCTTCTCGCCAAGCATGAACTTCTGGTCATGCCTTGCTGCTTCGATGCCTTGTCCGCTCGACTCATCGAGCTGGCTGGCTTCCGGCTGACTTTCATGAGCGGCTTTGCTGTTTCGGCAAGTCGCCTTGCGCAGCCGGATACTGGCCTCATCTCGTACGGGGAGATGGTCGACGCGGGGCGTGACATCTGTTCGGCGGTTTCGATCCCGGTGATCGGCGACGCTGACACGGGCTACGGCAATTCGATGAACGTCAAACGGACGGTGCAGGGCTATGCTTCAGCCGGCTTCGCGTCGGTGATGATCGAAGATCAATTGGCGCCCAAGCGGTGTGGCCACACACGGGGCAAAGAAGTCGTCCCGATGAACGCGGCGCTCGAGCGGATCCGGGCCGCCGTGGATGCCCGAGATGAGGGCGCCGATGTCCTCATTCTGGCGCGGACGGACGCCGCCTACACCCATGGCATTGCGGAGGCGATCGATCGGGCCTGTCGGTTTCATGAGTTGGGGGCCGACATCACGTTCGTCGAGGCACCGCGAACCGAAGCCGATCTCGAGCGGGTTGCGCGAGAGGTTCCGGGGTTCAAGATGGCCAACATGCTCGAAGGCGGAGACACGCCGCTCCTCAAGCCATCGGTGCTGCAAGAAATGGGCTTTCACATCGCGGCCTATCCGCTGACGCTGCTTTCGACGGCAGTCAAGGCGATGCAGTCGGCGTTGCGGCGCATGGCTGAGGGCGAACATCCGAACGACGCGCTGATCTCCTTCGAGGCGTTGCGCGAAGTGGTCGGTTTCGATGCGTATGAGCGCGAGGCCGCGCGTTATCGAGAGATCGATCTGTCCTGAGCCCCCGCGACGCCCGGCGAGATCTCAAGAGACCGCTGGTGTTCCCCGGCGCCGTCAGGTCATGGGCTGGTGACATGGCGCGGGTTGGGTCATTCGCGCTCAGAACGCAGCCTCTCCGATAGGGCGCTCGCGACGCGATCGATGCGGCTCTTCGACTCAGCGAGGAGCTTGATGAGCTCAGCTTCGTAGTCCGGGCGCACGCCGGCTTGCCGAAGGGGAGGGAGGTCGGCGGCGATCTGGACGATGGCCTCGACGTCGAGGTTGTCATCGTAGGCCGCGACGAGATGGTAGAGGTCGCGGGCTCGGCGAAGCTCGGCGTTGGCGACCATGAGGAATCGGAGATCTGCCTTGCATTCGGGCACGCTCTCGGCGGCGAGCGGCAGGAGTTCGGGAACGATCGGCACGGAGATTTTCGACACGATACGGATGGCCAGGAAGAGGAGATGGATCTCGCGCAGCCCTCCCGGCGCAGCCTTGAGGTTGAGCCCGTACATGCTCTCGCTTCGCCGCGCCGCGATCTCGGTGAGGATGTCGGCGATGAACAAATGGGCATGCGTTTCGGTGACCAGCGCGCGGATCTCCTCGTTGAATCGACGGGCGACGCTTGGGTCGCCGAGGAAAAAGCGAGCTTCGAGGACCTCCGCTTCATCTACGAACGTTTCCGCAGTTCGGTTCTGCAGAAAGGCGCGCAGCTCGGGCAAGCTCACGACGTAGGCGTTGAAGTGTGCGGTGAAGCGGTTATGCGGCATGAGTCCGCGGCGCGTCATCGCGCCGGATACGCGTTGAAGGACTTTGCCGAAGAACTTCTTCATGCCGCGGTCATCTTGATCGATGACGGCGATGTAGTCCCAGTCACCGACGAAGGCCTCGCCTCGTCCGATGCCGCCGGTCGAGTAGAGGGCGATCCCAGACCCGGGGCGATATGATTCGAAGATCGGAGAGCGCTGACGAACGTCGCGAAAGCAGGCCTTGAAGAGCTCACGCAGGTACAGATCGACCGACGCTGTGAAGTCGGCGTCGCGCGCGGCCGGTGCACCCTCGAGTACGGCGATGACGGCGGCTCGCAGCACGCTGACATCGAAGGCGTCGCCGATGAGATCGATCTGTTCGCTCGGTTTGGGTTCGCGGGCGGCGCGGGCGATGATCTCCTGGGTTAGATCGCGCATGCGCCGCGTCGAGCCGAGTCGATTGAGGAACTCGGGCGTGCGGGCGACGACACGGGTGGCGACCCGGGCAACCGCGTTTGAGCTGTGCCGCAGGATGACAATGACGGAGCGAAGGGTTCGAACGACGCGGAGCGCGCGCCGATCCATGCCTGAGCCTTCGAACATGTCGGCGAGTGCGGCGATGTTGTGGGCCGGATAGGCGTTGGCGAGTCGGTAGAGCGTCTCCGACTTCGTCTCGACGTCGAGCTGCGCAATGAACGCTGTGAGCACGGACTCGTCCGAGCGAAGGTGCTCCATGAGTGCGCGCCAGAATGCGGCGCTGAGGGGGCCGGAGGTGGTCCGTGGGGTCGTCGGGGGCAAGCGTTGCGGCTGCCCCGTCACCTCGGGTTCGTGGGTGGCAATGAAGGTCAGGAACTCGACGAGTGAAGATGGATCCTCGGACATCAGCGCGACGAAGCGGCGAATCATGGCGGCACGTTGGTCGGGCTCGATGGCGTCGAGGTCGAGTATGAAGCGCGCTGCGCTCTCCGCGGAGCCGCCCACCAACTCGATGACCTCGTCCCAGAAGACGCTCCCGCGGTAGCTCTCGAGTGCGCCCAGGAGCTTCTCGGCCATGTTTTCCTGGATCCGCGGCAGATCTTGGCTCTCTTCGACCAAGCGTCGGAAGGTCGAGACGCGGCTAAGGTGGCGCTCGATGATGCCGGTCAGGACAGCGATGTGTTGGAGCGCTTTCGCATGGGTGTCGGCGTATAACGCCACGAGTCGGTCCTCGGGTGACTTTCGGGCCGACGCGCCGAGCCCCAGGAGGCGGGCCACGCGGCGAGAAGCTTTGCGGATTGAGGGGTCGGTGAGGTCGAAATCCTCGCCGCTGTAGATGTAGAGGAAGAGCAGGGCGCGGAGGACCTCGTTCTGCGCGAAGGCATCGCCGAGCTCGCCGTAGGATGATGCGTGCTCGGGGTCTTTGGCGGCAAGCTGCGCAAGGGCACGGACGGGCTGGGCTTCGCGCACGTTGTGGATTACGCGCAGAGCCGTAATGGCGAGCTTGGCCGGGACGTAGAGCTCCTTCTTGGGCGAAAGAAGGCTTGGGATGGACCGGGGCGTGATGATTTCGCGCAGCTCGACCATCACGGAGCGCAGAAAACCTTCATGGACGCGCGGTGTGCCTTGTCCCGCGTAGTACGTATCGATGATTCGGGCTTCGAGGGTGCGCGCGAGGCGCGTGTTGCCGCAAAGATACTGGGATCCGAGTAGCTGGACCGTCGACACGAGGGTCCGGCTCGGCTTGCTCAGCAGTTGTTGGTAGTCCTCGATCGTGGCTGAACTTCGGGGTGGATCGAATTGTTCAGTCAAGAAGAGCTGAATCTTCGAGGCGAATTGAAGAAACGTCTTCTTCACGTTCGCGATCCCGGACGACACGGCTTCTTGCGCCTCTCGGTTGCCGACGACGATGGTCAGATCGACATCTTCGTGGTCGGTGAGGGAGCCGACGTTGAAGGCTGCGTAGTCCCGCTTCGAGAGGAGTGGTATCGAGGCGGTCAAGCTCAGGTCGAGGAGCGCCGAGACCCAGGCGCGACGAAGTCGCGTAGACTCCGAATAGATGCGGTGGCACGTCTCAATCCTATGGCGCGGGTCCTGAGTGAAACTCTCCCGCAGCAGAATCCGGGAGAGCTCGGCCTCGATGCGGAGCGTGTGATGCGCGAAATAGGCGCCAACGAGCGTCGAGCGCTTTTCCCGCTGCGTGCGTGCGTAGCGATCTACGGCGCGCATCGCGAGGGCGGGATGGGGTGGCGTCGTGTCGAGCGGCGCGGTTCCCTCGCTCCAGATGGCCGCCTCGACGAGGTGAGCCCGATGCTTCTGGCTTGCGAGGACGAGCTTTCGCGTGTGGTTCGCGAATCGTTCGATCTCTCGGCCCAGCTTGCCAAAGCAAGGATCAAGCGTGAGAGGGCGCGCGGTCATCGTGAACCAAACGCGATCGCCGAAAGCTGACGGCCCGTGAGACCGGCATCCCGACGATGGGAGAAAAAGAGCGATTGCTCAGAAAACGTGTCGTGGCCGACGTCATCGACGGCGTCCTTGGCGAAGCCAAGCTGTTCTAGCTGGGCGAGCACGAGGCCCGGGAGATCTAGGCATGGTCGTCCGGAGGCGGAAAGAGATGCGTGCATGGGCGGTGTGCGACCGCGGAGTGACTTGCGGGCGGCTTCGATGACTTCCTCGCCGACCTCGAAGGCCGAAGCGCCGATGGTCGGCCCGATCGCAGCCTTCATGTGTGCGCGGTGCGCGCCGCCGGCCTCGAGCGCCTCGATCGCGCGGGCCACGATGTCCTGAGTCGCGCTGCGCCATCCGGCATGGATCGCAGCGACGGCGATGACCTCTTGCTCGGTGTCGTCCAGGCACGCGACGAGCACGGGGGCGCAGTCGGCTGTGCGAATGCCGACGGGCATGCCGGGCTCGAACGTGATGAGCGCGTCTCCCTCGGCTTGGTCTTCGGCCGGGGGCCCGCGGGTGTCGCTCAGCGCATCGTGCGCGATGGAAGAGGGGCTAGCCGGCACGGTGCGAACCGTGTTGCCGTGACGTTGGACGAGCTGGGCGATCTCTCTCTCGCGGTCATCGAATCCGGCGAGGGTTGCGAAACGGCGCAAGTTCCAAGTGACCGCGGCGTCGTCATCGCCGAGGTCTCGCCCGAAGTTGAAAGTGGCGTATGGGCCGGCGGAACGGCCACCGAGTCGGGTGGAGAATCCGTGACGAACGCCTGGGATGGCGCTGAGGAGGGCGCTCTTGATCAGCACGCGCGCATCATAGTGCGAATGGCGGCCTCTGGCGCTAGCGATTAGGCCCGCGGTCGCGAAGGGAAGGGAAGGGAAGGAAGGGAAGGGAAGGGAAGGGAAGGGAAGGGAAGGAAGGGGCCTGAGGATTAGGGATTAAGATCGCCGAAGGCGGCCGTGTAGTCCTCGGCCGACGCACGCAACACCGCGTGCGCCACGACCGCGCCGTACACGGGGTCGACGGTGATGTGCGATTCGGTCTCGCCGGGGAACGTCTTGTAGGTGAGGAAGTAGTGTCGGAGTCGGTCGATCACGGCGCGCGGGAGCTCGCTGACGTCGAGGACGTGTCCATAGGCGGGGTCTCCCACGAGAACGGCGATCACTTTGTCGTCGGCTTCGCCGCGCTCGACCATCCGAAGGCCGCCGATGGGGCGGGCTTTGAGGAGGATGTCGCCTCTTGGAATGGGGCGGTCTGCCAGGACGCAGATGTCGAGTGGGTCTTCATCGCCCTGGGTGACCCGAGGCGATCCGGGGATCACGAGGTTGGCGACGCGAGACGCCGAATAGGTTCGGGGCACGAACCCGTAGAGGGTCGGGCAGGCGCTCGAGAAGCGCTGGGGTCGGTCGACCTTGAGGTATCCCGTGTGCTTGTCGATCTCGTATTTGACGCCATCGGAGGGAACGATCTCGATGTACGCGGTCACGACTTCCGGAAACCCGTCTCCAAAAGAGAGACCGTGCCAGGGGTGAGGGCGATGAGTCAGAGGCGGTGCCACCGGAGGCATGCTGTTCCGATGCCTCGGCGGTCGTCAAGGTGTCAGGGCGGGCCAGGCTCGCAATTGATCGATCAGCGTGCACAGGTCGGAGGGGAGTGGGGCTTCGACCGTGATGGATTTGCCCGTGCTGGGATGCGGAAACACGAGTTGCCGTGCGTGCAGCGCGGGACGGTCGAACGCGTTGAGGATGGCCCCAACCCGCGGGTCCTGCGATCGACGTCGGCGTCCGTAGACCGGATCTCCGATCAATGGGTGCCCCCGGTCCGAAAAATGTACGCGGATTTGATGGGTTCGCCCCGTCTCCAGGCGGATGTGCATCAGGGACGCGCCGATGAAGCGCTCCGCGGTCGCATAGTGCGTGATCGCGACTTTCCCGGCCTCGACCCTTGAGCTGAAGCGCTTGCGCGCGCGGGGATGGCGGCCAAACAGGGTCTCGATCGTGCCGTCGTCAGGGGCGGGGCGGCCATGCACCACCGCGACGTACGCCTTCTCGACGGCGCGGTTTCGGAAGGCGGCGGCAAGCTTGTCTTCGGCGAACGGTGTCTTGGCGACGATCATGACGCCGGTCGTGTCCTTGTCGAGGCGGTGCACGATGCCCGCTCTCGGGTTGGCGCTCGCCTCTCGCTTCAAGTGGTGGAGCACGGCGGCCACGAGGGTTCCTTCGCGCCGCGTGGACGATGGATGCACGATCAGATTCTTTGGCTTGTCGAGGACGAGGATCTCATCGTCTTCGAGAAGGATTCGGAGGGGAATGTCTTCGGCGGTCACGTTCGAGGGCGGGGGCGCGGGCGGCACGTAGTCGATACGATCGCCCGTGCGGACCTTCGTCTTCGAGCCCTGCTTGGGGCGTGCGCCGTTGACGAAAACGGCGCCGGCCTCGATGTGCTTCTGGATGAGCGCGCGCGATCTTCCGGTGAGCCGTCGGGTGAGGACTTGGTCGAGTCGCGACCCGGCGTCGCTGGCCTGCGCAATCAAGCGCAACGGGTCGTCGCGTTCGGGATCCGCGCGCACATTGTCGCGGTCGTCGGCGTGGACGCGGTCGCTGATTGGGCCGTGGACGCGCTTGGGAGCCAGGCGGCTGTTCTACCAGATCTTGGACTTGACGTGGGCTTGATATCCGAGAAGCACATCGACGATCGCGCGATAGTAGAAGTTCGTCGAGTCATAGAGCTCGGGCGCAACCTCGGCCTTGTAGTGCTCGTGCCCCTCGTCGATCATCTCCGCGAGGATATCGAAGAGGTTGTCGTCTTCGATGCCTTTCACGGCCTTCTCTGGGTTGTAAGTGAGGATGTCGCTGGCGATCACTCGCGCCCGACGATTGGCTGCTTCTGGGTTGCTTATTGTCGCCACCGCTACCTCCGACGCTTGATTTGTCAACCAAACCGGCACCGTGGTCAATATCGGCAAGGCGTCAATTCTTGGGGCCATGGTTCTCGAGGTGGCGCGGCCGGGGTCGAGGTAGGCTCACGGGCGATGAGCTGGCAGCGTGGGCAGGCAGCCGGGCACGTATGCGGGTGTGCGCGCGTGCGCACGTGCTTTGCCTCGGGACGTGTCCGGGCACGGCCTGGCACGGCCTCGGCGCGCGGGGCTGGGCGTCGGCTTCGATGGCCAAGGGGGCGACTTCGCGACGACCTCGTCAGCTCCGACTCTGCTGCCAGGACTCCCATCTTGGGATGTAGCTTCGGGTGACGATGTCTTCGTCGAGGCCGATCTCTTTGGCCAAGCATCGAACGAAGCCGCGCACATACACGCGCGCGTTGGGCATGTCGTCGAAGCGCTCTTCCTCGAGGGCGGCGAGGATGGCGACGTTGATCTTGGTGCGTTCGGCGACTTCCTTGAGCGTGATTCCCCGCGATTCGCGCGTCTGCCTGAGCTTGGCTCCGCTCATCGCGGTGGCGGTTTGGGGCTTGTTTGTCGGATCGTCGCCCGCGTGGGATTCCGGCGCGGCCGCCTCACCATCGCGGCTCGAGTTTGGGGCGTGTTTCGGCTTTTTGCCCTTCATGCGCCCTGTGATTGCGCCGTTTTGAGGGTGTGGTCAATCGTCGTCGTCGAGCAGCTCGGTGTTCCAGTAGGATGCGTCGGCCAGGTTCAGGAAGGGGCGCCAGTCGTCGTAGGCGCGGCGGCGGCTTTCCCCGGTTGTTCCCTCGAACGGCGACCATTTGGGGCGTGTGGGGCGCTTGAGAAGGCGCATGCCCGCCTCGGCCGGGGTGTGCCCGCCTTTTTCGAGGTTGCAGCGGATGCAGCTGCACACGACGTTCTCCCAGGTCGTCCGACCGCCCTTCGACTTCGGGACGACGTGGTCGAGGTTGAGGTCGGATCGAGGCAGTCTCCGCCCGCAGTACTGGCACGTGCACTGGTCGCGCAGGTAGATGTTCTGGCGTGAGAAGCGAACATTGAGCCTCGGGATTCGATCATAGACCTGGAGGATGATGACCCGCGGGACTCGGATCGTGCGCGAAACCGTGTGGATGACGTCTTTGGTTTTGAGTTCTGCGGAGAGCGCGGCCCAAGACTCGAAATCGAACGTCTGAAACTCGCGGTCGATCGCGCGCGCCGTCCCCTGGTAGAGCAGCACGAACGCGCGTCGTACCGTCGTGATGCTGACGGGTTGGTAGACCCGATTCAGCACGAGGACGCTGCTTTCCAAGACCGCCGGTGCTCGCATGCCTGTGTTGTATCGTAGCACAGGTGCCGCTTGAATCCCTCAAGGCGGCGATAAGGCCGCGATCACGTCGATGTTTCCTACATGTTGCCGACGTCAGCGGTTCTCGAAGTGTGCCTTGAGGGCGCGCTCGACCGACGGGGGAACGTAGCGCGCATAGTCGCCGCCGTTTGCCGCGATCTCTTTGATCAGCGAGCTGCTCACGTAGACGTGCTCGGACTCTGTGAACATGAACACCGTCTCGATTTCCGGCGCGAGATCACGGTTTGCGAGGCCGAGCTGGAACTCGTACTCGAAGTCGGTGAGGAGCCGAAGGCCCCGGATGATCACGCCGGCGCCGATGCTTCGGCAGAAGTCGACCAAGAGTCCGCTGAATTGCTCGACGAAGATGTGCTCGCTCGAAGCCACGACCTCGCGCAACATGGCGGCCCGGTCATCCGCCGAGAAAAGACTCCCTTTGTTCGGGTTCACACCGATGGCGACCGTCAGGCGGTCGTAGAGCTTCGCGGCACGCTCGATGATCGCGGTATGTCCGAGCGTGGGGGGATCGAAACTCCCGGCATAAACGGCGTGGCGATAGTGGGTGAGCATCTCGGGTTGGAGTCAAAGCGGAAGATCGTTTCCGAAGCAAGGCCTGGTTGTGCTAGGCCCATCCTATGACCCTGGCTGAGCGCCACGCCGAGCTCGACGAACTCAAACAACGTGCCGATGTGCTCCGGGGGCATCTTTGACCTCCCGGGCAAGACTCAACGTATTCAAGAGCTTGAGGGCGAGACTGGCCAGCCGGGGTTCTGGGACAACCAAGAGCGGGCCCAGAAGGTCCAGCGCGAGAGGGCCCGTCTCGAAGGCGTCGTAAACGAATGGAAGCAGGAGGCGCGGCGCATCGAAGACGCGGAGGTGCTCCTTCAGTTGGCCGAAGAGGCCGAGGACGAATCGGTCGAAGATGAGGTCGTGGCTTTGCTCGCGTCGGCGCGTTCAGGGCTCGAGCGCATGGAGCTTCGTCGGATGCTCTCCGGCAAGCATGACGCGTCGAACGCGATCATCGAAGTTCACGCCGGTGCGGGCGGTGCGGACGCGCAGGATTGGGCGGAGATGCTCTTTCGAATGTACGTGCGCTGGTGCGAGCGCAGCGGTCATCAGGTTGAGCAAGCCGACTTGCAGCCGGGCGAAGAAGCGGGTCTCAAGAGCGCGACCCTCATTGCGCGCGGCGACCACGCGTTTGGTTGGCTGCGGGCCGAGGAAGGCGTGCATCGGTTGGTCCGGATTTCGCCGTTCGACTCGAATCACCGCCGTCACACCGCGTTTGCCGCGATCCGAGTGACGCCGGAGCTGGATGACGAGCTCGATGTCGATATCGACTGGGAGAAGGACGTGCGCGAAGATCGCTTTCACGCGAGCGGCGCGGGTGGTCAGCACGTCAACAAGACGGAGTCGGCCATTCGGCTCACCCACCTTGCGACGGGCATCGTCGTGCAGTGTCAGTCGGAGCGAAGCCAGCACAAGAACCGCTCTACGGCTCGAAAGATCTTGGGGTCACGCCTGTACGATTATCTCGAGGCTCAGCAGCAAGAGGAGCGCTCGAAGATCGGCTCACAGAAGTTGAAGATCGAGTGGGGGTCGCAGATTCGCTCCTATGTTCAACATCCGTATCGACTCGTGAAGGACCACCGGACGGGCTTCGAAAACGGGAACATCGATGCCGTGCTCGATGGCGATCTCGACGGGTTCATGGAGAAGTACCTGATGTCGAGCGGCGGGGCGGAAGAGCCGACGGCTCTCTGATTGTCGGGTGGAGCGGCCCGGCCGGTAGCGCTAAGCGGCTATGTTCTTGCGGGCTTCGAGCGCTTTGACGACCGGCTCGTCGAGGTGAATGTCCATCTGCGGATAGGGAATGCCGATGCCCGCTGCGTCGAGCTCTTCCTTCGCCTTTTCGACGAGGCGCTCGCGAAGCGTCCAGTAGTCGTCCGTCTTGGCCCAAACACGAACCGCCCATTCCACCGAAGATGCGCCCAGATTCGCCAGGTACACTTGTGGGGCCGGGTCCGTGAGCTTCGGTTCTGAGCTGGCGACCACGCCCTCGAGGAGCGCACGTGTCTTCGGAATGCTCGCCGAGTAGGCGACGCCGATGGTCACGTCGACGCGTCGCTGGGCTTGCGCCGTGATGTTCTCGATGGGGCCACCGAAGACGGCCGCATTCGGGAGGATGAGGATGCGGTTGTCGGGCGTGATGAGGCGGGTCGTGAAGAGCTCGACCTCATCGACTTTCCCGGTGTGGCCCGCTGCGGTGATCACTTGGCCGACGCCGAAGGGGCGGAAGACCAGGAGCATGACCCCGCTCGCGAAGTTCGCGAGGCTTCCCTGGAGCGCGAGGCCGACCGCGAGGCCCGCCGCCCCAAGGACCGCCGCGAAGCTTGTCGTTTCGACGCCGAACGCGCTGAGGCAGCTTAGAACGGCCATCACGATGACGAGATAGCGGACAAGATTTCCCAGGAACTTCGACAGCGTCTCATCGACGCGCGCCTTCCCGAGCGATTTCGTCACCATGCGCCGCATCCAACCGGCGACGAGCCAGGCGACGAAAAGCAGCGCGATCACACCGACGACACGCATTCCGTAGCCGATGGCCAATGTCTTGAGCTCTTCGAGTCTTTCCGGCATGTTTCCCTCCGCGCGTGGTTCTTCGTTCTTCGAAGGCCGCGCCCGACGTCCGACTCCTATGCGGTGCAGACGAAGGCAAGGGGTTTCATCCGAGACCTAGAAGTAGTGGACTTCGAAGGCACACGTCGCTTCGGTCCAGGACCCGTGGAACGTGAGGCACTTGTTGGCGGCGTCGAAGGTCCAGCCGTTGGTGGCGTCCCGGGGGACGTCGCTTCCGTCGCAGGTGACGGCGAGTGAGTCCTCGAGCACGTCGAGGGATGGATCGAGGCAGGCCACCGGATCGGGTTTCGGGGGCAGCGGCACGTTTCGGTCGACGTAGTCCACGTGGAAGTCTCCGTGCTTGTCGCCCCACGAGCCCGAGAACGTGAGACAGTTGCGCGATGTGTCGAGCGTCCAGCCGTCCGAGCTGCTCTTGGGGACGCTTTGGTTGGGCTCGACCTCGGTGTACGTGACCTGGATGGTCGAGGGATCGGGATCCGTTCCCTCGGGGAAGCAAAGCGAGGTGCTCAGGTCGGACGTCCGGGCACCCACTTTCGCGAAGAAATCCGGAAAGGTTTCACAATGGCAGATCGAGGCCACTTCGCCTCCGGTTGCCTCGATGACTTCGAGATAGCCGTGCCCCGTTTGTTCTGTCGTTCGCACTCGGCAATCGTTCGTGAAGTGGATGCCGTTCACGATGATGCCTCGGCTCGTGAAGTAGTATTTGTAGAAGTCGGTTAGGCTTTCGATGCAGCTCTGACCGATCGGCGAAGGCGGTTCGAAGTCCGGGATGGTCTCGGTGTGGCGTTTGGCCATCGAAAATGAGCAGATGCGACCGTAGGGCGACGGGTCCGTTGCGTCGGCGAAAGTATCCTCGTCGCTTATGACCACGACTTCATGGGGTGCCGACGCGTCGAACGTTCCGGCCCGTTCCATTTCGGCGAAGAACTGAAACGCTTGCTCGAGGCCCGCTTCGCGTCCCGAGCATGCTTGCCCTTGGACGATGAGCTGGCGGAGCAGGCGCCTCGAGTTGGCGTCACCGTTCGACAGCCAGGCCCCGTTCGAATCAAAAGAACAGGCCTCCGGCACTCCGGGGCTCTGACCCGACGCGCAAGAGCACACGGGCTCCAGGTTGCAAGCATTCGAGAGTCCAACGAGCTGCGGAGGGCGCGAGTACTCGTTGTTGCTGTCGTAGGTGGCGGTTGGGTTCGTGCAGACTTCACCGTACGCGCCGGCCGATGCGTCGCCGAAGATGTCGGTCGTAAGCACGCCGGTTTCGTACACGGCCTCGTTGGCGCTGGCGGCATCAAAGAACTCGTCGATCGCGCAAGCCGCCGCCATTTGGTCGTCGAGCATGCTGGCCGAGTTGTCGATCACGAAGAGCACCTTGACGACGACCGGGTCCCGCTCCGCGTCGAGCGCGGAGGCCGTGGGTTGCGGGTCGTCCGACGACGGCTCGATCGATACGCTGTTCGGCGTGGGTTCACATGAAGTTGCCGTACAGTTGAGTTCTTCGGAGAGGTCAGACTCGGGGTCGCACTGGATGACGCAGGTGCCGAGGGTCTCGTTGTTCGAGCTGCCGCCACCTTGGCCGTCTGTTTCGATCAGACAGTCGGCGTCGTCTGCGTAGCAGCCCACGTCGCAGGCGCACTCGAGCTCAGTGGCTTCGCAGTCCACCCACGCACAGGTGCATCCCTGGCCCGCCGGGACGTCGACCCGATCCGAGACGCAGTTTCCCCCCGAGGCGGCGTCGCGCCCGGGGCCCGCGGCGTCTGCGTCCGCGCCCGTTCCCACGCCGGCATCGACGTGCGCGTCGGTGGATGAGGGCGCCGGCGACGTCGAACCCACGTCCCGATCGGTGTCCGCGCCGCCATCACGTCCGCTCACGAGGGTCTCCGCGCCGGGTGCGCCGAGGGGAACGCAGGCGAATGCGCTCCATATCGACGCGAATGCGAGCGCCAAGTATGCGAAATCACGTGCCCGGGCACCTGCGTCCGGACGCCCCTGAGGCGAGAGACGTTTCTTTTCGGTCGTCACCGCGACCGGTTGTGCAAACCATGCGCCAGGCATTGAGCGAACACCGGTCGGTGGGAGGGTGGCGAGTAAAACGGGACACCTGTCTAGGCGCGCGGCGCGGGTGGGTCGTGTCGCGGGGGTGGCGCGGGGGCGTGCCGCGGGGTGCCGCGGGTCTCTCGTGCGGGCGAGGCAGGCTCGTCACTCCACCGTGACGCTCTTGGCGAGGTTTCGGGGCTGGTCCACGTCGGTCCCGTTGAGGTCGGCGATATGGTACGCGATGAGCTGAAGCGGGACGACGGTGATGATGGGGTCGATGAGCGGATCGTTCTTCGGCACCAAGAAGACGTCATCGGCGATTTCCGCAATGCGCGCGTCGCCCTCAGTGGCGATGATGATGAGCTTTCCGTCGCGCGCCTTGACTTCCTCGAGGTTCGAGACGGTCTTCTCGTACACGGGGCCTGCGGTTGCGATACCGATCGTCGGCATCTTCTCGTCGATGAGCGCGATCGGGCCATGCTTCATCTCGCCGGCTGCGTATCCTTCCGCATGGATGTAGCTGATCTCTTTGAGCTTCAACGCGCCCTCGAGCGCGATCGGGTAGTTCGGGCCACGGCCGAGGTACAAGAAGTCGCGAGCCTTGGCGACGCGGCGCGCGATCGAGATGATCGAGGCCTCGCGGCTGAGCACGCTCTCGATCTGCTTCGGCACTTCTCGCAGGTGGGTGAGGAGCTCTTGCGCGTCTTCCTTGCTCAGCGTTCCGCGCTCGCGCCCAAGGTGGATCGCGATGAGATAGAGCGCAACGAGCTGGGTCGTGAACGCCTTGGTCGACGCCACGCCGATCTCGGGACCGGCATGGGTGTAAAGCACGCCGCCTGATTCGGCGCACTCGCGTGCGATCGACGACTCGAGCACGTTGCAGATCGCGAAGATCGTCGCGCCACGCGTCCTACATTCCTTGATCGCCGCGAGCGTATCGAGCGTCTCGCCCGACTGCGAGATCGCGAGAACACCCGTCTGCTCGTCGATGACGGGCTCCCGATAACGGAGCTCGCTGGCAAGGTCCACCTCGACCGGAATGCGCGCGATCGATTCGATCATGAACTTGCCGACGAGCGCCGCGTGATAGCTGGTCCCGCAAGCGGTGATGATGAATCGGTTGAGCTTCTGTGCGTCGCCGATCGATACGCCGTCCAGGTGCACGCGCGCCTCCTCCATCGAAACACGGCCTCGGATCGTGTCGGCGACGGCGGTCGGCTGCTCGTAGATCTCCTTGTGCATGAAGTGCTTATGGCCGCCTTTTTCGGCCATGACGGGAGACCAGTCGATGCGCTTGGGTTTGACGGGGACGGGCGTGCCGTCGAACGTCGTGATCTCGACTCCGCTTCGGGTCAGGACGGCGAAGTCTCCATCACGCAAGAAGACGAAGACGCGCGTGTGGGCGAGGCAGGCCGGAATATCCGAGGCGACGAAGTTTTCGCCCTCGCCTAGGCCGACGACAATTGGCGTGGCGTTCTTGGCGGTGACGAGCTTGTCGGGCTCGTGTTCCGACTGAATGACGAATGCAAAGGCGCCGCGTATCGCCTCGATCGTAGCCCGGACGGCGGGCACGAGGCTCAAGCCCTTGGCGACGTTGCTGGCGACCAAATGAGCGATGATCTCGGTGTCGGTCTCGCTCTTGAACTTCCGGCCTTGGGCCGAGAGCGCGCGGCGAAGCTCGAGGTAGTTCTCGATGATGCCGTTATGAACGACGGTGATGCCTTCGACCTCGTGTGGATGCGCGTTTTGCTCCGACGGCCGGCCGTGGGTTGCCCATCGCGTGTGGCCGATGCCGATCGTTCCCGCGAGGGGCTGTTCGCTCAGAACCTTGTCGAGGTTGCGAAGCTTGCCGACCGCGCGTCGAATGCCGGTCTTCCCGCCGTCGACGACCGCGATGCCTGCCGAGTCATAGCCGCGATACTCGAGGCGTCTTAGACCCTCGATGATAATCGTCGTGGCTTCTCGGTTCCCGACGTATCCAACGATCCCACACATGTCTTCTCTCCCTGTCCCTCAACCTCAAGTCCCACTGAAAGCTCTTCAGAGCGGCCTACTTCTTCTTCGCTTTCGCCGCCCGTTCGCGGGCCGCGGCGCGGAGGTCCTCCGCGCGTCCGGTCTTGACGCTCTGGCGAGCGCGCCCGAAGGCGAGGTCGTTGGCGTGGACTGGATCGGTGATCGTGCTTCCGGCGGCGATATAGGCGTTCTTGTCGATCGCCAGCGGAGCGACCAGAGTGGCGTTCGAACCGACGAATACGCCATCGCCGATCTGCGTCGTGTACTTCCCGAAGCCGTCGTAGTTGCAGGTGATGGTGCCGGCGCCGATGTTCGCGCCTTCGCCAATTTCGGTGTCACCGAGATAGGCGAGGTGATTGGCTTTCGAACCCTTGCCGAGGCGGGTCTTCTTGAGCTCGACGAAGTTTCCCACGTGCCCGTTCTCCATGATCTCCGCGCCGGGGCGAAGACGTGAGAAGGGCCCGATGATGGCCCCAGGGTGGACCTCGGCCTGCTCGATGACGGAGTAGGGCAGAATGCGCACGTCGTCGGCGATCTTGGCGTCGGTCAGGATGGCGCCGGCGTCGATGTGGCACCGGGCGCCGATGCTCGTTCGACCTCGCAGGTGAACGCCCGCCTCGATGATCGTGTCCTGTCCGATCTCGACGCTCGGCGCGATGTATGTCGTGTTTTCGTCTACGACGGTGACGCCTTCCGCGGACAACCTGGCGGCGATCCGCTTTCGTAGGGCCGCCGAAAGCGATGCGAGCTGGGCTCGGCTGTTGATGCCTTCGACTTCGTTCGGGTCTGCGACTTCGTACGTCGCAACCGGGTGATGCGCGGCGATGGCGAGCGCGACGAGGTCCGTAAGGTAGTACTCACCTTGCGCGTTGTTCTCCGTGAGCCGCCCGAGGTTCTCGCGCAGAAAACGTGCCTCGACCACGTAGATACCGGCGTTGATCTCGGCGATTCGTCTGACTTCGGGGCTCGCGTCTTTTTCCTCGACGATCTTCGTGACGTCCCCGGTCTTTGGATCGCGCACTACCCGGCCGTAGCCGGTGGGGTTCTTGAGGGTCGTTGTGATGAACGCAAGGGGCGCCGTCCGTGCCCTCGCGGCTTCGAAGAGCTTTGCGACGGTCTGTGCCTCGAGCAGCGGGACGTCGCCGTACAAGATCAGGACGTGTTCGGCCGAATCGGGGACGGCCGAGATCGCTTGCATGACCGCATGGCCGGTGCCGCGTTGCTCTTTTTGGAGCGCGAATCGGACCTGACCCGGGAAGCTTGCCTCGACCGAGGCTTCGACCGCCGCATTCTGGTGCCCGACCACTAAGATCGTCGGCTCGCTCTTGAGCTCGAGGGACAGTTGGATCGGCCAGTGGACCATTGGGCGACCCAGGAGGGCGTGAAGGACCTTGGGCAGAGACGACTTCATTCTCGTACCCTGACCGGCCGCCAGGATGATCGTCGCGAGGGTCGACATGCTGGACGCACGCTTTCAAAGACCCCGGCGGGCGTCAATCCTGCCCCCCCATCGTCCGCAAACTTGCTCTGGCCTCGACCTCCGCTATGATGCCGGGCATGCCCGAATCGATAGGGTTGCACCGATGTCCCCGGGTCGGGCTGATTTTCATGGGGGCGCTCTTGGGCGGGCTTGGGATCACGCCCTGGCTGGGCGGTGGGACTGCGCGCGCTCAGGCGGGCGGCCAACTCGGGCTCTCGACGGGGACCGGCAACGGCCTGAACATCGAACACTACCGCCCCTCGCTTCTTGGGCTTTCGAGTGTCGAGATGACGCGCGCGCAGAGGTGGCGCGAGTGGTCGCTCGGCGTGTTCGTGCACTATGCCCGAAATCCGCTCGTCTTGTACGAGGATCGCCTTCAGGTGGGCGAGGTTGTCGGACATCGCTTGAGCGCCGACCTGGTCGGTTCGCTGGGCCTCCTGGACTGGCTCGACGCGACCTTCGTCCTGCCTTTCACCCCGTACCAGGTCGGCGACGACAATCTCCCCACCGGCGATCTCGCGTCGGCCGGGCTTCGGGATTTCCGACTCCAGCTCAAGGCGCAAGTCCTTCGGCAGGAATACGCGCTCGTCGGCGTCGCGATCGTACCCGAGGTCGGGATTCCGGTCGGCACGGCCGATGCCTTCTTGGGCGACGGGAAGCTCAGCTTTTCTCCCCAGCTCTTGGTGGATCGGACGCTCGACGTCTTATGGGGACTCCGGGCTGGCGTGGGCGCGGGCGTGCGGCTTCGTCCGCGCGCCGAGATCGGCAACATCGAGATCGACGACGAGATTTTCTATCGCGCCGGTGTGGGCGTCGGGCTTCCCAATTTTTGGGACCGCCATCCAGAGGCGATCGCCGAAGTCTCTGGTGTGTCGCGCCTCGACAATCTATTCAAACGAAAAGAACAGAACGCCCTGCTCGGGACGCTGGCGATGCGAATGACGTTCGATCTCGAGCCGGGGCATCAGATCCTCGGCGTCGGCGGGGTGACGCTGGGCGCGACCCACGGATATGGCTCACCCGACGTCCAGGTTTTTGTCGGTGCCATCTATCGTCGCTACCTGTCCGATCGCGATGGCGATGGCATTGCCGACGTGGACGATCTTTGCCCCGACGATCCCGAAGACCACGATGGATTCGAGGACGCGGATGGCTGCCCCGAGCCCGACAACGACAAGGACGGCATTCCCGACACATCCGACGCTTGTCCCGAAGACCCGGAGGACATCGATCAATTCGAGGATCTCGACGGCTGTCCAGAACCTGATAACGACAAAGATGGCATTCCTGATGTCGCCGACCGTTGCCCCTTCGAGCCGGAGGACTTCGATGGCTTCAAGGATGACGACGGCTGTCCCGAGCCCGACAACGATAAGGACGGTATTCCTGACGGCCAAGATCGTTGTCCGGAGGAGAAAGAGACGATCAACGGCGTCGACGACGAGGATGGGTGTCCCGATGAGGGCGAGCCGCATGTCGAGGTCACGTCAGAGAAGGTCACGATCGATTCGAAGATCATGTTCGACTTCGACTCGGCCCGTATTCGTCCCGAGAGCTACGGGATCCTCAATCAGGTGTCCCTGACGCTGCAGGCAAACATGCAACTCGAGAAGGTGCGCGTCGAAGGCCACACCGATGAACGCGGAAGCGACGACTACAACCTCGTCCTGTCGCAAAGGAGAGCCGAATCCGTGATGCGCTACCTGATTCAGCGCGGGGTGAATCCGAAGCGTCTCGAAGCGGTTGGCTATGGGGAGCAGCGACCGATCGCATCCGGACATGACGAGGCGGCTTGGGCCAAGAACCGGCGTGTCGAGTTCACGATTCTCGACCAACAGTCGGCGGAAGAAGCCCCACGTGAATGGACGGCCCCGGACATGGCGCCGGAGGACCAACCTCCCGGCGGACGGTGACGAGTGCATCGCCGGTCTCTCGACATGGCCGTTTGTCCACCTGTGCGAGGCATTGTCTTCCCGCTGGGGAGGGAGCGTCTCATCACGTGCATCACATGGCGCGCATTCCGGGGGCCAGACCCTCAGCCAGTATCCTGGATCAAAGTGCTGAAGAACGCTCGGGATCGCTCGTCCTGACCCGGCGGCTCCGGGCACCGACCATCGCGCGATCCTAGTCCTGATCCTCTTTGGATCGCCATTTGCTTCTAGATCTCTGGTGCTCCGAACGGCTCGTCGAACCTCGCCTGGCGGTCACGCCCATGACCTCCGAAGTTCCCCGCCTCTGCACCCGGAGTCTTCCTGTCTCAAGGGCTCGGTTTCCACTGGCTCTGTTTCTTGCCGGGGCTTCGCGCCCGTCCGGCGGCGGGGGCTGGCGATCCTGATCCTGAACGTGGTGGCGCTTGCCTTCTTCGGTCTCCTGGGGGTCGCTTTCCAGGCGCGGAACGCGTTCGCCTTTTTGCCTCGGGCGCCGGCCAACAAGTCGGCCAACAAGTCGGCCAACAAGGGTGGATCGTCGATTTCGCCCTCAACCCAGGTTCGGTCGTGGCGACCCATGCATGGGCGCTTCCTTCTGTCGCAGCAGCCCGCGACCGCATCCTTGTCCTTGTCCTTGTCTTCGTCCTTGGCTCAGCGGCCGGGGGCTTCGTCGCTGGCCCCATCGCCGTATCGCGTGCTTTCCGCGCGCCCCGATGGGACGCCGGCCTGGGTCGTTCGCCGCCCGCAGGCACCGAACCCAGCCGCCTTCAACATGGCGCCGAACGACGCCGCGGAGGCGAGTGCGGCGTTCTTGCGGGCCGAATCCGCCTCGCTCGGGCTTTCCGAGATGGACTTCGAGGTGGGCCAGGTGACCGCGCTCGACGGGTTTACGACGGTCACCTTCCATCAACGGTTTCGCGGCCTCCCCGTGTTGGGGGGGGTCGTGGTGTTCACCTACCGCGCGGGCGAGCTCTACTCGGTGCGCAACGAGGCCTTCCGGTTCGACCTCGAGCGCGTGGAGCCCACGCTCACGGGTGACGAAGCGACCGCGCAGGCGCTCGAGGCGCTTCGTGCGGTCGATGGGAGCGCGACGCTCGATGACACCGAACCCGCAGCCCTCGAAGTGTGTGTGCTCGACGAGGAGCCCGACTCGGCGCGACTCGCCTACGCCGTACGTCTCAAAGGCGATGCTGGCCGGGCCGGGTTCGTCTTCCACATGGACGCAGACGACGGAACCGTTCTTGGTGTTGACGAGCTGGAGCGCTATCTCGCGGGGCGGCTCCGTCTTTCCGTGGAGCCGACGGCGAATGGGGCGACGCCGCTGCCTTTTTCACTCGCCAACGTCAGCTTCGATGGTGGCGGCGGCACGGACGGCGACGGCGATGTCGCGGCCAGCGGTACCTACACGTTCTCGTACTCGGGACCAGGCGTACGCATCGCGGACCAATCGGGGCGCAACCTTCAACGTTTCTCCGTGGCGGTGGAGGGCGACTATCGCGACTACGATCTGACGCCAACCGACCTCTCGCACGCCGACCCATTCATACATGCGAACATTGCTCAGGCCTTCGCGCGCACCTTGACCCCAAACGTGCCTTGGTTGCATCGCCAACTCACCACTCGGGTCAACGCGAACCACATGACCTGCAACGCGTACTGGGATGGCACCTACATCGTGTTCTTTGCCGCCGGCGGTGGTTGCCAGAACAGCGGTCAGATCGCGTCGGTCGTCTACCACGAGTTCGGCCATGGCTATCACCAGGCCCTGACCTCCCGCGTCGATGGCGCAATCGGCGAAGGGTCGGGGGACTTCTATGCGGCTGCGATTCTCGACGACCCACGCGTCGGCGAGGGGCTTCTGGGTGGGGCACAGTTTCTTCGCGATTTGAGCGAGACGCGTCGCTACCCACAGAACTACTCGGGAGAAGTCCACAACGATGGGCTGATCTGGGGCTCGGCGATGTGGGAACTGCGCCAGGCGATGATCGCCAAGCACGGCCGTTGGTTGGGCGCTTTGCTCACCAACCGCATCTTCGTGCTGGCGCTGGCGCAGGGGCCTTCGCTCGGGACGGCCTACCCGGCGGTGATCTCGGCGGACGACGACGACAACGACGCCTCCAACGGATCGCCCAATAGCTGCGAGATCAACGCCATCTTCGCCGACCACGGCCTCATCGATGGCGGCAATATCGGAAACACGAGGGTCCCGGCCTCAGCGTTCGTGAAGATCACCCATGACGCACCCGGCGTGTTTTCGCCCATTTTTGCGCCCGGCCGTGGCGGCGGCGGTGGAGGGGCGGTCGAGATTACGGCCAACACCAAGAACGCTTCGTCATGCGGGCAGTATGACGTTTCGACCGTGAAGCTTCATTTCGCACGCCAGTCGAGTCCGACCGCCTGGGAGACGGTGCCGGTCGAGGCGACTGGGCTGTCGGTGAAGGCCGTCGTCGAGGGACTCGCGGAGGGGGAAGACTTTCTCTACTACTTCGACATCGACGTGGACGGCCGGACCTTCTCGAGCGGATCCGCGGACGCGCCCCACACGGGTCATGTCGCAGAGCGCGGCCGCCGCGTGCTCTTCGAGGAGGGGTTCGAGCAAGGCTTTGGCGCGTTCACGCCAAGCGCCGAGGCTGAGGGGTCGGCGAGCGACTGGGAGGTCGGCCGTCCGCGCGGGCTTGGCTTCGATCCCGATCAGCCGCACTCGGGCGACAGCGCCTGCGGCACCGATCTCGGGCGGGTGGCGACGGTGAGCGGCACCGACGGGCTCGCGAAAGCAGGCGCCAAGACGTTCCTCGATGCCACCACGGCGATCGTCACGGAGGGCTTCGAAGATCTTCGCCTCGAGTTTTGGCATCACTACGCCGTGAACGGATCTCTGGTCGTTCGCGTCGATGATCAGGAAGTCTATCGCGTCGACAGCAGCGGCGACGACTGGAGCCAAGGCTGGCGCTTCGTCTCGGTGGCGCTACCCGCCACGACGAACGATCGCGCGGACGGTGTCGCGCTTCGCTTCGAGGTCGATACGGGGGCATCCAACGATCTCGGGGGCTGGACCCTCGACGACGTGTCGGTCGTCGGCGTGGCGCTGCCGCCGCCGCCCTCGACCGCAGTGGTCGCGATCGAGGAGGTCGCGGCGAGCCCGCTCGCCGATCAGACCGTCCTGCCCGGCGAGGGCGGGGGCCATTCGGGCGAGAATACCCACGGGCTGAGCCGGTCGATCGGGATCTCGGGCGGCTGCACCTGCGTGCGCCCACCGGCGACTTCGCACATGGATCTTTCCTGGCTTGGGTTTGGGGCGCTGGCTTTGGGCTCGGTCTGGTGGATCCGGGCCCGTCGTCGGATCGCGCGGCCCGGAACGTCCCGCAGCGCTTGAGCCCCGTTGACCTCCGGGCGACCAGTGGCGCACCGTCTGGCCTCTGACCTTCGAGAGGGGTGCAAGGTGACGGGCAAGATCGATCGACTGGAGCTCTATCATGTGGATATCCCGATGCCGACTGCGCTGTTTCCAGTCTGGATCCCGGGCTATCCGCAATATCGGCTCCACTACACGCTCTTCACCGTGACGACGAAGGACGGTCACGTCGGAATGGCGACCGGCCCGGCGTTTGGCCAGGAGAGGGCCGGGCTCGGGGACTTCATGGCTCAGTTCCTGATTGGCGTCGATGCGTACGACCTCGACGCGGTTCACGAAAGACTGAGGCAGTCCTCCAGTTTGGGGTGGCGCAATAGCTGGATGGAGATCGCGTTCTGGGATCTGGCTGGGCACGCTCGTGGCCTTCCGCTGTCGACGTTGATCCTCGAGCGCCTTCAAATGCAGGGCCTGACTCCGAAGCAGCCGATGCCTACGACCTTGCCCGCGTACGCGTCGTTCCGCGAGCTTCGGCCTTCGAGAGTTCGCGCCGAGTCGTTCGAACGGCTCCGTCGACTTGGTTTCCACGCGGCGAAAGTCAGCGTGCACGCGATGCGCGAGGCCGATGACATCGAGCACATCCAGGCGGCGAGGGCGGCGGCGGGCCCTGATTTCGGGCTTGCGGTGCACGCCCACCAAGGTTGGAGTTTGTCGCTCGTCGAGGAGGTGCCTCAATGGTCGCCTGACCGCGCTCGACGATTTGCGGATGCCGCCGCTTCGCTCGGGTATCGATGGCTTCAAGAGCCGCTGCCGGACGACGCCTGGGACGACCTCTCGGCGCTCTCCTCGGTTGCACCACTTCCGATCGCGGGCGGCGACATCATCCCGACGTTGCGCCTTCTCAAGATGATCGCCCTTCAGGGATGCTATTCGATGATCACGCCTGACGCCGTCTTTGCGGGGCCGAGCGCAATCGTCGGTACGATGCGAGTCTGCCTCGAGCGCGGGCTCGATTTCGCGCCCGCCTGCAACACGGACGGGCTCGGTGTTGCGGCCAATGCGCACGTACTGGCCGCGTGGGCGAGCGTGGCCGGCAAGTCGCCTGAAGCGCTTGGCCTTGGGCTCGAGTACCCGTGGGAGCCGCCGGCGATGATGCCCGAGCACCGCGATACCTTGCTTGCCTCACCCATTCAGGTGCGCGCCGATGGTCAGATCGAAGTCCCCAGCGGTCCAGGGCTCGGCGTCGACCTCGATCCGCACGCGATCCAGCGCTATGCCAAGCGTTTCTATGTCACGACTCCGCTCCGGTTCGCGTCGAATGCGCGGCGGGCTGGCGCCAAAGGAACGTCGATTCGAGCACCGCGGTCGCGAGACCGGCGGGGGACGATGCCGTCGGCGTGAGCGGTTCTTTGTCCAGCGGTTCGCATTCTTCGTCGGTCGGTGCTTCGTCGTCCCGGACGCCCGTGCCGGCATTGGCCTCGGTATCCGCACTCCCCTCGTCGTCGGGTCCGTCGTCGGGTCCGTCGTCGGGTCCGTCGTCGGCTCTGCCGTCGGGTCCGTCGTCAGCTCCGTCGTTGGCGGCCGCATCGACCTCGGCGGCCAGCGCGCGTGCTCGCGGGCTCGCGGGGCTCGGTCCGCTCGTCCTTGGCCCCTACTCGGTTGAGACGCCGGTCATTCTCGCCCCGATGGCGGGCGTGTCGGAGGCGCCCTATCGCGTGCTGGCGCTCGGGTTCGGTGCGGGCCTCACGCCGACGGAGCTCGTGAGCGCGAAGGGGCTCGAGTTCAAGAACAGTCGGACCGCGCACTATCTGGCGCACGATCCCGCGCGTGAGCCGCTGTTGATGGTGCAAATCTTTGGCGGTGATCCCGAGGTCATGGCGTGCGCGGCCGCCGAGGTCACCGCCCGAGGCGCACGCATCGTCGACATCAACATGGGGTGTCCGGTTCGAAAGGTGACGAAGAGCGGCGCGGGCTCGGCGCTGATGACCGATCCGTCGCGCGCAGCCGCGATCGTGGCTGCGATTCGGGCGCGCGTGGGCGATGAGGTGCCGATTACGGCGAAGATTCGCTCCGGCTGGGACGACGCGCATCGAAATGCGGTCGAGGTTGGGCTTTGCCTCGAGCGCGCCGGTCTCGATGCGATCGCGATTCATCCTCGGACGCGCGAGCAGGGGTATGCGGGCCGGGCCGATTGGCGCGAGATCACCCGGCTCAAGGCGGCGCTGTCGATTCCGGTGATCGCGAACGGCGATATCGCGACGCCGAGCGACGCGGACCGCGTGATTCGAGAAACTGGGTGCGATGCGGTCATGATTGGGCGCGCCGCCCTCGGGCGACCGTGGGTTTTTCGGGTGTTTGCCGCCGCCGTGCGGGGCGAGGCGGCTCCGTCGCCGCTTTCGGCGGCCGAGGAGACGGACGTCATCTTGACGCACTTCGAGGCTCATCAGCGCCATCGGGGAGGCGACGAAGTTCACGCGGTTCGTGAGTTCAGACAGCACTTGATCTGGTATAGCCGAGGTCGACGAGGGCACGGCCGGTTCCGGGCGGACATTCTCCGGGAGACGAGCCGCGCCAAGGTGGCGTCGATGATCGAGCGCTTTTTCCAGCAGGCGGAGATGGACGAAGAACGCGCCGAGATCGACTACGACGAACGTCGCGCCCATGGTTGAGCTGGGTGATGAGAGGGAGAGAATCGAACGATGCCAACCGTGGTCTTCAAACGCAATCGATTGATGGGGCAAGATCTATCCTGCCAAGCCGAAGTCGGTGAGAGCATCCTCGATGTTGCGCATCGCCACGGCGTCCCCGTGGGTTCGAACTGCGGCGGCGTGTGTGGTTGCTCGACGTGCCACGTCTATGTGGCGGCCGGTTTCGAGGACCTCGAAGAGATGTCCGACAAGGAATGTGACCGTCTGGATCGCGCCTTCGATGTGCGACTGAACTCGCGGCTTGGCTGCCAGGCTGAGGTCGGCGCGGGCGACCTCACGATCGAGATCACCGAGGAGAGCCTCAAAGCGTACCTCGACGAGAATCCAGACATTCGTCGCCATCTCGAAACAACGGGTGAATTCCTGTTCCTCCCTCGCGCGCACTGAGCGGCCCCGGCCCGAGGCCTGGCTCAGCGTAGGCTGCAAAGGACATGGTGCGCGACGCGAAGGCCGTCGATGGCGGCACTCATGATGCCGCCCGCGTAACCCGGTCCTTCGCCGGAGACGAAGAGTCCCCGAAAGCCTGGCACCTCGAACGACGTCGGCTCCCGCGGAATACGAATGGGTGAGGACGTGCGTGACTCGACCGCCATCAGGTTGCCCTCACCTGAGCCATAACCTGGGATGATGCGATCGAATCGGCGGATGGCCTCGACGAGCGGCTGATGGATGAGCGGCGGTAGGACGTCCGCCAGGTCGCAGGGCACGAGTCCGGGGCGGAAGTGGGAGTGCGCGAGCTGTCCGCTGGCTTGGCCCCGCACGAGGTCGCTCGCTCGCATCGCAGGTGCACGATACCCACCTTGGCCGGCCTCGAAGGTTCGACGCTCCAGCATCCTTTGAAACGCGACGCCGGCCAGCGGACCCTCGCCGCATCCGAGCGCGGCCATGTCGGTCGGGTCGACTTGTACGACGACGCCTGAGTTCGCGAAGGGCGTCGAGCGACGGGCCGAAGACATGCCGTTGACCACCATCAGCCCCGGCTCGGTGGCGGTCGGTACGACCATGCCGCCCGGGCACATGCAGAACGAATAGACGCCGCGTTGCCCCACCTGGTGGGTGAGTCGGTAGTCGGCGGGGGGCAGCGTCGACGGACGCGGCGCTTTCCCGAGATGGTATTGGGCCGCGTCGATCAAGGCCTGCGGGTGTTCGGCGCGCACGCCGACGGCGAAGGATTTTGCCTCCATCGGGACGCCCTCGGCCAAGAGACCCTCGAAAGTGTCGCGCGCCGAGTGCCCGATGGCGAGCACGACTTTGGCGGCGTCGAGCTGTCCGATCGACTGCACATCCACGCCCACGATGCGCCCGCCTTCCGTCGAAATTCGGTTCATCCGCGCCTCGAAGTGAATCGTGACTCCGAGCTCGAGCAGTTGGCGGCGCATGTTCTTGATGACGCCGAACAACAAGTTCGTGCCGATGTGAGGTTTGGCGTCGACGAGGATGCGAGAAGGGGCGCCCATCTCGACCAAGCGCGCAAGCACTTCGCGCACGAGCGGATCGTTCTTTCGGGTGGTAAGCTTTCCATCGCTGTACGTGCCGGCACCGCCTTCGCCGAAGCACAGATTCGATTCCGGATCCAAGAGTCCGCGTCCGCGAAGTTGCCCGAAGTCGCGCGCGCGTCGCTCGACCGGCTTGCCGCGCTCGATCAAAACGACTTTGGCCCCATGTTTGGCCAGCCACCACGCAGCAAACAATCCGGCCGGCCCGGCGCCGACGACGACCACCGGGGCTGTTCGGCGAGTGGTCTTCACGTCCGGAGATTCGAGCGCTGGAGCCGGCGGCGACGAAGGGGCAGGGCGGAATCGGTCCTGCGCGCGCCGAGGGATCGCGCCTCGGATGTGGGCGTCCAGCGTGAGCTGCCAAGTTGGCTTCTTCAGTCGACGTCGGGCGTCGAGTGCCTTGCGCACGAGCTCAATCGATTGGATCGCCGAAGGCGCTACGCCCAGGACGTCGGCCACGGCCGAGGTGAGATCGCTGGGCTCAAGGCCTTCATCGTGAGCCCGGAAGAGCTCGAGGCGACATCGCTGCTCCACGGCCGGCTACACTGCCCCTGGAACGTCGCGTTCGTCAGCAACAACCGCCGCTTTGTCGACGGTCTCATTCGACGTCTAGGGTCTCATCGACGTCGAGAGTTCCATTGACGTCGAGGGTTCCATTGACGTCGAGGGTCTTGTCGACCGTCGGGCTACCGGGTGGACACGATGGCGGCCGCCCATGGCTCGGGGGCAGGGAGCGAGGCCTCGCCGATCCGCTCGTCGTTGCAGAAGAAGACGTAGGTTCCTGGCCGTGGCAGCGAATAACGCCAGCCGAACGCCGTCCCGTCGACCGAAGAGGCCCCGCCCGGCTCGGTCGATCGCAGGGCTTCGACGACGTCCTGGCGTTCGACGGCCGTCAGGCGGCCCCCGAACGCGGGCCATCCGGTTGCCGCTTCGAAGACCACCGGAAGCTGTGGAACGGCCGTCTCGCCGAGCTTGGCTGCGCACCATCCTTCGACTTCGTTGCGGGTCCGTCGCTCGATCTTCGCCCAGCCCTTCTCCGCCTTCTCCGCCGACCGGGTTTGCAGAGCGGACGTGGGCGTAGAGGACGTGGGCGTCGAGGATGTTGGCGTTGAGGATGTTGGCGTTGAGGATGTTGGCGTTGAGGATGTTGGATGGGCGGAGGCCCGGGCCGTCGAGGCCCGGACCGGGCGCGGGCGCGCGCTCGCCGACATCGCTGCATCCGACAGGACCCACTGCGTTCTCGGCTGGTCGCTGGCTTCGGCACGTGCGAGCCAGGCACGCCCGATGCGAGCACCCTCGACGGACACGAGCGATCCCGCAGCCAACGATAGGGTTAACGCAAGGGCTCGGCCGAGGGTGAAGGGGCCGCGCGGTGGCCAGCATCTGGGGTTGGATCGACTCATGCGTAATCGTTGGGGCGGCCAACCGTGCAAACCGAGGCCGCGTCGGGCCAACATCTCAGCAGAGAATATGCCACCCTGTGGGAGGACCAGTCTGATTGAGGGTCCCGCTTTGCCGTGTCGGGCGGCATGCGCGAGCGAGAACTGCTAGGGTCAGGCCGCGTCTGATCCGGCCAGACGCAAGGAGCGCACGATGGAGATGAGTGGCGACCGCTGGCGGTACACCAGCCATTACTTGACCGAAGTCTTCGGCCATCAGGACGAGCATCTCGCCGGGCTGATGGCGGACGCGGTCCGGGCCGGCCTCCCGGACATTGCGGTCTCAGCCGACGTTGGGCGACTGCTCGCATTGCTGACGCGTACCACGGGTGCCCGAAGAGCGCTCGAAATCGGCACGCTGGGCGGCTATTCGGCCATATGGATCGCGAGGGCTCTGGCCAGCGACGGCAAACTCACGACGATCGAAGCCGTGGCGGCTCACGCCGAATTTGCCCAGGCTCAGTTCGAGCGCGCCGGTGTCTCCGACCGAATCGACGTGGTCCAGGGATCCGCGCTCGAAGTGCTGCCTCGTTTGGCCGACGTGTTTGGGCCCGAGTCGATCGATTTCGTCTTCATCGACGCCGACAAGCGCGAGTATCCCTCGTACTGGAACGCCGTTCGACGTCTAGTCGCACCCTCGGGCATCGTCGTGGTCGACAACGTCTTGGGCGCGGGGTCTTGGTGGATCGATGATGAGGCCAACGACCATCGGGCTGGGGTCGACACCTTGAACCGGATGGTCGCCGCCGATCCTCAGTTCGAGTCCGTCGCCTTTCCGCTTCGCCAGGGCGTTCTTCTCGCGCGCCGGCTCTGACTTCTCGCGGGACGACTCTGACTTTTCGCGGGACGACTCTGACTTTTCGCGGGACGACTCTGACGCGGAACACCCTTCATCTTCTCGCGCGCGGCCTTCGCCCAAACTCGCTTCGGTTCGTGGGTTCGGCCTCCGCTCAACGCGTCTCGCCGTCGCCGCCTTCCGGGGGTCGGAGGAGACCGATGCGCTGCTCCAGAGATCTCAGATCCGTGTCTTCGATGGTGGAGATCGCTTTGAAGAATGATTGGGCCGAGAAGCGGTAGGCGAATTCATCTCGCCAAATGTAGAGCTGGACGCTGGCGTCCCCGAGAACGGGCAATCGCTTCGCTTGGAAGTGCTCGCGCATTCGAGCCAGCGTCGACTCAAGAAACGTCGGCCACGGGACGTGCGGGTCGATCCAGATCTCGTATCCAACGCAGCGTCCGAATGATGCTTCGAGCTCTGATCGCCTCTGCCACATCGCCTCGTTGGCTTCGGGGCCGAGGATGCGCTCGTCTGCGTGCTCGAGGAGGCGATCGTAGGGGCTCTCGTTGGGCTCATCGTGGGGATCGAGAGAATGTCCCTGCGCGCTGCGATCTTCGTCCGCCGCCATCGCCATCGCCATCGCCATCGCCGTTTCGATCGAGCTCTGCGTACGATAGCAGGAGGCGTTGGACGAAATCCATCGGATTGAGCGCTTTACCATCTTGCCGGACCTCGAAGTGGAGATGAGGCCCTGTCGAACGTCCGCTACTGCCCATCAGTCCGATCGGGCTGCCAAGATCGAGGTCGTCGCCCTCGTGGACGAAGACCGTGCCGAGATGGGAGTAGACGGTGACGAGATCGCGGGTGTGGCGTACCGTCACGCTCCGGCCATGGCCACCTCGCCATCCGGCGCGCTCGACGCGCCCAGGCGCGGCGGCAGAGACGAGCGTGCCGCGCTGCCCGCCGAGGTCGACGCCCGCATGGAACCCGAGGCGATTCGTTGTCGCGATCGGGTCGCGCCTACGCCCGAAGGGGCTCGTCAGAATGACCGGGGTGACCGGCCACTCGAGTGCAACCTTGCCGCGGTTCATCCCCGAAAGCGGCGTTCTCCGCCGACCCGTCGCCGACGCGCCAGCGCGCATGTGTTGGGCGACGAGAACGTAAACGAGACCTACGCGGTGCCGAACTTCGGGCGGCGCGGGACCAAAGCGTGCCTCGGTGTCCTCGAGCTCAACCTCGACTGCGACCCGCGCTTGCAGCAACACGGGCCGCGGAACGGCTTCGGTGGCGAGGCCGCGCGCGAGGGCATGCAGCGTCTTGGCCCAGAGCTTCTTGATCGAGGTTGGCCAGGCTGGCTTTCGCGGATCGATGGGCGTCGACTCCGATCCCGCGAACGAGGCGCGCTGGATGCGAAAGTTCGAGATCATCTCCACCAGCTCGGCAGGCGTGGGCGCATGTTCGTCGGTCGTCCCCGGCGGAACGCGCCGCCATGGGCCAGGAGCACCCACCGATGTCGCCTGGCCGGATCCCGCCTCGAGGGCACTCGACCTGGTTCGGCTTCGACGGGTTGAGATCCCTTCCTTCGCGTCGTCTTCCCAGGTTGTGGCCCGCTGGGTTGCGCATGCGGTCGAAAGCCCAAGACATAGCGCCGCCACCTCTGGCCTGGCCAGAAGACGCCTCTGCTGGCCCCTTGCCCGCCCAGGCCGCGACGATGGTCGCGACGATGGTCCCGACGATGGTCGCGGCAACGGGCGCGACGACCGGACCGTGGTGCCCGTGTTCATCGATGAGAGCGAGTATACGCAGACTGCGATGTCGGACATCGAGACACAGGGTGCGCCTCGCGTCAGTTGTTCGTTGCCTCCTGGCTCGCCAAGTCGTAGCTCGAAGCCGGGTTTAGGAGGGCATCAATGGTGAGAACATACAGGTCGCGTACAGCGACGGTGAGCGTTTCGCTCATCGCGAGTGCCTTGGTTTCGTTTTCGGTGGGGTGCGGTGATTCCGAAGTGTCACGTGCGGATGTCGATGCCGCCGTCGGTGCGGATGCGGGGGCCGGAATCGACGTCCAGGACGCTTCGGTCGCCGCGGGCGCCGATGGGGGCGGGGGTGACGGCCGCGATGGCGCGGTCGCAGCCGAGCCGAACATTCTTCGCATCCACTATCGTCCCGGAGAAGGCCAGAATGTGGGGGATTGGAGCCTTCACTACTTCGGTTCGGCCGTCGATCAAGGCGCCGAATGGGCGAAGGGGCCGCACTTCGTTCCGACGAGCGCGGGCCGTGGGTACGTCGACATCGAGATCCAGCATCCGGAGTCGAGTCTGATGTTCTTCCCCGCGCTCTTTCCGGCTGGCGGGCAAGATCCGATCAAGGACGTCGAGACCGAGGTCTTTTTCGATCGCGCGGTGCCGCATCCGACGCTGGTCGGGGTGCGCGAGTGTTGGATCGCTCAAGGACGGCCCGTTTCGTTTGACCCGGCAGCGCTGGCCGACGCTCTGGATGCCGAGCCGTACCATGTCCGATCGCCCGGCGACTTCATCGATCTCGGTGACGGCCGAGTTCGCTTCATGTTTCGCGTGAACCCGCGATCCACCGGGACGGTCTCGGTGTGGTCTTCGTCTGACAAGAGTGATCTTCGTGCGTTTGCCTATGACGCCAGCTCGGAGGTCAACAAGAACGGGCTCGTCGTCGACCTGAAAGAGATTGCGGCGGACTGGGAGGGCAAGACGTTTGGGTTCGCCATCGCAACGGCGCTCGCGGACAAGACCGATGTGACGCCGGATCTCTCGCTTCGTCCTGTGGCCTACACGATTCCGTCGACGAATGCAGAGTGGGCGCGGCGCTCGGTCTTCTATCAACTCATGGTGCGGACCTTCGCCGACGGCGGTCGAGCGAAGACGTCGACCGCGGCGACGGGCGGCGGCGGTAGCAGCAGCACGAGCAGCGGGATCGACGTGTCCGAGAAGGACGGCATTGGTGACCTCGTCGGCTTGCGAAACAAGCTCGGCTACCTGCGCGAGCTCGGCATCAACGCTCTGTGGATCACGCCCATCTTCAAAGCGACGAGCTTCCACAACTACGATACGCTGGACTACTTCGACATTGACCCCGCCTACGGAAACCAGAAGGACTTCAAAGACTTGATGCAGGCGGCGCACTGCTTGAGCGAGGACGGGTCGACCATTCCGGGCTGCACGCGGATCAATCTCATCCTCGATTTCGTGCAGAACCATACGTCGAACACGACACCGTGGTTCGTCTCTGGGCTCGACCCCGACGACCCCGAGCACGCGAAGTATGCGGACTGGTTCGTCTGGGCCGACGACTACACGAACATGTTCGAAGGCATTCACCCGTGGAGCCCGGGCGACCGACTTTGGCACTGTCGGGCGATGGGAGGCGACTACCGCTGCTATCACAAGATTTTCTGGAGCGGCACGCCAGAGCTGAACCTTCGCAATCCGGCCGTTCGAAGCATGATGAAGGAGGTGACGCGCTTCTGGGTCGAGAACTTTGACGTCGATGGCTTCCGCCTCGACGCGTCGAAGCACATCGATCAATTCGACGAGATCAACGGCATACCGAGCGAGCTGCACGGTACGCACGTCTGGTGGAAGGAGTTCAACGCTTTCGTGAAGACGCTCCGGACGGGCGAGTATCCGATCCTCCTGTCGGGTGAAAATCGGTGGGACGATGTCTCTGCCCAGAACCGCATCGTTGCGGGGAACATCGAAGCCGTCTCGGATGTGAGCGCGTTCGATGCCCAGACGGGAACCTGGAAGGTCAACGCGTTTGCCGACGACATGGATAGCCAGTTCGACTTCACCTACCGCACGGCCCTAAATCGATTCTTGACGGGCGCGGACTATGAGGCGGCCACGTTCGAGACCCCGACGCTGGTCCAGTACGTGAACGCCTTGTCCTCTGACCTCTCGCGACCGACCGGCAACAGCCATCGGTCTCGTCACTTCTTTGCCCGCTTCCTCTCGAACCACGATGTCGACCGACCGGCGTCGATGTTCGAAGGTGAGCCGCGCCCCGTTCTCGAGGGCCGATTGCGGCTGGCGGCGGCGACCGTGCTGACCATGCCCGGAACGCCCGTCATCTACTATGGCGAGGAGTACGGGAAGTTCGGGCGGAACGACGGCGGGGACTCGTTCATTCGAGAGCCCATGGAATGGGTGAAGACGGTTGCGTTCCAGGAGGTCGCCGGCCATCGCGAGGTGGATATCCACGGTGACGGCATGGAGGACATGTGTGTCGGGATCAACCCGTTCGACCCGACCATCAAGTTCATTCAAAATGAAGATGGCGTTTCCGTCGAAGAACAGCGCGGCGTGCCCGGTAGCTTGCTCGGCTTCTACCAGAGCCTAATCCGCATTCGTCACGAGCATCCGATCTTCACCGACCCGGCGACGACGCTCAGCGAGGAGGTCGTCGCGAACGACCTGTACGTGTTCCGTCTCGAGAACAAAGCGCTCAGTGTTCCCGTCGTTTTCGTGGCGATGAATCGAAGCGCGACGAGCGCGCTTCCTTTCGCGATCGAGGGCGTCGACCTCGTGAGCGGTGATGAGGGCACCTCGTTTGAGATGTCGCCGCTCTCGGTGCGCATCGTGGAGCCGCGAAACTAGACCTGCTTTTCAACCGCGACCAGCCGGCCTCGGCTCCCCGGGAGCCCAACTTCCGCCGATGACTTCGTCTACTGGAGGAGGGATAGGGCGGCCGACGGGAGCTGATTGGCCTGCGCCAACACCGCGATACCCGCCTGGGAGAGAATCTGATTCCTCGTCAAGGCGGCCGTCTCTTCCGCGACATCGACGTCACGAATACGAGAATTCGCGGCTGACAGGTTTTCGTGGGCGACCGAAAGATTGTTCACCGTTACGCCTAGGCGGTTCTGGGCCGCGCCAAGAGTGGCTCGGGCCGTCGAAAGTGTGTTGATCGCCGTGTCGATCGTATCCAGCGCCGCCGTCGCACCGACTTGTGTATCGAGATCCAGCGCATCGACGCCGAGTGTCGCCGAGTCGGTCGGCGCAAAGGTCATCGTAATCGTGTCGTCCGCTGTTCCTCGGATACCGACCTGCATATCGATATCGCCCGCGTCCGCACCGAGCATGCGAACTCCGTTGAACTCGGTGACGGTCGAGATCCGGTCCAACTCACTCGTCAGCTCCCCCGCTTCTGTCGAGACGAAGCCTCGTTCGTCGGTGCCCAGCGTACCGTTTGCACTTTGGACCGCCAGCTCACGAAGGCGGACCAGAATGCCGGCCTGCTCGTTCATCGCGCCTTCCGCCAGTTGCGACATCGAGATGCCGTCGTTCGCATTTCGTTGAGCCTGCGCGAGACCACGAATCTGGGCCTTGAGCTTCTCACTAATGCCAAGACCTGCCGCGTCGTCAGCGGCGACCGTGATGCGCTGACCCGACGACAGACGAGAGACGTTGCTGGTCAAATTTCTCTGCGACAAACCCAAGTTGCGCTGAGCGCCGAGTGATGCCGGATTGGTGTTGATATAAAGAGCCATGAGAACCTCCGTGTCGGGTGCCTGAGCGCCGTCTTGGCGCTCACTCGCATTCATAGCTCGACCGAGTTCATGATCGGCTTGAGGCCTCAACATGAACGCGAACCATTGCGGCCTTCAGTCGTGTCGGCCCGCCTCTCCGGCTGCGTACATATACGGACAGGGAATTCGGACCGCTGCGCGCGATCGCGGTCCGAGGCCGCAGGATGGCCGTGGTTCTTGGGTTCGCGCGGAGACGTCGGGGCTTTGCTCAAGCGCTACGCTGATGGGCAAGCGTCTGGCTAAGCTGATGGGCAAGCGTTTGGCTAGGCTGAGGTTTTCCCCGTTTTCCCATCAAGGTTTGCTCTTCTTGACGGAGCCTGGCGCTCGGCTCAGCCTGAAGGGACTGCGGCGCAGAGGAGCGCTATCTGAAATGGACGAAGCAGAACCTCCAGAACCAACAAGAGAGCCGTTGTTGCCGATGTTGAGCGGGTAGCCGGCCCCGACGACGTCGCTTCCTCGCCGGTGGAGACGTCATGTTGGGAACTTTGTTGATCATCTTCGCGGGTGGACTCGTCATCGATCTCCTGCAAACGAGGTACGTGGCGAGCATCGCGAAGGGCGATCGCTTGCGGGCGGCGGTGATGTCGGGTTTTATCACCTTTGGCTCTCTTGTCCTTTGGGGAACTCTTCTGCAACGTGCCGAAACCTTAGGCCTTGCGGGGGCAGGCGCGTTGGCACTGGGGGCTGCGCTTGGGACGTTGATCGGCGTTTGGCGACGCAATCGAAGGTGCGTTGATGGGACGGCGGGTGCCGATGTGAGCGCATTGACGACGGGCGAAGTTCGGACGGCGGAGGGCCATGCTCATGCGGTGGGCGTGGCTGTCGCCCCACCGGATATCGATCCGCCGCGGCCGCGCGAAGACTTGCGCGAGATCGCGACCGATCGTCGCCCGGTTCGCACATCGAGCGGTGGGCGCGCGTCGCGATTCGGATTGCGGGGGAGGGGCCGAGCGATCAGCTTTCCTCCAGAGTGCTCAGGTCGCCGGTGTCTTGCCCGAGCGCGCGCGCCTTCAGAACACGCCGCATGATCTTTCCGCTGCGTGTCTTGGGGAGTGCGTCGACGAACGTCAAAGACTCGGGCCGTGCGATGGGGCCCATCTCGTGGCTGACGTGGTCCTTGAGCACCGAGGCGAGCTCCGGGCTTGGTTCCTCTCCGTGTCGCAAGATCACGAACGTGTGGATTGCGTTGCCCTTGAGCTCGTGAGGTAGACCGATTGCGGCTGCTTCGGCGACGCGCGGATGACTGACGAGCGCGCTCTCGATCTCGGCGGTACCGAGTCGGTATCCACTCACCTTGATGACATCGTCGATGCGGCCAATGATCCAGAAGTATCCATCTTCGTCGATTCGCGCCGAGTCGCCCGCTTTGTACCAGCCCTGCGCGCCGTAGTCCTTCCAATAGGTTTCGACGTAGCGATCGGGATCGCCGTGAATCGTGCGTGCCATGCCGGGCCACGGCGCTTTGATGACGAGCTTGCCCTCCTCTCCAGGTGCGACGTCCCGTCCACTGTCGTCGACGACGGCTGCTTCGATGGAGAAGAAGGGCTTTGCTGCGGACCCGGGACGAAGCGGCATGATCGGGAGAGGGGAGATCATGAAGCCACCGGTCTCCGTTTGCCACCAAGTGTCCATGATGGGGCAGCGGCCTTGACCGATCACCTCGTGATACCAGCGCCAAGCCTCGGGATTGATCGGTTCGCCGACCGAACCCAGAAGACGAAGACAGCTCAAGTCATGCTTTGCGGACCATGAGTTGCCGAATCGCATGAGGCCGCGGATTGCCGTCGGCGAAGTGTAGAGGATGTTGACCCCATATTTCTCAATCATCTGCCACCAGCGGTTGGGGTACGGATGATTGGGCGCCCCTTCATACATCATGATGGTGGTGCCGTTGATGAGCGGCCCATAGGCGATGTAGCTGTGGCCGGTGATCCATCCCGGGTCGGCCGCGCACCACCAGCGATCATCGGGTTTGATGTCGAAGACCATGCGGTGCGTCGTGGCCGTGTAGACGCTGTACCCGCCGTGGGTGTGCACGAGCCCTTTAGGTTTGCCCGTCGTGCCCGAGGTGTAGAGGATGAAGAGCGGATCTTCGGCATCCATGACCTCGGTCTCGCAGCGCGGGCTTGCGATGGGCATGGCCATGAGATCGTGCCACCAGAAGTCGCGATCGCTCTCCATGAAACATTCCGTGCCCGTGCGACGAACGGTGATGCATACCTCGATGGAGGGTGAGCGTGCCATCGCGGCGTTTGCGATCTCCTTGAGCGATGTCGACGCACCACGCCGAAAACCGCCGTCGGCCGTCAGGAGAATTCGGCTCTTTGCGTCCTGGATGCGGTCGGCGAGAGCCTCGACGCTGAATCCCCCGTAGACCACGCTGTGGACCGCGCCAATCTTGGCGCACGCGAGCATGGAGATCACCAACTCGGGGATTTGAGGCATGTAGATCGTCACGATCTCGCCGCGCCGAGCGCCCATCGCCTTGAGAACGTTGGCGACCTTGCTGACCTCGCGATTGAGCGCGTGATACGAGAAGGTCCGTAGATCGCCCGGCTCACCTTCCCAGATGATCGCGAGCTTGTTGCGGTTCGGCGTCTTGAGATGACGATCGATCGCATTCAAGACGATGTTGGTTTTCGCGCCCGTGAACCACTTGAAGAAAGGCCTGTGGCTCGCGTCGAGGACCTTCGTCCATGGTTCATACCAACTGAGACGTTGCGCTTCCTCCGCCCAGAATCCTTCTCGATCGGCGATCGAACGCGCGTAGAGCGTCTCGTAGTCTTTCACGTTGGCTTGGTCGACGATGGAAGACGGCGGGTGAAAAACGTCGGTGCGTCTGAGCTTCTTCGGTGTTTCAGGTGTTTCAGGTGTCTCGGGCGTCTTTGGCGTCTTTGGATCTCCGACCGGATTCGACATGCACTCGATCGAGTAGTGGCTTTGGGAAGCACTGTCAAATCGCGAGATCGCGCGACTTCGTGTGCTCGAGCGTCTATGCTTTGCGGCATGGGTACACCTCCCGGCCTTGGTCCTCGTCCTTTGCGAGTGTTTGGGATCGTCGACGAAGCCCTGCGACGCGCGCTTCATGGGCTCCCGTGGTTCCTCGGGATCCAAGCGTTCACGGTGCTGCCTTCGATCCTGTTCTTGGGGCTCGTTGCCCTCGATTCGAGCCTCATTGTTGCGTCCGTCCTCGCGCCCTTCGAGGCGCTTTCCGCCGCTGTGCCGGGTCCGGTGTCGGCGCTCCTCCGTCTCCTCGCGCTGCCTATCCTCGCCACCCTCAACAACCTGCTCCTCGGGACAGTCGGTATGGTTGTCGTGACGTGCACCGTGGTTCGACAGCGCGACCCACGCGCATCGATTTCAATCGGGTCGGTGGCCGGGGATGCTCGCCAGCTGGCGACGCGTGCCCTCGCTCTGGGAGCGATTCTCGCTTCGGTGACAGTCGTTGCGATGTGCGCACCTTTCGCGATCGCATGGGGCGTACACGGAGGATTGGTTGAGCTCGGCGTGTTCGCCCGGAGCTCGGAGCGCCTCCCGGTCGTGACGGTTCTCGTCGCGATCGCGGCGGGGTTGCTGAGCGGCGCGCTTGGTTTTCGATTCATGGTGCGCCGCGCGCTCGCGATGGCTGTGCTCGCGATCGAGGACGAGGGTGCGTTCGGCGCGTTGCGAGAAAGCGCACGATGTATGGCTGGCCACGCGGGCGTCGGCGCGTTGGTCTGTCTCGTCCTTCTCTCGATTGCGTTGTTCTTTGGCGCGGTCACGGCTGCTCTTTTGGCATGGCTCCCCGGTCCCGACGACGCCCTTCGGGCGCAAGCGATGAGCTCTCTTTTGAGTCAGGTTGCGTTCGTGCCTTCGAGCGTCGTTTGGGCGACCGGTTGGGGCGCTTTCTATGATGGCGTGGCTGGAGGCCATCGAGTTTGAGGGTCGCGGTGGGCATTGCTCATTGCTCATGGGGCGCTCACCTGTTCGCGAGATCAGGACGCAGACATGGTCCCCGAGCACGACTTGGGGATGGCTCACGATCTGGGTGGGACCGCAGGCGTGATGACGTAGGCCGCCCATTGCTTGGCCATTACGAGCGGAATGCGTTCGAGTCCCAAAGCGGGGTCGACGACTTCGCGCCGCGGTGCTTCGCGTGTAGCCCCTTCACGCTTGGAACTCCGGCCGTGGGGGGCGCGCAGGAACAAGTGGGTGTCGTCGATGTGGTCGACGAGGAAGAGTCGCTCACCCCGACGGTGTTCGATCGCGATGAAGACCGGCGCGCGGGGACGCGACTCAGCCCGGAGCCTCAACCCCGCGCTCGTCCGCGTGAGCGGCTCAAGGACGGCCGAGAGTTGTTCGCCGTTTCGGGCGACGTAGGGGCGGTTGTACACCGTGGCGGCGAGGCGAAGGATGGCCTCGATGTCGGCCGCGCGATCGCGGTTCTGAGTCTTCGTTTCCGACGGCATGGTTGCGTGATGATGCGCCGCGAGGGTGAGGAATACGCGTCTCAGCGGCGGTTCGCTGGCCGGGGTTCGGTCGAGGGCCGGCGTTGAAGCGGGTGCCTGTATGGCCTCGTGCGGATATGAGAGGTCGGGCGTCATCCGCCGCATGCGTGCGGCCGCGACGGCGTGACGCACGTATTCCGCGGGATCGACGAGCGCGAGCGCGAATTCGATGGCGAGGACATGGCCGCCGAAGCCGTCCTCGAGTGGCATTGTCTCGGGTTGTGTGATGTGGGTGAGGGTCTGCGTGATGAAGTCGCTCCCCACGATGCCTGGGCCGCGAGGTCGATCCACGGGCGCCTCAAGCTCGGCGAGCGCTCGAAGCGACTCGATGATCCATGCGTTCTCGGTGTCGGTGGCGAGGGCCGCTGATGTGTCCTCCTCGATGCGGCGCGCGCCGAGGCGTGCGAGGAGCGCACGCGGAACCGATGCGAGGGCGAGGAAGAGCTCCAGGAATCGAGAACGTGCCTCGGTGGGCAGGGCTTCGAGAACGCCCGTCTTCATGATCGCGATCGCGGCTTTGGTCGTGGCGATGTCGCGCGGGTGGGTCGCGATGGCGCCGAGGGTCAGTGCTTGTTCGCGCGGCGAGAGGTTCTGGTAAGGACGGTCGAGCACCAGATGTTCGAGGGCTCGCTTGGGCGAGCTTGCGCCGTCCATGTCGGGTTGATCGAAGCCTCCGTTCAGGATCAGATGGAGCGTGCGCATCTCTCGCTCCATCAGGAGGCTGCTGAGGTGGTCGATCGGCGTGCTGGCGGCACTCGGATGGGCGCGCAGCATGGGCTTGGTGACGGCTTCTTCTCCCCGAAGCGCTGTGCGGATGGCGGCCTCGAGGTTCGGATTCTGGGTGGTCACCACGGTCTCGTCTTCGTCGATTTCAATGTCCTCAGTCCCGTGCTCAGCCCGGTGCTCAGCCCCGTGGTCGGGCCCGGGATCCGCCCTTTGCCCGGCCCTATGCCCGGCCCCAAGCTCAGCCACGCCGCGACCGCCGCGGGCGGGCGTGGTTGTAGGTACTTCGGGGTCCGGCGGGGGAAGGGTGTTCGAGGCCTCGTCGAGGTGCGATGGCGACGGGGTTGGTGGTCCGTCGCCCGCTCGAGTGTCTGTATCTTGCCGATGGCTCGGCCGACGTTCGATGAGCGGGTTCTTGTTTCGGACGCGAACCTGCAGCGTTTCGTCCTCCACTGAGGGGCGCGCTTTTGCGGAATCGGGCTGGCCGTCTCTTGGCACGCGGGAGGGAAGTTTAGCAGACCTTCGGCCTCGGCGGCGATTGGTGTTGCAGTTTGGGACCTGACGGGTCAGAAACGATGCTGGCCGTGCGTGCAATTCACATCAAGAGCGAGGAAGAAATCGAAGGCGTGCGTCAGGCCAGCCTCTTGGCGGCCCGAACGCTCAAGATGGCCGGGGCGCTCGTGAAGCCAGGGGTTTCGACGGAGGAGATCAATCGCGCCGTCCACGAGTTCACCCACGACCATGGGGCCATCTCGGCGCCGCTGAACTACGGGGCTGACCCGGATCGCGGTGTCCCCCCATTTCCCAAGTCGGTCTGCACATCGGTGAACGACGTCATTTGTCATGGTATCCCGTCCAAGTCCGATGTGCTGAAGGAAGGCGACATCGTGAACATCGATGTGACGCCTCGGCTCAACGGATTTCACGGCGACACCTCGCGGACGTTCCTTGTGGGTGAGGTTGCGCCGGAAGTGCAGAAGCTTGTCGAGGTCACCTTGACCTGCCTTTTGCGTGGGATCGAGGTGGTTCGCCCCAACGCGCGCATCCGCGAGATTGGGGTGGCCATCCAGAAAGTCGCTGAGCCGTTCGGTTATGGGGTCGTTCGAGAATATGTCGGGCACGGCATTGGGCGGCGCTTCCACGAGGAGCCGCAGATTCCGCACTATCCCGGGAAGGAGAACCGCCGCCTGCTTCCGGGCATGATCTTTACGATCGAGCCCATGATCAATCTGGGCTCCCACGAGACCAAGCTCGACCCGGTCGACGGCTGGACGGTCCGAACGGCCGATGGAAGTTTGAGCGCGCAGTTCGAGCACACCATCTTGGTGACCGAAACCGGGCACGACGTGCTGACGGACTGGAAATACATCGAAGGCTGACGCGGCGTTGGCAGGGCGTCCTTCGCCTCGGCCGCGAATTCGCATTAAATCTCACGACTTATGTTTGGCCGCGCGCCACGGTTCGGCGCGGTTCGCCGTGGTTCGCCGCCCCGCGCACAGCCGCGATGATCCCTCGACGGGGCAAGGGTCGGTCCATCGACCGGTCCATCGACCGGCCATAGATTGGAGCTCAACAGACGAAGAGGTTAGCCTCCGGGCCGTGGTCAGGTTGTACGACAGGATCCGAATCGGAATCGTTGGACTCGGCTGGATTGGGCAGGAGATCGCGCGCGCCGCGTTCGAGGATGCGCGCGTGAGTCTCGTGGGCGTGGTCGACTCGGACCCAACCAAAGCGGGGCGAGATCTGGGCGAGATCATCGGTGAAGGCCGTCTTGGCGTTCCGATCGATGCGGACGTGGGGGCGATGCTCTCGCGTGCGCGTCCGGAAGTGGCGGTGATTTGTTCGACGTCGAGTGTCGAGGCGCTGTCGCCTACGCTCGAACTTTGCATTGAGCACGGGGCGCATGTGGTCACCACCTGTGAGAACATGGCGGACCCAGACAGTGCGCTCTCTCAGCTTCGCCCGGGCATCGAGGAGCGAGCGCGGGCCGCGGACGTGGTCATCTTGGCGACGGGCGTGAATCCGGGATTCGCGATGGATCGTCTCCCCGTGACGCTCTCGCAGGCGACGCGGAACATTCGGCGAATTCGCGTCGTGCGCGTGGTCGATGCCTCGACACGGCGCGCGCAACTCCAAGCGAAGATCGGTGTCGGTATGACGCCGCAAGCTTTTGGCGACGCGATTCGAAACGGCACGGTCGGACACGCTGGCCTTGGTTCGTCGCTTCGTTTGGTGTCGAAGGGCCTAGGCATCAGCCTCGACAAGACGACCGAGGCGCTCTCGCCGCTCCTTGCCGATACGGCGACGACGTCGACTTTGGGCGCGGTCCCGGCGGGACGCGTCCGCGGCATTTACCAGATTGCGCGTGGCTATCGGACGCGGCGGGAGATCATTACGCTCGAGCTGACGATGGCGCTCGACGAGCCAGAGCCGCGCGATACGATCGACATCGTGGGCGAGCCGCCCATTCACTTCGAGGGCGAACTGCCGGGCGACGATTGCACAGTGGCGACCGTGCTTTCAGCCGTGTCGGTCGTCGTCACCATGTCCCCAGGGCTACGGACCGTGCTCGATGTCCCGCTCGAGCGCCCCGAGGAGCCCGAGCGTGACACCACGAGTTCTGCCGGTTCGGCGGCGGCCATCGTACTTGAGCGTTCTGGCACCCAAATCCCCAAGAAGGCCGATGCCGTCACGGACGCCGTCAGCTTTCGTCGGAGTCGGAGCGCGACACTCACCGAAGAGCCGCCCACCGTAGCACCGCTCACCGCAGCACCGCTCACCGACGGCGACGGCGACGGCGACGCGCGAACCAAGCGCCCCGGACGTGCCGAAGTCGTTTCGAGGAAACGGAGACCAGCCAAAGAGGCTAAGACCTCCAAAGAGGCTAAGAAGAAGCCGGGCAAAGCGAGCGTCCGAGCGAAGACCAAAGCGGATGCTCGATCCAAGCGTCTCAGTCCCGATGCCCGTGGAAGTGGCCGCCCCGGTGGCCATGCCGGCGCGGGCGCGGGCGCAGGTGCAGGTCCGAGCGCGGGGGCTGACGCGAAGCCATCCAACCGACGGACGGCCTCGAGCACGAAGCGCGTTCGACGCAAACCGCGCGCGGGCGACTAGACCGGCCATGTCATCACGTCGATGAAGAAGCAGCACCGATCTTCGCGTTCACGGCGACCAAAGTGGGGAATGACCAGATATCCGCCAGAAATCACTGATCCCGCTGATTAGGCCTCAGAAATTTGACCTACGAGGTAAGCGGGTTCGATGCCGAGTACCGCGAGCGCGCCCTTCCATCGGTCGTCCCAAGGGGTCTCGAAGAGGATCGACTCCTTCACGTCGACCGGAATCCACGCCCCTTGGCGAATCTCTTGGTCGAGCTGGCCAGCACCCCATCCGGCGTATCCGAGGATCAGAAGATGGCGCGAAACCGAACGCTCCCGGGCCACGTCGCGCAAGAAGTCACGAGAGGCGCTGACGGAGAGCTTTTCACTGACCTTGATGCAATCGTCGTCGGTCCCTGCGGCGGTGGTCGGGTCGAACACGATCCATCCAGTGTGCGGTTGAACCGGACCACCGACCATCACCGGAAGGTTAGGGGGGGGATGATCTTCGGGCGCAAATCCCAGCTCGTCGACGACGCCCCGGAACGTGACGTTCTGGGCCGGGCGGTTCACCACGAAGCCCAGTGAGCCTTCTGGGCGATGGTCGATCAGAAGGACGACGCTACGTTTGAAGTTCGGATCGGTGAGGCTGGGCGATGCGACCAGGAATCCGGGCGCGAGTTCGGCGACCATTCTCGAAGCGTTGCATTTCTCGCCGTCCGTGGCGAACAAAGATCCAGCACGCCCGGTCGTCGAGTGTTTAGTGGTAAATCCTGTATGTGGCCTCACCAACCGCCGTCGGACGGTTCTTGTCGTGCACGCGCTCGAACGCCGGACAGCAATCGGAGACTCAGATTCGCGATGAGGTCACCGCCCCACGGGCCAAGGAAGCTCAATGTTCGCGTTTCGTAGCGGTGCAAAGGGAGGACGGCTTCGTCGGGGAGGTCATACGCGCGCCTCGAGCCGACGTAGCCTGCATACGTGCCGTCGAACGGTAGGACCGCGAGGGTTTTGAATCCATTTCGGTGCGCCGCGCGCCGCGCCGCTCGGGTGAGTTCGCCGCTCATCTCGGCGGGGACAAAGAGGAGACCGGCCTCGTTCAAGACCAGCGCGCCGAGGTCGAATCGATCGAATCCGACCGCGAGAGATACGAGCGGCGCCGGCAGCATGAGCGCGTCGGAGAAGCGATAGCGAACGGGTGGAAATGGAAGGGTGACTCGGGTGAAGGCAAGGTGGCTTTCGCGCTCCCGCGCACGTGGAACGCGTTGGATGTGCGCGTGCGAGGTGTGCTTCATGCGCGGGGCGTGTCGAGCCTGACGCGTTGGTGGGTGCGCGAGGCGCAAAGCCTCGCGTACCTTGGGGATGAGGCGTTGCGCGATATCCTTGTCAGCGGGCTCTGCGCTGCCGACGCCCCCGGCCGCAAACGCGAGGACCTCCACGTCGACGCCTTCGATGGCGCGCGCGACGTCGCCTGGGTAGTCGGCCGAGAGAGACAGGCTGTCACGACTTTGGGTCGTTGGGTGACAGCCGAAGCTGTAGAGCGCAGCGCGCCGACCGTCGGCACGATCAAAGCGAAAGAGCACGAGCGTATCATCCACTGGGCCGTTGCGTTCAATACGATTTGCGACCGCCCCGTCGACGACGACTTCCACGGCTTCGAACTGGGCGGGCGCTCGGTTCTCGAGGGCGAGAAGACCCGCCCGGGTGAACGTTGCCGCGAGCGCGTCGAGGATCTCGCGGTCGAATGTGCCGAATGCCATTTCGAAGATCTTGCCGCGGGCGTATCCCCCGGGGCCGGAGTGCGTGTGGCTCGCGGTGAAGAAGGTTTGTGTTCCCGGCTGCGCGGCGTCGATCCGTGCGCGCACCAGATCAGCCAGCGGTCGCTCGATCAAGAGGAGGTCAGCCGTGAAGATGATAGCGCGCCGATGGCCGACTTCGAGGGCGAAAGCGCGAACATACAGCGCTTCGTTGGCGTCCGCGGAGGACGCGTGCGGCCGGTTGATGCGTTCACCATACCCGGCCAAGGGTGCGCGTTCGGGGAGCGGAAACGCCAACCTTGCCCAGCCCACGTGGAGGATCCCGGTAGCGGCGGGGGCCTTGGACGCGGCGGCTTCCACCTGCAGAACGCTGCGTGCATAGGCTTCCGTTGCCCACGGCGGTCGTCGGTCGAGGGCGACGCAACCTAGGCTCGCTCCAGCGCCCATGATCGCGACGGCGAGCGGGACCCAAAGCCGAGTCCGATGAAACCGAGGGTGTGGGCGCATTGGTCTTTCGGTCGTGACCTTCTACCATCCTTCGCGCATTTCTCGCACCCGTCCTATCGCTCGAGGATATCGTGTCGACCCAAGAGTTGACGCTCGCGCTTCCGCCGAACAGGATGCAACGTCGTGAAGGAACGCTACCTGGGGCTCGATGGCGGGAGCAGCGCGACCGTCGCCATCATCGCGGACGAGTCGGGGGCGATCCTGGCCGCCGCTCGGACCGGCGGATGCAACCACCAGAGCATTGGCAAGACGGCGGCGGCGAAAGAGATCCAGGCTGCCGTCGACATCGCGTTGCGCGCCGCAGGGCTTCGCTTATCCGAGTTGACGGCGGCGACCTTTGGCATCTCGGGCGCTGACCGCGCCCCGGAGATGGCGGTCGTGGAGCAGATGATTGCCGAGGTCGCGCCTGTTCCCCGACGTTTCGTAGAGAATCAGGCGTTGTTGCCGATTCGTGCGGTCACGAAGGATGCGGTCGGTGTCGGACTGCTCGCCGGAACGGGGACGAGCTGTGTGGGACGCGACCGATACGGACGCCGCCACCAGGTCGGAGGTCTTGGCCCGATCTCGGGGGATGTTGGCTACGGCGAAGATCTCGCGATGCGTGCCGTCGCGGCCGCATGGATGGCCTCTGACGGACGGATCGGCCCGTCGACGCTTTCCGGGAGCGTCCCGGGGGCGCTCGGGGTCGAGGGCGTCGAAGAGATCCCGACGCTGATGGTTCGTGGCGTTCTCCCCGAGGTTCTCATCACGCGGGTCGTGGGAAGCTTGTTCGAGCAAGCCGCGCGAGGGGATGGGATGGCGCTGCGAATCATTGAAGACACGGGCGCGCGTCTGGGCGCGGCCGCAGCGGCCGCGATGCGTGCGCTCGTGCTTCGGGGCGCCAATGCGGTGGTCGTTCTCGGGGGAACGATGTTCGAGGCACCGGGCCACGATCTGCTCGTTCACGCCACCGAGCGTCGCATCCGACATACCGTGAACGAAGCGCACGTGATATTGCTCGACGTCGAACCTGCGGTGGGTGCGGTGCTGTTCGCTCGCGATCTGGTCGGGCACGCTCCTTTGTCGTTCGCGCACAAACTCCGCGTCGGAAGTGGCGAGATCAACCGTCTTTGCCGCCTCAGCATGCATTCGGCGGCCGCGAGCTGAATCATGAAGCCATCCAGAAGAGGGTCGATCGTGTTTTCGATTTCGTCTCCCCGCTTTCAATCATCCTCTTTGTTGCGCTTGCCGTGGATTCTTCCCATCACGGTTTGGCTGAGTGCGTCCGCCGTGTCTTGCCGCCAGCAGGACAGCGGCCCGCCGAGGTCGCTGGAGCCCAGCGTCGACGCGGCGTCGATTCGTGGCGGCGGCGCCCCGCTCGTCCTCGGCGTGGCGCAGACCGGCGAGCTCGGCACGACGTCGGCCCCGGCAATGTCGGCGTCCGCCCCGGCAATGTCGGCGTCCGCTTCCGGGCGAGTTGCTGATGTCTTCTTCACGACGAGCGTCGACGGTTTCATTGAGCCTTGTGGCTGCACGACACGCCCCCTCGGGGGACTTCAGAGGCTGGCGACGGTTGTCCGACGAGGGGCGTCGGCGCGTGGCCTTATCGACGCTGGCAACTTGCTGTTTCCTTCGTCGAAGCTCCTCCCGGAGACGCGAGCTCAACACCGCCTCAAGGCTTCGCTCCTTGCCCGGGCGTATCAACAGCTTGGGGCGCTCGCGATCAACGTTTCGGAGGGCGAGCTCGTCGAAGGCGTCGAGTTCCTATCCGACTTGCAGCGCAACGGTGCGGTTCGTCTCGTGTCCGCGAATGTCCGGCCCGCGCGCCGCGAGGGTGGGCCGAGCGTCGCCCGTTCGTTCTTGCACGATGTGGGTGGCATCAAGATCGGCGTGACCGGTGTATCGACGCCGGAGCGTGTCGCGGCGATCGGCGCCCGAGTGTCGGTGATCGAGTACGCACCGCCGGTTTCTGCTGAGGTCAACGCTCTGAAGGCGCGGGGGGCTGAGGTTGTCGTGGTATTGGCGAACGTGGGCGAGAATGCGGCGCGCACGCTCGCCAGGAATGTGCCCGGGATTGACGTCATCGTTCGCGCGCCAGGATCGGCGATCGAGTCTCCGGTCAGCACACCGGAACAGGTCGCCGGAGTCCTGATCGTCGAAGCCGGCAGCCAGGGCCAGCACGTGGGCCGTCTTTCGATTCGTTGGGGTCTCGATACACCGCCGCGTCCGTTCACCTTCGACGATCGAGCGCTTTTGCTCGCGAAGCAGCGCATGATGGTCGAGCGGCGTCTCAAGGCGTATGCGATCGAGATCGAGGCCTGGGGCCGCGATCCGTCGAAGGCTGCGGCCGTGCGCGGTCGCCAGGCTCAGATGGCGCGCCTCGAGGCGAGCTTGACTTCGGGGCTTCAACCTTCGGCGCCCCTGGCCGGGCCGCACATTGGCGTTGAGCTGATTCCGCTAGGGACCGAGATCCCCGCCGACCCCGGTGTGGGCCAGATGCTGAAGGGCTATTACGACCAGCTTCAGGCGCTCAATCTCGAGAAGGGGGACCCAGCGCTCTGCGCACCGACCAAAGACTCCCCGGTCGTCTTTGTGGGTTCGGAGGTTTGCCGATCGTGCCACGAAGAGGCTTTCGCTTTCTGGAAGACGACGAAACATGCGCGCGCATGGGCCACGCTCGAAGACGAAGGCAAACACTTCGACCTCACGTGCATCGGATGTCATACCGTGGGCTACAGACAGCCGGGGGGTTTTTGTCGTCTAAAGGACCTCGGTGTGCTGAAAGACGTGGGTTGCGAGAACTGTCATGGTCCTGGCAGTCTCCACGTCGGAGACCAGAAGGCCGAATCGATCACTTTGGAGACCACGAAGTCGACGTGCGATGGCCAGTGCCACGTGCCTGAGCATAGCGATGGGTTTGCCTATGAAGAGTATCTTTCCCAGATCACGGGTCCTGGGCATCAACGCCGGAGCCGATGAGTCGGATGTTCGTTTTCCCGTGCCGGCTCACTTGACGCTGCGCAGGCTTCTCTTGCTGGGCACTCGCTTCCGTCTGGAAATGAACCGCATGCCGCGAATGAATGTCCTGCCTCGCACGCGCCGAGTGCGACGAGATCCAATCCTACGGGCATGGCTCTTTTCGGTCCTCGTCCTTCTCTTCCCGGGTTGCGCACTTTGGTCGGGTTCGACGCGCGGCGTCGATAGGATAGCGGAGGCACCTGGCGACGCGTGGGCGACGGCAGGCACCTCGACGGGGACGTTGGCGCATGACTTTGACTTGGAGGATGAGCTGGCGGCAACCATCGAGGCGACCGATGCGTCGGGTGGCGATGCCGCCGTAGCCGATCCTCGGCGTCCGTTTGTTCGCCCGGTTCTGACGGAAACCGGCACCATCGCCTATGACATCCCGATGATCGAGGATCCGAGGGTCGATCAGTGGGTCGAATATCTGACCGGCCGGGGGCGCCATTGGTATGAGCGTTGGCTTGCGCGGTCCACCCGTTTCGTCCCTCTTTTCTGGTCGATTCTCGAGCGCCACGAAGTGCCACGGGATCTCGTCTTCCTGTCGATGATCGAAAGTGGGTTCTCACCCCACGCCTATTCGGTTGCGAGAGCGGCGGGGCCCTGGCAATTCATGGAGAAGACGGCCAAGTCGCTGGACCTCAGGGTCGACTTCTGGGTCGATGAGCGCCGAGACTTCGAGAAATCCACGGACGCGGCGGCGCGCTATCTCAAGGCTCTGTACGGTCGCTTCGGCGACTGGCATTTGGCGATGGCCGCATACAACGCCGGGGGGGCGAGGGTCGCCCGCGCGATGCGTGCGAGCGGTCGGCGTGATTTCTGGACCTTGTCTCGGACTTCACGTCTCAGGCGCGAGACGCGTCAGTATGTTCCGAAGCTTCTCGCAGCGGCGCGGGTGGGCAAACAAGCCGATCGGTACGGCTTCGCAGAGGTCGAGTACCAGGAGCCCCTTGCCTGGGATGTCGTAACGGTCAAACTCGCGACCGACCTCAAGTCGTTGGCGCAACTCTGTGGCGTGGACGTCGAGCAGACACTTCGCGACCTCAATCCCGCACTTCGGTGGGCGATTACACCGCCGGGCGAAAGCTACGTTGTGCGTGTTCCGAAGGGCGTGTCAGACGTCTGCCGCGCGAATCTCGAAGCGGCGGAGGCGGATGTGGAGGGGGCAGAAGGGCGCCTAACCTACCGCTATCATCGCCTTGGCCGAGACGAGACCGTTCAGTCCTTGTCGGAGCGATTTCAAGTTCCGGTCGAGCGCATGCTCGAGGTGAATCGACGGACGCTGGACGACCTCGAGACCGTCGAAGGCCTGATCGTCCCTGTCCCCTTGGCGATGGCTTCGTCGCTGCCGATCGAAGAGCCTCCGTCCGCTTCGTTTCCTGGTGACCGCTATCGGCCATCGGGTGTTCGACGCATTGTGCATGTCGTGCGCGCCGGCGAGTCGCTTTGGACGATTGGCCGACGGTATCGTGTGAGCGTGAAGATGCTGCGGCTTTGGAACGGTCGCTGGACTCGACGACCGCTCAGGGTTGGCGAGAAGCTCGCGATCTATCCGGGCCCAAGTGGCCCGAAGGCCGCTGGACGATCGACCCGTGGGCTCCGCGCGGCGGCGCCGCATTTTCGGCCGTCCTCGAACCTGGGATCGTCGAGCAGCGTGAAGACGCTGACTTCAGAGGTCCTGGTGTCATCGCGGAACTCAAAGGCCGGGAGGTCGAGCTCCAGTCATCGTGTTCGATCCGGCGAGTCCTTGTGGACGATCGCCCAGCGATACGGAACGACGGTCGATTGGCTGGTTCGCATGAATGGTCTCCCGTCAAGTCGGCCCATCCTTCCTGGTCAGGTTCTTCGCGTCGACTAACGCCCGCCAACGTCCGCGCTTGGCGTCGACACCGAAGCGGCACTCGTGGACCGATTCGCTCGCGACTCGGTGCTGCAAATAACGCAACCTAGTCGACGATCTCACGATAACCTGTCCGGCACGACTTCGGCGATGGGCTTCGCGGTTCGACATGGCTCTTCACGACTCGGTCGACGTCCGCGTCCAACTCGAGGCCGGCTAATTGGGTTATGCATGGCATCCGAAGGCCTTCGCCGCTTGAAAACCGTCATGAACCGAAATTGGGCACCCGCAGCCGAGGATTCGTCCGAGACGGAGCCTTCGCGTCATCTTCATCGACGGCAGGGGGGCGCTCGGTGCCTAAAAAAGCGGGTGCCTCCCCGGCAGCCAGCGGAGGCGCCCCGGAACAACTTCCCCATCGGATCGATAGACGGGGCGGTCGGCGAGCTCGACGCGAACAAGGAGCCTTGTAACGCGAACAGGGAGCCTGACTCGATGTCGGTCGGACTTATGGGCGCGATCCCGCTCTACGCCACCAGCGCGGGTCAAACGCGAGGACCAGTCCCGCGACCGCAAGCACACCGAACATCGCGGGCCGAAGACCCATGAAGAGCGCTGCGGCGACCGGAATGCTGATGAGAACGAGCACGAGGGCGATGATAACTGTCACCACACAGCGCGTACATTTCATGACGACCTTCATGGCCTTCCTCCGGTCTCGATGAAGTGCAACGCGCGTTCCGTGGGCTGCCTCCTTTCGTTCCTTGGCGATCGCGGTACGCAATTCGTTCTATTGTTGAGCTTTCCTTCATCCGCGCTGAATTTTCCCCCACCATTCTTGGTCGGGCTGGAGTTAGAGTCTACGCGTGTCCACGGCTTGCTCAGCGGACCGCGACGCATCAGAGCGCTTCGGTCCCGACGGTCTCGGCCTGGACCTCGGGACCTCTGGTCGCGGGGTCACCGGCGGTTCGATTGTCGGTGAGAGCCACGCGATGCAGAAACTGCGTGGCTTGATTGAACAGGTGGCGCCTACCGACGCGACGGTGCTGATCGTTGGTGAAACCGGAACCGGAAAGGAGCTGATCGCACGTGCGATCCACGAGGCCAGCCGAAGATGCAGCGGACCTTTCGTGGCCATCAACTGCGGTGCGCTTTCTGACTCGCTCTTGGAAAGTGAGCTTTTTGGCCACGAGCGGGGTGCGTTCACGGGGGCCGTGGCGCAGTACAAGGGACTTGTCGAGTCGGCGGACGGTGGCACCTTGTTTCTCGACGAAGTCGCGACTCTGGCCGCGAAGGCGCAGGTCGAGCTGCTCAGGATTCTCGAAGAGAAGGCGTTTCGTCGGCTGGGCGGTCAGACTACGGTGCGTGTCGATTTTCGTGTCGTCGCTGCAACGAACGAGCGGCTCGAGCCGCTCGTTGCCGGTCACCGATTCCGAGAAGATCTCTACTATCGGCTCAATGTCTTTGCGATCGGCGCGCCTCCGCTGCGAGAACATCCTGACGATATCGACGCACTCGCTGCGCATTTCCTTCGCGCCTTCGGTGCGTCAGCCAACAAGCGCTTGACGGGATTCGAGCCCGACGCGCTCGAGATGCTCCGGCGGCATCTATGGCCGGGCAACGTTCGAGAGCTGTCCAATGCGGTGGAGCGTGCAGTCGTCGTTGCGCGTGGCGATCGCGTCAAGGCGACCGAGCTCCTCCTGCAGCCCGTCGAGAATTCGGATTCGTCTCGTGCGGTCACGGCTTCGCGCTCGCTCGATGATGTGTCGCGGGACCACATCGTGAGTGTCCTTGAGCGCGCGGGTTGGAACATCACGCGCGCGGCGGAGATGCTTGGCCTGGATCGAGGGACGGTCTATCAGAAGATGAAGCGCTACGGTCTGCGTCGGCCGCGGGCGGTTCGAACACGTTCGAACTGACGGCCCATTCGTAGGTCGCTTCGAGGCCGTCGCGGAGTGCGACCGAGGGGCTCCACCCGAGCGCCCGCATGCGTTCGGAATTGAGGAGCTTTCGCGGCGTTCCGTCGGGCTGCGTCGGATCGAACGTAAGGACGCCTTCGTAGCCTACGACCTCTCGCATGAGCTTCGCGAGGCCCTCGATGGATATTTCGTGCCCGGTTCCGACGTTCAAGATTGCCTCGCCACCCGGCGGATGTCGCTCGAGCGCGACGACGATGGCGCTCGCGAGGTCGTCCACATGCATGAACTCGCGGAGCGCTTGCCCGGAACCCCAAATCGATACGGTCTCGAGGCCGGCCACCTTCGCTTCGTGGAAACGGCGCATCATGCCGGGGATGACGTGAGCGTTCCACGGGTCGAAGTTGTCGTTTGGTCCATAGAGATTCGTGGGCATCAACGAGAAGAAATGGCGGCCCGATTGTCGCGCGAACGCTTCGCAGAGCTTGAGACCGGCGATCTTCGCGATGGCATAGGCTTCGTTCGTCGGTTCAAGGGGACCGGAGAGGAGGGCAGATTCGGCGATGGGCTGGGGGCATTGCTTTGGATAGATGCAGCTGCTGCCGAGGAAGAGAAGGTGTGTCACGTTTGCGCATGCCGCCGCATGAATCACGTTCATCGCGATCATCGTGTTTTCGTAGAGGAACTCGATGGGGTGATGCCGGTTCGCGTTGATGCCTCCGACTCGAGCCGCGGCGACGACGACCACGTCGGGACGCGTCTCGGCGAAGAACTGCGCAACATCTGTCGGCCGCGTCAGCTCGAGTTCGGCGCGGCTTCGCGTGACGATGTTCTCGTAGCCCGATCGCTTGAGCGCGCACACGGCGGCCGACCCAACGAGGCCACGATGGCCGGCGACGAAGATCTTGTCGTCTGGCTTCAGCATGACGGTGTTGATGCGCCGGAGCCAGACCGCACGAGCTCGACGTCCATGAAGCTGGCGGCGTCGGGTGAGAGCGCGAGGATCCTTCGATCGAGATCTTGCACTTTGTCGTGAAGCCGCCGTGGTACGAGGCACCACGGTTTCAGGCCTCCGGATAACCAGTACAGGACGGGCGTGTGCCGGATGATCGACGCGATGCGGAGCGCGGGAAATTCGCGCTCGAATCGCGCTCGGTCCCGGATGAAGACCATCCAGGCAAGCGCACCATTTGCGCCGCTTAGCGGTCCTGTGGCCTCGAAGGCCCAGTTGCTGGTCGCCGAGTCGTAGGGCTCGTGGTGAAGATATCGGTAGATGGGGCGACTCAGCCAACCTGGGTACTGGTCAACGATCAGCGCGCGCCCGCCGAACGTGAGACATCGCTCGAGCTCGCGGAAAAACAGAGTGACGTCCGGAATATGATGGAAGACGTTCAAAAGCATGACGGCGCGAAGGCTTTGGTCTTCAAACGGGAGTCGACGGGCGTCGACGACACGGTCGACCCCGACGAACGGGAGCAGATCGGTCGTGATGGCCTCGGGGATGAATGCCTTCAGGAAACCGCCGCCCGACCCCAGTTCAACGATGTGACCGCCTGCCTTGGTTTTCGGCCCGGGAACCGAGCCCGAACCCGAGCCCGAACCCGAACCCGGCGCCGAGCTCGCCATCGCCCTTTGAACGACGGTCTGGAAGCGTCGATAGACGTCAGCATAGAAGGCTTCGAGCAACGGCTTCTCACGAATTCTTGCGTGCAGCGCTTGCGCCACTTCCGGATCGTCGAGGTCGAGTCGGGGTGGTCGCCTTGGGCGATGTGCCGCTGAGAGTCGACCGGCGATCCCGGTGCGCAACCAAGCCAGGACGTTTGATGCGGTCTGGCGGCCTTGTTCCGGTGCGCTGGTCAACATTGGCCCACCTTGATCCGTGAGAGCCCCACGCCCGTCATTTTCAAGAGCTGTGCGCCGTGCCGGAAGCGATGGATGTTCGTCGCGCCGTAGGCGCGGGCTCGGTAGCGAATCGGAATGTCGATGATCCCGAGTCCCAAGATGGCGGCGGGAAATAGGAGTTCGAAGTCTCCAAAGGGATCGAAGTCGCCGAAGTCTTCTCGCCACCGCTCGATGCGTGCATAGTCGTGAGCCGCCAGGAGTTTTGTTCCGCAAAGCGAGTCGGAAAGCGGAGTGTCGAGCGTGCGTCCAAGCGCTTTGGCAAAGAACGTATTGCCCAGTCGATTGAGGAAACGCATGGCGTCTCCTTCCATTGGGTAGGTGAGACGGCTTCCGTTGATGAAGTCACCCAAGCCGCGACAGTAGGCGTCGTAGAATCGGTGGAGCAACTCGGGCGGCATGGTTAGGTCCGCATCGAGGATCGTGAACAGCTCCGATGAGGCATGGCCGAATCCCTTGCGTACGGCATCGACCTTGCCACGCCCCTCTTGCCTCAGCGCTTTGATGTTGAACTCCGCGCTATACTTGGCCTTCACGCGTTCGATCTCGGGCCAGGTTTCGTCGCTCGAATGACCTTCGACGAAGATGATCTCGAGCTCGGTCTCGCGTAGGCTCCGAAGTCGGGTCACGGCCGGCTCGATGTTACCGCGTTCGTTGCGTGCTGGGATCACGACCGAGAGCGAAGGTCGCCGAGCTTCCTGGATGATCGGTCGAAGCACGACCACCCAGACGGCACCCACGGCGCTTGAACCGGGGACGAGGGGTGCCGCGCGGTTCAGTGGGTTGCCGGCACCGAGGGCTTGGAACGGGAAGTGAACGACCGGTCGGACGCGTACGATGTCGAAGTCCGTGAGCCGAGCGAGATTGGCGAGCGCCTCGCGCGTGAGAAACGTGTTCGGTGTCTCCCCTCCGCGAAGCCCGATCTGATTTGCCGCCTGATACAGCCATCGATAATATGGGTTGTACACGACGGCGATGACACGGCTCGTCCTTGACAGATGGCCGTGGAGCGCCTTGAGCAACCGCTCGATGTCGGTGTCGTGGTTGAAAACGCCGTTCAGCAACACTGCGGTCCGCTCGTTGCGCTCGCTGCGCAGGTCGATCATCGGTTCGGTGGTGCCGAGTGAGCGCTTCTGTTTCGAGTCTAAGAGCTCGAGCAGAAGCCCGTCATCGTGGGGCAGCGTCTTCCATTGGATGACGCGGTCGTAGTAGCGAGTGAGCGTCGAGATCTCACGCGCGACGAGCCATCGCTGATATCGTTGCCAGTCGTGCATGCGCTCTGCAGGGGAGGTTAACCTGCTCCCGGGAGGTCCGTCTACGGTGAGAGCTCGAGGTGGACCCCCGGGAACTCGGGCGGGGCTTCTTGGCTGCCAAGGAAGAGCCATTTCAGGAGGTCGCGGTAGTAGCCAAAGAGCGGCACTTGGCGGGCAATCTCGCCGCGCAGCATTTCGCGGCGCGCGCGGAAGCTTTCGTGGCTCTCCTGAGTGATGCGTTCGCGTTCGCGGTAGTAGTTGGCGAGAGGCTGAACCTGGATCTCGAATAAGCGATCCCACCACACGGCGACGCATTTTAGGGCCGCCCACCCGCTCTGCTTGCGGTCGGAGTCGGAGAGATAGTCCTTGAGCTCGATGACGTGGATGGATTGATTGCCGTCGTTGGCCTCGATCGTGTGTGCACCGAGGCGGTCGGCATCGAAGGTGAGCGATCCCAGCGTGTCGAAGAGACGCCGGGCGGCGTCGGCGTTGGCGACGATGATTTTGAGCCCGAAGACGTCTTTCACGTAGCGGCTCATCGATTGGAGCTTCTTGTCGCGCTGGACGAGGTTGTCGATGTTGAAGAGCTCGTCGACGACCTTGTTCCAGATCTCTTCTTCGGCCTTGATCCGACTCACCAACCTGTGCACTTCGAAGCTGTTGGGGGCAAGGGGATGATATTCGACGAAGTTTGCGATGAGCTCGGGACGACAGAGGCTGGTCCCATCGTGCACGCGAATGCGAGCGAGCTGTCGAGTGCCGAGATCGATGTCCGTGTGGCCGTAGATCTCGCCCGCCGATAGAGGTTGGGTGAGTCGAAATCGCTCCTTCGTCGTCGGAACCTCGCCGATGACCACGCTTTCCCGTTCGAAACCTCTGCCGAAGAAGTGTTCCGAGAGCAGCTCAGAGAGCCGATGGAGGGCCGCCTCCCCGCCGAGGATCATGTGGTCGAACGCCGTTCGGGCTTCAGCGAGCGCCGCCTTCGAAAGCGTCAACGTGTGCTCGGTCGAAGGCTTGGCCTCGACTTGACGGCGAACGAGGGTCAGGGCCTCGACGAGTCGCGTCACCGCGGGCGCCTTGGTCAGGAGCCACAGCGGTGACTGGGTGGGGCCGGTGGCCGAAGAAGGCCTCGGCCCGGCGGTGAGGCGCCGGGGGGCTTCGTTCGTCATAGCCGAGCGATCCATGATGGGACGAAGTTGCGGTTGCACATGCCGATTGAGTCTAGCAACCCGGACGCCTGTTGAGCCAACGATACTCGGCGTACCGGCTGAGGACTCGGGTCTCGTGGCCCCGGCTTTGTCGGGGATACCAACCGGCCCGTTGGGGACGAGACGCGGGTATCGGTCGATCGTCCGGGGTGAGAAGGCCGCAAACGAGTTGAGAAGGCGAGCTCAGCGTGCCTACCCTGGGGCCGGATTTTCGCGTGAAGACACTGCGTCGTTTCTTTCTGACGAGCTTCTTGTTTGTCCTGCTGGTTGGACTCGGGGCGTGTTCGTTTCAGCCTGACGGATCCCCATACGTCGGTGATGACGACCCTGGTGCTTCTGACGCTCGGTCTGGCGATGCCAGCGGCTTGGATCTCGATGCGGGCATCGGTGATGGGCGTGTGGTGGATGATGCCTCCGCCTCGACTGCGGAGGACGGGGGACGCTCCGACGCCGGTCGGTCCGATGCCACCGGATCCGATGCGCGCGGCCAAGACGATGCCGATGTCGGCGACGTTCACCCATCTCCCGACGCCGACGCGGCTGTGCAGAGCGACGGCGGAGGCGACGTCGGCGTCGATGCGGAGGTCAAAGATGGCTCGGTTCGAGATTCGGGCCCGACGGATGTTGGGCCCATCGATGCGCGCCCCGTAACGTTCGACTACACGCCCACCAACTTCGACCCGGGCGAGGTCGAAGACTTCGGTGGCCCACTCGTCATCGATTGCTCGACGCGGTTCGATACCGACCAGCTCACTTTCGATGTGCCCTCCTGCCTGAACGCCGAGCCGCCTATGACCATCCTGACCGACGGGGATCCCGAGACGGTACTCCTCGTCTGCACACGCCTCGAGATCGCGCCGGGCGTGCAGCTCACGGCGCACGGCTCGCGATCGCTCGCGATCGCGGTCCTGGGCGACGCCGAGATCGGAGGTGCCCTGGATGTCAGTGGACGGCCCACGGTCGATGGGGCGGGCGGAGCCACGTCATTGAGCTGTGCCGACGGAACCGGCGGAGAGGGCGCGGACGCCGACTTCGTCGACCGCGCCGGAGGCGGCGGTGGTGGCGGTGCCTTCGGATCTGAAGGCGGTCGCGGGGGACGCGGTTCACCCCAGCTCACGGGTGGTAGCCTTCCTGGAACACCCAATGGCGACAATCTATTGGTTCCCCTTCGAGGCGGCTGCCGAGGCGGGCCGGGTGGCGCGGGTGGGGGAGATACCCCTGGTGGTCTCGGGGGAACGGCGGGCGGTGGTGTGCAGTTGTCCGTCGCTCGAACGCTGCGCGTTTTCGGCGGCATCCGGGCGAATGGGAGCGGCGGCGCCGGTGGTGATGTCCGGGCGGGCGGGGGCGGCGGAGGCAGCGGGGGCGCCATCGTCCTCGAAGCCGACCTTCTCGAGGTCTTCGGGACTGCACGCATTCTGGCGAGCGGCGGCGGAGGCGGCGAGGGTGGTGGAGCCGTCTTGGCCGGCGAGCCTGGGGATCCTGGCGTTGTCACTGGACTCGTGCCCGCAGCCGGCGGGGCCGCGGCTCTGAACGTGACCGGCGGCGATGGCGGCCGAGGTGGTGTTTGGGGGAGTGAGGCCCGGCCCGGCGACAACGGCGGCTCCGAGGCCGCGAGTCGCGGCGGCGGGGGCGGCGGTGGGGGCGGCGTCGGCCGCATCCGAGTTCTGGCCGTGAGCGGTTGCGTGATCTTGGCTGAGGCCGTCTTGGGCCCGGCGCCCGACCCCGTCGAAGGGTACGCCACCTGCGTTACGCGCTGACGCTCACCTCGGCTCGCGAAGCCTACGAGGAGACGGCGGGCAGGTCGACGGGGCGTCCGGACTCGATGGACTGCTGCGTGGCCTCGAGGGCGCGGACGATCCGAAGGCCAGATTCGCCGTCAGTGCGGGGCGTGGCCCGCGTCTTCACGCACGAAACGAAGTGCTCCATCTCCTGACGGAGAGGCTCTGCTGAGGGCAGACGCGGTGAGACGATGTCTCCGGTTCGATAGGAGAGCTGGAATTCGCCGAAGGTCTCCGGGTCACTGAAGCGGACACCTTGGTCGTAGATCTTCAGCTTTTCGATGTTTTCGGTGTCATCGTACACGAGCATTTTGCGCGCGCCGACGACCGCAGTTCGGCGCAGCTTGGAGGGCGCCAGCCAGGCCACCTCGATGTTGGCGACCACGCCGCTCGGGAAGGTCGCGTGAATGAAGGCGACGTCGGGAATGCCGGACTGGACGCAGTCGCGTGCGGTCGCGGAGATCCTCGATGGCGATTCGTCGAGCCAGTGCATGAGGATCGAGAAGTCGTGAGGTACGAGGTCCCAAATCACGGAAGCGTCGCGTTGATGAAGGCCCAGGTTCACGCGTAGCATCGAAACGAAGTAGATCTGGCCGAGCTCGCCGCGGTCGATGATCTCCTTCGTCTTCAGGACCGGTGGCGAATACTCGAAGGTGTGCCCGACCATCAGGACTCGGCCGTTGGCTCGAGCGAGCCGAACGAGTGTTTCGGCCTCGACCGTCGATGTGGCCAAAGGCTTTTCCACGAACAGGTCTTTGCCCGCTTCGAGAACCTGGGCACCAAGCGTGCCATGCGTTGAAATCGGCGTCGCCAAGAGGACGGCCTTGACTTCGCGGTCGCCGAGCACGCTCTCGAAGCTGGTTGTGGTCTCGACGCGCGGAAACCGCTCGGCGATGAACTCGAGTCGTGCCTGGTCGCGATCGCAGACGACGACGGAGGTGATTTCTTTTTGCAGGAGGAGGTTGCGGAGCAGATTGGGGCCCCAGTAGCCGGCTCCGACGAGTGCGAATCTCATGATGCACCTCTTAGGAAGTCTCGAATGCTCTCCGCGACTCGAGCCTGTTGGTCTTCGGTGATGTCTGGGGAGATCGGCAAGGAGACGATCTCCCGGGCTGCCTTCTCCGCGACGGGGAAAGATCCCTTGGGATATCCGAGCGTGGCGTACGCTGGCGTAAGATGGAGCGGGTCGGCATAGTGGATGCCGGTGGCAATCCCAGCTCGACCGAGATGGGCGCGAAGCGCGTCGCGCCGCTCGCAGCGGATCACGTACAAGTGGAATACGTGACTCGGCAACGCGCGAACATGCGGGAGGGTGATATCCGAGAGCCCTTCGAGCAGGACATCATAGCGGACGGCCGCCTCGCGTCGTTCGCGGTTGAATGTGTCGAGGTGCTTGAGCTTGGCGTCGAGAATCGCCGCCTGTAAGCCATCGAGCCGCGAGTTCCGCCCCACGTGCGTATGTCCACCGCTCTCGGCTCGGCCGTGATTCGAGAGGACGCGCAGCATCGTCGCGTGCGCGCCGTCCGGCGTGACGACGGCGCCGCCGTCTCCGTAGGCACCGAGGTTCTTTCCGGGATAGAAGCTGAAGCAGCCAAAGTCACCCAGCGAACCGGCCTTCCTGCCTCCGGTGTCTTCGGCGCCGTGGGCCTGGGCGGCGTCTTCGATGACGAGTAGGCCATGCGCCTTTGCGAAGGCCAGCAGGGGGCCCATCGACACCATTTGACCGAAGAGATGGACCGGGACGATCGCCTTGGTTTTGTCGGTGACCGCTTCTTTCGCCCTTTCCAGATCCAGCAAGAGGTCTTGCTCGTCGACGTCGACGAAGCATGGCCGAGCGCCGACCGCCGAGATGGCCTCCGCGGTGGCGATGAACGTATTCGTCGGCAGAATGACCTCGTCTCCCGGGCCAATGCCTGCCGTCCGCAAGGCGAGCTCCAAGGCGTCGGTTCCATTCGCCACTCCGATGGCATGGTCGACGCCAATGTACTGCGCGAATGCACGCTCGAATCGAGACAGAGCCGGCCCGCCAATGAATGCGGCCGTCTCGAGGACCTCGCGCATGGCTTGCTCGAGCTCTGGGCGGTATCGGTTGTATTGAGCAACAAGGTCGACGAAAGGGATGTCATTGGTCGAGGAACTGGCCACGTTGTACGTCTGTATCGAGACGATCCCCCATCGGGTCAAGGAGTTCCTGATTGGGGGCATCGAAAGGGTGATGATTCGTGCGCGCAAGTTCGGTACACGATGGATCCGACAGCACCTGTTGGTCTCAGTCGGTCAAGCGTCGCTCGGTTGGACCCGGATATACCTATGGAAAAGATCTGGATTGACCTCGCAAACTCGCCCCACGTCCTACTGTTTCGGCCGCTGATCGAGATCTTGCGAAGGGAGGGTCACGAGGTTGTCGTGACCCTGAGAGATTTCGCGCAAACGATCGAGCTGGCACGAAAGTTCGGTCTCGACGGCGAGGTCGTGGGCGACCACGGGGGCCGCTCAAGAGTCAAGAAAGCTGCGAACCTCGCCGAGCGAACCTGGGCTCTCCAGCGCTTCGTGCGCCGCGAGCGGCCGACGATGGCCGTATCTCACAACGCCTATGCGCAGGTGCTTGCGGCGCGGGCTTCGCGGCTCTTGACGGTCACGATGATGGACTACGAGGGACAGCCCGCGAATCATCTCGCATTTCGGCTTGCACATCGGGTGATTGTGCCGGCGTCGTTTCCCGATGAAGCGCTGAAGCGGTTTGGTGCCAACTCGGCGCGGGTCGTGCGCTACGTAGGTTTCAAGGAGCAAGTCTACCTCTCCGATTTTGTCCCTTCCTCCAATTTCCTGGACGAGCTCCGCGCTGCTGGAGCGTTCGCGCCATTCGGCGAGTCAGCGTTCGATCCCGGCGTCCATCCCATCGTCACGGTGAGGACGCCGGCCACGATGGCGACCTATCATCGCTTCGAGAATCCGCTCTTCGATCGCCTTCTCGAGCGCCTCAACGCCCGGCGGGACTTGGTGGCCATTGTCTTGGCGCGAACAGACTCACAGAGAGAGGCGATTCGGCGCCAGCACCCGAATCTATTCCTGCCGACGACCTCGCTCGATGGTCGCGAGCTGATCGCGGCGTCCGACCTCGTGATCAGTGCGGGCGGAACGATGAACCGAGAAGCTGCGGTCTTTGGGACCCCAGCGTACACGGTCTTTGCCGGCAAGATCCCGGCCGTCGACCGTGCACTGATCGATGCGGGGCGCTTAGTCCCCCTTCGAACCGTGGAGGATCTCGATGTCATCAAGTTTGAGAAGAAGCCGGTCGGGCTTGCGCTCGCGGCGCCGAAGTTGGCCGGCGAAATCGCGCAGGCGATCGTCTCGTCTCGAGGCCCCCCGTGGCCTCTTCGGGCCTAAACCGTGAGCACCTCGCCGCAGGCGCAGCGTTCCTGGGGCTCGACGGATTCACCGCATTTGCACACCCACCCGCGTTGAGTCGCCGGAACGCCGAACACGAGCGCGTGGGCCGGTACGTCTTTCGTGACGACTGAGCCCGCGCCGACCATCGCGTACGGACCCACAGTGACGCCGCAGACGATTGTGGCGTTGGCTCCGATCGTGGCCCCGGTCCGTATGCGTGTGGGCGAGAAAGCCTCGGGGCCCTTCTTGATGTGGGCTCGCGGTCGAAGATCATTGGTGAGGACCGCGTTGGGCCCCAGGAAGACGTTGTCTTCGAGCGTGACCTTGTCCCAGACCGACACTCCATTCTTGATGGTGCAGTGGTCGCCAATGATCGCACCGCCTTCGACGAAGGCGCCTTCGCCGATGTTGACGTGGCGTCCGACCTTTGCGCCGGCCATGACGTGCGCATTTGCCCAGATCCGCGTGCCTTCACCGACCTCTGTCGATTCGCACATCCCGCGCGGGTGAACGAAGACGTCTCGTCCGCTGGTCGCCATGCTCTCCAACCTCTCCAACCTCTCTGATGTCTCTGATGTCTTTGATGTCTTTGATCGCTCTCTTGCTCTTCGATTGGTCAGCCCTCTGACCATCCGATCGGTCCGTCAATCAGTACGCGCGATCGAAGAGCACAACGCCCATCGTCTGCCATAGAATCTTGACGTCGCGTGTGAACGACCAGTTTTCGAGGTACTCGATGTCCAGCCGGACCATTTCCTCGAAGCTTAGACGGCTTCGACCGGAAACCTGCCAGAGTCCCGTGATGCCTGGTGGGGCTTCGAAGCGTCGCTTGTGCCAGTCCCGGTAGGCTTCGACCTCGTAGGGGATCGGGGGGCGAGGGCCGATCAAGGACATGTCGCCCTTGATGACATTGAGGAGCTGCGGAAGCTCGTCGATCGAATAGCGGCGGATGAAACTCCCGATGGGAATGAGCCGTGGGTCGCGCTTGATCTTGTAGACGGCACCGGCGGCATCTTCCTCGTGCGCTGAGCCCTCGGTGATCAGTCGACGCGTGTACTCGCGATGAATACGGTCGTCGCAGTCGACCTTCATCGAGCGGAACTTGAAGAACCAGAACGGCTGACCGTTCTCGCCGATGCGTTGTTGTTTGAAGAAGACAGGGCCCTTCGAGGTCGCCTTGATCGCGATCGCCACGACCACCATGATCGGCGAAGCGAGGAATAGAAGGATCGCCGCGCCGAGGATATCGAACGCCCGCTTGAAGAGCCGGTTTGCTCCATGAATGTTCGAGCGGCGGAGCCCAATGACGGGGATTCCGGCGAGGATGTAGGGCTCGGCGCGCCCGACGAGAAAGTCGAGTGTTTGGGGCACGACGCTCCACTGGAGATTCTCTCCAAGACAGGTCTCGAAGACCTCTCGCTGTAGGCGGTCGGGGAGCTTCGGGTCGGTGATGATGACGCTTCGGACTTGGTGAGCCTTTGCGATGTGCGATAGCTCTCTGATCGAGCCCAGCACGCAGATGTCGCCCGCGACGCGCGTTCCGGCGGCGAGCGTGTCATCGAGGACACCGACGATGACGGTTTCGCGATCGCCTATGTCGCGGGCGCTGGTGAACGCTAGGTGTGTTGCCGCCTGACTGGCACCGACGAGAAGCACGCGGCGCCGGTCTTCTCGGCCTCGGATGTGCCGGAGAAGAGCGCGGAAGGTCGCGCGCGCGAAGCAGGTGAGCACCAAGACGGCGGCGACGAACATGACCGCAAAAGCGCGCGAGTAGCTCACCTCTCGGTGGAAGAAGGTGAGCGCGAAGACCACGACCGCCATGATCAGCAGCGCCCTGATGATGCGGCCGAACTCCGTCAGCATGCTGGGGCGGTCTTCGACGCGATAGGCGCCGCAGCCCAGCAACGTAAGCAACCAGACGATCATGACCACGGGTAGAGCCGGCAGCATCGCCGACCACGGATCGCGCTCTGTCTTCACGATGCCGAACAGCCGAAGATGTTCATCGAGCGCGGAGAACCTGAGGTGAACCGTGAGGACGAAAGCGCTCAGCAGCGACAATACGTCCGAAACCACGAGGCCTGTCTGATGGCGGTAGATGCGCGCGTCATCGGATCTCGAGCTGATTTGTCCGACTGCCAACTTCATGTTGGTCTCCGTGTTCCTGTCCATCCCGAATCAACCGTCTCCGTCCCCCGCTGGTTCGCCCCGGTTTTGCGCATCTTCTCCGGCGACGTCAACCACGACGGTTCTCGTATACCGTTTCGCCGACGATTCTGGCGCGGGTGCCACCCGCTCCTCAGGGGCGGTCGAAGATCTCGCCACGCGAGCGGTCCGTATCGACGGGGCAGGACGGGTAGGCTGTTCGTGAAATGGGTGTGGCGATCATGTGGCGTTTGAGCCCCACCCGCGGATCTTCGGGCGTTTTCGAGGTGACTCTGACGCGGAACCGTAGAAGACCTCGCGCATCATGTTGGCTCCTCATACGCCGCTTTTGGGACGTTTCATGCTCGCGCGAGTCCGGCGGCTTCCGGTGGGTGGTACGTTCGCCGCAGCGTTCGCGGTTACGGCTGCGGTTGCGGTTGCTCTTGGTTCCGCACCTCGGTCGTTGCGGGCAGCGCCTTCGTCGACCGTCTCCTTGAGCGCGGGCACGGTCTCGAGCACGGCCTCCGCGACCGGCAACGGTGTCGCCGACGTTGACCCAGAAGTTCTTGGCCCAGGAGAGGACGGGATGCCGGTGGCCCCCATGCCTGAGACCGCTGCACCGGCTATGGTTTCACCGAGCGGGCCGGGCGGCGGCCAACCGTCGGAGGCCGATGCGCCGCGTGGTGATGTGACCGCAGCCACGCGTGGCGGGGCTGTGGAATGGGTGGGGTATATACGAATCTTGGCAGAAGCCGTCGAAAACGACGCTGCGAGCACTTTCGTGGGTCGAAACGACGGGTTTCGGCTTGCGAGTGCCCGCTTGGGGGCTCGGGTCCGGTACGGCGCGCTGTACGGCTATGTTTCGATCGACGGTGCCGTGGGTGAGCGCGAGGGCTTCAACGCCTCGAACGCAACGCTCGCGCTCGAGCCCCGCGACGTCCAACTCGGCTACGAGTTTGCGCAGTATGCCTCGTTGACGCTTGGGCGTTTTCGCGCGCCGTACGATTTGGGCGAAGTCGTTGATACCGAGCTGAGGACTTTTATCGACGCACCGCTCGAGTCGCGTGGCGTCGAGGCGACGCTTGGCTATCAGATGAAAGGCTTATCGCAGGGGCGTCAGCTTGGCGTGATGCTCCATCGAGAGCGTGTTGGGCTTTCGGAAGACGGCTTTGATGTGGGTTATGCGCTGGCGCTTACCAATGGTCGTACCGAGGGGCTGGCCTTCAACGACAACGATCGGTTGGCCGGCTTTGCGCGCGCGACGGTTCACTACGGATCCTTCGTGTCGCTGAACGTGGCCGGCTTCACCGATACGCGCACCGTGGGAGAGCTGCCGAACCTTTTCGACGAGCGGGTTCGAGGGTTCGAGGGGTCGCTCTCGGCCGAGGCCTTTGGTCTGGCGTTCGAGGGGCAGATCTTGTTCCAGCGGACAGACTTTCTCACGTCGGGTCGGCCAAAAGTCGATGCCCTTGGGCTCCACGCCCAGTGTGCCTATCGGTTCGGGAACTGGCTCTTCGCCTATCGTTACGCTTGGCTGGATCCGAACACGACCAATGTCGAAGGCGAGGCTTCGGAGCGTGACGCGGTTTCTGAGCACACCCTCGGCGTCGTGTATTGGCCGATCGCCGACGGTCCTTTGAAGTTCGCGATGAATGGGACGATCGCGAAGGAGTCCCCGGGGCGTCGGCTCGACAACAATCGGATCACCCTTCTTTCACAGATCTTGTTCTAGCTCTCGTTCTAGCGACCTGGTGACCGTCCGCGCTTCGTGCGTGGTTTTTGGAGAGCCATCGAGGAGCACTACCGTGGGATGTCGCGCGCAGATTTCGTACCTTTCCTTTCGCCTTGCTGGTCCTTCGACTCGAATCCGGGTGTTGATGGCGGCTTTGATCGCCGTAGCCGGAGTCGCTTGTTCCTCCCGAGACGACACGCGTGTCATCGCGAAGCGGATCACGGCCCGGTCTGAATTGATCGGCGGGCCGGGCGCGCTGGGCGAGGTCGGCGACTTCATCCTCGAGAACGAAGAGATCCGGGTCATTATCCAGAACACTGGATACTCGCGTGGCTTCGGCATCTACGGCGGGTCACTGATCGACGCCGACCTGCAGCGCCCCATCACCGCGGGCGACAGCGCGGGCGGGCGCGGGCGCGACAACTTCGCCGAGCTCTTTCCGGCCTTGTTCCTGAAGGCTTTGCGGCCCACGAGCATCGAGGCGGTCGACAACGAAGACGGCTCGGCCAGCGTGATCGTTACCGGCCGGCCGGACCACTTTGTTTATCTCGCTCGTCTCGTGACCGACGTCGCGGTCCCCGGCGATGGGCTCCTCTTCCGAAACGAGTACCGCCTCGAGCCGAAAAAGCGTTACGTGAAGATCACGACGACCGTGATCAATGAAGGTCTCAGCGAGGTACAGCTCGGCTCTGGCCTGGGTGCTCTTCTGGGGGGAGATTTTACACTTCCGGTCGGCGATGTGATCTTGTTTGGCGCAGGCAATGACGTGTTCGCGCCGAAAGCGGGCTTCGATCTGCGCTTCACACTGCAGGCGCTGTATGAGCAGCCCCCACCGCTTCCCAAGTTGCCTGGGTTGGTCACGCCTTTCATCGCGACGCGCGGGGAGGGTGTGTCGTACGGATTTCTGAGCGGCGTGACGATGGAGGATGAGGCGTATCTGACGAAAATGGAATACGACGGTGCGCACGTCGATGATCTGCTGGTTCCGTTTTCGGCTTCCGCATTTCTCGGGGCGTTTTACGGTGCGGCGCCGGCGAAGTTGGACGCGCGCGGTACGCCGAGTGGGCGATCCTCTTTCTCGTTCACGAAGTACTTCATCGTGGGATCGGGCGACGTGGCCTCCGTGCGCGACGTCGAACACGAGATCCGGCAGCACGTCACCGGGACGTTCTCGGGGCAGGTGCTCAACCGAGAGACTCATGAGCCGGAGGCGAACGTCGATGTCATTACGTTTGACGCCGAAGGCTCGCCTTACGATCAGCACACGACCGACCGAGATGGACGCTGGCGCGGTCGCTATGAGCCAGGACGTTACACGGTCCGAGTGCTCGCAGATGGGCGGTTTCCGACCTCTCCAGTGTCGTTTCGCGTGGTCGCCGACGACGAGGCGTACGTCGAGATCGATCTCGATCCACCGGGGCAGGTCGCAGTGCGAATCGTCGATGCTGACGATGGTGCGCTCCTCCCCGCAAAGTGCAGTCTCGTGGCGACGTACTCTGCGCCGGCGGCTGGTTTCGAACCGCGCGAGTTTCTCTACAGCCTCCGGATGGGTGAGTCGAAGCGGGCGACCGACTTTGTTCCGGACACCAGCGATCCCGAGACGCGTCGCTTCGTGGAGGAGGTCGTTTTGGCACCGGCAGGCCGCAAGACGGAGAAGGTGAGACCGGGGCGGTACCGGGCCGTCTGTTCACGGGGCAACGAGTACAACCTTTTCCAGGACGACATCGACGTCGTCGCGGGTCAACTGAGCCCGATCGACGCTGTCTTGCGCCGAGTCGTCGATACTCGAGGATATGCCTCGGGCGACTATCACCTGCACGCCGAGCACTCCGTCGATTCATCCCTTGCGATGGCGGATCGGATAGCGCACGCGGCGGCGGAGGGGCTCGACATCGCGTGTGCAACCGACCACAACTACGTCACCGATTATTCGAAGGTGATCGAGGCCCTCGATCTGAACGCTTGGATTCAGGGGATGGTCGGCCTCGAGCTTACGACGATCGAGGTGGGGCACTTCAACGGATTCCCGCTCCGATACGATCCCGGCCCGATCACGAAAGGCGCGTTCGAGTGGAGCAGTCGAACACCGGCTGATCTGTTCTCCGACTTGCGCGGTCTCGGGCGCTACGGGCCCGCGAAGACGATCGTCCAAGTGAATCATCCGCGCGACTCGATTTTGGGGTATTTTCATAATTTTGGACTCGACGCCGACACCGGCGAGCCATCCGAGAACCTGACGTCTTTGCCTCCCGCCGCCGCTGTTTTCAGTGAGGACTTCGACGCGATCGAGGTGTTCAACGGGAAGCGTCTCGATAACGTGCGCACGTACCGAGTCCCCGAGAGCTTGCCGCCGGGCCGAAAACCTAGCTTTCCGATCGCGGCCGCCGGCGAGATCTTGAGAGACGAGGACGGCAAGGTCGCCTACCCGGGCGTCATGGAGGACTGGTTCAACCTGCTGAACCGCGGCCGCATCTACACAGCGATGGGCAACAGCGATACCCATAGCCTCCATGATGAGCCTGGCGTTCCGAGGACGTACGCGCCGGTTACGGACGACCGCCCCGGTGCGATCGACGAGCGTGAGATCGTCGACGCCTTTCAGAATCAGCGCGCGATCGTAACGAACGGGCCCTTCTTGAAGCTCACGGCCGTCGGCCTTGGCCCGTGCCGCGCACGCCGGAGCGGAGGCGTCCTGGATCACGAAACCTGCGAGCTTGGCGAAGTGGTGACACCGGATCGAGGGCGCGTGGCGTTTTCGCTCGAAGTTCGAAAGCCTGATTGGATGGATGTCGCGCGCGTACGGTTCATTTTAGGGGGCGACGTCGTGGCGACCTCCGAGGCTCCGGACACGCTCGTGTTCAGCGAGACGATCCGAATCGAGCGCGATGGTTGGCTCATCGCCGAAGTCTCGGGCCAGCAATCGATGTTCCCCGTCGTGGCGCCCCTCGAAGAGCCCGTGTTTCAGATGACCGATGCGTTGGCGGCGCTCGTGGCACCGCTTGGCTTTGGGTTCAACGCGCTGGGCGTGCTTCGGCCCGACCAGACTCGCGTCGTGACGCCCTACGCGTTTACGAATCCCATCTTCATCGATGGCGACGGAGATGGGCAGTACGATGTCGCGTCCCGCGCGCTCGAAGCCGGCGTGCGCGACGAAACACGGGGGCTCGACGCACGCGTCCCCTCGACGGACCCGAAGGATCGGGCCGTCCCGGCGCTTGTTCGGATGTTCTCCACGTTTGCTCGGCACGCGGATTGAGCGGCGGTCTGGGGAGGATTCTGAGTGCGCACGCCCGCAGAAAGCTGTGGTGGTCGAGGCCTGCCGTGCCCGAAGGACCTGAGGGCTACGAGCGCGATGAGGGCTACGAGCGCGACGAGGGCTACGAGCGCGACGAGGGCTACGAGCGCGACGAGGCTACGAAACCGATGAGGGCTACGAACGCGATGAACGCGTCGTTTGCGACGTGTGTCTTCTGGTTCGTCATGGTCATGCCCGCGTCGTCATTGGCCCATCATCAGGAGGTGACACGAACGATCTTCCTTGAACCCGCTCAGAATCCGGCTTCGTCCGAAGCGCGTGGTTCACGGGTGAGCACGTCGCGCCGTTCGAGTCGCTCAGGCGTGTCGAGCATGTCGAGTGGGTGGAGAGGGTCGAGTGGGTCGTCAACGGCGGAGGCTGAGGCGATGGAGCCGAGATCGGAGGTCGGCGCTTCGCTCGAAGTCGTCGTGCTGCTCTTGATTCCGGGAGATCGCTGGGTTCACCGCCTTGCGGACATCAACGGTGATGGGCACGTCGGAGATCATGAGTCCGAAGTCGTCAAAGCAAGGCTGGTCGCGGAAGCCCTTGACGGCCTCATCCTCAAGGTCGACGGCGTACGCGCAGTGCTGGATGACGTGGCCGCGCGTGTTCGAGGTCTCGAGCGCCCGGGCGCTGAGGTGGAGCTGATGGTGCATGGGCGACTTCCGGTGCCCTCCCATGGCGTGTCGCTCTCGCTTGACGTGGACCGAACGAGCCGTCCGGTTCGTCTCGTGCTGGTCGAGGCCGCGCGCAGCTTTGGGGTCGATCGAGGGTTTGTCAGAGGCCGGGAGGGCTTGATGGATGAGGTCCGGCCCGGCGGAAGCCGAGCCTGGCGCTTGCTTGGGATCCCTGTCCGTTCGGCGGGGTCTGACGGCGCGGATCCGCGGACGACGTCCCCCGACCGTGGGGCGCCCGGTTGAGATCTTCCGCCTTGTCCTTCGGGCGCGCCCAACCTATCGTTTCAGGAATATGACAGCAGCAATCGAGCAAGCCGCGCCGAGCCTGAACCACGTGATTCTGGGACCCGACGAGGAGCCCCCGATCGAGCTTACGCCCAAGGCCATCGAGATGGTTCGTGAGGCGATGGAGGCCGAGAAGCTCGAAGGCCAGGCGTTGCGGGTCTACGTCCAAGGTGGTGGATGCTCCGGATTTCAATACGGCCTCGACTTCGAAGAGAAGGCGCGTCCGGGTGATTTCGAGATGAGCTTCGATGGATTGCGCGTGATCTGCGACCCAATCTCTGCGATGCACCTGGAAGGCACGACCATCGACTATGTGATGGGTATGTCGGGTGCCGGCTTCAAGTTCAACAACCCGTACGCCAAGAGTACCTGCGGTTGTGGCTCGAGCTTCACCGGTTGAGCACGCCCGCCCTCGAGACGCTTCGTCTCGCGCCTAGCTCCCGTCTCGCGAATAGCTCCCGTCTCGCGAATAGCTCTCGTCTCGCGAATAGCTCTCGTCTCGGCGCATCCCGCTGAGCCCGTCTCTTCTTGGGGCTTGTTCCGGACGTGAGTCCGTCAGGCCGCTCGAAGGTGGGGCGGTGTTCCCGAGACGCCAGACCCTTGAGCGCGTCGCCGGATGGCTTCGTGCGCGAGCGCTTCGATACGCTCGGCGTTGGCCGCCCAAGTCAGACGCTTGCGGCCGATGGTCATGGCTGCGCTGGCGGCAAGACGGCGGCGCAATTCAGAATCGAGGACGAGCTTATTGAGCCCGGCTTCGAGATCTCCGGGCACCTCGGGCGCGAAGAGCCACGCGTTGTCGTTATGCGATAGAAGCTCCTCGATGTTCGCCCGGCGCGGAGCGATGATCGCTTTGCCGAGCGCTAGATATTCGAACATCTTCAGCGGAGAGGCATAGGGCACGACCGCGGGTTGAAGCGCGATGTCGAAGGCCGCAACATGGGCGGGGACCTCGTTCCGGTCGATCACGCCCGTGAACCGAAGACGGTGGGTGACGCCCAAGGTCTTGGCCAACGTCTCGAGCTCAGGCCGGGCTGGTCCATCGCCTACCACCAAGAAGATGGCGTTGGGCGGCGCTTCAGGCGTGGCCAGCCAACGGACGATGCGGTCGACGCGATGCCAATCCCGGATGAAGCCCGTAAAGCCAAGGACCATCCGGTCGGCGACGCCGAGTCGCTGTTTCGCATCCTCCGGCTTGGGTGCTCGGGCGAAGTGGGCCTCGTTGATGCCATTGTGGATGACGACGATGCGGTCAGCGGGCACGCCGCGCGCGCTCACGTAGTCGCCAAGCACCTGCGTAACCGGCAAGACGACGTCGGCTTGCCGCCAGGTTTGAGCCTCGGCCCACTGCGCGAATCGGGGCATCGCCATGCCGCCGAATTGGCTTCGTTCTTCCGCCAAGGGCGCATTCACTTCGAGGATCAGGGGAAGATTGAAGCGCTGCCGCAGGATTGCGCCGCTCAGCAGGAAGAGATTGTAGCGCTCGTAGATGAAGTCGGGACGGAACGTGCGTGCCGCTCGAGCTAGCCGCTGATAGGCCACGGCTGAGTAGGAGAGTTCGAGCGTTTCGTACATGGCCTTCGGAAGGTGCACCTTGAGCCGATGGATCCAATCCACGCGGGTTCCCATCGACTCGGTTTCGTTTCCGGACGAAGCAACGCGCGGGGCGACGATCTCGACCTCGTGGCCCCGCGCCGACAGCGCTGAGATGAGCTCTTCGATGTGCACCGCTTGGCCATCCTTGGATGCCGTTCGATGATGATACAGAATCCTCATTGGGGACGTTCCTTATGGCGGGCGCACGACCGCGTCGTGAGCCGAAGAAGTCTCATCTTGGTATCAGCGCATCCCTGATTGGGCAACCATCCGTCGAGCCGTCCCAGTCGCACCGGGTTGCGGTCCGCTGGACGCCCGGTCTGTGCAAGGCGGTGTGCGAGTGGGTCGGGGTGCACCGGAGTGAGTGTATCGTACGGTGGTTGTTGACGTGCCTGTTCAGTTGGCCTCGAGCCAGGCGCTGAGGAGACGCGCTCCGGCGCTCTGACTCTTCTCAGGGTGAAACTGGGTCGCGACGACATTCTCGTGCGCGAGGGCGGCGACGAACTCGACGCCGCTTTGCGCCGTCGCGACCGTGTATCCGGGCGGTACGGTTCGCGCTGCGAACGAATGCACGAAATAGAATGGCTCGCCGCTCGGGTTGACCGACAGCACGGCTGGTGCGTCGCGTGCCGCATGTTCCACCGGGGACCAGCCCATGTGCGGGCGTCGTGTCTCGGCGTTCGCAGGAAGTAGAGTCACCTGACCCTCGATGATCCCCAGTCCGGGAACGCCCGGCGCCTCGGTTGAACCGTCGAAGAGAACTTGGAGACCAAGGCAGACACCGAGAAACGGGCGCCCGCCCGCAATCGCCCGTACCACAGCGTCGGCGATGCCTTGATCGCGAAGGCGGGTCATGGCCTGTCCGAAGGCGCCTTGGCCGGGGACGACGATACGATCGGCGCCTGAGACTTCGGCCGGGGTCGAAATCACGGAGACCGATGCGCCGCACCTTTCAAGAGCCTTCGCCAGAGAGCGAAGATTGCCCATTCCGTAGTCGATGATCGAAACGCGTCGGTGCTGCATTTTGCTTCTCTCGTCGAAACGACCCGATTCGATGCTCGGTTGGCCTTAGTCCAGGCGGCCCTTGGTTGAGGCGACGTCTTGCCCGCGCCGGGGGTCGACCTCGACGGCGCGTCGAATGGCCGCCGCCAAAGTCTTGAAGCAACCCTCGACGATGTGATGACGGTTTTGGCCGTACTCGAGGACAAGATGGAGATTCATCCGCGCTTCGGCGGCGAATGCGCTGAAGAACACCTCCGCCAACTCGACGTCGAAGCTTCCGATGCGACCCGGCGCCAGCGCGACGCGGTAGACGAACTGAGGCCGGCCCGAAAAGTCGATGTGACATCGGACTAGGGCTTCGTCGAACGGTCGTGCGCATTCGCCAAATCGATGGATGCCTTGTCGATCGCCGAGGGCATCGAGGAGCGCGCGCCCCAGGCAGAGGCCGATGTCCTCGACCGTATGGTGAGGGTCGACCTCGACATCGCCGCGCGCGAGAACCTGGATGTCCATCAAGCTGTGATGGGCGAGTGTCACAAGCATGTGGTTGAGAAATGGAATTCCCGTGTCGATCTTGTGTTTCCCGGTACCATCGACTTCGATCGCGACCTTGACGTCTGTCTCTTGGGTAATGCGGTGGACGACGCCGCGCCGCGGTACCTGTGGTGCGGGGTCGTCATCCGGCCGCTGAATGCGGACGGGGAGCTTCGGTTCATCTTGAGGCGCGGTATGTCCGTTTCCTCTTCGCTTTGCTTTTGTCATTTCGAGTCATCCTTTGGAGTAGGCTTCAAACGCGCTTCGAGCGCGCGCGCGTGGCCTTCGAGCCCCTCCTCGCGCGCGAGATGCGCGGCGTCTTCCGCGAGAAGCGAGAAGCTATCTTCGTTCACTTCAAGAACGCTCATACGCTTGATGAAATCATGCACGGAGAGCGGGGACGAAAAGCGCGCGCTCCCCGAGGTTGGGAGGACGTGGTTCACCCCCGCGTTGTAGTCGCCAAGTGCTTCGGACGTGTGGTGCCCGACGAATACGGCGCCCGCATGCTGGATCCGCGAGACATAGGAAGAAGCGTCGCTGACCGCGAGGCCGAGGTGTTCGGGGGCGTAGCGGTTCGCCAGCTCGACGGCTACGTTCACATCGGGGGCCAGCACAATGGCACCGTGATCGCGGATCGATGCCCCGGCGACCGTTGCGGTCGGGAGTGTGACAAGCGCGTCATCGATCGCGCGCTGAATGGCCACCGCCATGTTTGGGTCCCAGGTGATGGCGACGGCGGCGGCGCGTGGATCGTGTTCGGCTTGGGCGAGCAGATCGGCTGCGACCCAGTCGGGGTTCGCGGAGGCATCGACGAGAATGACAACCTCCGAAGGTCCGGCGATCTGGTCGATGGCGACATGGCCGAAAACCTGTCGTTTGGCCTCCGCAACATATGCGTTGCCGGGACCAACGATCTTGTCGACCTTGGGGATGGTTTCGGTTCCGTAGGCGAGCGCGGCGATGGCTTGCGCACCTCCGACGGAGAAGACGCGATCCACTCCGGCGATCTGAGCGGCGGCGAGCACAAGATCGCTCACCTCGCCTTTGCGGGCTGGGGTGACGACGACGAGCTCCTTGACACCCGCGACGCGCGCGGGCGTCGCGTTCATCAGGACGGTCGATGGGTATTGGGCTCGGCCACCCGGAACATAGAGCCCCACCCGCTCGAGCGGACGAGCCAGAAGCTGGGCATCGATGCCTTCGTAGACGACGCGCGTGGTCTTGATGTCCTGGGCCTGTGCGCGGTGGAATCGCTCGATTCGAGCGTGGGCCCTTGCGAGCGCCTCACGGGTCGCTTGCGAAACCTTGCCCACGCTCGTGCGAAGGCGCTCAGCGGGGACTTCGATCGCGGCTTCCGTCATCTCGGGACGCTCGTCGAAGCGTCGCGAGAGCTCGACCAATGCGGCATCTCTTTTCTCGCGGACCGCGTCGATGATCGAACGCACTGAATCCTCGATTGCGCGCGCCGATGAGCTGTCGGCCTGAGCTCTGAGCGCAAGGCGCGAGAAGTGGGTCGCGAAGGAGGGATCGGAGGAACTGAGAATGCGCATGCTCATCTTCGGTTGCGGTTGCGACTGCGGTTGCGACTCCGGCGTCTTCTGCGTCCGTGCTTGCTCCGGTGTTTGCGCTTGCATTTGCCCCTGCGTTTGCCCCTGCCTTTTCGTGGGCATGTTCATGACGACGTCTGGCCTCCCGAACGCGCGGCGAGCGCACCGACGAGCGCTTCTTGGATGCCGCGCAGTCGATCCATGTGGAGACGCAAAGATGCGCGGTTGAAGATGAGGCGTGCGCTGACTTCGAAGATGGTCTCGCCTTCGGTGAGACCGTTCTTTCGGAGGGTCTCACCCGTCTCGACGATGTCGACAATTGCATCGGCGAGGCCGACGAGGGGCGCGATCTCGATCGCGCCGGACAGCTCCACGATCTGCGCCGGGGTTCCGCGGGAGAGGAAATAGTCGCCCGCGATGCGCGGGAATTTGGTGGCAATGCGCGGCTTCTCGATGCGCCATGGGTCGACCCCGACGCGGTGGGCGATTGCGACTCGGCACCGGCCGAAGGCCAGGTCGAGCGGCTGGAGTACGTTCGGACGCTGCTCGACGAGGGTATCGTAGCCGGCAACGCCAAACGCACAGACGCCATGCTCGACGTAGGCGGGGACGTCCTTTGCGCGCAGGATGAGGACTTCGAAGCGGCCGAACTGAAGCGTCTCGACCTCGTGGATGAGTCGACGGGTGGGCTTCTCGATGTCGCCGAGATCGAGGCCCGCCTCGCCGAATAGGCTGCATGTCTCGGCGAGCACGCGCCCTTTGGGCAGGCCGATTCGCAGGACTTCGCGCACGCGCTTCAACTAGCACGTGAGCCCCGGGGACGGCTACCTCGACACGGGTTTCAGCGCGCCGACGCGACGCGAAGCATCCGCGCGGCGTCTTCGTGGAGCCGAACGTCCTTGTGGCCCCCTGCGCGTAGGAGATCCGCGATGATGGTCATCTGGCCGGGATCGGCTTCCAACGTCATCGGGGGCGGGATGGGTTGCTCGAATCGTGCGCGAGACTCGTGGACCAGGCGCCGAATCAGGTCGAGGCCGTCTTGGCCCCCGGTGAGGGCACCGCGCGGTTCGTAAGCGCGGACTTCGGGCATGAGCCCGTCGATCGACGCCTCCGGAATGTACGGAAGGTTGGCCCATATGACGCTCGCCTGGGTTACCGACCGCGGGAGCCCGCCCAGAAGATCGCTCTTGAAGATCTGGATTCGGTCGGTGAGCCCGTGGCGATCTCGATTCCGGTGCGCGATGGCGCAGGCCTCGTCCGATATCTCGAGCGCATACACCGTGGCGTCGGGGCGTTCTTTGGCAAGCGCCGTGGCCACACATCCAGATCCCGTGCCGACATCGATGATGACCGGTCGCGTGACGCCGCGGAGAACGTCCAGCGTGACCTCGACCAGTGTCTCGGTGTCGGGCCGTGGGATCAAGACGGCGGGGCTCACTTCGAAGGTGAGGCTCCAAAACTCACGCTCGCCCAAGATGTAGGCGAGCGGTTCTCGCCGAGCTCGACGTGCGACGAGCGCTCTTATCGCGGCGAGCTCGTCGTGGCGGAGGGGCTGATCGAATCGCGCATACAGCATGATGCGTTCCATCTTGAGGACGCGGGCGAGGATGAGCTCGGCGTCGAGGCGTGCCGTCGTGATGCCGCGGCTTTCGAAGTGAGCCTTCGTCCAATCGAGGACCTTGAGGAGCGTCCAGGGGACGTCGACCTTCTCCGGATCGGGTTTCGGCTCCGCTGCGGTCACGACGGGGTGGCCTTGAGCGCTTCGGCCTGGGCGACGGTTCGGAGCGCGGTGATGAGTGGTTCGAGATCACCCGCAAAGATGCGTGGAATGTTGTGGATCGTGAGGTTGATCCGGTGGTCGGAGATTCGATCTTGCGGAAAGTTGTACGTTCGGATTTTTTCCGCGCGATCGCCTGTGCCCACCATCGAGCGTCGGGTCTGCCCTTGGCTTTCGAGGGCCTTGGCGCGTTCGAGGTCGAAGAGCCGCGCCCGCAACACCTTCATGGCCTTCGCCTTGTTCTTGTGCTGAGACTTCTCGTCTTGGCAGAAGACCGTCGTTCCGGTCGGGATATGAACGATGCGCACTGCGGAGTCGGTCGTGTTCACTGACTGTCCGCCGTGTCCGCCCGCGCGTTGGACATCGATGCGGAGATCGTTGGGGTTGATCGCGACGTCAATCTCCTCGGGCTCGGGCATGACGACGACGGTGACCGTCGAGGTGTGAATGCGTCCTTGAGACTCGGTCTCCGGCACGCGCTGTACCCGGTGCACACCGCCTTCCCACTTGAGGTTCGAGTAGACTTCCGAGCCCTCGACGGTCGCGATCACTTCCTTGAATCCGCCCATCGGCCCCGGGTTCGAGTTCATGACGTCGACTTTCCACCCGCGCGTGGCGGCGAATCGCGTGTAGAGATCGAAGAGTTCGCCTGCAAAGAGGCATGCCTCATCCCCGCCGGCGCCGGCTCGGATCTCGAGCATGACGTTCTTTTCGTCGAGCGGATCTTTCGGGAGCAGCTCGACCTGGAGTCGCTTCTGGAGGTCTTCGACCGCTTGACTGAGCTCTTTGATCTCGGCCTTGGCCATCTCCCTCATCTCCTCGTCGTCCGACTCGAGGAGAGCCTTGGCGCCGGCGAGCTCTTCTTGAGCCTTTGAGAAGGCGCGGTAGAGCGTGACGACTTTCTCCAGCTTCGCGCGCTCTTTGCTGAGCTGGGTGAGCTGGGCTATGTTGCTTGTGATCGCTGGGTCGCTGATCTTTTGGGTGAGCTCTTCGAAGCGTTGCTCGACGTGCTTGAGTTGCGTAAACATTGTTGTGCCTTCGCGTTATCTACCGAGTAAGGTCGAAGCTGGGATTCACTGCGTTGCGCGTTGCTCGTCGCTGCGGCGCCCGCTGGTGGGCGGGTTGCAGCAGCCAGTCAAGTTAAGCGCCGGCGTGGAGCACCGAGGCGGCCTCCGTATAGTCTCGAAAGACGAGGATCTGCGCTGGGCTGTCGCGCTCCGAGACCTCGCGGACCGACTCTGTCGCGGCCGCCGCCTCGCGGCGGAGCGCCGCGCCCATGGCCGCGAGCGCGATCTCGAGCTGATCGTCGGCAGGTTCGCGGGTCGTCAGCTTCTGCATCAGACGCCCGGGCTGGACGATCGCTTGAACCCAGAGCTGATGCGGATGTGCGGAAGCAAAGCGATTGATCTCGTAGGCCAGCCCAGCCAGAGGCAGCATCAGCGGGATCTTGATGATGATCATCGCCAGGTGGTTGACGACTGAGCTGCTCGACACCGTGGGGATCAAAGGGAAGACGGCGGCAAAGATGAAGATCGACAGCACCAGGACGAAAAGGACGAAACTCGTGCCACACCGAGCATGGAACGTTGTCTGGGAGCGTGCGTTGTCCAACGTGAGCTCGAGGCCGCCTTCGTATACGTTGACGACCTTGTGCTCGGCGCCGTGGTACTCGAACACCCGGCGGATCTCGGGGATGAGACCGATACCGCCGATGTACGCTACGAAGATCAAGATCTTGAAGAATCCGTCGAGCGCATGAAAGGCGAACGAGTCGACGCCGAGATTCTCGCCCGCGATCTTGCCGGCCAACAGCGCAAGAAGGTGCGGAAGGCCGACGAACAGCGCGATCGCCAGTACGAACGAGATTGCGATGGTCATCGCGGTGTTGGACGTCGTAGGCCCTGGCTCCGCCGGCCGTGCATGTTGCGCCGGTTCGGATTCGGTGTCGGGTGCTCTGTCGGGTGCGGTGTCCATGCCGACGGCGCTTGCGGTTACGCGTCCCTTGCCTTCGAAGCGCTTGGCCGGGTCGGCCTTCGGTTCGGCCTCGGCTTCGGACGCTGCGTCGCGCTCTGCCTGTTGAGCGGCGAAGTGAATGGCCTGCACCCCGTTGTAAATGGATTCCGTCAGGATCACCGCGCCTCGCAGAAACGGCCATCGCAAGAACCGAAGGCGCTCCCAAATCGAAACCCAAGCATCATCCCGAATCACGATCGAACCGTCGGCTCTGCGGACCGCGATGGCGAGGCACTTGGGCGAGCGCATCATGACGCCCTCGATGACGGCCTGTCCGCCGACGTACGGCCGATCTGCGTCTTTAAGATTCATCTCGGTCTTCAACAAGAAACTATGACGCGGTGCCTTTGCGCTCGTCAAACGGCCCGAGCGAGCGACCCCGGGTGGGTCTGTGCGAACCTGGTCCGCAGCGCTCCGGTCGGCTCGGGAATCGTGGTGTCCTCGCGGCTCGACCCTCGAGTACCGTCGTCGGCTTCAGCCCGACGACGGACGACGGACGACGGACGACGGACGACGGACGACGGACGACGGACGATGGTTAATTCCGCTTGAACTTCCGGTTGAACCGCTCGACGCGGCCGGTGACCGCAATGGCCTTCTGTTTGCCGGTGTAGAATGGATGGCAGGCACTGCAAACGTCGACGCGGAAATCGCCCCGAGTTGAGGCGGTCTCGATCACGTTGCCGCAGGCGCATGTCACGGTGGTTCCAACGTACTTCGGGTGGGTGTTCTCTTTCATGACTTCCGGGTCCGTCGCGGGACGATGGGATACTCGACGAGGTCAGTCAAGCACGACCATCGGTTCGGATACTCATATAAACCCTATTTCTGATGGGTGCGGGCCTGGGCGATCCCGATCCGGTGTTCATCGGTTCTGCAGCACCTCGGCAAGTGTCAGGGTCGTCGACGCGGTCATGATGACGCTCTTCGCGAGTGGCCGGCCTCTCAGCACATCTTCGATCTGGCGGGGGGTGAGCTCCTCCTTGGAGAATATCGCTTCGACCACGAGCGGGCCCAGGGCGGCGTCCTTGGGGACGGTGCCCGGGTAAGGCATGCGCTGTGCGGCGTCGCGGGCGCCGAAGGGGAGTGTGATCGATCGTCCGGCTTCGTCGGTGAGGATCGTCGTTGGCCCGAGTGTCGTCTGTTTGCTTCGCGACCCAAACGCGACGAACCGAGCTTGCTTTGGGGCGAGGACTTTGAGTGCGATTGCGCTCCCGGGCCGGCAGGGCCCGGTGCACGTCGCCGCGACATAGGGTGAGGGGACGCGATCGTCCTCGGGCCCTGGGAGCTTGCGCGTGAACACCAAGAGCCAAAGCGTGGCCGCGATGGCTGCGATCGCGGCCGCCCACAGGGCGCGTCGACCGTACGATGGGCGCTCCGCTTGGAACGTGCGCTTCAGGATTTCGCGGCGGATTCGGTGCTTGGTGATGGGAGGGATGCCGAGCGTGGCCTCGCCAGCGAGCAAGAGATCGATCCACGCATCGTCTGGTCGTTCGTGCGCGGTTTCGCTTGCGGCTCCGGATCGGGCGCTCTCGGATTTGGCGTTTGCATGAAGCGCCCGCCCAAGCGCAAATCGGATCGAGCGCTCGGTCGCGCGAACGAAGGCGGGGCCTTTACTGAGCTGTCGCGCGATCTCGGTGGCTTCCATTCCATCTTGCCAAAGGCGAAGGGCAATATTCCGGCGCGTCTCGTCGAAATGAGCGAGAACCTCGTCCCGGACGGCGGCAGCATAGGCGAGCTGCTGTCGCGTTCCGAAGCCGACCACGTCATCATCGTGTGTGGGCGCGAGCCTTTCGGGATCGGAGAGGACCGCGGTGAGCCATGGGACACCGGGGGGCTGTCCTTCGGTCCCCAGATCCGTCGTTCGCCCCTCTCGCTCCGCGGTCAGCGCCAGTTGCTCGGCCGCATCCTTGAGGACGCGTATTCGGAGGTCCGCGGCGTCGGTGACACGTGCCCGCCGGTGGGGTGTGAGCGCTCGGGTGAGCGCGCGGATAACGAGGCGCTCCAGGTCTCGCGGTTGGTCGACGCCAAGGACGTACGTCGGGCCATCGGTCTCGATGAGGAATCCTATCTGGGCCAATCTCCAGACGGCGCCGGTGAGTTCGTCCACGACCCCCGCCAGCGCCCGCATATCGCCGTCCTGAAATGCTTGTGCGTCCATACCGACCGACACCCTCGCGCTTCAGGTAGCTGTCGGAGGGCGCGGGGTCAATGGAGGCCGGGTCAGTCCGAGTAACTGTACGGTTTCGAGCACGATGCGGCAGATCTCGTCCGCGGTGGCGGTCAGTCCGTGATCGTCGGGGACAACCGTCAGGCGTACGAGGTCGGGCTTCGCTGCGCGGCGGAAGGCGTGGATCCGATCGAGGGAGACGACGGCATCCTCGGTGCCCTGGATGATGTGCGTCGGCACCCGAGCGCGCGGGATGGCCGGATGGTGCGCCGCGTCTTCAATGAACGCGTAGCCAATGGCGCGGAGCGCCTGATGGGCGTGGTGGAAGACGGGGGCAGCGCCGGCTTCCTTCCATCGCGCCATGGCTGCGTCACCGAAGAGTTCGCCCAGTGTCTCAGGCAATCCGAAGGCCGGTGCCAGCAGAATGAGCGAGGACACGCGTTCGTCTTGCGCCGCAAGCAGCGCCCCGACATAGCCGCCGAAGCTCGAGCCTACGACCAGTGTCCGGTCGTGTAAGCAGCGACGCGCCCGCCGGAGCGCGCGGGTCACGGTCAGGTGTTCGAAGTCGTCTTCGTCGAGATCGGGTCGTTCGAAAGGGACGCCAAGTGGAAGAATTCGAGCCGCAATTCGCTCTGCCTTGAACGACCGCGGGCTCGATGCGAATCCGTGCAGATAGAGTACCGCATCGGGGCCAACCTCGTGCGGTAGCTTCGGGGGCTCGAAGGCGGCGCCCGGATCGCGTATGCGTCGATCCGATTCGCCGAGCGCTCGAGCGGCTTCGAGCTTGAGGGCGACGATGTCGAAGCCAAGCCAGGCCAGCGCGCCGACCTCCAGCGCATCGAGGGCGTCGACGGCTTTGGCGAGGAGCTTGGACGTCCCGACTTGATGGCCGGTTTTCTGCTTGTGGCAGGCCGCGGCCACGAGGATCAGCACTTGTAGCAGCCGCTTCGTGCGCCCGACTTCTTCGAGCCAAACCTCTTCCCAGACTTCGTGGGCTTCGAAAAAATGCTCTTGTTGGTAAAGGCAAAGACCTGTGTTGAGGGCGGAGTACAGTGCATCGTGTTCCACGGGCGCGTCGACCTACTCGGTGAGCTCGAGGCGCTCGTTCTTCAGCAAGCCATCAAAGACGTAGAGCTTCACGCCTTCGGTCGATACATCGACGGAACAGAAGCCCTCTTTCCGCAAGCGTTCCAGTTCCTTCTTGGCCTTGCGAAGGGTGAGGCCGGAGTGAAGTGCGACCATGGCGATGGTGACCACCCCCTCCTTCTCACGCGCAATGCGGAGGATCCGCTGCTCGGGCGTCATGCGTGCCATCTCGGCGTTCGTGTTGGCGTTGGTGCTGGTGCTGGTGCTGTTCCGTGGGCCCGTGTTTGCTGTTCCGGAGCCACCCGGCCCGGACGGAGGCGATGGGGCGATGCTTTCGCTAGGAAGTGAGCGCTGGCTTGCCGGTCGCCCCCGGGCCAGCCGCGCGGCGTGCTGCACTGGATCCCCCGGATAGAGCAGACGGCGGTTCTCGTCGTCGACCATTCGCGGGATGCTGAAGAGATCGATGATTGTGCCGATGCCAGCGAACCCCCAGGTGACGAAATACAGAAGGCCCCAGACTGGCCGTCCGAGATAGAAGCGATGAAGTCCGGCAAACGGAGTCGCGAGTCCAGCGAGCGCGAGCAGGTAGGCAACGCCTGAGCTCTTCATGCGCCCGAGTCTACCGGATCCTTCCCGCTTGTGCACCGTCAAGACGTCGTGCTGCGCGACTCCAGCCGTGCGGCGACGATGCCGCTCCGCTGCGCGCGAAGAACCGAGATGTTCGCCAGAGCGCGGGACAGAAGAGCGGGTGTGCGTCCGAATCGTGACCAGCAGAGTTCGAGGACTCGATCGAGGAGCCGTGAGGGGGGCCAGCCGGGGAGAGGCTCAAGACGAAACCGTGGGTACACCGATTCGAAAGGGGGCGGCAGCATCCACTGGATCGGTGCGCCCGCGCGTGTCGAGAAGCGTCGCGCTCCACGAAACTCGAGCATGCCGATGATGTCGAAGACGATCGCCGTGTTCGGGAACCGATCGCGGAGCGCGTCGAGGATACGACGCACGTCTGTTTCAGGGAGGTAGTAGAACAGGCCTTCCGCGATGAAGATCGTCGGTACCTCGGGGTCAAGAGCGGGGTGTTCGATCCACGCGAGGTCGGTCACGGAGCACTCGACGGCAACTTGAGTGTACGGATGTGCGTCCGTCCCGCTGTGCGTCGGTAGGGCGGAAGAAGCGCTCTCTCGAGTGTCTTCAGCGGCGGGCGTGTACACGCCGAGCCGCCTTCGGGCGTCGATGATCGCCGGAAGATCCAAGTCGACGAAAGTCAGATGGCGTCGCGTTGGCGCCGAGGATGCGGTTTCGCTCTGGTCCTGGGCTTCGAGCGGAGCCCGCGCGGTTACGGCGCCGATGAGTCGCGGCCCGCGTGACGAGAGCCCAGCGCCCAGCTCGACGATCTGTGCCGAGGTGCCCTCGGAATTTGGGATCTGATCGAGGAAGTCGAGCGCGATCTGGTCGATCTCGTAGGCGCGGTAAGCGAGAAAGCCTTGCGTGTAGCGGCCGTACCAGGCGTCAAGCGAACGCGGCCACTCGAAGCACGGCAACCAGGTCTCGGCCCAAGGGTCTTCGAAGAGGCGGTCCCTTCGACGATGCTCTTCGGCGCGTGCGCGCAGGGTCATGATGGCGGTGCTCGCGACGCCGTCCAGCTGGAGCTTGGGCATCATCGTCGGCGTCATTGACGAGGGATGGCGCGCATCCGAAGCGGATTCTTGGGCATGAGCGTGACACGTGGTTTGAACTGGACATTCTGGTCGGGCTCGAGAGCGAGCCGAAAGTTCTGCGCGACCGATGCGAGCGTCAGTTGTGCTTCGACCATCGCAAAATGATTGCCCAAGCAGGTGCGGTTTCCGGCGCCGAATGGGAAGTACGCACGCGGGTGTTTGATGTCCCCTGATCCGGCCAGGAAACGATCGGGCTTGAACTTGTCGGGTTCGGGGTACCATCGAGGATCGACGTGGCAGAGGTAGACCCAAAGAAGGACATCCGCTCCCGCTTCGATGTGGAACCCACCGATCTCGACGTCTTCGAGCGCAACCCGCGGGAGGAGCCAAAGCGGTGGGCATAGGCGCATTGATTCCTGGATGACTCGGCGCGTGAACGGCAGTGCCTCAAGATCGTCGAAGACCGGTGACCGCCCACCGAGCACGGTGTCGACCTCGTGATGAAGTTTGGCTTCCTCCGCGGGTGTCATGGCCAACCAGAAAAACGTCCACGTGAGCGCAAGAGCGGTTGTTTCGTGGCCGGCCAGGAGAATGGTGACCAACTCGTCGCGAAGTTGCTTGCGCGACATGGCTTGCGCGTCGAAAAACGCGGACCGGAGCGTAGAGAGCAACGTTGCGTTTGTCGCGGCCTGCGATGGCATACCGATCTCGATCTCCCGATCGATCAGTCCGTAGACGAGCCTATCGAGTGCTTTCAGCGCGGGGTGATGTCGCAAGACAAAGTCGGTGGGTGCCCAGCGAGGCAGGACATCTTGAATGATGACACCGGACTGAAGGATCTGCATGGCCGAGCCAACGACCTCGACGTCTTCGTCCGCGTCATATCCGAAGAGCGTACGGCATGCGGTGCGCAGGGTGAGGCACATCATTTCATGGCCGATGTCGAGCACTTCCTGAGGGCGCCAGGTCTTGATCATCTCGCCGATCAGGCCGCACATGCTCTGGCTGTACTGTGCGATTCGCTCTCGGTGAAAGGCGGGTTGCATGATGCGTCGCTGCCTTCGCCAGTGATCTCCTTCGCTGACGAGGAGACCTTCGCCCAAGAAAACCTCGAGATTCGCAGTCCACTTGCGGAACTGACTCGCCCGCTGGATCAAGACTTCGTTGATGTGGTCTGGGTGGCGGACCATGTACCGGTGGCGGCCGAGGCCGCCAAAACCATAGAGGTCTCCGTATTGGGCAAACGCACTCCGAGCGTACGGGATGGGATTGGTCGACCCGTGTCCTGCCTCGGGTCGGGTTCGAAGAACATCACGCCAAGACCTGGGACCGGGTGCTGCGACACCCCTCGATCGGGGCGGCGGAACGTCGTCCTCTGGCGAGGCACGCGGCGGCTCAACCACGGGCTGCGCCCCGCTTCTTGGGACGAACCGGGGGCCGTCGGCGCGGCACGACGGGTATGGCGCCTGGTCGTGGAGCCCCGGCGGTGGTCATGCCGGGTCGAGGGGCGACCAGCTTCCGAAGTGGGATTGAATTCACCGGCGCGATCTCCTCACCGGTGGGGGCCTTCTTCGCCTCCGGCGCTTTCTCCTGACCCACGAATCGCTCGAAGAGCGCGGTCGCATGCTCGGCGACGTCCTGCGGAAGCTGAGCGACGGCCAGCGCAAGTTGGTCGAATAGACCCGTATACTGAGTGAATGTTTCGCTCAGGATGAGCCCGACGGCGTCTGCGGCCTCGGGTCGATCCCACGATTCCCGCGCCAGTTTGATGAAGGCCAAGAGGGCGCAGTTTGCGTCCGAAAGCGCCTTGAGATCGCCGTAGCAGGCTTCGACGGCGGTGCGCACTTGAGAAAGCGCGGCCTCATCCAGGTGCCCGTCGCTCTCCTCGAATAGTTGAGCCAATAGCCTGCCTACCGGATGGAGCTTCTTGGGCGGCCGATAGGTCATCACGGCCTTCAGGAGTTCTAGACTCACGGGGTCACCTCAATCCTCGGCGTGGACTTCACCCACCGCAGCCGCCGAGGCAATTCATCACGAGTCCGGCCACCATCCCGAGCCCTTGTTGTGCGATGCCTCCGAGCTGTTGCAGAAGTTGCGGCGCGACGGCCGCCGGGTCGCTGCCACAGCCTTCCAGCTGCCCGAGAATTCCGCCCGGGCCGGACTTGTTTTGCTCGGTTTGGGTCGTCTGGCCAACCGACATGGTAAGACGGAAAATGTTTTTGAACATGAGCGATTCTTTCCCTCCGCTGCGGCTTCGAAGCAAGTCTTTAGCATTCCCCATGCCATGAGGCGCTGCTCTTCAAAGCGGCACTTCGCCTTGTCGGCTGCGGAGGTGCAGTGTCGCCCAGGATCATCCACCCGGCTCGATTGCCCGCCTGCGCCGCAAAACCTTGGGCTTAGACCTGGGGTCGAGGTCTGAGCTCGAGGGTCGCGGCCCGAGGCTGATGGCCTGAGCTTGGCGCTCGAGGCTCGAGGTTCAGGTTTAGCCGTAGGTTCAGGTTGAGGTTCGTAGTTCAGGTCTGGGCTAGCCAGAAATCACCGATCCAGCTGACTAGGACGTTCGAGCTCGGACCGAGCGTATCCACGATCTTACCTGACTCTTGGGCTCGCTCGGCGCTCGGGCCGGAGGGGTTGCGGTCTCATCGGGCGCGGTCCTTCCATAATGACGCCCGATCGCGGCTCGGATGGCGCGCTCGGTCGCGAGCATCCAGCGGACCTCCATATCGGGCTCGAGGACTTTCTGGACGGCGCGTTCGGCCAGCTCGTCGAACGGATCGAAGGTGGCCACGATCAGTGTACGCCCGGTCTTCGAGCGCTCGACCGCGACCGGAAGGATGCAGTGTTCCTCGGCGACCGAGCGCTTGATCATGCTGAGGACACGCGCGTGGACCTGGAGCTCAGGGTTGCATTCGTCGAGCGCGGTGTGGCGGGCAAGCGCACGCACCAGGTGCTCCTCGGTGAGAAAGCCTTCATCGACCAAGACCCGACCGAGCCGCTTTCGTTCCCGAGCGGCGTTTCCGAGCGCCTGCTGAAGTTGGGGTTCTGAGATGTAGGCGGCTTCGATCAGGATGCTCCCGAGTCGCTTTCGCTCGTTCGGGTCGAAGGGCGGGGGCGCGATCAGGGAAGGCGATGACCTTGCGTCTGCGCCCTTGGGCGGCGGCAAGAGATCTGCGGTGAGCGAGAAGGCGGTGGGAGGCTGCTCGCTTGCCGCTGCGGTGGATGTGCCGCGATGCGCCACGGAGACCTTGGACGGCGTGGTCGCCTGCGCCAGCAGGCGATCGATCCGTTCGATCACGTCCTGCGCGTCTTTGGGCCGGTCCTCGGGCTTCTTGGCGAGCAGAGCGGCGACGAGCTCCGAGATCGGATGGTCGATCGGAACCGCCGGAACCGGATCCATGATGTGCATGACCAGGGTCTCGGTGATCGATCGACCACGATAGGGGACGTATCCGGTGACCATCTCGAAGCCGATGACCCCGAGTGAGTACAGGTCGGCGGACGGTCCGATCTCCCCGTTCGAGGCTTGCTCCGGGGCCATATAGGTCGGTGTGCCCATCACGTAGCCTTCGCGGCTCACGTCGCTGTCGTGCGCATTTTCGAGACCCACCAATCCGAAGTCGAAGATCTTGGCGATCCCGTTCGTCACCATCACGTTGGACGGCTTCATGTCGCGGTGCACGTAGCTGAGCCGATGCGCCTCCTGAAGTCCGGATGCGAGCTGGCGTATGATGCGGCAAGCGACGATGGGGTCGACTTGTCCGTGGGCATCCATGGCCTCGCGCAGCGTTCCCCCTTTGACGTACTCCATGGCGAGGAAGGTGAGCCCGCCGGGCGTCGTCCCGAAATCTTTGACCGACACGACGTTCGGGTGCTGAATCCGGCTCATCCAGAGTGCTTCGCGGCGGAAGCGCCTGGCCGTTTCGCCCTGGGCCGCGTAGTCGCCCGCCAGAACCTTGACCGCGTACTCGAACTCGAGTGCCGTGTGCCGAGCACGATAGACCGTCGCCATCGCACCCGAACCAAGATTCTCGAGAATCTCGTAGCGACCATCCAGGATGCTCCCGACCAGCGGATCTTCATCCTGTTCGAAGAGCGAAGAACCATCGATCGCGCACCGCGCCAAGTCTGCTCGAAAGATGGAGCGGCATTGAGGGCAGACGCGCATGAGCGGAGCCCCAATCTAACGCAACGAGGCGACAAGAACGAGGGCCCTGGATGTGGGCGCGCTCGGGAATTGGGACGCGGAAATTGGGGTCGGGTATGCAAGCGGGGTTACGGGTGGGTGTAGATCACCGTGATCCCGTAGACGTCTGTGTTGGACACAACGACATCCAAGGTTCCCTCTCCGCTCATGTCGGCGACTGCGATCTCGGTCGGATCGCTGGGCATCGCGAAGTACTGCGGCGGGAAGAAGCCGCCCTGGGGCCGCCCCATCATCAACACCATACTGTCGATGGTGGCGTTGAGGCTGAGGACGTCGGATAGGCCGTCGCCGTTGAGGTCGGCGGTCGCAAGTCCGGTCGGGGTTGTTCCGGCCGACCAAAGCGTTGGGGTCTGAAAGCCCGTCGTGTCGCCCTCCATCAGGACGATGCCCGAACGGCCGATGCCGATGAGGTCCTTGCGCCCAAGCCCATCGCGGTTGGCGACTTGTCCGAAGGAAAGGAGCGAAATGTCGTTGAGCGCATTATAGGTGAGCGGATTCGTCAGCGCGGGCGCCAGGTAGATGCTCACGTTGTCGGACACTTCGTTCGCGACGCCGATGTCGAGTTTCGAAGAACCGTCTTCGTTGAGATCCGCCAACAAGAGACCGCGTGCGCCTTCGAAACCATAGCTGGGGAAGGGGGTGACTTCTTCGCCGCCACTCGTTGCGCTGAAGCTGATGACGGTGACGCCGTCTTTCGTGCATTCCTTTCCCGGTGGGCAAACACCGGAGGCCAGACCGTCGCGCGCGACCGCGAAAACCGCTTCGCTCCGGCCGTCTCCGATCACGTCGCCAATACGCACGTATTTGGGTTTGTTGAGGTAGATTTCGAATCTCGAGTAATCGGCCGTATTGTCGACGAGCAAGTGCCCCGAGATCGCCTGGCAGACAAAGTCGATGCACACCTCGTTTGCGGAGCAGTCATCGTCGCTCGTGCAGTCATCGGGCTCTGCCTTCTGAGACTTGTCGCTCCCGACGGCGAGGTCGAGACGGTTGGTCCCGTCTAGGTCGCCGATGGCGAGGCTCGTCACGTTCGTGAGTCCGCTCGAGAGGAGCGAGGTCCGGCTGGTCGACAGGAGCGACCCGCTGTTCTCGGCGACGATGACGACCCCATCCGATGTGCCGAGTCGCCCGCGTCCATAGGCGACATCGTTGTGGCTGTCGCCGACGAGGTCGCCGACGGCGAGCACGTTCGGGCGTTCGTCGATGTCGGTCGTCGGGTAGGCATCGAACTCGCCGCCGCCAAGGTTTTCCGCGATGGCGATCAGCTTGCTCGTCGTGCTTCCCACGAGCAGATCGGGCATGCCATCGCGCGTGACATCGACGAAGGTTGGGTTCGAAGCGCCACGTGCCATCGTATAGCGGGGGTAGGGGGCTGACGGCGTGAAGACACCCGTGCCGTCGTTGGCGTACAAGCGAACGCCGTTCGTTCCCGAGAGCGTGACGATGATGTCGTTGTCTCCGTCGTCGTCGATGTCGCCGATCGCGATGTCCGTGGGGGACGTCGGTGCATCCAGAACTCGATTGCCCGTATATGTGCCGAGTGCATTGCCGTAAGAGACGACGACTTGATCCTCATAGACGTTGTCCCGTCCCACGAAAGCGAAGTCGGGGAACGTATCGCCGTTGAGGTCGCCGACGGCGATGCGTTCGACGTCCAGATCGGAGTCGAGGCCGGCATCGCCAAAGAAACCATTCCCCGGGTTCTTGTAGAGGGTGAAGACGTCATCGGTGCCGGTTCGCGCGACAGCGACGTCGAGATCTCCATCGTGGTCGAAGTCTGCCAAAGCGAGGTCTGACACGCGTCCGACCAGACCGCGTGAACCCTGACTGACGAACCCGGTTGGCGTGCCGAGCGCCAAGACGAAGTCACCGCCCGTCGCGTTGTGGCTGATGACGACATCGAGGCGACCGTCGCCACTGACGTCGCCCACCTTGAGGGTTGTCGCGTTCACCGACCCGAGCGAAATCGACGAGGCGGTGGTTCCGTACGTTCCCTGGCCCTGATTGTAGTACCAATACAGCGTGCTCGCTGAAACGCCGACGATATCGAGATCGAGGTCACCGTCGAGGTCGACCAAGACGAGATCCGACACCGAAGACCCAAACGACTCAGCCGGCCCGAAGCCCCCGCCATCAAGGCCTCTGCGAATCCGGACGCTACTACCCGAGAAGACCAGGTCCATACGTCCGTCATCGTCGACGTCGCCCACTGCGTAGCCTCCCGCGAAGCTGCTCACATCGACCGTCGTCGGCGCCCGGAAATCAGGCGGCTCGACGATCGTCACGTTCACCGACGCTGAACCGCTGATGTCGGTCGGCGTGTAGGCCGTGGCCTCGAGCGCGACTGTGCCGGACAAGCCGTGATACTCGTAGTCGAAGGCATACGGCGACGTTGTGTCCTCGCCGACCTTCTGTCCGCCGACCGAAAATTCAACCCGCGCGATGCCGCCCGGGGAGGTCGCGCTCACCGACATGTTCATGACGCGATATACACCGTCCCCGGTGACGGGAGACAGCCAGGTCACGACGGGCGCCTCGTTGACCGCGTTGAAGACTTGGACATGCACATCGCGCGACGCGAGGTTGCCGGACCCGATCACGTCGTCGATGACCGCGCCGTCGCGCGCGTCGGCGCTGATGGTCGCCGCGCCGTTCGGGATGTAGATCGTATCGAGGGTGTAGCTCAGCGGGCTCGTGCTCGTCGAGAAGCCTCGGCTCGAGATCCCCAAGATGCCAGCGGCGTCCGAGGCTTGAACGATGACTGGGTACTGGCCCGAGAGTGTCTCGTTCGACGAAGGCTGTGCGAACACGATCGTCGGTCCCGTGTTGTCGAATCGCACCACCTCCGACTTGGTTGTGACGTTCCCGAGGAGATCCGTGGCATCGACGTGTACGGTGTGGTTCCCATCGGCGAACGCCGTCGTGTCGAACACCGCCTGAAAGGGTGGCGTCATGACGACGATGGCGGCGCTGCTGTCGATCCGGAATGACACATCTTGGATCCCGTTGGCGTCATCGACCTCGGTGTCGATGGTGACGAGACCACCATAGGACGCGGCGGGCGAGGGCGTCGGACTCAAGATCTCCACCGCCGGTCCGGGATTCTGGCTCGTCACCGTCACCGACCGCGTGGTCACGTTTCCGGTGCCTGCGACGTCGTCGATGATGGCGCCGTCGTGGGCGGTGGCGCTGATGACGAAGTCGCCTTCGGGGATCGTGTTCGTGTCGATGGTGTATGTCAGGGGACTCGTGCCCGAAACATGCGCGTCACTCTCGATGGAAAGAATCCCGCTTACGTCCGTTGCCGAGATCGAGACATCCACGGTGCCCGCGATGACCGAACCCTGCGCCGGAACGATGCTCACGACCGGTCCGTCGTTGTCGATGTTGAAATCGCTCGTGAGCGAGCGGGCGTTGCCGCGGCCATCGGTCCCCACGACGAGCAGCTCGTGTTCGCCCGACGAGAACGGTGTCGTATCGATCGTCAGCACGTAAGGTTCCTCGGTGCGAACGCCGACCGAGGTCCCATCGACGAAGAACTCGACGCGGGTCACGCCGTCTTCGTCGACGGCGGTGGCCTCGAGCGTCGTTCGTCCGCCATACGCTTCGTCTGTGCTCGGGCGAAGGAGCGCCATCGCTGGGCCGACGCGCTGCGACTCGGGCACTGAATAGAGCACCGTGATTCCAGGAACGGAGGTGTTGACCGCGACGACATCGAACTCTCCGTTGTCGCTCATGTCCGCCACATCCAGTGCCGAGGGGTCAGCGGGCAACACGAATGCGTGCGGCGGGAAGAACCCGCCCTGCGGCCTCGCGATCATCACGACCAAACGATCCGACGAGGCGTTGAGCGACAACACATCGGAAAGCCCATCGCGATTGACGTCTGCGGCCACCAGGCCTGATGGGCTGCTTCCCGCTGCCCACAAGGTCGGCGTTCCGAAGGTGAAGGTTGCGTCGCCCGGAAGAAGGACGAGGCCCGACTGACCGAGGCCGAATAGGTCTGTCCGATTGTCGCCGGCCACCTTGCCGGCCGCGAGGAGACGAACGTCGCTGAGCGCGTTGTAGGTTTCCGGTGGCGCAAACGATGCGCCAAGTGAGCGGAAGAGCGTGACGTTGTCCGTCGTGGCGTTCGCGACCGCGAAGTCGAGTCGGCCTGCCGCGTCACGGTCGAGGTTGGCGATCACGAGCCCTTCGGCGCCGACGTTGATCGTACGCTCGAACAGTCGAGTCCCGGTCGCGTCGTAGACGACGGTCCCGTCGTCGCCACTCGCGTTGTCCACGCTGAAGACGGATTCGTCGATGCCGTCGTTGTTGAGCACGTCACCGACGGCTACCTGCTTCGGTTTTTGGATCGAAAGATGCCGGGCGTCGAATCCCTCCGCACCGTCACTCAGTAGGAGCTCAGCCGTGATCGAAGCGCAGAAGCCGCCGACGCACTGGTTTCCGCTGGTGCACTCGCTGTCGAAGTTGCAGGCGGTCGTGCTCACGGTCAGAGCTTTGTCGGAAGCGACCGCGATATCCGGACCGTGAACGCCGTCCAAGTTGCCGACGCTGATGCCGGTGATGCTCGTGATGCTGCTCGAAACGAACGTGGCGCTCGACACGGTGAACAGTGTTCCATCGTTCGACGCGATGGATACCTTGGCCGGCGTCGAACCGACCTTGTTCGTGGCGTACACGACGTCGGGGACGCCGTCGTTCGTCATGTCCTCGAGCACGATCGCCGAGGGACGATCGGCAAGGTCGATCGTTGGCGCGGCCTTGAAGGTCCCATCTTCGAGGCGCTCGGCGACGAGGAGGCCGCCTTCGACCGTCGAGGCGGCCACCAGGTCGGGCTCACCGTCCCCGGTGACGTCGACGAGCGCAAGGCGATCGACGGCCCGTCCGATCGTGTAGCGCGCATAGGGCTCCGCCGAGACGAAGACGCCCGAACCATCGTTGACGAGCATTCGAATGCCGTTGATGTCATCGAGCGTTACGAGAAGGTCGCGATCGCCGTCTTCATCGATGTCCGTGGCCAGCACATCGCGCGGGCTGCTCAAGACGGGGTATGGGGTCGAAGTCGTGTACTGAGCAGGGCTGGCTCGAACGCCCGGAAAGACGCGGACGAGGTTCGAATCGAGCGCGGTCACGACGACATCGGGATATCCATCGCCGGTGAGGTCGGCTACGTCGAGACCGAGACTTTGGGACCCGATCGACGAATCGAGACCTGCGCCACCAAACGTCCCCGCACCGTTGGCGTTTCGAAAGACCGTCAGGTTCGTGTTGGTCGATCCCTGGCGGACAACGACGACGTCGAGATGACCGTCGAGGTCGACATCAGCGAGCTTGAGATCGGAGACCGAGCCAAGGAGCCCTCGTGTCCCGATGAGGTTGAAGCTGTCGGTGCCTGGACTCTGGTGAAGGACCAAGAAGTCACCGCCCGCAGTGCTTCGTGAGATCACGAGGTCGGGCGCGCCGTCACCGTTCACGTCACCCGCCCGCACGATCTTGGCGGAGACACTCCCGATGCTCAAACTGTCGGCCGGGAGTACGCTCCGCTCTCCGATGTTCATCATCCAATAGAGTGCGGACGTCGAGATTGCGACGACGTCGAGGTCTCCATCGCCGTCGAGATCGACGACGGTCGTATCGACCGAGCTCGGGCCGATCTCGACGCCGCTCTCGAAGCCGCCGCCCGGAACCCCGTACCGAACCGTTGTCTTCGAACCGGCATACACGAGGTCCATGAGGCCGTCTTGGTCGAGATCGCCGACCGCATAGCCGCCGGTGAATCCGGACTGCGCCAAGAGCCGCGAGGTCTGAAACGGGGGTTCCTCGACCACGCTCACCGTAATGGCCGCCGTGGTCGAGATGTTGTTCGCATTGTAGGCGGTCGCTTCGAGCGCGATGTCGCCCGAGAGATTGAAATACTCGTAGTCGAGCGCGTAGGGCGCGCTCGAGTCGGTGCCCACCAAGGTCCCGTTGACGTAGAACTCGACGCGGGCAATCTGCCCGGGCGCGGTCGCCGAGACCTGCATCGGGATCGTTCGATACACGCCGTCGCCGTCCGACGGGCTCTGCCAAGCGACGGTCGGCGGCTCATTGATCGCGTTGTATACGTCAACCGCGATAGATACGGTGCGAGCGTTTCCTTGGTTCGGATCGTCGTTGACGATCGCGCCGTCGATCGCGCTTGCCTCGATCGTGTAGTGGCCGTTCGGGAGAGGCAGCGTGTCGAGACCATAGAGCAAGGGACTGTGGTCGCTGCTGAATGCGCCGCTGGTGACGCGTCGAATCTGGGCCGCATCGATGGCCTCGACGGTGACCGGTTCGACGCCGGCGATGGTCGCGCCCAACAGCGGCTGCGTGAAGGAGACGATGGGGCCGCTGTTATCGACCTCGAAGATCATAGACGCGACGCTCGCATGACCGAGTGCATCGACGCCGGTCGCCGAGAGCGTGTGTGGGCCGTCGGCCAGGCGCGTGGTGTCGAGAACTGTCGAGTAGGGCGTGGTCGCGACCGAGGCGGCGACGTCGCCATCGACGGCGAAGGTCACGAGGCTGACGCCGTTGGCGTCGACGGCGCTGACTTCGGCCGTCATCGTGCCTCCGTAGTAGGCGGCCGGGCTCGGGCTGGGCCGCAAGAAGGTGATGACCGGTCCCGGGTTCTCGATGTTGTAGGTCGTATCCACCACCGCGAGGTTCCCAAACCCAGGTAGGTCATCGATGATCGCGCCGTCGCGGGCGGTGGCGGTGAAGATCCGCGGTCCGGGGGTCAAGGTGTTGGTGTCGATCTCGTACACGAGTGGGCTGACCGCAGCCGTATGAGACTCGCTCGATATCTCGAGCAGACCGCTTGGATCGACCGCCGAGACGGCCAAGGTCTCGACGCCCGAAAGCAGCGTGTTCTCCGGCGGCGCAAACGAGATCTCCGGCCCGGTATTGTCGATGGCGAGCGAGGTCGACAACGTTCTCTTGTTGCCGAAGCCGTCGACGCCGACGATTTCGAGGATGTGCGTGCCGTCGATGTACAGGGTCGTGTCGATGGTCGTCGCGTAGGGTTCCGAAGTGGCGACACCAGCCTCCTGGCCGTCGATGATGAACTCGACGCGATCGACGCCGTCTCCGTCGTTCGCGCTAACCTCGAGCGTCGCGAGGCCGCCGTAGCGGGCCGAGGTGTCGGGGGCCACAAGGACGAGAACCGGGCCCACGCGCGCATCCGCCGGAACGGAGTGGATCACGGTGAGACCTGGCGCTGCTGTATTGGAGATGACGATGTCGGCCTCGCCGTTGCCCGATAGGTCACCGACGGCGAGATCGGTCGGCGTGTCCGGGAGTGTGTAGAGCGACGCAGGGAAGAACCCACCTTGCGGCCGCGCGATCAAGATCGCGAGTTTGTCATCGGACGCATGCAGAACGATGACATCGGACAAACCGTCTGCGTTGAGGTCTTGGGTCGCGATCTTCGTGGGCGTTCCTCCCGTTGTCCAGAGCGTTGGCGTTGAGAACGTGAAGACCGGATCGCCCGTCATGAGCGTGACGCCGTTCGTTCCGACCGCGAGAAGATCAGGACGACTGTCGCCGGCCGTGATCCCCATCGCGAGATCCTTCGCGGAACGCTGCGCATCGAAGGTCAGTGGCGCGAGGAACGTCGAACCATCGGAACGGAAGATCGAGATGTTGTTCGTGTTCGTTGCCGAGTTCGCGACCGCGAAATCCGTGAACCCATTCGCGTCGCCGTCGAGATTTCCGATAACGATGCCGCTCGCGGGAAGGAGCGTGGCGTACGTGAACAGCTCGGTGCCGGCCGATGAGAATACGCTTGCGCCTCCACCATTCGTGCCGTCGTCAATCGTGAAGATGGCCTCCGCAAAGTCGTTCGCGGCCCACACGTTGCCGATCGCCACGTCTCGTGGCCGCGCGACCGAGATGTGCTCGAGCGTGTAGGTGTCTGAGCCGTCCCCGAGGAGGAGCTCGGCCGTGATCGGTCGGCATAGACTGTCGACGCACTGAAGGCCGGCGGCGCACGCGTCGTCGTTCGCACATGCCACCGTGCCGGCGGTGAGCGCTCGGTCGCTTCCGACCGCGATGTCGAGGCCGGCATTGCCGTCGAGTCGACCGACCGCCAGGCTCGTCACATTGGTGATGCCGGCGGAAAGCGGGGTGATGCTTCGAACCGAGAGGCGACGGTCGTCGTTCTCGGCGATGACGACGCGCGCCGGGTTGCCTCCTCCGGCGTTGACACCATAGGCAACGTCGACCGCGCCGTCTCCTGCCATGTCGCCGACGGCGATCGCGACCGGGTTGTGGGGAAGGTCGTCGGTCGGTGGCGCTCGGAATGCGCCTTCGCCGAGGTTTTTGGCGAACGCCACGCCGTTGTCGATATCGGTGGCCACCAGAAGGTCTGGCAGCCCGTCTCCGGTGAGATCGATCAGGGTCGGACGGTCGGGGGCGCGCGCGATCGTGAAGCGACTGTGCGGTGTCGGCGCGGCGAGCAAGCCGTCGCCGTCGTTGAGGAGCACGCGGATCCCGTGGGTCCCGTCGAGTGTGACGACGATGTCTTGATCGCCGTCGCCGTCGAGATCGCCGGTCGCGAGGTCGCTCGGGTTCAGCGCCATCGCGTACGAGACGGGGGCCGCGTACTGACCGGGTTGGGCTTCGTTCCCGAGATAGACGAGTATGGCGTCGCTGCTTTGTGACGAGACGACGACATCGGGATAGCCGTCCCCGTCGATCGAGGCGACGGCGATCGTCTGGCTCCCATTCGAAGCGCCTCCGGTCGAAGGCTGTCCGCTGCCGCCAAAGGTCCCCGCGCCGTCGGCGTTCAAGTAGGTGTAGAAGCTCGACGTGTTGCTCCGAGTGAGCACGACGTCGAGATGTCCATCGAGATCGACGTCGGCGAGCTCGAGATCGAGCACCGAGCCCGCGCCGCGCGGCGTCGTGCCGATGATCGAGAAAGTGGTGGTCGTCGGATCTTGATGGAGGACGGAGAAATCGGCGGTGGAACCCTGGCCGATGACGACGTCGAGGAAGCCGTCCCCGTTGAGATCGCCAACCCGCAAGATTTTACCGGACACCGAGCCGAGCGCGACGTTTTCGGGCGGCGCGAAGCCGCTGCCGGCGCCTTGGTTGATGAACACGGAGAGTTGGGTCGAAGAAAGGGTGAGAATGTCGAGCGCACCGTCGTGGTCGAGGTCGGCCACTTTGACGTCGACCGAGGTCGCGGCGCCGGTGAGAAACGTATCGACACCGAAGCGTCCTTGGCCGAGCCCAGGACGGATGCTTGTCTTCGTGCCGGAGAGAATGAGGTCTGGGATGCCGTCGCCGGTCACATCGCCGACGTCGTATCCGGCGCCGAAGCCCGAGACGGAGAACAGCTCGGGCACGTCGAGCTCGGGTTCGGGAACGACTTTGACGCGGATGGACGAGACGGTGGAGATGTCGTTCGGTGTGTAGGCGGTCGCAGTGAGCTCGACCTCGTCCGGAAGGTCGAAATACGCGTAGCTCAGCTGATAGGGCGAGCTCGCGTCGCTTCCGACGAGGACGCCGCCCACGGCGAAGTCGACGCGCGCGATCCCGCCCGGGGCCGTTGCTGCGACGCGCATGTCGATGGTTCGATAGACGCCGTCGCCCTCGAGCGGCGTCTGCCAGGCCACGGTCGGTGGCTCGTTGACGCCGTTGAAGATGGTCACGGGCAGAGCGACGCTGGCTTCGTTGCCAGAGTTCGCAACATCGTCGACGACCGTCGCATCATGTGCCGACGCGGTCAGTGTGTAAGGCCCATTTTCGAAGAGCACGGTGTTCAGCGCGTAGCTGAGTGGGCTGCTCGAGGTCGTACGGCCTTCGCTCTCGATCGAGCGAACGCCGGCTGCATCCGAGGCCGAGATCGTGACCTGAACCGTACCGCCGAGCGTGTCGAGAGCGCCGGGCGCGCTGAAGCTCAAGATGGGGCCCGTGTTGTCGACGAGAAACTCGATCGACTCCGTGGCTTCATTGCCGAGCGCGTCTTCTCCGATTGCCGTCAGGGTGTGTGGGCCGTCGGAAAGGCTAGAGGCGTCGATCACAGCCTCATACGGGGCGATCAGCGCGGAAGTGAGCGCGACGTTGTCGACCAAGAATCGAACCTGCGCGACGCCGTTCGGGTCGCTGGCGTCGACGAGCGCCGTTAAGCCACCGCCGTAGGCCTGCGTTGGGGTGGGATTGACGAACGATAGTGTAGGCCCTGGGTTCTCGACCAGCACCGGGATGTTTCGGGTGGTCGTATTTCCGTGACCGACGGTGTCGTTGACGATGGCGGCGTCGGTCGCGGTGGCGTCGATCGTGAAACTTCCCGTCGGCAGAAGGTTGGTGTCGAGCTCGTAGACGAGGGGGCTCACGACGCTCGTGTGACCGAGACTCACGAGTTCCGCCAATCCCGCCGGATCGCTGGCGGACACCGTGATCGTCTCGGGGCCCACGAGTGTTGTGCCGGCGCCCGGGAGCACGAGCAGCTCGGGGCCCGTATTGTCGACGACGAGGCTGCTTCTGATCTCCCGCTCGTTTCCGAAGCCGTCACGACCCACCACTTGAAGGAGGTGAGCGCCATCCGCGTAGCCGGAGGTCGCGATCGTGACCGCATAAGGTGACGATGTGGCGACGCCGACGCGCTGCCCGTCGACGTAGAAGGAAACTCGATCGACACCGTCGTCGTCCGTCGCTGAGACCTCCAGGGTGGTCGAGCCTCCGTAGTAACCGGCCGGATCGGGACGGATGAGGCTCATCACGGGACCGACACGGAAGTCGTCGGGGTCGGCGAATAGGACGGTAAGTCCGGGTACCGAGCGGTTTGCGACGACGACGTCGAGATCCCCGTTCCCACTCACATCCGCGGCGACGAGGTCCGTTGCGCTGACCGGGAGCGGATAGAACTCCGGCGCGAAGAAGCCACCTTGTGGACGTCCCAGCATTACGGCGAGCGCCTGATTCGAGGCATTGAGCGAGACGACATCGTCGATACCATCGGCGTTGAGGTCCGCCGTGACGATGCGCGTCGGTCCGGTGCCGGCCGACCAGGTCGTGGGGTTGCGGAAGGTGAAGCTCGGATCGCCCTCCATCAGGATGATGCCGGCCGTGCCGAGACCGATGAGGTCCGTGCGACGATCACCCGCCACGAGGCCGATCGTCAGTTGCTTGACGTCGGCGCGCGTATCGAATGTCTGGGGCGTGGCGAACGTTGTGCCGAGAGAACGACACAGGGTGATGTTGTCGGACGTCGAGTTCGCGATTGCGAAGTCGAGTTGATTCTGTGCATCGCCATCGAGGTTGGCGATGACCACGCCTTCGGCGCCCTGGTTGAGCGCGTACTCGAAGAGTCGTTCGCCGAGTGCGGAGTAGACGACGGCGCCATCATTTGCGGTGGAACCCGGGTTGTCGACCGTGAAGACGGCCTCGTCGCGACCGTCGGTCCCGAGTACGTCGCCGACGTCGACATCCTTCGGCGTTGGAATCGATAGGTGGGTGGCCGCGTATGTGTCGTCGCCGTTGCTCATGAGGAGCTCAGCCGTAATCGTCGTGCAGCGGTTCGACGCGCATCGATACCCGGAGGCACACGTTGTGTCGGTGGTGCAGGCGGTGTTCGTGATGGTCATGCTCTGGCCGGTTGCGACTGCGACGTCGAGTCCGTGCTGACCGTCGAGCTGTCCCGTCGCGAGACCGGTGATGTTCGAGATATTTGGAGACAAGTAGGTGGTCGAGACGACCGACAATCGTTGGCCGTTGCTCTCGGCGATCCGCACGTTGGCAGGAATCGCGCCTGCCTTGTTGACGCCGAAGGCGATGTCGACGAGCCCGCTCCCGGTCAAGTTGGCCGCCGCCAACGTGTTCGGTTCGACGTCAAGATCGAAGGTCGGCGAGGCGTTGAGGCGGCCTTCGCCGAGGTTGTCGATGACGGCGACCCCATTACTCGAGTCGCTGGCCATCAGGACTTCGGGAAGACCGTCTTCGTTGAGGTCGACGACCTTTGCCCGGTCTGGATTCTTGGCGACCGTATAGCGGCTGTAGGGTGTCGTGGGGCTCAGCGCGCCGGCGCCGTCGTTCGTGAAGACGCGGATCCCGTTGACGCCGTCGAGCAAGACGATAGCGTCGAGATCGCCATCGTGATCGAGGTCGCCGAGCGTCACATCGCGCGGGTCGGTGTCGGCGGCATACGGGACGTAGCTCGTGTATTGACCCGGCGCCGTCGGGTCGCCGAGGAGGACGCGAATCTCATCGCGTGCGAAGCCCGTCGTGACGATATCGGCGTAGTGGTCGCCGTTCATGTCGCCTACGGCGAGGCCATAGCTCAAGGACCCGATGTCGGTGGGCTGTCCAGCGCCGCCAAACGTGCCGAGGCCATCGGCGTTGCGGAACACTGAGAAGACGGTGCTCCCGCTCCGCGTGACGAGCACATCCGGGTGGTCGTCGCCGTCGACGTCGGCGACCTCGAGATCGAGGGTCGAGCCGTTGACGCCCGGAGTGGCTACGATGGTGAATTCATGGGTCGTCGGGTCTTGATGGACCACGACGAAGTCTCCACCGGCCTGCGCTCGTGAGATGACGACGTCGACCCATCCGTCGTCGTTGAGATCGATCGCGCGAAGCACTTTGGCGCCCACGTTGGAGAGGCTCAAAATCTGGGGCGGATTGAAGTTCCCCTGTCCGTCGTTGATGTACCAAGCGAGCTCACTGCTACTGATCGCAAAGATGTCGAGATCTTGATCTTGATCGAGATCCGCGAGCGTGACGTCGACGGAGGAGCTTCCGAACGTCGATGCGGCGGCGTAGCCACCGCGCGGCAACCCGGCGCGGACGGCGACTTTCGAGCCCGAGAGGACGAGGTCGGGGACGCCATCTCCGGTGACATCGCCTACGTCATAACCTTCGCCGTATCCGGCCACGGTGTACAGGTTCGAGCTTCGAATCGGAGGCGGGGTGACGGCGGTGATGGTGATCGCCGATGAGCCGGTGATTCCGGCCGGAGTCGTGGCGATCGCTTCGAGCGAGACGGTCCCCGCGAGATCGAAGTAGTCGTAGGTGAAGGTGTAGGGCGCGCGCGTGTCCGTGGATACCGTGATCCCGTTGACGAGAAAATCGACCCCGTCGATGCCGGCGGGTGCGGTTGCGGTGACCTCCATGTCGATCGTGCGGAAGACGCCATCGCCCGCGAGTGGATTCACCCACGTTACGGTGGGGGGCTCGTTGATGGCGTTGAAGACGGTGACGTCGAGGGTGCCCGTCGATTCGTTTCCCACGCCGGATTGGCCGTCGATGATCGCTTGGTCGCGAGCGGTCGCCGTGAGCGCGAGCGCGCCGTTCGGCAGTGCGAGTGTGTCGAGGGTGTACGTGAGTTGACTGGTGGTCGAGCTGTGGCCCTGGCTCGCGATGCGGCGAACTCCGGCCGGATCGGTGGCGGTCAGCGTGACGGTCTCTGATTGACCACTGATCGTAGCGCCGCTGCTCGGACTCGTGAAGGTGATGGTCGGGCCGGTATTGTCGAAGCTGACCGTGTACGGCGTATTCGACCGGTTGCCGAGGCCATCGAGGGCAATCGCTTCGACGACGTGTGGACCGTCCGTGAACGCGGTCGTGTCGATGTGAGCTTCGAAGGGCGGAGCGGTCATGGTCCTGAGGACGAGACCATCCACGGCGATGGATACGCGGTCGACGGCGTTGGGGTCGGTCGCGGTCATGGTTACGAACAGATCGCCACCGTAGGACTGGGTGATGTCGGCCGGCGCGGTGAAGGCGACCTCGGGGCCGTCACTCTCGATCACCACGTTGTGATGGGCGGTTGCTGTGTTCCCGGGACTTGCGCCGTCGTCAACGATCGCGAGGTCGTGTGCCGTGGCCGAGATGGTGTAGGGCCCGCTCGGAAGTGCGTTGGCATCGAGGTCGAACGTGAGCGGCGAGCCGATGCTTTCATCGGTGCCGTGTTCGATCGATGCGATGCCCGAGGCGTCGGTTGCGCTGATGGTGATCGTTTGAATGCCCGCGATGGTCGAGCCGGCGCTGGGGTCGAACGACAGCACTGGCGCCGTGTTGTCGACGACCAGGTCTGTTGCAACGGTTCGCGCGTGCCCCTGGCGGTCGGATGTCGTGACTTCGAGGACCACCGGACCATCGGAGAACGCGGTCGTGTCGACCTGGAGCGTGTAGGGCGGGGCGGTAAATGTTTGGCGCAGAACGCCGCCGAGAATGAACGCTACATCGCCAACTCCGTGGACGTCGAAGACGGTCGCTTCGATCGTGACATGACCCCCATAGCTCTTCCCGGTCGCGGGCGCGACGAAGGATACGAAAGGTCCGACCTCCTGGACCTGAAGAGAGACCGTTCGTTCGGTGACATTGCCCGAGCCAGCGACGCCGTCGACGATGGCGTTGTCGGTCGCGGAGACCGTCACAGCAAGAGCACCCGGGAAGTGTTGGCTTGTGTCGATCGTGAAGGCGTGATGACTGCCCGGTGAGGTCGTGCCGCCGCCGCTCGTCGACGCGACGCCGGACGGATCTTGGGCATCGACCACGAATTCGACGAGGTCGAAGACACTGGCGCCGTCGCCGGGCGTTGTGGCGATCTCGGGTCCGGTGTTGTCGACATGAAGCGGGTGGCTGGACGTTGTGACGTTCCCGGCTCCGTCGGTCGCCCGTATGGTGAGGGTGTGATCTCCGTCGGCGAGACCGCGGGTGTCGATCGTGAGCTCTGTCGATCCGGTGACGCCGGTTCGCTCGGCAACGACCTGGCCATCGATCTCGACTGTGAGTGTGGCGATGCCTGAGCTGTCGTTTGCGTCGACATCGAGCACGAGGTTACCGCCGAACGACGCGTCCGGGGTAAAGGTGGGGAGCGACAGGGTAGGCGCTTCCGTGTTGTCGATCCGAATCGAGATCGTTGCTTGGCCGATGCGGTCGGCTTTGTCGGTTGCCCGCGCACGAAGGACCACGGGGCCATCGGAGAGCGTGGTCGTGTCGATCGGGATCGTCCACGGCTCAGCCGTCTTCGTTCCGACCAACGTCGGTCCAGCATAGATTTCGACGAGCGCGATCTCGCCATCGTCTTGTACGTTGAGCTCGACCGAGACGGTGCCGCGCACCGCGTCGTTGTCGACCGGGTGAACGAACGCTACCGTGGGCGATGTCTCGTCGCCGCAAGGCGCTTCATCGATGCGGTCATCGCAATCGTTGTCGATGCCGTCGCCGCAGACCTCGACCGTCTGTGAGTTGATCGTGGCGTCGTTGTCGTTGCAGTCCCCGCCCGGTCCGACGCTGGCGCCGACCCAATTGTCGCCGTCGCCGTCGAGATCGCGGTCGCGTGAGGCTGGGTCGCAGTCGTTGTCGAGGCCATCGTAGGGCACCTCATCAGGACACGCCTCGCAGCTTCCGGCCGAGGTTACAGAGTCTCGTATGCACTCGTAGCCGGCTGGACAGTCGCTCGGGGACCGACAAGATTGGCTGGTTCCGCCACCGCACGCGCTGAGGCCGATGGCTGTGACACCCACCAAGAGCGCAGCGAAGAGAACCGCTGGAAAGGGCGAGGTCGTGGTGAGGTTCCGTTTCTGTTCGTGCATGGCGAAAACTCCGAGCGAGGCGCGATATCTCAGCGTTCTAACCTCAGCGTGGGGATGATGCGATGAAGTCAGAGCGCCTCCGTTGGCGTCACCCGGCGCAGAACCGCCCACATGATCGTTGGCAGGTCGGAGCCGTGTCTGGTCCGAGGGCTGCATTCGGCTTCGCGTGATGTGGGCGCCTATGTTGATCGAGTACACGTGCGCGGCCACGTGCGCGACCACGTGCGCGACCGCGTGTGCGACCACGTGTGCGACCACGTGTGCCGTGTCTTCGTCTTCCGTGCGGGTGCGTGACCTGGTCGGGGGTGCGGGCGACTTCGACCCGGTCTTCGGATCAGGGGACGACTTCGAGCATGAGGGGCGCAAGAACCTGCGCTCTGACTTCGGGGCCGGAGAGGCGGCGAATAATCGCGAGCGCGAAATCAAAGGCGGTGCCAGGACCTCGGCTCGTGACAAAGAGGCCATCTTCGACGACCGACGACTCTTGATAGTCGGCGCCAGGCGCGACTCGAGCTCGGACCGATGGATGACTCGTCAGCCGCCGTCCGTGGCCAAAGCCGTGCGCTCTGAGGGCCGCGGGCGCAGCGCAGATGGCGCCGATGAGGCGCCCGGCTTCGACGTGGCGGCGCAGAACCTCGGCGACGGCGGGGGATGCCGCGAGTCGATCGGCGCCTTCGGCACCCCCGGGGAGCACGACCGCATCGTATGTTTCGGATGTGTCGCAGACGTCGGAAAGCGCTGCATCGGGCGCGATCCTCAGGCCTCGGCTGCAGGTGACATGTTGCGCACGTTCGAGTGACGCGAGGATCACCTCGATCTTCGCACGCCGTAGCAAGTCGACGATGATTGCGACTTCCATCTCTTCTGTTCCTTCGGCGATGAGGACGAGGGCTCGTCGCTTCGATGCCGATGTAGATCCTCGCCGGGCAGCGGAGCGAAGCTCGATTTCGGATTCAGATCCAGACTCAGACTCAGACTCAGACATCGGCCCGCATTTTGACGTGACTTCGGGCGGCGTCAAGTCGTCGTCGAGAGCCCCCGCGCCGGATGGCCATCCGCGGCCCATGCGTGTCGCGAGACTTTGCCTTCGAGTTCCGGCCATCGTCTTCGAATCCCGACCAAGAGCAATTCCACCGCCACCTTGACGTAGACGGACGCTCCGAAGAGGTGTAGCTCGCAAGAGGGCGTGCCGAGATCAGAGGGCAACGTCGCCACAACAATGTCGTCGGGCAGGGGCCCGGCCCAGGTCGATTCATTCCGGGAGGTTCAATATGAAGACAACTCATTCTCTAGCCACAGCGAGTTCGCTGTTTCTGCCGCTGATGATGATGTACGCGTGCGCGTCGTCCAACCACGACACCATGAAGGCGGAGCACAGTGCCAAAGCGGAGCACGCACCGCATTCGGCTCACTGGTCATATGTTGGTGAGAACGGCCCGCAGAACTGGTCGTCGCTCGATCCTCGGTTCGAGGTTTGCGGTGCCGGCGAGCATCAATCTCCGATCGACTTGAAGGATGCGGAGAAGGAGGACTTGCGCAATTTGGTGTTTCACTATCAACCGAGTGCGCTGAAGATGGTCAACAATGGACACACGGTACAGATGAACGTCGATCCGGGGAGCTACATGGAGTTCGATGGCGTCCGCTACGATGTTCTCCAATATCATTATCACGCGCCCAGTGAGCATACGGTGAATGGAAGACACTACGACGCCGAGATCCATGTCGTGCACAAGAACGCCGAAGGTCAGTTGGCGGTTGTTGGGTTCCTGATGGAGTCCGGCAGCGAGAATAGTGCCTTCGAACCCATTCTTGCCGCGTTGCCCGCGGAGGCGTCGTCCACTGCCGAGGCGACGAAGAAGGTGAACGTGAGCGACCTCATGCCGCCGGTCCTGGGTGCCTACCGCTACAGCGGCTCACTCACGACGCCACCCTGCACGGAAGGTGTGAGCTGGTTCGTGTTGTCGACGCCTGTTCAACTTTCGAAGGCACAAATCGAACAGTTTGAAGCCGTCTACGAGGGCAACAATCGTCCGACTCAGTCGGCAGAGAAGATCTCGTTGACGATGGACAGCACGCCATAGGTCCTGAGCGCGCCGCGTCGTCTGCGTGCAAAACGACGCGTGCGTTTGCTGAGGCGATCGACGCGTCTTTTTTGGCGCTGGCCTGGATTCGCGAGGACTCGAGGACTCGAGGACGATGGCGTAGGCTATACGTAGGCTATAGATACCGCAGCGGATAGCCATCGGCGTCGAGGACGGCTCTTGCGAGACGCCGGCGAAGCGGGATGACCGGCATCGTGTCATCGAGATGAAGTCGCTTCAGCTCCATGAAACGTGTGTATTGGTCTTCGTCCGGGAAAAGCTCGACGACGACGCGGCGCGCGCGGGCCATGGCGTCTTCGTAGATCTGGAGCGCGGCCACTTCGGCGAAAAGGCGATGTAGCTCGGCTCGGGCTGGCGTCTCGGTCGCCTGGGCCTGAATCGCGCGGCGCACGACCGAATCGATCGCGTAGGCGTCCATGCACAAGTCGGCGATCATCGCGAGCTGTTCCTGCTCCTTTTCGAGGTCGGTCATGAGCTTCATCGCCGCGGTGCCCATCGTGTAGACGGTGGCACGCCGAACCAGCTCAGCGAGCTGGGCTTCCTGAGCCAACGGACCGTCGCTCAGTGGTGGGATCGGAGAACGCGCTCGGTGGAGCGTATCTTGAATGGATTGGGCCACGGGGAGTAGAGCGAGTGTCCCCTTCATGGCGCGCTTCAGGATCGTCCCCGGGATCAGCATTCTGTTGATCTCGTTGGTGCCTTCGAAGATACGGTTGATACGGCTGTCACGGTATGCAACCTCGACGCTATAATCCTCGCTGTAGCCGTATCCACCGTGAATCTGCACGGCCTCGTCGACGATGGCATCGAGACCCTCGGAGCCGGAGACCTTCATGATCGAGGCTTCCACGTTGTATTCTTCGATGGCTTCTACGAGGCGAGCTGGACGGTTGGGGTCGTCCTTGGCGACGCGGGCCATGGCGGCGTCGATGTTTCCCGTCGTTCGATAGGCGCAGGATTCGGCCTTGTAGATCGCGACCGCCATGTCGGCCAACTTCTGCTGGATGATCGGGAACTCAGCGAGGGTGCGGTCGAACTGCTTGCGCTCCTTGGCGTATTTGGCTGCGAGACCCAGCACGAACTTTGAGCCGCCCATGACGGCGACGCCAAGGCGAAGGCGACCCATGTTCAAAATGTTGAAGGCAATCTTGTGGCCTCGGCCTTCTTCGCCGAGCAGGTTCTCTTTGGGGATCTTCACGTTGTCGAAGGATAGGGCACACGTCGAAGAGCCGTGGATGCCCATCTTCGGCTCCTCGCGACCAACCTCGAAGCCTGGTGCATTCCGGGGCACGAGGAAGGCCGAGAAGCGCTTGCCGTCGATCTTTGCAAAGACGGTGAACATGTCCGCGATGTTCGCGTTCGTGATCCACATCTTAGAACCGTTCAGGATCCAATGTTGGCCGTCGTCAGAAAGCTTCGCGGTCGTTTTGGCTGCAAGTGCATCCGAACCTGAGCCTGGTTCTGTGAGCGCATAGGCGCCGATGATCTCGGCCGTTGCGAACTTAGGGAGGTACGCTTCCTTCAGCGCATCGCTGCCAAAGAAGACCAAGGGGAGCATGCCGATGCCGTTGTGGGCCCCCAACGCGACGCTGAAGCTCCCCTGACGCGCCAGCGCCTCGGCGACCAAGCACGACGTGGTCTTGTCGAGCCCGAGGCCGCCAAATTGCTCTGGGATGTCGATCATGTGGAACCCGAGTTCACCGGCTTTTCGGAGGAGCGTAGGCATGAGCCCGGGTTGCTTCGCTTCGATGTCCTTATGCCTGGGCGTGACCTCTTGCTCGATGAAGTCGGTGGCCGTCCGGTAGAACGCGCGATGTTCTTCCGTGAACTGCTCGGCGGTGAAGATCGGATGGGTGCAGGCGGTGTGCAGGAGAAAGCCGCCCCCCGGAAGCAGGGCTTGTTCCTCTGTTTGACCGCCTTCGAACGTCTGGAATCTGGGGGATACAACCATCTCGAACCTCCTGAAACTGCTGTGCCTTCCGCCTCGAGTCTTCGGTCGATTACGCGCTGTGTCAATATGGGGCCCCGGCGATGGACGAAAATTCGACGCCAACGAATCTTCGTGTTCCCGTGTGCGCATGGCGGGGTCAGCGGCGCGATCATCGTGGACCGGAGAGGATCGGAGGTCGTCTCTTCGTGTGCCCGTGACAGGACTGGTGAAGGTCGGACCTCCGAATGAGCCGCCCGAGGCTTCGGTCTCGGCGCGCGACGTTTCCGTGGGGGGGCTGTTCATCGACGCGGATCGTCCGGTCCGGGTTGGCGCGCGATTCTCTGCCGTGATCCCGTTGTCGGATGGAGGCGAGGTGTACATCGCCGAGGCCGCCGTAGCCTACAATCGGGTTCGATCGAACGGCTCCGGGTTTGGCGTGCGGTTCGTGCGTCTCGATGACGAGGCGGTTTCGATGCTGAAGGCCGAGATCGACGGGGTTGCGCACGGAACGATCGGCGCAGATCTTTCGAGTGCTGAGACTCTGATTGGTCTTGCAGATTCCCCCGAATTCAAGCCCGACCTCGACCCTGACCCTGACCCCGACCTCGACCGTGTTCTCGATCGCGACCTCAATGTCGAGATCGGCGCCTACGACGGTCACGATCAAGATCTCGATCTCGAGCTCGGCATCGATCTGAGACCAGGTTTCGATCCGGGCATCGAGGACGCCGCCGACTCTGACGCCGCGCTCGATGGCTTCGATGCGTCGGCCTGGCACCTGCCGAATCCTCTCGAAGCGGATCATGCTTCAATGACGGCGCAGAGCGCCGACGGTTCGAACGCCTCCGGCGCGGAAGCGCGCGCTGGTCGCCGTTCCCGGCTCTGGAAAGGAATGATCATCGTGGCTCTAGGTAGCTGTGCGACCGTCGCGGTCGTTGCATGGTTCGTTACAAGTGCGCCGCTCTCCAAGTCGGCCGATGATGCGTCCTCGCGCGGCCTGAGCGCATCGACGCACAGGGTCCTCATGGGCGAGTCGGTCGTCGATCCGTTGGACCGGCCGGCGTCCCGAAAGCCTACATCGGGGGAAAGTGTTGTCGGGGGCGCCGACGGCCGCAAGCAGTCGCCGGGGCGCATTGACAAGGCCGAGCGACCTCGTCGCCCATTGCCTCCGCTCGTGCCGCTCGACACGGTCGCGAAGACGCGAGGATTCGACGCGCTGTTGGTTGCGGACGACACGGCGCAGGATAAGTCCAAACCGGGGACCGGAGGGGAAGCGAACGCGGAGGCCAAGGCCAAGGCCAAAGCGCCCTCCAACGCGCACTCAAAGACCGAAGCGAAGCCCGCGGCCGGGGGCGTTTCATCCTCCAGTAGCCCGGGAACGTACGACCTTCGCTTATCGACGGCTGCCCAGGTCATGCGCACGTACGTGTTCAGAGATCCCGAGCGATTCGTGGTCGACATTGTCGACCACGAGGGCGCGGTTGAGATTCCTGCGGTGATGTCTCCAGTGACAAGCATTCGCGTCGGTCGCCATGATGGTTTTACGCGCGTCGTCTTTGACGCGAAGCGTGCGATTCACAGTGGTCGCGTCACGAAGCTAGGCGACCGGTTGACTGTCTTCCTGCGCTTCGAAGAGTGAAGACGCGAGGGATGAGCGAGAGGGCGGGCTAGAGCTAAGCCAGGGCCAGAGCCAGAGCCAGAGCTAGAAGGCCAGAGCTCGAAAGCTAAAGCTAGATCCGCGAGGAGATGGGCAGGGCGTGCACAGAGCGGAGTTCATCGCGGCGGCCGATCTCGGATCGAACAGCTTTCACATGATCGTCGCCCGGCTGAAGGACGGGCATCTAGACGTCGTAGACCGCATGCGAGAGGGCGTGATGCTCGGTGCGGGCCTCGACGAGCGCGGGCTCTTGACGACCGAAGCACAGGACCGAGCGGTCGCGTGTCTCGAGCGATTCGGTCAGCGGGTTCGAGAAGTTCCGGCGGGACGGGTCCGGGCCGTCGGGACGAATACGCTTCGGCGGGCAAAGAACGGCCTCGATTTCCTCGAGCGCGCTCAGGTCGCGCTGGGCCACCCGATCGAGATCATCGCCGGCAAGGAGGAGGCGCGCCTCATCTATCTCGGGATGGCGCAGACCGCGGCGCACGACGAAGGTCGGCGTTTGGTTGTCGACATTGGGGGCGGAAGCACGGAGTGCGTGATCGGCCAAGGCTTCGACATTCTTCAGTCCGACAGCCTGTTCATGGGCTGCGTCAGCGTGTCGCTCGAGTTCTTCGGCGACGGTGTCCTTACGAAGGAGCGTTTTCAGCGAGCGAGCATTGCCGCGAAGCTCGAAGCCCAGTCGATCGAAAGCGCATTTCGAAGCTTGGGTTGGCAGCAAGCCCTGGGCTGTTCGGGGACGATCCTGAGCATCGACGACATTCTTCATGCCAATGGCTGGGGTGACTTGATTACCGCCAAAGGGCTCAAGCGGTTTCGAAAAGCCATGATCATGCATGGTCATACCCGCGCACTCGATCTCCTCGGCGTGCCGGCTGAGCGTCGGGCGATCATTCCCGGCGGACTTGCGATCCTAGAGGCGATTTTCGAGACCCTCGGGATCGAGGTCATGCGTCGCTCACCGGGCGCTTTGCGCGAAGGGCTGCTCTACGATTTGGTCGGCCGAATTCGCCATGAGGATACGCGTGACCGAACGATCCGCGGCTTCTGCTCGCGTTACGGTGTCGATCGACGACAGTCGGAGCGCGTTGAACGGACGGCGCGCTGGATTCTCGAGGGCGTCGCGGGACCGTGGCGTCTTGATATGTCGCGCGCTCTTCAGGTGCTCACTTGGGCGGCCCAACTCCACGAGATTGGGCTTTCGATCTCGCACACCGGCTATCACAAGCACAGCGCATACCTCGTGACCTACGCGGATATGGCCGGCTTTTCGCGAGAGGATCAGCGACTTCTCGCCGCGGTCATCTTGGCGCACCGACGAAAGATTCGGCGTGACGTCTTTGCGGGCATTGCGCGCGCCGAGGTGGAGACGGCGATGCGTCTTGCCGCTGTCTTTCGCCTCGCTTGTGCCCTCAATCGCACGCGCTCGACCGAAGCGCTTCCCGATGCCTCGGTGACCGCCGACAGTCGTTGCTTGCGCATCGAGTTTCCGGCCGAATGGCTTCGAGCGAACCCCTTGACGAGCGCCGATCTTCAACAGCATCGCCAAGCGCTGAGCAACATTGGCATCGATCTCGATGTGCGCACGCGCATCGAAGACGCTGTGCGCTAGAAGCGGCTGACGTGCGATTCGCTGAGCACGGCCTGTCGACGCTCTTCCCGCCACGCGCGAAGGCGCGCTTTGATCTCGGGCCTCGAGAGCGCGATGATCTCGGCCGCGAGAAGCGCCGCGTTTCCGGCGCCGGCGCTCCCGATCGCAAGGGTTCCGACGGGCACGCCCTTGGGCATCTGCACGATCGAAAGCAAGGCGTCCATGCCCTGAAGCGGTGTGGCGGCGAGCGGCACGCCGAGCACCGGCAACAGCGTCTTGGCGGCGATGACACCGGGGAGGGCGGCCGCGGCTCCGGCGGCGGCGATGAGGACCTGTATGCCCCGAGCCTCCGCGCCGGCCGCGTATTCGAGTGTCTCTTCCGGCGTGCGGTGGGCGGAGAGGATCCGAAACTCATACGGAATGCCCAACGCTTTGAGGATTGAGGCCGCCGCATCGAGGGGCTCGAGGTCGCTCTTGCTCCCCATCACGACGCCGACCAGTGGGTTCACTTCGTGCTGGTTTTCTTGCTCCATGGCTTCTCGCCAGAGCTAGTAATGGTCGTCCGTGGCAGGCGCAACAGGAATGTTCACCAAGTCCGCCAAATCGTGTTAGCCGAGCGTCGCCCTTCGGATTTTCGGTTGGAGTTCTAGCCATGCATGAAACGCTCGATATTGTTCTTCTTCTCGCACTCCCGGCCTCGGGGAAGTCTGAGGTTCGCCGATTCTTGTCGTCGCGACCGGTCGATGAAGTTCGTCGCGAGTTCGGGCTCGCGCCGACCGTCCAGCTCGACGACTTCCCGTACGTTCACTTGATGCGACGGGTCGACGAGGTGTGCCTCGAGTCCGGCGAGTCGGGCGTGTTTTTTGAGGCTCCGGATCGCTCGTTTCGTGATGGACGGGATTGGGGGACGCTGATTGCGTTGCTCAACGAAGACTTCCGCCGGGTCGACGCCGGGTCGCAAGCCTCGTTGGGCGAAGCGCTTCGACGAGAATCCGAGAGCTCGACCGTCGCCGACATGCTGGCGCGCATCGATCGAGCGGCCGCGCAGGTTGGGATCGAGCGGGCTCGCTTGGGCCGCTTGCCTGCGACGCTGCGCACTCGGCTCGAGCGCGAGCTCGAAGCAGACGTCGATCGGATGCACGCCGATGCGGCCGCCGCGAACACGGGCGCGCCTACGAGCACGGGCGCGCGGCCGAGACGCGACCGCACACTCGTCATCGAATTGGCGCGTGGTGGGCCCGAAGGGCACGGGATGCCGCTCGCTGCACCCTTTGGGTATCGTTATTCGCTTGGGCTTCTCGACCCGGAGATCCTGCGCCGTGCGACCGTGTTGTATGTTTGGGTTACGCCCGAAATGTCGCGCGAAAAGAATCGTGCCCGCACTGATCCGAACGACCCGGGGTCGATCTTGCACCACGGGGTGCCGGAGCACGTCATGCGGAACGACTATGGCTGTGACGATATGGCGTGGCTTCTGGCTCATGGTCGCCGCCCGAAGACGATTGCCATCGAGACGCCGGATGGTGCGATCTTCGACCTCCCGGTTGGCCGGTTCGACAATCGCGAAGACAAGACGAGTTTCGTGCGCGGGGAGCCCAAAGATTGGCGCGACCGAGAGATCGAGGTGCTGCGCGATGGTCTGAGCGCTGCGTTCCGCGACATTCAGATCGCGCTCGCTCCACGTTGAAGGCGTCACGCGCGCCTTCATGTGTGTGAGCGTGATGTATGTGAGCGTGATGAGCGTGATGTATGTGATCGTGCGCTTGCCGCGCACTCGCGAAACGCGCTGCGCGAGAACCCGAGCGGTCGCGTGGGCCCGTGGGCGGAGGCGCCTCGAAGTGGGACATTGCTGACGCTGCCGCATCTGCCTATGCTTACCCGGCACGTCCATGGATCGCGCGTCGTCTGACTCTATCGCCGCCTCAGGCGGGGCCTTCCAGCGGCTCGACGCGCTTCTCCCTTCGCGACTACCCATCCGCGCGGGCGTGCTCTCGGTCGGGCTCGGCCTTTGGTTGCTCGGGGTGGCGCTGGTGGCTTCGGCGATTGGTCTCGGGGCAGATCAAGCCTTCGGTTCTCTGATTCCCATTGTGCTCGAAATCGGCGGTCTGGGCTGGTTCGTCATATATCCCGCGCTCATGCACTGGCGTGAGTGGTCGGCCGGGCGGGGCACCGACTACCTCAACGAAGCGGACTACGTGGCGAGGGTCCCGCGGATGGAACCCGTGATCGCGCTGATGACGCTCGCCGGCCTGGTCGCGTGGCTTGCGGCCGGCGGTCACACCCGTGAAGGCGTGGCAGCGGTCATTGGATACGTGGTGGGCATCCTCTTCGGACTCGCGGGGGTTGGCTTCGCCTCCGTGCTCTTCGTTCGACCGTTGGCGCGCGCGCGCATGAAGGCAAGGGCGCTTCATCAGTACATGCAGGCTGGGGTCTTCAATTTGCGTAAGAACAACGCGAAGCGTGCGCGCCGCTTTTTCGAGCTTGCGCTCGAGCTTGCGCTTGGCACGCCGCGGGCCAACGCGGCTGCCGAAGGCGTGAGAACCGCGACGGTGCGCGAGGCGGAGGAGCTTCGGCTGAAAGGCTACACGAAGAACGCGGAGGAGCTCATCCAGGCCGTGCGAGCCAGGCCGGGCATGGAACTCGTCGTGGGATGGGATGGCGCGCCTTCGGGAGCCGCGGCGACGTTGAATGCGCTCGAGGCCTCCGACGCTGCGCCGGCGCGCAGTGTATCGCAGGGGACGACGCCACCGGTCGACGACTTGCCAGAGGCTACGCCGCCGATGGTTCTCGATCCGAAGGATGTCCTCATCGGTCCGGCCCCGCCGGAAGAACAGCAAGGGCCCGATGAGGCTGCGCTTCGCCTTCGAGCGAGCCTGCTCGTGCGAAGAAATCGAGTGCGGGAAGCGATCGAGCTCCTGGTTCGGAGCAACCTCAAGGTGCCGAAAGATGTCGCGGAGGCGGGGGCTCAGGCCTACGTTGCTGCGGGGTGCCTGCGGTCGGCGGCAGCCTTGTACGAGTGCCTCGGCCAGCGCCAGATCCCAGAGTTCTACAAATCGGCCGCCGCCGAGTGGGGTCGGGAGGGGCGCAAAGTCGATCCCGCGCCGCTTTTGAAGTTCGTCCAAACGTTGATCGAGCTTGGCGAAGAGGAGGCGGCTGCGCGCCTGGCGTTTCAAGCGGCCGTGTCAGAGCGTGGTGAGAGCGGACATCGGCAGGTCGCATCGAGTATTGCGCTCGAGCTTTGTGGTCGGCTTGGTCTCGAGCCGCCGTCTGACCTTCTCGAAATCAAGGGAGACCTGGCGGCTGCGGCGACGGCCTACGAACAGGAAGGGCGTGCGACCGATGCGCTTCGATGTTGGCGGGCGATGGCCGACAAGCTGATTCGAAACGATGCGCCCGATGGAAAGCTCATCCCCGTGCTCGCGAGGCTGTTTGCCGCCGACCCCGACCTGCCGGACAAGTACCTCGAGCCGCTCGTCAATCACTCCATCAACGTCGAGTCGACGTCGAGCTCGGCCGTCAAGATCTTGGACACCTACCGAAGTCGTCATCCTCGCGACGCGCGCGTCGTTGGCTATCTCACACGAATCCACGCGCGGGCGCAGCGCCTCGATGACGCACTCCTAGAGGTCGATCGGCTCTTGAGCCAACGTGATGTCGCGCCCGAGGCGTCGCTACGGATCTTGTTGATGCTGGACGAGCTCTTTCCCCATAATTTCAAAGTCGGCTCACGGCTGGTTGAGGGCTACATGCGCCTTGAACAGATCCCGGAAGCCGTTGAACGTCTCCGAATGCTGATCGCCGCCGACCAGCGGACACCTTCCGATGCGACCGTGTTGGTCGACTTCGTGCGAAGGTTGGTCGACCGAGGCCACGGGGACATCGAGCTTCGCAGGGATGAGGCCGAGCTCTGCCTCGAAGCTGGCGATCGCGAAGGCGCGATCTCGGCGTTCGAGCAGTACGTGCATCAGGGAGGTCGAAATCCATCTGCGATGGATGTCTTCGAACGACTCCTCAACGAAGATCTCGTGGACGACCAAGACGAACTCAATCTTACGGCCCACGTTCGTCTCGCCCGACTTCACATCATTCGGGGCTCGCCGCGAAATGCGATTCGGGTCCTCGATGCTTTGAGGACCCCGGTCGGGCATGACGACGCAGACGGGGGCGAAGAAGGACGACCGGAAAACCGGCCCGCGAGCCAGTACGAACTTCCCGATGACGTGAACATCCTGCTCGCGCGTGCGGAGCTTCAGGAGTCCAATCCGCGGCGCTCGATCCATATTCTCCGAACCGCCATCGGGACACGAAAGCTCTCGGTCGCACCCGAGCTCCATTTTGAGCTCGCGCGTGCTTACGAAGCGGTGGGCGAGGTGCGTAAGGCGCAGAAGATCGACCACGCCATGTCTCGGATACTTCCTGACTTTCGTGAGGCCTATCTCAACTCGCGGGTCCAACTCGCCGGCGCCGACACGGAATGGACGCTGCATCAATCGGCGGCTGATGACACGGCGCCGGAGCAAGCCAGTGGGCCGTCAGCGAAAATCGCGCCGGAGGTTTTCGGTGAGCTGGGCATGCGGCGTCCGCGCGAGATAGATCTTTCGGCGGCGCTTCTTCCGCGCTATCGAACGATCCGGCGCCTGGGCGTTGGTGGCATGGGTGAAGTCCACCTGGCCGAGGATCTCGACCTGGGTCGTCAGGTGGCCATCAAGGTTCTGCGGCGCACGTTGGCGACCGACCTCTTCATTGCCAAGTTTCGCGACGAAGCCCGCATCGTGGCTCAGTTGTCCCATCCGGGCATCGTGGCCATCTACGATCTCGGTCAGCGCGCGTCTTGGGCCTTCATCGTCATGGAGTACGTGGCGGGGCAGGACCTCGCGTCTTTGACTCAGGGGCCGTCGCCCTTGACGTGTCAGCGGATTCTCGAGGTGATCGCCCGCGTCGCCGAAGCGATGGCCTACGCGCACGGGCGGGGTGTTGTGCATCGAGACCTCAAGCCCGCGAACATTCTCGTCAGCGATGGCGGTGGCGTTAAGGTGACCGATTTCGGCATTGCGCGTGTTCTACAGCCCGACCGCCAGGACCAGCGCACCGCTTTTTCGGCCGCCGGACTTCAGGTGGGGACCGTGAACTACATGGCGCCCGAGCAGTTGAGGGAGGGCGAGGACACCGGACCGGCCACCGATATTTACCTCCTGGGGACGACCCTCTATTACTGTCTCGCGAAGGCCTTCCCCTTCCAGGGCGATGCCGTCGGGTTTCTTAAGCTTTCCGGTGAACCCACACCTTTGTCGAAACATCTGCCCGAGATCTCCGATGAGCTTGAAGCATGTGTGTTGAAGTGCCTGGCGCGCGAGCCGGGCGATCGGTTCATCTCGATGCTCGATCTGGCGCTCTGCCTGCGGGGTCTACCGGAGGCAAATATGACGGAAGTGGCCGTTTGAGCGACTTTCGAGCGCTCGCCCTCCGAGTGCGGTAGGCTGCGCTCCGTCATGCGCGCGGAACTTTTCGATCCGACCACCGAGCATCGGTTGCTTCGGGATACCCTCCGGGACTTCACCGCCAAAGAGGTCGAGCCTCAGGCTTCCGAGTTCGATGCCCGCGGTGATTTCAACGGCCCTCTTTTTTCTCGCCTTTCCGATCTGGGGCTCCTCGGGCTGACGATTCCCGAGGCGGATGGAGGGTCCGGCTTTGACGCGACGGCCGCGGTCATCGTGCATCAGGAGCTTTCGCGATCGGATCCCGGTTTCTGCCTGGCGTACTTGGCGCATGCGATTCTGTTCGTGAACAACTTCTACTTCGCCGCCAACGACGAACAAAGACAGCGCTATCTGCCGCCGACCATTCGCGGTGAGTGGATCGGGGGCATGGGGATGACCGAGCCCGATCATGGCACGGATGTCCTCGGAATGCGCACGACGGCGGTTCGCCGCGGCGACGTCTACGTGCTGAATGGGACGAAGACGTATATCACCAACGGCCCGATCGGACATGTGTTCGTCGTGTACGCCAAGGTCGAAGGCGAGGTCACGGCGTTCATCGTCGACCGCGACTGCCCCGGATTCTCCACGTCGCCGCCCATCAAGAAGATGGGGATGCGCGCGAGCCCGATGAGCGAACTTCGATTCGAAGACTGTGAGGTTCCATGCGCCAACTTGCTGGGCCTGGAGAAGAAGGGCCTCGGGCATATGATGCGTAATCTCGAGCTCGAGCGCCTGACTTTGGCGGCGATGAGCCTCGGGATCGCGGGACGTTGCCTCGACGTCATGATTCGGTTTGCGCACGAAAGGGTGGCGTTTGGGCAGCCGATCAATCAGTTCGGACAGATTCAGCGCTACATTGCCGAGTCGTTCGCGATGACCGAAGCGGCGCGCTGCCTCATCTATCATGTCGCTGAAAGCATCGGTCCCGACGTACGAAACCGGATTGGGAGCGACGCCGCGAAGCTCTTCGCCGCCCCCGTAGGGAAGATCGTCGCCGACAACGCGATGCAGGTGCTCGGCGGTGCCGGCTACTGCGCGGATTACCGGGTGGAGCAGTTCTACCGAGACGCGAAGCTCCTGGAGATCGGCGGGGGCACGCTCGAGTCTCATCAGAAGAATCTGGCCAAGGACCTCGCACGCTCTTTGGTCTAGACGGAAGGGGGCGCGAGGGTCGAGCGGACGTCATGCACATTGTCATCATTGGCTTGGGCGAGGTTGGAAGGCACTTGCTCCGCGTTCTTGAACGCGAGGGGCACGATATCGTCGCCATTGATCAAGACCCAGATTCGGTCCGCCACGCCGAAGATCATTTCGATGTGGCGACCCTCGTGGGCTACGGGGCGAATTCGGAGATTCTCGAGCAAGCGGGTGTGCGGAAGGCCGATCTCTTGGTTGCGGTCACCGACCACGATGAAGTGAACCTGATCGCCGCGCTCGCGGGGCGACAGCTCGGGGCCAAGCGCGCGATTGCCCGAACCCAAGGGAACGAATGGGCTCGGAGCAGCGAAGGCGTGCGCTACGGTCTCCTGGGCGTCGATGTGGTGATCAATCCGCGTGTCCTCGTCGCGCACGAGCTCGTCAAGGTCGCTCGTTCTCACGGTGCTGTGCAGGTGATCGATCTCGCGCAAGACCGTATCGAGCTCGTTCAGCTCGAGACTGAGGAGAAGTCGAAACTTCTCCACAAGCCGATCTCGTCGCTTGCGTTGCCGCGTGATACGTTGATTGCCGCCATCGTGCGCGAAGGTGAGCTTTTCGTTCCCGGCGGCGCCGATGTCTTGATACCCAACGACCGGGTCTACTTGATCGGCCGTCCGAGCGAGCTCCCGCACGCCGAAGACATGTTTACGAGCAAGCGTGAAGCGAGGCGCGTTTGCATCGTCGGCGGAAGTGTCACTGGGGAGTCGGTGGCGCGTGAGCTCGAGGCGGTCGGCGCGACCGTCCTCATCATCGAGTCCGACATCGAGCGCGCGCAGACCCTCAGTGAGTCGCTCCTTGGTGTGACGGTGCTCCACGGCGATGGCACGGACACCTCGCTCCTCAAGGAGGAGGAGATCGGCACGTACGATCTCTTCGTTGCCGTCACCGCCGACGATGAGACGAACCTCATGGCGGCACTCCTGGCGAAGCGTCTCGGCCCGGTCCAGACCGCGGCTCAAGTGCAAAGGCCAGACTATGTCGGGATCTACGAGCAGCTCGGCGTCGACATCGTGATTTCGCCTCGGATCGTTGCCTCCGACCATATCCTCCGGTTCTGCCGGCATGAGTCGTTGACCCACCTCACGGTGCTCCAGGATGGCCAGGCCGAGGTGCTCGAGCTCTCGGCCCAGAAGCGGTGCCGCGCGATCGGTGTGCCGCTCAAGGAAATGCGGCTCCCGCGAGGTGCGCTCTTGGCCGCGATCGTCCACGGCGACCGCGTCATCATTCCACGCGGTGACGATCAGGTGAGCGAGGGGGACTCGGTCGTTGTGCTCACGACGACGGTTGCTCGCCCGGTCGTCGAGCGACTCTTCCGTCCGGGGCTTCTGTAATGGAGTTCGCGTGAGACGTCCGATCCGCGACTTCCGGGCCGTTTGGCGTCCGGTTGGGGCTGTCGTGACCTTGCTCGGCGTCGCGATCCTCGTCTCGACGCTTGGAGGCTGGGCGGCCAATTTCCTGATGGCGCCGAGCCCTAATCATCGGGTTCGGGGCGGCGAAGTCGAACTGCTGATGTCGGCGGTTCCGGCGCTGGCCGTAGGATTGATCATGTATTGGGCCGGCAAACGTCGGCTCGAGCCGACCGATCGCCGCGCGGCGGTGCTGGCGGTCGGGCTCATCTGGGTGTCGGCGGGCGTCTTTGGAGCGGTGCCGTTCATGGTCGGCGCTCACATGCCCTTTCATGACGCGTTCTTTGAATCCATCAGCGGTTTTACGACGACGGGTGCGACGGTCGTGACCGACATCGAAGGTACGCTGACGCGCCCGGTGCTCCTTTGGCGATCGGCGATGCAGTGGCTCGGTGGGATGGGCATCGTGGTTCTGTTCGTTGCGGTGTTCCCCAACATCGGCGCCGGTGGAAAGCACATGTTCGGGGAAGAGGTTCCCGGCACCAGCGCCGAAGGGCTTCGGCCCCGAATTGCTGAAACCTCGCGCCTTCTGTGGTGGCTCTATCTGGCCTTTACGGCGGTTCTCGTCCTGATTCTTCGACTCCTCGGCATGCCGCTGTTCGACTCGATCTGCCATGCGTTCACGACGCTCTCCACCGGCGGATTCTCGACCCGAGATGCGTCTATCGCCGCCTTTCAAGACCCGTGGGTCGAGTACGTCCTCGCAGGATTCATGATTCTCGCGAGCGTGAACTACGGTCTTTACTACGCCTTCTTGATTGGCACGCGTTCGGTCAAGGTGTTCGTCCGCTCGCTCGAGTTCAAGGTGTTCGTCTCGATGGTCCTCATCGCGACGTTGTGGCTGACGACCGCGACGCTCGAGCTGAGTCAGGGAGACCTTGCCCTTGCGTTTCGTCGCGCGGTTTTTCAGGTCGCGACGTTCGTCTCGTCTACTGGATTCGTGACCGACGACTACATGGCTTATCCGTCCCATGCGATCGTCGTCATCGTTCTTGTCATGTTCGTGGGCGGCTGTGCGGGCTCCACGGCGGGCGGCATCAAGGTCGAGCGGGTCGTGGTCATGACGAAGGCGAGCTGGGCGCAGCTCCGTTCGTCCTTTCGTCCGAGTTTGGTTCAGGCACTTCGTATGGGCACTCAGGTCGTCCCGCGGTCGGCCCTCGTCGACGTCGCGGTGTTTCACGCGATCTTCATCGGCAGCCTCGCTTTTGGCGTATTGGCGATTGTCGTGCTGGAAGCGATTCCGGTCGATAAGGCCTTTGGTGCTGTGTTGAGCTGTGTGTCGAATATGGGGCCGGCCCCGTTTCACGGTGGGACCGACAACTTCGCCCAGTACGGCCCGCTCGCGAAGTTCGTCTTCAGTTTTGTCATGCTCTTGGGGCGGCTTGAGTTCTTCGCGCTGCTCTCTCTCCTCGTTCCCGACTTCTGGCGGCGATGACGAAGCCGGTGATGGTGATGACGAAGCTGCCGACGAGGACCTGAGACGACGACGATGATGATGATGAGACGACGAGGATGATGATGACGACGCCGGACGAAGACGCAGCAGCGGCGGTTGACCCCGGCGGCGCCGTCCGGCAAGCGTCAGACTATTCCTGGGGAGAGCCCGCCGCGACGGCCAGTGACGCGATCAATCAGGCCGTAACCTCCCTGCAGGCCGAGCTCCTCGGGCTTGTCCAAGATATGGCGGCGGGGCCTATTGCGGCGCTCCGTGACGAAGCGAAAGCGTTCTTGGGTGAGCTCAGGCGCGAGTTCTTGCGCCACCATCGGCGGCTTGGCGTGCAGACACGTCCGGGCACCGAGATGGGCTCCTTAAGCGACCTCGTGCATGGTGAGCTCGCGGAGCTGGCTGAGCGCTGGCGTTCCGTCGTTTTGGGGCGGAGCGCTCGGGTGGGGCGGTCGGGTTGGAAGCCGGCCACGTTGGTGGAGGCGATCGAGCGCGCGGTTGCCGAAGCGCCAGAGATGGTGCGCGTACCGTACGAAAACACGAGTTACACGCCGCGACCCGATGATTCCTCGTGGGTGGCGCTCAGCCGTCGGTGGATGAGAATTCGTCGACGCGTGAGCAAGCGCCGACCTCCCATGAGAACGGTGGCCCTCCAACAGCTGGCTGGATTTCATGTCTTCAGCAACCTCGACGAGCGTCTCGAGGGGGTGGCGGCCGTGTTGGTCCGCGCCGATCGGCATTTGGCGTCTTCGACCGAGTCGTTGTTCGCCGAGATCGCGCGTGGCTACGAGGGGCTGCTCGAGCTCACGGCGGGTGCGCCGATGGTCGATGCCTTGGCGGCGCTGAGAGACCACGTCGAACAGGAGTTGGTTCTGGCTGAGCGTGAAGTTCAGCAGATCGCAGAGGAAGCTGGGCGCCGCACGACCGAGATGCTCAGTCGTTCGATGCGGGCGCTGAAGGCAGAGCTGAGCGTCTATGGTACGTTCGAGCTCCCGATCTACCAACGTGATCCTGCGCGGTCCGCATCGAGCCGAAGACGCCATCTGGTCGACTTGAGCGATCGTCTCCAGGATTTTCAGGACCTTGGTGCGGCAACGTATGCCCACATTGCTCTCGGGCTCGAGGTCGAAGCGTTCGAAGCCCGCATCAAGCGCGTTTTCGACCTCGAGATCAAGAACCTCGAACAGGACGTTCGCGGTCGCACCTGCGTGCAGCTCGCGCGCGTGGACGCGGCGCTTGCCGACGCGCTTCGTCGGCTCGAGGAGCGCGCGAATGCGAGCGCGGATTGGGGTGCGGGCGCGGCCGATGACTCGAGGACGAGCGCGGATGCGAATGTCCGGGCGAGTCCCGAGGCGCGCACGGCCGGAGTGAACGCAGCTCCGCCCGGGAACGGAGACGCGGCGTCTTCCGACAAGGATATCGAGAGTCGGCTCCGATCTTGCCTCGAGCCCGTGGAGCGCGTCGTGCGCGAGTCTGTTGCGGCTGTGCGTCGTCTGCTGGATCAGTTGAGCGCCGAACAGGCGCTTGCGTCGCTGGTCGATGTGCTCAATCGCGAAGCCGAAGCGCTGACGGACCGATACCGGGTCCCTGAGGCACCCTATTCGATCTCCGAATGGAAGCTCCCCGACCCGCCCGAGACGGCCGAGGTGCAGTTCCGGGACATCGTCGTTGCCTATCTCCAGGTGGATGTCGGACCGCGTGCTCTCAAGGCAACCTCGGTCGTCACCGAGAAAGTGCAAGGCCTGTTGACTCGCTTCGAGGCGCTCGAGCGCATCGTGACCTTCGACGTCGAGATGATCACGGTCGATCTCGACGATCCGGCTGATCGCACGCGCGACCTTGCGTCTCCCCTGCATTTGCGCGATGTGCTCGTCTCGGCTCTGGCTCGCGCGCACGAGGACCTCCGAGGCCTGCTCGCCGAATCGGAGCAGTGGCCGGCGGAGCTTACGCAGGCCATTCGGCAGGCGATGTTGAGTCGCATTGCGGCGCTTCAAGATCGCCTCGCGAGCACTGACGTCGCGAAGTTCCGCATCGATCGAAACCCCGCGGCCGCAGGACGACGCATCGTTCGCCAGATGGCGCGGATCGAGAAGGCGATGGCGCGCGGGGGACGCCGGGCGCAGCGTGCCATGCGGCAGGCGGTGGGCGACGAACGACTTGCGACTCTTCGTTCTGCCTTGGGTATGGGCACGCTCGCGCGTCGCGAGCTGACCCACGTCGACTTCATCGCGCCCGTCCGCACGAAGATTGTCCCGGTCTTTTATCGTCGTTTGTTTACCCCCCAGGCCTACTGGGCCGGTGACGTCAGCCAAAGTTATCACCTTGCGATTCAGAACGTGGTGGAGGCGCTCGTCGGTCATCCCGGCGCGACGTTGCGCACGGGGGCCGTCGTCGCGATCGACGGCGTTGGCCGGGGCGCGATCATGAGCGCCATCTCCCGCGAGGCCCGATGGACCGCGGTTCGACGCTTTGCCCTGACCCGTCCGACGGACGGCGAGGATCTCGATGAGCTGTTGGCGGACATTACGCAGGGCAACTTGGTCATCCTTTCGGGTGTGCACTGGCTCGTGTCGGCAGCGCCCGGAGGCTTCGAGCCGCTGCGTCATCTGGTCGCGCGTATGACGGCCGATGCGGGGCGAAACGCTTGGCTCCTCGATGTGAGCAGCCACGTTTTTCGTTATGCCTGTTCGGTGTCTCCGCTGGCCGAGGTTCTTTCCGAGGTTGCCGAGATGCAGCCCCTTTCACAGATGGAGCTTCAGATGGCCATCGAAGCGCGGCATAGCCTGAGCGGGTACGAGGTTGCGTTCGAAGGTCGTGACGGCGAAGACAAGAGCGTCCAGCGATCCGTTGCCGCGCGGCAGTCCTTCTTTCGCGCCCTCCATCTTTCGTCGGGGGGAATGCTTTTGGTCGCCCTGGCGCAATGGATCTCGTCGATTGTCCATGTCAACGAAGAGGCAAAGCTCCTCGTGCTCGGACCGCCGCCAGAATCGCCTCGGCGCGCGCTCTTGCGTCTCGACGACATTTCGCTCCTTATCCTCTACCAGGTCGCGCGCCAAGGATGGATGTCGAGCGAGCTCCTTGCCCAACTCTTTCGATGGGAGACGGTCGTGTCGGATACGCGATTGAGCCGGCTGGTTAATCTGGGGCTTCTGGAACGTCAACAGAGCTTTTTTCAGATTCGCTTTCACCTGCGCGGTGCACTTCACCAAATTTATGTCGAGCGGGGTTGGCTATGAGGAAGCTCGGCCGACCGACACCCACCGGCCACGCGATCATCGTCTCGATCGGTGCGGCGATGGCCGTGGTTCACTTGCCGGGGCTCGTTCTCGCTCAGCCCGGCGTCGTGACCTCTTCGACGGCTGCTCCGGCGAGCGATCGTCCGAGCGGCGCTGAGACACGTCGAAGCCCGCCGAAAGCGAGCCCTCGCTCGGCGAAGAGGCGACCACCTGGGCCGTCGTCCGAGTCCTCGACGCCGCAGAGACCGCCTGCGGAGAGACCATCCTCTGTCGAAGGGGACGATGAATCGGATGCGGCATCCAACGACCGCGTACACGCGGCTGGGTCCGCGCGCGCGGCGCGTGATGGAGGCCCGAACAAAGACGAGGCCAGTTCTTCAAAGGACCCGAACGTGGCGGGCACTTTGAGCGGCTCCGGCGCCTCGAACGTTTCGCGCGGTGAGAACGTTTCGCGCGGTGAGAACGTTTCGCGCGGTGAGAACGTTTCGCGCGGTGAGAATGTTTCGCGCCGTGAGGACGCCTCGCGCCGTGAGGACGCGTCGCGCCGTGAGGACGCCTCGCGCGGTGAGGACGCCTCGCGCCGTGAGGACGCCTCGCGCCGCGAGGACGCCTCGCGCCGCGAGGACGCATCGCGCGGGGCGAGTGATGCGGGCGTTTTGCCTTCGGTGGGCTCGTCGAGACACGATGCGCAGGGCTCTGCGCTTGCCGTCGACGGGGCCTCCCGTGAACGTTTTGTTTGGATGGCTCCGCGATCCTGGGCCTTTGGCAACACGGGGCTCTTGGTTCTAGCGTTCGTCTGCTTGGTGGGTGTGTACGTCATCGAGCTCTTGCGGGGACAAACGGTGCGCGGAACACGCGTTCGTCGCGTGCTCTCGTTGGTCGCCTATGGGCTTCGGCTTCTCGCGATCGGCGCCGTCTTTGCGATGATCGTGTCTTTTGCCCCCGAGACAGTTCCGTTGCTTGGTTGGGGGCTTCTGGCTCTCTTCGTGTTCCTCTTGCTGGCGGGACGAGATCTGCTCCGCGATGTGGTCGCTTGGCTTACGATCGGGTTTGAGCGCAGGATTCGTCCGGGTGTCTGGCTGTCGGGCGGTTGGGTCTCTGGGCAGGTCGAGCGCATTGGGCTTCGTTCGACGGTTGTGGTGGGTGACTCCGGGCGCCGAGTCGTCGTGCCCAACCGGCGTTTCCTCGAGGAGATCGTGAGTGCGAATGCCTCTCGATGGGCGGAGCAAACGATGGAGGTTCGCATCGATGCACGGCTTTCCGTGGTGGTCCTTCGAGCGGTTCTCCGCGACGCGGTACTTTCCTCGCCCTGGGTCCCCGTCGACGCGCGCCCGGAAATCTTGCGCGATGGCGAGGATGGGTCCAAATGGACGATACGAACGCCTGTCTTGGCGCCGAGCTGGGGGGCATGCCTCGAGGGCGAGATCATCGAACGGGTGAGCGAGGCGATCGAAGCCCATCGTCGCGCGATGGATTCGTTCGACGCTTGACGAGCCTTTCGAGAGTTCGTTCGCGAACTCCAGCATCGAAACGAGAGTAGGGCCGCCAACGGAAGAAGCGGTTCGGCTTCTCAGATCAGGCGGTCAGCCTTAGGGCCCGAGACGAACCCGCTCATCGTGGATACGATGGGGCGCTCGCAAACTCCGGTGGTGACCCCTGAAATGCGCGTTGGCTAGGGGGGAGCGCATCGTTTGGCTGTTCGGCGATTGGGATGGGTGCTAGCCTACCGAAGATGACGATAACGAGAGGTTGGCCGTGATGAAACGAGTCGGCATGGTGGGTTGGCGAGGCATGGTCGGATCCGTGTTGATGGACCGAATGATGCACGAGGACGACTTTGCGGGGATCGAGCCCGTGTTCTTTACCACTTCGAACGTAGGTGGGCAGGGGCCGAGCGTGGGCGGAGGGCTGCCCCTCAAGGATGCGCGTTCGCTCGACGATCTCAAGCAATTGGACGTGATCGTGAGCTGCCAAGGCGGAGAGTATACTCAAGAGATCCACCCTGCGCTTCGAGCGGCGGGCTGGAATGGCTATTGGATCGATGCGGCTTCGGCGCTGCGCATGCAGAAGGACGCCGTCATCATTCTCGACCCGGTCAATCGGCGCGTGATCGACGAGGCGCTCCAAGCAGGTGTCAAAGATTTTATCGGGGGAAACTGCACCGTGAGCCTCATGCTGATGGGGCTTGGCGGCCTGTTTGCGGCCGGGCTCGTCGAGTGGATGACCGCCATGACCTATCAGGCTGCATCCGGCGCCGGCGCAAAGAACATGCGCGAGCTCTTGGTCCAGATGGGTACGCTCCATGCCAGCGTGTCCGAGCTCCTCCAAGATCCATCGTCGGCCATTCTCGAGATCGACCAGACCGTGGCCGATCGGATGAGGTCGTCGTCGTTTCCCAAGGACGCCTTCACGGTGCCTCTGGCCGGAAGTCTCATTCCCTGGATCGACAAAGCGATGGAAAATGGGCAGAGCCGCGAGGAGTGGAAGGGGCAGGCGGAGACGAACAAGATCCTTGGGCGTGCCGAAGAGCCCATTCCGATCGACGGGATCTGTGTGCGTGTCGGTGCGATGCGGTGCCACAGTCAGGCGCTGACGATCAAGCTGACCCGCGATGTCCCGCTCGACGAGCTCCGCAGCATGATTCGCGAGGCGAACCCGTGGGTCAAAGAGATTCCCAACGATCGCGAGGCTACGCTCCGCGAGCTTTCGCCCGCGGCCGTTACGGGAACGCTTTCGATCCCCGTGGGCCGAATTCGAAAGCTGAACATGGGGCCAACTTTCCTTGGTGCGTTCACTTGCGGCGATCAACTCCTCTGGGGTGCCGCCGAGCCGCTGCGCCGCATGCTTCGGATTCTTCGCGAGCGCGAATGAGACCCGGCCGCGCGCTTTTTTCGCTTTCTTGATCTCCGTCAAAGTCAGGCGTGTCCAAGCCACACTTTTGTGGCTGTATCCGTTTGGTTCACACGCGGCGGTAGGTGGGCTCTTTGGCTCACCGCGCGATCGTCTCTGTTCTTCAAAGACGAATCTCGTTCGTTTTCCTCGGAAAAACGGGGCTTCTCGCTTTCGCGCCCGCTGCACGTCCGCGCGTAGGCGAGGCTGGCACACCGCATGCTCTTGCGTCGGGTCGAGGACGGAAACGGACGCAACACGCGACGGTTTCGTTTCGAACGAAGGCTAGGGTCAGGAGTTCGGAGCAGGGCGAGGTCGAGATCAGGGGCTAGGTCAGCTCAGGACGAAGCCAGATCGAGAAAGAAGGAGAGGAAGAGCGATGCGCAAGGTGGCGATTTACGGAAAAGGTGGAATTGGCAAGTCGACGACGACGCAGAACACAGTCGCCGGGTTGAGCGAGCAGGGCAAGAAGGTCATGGTTGTCGGCTGCGATCCGAAAGCCGATTCGACACGCTTGCTTCTCGGTGGGCTCGCCCAGAAGACCGTCCTCGATACGTTGCGGGAGGAGGGCGAGGACGTCGACCTCGACGACGTGTGCAAGCCGGGTTTCAGAGGAACCCTGTGCGTCGAGTCGGGCGGCCCCGAGCCGGGCGTCGGGTGCGCGGGCCGTGGGATCATTACATCGGTCAACCTCCTCGAGCAGCTCGGCGCATACCAGGAGGACAAGAATCTCGACTACGTCTTCTATGACGTCCTTGGTGACGTCGTTTGTGGTGGTTTTGCCATGCCCATTCGCGAGGGCAAGGCCACGGAGATCTACATCGTCGTCTCCGGCGAGATGATGGCGATGTACGCGGCCAACAACATCTGCAAGGGCATCGTCAAGTTCGCGGAGGCGGGAGGCGTGCGTCTGGGCGGGCTCATTTGCAACAGCCGGAAGGTCGACAACGAAGCCGAGATGATCGGCGCTTTGGCGGATGAGCTGGGGACCCAGATGATCCACTTCGTCCCTCGCGACAACGACGTTCAGCGTGCGGAGATCAACCGAAAGACCGTGATCGAGTGGAAGCCAGAGGCTCCGCAGGCCGACCAGTACCGTCACTTGGCCCGCTCGATCGACGAGAACGACATGTTCGTCATTCCGAAGCCTCTGAAGGTGGATCGTCTCGAGACGCTCCTCTTGGACTATGGGCTCGCGGCTTAGCGCGAGGCGCAGGAGAAAGAGATGACCACGAAACGGACAGAATCAGAAGCACAGGGTGACATCAAGGACGCTCTCCTTCGCGCCTATCCGCCCAAGGTGGCACGAAAACGCGCGCAGCAGATGCAATATCATGAGCCTACCGACGACCTCCCGGCGAAGCCGATCAAGGCCAACACGCGGACCGTCCCCGGCATCATCACCCAACGCGGGTGTACCTACGCCGGGTGCAAAGGCGTTGTCCTTGGTCCGACCCGAGACATCGTGAACATCACGCATGGGCCGATTGGCTGTGGCTTTTACTCGTGGCTCACGCGCCGGAACCAAACGCGTCCGCCGACGCCCGAGGACGCGAACTTCATGAACTACTGTTTCTCGACCGACATGCAGGAAGAGAACATCATTTTCGGTGGAGAGAAGAAGCTCAAGGAAGCAATCCAGGAGGCTTATGACCTCTTCAAGCCGAAAGCGATCGGCGTATTCTCGACGTGCCCAGTCGGTCTCATTGGCGATGATGTGCACGCGGTGTCGCGCGAGATGGAGGCCAAGCTCGGGATCACGATCTTCGGCTTCAGCTGCGAGGGCTATCGGGGCGTGAGTCAATCGGCCGGTCACCACATCGCGAACAACCAGCTCTTCAAGCATGTGGTTGGGCTGGACGACACGCCCCAGACGCATCCGTTCGCGATCAACCTGCTGGGCGAGTACAACATCGGTGGTGACGCCTTCGTGATCGAAGACCTCCTACAAAGATGTGGCATACATCTCGTCGCGACATTCAGCGGGAACTCGTCGTTCGATTTCTTTGCGAACTCCCACACCGCCGACCTAAACGCGGTCATGTGTCACCGGTCGATCAACTACATGGCCGACATGATGGAGAAGAAGTTCGGCATTCCATGGATCAAGATTAACTTCATCGGCGCCGAGGCGACAGCGAAGTCGCTTCGGAAGATCGCGCAGTTCTTCGACAGCGATCTTCTGGAACAGCAGGTTGAGAAGGTGATTGCCGAGGAGATGCCGGCGGTGCTCGAGGCCCAAAAGCGGGCGAGGCGTCGTCTCGAGGGCAAGACGGCGATGTTGTTCGTGGGCGGCTCGCGCGCTCATCACTATCAAACGCTCTTCAAGGAGATGGGTATGAAGATCGCGGCGGCGGGGTACGAGTTCGCCCATCGCGACGACTACGAAGGCCGACGCGTGCTCGATTCCATCCAGGTCGATGCCGACAGCCGAAACATCGAAGAACTCGAGGTGCACCCAGATCCCCAGCGCTTCAAGCCTCGGATGGCCGACGAAACCAAAGCGCGGCTCGAGCGCGAAGGTCTCAAGTTCAGTGAGTACGAGGGGATGATGCCCGACATGGATCCCGGCGCACTCGTGATCGATGACATCAGCCACCATGAAATGGAGCGGTTGATCGATCGTTACCGCCCCGACATCTTCTGTGCGGGTATCAAAGAGAAGTACGGCATCCAGAAGATGGGGATCCCGTGCAAACAGCTCCACAGCTACGACTACGGCGGGCCCTACGCCGGGTTCGCGGGTGCGATCGAGTTCTACGAGGAGATCGACCGACTTGTGAATTGCCGGTTCCTGAAAAAGCTTCGCGCGCCATGGCACGAGGTTGGCTTGGCGTCGAGCGGACTCGCCGCGGAGCATCAAGTGGGGCGCGTCGAAACTGAGAAAGGTGGATCTGACTCGAGCGACGTCGACTACGCCGCCTGACGATGCACCGAGCCGCTCGCGCGGACGACGCTTCTTGAGACGCGCCTTTGGCGCAAGAGGGTACGACTATGCTTCTTCGACATACGCCAACCGAAGTGAGTGAACGCCGATCGCTCACGATCAACCCCGCGAAGACCTGCCAACCCATTGGCGCGATGTATGCCGCCCTGGGAATACGCGATTGTCTTCCCCACAGTCATGGCTCTCAGGGCTGTTGCTCTTACCACCGAAGCACTTTGACGCGACATTACAAGGAGCCGGTCATGGCATCGACCAGCTCGTTCACTGAAGGTGCGTCGGTGTTTGGTGGGCAGTCGAATCTGCTCCAGTCTCTCGAGACCATCTTCTCGGTCTACAAACCGCGGGTTGTCGCGGTCCACACGACGTGCTTGTCCGAGACGATTGGCGATGACATTCCGCAGATCATCGCGAAGGCCAAGGAAGAGGGAAAGATTCCGGATGGTGCCTTCGTGATTCACGCGAACACGCCGAGCTACGTGGGCTCCCACGTGACTGGATTCTCCACGATGGTCAAATCGATGGTCGACTACTTTGCGGAGCCCAAGGCGCCGACGAGGGCGGTGGTTGCGGACGCGGGGGCGCCTCGTCTCAACATCATCCCCGGATGGGTCGAACCTGCCGATATGCGCGAGATCAAGCGCATCGCGACTGCGATGGGGATCCAAGCGCTCGTGTTTCCCGACACTTCCGGGATCACTGACGCGCCCTTCAGTGGTCGCGCCGAAATGTTTCCGGCCGGCGGTGTGTCGGTCGAGGCGCTTGCGACAATGGGCGATGCACGGGCGACCGTGGCGCTCGGGCCCACCGCGTCCGCCGCCGCCGCCTCGGCGCTCGAGCTGAAGTGCGACGTGCCCCACGAGACCATGGAGCTTCCGATCGGGCTCTCGGCGACGGACCGTTTCGTCGACGCGCTTCGCCGTCGAGGCGGGGTCCAGGTTCCGGCGGCGCTCGAAGAAGAGCGCGGACAGCTCCTCGATGTCATGTCCGACATGCACCAGTATCTCTATCAGAAGCGGGTCGCCTTGTTCGGCGACCCTGACCAGCTCGTCGCATTGACTGAGTTTTTGATGGACCTCGATATGGACCCTGTCTACATCGTGACTGGAACGCCGACGAAGAAGTTCGAGGACCGTATTCGGCACGCGCTGAAGGATCGCGCGGACAGAGCCAAGTTCAAGCAAGGCGCCACGGCCGATATGTTCCTCCTTCATCAGTGGATCAAGAACGAATCGGTCGATCTGCTCATCGGCAACACCTACGGGAAGTACATCGCGCGGGATGAAGACGTGCCGTTTCTGCGGCTCGGGTTTCCGGTGCTGGATCGGATCGGCCACGTCTACTTTCCGACCGTAGGGTACCGCGGCGCGCTTCGGTTGCTCGAGAAGATGCTCGACCTCTTCCTTGATCGTCAAGATCGAGACGCACCCGAAGAGAGCTTTGAGCTGGTGATGTAGCCCGCGTCGCGAAGAAAACGGGGCAAGAAGCGAAAGCGCTGGCGACCTCGGCGGAGCCGACCACCACTGAGGCCATTGCTGCTCGCGAGAGCGAGGAAGAGCGCGCTGCGAAAAGACGAGGTTGCGGATGACGTCTGCGATGCAAACACTCAAGGTTTTGAGCGAGCGAAGAGATCAGGTTCAGCAAAAGGGTTCCTCCTCTGACGCGGTCGCGTGCGATCGAAAAAGCGCAGCGGGATCGGTGAGTCAGCGTGCGTGCGTGTTCTGTGGGTCCCGGGTTGTTCTCTACCCCATCGCGGACGCGCTCCACGTCGTTCACGGTCCGGTCGGCTGCGCCGCGTACACCTGGGACATACGCGGCGCTCTCTCCTCGGGCCCTGAGCTTCATCGAAACAGCTTCTCGACCGATCTGCGCGAGCGCGACATCGTGTTTGGCGGCGAGAAGAAGCTCGAAGGCACACTGCTTGCGCTGATTGAGGCACAGAAGCCGAACGCTGTCTTCGTGTACTCGACGTGCATCGTCGGCGTCATTGGCGATGATATCGACGCGGTGTGCCGGCGAGTTGCGAAGATGACCGGTTTGCCCGTGCTGCCTGTCCACTCGGAAGGGTTCAGAGGCACAAAGAAGGACGGCTATCGGGCTGCGTGCGACGCGCTCTTTTCATTGATTACACTCGATCACTCAAAGGCCGCCGAGGGTCACATTCGCCCCGCCGTGAACCTCTTGGGTGAGTTCAATATCGCAGGCGAGACGTGGATGATTCGCAGCTACTACGAAGAGATGGGCGTCGACGTCATCGCCTGTATGACGGGCGATGGTCGAGTCGACGACATCCGTCGGGCTCGTCAAGCAAAGCTCAACTTGGTTCAATGTTCGGGCTCGATGACGCCACTCGCCAAACGTCTCGAGTCCGAGTTTGCGATCCCGTTCCGAAGAGTCTCGTACTTCGGTCTCGAAGATACGGCGGCCGCGCTGTACGCGACGGCTGACTTCTTCCAGGACCCCAAGATCAGAGAGAAGACCGAAGCGCTCGTGCGCCGTGAGGTTTCGCGCGTGACGCCCGAGCTTCGCGCGATTCGAAGCGAGGTTAGAGGAAAGCGAGCGGCGGTCTACGTCGGTGGCGCGTTCAAGGCGATGTCGCTCATCAAAGCGTTGGCGATGATCGGGATCGAGACCGTCGTGGTTGGTTCTCAGACCGGGAATCGCGACGACTATCGCGTTCTCAAGGAACTGACCGCGGATGGAGCCGTTATCGTCGATGACTCGAATCCGATCGAACTCTCGAGCCTGGTGCAAGCGATGAAAGTCGACCTCTTTATCGGTGGCGTGAAAGAACGCCCGATCGCCTACAAACTCGGCGTTGGATTTTGCGACCACAATCATGAACGCAAGACGGCTCTTGCTGGCTTCGAGGGGATGCTGAACTTCGCGAAGGAAGTTCGGAATTCCGTCCTAAGCCCAGTCTGGGAACTCCGTCGTCGGCCGTTCCCTGGTTCGTGACGTTAGGGGGGAGAGATCGATGACCGAGCAACACCCATCCATTCTTCGGACCGTCCACGCGATGGACGCCGCAGGCGGTGCCCAAGCCCAAGGCATCGTCCAAGCGCAGGGCCAGGCCGAGGGGCAGGGCCAGGGCCACGCCAAGGGTCAAGCCCACGCGAAGGCCGAGGGACAAGCCGCGACCACCTACGCCCACAACACGTGTCGGCTTTGCGCGCCGCTTGGGGCCGCGCTTGTGTTTCGCGGCCTCCGCGGCGGTATGCCGTATCTGCATGGCTCGCAAGGATGCGCGACATACATACGACGCTACCTCATCAGCCACTTTCGAGAACCGGTCGACGTGGCGTCGTCGAGCTTCAGTGAAGATACGACGATCTTTGGTGGCCGCGCGAACTTTCGCCAAGGCCTCGAGAACATCGAAGCGCAGTATGCACCCGAGCTCGTCGGCGTCGCCACGACGTGCTTGAGCGAGACGATCGGGGAGGACGTTGGCGCGTTGGTTCGCGAAGCGCAGCGCGCACGAGGTGACGGCGTGAGTGGCTGTCCGGCCCTTGTGCATGTGTCGACGCCGAGCTACGCCGCGAACCACGCCGACGGTTTTCACGCTTCGGTCCGGGCGGTCGTCGCCCAGGTGACACGCAAAGATGGAACCCGGAGTACGAAGACCCCTGACGCGACGATCAACGTTCTTCCGGGGTTGCTCTCGCCCGAGGATCTTCGCGCGCTTCGAAGGCTCGTCGCCGCCTACGGACTGCGCCCGGTCATGCTGCCGGACTACGCCGATACGCTCGATGGTGGCACCTGGGATGAATACCAAGAGATCCCAAGGGGCGGCACCGGGCTCGAAGACATCCGAGACATGGCACACGCCGTGGGCACGATCGAACTCGGGCGCACCTTGGGCACGGAAGATGGGGAGACTGCAGGCCGCTTCTTGCTCCGTGAGCACAGTGTTCCGCTGTTTCAACTTGGCACGCCGATCGGACTTTCGGAAACGGACGCGCTCGTCGGTTGTCTCGCGAATTTTGGTAGAAAAGACGTGGCGCAGGAAGCCGTGCTTCGGTCGACCCGTGCCCGCCTCCTCGATGCGTACATCGATGGACACAAGATCGCATCACGTGCACGGGTCGTCGTCGTCGCTGAGGACGACCTCGCGGTTGGGCTGGTTTCGTTCCTCGAGGAGATCGGCGCCCATGTCGTGCTTTGCGCGAGCGGGGGCCGCCCGGGTCGCCTCGCACGCGCACTTGAGCGCCTTGGTCGCGAAGGCGTCAAGAGTATGAAGATCATGAGCGACACCGACTACGCGAGAGTCGACGAGGCGTGTGATGCGCTTGAGCCCGACTTGCTGATGGGCGCGAGCAAGGCGTACGGGACGGCGCGTAGGCTTGGCGTTCCGCTCGTTCGCGTTGGGTTTCCAATCCACGATCGCTTCGGTGGTCAGCGCGTCCTGCACGTGGGGTACGAAGGCGCGCTTGCGCTCTACGATCGCTTTGTGAACGCGCTCCTCGAGTCGCGCCAGAGTCGACCGAAGCTCGGATACAGCTACATGTGAAGAAGTGCAGAAGAGCCGCGAAGAAGGAGGAGGAATAGACCGTGACTGCGATGAGGATTCTGTCGAACATCGAAGAGAATGAGTCGAAACTGAAGGGGCATCCGTGCTTCGATGCTCGGGCAAGGCACGATGTGGCTCGCATTCATTTGCCGGTTGCACCGACGTGCAACGTGCAGTGCAACTTCTGTGACCGACGCTTCGACTGCGTGAGCGAGAGTCGCCCCGGAGTGACGAGTCGCCTCCTGCGTCCCCTCGAGGCGCTGGAACGACTCCATGCGGTCATGAGACAGCGAAATGACCTTGGTGTGGTTGGGATCGCGGGTCCTGGGGACCCAATGGCGACGCCCGATCTGACGCTTACGACCTTTCGATACATCCGCGATGCGTATCCAAGCATGACGCTGTGTCTTTCCACGAACGGACTCGAGCTCGCCGACCATGTCGACGCGCTGCTCGAGCTCTCGCTGAGCCACCTGACGATTACGGTCAACGCCGTCGATCCAGCGATTGGTGCGCGCATATATGCGTGGATTCACGGCCCTGATGGCCGTCGCGCGGCGGGCGAGGAAGCAGCTTCTTGGCTCATCGAACGGCAGCTCATGGGGATCGAGAGAGCGTCTGCGTTGGGTTTGCTTGTCAAGGTGAACACCGTCGTGGTGCCCGGCGTCAACGACGCGCATGTGGAGGCGATTGCGGACGAAGTCTCGCAACGGGGCGCCGAACTCATGAATTGTATGGCGATGCTCCCGGTGGCCGGGACGCCGTTTGCGGCGCTCGATGAACCGGAGAAAACGACGATGCAAGGCATCAGGCGCACGGCATCGAAGCACGTGCGCCAGATGTCTCATTGCGCGCGATGTCGGTCGGATGCGACGGGGCTGCTGGGTGAAACCTCGAAACCATACGTAGCTGCCGCGTCGAGGGAAGGTGTCTTCGTAAACCAACATCTGGGCGAGGCAGAGGTTCTTCTGATTTACGCGGTCGAAGATGCGGCCTTCAAGCTCGTGGATGTTCGTCGGGCTCCGGAGCCTGGGGGAGGGATCCAGCGCTGGATCGATCTCGCGGAGATTCTCGCAGATTGCCGCGCGTTGCTCGTGGGTGGCGTAGGTACTGCGCCGCGCAAGGTGCTTGAGAGCCGAGAGATCGCCGTGCTCGAGATGGAAGGCCTGCTCGAGGAAGGACTCGAAGCGGCGTTCGATGGTCGTGCGTTGCCATCGCATCTCATGCCCAAGCTGAGAGGCTGCGGGCTCTCGTGCGGTGGCGACCGAGGTGGTTGCGCGGCCTGATTTTTGCTGACGACAGAGAGGAGGAATTGAACGTGAAGAAGCCAGAAAGACATGTGTTCATTTGCGGGAGTTTTCGAGGTAACGGCGAGTCGCGAGGTGTTTGTGAGAAGAAAGACGGCCACAGCCTTCTCGCGTACCTCGAAGGGGAGCTCTCCGATCGCGGGATGGATGGCTATATGGTTTCGTCCTGCGGCTGTCTGAAGGCGTGCGGCGAGGGTCCGATCCTTGTTCGATACCCGGAGGGGCAGTGGTATGGCCACCTAAACGAGGGAAGGATCGACGCGATCCTCGATGCTTGGAGTGATGACGACGACGCTGTCCAGCTCCAGATCTCCTAAGCGGAAGGCAAGCGGTTCGGCTTTGGTTGCGCGGATGGAGACCGTGAAGATCGTCGACACAACACTTCGCGATGGTGAGCAGTCATCGGATGTGAGCTTTTCGCTGGGGCAGAAGCTCTCGATCGCGGAGGCGCTCGCGGAGAGCGGCGTGACCGAGATCGAGCTTGGCGCGCCCGCGATGGGTCGCGAGGAGGTCAAGGAGATCAATGCGATGTCGGCGCTGCTTTCGCTGCGGACGCGCCGCCCTCGCTTGTCGTGTTGGTGTCGTGCAACGCAGGCCGACGTGGCTGAAGCGCGCCGGTGCCGTGTCGACATCGTGCATATCTCATTCCCCGCTTCGGCGGCGTTGATGCGCGCGTTTCGCTTCGACGAGGACTCGATGCTTCGAGAGGCGCGGGCCCTGATCGCACGAGCGAAGGCATCTTTCGAACAAGTCTCGGTCGGCGCCATGGATGCGAGTCGCGCGGACCCGGCGAGTCTCAGGCGATTGGCCGAGGTCGCGTGCAGTGCGGGGGCGTTTCGGTTTCGACTTGCGGATACGGTCGGATGCCTGACGCCTCTCGCGACGTTTAGGTCGGTCGAAGCGCTTCGCGAGGACTTCGTCGATCTCGACCTCGATTACCATGCGCATGACGATCTCGGAATGGCGACCGGGAACACGATTACCGCGGTCGAGGCCGGGGCAACCTCCGTCAACGTCACCGTGAACGGTCTCGGCGAGCGCGCCGGAAACGCGTGTCTCCAGGAGGTGGTCGCGGCGCTCGAGCTGCGGCTTGGACGGTCGACGGGCATGGATTTGCATGCGCTGCGGCGGCTTTGCGCCTTGGTCGCGTCTGCGTCCGGGCGGTCGGTTCCGGTGAACCAGCCGATCATCGGCGCGCACGCCTTTCTGCACACCAGCGGGATTCATGCGGCCGGATCCGCGCGGGACGCTTCCGCTTTCTGCGCGATTCGCCCGAGTGACGTCGCGATGGCCTCCGAATTGGGGTCAACGGCAAACATCCTCGGCAAGCACTCCGGTCGAAGCATGGTGCGGGTGGCGATGGGCGCAGCGGGTGTTGTCTTGACCGACGCGGAGCTTCATGCGTTGACGGACGTGATTCGGGAGCGATCGCGGGCGATGAACCGGAGGCTTTCGACTGCGGAGGCGCAGATTCTACTCGATCACATACGCGACGAGGGACCGTCCGGCGGGGCGCGGTGGATGACCTTGGCTTCTGAGGTCAGTAGAGGGTCCGAGGTCGCGCCATGCGGATAGAGCGCGAGGCGACGAGCGATCATCCCCCGTTCGAGGGTCCGGCCCCCGACCGTCAGCGCTTCCGGCTGCGTCCGCATGAATGCAGCACTTGGCGGGTCCTGGGCGTCGGTCTGTTCGGCGCTTGCGTCGGGTTCGCGCTGGGCACGGTGGGCACGGTGGGCACGGTGGCCACGGCGGCGCTCAAGGAGTCCACGGATACACGCGTTGCACGCGATTCGGACGTCGAGCGTGCGAACGTGATGCTGACCGTCTTTGCGGCGTCATCGCTGGCTGAGGCGTTCGATGACCTGGCGAGGGACTTCGAGACATCGAATCCGAACGTCGTCGTGCGCAATGTGTTTGCCGGGAGCCAGATCTTGCGTCTTCAGATCGAGCAGGGCGCGAACGCTGATGTCTTTGCGTCGGCGCACGAAGAGCACCTCGAGCGATTGATGCGTGCGGGAGCGCTGAAGGGGGCGCGCCCCTTCGCCGAGAACGAGCTTGTCGTGATCGTGCCGACCGCGCGCGAGAGACTCGGCGGGCTCGGTGGGACAGGTCGGTCGGGCAGGCCGGCTGTTCGATCATTCGAAGAGCTCAACCAGGTCGATCGGATCGTCATCGGAAGCGAGAACGTGCCGGCGGGAGTCTACGCGCGTGCGATGTTGAGCCGGGCAGAGGCTTACCTGGGGCCGGCGTTCGTTCACGACGTGCGCAGTCATGTCGTGTCGCAGGAGAGCAATGTTCGGCTCATTCGTGCGAAGGTCGAGCTGGGCGAAGCCGATGCAGCGTTTGTGTACCGGACCGACGCACTTGGGTCGAGCAAGGTCGAGGCGATCGAGATTCCGCCCGAGATCAACGTGCGGGCGCGGTATTTCATGGGCGTGACCGCGCGAGCGAAGAGTACGGCGGCGGCCGAGGCGTTCGTCGCCCATGTCCTTTCACCGGAGGGGCAGGGTGTCTTGGCGCGGCGCGGTTTCGCCTCGTTGGACGGGACCGCCGGTGCGAATCGAGCCGCCGGACCAAGGCCCGAGGGCACGGGCGGAATACGACCGTGAGGTTCTCGTTCCGCGCGTCGTCTTTGTCGTGGCGGTCGTCCTTGTCGTCGATGTCGTCCTTGTCGTCGCTGTCGTCGCTGTCGCCGCTGTCGCTGGTTGGTCGGCTCGGTGGCGCGGCGCTGGTCCTGACCGTCGTTCTTCCGCTGATCGTATTGATAGGCTCCACGTCGGTGGCCGATCTGCGCGAAGCCGCGCGAAATCCGCGTTTCGTAGAGGCGCTCGGGCTGAGTGTGCGCACGACCTTGGCGAGCGTGGTCCTTGTGACGGTGCTGGGAACACCGCTTGCGTGGTGGCTGGTCAGCACGCCCGGGCGGTTGAGCCGGGTTGTCTCGATGCTCTTGGAGCTTCCGATCATGATTCCGCCGGCGGTGATTGGCCTGGCGTTGCTTCAGACCTTTGGGCGGATGGGGTTCGTGGGCGCGTGGCTGAGCACGAAGGGCATCTTCATTGCGTTCACGCCGGCGGCTGTTGTGTTGGCTCAGGTCACGGTATCGGCCCCATATTTCATACAGGCCGCGTCCAACGCGTTTCGGGAGGTCACACCGGACACCCTGGTCGTCGCGCGGACTCTCGGGGCGAGCTCGAGCACTGCCTTTCTTCGTGTCGCGCTGCCGATCGCGTTGCCCGGGGTTGTGGTCGGGGCATCGCTGGCGTGGGCGCGGGCGCTGGGTGAGTTTGGGGCGACGCTTCTTTTTGCCGGCAATCTCCCGGGACACACCCAGACCATGCCGCTTGCGATCTTCTACGCGCTCGAGTCTGATGTGCGGATGGCTGTTGTGCTTGCGACGATGTTGGTCGGCTTGGGCGGTGTTCTTTTGCTCTCGCTTCGTCTCATCCCATCGCTCGCCGCCGCCGCGCGTCGACGCCGGTGAGGTTCTAGATAGGCGTTGCGCTTAGCGATGCATCGATGGGTGGGTGAGCGCTTCATGGGTTTGTGGCAAGCCAAAGTGAGAGCGCAGCTTGGCACGCTTCGGCTCGACATCTCGGTGTCGGACGACAGCGGATGTCTCGCGATCGTGGGACCCAACGGCAGCGGGAAGTCCACTTTCCTGCGTATGCTGCTCGGAGCCGTACCGGTCGCGAGGAAGTTCGACGTGGAGATCGTGGTCGGCGATCGCATCCTGGAGCGTACGACGACGGGTACGGAGGTATCTACGGAGGCGCGACGGATTGGCTACTTGCCGCAGGGTCATGGCCTATTTCCTCACCTCACGGTTGTCGAGAATGTCGAGTTCGGGCTGATCGCCGGCGCGCTGCGCCCCGCATCTCAAGGCAGAATCCGCCCCGGGTCGTGCGGCGGACGGCGACGCGCATGCCGGGCCCGCGCGATGGAGGTGCTTGAGGGGCTGGGCTGCCAAGAGCTGGCGGGACACCGAATCTCGGTGCTCTCCGGAGGTCAGAAGCAGAAGGTCGCACTCGCGCGGGCGCTGGCGGTGGAGCCGGAGCTCTTGTTGCTCGACGAGCCGATGTCGGCGCTCGATGTCGTGAGTCGGCGGTCGGTTCGCGCCTTCTTGGTCGAGCATCTCAGAGCCTTTGCGTGCCCATGCGTGATTGTGACGCACGACGTGGAAGATATCGAGGCGCTCGGTGCCCGGGTATGCGCGATCGAGGCTGGGCGCGTGATTCAGACGGGTACGCTCGAGGTCTTTCGTGACGCGCCCCGGTCGACATTCTTGGCCGAGCTTTTCCAGACGCCGTGACGCTGTGGCGTGCAATCCGGATCGGTTGGCCCCAATTGGCGTTGAGATTGGTGTGCTCTCATGGTTACCTCCCGGTTGCGGGTGATGACTTCGATGATCGATCTGCGAAAGGTGTTGTTCGATGCTGGGCGGTCGACTCTCGAGTTCGGCGAGAGGAAAGCCGCTGAGGTGATGGAGTACGCGCGAAGCGCGACGGTTGGGTCTTTGACATGGACGGCCGATCGTATCGACGACCTCGTGCAAAGACAGATCACCGAGCGGTTGGTCGTGGGTCTGAGAAGCTCAAGTGATGCCATCCGGAGGGCCAACATCGCGAGCGCGGCCGGTCTGAGCGAAGCGGTGCGCGCGACGACCGATGCGTTTCGCCTTGCCCTCAACGCGCTCGATGAAGCGGATGAATACACGCGGCGGAGTGTGCTCGAAAACGTGCATGTGGGTAGTATCGTTGGGACGTCCTTCGCCGGGGTGAAGCTCTCCGACATTCGACCCGCGTTCCGCCTCGATGGCAAAGATGTCTCGGCCCTCGAAATGGCCTCTCGCTACGCGGACTCCGGGCTCCGGCGCGTCGTTGTATGCGTCCCCGGAATGTTGTCGGACGAGACGCTCTGGACCAACGCGGATGGCCCATGGTCTCTCGATCGAGTCCTTGAGGATGAAGGCGTGTTTCTGGCGCGCCTGCGCATCAATCCCGGCGTGCACATCTCCGAAAATGGCGCTGCGCTTCGAACATTGATCGAGTCCTTCGCCGATTCCGCGCCCCTTCAAGGCCGAAAGGTCGATGTCATGACCTACAGTCTGGGTGGACTCGTGTTGAGAAGCGCGCTCGACCAAGCGAAGTCGGCCGGCGCGAGTCTCGGAAGCCGTCTCGGCAAGGCGGTATTGATCTCCTCTCCGGACGGTGGATCCTATCTGGAGAAGATCGGCTTCTGGGTGGGCAAGGGGCTCGAGGATACGTACCTTCCGCTCTTGCACGTCCTCGGGGTGATCGGAAATCAGAGGAGCGACGCCATTCGCGATCTGTCGCATGGCGTGATCCGCGAGGAAGAGTGGATGCGCCCCGCCAAGCATCTGGCGCGATACACTGCGCCTCGCTACTTTGGGGAGCTCGACGATGTGGACGCTTTCCAGGTCTACAGCGTGCTTCATCCGGGTGACGAACCATGGAAGGCCTGGATCGGCGACGGCATCGTCGAAAAGCCGAGTCTCACTCTGCTCTCCGGAGTTTATCGCGCTAAGCCCGAGCCCGAGCGCCGCGTGCACGAAATTCACGGCAAGTCGCACTTCCAGGTCATTCACGCCGAAGACACGTGCCAAGCGCTCGCGTCGATCTTCCAGAGCGGCGCACCGTCTCGCCGGGCATAGCAATCACATCGTCGCCAAGCCGCTCGGCTCTGGTGACCCACCGGACCGCGCTCATCCATCGCTCCACCACCCGGCACGTGCAGCCAACCTCACAATAATCCCATCAAGAACGTAACGCCCGTTGGAGCCTGTGACGTCACAGGAACACGCGCGTGTTACACAAAGCGAGATAAGCCAAAGTCAAGAGCACGCCATTTCACGCACGCCCATCACCATCGACTTTTCTGAGAGCCTTCTCTTTATTCATTCACCGTTCGAACAAGCAGATTGCCTTTCCGCTTCTTGTTCTGATTCTCCTCACGCACCGAAAAGGGGACCAGAACAATGTCCAATCTCACCGCGCTTGCACGCAGGATCGACACCAAGAACGAACAGTGGATATCAGCAACCAAGCGACGTCTCGCTGACCTCTCTGTCTTCTCCGAAGCTCAGCTCGAGTGGCTCTCGATGGAGCACTATCAATTCTCAGCCGCGAACAAAGGCTTTCTCGAACGCGCCATCGAGGCCACGAGCGATCTCTGTAACCCGGGCGTCGCGACCGAACTCACCCGAAACCTCCACGAGGAAGATGGACATGCACCCATGTACAAGCGCGGAATGCTCGAAGTGGGCACCGACTTCGACCGACGCGTCGAGTTCCGCCCCACCACGGAGTTCTTGGCAACACTCGAGCGCCTCTCGAGCGACCCCGGTTCACGTGCGCTCGGAACGCTCTACGCAACCGAGACAGCCGCGATCTTTGAGCATGAGGTGTTCTTCGAGATCTGTCGCGAGATCTGCCATCGCCGAAACGCGCCCTGGGAAGGAACGACCATCAAAGCCTTTCACGACCTCCACCTCGATGGTGGCGTCGAGCAAAGTCACAAAGATGGGCTCTCGGTCTTCCTTACCGCCTGCACCCCGCCCAACGGCTCAGGGCTTAGGCCGCTCGACGAAGACGAGATCTATGAAGGCGCCATCGCAGCCATCGACGCCATGAAGCACTGGTGGACACTTCTGATCGATGCTGTTTCCCATTCGGAGCCGCATTGGAAAGCAACCGAACCATCGACCCCGATCTTGGACACCCGCGCGTAGCGTCACCACCAGCAACCCATCCGTCTATGCGCCGGTCTATGCACCGGAGACTAGGAACCTGACAGCGACCGGCCTTTGCCATGGAGAGAGCGACACGATGAACACGATGCACACGATGAACACGATGAACACGATGAACACGACGAATGCGACGGACGCAAGAACCACGGCGCGCAACGCGGCTGCGACCGAAGCCGCGGCCGCCGCTGCGACCGAAGCCGCGACCGCTGCTGCGACCGCTGCGACCGCAGCCAAGGCCCAGGGCGGCGCAGGCGAGACAACCGACGTCACGGCTCGCGCCGAGAAGAAAGGCGCGAGTCCGAGGATCGCGGTCCTGACGAACGATCTCCAATATGAGCTCGTCGAAAAGAATCCCGAGCGGCAGGCAAACGTCGAGCGATTCAAGCCCGGGCTGATCCAGTTCCTGAATGACATGCGAGGGCTCGATCATCGGGTGGCACACCTTCAGCTCGTCTACGACGAGGGCGACAAGAAGATCGAGCTCCACAACGGACGTGTTCCGGTTCTTCGCGGCACTCCCGGCGCTGAGATTATTCGAGAGTTCCTGCACCCCAGCGACGCGATCATCGAGAAGAAGAAGGACAGCGGATTCTTTGAAACGGGGCTCGACGCCTATCTCAAGCACCACGAAATTCAGATCGTCATCATCACCGGCATGCAAGCCCAGATATGCGTCCAAACGACGGCGGCCGATGCGCATTTTCGGGGCTACAATGTCATTGTTCCTTCGGACGGAGTGGTCTCGACTCGCGAAGAAGACCGCAACCGCGCGCTCGAGTGGCTGCGCAGCTATTGCGCAGTCGTCATGCCGATGGATGCCATCGTCAAGACACTCCGGGAGCGCAACACGTTCGACTTCTCGGTGCCGGCGCTTCCGTGAGCCCGAGCACCGAGAATCGTCGCCGACAACGAACGCACGCGTTCGATCGACGTGGCCGCCTGTGCATGGAGACGCTCGTGACCGACGACAACAGTCCCTCGACGAAACTTCTTTCGCGGCTCTGGGGAGGCTTGGCCTCTTCGTGCGAGACGCCCGTGGTCGCCACCATCGGTGGGATTCCGTTCGACGGCGGCGTCGGGGGGCGGGCCGGCGCATCCGAGGGGCCTAGGCACCTCCGCCATCTCTCACCTCGACTGAAGACGCTCTCCTCTCGCCAGGAAGATTTCAGCGCGCTCTCCCTGCGCGATCGAGGCGACCTCGTGGTCCCTCGTCTCCACCTCGACAAAGCCATTCACGCGATTCGCGAGCACTACGTGGCGCTGTGGCGGACGACGGGGGTTCACATCACGATCGGCGGTGACCACTCGATCACGTTTCCGATCATCGACGCCGCTCAGAGATCAGGGGGGAGGTGGGGTGTGTTCTGGTTCGACGCGCATCCGGATCTTCTCGACCGCTATCTCGAGAGCTCGATTTCGCACGGCTCACCTCTCCGTCGAGTCGTGACCGACGGCAAGATCGCACCCGGGGACGTCCTTCTCGTCGGCGCGCGCGCGTACGACCAAGAAGAGTCATGCTTCTTGGCGTCGAGCGAGATCGCTGAAGTCCCTTCCTGGGCATTTCATGCCGACTTCACGCTGGCCTGTTCGATGGCGATGCGTCTCGCGCAGTCCATCGTCGAACGCGTCGATCATCTATACATCACCATCGATGTCGACGTCCTCGATCCAGCGTACGCGCCCGGTACCGGGACGCCGGTCGGCGGGGGTCTGACGACCGGTCAAATCATTCACCTCTTGCGTACCTTGCCTACACAGAAGGCGCGCGGCTACGACATCGTCGAATACGCGCCGCCCTTAGATACCGCCGAGATCACGGGTCAGGCCATTCTCGCGATCCTTTCGGAAATTCTTGCCAACATCGATTCAGCCCAAGCCGTGAGCAGCGGAGCACGTCCATGAGTTTCACTGAAGCCACCGACAACGCCTTCGAGCACGACAACCCGAAGCCCGGGCCAGATACGCCCAGGGCTGCGCATGCATCGAACCTGCTTGATCTCTTGGAACGGGAGGCTGCATCCCAGCCAAATCGCGTGCTTTACGTCGTCGACGCGCCGTCAACGCCGTCAACGCCGTCAATGCCGTCAACGCCGTCAATGCCGTCAACGCCGTCAACGCCGTCAACGGCAACGACGCCCACAACGCCGACAGCATCGACGGCGGCGCCCGCCGCAGCGCCCGCCGCGGCGCCCGGTTCCGCACCCACTGCGCCGGCAACATCGGCCTCCTCGGCCGCCGGGGCCTCGGGTGCATCTCAGCTCTCGACCTTGAGCCTCCTGCTGCGCGCCAAGGACATCGCGGCGGCGCTTCAGGCCTTCGCGCCACCCGGGAGCCGAGTGATTCTCGCGCTTCCGAATGGCACCGCCTATCTCGAGGCGTTCTTCGGCACCGTCGCGGCCGGGATGATCGCGGTTCCGATGTATCCACCGCATCCGCGGCGACCACAACCTCAGGTCGACGCGATCTTGAGGAGCGCGGAACCATCGGCCGTCATCACGCTCTCGGGCGCGTACGGGGCATGCTGCGCGACGGTCGAACGTGTGCTCGCTGGGCGCCAAGTGGAGGTCCTCGCGCTCGACGATGCGAGGATGAACGACAAGGCCCAGCCCTCGGCGTGGGCGCAGCCATCGCTTTCGCCCGAATCCACCGTGCTTCTCCAATATACCTCCGGCTCGACCGCCGAGCCCAAGGGCGTGGAGATCACGCATGGGCAGATGCTCGCGAACCAACGCGCGATCAGTGAGCTGGTCGGCTTCGGTGGAACCGGCGTAAGTTGGCTCCCTCTGTTTCATGATATGGGCCTCGGCTTTGCGATCGCAGCCCTTTACTGCCAAGGCCGATGTGTTCTTCAATCTCCGGCGACCTTTGCGACCGACCCGATCTCATGGCTCCGGGCGATCAGCGCCTACGGCGCCCGCGCGTCGGCGGCGCCCAATTTTGCTTTTGACCTCTGCACGACCCGCGTTTCGGACGCCGAAATCGACCGACTCGATCTCTCATCCTGGACGGCCGCGATCGTCGGCGCCGAGCCGATCCGCCCGACGACCCTCCGCGCGTTCGCCGACAAGTTTTCTCGGGCGCGGTTTCGCGACACGAGCTTCCGCCCTGCCTACGGGATGGCCGAAGCCACGCTGCTCATCACGGGCACGTGCGCGCCGAGACCGCTCCGAACCCTCAACGTCGACCGAGCCGCCCTCCGACAGGGCCGGATCGAAGAGGTCGCCTCACCCGCCCAAGGCGTCGAAATCGTCTCATGCGGCACGCCCTTGTCCCACCATCGTGTTGTTGTCGTCGATCCGGAGCGAGGGACGGCCGCGGCGCCGGGTCAAGTGGGCGAGATATGGGCGTCTGGGCCAAGCATCGCGCGAGGCTACTGGCGTCGCCCCGACGACACCGCCTCCACGTTCGGGCGCCGTCTCACGCGCCTCGTCGTGACACCGCCGAAGCCCGCTGCACCGCCGACCGGGCCCGACGAAGCCTACCTTCGAACAGGCGACCTCGGCGTCATCATCGACGGCGATCTCTACGTCACGGGGCGCCTCAAGGATTTGCTCATCGTCCGCGGGCGCAACTATTATCCCCAAGACATCGAGGCGGCAGCCGAGCGCGCATGCACCACGATCGTGCCTCATGCCAGCGCCGCCTTCGTACTCGACGACCACGAGATCGAGGACGTGCGGCGAGATAGGCCCTACGCCGTCGAACAACCCACGAAATGCGTCTTGGTGACGGAGGTTCCGCGCCACACGGCGACCGACACGCTCGCGACGATCGCGGTCGAGATTCGTGAGGAGGTGCGTCGCGCGTGCGATCTCGAGATCGATTTGCTCGTCTATATTCCGCGCGGCGAAGCTTCTCGGACCACGAGTGGCAAGATCCAGCGGCGCCTGACACGCTCGCGGCTTGTCGAACGCAAGCTCAAGACACTGGCCTACGCATCCACCGACGACATGCCATGGCCGGTGCTCTCAGAGACACCGCGGATACTAAGCATCTCCGAACTGGACGTCCGCCGAAGCGCCGCCGACGGCAATGCCGACGTACAGTTTCTTCTTGAGCTCTGGGCCAAGGTTCTCGGCGTCTCACACGTCGACCTTCGAAGCCACTTCTTTGAGCTCGGCGGGCATTCGATGCGCGCCCTCGAGACGATTCAAAGAATCAACGCGCATTTTGGCGTCAATCTCGACTACAAGGACCTTTACGCCAACCCCACGATCGAGGGTACGCTCCGGGCGATCATGCGCGCACGGGAGGAGACGGTCGAGGCCTCCACCGTGCACTTGCAGAACCAATCGTGCAACGAATCGCGGAGCCAATCCGCACCCGCACCCGCATCCGCACCCGCACCCGCACCCGCGGAGCTCACGACGGCGCAGCGTCGGATCTTCGAAGCCTTCGAGCGCAACCCGCTCGACACCAGCAGCAACATCGCCGCCTCGACGCCTCTGCCCGGACGACTCGACATCGACGCACTCCGGGCCGCCTTCGCGCAGTTGATCGCCCGCCACGGGGCATTGCGGACGCGCTTCGAACGCACGCAACCTGGAGGCATAGCAACACAGAGGGTCGAGGAGACTTCGACCTTTGAGCTCCGCGAGTTCGATCTCTCCACGCGCCCTCAAGGTGCACGCGCTGCCCAGCGCCAAAGCCTCATCGAGGCCGCGCTCGCGGAGCCCTTCGATCTCGGACAGACTCCGCTCTTCCGGGGCATCCTATTCCGGGATGAAGAAGACAACAATCACCTCACGCTCGTCATCAATCACATTGTCAGCGACGGGTGGTCGCTCTCGATTTTAGAGCAAGAACTCAGGCTCTTGTACGCCGAGGCCGCCCTCGGCACACGTGATCTCGCCAAGCTTCTGCCTGCGCCCTCTGCAACCTACTTCGACTATGTCGAGGGGCTCGCGGCCGCGGCCCGCGACAACGCGTTGAAGGACGAGGCGGCTGCATTTTGGCAAGAGCAGCTCGAGGGTTTCGAGTTCAAGCCGGCGGCACTCCCGTTCGATCACCCCGACGCGCTCGACCCCCACGACACGAAGACCAGCGCATTTCGCACCGTTCTTTCGGGCGCAACGACGAACGGCATTCGTGCTCAGGCCAAGGCCGCGAACGCCGCGCCCTTCGTCGTCCTGTTCTCGGCCCTCGCGCGCTGGCTCTCGAAGACCTTGGCGACAGATACGCTGGTGCTCGGCATTCCGTCCGCGAACAGACGCGAGCCACGATTTCTCGGCGTGGTCGGCTATTTCGTCGACCCGGTTGTGGTGCCCATGCTCATCCTCCCCCAGGAGTCGCTTTCGGATCTCGTCGCGCGCACGCAGCGCAAGATCTTCGAGGTTCTCAAATGGAGTGTGTTTCCGATTGAGTTCGTGGCATCCCGTCGCGGCATCGAGTGTCCAGGACTGAGCATGTTCACGGTTTGGTACAACATGACAACGTTTGGCGACATGGCGAAGCGTACGCTGACGGACTGGGAGACGCGCCATCGCGCGAGGGGTCCAGACTCCCATTTCGCTTTCTCGATCTATCCGTCGGAATACGCCAACGCCATCGAGATCAACGCCTACTACCGCACAGCCCTATATCGACCTGAAACCATCGAACGCGCCGTGATGGCGTTCGCGCATTCACTCGAGACGGAGCTCGAGGATGCCGCTGGCGAAACACCCCAGGAGGAGGTCTCTGGATGATTTCCGAAACCCATATCGTGCTCGACCATGGTTCTGGCGGCCTCTTGAGCCACGAGCTCGTGGTCGAGGTGATCACGAAGACCCTCGGCGATCGGCATCTCGGCAAGCTCGACGACAGCGCCGTGCTCGATTGCCCGCCGGGTCGACTCGCCATCACGACCGATTCGTTCGTGATCGACCCGATCTTCTTTCGAAACGGGAATATCGGAAAAGTCGCGGTCTGCGGCACCGTGAACGACCTTTCGGTCTCAGGCGCAAGGCCTCTTTACCTCACACTCGCGCTCGTCCTGGAGGAAGGTTTCCCGATTCGCGATCTTGAGCGTATCCTCGAGGCCGTGCGCGAGACGGCACGTGAGGCTAACGTCCATATCGTCGCCGGCGACACGAAGGTCGTGCGGCGCGGAGAAGTCGACAAGATCTTCATCAACACTGCGGGCGTCGGCACCCTCGATCCCAGGCGCCCTCATCCTTCGGTGCACCGAATCGAGCCGGGCGACAAGGTCCTCGTGACCGGCCCGCTGGGCGACCATGCGATCCACATCCTGTCGCTGCGGGAAGGACTTGGTTTCGAGGATCGCGTCCAAAGCGATTGTGCGCCCCTCAATGGCCTCATCGCGGGCCTCATCGAAACGCTCGGGCCGGACGTCCATTTCATGCGTGACATCACGCGGGGCGGCCTTGGCACGCTCCTCAACGAGGTTCAAGGCGGACGCCCATGGCGTATCGAGATACGGGAGACAGATCTTCCGATCAAGCGTGAGACCGCGATGGCCGCCGACATGCTCGGTGTCTCTCCGCTCTACCTCGCGAACGAAGGCAACTTGTGCGTGTTCGTGCCCGAGGGCGCGGCGTCTCGTGCGCTCGAGACGATTCGAGCCCATCCTTACGGTCGGAACGCCGCAATCGTAGGCGACGTTGTCGCGGACCGCCGCGGAGACAACGGAGACAGCGGGTACAGCGCAGACAGCCGATCCAACGACGTCGACACCTGCACACATCCGGTGGTTATGCGCAAAACGGACGGCTCGCTCGATGTCGTCGAGTTCCTACGCGGCGCCGAGCTCCCGAGGCTGTGCTGACATGAACGTGTCCGTCAGGCGGCGCTACGTCGTTCGAGGCATCGTGCAGGGTGTGGGCTTTCGGCCTTTCGTCTACCGACTGGCCAAGAGCCTCGGGATCCATGGTTTCATCCGAAACGACGTCCGCGGCGTCGATCTTGAGGTCGAGACCGAAGTCGAGGCCAAGGTTCGCGCTGACGTTCGAGCTGAAGTGCGAGGTGAGGTGCGAGCTGACGTCGACGTCGTCGTCGAAGCTCAGACGCGCGCCAACGAACGACTCGACATCATGGTGCGCCGTCTCGTTGCCGAAGCGCCTCCTCTCGCCGAGATCAGCGACATCGAACTCATCGAGACCCAGACAACGTCAACCCCTACCCACGCCCCTGATTTTCGCATTGTGCCCAGCACCCACGGCGGTCCACGCGAAGCGGTCGTCGCCCCGGACGCGACGGTGTGCGGCCCCTGTCTCGACGAACTCTTCGACGCCTCCGACCGGCGATTTCGATACCCACTCATCAACTGCACGAACTGCGGGCCGCGTTTCTCGATCGTGATCGACATACCGTACGACCGCCCCCTCACGACCATGGCCGGCTTCACGATGTGCGCGGCCTGCGATCACGAGTACCACGACCCGCTCAGCCGTCGATTTCATGCACAGCCCAACGCGTGTCCGGTCTGCGGGCCAAAGGTCCGCCTCCTCGACGCCCGTGGAGAGCCCGTCACATCCGCCAGCGCATCATCCACCAAGGCATCGTCCACCAACGCATCGCACGCCGACGCATCGCACGCCAACGCATCGTACGCCAACGCGTCGTACGCCAACGCATCGTACGCTAACGCATCACCTCCGGATGTCGATGTCGAAGACCCAATTGAGATTTGCCGCACATTGCTCGCGCGCGGCGCGATTGTTGGCGTGAAGGGTATCGGCGGCTATCACATCGTTTGCGACGCTGACAATGAGGAGGCCGTGCTGCGTATCCGGGAACGAAAACGCCGCCCCGACAAGCCCTTTGCCCTGCTGTTCGAGAACCTCGAGACCGCATCACGCCGCGTGCACGTGGATGAACACGAGGCCGGTCTTCTCACCTCGCCCGCGCGGCCGATCGTTCTCCTTCGTCGCCGCGAACCGACGCGCTATCCGGAGGCGATCGCGCCCGGATGCACGGAGTACGGCGTCATGCTTGCCTACACACCCATCCACCACCTCTTGCTCCGCGACGGATTCGATGCGCTCGTTGCGACGAGCGCAAACGTCACGCACGAGCCGATTGCGTTCGACGACCGAGAGCTTGTGAGTCAGCTCGGTCACATCGTGGACTACTTTCTCGTGCATGATCGCCCCATCCACACCCGGGTTGACGACTCCATCGTTCGAAGCGTCGAGGTCTCAGGACGACGTGCAGCCTTCATGCTTCGGCGCGCGCGCGGCCATACGCCGCGACCGATCAGGGTCCGACGCGCGTCGCCGCCCATCCTTGCGCTGGGGGCCGAGCTCAAGAACACGATCTGCGTCACCAAGGGAAGCCGTCTCTTTCTTAGCCAGCACATCGGCGACCTCAAGCACATCAAGAACTACGAATTTTTTCTCGAGTTGGTCGAGCAGATGCCCAGAATCCTCGACGTCGTACCGGAGGTCATCGCGCACGATCTTCACCCGGAGTTTCGCAATACGAAGTGGGCCATGTCGCTGCCGGACCTTCGCAACGTGCAGCTCATCCCGGTTCAACACCATCACGCCCACATGGCAGCTGTCATCGGGGAGCATAAGATCCAGGGCCCCGTCATCGGCGTCACGTTCGATGGCATGGGGTACGGGCTCGACGGCACCGCCTGGGGCGGCGAGTTTCTATACGGCACGTGCGATCGCTTCGAGCGACGGGCCCACTTTCGCGGAATAGGCCTCCCGGGCGGCGACCGAGCCGTCCACGAACCCTTCCGCATTGGGTGCGCTGTGCTCACGGACGCCTTCGGGCCCGACATCCTCGAAGATTGTCCGCTCCCTATGCTCAAACGTATCCCGGACGAAACTCGCCGCGTTCTCGCCCGCATGATCGAGCGAGGCTTCCAGGTCCCGACAACGTCGAGCGTCGGACGATTGTTCGACGCCGTCGCCGCGATCCTGGATGTGCGCGACCGCATCACGTACGAAGGTCAAGCCGCCATCCAGCTCGAGGCACTGACCGGATCATCGGCTACGGCATCCTCGAAGCACTGCGCATTCGCGGCCGACTCAATGATCCCCTTTCCGTTCTCGATCGCCCACACCCCCACGTCGGACGCGCTCGAGATCGATCACCGGCCCATGATCCGCGCCCTCGTCGAGGCCTCCCTCGCCGGAGCGCCCCGCGCCCTCCTCGCCGAGCGCTTCCACATCACGCTAGCCGAGATCGTCCGCGTCCTGTGTGTGCAGATCGCCCGCGATGTCGGCGGGGAGACGAACACGGTCGTGCTCTCGGGCGGCGTCTTCCTCAATCAGAACCTCCTCCGTCGGTGCCATCAAGCCCTGGAACGCCACAAGTTGCGCGTCGTGTTCCATGAGCAGATTCCGAGCAACGACGGAGGTATCTCTTTCGGCCAAGCACTCGTCGCTTCCGCTCGCCTCGCGCCGTGACGCCGTCTGAGCCGCACGCCGCACGTCATTCTCGAGTTGCGCTGACACGATCGGTGAGAGCCGGCCGGTTTGTCGCCGATGGTCGAATGTCCGCCGAGCTTCCGAGTCTGCCGTGAGACCATTCCATCGCGCTTTGGTTCTGGGGCGGCCTTCAGAGCAAGGCGAGCCGCCCTGTCACCGTCTATCTCGCGTCGCGCGGAGCTCGCCGAGCAGCTCGGCTCTAGCGCGTTTGTCATTGTCGTTGACCTCCATTCTCGGTTCATGGTGCGCGCCGGCCAGGCTGAGCACCCTGCTCAACACGGCCTGATGCAAGTTCAGAAAGCGTCGAACAGGCGGAAGAAGATGTTCTGCCATTGGTTCCAAGCCAGCAAGCGATACACGATTCGTCTGCCCGTGCGGATGATCTGGCACGGCAGATTCACGAACGCGGCAACGAAGGTTGGGAATTCCATCGTGAGTACGCGGCTACGCTGCTCCTCGTGTTTCGTTGTTCACCGGCGCGTAAAGAGCGTGAACACCACTCTTCAACTGGCCGATGAGGTTCTCCTGGTTGCAGTGTGCCCGAGCTTTCACTCGAGCCACTCTCCGCCCGCGCGCTCGAAGTACGGGATCACGCCCTCGTGTGACGGGCGATTGGCTCCTCGGCCCTCTGTGAAAGACTTCGGCTGTCGTCGCCAGACCTCCAATCGAGCCTCGTTGATTGCGTCCTGCAGGAGCTCGATGTTGCCCACCGAAAAGCGCCGACAAAAAGTCTCCAGCCGTGGTTGGGTCCGGGATACTGCGTGTGCCCAAAGCCTCGAGGAATACGCGAGCATTGCGTCGAAGCTCGATGTCCTCGAGCGTTCGGCCACCACCCAGCGCGTTGTAGGCGATGTTCATGACGTGATCGGACTCGTGGTAGGGCACCTTGATCTTGAGCAGATGAAGGTTGTCACTGATGTGCTTGGTGAGCCCAGTCTTCTTGACGAGGCGCTGGATGGCCCCAATGCCGCCGTGTGAGATTGCCGTGGTCCTGCCTGCGAGCTCGTACCGAACGTTGCCACCCGAGAGCACGGGTCCGGCCTCGTTCACATGAATCGCAGACTCGAGCCGTCTCTCGATCTTGATCCGTGAACGGGTTGCGCGACTGCGCCCGGACGCGTCCACGCTCCACGGCCACGCTCCACGCCGACGCCCCACGCTCCACCCGCGACGATCTACGCGCACGCGCACGCGCTCGACCACGACCGAACGACTACTCGAGGCGGGCGATCAGGCGCGTCAGCATCGCTGATACACGAGCGGCAAGGTGTTTGAGCTCGTCGGAGTCGGAACTCTTATCGAGCTGCAGCACCTTCAGCAGATCGGCGGCGGCCGCCACCTCAGCGCACTCTCCACGGCTCTCGACGAATCGTTGATGCTTCAGTCCTGCGCCCCGACGGTTGGCGCCTTTGGCGATGAGGAGCACCGTGTTCGCAGCAGCGCGCAGCAGGTGGTCGGCGACGCTTCGATGACCGCGGGGGAGCTTCGCTGCGACCCGAGTCGATAATCTCGCGAGCTCAAGAGCAATGCGATAGGCATCGAGTTTCTCGTGCGGAAAGGAGCCCCGGCGATCGATTCCCACGCTGCTCGTCATGGCGTTGGCGTGCGGGTGCTCGTGCGCGTCGTTCGGGGGACGTTCCTCGTGACCGTTATCCGTCGCGCGTTGTTCGTTCTTCGTGAAGTCGTACGCGGCCACGACACATGTCTACGTATCCTGTTCACGCACGCCAGCATGAAATTCTGAAAAATCATTCATCTCGTGGATCTTCACGCCGCCGACGCGACGACACGCTCGTTCGCTTCGCACTTAGGGCCCGAGGAGCAATATGGTGGGCAATTCTCGCTGGTTCTCGTCGCGCCAGATGTCAGCACCGCTTCGCGCTCGTCGGTGGCATAATCTCGATATGCTCGCCTCCTCGTACCGCCACCTGACGCGACGATTCCTCAGCGAGAATTGCCCACCTTGGTGCTGATCGGGCCCTTAGAAGCGGATCGTGCTCTGGTTCGTCGTACGGGCGCTCGGTCGGGCCGAGTGCTTGACGAGCTGCGCGGCGAACCGTTGAACGTTCGGATCTTCCTCCACGTCGAGGGCCGTGAGCTCGGAATAGCGCTCGACGAGTCCTTTCGTGAACCTTGACCAGTAACGCGCCCACACCGCGTGGCTTTCGGGACGGTAGTCGAGGATCGGAACGCCATGCCTGGTTTCGAACACCTGCGGATGGGGGCGAAGGAGGTCGAGGGACTGGAGCACATGATTGAGATGCGCGAAACATTGCGCATCCAAGGCATCCGATGCATCGGACCCGGGAGAGGGAAAGACAGTCGTTTCGTCGCCCGCGGCGCGGAGGAGGCCGAGCGCGAGGGCGCGGCCCGCTCGTCGATTCCCATCATAGAATGGCTGCAACAGCCAAAGCTCGAGCGCGACGAACGATGCCCAGCGTTCGAGTCGGGGTGGATGCGGAGATTGAGGCGGAGAGTTAGGCGGTGATGGACGCCGAGGCTCAGTCCGAGGTTGTGCCGGTTCGCCAGCGGTCGGCGTCAGGGTGCGAGCAAGCGCTTGGCAGAAAGAGGTGAGAAGGTGCTCGGCGTCGTGGCTGCGGGGCGGTAAGTAGAAGTTGTGGTCCCCGAAGACCGAGACGCGCGTATACATTCGCGCGCTCCCGAGATCGCGCCGTACGACGCCCGCCCACGAACCCTGAGCTCGAAACGCTTCGCCGCCTGGAGCGCTCGCCATCGGCATCTTCGACCAGTCGATCTGCTGAGATGCGATTGCATGGCATCCGAGCACGGTCGAGGTCAGTTCGTCGCTGTCCACCCGCTGACGAGATGCCAGTCGAAGGAGCGTTCGCCTGATGGCGATCCGGTCGGCAACTACGTGGCTTCGTCGCGCGTTGGGCCCTTGTTCGCGAGGTGTTGAAGGCGAGGCATCGTTCCGCTTTCCGAGCAGAAACTGCAGGGCATTGATGCGCATGGGCGCATTTCCACATGCCATTCACCACGACCTCGTCGCGATGATTGTTGGTATCTCGCAGAACCCGGCTTGGGGCTTGGGGCCGGGGGGTGGGGGTTGGGGGTTGGGGGTTGGGGGTTGGGGGTTGGGGGCTCGAGGCGATCGATTCGCGCTGGCTACTGGCGCGAGAGCATCCACCGGATGTAGTTGTATTCATCGTAGCCGCCACGCTCGGTGGGCTCGTGCACAAGGAACTCTGCGTACTCGTTCCACTGGTGAAGTATCACCGGATATCGGTCCGGGGCCGGCGGATTGATTCCAAGCGCGCGCTCTCGATCGGCCTGCGACATGTTGTTCTCGGGGCGCCATGCGTCCGCTTGGCTCTTGGCCCACCGTGGTACGTACGCGAATCGATACCGAGCACCCCAGACGCTCGCGAGCCAAGCCTGCGAGGACATCGGCGCCGCCGCAGTTCGGACGATGTTGGGGCCTGCGAGTGATGGGTTGGCGTCCGAGGCCGCCAGGTTGTCGAGCCAAAGCACGTCCGTCTGAGCCGCCATGAACCGCAGGATCTCAGCCCGCTGTGTCTCGCTGAGCCGCGTGTTCTCCGGAAGACCTTCGGTCAGGATGACCAGCTTGTCGGCATCTGTACGAAGCATCGTCAGGCTGCCTCTCGCCAGGTTCCGATACCAGTCGAGCATTGCCCTGAGCTTGGGCAAGACTCGGGCGCCCGCGCTCGGATCGGAAGCCGCCACGCCGTAGTTGTTGATCGAAAACATCGGCGCAACCGAGAGGCCGTTCATCCAGGCTGCCCAAGCGGCCTCGGGAAAGAGGGCCATCGGTCTTCGCCACGCATTTCGGTCGGCGCAGGGGGGCTTGGCGCTCGAATCGATCCATGGAGAGTTCCAGCACGCGCCAAAGCCGCTGGCGTCGGATTCCTCGTCGGGCATCAGAAGGACGGCGATCGCGACGTGTCGTCCGAGCCCGGCGATCTCACGATTCTGGCGCAGGAATACATCCTTGGTCTTGGCAACGTAGCCTGACCGGCCAAACGCGAGAGGCCAGGTGTTGTCCATCGATTCTCTGGGGAGACCGGACCACGCGCTGGCCTGGTAGATGATGATGTTCCGGACCTGTTGGCCGAACGCGGCATTCCAAGCGCCATCGCCCCGCGTGCTCAGCCGGTTTCGCATCACGGTCGTCGATGAAGAGAGGGCGTCTTCGCCCGTGGCGTCTGGCTCGAGCGCGTCGGCGGCGCCACAGCCTGAACTCAAGGCGATGCCGATCAAGGCGATGCCGAGGGGCACCCAAGACGCCGACGCGGTAGACGCCGACGCGGTAGACGCCGACGCGGTAGACGCCGACGCGGTAGACGCCGACACGGTAGACGCCGACGCCAAGATTGCAGTGAGGCGTTTCCGAGGCCGATTTTGCGCCTGTGATTCATCCGGAGCCCCGCGCCGTCGCACTGCTGATGCCATCATGACTAAGGTGCTCTCACGCGGCGCACATATGTGTCATGAGCATGTGAGCGCGAGAGGCGTGGAAGAGTAACCGACCGTGCGAACCAGCGGTCAGGCGTTTGCGTTGAGGGGCGCGTCGTCGTTGGCCCTCGTGTGCGGAAGCGGCAGTGTTCGATACCGTCAGCTTTGATCGCCACGTGAGTGACGGATGGCGTTGCGATGCCGTACATCTCGGCCGCGCACCATGTACACGACCTCCTCCGCGAGGTTTTTCGCGTGGTCGCCGATCCGCTCGAGCGAGCGGGCGATCGAAGTCGTGGGGATGAGGACGCGCAGCGTCGCGGTGTCGACCGAGCCGCGTGAGATGAGGTCTGAGAACAAGGCTGCGTTCATCGCGTCGATCTCACGGTCGGCCTCGATGATGGCGAGCGCTTTGTCGGCGTTTCGTTCCACGAAGCTGTCGAGTGCCTCACGCAGACTTTGCTGAACACGCTTCGCGAGCGGACCGAAGTTCACGCCGGGGGTGAGTGGCGGCATGCCTACGAGCTCGATGGAGCGCTTGGCGATGTTTGCCGCGAGGTCGCCGATGCGTTCGAGGTCGGTGACGATCTTGAGGGACATCGTGATGAAGCGCAGATCGGAGGCCACCGGTTGGCGCGTGGCCAAGATCGTTTGTGCGAGTTCGTCGATCTCGAGTTCGTCGCGGTCGATGTAGTCGTCCATTGCCTTGACGCGTTCTGCGAGCGCGACGTCGCGATCTTCGAGGGAACCGAGGGCGGAGTTGATCGCCTCTTCGGCGCGTCCACCCATCAGCAGGATTCGTTCTCGAAGCGTCGTGAGCTCGTGTTCGAATCCTCTGTTGGTGTGCACGGGTTGCGTCATGCTGTGTGTCCTGTCTCGCGTTGTATCATCCGAACTTGCCGGTGACGTATTCCTCGGTCTTTTCTTGGGAGGGATTCCGGAAGATGACCTCCGTCCGATTGTATTCGACTAAGTCGCCCAAGTAAAAGAACGCAGTATAGCTTGAAACGCGAGCCGCCTGCTGGAGGTTGTGGGTCACGATGACGACGGTGACCGACGCCGACAGTTCATGGATGAGCTGTTCGATTCGGGCCGTGGCGATGGGATCGAGCGCCGAAGCAGGCTCGTCCATGAGCAGGACATCAGGGTTGACCGCCAATGCGCGCGCGATACAGAGCCGTTGCTGCTGGCCGCCGCTGAGTCGGAGCGCGCTTTCGTCGAGCCGGTCTTTGACCTCCTCCCATAGCGCCGAGCGCCGGAGCGCCTGCTCCACCCGATCTCGAATCTCAGACTTCTGGAGTTTCTTTTCGATCTTGAGCCCGTAGGCCACGTTTTCGGCGATCGACTTGGGGAACGGGTTCGACTGCTGAAAGACCATGCCGATTCGGCGGCGGACGCCGACGGGGTCGACTTGGGCGCCGTAGAGCTCGGTTCCGTCAAGTTTGACGCTTCCCTCGATTTGGGCGCTTGGGACGAGGTCGTTCATGCGGTTGAGCGATCGCAGGAAGGTCGACTTCCCGCAGCCGGAAGGCCCGATCAACGCCGTGACATTCCGCTCGTAGATGTCGACGGAGATGGGGCCAAGAGCCCGCTTGCTACCGTAGGAGACTTGAAGATCGCGAATCGAGAGTTTCACGGATGGCGGTGGCGTCGTCGAAGTTCGTTCCATGTTTCTTGGTCTCCGTTTCCGGGGGCTTGGTCTCCGGGGGCTTGGTCTCCGTTGAAGTGCGCGCGCGTTGCCCGAACGAACTACGCGAAGTGACGTCGCATGCGCGAACGGGCCACCATCGCGGTGAGGTTTAGCATGAAGACCAACGCGAGCAGCACCAGAACTGTTGCGTAAAGGATGGGCTGCGTGGCGTCGACGTCAGGCGACTGCGTCGACAGCACATAAACGTGATATCCGAGGTGCATGAACTGGTCGGAGAACCGACTGGGCAGCTCGGGGAGGAAGTACGCGGCGCCGGTGAAGAGGAGCGGGGCCACTTCGCCCGCGCCTCGGCTCACTGCGAGGATACCCCCGGTCAGAATGCCGGCCAAAGATTGGGGCACGACGACGGTCGCGACGACCTGGAACTTGGTTGCGCCGAGAGCAAACGCAGCCTCACGGACCGAGTTCGGCACATTGGAGAGGGCCTCTTCGGTGGCGACGATGACGACCGGAAGCGTGAGGACGGCCATTGTGAGCGAGGCCCAGAGGATCCCCGGCTGGCCAAACATGCGCGCGCCGCCGAGCAGAAACCGATCGATACCGGGGCCGACCCACTGAATGAAGAAGCCGAGCCCAAACAGACCGAACACGATCGATGGAACACCGGCAAGGTTCTGCACGGCGATTCGGACGAGCTTGGCGAATCGAGAATCCGGCGCTGCGTACTCGTGAAGGTAGACGGCGGTGGCGACGCCGATGGGTACGCCGGCAAGGGTCATGAGGAAGACCATCGCCGTCGTGCCGACGATCGCGGGAAAGATTCCGCCGCCCATCATGCCGTTGTCCGGCGATTCGGTAAGAAACGCCCAAGACAGCCGCTCGTAGCCGTGGATGCCGACGTCGATCACGATGACGGCGAGTGACCCGATCACGAGAAGGAGGGCCAGGGCGGAAGCGAGGATCAGCGCGATATCCCCGAGAGCGTTTCGCTTTGTTCGTTTCAGTTTCAGTTTCATCGCCGGCCCCCAACTTTCGCCTTGAGTCGGGCCGTCGCGATTGACCCGACGAGGTTGACGGAGAAGGTCATCAAGAAGAGCAGCGAACCGATGAAGAAGAGCACTGTGTAGTGGGGACCCCCAAAGACCACCTCGGCGAGCTCGGCGGCGATGGTGGCGGAGAGCGTTCTTGTCGAATCCAAAACGCTGCCCGAAAGAATTGCCGCGTTGCCCGAGGCCATGAGCACGATCATCGTCTCGCCGATGGCACGTCCGAAACCGAGCGCGATCGCCGCCGCGATGCCGGGGCTTGCCGAGGGCAAGACGACGAGCAGGATCGTCTGCCATCGTCGAGCGCCGAGCGCTGTCGACGCCTCGACGTAGCTCCGCGGAACGGCGCCGAGCGCTTCTTCGCACACCGTGAAGATGATTGGGACGACGGCCAGCGCCAAGGCGATGCCGGCCAGCAGCGCCGAGAGCCTCGAGTCGAGGTCGAGGGCGTCTTGGAGCCACGACGCCAAGACGATGAGTGCGAAGAAACCGAGGACAACGGACGGGATGCCCGCGAGCAGCTCGACAACGGGCTTCAGGATTTCGCGAAGACGGTGGCTCGCGTATTGGGAGACGAAGAGCGCCGCGCCGACCGCGAGCGGAATGGCGACGAGCATGGCCACCGACGTCACTTTCAGCGTGCCGACGAAGAGCGGCAGGATCCCATACTTGGGTATCTCAGAGACCGGCTGCCAGACATGCTCGGCGCCGTCATAGCCGGGCCAGAGCTGGGCCAGCCACATCTTTGACAACGTCACCTCCTCTTGGACCGCCGACGATGTGAACAGGGGCAAGGTCTCCCGGGCGACAAAGACGAAGATCAGAATGACGGCCGCGATCGCGGTTCCGGCCATCACGTGGATCGCGACCTCGGTCGCTCGATGGAGCCAGGGGCGGGACACAGTCGGCGTGGTTCCGTTCGGACGTCGAGCATCGCTTGCCGTCCCGGCGGACGTAAACGGCGACGGTGCTGGCGGCGCTTCTGAGAGGGAGTGCTCTGGCGTAGGCACGGGGCCGAATCAACCAGAGCCTCGGGCTGATGGGGGAATTTCGTGTGTGACATTCTGGAGGCGAACCGGGACTGTTTTGGTATAAAACCCTGATTTCAAAGGGCGGGGGAACCAAATCTTGGTTCTTCCCCCAGTGTTCGTTTAGGCTCGGGGCGCTGAGGTCATTCTTGCGTGCGACTGGGCAGGTCGTTCGTGGGGGTTGGTTTCTGCGGGTGGGGAAGGCGAGAGGGACGTTCTACCGATGAGGCTCGAAATCAGGGAGCTCGACACCTCGATGGTCTACGACATCGGGCCCGAGGGCGCAGTCCTCGGACGCGAGCGGGCGCGAACTGACATTGCGTTTCACGACGAGTCGATCTCGAAGCGACACGCGCGCATCTATCTCGAGGGCAGCGCTTGGTTTCTGGAGGATCTCGGCTCATCGAACGGCACATACGTTAACGAGCAGCGGATCGACCAACCCTTCATGCTTGCGCCCGGCATGAGCTTTGCGCTCGCGCAGAAGCGGTTCGACGTGATCCTCGTCGACGGCGGAGCCGGGCCCGCCCCTGGGCTGTCCGATGCGAACGGGGTCGGCGCGTTTTCGGCTCCACGTGCGGATGCTGCGGGCGGTTTCGCAGGCGACGTTGGGCCTGCTGGGCCTGGGCCTGGCGCCGCAGCTGGAGCTGGAGCTGGAGCTGGGTTTGGCTTTGGGGCGGGCGCGGCGCACTCGATGAGCTTTGGCCCGGGTCAAGGCTTCCCGACGGATGATCCGGCGGGGCTCGATGCTTCAGGCCACGGGCGTCCGGGCGGGCGGCGGAGCCGAAGCGTCGTCGATCCCGCCGATGAGCTGGCTGGGGTTGAAGGGCAAGGCGTTTCCTACTTCTTCGTCGCGGTCCCCAAGGCGATCGCCTTCTACTTGGTCGCTGTGCCCAAGATGCTTGTGAATCCGGTCGGGAGCATCAAGCGTGGGATCGCAGATCAGTCCATCCCGGCGATGGGACGGATGCAGCTGATCGCGTACGCGCTCCCGGCGTTCCTCGCGATGTCTTTGCTTCAGCAGATAGGCGTGCTGATCGCCGGCATCATTGGGGGGCAGGGCATTGGGCGCGTGCTCGGTGATCTCGTCACCGGGATCCTCGTGGCCGCGATCTTTTCCGCCGTCATGGCGATCGTGGCTGGGTTCGTGGCGCATCCGGTCCTCCGGTGGGTGGTTGAGTTCCTCCGGGGCGAATCGACGGCAAAGTCGAGAACAAACTGCTTTCTCATGGGCTGGACGGTGGGGATCGTGACCGCGATTCCCACCTGTCTTGCGCTGATCGTCGGTGCCCTCGACATACCATTTCTCAATGTGCTCCCGGTTCTGATCGGATTCGTGGCGGCCGGGGTCTCTCTCCTGCTTGGTTATCTCTGGGCGCTCGAGTTTCGCGTGGTCCGCTGGTTCCAGCTCGTGCTGCTGGGGCTGGGCGCGATCTATGTGCTGGTGACCGGTGTCAATCTCGTGCAAGCCGTCGTCTCAAGCGTCGACCGTCTGATCTCGAAGAATCCCGCGCCGGTCGAGGGAACGGGGAGCGTTGCGTCGTCGGGGACCGATGATCCGGGCAAGCCAAGCGAGGGCGTTGCAACTTCTGCGTCAGGCGGATCGCCGGTCGAAGCCTTGCCGGGTGGCGATCCGCACGCCGCCGCGGCCGGGGAAGTGACGACAGGTGCGGCGGCGGGCGCCGAAGCGGACGCCAACACGGCCGCAAACGCGCTGTCCGACGCAGCCGGGGGATCGAGCGCCGCCGCGAACCGTCCGGTCGCTGCGAGCGCTGGGGCGGGTGCCGGAGCTTCGGCGGCCGGCGCACCCGCGACGAATGCGAGTCCGACGCTGCCTTCGGGCGCGGGCGGAGGCCTCGGGACCGAAGAGAACGCCGGTGCTCCGTCGTCTTTGTCGCCATTCCTCGAACATCGCGAACGGCGGCGCGCGATCGAGGAAGCCATCGAACGCGATCCCAAGCTACTGCGCGATCAGGCAATCTTGGACGACTATCGAAAGCTGCTCAACATCGAGAGCAAACGGAACAAAGTGTGGGCGAAGAAGCGCGCCCGGACCGCAGCCGATCGCAAGATCAACACGACACTCAAGGACGCCGACATTTTTGACCGGACCCGGCGCACCGTCGAGCGTCTGCACGCCAAGATTTTCGGCGAATAGCCCAACCGAGACCTCAAGACCGGGTCGAAGGTCGGGTCGAAGATCGGACTCGACGCCTCGCGACCCGAGCAAGGGACGCACCGAGCGCGGGACCCGCCGGCATCGATGCTTGAGGCTCAGAACGTCTCTCGTGGGGGCGGTCTGTCTGGTCGGGGTAGACATGCTGCGAGCTCAACGTAGCCGGTGGGCAGCGTGTCGTGCGCGGCGCATGCTGTGCATTCGAAGCGGTTCCGATGTTCACCTCCCATCGCCCCGGGCGTGCGCAGCGCCCTGGTTCCCCGTCCCCGTCCCCGTCCCCGTCCCCGTCCCTCTCCCAATTCCTCTCCCTGGCCCAGTTACTGTCGGCGAGGATCGTCCGCGGCTTCATGACGGCCGCCGCTCTCGCGCTCGTTGCTTCCGGCGCGACCGGCTGTGATCTGGCAGCGGACGGACGCGCCTCCGAGGATGACCTCGCCACCGCGGCGCCCGTGCGGCTTGACCAAGTGGACATCGAGTCGTGGGCCGTCGCCGGCGGCGTGTACGTCACGGCGTCCTACCCCGCTTGCCCAAACAGGCCGGTGATGATCGACCTCTGGCTCGCCTCTGACGCTGGCTTCGAGTACCACGACCGATGTTTTGCGAACGCCGCGACCGCGCCGATCCACCCCCGTCAGACCTTCTGCTACTTCAAGTATCCCATGACGTCCAACACCCCGGCGTCGCGCGTCTTGGTGCGTGGCTGGAAGCCCACGGCCGATTGTTCGGGCTACATGGATTCGGTCGCGCCGGAATCGCCCGCGTCGTATGTGGACACGAATCCGCCCCGAGCGGTTGAACCTGATCCGGCGTACCCTGCCTTTCCCCATCGGCTCGTTCGGATGAGCTCGAGAGATTGGTCTCTGGCCGCGGATCGAAACGGGGGCGCGATCTATGAGTTTGCGAGTCTTCGCGGACCAGCGCTTCCGACCGGGCGCCGAGAGTCGGCGATCCATGCGCACTTCGGGGCCGCGCTTCAAGTCGCAGTCCACTCAGGATTGCCTGGCAGCCAAACGACGGAACCCTGCGGGCAACCCGGGGGCCAGGGGTACTGGAACCCGACGCAGGCGGGCGCGGCATGCACCTATTCAGCCGGCCGTGCCGGTCCGAGTGCCAGCGTTGCACCTGGCACGGGAGGCCTTTCGCTGACATGCGACGGAGTCAACAACCCCAATTGCACAAGCGCTTCGTCGACGATCGACCACTCGTCGTTTCAGATGATGAACTGGGACTATGGCCCGGGATATCTCGGACCGTATGAACCGCGCGACACACTCCATCTCGCTCAGTCGATCAAGGCGTTCCCAGCGTATGCCCGCATCGACGTCGTCCTCCGGAATACCGGTGCGGAACGCGGCGGGGCGATCGAAGCACCGACGTTCTATTTCACCAATCGGTTCAGAACCGTTCGCTACTCGACGGGACACGGCGCGTCCGTCCAAAGCCTGGATATTCCGCGAAATCTTTCCGGAACGGATGGCACCAACTTCACCCAGAACGTCACGAACCAGGACCTCGACTGGGTGTCGCTTCGCAATGAGGACGGGCAGACCTACACGATGGCCACCTTTCTCAGCCAGCCGATGCTTTCTGATCGGACGGGTCGGCATTTCACGCTGACCGAGGGAGACCTGTTCGACAACATCAAGTTCACCAACGTTGCCGTCGTTCGTCTGCGGACCGGGGTGGACTATGCCTTTCGCTATGTCGTCTTTCCTTACGGCCCCGATGAGATCGTGAGCAGTGAATTCGGCGTGCATTCCGTACGCGATACGCTCGAGCTTCTTCGCACCCAATATGCCTCCGGCGCGCCTGATTCCACGCCTACGCCCGATCCATCGCCCACACCGAACCCGAGACCACAGCCTCTCCCAGATTCCGAAGCGAGCGCGTTCGAGGGTGGACGCGCGACATCCAATGACGTCGAGCCGGGCTTCGGGGAAGCGAACCTCATCGACGGAGACCTATCCACGAGCTACAGCAGCACCGAGTTTTCGGGACCAAGCAACGACCGCGGCACGATGTTCGCGGCGTGGATGGCGAGCCCGCTTCATGTTCGTTCGGTTCGGCTTTACGCGCGGATGGTCAATGGCGCCCCTGTGGGCTTTCCCGCGCGATACATGGTTGCGTTGACCCGGCCTGACAATTCGGCCTGGGAAGTCGTGGGAACGTATACGGCTCAGCCATCGAACGGGGTCGTCGAGCTCGATGTGCAAGAACAGGGCTCGCCTCGGTTCACGTACGGCGTCCACGTGATCCCTGTCGATCTGGGGCGCGACAGTTCCGGTCGCTGGTACTTCCAGATCGCAGAAGTCAACGTGGTTGCGGTGCCGGCACCTGTACCGGAGCCCGTGCCGGAGCCTGTACCGGAGCCTGTACCGGAGCCTGTACCGGAGCCTGTACCGGAGCCCGTGCCGGAGCCTGTACCGGAGCCTGTACCGGAGCCTGTACCGGAGCCTGTACCGGAGCCTGTACCGGAGCCCGTGCCGGAGCCTGTACCGGAGCCCGTGCCGGAGCCTGTGCCGGAGCCCGTGCCGGAGCCTCTGCCGGAGCCGGAGCCTGTGCCGCAGCCCGTGCCGGAACCTGCGTCGAGTGCATTTGTCGGTGGGCGCGTGACCTCGAATGATGTCCTGCCTGGATGGGACGCGACCAAGCTGATCGATGGCGATCTGGGCTCGGTCTACAGCAGTGGCGCGTTCTCGAGTTCGACGAACGATCGGGGAACGATGTTGGCGGCCTGGATGCGGAACCCGACGTCTGTTCGTCGTGCACGCCTCTACGCGCGCATCGTCAACGGCGTGCCGGTGGGCTTTCCGTCTCGCTACCTCGTCGCCGTCACCAGGCCGGACAACTCCGACTGGGAAGTCGTCGGAACGTATGCGACTCAGCCGAGCAACGGCTTCGTCGAGATCGATCTGCGGCAAAACGGAGCGCCGCGGTTCACCTATGGCCTACACATCATTCCATTGGATGTTGGTCGGGACGATTTCGGCCACTTCTACTTCCAGCTGGCCGAAGTCGACTTGCTGCCTTGACCACGAAACATTTGAGCGACGAGCGCTCTTGCCTTTGGAGCGTGCGCTGAGGTACGCCCTCTTGAAGCGGCGAAGGTGCAGGTGCGACGAAGGGCGTTCGCAAGATTGCGGCCCGCCTCGTGATGGGGAGACCATCTCGGTAAGACGTTTCTTGGGGAGGAATGGCAATGGTCAAAGTGGGGACAAAGGCGCCTGATTTCAAGGCGTTTGATCACAAGCGCGAAGAGGTGTCACTGACGACGATTGCGGGGAAGAATGCGGTCTTGGCTTTCTTCCCGGCGGCTTTCACGGGCGTCTGCGAGAAGGAATTGTGCACATTTCGTGATTCGATGGCGCGTCTCAATGACATGAACGCCGTTGTCTTGGGCGTCAGCGTAGACGGGCCATTTGCCAACGCGGCCTTTGCGGAGCGCAACAACCTCAACTTCCGACTTCTTTCGGACTACAGCCGAACCATGGTGAAAGCGTTCGACGTGGCCCACGACGATTTCGCGGGCATGCCTGGGTACACCGCCGCCAAGCGGTCGGTGTTCGTGCTCGATGCCGAGGGCGTTGTGCGTTACGCATGGGTGGCGCCCGAACCGAAGGTTGAGCCGAACTACGACGAGGTTCAGGCCGCCTTGGCTGCGCTCTGATCACACACGCCCTGCGTACGCATGGGCGTCCGAAAAAACGACGCGGAGAACCATAGCGTGAGGTTGCTTGTTGGGACGAGCGGGTTCGCCTACAAGGCGTGGAAGGGCCGATTCTATCCCAAGGATCTCAAGGACAAAGACTTCCTGTCTTATTACGGCCAGCGGTTCAAGACCGTCGAGATCAACAACACCTTCTATCGGATGCCCAAACGTGAAGTGCTTGAACACTGGTGCCAGAGTGTTCCCGAGGACTTCGTTTTCGTCTTGAAGGCTCCGCGGCAGATCACGCACATCAAGCGCCTCAAGGACGTCGCCCAGCCCGTGGCCTACTTTGTGGAACAGTGCCAAGCCGCGGGATCGCGTCTCGGGCCCGTGCTCGTGCAGACGCCGAATTCGGTTCGCTGTGACCTCGAACGCCTCGATGCCTTTTTGGCGCTCGTTCCGGCTGGCCTTCGCTTGGCCTTCGAGTTCCGACACGAGTCCTGGTTTTCGGATGAGGTGTTGTGTTGCCTTCGCGCGCACAATGCAGCGTTGGTGGCGATGGACTCGGACCACTCCACCGTTGCGGGCGCGGGCGCGGGCGTAGGCGTGGGTGAGGCTAGCGAGATGGCTCGGGTCGAAGGGGCGGGGGCGGCGGATCGAGCGTGGCAAGATCTTGCGCGGCAGCTTCGTTCGACGTCTGACTTCGGCTATCTGCGTCTTCGAGGGTGCGCCTACTCCGACGAAGATCTATCGTTCTGGTTGAACGCGGTTCGTGCACAATCGTGGCGAGAAGTCTTCATTTTCTTCAAACACGAGGATGAAGGCGCCGGACCCTTGTTTGCTTCTCGGCTCCTTGCCTTGAGCGGCGCCCCGGGAAGCGCGCCGACCTGAATCCGTTCGAGGCGAGCGTTTCGTTCTTTGTCCGACTCTTGGCGGCGGGCCATTTTGCCCGCGGGCCAGATCGATCGGGCGCTGCCCCGAGCCAGCGCTCGGTACCCGAACGTCTCAGGTTGCCTTCAACCGCGTTCTGAGAGTTCGGCCCATCGCGTATAGAGCACTTCGACGCGCTCGCGGGCGCTTTCGAGAGATCGGAGCTTCTCTTGGATCTTCGGGCCGAGGTCGCGAATCGACTGCGCGTCGCTCACGAGTGTTTCGAGACGTTCGACTTCGGCTTCAGCTTCGAGGATTCGCGCCTCCATGCTCTCGAACTCTCGTTGTTCTTGGTATGTTCGCTTGGACCGGGATTTGGGCTTGGCGTTGGCCTTCACATTGGAAGCGGCGTTGGCCTTCGCCTTCGCGGGCGATGATCCGTCGATGGGGCTGCGTGTTCGCTGCCGATACGACTCGTACGAACCTTCGTAGAGAACCACGCGCCCTTCGCCTTCGAACGCGAGGATGCCGGTCGCGACCCGATCGAGGAAGTAGCGGTCGTGGCTGACGATGAGCGCGCACCCTGGATAGTCGACGAGTGCATCTTCGAGAACGCGCAGGGTCGGCAGGTCGAGATCGTTCGTGGGTTCGTCGAGAATCAAGAGGTTTGCCGTGATGCGCAGTGCCTTCGCCAGCGCGACGCGGCTCCGCTCGCCGCCCGACAGGGCGCCGACCTTGGTGCGTTGTGCAGAACCTTCGAAGAGTAGTCCGTCGAGGAACCCGCGAACCGAGGTTGGCGTGTCGCCGATCCAGACGACGTCGCTGTCGCCCGCAACTTCCTCGAGTACGGTCTTGTTGTCGTCCAGGATGCGCCGTTGATCGGCGTACGCGATGTTCGTATTCTGTCCGACGATGATCTCGCCGCGATCGGGGATGCGCTCCTGCTGAATGACGCGCAGGAGGGTCGTTTTGCCGATCCCGTTCGGGCCGACGATGCCGAGGCGATCGCCGTGCTTCAGTCCGAGATCGAGATCGCGGATGAGCCATCGTCCCTCGATGCTGACGTCCACGCCGCGAAGCTCCAGGATCGTCTTTCCCAGCCGCTTCGGGTGGGGTAGGCGAAACTTCGCTTCACCGACGGGACCTTGCGGTCGGGCGGCGACCATCGCGTCGAACCGCTCGAGTCGAGCGCGCTGCTTGGTCGTTCGTGCTGGTGCCCGACGGCGCACCCAGGTGAGCTCGTTTTCGATGGCTCGTTGCCGCTTGTGCTCCGTGCTTTCTTCGATCTGCTCGCGAAGGGCGCGGGCAGCAAGATATTCGGCGTAGTTGCCTTCGTAGAGGCGCAATGTGCCGCGGTCGATCTCAGCATGGCGGTTGGCGACCTTGTCGAGGAAGAATCGATCGTGGGTTACGAGGATGAGGGCGCCTGGCCACTCCGCGAGCGCATCTTCGAGCCATTCAATGGTGGCCACATCGACGTGGTTCGTCGGCTCGTCGAGCACGAGGAGCTCGGGCTGAGCGAGTAAGGCACGCGCGAGGGCTACGCGGCGCTGTTCGCCGAGCGACAGCGAGCCCGCCGTGCGGTCGCCCGGCGGCAGACCGAGCGCGCTCATGACGGCGTCGGCGCGGTGCGCCGTCTCCCAGCCGGCTGCGTGGGTGAGTTGCTCGGCAAGATGGGCTTGTTCTTCCAGAAGGGCGAAGACCTCTCGCGACGCGCTCTCCACGGCGTGCGGCGTGTCCGGCCGGTCTGCCTCCTTCGATTCGAGAGCCTGAGCGATCGCCTCGTAGCGGCCCTTTAGGGCCTCGTGTTCGAGAAGGCCGCTCCGAACGATCTGAGCGACGCTGGCCCCGGGGTCGAGGATCGGATTCTGAGGCACGAGACCCGTGGTCAGGTCCCGTTTCCGCTGGATGAGACCGTCGTCGGGCTCCTCGAGGCCGAGCAAGATCTTGAGCAGCGTCGATTTTCCGGCTCCGTTGACACCGATGAGGCCTACCCGATCCCTCGCCTCAATCGTGATGGAGACCTCGTCTAGGATTGTTCGGTCGGCGTACCGCTTGCTTACCTTTTGGAGCGAAACGAGGCTCATGGCCCGTCATTTGGCACGGAGCAACGAGAGACGTCAGCAATTCCCGGTGGTTTGGACAAGAAAATGCAGGGTCGAAGAACAGCCCAAGTTTGGCTATAGTGACTGGTCATGTCACCACGTCCGGTCGGAAATGCGACCATCTCCTTTGGCCTCGTCTCGATCCCCGTCAAGCTGTTCAGCAGCTCGAACCCGTCGTCGTCGATCTCGTTTCGGTTGCTTTCGAAAGAGGGGCACCGGTTGAAGCAGCAGTACGTCGATCCGGAGAACGCCGACCAGGTCGTACCTCGAGATCAGATGGTGAAGGGCTATGAGTTTGCCAAAGACAAGTTCGTGATCTTCGAGCCCGAGGAGATCAAGGAGCTCCAGGAGCGCTCGACCGAGACGGTCGATATCACCGAGTTTGTGCGCGAAGAGAGCGTTCCGCGCGTCTTCTTCGAGAAGACCTATTATCTTGGCCCGGACAAAGGGGGTGAGCGCGCTTATCGCCTTCTTTCCAAGGCGATGCAGACGACAGGCCGGGTCGCCCTCGCGAAGTATGCGGCGCGCGGGAAGCAGTACTTGGTTCTGGTGGCGCCCCTCGAAGATGGCCTCGCGCTCCATCAGCTTCGCTATGCGGATGAGGTCGTGCCGTTTTCGGAGATCGTAACCGGCGATTCGGAGATCAAAGAAGCCGAGTTGGCTCTGGCGGTCCAGCTCATCAACCAGATCGCCGCGGACCACTTCCAGCCCGAGCAATACGAGGATGAAGTGAAGAAGCGAATCGAGGCCGCGATCCAACAGAAGATCGAGGGTCAGGCGATCACCATCGCGGCGGAGGAAGCGCCGAAGGGACAGATCATCGACATCATGGAAGCCCTCAAGCAGAGCTTGGGGTTCTCGGTGACGTCGGAGCTCGGGTCCGGAGGCGGAGGCGGAGGCGCAGGCGGAGACGGAGACCGAGACCGAGACGGAGAGGTCCAAGAGAAAGGCAAGGCCGCGAAGGCGTCCGGGCGTACGGGGTAGAGCGTTGAACGGAGTGCACGCCGCGATCCGACCGCAGCGGGGCTCCGAAAACCGCAGCGGGGCCGCGAGTATGGGCCGGGCGGTCAGCGGGACTTGCGATTCGTCTCGCTTTTAGGCAGAGGAAGGCGAACCCGCCGTGTCCACTGTGTACTCCATCGATGAGGCCTCGCGAATCGTCGGCCTCTCCGTTGATCAGATTCAAGCCTTCGTCGGCGAAGGCCTGGTGAAGCCCAAACCCGCACTCACCGCCGTGGACGTTGCCCGACGGGCCGACGCCGCCCGACGGGCAAATGCGGCCGACGCGGCCCGATCGACGGGGACGGCAGGGGTTGTGGGCGAGGGCGGCGTGACCGCTGATCCGGGCGCTGGCGCGGCCGGTTCGCCGCACGTGGAAACGTCTCGCTGGGCCGGGCCCGGCGACCGGTACGCTGACCAGCCGCCGGCCGTTCCGAGCGCCTCGAGTTCACCCATGGATGGTCTCGGTCTCGATGATGTCCAGCGTTTCACCTTCTCATTCCAGGATTTGAGCGTCCTGCGATCGGCGAAGTCCATGCTCGCGGCCGAGATCCCCGTCCCGCGGGTCGTGGCGCGGCTGTCGGAAGCGCGCGCCAGCGAGGGGGCGCCGCGTTCGCCTTCGAATCATCGGCGTTCGCGCGCGGGGGGCGACGTCGTGATGACCGATGAGCGCGGTGTCTTTGATGCCGTCTCCGGCCAGGTGGTCTTCGACTTCATGGAGAAGTCGCTCGGCGCGGTGATTGAGGTTTTTCCCGGGCACGCGCATGAGAGGGCGTCTCGAGAGGTCGAGATGTCGGCCGACGACTGGTTCGATCTGGGGCTTGAGCTCGAAGCCACGAGCGCCGACCAAGCGCGAGAAGCCTATCGTCGAGCCCTCGAGATCGAGCCTTCCCATGCTGACTCGCGCATTCACCTTGGCTGTCTGCTCCGAAGCGTGGGTTTGTTGGCCTCGGCCGCGGCGCACTTTCGGCTGCTCCTTGCGTTGGATGACACCCACGGCGAGGCCGCCAACGCTGAGGCCGCCAACGCTGAGGCCGCCTATGCCCTCGGGGATGTGCTTGAGCGGCTGAAGGATGAAGCGGGCGCCGTCGATGCCTTTCGGCTGGCGATCAAACTCGATCGACGATGTGGCGACGCCTACGTTCGATTGTCGCGAATCCACGAGCGCCGGGGTGAGCGGGAGGAAGCGCTTCGGCTTCTTGAGGAGTACCGGGGCCTGTAAGACGCCAGCTGGGTGGGGTCTGGGTGGGGTCTAGGGGCCGGTCATGCCGAAGCCCTCGCGGAACCAAGCGTTGATGGTGATCGCCTCGAGGTTTGGATTCCAGTTGTAGGGCGACTGCTCGCGAACGCGTGCCAGGAAGTCTTCGTGGCTCGACTGCCCGCCCTGAAGGGCGTTGTACCGGCCGAGACTCCGCGTCGGGTCGGGGAAGCTGGGCGCGGCCGAAACCCCGTCTGACTCGTGGGCGGTGGAGAGCCAGCTCGAGAGTGTAACTTCGTTGCGACCGTTGTTCACCCAGATGGCGCTCCCGCCCCGATAGTACCGGTTGCCCGCGAATCGGTACGCCGCGCTCGTGAAGCCCCCTTCGATGTGGAGCAAGAAAGCCTGCGTGTCGAGCGGATTCTGAATCATGTTGTTCTCGACCGTGATGTCGTCGATCTCGGAACCGGTTACGCCGAACGTCTGGAAACCACCGCGCCAGTTGTAAATGACGTTCTGACGGACCGTGACGTTGCGGACGGGACAAGGGCTGCCATAGTCGCCGCAATTCGTTCCACTCAGGCGAATGGCGCGGCCGTAGTATTGGGCGCTCCGATCGTTGGCGAGGAGGTTGTGCTCGATGACCAGACCCCCCTCGGAGTTGATGTTCGCGACCTGAATGCCGTTTGCGCGTGGTCCCGATGTGCGACTGTTTGCGGGAAAGTCGACGCCCTCGAGGAAGACGTTATAGAGCACCTGCCCGGACACGCCTCCCGGCGTGGGACTTGACGCGACGCCCACGTCGAGGCTGTTGATGGCCCGGGTGAAGAGGTTGTTCATTGCGAGGCCCCCTGCCCGCATCTGGCAGCCATCTCCTCCGGCGAAGATGTTGTTCACAACGACCACGTCGAGGTTGAACGAGTTGATGTAGGCTTGATGATCCCACCACGTCACAGCGATGTCTCGTTCGGTGACGTCGCTCGGCACGATGCCGTTGGGATCACCATCGTAGCCGATTAGTCCTCCGTTTCTGTCAAACACGTTGCCCTCGATGAGGAGTCCGCGAATCTTGTCGACGAACATGCCTTGCGCATACGTGTTGGAGCCCGACCACGCCGAATAGAGCACGTTGCCACGCACCTGAACGTTCTCGAACATCGGCTGCCCGTTGCTCGGGTGCATGACGAAGTTCGAGCTGTAGAACTCGAATTTGCAGCCTTCGACCAGGATGTTTCTGACGTTTCCGCCACCAGTCCATCGAAAGCCAGCTTGCGTCTCGTTGTTGCCTCGTCCTTGGTACTCGTTCGAATAAGGATCACGCGTGTGCGCTTTGAAATGAATGCCGACCAGCGCGATGTCGTGAATGTCGTTGTCTGTATAGCGCCAAAATCCAAACTCGTAGCCGGTCTTGAGGAGTGGTCTGGGACCGCTATTCCCGTAGGCCGTGATGACCATCGGTTCGTTTTGACTTCGGCCCGACATCGTCCAGCTTTGTCCGGGCGCGGTGATGCCTTCGTACCAGACGTCGCCGCGCTTCAGCATGAGCCAGTCCGGGAAGCCGTTGCGGAGTCTGGAGATACCTTGTTGGATGCTTCGGCAGGGCCGGGACTCGCTGAGGCAGTCGTTTGCGTCATTGCCGCTCGCGCTGCTGACGTAGACCAGGCGCGAGTCCGCGCTCGGGTTGAGTTCCGTCCAGCTGAACGTGGTCGACGGCGGATACGACGCGTCTGCGTTCGAAGATGCGTCGGTCCCGCCGGAGTCTGGCGTGCCGGAGTCCGGCGCGCCGGCGTCGACACTGCCCGTGGGCCCGCCGGTATCGATGCTGGTTGCATCGAAATTGCCAGCGTCGATGATCGACCCGCTGTCAACCGGCACGCCACCATCAACCGGCACGCCACCATCAAGCGTCACGCTACTGTCGACGAGGCTGCTGGCATCGACGACATGGGCGTCTTCCGCGTCCGGCGCGGCATCGGCGAGCGCCGCGTCGTTTGTCTCCGCGCCGCCATCGACACTCGCGTCCCTTGCGGCGACATCGGCGTAGATGGACGGCGGGAGCTCTATGGTTCCGCTGCAGCTCGCGCACACAATCGACGCGAGGACGCTCACGAGGGTGGGGTGGTCGTTTCCAAGTGCTCGCATCACGTCACCTTGCCTCGATGTAAACCGACCCGAGGCGTCGAGGAAGGGGACCCAATTGGGCTCGGTTCCTGCCGATGCATCTGCATCCGCGCTCGAGTCCCCGGGGGGGCTTCGGCCGCCGTCGGCGTCGCCGCTCGACGTGCTGCCCTGATTGAGCTGTGAACGAGGGTCCTCGTCGGCGTTGGGCCCATCGATCGCTCCGATGCAGCCTGACGAGGCGACGAGGACCACGGCGTTCATGACCCTAAGCCGGGCCGAGCGGCCGGTCCGCACCCGCGCCCCATCGGCCGAGGTATGCTTCGCATGCGTCGCTTGTCCCTTCATCCATCGAACAGCCTAGCTGCTTGGCCTCGCCTTCGAAGCTGTCCGTGGCGTCAGGGCGAACTCCGCGCACGTCACAGTGTCGTGCCCTACTCCAGCGTCGGGGACGCATGTTTGGTTGCCCGGGATTCGCTCCATTCCGGAGGTCGACACGCCGAGCTGCCGGCCGAGATTTCCGGCTCAGGACCGATGGGCGGAGCGTGGAGAGCGGAGACTGGAGGGTAGATGTGGAGGCTGGAGGGCGACCGCGTGCGCGGTGTGTTCTACGCGTACTTTGCGTCGAGCAGACTCTGCGTGGATGTAAGCTTGAAGTCACGGGACTTCAGGCCACGGACGACCTGCCTCAGCTCCTGCTCGGTGGCCGGCTGAATGTCGTGGAAGAGCACCGCGCCGCCTCTGCCGTTCACGGAGTAGGCGCCCTCAAAGATGTTGCTGAGAACGCGCTCTGGTGTGCTTCGATTCTTCCAGTCTTCGGAGTCGACCTGCCACATGATCAAGTTGAGACCCTCTTGGGCGACAACCTCTTTGACGCGTGCGTTGGTTGCGCCATACGGCGGTCGCATATGCTTGATCTTGTATTCGTGACCCACGGCCTCGTTTACGGCGGCCTGGGTCTTTCGAAGTTGGCTTCGGATCTCGTCGGCCGAGAGGTGCGTTAGGTTCGCGTGGTCCCAGGTGTGGTTCCCGATGACGTGTCCCTTCTGGATGATATCGCGCACCAGCGCCGGGTACCGCGCAACGTTCTGTCCGAGAACGAAGAACGTCGCGCCCTTCACGCCCTCCTCGTCGAGGATACGCAGAACCTCGGGCGTGATCCGAGGATGCGGCCCGTCATCGAAAGTCAGGTTGACGTTCTTCCCGAAGCGATCGCCATAGAAGATGCCACGCAGCTCTGAGGAGCTCACGTTACGGATGTCGTTGACTTGAGTGGTTCGAGCCTTGGCGAGCTGTGCGTCGATGGCCGCCAGCGTCGTCGCGTCGACTTCGCCCGTCTCCGGCAGGTCGTTTTGCGCCTGGAACGCTTTGACTGCGGCCTCCGTCTTGGTTCCAAAATATCCGCGGTATCGACCGCCCTCGGTGTCCACGCGACATGAAGAGTGATCGGACAATCGCGTCGCGATCGTGTTGAGCGCATCTTGCACGCTTCCCGTTCCCAGCGTAGGCCCGGCCGCTTTTCTCAGCGCGCCGATGCCGGAGGCGATGCCCATGAGTTGCGGCACGTCGGCCAGGCGCTGGCGTGCGCCCAGCGTTGGCTCGAGACGCCCCCCCGGTGCTTCGGCTTGGCGCACGCTTCCGATCGTTCGAAGTGCCCCCGCCGCTCCGCCCGGATGGGAGGACAGCAGTCGGTGCAGTTGCTCGAACTCCTCAGGCCCGGCAATGCGTCCGTCCTGGTTGATGTCTGCTTCCGAATTCGGGTCGCCGGCCCCGAGGGGCGTGAGGACCATGGCGCTTCCAGCGCTTCTGAATGTGTCACGTGATGCGATGCTCGGCATATTGACCGACGCTTATCGGTGGCTCGGGTTTGGTTGTTGCTTCCGCGATGCCTGCGCCGACGCCTGGCGCGTATTCTTGCGCCAGGCTGATCAAGTGAAGCCGGCGAAACAAGGGCGTCGAATCAATCAATCAATCAATCGAGCGACCAGGACCCATCGAATGACTGGAACCCATCGAATCACTCGAATCGATCGGGTCACGTGAACCTTGGGACTCGCCGGAACCAACCGGATCGTCGTCGAGCTGAACCCGCGGATGAACGAGGTCCCGTCGCAGGATCGCGTGACCGATCCATCGCAGGGTCGCGAAGAGAATCGTCGCCTCGGACTCGGAGCGATCGAAGCTGAGGTGTTCTTCGCCGCCCGACGAGCTTGCCGCGAGAACTGTCACCCTGCTCATCCTCGGATCGTCTTGGGCTCCCACCTGCCTGCCCGTCGAGATGCGGTGGATATCCGCATACCGGTGGGCGGATCCAGCGCCCGCGATGAAGGCTTCCCGATAGAACTCCAAGGGCACGCCTGTCCCTCGGTGCTGGTCGATGATCGCGATTTCGAGCTTTCCCAAGTCGGCGCTGCGAGGCTCGACCGCGACCTCGGTGAGCTGGCCTGAGAGCTCGGCACGTCGCACCTTCGAGAGAACGAAGTCTCGAATCGTCTTTCTGACCATCGACTGGCTCCTACCCTCGGGGCGGCCTGAGGTCAAAAACGCCTAGCCGTCAACTGGAAGAGGGGGGTTGCCGAAACTGCGGCGTCGAGCGAGGTTACACCCGTGGACGAAAACCGCCGTGAGCCACGCCTGCCCGTGGAGGTCAAAATCGATTACCGCACGGTCGGGAGTTTCATTACGGACTACACAAGAAACATCTCGAAGGGTGGCACATTCATTCGGACGTCGCTGCCTCTCGATGTGGGTGAGCGTGTTCGACTCCGGCTGACCGTCCCTGGGGGCGAAGCGCCCTTCGCGCTTGATGGTGTCGTGAAGTGGGTGTCCACGCTGCGCGACAAGGACAAGCACCCTCCGGGCATGGGCGTCGAGTTCGTCGATTTCGATGACCGCGTCCGTCTCGAGCTCGAACGCCTCGTGGGCATGGTGAAGGCCTCTGGCGAGCCCACGTCGGAAGATGGCTAGATCTCGCTTGAGTCGAGGTCGGCGTCGTCCAGGCCAAGATGGCTTGTCGGGACCGCAGAGGTCGTCGGTGGCGATGGAGGCGAGTGGGGAGCCGGACCGCCTCTGCTTGGAAACGGACGCTCTCTTGGCGCCGGGCGGCGATGCTACCGCAAGGGCGGTCGATGGACGCGTTGTGTTCGTTCGAGGGGCTGCGCCGCAGGAATCGGTCGAAGCGGCCGTGGCGCGGTCGAACAAGTCGTTTGTGCGCGCGGATCTTGTTCGCGTTCTGCGCCCGTCCCGGGCGCGCGTCGAGCCTCCCTGCGCGCTCACGGATCGGTGCGGAGGGTGCGCCCTTCAGCATGTTCGCTACGACATGCAGCTCAAGAGCAAGTTCGAAGGTCTGCAGGCGTTGATTCGGCGCATCGGAGGGGTCCCATCAGATCGCTATGAGATGTTGGCTCCGTGGTCAGGCGATGCCTTTCACTATCGAGCGCGCGTGAGGTTCGCGGTCGAGATTCAGGCGGACTCCGTCTGCATCGGATACCGCGGGTTCAGACGTCGTGATCTCGTCGACGTCGAGCATTGTCCTATTCTCGTCGAACCCCTGAACCAGGCGCTCTCCCGCCTTCGGAGTGCGCTTGTTCGGATCGCGGCCGCGGCCGCGGCCGGAGCTCCGGCACGGGGGCGCGGGCGGGGGCGGGAGCGGGGGCGGGAGCGGGGGCGGGGCGGGGGCGGGAGCGGGGGCGAGCAAGGCCGTTCGAGGGGGAGGTTTCGATGCTTGCTTGCAGTTCGGAGCTTCTGCCCATCGCGCTTTCTCCTGCGCTTTCTTCCTTCGAAGCGCAGCTTCGGGACGCCGGCTTCGACGTGGCCTCTTGCGACCCCGAAGACGCTCGGATTGTCGAAGACAGCGCTGGGCCCATGGCTCGGTCAGCGGCGGTCTTTTCGCAGTCGAACCCCAAGGGAAACGAGGCCATGCTCGCCCATGTTGATGCCGTTCTCGCCTCGTGGACGACTGAGCGCCGCTTGGAGGACGAGTGCGTCCTCGAACTCTACGCCGGAAGTGGCAATTTCACGCGCCTTCTCTCGAAGTGGGCTCACGACGTCCTCGCCGTGGAGGCGAGCACCGATGCCAGCGCGCTTCTCCGCCGGCTCGGACTGTTGAACGTCGAAGTGGTCACGTGTTCAGCCGAGGAAGCGCTTCGCGCCCTCTCGGCCCGTCCGGAACATCCGCCATCGTCTTCGCGTTCGTCTCCGCCTTCGCCTTCGCCTTCGTCTTCGTCTTCGTCTTCGCCTTCGCCTCAGCCTCTTGTGGCGTCCAAGGCGCTCTTCTCCTCGAGCCCGTTCCCCGAGACCAGCCGTCTCGAGAAACTCAAGGGCATCGGGAAGATCATGTTCGTGGACCCGCCCCGAGAGGGGCTTTCGGAGGATGTCGTGGCGCGTATCGGCGCGCTTCTTCCACGGGGTCTCATCTACGTGAGTTGTGCGCCGGCCACTTTTGCCCGAGACGTTGGCCGACTCGGGCGGCACGGCCTAAGCTTGCGTCGACTCCGGATGTTCGAGCTGTACCCGCAGACGCCTCACCTGGAGCTGATCGCGGAGTTTTGGCCGTAGGTCATTGGTGCGGCTGAAGTTCTTGACTGTCGCCGAGCCGTTTGACGTACACTGCGTCGTTCAGTGACGACGAAGCTTAGAGTTCTGGACGACGCCGTGCCCCCCGATTTGCCCCACGAAGAGGGGCATGGGGACGCCCCCGGCGCACTTGGGACGAGCGACGCCTCGGCCTATCGCTCGAGTCTCGAGCCGCGTCGGGTCTTTGTCGATACATTCGGCTGCCAGATGAATGCGCATGATTCGGAACGCATGGTGGGTCTCATGGCGGCCGAAGGGTACGCGCCCACCGAAGATCCGGAGATCGCGGACCTGATCGTCTTGAACAGTTGCAGCATTCGGGAGAAGGCGGAGCACAAGCTGCTGTCGGCGGCGGGGTCGCTGAAGTTCATCAAGGAAAAGCGGCCCGACGCCGTCCTCGCGATAGCTGGTTGCGTGGCCCAGCAGGAAGGCAAGAGTCTCCTGGCTCGAGCGCCGCATATCGACATTGTTTTCGGACCCGACCATATCGCCCGACTTCCGGAGCTGGTCCGTGAGGTGCAACAGACCCGGCGACGCGTGAGCGAGACGGAGTTCTTGAGTCGCAGCGAGTTTGCGTTCCCGCGGTTGACGGATGCGTCTTCTGTGCCCGTCAGCGCCTACGTGAGCGTGATGAAGGGCTGTGACAAGTTTTGTACCTTCTGCATCGTTCCGTTCACGCGCGGCCGGGAGGTCAGTCGCGATGCGGCCGACATCCTCGACGAGGTTCAATGGTTGGCGGCGCGCGGTAGCCAGGAGATTGTCCTTCTCGGGCAGACCGTCAATGCGTATGGGCGGCAGAAGAGGTCGGGTCAGGTGCCTTTTCACGAGCTCCTCGCCCAGGTTGCGGCCATCCCTGGCGTACGGCGGGTCCGTTTCACCTCGCCCCATCCCTCCGACTTCACCGATGCGCAGATTCTCGCCTTTCGCGACGTCCCGGAGCTTTGTCCTCACATGCACCTTCCGGTGCAGTCCGGGAGTGACGACGTCTTGGCGCGAATGCGGCGTGGCTACACGCGCGCCGAGTACCTTGCCGTCGTTCGGCGTTTGCGCGAGGTGGCTCCGAGTGTCTCGCTCACAACCGACATCATCGTCGGCTTCCCCGGTGAAACGGAGAAAGACTTTCAAGACACATTGTCCCTGGTTGAAGAGGTCCGGTTTCAAGCCGCGTTTTGTTTCGCGTACAGCGAGCGGACGGGGACCCGCGCCGTAGGGCTCGACGGCGTGGTCCCGTTTGAGGAGCGCGCGCGTCGACTCCGCATTCTGCTCGAACGCCAGGAGCAGATTACGGGCGAATGGCTTTCGTCGATGGTGGGCCAGAGGCTGGAGGTCTTGGTCGAAGGACCCTCGAAGTCTGACCCTGCGCGCAGCACGGGTCGTTCGGGCCAGAATCGACCCGTCCATATCGATGGTTCATTCTTGCCCGGGACGATGCTTGAAGTCGAGGTCGTCGAGGCCTTCAGGCACTCTTTGCGCGCGACACCCATTGCGAAGACACCCATGGCTACATCCGTTGCGTCCTCGAGCGCCGCCTGAGCCCTTGAGCTACTATTGAGCCCTTGAGCTACTGTTGAGCTGTTGAGCTGTTGAGGTCGATTACGCGATGCCCTTGCTTGCTTACAAAGACATCCTTCCTCGCGTCGCGAGCGATTGTTGGATCGCGCCCGGTGCGATGGTCATCGGCGACGTGGAGCTCGGCGTTTCTTGTTCCGTCTGGTTCGGGACGGTTGTTCGAGGTGATGTCTTCCATATTCGCGTTGGAGACCGCACGAATATTCAAGACAACTCCGTCGTGCACGTCACGACGGGCAAGCACGCAACCCTCGTTGGCAATGACGTCACGATCGGCCATCGCGTGATGCTGCATGGTTGCACCATCGAAGATGGTGCGCTCATCGGGATGGGGGCCATTGTGATGGACCGCGCGGTGGTCGGGCAGGGCGCCCTCGTCGGCGCGGGTGCCATCGTCACGGAGGGCACCATAATCCCGCCGCAGATGCTCGCGATCGGGGCGCCCGCGCGTCCGGTTCGACCCCTGACCGACGACGAGCGGGCCCGTCTCGCCCGGTCGGCGCCGCACTACGTGAGCGTCACGGACGCGTATCGACGGGCGTACGGTTTGGGGCAGGATGTCCTGGCAACCTCTACACTCGTCTAAACAGAATGGAGGCGTTGTGATACACAGCCCGCCTTATGAGGCCATGCCTGTTCCTCGTGACCGCCGCGTTGGTACTCGCCGGTTGCAGCGAAAAAACGCCGCTCGCTCTGGTGCGTGTCGAAGACACGGCCGTCTTCGACGCGTCGGCCGCTTCCGAGATGCTTGAGAAGGAAATTGCGCGTGGCGTCGGGAACCATCGCGCCGTGGTTGCAGCACTCATGACCTTGGCTCCCGAGAGCATGCCTGCCACCACGCTGCTCGAGATCACGCGAACGCCGAATGGTCTAAGTGCCACGGCCTTCTTCGACGATCTTGCTGATGATGACTCGATCTCTGGCTACCGATACGCGCTCACATTCAAGGAGACTGACCAGCGAACCTTGAAGATCGACGATGCGCGACAGAGCCTGCGTTGTTGGCCTGACCGGGGCCACCGCGACTTCAGCACGAAACCGTGCATCTGAGCGGATATAGGATCTAGCTTGACATCGTTGACTTCACGCCTCGGCTTCGAGGTGCTTCTTCGCATCGAGGAGCATCGCGCGTTGTTCGTTTCCGACCTTAGGGTAGCTCAAGTCGAGCGACTCGAGCCTCGCCGCAATGATGTCGCAGACGGCGAGACGCATGTAGGGCTTGTTGTCCGCCGGTATGGCGTACCACGGAGCCCAAGGTCGCGAAGTCGCGTTGAGGGCCGTCTCGTAGGCTGCCATGTAGTCTGACCAGTGACCTCGCTCTTGGATGTCAGCGGCGCTGAATTTCCAGTTTGACTTGGGCTCGTTGATTCGGTCGAGGAACCGCTGCCGTTGCTCTTCCTTGGACACGTTCAAGAAGAATTTCAGGATGACGGTTCCGTTGCGAGCGAGGTGACGTTCGTGGTCTCGGATGGAGTCGTAGCGGTCTTCGAAGACGGCGTCCGGCGCTAGATCGGCGATGCCCGGGACGCGCTGGTTGTTGAGCCATTCGGGGTGCACGCGTTGCACCAAGACATCTTCGTAGTAGCTTCGATTGAAGATGCCGATCCGACCTCGTTCGGGAAGGCACTTCGTGGTTCGCCATAGGAAGTCATGATCGAGCTCCTCGGCCGATGGTTTCTTGAAGCTGAAGACTTGGCATCCGGCCGGATTGATGCCGGTCATGACGGCTCGGATCGTCCCGTCCTTGCCAGCGGCGTCCATGGCCTGAAAGATGAGCAGCAGGGCGTACGCATCGTCGGCGTAGAGGCGGCTTTGGAGCTTCTGCATCTCCTCGATCCGGTCTCGCATTTCTCGTTCACAGTGATGTCGCTTCGGGGCGTCGGGCGGAGGATCGTGGCTTACTTCTTTGAGCCTGAATTCGCCCTCGAAGGGCACGAGGTGGGGGCTCTTGATGGGAGTGAAGTGCTTCGCATGCTTCATCGCGGTGGCTCAACCATACCAGGTTCGGGTCGCGCACAAGACGCGTTGCCCCGCGTTCCATCGACGCTCTATCGAGGCCGGGGATTGCCCACCGAATACGGAAATTGGGCCTCGGGGCGGAGGTGACTTGACCGCCCTGCTTCCTTCTCCATAGAAACACCACGCCCCGAGGTGGGACCCACTGATGTCTGCACTGCGATTGATCTCCGACTCATTGAAATCAAACCGGCCGAAAGGCGCCGGCTCGAGACCGCTCGTTCTATGTCTCGGGCTCGGGATGGCGCTGGTCGTGGCGTGCCAGAAGAAGCCGGGTGAGGGTGCCTCCGAAGCGTCGCCCGAACGCGCGGAGGTCTCGAAGACTGGGGCTGGGCAAGCCGTGCACTCGGGGCAAGCGGCTACGGCTGGGGCTGGGGCTGGGGCCGAGGCCGCCGCCGCGGAGAAACCGGCCTCCGACAGTGCGGCCGCCGCGTTGGGCGCGCCTGAGGGTGGGGATGTCATTCTGCTCGGCGAGGTCGGGTCCTTGACTGGGGCCCAGGCCACTTTTGGCATCTCCACGCGGAACGGCATCGAGCTCGCGATCCGCGACATCAACGAGAAGGGCGGCGTAAGAGGCAAGAAGCTGGCCGTTCGCGTCTACGACAACCAGGGAAAGCCTGAGGAGTCGGCGAACGCCATGACTCGCCTCATTGCGCAGGACAAGGTCGTCCTGATTTTGGGCGAGGTCGCTTCGACCAACTCGCTCGCCATGGCACCCAAGGCCCAGGCTTCTCAAGTTCCGATGATCTCCCCTTCCTCCACGAACCCAAAAGTGACCGAGGTGGGCGACTACATCTTTCGGGTCTGCTTCATCGACCCGTTCCAGGGCTTCGTGATGGCCAAGTTTGCTCGGGACCACCTCAAAGCGACCAGTGCGGCCATCCTCAAGGATCAGAAGTCCGACTATTCCATCGGCTTGACCGAAGTCTTCACCGAGCAGTTCACGAAATTGGGCGGGAAGGTCGTTTCGACGGAGGCCTATGCGCAGGGCGATACGGACTTTCGGGCTCAGCTCACCGCGATTCGTCGCACCAAGCCCGATGTCCTCTACATCCCCGGCTACTACACCGATGTTGGTCTTATTGCGCGCCAAGCCAAGCAGCTTGGCGTGAAATCGGTCCTGCTTGGGAGCGATGGTTGGGAGTCGGCGAAGCTGTTCGAGCTCGGGGGTACGGCGATCGAAGGGAGCTATTTGTCGAACCACTACGCGATGAACGATCCATCTCCGGCGGCAAAGGCCTTCCGCGAGAAGTATAAGGCCGCCTACGGGGCGACGCCGGATTCGCTTGCGGCGCTTGGGTATGATGCGGCGATGGTCGCGGCGGACGCGCTCGCGCGAGCGAAAGACCTGTCGGGCCCCTCGGTGCGTGATGCGATCGCGGCGACCAAAGACTTCCCAGGGGTGGCGGGTCGCATTTCGCTGAACGACAAGCGGAACGCGGTCAAACCGGCTGTTGTGCTGAAAGTTGGAAACGGCACGCTTGAGTACGTGACCACGATTCAACCGGACGCGTGAGGACTGCGAACCTCGATGTCTGACTTCGCCCAGCATCTCATCAACGGAATCGCCAGCGGAACCATCTATGCGCTCGTAGCTCTCGGCTACACGATGGTTTACGGTGTCCTGAAGCTCATCAACTTCGCGCACGGCGATGTCATGATGGTGGGTTGCTACATGGGCTACGCCGTGGCCCAGAGTCTCGGCGGTGACGATGCCAGCAGCTTCCTCGGGGTGCTTCTTGTCTTCAGCGTCGCGATGGCGGGGTGTGGCCTCGTTGGATTTCTCGTCGAACGGTTTGGTTATCGGCCTCTTCGAGAGAAACCGCGTCTTACGGCGTTGATTACGTCGATCGGTATTTCTTTTACGCTTTCTTACGGGTTTCAGCTCGATATGGGCTTCTTGCCGGGCGCGGCGCCGCGCGCGTTTCCCGAGATCATCCGGCCTCACGAGCTGTTCGTCGTCGGGGACTACGACATCGTCATTTGGAACTGGCAGGTTATCTCTTTCGCGATCGCGATCGTCATGATGCTTGGCCTTCAGTTCTTGGTGTACCGCACGCGCTTTGGCCGGGCGATGCGCGCGGTGAGCTTTGACCCCAAGACGGCGGGACTGATGGGCATCGCGACCGACCGCGTCATCTCGGGGACTTTCATTTTGGGCTCGTCGCTCGCCGCGTGTGCTGGGCTTCTCTACGCGATCAAGGATACGGCGGTGCAGCCGATGATGGGGCTCTACGTCGGACTCAAAGCGTTTGTCGCGGCGGTGATCGGTGGCATTGGCCATGTGCCTGGCGCCGTGGTGGGCGGATTGCTGCTGGGACTGATCGAGGAGTTCGTCGTGGGCTACACGGCGTCCACATGGCGAGACGCGGTGGCGTTTGGCTTTCTGATCGTCGTGTTGCTTGGGCGACCCGAAGGGCTCTTCGGGAAGGCCGTGGCGGAGAAAGTCTAGATGTCGCGTGAATGGATCAAGGGACCGCTGCCGGTTCTCGTTGTTCTGCCCATTCTGAGCGTGCTCACGTACGCGACCACGGACATGCCGTTCTTCATCTACCTCGCGTCTATTACCGGGGTGAACGTGATTCTGGCTGTCTCGCTCAACATCGTAAATGGGATCACCGGCCAGTTTTCGATCGGTCACGCGGGTTTCATGGCGGTCGGGGCCTACGCGGCCGGGTATTTCAGCCGGGCGCTCGCCGGTGTACAGCTCGTGTTCTTGCCCGAAGTGGTTTCCGACCAAGTGATCTTCCTTGTGGCGGTTGTCTTCGGTGGGATGTTGGCGGCTTTGTTTGGATTCCTCGTTGGGCTGCCCTCCCTCCGGCTTCGCGGCGATTATCTCGCGATCGTGACGCTGGGCTTCGGAGAGATCATTCGGGTGTTTCTCCAAAATACGGAGGCTCTTGGGCGCGCACTCGGGCTGCGCGGCATTCCTCAGCGGTCCAGTCTGCTCGCGGTATGGATGGCCGCCTTCCTGACGATTCTCGTGGCGCGGCGCATCGTTTCGTCCTCCCATGGACGTTCGCTCTTGGCGATCCGAGAGGACGAAGTTGCAGCGGAGGCGATGGGTGTGGACACCACGGGCTACAAGGTTCGAGCCTTTGTCGTGTCCTCTTTCTTTGCCGGCGTTGCGGGCGCCTTGTTTGCCCACTTCGTGCCCATCATCAATCCGAGCTCATTCACCTTCGTGAAATCGATGGAGATCGTGGTGATGATCGTCGCGGGCGGTCTTGGCTCAACGACGGGTGCGGTTCTGACCGCCATTATTTTGACGCTGTTGCCCGAGCAACTCCGTACGGTGCTGACATCGGGGGCTGAAGGCACCGATTTGGCGCAGAGAGTCGATCAGCTCCGAATGCCGATCTATGGCGCAACGTTGGTGGCTCTGATGCTACTGCGACCCCAAGGCCTTTTTGGCACTCGCGAGCTTTGGGACCTCTGGCCACGTTCTCAGCCTAAGGCGAGCGACCCATGACCGAGACGACGGGTGTGCGGCTACGGGCCGACCATGTGAGCATTCGATTCGGGGGTCTGCTCGCGCTCAGCGATTTCAGTCTCGAGATACGCGGGGGCGACCTCAAGGGCCTCATCGGACCCAACGGGGCCGGAAAGACGACGGCGTTCAATGTCCTGACGGGCGTGTATCGTCCCACCTCGGGCGCCGTGGTCGTGGCCGGTATGCGGGCGGACGGGAAGAAGCCGCACCAGATCAATCGACTCGGACTCGCGCGAACCTTCCAGAACATTCGGTTGTTCAAGGAGCTGTCGGTGATCGACAACGTGAAGGTCGCAAGCTTGTCCGACACCCATCCGATCTTCAAGCCAAAGGCGCTTGCGAGGGCTGGCCGCTTGCCGGGCGGTGACTACTGGCGCGCCGCGCTCGAAGCCTCGAACAACTACTACGACTGGTGGCGTGCGCTCCTGCTTTCGCCGGGCTATCTCAGGGAGGAGCGCGAGATCACCGAGCGCTCGGAGGCCATGCTCTCGGTGATGGGCCTATGGCACCGCCGCCATGAGGTCGCGAAGAGTCTTCCCTATGGTGAACAGCGCCGTCTCGAGATCGCACGGGCGCTCGCGACCAAGCCCAAGGTGCTGCTGCTCGATGAGCCGGCCGCGGGCATGAACACAAAAGAAAAGGCCGATCTCATGGTGCTCATCCGGGAGCTCCGCGACCGTTTCTCGCTCGGCGTGTTGGTCATCGAACATGACATGAAGCTCGTGATGGGCATTTGCGAGGTGATCACCGTCCTCGATCACGGGGAGACGATTGCGGTAGGTACGCCGGCCGAAGTCCGGCGCGATCCCAAGGTCATCGAGGCGTATCTCGGCGATGCTTTCGTCGAGGCGCAGAAGGCATCGACGGCGAAGTCGGCGCCGAGTGAGGCGATGACGTCCGCCCATCCCGAGATGTCGGCTCATCCCGAGATGTCGGCTCATCCCGAGATATCGGCCCATCCCGAGGATCGGTCGGCAAGGCCCGTACCCGAGTTGATCCTCGAGGCCAAAGATCTCGTCGTCAGCTACGGGGCGGTGACGGCCGTCCGCGGCATCTCGCTCGCCGTTCGCAAAGGCCAGCTCGTGGCCCTGATCGGCGGGAACGGCGCGGGGAAGACGAGCACGCTCCGGGCGATCAGCGGCATGATCAAGCCGGCCGGCGGTTCGGTCCGCTTTCTGGGTGAAGACATCACCGGCGCGAAGGCGCATGTCTTGGTCCCGCGCGGCATGGCGCATGCGCCGGAAGGGCGCGGCATCTTCTTGAATCTTACAGTCGAAGAGAACCTCATGCTGGGCGCCTATTTGCGCCGCGACGCGGCCGAGATCGAGCATGATGCTGAACGGTGCTATGGGCTCTTTCCAATCCTGAAGCAGCGGCGGAGGCAAGTCGCGGGTACGCTCTCCGGGGGCGAGCAGCAGATGCTCGCCCTTTCGCGTGCGCTGATGAACCGACCACGTCTCCTCTTGCTTGACGAGCCTTCTCTCGGACTGGCTCCGCAGATCGTGGACACGATCTTCGAGGTCCTCAAGGACGTCAACGCGAGCGGGGTTTCTGTCTTGCTCGTCGAGCAAAATGCGCACCTGGCGCTGAGCCTTGCCCATGTGGGCTATGTTCTCGAAACGGGGCAGATCGTCACCGAAGGGCCGGGACCCACGTTGCTCACGAGCCCTGAAATCCGGAAGGCGTATCTCGGTGAGTCTTAGAGCTTCAGCGCTCGAGTCCGGAACGCCCAGGTTGTCGCTTGGCCCGCGGTCGAACGCGCTGGTCAGGCGAGGCTAGTTTAGGACCATCCATGATGCACCCAGAATCTACGAGCGAACTGAAGCAGCTTTCGGACGAAGAGATCCGCACGTGGCCTCTCGAGGCCAAAGACCGTTGGTGGCTCGCCAATGTCTACAAGGGCGACATGCCTCAGCTCACGCTGCGTTCGGCGCTTACGGGGATGATGCTCGGTGGTGTTCTGTCACTGACCAACTTGTACGTCGGCGCGCGGACGGGGTGGACGCTTGGCGTTGGCATTACCTCCGTGATTCTCGCGTTCTCGATCTTCAAGCTCGCATCCCGACTGCGTCTGACAAAGACCGACTTCTCGTTGCTCGAGAACAACTGCATGCAGTCCATCGCCACATCGGCCGGGTACATGACGATGCCGCTGGTCTCGAGTTTGGCCGCCTACATGATGATCACGGGGCACGTCGTCCCGATGTGGGTCTCGATGGGATGGATGATCCTCCTGTCGATTCTCGGTGTCCTGTTCGCATTTCCTTTGAAGCGGCGGTTTATCAACGACGAGCAGCTACCGTTTCCAGAAGGGCGCGCGGCGGGCGTGGTCATGCATGGTCTGCATGGCGGATCGAGCGCCGATGGACTTTTCAAGGGCAAGCTCATCGCGATCACGGCGGGCCTCGGAGGTTTGGTGTCGTTCGCAAAGAGCCACAGCCTTCTCGAGCGCCTCTCGCTCGGCTTCTTGGCGATCCCCGACTACTTGGATGGGTGGCTGTATCGATGGGTCTGGACCCCGGCGGTTCTGGGAACGCCGCTCAAAGACATTACGGTACGGTTCGAAAGCGACTTCGTCATGATGGCCGCAGGTGGCTTGATGGGCATCCGGGTCGGTGTCTCGCTGCTGATCGGGGCCTGTCTGAACTACTGCGTGCTCGTCCCGTGGATGATTCAGCGCGGGGATATTGCGGGCGCCTTGGATCCGGCCGGGGGCGTCATCACGTATTCATTCAAGGGGATCACGGCTTGGTCCTTGTGGACGGGCGTCGCAATGATGACGACCTCGGCCCTCTACGCGTTCTTTTCGAAACCCAAGGTTGTCATGGCCTCTTTTCGTGGACTGTTCCGACGGCGCCAGATCGACCGCGCCGATCCGATGTTGAAGATCGAGCTCCCCATGAAGGTGTTCGTCTTTGGGATTCCGGCCATCGGAGCCCTCGTGGTCCTGTGGGGCAAGTTCTTCTTCGACCTTCCGGTGATACTGGGTGTGATCGCGATTCCGCTTGTCTTCGCGTTTTCTCTGATCGCCATCAATGCCACCGGACTGACCTCGGTGACGCCATCGAGTGCGCTCGGCAAACTCACGCAGCTCACGTATGGTGTCCTCGCCCCGGGGAACATGACCGCCAACGTCGTTACGGGAAGCATAACCGGCGAAGTCGCGAGCAATGCCTCGAATCTGCTCATGGACATCAAGCCAGGGTACATGTTGGGCGCGAAGCCCCGCCAGCAAGCGCTCGGGCACGTTCTGGGCATTTTCGCCGGTGCGATCGTTGCGGTGCCCGTCTTCTACTTGATCTTTCTGCGCGGAGATCCCAACGGACTGGTGACCGATGCCAATCCTTTCCCGAGCGCCGTCGTGTGGAAGGCGGTGGCGGAGGTGATGGCCAACGGTCTTCATCAACTTCAGCCCTCGGCTCAGATCGGCGCCGTCGTTGGGGCACTTGCGGGGATCGGGCTCGAGATGATCCGCGGACTCTCCAAAGGACGGTTTCCGCTCTCTGCCGTGGGGATCGGGCTCGCCTTCGTGTTGCCGTTTACGACGTCCTTCGTGATGTTTTTCGGCGCGTTCCTATTCTGGGTCGCCGCCCGTGCGAGCAAGCGTGAGACGGGCTGGGTTCATCGCACTTTGGTCGCCAACTACGAGACGACCTGCGCCGGTCTGGTCGCGGGGGGCTCGATCGCGGGCATCCTGGTTCAGGTCATCGACGTTCTGCTTGTTCGTTCGTGACCGTGGCTGCTTGACGCGGTTTCCGGACCGCTGCGCGATGCGTGTGCATTTCGCGATGCGTGTGCCTTTCGTGATTGCATGTGCATTTCGCGATGCGTGTGCATTTCGTGAGGCGTGTGCATTTCGCGATGCGTGTGCCTTTCGCGATGCGTGTGCATTTCGTGAGGCGTGTGCATTTCGTGATTGCGTGTGCATTTCGTGATTGCATGTGCATTTCGCGATGCGCGTGGATTTCGTAGAGGCGCGTGTCTTCCGGGCTCGAGAACTCGTGGCTGGCTCAAGCTCATCGCCGACGAAGGTCCACGTTCAAGACCGTCACACCTTCGTTTTCGACCGTCAGCCGACGTGTTTGCGACCGATACCCCTTCGCCTGGATCGTGATTTCGTATGTCCCCGGAGGAACGATCAGGGCGAAATTCCCGTCAGGACCCGCGGTGAAGTTCTTCCCCAGGGGATCGATCGTGAGTGATGCTGGGAGCCCCTGCCCACGGAATGTTCGGATGGTTCCGCGGATCTCGCCCTCGGGCAGAGCCTCCACCAAGCGCAGGGTCAACTCGGCGGTCGTTGTCGAGATGTGGTGCGTCGTCTTCTCGCCCGCGACGTAGCCGCGTGCTTGCGCCGTCACACGGGCGTCGCCGAACGGTACTTCGCTGAATGAGAAGCGCCCATCGACGGCTGTTGTGGCGGTCAGGGTCAACCCTTCCGCAGTCGCGATTTTCACGACCGCATCCGCGATCGGTTGGTCTCCAGATGTGACCACGCGCCCCGTCAGGGCTCCCAAAGTCACCGGCGCCGGTGGCGGTGGTGGTGTCGAATCGGTGCCCACAACCGGGGCAACGTCCGGTCCGTCGCCGACCGAAAAAGAGAGACCCGCGATGACCTTCAATCGAGGTTCGATGGGGATCGCTCGGGTGTCGGCATTGAAGTCCGGACGCCGACTGACGTCTGCGGTTGCGATGAGCTCAAATGCCCAAGGGGTCGTCGTGGGCGCGTATCGAGCACCGAGCGATACGGCCATCGGTGACGCTCTGGGTCGGGGTGCCGACTCGCCGACGTGGAGATCCCAAGCCCACTCGGTCAGAACCGAGAGCGACCCTATGTCGTAGGTTGCGGCGAGGCCCAGTGGTACGACGTTCGAGTCGCTGAGTCCCAACGCGAGCTGATCGGCCGAACTGTACTGCTTGGGCGAATCGATGGCGGCTCCGCTTCGGTCGAGGCGAAATCCCGCGTTGGCGGCGAGGAGTAGGGGACCTGAATCCACGCGATAGCTCGACAACAGACGAAGCTCCGGCGTCAGCGCGGGCGCGACGAAGGTGAATGACTTCGCGCCAGGTGGCGCCCAGACCGTGAGGAGCCCGCCCATCGCGAGCTCGTCCGTGAGTGCGTGTGTGGCAAGGCAGAAGAGGCGCGGATCGAGGACGAAGCTATCGTCGCGACCCGTCGAGAGCTTGCGGTGACGATCGTAGCGTCCGTCGAGATTGACGCCGACCGCGAACCACTCCCTCGGCCGATAGCTGACACTCAGCGAAGAGATGAAGCGGTGATGCTGGTCGGCAGATTCGATGATCGCTTCAGTATATCAATACCCGGTGGTGAACGACGCCGCGAGTCCGCGCTCCATCGGGGCCGCCGCGGTCACGTTGTTTACCCCCGGGAGCGACCAACGCCCGTTGCCGACCATCGGCGCGGCGGGCGCAGTTGCCGAGTCCAGGAGCACGACGATCAGGGTCGAGGCGAGGACGAAACGCTTGCTGGCCACGCTCGCCTGCGAGCAACCGGTGCGAGAACGCCCGCCGGGGCAGCCATGGCACAGTCGAAGCACGGGCCGACTCTATCGTCCTCCCGACCCCGAGACGATGTCGGCCGAGCAGAGACAAGCCACCACCTCGAGAGGGTGGGTCGATCCTCGGTCGTGCATGCGAAGGAATTCCAGACGCTTGGCTAAATCCCTCGCGGTCTCGCACGCGTCTCCGGGCCGTTCGTCGGCTGTTGGCGCGCCGTGGCCCGGTCGACCGCCTTCTGGATCTCCGTGAGCGCGTCATTGAGCTCGTCGGTCTTCGTGAGCTCCGCCTCAAGCGCCTCGATGCGGCGCTCGAGAACCCGGTTCTGTGCGATCTGGTCTTCAAGGCGTCCTTGGATGCGCTCCAGATCGGCCACGGTTGCGTCGAGGGCGCTCTGAAGCTCCGCCAGGGCCTCGTCCTTCCTCAGCGCGTCCGCGGTCTTGGTCTTCAGTGCCGCCTCGAAATCCAACAGCAGTTCGGCCTGCTGACGCTCGACGTCCTTGAATTCGCTGATCCGCCGGAGCGCCTCATCGCGCTCGTCGGCCAAGGCCTCCGATTCCGCTGCCAAGGCCTCAGCGACCTCAAGCCGCTCCGCAGCAAGCGTCTCCGCCGAGCTACGCGCCGCGCGCTCAGTCTCGGTGCGCTCCTCCGCGAGCGCAACTTCTGACCGCATTTGTTCGAGTGCTTCTTCCAGCGCGGCCTTCTCCTGGCTGGTCCGATCAAGGCGTTGGACCAGGGATGCGACGGTCTCTTTGATTCGAGACGCGGTTTCTCCGGGCCGCGAAACGGTGGCCTCATGTTCCTCGCTTTGTGCCTGGCGAAGTCGCACCCGAAGCTCGCTGATACGGAGGCGGCTGTCGCGGAGCGCCACCTCCGTCGAACCGCGCGCGTTTTCGGGCCCCGTGTCGATGATGGGCTCCGACTTTACGCGGCTGACAGGCTTCACGGGCGGTTGTGCGAGCGGTTCCACGGGCGGCTGGGCGAGCGCTTCCATGGGCGGCTGGGCGAGCGGTTCCATGGGCGGCTGGGCGAGCGGTTCCATGGGCGGCTGGGCGAGCGGTTCCACGGGCGGCTCGGCGAGCGGTTCCACGGGCGGCTGGGCGAGCGCTTCCACGGGCGGCTCGGCGAGTGGTTCCACGGGCGGTTGTGCGAGCGGTTCCACGAGCGGCTGGGCGAGCGGTTTCACGAGCGGCTCGATACCGTTGGGTGCTGGTGCCGCGTAGGTCAGATCGAAGGCGGTTGGAATCGCGGCGCCCATTCGGCCGTCGACGTGAGCCCCCGTGTTCGAAGGCGTCTTTCCGATCTGGTCGTTCCATGTGGGCGCAGGCGAATGCTCGGACCCGAACTTCTCTGAGGAGGGAGCCGTCTCCGCCGCGCCGGGGTGCCGGACTGCGGCGAGCGGTTCCTCTCGAAGAACCTCGACTGGGCCGGGCTCTTGGCTCTCGAAAAGATCGTTCTCGGTCGGGTCGACCTCGGCGAGCATGGTACTCAGGCGGGTTCTCGGCTTGCGTCGGGGCACATTGGCGTCGAAAGGTGATTTCATGAAATAGACTCCTTCGCAGTGCTCACAGCTTCTTGCGATGTGCTGTGCGTTCGGTTTCGTGCGGCCTGATCAGTCCTTGCTTCGTCTTGTCCGGATGCCGAATCCAGCTCCGTATGGGGATTGGCGTGACCGAGATTCGTCCCCCCTGTGCCTGCTGCTGGGCAAGGCGGGCTTGACGCGGTCATTGCGGCCGTCGCGCCCGCTTCCGGCGTGTCCATCGCGCCTGTCGGCCTCGGGTCGACCGTGCTTTGCGTCGAGCCCACCGCCTGCGCGACGGTGTTCGTGTCGACGTGCGCTTCGGATACCTTGGGTTCGAGTCGCGTGTGGGCGATGAGCGCGTCGATGTCTTCGGCTGCCTTACTCGAGGGATCGAACAAGAAGATGGGAACGCCTTCGCCGGACGCTTGGGCAAACTTGGTACACTGGCGAATCACCATCGGGAGGATGTGCTCCGGATAATGTTGCTCGAGCGCGCCGCGAGCCGTCCGCGCGATCGTCGTCGTCGGGTTGTACTGATTGATGGCGATAAAAATGCGGTCGAGCCGATGATCCATGTCTTCGGCGAGATCGTCGAGCGTTTCGAAGAGCAGCTTGAGCCCGTGAAACGAGAGGAAGTCGGGGAGCACCGGGACGATGAGATCGTGGCACGCAATCAGCGCGTTCAGGTTCAGCAAGCCGAACGATGGAGGCGCGTCCATGATCACGAAATCGTAGTCCTCGACGACCGCATCCAGAGCGCGCTGCATGCGACGCTCGCGGTTGGTCATCGGCATGAGCGATAGGTCGACGGTCGACATCCGGAGGTTCGACGGGAGTAGGTGGAGCTCGTCGAGGATTGTCGGGACAGCAACTTCCCGCACGGGGCGTGACTTCACAAGCACATCAAACAGCGTGACCTCGCACTCTTCGGCCTCGAAACCGACGCATTTCGACGCGTGCCCCTGCGAATCGAGGTCGACAAGCAGCACGCGGTGGCCGAGCTCGGCCAGGCGATGGGCGTAAGACACGGATAGGCTCGTCTTGCCCGTTCCGCCCTTGAAGTTCAAGAAGAGCTGCCGCCGAGCGAGCTGGCGCTTCGGATAGACGTTGAGCGCCCGGCGATAGCTCGAAAGCACCGCGGGCGAATAGCTGTCACGCGGTCCCCCGAAGGGCGCCAGCAGGCCCGAAGTCTCCAGGTCGCGCAGGGCTTCCTCCGTCGTGTCGAGCAGTTCGACCAAGCGCTTTCGAAGGTATTTCGCGTTTTCCATGGAAGGCCTCCGTCATCTCGTCGCCGGGCGTTGAGACGATCCTGCGTGGTTCATGGGGGTTGGGATGGCTTCGTCCAAGACGAGGCGAGCGCGAAGGCGACTGACGGCTCGTCGGCGGACGAGATCCTGGGCGAGCGCGATGGGCTCGAGATTTTCGCCCAGCATCCTGCCGAGCGCGCTGGCCGCCGCAGTGCGTACGGCGGCGGCTTCGTCGAGCAGCACGGATGCCAGCGCTCGCCGTGTCGCGGCGGTATCGAACGCGCCCAACGCGACACAGACAACGCGACGCGTTTGCGCGTCCGGGTCGAAGATCAGCGGGATGAGTCGATCGGGCAGACCCGGGGCGTCCAACGCCGCAAGCGACAAGACGGCGCGTCGCCGAACTCGAGCATCCTCGTCCGCGAGCGCATTGTCGATCGCGGCGCGAAGAACCTGTTGATCGTCGCTCGCGAGACGAATCGCTGCATCCCAGGCCGCGGCGCGCACGAGCGGTGATGAGGAACGCGCTCGGCTCATCACCTCGTGAACCACGTCTCGGTTCCCAGACCGGGCAATCAAGCGGAGGAGAGTGCTTTGCTCCTGCGCATCACGGCTCGAGGTCAACGCGGAGACCAGGGGCCATGCTGCAAGCCGACCTGCGCGATCGACGAGGTCTTCGGCCGCGACCAGTCGGGCTCGGGCCGTCCGACCGCACCGCACCTCTTCGACGAGGCGTCGTGCGGAGGCCGAAAGCGTTCCCTCGGCCGGGATCTCCACGGGGCGCCTGCTCTCTGACGCGTCGGGGCCTTCTTTTCGTGGCGCCAGAGCCTCTGGCGGCGATGCCGTAGACGGCCGTGCCTCAGTCGGTGGTGTCCCAGACGGCGGTGTCTCAGACGGCGGTGTCTCAGACGGCCGTGCCTCAGACGGCCGTGCCTCAGAGGGTGACGGGCCCGCGTGGAATCGATGCGCGGACGGCGGGTCACTGGCCTCGTTGTCCGGAACCGACTCCGGGTGGGGCAGCACCTCGCCCTCGTCTGCTATGGCTACGGGCGGCATCGTGACGAACCCAATGCGGCGTCGCGGTCGATCGGAAACGGGCGGTGTTGGTCCGGGGACCGAAGAGGGGAGCGGCGTGAGCCCGGCCGCCTCGAGCTGGGATCGCAGCTCGGCCTCTCTGACCGACGCCGCCGCGTTTTCTTTCGAAAGCGCGACGATCTCGGCGCGGAGCTCAGCGATGAACTCACCGAGGTCGACCGAGGTGTCATTGGATGCATCGGCGGCCCGCTGCCACTGAACCAGACGACGAAAGATGTGCTCTCGACTTTGCTCCAGGAACTCGATTCGCGCTTCTGCGTGGTCGAGGGCTGTCCGAAAGTTCAGCTCGGGCGCTCGGGGCGGCGCACTTTGGGGCGCGGACTGCGTCCTGAACTCTGCCCCATCCGCCCCATCCGCCCCATCGGCCTCATTTGCCTCATCTGCCTCGGGTTGGGGCGTTCGTGCGAGGCAGGCCTTCAGGTCCTCGATGGTTTTCGCGTCTTCCTCGTGGCGGGCCTCGGCGGACCGCAGGGCGTCCCGCTGTGTGCAGAGCGCTCGGCGCTCAGCGGCGAGCGTTTCTTCCACCTGAGCCAGACGCCACTCGAGGAAACGAATGCGTTCGACCGCCGCATCGAGGGCGCGGGACGCCTTCGGCGCCATCGACGCTTGATCTCCTGCGGTCACGTCATCGTGATGAGCCCGGCCTTCCTTGCTTTCCATGCGGCCACTCCTCGCTTTCTCCGCGGCGACCCCGGCCACCCGCTGGATTCTGCTGACTATTCGGCTCCGCTCCGGTTCGCTCCGATCGATCGATCCGTTCGATCGATCAGTTCAGTCGATCGCACCGGTTCGATCCCTCGCCGGCTTGGCCCTCGTCAGCACGGTTGGGCGCATGCGTCGTCGTGGCGCACCGTCCAGGCGTGACGCACGCTACACGAGGTACCACGTGACGTCGATCCCTTCGTCTCGAGCCCGCGCACGGCTTCGCGAAGTCAAACCAAGCCGTGCCAAGGTCAGCCAAGCCGAGCCAAGCCAAGCCCGGGTCTGCCTCGGTTTGGGCTTTCGCCGGGTGACCGTCGAGCGTCCGATCTGCTAACTTCTGAAGGGACGCAAAGACCCAGGAGGGGCAATCATGGTCGCACTGATGAGGAATGAGCTAGGCGATCTCGCCAACCGTCTCGGCGTGAGCACCGAGACGATTCAGAGCCAGGTCGGGCGCCTCGAGAACGTATCGCTCGGAACGCTCAAGCAGCTCGGCGAGGCTTATGGAGCCGAGGCACTCGAAGAGAACAAGTATGCGCGACACGTCCTCGACAGCCGCGTCGAGCTGCCGCCTTTCGGCTACAATCCGAAGCCGTCCGACAAGCGGGCGAGTCTTACGCCGTTTGTCGCGGGCACGTACCATCAGTCGCGTCCGCTTCAACATCCCTCGGCTCAGGAGCCGCTGACGGGCCTCCTCTCTCGACGCCGGTCGGAGGGCGCCAAGGCCGGCCGCCTGGTGCAACGGAGCGACGCCGTCAGGATGGCCGTCGGTCGGATGCTGGGAGGCGAGGTCGTGCCCGACGGACGCACCGATGGCGTCCTGTCCGTTCGAACGACGACCGACCCCGGGCGCGTCGCCGCGGCCTCTGGGTTTGGCGGCAACGCCGGCGCCGTCACCGGTGCCGTCGCCGGCGCTGGGTCTAGCGCGGGGGTCGGAAGCAGCGTGTCCGCCATGACCTCGGTACCTTCCATGCCGTCTTCCTCGACGCTTTACGACCTGTTCTACGCTATGGACTACGAGATCCTCATGCAGGCGGCGATGATTGGTCAGCAGCAGACATCGGGTGGAACGTCGACCGAGACCGCTTCGAGTCAGACTCAGGCCCAGGTGATGAACGTCCTGCTCGGGGGAAAGGGGTCGCTGCAAGGAATGCTTGGGTCCACCCAGTCCGTGTCCGGGTTCACGGGCGATAGTCCAGAGGCGGCGAGTGCGGGAGACGGCGTCGAGTCGGTCGACCTCGGCGTGTTGCGTTTGAAGCGAATGATCGACAAGCGCGACCAGATGGTGAATGCCGTGAAGAACGTTCTCGACAAGTGGAATCAGGCGGCAAAGGGCGCGATCGACAACGTGAAGGCCTAGTACCGCGCGACCCAAGGTCGTGACCGCCTGCCCTGCGTGCTCGTCGGACGACGCTTCGTGCTCGTCGGACCGCAGGCCTGTCGCCCGTGCTCTTTGGCCTGAAGGCTAACCGGCTACATGGACGATAGGCGCGGCCATTGTCGCGCAAGAGCCGAATCGAGGGGCTTCGTCGTCCGCGGCGTTCACATCGATCGGGCATTGGGTTCCGGCCACAATGCTTCCATGCCGGGCGATCGATCGCGATGGACGGGGACGCGCTTGACGAGACTCGTGGTCATCGCGGGGGCGATGGCCTTCGTCCGTTGTGGTGACCTCGGGTCGATCAAAGGCGCGGGCTTCGAACTCGGCGACGCCATCTATTCGCTGCAAACAGACCCGGCGACGGGCATTTCATTCGTCGACGTTGTCGTTTCGGGTGCCGAGGACCTCTGTGCTCGGGCCCGTGCTCGTTCGACGATGGCCGGCCAGAAGGTTCTTCGCGTTCGCGCTTTCGAGGGCGGCTCGTCCCGGTTCGATTTCGTGGCGTTTGACGCGGGTTGCCAAACGCTTGCCCACGACCGGAGCGACTATGGATGGGCGGAGGTCGAAGGCTCCGGATTCGAAGATCGCGAGGTCACGCTTGCCATCCGTACGGCGTCTCGAAACGTGACTGGGCAATTCGTGGCCCGCCACTGCTATGAAGCGGCCGAGTGGTCCATGACTTGCGCCTTTTGACCTACCTGATTCCGTCCTGATTCGGGACCGACCGCGATCGCGAATCGGCCACCCACACATCGCGACAGGTGGGCGAGCGTCTCCGAAAAGGCGAGAAGGTCTCCCCACGAGGTAAGATTTTGTTGTTGGCCGGTGTCGTGCGGTCAAGTCGAGCTTGGTCTAGTATCTGGTCGATTCGAGGGACCGGCAACGAGTCACGAGGCTTCACTCGCGCTCGAATAGCAGGTACTTCGTCGCTGAGGAACATGGCCGGACCAGGTAAATCGAGCACAGCCGTTGGGGGGAGCGCGAGCGATTTCGTGGGGGCCGCGAAGAGCAGCGCGTTTATCAAGAGCGTCGTCGTTTGCGACGCGACTGGAAATCTGATGGAGGCCCACGGGGCCACCGATGCGGATTCGATCGCTGCCCACGTCGCGGTGACCGCGCAGCACCTGAACGATTTCTCTCGGGCACTCGGGCTGGGACAGCTCGAGGCATTGCAGGCGATGGGTTCTACGTCGTTCGTCGTGCTCGCCGGGGAAGATACGTTGGTTGCTCTCGAGCCCTCGAATGAGATCTCCAAAGCCGACGTCGATCGAGTCACGGGGAAGATCACGAAAGGCCTCGGTCGCGAACCGACGCCTTTCGTTCAAGTCTTCGCCAAGCAGGCGACATCGTCACCGGCAAAGCGTGTCGAGGCGGTCAAGGTCGACGCCCGTGCGCCGAACGGTCGAGGCGGTACCGGTCGAGGCGGGAGTGCGCCGCCGAAGGTTCGTGCCTTTGGCGCGGGGGCGGGCGTGGCTCCTCCTCGCGCCAATGGCGGCATGACGGCCGTTGAATTCGACGTGCTGCGCAAGCGTGTTGCTCAGTCTGGGAGTGATGCGGCAGGCCTGGTGTCGACTGTGCAAGCCGAGCTTCGGAGCTACGAAGCCTGGATGGCCAGGGCACCGCGCGCGCTTGCGTACGCGATCGCGCGCCGGCAGCTCGCGGAGGCGACGTCTTTGCGCGGACTCGTTGCGGGCGTTGCTGATGTCCTCCTCAAGCAGGGCGTGAAGGGCGTCGATGCCTCCACGTTCAGTGAGTTGGCGCCTCGCACGCTCGATGCGATGGCGCTGACCGAGGCCGGAGACAGCGCGGCGCTCGCGGCCGTGCACGATATTCAAGAGAAGCTCGACAAAGCCAATCCTCTCAAGTGGGCAGTGCTGCTCTGGTTGGCTGACGGCGCCTTTGCGATTGGCGACGTGGGTCGCGGCATGGATGCTGCGCAAACGGCGCTCGCGCTCGTCAAGGATCTCGATGCGGAGGCCGAGGCGCTGGTTCTTGCGAGCATCGCCGAAGCGCACTTCGAAGCGGGTTGGATGGACGCGGCGCTTTCAGAGCTCGATCAGGCGATCCAGTTGACACAGACAACCGACGATCGTGTGACGCACGCGCGCCTCCTGCTCCTTGACGGACGCATTCAGGCTTCGATGGGCCGAGGAAATCGGTCAATGCAGGCGGTTGAGAAGGCCTGCGAAATCAGCCCGACATACGGCCCGCCGTTCGTGTTCCTTGCGCGCCAAGCGATCAAAGAAGACAAGCTCTGGAAGGCCGAGGCGTTGCTGCGTGAAGTCGGAAGCGCCGAGCCGGTCGCGCCCGAGGTCAAACGTGAGCTCAAGCTCGTGGCCGACATCCGGGATGGGACGATTCCGTTCATGGTGGCCTCCGAGTACCTTCGCCTTGATGAGGCGGTGCCTTCGGACGAGTCGGTCAAGAAGCTCCAAGAACTCCAGGCGATGACGCCGGAGTTCGTGGAGCTCACGAATTCCTTGGCCTGGAAGCTCCTCAAGCTCGGACGCCACGACGACGCGCTCAAATGCTTCGAGGCGCTGGCGGGGCGCTCGCTCCCGCCCGAAATGATGTTGTCGGTGAACCAGGGGCTCGCGAATGTGTCTTTGGCTCGTCCCGACTTGCGTCCGGTTCCGCCGCCCAGCGCATTGCCCGCGAGTTCGGGCCGGTCCGCGCGTTCTTTCGCCGCGGTGGGGCGCGATCCGTTGCCGGCTTCGCCGACGCTCACCGGGTTGCCAACCGAGACGGCGCCGCCCTCTCCATCGGTCTTCTCGGGAGAGCTTCAGCTCTTCCCATTGCCCGACTTGCTCGAGTTCTTGCGGGTAGGGCGACGAACCGGCGCCCTCGTGATCAGCACCCCAGATGGTTCCGGGGTTATCTATCTCCGCGAGGGGATGATCGCGGGCGCGGCGTCGCCGCAAAGCCGCGATGTGGAGCAAATTCTCCTGACCAAGGGGATCGTCACCAAAGAACAGCTCGATCGCGCGGCTCGCCAGCTACTCCAGCAGCCCGAGCGGCTGATGGGCGAGATTCTGATGGAGAACCGGCTGGTCGATGCTGCCGTGCTCGGTGAAGCTCTGGTCACGCAGAGCTACAGTGCGATCCGAGAGATGGTGCACTGGATGAGCGGCCGGTTCGCTTTCGATCCGGATCGGTGGGATGAATCGACGCCCGGGGACGTGAACATTGCCCTCGATACGCAGCGCGTGGTTCTCGATGTGTTCCGGATGCTCGATGAAGACAGTCGTGATCAGGTGGAGAGCTGAGCGTGTCTAACATCCAGAGCTTTTTTGTGCGGGGAGGGCGCTTCTGATTATGGCGTCGCCGAAAAACGCACCGACTGCGAAGGCGGAGTCGGCCGATGGGCCGCCGGATCTCATCGGTCGGAAGATCGGAAACTATCGCATTATTTCGATTCTGGGTCGAGGCACGATGGGCATCGTGTATCGAGCCGAGGACGAGGCTCTTCTCCGACCCACCGCGATCAAAATCCTCTCTTGGAAGAATCGCACCGAGGGCAACGAAGATCCGGTCAAGTGGTTTCTGTCCGAGGCGCGCTCCGTTGCCGCGCTCAACCATCCGGGCATCGTTCAGGTCTACGGCGTCGGCCGTTTCGGCGACTACTACCTGATCGCGATGGAGTTCGTGGATGGCCCATCGGTCGACAAACTTCTTGAAACGCAGGGCGCGATGTCGCCGCGTCGTGCGACCGAGATCTTGATCGAGGCGGCCGAGGCGCTGCATGCGGCGCACCTTGGTCACGTCGTCCATCGCGACGTGAAGCCGGCCAACCTTCTCACCTTCCAAAATGGACGCGTGAAGCTCAGTGATTTTGGCCTCGCGTTGACCCGACTGGGTCCGCAGACACAAGGGCAGCGGATCGGTACGCCCTACTACACTGCGCCCGAGCTTTGGCGGGGGATGCCGGCGACGGCGGCTTCCGACATCTACTCGTTGGGTGCCACCTATTATCACCTTCTGACGGGCCGTCACCTCTTCGATGCTGCCAACATTCATGAGCTCGAGAAGAAGCATTTGAACGACGCGGTCCCCGATCCCCGCAAGATCAACGCAGACATCCCTGAGGGCTGCGCGGAGATCGTGCGCATGTGCGCGGCGAAACACGCGCAGGGGCGCTATACCTCCGCTCAGGAAGTCGCGTGGGCTGCGAGCATGTTGCTCGGGCATCTCGAGACGGCGCGCGCCGCGGAGCCAACCACCGGCTTTCAGGGCCTTTTGGGTGCGCAAGGATTTTCTCCCGAGAGCGACACGGTCCGGGGCTCGATGGCGAAGCCGCGCGACCAGTTTCAGTCCTTTTTTAACTTCCGGAATCAGCCGTTTTCGGCCTTCGACCCCCTCAATCCGCCTTACGTGGGCGAGCCGTTCGAGTCCCTCGCGCGTGAGCTGGAGCAGCGCCTTGAGGCGCCGGGCGGCATCGTCTTGCTTTCGGGGCAGCTCGCGAGCGGGCGGACGTCTTTGGCCTACCGGCAGCTCCTTTCGATGAGTCGCTCTCGACCGGTGATCTATATCGATATGCAGCGAGCGGGTGGAGAAGGCGCCAGCGTGTTGCGGCGGGTGTGCGCGGCGGCGGGAGCGTCTCCGGCGCCTTCGCCGGACGCGGCCATTCGTTCTCTTCTGCGTCGAATCGCGGACGCCAAGGCGGCGCACGGTCGGTCCGCTTTGTTGGCGATTGATGGTCTGACCGGTGCGGACGACGTCATCGAGGACATCGGGCTGCTGGCGCGCGGCGCTGCCGCTACCCGTGGCTACTCGATGCTGCTTGTGGGACTACCGAACACGATCGATCGCATCGCGAAATCGTTTCCAAGCAGCAGCGGTCCCACCCATACGGTCAGTATCCCCGCGCTCGACGGTATGCAGACGCTTAGTTACCTGACCGCGTGGCTCAAGGCCTGCCAAGGACCGGAGACGCCACCGGTGATTGTTACGCCGGATGCAGCGCTCCTGGTGGGCTACTGGTCGGGCGGCGTGTTCGGCGACATCAACCGAATCGCCACGAATATGCTGCAGATTGCCGCCAGCTTGGAGAAACGCATCGTGACGTCTTGGGAAGCTTGGTCCGGGGCAAGTCTGCTCTCGGACGACACTGAGCTGGACGACCACCTGCGACGGCCCCCGACCGGGTGGCCGGTACCTGACGCGGAGCGGATCATAGCCGAGTGCCGCGAGCGAAGCGGTATGCACCCTCGTCTCAGGGTGCAAGCAGATTACGTACATGGCGCTGAAGCCGCAGAGGATGGATAAAGAGGGGGACGGAAGGTGAACGCATTGGGAACCACTCTTCGGCTGCGGCCCGGTGTCGACGGATCGGGTACGGCTGCCGGATGTTGGCGACGAGTGAGAACCGATCTGATGTGTGAAAGGAGAGAGCGATGCACATTTTGAATCTGCTCACCAATATCCGCGAGATAGATCACGCAGTCGTAGCGGATCTTACGGGGACGTTGTTGGAGAGCATGGGCGAATCTGACAGTGAAACGATCGCGGCGGTGATGGGCTATACCGCGATGAAGATGAACGAAGTCGGTGAGGCTTTGGGACTTGGCGAAATGCACCAGATGTCTTTCGGCGGCAAGTCTCAGGCCTGCATCGTCACGATGCTCGACTCGAACGTTGTGGCGACTTTTGTCGATCCAACGGTGTCACTTGCGGGCGTGGAGAAGAAGCTGGACAGCTCGCTGCACCGGGCCCAGCGATAGGACGGAATATCTATGGAGATCGAAAAGAGCCTAACCAACTTGTTTGAGCTTGACGGCGTCCGAGGCACGTTCGTACTCGACCCAAAGGGTCAAGTTCTTCGATCGCGCGCGCATGCGATCTATGATCAAGAGACGCTTCAGCGAGCGGCCTCTTCGGTGAGCAAGGCACTTGATTCGATGCAGGTCCAGCACGGTGAGTGGAACTCGACTCAGATTCACTTCTCCGATGGCAAGCTCCTGCTTCGAAGTCTTGGGCAGTACATCCTCGGTGTGATCGCGGATAGCTCAACGAACGTCGCGTTCGCGAACGTCGCGTTGAACGTTGCGGCGAAGAAGATCACGGAAGTGATCGAGTCCAAGCCCATCGAGGCTGTTGCGGCTGCCGCCGCTGCTGCTCCCTCTGCGCAAGCGCCCGCGGCTCAGCCTCATCTCAACGTGAGTGGGCTGAGCATGAGCGCTTCCGGATTGGGGCTGTCTGCGTCTGGGTCAGCGCCGCCGATTCACATGAGCGACGAGGTCAACGCCTTCGTTACGCGCTGTGTGAAGGCGCTTGCGAAGAGCGTCGGGCCAATGTCCAAGGTGATTGTGAAGGAAACCGTCCGGGGTATCGCTCTGAATGGTGAATTGACACGAGATCAGCTCAGGCCGCTGGTCAAGGCCCTCGAGGAGAAGATCGAGGCGGTGGAAGAGAGGAGTGAATTCCGAAATCGACTCGGCATGTAGCGGTGGTTTGCCGACCACTACGTCTCGATACCGAATTTGCCCAGGTCATTGGGCAATTCTGTGACTGAGCTCGGCCAATGGAGATGGGATCGAGTGAAGGCAGCGTCGAGATGCGAGGACATAGCGGAACGGAGGAAAAGAAATGAAAGTCATCATTGACGCGGTACGCCGGCGAATGGCGCTTAAGATCTCACTGCTGATCGCGGTCGTTATGTTCGTGCTCATGACCATCTTGGGCGCGGCCTTGGTTATCCAGCAGGTTTCTCAGAACAAGGACGCGATGAACGCGTTCTTGCTCACGAAGGCCCAGCTTGCCTCGAGGGTGGGTGCCGACGTGTATGGCACCTTGCTCGAGCAGACGATCGACACGAATCTCCTGACCGTCGCGGACGTCTTCGACCGCGATTATCAGCTGATTCCGGGGTATGATTGGGGCAAGTATCCCAAGTATCACACCCGGTACGACGCAGTGCTCGACAAGATCATGCTTCCGTTGGTCGATTCGGTTCAGTCCGACCCCGACTTTCTGTACTCGGTGGGTACGGACATCAATGGCTATGTGCCCGTCCACAACTCGAGCTACCAGAAGAAGCTGACCGGTGATCCCGATAAGGACAACGTCGGTAACCGTACGAAGCGTATCTACGACGACCCGGTGGGTATTGCGTCGGCGAAGAACACGACGGTCGGATTCCAGCAGTTCTATAATCGCGACACCGGCGAGCAGATGTGGGACGTCTCGAGCCCAATCTATGTCAAGGGTCAGCACTGGGGCGGCTTCCGAATCGGTGTGGCGTTGGCGGAAGTCGAGAGCCGTTCGGCGGCGATTTTGCAGTCGCTCCTGATTGGCTTCAGCTTTCTGTTCATCTTCGTCGTCGGCGTGTTGCTCTTCACGCTCAATCGTTCGCTCGCACCGGTACGCGAGCTGACGCAGCTCGCCGAAGACATCAGCTCGGGCGACCGGCTCGACGAGGTCATTCACGCGAAGGCGATCGATGAGGTTGGTCAGATGACGAAGGCTCTCGACCGGCTCCGAGTGAGCATGAAGACTGCTATCGAGCGTCTCGGTGGCTAAGGGACTACGGATGTTGAAAAGGAGCCGTAAAATGGGCATCAAGAGCAAAGTATTGATCGGGGCCTTGGCCTCGTGCACCCTCGCAACGACTGCTTTTGCGCAGGCTCGCCGTGACGGAAAGCATCGCGATCCCATCGTCGAGACGATGGCCGAAGACTCTCCGGGGGCCGGAAGTGATGAGGACAAGCTCACGGCGCAAGACCGCCAGGTGTTGGCCTGGGCCAAGGCTTGTGGCAAGCGCATCGAGGACGTCATCGATGAGTGGATCAAGTCGGGGAAGGTTTCGAAGGAGCGCATGTTCGCATATCTATACTTCCCCATCGCGGATACGAATCCGCAGAAGTTCAACACAGCGTACGACGAGCTGGCGGACCAAGATATCTTCCCGATTCAGGAGGAGTGCCTCGCGAAGTCCGACAAGATCAAGTTCGTGGTGACGGTTGACAAGAACGGATATCTGCCGACCCACAATCAGCGCTATTCGCAGAAGTTGACTGGCCACAAGCAGATCGACCTCGTGAACAACCGGACCAAGCGTATCTTCGACGACCGCACGGGTATTCGTGCGGCACGCAACGAGAATGAGTTCTTGCTTCAGCTCTACTTCCGAGACACCGGCGAGATCATGAAGGACCTCTCGGTGCCGATTCGCGTCGAAGGCAAGCATTGGGGTGGGCTTCGATTCGGTTATGTCTCTGAGTGAGTGACCCGAGCTCGCGCGCTTCCTGCCCACCCTCCTCGCTTCAATTCGAACCCCATCACTTCCGCTTCTGGATCCCACGTCCTTCTTTTTCGGGGGGGCTGGTGCGCCCTGCGCTTTGTTGGGTTAGACTCCGCTCCGCCAAGGCTAAGTGGAACGAGAATCCGCGCGCTAGGCTGGTGGAGATTTGTGGGGGCGGGAGAAAGCGGATCGGATCGGAATGAACGTTCGGATCGCAACAACGCGATCGCGAGCGGAATCGGACGCGATGATCGCGCAGCAAATGGCCTTCGAGTTTTGGCTCGGCGGATGCTCATCACAAATGCAACTGGCCGGTTTCCAACCGGTGACCATCGCCATAGCTCGGGCTGTGCGCGACGGGAAAGCGTTTCACAGGGAATGGACAGAGCCCGGGCGAGAGTGATGGACGGTCAAAGACGTCTCTGCGTTTGAGCGTCTAGGACGACCGGGCATCCGTTTGGATGGAGGAGGAGGAAATGGTTGTGAGAGAGTCTTCTTTGCGAAGTGGAGAAGAGTTGCGCTTTGGTTTCCGAGGTCTGCTGAGAGCGACCCTCGGGCTGAGCTGTTTGCTGGTCGGCAGCACCGCGTTCCGGACGGCTACGGCGGCACCTGAGGCGGCAGAAGCGGCGGATGCCGAAGAGGCCGACGAAGCCGACGAGGCGCCTGCTTCGGCACCGGCCGCGATGCCCGCTCCGGCACCCGCTCCGGCGCCTGCCCCGGCACCCGCACCCGCGCCGGAGGCCCCGCTGGTGAAGTTCTACGGCTTCATCAAGCCTGCGCTCGTCGTATCGAACGGCGTCGAGTCGTTTGGTGCGCCGAACAGCAACTCCGTGACGGCGGCAGCGCATCCGGTCGCGTTTGCAGACAACAATAAGATTGCCTACTCGGCGCAGGTCATGCAGTCGCGCTTCGGCATCGTGGTCGGCACGGGTCTTCCCGTGACCGGCAAGGTGGAGATCGACTTCCACGATACGTCGCAAGCGACGCCGACGACGACGATTCGTCCGCGCTTGCGCGTGGCTTACGTCGAGTGGGCCGCGAACGAGACCACCAAGGTTGGTATTGGGCAGAACTGGGATCTCTTCTCCCCGCTCAACCCGAATACCTACAACCTTCCGGGCGCGTTGCTCGGCGGTGGTGGCAACTCAGCCTTTCAGCGCCACCAGCTCTGGGTGATCTCGATGCTCGGCAATATGGAGCTCGGCCTTGCGCTCGGAATGAGCGCCAACAACACGGCGGCGGGCTTCTCCACCGTCAATCGCAAGAACACGCCGACCGTTGCGCTTCGCGCTGCCTACAAGACGGCCGACCTCTATGCGGGCGTTTCGTTTATCGGCGCGCTGCTTGAGTACGCGGGTGTCAAGGATGGCGCGCCGGACACGAAGAAGCAGGCCACGATCATGGCGAACCTGTTCGTCCAGAAGGCGCTTGGCGCTGGCAATCTGAAGTTCGAGGCATACGCGGGCAACAATGGCGCGAACATCGGACTCCTGACGCTGGCTGCGGGTCGCTATGACAAGGATATCACCGAGATCGGTGGCTTTGTCTCCGTCGCGCATCCGGCCGGACCGGTTGTTCCTCACGCGAGCCTTGGTGTTGCCAAGGTCTTGAACACGGATGATATCGGCCTGGGTTACAGCGTCGCTGCAGACGGCACTGCGTCTCGCGGTAGCTACCTCTCCGGCGTCGAGTACAACATGTTCTTGGACTTTGGCTTCAAGTACCCGATCTCGAAAGTGGCCCTGTACCTCGATGGCTTTGTCATTGCGACGCGCCACAAGCTGACCCCAGCCGACCGCGAGACCTACAACTCGCGTGCGATTGCAGGCGGCGCCGAAGTCGGCATGCTCTTCGCCTTCTAGACCACACCGTGCCATCGTCTGTTTGCCGGCCGTATAGCGCGCCTCTTGAGGGCCTGCGGCCGGCAGCTTTTCGTTTGACCTCGGGCTAGATCGAGATCGATCCCTTCCGAAAATCTGAGCGGCCGATGATCGCATTGACGATCACTGGCCTTCCGCTTCGTGAGAGCTCGAGGGCACGGTCGAGTGTTGCGTCGAGGTCTTCATCTCGGTCGACTCGAAGGCCCTCCGCGCCGCAGGCGCGTGCGACGTCGTGGTAGTCGAGGTGCGTGAGCTGGGTGCCCACGTCATCGCCAAGGATGGGCGCCTGATCGCGCGCGATCTGGGTCCAGGCCGCATCGTTGCCAACCACGGCAATCACCGGAATCCCGTGTCTTACCATCGTGTCGAACTCCATGACCGAGAATCCGGCCGCGCCGTCCCCGTAGATGAGCCAAACGTCCGCCGCCGGCCGAGCCAGCTTGGCGGCGATCGCGAACCCCGCTCCGACACCGAGCGTGCCGAAGACACCCGGGTCGAGCCATGAGAGCGGGCCCCTTGGCTTGAGTACATAGGCTGCGCTTGCGACGAAGTCGCCCCCATCCCCCACGATGACGGCGTTGTCTGAGATGCGCACGTCGATCGCGCGAAGCAACGAGAGCGGGTTCAGTCCGCCGGTGACCGGCGAAATCTCGCCTCGATCGCGCATTGAGCCGACGCGCGGACCGAGCTCCGGGTCCGCGGAGCTCTTCGCGCCCGGCTGCCCCTCGGGGGTTGGTTCCGTGGCTCGGGCGGGTGAAGCGAGCTCGGCAATGGCTTCTTCGCGTTTTGCCTCTCGGTCGCGAAGCACGGTGTGCCAGTCGTTGGTTGCCGGTTCGGTACGGCAGGGCCCGGATCCGGACCCCGACGCCGACAGATGTCCCGCGAGGATCGCAAGATGCTCCGCTGGAGATCCCAAGAAGGCAAAAGCAGGGCGGAGGTTCTTGGAGAGCTCGGTGGCCGAGAGATTCAGGCTGACGACCTTGGCGCGTGAAAGGGGCGCCCCATAATCGAGGCGAAAGTCGGCGGGAACGCCCGCCAATACGATGACATCCGCTTCTTTGAGCGCGGCCTTGCGGCTGTGCCGGAACAACAGCGTGTGCTCAGCACCAAGCAAACCACGCGCCATCCCGGATAGAAACGTAGGCATTCCGAGGCCTTCGATCGACGCGACGAGCCTCGGGATCGCGTTCGGGTCCTGGACGGCTTGGCTGCCGACGATAAGGAGAGGACGCCTCGCGGATCGAATGTGTTGGGCGGCTCGCATCGTTTGCCGATGGCCGACGGCCGCGGGGAGGACCCTTCGGATCGCCCGGCGCTCGGCGGGTCGCTCTGAGTCGATCGCGCTCGGAGCCGGGGCGTTCTGTCCTCCCCAAAAGAGGTGCGCGAGATGCCCGCGAATGTACATCCGCTCAGCACGCGCCGCGAACCGCTTCGAGCTGCCGGCCGTCTTCGCCTGATACCAGCTTCGGACGACTTCCTCGGGATAGAGAAGATCCACGGCGAGCTCCACGAAGACCGGACCTGGAAGCCCATCGGTCGCGATCGCGAATGCGTCCTGTACTGCCGAAGCCACGTCTCGGAGTGCCCGCGGACGAAGGCATGCCTTGACATGAGGACCGATCAACGCACGTTGGTCGATGTCTTGAAGGGCGCCGCGCCCGCGCAGCATGGTGGCGGTGGCGCCGCCGAGCAGCACAAGCGGGGACTGAGCGAGCTCCGCATTCTTGACGGCCGTGATCGCGTTGGTTACTCCGGGGCCGGCGGTTACCGCGGCCACGCCCGGGATGCCCGAAAGCCGAGCCATCGCGTCCGCGGCAAACACTGCGTTGGCCTCGTGCCGGGTGTCGATGACCGAAATCCCAAGTCTCTTCCCTTCGACGAGAATCGGGGCGATGTGGCCCCCGCACAGCGTGAAGATGTGCCGGACACCTTGAGCTTTCAGCACTTCTGCTACACATCGTCCACCGTTCATGGCGGCGAGGTAGCGCAAACGACGGCCAACGGTCGAGTCGATTTCGAAGGTCAGGTCGGGCCGCCTCATGCCAGGAAAGACAAACAGGAACGAGAAGCGAGCGCGATGGCCATTCAGTCGTTGACCCTTTTTCCCCGCGGCCCACGCAAAGGCGCTATGCTTCCCTCTGCGAAGGTCGTCCGAGGGACATGGGTCCCGGTGCAGTGGCCGTTCGCAGCGGAGTCGAAGAAATCATGAACACTCAGTCCGATGAGGCATCGAATCCAGTGCATCAGCATCAAGTCGATGTTGGCTCTCAGGCCGACGGCCAAGGCTTGGTGGGGCGAGCCTTTGACGTGCTCCGCGAAGCGCATCGCGCCGAGCCTTACCCGTCGCACCGTACGCGGATCGAGAAACTCGCAAATCTGCATGCCTTCTTGAAGGATGAGGCCGAAACGATCGCCGACACGATCTCGGCCGACTTTGGCTCGCGTTCGCGCCACGAGACTCGCCTGCTCGAGGTGTTCAAGTGTCTGGAGCGGATTCGCTACATCCAACGCAATCTCGAGACCTGGATGCGGCCGAGTGGCAGGGCCGTGCCGGTCACCATGCTCCCCGGTCGCGCCAAGATTCACTACGTGCCGCTGGGTGTCGTCGGTGTGATCGCACCCTGGAACTATCCGGTACAGCTCTCTGTTGTGCCTACGGCCTACGCGATAGCGGCCGGGAACCGCGTTCTGCTCAAGCCTTCTGAGTTCGTCCCCCGCACGTCAGCCTTGCTTGCTGAGCGGCTCTCGAGCCTTCTCGGGTCGCAGTGGGTGCAGGTTGTGACGGGCGGCCCGTCCGTCGCCGAGGCTGTGGCGCGCAGCCCGCTCGACCACCTCATCTTCACTGGCTCGACCGCAGTGGGGCGGCGTGTCATGCGTGCGGCGGCCGAGAATCTCGTTCCGCTGACACTTGAGCTCGGAGGCAAGTCCCCGTGCCTGGTCCATCCAACTTTCCCGGTGCGCAAGGCGGCAGAGCGCATTGCCTACGCCAAGTGGCTGAACGGTGGGCAGACGTGCGTCGGGCCGGACTATGTCCTCATCCACGAGGACATGAAGAACGCATTCGTCGAGGCGATGGTACGCGTGACGGAGCGGTTCTATCCGACGCTCGCCGAGAACCCCGACTATACAGCCGTCATCAGCGAACGCCATGTCGCGCGCCTGACGGATCTTGTGCGCGACGCCGAGGGAAAGGGCGCCAAGAAGACCGAGATCAATCCGGCCGGCGAACTCTTTCCCACCGCACTCGGGAAGTTCGTGCCGACGATTCTGACGGATGTCCGCGAAGACATGGCGGTGATGCAGGAGGAGATCTTCGGCCCAGTCTTACCGGTGCTCTCCTATCGGAATCTGGCCGAGGCGCTCGCCTACATCGCTGAGCGCCCGAAGCCGCTCGCGTTTTACTATTTCGACCTCGACCCGAACCGAGTCGATATGGTCCTCGAAGCGACTCAATCGGGCGGAGCATCCATCAACGACGTTGGGCTCCAGTGGGCGGTGGACGACTTGCCTTTCGGGGGTGTTGGCCCAAGCGGGATGGGCGCATACCACGGCGTCGATGGGTTCTCGAACCTCTCACATAAGCGCAGCGTCTTCTATCAAGCAAAGCTCAACGCGACTGGGCTTGCCAATCCGCCCTTTGGCGCCAAGGCGGACCGCATCCTCAAGTTTCTGATCGGCCGCTGACTTCTCACGCCAGAAGGGGCGTCTCGTGCGGTTGCGCGAAGAGGCGTGACCTGGGGTCGCATTTGAACTATGGCATGCCCTGTTGATTCGTTTGGCGCGCCGTATTACCGGCATCATCTCCGGGATCTTCTCGTTTCTGTACCTCATCTTCTTCCTCAACGCGGTGCAGACAGCGAGTCTCGTTCTGTATCCCTTCTCGCGTCGTGCCTTTCGGGCTGTTAACCGTTGGTGTGCGCGCTCAATATGGGGACTCTGGGTCGTCATGGCTGAGATCCAAAACGGGATCGACGTGCGGTTCACCGGCGATGCGCCGCGGCCGCGCCAGAATGCGCTCGTTCTACCCAATCACCAATCGATGGCTGATGTGCTCGCGTTGATGTGCTTGGCGTGGCGCTGTCGCCGAATTGGCGACATGAAGTGGTTCGTGAAGGATGTGGTCAAGTGGTTCCCGGGCTTCGGATGGGGCATGAAGTTTCT
>JADJPE010000005.1:4252500-6735000 GCA_016713425.1 Deltaproteobacteria bacterium | reverse complement strand
TTACCAGCCTACCAAACCTAATGAAACTCCGAATGCCGACAAACGTGAGCCCGGGAGGCAGGCTGCGAGTGATAAGATTCGTAGCCGAGAGGGAAAGAGCCCAGATCGCCGGCTAAGGTCCCTAAATTCATGCTAAGTGGAAAACGATGTGGGTACGCATAGACAACCAGGAGGTTGGCTTAGAAGCAGCCATCCTTTAAAGAAAGCGTAATAGCTCACTGGTCAAGTGAACCTGCGCGGAAAATATAACGGGGCTCAAGCATGATACCGAAGCCGCGGGTTCTTCTTTTCAGAAGAGCGGTAGGGGAGCATCGAAGTTGCCTGTGAAGGTCGACCGCGAGGACGGCTGGAGGTTCTTCGAGGGCAAATGCGGACATGAGTAGCGATAAAACAGGTGAGAAACCTGTTCGCCGAAAACCCAAGGTTTCCTGGGCCAGGTTCATCCTCCCAGGGTTAGTCGGGTCCTAAGCCAAGGCCGAGCAGGCGTAGGCGATGGGAAGCAGGTTAATATTCCTGCACTATTCGGTGAGTGTAAGGTCAGCAGGGACGGAGAAGGGTAGGCAAACCGGCGAACGGAAGTGCCGGTTCAAGCGAGTAGGTGGTTTTCGTAGGATCAAAACGCGAAAACAACATCGAGACGTGATGAGACTTCAAAGCTTCGGCGGCGAGGGAACTTGTCGATCCCATGCTTCCAAGAAAATCTGCGGGCACAGCTCCTCGAGTATCCGTACCGTAAACCGACACAGGTGGGTAGGTGGAGAACACTAAGGCGCTTGAGAGAACCCTGGTAAAGGAACTCTGCAAATTAGCACCGTAACTTCGGGATAAGGTGTGCCAATGAAGGTGAACGGCTAGCCCGGGTAGCCTTTGTTGGTCGCAGCTAAGCGGGGGTAGCGACTGTTTACCAAAAACACAGGCTTCTGCTAAGTCGAAAGACGACGTATAGGAGCTGACTCCTGCCCGGTGCCGGAAGGTTAAGGGGATTGTTTAGCGCAAGCGAGGACATGAACCGAAGCCCCGGTAAACGGCGGCCGTAACTATAACGGTCCTAAGGTAGCGAAATTCCTTGGCGGGTAAGTTCCGTCCTGCACGAATGGAGTAACGACTTCCCCACTGTCTCTACCAGGGACTCAGCGAAATTGACCTCGCGGTGAAGAGACCGCGTTCCCGCGGAGGGACGGATAGACCCCATGAACCTTCACTGCAACTTGGCACTGACCTTCGGGGCAGATTGCGTAGGATAGGTGGGAGGCTATGAAGCCGTGCTTCTGGGTGCGGCTGAGCCAACCTTGAAATACCACCCTGTTTGTTCTGGATGTCTAACCTCGGCCCGTGAATCCGGGTCAGGGACAATGTCTGGTGGGCAGTTTGACTGGGGCGGTCGCCTCCCAAAAGGTAACGGAGGCGCGCGAAGGTCCCCTCAGGCTGATTGGAAACCAGCCGTAGAGTGCAATGGCATAAGGGGGCTTGACTGCGAGACCGACGGGTCGAGCAGGTAGGAAACTAGGTCATAGTGATCCGGTGGTTCTGTATGGAAGGGCCATCGCTCAACGGATAAAAGGTACTCTGGGGATAACAGGCTTATCTCCCCCAATAGTTCACATAGACGGGGAGGTTTGGCACCTCGATGTCGGCTCATCGCATCCTGGGGCTGAAGTCGGTCCCAAGGGTTTGGCTGTTCGCCAATTAAAGCGGTACGCGAGCTGGGTTCAGAACGTCGTGAGACAGTTCGGTCCCTATCCTCCGTGGGCGCAGGATACTTGAAAGGGAGCTTTTCTTAGTACGAGAGGACCGGAAAGGACGCACCTCTTGTGGACCTGTTGTTGCACCAGCAGCATAGCAGGGTAGCTACGTGCGGAAAGGATAACCGCTGAAAGCATCTAAGCGGGAAGCCCCCCCTAAGATAAGGTATCCCGGGCGTAAGCCCCTAAAGGGGCGTCGAAGACTACGACGTACATAGGCTGGAGGTGTAAGCGGTGTAAGCCGTTGAGCTGACCAGTACTAATACCCCGTGCGGCTTGACCATATTTAATTCGTCGAGGTTAGGGCTCGGTAAATCAAACACCGAGCCGGCACTCGAGTCGTGGAAGCGAAACGATTTGAGCAGTCTCGTCGGTTTGCGCGTTCGATATCGTCATTCAGTTTAAGTTTCCGGTGGCTATTGCGTGGAGGACACACCCGATCCCATCCCGAACTCGGAAGTTAAGCTCCACAGCGCCGATGGTACTGCACGGGAAGCTGTGTGGGAGAGTAGGTCGTTGCCGGGATATTTGAAGCCCCGAAGAGGTTCGCCTCTTCGGGGCTTTTTTTTTCTCACGAAGACCTGGGGCTCGCGCTTTCTCCTTGGCGTCTCGAGGGGTCCGGATTGTTTTACAGCGTCGGACGCACGCCGCGTTGCGCAATCGGACCTGAGTGACGACCTGAGATCTCGCCGCGAAAAGCATCAGCCATCGCCGACTCACAAGCTCTCGCCGTGGCCTCGTCGGGGGCGAGGGCGAAGACCGTCGGCCCGGCGCCGCTGATCGAGGCTCCGAGCGCTCCGGCTTCGAGGGCAGATCTCTGCGCGGCATCGAAATGTGGAATCAGGTGTTTGCGCCGTGGCTCGGCGTAGTGGTCGATCAGTGCTCGAGCAACCAGTTGTTCGTCGGCGAGCGCAAATGCGGCGACGAGCGCGGCTGTTTGCGCCATTTGCGCCACCCAAGCAGATTCGGGAGAGGTCGCTGGGAGCACGGCGCGCGCATCGCGCGTGCGGATGCGGGTGTTCGGCGTAACGGTTGCCGCCCACCATGTGGTGGGCGTTGGGATCGCGACAATGTCTCGATCCTCGACGCTTCGGACGAGCGTTAGACCCCCAAAGAGTGCGGGGGCGATGTTGTCAAGGTGGTGCCCCGCGACGGCGCTCTCGCCTGCCAGAGCTGCTTCCATCATCGCGAGAGGCTCGTCGGAGAGGCCCAGTGCGAGCGCGGTCGCGACGGCGCCTCCGACGGCGGACGCGGCGCTGGCGCCGAGGCCGCCGCACGCGGGGAGCGCCCGGTGAATGCAAATCGCGAGGCCTTGGTTCGCTCTTCCGGCGCCCTGGAGCATGGCTTTCGCGGCGATGGACGCGGAGTTGGCCGCGGGGTCGGTTGGAATGACCTCCGCGTCGCGTCCGCTCACTTCGCGGATCACGATTTGGCCGCCGTCAATCAGCTCGACCGAGACTTCATCGCCGAGCCCGTCGATGGCGAGCCCGAGGACATCGAAGCCGGGGCCAACATTTCCGATCGTGGCCGGCACGAAGACGCGGTATGTGTTTGTTTCGCCCGCCGGGGCAAATTCCCGCAGGCGGAGCCGCGGGAGATCTCTCGAAGGTCGCTGGCGCGTCACGGTGTCATGACTAGCACGTTCTTCCCGTGGCGCGCGATGTCGCAGCACGGGGTCGTTGACCTTTGTGACCATCGGATCCAAGGAACGTTGGAGATGGCCTGGGAGACAGAGCGGATGATGCTTCAACCGAGCGCGGCCGGATGGATCGAAGTCATCTGTGGCCCGATGTTCTCTGGGAAGACCGAGGAGCTGATCCGGAGGCTGCGAAGGGCAGAAATCGCCCAGCAGAAGGTCCAGATTTTCAAGCCGATCACCGATGACCGGTACTCGAAAAGCGACGTCGTAAGCCATGATGCGCAACGGATTGGCGCGCGGCCGGTTGCGGTGTCCGCCGATATCTTGGCCTGCCTCGAAGAAGGCACAGCCGTTGTTGGGGTCGATGAGGCTCAGTTCTTTGATCCAGATATCGTGCACGTGCTTGACGAAATCGCTCGTCGGGGGCTTCGCGTGGTCGTTGCTGGGCTGGATACTGACTATCGGAGTTCGCCCTTCGAGCCGATGCCGGCGCTGATGGCGACCGCCGAGTACGTGACGAAGCTTATGGCCGTCTGTCTCCGCTGCGGAAGCCCGGCGAATCGCACGCTACGGCACGGGTTCTCTGAACCGCGGGTCGAGGTCGGCGCAGGTGAACGGTATACCGCACTTTGTCGACGGTGCTACGCAGACGCCTCCGCTTTGGGCGAGCAGCGGCGGACCGAAGAATGGGGCGATGCCATCGGAGCCAAACGGCGCTTGCAAGCTTGAGACTGTCGTGGTGTTGGAAGGGCCATGTCGGACTCTCTGTATGAGGATGTGCCCTTCAAACCAGCAGAACTCGAGCATCGCTACGGCGCGAACGTTCATCTCCTCCGGGATCCACACCTGCTGACCTTGCTGGCGAGACTTGGGGCGCCGGATACCGTGCAACCCGACATCAACCGGCTTGTGCGGGATCTTTACCGATTCCTCTCTGCAACGGTCGTTGCGTCCGAGTTCACGCGACGACGCGTTGAAACGCCCACCCGCATGATCACGTCGACACCTTACGGCGTTTACGTGGGCGAGGTCATTGACCCGTCGACGCGCGCCGTCGTGGTGGACGTTGCGCGCGCGGGCACTTTGCCCGCGCTGGTGGTCTACGAGCATCTGAACGAGATCCTCGAGCCGCGTGGCGTCCGTCAGGATCACGTCGTGATGAGCCGGACGACAGACAATGATACGGGCGAGGTGACCGGCGTGACGATGTCGACGTCGAAGGTTGCGGGTGACGCGGCCGGGGCGGTGTTGCTCGTTCCCGATCCGATGGGTGCGACGGGCGGCTCCGCCTGTGCCGCCATCGACATCTATCGGCGAGCCGGGATGCAGCCGCCGCGGAAGGTCATTCTCATGAACCTGATCGTGACGCCTCAGTACCTGCGGAAGGTCGCGCTTTCGCACCCCGAAGCCGTCGTCTATGCGGTTCGGCTGGATCGGGGCCTTTCGGCGCCGGATGTCCTCAAGACCGTCCCCGGTGAGCGATGGAGTGAAGAGAACGGGCTCAACGAACTGCAGTACATCGTTCCCGGTGGTGGCGGATTCGGCGAAATCATGAACAACGCCTACGTTTGATATCGCAATGCTCGAACGAGGAGGGGCACACGATGAACCCGAAGGTCTTGATATCAGAGGAAGAGATTCGGTCCCGTGTTTCGGAACTTGGCGCGATGATTTCCCGCGACTTCGCCGGTCGCGAGTTGACAGTCGTCGGCGTTCTGAACGGCAGTTTCATGTTCATGGCTGACCTTGTCCGGGCGATTGATCTGCCACTTCGATGTGATTTTCTTGGGTTGTCTTCGTACGGCTCAGCGACCGAGTCGTCGGGGGTCGTAGCCCTCACAAAGGACTTATCCGGGCCGATTGAGGGCCGCGACATTCTGGTGGTGGAAGATATCGTCGATACTGGTCTTACGCTCGCCTATCTTCAGGAGAATTTGAGCACACGCCATCCAAGGAGCGTCAACGTTGCGGCGCTCCTTTCGAAACCTGACCGGCGCAAAGTCGAGGTGAGCGTTGATTACCTGGGCTTTACGATCGAAGATCGCTTTGTTGTTGGGTATGGGCTCGATTTTGATGGTTTTTTTCGTAATCTCCCGTACATCGGGCTAATGGAGTAAAGATCGTATAGCCCATGAGCCCGAGGCGCGAGACGTGGCGGCGCGAAGGATTGTTGATAAAGGATGACCTCTGAAGAGCAAGATTTCGAACCGCGACGCTCGTTTCGTATTGGCCGATTCTTCGTTCTTCTGTTGATCATCACCCTGACGGCTGCCGGCTTGTATGGGGCGTCGTGGATCAATTCTCGTCGCTTCTTCTTGATTGTCGAGACCGGCGACGTCTCGGTTGCCCAGGGGCGCATGTTTCCCGTTGGGCACGAGCCCTTCGTTCCGAGCGATCCCACGCTCAGCCCGGCTTATGCGTCGTTCCCGCTGCCTGCCGGTATGATGCTGCCTCGCGGCGTGACGACGTTCTCCGACCGCGTCGAACTTGACCAGGCGCTCTACCGCATTCTTCGTGATTCGGCCGAATACGTCTTGAGTCACGACGCCGACCTGCAGAGTAGTGCGGAGCTTTCGAATCGATATCTTCAGCAGATCGCCGCTCTACCGGGAACCAACATGGTTCAACAGGCAGAGCTCGCGAAGCTCCGCCTGGATGCTGAGTTCATGTTGGCGCGGGGACGAGTCCGAGACGCACAAAGGTTGCTCGAGGATGCCAGCCAGATGTTCTCGATCCTGCCGGCCGATGCCGCATCGAACGAGCGTATCCGCTGGGCACAGGCTGTGACGTCGGCGCTCGATGCGCTTCAGGTGGTGACGGGCTCGAGCGTACGGTCGGGGCCAGCCCGAGCTCCGGTGGCCGGGGACCGGATCGAACGCCCGCGAACGAGGCGGACGCAGTCGGCGACCGCGACCGCGGCCGATGACGCGACGCGGACGCGTCCGAACCGCCGCGAGGTGCGGAGCCCTCGCTCGGTCAACTTCTGATTATCAGCCCGAGATGTGTCGACTTTCTGGTTGGTCTTCGCACCTCGAGCCGAAATTGAATGAATACTCGTTCAGACGATGAGCGTCGGGGCGGCCATTCCTGTTGATTCCTTGGGCGGAATTGGGTTAGGTCGCGACCACTTTCTCCGGCGCATCGCGGTGTGTGTGATCCACGATGGAGCACCAGAACAGCGGGCCGGAATCGCGAGAGGCGAATTTCAATGGCTTCGATTGAAGATAAGGTTAGATCGATCATCGTTGAACAGCTCGGAATTTCCGAGGATGAAGTGAAGGCAGAGGCATCGTTCATCGATGATCTCGGGGCGGACTCGCTCGACATCGTTGAGCTGGTGATGGCCATGGAGGAGGAGTTCGAACTCGAAATTCCGGACGAAGAAGCCGAGAACATCAAGACGGTCGGCGACGCGATTAAGTACATCAACGAGCACAAGCCCAGCTAGCGGCTTGGATGGCGCGCACGGAGCAACGTTCGATGACCAATACTACAGACGCTCGCGGGCGCCCTCGCGTGGTGATCACCGGCATGGGGCTGGTTACGCCTTGTGGGACCGGTCTCGACAAGACGTGGCGTGCGCTCATCGAAGGACAAAGCGGGATCAAGAACATAACGCTCTTTGATGCCGAGAAGTACGATACCGAAACCCGCTTCGCGGGTGAGGTTCAGGACTTTGAGGCTGAGAAGTGGTTCACGCCCAAGGAAGCGCGAAGGAGCGATCGCTTCATACACTTCGCCTTGGCTGCGGCCGACATGGCGATGAGCGATGCGTCGTACATCGTGCCGCCCGAGAACGCGGAACGCGTGGGCGTGATCGTGGGCGCGGGGCTGGGCGGACTGGAAACGATCGAGAAGACGGCGTACATCCTCAGGGACCGCGGGGTTCACAAGATTTCGCCGTTCTTCATCCCCGCCCTGATTGTGAATCTGGCGCCGGGACAGATCTCGATCCGCATCGGTGCGAAGGGTCCCAATTGGTCTCCTGTCTCTGCGTGTGCGACCAGCGGTCACGCGCTTGGGGAGGCGCTCGAGATGATTCGCCGGGGCTGGTGTGATGCTGTCGTGACGGGCGGGGCCGAGGCGACCATCACGCCGCTTGGCATTGGCGGTTTCAATGCGATGAAGGCCATGTCGACGCGGAACGACGCGCCACAGAAGGCGAGCCGACCCTGGGACGAAGACCGTGACGGCTTCGTGATGGGCGAGGGCGCCGGGATTCTTTTGCTTGAGTCACTCGAGCATGCGCGGCGCCGGGGCGCGAAGATCCACGCGGAAGTGGTCGGGTACGGGGCTACGGCTGATGCTTCTCACATCACCCAGCCTGACGGCACAGGCGCCGGGCGTTGTATGCGTATGGCGCTGCAGGACGCTGGGCTGGCGCCGCACGACGTCGACTATATCAATGCGCATGGTACCTCCACGCCGGTTGGGGATGTCGTTGAGATCGAGTCGATCAAGACCGTCTTTGCGGGGCACGCCGAGAAGCTCGCGGTTTCGTCCACGAAGTCGCTTCATGGGCACATGCTTGGCGCCGCCGGCTCGGTCGAAGCGATCGTCTGCGCCAAGACCATCGAAGAAGGCATCATTCCGCCGACGATCAATCTCGATCGACCTTCGCCCGGTTGCGACATCAATCTCGTGCCGCACCGTGCAGAAAAGCGCGATGTGCGGGTTGCGCTGAGTAACTCGTTCGGTTTCGGCGGCACCAACTGCAGCATCGTGCTTCGTCGATTCGAGTGACCTGCGCGCGGCCCCCGGCCCGCCATCGTCTGTACGATCGAAGCGCGCGACGATGCGCCTTGGTCTGGTGTCGAGGGCAGGTTAAGCTGCGGCATGAAGATCGCGTTTGGCGCGGATCACGCCGGTTTCCATCTCAAGAATCATCTTGTTTCGCTTGTTCGCTCACTCGGCCACGAGGTCGAGGATTTCGGAACATTCTCCGAGTCCAGCGTCGACTATCCTGACTTCGCGGTCTTGGTGGCGGAAGCCGTTGAAACGTGCCGAAGCGAGCGCGGTGTCCTCATTTGCGGCTCGGGCGTTGGGATGAGTATTGCGGCCAACCGATTCTCTGGCGTTCGAGCGGTCCTCGCTTTGACGGAGGCGCAGGCACGGCTGGCGCGTGGGCACAACGACGCCAATGTGCTCTGCCTGGGCGCGCGCCTGAGCGGCGTCGTCTTGGCCGAGGACGCGGTGAGGGCCTTCCTGAGTACGGCGTTCGAGGGAGGGCGGCACGTCCCCCGAGTGGCAAAGCTCTCAAGCTGCGGCGTGGCCGCGGCCAGACCCGATACTCTCCCACCTTCGCGGTCTAAGTAGGCGAGCGTCGACGTCCATGGTCATACGACCTTCCGGAATTCTGCCTTTGTGCCTTGGGCTTGAGGCGAATCGAACTCGCCGATAATCTTCGAGTCGGCGTGCGGTGCTCCTCATCAGCGTTAACCGACGTGGGCATGAAACGCGATCACAACGAGGACGCCTATCTGAACGACGATGAGCTTCGGCTGTACGTGGTGGCCGATGGGATGGGTGGCCATGCTGCGGGTGAGGTTGCTTCGTGGGAGGCGGTCGAAGCTGTGCACGGTATGGTTCAGCAGGGAAGAGAACGGATCGAGGCGCACGTCAGGCTACCGACCGAAGAAACCGTCGCTTCGCTCCGCAGGCTGATGGAGAGCTCCATACAAGCCGCGACCTACATGGTTTTCGGGATCGCAGAGCAGGACCCTGATCATCGTGGCATGGGGACGACGATTACGGCCATGCTCGTGGCTCACAATCTCGCGATCATTGGTTCGGTCGGTGACAGCCGCGCCTATCTGGTTCGCGGTGAGCGTACTTGGCAAGTTACTGAGGACCACACCCTCGTTCAGTTGCAGATGAAAGCAGGGCTCATCACGCCTGAGCAGGCAAGGTCTTCGCCTCGCGGGAACGTGATTACGCGCGCCGTTGGACCTCGCGACTACGTCCAGGTGGACACCTTTGTTGTTCCGATCCAGCACGGCGATCGCTATGTCCTCTGTTCCGACGGTTTACATGGCTACCTCGATACCGAGGAGATAGGTCGGGTCGCCTCCGGCTCGATGGCCGAATCGTGCCAAGCGTTTGTGGCGCTCGCCAATCAGCGGGGTGGGAAAGACAACATCACGGCGGTTATCGTGGATGTGGTCGAAATCGAGATCGAGTGATGGGCCTGTGAAGGCATCACCGCGCGCCAGTTCGGCCGATGGCGCGCTTGAAGACCGCGCGGGTTGTTCCGGCGGCCGCGTAGCACCAGCGGTGCTCTAGCTCGAGGACGCGAATGAGGTACGAACGCTCTTCGACAGGGACGAACGCGAACTCCAGGCTTGCGATTCGGCCGAAGAGCGACAGGAAGTCGAGCGCCTGGCGAATCGCGCTGCCGCGCCGTTGTTCGCTTCGTGGCGCCGACTCAACGTATGCCTCGAGGTTTCGGACCTCGATTTCCAGAACGTCCGCGTACGCTTCGAGAAGGTTGAGGGGCTCGCCGTCCGACGGTGCCTCCCGGTATCGGCGGAGAACCTCGACGATCGGGCCCAGGCGGTCGAGCCTCAGCGGAATCATCGCCTGCGAATGGCGCTGGACCACGGCTTGCTGCCGAGCCGCCTTTCGCGCTCTCTGGCCTCTTCTCGCCGCTCGACGAGACTCGGGCGTGGGCGTTCCCAAACCCGCCGCGAGCGCGCCAAGGGGCCGCCCATGATCTGTGTTGATTCCGTGACGAACGAGCTTGAGGTCGTGATTGGGCTTGAGGTCGATCTCGGGAGATGGGCGGGACAGAGTACTTTGGGTGGATGACATCGTGGCGCTGTGAAGCAATCGACGTGCAAAGCTCTGAAGTCCCAGAACGACGGAGGTTTCTCGCGTCCGTGGTGCAGACGACCTCGAGGGTTCAGGTCCCCTCAACCACGAGGGTGGAGGTCAGGGGGCGGCTCTCGGCGGGTCTCCGGGGGGCTTCGGGATGAGGTTCTTGCGCTCCAGTGCCTCGCGGAGCGCGCGTTCGTCGAAGCCGAGAAGAAGCTCACCGCCCACGTCGATCACCGGGACCCCGCTTGGGCGGACCCCTTGCTTTTGAGCTTTGGCCGCAAGCTCTGAAGCAGCTTTTCGCGAGGCCTCCACATCCCGCTCCTCGAAATCGACCCCCCAACGTTCGAGTGCTCGTTTGGCTTGCCGGCACACACCACACCAGCTCGCGCTGTAGACGATGACCCTGCTTCGGTCGATCGTCGCGCCCGCGGTTCCGGCGCTTTCGTCGCCCAACTGCCCGGTCCCGCGTTCGAAACCGTATCGGCTCGCCTGGGCCACCGGGTACGTTCCGTCTTCGCGGGGCTTGGTCAGGTTGGCCACAAAAATGTACCGCCCCGACTGGCGTGTCTCCGGGCTCTGGCCCAGGTCCGTGACGATCACGCTGCCGCGTGAGCTTTCCGGGATGTCGGAGATCTTGGTTGCGGTCCTGAAGACCTGTGCGTCGTCCGAATCTCGATAGGTGAAGATCAGATTGGCGTTCTCCTGATCGATGACGATCGGGGGCGGCGGTGGTTCATCCGTCTTCGCCTTCCCTCCCTGGTTGCTTTGGTCGCGGCCTGCCATTCGGCTCGGACGAAGCTCGGGGTCTGAAGTTGTGTCTTCGGGCGGATTCCGGCATCCCGGCGCCATCACGAGCGCGATTGTGACCGCGCTCAGGACAGGGGCTCGGTTGGGCTTGGGATTACGCTTGGGACTGCGCTTCGGATTACGCTTAGGCTTTGCTCCAACGTGCAGCATGGGGACGGGCCAGCGTCCGACTCTAAAGCGGGTCGCGCCGGTGCGTCCAGCTTGGCGCGGCATAGCGCACGTGCAGCAGGTGAAGTCCTCCAGGGGGGGCCGGTGGGGCCGTGAGCCGCCGATCGCCAAGCTCGGCCAGCTCGAGAAGGCGCGTCGCGGGCGCGCCTGCTTCGGCTTCCCGAACGGCGGTCGCCACCATGACCCGAACTTGGCTTCGAAGGAAGCTGTTGGCTTCGAAGTCGAAGCGCACCCCTTGGGTGCCATCGACGACGACCCGTCGTGCCCGCGCGATTCGGAGCTGGCGGACCGTACTCTTGTCGGGGTCCGTGTTCCTGGCCATGGCCGTGAAGCAACGCGTGCCGACGAGTTCAAAGAGCAGCGCGTCGAGGGCCCGCGTGTTCAATCGGCCTTCGTCGTTCAACAGGTACACGTAGTGTCGCCCGGAGGCCGAGTATTGCGCGTGAAAGCGCCGTGGAACCTCCCGCACCTCGCGAGCGAGGAGCACGCCGGGTGCTTCTTCATTGATGGCCGCCATGAGTCGCCCTGGCGCCACGCGCTCGGGACCGTAGAAGGAGATGACCTGCCCCACCGCGTGCACGCCGCGGTCCGTGCGACCGCCGACCTGGATCGCGGGCAGGGACGGTAGCCAAGGTCGAAGAGCCCGGATGAGCGCATCCTCGACGGTGGGGACCTTGGGCTGCTTTGCGAATCCGTGGAATGCGCCTCCGTCATACGCGATGAGGGCGCGGTAGGTGTGTCGCGGCATTCTATGTAGGCAATGTAGGTCGAGTCGGTTTTCGAGCGCAATCGCGCGCCGCGGGTGACCTCGACGATCAGCGCCCACCATGTCATAGAATCGGCCTGCTCGAAGATGACCAGGCGCGAAGAAGATGGGATCGCGGCCGACTCAGAGCTCTATGAGGGGCTCTTGGAGTCGACAGGTGACGAGGACGTCAAGGGACCCGTTCGTCGGACCTCGTCCGTCGCCGGTGGCATCGCGAACGATGCGCAGGCGTTTGAGGGCATTCTGAGCGAGAGTACCGATACCGCGCGTACGCTCGACTCGAACTGGATCTACGAGCTCGACGGCCGCGTCTTCGGCCCCCTCAAGCCGACCGAGCTCCTCGAGCTCCTGTATTCGGGGGAGATCACCGGGGACACCTTGCTCGCACCCGAGGAAACCGGTGAGCTCCAACCGCTGAATCGATTCGGCGTCTTTCGTGTTCATCTCCCGAAAGCCAAGCAGCAGCAAGAAGCACGACGAGAAGCCCAGCGACGCGAAAAGGCCGAGGCCAAGGCGCGGCTGACGCGCCGCATTGGTTTTATCTTGAGCGCTGCGGGGGTGCTGGGTGTTCTATCGGCCGGCGTTGCCTATTGGATCCGCGCTGAGCGGCGTGAGACCGCCGCCCGGGAGAAAGCGATCAAGGAAGCGAAGCTCAAGCAGGAGCTCGACAGCTTGCTGGCCAGCGTGACGATTCAGCCGCCGCTGCTACCTCTCGTCGACGAAGAAGAGGCGGAGACCGCACCGCAGGCGGACCCGTCTTTGCCTTCCGATCGAAAATCTTCGAAGCGCTCCAGTGGTCATTCGCGTCGCCGAGCGCGCGGCGTGGCGCGGATGACAGGCGCCGCCGAGCTTACCAATCAGGAGGTCATGAGCGGCGTGGCTCGCGCCTTCGGAGGCTTCAAGCGTTGCATTGTCGCCCAGATTCAGCGAGACCCGGATTCCGTCCCGAGTGAACTCGTCCTCATCTTTTCCATCGGCAATGACGGCGTACCGAAGGACTTCAGTTTGAAGGATCGACGGCTTCGCACCGCGCCCATCAGCGCTTGCATGGCGAAGCAGCTCGCGCAGGTCACCTGGCGGGCTTTCAAGGGCGAGGTGCGCAACGTCGAGTACCCGATCACCATCTCCCGGTAGCTCTGCCGCCGAGGGCTTGAAGCCGAGAGCATGAAGCCGAGAGCATGAAGCCGAGAGCATGAAGCCCAGAGAGCATGAAGCCCAGAGAGCATGAAGCCCAGAGAGCATGAAGCCCAGAGAGCATGAAGCCCAGAGAGCATGAGTGGATTGTGTGCGGAGTAAGGCCGAGTAGGGTGGAGTGTGCGGTCGCGGGTCACGCCGGGGCGGTCGCGTGCGTCTCGCATCGTTCAGCGAAGGGGTCTACCGGCCGGTCGCAAGCCGAGTTACCGTCGCGGGGTTCGTGAACGGCAGGGAGTAGACAAGGCAAAAGATGGCTGATGAGGCGGCGAAGAGAGGCAAACTCGGAGAGATTCTGGTCAGGCGCGGACTCGTCAAGCAGGCGGACGTCGACCAAGGACTCAAAGCGCAAGGGACGACACTCCTGCCTTTGGGGTCGACGCTGATTCGCATGGGGCTCGCCGACGAGATTGTGGTTGCCACCGCTCTCTCGGAGCAACTCGGTGTGCCGGCGCTTCACCTGTCGGCAAGCACGATCGGGCGTGACGCCTTGCTGATTCTCCCCCAGGACGTAGCTGTGCGCCACGCGGTTGTGCCGGTCGCGATCGAAGCGACGACCCTGCATCTGGCGATGGCGAATCCGCAAGACTCAATCCTTCTCGATGAGGTGGCGTTTGCCTCTGGCAAGACTCCCCTGCCTTTCGTTGCGCCGCGGGTTGTCATTGAAGAGGCCGCGAAGTCGGCCTATGCCGAGTGTCAAAATGGAGCGGCCGTTTGGCGTGGGGCCCGCTCTACCCACGACCGCCCGCACGTTGCGGTCCTTGACGCGTCGCCGAAGATCAACGACCCCGGCGTGCGCACGGGCATCGAAGCGAAACTCCCGGAGTCGAGTCTCGATGGCTTTCCAGTTCTTCCGGCACCTACGCCCCGCGGACCGGCCACGCGTCCTCGTGTCTTGGCGGTGGACGACGAGCCGGAGATCCTCGAGCTCATCGATCGTTCGTTGTCGTCTCGAGGGATGGACGTCGTTCGCGCGGAGCGCGGCCGGCAGGCGCTCGAGGTTCTTCGCGCGGAGAGCCCCGACGTCGTGCTGCTCGACGCGATGTTGCCCGAGATCCATGGTTTCGAGATCTGCAGTCAGATCAAGAGGTCAAAACACTATCAGCATGTCCCAGTGATCATGATCTCCGCGATCTACACAGGCTGGAACTTCATTCAGGACGTCAAGCGCATCTACGGCGCGGACGACTACATCACCAAGCCCTTCCGCGTCGTTGAGCTCATCCGCCGAGTTGAAGAGGTTCTCACGAAGTCGAAGGGGCGGCCGCAGTCGGCCGACGCGCTCGAGGCGCATCAGGTTGCGGACCGCGAGCTCAGAGCCGCGACGGAATCCCTTCGCGCGGGTCGCATCGAGGAAACCCTCGAGGCGGCGCGTCGAGCCGTCGACGCCGATCCCTTCGATCCCCGCGCGCACTTCCTGCTAGGGAGAGCCCTACAGGCGACGGGCCGCATGTACGAGTCCATTTCAGAGTACGAGCGGGTCGTCGAGCTGGCCCCCGGGCAGTTCAGTGCACTCAAGAGCCTCGCCGTCCTGTACGAACGTCAGGGTTTCAAGGCGAAATCGGTCGAAATGTGGATGCGCGCCATCGAGGCAAGTCCGAGTGACCCCGTTCGGCAGACTATCAAGGCGCACCTCATCGAGCTATTGTGACCCCGTGACGAGGCCGACCGAAGCCGGTCCCACGTGTAGCGGACGGACGACGGATTGCCTGTGGCGCGTCCTGGACATCATGGGCGGCCAAATGGCACAAGCATCGGGCCGCCAAGCGGCCATTATCGCCAGAGTTTTGGAAATGGAACTGGACGCAGCAACCGAGGTGGGAGAGTCGGCATGAAGTTTCTCTGCGGTGGCTGCCGAACCAAGTATCAGATTTCGGACGAGAAGCTTCACGGGAAGGTTCTGACCATTCGCTGCAAGAAATGCGGCGCCAAGATTCTCGTTCGCGAGTCGCTACGCCGGGATGCGGGGCCGGGGACCGCCATTGCACCCATCGCGGAAGAGGCAGAGTCCGACGTTGCTCGACGCGATGGCCAATTGCGCTCCGTGCAGCTCGGCGGCGCCGGCCCCTTTGCCTCGGCTTTCGAGATGTCGCTGGCCGCCGCCCAAGGGACCGACGATATGCCGACAAGCATTGCGCCGGTTCCGGCGAATCTCGAGGCGGCCGGGATCGAGTGGTACGTGGCCATCGACGGCCAACAGCACGGACCCTTCGCGTTTGGGGAGGTGGTCCGTCGCATCAAGGCGCGCGAGATTGCGGGGCGCCACTACGCTTGGCACGAAGGGATGGAGAACTGGCAACGAATTCGCGATTTGGCGGATTTGTCGGTTCACCTCACCGAGGTCGGGCCTCGGCGCGGCCCGCCGCCGCCGCCGACGTCGGTTGTCGGCGAAGACGCGGCCGGCAACGTCGTCGATTTCGCGTCGCGACGTGCCGAGCGGGTACGACGCGACGGGGGTCGCGTCGGCGCTGGCTCGTCGGGGCCGGGCCCGGAGGGCTGGCTCGAAGGGCTCACGGATTCGCAGGACGCCGGCGCTCTGGATTCTGGCGCGGGCACCGGCCGGGCGTTCGGTCTCGAGGCGTCACGCGAGACGACGAACAGTGCGGAGCCCACCGAGCGCGCCATCGCGATATCTGGGACGGCTTCGGCCTCGGGGAGCGACGGCGCTGTCCGCCCGTTGGACCTTCACTTCGATCATGCCGACGACATTTTTGCCAACCTGCCGCGCGCAACCGACGCGGACATGGTGCCAAGGGAGTCGACGAGATTCTTCGTCGCGGCAGCAGGCGTCAACAAGCGCCGCTCTCAGCAGAAGCTTTGGATGGTCGTCGGCATTCTGACTGCGCTTGGCTTTGCAGGTTTCGTGGGCGCTTGGGCGACAGGCGTCGTCCAAATCTCGCTTCCGGTCGTCGGGAACCCGTTCGCCACGGCCGAGAATGAACACGCCGATGAAGATGTGGCCGTTGGCCCAGGGACGGGCGATCTCAACTCTCTGATTCGGACCAAGAAACCGGAGAAGGACCCGCCGCTTCGACGTGTCGCGAGGACGCGACGCATCGGACCGTCCGGTGATCCGAGCATCGCCTACGTCGACGACGATACGGACGATCCGGTGAGGCGCCACCGACTCGACGACGAACCCGAAGGCGTAGGCATCGGCGGATTGACGACGGGCGCGGGAGAGATTCCCACCTCGGTGGGCCACACGCAGCTTCCGATGGCCGACCCAGAGCTCCCGCCGGTCGAAGAGGGTTCTCTGTCGGAAGACACCATCGCCAAGGTCGTGACCGCTAAGAAGAAGTCGGTCTCCATCTGCTACCAGCAGGGGCTTCGCGCTGACCGAAACCTGCGCGGAAAGCTCGAGATTCGCGTGACCATTCAGCCGACCGGGCGTGTCTCGCGGGCCGAGATCGAGACCACCGCGTTTCGTGGTAGCAAGATCGGGCGCTGCATCGCCGACAAGATCAAAGATTGGCGGTTCCCGGCGTCGTCGGGCGGGTCGCAGGAAGTTGTTCTCCCGTTCGTTCTCGAGAAGCAGGCATATTGACTTCCTGGTTCTCGGATGGGACCCCCGTTCGGTGGTGAGTCGAGAGATCGATCGGGGGGTGGTCGCGCCATCGACCCGCAAGGTCGCAGAGTTCATCGAGCATACGTTGCTGAAGCCTGAGGCAACGTACGATGAAGTGATGACGCTTTGTGAGGAGGCACTTGCCCACGGCTTCGTCGGCGTCTGCGTCAATGGCGCGAATGTTCGTGTCGTCTCCAATCGGTTGGCGGGCAGCGGTGTCAAGACGGTGGCTGTGGTCGGCTTTCCGCTCGGCGCCATGTCGGCGAGAGCGAAGGCTTACGAGACCAAAGAGGCCGTGCGCGATGGCGCCGATGAGGTGGACGTTGTCATCAACGTGGGCGCATTGAAAGATCGACGAGCGAGCGTGGTGCTCGAAGATCTGAGGGGCGTCGTTGAGGCGGCGTCTTCTCGTCCCGTGAAGGTCATCTTGGAAACAGCCAAGCTGACCGACGAGGAGAAGGTTATCGGCTGTTGCCTTGCGGCGGCTGCCGGTGCGGCGTTTGTCAAGACCTGCACGGGCTTCGGAGGCGGCAAGGCCACGCCCGACGACATCGCACTGATGCGCCGTACGGTGGGCGACTCGCTTGGCGTCAAGGCGTCGGGGGGCGTCCGCACCCTGGATGATCTCTTGGCGCTGCTTCAGGCCGGAGCGACCCGCGTCGGTACGTCGGCTTCGGTTGCCATGGTCACCGCGGGTCGACCTCGGGAGGTCGAGGACGCGACGACCACGGACGCGACGGCCACGGACGCAACCGGCGTATCGTGCGCAACTGTTGCGGTCGGTCCGCGCTCAGCGGCTGTCGTGAGCGCCTCGGCTGCAACCTCACCCGAACACCTCCGTGTATCGGAACGAACGTGCGGCGGGGACAGCGCATGATGGCCGATCCCAAATCCGATCCCAGTTCCGATCCCAAATCCAATCACGAAGGCCGATGCGGGGTCGCTGCAGTCATGCGTGCCGCCGATTTCGTTCGTCCCCGGCTCGGCGACGTCGTGCCTCGGGTGGGCATTGTCTTGGGCTCGGGTCTTGGGGCACTCGCTGACGAGGTTGAGGCGCCCAAGGTTCTGAGCACCGTCGACATCCCGGATGCGCCGCGCTCGACCGTTGCCGGCCACGAGGGCCGTCTGGTTTTCGGGCGGCTCGCTGGCGTCCATGTCGCGATGCTTCAGGGGCGTGTGCACCTTTATGAGGGATACACGCCGAGCGAGGTCGTCTTCCTCATTCGCGTCTTGGTTCGGCTCGGCATTGAGAATCTCGTTGTGACCAACGCCGCCGGAGGGATCGATCCGAGCTTCTCGGTGCCGGATCTCATGCTCATCCGCGATCATCTCAACCTCACGGGTCTCAACCCACTGGTGGGTTCGAACGTGCCCGAGTTTGGCCTACGTTTTCCGGATATGACGCAAGCCTACGATTCTTCACTCGCCGAGCGAATGCGCGCGGCGGCCCGGGCGCAGGGGCTCAGTCTCCGAGAAGGTGTGTATGCGGGTGTTCTCGGGCCGAGCTACGAGACGCCCGCCGAGATTCGGATGCTTCGCGTAATCGGTGCGCACGCCGTGGGAATGTCGACCGTCCATGAGGTGATCGCCGCACGTCATATGGGCGCGCGCGTCCTCGGGCTGTCTTGCATCTCGAACTTGGCGGCCGGCATCAGTGGCGAACCACTGACTCACGAGGAGGTCACCCGGGCCGGTGCCCGCGCGCAGGCGGACTTGACGGCGCTGGTCAAGGTCTTCGTGGGCTCGTTTCAGGAGAGACACTGACCCCCATCTCTCTGCTCTCGGTGGACCTCGACGGCACGCTGTACCGGATCTCGCGTGCCCGCGTCATCTGGAGGCTCCGTCGCTATCGCGGACTGCTGCTGGCGCTTCTGGCCGCCCGAGAGAAGATCCGCCACGAGCCACCACTGCCGAACGAGGGGGCCCTTCGCGCGCGCGAAGCGGAGCTGGTCGCGCCTTCTGTGGGTTTGAGCACGAGCGAGGCCGCGCCGCAGCTTGCTGCGCTCCGACGCGCGATTCCCAGTGCCCTCACGGCCGGTGCCGTCCCGTATCCCGGCGTGAGGATGGCGCTTCTCGCGGCCGCGCGGCGAAACCTGAAACTTGTGCTCTTTTCGGACTACGATCCCCGCGAGAAGCTCAGTCATCTTGGGCTCGATGATCTCCCCTGGTCTCTCTCCTTTGGCGCCGAGGAGCTTGGGGCCTTGAAACCTCACCCCGTCGCCTTTCGATGGTTGGCCGAGCAGATGGATGTTCCCGTGGAGGCGGTCCTTCATGTCGGCGACCGCGAAGACCTCGATGTTGCCGGTGCTCTTGCGGCGGGTGCGCGCGCTTGGCGCTTCGCACCTGACGGATGGCGCCCGACCCGAGCCGAGCGCGTCTTCGGACGTTGGTCCCGCGACTTGTTCCTTGACGTCTAGAGATTGCGCCCCGCTACCCAATCGTACTACGGGATGCCTATGGGTCGGTATTTGAGCGTGGTCGTGATTGCTGGCGTCGCCATCGTCTTGGGCGGCTATCTAATGATGATGAAGAGCGAGGAGACCGCCAAACTGAACGTGGCGACGGAGCGCCAAGCGGCACGCCGCGCCTTCGCCGACCGGGCGCGTTCCTCGGCCGAGGAGGATGATAGCGGCACCTACCTGCGCGCGATTCAGACGGCGCTTAGAAGCTACGATGAAGAACTCACGAAGCGGGTCTACGCCAAGCATCCCAAGTGGCGAGATCCGGCGGCCTACCTCAACGAGATCGATGCGCTCCTCAAGAATGAATCGATCAAGGAAGAGCAGCACACATCAATGCGCGAAGGCTATGAGACTGTTCGCGCGGCCTACGACATCATGATGGCGGCGAACTGGCGGCCGGTGCTTACGGCGAAAGGCAAGGGCGGAACACGCCTCGACATCTACTCGCTGAAGCGTGTCGAGGACGACCAAGGTCACCCGATTCTCGAAGGACAGTTCTTTTTTTGGGGCATCGAGGATTCGACGCAAGTGTCGTGGGGCTCGCTGTCGATGCGTTTTTGGAAGAAGGCTGCCAAGACGGTTCGCCAAGGCGGCCGCCGCACCGAGGTCGAGGAGGATATCGTTCTCGGCAAGGCCGAGGGTGATGCGCAGCCGCGCGTGATCATCCAGTCGCCCCACAAATACGTTGCCGATTTTCCGTCCTACGTCTCGATCGGCACGATCTGGCTTCCCGTGATGCCCCACGAGGCGGTTGCCGTCGACATCGAGTACGGCTACACCGCGAGGATTGGCGGCGGCAGCTACGACTCGGTTCTCGCGTTTGAGAAGCTCCCGATCCCCGACGCCTGGAAGCTCAAACCCGGCGAGTCCTGGGACGCGGACGTCATCGAAGCGACGGAAGAGGAGATTCGCGGCGTAGAACCTGGTGAGGGCGAGGGTGAGGCCGACGGCGCAGAACGGCCATGATGACCGAGCGCTGACGTCAGCGTTTTCGGCCGCTGCTTTTCTCCATTTGAACGGTCAGGGCGTAGTGGCCTGCGCTGTTGGGCGAGACGAAGCTGGAGGCCGTATTGAATCCGGCCTTCTTCACGGTGACTTCAATCCGACCGTTTGCGTGGGGGCTCGGGCGCACCAGCGGTGACTTTCCCGCGTTGATGCCGTTGACCTCGACCACGGCGCCCGCAGGAATCGTGATGACGGAGAGCATCGGTGTGACCTTCGAGACCGCGTCTGGCTTCGAGTTGGAATTCTGCTCTGGACTTCGGTTCGCACGCCGCTCCGGCGGTGATGTTGCCGAAGCAGGTGTGCTGGGGGTCGACGCCATCGAAGCCGACGCGATGTTCGGCGTCGAGGCGTTCGTTTCGTTCGGGACGGCTGCACGAACGTGGGCGTCGCTATCGGGCGCGGTCTTCTGATAGGCGATCGCGCCGCCGATCGCGCAAAGGCCGAGGAACGCGACGGTCAACACTTCGCGATACTCGCGCCAAGACGCTCGTCGTCGCGTGGGGGCGGGTTGTGTTTCGGCGAGTTGCTCGGCCCAATTCGCCTGCGAGAACACCGGTTCGCGGGGCGTGCTTGGTCGCTGTCCGAGTCCGAGTCCAACGCCAACGCCAACGCCAACTCCAAATCCAGGGACGGGGTTGGGGTCGGACGCGTCGCATGCGGGGGGAAGTGAGGCCTCTCGCGTGAGCAAGTGCGGGTCAGGTACCGGCGTCTTGGGGGCGGGGGGCTGCAGGCTTGGGTTTCGTTCGCCCGGGCGCGGGAGGCTGAGTTTTCGGCCGCCGCCGGGGTGGCCGCTCGGTCTGGCGGCTGGGGCCGAGGTTGGCGCTGGCCGCTCTGATTGAGCGCTGCGTGGTGGCGGGGAGCTCTTGAGGGCAGCCGACGAGCGCCGCGCGGCCGCGGGGCCATCGAGCTCGGCGATCGCGGCCAAGACTGGGTCTCGTGAGATCTCGGAGTCGCTGCGGCGGAGAGGTTCCCGGACGGGGCTCGCCGGCGTGGCCTCCTCGAAGTCAAGTCCGGACCCGTCCACGACATCTGCAAAGGGCGAAACGGCCTGTACCGTTTTTTCGTCCTCGGAGAAGTCGTCCGGGTCAACGATGTCCGCCCAGCCTTTGGCCATGTCGACCTAGGGAGCGTAACACAGCTGATTCCGCCCGGCGTCCCCAGAGGCGTCCCCGGAGGATGTGACCCGGGCTGTGAAGTCATGTTAACCCTTGTCTGATGGTTACGAATCAGTTTGCCCACACTCGGGAGAGGATGTGGGGACGCGTCGCTCGGTTCGTGAGCGAGCGGGTGGATACGCGCCGGTTGCTGCGTACGTTAGGCTCGGCAAGCCGGATCTTGGCGTCGACGGAGGACTTGATCAGCGCGACCTGGCACTTGGGCGCACTGCCCGCGGCCCAGGATATTCGGCGGGCGAGTCGGCGGGCCTTGCGGTTGAGGCGCCGGGTTTCGGAGGCCGAACGCCAGCTTGCCGAGCTCGAGCGCACACTTCGTGTCCAGGTCGTGGCCAAGAAGCGCGCGCCCTCGCGTTGAACCGTGAGGAGAAGGCACGCGGGGCTTGTCCGTCACCCCTGTGCTAGGAAGGAGACGTGGACGACGCGTTGGCCCAATGGGCGGCCGATCAGCGGGCCCTGGCGCGAGCCCTCGGGCTGACGATCGAAGCATGGCTCGGTGCGTTGGAGGCGGCGAGCCTTCGCCATGCACCGTTGGCCGCCGCTGTCGTCGGCGCGGCCGCGCGCTCGGGCCTTTCACCCTCGGTGGTGCTTGGCCGCCTGAAGCCAGCCGAGCTCTTTGAGCGCGCGCGAGGGCTCGTCGATCCGCGTCCGCCGCGCGTCGCCAACCCGGTGCTCAAGGAAGCGATACGGCGCGCGGATGAGCTTGGATCCGGTCTCGGGGCGCGCCGCCTGAAGCAGAAATCGTCCGCCGCGAGGCTGCGCACGGAATCTCTCGAACGTCCGCAGCGGGGTGCGAGCAACTTGGGGCCCTCATCGCGGATCGCAACGGCGGATGCACCCGGCGAAGAGGAATCTTCATGACGAAGGATGAGACCAAGGCCTCGCCGCGTCGGACACGGACTCGGGCGCCGTCGAGCCTCGACGAAGGCGTCAAGCGCGCGCTTGGCGTCTACTGGGCTGAGCGCGACCCCGACCTCGCACGGGTGGCGCTTCGGCGCGAGTGCGCGCGATTGTCGGCCGCTAACCGCAAGGTTCTCGCCGAGCACCTGGCTGAAGTTTCGTTGGGGCAACTCCATGTCTTGATTTGCCTCGCGACGCGCGACGGACAGGAGGACTCGGGACTGAGGAGTGAGGACTGAGGAGTGAGGACTTGGGACTGAGGACTTGGGACTGACGGCCGAGGCGGGGCATCGGCCCGGACGCGGAAAATGTCATCGGTGTCGTCCGATGTGTTCTTGGGCCCCTTTGCCCCGAAGGCGGACGTGCTGGGCTGACCCCGCCGGGGCGAGATGTTTGCCGTCCTGCGCATTTACGCAAAGCGAGATTGAACTCCGTGCGACAACCCGTCTACTTTGAGCTGCCCCAATGCGCTACGCGATTCTTTCGGACATTCACGGGAACATCGAGGCCCTGGACACGATACTGAAGAAGTTCGAGCAGATCGGTGACATCGACGGGTACTACTGCCTGGGGGATGTCGTCGGATACGGCGCGGAGCCCGATGCGTGCTGTACGAGGATCCGCGAGGTGGCGCTCGTGACCTTGCTTGGCAACCACGACGCCGCAGTCGCAGGGCGAATGGACTATTCCTATTACTACGATGCCGCGCGAGAAGCGCTCGATTGGTGTCGGAGTCGGGTCTCCGAAGAGAATCTCGCGTGGCTCAAGAGCCTCCCCTATACCCATCGAATCGATCAGGACATCGAGCTCAGCCACGGTTCGCCTTTCGAGCCGGAGGAGTACGATTACATCTTCGCGCCCGATCAGGCGAAAGACGTTCTGCGGCTCAAACCCGACCTCGCCCCGGTGACCTTCATCGGCCACTCTCATCTTACGAAGGTCTTCGCCTTGAAGGACGGTGCCGCGCTCGATGTTGTAGCGCCCAGGTTCACGTTGAAGCCGGAGATGCGGTACATCATTACCGTCGGTTCGGTCGGTCAGCCTCGGGATTACGATCCGCGGGCGTGCGCGGGTCTTTTCGACACCGAGACGCGCAAGTTCGAGTATGTTCGGGTCGAGTACGACATCGATGCGCAGCGTCAGAAGATCATCGACGCGGGCCTGGCCCACAACTTTGGGACGCGGCTGTTGCTCGGCATCTAGCGGATGCAGCGGCCAGGGCGGCAAGCCAGGCGATGGACATCACCCGGTCTCTCGATGCCCCGGATGGCTCCTGCCGCTGATTGTTCTCGGATGGATCGCTTTTGGCTCGGCTTGCACGCAAGGCAAGTATCCCATCGTGCGGATCGATGTCGTCGACAGGACAGACGACCGTTCGCAGTCGATCGATACCCAGGCCCTCGAACGTGGGCTCGCGATGCTGCTCAAGCCTCCCTCGGCGTTCTCGTTGAGCGCGCCGCCCGAACTCGCAGATTTTCGCTTCCGCAACGCGGCTCAGGGCGAAATTGGTTGGCAGCTCGAGATGACGATCGCCTTCGTGACGGAGAGGACTTCGGATGATGACCCCGACCGGCTGCGCCGTGCGGTCGGGCTGTCGACGGATCTTCGGTCACTGGGCGAAGTCGACGGCCTTCCTCGGAGTATCGCGGTCGACACGCTGAAGACGGAAGACGTGCCTCGAGACTCGGCGCGCATCACCTTCCTCGAGGCCGGCGTCAGCGAGGCGGTCCGCCGGCTATCGATGGCGGCAGACCTCTGGCGGGCTCCGGATGCCGATGTGGTCGCCGCGCTGTCCGGTACCGACGAGACACGCCGTGGATTGGCGGTCGTGGTGGCGGGCCAGCGTCGGCTGAAGTCCGCGGTGTTGCCTCTCTCCTCGATCGTTCGTGGCGATGCCGATGAGACCACCATCCTTCAAGCGGTCGGTGCGCTGGTGAGCATTGGTGAGCCTTCGGCGGTTGGTGCGCTTATCGATGCGGCGCGTCAGAGGTCGGCGCCTTATCTCAAGCAGATCATCTTCGCGGTGGGCGAAATTGGGGGCGAGGAAGCTGAGGCGTATCTTTTTACCGTCAGGAACGGCCACAGCGATCCCGCGGTTCGCGAGAGCGCCCGCGAGGCCCTCGACGAGATGCTTCGGCGTCGTGCTTCGGTCGGAAACCCGCCGGAGCCGCTTGAGTGAGGCGTCCACCCATGGTTGGGTGCCGCGCTATGAGCTACGGGAAGACGCGGTCCGCCGGTCTGTTTGCCCTGTGGATACTCGGGGCAGCGTGCGCAACCACGCGCGGAGAAGAAGCGATCGTCTCGAGTCTTTCCGCGAGCGACTATGCGCCGCTCCGTGTCGGCGCCTCGTGGACGTACGCCATGATGTTCTTGGGGCAGCGCGGCGAGATGACCATTCGCATGTTGGGCGAGCGAGACGGCTACTTCTACGACAACAAGGGCGGGATGTTCCGCCACACGCCCGAAGGCCTTCGCGACCCGAAGCGCTACCTCATTCGGACCCCCATTCAGCCGGGGAATCGTTGGAAGTCGATCGTCAGTGCGAGTGCCGTGGAGCACTACGAGATCGTGCGCGTGGGCGAACCGTGCGAGTCCGAGGCGGGGGCCTTCTCGGACTGCCTCGTGATCGTCTCTTCTTTGCGCAAGGATGCGAATGTTTCGCTCCGCATTCGGTGGACCTGGGCTCGACACGTTGGATTGCTCAAGGTCGAAACCGAGGCGCTCATCAAAGGCCAAGGTGTTCAGCCGCAAACCAAGCAGAGTCTGATTCGCTACGCTCTCAACGGCGCCCGCGAGAAGGGTGCGGGCGATCCAGGCGGTGGCGCCGATCGCACGGATACACCGACGGCTCCCGACGTTGGTGCGGTCGATGGTCGCGACGGGGGCGACTCCGCCCCGGGCGGTGGCGGCATCGAGGGCGATGGGACGACAGGAGAGGACGGTCGTATGGATGCCGAAGACAGCAACGAGCCCGGTGGCTGGACGAGGTGATGACGAGGTGATGACGAGGTGATGACGAGACAGTCGCCTCGCGTCCCGCGGCGTTGTAGCTTGAGCCGATGAGCGACGCCGGGCTGATCGTGATCGGGAACGAGGTGCTCGCAGGCCGAGTCGAAGAACAAAATGCCAAGTTCCTGATCGGTCGCCTTCGCCAGATTGGCGTCGTCCTGCGGCGGATCGTTTTTCTTCGGGACGATGTACACGCGATCGCGCGAGAAGTTCGCACGATGGCGATCGAGCTGGAGCACGTGTTCACATCCGGTGGTATTGGGTCGACGCACGACGATGTGACTTTGCGTGGTGTCGCCGAAGCGTTCGATCTCGGACTCGAATCGCATCCGCAGCTCGAGGCCGCGCTTCGCGCTCGATATCCCGACGCCAGCCCGGCGACCCTCCGTCTCGCCATCGTCCCGACGGGCGCCGAGCTCGTCGAAACCGGGATGGCCTCATTTCCTCTCGTCCGAGTCCGGAATGTATACGTCTTTCCCGGCGTCCCGGAGTTCTTCCAGTCGAAGTGGCTGGCGGTCGAGTCTCGCTTTCAGAGCACACCTTTTTGTGGGTATGCGCTCTATCTGAAAGTCGGTGAGGAGGAGATCGCCGACTTGCTATCCGACATCGATCGGACGTTCGAGGACGTGGAATTTGGCTCCTATCCCCGTTTCGACCGGTCCGACTACAAGGTCAAAATTACGCTTCAGTCGAAGGTCCCCATACGCCTCGAAGCTGCGCTCCTGGCGCTCAAAGCCCAGTTTCCGGACGGGTGGCTTCTCAAAGAAGAACCCTGCTAGATTTCGACGCTCCCTTCCTGGGGCGGTGACCTTGATCGAAGAACATGGAATCACGCCGACCTCGGCAATTCTTCCGTTGCGTTGGCGTGTGCATCGAGTACGCTCGAACCCTGGCTCGCGACGAGATGAAAGACCTCTTTGCTTCGGTGGCGCTGGTCGTCATGCTTCTGTCGAGCGGTCAGGCGCGCGGCCAGCAGACGGCCGCTCTGCAGGCGACACTCGCGGCGTCTGCCGCCGAGGTCGCCCCCGACCCAGTTGCCGGGGGGAGCCCTGTCTCGAAGCCCGCTGAGCGGATCCTCATCCTGAAACTCGAAGGGAAGGCCATACCGGGCAAAATCTTGGACCTTCTGCAAGCTGCAAGTCGCGACGCGGTCCAAGACGTGCTCGGCGCCAAAGTGCGGATCTTGCCGACCCCGGCCCTGGATCTGTCGTCCATGCTGCTGGCAGCCGGGTGCAGCGACGAAACCACCGTATGCCTCGCTGAGATCGGGCGCACGCTCGGGGCAACGGGGGTGCTGCGGGTTGTGCTCAAGGGTTCGGTCGAGCGGGCCCAGGTCTCTGTTGTCTTCGTGCCCATGGACAACAATCCACCGACGGCTCGGACCTATGACCTGGTCGGCCTCGATGAAGAGAGCGCCCCTGAATTCCGCTGGCACCTCTGTCGCGCGCTCGGGGGTTCACCAGAGCCGCTCTACGGCGAGGTCAAGATCGTGACACCCGATGGGGCAGGACTCGCCGACGCCTCGATCTTCGTGAACGAGCAACTCATGCGGCCCGATGATCTTCGGCGGCTTCCGCCGGGCGATTATCGCATCGAAGTTCGCCGCCCGGGTTTCGATCCCGGGACCTGGATGGGGCTCGTGCGGGGTGGTCGTGAGACCACGGTGCCGATCGCGCCGAAACCCAGGCTACGGCCTTCCCCTGCCGAATCCGCGATCGCCCAGTCCCGGTCCGCGACCGAGCCATCCCATAGCCCCAGAGGTCCGGATGGCGCGCGTGTCGATCGCGGTACCGGCCCGGTCCGTCGTGCCCAGGGCGAGCCCGTGCGCCTCACTTTTCCGCCCGTGGATCCAGGGGCCGGCGGGATGACCGTGACTTGGATACTCGGTGCCGGATCGGCCGTATCCACGGCGCTCTGGGGCATTTGGTATCTGCGGTGGCAAGACGCCGAGCGCGCGGCCGGTCGTCAGGGCTATCAGTGTCGGACCGCGAGCGGTCAGCCGGCGCCTGATGCGAAATTCAGCGTGTGTCGTGACGGCCAGGCTCTGGCGAACCAGACGCTCGGCTTGGGCGTGGTGGCAGGCTCCTTCGTTGCGAGCACGATCGTTGCCTTCGTGCTCGAGGGCGGGTTCTCATCGTCGAGCGACGCTCGGGCCACTGAGGTGGGCTTCGTTCCCGCGCCGGGCGGCGCTCTGGCGGCGGTTTCTTGGAGATTTTGATGTCCCTGGGGGCTGCGGCGGCGCTGATGAGCCTGGTCTCGGCGGGGCTTACTGGTTTGCCCGCCACCATGACGGATGATCCATCCCTTTGGGTGACGCTCGAGGTCCTCAATCGCGACGCGTTCGGAGGGCGCAGCATTCTCCATCTCGAAGATCTGGTGGGTGAGAACAAAGGACGAGACGTTCCAGGTCTGCCTAAGCCTAGGGTCGTCGTGTTCTTCAGCACGCTGCCCGCGGCGTGTGGTCCCCTTCAAGCGGGTATGTGCCGCGACGTCGAGGCGCTTCGGAACAAGCTCGGAAAGGAAGTGTTGATTGCAGCTCTGATAATGGCCCGACCCGATGAAGTCGCCCGGACCCGCAGTGAACTCGCGAGGGCAGGCTATGGGATCGTCGCGACGCTCGATCCACAGGGCGTCGCCGCTCGGTTGCTCCATATGGATCGGCCAGGGGTCGCGGTTGTCTTTGACGCCGCCGGGCACTCGGTCACGCTGCCGCCGCCGGGTGATGTAGGGGACGCGACCCAACGCCGGCGTTGGATCAGGGCGCTGCGGGAGCGCGTGCAAGCCGCCCTTCGCACAGACGACGACGGTGACCCGTGACGGGGGGCCGTCGTTGGCGCCTCGCGCGCGGGATCCGATACCTCGCTGTTTTCGGGACCCTTGCCTCGAGTGCGTCTTGGGGATGCCGAGAGAGTCGCGCCGAGAGCACGTCCTCGCTGCTTCTCGTCCAAGACGTGACTGGGCGAAGCGTTTCGGGGGCAGATCTCCGAACCGTTTCGCGCACTCTGTGCGAAGCGTTCGTTGCGGGCGTACCGAAGCCACATCGGGTCCTTTGCGATGAGGATCGACGCGCCCTGTTGCGGTTGAAGGCCTTGTCAACCCAACTTCGCGGGGCGTGCAGCGAGGCATGTCAGGCCGAGCTTGCAGCCATTGAGCGCGCCACGTACGTGGTGTCCGGATTTCTCGGTCGGCCGAGCGCACAGACCGACGCGAGGACGCGCCCGGACGGCCCGACAAGTAAAGACGCCAGGCCTCCCCCAGGCGCTCAGCCGAGCAAGGACCGCACACATGCCGAAGAGGCCGAAGATGCCCCGGATGATGCTGAAGCGGCTGAAGCGACTGAAGATCTGGCCAGCGACGCGTCGGTTCTGGTCGTCACGGTGCTCGATCGCGAAGACGCGCGCGTCGTGGCGCGTCGTGAGTGGACGTCTCCGTCGATGACCGCGCTCATGGCCGATGTGCGGAGCGGCGTTCCGGCACTGCTGGCCTTTCTCAGACGTGCGCACAGCACGGGCGTGACGCACGCACCCCAAGAGACCCGCGTCGATTCCCGGGCTGGTACGCGGATGAACGATGCTCGATGACGAGCGCGTAGCGGAGGTGCTACCCTCCGGCCATGCATACCGGCAGCCTAGAGACAGACAACGCGGCGGCGGACTTCGTCGAGTCGGTGAAGGCAACCGGGCGCGCTCTGATTCGAAAGAACCATCCGCTCGTACTCTTGGTCGGCGCTTTGGCGCTGGCGGTGGGAGGCGCGCTCTCTCTCGGCATTCTGTTCGGTCCCCTCGCGCTTGGCTACGCACGCGTCTGCTTGCGCATCGCGCGCGATGAAGCGGTCGATCTGCGCGATCTTGGCTCTGGTTTCGATCGGTTTGGGGCTTCGCTCTTCGCCGCGTTGTTGCTCGCGATCGCGATGGCGATTGGGAGCTTGGTTGTGGTCGGGGGCGTCGTGGTGGGGTTCTTTGCCACGTTTACGTTCTACGCGATGGCCGAACACGATGACTGGGGCGCGGTCGATAGCGTGAAGCGCAGTATAGTTCTCGTCAAACGGAACCTCCTCGATGTCGCGCTGTTTTGGGTGTTGTCGTTGATCGTCGTCGGCATCCTTGGCTATGCGGTGGTCGGTGGGCCCGTCGCGATCGCCCTCGCGACGTTGTTGGGTGCGTTTCTCTATCGGCGAATCAGCGAGCAGATGACCTGATCCGAGACCCACCTGACCATCCGTTCTCGGCTCCGACGTTTCGGTGTTCGGCGGCCGCCTCGTGTTTTGTGTTCGTGGGCTCAAAGAAAGGCTTGATCGACGGTGTCTTCTCGATGGACTGCAAGTCCATGTTCGAAGCGCTGAAAGCCGCTGATCCCGACATCTACGCCGTGCTCGCCAAAGAGACGGCCCGCCAGCGTGATGGGCTTGAACTCATCGCGAGTGAGAATTTCGTGTCTCGCGCGGTCATGGAGGCGATGGGCTCGACGCTCACGAACAAGTACGCCGAAGGCCTCCCCGGAAAGCGCTACTACGGCGGGTGCGGATTTGTTGACGTCGCCGAAACGGTCGCCATCGAACGCGCACGCGCGCTCTTCGGCTGCGACGAGGTCAATGTTCAACCACACTCGGGCGCGCAGGCGAACATGGCCGTCTATTTCTCGGTTCTCGAGCCCCAGGATTCGTTCGTCGCGATGAGCCTCAACGACGGCGGGCACCTGACGCACGGATCGCCCGTGAACTTCTCGGGCCGTCTTTATCGCCCGCTCGCCTACGGCGTCGATCCGACGACCCATCGGATCGACTACGACCAGGTGGCCTCTTTGCTCCGTGAGCATCGTCCGAAGCTCTTGGTCGCGGGCGCGTCGGCCTACCCGCGGGTGATCGATTTCGAACGATTGGGCGAGATGGCGCGCGAAGTGGGGGCCAAGTTCTTGACGGACATTGCACACATCGCTGGGCTCGTGGCCGCTGGCGAGCACCCATCACCGATCCCGCACGCAGATTTCGTCACGACGACTACCCACAAGACGCTGCGCGGACCGCGGGGCGGCATGATCATGATGCGCTCGGCGGAAGCGAAGACGCTCAACAGCCGTGTCTTCCCCGGCATGCAGGGCGGTCCGCTGATGCATGTGATTGCGGCCAAGGCGGTTGCGTTTGGTGAAGCACTCAAACCCGAGTTCAAGACCTACCAGCGACAGATCGTGGCGAACGCGCGCGCCATGGCCGAGCAGTTTCTCTCGCTGGGATATGCGCTTGTTTCTGGGGGAACAGACAACCATCTCGTGCTCATCGACATGGGCCGAAGTCGCAGCATGACCGGGAAGAAGGCCGAAGAAACGTTGGCCGCCGTCGACATCACCGTGAACAAGAACATGATCCCTGGCGACCAGGCCTCACCGTTCGTGACCTCCGGGATCCGAATCGGAACGCCCGCGCTGACCTCGCGCGGAATGCGCGAGGACGAGATGCGGGCCATCGTCACGTTCATCGATCGCGCCCTGAAGACGCCGGATGACGCGAAGGCCCTCGATGGCGTGCGGGGCGATGTCCGTTCACTGTGTAATGCTTTCCCCCTGTATCCCGACCTTGGTTTCTAGATATTGTGGTTTGAAGGCCTCGGCACCACAGTGGGTTGCGGATAGGGGCGCCTTGGGGTAGGACGTCCCACATGGGGTTCCAACGAATGACCCGGGGGACCCTACTGAGGCTGCCGTGAAGTGCCCGTTTTGCACCAACATGGAGAACAAGGTGATCGACTCTCGGTTGTCCAAGGATGGCCAGGTGATCCGCCGTAGACGTGAGTGCAACGATTGCGGACGTCGGTTCACGACGTACGAGCGCATCGAGGAAGTTCTTCCCATGGTCGTGAAGAGCGACGGTCGCCGCGAGCCGTTCGACCACAGCAAGGTCGTGCGCGGGATTCAAGCGGCGTGCGAAAAACGGGCGGTTGCGCTGAGCGTGATCGAGCAGCTTGTCGATGACATCGAGAAGCAGCTTCAGGACACCGGCGAGCGGGAGGTCGACTCTTCACTTATCGGGGAGGAGGTCTTGAACGGCCTCGCTGAGATCGACGACGTTGCGTACATCCGCTACGCCTCCATCTTTCGAAACTTCGCGGATTTGGGAGAGTTCGCGACCGAGCTCAACAGTATGCTTCTCGAGCGTGAGCGTCGCGCGAAAGCGAAAGTGGGCGGAAGCGGGTCGTGAGTTCGTCACGAAAACGGACGTCGACTTCGCCCGCACGGCGGCCGCGCGTCGGTCGAACCGCGGTGACTTCCGATTCTGCGTCGTCCTCGGGTGTGGCGATCGCGGAGGTCGCGCAGGGCAACGAGCGCTCGGAGCGCGAATGCGGACCCGAGGCGCTCATGCGGATGGCGCTGCTGGAAGCGAGCAAGGGTCTGGGCCGAACGACGCCAAATCCTGCCGTGGGGGCTGTACTCGTTCGCGACGGATGCGTCGTGGCGACGGGCTTTCATGCGCGGGCTGGGACCGACCATGCCGAAGTTGCGGCGCTCCGGAAGATCGATTTCCGCGCCGAGGGCTGCGACCTCTACACGACGCTTGAGCCATGCGACCACCAAGGGCGAACGGGTTCATGCACGGAGGCGATTCTGGCCGCGGGGATCCGTCGCGTGTTCGCAGGCGCGAGCGATCCCAACCCGCTGGTTCGCGGACGTGGACTTCGGAAGCTGGCGCGGCGCGGCGTCGAAATCGTGGCGGGCGTTCTCGGCGAGGAGTGCGAGCGCCTGAACGAAGCGTACAACTTCGCCGTCTTGAATCCTCGACCGTTCGTGACCCTCAAGGCCGGTCTCAGTCTCGACGGGCGCATCGCCACGTCGAAGGGGGAGAGTCGATACATTACGTCGGAAGCGTCTCGCCGCGAGGTGCACGCGCTGAGAAATACGCTCGACGCCGTCTTGGTGGGTGTCGGCACGGTGATCGCAGACGATCCGGAACTCACCGCACGTCTTCCCGGCGCGCGTCATCCGCGGCGTGTGATCATGGATCGACGGCTTCGGATCCCGCTGAACGCCAAGCTCGTGGCCACCGCGAAGGATGTGCCCACCTGGGTGATGACGACGCGCGACGCACCGGCGAAGAAACGTCGGATGCTCGAGGCTCGCGGCGTCGAAGTGATTGCGGTCGCGGCGGCGCGCGGCGGTTCCGGCGTGGACCCGAGGGCTGTTCTGAAGGCGCTCAGAAAGCGTGAGCTCACGAGCGTCCTTGTTGAAGGGGGTGCGGGGATTCACGGTGCCTTCGTGGATGCGCGTCTGGTCGACAAGGTCGTTCTCTTCTATGCGCCCCTAATCATCGGCGGGGAACGAGCGATCGGGGCCGTCGGGGGTCGGGGAACGCCCGCGCTCGCGGATGCGTTGCGCATCGAGCGCGTTTCGATGGCGACGGCGGGCCCGGACATCGTCATCACCGGGTACCCCGCGACTTCAAGCGGTCGCTGAATCGGAGCACGTCTCAATTCTTTGCGGCCTGAGCCCCGGGCCACGTAGCGGGCGGGTTGTTTTTCGGTTCGTGTTCGGTCGACGTTCGGTCTAGAAGATGGGGGTGGACGCAGAAAGTCGACCGCGTCGAACCAAGATTGTGGGTACGATCGGGCCCTCCTCATTTGCACAGGGCGTGATCGAAGACATGATCCGCGCCGGGCTCGATGTCGCGCGGTTGAACTTCAGTCACGGCACGCACGATGGCCATCGCAAGGTTGCGGAGACCATTCGCAGGGCTGAGGCCGCGACCGGAAAGCCGATCGCGATCATGCAGGACCTGCAGGGACCCAAGATTCGTCTCGGCAAGCTGGTCGCCCCCATAACCCTAGCGCCGGGCGATGAGGTTGTCCTCTCCGGGCTCAACGATTTTGTCGGCGAGGATGCGCGACGACTGCCGACGACCTACGAGAGCCTCCCGTACGACGTGCAGATCGGGGAACGAATTCTCCTTGCGGACGGTCGCCTCGAACTCTCGGTTGTCGGGGTACGGGATACCGAGGTTGCCTGCAAAGTTGAGGTCGGCGGGGTCATCAGCTCGAGCAAGGGCATCAATTTGCCCGGGACTCGAACATCGATCCCGTCGCTTACCGATCGCGACATCGAGGACCTCAAGTTTGGGCTTCAGCTCGGCGTTGACTATGTGGCGCTCTCGTTCGTTCGGAGCCCTCATGACCTAACGATCATCCGCGATCACATGAGGCGGATGGGCCGCATCATCCCCGTGATCTCGAAGATCGAGAAGCCCCAGGCCGTCGAGTTTCTGGAGGGCATCATCGATGCGAGCGACGGCATCATGGTTGCGCGTGGCGATCTTGGGGTCGAGCTTCCGCCCGAACAAGTTCCGACCATCCAGCGGCGGGCGATTCGTATGGCACGTGAGCGCGGGAAGCTGACCATCGTGGCGACGCAGATGCTGATGTCGATGACGAAGCATCCGCGGCCGACGCATGCCGAGGTCTCCGACGTCGCAAACGCCGTGTGCGATGGCACCGACGCCGTGATGCTCTCCGACGAGACGGCGAGCGGTGACTACCCGGTGAAGTCGATCGAAGTGATGTCGGCGCTTGTGGCGTCGGCGGAGACCGGCGACGAACCTTACGAGGTGCCGGCCTTTGCTGAGTCGCTTCGCAAGTCGCATGCGTGGGCCATCTCGCGGGCCGCCGTTGTGACCGCGCACGAACTCGGGGCGGCCGCGATCGTCTCCTATACTCATCGTGGGTTGGGGCCGCGGTTGATGGCGAATTGGCGCCCGCGGTGCCAGATTCTCGGGTGCGCAACGACGGACGAAGAAGTCCGGCGGATGACGTTCTATTGGGGGGTGCGCCCGCTTCGAATTGCGCCGCCGTCCTCGATTGAGTCTCTGGTGACGGCCGCCGAGAGCGTTACGCTCGACCGAGGGATCTTGAAGCGTGGCGAGACCATCGTGATTACGTCGAAGATGCCGCTGATCGAGAATCAAGCCACCAACATCCTCAAGCTCCACACGATCGCAAACCGCTGAGTATCGAGGCGAGGGACGAGCGCACGTCCCGTGGTGCTAGAGGGCCTCAAGGCCCTGCTTGAGGCGAGTGATTCCTTTCTCGAGCGTTGCCATGTCCGTGGCGAACGACAGGCGCACGTTGTTGGGCGCGCCGAACGGCTCGCCCGGAATAACCACCAAGTTCTGTGACTCGACGAGATATTCGGCCAGGGTGTCGGCGTTCGCGACGGTCTTCCCATTCGGAAGCTTCTTCCCGACGTAGGCTTCGAGGTTTGGAAAGACGTAGAAGGCGCCCTTTGGGTCAAAACAGCGGACGCCCTTGATTGCGCGGAGCTTCTCGACGACGAACGCGCGTCGTTCGTCAAAGGCTCGGACCATGGTTGCGACGATCGACTGATCGCCCGTGATCGCCTCGACGGCGCCGAACTGGATCGGTGCGCAGGCGTTTGATGTCGACTGTCCTTGGATCGTCGACATCGCTTCGATGATGTCTTTCGGACCGGCCGCCCAGCCGAGCCGAAGTCCGGTCATGGCGTAGGTCTTGGAGCACCCGTTGACGACGAGGGTCCGTGGCTTCAGGTCGGGCGCGACCGCCAGAATCGATGGGCAGTCCTGCCCGCCGTAGACGAAGCGGTCGTAGATCTCGTCAGATATGATGGCGACCTGGGGATGACGCCGGAGGACCTCCGCCAATCCTTCGAGCTCGGCTCGGCCGTAGACGGCGCCCGCCGGGTTCGAGGGGCTGTTGAGGAAGAGGACTCGCGTGTTCGGGGTGATGGCGGCTTCGAGCTGGGCCGGCGTCGCCAAGAAGCCCGCGGCTTCGGCGGTCGCGATCGTGACAACTTCACCGCCTGCGACTCGAACCATGTCGGCGTATGAGAGCCAGTACGGTGCGATGACGATCGCTTCGTCACCGGGCTCGATAAGGCACAACATGGCGTTGAAGAGCGCCTGTTTCGCGCCGGTCGAGACGACGATTTCGCTGGGGGCGTAGGCAAGCCCAGTTGCTTCGTAGTGTTTCGAGATGGCTTTCCGAAGCTCCTCGACGCCGCTGACTGCGACGTAGCGCGTGTCGCCACGTTCGAGCGAACGATTGATGGCTTCGATGATCGACGGCGCGGTGGCGAAGTCGGGTTCGCCGGCGGTGAGCGCGACGACGTCTTTGCCCTGCGCCCGCAGATCTTTCGCTTTCTGGTTCAATGTAAGGGTCGCTGACGGGGCGACCGCGCCAAGACGTTGAGCAATTCTCATCGGTTCAGCTCCTCCGGATTCATCCTCTTCGCGTGCATACTCACTGAGCGCTGTGTCGCCATACCTCCGAATCGCACCCAAGGCCAAGCCCGGGATACCGCCAAGGGGCTCGGTTCGGGCTGCGTGCTCGACGATGAACCGCCCGCCGGGCTTAAGGAGTTTTTCGGCCGCGGCGAGCAGCGCTGGGAGCACGGCCTCGGCCTCACGGTACGGAGGGTCGGCGAAGATGAGGTCAAAACGGCGGTCATCCAGCTCGAGGCGTCGGACCGCGTTGGCCACGCTCGTCTCGAGCACCGTGCACGCGGCGCGGGTGAGGCCCAGCGCCGCGATGTTTCGGCGCAGCGCGGCGAGGGCGCGTGGCGCGTGCTCGACGAAGTGCGCGTGGCGAGCGCCGCGGGACAGGGCCTCAAGACCGATGGCACCGCTCCCTGCGAACAGGTCCAAGACCTCCAAATCGTTCACGTCGAACAGTCGTGAAAAGAGTGCCTCGCGAACACGGTCCGCGGTCGGGCGTGTTCGATCTCCCTTGGGGGCGACGAGTGTTCGACCCCCGAAACGACCGGCGACGATCCGCATGCCGTCGTGAACAAGAGCACGGATGGGTGGTGACGGCGAAGCACAATGATCGAACCGCGGCGGCGGCCGAGGTTCTCGGATGGGGCTTGCGCGACCCCTTCCGGACCGGCGCGCGCAAGTCGGCACAGGGGCACGCTCGGGACTCTGGGTCAGGACCGGGCCTCGGGCCTTGGGATCATGGCCTCAGCATCGTGGCCTCAGCATCTTGGCCTCAGCATCTTGGCCTCAGCCTTGGCGCCCACCGGCTCGGGGCCCGAGGCACCGGTTGACTTGCCGCGGCTCTTCAGTCGAACTCCGTCGATGGCCGTCTTTCGTCGCTCGTTGCCCGTAATTTCGGCTTCGTCTTCGTTCTCGTCCTCGCCCTCGGGTGGCGAGCAGGGATACGAACCGCGCCCCGAGATCTTCGGTGGATTGTTCAGCGGACTGGCGTGTTCTCAAGCGAAGGACGATGCGGTCGCGACGCGTCCGCTCCCGACCACCCTGGACGAGATGGCGGGGCGCGGCTGGGACTCGGTGGATGTCGTGTTCGTGACGGGCGATGCGTATGTCGATCATCCCAGCTTTGCGATGGCTCTCTTGGGGCGGCTTCTCGAGAGCGCTGGGTTTCGGGTCGCGATCTTGAGTCAGCCCGATTGGACGCGGGCCGATGATTGGCGTCGCTTCGGACGACCACGGCTGTTCTTCGCCATCAGCGCCGGCAACATGGATTCGATGATCAATCACTATACGGCGAACAAGAAGGTCAGAAATGACGACGCCTATAGTCCGGGCGGGGCGATTGGAAGGCGACCCGATCGCGCGACGCTCGCATACTGCCAGAGAGCGCGCGAGGCGTTCTCGGGTGTGCCCGTAATTGCGGGTGGCGTCGAAGCCAGTCTTCGTCGCATTGCCCACTATGACTATTGGAGCGATACCGTTCGGCGCTCCATTTTGATGGATTCCAAGGCAGACTTCGTCGGGTTCGGGATGGGGGAGCGCGTGATTCTTGCGTTGGCCCAACGCCTTCGTGACGGTGCGTCTTTGGATGACTGCCGGGATTTGCGCGGCCTTGCCTATCGTTTGGGCGCGAAGTCCGCGCCGCCGGCGGATGGCATGGTTCGGATCCCGAGCTACGAAGACGTTGCCCGGGACGCGTACGCTTTCGCCGAGATGACGCGCATCGCGCACCGCGAGACGAATCCGCTGAACGCGCGCGGGCTGCTTCAGGCGCACGGCGATCAGACGATCGTCGTCAACCCGCCGGCGTTGCCGCTTACGCAAGCGGAGATGGATTGGGTCTATGGGCTTCCTTACACACGCCGCCCGCATCCTTCGTACAAAGATGCGGCGATTCCGGCTTTCGAAGTGGTCAAGAATTCGGTGCAGATCATGCGCGGCTGTTTCGGGGGCTGTACCTTCTGTTCGATCACGGCGCACGAAGGACGAATCATTCAGAGTCGGAGCCAGGATTCGGTTTTGGCTGAAGTGCGTGCGATCGCCGGGACGTCGGCTTTCCGGGGTACGATCGATGATGTTGGAGGCCCGACCGCGAACATGTACGAGATGCGGTGCACGCGTCCTGAGGTCGAGGCCAAGTGCCGGCGGCTCAGCTGCGTGCATCCAAAGATCTGCAAGCTCCTCGGCACCGATCACGGTCCGCTCGTGCAGCTCATGAAGGGCGCGCGTCGTGTTCCCAAGGTCAAGAAGGTGCTGGTGGCCTCGGGGATTCGGATGGACCTGGCGCGACTTGACAACGAATACATGAGTGAGCTCGTGACGCATCACGTGGGGGGGCGACTCAAGGTTGCGCCCGAACACACGGACCCGGAGGTGCTCGATCTCATGAAGAAGCCGGCATCGGCCGATTTCGAAGCCTTTTCGGAGGCTTTTCATCGTCTTTCGGAGAAGGCCAACAAGCAGCAGCAGCTCGTGCCCTATTTCATTGCGAGCCATCCCGGAAGCGATCTCTCGAGCATGATCGACCTTGCGATTTTCCTGAAGCGGAACAACCACCGACCCGATCAGGTACAGGACTTCATTCCTGGTCCTTTCGACATCGCGACGTGTATGTACCACACGGGCCTCGACCCATTGACCAAGAAGCCCGTCCATGTTGCGAAGCACTTGTCGGACCGCCGCCTTCAGCGTGCGCTCCTCCAGTTCTTCAAGCCCGAGAACTACTTCGAGGTCCGAAAAGCTCTCGAAAAGGCGAAACGGCAGGATCTGATAGGCGACGGCTGCGATGCGTTGATCCCCGCGACGCCACCTCGGGCAGCGATTCTTGCGCGTCGGGCGCGTGCATCGGCATCGGCATCGGCATCCGCATCGGGCGCTGCGGAACCCCGTGCGGTCGGCGGCCGCAGCGGTGGTGGTGGTGGCTATCGGCCTCATCGCAAGAGCGCGCGGCGAAAGACGCGGTGATGCGAGACCAGACTCGATCCTCCCGCAGACTCAAGGGGTGCTTTGTCGAGTGCGCCGAAGTGTCTCGAAGTGCAGCGCTGCGATCACGAGCGCGTGGGTGATCGAGCCGTCGCGGACGAGGTTCGAGACCTCAGAAAACGGCACGACCTCGGTGACGCAGTGCTCGGTTGGATCGAAATCGGGGGCGTGAACGCGGCGCGCACCACGCGCAACGAATGTGTGGCATCGGTTGCTTTGGATGGCAGGATTCGGTTCGACGACGCCGATGACCTGCCAATCGTTAGCTTCGAATCCGGTTTCTTCTCTGAGCTCGCGGATGGCGGCCTCGAGCGGTGCCTCATGAGGATCCATCATGCCCCCCGGAATCTCGAGCGTCGTTCGCGCGACTCCGGCGCGCCATTGGCGAATCAGCACGATCGCGTCGTCGTCCGTGAGGGCGACGATATTGACCCAATCGGCGCATTGGATGACATGAAATACGGCTTGCGTGGGCCCGTGTTCGTGCCCGTGTTCGTGCGTTTTCGGTGTCGTTTGCGTCGGTGTCGTTTGCGTTGGCGGCGTTTGCGTTGGCGGCGTCGGAGGAGCGGTTTGGCCTCGGTGCATGCTTCGGGCCTCGACGCTGAATATGCCGCAGGCATATTCGGTCTCGGCACGGTCGAGATGCCACTCCAGGTCGAGCTCGAGCTCGTGCTTGTCGACACCATCCCTATTCATCGAAGCCATCCTCACTGCGCGTGGACGTGTCTGTGGACTTCTTGCGTTCGGCCTGGCGCGGCCCGGGTGGGGCGCGCAGCACGCGAACGAGTACGAGAAGAAGGACCACGAACGGAAAGCCGTGGATCACCAAGTCAAAGACATCGATGGCTTCACGCAACTGGCCTTGCGCGATATTTCGGATCTGCTTGACGATGTGCGGTTCCGGATGAAACGGGGCGAGGCCAAGGGTCAGGCAAAGGGCGATCGCGACCGCGATCGACGGGCTGTGGAATCGCAGCGTTCGCAAGAGACGCGATGGGGTCCGTGATGGCATCGGGTGACGTGACGCTCCTTCTTAGCGCGTCTGCTTGAGCCCGCCAACTGTCGCCGGTGCTTTCGCCGTGAAGTGGCGCTTGCGGCACTTCGGAGGTTTTCATCATAGCCTGATGGGGTAGAATGCGTCGCGATGGCGACGATTGAGATTACCGACGAAACATTTACGCAGCGCGTGCTTGAGGCTCAGCAGCCGGTACTCGTCGATTTCTGGGCTTCGTGGTGTGCCCCGTGTCGGATGGTGGCGCCGGCGCTCGAGGCGTTGAGCGAAGAGTTCGCGGACGCCCTTCATATTGGCAAGGTTGATGTCGATGCCTGCCCACGTACGGCCGCAGCGTTTCGTGTCCAGTCCATCCCGACGCTGATGCTTTTTCGCGGGGGTCGCCCCATCCAGGCCGTCCAGGGTGCACAGCCTCTCGAACGACTTCGGGCGCTCTTGGTTTCATGGCTGCCGGAGCTCGCGGGCCCGTCGGTGACGGCGGATGATTTGGTTCGGATGCTCGGGGAGGCGACGCCGGGGGCCATTAGGATCGTGGACGTACGACCCGCGGCGGACTTCGTGCGCAGTCATCTGCGTGGTGCGCAGCAGGTGGACCCGGAGAAGCTCTCCGAGTGGCTCGTCGCAGAGGCCAAGGGTTCAAACGACAAAGGCGTGCTCACAGTGTTGGTTTGTCGAACCGGGAGCACGAGCACGGCATTGGCTAAGTCCTACGCGTCGCAAGGATACACCGTTAAGGCTCTGCGCGAGGGCCTTCTAGGTTGGGAGGGGAGCGGGCAGCCCACGTTCTCGACACGTGAGGAAGAGGCGCTTTCGAACGCGTCGCTCGAGCCATCCGGCGATTCACGCGCTTGAGCAGGAGAATACGCGGCTTGGAGACGAGAACGATACGCTCCAGCGTGATATTGCCCGCCTCCAGAACCAGCAGAGATCATGCAGGGAAACCAACAGTTGCTATTTGAGCTCCGTCGTGGGACCAACCGCAGTCTATCTTGAGGTCTTCGTCGCGTACTCTCACACGGGCTTCCAAATCAGAGGTCTCCAACAAACGGGTCTCCAGGATGCAGGCCCCCAGAACACAGGCCGTTGCGCTCAGGGCTTCGGGGCGTAGCGAGGTCGAACCTCGCGTGGAGCCGATGGTCGTCGGCGATGCTTCTGCGGGGTTTGCGGGGCTCGGGTTGACTGAATGGCTTCAGCGCGCCGTTGCGGAGGCCGGGTATCAAACGCCCACGCCAATCCAAGGCAAAGCCATTCCCCACGTGTTGACGGGCCAAGACCTGCTTGGTTGCGCGCAAACGGGCACCGGAAAGACGGCTGCGTTTGCGCTTCCCATCTTGCAGCGATTGAGCCTTGGGCCAACGCGGGGTCGCGTTCGCGCGCTCGTTCTCGCACCGACGAGAGAACTCGCAGCTCAGATCGGCGCCAGCTTTGAGCGGTATGCAGGGTCGTCGAATCTGCGAACGCTGGTTGTCTTTGGCGGCGTGGGAAAACACGATCAAGTGAAGGCGCTTGCGCGCGGCGTTGAGATCCTCGTGGCGACGCCGGGGCGCCTGCTCGATCTCGTTCAAGACGGAAGCGCTGACCTCGCCGGCGTCGAGGCGTTCGTCCTCGATGAGGCGGACCGAATGCTCGATATGGGTTTCATCCGCGATGTGAAACGTATTGCGAGCTTCCTGCCGACGAGGCGGCAGACGCTGATGTTCTCCGCGACTATGCCGGAACCCATCGAGAAGCTTGCGGGGACCATCCTTCGCAGCCCGGCGCGCGTGGCCGTCGACCCGATCTCCTCGACCTGTGAGCCGATCTCGCAGTCGATCTTCTTTGTCGAGAAGCCCGAGAAGACGAAGCTCCTCGTTCGCCTTCTGAGAACCGATTCGATGGACCGTGTCCTTATCTTCACGCGAACGAAACACGGTGCCAACCGTCTTGTCAGAGAGCTCGACGCGGCGGGTTTTGGCGCGGCAGCCATCCATGGGAATAAGTCCCAGTCGGCCCGCGTGCGCGCTCTTGATGACTTCAAGACGGGTCGAATCCGGATCGTCGTCGCGACGGACATCGCCGCACGTGGCATTGACATCAAAGACCTATCGCACGTCGTCAACTTCGAGTTGCCGAACGAACCCGAGAGCTACGTACACCGAATCGGTCGCACGGGGCGTGCGGGCCGAAGTGGCGTCGCCATCTCGTTTTGTGCGCATGAAGAACGTCCCTACGCGAAGGCCATCGAGCGGTTGACTCGACGAAGCTTTGTCGAGGCCGCCATGCCTAGGCACGACAGCCGCGCGCACGACAGCCGCGCGCACGCGCCGGCCCGAGCGCGGTTGAGCTCGTAGAGGCAACCTCGGTTGCGATCGCTCGACGGGTCGCAGTGCGTGTCTGTCTCTGTTCTCTGTCTCTCTTCCCGATTCGCTAAGCGAGGATGAGCGAGGTCGAGGCGACGGCGGCGCCGACGGTCACCGGGATCGTAAGGTTGTCGTCGAGCTTGGTGCTCACAAGCTCGGTGAGGGCGCCGGCGAGACCGGCGATCGCTGCGAGGAGCAACGTGTGTGATGTCGGGATGTTCGGGTAGAGCTGCCCAAGGTAGAGCGCGGCCACCAAGAAGCCCGTCCCCCAGAACGCCAGGGAACCTTCGAGCGTCTTGCCGAGCACAAGCTTGTGGCGCCCGAATCGGCGCCCGATGTTAGACGCAACCGGGTCTGCAAGCGCGAGCGTGAGGGCCGCGACTTCGACCGCGAACTTTGGGAAGGCCGCGGTGGCTACGAGCAGGCCGAAGACGTAGTAGGTCGAGGAGTTGACGCGTCCGAACTCATGGGGGCGTGCGCAGTGTGAGAAGAGCGGAAATCGCATCAAGAGGTCGTTGGCGCGAGGATCGAATCGCCGCCAGATCTCGAGCAGCGCTGCGCAGCCGGCGATGACGCCGATGAGGATGAGCGCTTCGGCGCGCGCCAAGAAGAAGTGGTAGGTGAGGGCGGCGACCACACCGCTCGTCATGTGGAACAAGTTGCGGACGAAATTCCTCTTGCGAAGGGTCTTGAAGCGGTAGCGTTCATAGCCGGGTGTGCGGCGAAGGCTTCCGGTGAGTTGTTCATAGGCCCGGGCGAGGCCGCCGTAGATTGACCTCCACCGGCGTTGCCCAGAACCCTCGGCGTCGTCGGACAACGCGGAGGCCAGATCGTCGAGTTGGAGCGAGGCGGTCTTGAGCGCTCTCTTGGCCGAAGTGGTCAGCGTTTCGGCGGGAATCCGTTCCAGAATCTCGTCAATCTCCGCCTTGAGCGCTCGTCGCTTGGCGAGGATCTTCGACGACAGATCCTCCCAGCGACTGCGCGTCGGATCGATCGAAACGACGAGCTCGAAAAGGTGATCAGCGACCGGAACGAGGCTTGACACGCCGGCTCAGAGGTTCACGTGGATGCCTTTGCCGGGTCAAGGCTTTCGGGCTTTGGCTGGACTTCATGGCAGCAGGATTGTCCTCTGTTTCGTGGCCCGAGCTGCCCCAGAAGCTGCCCCAGAGGTTGGGCTGTCGTCGGGCGATGGCACACCGAGCGAGTAGCACGTGGGTGATGTCGCGACTTGGGCGACCGGGGGCGAGGTTCGAAAGATGCGGTCTCCGAGTTGGGTGCTGACGTCCATCCAGAATCGCTCATGCTTGAAGTGGTGGCGTCGATGGTTTTGGCGCAGCCGCCGGTATCGTTTCGTTCTCGGGACGTAGCGGGTGTGGACAAGGAAGTGAACCCATTCGTAGTGGAGCGCGAAACCGAAGAACGCAGCAAGACCTGTGAACGTGAGGGCCAGGGTCGGCATTGTCGCGTAGAAGGTGAAGCATGCAAGTGGGATCGCGAGAAGATACGCGTGGAGGGGGATGAAGGCCGTTCGGAGATCTGACGGATGCCGATGATGGTCTCGGTGTTTGACGGCGGTGAGGGAATCGAAATGCCATCGAGATCCGATCGAGAACGGGCGCGCATGAAGAATGTAAACATGGATCAGCCATTCGAGGATGGGCCACGCACTTGCAATGCCGGCGGTCAAAAGGAGATCCCCAATCCCTATGTGCGGGAACATGGATCTGAATGTGAGCGCGGCAAGGAAGGACGTGATCAACACCCACGGGCTCGCATAGCTGAAGAACATGCGCCAAGCGCCGGCGAGCGTCTTGGGAGACGTCGAGTCTTCGCGCGGCGTCACGACACGCGCCTCGCAGTCTTCGCCGCGGGGTCGTGTTTGATCCGAGACTTCTGAAGTCGCGCTCGCCCTCCGTGGGACCGGGCGATTCTGCGAACTCCAGCGAACGCCCAGTCGACCGCGTCGAACTCCCCCCGCGAGCCCGCCGCGTCGGATGGGCCGCGAACCGCATGCGCCCGCCGCAGGATGGGTTTCAAAGGCATCTCTTACGAGCGTGAGGGGGCCGAGCTCAGGAAATCAAGCGAGCCTGGGGTTTACCGACTTATCTGTAGGGTATGTATTTAGACGCGGATGCCCACGCTGAATGCGCCCATTGGGTTGGTGCGCGTGGTTGGTTAGTGCGCGTGGTTGCCCGGAACGCTCGGGTGGCCGGGGGGCGGCCCAGGCGGTGGGGCCATGATCTCGAGGAGTTCCACGTCGAAAACAAGCGTTCCTTGGGGCGCCCCAGGCTGACCCTTGTAGGCCAGCTCTTCAGGGATCCAGAAACGCGCTTTCTCGCCGGCGACCATCAACTGAAGGCCTTCCGTCCAGCCCGGAATCACGCGGTTGAGCGGGAAACGCGCAGGCTGGCCGCGCGTGATCGAACTGTCGAACGCCTTTCCGTCCGTCGTCCAGCCGGTGTAGTGCACCGAGACCACGCTCTCCGGTTTCGGATGTTCGGTCCCCTTCCCGGGCTCGAGCTGGAGGTAGGCAAGACCAGATTTGGACTTCTTGGCCTTCTTCGGCGCCTTGGCCACGTCGGGCGGGGCCGGGGGCGGCGCGATGATGTCGATGAGCTCGACGTCAAAGACCAGCATTCCTTGGGGGCGGCCTGGCATGCCCTTGTACGCCAAGGCCTCTGGAATCCACAGGCGGCGGCTCTCGCCCTTCGTCATGAGCTGGAGGCCTTCCGTCCACCCGGCGATGACACGTCCTAGGGGAAAGCGGGCCGGCTCGCCACGAAGGCGGGAGCTGTCGAACATTTTCCCGTCGGTGGTCCAACCCGTGTAATGCACGACGACCGTGTCGGACGCAGCGGGATGTCCTTGTTCGCTGCCCGCTTTCAGCACTTTGGAGGCGAGCCCCGAGGCTGTCTTTTCCGCGTCGGTCGGTGGCGCGGCCACATCTTCGGGTGCCGGGATGGATGGCGGCGCCGGTGGCGCACCAGGGGCCCCAGCATTGGCCCCTTCCTTCGGGGCCGCAGCATTGAGCGAAGTCGCTGCTTTCGCGTTTTCCGCCTCGCTTGCAGGATTCGAAGCACCTTCCGACGTGGCTTCGGCCTTTGGGCTGGCGCCTTCTTTTGGACCATTGTCAGATTTACAGGCCGCGGAGGTGACGACCAGAGAGAGCGCGACGAGCGCCGGCATTTTCATAGGGCGCGACCCTACTCGAGACGCGGTCCGCTGAACAGCCCAATCGTTGGTCGGAAGCACTTCCGACGCGGGGTTGAGGACATTGTTGTGGACCTCGCTTCAAGCGAGTACATGACCACTATGGCTCGACCACCGAGCGACGTGGGCGCAGGCAATCTCCCGTTCGTCGAAGAACTCTACCATCAGTTCATGTCGGACCCGAACTCCGTCGACGAGGAGTGGCGCGTCTATTTCACGAAGATGATCGACGCCGACAATGGCCATGCACCTCGTGCATCAAATGGCTCGAATGGTTCGATGGGCTCGAATGGGCGGCACGGGTCGACGAGCTCTGGATCGTTGAGCCGCCCCGACGAAGCAGACGCCGCGCGCCGAGCGACGGCCGAAGGCCGAACCGGAGAATCGGCGGTGCGCACGGCGGGCGTCGGAGAAAGCTACCGACGCCTCGGAACCGCGGTGAGCGCGGGCGATGAGCTCGGAAGCTCCTCGAGCGCCACGGTCGCGTTGCTCCGGCGCATCAACCTTTTCGAGGGGGCGCCGGACGCTGAGCTTCGCGAAGTCGCCGCGATCGCCGAGCCCGTCTCGAAGTCGCCCGGCGACGTCATCGTTCGTGAAGGCGACATGGGGCGAGACCTCTTCATCGTGGTTCGCGGCCATGTGATGGTGCGTCGCGCGTCGCGCGTTGTGGCCGAACTCGGCGCTGGCGACGTCGTGGGCGAGATGGCCGTACTCGACCACCAGCCGCGCTCTGCCGATGCCGTTGCCCGTTCGCCCGTTGAGCTCCTTCGCATACACGGCGATGACCTGTTGCCGCTCATGGAGCGCCGACCGGCGCTTGCGCGCGGCGTGATCCGCGTCCTGACACGCAGGCTGCGCGACAGCGGCGCTCGCCAAGATCGCGTCGACCAACTCATTCGCGCGTATCGCGTGCGCGGGCACTTGATCGCGAACCTGAATCCGCTTGGGCTGCCCAATCAACGTCTGTACGAAGAGCTCAATCCGGCTCACTACGGCTTCTCGCCGGCTGACCACGATATGGTCTTCTCGGCGACGACCATCCCGGGAGCGAACATGCTCCCGTTCCGAGAGATCATCGCGCACCTGCGGCGCACGTACTGCCGAGAGATCGGTATACAGTTCATGCACATCGATGATCTGAAGATCAAGATGTGGCTCCAGAACCGGATGGAGTCGACGCAGAACACCTGCAAGCTCTCCCCGTCCGAGCAGGTCCGAATTCTGACGAAGCTCACCGACGCCGAGATCTTCGAGCAGTTCATCCACCGCAAGTTCGTCGGCGCGAAGCGGTTCTCACTCGAGGGCGCAGAGAGCCTCATTCCGCTGCTCGATATGGCGATTGAAAAGGCCGGTGAGCACGGCGTCGAGGAGGTCGTCATCGGCATGCCGCACCGCGGCCGCCTCAATGTTCTCGCGAATATTCTTGGGAAGTCGCCCCGCCACATCTTCCGCGAGTTCGACGACCGCAGCCCCGAGCTCTACCTCGGGCGAGGTGACGTGAAATATCACCTTGGCTACAGCAATGAGCGCGTCACGGCGTGTGGACAGCGCGTCCATATGTCGCTGACCTTCAACCCGAGTCACCTCGAGTTCGTTGGCCCGGTCGTGCTCGGTCGGGTGAGGGCAAAGCAAGACCAGTTCGGCGACCTCGAACGGCGTCGAGGCATGGGCATTCTCATTCATGGCGACGCCGCCTTCGCGGGGCAGGGGGTCGTGCAGGAACTCCTCAATATGAGCGAGCTCGGGGGCTACACGACGGGCGGCACGCTTCACATCATCGTGAACAACCAGATCGGTTTCACGACAACGCCGGCCGAGGGGCGCTCTTCGCAGTATTGCACCGACGTGGCCAAGATGCTCCAGATCCCGCTGTTCCACGTCAATGGCGAGCATCCTGAGGCCGTGGCCCAGGCGATTCGCTTGGCCATGGAGTTTCGCGAGGAGTTCAAGAAGGACGTCGTCATCGACATGTACTGCTACCGACGTCACGGCCACAACGAAGGGGATGAGCCGTCGTTCACACAGCCGCTTCTCTACAAAGCCATCCGCCGACGGAAATCGGTGCGCGAAGGTTACATCGACAACTTGGTTGGCCCCGAGGGCATCACGCGCGAGGAGGCGGCGGCCATCGAGGTCGCGCGTCGCGAAATCCTCGAGGCTGAGCTCGGTGCTGCGCGGTCGGGCCAGGACGTCGAGGAAGAGCGTCCTCGCCGCGGCTATGGCCGATGGCATTTGTACCGCGGTGGTCGTGACATCGAAGTGCCCGACGTCTCGACTTCAGTGCCGAAGGAAAAGCTCCAGCAGCTTCTGACGCGACTGACCCGCGTCCCTTACAGTATGAGCCCGCACCCCAAGATCTCGAAGATGCTCGAGGCGCGGCTTGCCATGGCCAAGGATGAAGCGCCCCTCGATTGGGCCGCGGGAGAAGCGCTCGCGTTTGCAAGTTTGCTCGTCGAAGGACACAACGTGCGACTGTCAGGGCAGGACTCGGCGCGCGGGACCTTCAGCCATCGACACGCGGTGCTGTTCGACGTTGAAGACGGCAAGTCCCACGTGCCGCTCCAGCATCTTACGGACGACCAAGGTGTGTTCGAGGTGTTCAACAGCCCGCTCTGCGAGATTGGCGTCCTGGGCTTCGAATATGGTTACAGCCTGGAGGCGCCCGACTCACTCGTGGTCTGGGAGGCTCAGTTCGGAGACTTCGCGAATGTCGCGCAGGTGGTGTTCGACCAGTTCATTTCGAGCGGCGAGGACAAGTGGTCTCGCCTGAGCGGGCTCACCATGCTGCTGCCGCATGGGTTCGAAGGTCAAGGGCCTGAACATTCGAGTGCGAGGCTCGAGCGATTCTTGAACTCGGGCGCCGAGGACAACATTCAGGTCGTCAACCCAACGACTCCCGCACAACTCTTTCATCTTCTCCGCCGGCAAGTGCTGCGGGCGATACGAAAGCCGCTCGTGGTGATGTCGCCCAAGAGCTTGCTGCGCCATCCGATGGCGGTCTCCCCGCTCGATGATCTGGCTGAACGCGGGTTCCAGCGCATCATTCCCGATGTTCGTTCGGACGTGAATCCTTCCGGCGTTCGCCGCATCTTGTTGACCAGTGGCAAGGTCTACTACGAGCTCGAGCAGCAACGTGCGGAGCGCGGTGCGCACGACATCGCCATTCTCCGCGTGGAACAATACTATCCGTTCGATTCGGCCACGCTCAAAGAGGCGCTGGCTTTGTATCCAACGGCCGCGCCGCTCTTCTGGGTACAAGAAGAGCCGCGAAACATGGGGGCCTGGAACTTCCTTCGGCCACGCCTTGAGGAGATCGCGGGTGATGACCGAGCGATACGATGTGTGGCGCGGCCGGAGTCCGCCAGCCCCGCCACCGGATCGGCGTCGGCACACAAGCAGGAGCAGGCCCTGTTGATGATCAAGGCGTTTGGGAACGAGGGGTAAGGGATGACCATTGAGCTTAAGGTGCCGTCCGCAGGCGAGTCGATCACGGAAGTTACGATCGTCGAGTGGACGAAGGAAGAAGGCGCGGCGGTTCGTCGCGACGAAATCGTTGCGGTCATCGAGACGGACAAGGCAAACGTGGAGGTCGTTGCACCCGCCGAAGGGCGCTTGGTGCGGATCGTTCATCCGGTTGGAGAAGTGGTCAAGGTGGGCGCTGTGATCGGGCTTCTCGATGCTGCGGGGCAGGGCCAAGTCGGGACGCAGGTGCCGGCACCGGCACCGGTACCGGTACCGGCGTCCGTATCAGCACCGTCGGCATCCGCACCGTCCGCATCGGCTGAGGTGCTGCTCGGGGCCGGTTCGAACGCAGAGTCGAACGCCGAGCCGGTCGCGCGATCGGCGGCTGCGCCCGTGACACCGCCGTCATGGCCGAAACAGGCGGCGTCCGAGATGGAGGCGGCGTCCGAGATGGCGGAAGCGGGTCGCATCGCGCCGCTAGAAGGCCAACACGACGCCCCGAGTGAGCCAAGGCCGGAGTCGAATCCTCCGAGCCGCAGTTGGGCGAGTCCGGCGATACGACGGGCGTTGCGACAGGCTGACTTGACGCCCGCCGAGGTGACACCCTCCGGCCCCGCGGGCCGAATCACGATGCAGGATGTGGCCAAGGTCGACGGCAAGGGTACCGGCGCGTCTGCGCCTCCAGTCTCGAGTCCTGGACCGGCGTCTGCGGTCCCGAGCGCGCAATCGATCGCCGCGTCTTCTGTCTCCCCCGCGTCGACGCGTCGCGAGGACGTCGTGCCGATGACTCTGCTTCGGCGTCGCATCGCGGAGCGACTCGTGAGTGCTCAACAGTCGGCGGCGCTCTTGACGACGTTCAACGAGGTCGACATGTCGAACCTGCTCGGGCTTCGCGCGCGCGTGCAGGAAAAATTCACTCAGAAGCATGGCATCAAGCTGGGATTCATGTCCTTCTTCGTGAAGGCAGTTGTTGAGGCTTTGAAGGACGTGCCCGCGTTGAACGCCGAGATCCGCGGTGATCAGATTATCTACCGACATTACTTCGATGTGGGCGTTGCGGTGGGTGGTGGCCGTGGGCTCGTGGTCCCCATTCTCCGAAACGCGGAGTCGCTCGGATTCGCGGATATCGAGCGTCAGATCGCGGACTACGCGCGCCGTGCGAAAGAAAACAAGCTGAAGGTCGAAGATCTCCAGGGCGGGACCTTTACGATCTCCAATGGCGGTGTGTATGGCTCATTGCTCTCGACGCCCATTGTGAATCCACCGCAGAGCGGCATTTTGGGGATGCACGCGATTCAAGACCGTCCCGTGGTGCGCGACGGCCAGGTCGTGGCCGCTAAGATGATGTACATCGCGCTGACGTACGATCATCGCATCGTCGACGGCCGAGAGGCGGTGACCTTTCTCGTTCGGGTGAAAGATTTCATCGAGGATCCGACGCGCCTGCTTTTCGATCTGTGAACAAGTCGTTCCGCCTCGGACGGGCAATCGGACAACTTCAAACGTCTTCGCGATTTTCTGATTTGGATTGCAAGGCACAGCGGGTACGAATGCCTGTCGCCCCTTCTCATCGGGAGGGCCCTCTCGGAAATGGCGCACGTGTCGCTCAGCGGAGCGCTACGGGATGTCCACTCAGGCTGCCGAAGTTGAAGTCAGGATCTTCCGGATTCCAGCCGGATGGACCCAAGTCGAAGTGAAAATGACCCGAGGATGGACGGTACACACCCAGCACATCGTCGCTCCCCGGGCTCCCTCCACTCACTGGGAAGGCCACCGGAAGATCGCCCGCGGCGCCGAAGCCCGTCACTGAAGTGTCGCCGCTGTCCCAGGCGAGGTTTGCGTTCCGATCGATGAAGAAGGTGCCGGCGCGAAACACGGCGAACTCGTCTGGACCGACCGATCGCCTTCGAACGACCGGGAGATCGTCGCTTGCGCCGAAGCGATAGTTTTGACTTTGCTTCTCCGCCGAGAAGCTTAGATCGTGGTTCGTATCGATCAGGATACGGCAACCGTTCTTGCAGTCTGTTGGATCGAAGAGGCCGAGCTCCTCACGCCCGTCTCCATCGAAGTCGATGACAAAAGGGCGGGCGTGGATCGGGGCGCCTGTTGCCATGGGCGAACGCGCGAGGTCACCGTCGCTCCAGCCTTTCTTCCCGTCGACGTCCGCGAAGAGCCACCCTTGCCGGAACACGCCAAACTCGAAGACCCCGTTTGAGCCAAGCGCTCCGTGGGAGTCGAAGAGATCTCCGGCAAACGGCAAGTCGGCCGCACCACCGAACTGGAACTGCACATCGGATGCCGAACCGAAATGATGATCGCCATCTTCGTCGACGTAGACCTTGCCGGCGGAAACGGCCAACCGCGGTCGACTTCCCTGCTGCGGCGAAATGGTGACGCTTCGGCAGGCATCCTTGGCGAAGGCCGCGTCTTCGCGCTGAGTGGGAGATAGACTCGGAAGGAAGACATAGCCAAGGATTCTTGGCGGGAACGTATAGCCCGGCAACATGTCCTCTGGAGGTGGCTCGACGCGCGCGAAGTAGAAGTGGTTCTTCGTCGTGGGATTGTGGAGTCCATACAGCGGCACCATGCCCGGCGCGGGGCTTGTCGCGACGAATCCTTGGCTGCTTTCCTCGTGCTGGCTCGTGAAAGGCGCAGGCAGAGCACCGAGCGCATCCGTGTGATAGTAGTGGCGGTCGATCCCAGGATGGTAGAAGCGGCGGAGTCGGATCAGCCCTGCAGCGCCCTCGGCGTACACGCAAGCCTCAGTGCGGTCCCACTCATATGGGCTCGGAGGGTGCGTTGCCCAATCGTGGTTCAGAACGTAGAAGTGATCCGGTTTGGTGGGCGCCACCGTACGATACAAGGGCACCACGAGCGGTGGTGCGGTTCCGTCGCCGCTGTCCTTGATGACCACCTCGGTGCCGTTCGTGAAGACGCGGATCTCCGCCCCCGGCTGGCCGTCCTCGTCCGCGGCACGCTTGACTGTATACGGGGGTGCCACGGGATATGAACGCAGCCGATCCCGCGCGCTGTCGTATATCTTGATGTGGTTCGCCATCAGCAAGACGACTTCGGTCCCGGGCAAGCCGTCGGTATCGTAAAGACCGTTGATCGCGAATCCTGTGAATGGCCCGGAGGTGCCGACCGACCGCGTGAAGAGGTCCCGGTTCCAGTCTAGGATGCTGATCTGGCCCTGCTGAGCGATCGGCAGTTCCAGGTCTCCATCTCCATCGAGGTCACTCGGTCCTCCGATTCGATAGTCGACGGGGTACGGGATGTTGAACTCCTTGACCGCCGACTGGGGCCCGCGTTCGTCCACGATGACGTCGATCCGATTATTTCCGTGGATGATGATCTCATCACCCGGAACGCCATCGAGATCGAAGACGCCCGCAAGCCCGAAGCCGTACGGAAGAGGCGGCCCGTTGCTGTTGGCGGGGTCCCAAGTTACGCGGTCATAGACACGCTGCTGGTTGGCTCGCACGTCGACCACGATCACCTTGGTGTTCGTGGTCGCGACGAGGTTTGGGTTGCCGTCGGCCTGGGTCGCAAAGAATCCTCGAACCCGGAAGCTGCCACCCATGCTGAACTCGTTGGAAAGCGTTCTGGCTTTGCCATCCAAAACACGCACTCGCGCCCCGGCGAGATGCACGAGCACGAGCGGATCGCCCGAAGGCGTTCGCATTGGCACCAAGAACATGACACCGGAGACTTGGAAGACCTTTGATGACCCATTGCAGGGGTCGAGCTCGAGGTGTTCGGGCTCGTCCGGATATCCTTCTGTCTTTCGATACCACGTCAGACTGTCGGGGCACTCATCGCCGTCGTAGTCACCAAAGATCGACATCTTGAGCGTGATGGGCGTCTGGTATGCTGAGGCGTCTTGCTCGAAGAACCCGTCGAGCCAGTCGAAGTCGAAGTTGAAGTTCGAAGGTGGCGCGTTGTTCCCGGGATGCGCGAGCAGCTTCTGCGACCACTCGGCGATGCGGTTTCGCCACAGAGAAGCCGAGATGGCATAGCCCTTCTTTCCTGGCCCGCATGCTCCCAGGCCCGAGACATGGACGGCGGCGATTTGACCCGACGCGTTCAATAGCGGAGCGCCCGAGTCGCCCGGGCAGCCCACCGCGCCGAGAACCTGGTTCTCAACGACCAGGCCCGTCGGCGAGGTTCGACCGAAGGCCGTCAGACTTATCCCGAGGTCCACCTTCCCATCGCCCATCATCTTCACGTTCGCGGGCGCTCCGAAGCCCACGATCGTGAAGTCGTCGTTCTGCTTTAAGTCGGCGGGCGAGATCGGAAGCGGGGCAACACCACTCACGTCACGGTCGAGGAGCAGGAGGGCAATGTCGCCCTCCGGATCGGCGAGATCGTAGAGATAGTCGATCACTCGATAATCTGGGGCCCCCGCGTAAAAGCGCACCTTCCGCGGGCTCAACGAAAACGCACCCCAGTCGTCCACACAGTGTCTCGCGGTGAGGAAGAGCCGAGGCCCGACCAGCGCGCCCGAACAGCCGAAGTTCGTCTGGCCTACGGCGGGGTACAAATTGTCGGGGACTGGCCCCCCGCCGTACACGCTCTCCGAATCCACGTCGCTTGCGCCTTCCGACGATCCGCAACCGCTGCTCATGACGCAGCCTGTGAGAAGGATCGATGTGGCCGAAGCAAGCCGCGACCGCGCGAAGCGCTCACGCAGCCGGCCGACGCCGCTGCTCTTCATGGACGCCCGCAATCTGCACGACCCACGCCAAACCGATGGTGCGAAGCGAACGGTGGCTCTGCCAGAAATGTGTATGCTGACTGGCGGCAGCCTGTCTCATGTACAGCCGCAATCGACGGCTCGTTCACGACGCCCAAATTTACGGCGCGGATGATCCAGGCTTTGGCCTGGGCGCGAGCTTAGGGCCCAATCAGCAACAAGTTGCGCATTCTCGCTCTAGATGGAGGACCCGCGCATGCCTCCGGGTTGAGGCCGTGCGAGCAGTTCCTTCACCTTCGCTCGGTCGAGCTCGAACTTTCCTTCGATGTAGGCCGCCAAGAGGTCGAGCCGGTCGTGGCCGAAGAAGAGCAAGTCGTCGACGGCGAAAGTCGGAACGCCGTGGGCGCCGAGATCCAGGGCTTCGAGCGTGTTGGCCTTGAGCGCTTTTCGATTTTCTGGCTTGGTGGCCGCGGCCTCGGGATCTTGATCGATACCGACATCCTGAAGGCAGGCGCGAAGCACACCGAGGTCCTCAAGGTCTTGGCCTTCGATCCACGCACAGCGGAAGTAGCGCCCGGTAAGCCGAGCTCGGTTCGCCTCATCGTTGACATCCAAGACCGAGCGAAGCGCATACACGCTGTTGAATGGATGAGTAGGCGGCCCTTGGATGTCGAATCCATAGTAGGCGCTCAGGCAGAGAAGGTCTTCGAGACCCCGTCGTCGCCGAGCTGGAATCTCACCCGGACCCTGAACACCGCGGCGCGAGAGCATCGTCCCGAACGAGACCGGACGATAGATGAGAGGCAGACGCCGTAGCTCTGGTGAACGCGCGATCAGGGCGGACGCGAGGAAGCTGTAAGGGGAAATGAAGTCGAAATAGAATTGAATCGCGCGAGTGGTCATGGGGCTTCGGTTCTAGCCCCGCATGGGTGCCCCAAACTGGTCTGGTCGCAGGGTTGCAGCCCGCGGGGTTTCAGCACGCAGTTGGTTCACGGCCGCGGAGAGTCGCTCGCCCGCCTGCTTGAGCGCAGCTCGAAGCTCGGCGTCGGTGAAGGAGAGGTCTGCGACGGCATCCAGGAGTTGGCGCGCCGGTTCGGGTGCCCCGAGATCGTGCTCGATGAAACGTGCGAGTCTCACGATGTTGCGGATGCCGGCCTGTCGCTGAGACTCGGGTCGGACGCTCAGCGAGCGCTCAAGGCGTGCGCGCAGGTCTTTGGGCAGGGAGAGCGCTTCGCTGCTGTTCACGAGCAGGGCGATGGCCTCGGCCAGCACAGGATGTGAATCTCGCAGCGACATCAGGTCTTCACAAGTCTCCACCCAGTCGTAAGCACTTTTTGGGCCATCGGGACAAAGCCGCTGAAAGTGCCGGGGGCGACGCAGCGGATCCGTCAGGTTTCGAACTGTGTCTCATGATTTGGTCAGCTCGGCCCCGTGTGTTGGGCTCGCCCGGCTCAGTGAATGCTCCGCGCGAGAAGCCCTGCCGCGACTTGCAGCGTGAGAAGCACGACGAGCGGCGAGAAGTCGATGCCCCCGAAGCGGCCGGGATCGAAGATACGACGCACCGGTCGATAGAGCGGTTCGGTGATGTGGCCTAGGATGTTTCTTGGGAATCGGTCTCGACCCGGGACTATCCAGCTCGAGAGCGCGTCGACGACGATGAGGAAGCTGAGCCCTCGCAACAGGAAGAAGACGAAGTCCATGACCCAGCTCTAACACAGGTCGTGGCTTCGCCATTCCTCTGGATTTTGATGCTCGCTTCCGGAGTAACCCTCCCTGCTCCCAACCGGGGGCGACCGCCAGGCCACCGGGATCATGACGGCGGGGCATCGATTTCGCGTTCTGCCTGAGCATCGTTTCGCGTTCTGCTTGAAGGTCGGTCGTTGCTGTACCAAGCTCTCGACGCGATGGATGAGACCTCCAGCAATCCGCTTCTCGACTTCCGTTTCCGGTTACCTTTCCACCGGATCGACGCGGCCCACGTTGCTCCGGCGGTGACGACGCTCATCGATGCGGCGCGTGAAGCGGTGCGGACCATCGGGGAGCGCGGGGGGCATTCGTATGAAGACACACTCGAGGCCCTCGAAGATGCGACCGAGCGCCTCGACGAAGTCATCACGGTGGTCGGGCATCTCGAGTCGGTCGCTTCGACGCCCTCGTTGCGAGAGGTCTATAACCGCGTCAAGCCGGAAGTGAGCGCGTTCTTCTCGAGCATTCCGCTCGACGATGCGCTGTGGAAAGCACTCAAGCGATACAGCTCGACCGCGGAGGCGAAGCGCCTCACCGGGACCAAGGCACGTTTCCTGAAGAAGACGGTCGATGAGTTTCGCCGGAGCGGAGCCGACCTCGAGCCCGCGCAGAAGAAGCGCCTTGAGGCGATCAATCGCGAGCTCGCCGAGTTGACGAACAGGTTTGCGCAGAACGTCCTCGACGCGACGTCTGATTTCGAGCTCATCGTCGAGGACGAATCGATGCTCAAAGGACTCCCCGCATCCGCGCGAGATGCCGCCCGCGATCTCGCCGAGAAGAAGCGCGTTTCGGGATGGCGGTTCACGCTTCAGGCGACGAGTGTGATTCCGGTCCTGACCTACCTCGATGATGCGGCCCTTCGAGAGAAGATTTTCCGCGCCTATCATGCGCGGGCGGCGGAAGGTGAGCGCGCCAATCCGCCGCTCATCGTCTCGATTCTGCGGCTTCGGGCCGAGCTGGCCAAGATACTGGGCTTCGACAATTTCGCCGACTTCATCCTTGAAGATCGCATGGCCAAGGATGGTGCGACGGCCAAAGCTTTCGTGCGAGACCTGGCTGAGCGAACGCGTCCGTTCTTCGAGCAGGAGAACGCGGCGCTGAACGCCTTTCGACGATCCATCGAGGGGCCAAACGCGCCCGCGATCAGGCCTTGGGATCTCCTTTACTACGCTGAGAAGCAGCGCATGGTTCGCTTCGACTTCGACGAAGAGGCGCTTCGTCCCTACTTTCCCGTGCACCAAGTCTTGCGAGGGCTCTTCGAGATGGCCCGCCGTCTTTATGGCGTCGAAGTGCGAGAGGCGTCTGGCTTTCCGGTGTGGCATCCCGAAGTTTCAGTGTTTGAGGTCGTCGACATCGACGGCACGGTCATCGGTGCGTTCTACGCGGACCTATACCCGCGCGAAGAAAAACGCGGCGGGGCCTGGATGAACGCGTTCATCGTCGGCGGTCCGGCGGGGGGCGGCGAGGCCTTTCGTCCTCACCTCGGCTTCATCGCAGCCAACGTGACGCGGCCCCTCCAAGACAAGCCCGCGCTCTTGACCCACGATGAGGTCTCCACGTTGTTTCATGAGTTTGGGCATCTTCTCCATCAGCTCCTGAGTCGAGTCGATGTGCGCGCGTTGGCGGGCACGAACGTTGCGTGGGATTTCGTGGAACTTCCGTCGCAGATCATGGAAAACTGGTGCTGGGAGCGAGAGGCGCTCGACTTCTTCGCTCGACACTACGAGACCGGCGAAGCCATTCCATCGGCCTTGTTCGAGAAGATGACCAGGGCGCGTACCTATCGGGAAGCCAATGCGATGATGCGACAGCTCGGCTTCGCATCGGTCGATTTGGCACTTCACACCGAATACGATCCGCTGCGCGATGGCGACGTGACGGCGTATGCACGGAAGAAGATGCAGGCTTTTTCGGCGGTCCAGTACGCAGAAGACTACGCGTTTATCGCGAGCTTCAGCCATTTGTTCGCGAGCACCGTGGGCTACGCGGCGGGCTACTACTCCTATAAGTGGGCGGAGGTTCTGGATGCGGACGCCTTTGGACGCTTCAAGAAGGAAGGCGTTTTCGCGCGGGACGTCGGTGAGGCGTTCCGACGGGCTGTGCTTGAACGCGGCGACAGCGAGCCCCCGATGGATCTTTTCGTTCGTTTCATGGGGCGTGAGCCGTCGCTCGACGCCCTCCTGGAACGCTCGGGTTTGGAGGTTAGCCCATCCTGAACGCGGCGCCTTCGCGCCCAGTGTGGGTGAAGCTCTGCGTTTGATTCATGCTGCAGATCCGGTATTGAGGTCGACGGTTTGACTTCGAGTGTGGTGCCGGATGGGGCGGATGGCGAGTCTCTTGAACCACGATGGCAGGTGGCGTTGGACCGTCTCGGTCGCGGATCGGCGGTCGACGGACGGCGTGAAGCCGATCCCATCCTGGCCGTCCTGGCGGATCGACCGGCGACGGATGTCTCGTTTCGCCTGAACATCGGCGAGAGCCGACTCCGCGATCAACTGGTCGTCGACTTCTACGAAACCACGTTCTTGCGCGACGGACGGGCGGCGACGCCGCGTCGTGTCTCGCTCGATGAGTACGCCATCGGGCAGATGCCGAACAGCGAAGACCGCGCTTTACTCGAGCTTCTCGTCGGGAACGTCGGCGAAGACCGCTCGCCGCTCGTCGGTGGAAGTGGTGTGAGCTTTTCTCGGAGTCTGCTGCGTCCCGGCATGTACGGGCACGTCCTGCCGCGTCTCTGTCGAACCGAGCGCTTCTCGGTTGCGCCCGAGGAGGGGCCTCTCGTTTGGTTTGGCGATTCGGGGTGGTCGTTCCATCTGTGTCTTCGGGTCGATGACCAGAGCGTGGGCGCCGAACCGGGATGGGTCTTGACGGGGGTCTTGCGCCTTCATCAGGACGTGCCGCCGAATTTCGTATCGCCGGATGCGAGCTCGCCGGACGTCGCAAGGCCAAGGCTCGCCGCGCCCGACGTTGCGTCGCCAGAGGCCGCCGCGCCGGTGGTCGAGCTGGATGCCGTGCGCCTGTGCTTGACCAGTGGGTTCTGTCTGGCCGGCAACCGCCTGTTTCGCGTCTCGAGTGAGCGCGGCCTCGAGTGGCTCTACCGCCTGCATCGAAATGGACCCGTGACGATCCCAGCCGGTGCGCTCGACGCGTTCGTCGGGCAACTCGCCACGATGAAAGGGCTGCCGGAGGTCGAGTTCGCGCCCGAGTCACGATGGTCTCAGGCGATGCTGGAGCCTAGACCGCGACTTCTGGTTTCGATGCGCAATGACGCGGGGGCGGCGGTGAACGATCGCGAGGCCTGGGCTCACGTGTCGTTCGACTACAGTGGCCAGATCATCGCGGCCAGCGCCGAGGCTCGGGTCCTCGTCGATCCGGTCTCGCGACGATGGGTGCGACGCGACATGGCGGCGGAGGCGGAGCATCTCATGCGACTCAAGGTGCTGGGCGCGATGCCGGTCGATCCGAAAGATCGCGCTCATGGCGAAGTGCGCTTCGACGCGCTTCGCGTCGCTGGGATCGAGCGAGAGCTGCTTACCGAGGGATGGCACGTCGAGGACGACGGGGCGTGTCTGCGAAAGGCCAAGGATTTCGAGCTCGACGTGTCGTCTGGCATCGATTGGTTCGACCTCAACGGCACGGTCGACTTCGATGGCGTCGCGGCGTCGCTTTCGTCTGTGCTGTCGGCCGCGATCGCGAACGAACGGGAAGTTGTGCTCGAAGATGGCTCGCGCGGACTCGTGCCCGATTGGGCTCGAAAATTGGCGATCCTGGCCGGAGCCTCCTGCCTCAAGGAAGGCAAGCTGCGCTTCTCGGCCGCTCAGGCACCGGTGGTCGACGCGCTTGTTTCTGAGTGCAGCCGCGCAACGCTCGATCTCAAGTTTGAGCAGATTCGGCGCAATTTCTCCTGCTTGCCGTCGGCCCGGTCTGTTTCGGAGCCTGAAGGCTTCAATGGAAAGCTTCGCGAGTATCAGCGCCAAGGCCTCGGGTGGATGCAGTTCCTCGAGATGTTTCGGTTCGGTGGTTGTTTGGCCGACGACATGGGGCTCGGAAAAACCGTGCAGGTGACCGCCTTGCTTGCCGGGCGGCATCTGGCCACGCGCCGCCGGCGTCCGCCGTCGATCGTCATCGTCCCTCGCAGCCTGGTTCACAACTGGAAGAGCGAGCTCGCCCGTTTCGCGCCGGGTCTCAACGTAGTCGACTACACAGGGCCCTCGCGGGACTTTTCTGCCATCGAGAAGGCTGACGTCGTCGTCACCACGTACGGCGTGGTGCGGCGAGATATCGAGGCGCTCGAACCGATACGATTTGAGTCGGTGATCCTCGATGAAGCGCAGGCCATAAAGAATCCGCACTCGAGCGTTTCCAAGGCCGCCCGACAGCTCCGAGCTGCGCATCGATTGGCGGTCTCGGGGACGCCGGTGGAGAATCGTCTCGAAGAGTTGTGGTCGATCTTCGAGTTCTTGAATCCCGGGATGCTTGGCTCGCTCCAAGACTTCGTGGCGCGCACGAAGGCGGGAGACGACGAATCCTTGGCTCTCTTGGCGCGCGGATTGGCACCGCTTCTCCTCCGTCGGACCAAAGAAGAAGTGCTGGGCGAGTTGCCGCCGAAGACGGAGCTGACGCTCTATGTCGACCTCCAAGATGCGGAGCGGGTGGAGTACGAGCGTCTGCGCGACTTCTATCGCGCGAGTTTGTCCGACAAAGTCGAATCGCTTGGTTGGAGCGGCGCGAAGATTCATGTGCTTGAGGCGTTGCTTCGTTTGCGTCAGGCCGCATGCCACATGGCCTTGATCGACTCGTCGTTCGCGCAGGTCCCGAGCGCGAAGCTCGAGCTTCTGATTGGGCAGCTCGAGAGCGTGGTCCGGTCGGGCCACAAGGCGCTTGTCTTCTCGCAGTTTACCCGCCTGCTCGCGCTTGTTCGACGTCGGCTCGAGGCGCACGAGATGGCGTTTGAATATCTCGACGGTCAAACCCACGACCGTCAGGCGGCCGTGACGCGTTTTCAGAACGATCCGGCGTGCGGTGTCTTTCTCATCAGCCTCCGGGCGGGTGGATGCGGTCTCAATCTCACGTCGAGCGACTACGTCTTCATTCTCGATCCATGGTGGAATCCGGCGGTTGAGGCTCAAGCGATCGACCGTGCGCATCGCTACGGTCAGGAGCGGCCTGTGTTCGCCTATCGATTGATCGCGCGCGACACCGTCGAGGAGAAGATTCTCGTGCTGAAGGATCAGAAGCGCCGTCTTGCGGACGCGATCCTCCGACCTCAAGGCGGGCTCGTCGAAGAGCTTGCCCGCGAAGATCTCGATGGCCTTCTTTCCTGATTCGAAGCGGCCGACACGGCTATTTCGTAGCAACAACGACGTTGTCGAGGAGAGCTCTGAATGGAAGCCGGTCGGTGAGCGCACGTCGAAGCCTAAACGGCGAAGCGCCGAGCAGCGTCTCTTCGAGGGCCACGATCTTCGAAGGCAGTCGGACTCGACGCCCCTTCACGAGCGCGTAGATCGACACGGATGAGAAGCCCACGTCGAGGAAGAGCCGCTCGAGCTCCGATGCCGTGTATTCTTTTAAGTGGAATCCGCGGGCCGATCGATCGAAGGAGCGGGAGATGTCGTGCGGTCCGGTCAGTCGATTCGGCGTAACGCAAACGTACCTGCCGCCCGGCGCGAGGACGCGATGGATGTTTTCGAGCTGCGTGCGCGCGTCATCGGGGTGGAGGTGTTCCATGAGCTGATTGCTATACGCAACGTCGATCGAGCCGGGGGGCAGCGGAATGCTACAGCCGTCCGAGAGCGTGAGGTGAAAGTTGCTCGGTGGACTAAGCGTTCTCGTGATGACGTCGGAGACGTCCACACCGTAGACGTCACGCACGATCTTGGCGACCTCGAAGGAAAGTGCGCAATCGCCGGGTCCGATCTCGAGGAACGATCCGTTGGGGCGTAGGAGCGGCTCGAGGAGCGCGACCTGGCGGAGGACAGCCTCGCGGCGTTCATGGGCACCCGCCTTGCGCGTGAGCTGAGGATGGTCCGGAACGCGCCGATAGAGCTCGTCGTACAGCGCCGAGTAGAGCGTCGAACGCTCGCTCTTCGACGCTTCGCGTAGCTTCCTGGCAAGCTCGACCTCGACCTCATAGTGATGTCGAAGTCGTTCCTCGGACCGAGTTTCGGTGTTGGGGAGCACGCACGCTTGTATATCAGCCCCCGGAAAGCTGCTTCAATACCGGTGCTGAGATCCGACCGGAGTAATCACCCGACCACTGGGTGAGGTCAACGTAAGGCCGATCCCCGCCCGCGAGACCTGACCGCTGATAGGTCATCAGGTGGTCGAGAGCCGCCGCGTCGTCGAAGTTCCGGCCATACCAAGCCTGTGCATCTCCGAACGGAAAGCCCGAACCATCGGAGCGCCAAGTGCCGTCGAGGTTGTACGCAAAGTTCCCCTGTCTCACGTTCCACTCCACGCACTGCCGGATCATGTTCACGACGTCGGCGTCGGGCTCTGGGAGGTCCCCAAGATACGACAGCATCGCGTGGGTGAGATAGCCGAGTTGAAAAACGGCCGTGGGCAAAAGACCTCCGGAGGGCTTTGCGAGATGGGGTCCGACGTAGTCACGAAGATACTTGCCCACGAGCAGGTGAAGCTCTTTGTCTTCGGTGACGCGACTCGCCTGGAGCGCATGGGCCAGCGCGTGGCCAATGGCACGCCCGCTCATATCCGGGAAAGGGTCCTTCTGGTTCACGCGCGTCCGGCGGTACTGGCCAATGAACTCATACCAGTCCCGGATCCACGGATTGCCGGTCATCCAGTAAGCCTCCTCGACGTTATAGAACCATCCGTGCTGGTCGTCTCGCGGTCTTGAGTCGACGCCCGTGCCCTGGATATAGCCTGTCGGGAGGTCATAGTTGCCGGTGAACTTCCGCCACGTCGAGCCCGCATACGGATTCTCGGTGAGTCCGAGCCGCGCGAAGTCCTTCGCGTAGTCGTACTCGGCCATCCATTCGGGCATCACGTTGAGCTCCCCCATCGCCATATCCTGGGCTCGGTAGTAGTCACCGGGGTTCTCGGTCAGGAAGAAGCGAGAGCTCGAAGGCGGCCAGCCGCCGGCCGTTCTGGGGTCAGTCTTTCGCTGAAGATCAATGCCAAAGTTCGCGAATCCGAGACGACTGGCGGGACCCGAATACTCGCTGTAGGTGGTATAGTCAGGCTTCCTGATGTCGGCGACCGCAAGTCGCGAAGTGGCGGGGAATGTGCCGCCCATGTCGAGCGTCACTTGGGTCTTTGCATACCAGGCGACGGGCAAGACGGCGACGGGGTGGAACTGGAACGTCTTCGCAAGATCGCTCAGGACCTTCGGTGTTGCGGTGCCGAAGTTGAACAGCACCTCCTTCACGACGTGCTGCATGTCGTGAAGCCAGTAGAGGCCGGTTGGAGAGACCTGGTTATTGTAGACGCGGGCGCTCCAGGCGGGGAAGAGTTCCACATCGATCTTCCCGTTCGCATCGACCGCGATCCCGTTGGGCCACATCTCCCAGAAGTGGCGGATGATCACCTGAACCGATCCGGCGCTCACCGGGTTCAAGTCTTGGGCAAGGGGATCGAAAGAATTCGGAAGTTGGTCGAGGGGTGACAAGTCGGCGCGAACCGATTGCGGCGTTGCCGTCTGGTTCGTTTCGAGACTGAGCGCCAACGACTCGAAGTAGAGTGGCCGGGAGTAGACCACGGTGTTCACGCTGTTTTGAAGCTGGTAGTCCACCTTCACGTACGGCTTCCCGGCGTAGACATAAATGCGCATCGCCCAGCCGTGCCGGATCTTGTCGTTGACCATGTCCGCGGGCGCCTCGGCACGCAGCACGGCCCTCATCGGTCCGCGCTCCTCGAGCTTTATGGTGATGTTGGGCGCGTCGAACGACCGAACCGGCTGGTTGTCCTGGTCGTGAAGGATGGCCTGAAGCGGTCCGCTCGGCGTCGTGATCCTAAAGGGCTTCTTCTCAACGCGAATCTTGACCACGCCGCTGTCGAGCGTGATCGCACTGGCCTCGTCGGTGACTTGAACGGGCGCCGTGGGTGCCGGATTCGTGCCCTTGTCTCGTAGATAGTATGTCGAGGTTCCTCCCGAGCCCTTGAAGGCCTCGACATCGGGCTGGAAATGTACCAGCAGGTGCCGGATCGAGTTGTCGGTCATGAAGTTGTGGTTCAAGACCTCGAACTGCGCCGGTACTGCATAGCCTTGGGCGTTGGCCACGTAGAAGCCGCTCGTATCGAGGTAGGTGCCGCGCTCGAGCGGAACGACGACCGACACTGGGAAGTGGGTTGACCCAACGCCCGCCACTTCCTTCACGGTCATCGGCACGTTGAGCGCGTAGGCCGTGGGTGGGCGCCCCTCGGGTTCGGGATCATTCGGGCCGGTCACCGACGGGAAGGTCGCTGCATTATCGGCGCTGCCGTCGCCCTTCGAACCCGAGGACTCCGCGGAGCCTGAAGAGTCCGCCGAGTCCGAAGACGCAGACGACGCGATGGTGCCCGAGCACTGCCAGTGACAGCCGGCCAGAAGGAGTAGAAGCGCGAGTGATGTGCGGTTTGGATTTTGCACTTGACGGAATCTAGCACCCGATGGCAGCTTCGTCACCCCGACTTTTTCCCCGATCATTCGCTCACGACCCCGTCCATCGAACAGGCCAGAGTCGAGAGGGACTGCGACACATCCGTCGATCTGTACGGCCCGATGAGCAGCCTTCTGACATCGGATGCACGTCGACCGGTCGCCCCCGATCACCGGTGGAATCAGGATGAGGCCTCGTCGCGAAGAGCCGGTAGGTCTTCGAGATCGATGGCGGTCAGATCGAGGCCAACGGCCGACGGCTCTCCGTATCGCGGTGCTGGCGGTGCCTCGGATGGTGCACCGGGCACCTCGAACCACTCGACGTAGGACTTCGTCTCCTTCGCGATCTGAAGCGCGAGCGGTCCAAAGATGAAGATCCAGTAGTTGAAGTCAAGCCACTGGCACGAGACGAACGAGGCCGCGACGGCGTTGCTGATCCAGCCCGCTTGAAAGCCAAGAAAATAGGTCGGCATCCATCCGTAGCGAGGGTCGCCGCGCAGGTGCCGCGTAATCAGGAAGGCTCGCAGCATGCAGAGGAGCGACGTCAGATAGGCGAGAAACCAGATGGGGGCACCTGTCAGGCCGAACTCCGCCAGAAGCTGAAGCCACGTGCTGTGCGTCTCGAGACCTGCGCCATCCGCAGTCAACGCGACGCCTCGCACTTTGTTTTCGAGCGGGAAGTTCTTGGGGCCAATGCCCAGGAGAGGCTCCTCCTTGAACACCTGAATTGCGAGGGCCCACATGCGCTTTCGCGATTGAGCCGACTCCTCGAGCTCGACGACCACGTATGGATTCGAGGTCTTGGGAAGAAACATGGTGCCCATGCGCTCCCAGAATGAGGCTGGCGCGACGAAGAGGAAGCCGGCAAGTCCAAGCAGGAGCAAGCCGGCTGCGATGCCCTTCTTGTTTGTCCAGAAGAACCAGTAGGCTACCCCGATGATCAACGAGATGAGCGCGCCGCGCGAACCACCGGCGAGAACACCCAGTACGCAAAGGCCCGCCAAGCTAAGACCTGCCCATGCGACCCATCGATTTCTTTCGCTCAAGAAGGCGGCCAGGGCGACGGGGGCAACCGACACGGCGGTAATGCCAAGCCAGTTCGCATCGCCCTGCTGTCCTCCGACATTGTCCGCGCGTCCGCCGTGGCTCAACCACCACGTCACGCCGTTGTAGCAAAGATGTGCCACGCCCAGCGTCCATGCGGCCGCGTAGAGTCGAAACTGCTTGGCGTTTCGAACACCGCAGATGATCCCGAGAATCGGGATGAACAACAGCCAGCACAACTCAACCTGTTTCTCGCCGGCGTTTTGGCTCCACCGCGCATGGCTCGCACAGATCGCGGTCGCGAGAGTGAAGGCCAAGTGCGCCCATACACCCGTATTGGTCAGAACTGCGATCAGGGCAGGGCGATGAAGCGGCACGCCGAGAATGCCGTACTCCCGAAGCTCGTTCGGTCGTGCATGCTGGCTCGACTCGTACTCGGCGATGGCGGCTTCGAGCGTCGTCTCGAGTGTCCGATCCGTTTGAATGTCGAGCTCCCGGTTGAAGGATGCCTCGACTTGACGGACGACGTTGGCCTCGAGCACACCACGCGAGTGCATGGGCCCGCCACCGTGTCGGGTCCGGACGCTTTCTGCCTCTGCGGCCGCGCGACTGATCGCCTGGTCGCAGACCGAGCTCACGGTATCGCGGACGACCTCGACGAGTTTCTTGGGCGCGTGGAGCGGAACGAGTCGAGCGATGTCTGCGCGCGCCTCGCGTGACGCCTCGCTGCAAGTTTCGGGGGTCGACCGACGTTCGTCAGCCGTGGTCAATCGGGTGATCAGCGTGACGATCGGGCCGCGCAGTGCCGTCAGTACTTCGCGCGTAGCCGTCCTCGTGCGCTCGATGATCTCCTTCTTGGACTCTGCACGAGCGTAGTACCGACTTTGAACCGACAGCACGACCGCGACCGCAAAAAAGCCCGCCTGGTAGGGGGCACTCGGCATGTTGAACTCGCGCATGGGGATCGCGAAGTAGAAGTAGCAGGCCGCCGCCGCGGCCCACGCGGGATTCAGTCGAAGGTTGTATAGGGTGACGGCCAGCAGAACAACGAAGGCGAACGGGCGCACCGAGTGCGCAGTATATACGCCATTCCCATTCACTCAAGAGGTGGTGGAGGCGGGTGCGACCTTTCGGGAAGCACGCCCACTGGCCTCGGATGCAGCGGCGAGCCCCCTATCTGTCCGCACTCGATTCTTCGACGCGTAGGGTCGTTGGACATGAGAAACACGAGAAGCGCGCTCTCCTGATTCGCGGTCCTCGAATTGGGGATGCTGCGCAAACAACGCAACACGGCGTGGCGACGTCCGAGAACTCACCCGAGTATTCATCATGACGCGCATACCGAGATCCGACCTTACTCAGACCTTTCAGGCGGCCGTGGACAGCATTGCGGAGGCAGCCGGGCCCGATGGGATCGCAAGCCGCGCCGACGTACGTCGAAAGCTGGCGACGCTCGAAGAGCCCGAGCGATCGCTCACGGGCGCCTACTATGATTTTGTCGACGCTTGGGATGCAGGGCGCGGATCACGTGTGACTCGGCGCGATCTTCAGGACTCACTCGAGGTCGCGAAACGCACCCACATCGATGCGTTCGACCCGGACGACAACGGAATCTCCGAGCGCGAAGCTCGCAGCATGACGCCTCTCGGCCAGCTCGCCGTGCGTTGCGTGCAGCAGGGTTCAGGAGATCAGAACGAGAAGATCAAACGCCGATACTCGCTCTATCGCGATCGGGACGCCTTCGAGCAACTGAAGAACGAGGCTCGCCTCCGCGGAGAACCCGTCATCGAGCGCACGTCACCGCCTTCGCCGGAGGCGATCGCCGCCGCGGCGCGGTTCACGGAAGCGGGAACACCCATGACCCCCGAAGCGTGGCAAGAGGTGCTCGACACGCTTCGTGCCTTCGACGAGCTCGACCCACTCACCGCATTGATGCGAACGTTGGGGGCCCCTCATGAACAGGCCGGGCCATTGGCGCGCGACCTGCGACTGTCCGACGAACACAGGGCTTACGTCAGTCCAGACGAGATTGACGCAATGGGTATCCTGGCAGCTATCCCGCAGCTTCTGCGCGAACTTGGTGAGGCGCCTCGTTTGACGACGCTCAAGAACATCGAGGCACTCAGGGCCGCCGCAACGAAAGTGGCCGAGATGGCTGCTCGACCCGATTCGTCGCCGGCGACCCCCGATGAAGAAGCCGCCCTCGACGTCTATCGGGCGGCGGTGAATGAAGCCAACGCGGCCGAGGTCTTCGTCGGTCGCACGAGCGAAATTCATGACCTTCTCAGCCCGCTCCCATATGGCGGCGCTACGCTCGACGAAGTCTCGATGATCGCCCCCTTGGCCGACGCGATTGAGACGAAGACGGACCTTCTCAATGCGCTGGCGGACGGCGCCGCCGAGCTTCTCCATGTCCTTCCCAACGTGGATAGCAGGCACTTTGAGATGCTGCGCGCGCTCGCGATCTTGGATCTGCGCGAAGCGAAACGGCTCGGGCCTGCGTTTTTCGCCGCCGCCGCTCGGTTCGGCGAAGCCTAGGTCGTCACGCGGATTCGCGATCTGGCGCCCACACCACAGTTCCGCGGGCGAGGCGCGGTCCGCTCGATGAAGGCTCGGCCTCAGGCGGCGGGCTTTTGGAGATTGGTCTTCTTAAGGCTGGGCATGGCTGGGCCGGGGACCTCGGCGGCCGTCGAGATGATACGATTTCGTTCGTCGACGCGCACGACGTGCGGGACGTGATTCTTGGCTTCTTCGTCGGTCATCTCTACGAAGGTGGCGACGATGATCAGATCGCCGGGCTTGTTGAGATGCGCTGCGGCACCGTTCACGCACATGACGCCAGAACCAGATTCGCCCTCGATCGCATACGTGGTCAGCCGGGTTCCGCGGGTGATGTTCCAAACATGGACCATCTCATACTGGGCGATGTTCGCCGCCTTCATAAGGTCTGCGTCGATTGTGAGACTGCCCTCGTAGTCGAGGTCCGCCTGCGTCACCACGCACCGGTGAATCTTCCCGTTGAAGATCGTTCTCCTCATCGGCTTGTTTCCCATCGGCGCCTGGGGCGCCTTCGTCGTTCGTCGCCCTTGGTCGACCGACACATTCGGCCGTCCTGTTCTCTATGGGGTTTCAGCTTCGGGTGCACGAAGTCAAGCGCGCACCGGCTCACAGGCGGTGATGGCCCGTGATGGCCCGTCACTGTATGGTAGAATCCCGAGTGTTTCCGCCTGACCACGGCGCTCCTTGCCTGACCGCGGCGTTCCTTGAACGGGTCGCTCGCGGACACCCGGGCGGGCTCGGACGCTTCGTGGGGGGGCGAATCCGCGGGCGCGGCGGTCGGAGAACTCGCTGCGCAGCGGTACGAGCTAGCCGCGCGGCGCACACTGCAGGTTCACGCCGGGGGCGTGCTGCGCGGCGCACTGGCTCACGATCTCCATGCTGCAGACATTGGCGGCTTCCAGGCACTGGACGTAGCCCTCGAAGGCACGCAGCTGTCCCTCGTTGCAGTTTTCGAGGTTGGGCTCGCACAGAGGGTCGGGCGAATATGTGAGCTCTGTCCCCGCACATCGACGCTCGAAGAAGGTGTTCTTACGTTCGCAGAGATTGGCGGCACATCCGGCCGTGGTTGTGATGACCGCGAGTGTAGCCGTCGACGACACCAGCATCAGTCCGGCCAGGAGCGTACGCCTAAGGGACGCCCGCGGCGCGCGATCGGTGTTGTTCTGGAGGGCATGCGTTTCCGTTTCCATCACGTGGCCAAGAGCCCAACATCTCCCGGGCGGGGCGTCAATATCTCGACCCCTGCCAAGCGGCCGCTAGGGTGCGGCCCGCCAAGGATCGACTTGAGACCGATCGAGGTCCGTGCCATGCAGGATGGGTCGCCATGCATTTGAGTGATCGACGAAGACGCCGGCATTCCATCGCGCCCATATCTTTGGCTCTCGCGCTGTTGGTGATTGCGGCGCTCGCCGCCGGGGGGCTGGTCACGTTTCGATCCGGGCGACCGCCGTCGCTGGAGGTCGAGCCATCTCTGCCTGCGATCGGTAAGCACACCGTCTTCAAGGTGTTTGCTTCGGAGCCGAGGCGTGGTTTGACGGGGCTTCGGGTCGAATTGGTTCAGGGTGCGTTGACCAAGACCTTGGTTGAACGCACGTATCTGCCGCTTCCCCCTTGGATGCTCTTTACCGCGCCGCCCTCCGGGTCCGAAGTCCTCGATGTGGCGGTCGGGCGCGACGTCGTGCCGCAACTCAAATCCGGCGAGGCGACGCTGCGGGTTACGGCGTTGGGCGCCGGGACATGGCTCTTGCGAGCACCGGCGAGCGAGCAGGTCAAGACGATGCCGGTCCGTTTGACGCCACCTTCGCTCGAACTGAAGTCGCAGTTCGTCTACGTGGCGCAGGGCGGGTCGGAGGCCGTCGTATATCGCGTGGGCGGCACCTCGGTGAAGGACGGTGTTCGAGCGGGAGAGTACTGGTTCCCCGGGTATGCGCTTCCGGGGGGTGGGGAGGGCGACCGGTTCGCGTTCTTCGCCGTGCCCTACGACCTCGCGGATGCCTCCGAGGTGCGGCTGGTTGCGACGGACGATGTCGGCAACGAGGCTGCGATGCCCTTTATCGCCCAGTTCACGCCGCGCCCGTTTGCGAACGACACCATCGAGGTCACCGACCGCTTCATGGAGGCGGTCGTCCCACGGATCATGGCGTCGGCGCCCGAGCTCGAGGACAAGGGGTCCCTTCTCGAGAACTATCTGCAGATCAATGGGGCTTTGCGGCGCAAGAACTCCGAAGTTCTTACGGCGCTTGCCGAGAAATCCAAGCCGGCGTTCTTGTGGCATTCCGTGTTTCAGCGCATGGCGGCCAAGCGTGTGTCGGCGTTTGCTGATCGGCGCACCTATGTTTACGGTGGCAAGGAGGTCGATCGCCAAGACCATTTGGGTTTCGACCTTGCCTCGACGCAACAGGCTAACATACCGGCGGCCAACAGCGGGGTCGTCGCGTTGGCTGGGTACCTCGGCATCTATGGCAACACCGTCGTGATCGACCATGGCTACGGCTTGATGACGCTCTATGGCCACATGTCCTCGATCGCCGTGAAGGAGGGCGAGGAAGTGGCGCGAGGGCAGGTCATCGGCCAGACGGGTGCGACCGGTCTTGCGCTTGGCGACCACCTCCACTTCAGCGTCCTCTTGCACGGCCTTCCGGTGACGCCCCTCGAGTGGTGGGATGATCATTGGATCGCGGACCGTATTGCGCTGAAGCTGGGGGCTGCTCTGGGCTACGAAGCCTTATAGCCTGAGCGCCCGGTTCCGCCGCGACCCGAGCTTCGTTTGGGTTGCCGTCAAGGGCTCTTGCTGCTAGGCCGAGGCGACAATGGTGCTGAATAGCCAGGCCGCGACGCGAGACGACCAAGAGAATGCGAAAGATGCGAGAGGCGCCCACGGGGGTAAGCGGGCTGGGCTCGCGAAGCCAAAGGCGATGGCGAAATCACCGCGTTTGTCTATGGCGAAGCGCGCCGACCGATACGACTTGTATCTGAAGTCGGTCCAGGCGCCTGACGTCGATGTTGGCTTCTTTCAGCGGGTCTATCGGGCGGCCTTCAACAGGCCGGCCGAGATTCTTCGCGAGGATTTTTGTGGGACCGCGGCGGTTTGCTGCGAGTGGGTTCGAGCCCGGCGGACCGCGGAAGCGTACGGCGTCGACATCGATCCTGAGCCTCTGGCGTGGGGGCGCGAGCACAACCTTTCGTCTTTGAGCGCGGCCCAGGTTGAGCGCGTTCACCTCGTCGAGGGCGATGTGCGTGCGGCGGTGACGCCGAAAGCCGACATCATCGCGGCTCAAAACTTCTCGTACATGTTCTTCAAGACCCGTGAGATGCTCCGGGGCTACTTCCGGTCGGCCTTCGCTCAGCTCGCGGCCGAGGGCGTGCTGATCTTGGATCTGTACGGCGGCTATGAGGCCCTGGAGGACGACCGCGAGGAAGTGACCGAGCATGAAGGCTTCGACTACGTGTGGGAGCAGGCGTCCTTCGATCCGATCACGGCCGATGCCGAATGCCATATCCACTTCCGATTCCCGGACGGCAGCGAGCTTCGCCGCGCCTTCAGCTATCATTGGCGGCTCTGGACGATTCCTGAGGTGCGGGAACTTGTGCTCGAGGCGGGCTTTCCGGCGGCCGAGGTCTACTGGGAGGCCACGGACCGCACCACCGGGGAAGGAAGCGGAATCTATCGACGCGCTGAACGCGGTGAGTCGGATCCCGCGTGGAACGCCTACATCATCGGCTACAAGGGTCAGCGGACCACGCGCTGACATTTGTGCGGGCCCTTCGAGCCGGTGTTGGTCGGTCCTTGGCTGGGGATTGCACCATCCGAACGGGTGTGGTGCGATGCTCAGTAGATGATGAGCCGGCGACTTAAATTCTTGGGCCTCGTGATCCTTGGTCTTGTCCTGTGGAAGGTCTGCGGCTCGGGCGCTGACGCTCTACGCGGGCGCGAGACCAAGTATCTGCTCGACCGTCCGTGGGTCGACCGCCTTGTCGAGAATCCAAAAGAGATCGGCCATGTCATGTTCCTCACCAGCCGGCAGGGCAGCGGCGCGACGATCCATGGTTCCGCATATCGCTTTCTGGTTAACGGCTTGCGGCACCAGGAGAAGGATGGACGCTTGAGCCTCACCTTCCTCCAGGACAACGTGACGATTCGACCCCGCTTCCGCGTTTTCGAGTGTCCCGAGGCGCCGAAGGGCCTTGACCTGTGTCTTGAGCTCGATTTCCGCGCCAAGAAAGTGAGGCTCTACAGCGCGAAGAAGTGGGATCGTGAGACCCAGGCGCCCGCGATGATGGGCGAGGCGGCGAGATGGGGCGCGGCGGCCGCGACGACGTCCATGCCCTCCCCAGCGGTGACCGGTTCGGAAGGTTCAGCCGACCCGACCGACTCGCCCGATGAGGGTGAGCGACTGCCGTCTTGGTTCGAAGGCCTGGCAAGGTAGGCTGGCGAGCACCACTAGCCCGAGGTCACGGCTTTAAGGGCCCCGTTCTCGAACTCAAGTACGCGCGGCGTGTTGCCCGGACCCGGCGCATAGAGCCAGCGCTCCACCGTGACGAGCTCACGGTGTTCGATGTCGTTGATGCGATGACTCCGCGTTTCGACCTTCCGCCGACGGTCGATGGGCTGGCCGCACGCCATGTAGACTTCCGCCGTGTACGCACCGTCGGGCACCGTCCCGCGTGCACAGGACGCCTCCTCGATCGGTGTTGCACGAACATGCTCGACCTTCATGACGACGCCCCGATGAATCGTCACGATGCGAATGTTTGCGTCGTCCTGGGCGTAGGTCCAAAGCTCGCGCCCTGCCTCCCGGTAGACGACCCGAGCTTCTCCCGTGGCCGTTTGCGCAACGAACGTCTCGAGTGTGGTGCGCCGCTCGACGAACTCGGGTGCACCGCAGCGACTTCGGAGCACGTGCACCGGGTCGCCATCATTGATGTCTCCGCCCTTGCAGCGAAGGCTCGCGGCCTGCGCTTCGGTTGTCGCGGCGCCTACGCCCAACAAGAACAGTGCGGCAATGCCGCATCGCTCGACGGTTCGTCGTTGCATTCAGACGACGTTAGCGTTTCGGTGCGGCACCCGCCAAGGCACCGACTGGCGGACGGAGGGACCCGATCGTCGACCGCAGGTTCGTCACCCGGCTGACATGCTGGATTCAAGGGGTGATCTGTTTCAGTCAGACGGACGCGGATCACCCGTGTGACGCGGAAGCCTCAGCAGCCGTCGAGGTCGCCGTTTGGGCAGACGCAGTGCGCCATGGCCGTGAAAGGTGTGTCGAACCAGCCGGCCTCCGGGATTCGGAGACGCCCGTTCTTAGGCTCCGTGCGAGTCAGGTGTCCGGGGAAGCGGGTGAGGGCGCACGCGAACCGGTGCTCGACGAGGCCCTGGACGGTCTTCATGCGTCGGTGAAGCAGGATCCGATTCGAGCCGTCGGGTGTCGTGACTTTGAGCTCGATGTTGCTGACCTCGAAGGCTATGCACCGTATCGGATCATCGGGTCTCGTGATGACGAGGCTGAACGTGAGCGCGTCCTGAGCCGCACGATTTCGGTCGACGATCCGGGGGTTGGTGCCCGCCAGAATTTCGAAGCCATTCGTGACCCCGTCGCCATCGAGATCCTCCTCGGTGTCGGCGACGGCGGGATTGGCTCCGAACCGAAGCTCGACGGCGTCGAGGATGCCATCGCCGTCGCTGTCGGGGAGAGCGCTGTTCAACCCAAGATGAGCCTCTTCGCAGTCTCGGAGGAGGTCTCGATCGGTGTCGGAGGTGGCTTCGCATCCTCCGACAAGCGGGTTGTCCGGATCGAGGAGGCCGACGCTGCCTGACGTGATGGGCGTGGACTGAGCACGCATCTCGGCGAGGTCCGAGAATCCGTCGCCGTCGCTGTCGCCAGAGGTCGGGATCGAGCCGAGCTGAGCCTCTTCGCGGTCGCTCAATCCGTCCCCATCGCTGTCGACCAGTGCTTCGAGGGCGTTGGGCACGCTGTTCAAGTTGACGGCCAACATCCCCGCGACCGAGGCCCCCGTCGACGTCGCACAGAACTCACCTACGAGGCTCAATCGATAGTCGACCACGTTTGGGTCCAGGCAGTCTGGGCAGTCTCCCCCGCTGCATGCGGCGATGAGAAGGCCGGTCGCGAGGAGGCCAATGCAGAAGATCCCGACCCGAGCCCCCTCTGTCTTGCGATGCCCGCGCCGCTCGCGTCTTCGTGCCACCTGCATCTCAACCTCTCTCCGCGATCCTTGGTCGTCCAGGGCCTTTGGCGCGTTCGCCCCCGGGTGGTTCAAGGTCAGCGACCTTCGGTCGTCAGCAAGGACGGCCGATAGTCGGAGGGGGCCGTGAATCCGAGGAGCGCGAGCGTTGTCGCTGCGATGTTTGTGAGGCCGGGGTTCTCGGCCTTGAGATCGAGCTTGAGCCGGCCTTCACCGTGCGGGTCGTAGAGGTGAAGCGGTACTGGGTTGAGCGTGTGGCTCGTTTTCGGCTCCAAGACGCCCTCGGCGTTCTTCTTGAAAGCCTTCTTCTTGCCATCCCACATCAACATTTCATCGGCGTTGCCGTGGTCAGCCGTGATCAGCGCGATGCCTTTGGCGTCGCGGACAGCGGCCAAGAGTCGAGCGAGGCAGAGATCGACGGCTTCGACGGCGAGGATCGTCGGGGTGAGCTGACCGGTGTGCCCGACCATGTCCCCGTTCGCGTAGTTGATCCGCAAGAACTTGAACTTCCCGCTGCAAATGGCCTCGATCGTTGCGTCGGTGATGTCGGCCGCCTTCATCCAGGGGCGCTCCGAAAAGGGCACCAAGTCGGACGGAACCTCTTTGTAGGTTTCGAGCTGGTCGTCGAACTTTCCGCTTCGGTTGCCGTTCCAGAAATAGGTGACGTGACCGTACTTCTGCGTCTCGCTGCACGCGAATTGAGTGATCTTATTACGCGCAAGATACTCGCCCATCGTGCGTTCGATCGCGGGCGGAGCAACGAGGTAGCGTCGTGGGATGTGGTAGTCTCCGTCGTACTCCATCATGCCCGCGAACAGGACGTTCGGTCGTCGGCCGCGCTCGAAAAACGAAAACGCGTCGTCGTCGAATGCGCGGCTGATCTCGATGGCGCGATCTCCCCGGAAGTTGAACAGGACAACGCTGTCGCCATCTTGAATCGGGCCCACCGGGCCCTTGTCATCGCCGATCACGAACGCACCCAGGAACTGGTCAATCACGCCAGGCTCGCGGCCGCGCAGCGTAGCGAGCGCGGCTTTGGCATCGGGGAACCGTTCACCCTCACCGTGGACGTGCGTCTTCCATCCGCGCTCGACGATGCGCCAGTCGGCCTCGTAGCGGTCCATCGTTACGTTCATGCGGCCGCCACCGGAGGCGATCTTGTACGTGCGCCCGGGCTTCGCATTGATGGGCGCGAGGTGAGCCTCGAGCGCATCGATGTAGGTCAGCGCTGAGGTCTCGGGCACGTCGCGCCCATCGAGGAGCGCATGGACGAAGACGCGCGCAATGCCGGCGCCGTCGCAAGCGGTGATGAGGGCCATCAGGTGCTGGATGTGGCTGTGCACATTGCCGTCGGAGAGGAGGCCGATGAAGTGCATCGCTCCGTTGTTTTTCAAACAGTTCGACGCGAGGTCCCGCCAGGCCTGGCCCTCGTAGATGTCCCCGCTCGAGAGGGCTTGGTTCACCAGCTTGGCGCCCTGAGCGAAGATTCGGCCGGCTCCGAGCGCGTTGTGGCCGACTTCGCTGTTGCCCATGTCTTCGTCGGAAGGCAGGCCGACTTGCGTTCCGTGCGCGCAGAGCGGCATGAAAGGGAAGTCTCGACGGAGTCGGTCGAGGGTCGGGGTGCGCGCAAGATGGACTGCGTTGCCTTCGTTCTCGGCTGCGATCCCAACGCCGTCCATGACGACCACCACCACGGGGCCGGGGCGTGTCAACTCAGGCCGGCCGTGTCGCTTCAGGTTCCAATCCATGCCCGGACATTGAAACGGAGGACGCGGGTTGTCGAGCGATGGGTCATTGAACGGCGGTCGCTAGGGCAAAAAAAAAGGCGGCGTGCCGCTCGCGCGACGCGCCGCCCCTTCTGGCCTCTCCATGGAGTGGAGCTAGCTCAGTCTAACCTCCGTGGTGAGACCTAACCGTTGATGCATGTGAGCTCATCCCTCCTCCGACGCAGTGGCCGGCACCGCGCAGTTTCTCGAGCGCCGAAGGCTCGGAAAGGACGCGGTGTTCAATTCCCAAAGGAGCAGGCGTTTGTTTCGCCGCTCGTCGTTCAAGGACGGGCCCCACGGACTCGCCGTGGTGCTCGGAACCATTCCGAAGGCAAACCCCCGCCCGCAATGGCCGTTCCTTGGAACGGCTGACAAAGGCTAACGGAAGTCCGTGAGTGAGTCTATGGAGTGAATCGACTAACACGGGTGTCCCATCATTTCGAGCCGTACAAGGAGGCGATGACCTCGCGGTGCCGTTCATGGATGGTGGCTCGCTTCAGCTTGAGCGACGGTGTGAGTTCGCCGCGTTCAACCGAGAAGGTTTCGGCGAGGAGCGCGAAGTTCTTGATCGTTTGATACCGCGCCAGGTGTCGGTTGCACTCGGCTTCGAGGCGTGCCTCGATGACGGCGCGCACAGCGGGGTGATGGGTGAGGTCGGCTGCGGTGACCTGGCTCGTGAAGCCAGCGGCCGTTCTGAGTTCGTCGCTATCGTCGAGGTCGAGCGTCAGGAGCGCGGTGAGATAGGGGCGGCGGTCGCCGATGACGACCGCCTGGCTGATGCCGCGGATTCGAACCAGGTACTGTTCGATCTCTACCGGAGCGACGTTCTTGCCCCCCGCCGTAATGATCATCTCCTTCTTTCGACCGACGATTCGTAGGTTGCCGTCCTCGTCGAGTGCGCCGAGGTCGCCGGTGTGAAGCCAGCCTTCGTCGTCGATCAGGGCGCGCGTCGACTCGGGATCCCGATGATAGGCGCGCGTCATCGTAGGACCGCGTGCGCAGATCTCGCCGTCGCTGGCGATCTTGAGCTCGACGCCGCGAAGGGCCCGCCCGACGGTGCCGAAGATCGGCCGGTCGGGACTCGAGAGCGTGAGCACGCCGGTCGTCTCTGTCATCCCGTACGCTTCATGGATGCGGATGCCGAGCGACGCAAAGAAATCGAGCGTGTCCACCGAGATGGGTGCTGCACCGGACCCGGCCAGCGCGAGATCCTCGAAGCCGAGCGTCCGCCGGATCTTGGAGAGCACCACCTGGTTCGCGATGCGTCGCGTAACGCGTCGCGCGACGCGGGGGAGGACGTGACGGGCAAATCGTTCTGCGACCCGGTTCGGTTGACGATGTGGTTCAACACGTGGGTCGCCATCCGGCTCCCGACCCGTCGAGGTCCGCCGAAGCGAAGAGGCGGCCTGGCTTTCGACGCGCATCGCCCATCGTGCGAGGGCGGCGCGCGGCGGAGAGGCGCTCTCGAGTCGTGCGCGGACGGCGCTTTCGATCTTTTCCCATACGCGAGGGACGCCCAGGAATACGGTGGGACGCGCCCAGGGCAGGTAGAGGCGGAGATCGTCGATGTTGGGGCAGTAGTAGACCCGTCCGCCAACGGTGAGGTGCAGGAAGACCGTGAAGACCTGTTCGGCGATGTGAGAAAGAGGCAGATAGCTCAGCGCGCGGAGCTCGATTCGGCTCAGAATGGGGCCATAGTCCTCGGCGACGCTTCGCGCGACGGTGGTCATGTTTCGGTGACTCAGCTCGACGCCTTTTGGGGTTCCGGTCGTGCCCGATGTGTAGATGATGAGGCCCGGTGCGTCGCTCGATGCTTGAACGGCGTTGAGGCGTTCGTCGAGGATCGCGTCTTCGATCGCGTCGCCATGTCGCATCAGTTGGTCGAGGCTCATCGCCGATGAGCCATCCAAATCGATCACGTGATCGAGCCGGCCGGAAAGCGGCCCTTCGCGATCGCTCAGCATGGCGATGCGTCGAGGCTGATCCGCGATCACCCATCGAGCGTTCGCATGTTCGAGAATGTACCGAACCTGCTCTTCCGTGCTGGTCGGGTAGATCGGTACGACGGTGGCTCCGGCCGCCATGATGGCGAGCTCGCACCAAACCCACTCCGCGCGGTTGGCGGCCCAAATCGCCACCGTGGTCCCGGCTTGTAGACCAAGGGCAATGAGACCCTTGGCGATGGCGCGCACGTTCAGCCAGTATCCCGCCCAGGTTGTCGTGACGGTCTCGCCCGTCTCCGCGCGGCGACACTGCGCTTCATGGTTGGGCGTTCGCTCGGCCCAGTTGGCGAGCAGATGAGGAAGGCTCACGTCGAGGATGTACTGAGACCGGACGCGACCGCTCAAGGCAAATCGCAACGTCCTTCGGGCGTTCGACCATTCGGGCGTTCGACTTTCGAGCCGTCGACCTTTCGAACGTCCGAACTGGGCGCAGGCGCCTGTGCTGGCTATCCGTGGATGGGATGGCGTCGACGGCGCACGAGCCAGATCGCAAAGCCGAGCGCTAGAACGAGCGCCCGGGATGCGGTTCCGCGCAACGAACGCGATGGGTCGGCTTGTAGCTGGCAACTGCAGCCTCCCTCCTCAGGCAAGGGCGAGGACTGCGGTCCCGGCGAACTGCAGTCGGCGTTGATGCACGCATCGGGATCGTCGGGGCCGTTGGTCTGGTTGCCGGTCGTTCCGCTTCCCGGTGAGTTCGAATCGCCCGAGCCGTCTGAGCCACCCGATCCGCCTGAGCCGCTCGATCCGTCCGAGCCACCCGATCCGTCCGAGCCATCCGATCCGCTCGAGCCACCCGATCCGCCCGAGCCATCCGATCCGCTCGAACCATCCGACCCTGGCCCTCCCGGGCCGCCGCTGGGTGTTTGGGTGCAGTCGTGTTCGCAACCATCCCCATCTTGTTGATTCCCGTCGTCACAGGCTTCGCCGTTCTCGATGCTCCCGTTCCCGCAGATCGGGTCGGGTGGCACTTCGACCTTGCAGTCGGCGCTGCAGCCGTCGCCGTCCTCGGTGTTGCCGTCGTCGCAGGCCTCATTGGGGTCGACGTTCCCATCACCACACGTCGGGGTTGGGAGCTCGGGGATGGCGACGATGCAGAAGTCGTCGATCGTCCATCCGCCGAACTCGAGTCCGGCGTCGCTGCTCAGCGTGAACTGAACTTGAACCTTGCGCTCGGTCGAGATGGTCGAGGACAGATCGACGTCGTGGAAGCGCCACTCACGATCTTCATGATGAACGTCCGCGCCGGTCGCCGGGACAAAGTTACGCCAGACTTCGGTCCCATTCGACAGGATGCGGGCCTGGTCGTAGTTGCCGCTCTCAACCGTGAGCCAACGTCGATATTGCAGGTGAACCTGGGCGTAGTCGCCGACGTCGATCGGGGGCGCGTAAAGTGCCGTGACCTTGTCGGATTGATACTTGCCGTTGTAATCGCCGCCCCCGAGGTCGTTCCCATAAACACGCGCGCCCGAATAGGCGGCGGTCGGATCGCCGCTGCCGGGTGTCCCGGCCGGCACGCCCCACTGCCAATCGTTCGCGCCTTCGGTGTCGGTCCCTTCGAGCAGAGCATTTCGCCAGCCGTTGGCCGCCGGGTCCGACTCGAAATCGGTGCAGTATAGCGGAATGACTTCGCCTACGAAGGTTTCGTAGAACGGATCGGCGGCGTTGTCGGGGAACGAGAGGACGTCGCCGCCTTGGAGCGTCACATGCACGCGGTACTGGAGGATCGTGCCGGGGGCGACCGCCGGAAGCGCTGCGACAAGCCCGTCCGGGGTGGACTGCATCGGCACCTGGCGGGTCGAGTCGGCTGAGCCCGGGGGCGTGCCGGGCGTGCGCCACTCGAGCTCTGCAGAGGCAATGGCGGTACCTGGGCAGAAGCCCTGGCTGTTGTCGACGGCGACGACGACGGTTTGCTGGTCGAGGCGTGGGGGCGTCATGACGGGACCGATGGTCGAGGGGTCAGCGAGACCATGCCGAGCAAACGCTGCGTTGATGGCGCAGATGTTGGGCGTGCCGTTCGCGAGATCGCCGTCGTCGTCATCGGCCGCGAGGGCTTCGACGTAGCTCGACGGGATATCCGCAGCGCGACGCATGATCTGAAGCATCAAGAAGTCGACGTGGTCGCCGGCCGTGCTGGCGCCGCTGGCGGGCAGGCTGCCCTCGAGGGCCGTCCGCAGGTCCCAAAGAGCGCCGGCGATAATGAGGCCGGTGCTGTGAGGCTCGCCGACGTCGTCGGGCCACGTGGCTTCGGTGTTCGGAGGATCGATGTGACGAAGCGGTTGGTCGGTGTAGTCGAAGCCGCGGCCAACGCCTGGGTCTTTCGTGATGCTTGCCGAGAAGTAATCCGAGACGCCTTCGCTGAGTGCGGTGTCGAAGTCGCCCGCGCCGCGGATGATCGCGTGGGCATGCAGAGAATGGCCGAACTCGTGGTAGACGACATCGGGGATGCGGCCGGTGTTTTCACATTGGGCGCTGGCCCGAAAGAAGTTGACCGAGTTTCCGTCCGAGAAAGCGTTGCAGGTGTCGTTGAGGTTCACGTTGCCGGGTGCGACTTCTTCGAAGAGCCAGCCTATGTCGGGCGCAAGAACGCGCGCCGCAGCCTTGGCGCGCGTGAGGGCGGCGAACGTTGTGATCTGGGCATCGGCGAACTCGTCGTCGGCTTCCCGCCAGGTCACAGGGTGGCCATCGGTCACGGGAGTATTGAAGACCGCGGGTGCTCCGGCCTTGTTCACGATCTCGACGTCCGGTCCTTCGACCGACGCTGAGAGGTTTACGGTCGATGCGCCGGTCCAGGTGAGCAGGCCAGCCGCATCGGTTCTCGCAGGAACTCCGGCGAGCGTGACGTTCATGTTTGGCGCGGGCATGGCGGAGCGTGAGCCGGTCGGATAGCGGTCGGGGACGTCGAGGAGAACGGTTGCGCTCAAGAAGCGCAAGGTCTGTTCCCGCGCGATGGGGTCGGCGGTTTTGGCGTCGAGGAAGACGTCCCAAGCGCCGATCGGATCGCGCGCGTCGACCCTTACGCGCCGCACGATGTGATATCGAATGATGCCGCTTCGTTCGACGAGCGGCAGAACGATCGGGGCATCGGGTCCTCCGCGGACCTCGTAGGTGCTGCCGAGGCCGCTGGTGTTGCCGAGGCCCGGGGCGCTGGCGTTGCCTTGGCTGAGGACGCCCATGCGGCTCCCGTTCGATGGGGCACTCGTCATCCACTTCAGCGCCTTGGCCCGAAACGCAGCGTCGCTTGGCGTTTCGGCGGCGCGATCCGCCGAAGACCCGCCCGCTTCGCCGTCGCGCGCGAGCCCCGATTGGACGTTGGGCCAGGCTTCCGAGCCGACCAAGAACAGACGATCGTTTTTGAAGCGGATGCTGACCTGGCCTCCCTGAACCTTCAGTCCCTCCATGAACTGCATGAATGCGACCGTGCGGATCCCGCTTTGCTCATCGAGGTCGTTCGCGGCGAGGATGAAGTCGCTGGGCCGCGCGCCGGGTGCGATGAGCGCGATGTGTTCGGCCAAGAACGTGGTCGCCACTTCGACCGCCCGTTCGGGAGAGGTCTGAACGTTGGGCGTCTTGATGCCGTGGCCCCAAAGTCGCTGCGGAACCCCGGTATCCGCGTCGAAGTAGCCGGTCCAGTCGGACCCAAGGCGAGCCTTCAGATGTTTCCATGCCCGACGTGAAGATGCAGGTACCTCCCGGGTCGTTGGCCGCGCCAGACGAAGGCGCGTACCGGACGCGGCTTCGAGCGGTGCGTTGGGCTCTTTGGCGTCGGTGCCGGATGGAGAGGCCAGATTGGGACGGTTTGTGGGCGCGAAAGCTTGAGCCGATGCCGAGAACGCGAGCGACAGGACGGTTGCCGCAGCGGGGGTGAGTCGGCTGATGAGTCGACTCTTGGTTGCTCGGGGCTCGGTCGTTCTGAGCTTGGGACACAGGTTGCGCATGCCGTCGGGAGGATATGAGCGAAGCTTGCAGAGGCGAAATGGGACAAAGTGCGTAGATCGCCGACGGAACCCAATCGGAGGCACGGAACGCCCTGGGGCCCGACGAATGTCAGCGAGCCGAGCCAGCGATGACGGCCGTTCCGTCCAAGGCCGAAGTCTCGAGTCCTCGGAGAAGCGTCCACCACGAACGTCCGCGACGAACGTCCGCGGCGAGCGTCGGCGCGTGCGGTCTCGCGGCCTTGCCGGCTTCAGCGTGGTTGCCGAGCCGAGGACGCGCCGATGACTTGAACGTGAACGGTTCGCGTGCGCGGACGATTGTCGAAGTCGACCAGCACGATTTGCTGCCACGTGCCGAGCACCAGGTCGCCATCCTTGACCGGGACCGTGATCGACGGGCCGAGCATCGCCGCGCGAACATGCGAGAACCCATTGCCGTCGCCCCATCGGGCGTCGTGATCGTAGTGGATGCCGCGGGGAGCCAGCCGTTCGATCGCGCGAATGAGGTCGCTCACTGCCCCGCTTTCATACTCGATCGTGGTGATGCTCGCCGTAGAACCGGCGATGAACACGGTGCATGCGCCTTCGAGCACGCCACTGTCGTGCACCGCGTCTCCCACGTCCTCCGTGATGTCGACGACGTCCGTCTCGCTGGTCGTCTTCTTGTGCAGGGTGGTCAGACTACACTTCATTGCATCCTCGCGCCCAACCCCCACGCGGCTTCGAACACGCACGGATGCACGCCTACGCGCATGCGGTCACGGACACGAGGTGGTGAGGCCGAGATCTATCAGACCACGGCGTCTTTGACGTGGTCCATCCGAGATTCAATGACTGGGGGTGGTCGGAGGTGTGGGTGGATGTGGTGGCGAATCATTCGGGGCAGGTGGCTCTCTTGGTACGTCTGGGCCCATTCGACTGGAGCGGTCTTGCTGGTCGAGATCGAGGTCTTGCTGGAGCAGAGACTCCAGGCTCTCGCGGGCCGCCGCCTCCCCACGACAAATGCGCTCCACCGCTGAAACGAGAGGCAGCACGAGGCCGAGCGCTCGGCCTTTGGCCGCGGCTTCGGGTGCCGTGACAACGCCTTCGACGTGTTTGCCGTTGGCGGCGGCGAGCGCGACCTCCAGCGTGTCGCCGAGGGCCAAACGTGCCCCCACCTGCCAATGCCGGTCGGTCGAGGACACATTGCGGGGGATGAGATCCCCTATCCCTGCGAGACCCGTGAACGTCCGGTCGCTGGCGCCAAGGGCGACGCCGAGCCGTCGTGCCTCGACCAACCCATGGGTGAGGATGACGCCGCGCGCCGTTTCGCCGAGCTCGAGTGCGGTGGCCATGCCGGCGGCGAGGGCGGTGACGTTCGATATGGCGCCGGCGACCTCGACGCCCACGAGGTCTCGGCTCGGATGGATCTTGATCGGCGTGTTCTCGGCGAGCTTGCGCACGACAGCGATGACTTCGGAGAACTGTGAGGCGAGGACGGCCGGTATCGCGCGTCCGGTCGCGATCTCGCGTACATGGAGTGGACCGCCGAAGATCCCGATCTTCCGGACACACGTCTTTGCGCGGATCAACTCGTGCGGGAGCGTGAAGCCGGGCCCGACGCCGCGACTCGCTGCGAGCACGATCTGATCGCCGGTCGCGTAGTCGCCGTACGCTTCCGCGGCCTCCGAGAGGGCGGGCGCCGGGACCGCCAGGAACACGACTTCGGCGTCCCTGACCGTCGTCTCGAGGTCGTCAGTCACGAGCACGCCGGGAAGCGCGTTCTTCAGTTCGGTGCGAACGTCGTCTCGGCGTGCGTGCATACGCACGGAAAATTCGCTGGCGGCCAGCAGTCGACCGATCGCCAGCGCGAGTCGACCGCCACCGACGATCGCTGTTGTAGGCCCTCGGACGCTTCGTTCGCTCAATGTCATCTCTTTCTCCATGGGCTCCGAGTCGATTCGGGTCGATTCGGGTCGATCCGGATCGATGCGGATCGATCCGAGGACGCCGAGTCCACTCGAAGCGGGTGCCTAGGCCGCGTTGGCGAGTCCTCGATGGTCGGGGCTCAGCGCGGGCGGCAGCTCGAGATCCGCCTCGATACCCAGGCCCTCGATCCGGTTTTGATAGTAGAAAAGGAGGTTTCGGTCTTTAGGGACGAGTCGGTTCCCGCGCCGGAATGCGGCTGGTCGTGTGTGGTAGATGGCGAAGTGCGCGAGCCCGTCGTTGATGACGTCTTCCGTCGGTTGACGAAGCGAAGGTCCGAGGCGCACCCCGCCCCGCCCCTCGAGCTTGTGGAGGGCCGACAGAACGCGATCGGCTTCTCTGTAGACGGCGCCCATCTCGAAGTCGTCGTACATACCGCCGGTTCGAATGAGTCGTAAGATGGTGTGGTCGCGGTTCTGCCTCCGCATGAGGCCGAAAATTGCGCGTGCAGTGATGTGCGTCGATTGGAGGACGTTGTCCCGCAGGAACGCATCGCCGATCCGAAGCCCGAGTTCCTTCGTATATTCGGCGTCACGATCCTCGACCGCGGTCGGTACGCCGTCTTTGGTGATGTAGCGTGTGATGTCGATGGTTCGCCCGCAAGGGTCCATGCTTTGCCCTTCGTCGTCGACGGGGTTGCCAAATGGATCGAGGCCTCGGCTGATCGTGACGTGGATCTTCGAGTCGAGGTTCATGAGCTGAACGAAGAAGTCGAAGATTCGCTTCGGCATCGCGAACTCGTCGTCGTCGATGATGTATCGGCTCTTTCCAACTTCCTTTAGAAAATCGTCGATAAGCGTTTCGGCTTCGAGTGCGAGTTGGCAGGAGAGCGTCGCCGGGACGATGAATACTCGATCGCGCAAGGCGCCGCGTGCACGATTGTTGATATAGGCGGCGAGGCCGGTCCCCAAGAGACCCAGCTTCAAGCGGCGCTCGATGGCGCCCGATCGTGAACGCGTTCCGCCCGGGAAGAAGAGGTTGTCGTAGCCGTGCTCAAGCGTGAGTGTTGCGTATTCCTTGAGCACCTCCTTGTAGAGCGCATCGTTCTTTCGGCGATCGACGGTGTATGCGCCGAGGTTGTGCATGAAGAATCCGATGAGGGGGTTGCTGAACAGGTTGAGCCCCGCGCCGTAGACGAATGGCGGAAGTCCCAGCCGGAACAGCGAGTATCCGATGACGATAGAGTCCAGATTGCTCACGTGGGTGGGCGTGAGTATCACGGTGCCGACGTCGTGCAGCCGATGCAGATGCTCCGTTTCTCCCTGGATGATCACGGCGTCATCGATCTTGGGAAAGTGCGGGAACCGCTCGACGAGACGCCTCGGTGAGACCGCGTTGAGCAAGAGTCCGAGCGCCGGGGGAATTGCGCGGGTGGCCAAGTTGTAGACGCGCTCATCAAAATTGCCCGCGATCTCTTGTCCGTACCGACGGATTACCGCGCGCAGGAGGTTCTTCTGTGTTTTGTCCGGTGACCCACGGAGCTGGCGTTCGATGTTTGCCCAGAACGCGGCATCCTCCATGCGACGCTTTCCGAGTGGCTCGCCTCGTATTCGACGCCGCTCGTGGTAGAGGCTATCCTCCAGGGCCTCGCGAATGTGCGTGCCTGACACGTCGTCCGGTACGGTCTTGCGATCCGCGACCCGGCTTTCGACCTCGGTCAGGATTCGAAACTGGTCGTCTTTGCGCATACTCGTTTGTTGTCCGGCCTTCGCTTTGGATCGTGGCGCACCGAGACGTCGTCGCTTCTAACACTGCCTGCTCATCTTGCCACCCCACTCGACGGGCGAGCCCTTGAATTGAGGGGATATCCGCCCGCGAGGACGCCCGCGAGGATCGTGCCTCGACGCTCCGTGATGCGCAGGGCGACGCTTTGATTGGGCATGAGCCCGGCCGAGAGCTCGGTCTCGATGGGGGCGTAGTTGTCGGCGAGCGCGAGCATCGAGGGTGCGCCGTTTTTGGATGACGGGGCCAACGTGACCGCCGGCAGCGTTCGGTCGAGCTGCCGATCCAAGAACGCCGCCCAGCGAGCCTCGGCCACCGCGTGTAGACGGCGACTTCGCTCCTTGACGATGCGAGGATCCACGTGCGCGGGCAATCGCATCGCCGCCGTGCCTTCGCGCGGCGAGTAGCTGAACACGTGGATGTAGTCGAGTCCGACCGACTCTGCAAAGGCCGCCGTCGCCCGAAAGTCCTCTTCAGTTTCGCCCGGAAAGCCAACGATGATGTCGGTGCCTATGCACGCCGAAGGCACACGCTCTCGGATGTACGACACGATTCGGCCGTAGTCGCGGGCGCGGTATGGGCGTACCATCCGCTTGAGGATGCGATCGCTCCCCGATTGAAGCGGAAGATGGAAGTGAGGCGCGAGCTTTGCGTTCTCGGCCGCCAAGTCCGCCAGTGCGAGCGGGAAGGCCATCGGTTCGATGCAGCTTAGCCTGAGCCGCCCGAGACCATCGAGGGCGAGGATCTGTTTGACCAAGGAAACGAGGTCGCTTGGCGGGTCGAGGCGTGCGCCGTACGTTCCAAGGTGCACGCCGGCGACGACGACCTCGAAGTGACCTTGTTCGATCAAGGATGAAACGGCCGTCATGACTTCGCCGACCGGTGCGCTGCGGGCGGCGCCGCGGACGCTCGGAATGACGCAGTACGTGCACGGCGCGTCGCATCCATCCTGAATCTTCACGAAGGGACGGGTTCTCTCGAAGACGAACGCATGGGGGTTGACGGCCGGGAGTGATTCGGGAGGGACGCCTTCGAGCGTGGTGTGGGCGATCCGCGCCGAATGCGCCGTCGCGTCCTCCTCATTCGAGGTCGAGGTCAGGATCTCATCTGCGATGATGGGGAGCTGGCTGCGATGCGCATGACCCACCACTGCATCGACCGTGGGCAGCGCGGCGACCTGTTCGGGCGCGCGCTGCGCAAAACAGCCCGCGACGACGACCTTTGCCTCCGGATTCTCGCGGCGAATGCGTTGGGCGGCTTTACGAACGTCGGCGTCCGAACGATGGGTGACCGTGCACGTATTCAGGATGACGACGTCGGCGTCGAGGTGAGTCGAAGAGCGCTCGAACGCATGGCTCTCGAGATCGTTCATGATGGCGGTCGTGTCCGACTGATTGACCCGACAGCCAAAGGTCATGACGTGATAGCGCTTTGGGCTCACAACGGTCCGGTTATGCTCCCGGTCGCGCGCGTTTCCAAGGCGAATATGGACCGAACCGGCGCGACGCGTCCGTGGGGGCCCGTGATCGGGGGGCGTTTGCGCGGGGGCGTCGAGCGGGGGCGTCGAGCGGGGCTCACGGGGGACCGTCGTGCGCTGTGGTCTCCGTCTTTGCCGCTCCGGGCAATTTGCGCAGATAGTAATGAACCCCACGCCTTGGGTGCTCGATTCGAATGGCGACCGCGATTTCACCGGGGTTTGGGCGCGCCTCGGCGCGAAAGCGGAGATGGCGATCGAGCTCGATGGTCTGACCGGAAATCGAGACGGTCGCGCCTGGAACGGCCGCACCTTCGACGAGCACCGTCGACGCGTCGGCCGTGATCCTGACGGGGGGTGAGCGAAGTGACATCGAGGGTGCGGCGTTGTCGAAGTCGAGCTTCAGCGTTGTCTCGGGCGATCGGCGCTGGGACCCGTCGGTCTGCGTCCACCAGAAGCGATACTCGCCCTCCGGAACCTGGCCGGACGCGAAGGCGTAGGAGGGCGTCGAGCTGGAGTACGTATTCGGTGACCCTTCCGTGGGGGCTATCGTGAGAACGAACGATCGGCCCAGGGGCGCCCTCCGCCAGGAGAACACGAGGCGAGGCAATAGGCTCTGATAGAGGATGGTGTAGCGGCGTCCGTCCGCGTCGATCGTGTTGCTGGCACTCGACGAGGGAAGACGCGCGCGGCCAGAGTCGCGCACGATGCGCAGCGCACCCTGGATGGAGCGCCCCGAGGCGTCGGCGGACGGCGGCGACACGGACTCCGAACTCGCCCCCGTTCCCGACGCAGGCGTGGGCGCAGAACACGTGACTCGATAGCGATGGCGGCCGGGCTGCACGCTTAGGATGGCACGCCCGGTCCCGCTTGCCTTCCCGTGTGCGCGCCGGAAAGAGCCACCGGCGGGTGCGAGCTCAACGCGGGCGCCTTGAGGGCAACTTCGGCTGAAATCGAAGCCGATCGCGGTGGGCGCCAACGCATCGTGAATCGTGACGGATTCTCCGGCGGTGATCGTGAAGTCGGCGGTTGTTGGATTCTTGGTCATGAAGCGGACGAGGCCCCTCTGCGTGAGCATTGCGCGCTCGCCAAACGACAGGGTGGTCGTTTCGCCTCGTGCGCTGAGGAGCACCTGTCCGGCGGCTGCCGTCGCGACGGCGGATCCCTGCCGCGAGATCTCGAGTTCCGCGCGACTCCCGGGTGCGCTCGCGGTCGCGAGGCCCCCCGGAACCTGCACAGAAACGTCGGCGGTGGCGCTGGCCGCGTAGGTGACTCGACCCATCGACGCGAGAAGGATCGGGCCAGTCGCTTCGCCGAGCACGACCTCTGCCGGTCCTTGGATCTTCGCTTCCTCGTGTGCCCGGCGGACGACGGCGGTCGTGGATTTCTTGAGGAGGACCTTGGTGCCCGGTTCGGCGCGGAGGCGCTTCCCCGCCGGAGAAATCCGGGCGATGGCTCCAGACCCAGGTTGAACGATCGTAGCATTCGCGCCTCGAACGCTGAGCTCGAATAGGCCCCGGTCCAGCACGATGCCGGCCGGTGTTTCATCGCCGGTCGCCCCGGACCCGTCGCGATCGACACGGCCATCGAGCCCGTTGGATGCGGCGTCGAGCATCCCGACGTCGCTCGTGCCCGCATCGCGCGCATCCTCGGTTTTGACGGTGGTGTCGGTGTTGTCGGTGTTGTCGGTGTTGTCGGTGGGTGCAGCGGGTGCGGCGGGTGCGGCTGGGTCGGCGGGGGTCGACGTCTTCTCGAGGACGGCCGATCCGACGTCTATGGCGACGCCTTCGCCACGTTCGATCCGTACATCCTCATGGCCGTCCCGTTCGAAAACCGCGGCGCCGACCAGGACGTCGACCCGGACGCCTCCGTCTCTCTGGCTCATCCGCGCCTGCGTGCCCGCCTCGAGCAGCGCGACGCCAATGTCTGTTTGGAAGTAGAGATCGCCGGTCGCGCCTTCGAGGATCGCTTCGCCTTCTTCGACGCTGACGCCCGCCGACTTTCCGTTTCCCTTGGCACCAAAGCGGACGATGGATTCGCTTCCGACTTGCAAGGAACCGCGCACACCAAGACCCACGGTCGCCTTGGAGCCTACACCTGTTCGAAGCGCGTCGCCTTCGAAGAACGCGAACCCGGTTTCGACCGGGTGCCAGCTTTCCTTCCCGCTCTGGGTCTCTGCCGTGACATCCCCTCGCTGAGACACCAATTGCGCGAGCGATACTCCGCTGCCGCACCCCCGCTGGCAGGATGCTGGCGAGAGGGCCAGGATGATCGCGAGCGCTCGCCAGCGCAACATCTCGGGCACCATAACACGCCGTGGGGGCTCACAGAAGCGAGGCCCCCAGTTGGGTTCGGTGCGGAGGTATATACGTGGGCTTGCCGGAACATTTTCGCGCATTGATCGATGCGCCCGACACTTCGAGCGGCGTGGCCGTTGTGGGGGCGGGCGATGCGCTTACCGTCGACCTGATTGCGAAGGGCTTCCCGGTGTGGCCGGTGGCCTCAAGCGGTCGCGGTGCGACGAGAACGGGCGGGTCGACGCCCGGGTCGGTGCTGCACGGCCGTCCCGTGGTCGAGCACTTGTTATCGGTTCCACCCGAGGTCGAACTCGCGGTCTTTGCGGTGCCCCCCGCCGTCACTTTTCAGATCCTCTGTCAAATCGCTGGGATCTTCGAACCGGCGGTTTGGCTTCAGCCAGGCTCGTTTGATCACCGAGTGCTGGACTTTGCGCATCACGTGTTCGAACACGTGGTCGCCGGACAATGTATTCTGCGCCAAACACCCGAAATCGAAGTCAAGGAAGCGTTCGAATCGCGCAGACTCGCGTTCGCCTCTCCAGGGCTGGCAAGGCTGAAAAGATCGCCGCCATCCTAGAGGCATTCTATCCGGAGCCCGCGATTCCGCTTCGGCACGAAGATCCGTTCACGCTTCTTGTCTCGGTCGTTCTGTCCGCGCAGACGACGGATAAGAAGGTCAATCAGGTCACGCCTGGGCTCTTTGCCCTGGCAGGAACGCCCGCGAAGATGGCGGCGTGCTCTCTGGAGCAGATTCGAACGGCCATCCGGGAGGTCGGCCTCGCGCCTCAGAAGGCGCGGGCGCTCAAGATGACGGCGCAGATGCTCGTCGAGCGTCATGGCGGTCGTGTCCCCGCGACGTTCGAGGCGCTGGTTGAGCTGCCCGGCGTGGGGAGAAAGACGGCGAATGTCGTGCTCGCGCAGGCGTTCGATCAGCAAGCGTTCCCGGTCGATACGCATATTCATCGTCTGGCTGGGCGTTGGGGACTGAGCCGAGCGAAGAACGCGGATGGCACCGAGGTCGACCTTTGCCGGATCTTCCCGCGGGCGTTGTGGTCAAAGCTGCACCTTCAGATGATCTACTTTGGTCGCGAACATTGCCCAGCCCTTCGCCACGATCTGACGACCTGTCCAATTTGCGCGTGGGCCGCCTCGAAGGCGCGCATCCGAGACGAGATGCGATCATTATCCAAGGCATCGAAGGCCTCCAAGGTGTCGAAGGACACGCCATGATCCGTGCTGTGATCCAACGACGATCAAACGCGCGCGGGAGGGTTGGACCATGTTGCGAGTGACGATTCCCCGGTCCGGTCCGCCATCGGTGATGGTGCTTCGCGAGCATCCGGATCCGGAGCCGGGTGCGGGTGAGGTGCGGATTCGCGTCGAGGCGGCGGGCGTCTGTTTTGCGGATCTCATGATTCGAATGGGACTCTATCCGGAGGCTCCGCCGTTCCCGGTTGTTCCCGGCTACGAAGTCGCCGGTGTCATCGACGCCGTCGGCGAGGGCGTTGACGCTTCACGCGTGGGGGCGCCGGTCGTTGCGCTTACGTTGTTTGGTGGATATTCGACCCACGTCGTTGTTCCCGACGCTCATGCGCTGACCCGACCCGCCCGACTCGATGCGGTCACCGCAGCCGCCATGCCGGTGAATGGCCTGACCGCTTGGATGCTGACGCAGCAGCTCTTCCGCGTTCGGGCTGGCGATCGCGTGCTCGTTCCGTCGGCCGGGGGCGGTGTGGGGTTGGCGGTTTTGGATCTGGTGCGGTGGAAAGAGGGCACGGCGATGGGCGTGGCCTCTCTTGCCAAGCATGCCTTCCTGCTCGAACGCGGTTTTGCACACGTCGTCGACCGCAACGCGCGCGACTGGAAGCAGGTTGTCGAGGCGGCGGGCCCGTTCGACCTCGTGCTGGATTCGGTGGGCGGTCGCTCAGTCTCTCATAGCTTTGACCTTGTCGCGGGCGGTGGGATGCTCATCTGCTATGGCTACCAGTCGGTGGCCGCATCGTCGAAGCGCAAGCTGTGGCCGGCGCTCAAGGCCATGGTCGAGCTTCCGTGGCTTCGCTTCAACCCGCTCGCACTCGCAGACACCAATCGGGCGGTTGCCGGCGTGAACATGCTGAAGCTCGCGACCGACGCGGTGCGAGTTCGTGCGTGGATGACCGAGCTGCTTGCGCTTTGGGAAAGCGGCATTTTTCGCCCCTACGTGCATGCCACTGTCCCGTTCTCTCGCGCCGAAGAGGCGCATGGCCTCCTGCACGATCGAAAAAATGTCGGGAAAGTCGTTCTCGTCCCAGATCCCTGACGTCTGGTTGTGAATGCCTCCCCATGCCTGGACTCCGCCTACGCCGTACGATACATCCGGGTTGGGTCAAAGATGACGACGATCAAGCTGGGTGTTCTCAGAGAAAGCTGGCCAAAGGAAGCGAGAGTCGCGGTCGTGCCGGCGTCGATTCCCGAGCTCTCGAAGAGCGGGTTCGAGGTCTGGGTCGAAGCTGGCGCGGGGCGCGCGGCCGGGTACTCGGATGATGAGTATGCAAGCAAGGGAGCGCGAGTCACGTCTTCGCGCGCTGAGGTCCTCGCGTCGGCGGTTCTGCTGCAGGTGTGGGCGGCCGGTCTCTCGCCTGACGATGAAGATCTCGAGCGGCTGGCGCCGGGCACCATCGTCGTTGGGCTGGTCGACCCTCTGGGGCGTCCGGCTCGCGCTCAGGTTGTCGCTGCACGCGGGGTGACGCTCGTTGCTCTCGAGATGATTCCGCGCATCACGCGGGCACAGAGCATGGACGTGTTGTCTTCGATGGCCACGATCTCCGGGTACAAGGCCGTCCTTCTGGCTGCCGAGCGTCTCCCGCGGATGTTCCCGATGCTGATGACGGCCGCGGGGACCATCTCGCCGGCGCGTGTGTTCGTCATCGGGGCGGGTGTCGCGGGGCTTCAGGCTTGCGCGACGGCTAAGCGATTGGGTGCCATCGTGCGCGCCTACGATGTGCGGGCGGCCGTCAAGGAACAGGTGCAGAGCGTGGGCGCGAAGTTCGTCGAGATCGCCGTTGCGGCGGGGGATGCGGAAGACAAAGGTGGCTACGCGAAGGCGCTCGGCGAAGACTTCTACGAGCGCCAGCGAGCGTTGATGGCCGAGGTGGTGGCCGAAAGTGATGTCGTGATCACGACGGCACTGATCCCCGGGCAGAAATCACCGGTGCTCGTGACGGAGCCGATGGTGAAGAGCATGGCCAGGGGGTCGGTCATCGTCGACCTTGCGGCCGAACGCGGCGGCAATTGCGCGCTCACGAAGCCGGACCAGACCATCGACGCGGAAGGGGTTCTCGTTCTGGGACCGACCAACTTGCCTTCGACCGTGCCTTTTCATGCGAGCCAGATGTACTCGAAGAACGTGACGTCGCTGCTCAAGCAGATCTACCGAAAGGATAGCCGAGATCTGAACTTCGATGATGAGATCACGCGCGCCGTCGTCGTGGCTTCCGGTGGGAAGGTCGTGCTGGAACGCGTGCGTGGGTTGCTCGATGAGGCGAGTGGCTCTGCGACTGGTTCTGCGAGCGGCTCTGCGAGTGGTTCTGCGGGGGCTTCGACGGGCGTTTCGGAGGGTGCGTAATGGAAGCGTTGGTTGTGGGGCTGACCATCTTCGTCTTGGCGGTTTTCGTCGGCTTCGAGATCATCACCAAGGTTCCGCCGACGCTGCACACGCCGCTGATGTCGGGCTCGAACGCGATCTCCGGCATTACGATCGTCGGAGCGCTGGTCGCGGCCGGAATGCATCAAGACGACGATCTCGCGAAGTGGTTCGGATTCTTGGCGACGATCTTGGCGACGATCAACGTTGTGGGCGGTTTCTGGGTGACCAATCGAATGCTCGCGATGTTCCGCAGGAAGGACTAGAGCGATGTTCTCGGCGGCCATCAATGTCTCATACTTGATTGCATCAGTCTTGTTCATCCTTGGACTCAAGGGACTCACGCATCCGCGGACGGCGGTTCGAGGTAACCTCTTGGGGGCGGTCGCGATGCTCATCGCCATCGTCGTGACGTTGCTCGATCGGCGCATCGTTCATTTCGAGATCATCATTGCCGGGCTCGTCGTAGGCTCTGCCATCGGGCTCGTGCTCGCGATGCGCGTCCAGATGACGGCGATGCCGCAGCTCGTGGCCATCTTCAATGGGTTCGGAGGTGGAAGCTCTGTCTTTGTTGCGACGACGGCGTTTCTTCAGGCCCAAGCCGAGCCGTCCGAGGCCACGCCTCAGTTCCTCGTCGCCACGATCGCGTCGAGCATCGTGGGCGCAGTGACGTTGACGGGCAGCGTGATCGCCTTCCTGAAACTTCAGGAGTTCAGGTTCATGCGGAAGGTCGGCGGCTTCACGGGCCAGCAGGTCGTAAACGCGCTTCTTCTCGCGGGTGCGCTCGGCATGAGTGTTTGGGTGATGTCGGTCCCCGCCGAGATGGGTGCGTACTGGGGTGTCGTGATCTTTGCGCTGCTGCTCGGCGTGTTGTTCGTGGTCCCGATCGGTGGTGCGGACATGCCGGTCGTTATCGCGCTCCTGAATTCATATTCCGGGATCGCCGCGGCTGCGACGGGGTTCGTCCTCGACAATACGGTCTTGATCATCTCTGGTTCGTTGGTGGGAGCCTCGGGGATCATCCTGACGCAGATCATGTGCAAGGCGATGAATCGCTCGCTCACGAACGTCTTGTTCGCGAAGATGCAGGCGGCGGGGGGAACGACGGCCTCGGCGGATGACGTCTACGGTGGCCGAGTCAAGGCAACCTCGCCCGATGAAGTCGCCATGCTGCTGGAGTCCGCACAGCGGGTCGTCGTTGTTCCGGGCTATGGACTCGCGGTTTCTCAGGCCCAGCACGCTCTCCGCGACCTCTGCAACTTGCTGACGAGTCGAGGGGCCGAGGTTCTCTTCGGTATCCATCCCGTCGCTGGCCGCATGCCAGGGCACATGAATGTGCTGCTGGCGGAAGCCGACATCCCGTACGAGTCGTTGATCGAGATGGACGATATCAATCCACAGTTCGAGTCGACCGATGTGGTGATCGTGATCGGCGCCAATGACGTCGTCAACCCGGTTGCGCGGACGGATCCCTCGAGCCCGATCGCTGGGATGCCGATTCTCGACGTCGACAAGGCGCGAACGGTGGTTGTTGTGAAGCGGAGTCTGAGCCCCGGTTTTGCCGGCATTCCAAATCCGCTTTTCGCCGCCGACAACTGCTTGATGATGTTTGGCGATGGCAAGAAGGCGCTGCTTGAGCTGAGCGCGGCGCTCAAAGAGAACGCGCGGTGAGACCGATACATTGAGTGATGCTGCGCGTCGGGGAGATCGCGTGCGAGGTCTCCCGACGCGCGTCGATGACCGGATGTGCTGGCGTCGATGTTTAGGGCCCTTAGCCTTCTTCCTCCCCGTCTGGCGGACCGCTTGAATCGAGGTCGTTCGCGCGCTTTCGACGTTGAATGGCTGCGCGCCGGGAAGCGTTGACGGCGGCTACCGCGCGGAAGGCGTAGGTTATGATGAATCCACCCGAGAGCGCCAAGAAGACGCTTCGCGGAAACTGAATGCCGGGAAGACCGAGTGCACCGCCGCGGGCGTAGGCTTCGAGACCGATGATGCCGGTGGCGACCCAGAAGGCGATGCCCAGCAGAGCGCCGAGCAGACGATGAAATTGGGTCACGCCGACGACGATCAAGATGCCGACGAGCATGTATGCCGGGAGGCCTTTGAGAATGCTGTCCATTTCGGTCCGGGAGCCATAGCGAAACTTGGAGGTTTGATCTAGTCGACTGTTGTGCCTATATGCGGCTCGCTTTGAATGCCATGCACGCAAGCGACAACTCCATGGCGCCCAAGGCACGCCTCATCTTTGCGCTCGACGTCGAGGATGCCGCCGAAGCTGACCGCTGGATTCAGGTTCTCGCACCGCATGTCGGCGTGTTTAAGGTTGGGCCGCGCCTGTTTGCCCGGACGGGTCCGTCGATCATCGAGCGGATTCACGATGCGGGCGCCAAGACCTTTCTCGATCTGAAACTTCACGACATCCCCGAGACTGTCGGCATTACGAGCCGCGAAATCGCGCGCCTCGGGGTCGAGATGTTTACGCTGCACGCCTTGGGGGGCGGCCGGATGATTCGTCGGGTGGCCGACGAAGTTCGGGCCTTGGGGTCGCGAGAGGCTGACTCAGGGTCCGACGATATCCATCGCGACGCTCTCCCGCGCCATGGTCTTGCTCCGAGGCCGATCATTCTCGCGGTGACGATTCTGACGAGCCACTCGCCTTCTGACTTGGTCGAACTGGGCATCGAGGCGTCGCTCGACCAACAGGTCTTGCGTCTCGCCCGTCTCGCCGTGGCGCACGGTGCGTCGGGCCTTGTTGCGAGCGGTCATGAGGTTGCCCGACTGAAAGCTGAGCTCCCAGTGGGCACGGTTTTCGTCGTTCCCGGGATTCGCAGTCCGGGCGATGATTTGGGGGACCAGGCCCGTGTCATGACGCCCGGGGAAGCCGTCCGCGCTGGCGCCACGTACATTGTCGTGGGGCGGCCTCTTCGGCAGGCGCCGGACCCGGTTGCGGCCGCGCGTCGCATTGTCGAGGACGTCGCCGGAGCGATCGAATGACCGGGCGGCGGCGCTACGAGGGTGCGAACACCCATGCGCGAAGCGGTCACGGCGGCCATGGCTCGAGCCGAAAGCAGGGCCGGAACGTCGGCGAAGATCGCGATGAGCGCCAAGGCCATGAGCAGGGCCAAAGCCGAAGCCAGGGCCAAGGCCGTAAGCAGCCCCAAGGCAGCAAGCAGGGCCAAGGCCGTAAGCAGAGCCAAGGCAGCAACCCGGGCCAGGGGCGGAGTCAGCGGCACAAGCGGACCGAAGGCGAGGGTCGCAGTCAACTTCAGAGTCCAAGTCAGAGCGAGCGCTCGAGGCAGGGCCCAGTTCGGCGTGAGGGTCGGAGCGAGGCTCGGAGCGAGGCTCGGAGCCTCAACCCAGGTCCAGGGGCGCCCCGTCGCGTAGATTCGGAGTCGTTCGTTTATGGAGTGCGTCCGGTTCTCGAGGCGCTCGAGCGGGGCGTCGTCTCTCGAATCCTGTGCGCGCGGAGCGAAGGCGGACGCACGCAACGCATCCGAGACAAAGCCTTCGAGGGCGGCGTGCCGATCGACGACATTTCGAAAGCCGACCTTGAGTCTCATGCGCCCCAGCTTGGACACCAAGGCGTGTTGGCGCACTTGAAGCTCGAGCCGGTGCCCTCGGACGCGTCGCTCGACGTGGATGCGCTCATCGATCGAGCCGAGGCGCAGGGCCAGACGCCGCTCATCCTGCTCCTGGATGGCGTTCAAGATCCCCAGAACCTTGGTGCCATCTTGCGCAGCGCCCACGCGCTTGGCGCGCACGGGGTCGTGATTCCGAAGGATCGCACGGCCCGAGTGACGGCGGCCGTGGTGCGGGTTTCGGCCGGTGCGGCCATGCTTATGCCGGTCGTGACCGTCACCAATTTGAAGCATGCCCTGCGGCGCCTAACCGCGCGCAACATCACGACGGTGGCGACACGCATGGATGGACCTGCCGCTGACCAAGTCGACCTCAAGGGGCCGCTGGCTTTGGTGCTGGGCGGGGAGGCGCGGGGGGTTCGGCCGACCGTTGGGGATGCCTGCGATTTTGCGGTGTGCATCCCCATGGCCGCGTTCGACAGTCTCAACGTATCTGTCGCGGCTGGCATTCTGATGTACGAAATCCAGCGGCAGCGAAGATCTCTTTCAAAAGCTTGACTTCCGCCGGAATCACCCATTATCCACGGGACTCTTCGGACCGTGGCGTCCGCTGGCGTAGCTCAAAGGTAGAGCATCGGTTTTGTAAACCGAGGGTTGTTGGTTCGATTCCAATCGCCAGCTTGAGTCGCCGGCAGCGTACGAGGAGGGATACCCAAGTGGCCAAAGGGGCCAGGCTGTAAACCTGGTGCGTTCGCGCTTCGAAGGTTCGAATCCTTCTCCCTCCATCGTGGGTTCCAGCGGGAACCTACGAGGGATCTTTGACAGGTCGAGATTTTTTGCGGGAGTAACTCAGTTGGTAGAGTGCCAGCCTTCCAAGCTGGGAGTCGCGAGTTCGAATCTCGTCTCCCGCTCTACGTGGCGTCTGCGATCGGGGCGCCGTATGTTCTTTGCCTATATAGCTCAGTCGGTAGAGCACTTCCTTGGTAAGGAAGAGGTCACCGGTTCAAGTCCGGTTGTAGGCTTGTCATCTCGCTCAACGTTTTTTCTTGGCACAATGCGTTCAAAGGGTTAGGGATCGCCTCTCTCTCGGGAGACTGAGAGGCGGGCGGTTGGCAGCGCGCCGGAGCGCACCTGCAAAAACCAAAGAGTTTTTTAGGGCAGTAGCTCCAATGGTAGAGCGGCGGTTTCCAAAACCGCATGTTGGGGGTTCGAATCCCTCCTGCCCTGTCATCGGAGAACAAGGAAAAAATGCCGGGAACGCAACGTTACGTGGTGGTGAGTTTCTTGGTCGCGGGCGCGCTCGTGTGGGCGACGCTCGCCCGATTGTTTAGCTCGCTTGCCTATATGCTGAGCCTTCCGGATCCGGCCTTGATCGGAAGCGGTTTCACGGCAACTACGCTCGTCGGGCTGCTCGGAGCTGGGGCGGCTGTCTTCCTCTCTCTGAGAAGTCGCCGGGTTCGAACTTATTCCGACGAGGTCGTGGCTGAGCTCGTCAAGGTGTCGTGGCCTGACCGTCAAGAGACGAAGCGGTCAACCGTCGTTGTGATTGTCACTTCGTTGGTGCTGGCGGCGATGATGGGTGTGTTTGACGAGGTTTGGGGCACGATCACAGGCTTGATCTACTCGTGATTTCGTTGCACCTCGCGGTCGGAACCACAAATTCGTTGTTCGTGTCGTAGGGCACGGAAAGGCCAGGCAAACGGTGTCAGGGCAAAAGAATCTTCCAAGCGAGCAGGAACGCACCGGTCCAGAGGGCGATCCAGACACCTCATCCAGCCCGAGTCTGGGCGCGCTCGGAGCCACCGAGGCGCTCGAAGTCTCGCCTCGTGGTCTTGGTGCCGAAGAGGACGCCGCGAGCGACGACGTCGAAGAGGCGGGCGAAGGCGGTGGGCCGCGAACGACGAAATCGCAGAAATCGCCGAAGTCACCGAAGTCTCGGTCGAAGGCTAAAGCCGATCCCGCGGCCGTACCCGACCCATCCACGCTCCCTGCGACGGAGTCATCGACGGAATCAGCGACGGAAAGCGAGACCGACTCGAAACTGAAGAACACCAACCCACGTCTCAAGTGGTACGTAGTCCACACGTATTCTGGGTTTGAGAACCGGGCGCAGAAGAGTCTTCTCGAGCGCGCGAAGCTCGAAGGGTTGGAGGAGTTCTTTGGCGAAGTGTTGGTTCCCACCGAAAACGTGGTTGAGATTCTCGGGGGGAGCAAGCGGACGTCGAAGAAAAAGTTCTTCCCTGGGTACATGCTCGTTCAGATGGAGCTGAACGATCGTACCTGGCACCTCGTGAAAGATACGCCGAAGATCACGGGGTTCGTGGGCAATGCGCAGAGTCCCATGCCTGTTCGCGAAGCCGAAGTTCGTCGGCTCACGCAGCGGATCGATGAAGGCACAATGGTCACGAAGATTCGCATCGCCTTCGAGGAGGGCGAGTCCGTGCGCGTGACCGACGGACCTTTTGCCAGCTTCAACGCGACCATCGAAGAAGTGAAGGAAGAGAAGCAGAAGGTCCGTGTCCTCGTGTCGATTTTCGGGCGGGCGACGCCGGTCGACCTCGACTTCTCTCAGATCGAAAAGATCGTGAAGTAAGAGAAAAGCGGGGCGAGGGCGATGGGCTGGGCAGAGCGAGAGTCTCGCGAGACGGGTGACATCACCGAGCGTCATCCGAGAGCGCCTGACGCCTCGTCGACCCAGAGTTCAGCCGAGGACGAGAGACCGCTCGATCGTTCTGGTCGGATTCCTGGGAACAGCAAGCGGACTTTGCTCCTTGCGGACGCAAACGAGACCCGAGCGATGCTCTCCAACGGCGAGGTCCCCGCAAAACTGCTGGACGTTCTTGCACGGATGGACGATCTGCTGCTTCGCGTCGCACGGATCGATCGAGGCCTTTCGGAGGTTCGACGAGAGGTTCGGAAGGTCCGTAAGTCGATTCGCAGACTACGAGGCCGCTCGGCAAAAGCGAAAGACGTAAAGAAATTGAAGAACCTTCTGGATCAACTTGATGTGATCGAGGTAGGCCCCGGGGATTGTCGTCCCGACCCGATGGCGATGAGGACGGAAGACCCATGCTCGGCGCGCGAGGCGCCGGGCGCTGAGGTTGGAGATTGAGTCATGGCGAAGAAGATTACCGCGTTTATCAAGCTTCAGGTGCCTGCCGGCAAAGCGAACCCGGCTCCGCCGGTTGGTCCGTCGCTCGGCCAACACGGTGTGAACATCATGGAGTTCTGCAAGCAGTTCAACGCGCGAACGCAGGAGCAGGCGGGCGAGGGGTTGATCATTCCTGTCGTGATCACCGTGTACGCAGATCGCAGCTTCACGTTCGTGACGAAGTCGCCTCCGGCTTCGGTGCTGATCAAGAAGGCGATTGGCCTCCATTTGAACAAGAAGCCAGCGTCAGGTTCTAAGGAGCCAGGCAAGGTTAAGGTCGGCAAGATCACCTGGGCGCAATGTCAGGAAATCGGGCGGAAGAAGATGGAGGACCTCAACTGCTTCGATGAGGATGCGGCCGCCGTCATCATCGCTGGGACGGCGCGTTCGATGGGTATTGATGTCATCGAACGTCCCGCTTCTTGATCTTGATGCGAGAGATCGTTCACCCAAGGCGCGTAGGAGGCGGACCTCGAGTTCGCCGCTGGGACTACGGAGGATGAGATGAAACGTCGAGGAAAGAAGTATCGTTCGGTTGCCGAAAGCATTGAGCGCGGGCGCCGATATTCGGTCGACGAAGCTTTTACGCTTCTCAAGAAGTCGTTGCATGCAAAATTCGATGAGACGGTCGAGGTCGCCGTCAAGCTCGGCGTCGATCCTCGCCACGCGGACCAGATGATTCGCGGCGCTGTCGTGCTCCCCTCAGGGACTGGCAAGACGAACCGGGTTGCGGTCTTTTGTCGAGGCGAAAAGCAAGCGGACGCCAAGGCCGCAGGGGCCGACGTCGTCGGAGCGGAAGATCTCGTGGAGCGCGTTCAGGGCGGTTTCATGGATTTTGACGTCGTTGTCGCGACCCCGGACATGATGGCACTCGTCGGTCGCTTGGGACGCGTCCTCGGGCCTCGCGGCCTTATGCCTAACCCAAAGACGGGCACTGTAACGCCGAATGTCACCCAGGCTGTTCTCGACGCGAAGGGTGGCAAGGTCGAGTACCGAACGGAGAAGGCGGGCATCGTCCAGACCGCCATCGGCAAGGGGTCGTTCGACCCGGCCGCGCTTCGTGCCAACCTCGTGACGGTCGTCGATGCGCTCACCCGCGCCAAGCCGGCCTCCGCCAAGGGCACCTACATGCAGTCGATCACGGTCAGCAGCACGATGGGGCCAGGCATTCGCATCGACCCGACGGACGGCGCCTTTGCGAAGTAGGTCAGCGACCTCCTTTTCGCGGCCACAGTTCGGGTTCGACTGAGGAGATTTTTTCGGCCGCCAGGGCGGCCGTGGAACGATGAGGCAGCCGGACATCGCACAAGATCCGGCTGTGACCATCAAAGACAGCGGGCGGCCGAGGAGGCCTTAAACGATGTTGCCCGCCGAGATGGCCAAGGACTCCCGCTCCCGTCGTGGGTCCTGGCCTTCGGTTGTGATGGGTCAGGAATCTACGAGCGGGAGGAGGTGAACGAAGTTATGGGCATGACGCGTCGAGGAAAAGAAGAAGCTGTAGCGTCGCTCAGCGAAAAACTTGGCCGGGCCAAGGGAGCGCTGGTGGCGACGTTTACTGGGCTCGATGTGGAAGCTGTGAACGATATCCGCCGACAGTTTCGTTCGGTCGGTGTCGACTATCGCGTGGTGAAGAACACGCTCATGAAGCGTGTTCTGAACGGGCGCAGCATTGAGAAGCTGGGTTCCTTGTTTCAAGGGCCCACCGCCATCGCCTTGAAGTACGACGAGGAGTTTGCACGTCTCGGCAAGACGGCGAAGGAGCTCGCAAAAAAGTACGAGAAGTTCCAGGTCAAGGGCGGCTACATCGAAAGCGATGTGATCGCCGAGCCTCGGGCTCTGGATACGATGGCCTCGCTGCCGACCTTGGATGAGGCTCGGAGCATGTTGTTGGGCGTTCTCAACGCACCTGCGTCGCAGCTTGTCGGAGTGTTGAATGCGCCGGCATCGCAGCTTCTTGGCGTAATTGAGGCGAAGCGGAAGAAGGACGAAGAGGGGGCGAGCTGAACAGCTCTGACCCGGATTTGTCTGGGCGAGGCTGGAGTCTGAATGAGGACTGATGCCGAGCCCTCCGCATCTTTCGTTCTGGGCGCGGCCTTGAGCCGCAGAGAGTCTTTGGAGTTTTGAAATGGCAGATCTAGCGAAGATTATTGAAGACTTGTCGGCTTTGACCGTTGTTGAGGCCGCTGACCTCGTGAAGCAGCTCGAGGCCAAGTGGGGCGTCGAAGCCCCCAAGGGTGGCGGTGCGGTGATGATGGCCGCCGCGCCGGCCGGCGAGGCACCTGCAGAGAAGACGGAGTTCACCGTGGTCCTTGCTTCGGCGGGCAAAGAGAAGATCAAGGTGATCAAGGTTGTCCGAGAGCTGACTGGCCTTGGCCTCAAGGAGGCGAAGGACCTCGTCGACGGCGCCCCGAAGCCGGTGAAGGAAGACGTCTCCAAGGACGACGCGGCCAAGATCAAGGAAGCACTCGAGGCGGCCGGAGCCACGGTGGAGCTGAAGTAAATTTCACGACGCTGGTTGGTAATAACCCGCTGTTGCTGGATAGGGATGCAGCCTCGTCGAGCTCGCCGAGGCTACATTTCTCTCTTCACAGCGGGTTATCTCTCTGGCTTGCTGTGCGTGAAAACCTGGAATACAGAAGAAAGTCAAAAATCTGCTTGACTTGGGGAGTGGGCCTGACCATCTCGGGACCATTCCTTTGCCGTTTCTGTCGGGTTGGCGTGGGTTTTGCTCACGCAGCCACGACGGGGTGACGGCTGGGCGTTAGGACAATGCTGGCCAAGGTCAGCGTTGAGGAGTGGGTGCCAAGCCGATGCCTTCGGTCGTCCAAACCAATTTCAGAGTTCGCAAGTCGTTCGCCAAGCTGACGACACCTCCCGAAATCCCGAACCTTATCGAGATCCAGAAGCAGAGCTACGAGAAGTTCCTGCAGGCGCATGTCGACCCCGACAAGCGAGAGGATTTCGGACTTCAGGGTGTCTTCAAATCGGTCTTCCCGATTAAGGACTTCCAGGGGACGGCTCAGCTCGAGTTCGTGTCGTACCATCTCCAGAAGCCCAAGTACGACGTCGAGGAGTGTCACCAGCGTGGCATGACCTACGCGGAGCCCATCAAGGTGATGATTCGGCTCGTCGCGTGGGACAAGGACGAGGCTACGGGAACCCAGGTTATCAAGGCGATCAAGGAGCAGGAGGTCTATTTCGGCGAGATTCCGATCATGACCGAGAACGGCACCTTCATCGTCAACGGCACGGAGCGCGTCATCGTCTCTCAGCTCCACCGATCGCCGGGTGCGTTCTTCGACCACGATCGGGGCAAGACGCACAGTTCTGGCAAGCTCTTGTACTCGGCTCGCATCATCCCGTACCGCGGGAGCTGGATCGACTTCGAGTTCGATCCGAAGGACATCATCTACGTCCGCATCGACCGCCGCCGCAAGCTCCCGGCGACGACGCTTCTGCGTGCGCTGGGCTACACGACCCAGGAGCTTCTCGACTACTACTACGACCGCGAGACGATCTACCTCGAGAAGAGTGGTAAGTACGCGAAGAACGTCAATCTCGACCTACTGGTGGGGCAGCGGGCTTCACGCGACCTCAAGGACCAAAAGACCGGTCAGGTCTTGGTCGAGAAGAACCGCAAGTTCACGCGCGCGGTGATCCAGAAGATCGCCAAGCTCAAGATCAAGACGATTCCCGTCGAGCAAGAAGAACTCATGGGCGCTGTGATCGCCCAGGATGTCGTCGATGAGAACACCGGCGAGGTTCTTGCCGAGTGCAACGAGGAGATCGATGTCGAGCTCCTGACGCGTATTCGCGATGCGGGCGTCAAGGAATTCGACATTCTGTTCATCGACAATCTCAACGTCGGCCCGTACCTACGGAACACGATCAAGGTCGAGCTTGCCGAGCGTCGCAAGACGCTGGCCGGCGAAGGCGCAATTCTCGACAACGCGGACGAAGCGATCATGGAGATTTATCGCCGACTCCGACCGGGTGAGCCTCCCGCGGAAGATACGGCGAGGACGCTCTTCCAGAATCTCTTTTTCAACCCCGAGCGCTACGATTTGTCGCGCGTCGGGCGCCTCAAGTTGAACTTCAAGTTCGACCTTGATGAACCGCTCGATACGGGCGTCCTGACGAAGCGCGACATTCTCGAGGTCGTTCGATATCTCATCGACCTCAAGAACGGCAAAGGCACCATCGACGACATCGACCACCTCGGTAATCGACGGGTCCGCGCGGTCGGCGAGCTTCTCGAGAACCAGTATCGCATCGGCCTGGTTCGCATGGAGCGGGCCATCAAGGAGCGCATGACGGTCCAGGAGACCGAAACCTTGATGCCGCACGACCTCATCAACGCGAAGCCGGTTTCGGCGGTCGTGAAAGAGTTCTTTGGCAGCTCGCAGCTTTCGCAGTTCATGGATCAAACGAACCCGCTGTCGGAGGTTACGCACAAGCGTCGTCTGTCCGCACTCGGGCCGGGCGGTCTGACGCGTGAGCGCGCGGGCTTCGAAGTCCGCGACGTTCACCCGACCCACTACGGTCGAATCTGTCCTATCGAGACGCCTGAAGGTCCGAACATCGGCCTCATCTCGTCGCTTTCGACGTACGCGCGCGTGAATCCGTACGGATTCGTCGAGACGCCCTATCGAGAGGTCGAAAACGGCGTGGTTCAGGAGGAGCCTCGTTTTCACTCGGCACTTCAGGAAGAGAACCACGTCATCGCGCAGGCGAACGCGAAGATCGACAAGAAGGGACGGTTCGTCGAGGACCTCATCTCGGTTCGTCGAGGTGGCGACTTCGTGATGGTTCGTCCCGAAGAGGTGACACTGATGGACGTGTCGCCGAACCAGCTTGTTTCGGTGGCCGCGGCCCTGGTGCCGTTCCTCGAGAACGACGACGCAAACCGCGCGCTCATGGGCTCGAACATGCAGAGGCAGGCGGTTCCGCTCATTCGAACGGATGCGCCTCTGGTTGGCACGGGCATGGAGCAGATCGTCGCTCGGGACTCGGGCGTTACGGTCGTCGCCAAGCGCGATGGCGTCGTGGTGTTCGTCGATGCGACGCGGATTGTGGTGCGCGTCGAGACGGCGCTCGAATCGACGGACGTCGCGGCCGAAGTCGATATCTATAACCTGCTCAAGTATCAGCGGTCGAATCAGAATACCTGCATCAACCAGAAGCCGATCGTTCAGGTCGGAGACCGCGTTGAGCGGGGCGACGTGATTGCCGATGGCCCGTCAACGGAGATGGGTGAGCTTGCGCTCGGTCGCAACTGCATCGTCGCCTTCATGCCTTGGCACGGGTACAACTTCGAAGACTCGATCCTGATCTCGGAGCGGGTCGTGAAGGAAGACGTCTTCACCTCCGTGCATATCGAGGAGTTCGAGTGCATCGCGCGGGATACGAAGCTTGGGCGTGAAGAAATCACGCGCGACATCCCGAACGTGGGCGAAGAGGCGCTCAAGGATCTCGACGAGTCCGGTATTGTCCGGATCGGGGCCGAAGTTCGCGCGGGCGATGTCCTGGTCGGCAAGATCACGCCGAAGGGTGAGAGCCAGCTCTCGCCCGAGGAGAAGCTCCTTCGGGCCATCTTCGGCGAGAAGGCCGGCGACGTTCGCGATACGTCTTTGCGCGTGCCGACGGGTGTTGTCGGGACGGTCATCAACGCAAAGGTCTTCTCGCGCAAAGGCGTCGACAAGGACGAGCGCGCGCAACAGATCGAGGACGAGGAAGAAGCACGGCTCCTGAAGGACCAAAACGACGAAGTCCGGATTATTCGGGATTCGGGGCGGCGCAAGGCGCTTCAGCTGTTGCGAGGCAAGACGACCTCCGCCCGATTGGTCGACGACAAGGGCAAGGAACTCTTGGCCAAGGGAACGGAGATCTCCGAGGGCGTGCTGATGCCAATCCCGGAGCGTTACTGGCCAGAGATTCGCGTGGGCGACGAGATCTCCGAGCAGCGTGTCAAGAAGGTTGCGGAGTCTGTCCGCGACCAGACCGAGCTCGTGACGATGGTCTTCCAGGAGAAGATCGCGCGCATCAAGAAGGGCGACGAACTTCCGCCGGGCGTCATCAAGATGGTGAAGGTCTACGTCGCCATCAAGCGGAAGCTCCAGGTTGGCGACAAGATGGCCGGTCGGCACGGCAACAAGGGCGTCATTTCTCGGGTGCTGCCCGAGGAAGACATGCCGTTCCTCGAGGACGGGACACCGGTTGACGTCGTCTTGAATCCGCTAGGTGTTCCCTCGCGTATGAACGTCGGTCAGATCCTAGAGACGCACTTGGGTTGGGCGGCGCTCGGGCTCGGGGCTCAGATCGGTCGTCTTTATGACGAGTGGGCTGAGAAGCAGACCCCGGTCACCAAGGACCTGAAGAAGCTCTTCAAGGACATCTACGTCGGGGAGCGGATGCAGAAGCTCATCGACGAGTTGTCGGACGAGGATGCGCTTGAGCTCGCGCGGAAGACGCGCAAGGGCGTGCACTGCGCAACTCCGGTGTTCGATGGCGCGCTCGAGCACGACATTCGAGAGTTGCTCGGGAAGGCGGGGCGTTCCGTTCAGTGTATTCTCTACGATGGTCGTACGGGAGAGGCCTTCGACCAAGATGTCACGGTGGGCGTCATGTACATGCTGAAGCTCCACCACTTGGTCGACGACAAGATTCACGCGCGCTCGATCGGACCATATTCGCTGGTGACACAGCAGCCGCTCGGCGGGAAGGCGCAGTTCGGCGGTCAGCGACTTGGAGAGATGGAAGTTTGGGCGATGGAAGCGTACGGCGCGGCCTATTCGCTCCAAGAATTCCTTACCGTCAAGTCGGACGACGTACTCGGACGAACGCGAATGTACGAAGCGATCGTGAAGGGCGAGAACGTGCTTGAGGCTGGGCTGCCCGAATCGTTCAACGTGTTGATGAAGGAGCTGCAGTCGCTGGGGCTCGACGTTGAGCTCATGAGCGAAGAAGCGGTCGAGGAGTTGGCGCTTCGCCGCGGTCAGGCTCGATTCCGGCTGCCCACCGGCGCGGGGGCACCCACAATGAGCGACGAGTTGGGATCGATGGATGACGAGTCCGAGGACGAGGGCTCTGACGCGGCTGAAGAAGCGGATACAGGCACGTCCTGAACCCTTGCTTTTCTGCCCTAGCGCGCAACGCTGCGATACAACCAGGCATTTGGCGACACACTTAGCCGAGAGGTAGTTCGTGAAGGATATTTTCAATTTCTTCGAGAAGCCCAAAGACCCGCTTTCTTTCTCCGCGATTCGGATTTCGATCGCGTCGCCGGAGAAGATCCGCGAGTGGTCCCACGGCGAGGTGAAGAAGCCCGAGACCATCAACTACCGGACCTTCAAGCCCGAGCGAGATGGCCTCTTCTGCGCGAAGATTTTTGGCCCGGTGAAGGACTACGAGTGCCTTTGCGGGAAGTACAAACGCATGAAGCACCGGCTCGTCGTGTGCGAGAAGTGCGGCGTCGAGGTCATTCAGTCGAAGGTCCGCCGCGAGCGGCTGGGACATATCAACTTGGCGACGCCGGTGGCGCACATCTGGTTCTTGAAGTCGCTGCCATCTCGGATTGGTAACTTGCTCGATGTCACGCTCAAGGATCTCGAGAAGGTCCTGTACTGCGAGGCGTACATCGTCATCGATCCGAAGGGGCAAAAGGAGTTCCAGCGCTGCGAGATCATCTCGGAAGAGCGTTACGAGCAGATCCTGGACGAGCATGGCGAAGACTACCTTTCGGCGGGGATGGGGGCGGAGGCGATTCGTGAGCTTCTGAAGGGCCCCGAGCGCGGCGGTCAGATCGACATTCACGTGATGGCCGAGGAGCTTCGGGCCGAGATGAAGGCGACGACGTCGGAGGCGAAGCGGAAGAAGATCGCGAAACGTCTCAAGGTCATCGACTCGTTCCGTGAGAGCGACAACAAGCCAGAGTGGATGATGATGGAGGTCATTCCGGTGATTCCGCCGGACCTGCGTCCACTGGTCCCGCTCGATGGCGGCCGCTTTGCGACCAGCGATCTCAACGACCTCTATCGGCGGGTGATCAACCGGAACAACCGTCTCAAGCGTCTACAGGAGCTGAATGCGCCGGAGATCATCATCCGGAACGAGAAGCGCATGCTTCAGGAGGCCGTCGATGCGCTCTTCGACAACGGTCGTCGAGGTAAGGTCATCACGGGGCCAAACAAGCGCGCTTTGAAGTCGCTTTCCGATATGCTGAAGGGCAAGCAGGGCCGCTTCCGGCAGAACCTGCTCGGAAAGCGCGTCGACTACTCGGGCCGTTCGGTCATCGTCGTCGGGCCGGAGCTGCGTCTGCATCAGTGCGGCCTGCCGAAGATCATGGCGCTCGAGCTTTTCAAGCCGTTCATCTACAACAAGCTGGAAGAGAAGGGCTACGTCACGACGATCAAGTCGGCGAAGAAGATGGTGGAGAAAGAGAAGCCCGAGGTTTGGGATATTCTCGAAGACATCATCAAGGAGCACCCGGTGCTCCTGAACCGTGCGCCCACGCTTCACCGCCTCGGCATCCAGGCGTTCGAGCCGGTGCTGATCGAGGGCAAGGCGATTCAGCTTCATCCCCTGGTCTGCACGGCTTTCAACGCCGACTTCGACGGCGATCAGATGGCCGTTCACGTCCCGCTTTCGATCGAAGCGCAGATGGAAGCCCGCGTGTTGATGATGTCCACGAACAACATCCTCAGCCCCGCGAACGGTAAGCCGATCATCGTGCCCACCCAGGACATCGTTCTGGGTTGCTATTACATGACGCGCGAGCGTGCCTTTGCGCGTGGTGAGGGCAAGGTCTTTGCGGTGCCCGCGGAAGTTCGGTCGGCGTTCGACCACGGGGCCGTCGATCTTCAGGCACGGATCAAGGTTCGCGTGACCGATCGACCGATCAACGGGAAGTTCTCGCGGGATCTTCAAGAGACCACGGTGGGGCGTATCCTCTTGACGGAAGTCGTGCCGAAGGAAGTCGACTTCCGGCTCGTCAACCAGGTCATGACGAAGCGGGCGCTCGGCACGCTGATCGACGCCTGCTACCGGGCCTGTGGTCAGAAGGAGACGGTGCTTCTGTCCGACCGCCTCCGTACGATCGGCTACAGCCAGGCGACCGCGGCCGGGATCTCGATTTCGATCGACGACATGCGGATCCCGCCTGAAAAACAGGAGATCGTCGGCGCCGCGCAGACCGAGGTCGCAGCGATCGAGGAGCAATACGTCGAAGGTCTCATCACGGATGGCGAGCGCTACAACAAGGTCATCGACATCTGGGCGCGTGTCGGTGAAGCCGTTTCCAAGGCCTTGATGGAGGGCATCTCGACTGAGGTGGTCAAGGATCACACCGGCAAGCAAGAGCGTAAGATGCCGACCTTCAACCCGATCTTCCTGATGGCTGATTCGGGCGCTCGTGGTTCGGCGCAGCAGATTCGTCAGCTCGCCGGTATGCGCGGTCTGATGGCCAAGCCCTCCGGCGAAATCATCGAGACGCCGATCATCGCAAACTTCCGCGAAGGCCTGACGGTGTTGCAGTACTTCATTTCGACCCATGGCGCCCGGAAAGGCCTCGCCGACACCGCGCTCAAGACCGCCAACTCGGGGTACCTGACGCGTCGTCTGGTCGATGTGGCGCAGGACGCCGTGGTTACGGAGTTCGACTGCGGGACGCTAGACGGCATCGAAATGACGGCGTTGGTCGAATCCGGCGAGGTCATTGAGCACATCGGTGATCGTATCCTCGGGCGCGTGGCGCTTCAGGACGTGAAGCATCCGCACACCCAGGAAGTCTTGTGTAAGGCCGGCGACGAGATCGACGAAGAGCGGGTTCTGGCGATCGAAGAGGCTGGCATCCAGAAGGTCAAGATCCGGTCTGTCCTGACCTGTGGCACGAAGCGCGGTGTTTGCGTCGAGTGCTATGGGCGCGACCTGTCGCGGGGTCGGAAGGTGAATCTGGGCGAGGCCGTCGGCGTCATCGCTGCGCAGTCGATCGGTGAGCCAGGAACACAGCTCACGATGCGAACCTTCCACGTCGGTGGTGCCGCGCTCGCGCGTGGTGCGAAGAGCGACATCGAATCGCGCTTCGGCGGTGTCGTGCGATTCTTGAACCTCAATGTGGTTCGTCGAAGTGACGGCACGTTGGTGACGATGAATCGCAATGGCTCGATCCAGATCATCGACGAGACGGGTCTCGTGCGCGAGCAGTACGAGATTCCTTATGGGGCGACCGTGAAGTTTCCCGATGGCGGGAAGGTCAAGAAGGGCGCGAAAATCGCGGAGTGGGAGCCGTTCTACATGCCGCTGCTCTCCGAGGTCGGCGGCACGATCAAGTACGGGGATCTCATCGAGGGCGTGACGATCACGGAGGAGCTGGACGAGTTCACCGGTTTGTCTCGTAAGGTGGTGATCGAGTCGAAGGATCCCGAAGCGAGGCCCCGGATCCAAATGCTCGACGAGAACGGCTCACCGGTCTTGCTGTCGAGCGGGATTCCGGCGCAGTACTCGCTGCCGGTCAAGGCGAACGTTTCGGTCGTGGACGGCGAGGTCGTCGGTCCGGGTCACGTGATTGCGAAGGTTCCGCGGGAGACGACCAAGACAAAGGACATCACGGGTGGTTTGCCTCGGGTTGCGGAGCTGTTCGAGGCGCGCAAGCCGAAGGATTTTGCCGTTGTGGCCGAGGTTGATGGCGTCGTCACCTTTGGCAAAGACACGAAGGGCAAGCGGAAAGTGATCGTGACCCCGGACGTCGGTGACGCTCAGGAGTACTTGATCCCGAAGACCAAGAACATCGTCGTCCATGAGGGCGACCGCGTTCGCGCCGGTGAGGCGATGATGGACGGCGCTGCGAATCCGCACGACATCCTGAAGGTGTTGGGTGAGAAGGCGCTGGCTCGCTACTTGGTGGACGAGATTCAGGAGGTCTATCGGCTCCAGGGTGTGAAGCTGAACGACAAGCACATCGAGGCGATCGTTCGCCAGATGTTGCGCCGTATTCGAGTTCGCGACGTGGGTGACACCCGCTTCTTGGTCGATGAGCAGGTGGAGAAGCATCTGTTTGAGGAAGAGAACGAGCGCGTGCTTGGGCTCGGAGGTCGCCCGGCAACGGGTGAGCCGATGCTGCTCGGCATTACGAAGGCTTCGTTGTCGACGGAATCGTTCATCTCGGCCTCTTCATTCCAGGAGACGACGAAGGTCCTGACGGAGGCCGCGATCAGTGGCAAGGTCGACTATCTGCGAGGTCTCAAGGAGAACGTGATCATGGGTCGACTCGTTCCGGCAGGTACGGGGCTCCCGAATTACGCTTACCTCGACATCGAGGTCGAGAAGGCGGATCAGCAGTTCCCAGAGTATCCGATGGACGAAGGTCCCTACGTCCCTCCGCCCGTTGAGGAGCCCGCGGTCGCGGGCAGTGTCGCCGCCAGCGGCGAAGGCTAGGCTAAAGGTAGGCTAAGGCTAGGCAAGCTTAGGCTCTGGCCACCTCAAGCCGCGGCTAGGCTGTCGTGTTCGAGTCGACAGTCCTCCGATTCGTCTCGCCCCACACGACAGGCTATCGGGCCAAAAACCTCTGGTCCCAAGGCGGTGCACATTTTGCTCTACGCTGGGCGTGGATGTCTTGCGTTGCTGACCCCCTGACCCTGACCAGATGTTCAATGACGTGGGATCCGCGTTTCGCGGCGGGGGTATCTGCAGCGAGGGAAAGGGCATAGGATCCTCATGTTGCCTCGCGAGAGATCAGGAAGCCTGCGCGAACGCATGATGGCGGGCGCGAAGCGAGCAGGGCGACGTCTGCGAGGGCGGCGGCCCCCGGATGTCAACGCGGAGCTCTTGGAGAACCCAAGGGTCGTCCTCGGTGAGCCAACCTCCCTCGGGGATCTGTCCGTTCCGCCCGCAATGCCCAACCCCCGGAATCCCACGTTGTCGTTCGTGGTGCCGCCCGGCGCCTCCTTGGTTCCTCCGACTTCGGGTGGGCCGGCCGCTGCGGCGGGCGGAATCGCTGCGCCTGGAAAGTCGGCCGGACGACCCGCGAGGGCGCCTTCGGCGAGCCGCGCGGTTCCATATTCGGAACGGGCGGGCGTTGTGCGGATCGACCGCATCCTCCTGCTTACCGCCGTGGCGAGTCTGCTTGTGGTCTTGTTCGCGACGATGGCGTTTGCTGACTTCTTCAAGAGCGCAGAGGCCCGAACGGGTCAGTCGGAAGCCGAGAGCCAAGTTGGCCAGGCCGTACGGGGCGAAGACCCGGCGGAGCGAACGGCGTTTGCGTGTCCACCCGCGGAACTCGGAACCGACCGCTCGGCGTCTTCGTTCACGACGGCGGCCCCGCTGCGGCTCAGCTCGGTTCAGGGTACGAACGCAAAAGACGCTGACTCGACCGATGGGCTCGGCGCGAGTTCGTCCAGCGGGACCCGTACGCCCGCCGTCCGCGATATGGCCGCTCTTACGCTCAACATTGATGTGTATCCGAAGAACGCGATTCTCCAGATTCGTTCGGTTCCCGGCGGCTACAGTGTTCGCGCGTCGGCCGAGGGCTATCAGACGGTTCGACGCGTCGTGCCCGACGATTTTCCCGGAGCGTTCATGATCCGACTCGATCCGGCGCCGGCGCCCGTCGCCGTCGCGATCCCCTCGAACGCCTCGAGTTCGGCGGGCACTGTCGTTTCGCGGGCACGCCCGCGCGCAGCGCGTGCCCCGGATCGTCGCACGGACGTGAAGCCGGGTCGGAGCGAGGTGTTCCTGAAGGGGGACGATCTCTGACATGCGCTGCTTTGCCTCCTGCGCGGCCGCACTGATCGCTGCCGGGGGTCTCCTTGTCCTCGTGCCCGCACGGGCCTCTTCGGCGGAGCCTGAGGACGACCGCGCTGAATCCAAAGCCGCTGCATCCAAGGCGCTGCGAGATGGGAACGCGTTGTTTGCCCGAAAGGATTACCAGCGTGCGCTCGAGACCTATCAGGCCGCCTTTGAGATGTATCCTTCGCCGAAGCTCTACTACAGCCTCGCCCGAGCGCACCATCGGCTCGGGCACGCCGAGGAGGCGGCGACCTTCTACGACCTCTTCCTCGCCGAGTCGGGCGTCAAAGTGAGCTCGGCGCTTGCGATTCAAGCCCGTCGCGGGCTCGAACGCGTCTCGCAGGGACTGAGCCAGGTCGAGTTCGACTGCGGCGTTGAAGGCGTTCGGATCAAGATCGACGGGATCTACCGAGTTCGGCTGCCCGCGCGGGCCGTCTATGTTGCGCCGGGAAAGCGCACTATTTTAGGCGAACTGCCCGGCTATCTCCCGTTTACGAAGGACATCCACCTGCGTCCGGGGCGCCTCCAGGCGGTATCCATCGAGATGCGACCGATCGGCGAACCGGTCCGCGATCTGGGCACGGTTGTCGCCCAGCGTGACGGGGCCTCCGGGTCGGACGCCGCGCGAACGCCGATCGACTCGGGCAAGCTTGTCGACGACGGCGGCGAGGCCGAGGTGCCTCTGGATAGCGGCGACTCTTTTCTCGGGAGCCCATGGTTTTGGGGGGTCGTCGGTGCGGTCGTCGTGGTTGGCGCGGGAACCGCGGCCCTTCTGGCTTCCTCGGGGCGTGGAGCCGCGCCGCCAATACCGGAGCTGGGTTCGAGTCGCTTCTCGGACTGGATTCAAGACTAGCGCCATGATCTCCGCGCGCCCATTCGACCCGAGTGCCGGCCACGTGTATGACGGCCGAGTCGTGTCGTCGGATCGTTCATTGAATTCAGCGCGCAGGTGGCGGGTATGAGCCGGTTTGTCGGACTCCTTCTTGGAGGGGGCTTCGTCTTCCTCGGCGGGTGTGGCGGCTACGACTGTGCCGAAGAGTCGCTTGCCGTCGATGTGAACCTTGGCGTGAGTGATGTGGTGAGCCGCGTGGGCGACTGGGCGAGCACCTCGGGCTCGCTCGAGTTTGTTGCCCGTGTTTCCGGCGGACCGTATCGTCGCCACGTCGAGTCCGTGGGGAACAACGTTCGAGATGGCTCGACGACCCTGCGGATCCTTCTGGACGACGTGCCTGATACGGGCGCGTCAAGCGTTGGGCTCGAGCTGACCGTTCGCGCACTCGTTCCGCTTGGTTCGGTCACCAGGCCCGTCGCCATCGCCCATCATCGGGCGGAGCTCACGCCCGACGCCTGCAACAGCCTCGAGGTCCTGCTTCGGACGGACGAGTTCATTTGCGAAGGTGAATGCACGCTTTCGGCGGAAGAGGCTGTGCTGCCCAAGGTGACCTGCGGCAGTGGCAGCCGTTGTTTCGTGGGGGCGGGCGATCCAGTCGAGACGGTCGCTTGCGCCTATGGTGCGAGCTGCACGGTCGCTTGTGAGGGAGACGCGACCTGCCCGGAGCTCAGTTGCCTGAACGGAGCCTCCTGCGCCATGAAGTGCCAGGGACGAGACGCGTGCGCCTTCGATTGCGGCGGCAACTCCTCGCAGGAATGCGTGGTTGATGGCGGAACGGCGAACGTGTGCGGCGGCGCGACATGTGGCGGCTGAGCCTGGCAGGCGCTTCGGACCTGGGTTGACGATGTCCTGGCCTCGCGCTACCGCCGACCTATGCTCGAACTCCCGGAGACGCTCCCGCTCAGGACCTATCGCCTTTCCGCGCGCTACACCGCCTCGCGGATGAACGCGTACCGAGACGCTCAGCCTTTGGCGCACGAATTCGAAGAGGCCAGCGAAAAGTTCGCGCTTCTTGAAGCAGAGGCAGGCCAGATTGCGGTCGCGAAAGCAGATGCGAGCGCGCGTGTCGCGGGGGCGGACGACGCGTGGGACGAGACCATGTTGTCGTTTCGTGCGCACTTGCTCCAGCTTTCGGGGTACAGCGTGGATGCGCCTTTGTACCGGCGATATTTCGCCGACATTCCGTCACACGTCACGTCGTTGTCGTTCGCGGCGGAGATCATGATTTCGCGTGAACTCGAGGCTGCGTTGGGGCTGGCCGACGAGGCACGGGATTCGCTGATCGCCTTCGCCGACATGCTGCGAACGAAACGCGAAAAGCTCGAGAGCGCGATCCGCGAACAGACCCGCGTCGAGGTGATGGAGGCGCGTTTTCTCAACCGTGTTGCGCTTGCTCAGGTGATTCTCAACGACCTCCGCCAGCGCGCCCACAGCACGCTCGTCGAGATCGCGTCGCGGACCAGCCGACCTGCGGGCTGGGCGGCTCGTTTCTTCGAGCTGATGCCGCCCGACGAATCTGTCGAGGACTGGACACGATCGCAAAGACCCACATCGACCGTCAGCGCCTTGCCCGGCGATCGGTCGCACCTCTATCCAGATCCGCATTCAAGTCAGAACCGAGAGAACCCACTGCCTGGCGAGCCACTTCCGGCCCCGTCGATGATCGAACCCGCGTAGTTGTTTGTGGGTCTGTGTGCGCGCGTGCCAAACCGGCCGTCGCTGGTCCAGGCCCTTGCGTGCGGAATTGAACCATCCATTTTGAGAACCATTCCTTCTTGGAGGTGGGGGTTTGACTCGATCCCCGGTCTCGCTAGAGTGCCCACGCGCTCAGCGTTGTTGAATGGCGTCGCAAGATTCGCGGGAGGGCTCTGGGGAGAGCTTGCGGATCAGGGAAGTAACGACGGTGTCGCGGGGCGTGGAAAGGAACGAAGGAACCATGCATCGAAGTCTGCCCTTTGGCTACGTGTCTCTGGCGCTGGTTGCATTGATGGGGTGTTCGGGAGAGGACGGCGCACCGGGTGCTGATGGAGCCCAAGGGGCGACAGGCGCCGCGGGTGCGCAGGGGGCCACGGGTCCCGCGGGCGCGGCAGGAGCCGACGGCGCGCAAGGCCTCCCCGGTGAACCTGGCGCGGACGGGAGTGATGGGCGCTTGGCGTATTTCACCGGCGCCGGTGTCAATCTCGAGTTCGTATCGGCGGCGATCGCGACGGACGGAACGACCACCACCACCTTTAAGATCACCGACGCTGGTGGTCTGCCGCTCGATATGGACGGCCTCTTTACCGAGGGCGCCGTCAGCGTTCGCTTCATCTTGGCCTATCTCAACGAGATCGAGCCGGGCGATCCGGACACCTACGTTGCGTATACCGTGCGAGATGCGACCAACACGACCACAAACGTGACGGTCCAACAGGCCGCGACGGACTCTGGCGGAAGCTTCGAACTGCTCGATCCGACCACGGGCCTCTACCGCTACACGTTCGGGACGATGGCGATGGATTTCGACGGTGCGCTCACGCACACGATCGCGGCCTACGCGACGCGTACGGTCGACGGCGTCCGCTACGTGGCGAACGAGACGCACAGCTTCCGGCCCGACGGCGAAGATGTCGTGACGACGCGCGAAATCGTGACGAACGACGCGTGCAACACCTGCCACGGTGATATCTCTGCCCACGGCGGTTCGCGAAAGGCCATCGGCGTCTGCATCACCTGCCACTCGCCGCAGACCTCCGATCCCGACACGGGCAACACCGTTGCGATGTCGACTATGATCCACAAGATTCACATGGGCGCGAGCTTGCCCAGCGTCGTGGGCGGAACGCCCTATCGAATCATCGGAAACCGCGGCTCTGTGCACGACTACTCGGAGGTTCATTTCCCGCAGGAGAACGCGCGCTGCGAAACATGCCACCAGGGTGCGCAGGGCGACGTCTGGATGACGCGCGCCAGCATCGAGAACTGCAGCGCATGCCACGACCGTACGTCGTTCGATGCCAATGTGCCCACGGGCTACACGCTTCACAAGGGCGGCGCCCAGCCGGCCACGGCTGACTGCACGACCTGCCACCCGGCGACCGGTGGTCTCGCCCCGGTCGACGAGGCGCACCTGACGGCTCTTCGCGACCCGGCGAAGAAGGTCGAGATCGAGATTCTCGGCGTCTCGCACCGCGGTCCAGGCGACACACCGGTGATTCGGTTCAAGGTGATGGTGGGCGGTGTGGCCCGCAACATCCTGACCTCACCGCTGACGACGCTGCGAGCGACGCTGGCGGGTGAGGCTTCGGGCGACTACTCAACGTATTTCTCGGCCACAGTTCAAGGCAACGGGGCTTCAGGCGTGCTCACGGCGGTGACCGATGGCTCGGACGGCGTCTTCGAGTATTCGACGCCGGTCTTCGCTGCGCCTGCCGATCGGGCGGGCAGCTGGACGGTTGCCTTGGATGGCTACGTCCAGCCGTCCGGTGAGGCTCGCGTGGCTGCGTTCACGCCGGTGATGACCTTTGCCGTGACGGGCACGGTCGCCGAGCGTCGCGAGGTCGTGTCGAACGACAAGTGCAATGGCTGTCACTACGATCTCAGTGCGCACGGCGGCGGTCGCAAGAACGTCGCGTTCTGCGTCATGTGTCACAACCCGGACAATCCGGGCGACGAGCGGGCGCCACGCGTGGAAGGGGCGTCTGTTCACATTCCGTCGGTCGATTTCCGGCGCATGATCCACAAGATCCATGCGGGCGCGGTTCTGTCGGAAGACTACATTCTCGGCGGCTTCCCGGCGGCCACGGAAGCGAATCCGGCCGGATCGCCCGTCAACTTCACCGAGGAAGTGCACTATCCGCGTGCGGCCAACGACTGCTTGGCGTGCCACATCGATGGGACGCAGGCGCTTCCGCTCGCAAACGCGATGCATCTGCGACCGACGATCGAGGAGGAGCGAACCTGTGACGAGCCGTTGGCCGACGACGCCGATAGCTTCTGCGACAACGGCTTCTTCAATGTGACGTCGACGACTGAGATCCCGCCGATCACCGCGGCGTGCACCTCGTGTCACGACACGTCGGATGCCATGGCGCATGCGTTGGGTGAGGTCACGATGACCGCGATGGGCGCGGTCGAAACGTGTGCCGTATGCCACGGTGCAGGGCGCGAGTTCGACGCCGAGATGTTCCACATGATCGCTGGGGAATGATCGGTTCATGATCCGGGCAGCCCGACGTCAAGTTGTCTATGGCGTCGGGCTGCCTCTCTTTTTCGAGATGATGTCTTGAGTGACAACTTTTCTCGCGGCGCTTCCCCTCGACTGGCCTTCCTGGCCATGACCTTGCTCCTCGCTCAGGCGTGTGTCGAAGCGCGCGAACGCGAGACCGCCGACGTGTGTGTGGCCTGGAGCGATGACATCGCATCGATCCTCGCGATCGACTGCGTCGGGTGTCATCAAGGCGCTCACGCTGAGGGGAGCTATGCGCTCGATGCCTATTCGGGCGTGCTCGGGCGCGGGACCGACGGTGTTCCCAACGCCATCGCGGGGGATGCGACGTCCCGCCTCCTCACGATCCTCGCCCCCGACTCGGTCGACGATGTGCACCGCCCGGTCGCGGCGCGGTACGACGTGCTTCGAAGGTGGGTCGTGGCGTGTGATCTCGCCTATCGCGCTTCGCTGATTCACGAGAAGGGGCTGATGAACCCTTCCGATCCCGACTTTCACGGTCAGCTACTTCGCGATCGTGCTTACGACTTTGAATTCTGTGCGAAGTGCCACGGCATCGATGCGCCGGGGGGCAAGAGCGGCGTGTCGTGCCTGACTTGTCACCCGAGTGGCCCCAAAGACTGCGAGACCTGCCACAGCACGGCCGAGGTCTTGGCTCAGGGCGCCCATGCGGCCCATCTCTCGCCGGGCGCGCTTGGCTACGCCTTCGCGTGCACCACTTGCCACGAGGTGCCGGTGACCTTCGATGCGCCTGGGCACGTTGTTGCCGTCGACGGTACGCTCGACCCGCCTCCGGCCGAGGTTGTGATGAGCGCGTTTGCGTCGCTTTCGCTGGACGACGTCGAGCGCTCGCCTCCGACGTACGATGCATCGACCAAGACCTGCGCGAACGTTTATTGCCACGGCGATCGCCTCCCGGCGGATACGAACGCGGAAGGGCGGAGACCGCGCTGGGATGGTGGATCGGATCAAGCTTCGTGTGGCCGTTGCCACGGACTACCGCCGTCGAATCACGCCATCGACGCCTGCGAGCTTTGCCACCAGGAGACCGTTTCATCCGGGTTGGTGATTCATGATCTCGAAGCGCATCTCAATGGGCGGGTCGAAGTGGGCGATGAGTCGTCAGGCTGCAGCGGCTGCCACGGCAGTGCGTCATCGCCGGCACCTCCGCCTTCACTTTTTGGGGAGACGCGTACGTCGACGACGCCCGTTGGTGCTCACGCCGTACATCTTTCGCCGCGCCAAGGACTTCGAGGCCCGATGGCTTGCGAAGATTGCCACTTGGTCCCCGACACCACCTTGTCGCTGGGCCACATCGACAGTCCGCTTCCGGCCGAGGTCTTTCCGGTCGAAAGTTGGTCTGGGCGCTTAGCGGCGGCCGACGATGCGCAACCCGCGTTCGACCATGAGACTCGCCGCTGCAGCGACGTCTATTGCCACGGCGGCGGCACGACGCTGTCCCAGGACACTTCGGTCGACGTCAACCGAACGCCGCTTTGGACCCGGGTTGGGCGGCAAGAAGTCGTCTGCGGGTCCTGCCACGGACTGCCGCCGACCCTATGGCCTCACAACCCAAACATGGCGATCTCCGACTGCGTGCTTTGCCACGCGAGCGTGGTCGATGAGTACGGCAACATTCGGTTCGAGGGCGCGCCGAATGCATCAGTGAGCGAGCATATCGATGGTGAGATCGATCGCTAACGCAAGACACCGCTCACGGGCTTTTGGCCTCGTGGAGGCGATCGTGGCCACCACGGGGGCTCTGACGATCGCGGTCGCCGTCGCGATGGCATGGGTCGTCGTACCCCATCGTTCGGCCGCGGCTTCACCGCTTTATCGTCTTGGCGCCGATGCCTTGGTGACGGCATCGAACGACTCGACGGGTGTCGTCGTGCTTCAGGGCGAAGCGAAATCGTCTCGTTGGCTTCGAGCGGAGGCGCTCGTGTGGGGCGGGCATCGCGGTGAGGACGAGGCGGACGCGCTCGTGATGTCGCTTCGGCTCCGCGCACCGCGCGGCTGGGCCGAGGGGCGTCTTGGGCGCTTCATCTTGTCTTCGGGCGTGGGCCGCCCCGTACATCTCGATGGGATCGATGGTCGCGTGCGCGCGCCGTGGGGCACCACGGTCGAGCTCTTCGGCGGTTTGCCGGTCGTGCCGCGTTTCGAAGCGCGGCGAGGGGACTGGGTTGTTGGAGGACGCCTCTCGCAGAGTCTCTTTGATTCGGTGCAGCTCGGCGCCTCGGCGCTTCATCAGACCGATGCATCGAGTCCGGCCCGAAGTGATGTCGGCTTGGATCTCACAATCGTGCCCACCGAGTACATCGACGTCGTCGCCCGCACGACTTACGATCTTCTGAGCAACGGGCTGAGCGAGGCCTTGGTTCAGGCGGGCGTAGGGCTCGGACCGATGCGTGCCGAGTTGTTTGGCCGCCACCAGACTCCAGCGCGGCTCTTGCCAGCGACCTCGATCTTTTCGGTGATCGGCGACGTCCCGTCGCGCCTCGGTGGCCTTCGTTTGTCGTGGAAGGTGGCGCCGCGCCTCGATGTGTGGGTGACATTGGGCGTTCGCGAGCGCGACCGCGTGGGCGAAGAGCTCTCGGCCAAGACGACCTTGAGGCTCGACGATCGCGGGGAGGGCGCGCTGTCGCTCGAGGTTGTCCGCAGCGGAATGCCTGATAACGAGTGGACCGGTGTGCGAGGGCTTGCACGGATTCCGCTGTTTGATTCTTGGATCGCGCGACTCGAGCTGGAGCTTGCGCGGCGCGACGACGAGAAGGGGCGGGGTCGAACGTGGCCCTGGGGCATCGCTTCCTTGGCGTGGCAGCCTGGTCCGTGGTCATTTGGGGCTGCGCTCGAAGCCGGCGCGACGCCTGCGTACGAGTATGCCGTCGACGGGCTGTTCAGGATGTCGTATCGGTGGAGCGCCGAATGATGAGGCGTCGTCGCCGCAGTTTTCTCGTTTTTGTGCTCGGCGCCGTGTTTGTGGCCTCGTGCGCAAGTGTGCTCGGTCTTCGGGACAACACAAGGCGGCCCTTTGAGCACCGCGCCCATGTGATTGCGGGTGTGACCTGCGTAGATTGTCATGGCCCGATCCTAACGGCGACGTCGACGACGCCAACGGTCCTGCCCACCAATGAATCGTGCCTCGAGTGCCACGACAAGCCGCACGATCCCGCGCCATGCCGCGGATGTCACGGACTGCCCGGGACCGATGACCGGGTCGCGATGGCTCGCTACTATCTCGCGTACTCCCATCGACAGCACCTGATTCCGTTGTCCGGCAACTGCGCGCGCTGTCACGAGAACGTGGCGCGTGCGAATGACTCCCTGCTCCCCACGATGGCAACGTGTCTCGGCTGTCATGAGCATCGCGGTGAGTTCGCGGCGCGCGACTGCGACAAGTGCCATGTGGCCATGGAGGAGGAGCACAATCGGCCGGCGAGTCACGTGGTCCATGAGGCCAATTTCGTGAATCGACACGGGGTTGCGGCCGCGGCGTCGGCCGATTTGTGCGAAACGTGCCACACGGAGAGAGATTGCGCGTCTTGCCATGGCGCTACGACGGCCTGGTTGCCCGATGACTTTGAGGTTGCGTCGCCGCGCGCTCTCCACTCGGGCGCGTTCATGGCACGGCATGCGCTCGAGGCTGCGAACGACCCCGGCTCATGCATGAGTTGTCATGCCGAGGAGACGTGCCGAAGCTGCCACGCGTCGGCAGGGATCGCGTCGGGGTCCGGATTCGGAAGCCCACATCCTGCGAATTGGGTCGGACTTACGGCCAACGAGCATGGCCTGGCTGCGCGTCGAGACCCGTTGGCTTGTGCGGCGTGCCACAGCGGGCCCGGCGAGATGCTTTGCGTCGGCTGCCACAAGGTCGGTGCCGTGGGCGGCAACCCGCATTCGCCGGGCTTCGAGAGCTCGAGACGAAGGACGGATCGTCCGTGCTCTCTCTGCCATTTCTAGGGTGCTGAAGGATCAGGACAGCTCAGACAACTTGGGGCGCCGGCTGCATCATACTCTCTATCTTGTGGAACGGTCGAACCCGGCGGCAATCCAGATCTTTTCGTGTTGTTCTTCGAGGCGGATCTTCACGCGGTCGCCAGGTTGAGCATACCAAGCGCCGACGTTGAGCTTCGACGCCTTGTCTTCGGGGTCGATGAGCCCCTTCTTCGACTTGACGCGCGGAAGAACGGTGATGCGCTGGCCTCTCTTGATGCCGGCGGGTGCGTTGCCTTTGGGCATGGACTCAATCTTGACCGTCACGAAGACCAGCGGAAAGCGATCACGTTTCACGGAGACCACCTTCGCGCTTATCTGCTCGTTCTGCTCGCCCATGACGTCTGTGAAGTCGGCGCTCTTTGTGGCACGGATCGAGGAACCCGAGCCATCGTCGGCGTTCGCAAATTGGAGTGCGCTGAGCATCGTATCGATGTCGTCGAGTGCAGGATCTACGTCGATGGTCTGGAGCTTCTTCAGGAGATCGTCGGTCGAAAGTCCTGAGACGAGCACCTTGTCTGCTTTGGCCTTGGCGGTTGCCGTTGGAATCGCTTGGCTGATCGCCTTCGCGACGTCGGCGGCGTTGTATCCGGACGCGATGACAAGCGTCGTTGCGGTCTTGCCATTGGCGCTCCACGACGCCGCGACCCCAGGCTGTGCGCCCTGCTTGACGATGGGGTCGGCTTTGGCCACGGTTACCGGTAAGCCGATCGAGAGCAAAGACACGAACCCGACCACCGCCGTGGGTCGAGTGAACCAGCCGGGCTTCGGTTGAACGCGGCCGGAAATGTGCCGCGTCGTGTGACGGTTGGTGGCGGGCGCACGTTGGGACGCTGGATGTTCCTTCATGAGTCTCTCCTTCGGGGTCATCGGGTGATGAGTTCGGCCTCGAATACGTCTTGGCTCGACTTGCCAACGCGGATCTCGACCGTATCGCCTTTTTCGAGATACCAGCCGCTCGCGTTTTGCTGCGTTGTCTCGTCGGTGAAGTCGGTGATCTCGCCTTTCTTCTTGAGCGCAGGTCTGAACTTGAGCGTGGCTCCCTTTCGGATGGTCTTCGCGAGCTCGCCCGTGGGGCCACGCAAGACTCGGATGGCGAGGATGGTCTCCGGAAACTTGCCGTACTGAATGTCTGTGACTTTTCCCTTCAGTGAGTGGCTCTGGTCCTTCATGAGCTTCGCCATGTCGGCCGTCTTTTTCGCGCGGAGTGAAGAGCCGGAATCAAAACCGTCGCTCTTGAAGGATGCGGCCGCGAGCAGGGTGGGATCGCCGCCGAAGTCGACCTGTGACATCGCGTTGAGGAGTTCCTCCTCGGTTTTGCCGATCACCAAGATCTTGTCGCCCGTGACCTTGGCTTTGGCGCCTGTCTCGTCCGTGATGGTCTTCGCGACGGCCGTCGCGTTCGCATCCTTGCGGACCGTGAGCGTAACCTTCTTTCCGCTGCTGCTCCAGGACGTGACGATCCCCGGCTTGGCGTTGGCGCCCTCCATAACGACGAGAGGCTCCGCTTGAGCTCGCGAGGATGAGGTGCAGGCGGCGAGCGTTCCGACGAGCAATAGCCTCGAAAGTCGGCCGTGGGCGGTCGGCGTGGTTCTGGCCCGGTGAGCGCCAGGTGCACGTGCTGTGCAATCGTTACCGCCAAGGGTACTCTGGTGGGTCGGGTGGATGCGGGGCGTGTTCGGGGTGGTCGTTTCCATGGGTCTCCTTACTTTCCTGGGTCCTTGTCCATGCGTTTGCGCTCGGGTTCAGCGTCGGGTGCATGGTCGGGTCTTGGTGGCTTCAGTATCGCAAACTTCTTGGGTATCAGTCGGCCTTCGATCGTCGTCCCAAGCAACCAGATCTTCGCGCCCGCATGGTTCCGGAGCTTCTTCGCCCATCCTTCGGGCAAGAGCTGTGCGAGACCACGCTCGTCGACGAACAGAAGACGCGCCTTGCCGTCGAGATCGAGTGTGGCGAGGTGACCGATGCGTGGCACTTCGTTGTGGCCGACGTCGAGAATCTCATACCGTTCGACGTAGACGTGCTCGGGTGAGGGTCGTCGCGGATCGTTCTGCATCCCGACGACTCGAACGCGGGCACCCGCCAGCCGCCGAAGCTCGACCTCAAGATCCTGCCGATCGCCGTGCAACGTGAGGTTGGGTGCCGTCGTGGGTGCGCTGCGTTCTACCCGCATGAGCACCGACGTATCGTTCAGGGGACCGCGCATTGAGCGGAGGGTGCCTTCGACCTCGACGAGTTGAGGTTCGCTGGGCGCTACGCGCTCGCCCTCGGCGCTGGGGGCGACCGCCGCCAATGCAAAGAGAATCGAGGCTACGGCAAAAGAGGTCATGAAGTCTCCTTCTCGGGCCAGTATTCATCACGTAGATCGCTCGGTCCCGGGCCGATGGAATCGCGCGGGTTGCGCCGCGCGGCGCTGGGCCCAGCGGCTTGCTGTCTAAGGAATCGGGAGCGCCCGGAAGGCGAGCTCATAGTCTTCACTTGGACCCCCGATCGCGATGTGCGTTGAGCCGCTGGGGACTTGTACGATGCGAATTTCTGCCGCGTTCACGGGAAAGGGAACTTCCTCAGTCTCGAGCGTCGCCGACAGGTCGGGACCATGAAACGGGATGATCTGCCCGTCGAAGTCGGCGACTGGGCTGCGTAGGTTGAGACCTCGCGGGTAGCCCGTGTAAGGCACCTCGACAGGCTTGTCGAAGCTGAAGGACGGATTGCAGCTCACCTTCGGATAATCCGCGCCGTCGATGGCGACCGCCGTCATTGCGCCGCCCACCCACTGGTGCCACGAGCGGCCGGTGCGGCGGTCGGCGAAGAGCTCGAGGCCCGTCGGCTCGGACTGGACGAGTTGGCGCAGCGCAGCGATGCCGCCGGCGTCCGTGATATCGCCTGCCCCCGCGCCGAATGTGGCGCCGCCTTTCTCCTCGAAATAGTAGCGAAGAAAGAGATAGACGGCGCCCCGTCGTTCGACGCTGTCGCTCGTGCCGGCGTCGTTGAGGAGACCGAAGCCCGTCATCGAAGTGCTCCCCATGTCGTTGAGAAACGCCGCCGCGTTCTTGTAGGCGTCGGCGCCGTAGCCCACGAGTTCCTCGGCCAGGGTCGAGAGGCCTTCATCGAGCCAGATCTCTTCGCCCGCGACGACGCCTCGGTTGACCGATTTCGCGTAGAAGTTGATGAGGTGCTGGTACTCGTGGGCGATCGTTGCCGAGACATTGTCGAGCGTGATGTCGGCGCCTATGGGCTGAAGATACAAGAGGTCGGCGCCGTTGCTCGTCGCGACGACCGAAGGATCGCCAAGGTCGTTGGGCTGGAAGGTTCCAACGATGGCACCGTCCGCGATGGCGGCGAGACGCGAGGTGACCACGAACAACACGACCCCGTTGCCGTCGCGGTCTTGGCCGGCGGCATTCTTGGGCTCTCCGAAGAGTGCGTGGTCGAGAGGCCCGATGTGTTCATCGAAGCGACGGATGAGCGCCTCCGCATCGCCGTCCGAGAGCGTATCGGCCTCGTCGACCGCGATTGCGGCCCGCGTCCCGACGCGTTTCACCACGGCGTTGAATGATTCGAAGGTCGTCGCGCCGGTCGGGAACTTGAGCCCCGAAAGCTGCGTTGCACACGTCCCGTCGGCCTCTCCGGCGGGGATGACGCAAAGGGCGGTGCTCCCACAGTCAGGCGCCGAGGCGCTGCACGTGGCGGCATCGAGCGCCATCGAAAGGGGCTGAACCCTCGTGCGCACCGTAGCGGATGGCTTGGGCGTCACTCCGCCTTCGCCTCCGCCTTCGCTTCCAGCACCGCTCGCACCGGCGCCTTGCGTTTCACTCGCTCGTGACCGATCGCGGATCGCGGTGCCGACGAGCGTATCAAGGTTGCGAAGTTGGGCCCGATGTTGCCAAGAACGAATGAGACGCTCGCCCTCGATTCGGGCGAGGCGTTTCGGCGCGTAGATGGTCGCGCTCGCGGCCTCGTCGACCCGCCGGTCTCGACGGTGTCCGGCATCGTTCTCCGCGGTCAGGCCGCGTGCCGTGCGTCCGGTTTGGTTCACCTGCGCGCTTCGGTCCACCGTAAGGGCGCCGCGGACCTCCTTGTGGTAGGCCACATTTAGGTTCTCGTTGTCGAACAGCTCGGAGGTCAGCCAGCTTACGACGAGCCAGCGCGTGCTGTCCGCCGCGGATAGATCGCTCTCCGCGAAGGTCTTGGTGGACGTCGAGGCGGTGCACGACGCGTCGGTGCAGGTTACGGCGGCCTCGGGGAGGGTTGCTGGACATTCGTCTGGGCAGTCGGGCGTGCATTCGTCGGGGGTTGTGGCTTCGCTGCACGCGACCATCGCCAAGAGGCTGGCGCTCAGAGCGGCGCGCCAGACGACGCGTTGAGGCCCCACGGCCTGCTTGGGGGCGCGGGGCGCACGTGCGGTTTCTGCGGCTTGCGCGATTCGGTCGGACTTGGGCTCTGACATAGGATGGCTTGGCTGCATTTCGATGGCTCCCTGGGACGCCGGGCGTCTCGGCGCGAAGACCTTCACATGGTGCCCGAAGCGGGTCAACGCACGCTCCGGCCAGGTCGAGAAACATGCCATTGCGTCGGTCGCCCGGGGCGCATAGCCTTCCGGAGCCGACGCGATGGGGGAGGTCGAGGCTAAGGATGGGGCGTCGCCGCCCGACCCGGAGAAGCGAGCCGATGGGTCGGACGGGACCCCTGCGCCAGCCCCGGTCCGGCGTGGCGGGTGGCGTCGATGGCTCGTTTGGGTCGCGGCCGCACCGGTTGGGATGCTCGCGCTTCTCTTCGTGCTGGTCCTCATTCTTCCACAAGTATTGACGGGAGAGCGGCTCCGCCGAGAGCTGGTGAGCGCGCTCACCGATCGACTCGGGGTCGAAGTCGTCGTCGGTGCTCTCGACTACGACCTTTGGTCGGGCGTCGTGCTCGAAGACGTGCGGGTTGGTCCGCCCGAAGGTTTCACCCGCGATCTCGTACGGCTCCCGCGGGTCGAGATTGCGTATGCTTTGTCGTTCTTCCCGCTCGAGGTCACGGTTCACAACATTGCGCTCGACCGACCGTCGATCGTCTTCGAGAAGCGAGGTGACCAGAGCGCGTTCGATGTGGTGGGGTCGCGCTTGCGCTCCGAGGATGAGGCTGAAGCCGCGGCCGAATCCGCGTCCGAATCGGGCCCGAAGATCCCTTTTCCTATTCGCCTTTCCGCGTTGCGGGTCGGACCGCTGTCGTTCGAGTCTCTGACTGAAGACGCAAGCCTCTCGATGTCGGACTGCAGTCTCGACATTGTGAACAGCTTCATCGACCCCGATCAGTTTCACTTCGAGGTTCGGGCTGCCTGTTCGCCCGCCACCGACGCGCAGAATCTCTCGTTTCGTCGTGCGTTGCCGTTGCCGTCGCCGTTGCCGTCGCCGTCGCCGTCGCCGTCGCTGCCAAGGGGCGGCGGGTCGGTCGCGCACGGCTCGTCCCAGGCCCCGGGCCCCGCCGCGTCGGCGAGCGGCGGGATCGACGATATCAGCCGCTTGATGGCGCGTGCTGCGCTGTCGGTGGAGGTGAAGGCGAGCGGTGCGACGTCCTCCGGTTTCGACCTCTCGATGGCGGAGCTTCGATGTGAAAGCGACCTTGCGCTCCATGGTGCGACCGGCACCACGCAGCTCTTGCCCCTTCGTTTGCGCGCGAAAGCCGCCGCGAACCTCTTGGCGGACCGCGATCGAGGTGATGCGAACGTGCATGTCGGGCTCGATGATGTCGATGTCCTCGACGGACGATTCGAGGTCGAAGGCGTCCACGCGGCGCTCATCGACGTCGTCGGACCCGCGTTGCTGCGCCAGTTTGGTGCCGCCGCACGCAAAGAGCATCCTGCGGTAAAGCTCGATGTCCCGGTCCTGCGCGTGCCGCTCGATGTCGTGGACCGCTACCTCGCGGTGATCGTTCCGGGGCTGTCGGTGGGCGGGAACGTCGTGGGCACGCTCGCTGTCCGAGGGGCGCTCTTGGATCTCGTGGCCCAGCGTCTCGACGACGTACACGCCTCGGTGAGCCTCGAGGGTGTGCACGTGCGCACGGGGCTGGGGCCGAGTGGCGTTCAGATCAAGGGCGGGAATGGCTCGGTGTCGCTGGCCTCGTCGGGCCGGGACCGAGGGGAAAAAAGCGCCGACGACGAGGGCAGGTCCGCCGGCGAGGGCAGGTCCGCCGGCGAGGGCAGGTCCGCCGGCGAGGGCAGGGCCGTCGGCGAGGGCAGGGCCGCCAGCGAGGGCAGGGAACGGCGATATCGTTTGTCGGGCGCCGTTGATGTGGAGAGTCTCCGTCTCCCTGGCCGGCGCGACCGCGTTCGTGTCCGCGGCGCGCAGCTTCGGGTCGACGCGGCGATCGATCGACTCGCGTATCCGAAGACCGGGCGCTTGAGCGCCCTGGTTGAGGTGTTGGCGGACGATGTTCGCCTGAGTGGCACTTCGGTTCGTGGTGCATTGGTCTCGGCCCGCCTCGATGGCGACGATCCGTTCGATGTGGATCGGCCCGAGACCGCCGTCATGACTGCGACGCTGGCGGCGGAGGCGAAGACGATTCGGCGGGCCGAGAATGGTCTCGTACTTTCTCGCCCGCGGGTTCTCGTGGGTGCGCTCGTCGATCGGTTGCTTGAGCCTGCGCGGGCACCGATCCGAAGCGTGGTCCGTGTTTCGGCCGCGCGTGCGGTGATCGAACGCCAGGCCGAGCTCGATCGCGTTCAGCTGCGAGTGGAGGGACGCTTCACCGATCCGCGCCGATGGTCGACGGACGCGACGCTCTCCGGTGTGTCTCCAGCTTTCGCTGAGTTGAACGTTGGCCTGGATTTGGGCGGCGCGCTTTTCAACGCCGTCGGGGCTGCTGTTTCCAAGGGACGTCTTCGGCTCAAGATGAGGGCGTCCGATCTTCGCCCGCGTGTGGTCGCGGGCGCCATGCAGCCGATCGCGCCGTCGCGCCTCGACGCCGACCTGTCACTCGGCGCGGAAAGCATCGAATATGCGCGGTCGAATGGTTCGGTTGAAACGCCGCTTGCCGTGAGCCTTCGCGCCCGCGGCTTTGTGCCTGAGGCGCGGCTCGAGATCGCGAACCTCGCGATCGCGCTTGGTGAGCGGATGCGGGGGACCGTCGTAGGTGCGGCGGAGAAGATCTTCGATTCGCGTCGCACGGTCGACTTCAAGCTTCAGCTCGCCCTGCCTCGCATCGGTGAGGTGGTCGACGCTTTTCGAACGAGCCTAGGACCAGAGTTCTCGGACTTTCGGGCGCGAGGTGCTGTTTCGGTTTCGGCTCATGTGAAGGGGCGTCCGGCGGATCTACGCGTCATCGAAAGTCTGAATCTCGACGATTTCCCGCTGGACCTCGTCGTCGACGCAGAGGTTCGCGGCGTAGGCGCGGAGCGTCGAGCGCTTGGCTTGGACTTGGACGGGCTCGATGGTGATCTCGGTGTACGGCTCGGTCGACGCCGTGCTTCCGTTCGGTCGAACTTCACGCTGAGACGTATGCACATGGGGTCGAACGGCGTGCGGCGAAGTCTGAGCGATGGCGAGCTCAAAGCCGAGCTGGTGCTCAAGGACCGCGTCTGGCTCGCCCGTGCCAATTTGGGCCTCAGAGACTTGATCTCATCCGGCGCTGGGGCCCGCCCGGTTGAGGTGCGGAGCGGGGTGGGTGCGGGACGTCTTTCTTTTTTCCTCGAATACCCCCTCTACGGCGATCTGGCGCTGCATGAGCTGGCGATCTTGGCGCCTGGTCTTGGCGTCGACGTCGGTGCTCAAGGGCGTTTGGCGCGGCAACGTTTTGGTGTTTTTCGTCCCGACCTGTCGACCCATGTCATGATCGACTTTGATCGCCTGAACCGAGCGCTCAACGCGAACGTGCTCGCCGGCGAGGTCGACACGAATGAGCTCAAGCGAACGCTGGCCTCGGTGGCGGGACGGGCAGGCCTCAGACTGTCGGTGCACACGCAGGGGGTGCGCGGGATCGACGTCGAAGGCGTGGTCGAGGTCGACGACGCCACCTTTTCGGAGGGTGACTTCAAGGTAGTCGGCCTCTCGGGGCGACTCCCGCTCTCGCAGCGCCTGATTCTTCCACCGCCGACCTCGGAGGAAGGGGTGGCCGTCGCAAAAGGACTCCTCGGAGACGATCTCGAGGCCCGGCTTGAGCAGCTGAAGGTTACGATGATGACTTCTGCCCGGGCCAGTCTCGACGCGTCGAACATCTTGGTGGATGCACCGAAGACAGCCGACTACGAATCCCTGCGTCCCTACTACGCAAAGACCGGGCCGCGGCTGATGGCGCGGACCATAGCGCTCGGACGTAATGTGCTCGAGGACGTCGTGCTCGAGAGCTCGTGGCGATCGGGGGTGCTGAAGATCGATCGATTTGCCACCAAGGTCTTCGAGGGAGACGTGATGGCCGATCTCGCGCTCCAGGTGACCGCAGAACGCGACGTCCGTTTGCGCCTTCGGGCCACGATGACCCATGTCAATTTCGATATCCCGTACGCGCTGGCGCGCGGAGAGGTGCCCGTCAAGGACCCGTCGCAGAAGGCCAAGTATTCGGCCTCGGGCACGCTCGACTTCATGTTTGGGTTGAACGATCGCTCTGTGAGCGGACGGATGGATCTCGAGAACCTGAGCACTGAGTTCGTCCAACGACTCCTTGGTGTCGTAGACCCCAAGGGTACGAATGGTGGCGTTCAGAAAGCGCTGAGTGCGCTTGGCAGCGCGGAGATTCTTGGCGTGCGTCCGGTTCGGGCACACTTGTGGATTTCTCAGAACCTGCTCAGCTTTTCTTTCGATTTCGAGCGGCTGTGGCTCTCGATTCCGAACCCGCTCGACGGCGTGGGCACCTCCCTTCTGCATCTCTTGATGACGCCCATTCGGCTCGCGACGATTCCCTTTCTGGGCGGGTCGATCATCTCGATCGTCAACGCCGCTGTTCGAGGAACCTCGGTCGGCAACATCGTGGAGCCTTATGCCGCCGAGCTGAACCGCGCGGGGTTCTGGTCCTTGATGGAGGGGCGCGTGATGCCCTCGACCGGGCCGGATCCGTAGTCAAGGACGCATCTTATCCATGGCCTCATTGCGGCCAGGGCTCGATCGCGGCCGGCGCGGCGCTTCACTTGGGGCGGCGCTTGACCCGGGGCGGCGCGTGGCCGGGTTCGATGGGGTCGTGGTGGACGGGACATGACAAGGCGCGTCCAACGCGGCAGGCTCGGGGGGTCGCAAATGCATCCGGTTCTCTTCGAAGTTTGGGGTTACAAGTTGCCGAGTTACTCGGTCATGATGGTGCTCGGCTACCTGTTGGCGGTCGCGATCATGTTTCATCTGACGCCGAGAGGCCCGGGGCCTTCGGACCCTTGGAGCGCGGCTCGCGGCGAAGTGGGTTTGTTTCGGGCGCAAGTCTGGGATCTGTTCGTGGTGATGCTCGTGTCGTCGGTGATTGGCGCGAAGATCGGGCATGTTCTGTTCGAAGCCAGTGGTCACATCGGCTCCGACGGGAAGCCGATCGACGGGGTGATCGCGCTCCTGCGGGACGACCCTTTCCACTGGGCGCGATTGGGCGAAGGCGGCTACGTTTGGTATGGCGGCATGATCGGAGCCCTTGGCGTCGCCGTCTTCTACTTCTGGCGTCGCCCTCACCTCAATCGTTGGCGGTATGCCGATGTTACGTGTCCCGCGATGATGGCGGGTGCGGCGATCGGACGTATCGGCTGTTTCATGGCGGGATGTTGTCACGGAAAGCCGACCGATCTGCCGATCGGTGTCTTCATGCACGGTCAAATGGTTCATCCCACACAGCTCTACGACGCCGCGATTGCGGGGCTCTTGGGCGTGTTCTTGTTTTTCCGTTTTCCGCATCGTCGATTCGATGGGGAGAGCATTGCGACGCTGCTCGTCAGCTACCCGATTTTGCGGGCCACGACTGAGTTCTTTCGTGGCGATCACGAACGAGGCGCGCTGGGACCCCTGTCGACCTCTCAGTGGCTTTCGATTCCGTTGCTCCTGATCGGGGTGGCCTTGTTTATGCGCCTTGGACGGCGCTCGCGGGCGACGGGAGGATGAGCGCTGTGTCTCCACCGAATGATGAGCGGCGCGACGAGGATGCGGACACCAAGGTCGGAGCTGCTGCCGGTGCTCGTGCCGGAGCTCATGCTGATGCCGGTGCTGAGGCCGGAGGCGATGCCGGTGCTGATCCCGACGGCGATGCCCGTGCGGCCGCCCATCGGCCTGCGGATGGCCTTGCCGAGGTTGGCGTCATTGTTTCCGGGGAAGCTGTTCCGCCCGAGGAGCACACGGCGCGGGTTCGCGTGCGGCGCCTATCAAGACGGGGTGGTCCGCCCTCGACCCACCGCATTCATGATGGCCCGAGGGAAGCATCCGCGACGGACCTCGCGGGCTTTTCTGATGCCAAGCAGCGCACGCAGCGCGCGCGTCGTCGCGAGCGAGATCATCGCGCGGAACGGCGCGCGCTTCATGTCGCGATCGCTGTGTTTCTTGGCCTCGGCATGACCGCTTGGTTGCTGATCAACGTGGTTTTCGAAGATCCCTCCTCCGTGGTGGTCGTCGGGGAACCGATGAGCTCGCCGAATGGGACGAACACCAAAGGCGCAGCGTCTGCCGCCGGAACGGCGGGTGTGGTGGAGGTCGCGGAACGAGGCGACGGAGCGGATCAAGCGGAGGGTTCCTCGAAGCGCCCGCTTCGATTGTCTTCGAGCCGCGAAGCGGTCTCGGATCTACCCGCCTTGCTCGAAATGCAGACGCAAGGTCTCACGATCGTCGCCGAAGGGCTGCCGGAGGTTGCGACGAAGGCGGGAGGGGGCGCTGGCATTCCGGTGTTGGCGACGATCGAGACGTGCCGGTTCGCGTATGGTGTTTGGGAGTTCTCACCGAATCGTGTCTTTCGTTTCTTGCCGACGTGCGGTGCGCTTGCCGGACAGATTCTCGTGGGCGCTTACGAGGTGGATGGCGCTGTCGTGCGGATGTCGCCCCTCCACTCGGCGCCCGCGGAGATCACTTCCGTTTTTCAGGTTGAGAAACCGTCCACGATGCGCAGCGATGTTCGGATTCGTGCCGCTGGGAAGGAGGTGCTCTTTTCGGTTCGCCAAGCCGTGACCGTGATACGGGGCGGCCTTGAAGGCGACATGTTCCGCGCGTCCTATGCGGGGCGTAACACTGTGCGCGTCCCCGGTCTCCATGGCCTTCCGTCGGGCTCGCCAGACGTCTTAGGGGGCGGTCCGGGCGTACCTCCCAGCCCTGACGTATCTCCCAGCCCCGAGATTGGGGGCGGGACGCGCTCCGAGGGCACCGGGGCGGGGGGCGCTGACTCCACAGACCCGCTGCTCGAGCTTCTGGAGCAGCACCGTGGTCGCTGAGATCGACGGGACGAACGTCAAGGCGCGAGCGATGCTCGGCGCGCAGCCAGACGCGCCGAAGCGGTGTCTCGTCCGCCGTGCGTTTCATCGCGCCGGCCGGGAGTTCGTCGCCCTGTTCGTCGTGCTCTATTCGATCGGACATCGGTTGGGCCGCACGCTGTTGCAGACGGAATACGTCGTCACCGGCGGCTGCAAGAAGCGCGGCGTGTGCTGCAATCACATTCTTCTCGAGTGGGTGCCCTTCTTCGATCGGCATCCATGGGCCGCGCGGATCGTGCTCTGGAAGCTGACGCGGTTCTACAGCTTCTACGACAAGGGATACACTTGGGAAGTCGAAGACGGGCTTATGGCTCGGGTGCTCGGCTGCCATGCGCTCCAGCCTGACGGCCGATGTGGGGAGTATCGGATACGGCCTCGTATTTGTCGGACCTATCCGGAGGTCCCTCTTGAGGGACCGGGGATGGTTCTCAAAGGATGTGGCTACGGCTTTGAGCAACGGGCGATGTTGGGCCATTCAACGACGACGACAACGCCGTCGACATCGACCACATCGACGAACGCGCCCGCGACCACGACCACCCAAGACGGGGTCTCATCACGGCGCGCCGCTGCTGATGCAGGAATGCTCGTACAGATCTCGCGCCGACGTTCGTCGCCTCAGACGTCGAGGAAGTTGAAGTGAAAGGTGATGACGAGCTGGGGGCTCACGAACGTCGTGCTTGGTCCGCGGCCTGCGCATTGGGCAGCACCTTTCGTGACGGGCGTGCCATAGTTGTCGAGATCTTGGTTCGCGCCGGTGTCGAGGCATCGGCCTAGTGCCTTCTTATAGTCCGTGTACACGAAATCGCTGAAGTTCGGCGCCACGATGTCGAGCTTGATGCCTGCGGAGATGACCGACCCGAACCAGTACTCGACGTGAATGTCGAAGTCCCAGTAGCTTCCCGTGTAGGCGAAGTCCTTCCCCACGACGCTGTAGCCGAGCGCTGCGCCCAGCCCAATGTCCAGCGGGAACCCTGAGGTATCGAGACCGAGGAGGCTGATGAACTTGAGCGGAAACGCACGTAGGCCCCCGCCGACGAACCCGGCGCCCCCTCGAAAACTGTCAAAACCGTGGCCCAAGAACATGAACTCCGGGCCCCCGAAGCCGAGGATCGAGAATCCTACTCGACCTTGGGCGGCGACGCCTGGACCCGCACAGCATCGATCGGGGTCGATGTCCGGGAGGTCACCAGCCTCTGGGGTCTGAAAGACGACGAGTTCAGAGCCGCTGAATTGCCCATAGCCAAGCCCGAGCTGCAGATAGAGTCCTGAGCTGGCCTCGGCTGGGATCGTCCACAGCGTGGCGAAGAGGCCGAACGGAGCGAGGGCCGCGAGCCGAACGAGTCGGCGGCGCCGCGAAGTGTCTCGCAGGGGGGTCTTGAACTTCATGCGCCCGGCACTCTATGTGAGACGCCCGCGTGACTCAAGCACGGGGGCAGGCGTCGAGAGGTTGTTTGACTCACGCCTTCGTTTGCTACAGGGGTTCTTGGGGTTACGCATGGCGAGCAGTGAGAGTCCCCGGCGAATCTTTATCCTGGCCGATGGCACCGGTGAGACGGCTGAGAAGGTCGCGACGGCGGCGCTGACTCAGTTCCGGAGCATCGAAGTCGAGACCGAGCACTTCACGCGCGTTCGTTCGAAGTTCGAGATCCGCGAGATCATGGAGCGGGCCGTCAAGGAGGGCGCGTTCGTCGTCTATACGGTGATCGACCCTGAGCATCGCGAGTACATCCAGTCCTGCGCGCTTGAGCTCAAGGCCGAGGTCGCCGATTTGATCGGCGGGCTCGTCATGAGGCTGGCCTCCCATTGGTCCGCCGAACCGGTTTTCGCGCCCGGGATTCAGCACCAGCTCGATGCTGAGTATTTCCGCAGGATCGAGGCCGTCGAGTTTGCGGTGAAGAACGATGATGGACAGTCGCCGCAGAATCTTCACCGGGCCGACATGATCCTGATCGGACTCTCCCGCACGTCGAAGACCCCACTGTCTATGTATCTCGCCCACAAAGGATACCGAGTTGCGAACATTCCGCTCGTGCCCGAGATCCCCGCGCCGCGCGAGTTGTTCGAGGTCGACCAAGAGAAGGTCTACGCGCTCATCATCGACCTGAACACGCTTGTGCGTGTTCGGCATCAGCGCTTGCGTGCGCTCGGACTTCCGCCGGACGCCGAGTATGCAGCGCGCGAAAACATCGCGCGCGAGCTCAGGTGGTGCCGTGAATTCTACGCTCGACATCCCACCTGGCCGGTCGTGGATACCTCGGGGCGGGCGGTCGAGGAAACCGCCGCGGAGATCGTTCGCATCATGAAGGAACGAGAAGCACGCCGAGATGGCGGCGCATCCTTCTGATGTTTCTGATCATTCTGATCATTCTGATATTTCTTCCCCATGGGTGCGCTGCCCGAACACGCCCGCCGACCTGGACACGCAACCCGCCGGGGGCGTTCGCGATCGTTTGTTCAACCCGCGGGGCGAAATCCTCCTCATCGCGTGTCGGACCGATCGTTCTGGGGGCGAGTGGCTCCGCGAGCCCCTTTCGTTATTATTCCGCGGGTTGAGCCAATCTCGGGAACTGTGCGGTCGTGCCGCAACCTTCGTGTCGAGGCGGACGCGTCGAGGTATCATGCAAAGATATGAATGAATGCCGCGCGGCGAGAATGCTTCTTCGTGTGATCTGGCTCGGCTTCGGTTTGGCGTGTGGCTCGACCGGGCAGCAAGCACCCGGGCGCGATGACGGCGGTGCGTCTGATGCGAGCAGCACGGCTGATGCGGGCCGTGCTGCGGACGCCAGCAGTGCTGCGGATGCATCCGACGGTGCGGTGGCGCTGGCTTGTCCGTCGCTTCCTGAGCCAACCGAACCCATCATCACGGTGAGCGCGATCCAAAGTGCCGACCTACCCTCGATCGTGCGCGAGGCGAGCCCAGGAACGACGATTCTCCTGGAGCCGGGCGTTTACACGATGACCGGCGATGAGTCGAGTCGGCGAATCAATATCGCATCGGATGGTATCACGGTGCGGTCGTCGACAGGGCGCCGTGACGACGTGATCATCGATGGGGAATATCAGACCAACGAGATCTTCTTCGTCCAGGCAAGCCATGTTGCGATCGCCGATCTGACGGTGCGAAGAGCAGTTGACCATCTCATCCACGCCACGGGTCGTGAAAGCGGCACCATCGAAGATCTTCGCCTGTACAATCTTGCTCTTTACGACTCGGGTGAACAGTTCATCAAAGTTAACAGCGATGGCCAAATGCACTATGTCGATCAGGGTCGCCTCGAATGCTCGCTGCTTCGCATGACGTCGGAGGGCCGTCAGCACGTTGAGACGCAGTACGGCGGCGGATGCTACACGGGCGGAATCGATGCGCACGGGGCCCGAGGATGGCAGGTGCGACTCAACGCATTTGAAGGCATTCGTTGCGAAAATGGCTCGCTCGCCGAGCACGCTGTACATTTTTGGAGTGGCGCACGCGATACGTTGGTCGAACGCAACAAGATCGTCGACTGCGCGCGCGGCGTCGGGTTTGGGCTCGTCGAGAGCGGTGTTGGGCGGACGTATGACGATGACCCCTATCCGGGCGTGGCGTACGTTGGTCACTATGACGGAATCATCCGAAACAACCTGATCTACGCCACAAGCGCTGGGGCGCCGTACTTCGACACCGGAATCGAGCTGGACCAGGCGCGTGGCGCGCGCGTGTATCACAATACGCTACCTGGTGCCGCGACCTTTTCCTCGATCGACTATCGTTTCTCGAATACGCAAGTCTCGATTCGAAACAACATCACGATTCGCATTACGCGTCGCGATGGCGCGAGCGGGACCGTAGACCACAATCTCGAGAGTGCGTCCTTCGGCCTGTTTCGCGACCCTCCGAGCGACTTCAGACTCGATGCCTCGGCGAGCACGGCCATCGATCAAGGGGTCTTGGTTCCTGAGGCCGGACTCGATCTGGATGGTCGGCCGCACGAGGTTGGGCTACCCGATCTCGGAGCCTACGAAGCCGAGTAGAGGAAGGAGCCGCTCGTGTCGCTCTCCTCGACTGGTCTTTGGTCTGGTGTCTCTCTGCCGCTGCGGGCAGGCTGTCAGGGGCCGCCCGACTGCGGTACACCGCTGCCTGGGACGGCGGTCTGGATCCCGGCTTCTCCCTGATGCAAATGACGTTGCATTGTCGAGTCGCCGGGATAAGAGACGAGAGGCACCATTCTCTACAATCTTTTTGGATGGCGTTGGGCGCCCGCCGACAGCGCGCCCGAAGGCAGGAGAGGTTCTATGGATATCGGGATGCTCCGTGGGAAGACGATCTGTTTCGCGGGCTCAGGCGGCTTGGACAGCATGACCATCGTAAGCTGGCTTCGCGAACACGACGTCAACGTTGAGTGTGTCACCGCCGATTTTGGTCAACCCGACGAAGTGAGCTTGGACGCCGTTCGTGAGCGCATGCTGGCCGCCGGGGCGCGCAATGTTCACATCGTCGACCTGAAGAAGAGCCTCGCGAATGCCGGCGCCGAAGTGATCAAGTCGCGCGCGTTTCATACCGGGCGGTACTGGAACACGACCGGTGTTGCACGACATGTCCTTCTCAAGGGCATGTTGGAGACGATGAGCTCGCTGGGGGTCACGATCGTTTCGCATGGCTGCACGGGCCGCGGGAACGACCAGATCCGCTTTCAGCACATCACGAATCTTCTCCAGCCGGAGTTCGACGTTTACGCACCCTGGCGCGATACGCAGTTCCTCGCCCAGTTTGGTGGTCGCAAGCAGATGATCGAGTACTGCACGGCGAAGAAGCTTCCGCTCAAAGCGAGCGCGGATGTGATCTACTCAACCGACGCGAATCTTCTCGGCCTCACGCACGAGGCGGGCGTCCTCGAGAGTCTCTCGACGCCGGCGAGCGCAGTTCGCCCGACCATGGGGGTGCCGGTGGAAGAGGCACCGAACACGGCTGAAACCGTGACGCTGCGATTCGAAAAGGGCTATGTCGTGGCCATCAATGGGGAAGCCGGAGATCATCTCGCGATCATGCTTCGCGCCAACGATATCGCCGGTCGTCACGGCGTTGGCCTCAACGTCCATCTCGTAGAGGACCGGGTCATTGGCATCAAGTCGCGTGGTGTGTACGAGGCGCCAGGCATGGAGCTGCTCGGGACTGCGCACGAGTTCATGACCCAAATTACCCTCGATGAACGTTCTCAGCGCTTGTTTACGCACCTCAGCCACCTCCTGGCGGACCACATCTATCGCGGGATCTGGTTCGACAAGACATCTTCGGCGGCGATGGCGGCCATCGATGACCTTTCTGACGGTGTGACGGGCGAGGTGACCGTGAAGCTCTACAAAGGACACGTCGCCTTCGAGGGTGCGCGCGACATTCCGGCGAGCCTCTACAACAGCGACAATGCGTCGATGGAGGCGATCGGCACCTTCAGTCACGCTGATTCGGAAGGCTATGTTCGAGCCACGGGTCAGTCGATCAAGATGGCGGGTGTGGCAGGCAGCAAGAACAACGCATTGCTCGGTCGCCTGTGATCGCTGTCGCGCGCGGGGGGCTGCGTAGCCCCTCCTCGTGATGCTCGTTCGCGCGTGGTTGTTCCCATACGCTGAGCCATGCGCCGTTTGCCTATTCGTTCAGCGAGGTTTTCGAGGTCCCCCGTCCGCCACCACGGCTTCCGTCGCCATCCATGAGCGAAATCGCGTGAGGATGAAGAGGCCGGGCAGGGCGCTGAGCGTGCAAAGCGCGAAGAATGTCGACCAGCCGAGTTGGTCGGCTAAGTAGCCGGTGGGTGCGGCCACGATGACACGCGGGACGCCCATCAGGCTCGACAGCAATGCGTATTGCGTTGCGGTGAACTTCTTGTTCGTGAGGCTCGCCATGAACGCGATGTATGCACTTGTGCCCATGCCGCCCGCGAGGTTCTCGCCGCTGATCACGAGGCCCAGGACGGGTATGCTGTGCCCGACCTGCGCGAGCCCGACGAAGCCGAGAATGGTGACCATTTGTAACAGCCCAAAGCGCCATAGCGCCCGATAGATGCCCCAGCGGAGGATCAAGAGACCCCCAATCAGTCCCCCCGCGACGGTCGCCGAGAATCCGAACAGCTTCACGACGGTACCGATCTCGGTCTTGCTGAATCCGAGGCCCAGATAGAAGGGCGTCGTGATGTGGGTGGCCATGGTGTCACCGATTTTGTAGAGAAGGATGAAGAGGAGGATTCGAACCGAATCCTGGCGTCTGAAGTACTCGACGAAGGGCTGAACGACGGCCTCTTGGAGCGTCTTGGGCGTCCCGGCGGCGACTTCGGGCTCGCGCGCGAAGAGGGTGGTGAGGATGCCGGCCAGCATACAGGCGGCCATCAACAAGTAGACGCGCCCAAACGAGATGAAATCGGCGAGGATGAGTCCACCGCCCGAGGCGAGAAGCATGCCTAGACGATAACCGTTGACGTAGAACGACGCGCCGAGGCCCTGCTCGTCGTCGGCGAGCGACTCGCGTCGGTAAGCATCGATAACGATGTCCTGGGAGGCCGAGAAGAACGTGACGAGGAGCGCGGCGATGGCCACCCCGAGGAGGGCCTGCCGGGGATCGGTGAGACCCAATCCGACGATGGCGATCGTCAAGGCGAGCTGGATGCACAGGAGCCAGCCGCGTCGCCGCCCCAGCGCACGTGAGAGCGTGTAGCGGTCGAGTATTGGGGCCCACAGGAACTTGAGCGTGTACGGGAGGCCGGCGAGGCCGAAGAGACCAATGGTCCCGAGGTCGACTTGGGTTTCGGTCATCCACGCCTGCAAGACCGAGCCGGTCAGAAGGAGGGGCATGCCCGACGCGAACCCCATGAGCATCGCGACGAGCATCCGGCGGCTTGTGATGATTCGGGCGATGTCCCGCAAGGAGCGACCCGCGCCGCCCTCGGTGGGGCGTTGATCGGCGGGAGGCGCGGGACGATCGTGTTGCTCGGGGTGATCGTTTTGGTCGGGGTGATCGTGTTGATCGCGTTGATCGCGTGGATCGCGTGGATCGCGTTGATCATGTTGGCCGGGATGATCGGGGCGAGGTGAAGGTGCCGTCATGCTCGGCACCGCAGGATTGTCATGGGTCTTCGTAGCGCGAAGCGCGCAGCGAGTGAACTTCGAACCGACGCTCCGCGGCCTTTGAGACGCCCCGCGGCCTTTGACGTCATCCCATCGGCAAGAAGCTTGCCGGTGCCTTGAGCGCTGGGCGAGTGCGCTGGGTCCCCGCCGTGCGTGTCGGCGACGCCGATGAACCCCTGGCCGAAGAGGCGTGGTTTTCTCGTCCGTCGATCACGAAACTGTCAACCAATAGGGCGAGGGTCTGGGCGTGTGAGGAGAGCTCCTGGGCGGTGCTGGACATCTCTTCCGAATTGCCTGCCGCTTGCTGGATCACTCGGTCCATGTCGGCGACCGCCTGCGTGACTTGCTCGAGGCCGCGCGCTTGTTCCTGGCTCGCGTTGGCGATGCTGGCCACGATCTCGCTCACCTGCGTGACGGTCGTGAGGATCTCGGACAGCTCCCGGCTGACTTCGGACGAGACAAGCTCCCCTTCCGTGGCCAGTTCGACGGACTGACTGATGAGCTCCTCGGTACGTTTGGCGGCTTCGGTCGAGCGGAGCGCGAGGTTTCGTACCTCCTCCGCGACGACCGCAAATCCGCGGCCGGCATCCCCGGCCCGCGCAGCTTCGACCGCCGCGTTGAGGGCCAGCAGGTTGGTCTGGAAAGCGATCTCGTTGATGTCGCGGATGATGGCGGCGGTGCCCTCGGCCGCGCTCCGGATCTTGCCCATGGAGCCAAGCATCTGCTGGACCGCCACCATGCCGGTGTCGGCGGCGAGCTTTGCATTCGTGGCGAGGTCTCTCGCCTCGAGCGTGCTCGATGCATTCTGGTTCGTCATCGAGGATATCTCTTCGAGCGACGCCGATGTCTGTTCGAGCGCCGCTGCTTGTTCCGATGCGCCGGACGCGACCGATTGCGAGGCCGAGGCGATTTCGCGTGCGGCCGACGCGACCAAGGAGGTCACGGCGGCAACCTCGCCCAACGCCTGGCTCAAGGCCTCGGCCATGCCATTGAGGGCGTCTTTGATCTTCGCGTGGTCGCCTCGGTAGTCACCGTGCACGCGGGCCGTAAGGTCGGCGGCGGCGAGCGTATCGAGCACCGAGGCGGCTTCTGCGATCGGTCGGGTGATCGCATCGAGCGTGTTGTTGATGCCCTGAACGATCTTTCGGAAGTCCCCGAGATGGCGATCGGCATTGGCTCGGCTCGCGAGACTCCCGGCCATCGCGGAGGAGACGAGACCCTGCGTGTCGTCGATCACCGATCTCAAGTTGAGTCGGACCTGCTCGATCGTTTCGTTGATGAAGGCCTTCTTGCCCGGGAACTTCTCCAAAGGCGCGCTGAAGTTCCCGCGCCCAAACTCGGCCACGCACGTCATGGTCGTCGTCATGAGCGCTACGTGACCGCCGACCATCTTGTTGACGCCGGCGGCCATGTCTCGGTAGGCGCCCTGAAAGCGATGAATGGGGATCTCGGCGTCGATCGCACCGCCGTCGTGGTGGGTGGACATCCGATTCATTTCCTCGACGACGCCTTTGATGTGGTCGATGAGACTGTTTACGCTTTCCTTCAATCGGTCGAACTCGCCCCGGTAGCGCGTCGAGATCTTCGGTGGGATATCGCCGGCGCCGATGCGCGCGATGTACTCGGCGGTCTCTCGCATTGGTCCCACCACCGCGTCGAGGGTTTGGTTGATTCCGTGGACCAGGGATGCGAACTCGCCGCGGTACTGGCTTGCGTCGGCACGCTCCGCCAGAGAACCCGCCTGGGCTGAGCGCGTGAGCGCAGTGACGTCGGTGAGCATCGATTGAACCCGGCTCGACATCGTCGCCATGGCTTCGAATAGCTCACCGATTTCGTCGCGACGATCCGTGGCGAGCTGAACGCTGAAGTCACCGTCGGCGATGCGTTGGGCGGCCTCCACGCACTCGCCGAGGGGTAGCGACACGCTCCGGATGCTCACGACGATGATTATGATCCCCGCCGCGAGGGCGCCGAGCAGAATCGCGAGCGTGACGTTTCTTGCGGTCGACTGCATCGACGAGGCCTCTTCTGTCGCTTCGGAGGCTTCTTGCCCTTCGTGGGCGACGATCTTGTCTGCGGCCTCGATGAGTGCGGTTTGCGCGGGGACGACTGCATCGATGAGCACTTGGCGTGCTTCGGCTTCGTGACCTGCGCTCACAAGCTCGCGCACGCGGCTGACGGCGGGCACGTATCGGGCCTGAGCCGTCTCGATGGCTCCCACCGCCGCATCGTCTTCTTGGCTGTGAGCCGCCTCCCGGAGATGTTTGATGCGGGCACGGGTTGCCTCGAGCGCCTCATCGACCGCTTGGCTGCGACGGCTTCGCTGTTCGGCTGCACTCGCGAGCACCATGTCCCGCAAGGCGACCGACGCCGCGTAGGTGCCCTTGACGATTTCTCCGGCCGCAAGCGAGTGCGGCAGGTTGTCGTGTCCTATCTGATCGAGCTTGGCCCTCAAGCCGGATCCCGAATAGAGCGAGATCACGCCCATGAGCGCCAGAAGAATGAGGAAGACCGAGCCACCGAGGGCCAGGCGGTGAGATATCTTTAGGTTCTGTGTCACGAGTGAGTCTGCCCCCGATTCCGCGATGAGGCCGTTCCTGACCGACGCATTCGGCCGTTTTTATCGTTGCTTGTGAGTAGCAGAATAGGTGCCACCTGTCGGACGACGAGCTCAAGCTCGTGGCGCGGCCGCTCAAAGCTCAATGTCGATCGATATCGTACCCCACGCGAAGAGCGCGTCCGAGAAAGCGCTTCCGGCCTGGTCGCTCCATCCGGCATGGACGCCGGGCCGAAGGCTCAGCTCGTTCGTGATGCGCAGATTCAGATCGATGTCGACGGTGGTGTCCCAGTGCTGTTCGCGCTTCGTGTGATCGCGATGATAGAGCTTGTACCCCATGCCCCCGGCCATCGTCAGTTCCGCCGACGGCGAGAGCGCGATCGCGTGCGAGATTGTCGGACGCGCGTAGAGAAAGGTCTCCTCCGGTGCATGCCCCGGGATGGAGTAGGTCAGCTCGAGGTCGACGTCGACGTCGAGCGGGAGGCCGGCGGCGACCGGTCGCAGACCAAACACTGCGGTTGGTTCGAGGACCCAAGCAACCGTTGCCCCGGTCACGCCCGTGTCTGCAAACGGAAAGACGAGGAGCGCCACCGCGGTGCTGACGGGTGCCCACGCGGGGAGAAAAGACCAGTCGACGCCGAGCGCGAGGCCGTGTTCCGCGCTCGCGGCCGAGGCCATCGTTTCGCGGCGGTTTTCACCCGTGAGCTGAAAGGCTCCGGACACCGACAGCCAAACGTCTGACGCCTCGAACCGGTAGGTCACGCTTGGCGCGAGAACGAGGTTACTGCTCGCTCGCATGCTGCACTTGGAAGGCGTTGAGGCCGCGGTCGTAGCGGGCGGATGCCAGCTCGAAGGATATCGCGAGACCAACGGGCACCGGATCGACGCTCTTGGGCGGCGATGGCCCGGCTTGGGTCGGAAGGCTCGCCCCTCCGGCCACGCCGAGCGTCGAGAGGGCGACCATTGCGCGGCCAAGCGCTCGCCCACGACCGCACCCACGTTCACGCGCGCCGCTCGGTCTAGATCTTGTCATGGCTCGAGATAGATTCGGCCATGACGTTCGGATCTGAAGAGTAAGAATGCATCCCTGTGATGTTTGTGTCGGCCGAGTTGGCGGGCTCTTTTACTGGGACAAATGTCCACTTGGGCCCGGATTCGTCGCCAAGGTCCGCCGAAGATGCGTCACACATTGCGCGACATACGCGCTGGGGGTGGGATGACGAACGTAGACAATGCCGTAGGTCAGGGTCTAACCAAGGCGCAGCTTTCTCGGGCGATCGAAGTCCATCCGTTGCTCGCCGCGCTCGACGACGACGGTCGCGAGCTGCTGGCGCGACAGGGCCGCTGGGTTTTCTATCGGACGCGGCGCTCCATCACTCGGGGGGGAGAGGTCGCCGACGCGGTCGTATTTCTGTTGTCGGGCTCGGTTCGCCTCTACTCACCGGCTGTGGATGGGCGAGAACCGACGCTCGGCTTTCTCTCCGGGCCGAACGTCTTGAGCGTCGATGAAGCGCTGACGGGTGAGCCGCTGGATGCAGTGCAGGTTCTTGCCGCCTCCGAGGTCATTCGTCTGAGTTCCGTTTCGTTTCGATGGATGGTTGAGCATCAGTCCCGCTTCGCCATCGCCCTCTGTAAGCAGCAGGCTCAGAATGCGCGCCTTCGCGCGGGCACGGAGCGTTCGTTCCCGTTCGAGGCTTTGGAGGCGCGCGTCGCACGCCTTCTTCTTCGCTACGCGGCGACGATCGGTCAGATGACGGCGGACGGCATCGTGCTTGCCCATCCGCTGTCGCAGGAGGCTTTGGCGCGGGACCTCGGTGTGAGTCGAAAGTTGCTCAATCAGGCGATGATGTCGTTCAAGACCTCCGGCGTGCTCGTGAAGCGCCGCGCGCGCTACTGCATCGTGGACCAGGCCGCACTCCTCGCCCAACGAGGCCGGGCCTCGGCGCATGCTGGTGGGTCGAGTCCGATGATTTCGAGGGAGTGATTCAAGGCATCGTTGGCCTGACTTTGAAGACGCGGAACAGAAAGACGAAGGCGGGAACGAGCACCAAAGACCCGAGTGCGAGCACGACGAGCGCGGGCCTGAGGAATGATGGGGGCGAAGCGGCGTCCTCGAGTGAGAGGGCATCGACCAGAATCCATCCGTTCTGGGCGACCATCCAGGCCGCCCACACCAACGTCGTTTGGACGATCGCGAGAGCGCGCGCGAGGCGAAAGCGACGATGGTAGAGCGCGGCCATGGCTGCGAGCGCGACAAACGCCGTGACGCCCTGCATGAGCCAGGCGCGCGGTGTTCCGGCGAGCGTCGTGAACAAGTGGGGGGCGCCGGTTCTGGCGGCGAGCGCGGCGAGCGCGGCCGTCATGCCAAAGCCGGCGTTGGCGAACATGGCGCGTCGCCGGAAGTCGTCGCGAAGCTCGGAATCATGCTGGCTCTCGAGCGTGAGATAGACAGCGGCGAGATAAGCAAAGAGACTGAGCATCATGAAGCCCAGCGTCCAAGGAAAAAGTGCACACCATTCGCTGTAGAAGTTGGTCACGACGCGACGGTTCTCGTCGACGATCATACGCCCGGAAGTGACGGCGCCGAGGATCACGCCCAACAGGATCGGCGTGACGACCGAGGATGCGGCGAACACGGCGCCCCATCGACGCCAGTTCGGTGTGGCAGGCCCGTACGCTCGAAACACGAACGCTGCACCTCGAAGAGTGATGCCTATGAGCATCAGTACGATGGGGATGTGAAGCGCGGTCATGAGCGCAGCGAAACCGACCGGGAAAGCGACGAACAGCAAAACGACGACGAGGATCATCCAGACGTGATTGGCCTCCCAAATGGGCCCAATCGCGTGCGCGATGAGCGCGCGTTGGCGGTCCCGGCGCGGGCCTGACGCGAGCAGGTCAAAGACGCCGCCCCCAAAATCAGCCCCCCCGGTCAGCGCATAGACGAGGAGGGCAATGCCGATCAGCGAGCCGAAAACGACCGGGAGATCGAGGTGCGCATCGAACATCGCTCAGCGCCTCGCGGAAAGCTCAGCCGACGAAGGACTGGCGATCACATGGTGTCGCATGATCGCGAAACATACGACCGCGAGTACGGTGTAGAGAAACGCGAAGGCGGTCATCGGGACGATGAGGTGAGGCATGGGCGTGACGGCTTCGGCCGTTCTCATCATGGATCGCACGATCCACGGCTGACGGCCAACTTCAGTCACTGTCCAGCCAGCCTCGATGGCGATGAAGCCGAGTGGCGCACTCCACGCCAGAAGTCGCAGCACGCGCGGTCGGCTATACAGCGCTTCGTTGCGAAAGAGCAGGAACAGGGCCAGACCCGAGACACCGATCATGAGGAAGCCGACGCCGACCATGATCTGAAACGCGATGTGCACGACGGCAACCGGGGGGCGATCTTCCCGCGGAATGTCGCGCAACCCGACCACTTCGGCGTTTGGATCTGAAAAGGCCATGATGCTCAGAAGCTTCGGAATCCGGATTGCGCCGAACGTTTCTTCTTCGGCCTCACTCGGGATGCCCCCGAGCAGGAGTGCGGCGCCGCGCTCGGTGTGCCAGTGACCTTCCATGGCCGCGAGCTTCACAGGCTGGTGGCGTGCGACGTGTTTCGCGGCGAAGTCGCCCGACAACGGCATCGCAACGGATGCCGCAAAACCTAGAGGGAGCGCGATGCGGAGGGCGCGTCGGTGGAATGGATTCTGTGGATCGCGCCCCAGCATGAAGGCGTGGACGCCGGCCACCCCCAGCCCCACCGCGGCGAATGCCGCGATGACCATGTGGAACGCCTGGGTTGCGAACGCAGGCGATAGCATCGCCTCGAGGGCTCGAACCGACACGACCTCGACGTCGGCAAACGAAAGGCCAGCCGGCCAATCCGAGGTGCGATGAATGTTGAGCCTTTGACCGGCGATGCCCTCCGCGGCCGAAGCGATCACGACATCGAATCTTGGGGTGTGTTCATCCAGGCGTTGGCCGCGATGACCAGCGCACCACTCGCGATGCCCGATACGGCGACCATCGCGCCCGCGAGAATATGGACGCGTTCTGAGACCCGATTCCACCCGTATAGATAGATTCCGAGGAAGATCGCCTCGAGGAAGAACGCGAAGCCCTCGAGCGAGAACGGCATGCCCACCATTGGACCGGCGTGGCGCATGAATGTTGGCCAGAGCAGTCCCAGTTCGAAGGACAAGGCCGTCCCCGACACCGCGCCGATCGCGAACAGGACGGCCGTGCCCTTGGCCCAGCGCTCAGCGAGGATTCGGTCGACCGCATTCCGTCTGCGAATCCACGCCCATTCGGCCAAGACCATGAGGACCGGCATCGCCATGCCGATCGCCGCAAACACGATGTGGAACCCCAGTGAGAGCGCCATCTGGGCTCTGGCCGCCATGAAGTCGTTCATCGCACCCAGTATGCGCTACTACCGCGTTGCGGGCCGCGCGTCACCGGTCGTCTTGGTGCTCCAGTGTTATGCCATCCATGCAGTCCATAGCAGTCCATGCAGTCCCATCCAGTCCATGCAATCCATCGAATGGCTGGTGGCGCGCGCGGGCTGGCCTAGCTTTCGGATGCGCTCGAGTGAAAAAGGGCGGTGTAGCGGTTGTCGCTGTCGCGCCCGAGCAGGACGTTGGTGGTCGTCTGCCAGTACGGGCTGTCATTGACGGCGGTGTGGGCCGTGACGTCGAGGCCGGCGAAAAGCTCTCGGACCGCGTCCCTGAAGGCGGGCAAGGCCGCGCGTGCTTCCTCGGACGCGACGCCTGGCTCGAAGGCGTAGCTCGTGCGGTCGTCGAAGGCACTCAAGAAAGTGCCGACGGCGTCGTCGCGCTCGCTCCTCGTGGGCGCGGGTGGTGGTGTCGGACATGGCCCCGGCGCGGGAACGACCGGTTCCGTCGCGTCGGGTGCGGGTGTGGGTGTGGACCCGTCGCCGACGCTCGCCGGAAACATGGTGCGGAGTCGCGCGCGGATCTCCGGGCTTGCCGTCTCGGCCTCGCTCCGGCTGATCCTGTCGTCAGGGCCCGCGATGCGCCGCAGCTCTCGACTGACGCCACGCGCTTGCTCACGCACGTCCTCACCTAGCCGTGCGTCGTATCTTCTCGGTCGACGCGCGTGCTCACGCTTACTGTTAGATCTGTGCGCAGGGAGCTTCGGACTGAGCAGTACTTTTCAAATGCCAGGTGAGCCGCCCGGTCGAGCTTGTCCGGGTCGACGGCCCCGCGTGCCACGACTTGAATCGAGAGAGCACAAAAGGGCGCGGGCACGCCGTCGGGACGTTGCCCCTGGATTTCGACGCGGAGACCCGAGGGTGTCTGTCGTTGCTTGCCCAGGATGAGGATCAGGTCGACGCCGCCGCACGATCCAAGCGACGCGAGCAGCATCTCCATCGGTCTCATGGGGCGAGGCACCAAAGGCACGGAGTCGCCGTCCAATTCCGTCGATCCGGACGCGGACGCGGAGGCCGGTCGCTGCGCTGTTGTCGAGGTCGAGGTCGAGGACGAGGACGCCGATGACGACGCCAAGGCTTCTTCTTGTTCTTCTTGTTCTTCCTCTTCGGCTTCGGCTGCGGCTGCTGCTGATGATGATGCCGCTTGCGGTCGCGGCGGCGGCGGCGGCGGCGCTTTGGCTTCGAGCGATGCGGCGCCGGCGACCACGATCGCCCGGCTTTCCTCGCTCTTGGCCTCGAATGTGACGCCCCCGAGCCAATGGAGCATGACCCGAACTTCGTTCATTCGATGACCTCCAGAGCGCCGAGCTCAGGATGCTCGTCCGTAAAGAGAGGCGAGGACAGGTAGCGGTCACCGCGATCGCATAGGACGCAGACTACGAGGCCCTCCTTGAGACTTTGTGCGACCTGCTGCGCCGCCCAAACGGCACCAGCCGCCGATACGCCGCAAAAGACACCGCAGGCGCCGGGAAGTGAGCGCGCCATTGTCTCAGCCACGGACTGGTCGACGTCGATGATGCGGTCCACGCGCTCGGGCTCGAAGATGCGCGGCAGGTATGCCTCGGGCCATCGTCGAATGCCGGGGATACGGGACCCATCGGTCGGCTGGCAGCCCACGATCTCGATCTTTGGGCTCACCTCTTTCAGAAAGCGCGACACGCCCATGATCGTCCCGGTGGTGCCCATGGCCGACACGAAGTGCGTGACTTGGCCGCCGGTCGCCTCCCATATTTCGGGTCCCGTCGTTTCGTAGTGCGCGAGCGGATTGTCGGGGTTCGAGAACTGATCGAGCATTCGATATCCGCGAGCGCGTTGGCGCGCGTGCGCGAAGTCGATGGCGCCCTCCATCCCTTTGGTCCGCGGTGTCAAGACCACCTTGGCGCCGAATGCGCGCATGGTCGCCACGCGTTCCTTCGTGCTGTCGGCGGGCATCACGAGTTCGAGCTTGAGGCCGCGGGCCGCTGCGACCATCGCGAGCGCAATTCCGGTGTTGCCGCTCGTGGGTTCGATGATCGGGACCTCGCGGGTGAGCTCCCCCCGGGCTTCGGCGCGGCGAATCATGGACCAGGCTGGCCGGTCTTTGACGCTGCCTCCAGGATTGTTGCCTTCGCACTTCCCCAGGATCGGGACCTTGGGGTTCGGGGAAGGCAATTGGACGAGCGGGGTACGCCCGATGAGATCGGTGAGCGTTAGGGCGTCCGACGCGGCACCCGACGAAGGTGAAAACACCCCAGGATTCCAATACGATCCGGCCGCTCTTGGCAACGGCTCGAACCCATTCCGGCCGAGCTGGCTCTCACGACCAAAGAGGAAAAGCCGATGTGTAGGATGATTACGTGTTCAGGATGCAGCAAGCCAACCTATGCCGGGTGCGGGATGCACATTGAGCAGGTTCTCGGCCACGTTCCTAAGGAACACCGCTGTCAGTGTCGTGCGACTCTGGATGCGGGGCGGCGGGAGGCCGGCGCCGTTGGCTCGGAAGGGCAGAGCGCGTCGAATGCGAATGCGAAAGCGAAAGCGAAGTCGACGTCGAAACGGATGGGCTGGTTTTAGGCGGCTCGTTGCAAAAGGGCGTGTTGCGATCTCGCGTGCTCTTTGATGGCTGGCTCGCGAGGGGTCCTCGAGCAGTTCTCGAGGGGCGAGCGCTCATGGATCACAGCGTCTTGGTTCCAATCGTCGTTCCAGCGCACTGGAAGGTGTACGTGCCCGATTGCGGCAGGGTGTAGTAGAAGCCGAAGACGTTCGTCGGCATGATCACTCCGCTGTACCCCCGGGTGGCGTACCAGTCTTCGATGTAGTCCGAGACATCTCCGCGACGTGCCGAGGCATAGATGTTCCGTTGGAACACACCGTCTCGAAGGACGCGCACCTCGGTGGACTGAACGACGGGCCCTTTGACGATGGCGCACCATCCATGGACCTCGTTGGGGCCACCGACGGGATCGACGTTGCCGCCAGCGAAGATTGGGTAGTCAGGCGGCGTAAGCGTCTTCTCCCCGATTTTCGCATTGGCACACGTGAACTCATAGCGCCCCGGCCCGGTCAGCTGGTAGTAGAAGCCAAAGCGGTCGTTGGGCATCTGCACCGTGTAGCCCTGTGATTGATACCAAGCCTCGATGTGGTCGCTGACGTCCGATCGATTCGCACTCGCCCGAACCGTGCCCACGAAGATCCCGTTTCGCGTCACCGTCACTTCCGTGGACTGGACCGTCGATCCGCGGACGGTTGCACACCAGCCATGCACCTCGTCCGGCCCCCCGACGGGGTCCACGTTGCCACCCGAGAAGACCGGGAGCTCGGGCGCGGCCAGAGTCTTCTCGCCGATCACCGCGTTTGCGCAGCGGAACTCATATCGTCCGGGCGTCGTGAGCGTGTATTTGAACCCGAAAGTATCGTTCGGCAGCGAGACGCCATCATACCCATTGGTTGCGTACCAGGCTTCGATGTGGTCGCGCACGTCGCCGCGCGCTTCCGTCGCGTAGATGTTCGATTGGAAGACGCCATCTCGAAGCACACGCACTTCGGTGGACTGGACGACCGGGCCTTTGACGATCGCGCACCATCCGTTGACTTCGTTGGGCCCACCTACGTTGTCGACGTGACCACCGGCGAAGATCGGATAGTCCGTGCCTAAGTCCGCGCCTAGCCGTGTCTTCTCGCCGATGACGGTGTTCGCACACTGGAACTCATAGCGGCCGTCTTCTGCGAGGTCGTATTTGAACCCGAAGATGTCGTCTGGCATCTCGACCGGCAAGCCTTGCTCGCGGTACCACGCTTCGATGTGCTCGCTGACGTCACTCCGTCGTTCGGTGGCCTGGATCGCCTCCCGAAAAGTCCCATTTCGGAAGACTCGGACCTCGGTCGATTGTTTGACCGGACCATTCACGACCGCACACCATCCGTTGACCTCGTTCGGTCCCCCGACCGGGTCGACGTGGCCGGCAGAGAAGATCGGGTACTTCGAAGGCGCGAGTGTCTTCTCGCCGATGACGAGGTCAGCGCACGTGAATGTGTAACGACCCGCCAGGGTGAGAGTGTACTTGAAGCCGAAGGTGTCGTCGGGCATCTGAACATCGGCGTGGCCTTGGGCCGCATACCAGGCTTCAATGTGATCGCTTACGTCACTACGGACTTCGGTGGCCTGAATGCTTTCGATGAACACGTCATCTCGCAGAACTCTCACCTCGGTGGACTGCTTCGTCGAACCCTTGACGACGGCACACCAGCCGTGGACCTCGTTCGGTCCCCCGACCGGGTCGACATGCCCGCCCGTGAACACGGGGTAGTCCGGGGCGCCCGGTGTCCCGCCGGTGTCTCCACCACCATTGTCACCGTTGTCGCCACCAGGATTCGTGTTGCTCGACCCCGGGGCGCCCGCGAGCCAGGCGGCGGAGGCGCTTGGGATGCCGGCGTAGCTGTTGCCGGAACAACCGGTCTCACCCCGAGAAATGACGCCAAAGATCTGCTGTCCGTCGACCGAGAGTACGGCGCCCCCGGAGTCTCCGCTGCACACGTTGTTCGTGCCTCGGTGTTGGAAGTAATTCCCGCTCACGGCTTGAACTCGGTTGATCGCCGTTCGCTTCTGCCCGTCGATGCCTTCGTTGAGGGAATAGAGTCCATAGCCTACGAGACGGACGTCGCTTCCAACCGCGGGCGCTCCGCCGATCGCGAGGCCGGCGCCGAGGCCGGTCGGGAAGTGGACTACGCCGAGATCGTACCCCGCACCGCCTTCGAAGAAGTTGCTTGGGTCATAGTCGGGGTGGGCCTCCCAAGCGTCGGCGGTCGCGCCGCCGACGATCCTGACGGAGCTCACGCTTGTTCCGTCGGTATCAACCAGGCAGTGGGCGGCGGTCAGGACGCGATCGCCATTGATGATCGTTCCCGAGCAGACCCAGCCGGGCATGCGCAACTGCACGACCGCCGGGTAGTCGCTCGTGACTTGACCGTTGATGATGTCGTCGCCGCTGAGCTGTTCTTCGACATCCGAGACGCTGGGACTGCAAGCGACGAACGTCGTCAAGGTCGCTCCGATGCTGAGCCATCGGCCCAGCGACGACGTTGCGGTCGAGCGTCTTGGTTGTCTGGCGCGTGTGCCTGGACCCGTCGTCAGGGAGAGAACGTTCTCGTTGTCGCGTGGGTATCGGGGTGGCGTATGCATCATGGCTCGGTCGAGGAGATGCAGCACACATGCCAAAGTGACGGAAACCGGGGAGCATCAGCAAGCTGGACGAACGGAGAGCGATCTGGCGCGCCCCGTTCGACACGTCGTCCCTGCCGGTGAGACAGGCGTCGTGAGACGGTCTGCGCCCGGTCTGCGCCCTGTCTGCGACCCGGCTCGGTTCTCACCTTGAACACTCGGTGAACGGTGAACCCCGTCTGATAGACCGAGCGTCGGATGTTGGAGAGTCAGGCAACGGAAACCGGCACTGCGCCGACAAAGTGTGCATGACGACGGTACGAAACGCACAGCGAGCGATCACCACCGCGGCCGAGTTTATCGCGGACGCCGACCAAGGCAGTGATGGCATCATCAGTCGAGCCGACATGAAGGCCGGCCTGGAGCAAATGGAGAAAACGGCGCGCATTGGCGAGGTGATGAAACAAGACTACTGGACCGGAGGGAGTCTCCCGGCGCACGCGGAACGCGCGCGTGCGACGCGCGAACTCGTGGACGAGTTCTATCGCTTCGCCGCGAGCCGCGAAGGGCCCGGTGGCCGTGTTACGTCCCGCGACGTGTACGGTTCGCACGGCAAGGAAGGGCTGGTCGCGTTTGCGCAAGAGAACTTCATCGGCGCGGCGGACGCGAACCAGGACGGCGTCCTCGACGCGGGCGAGAAAATGCAGATGCATCCGGTCGGCGTTCTCGCCGCGCGCGTCGGCGATCTCAACGAGATCGCGGAAGCCAAAGCCGAGGCCGCCGAGGCCAAGCTCGGCCAGCTCTTCGATACGCTCGACGTTGTGCGCGAACATGTTGCGAACCACAACTGGGATGCGCTCCTTGCGATGTACCCATCGGACATTGTGGAGGCGCAGGCCGAGATGGGCATCGACAAGGCGCAGTTCCTCGCCGAAGCTCTTGGGCTTGGGGATCTCGTCTATGGAACGGGGCCAAGCGAGAGGTTCTCTGCACTAAATCGAATTCAGTCCGTGAGCTTCCGTGAGTCCGGCGAGCTGCCCAAGGTCATTTCGTCTACGTTGGTTTCGGTGGATGGGACCGCCACGATGGCCGATGGCACGACGAGGCCGGTCGGGCTATTGTTCGAAGACCGCCAGGACAAGCCGTTCGTCTTGACGTCCGCCGTTGGCTAGCCAGAGTCGGATCGACCCCCTCGTTGAGACAGACGGCCTCATTGAGACACATGGTCTCACGGGTTCAGGCTGCGCACTCTGTTTGTTCACTCCGACAGGATCGTCTTGGACGAATTTCCGGGGCGGTCCGACACGAGTCTCGGGACAAGATAGCCAGGAAGTCGGGCGCGCAGCGCGGCCATGAGCTCTAAGCCTCTGGCCTCATCGACTTCGAAGTGCGCCGAACCGCGCACCCGATCGAGCACGTTGAGGTAGTAAGGCAGCACGCCGACGCGGGCCAGGCTCTCGCTCAGGGCTACGAGCGCCTCTTCGGTATCGTTGACGCCGCGGAGCAGCACGGCCTGGTTGAGGAGCATCGCGCCCGCTTGTCGAAGCTGACCAAGAGCAATGGCGACGCGTTCGTCGATCTCCTGGGCATGGTTGGCATGTATGACCACGACGAGCGCGAACGATGGGGGGCGCTGGCCGAGGGTGGCGATGAGCCCGGTGTCGACGCGTTCAGGCAAGACGATCGGTTGCCGGGTGTGAATGCGGATTCGCTCGACGTGCGGGATCGAACCCAGGGCTTCGAACAACAGACCGAGACGCCGGTCGGATAGGGAGAGTGGATCGCCCCCGCTCAGAATCACTTCTCGGATCGATGGATCACCGCTGATGTACGTCGTGGCTTCGCGCCAGGTCGAGTTCTCTGTTGAGGACGTCTCATATGGGAACTCGCGCCGGAAACAGTAGCGGCAGTGGACGCCGCACGCACCCGTCGTGATGAGCAAGACGCGCCCCGGATACTTGTGGAGCACGCCGGGGGCGACCTCAGCCTTCAGATCATGCACAGGATCCGGCGAAAACCCGGGCAACTCGGTCAGCTCATCGTCGAGCGGCAGAACTTGCCGCAGGAGCGGGTCGCTCGGGTCTCCTCGGCGCATTCGCGCGACGAATCCACGGGGCACCACGAGCGGAAACCGCGCGGCCGCCCGCCTCGCCGCGGGCAAGAGCTCATGGGAAAGCTCAAGCTCGTCGAGCAAGTCTTGGGGGTCCCGAATGGCACGAGCAAGCGCGTGCTGCCAGCTCGGTCGTTCCGGGTTGGGATAGTGGGCGAGCACGACGGGCACGCTACCGGACACGGTCCGACCCGTCGAGGAAAGGAAGCCAGCGCCTTGCGACGCGTGGCCTTGCCCCGTGAGAGGCGCCTTAGGCTTCGGAGCTTTCGCGCTTGGCTACGGCCGCCTGAAAGATCGCGAGCTGCTCTTCAGCTTTGCGCAACGCCCCCAATGCGGCGTCGAGTTCTTCATATTCGGGCAGCCACTCGTCCTTGAAGAACTTGTTGTCTTTGGCCGCTTGCAACGTGCCCTTGGCTCGGCGTGCAAGCTGGTTGAGCCAGTCACGAACGACGTCCCCTTCAAAGAAGATGGTGTCGGCTCGGTCCATCAGATCTCTTGCGTTCACTCGCTCGGTTCTTCCCGCCATCGTTTTCCTCACTCCTCGGTGCGTCGCTTTGCTCGGTGTGTTCTTACGGGCTCCGCGACCTCAGGTCAAGCGTCGACTGCTATATATAGGGGGTGATATCGACGATACACCCCATATAATGGAGTAGGCGCGTGTGCGTGCGCATCTTCGCCGCTCCTGGGATCCGATCCAATGAATTGCATGATTGGTGCAAATCGCGTTGTCCTTGGGAGTTGCAAGGAGGAAGACGGGAGAGGGGGAAGGGGAAGGCGGGCGGGGCCAAGCCGAGGTTGGTCACGGCCGGCGCCGGGCCGGGGTCGTCGTTCGACCGCTAGACGGACTAGAGATTCGAGACGTTTTTCGTGGGCGTCTGGCGAACGATTCGGAGGTCTTTGGTCATCAAGATCGCGGCTTCCTTCTGCTGGTAGTAGCCGTCAACTCGGCCGCGCTCTCGGTACCCGAGTGCGCGGTAGAATTGGCGAGCGCCTTGCTCGGAGACGCGCACTTCGAGGTGCACGAAGAAGGTCCCCGCGACTCGAGCGGACTCTTCGAGCCACGTGAGCAAGCTTCGTCCGATGCCCGTCCGTTGGGCGAAGGGCTCCACAGCCAGGAGCAGAAGATGTGCGTCATCTTCGCGAAATCGCATGATGGCGAAGCCTTCGATGCGCTTGTTGCGTCGGGCGACGATCACTTCGGTGTCTTTTCGCAGAATTTGGCGCGCCACCGCGGCTGGCTTCCACTGCCAGCTCAGGCCGGACTCCACCAGGTTCCGGGACATGTCCGCGATGGCTGGTGCATCGTCAGAGGTCGCCAAGAGGACTTCGAGTCGTTCCACGATGAACAAGGATAGCACTTCGGTACGTCGCGTCTTCAGCTTTCAGAGGCGAGTGTTCGAGGGCTGCCCTCCGCACCCAAGACTGATGGTCATCTTCTTTGTATCCGCCCATCATGCGCCCCTCATCTTCGCGCCATTTATCCGGAAAAATCGGGCGCGAGGCATCCTGGCCTCAGCGGGCGTGCGCAAGGGATGTTTCGCTGGCGGCGCGCTGGCATGGGACGGAGATCACAGAGATCACGGAAGCCACAAGCGCTACAGGAACCGCCGAACGATGGACATCGCCTCCGCCACATAGTGCCCGCCGAAGAGGTTGGCGTGATTCAGAACGTGATAGAGCTGGTAGAGCGGATTGCGTTGTTTCCAACCGGGTGCCAGCGGATACGCCTCGTGGTAGGCCGAGAGCGTGCGCTCATGGAAGCCGCCGAAGAGCAGCATCATGCCGAGTTCCGCCTCTCGATGCGCGTAGCTGCATGCCGGATCGATCAGGGCGGGTCGTCCATCTCGGATCTTCAGGACGTTGCCGGCCCACAGATCCCCATGGATGAGCGAGGGCGGTTCCGGATCGGACGCGAGACGATCGTCCAGAACATCGAAGAGCTGATCGAAAGCTCGGCGTGCGCAGCCATCGAAGAGGCCTTTGTCGTAGGCGAGTGAGACCTGATGTTGGAGGCGGTGCGTGACGTAAAAATCGAGCCAGCTCGTGGTCCACGTGTTGGGTTGTCGCGTCAGACCACAGAACGTGTCGATGTCGAAGCCAAACTGGTTCGCCGAAACTCGGTGAAGCTCAGCCAGCCCACGCCCGAGAACCTCGTCGTGGCCTCGTTCGTGGGGACCAGGCTCCAAGTACTCGGTCACGAGGAACCCAGGGCGCCCATCTGTTGCGTCTTCGGCGTGGACGACCTCGGGCACGACGAGTCGGGTCGACGCTTGCCGTAGCTTGTTCAAAGAGAACGCCTCGCTCGAAAAGAGTGCGCAGTCGGGCGCTCGATTCATCTTCACGAAGAATCGTCCCGCATCCGATTCGATGACCATGGCCTCGCTGATGTCGCCCCCACTCAAGCGCGACTGTGCTTTGACTTTGACTGAACGACCGAGCGCATGCGAAAGCGCCGCCTCGAGCGAGGGGCGTAGATCTACGGTCGCGTTCATGGGGCGTGTCATCGGTTGAATTCCTTTCTCAGATGGTCGAGGAGGTTTCGGCAGCAGCGCTCGATGATCGAGACCACGTCGTCGAAGCCACTGGGGCCTCCGTAGTAGGGGTCGGGCACGTCGAGATCCTCCCGATCCTCCCGATCCTCCAGATGCTCACGGTTTTTGTCACCCTCCAAACCCGCGTCGTGTGTGGTGCGCTTGAAGTGTCCGTTGAGGCCCCCGCCAGGATGCTCGAAGTCCCGGAGGAGCACGACCTGTGCTCGTTGTTCAGGCGTCGTCGCGAGCGCAGAGAGCGACGCATGGTTGTCGCGATCCATGGCGACGAGCCAGTCGAAGTGCGCGAAGTCGTCGTGGCGAACCTGGCGCGCCCGCCCGGCGATTGTGTACCCGCGACGCTGGCCTGCCGCCCGCATTCGTCGATCCGGCGGTTCGCCGACGTGCCAGCCTCCGGTTCCGGCGGAGTCGAGGGTGAATTCCGCGGCGAGGTCTGCTTCATGGACCATCGCTCGGAAGATCGACTCCGCGGTGGGTGAGCGGCAGATGTTGCCAAGGCAGACGAAGAGGAGGCGGTGCGGCATGGGGCCCACTTTGGCGCGAAGTGCATTCGATGGGGAGCGGTCGTTGGGCGGTCATCTGTCGTCTCGAGGTTATTCGGGGATTCCTGGTGACGCCCGACCTCTGAGAGAAACTCTGAGAGAAACTCTGAGAGAAACTCTGAGAGAAACGCACGGGGCCTTGAACGGAGACGCTTGCCCTCGGCGGCGACTGATGGCACCGGTGGCCGCGAAATGGAAAGCAATCGTCCAAAAAAGGGTGATCACATCAAGCGCGTCGGCATCGTGTTCTCGGGGGGACCGGCGCCGGCCGCGAACGCGGTCATCTCTTCGGCCGCTACGTCGTTCCTGGAAGACAACCGCGAGGTGATCGGGTTCTTCCACGGCTACTCGAACCTTCAAGACTATCATCCCGTCAGTCGTCGCCTCGTGCCTGACAAGCACTACCGCGTGTTTAGCGAGCGCGACCTTCGAGGGCTTCGCAACAGCCGCGGCATCATCATCGGGACGGCGCGTGCCAATCCCGGCAAGTCCATCAGCAAAGCCGAGGACTTTGGTGACCCCGCGAAAACGGAGCGTTTGCGCAACGTCTACAACGCGCTCGTCGACCTCGAGATCGACGCTCTGATCTCGATCGGTGGCGACGATACGTTGAAGACGGCCAATTTCATGGCGCGGTTCCAAGAGACACTTCCCCCAGAGTCGAAGCGCATCGCCGTGGTTCACGTCCCCAAGACGATCGACAACGACTACCGCGGCATCGATTTCACGTTCGGTTTCTTCACCGCCGTCGATTTCATGGCGAAGGAGGTGCAGAACCTTCGCGCCGACGCCATCGCTACGCGCTGCTACTACATCGTCGAGACGATGGGCCGAAAGGCGAGTTGGTTGGCCTACGGCGTGGCCATCGCGGGTGAGTCCAACTTGGTGCTCGGCGTCGAAGACGTCGACGATTCGCTCTCCCTGTGGGAGACGATCCCCGCGAAAGACGGCAAGCCCGCTGAGAAGCGCCGCTGCCTAGACCTCGGCAAGTTGCTCGACCGCATCGTCAACGTGATGATCACCCGAGAGCAAAAGTACGACAAACAGTACGGAACGATTGTGCTCGCCGAAGGTCTTGCGGAGCTGTTGCCTTCGCAGGCCATCGACAACTTGCCGCGGGACGAACACGGCCACCTCAGCGTCGGAAACGTCGGCTTCGGCAAGCTCGTGGCAGCCCAGGTCGCGGCGCGCTACGAAGAACGCACCGGCGCCAAGAAGAAGGTGACGGGCGTTCAGCTTGGCTACGAGTCGCGCTGCTCGGTCCCGCATGCGTTCGACGTCATGCTCGGAAGCCAGCTTGGTATTGGCGCCTACCGTGCGCTCGTTGAGGAGAACCTCAACGCGTCGATGGTCAGCGTTACGGGCCAGCTCGACCTGCAGTACGTTCCCTTCGCTGAGCTCGTGAACCCGGAGAACTTGAAGACCGAGATTCGCTTTCTCCAGCCGGGCTCAGACCTCCATCGATTGGCGCGGCTCCTCGAAACGCGCGTCGATCGGCTCCCTGACTGGAGCTCGGGTCAGCGCCGCGGCGAGTAGCGAGAGACGATTCGACCAGTTTCATTCGACAGCCTGCAACCTTCGAGGTTCTGCTGGTAAAGGGTCGTCCTTTCTAAGGCGCCTTCGATGGCGCTTCGTGTGCGTTGAGCCATGCCTGGGCTTGTCGCGCGAACGGGTCGTGCGGGTGCTCGGCGACGAGCCACCGAGCAAACTTCGTCGCCGTTTCGAGATGTCCTCCGTCCGCGTGTAGCTCAGTCATCGTCCAAAGGACGCGAGGCATGCTACGGCTCTTCGAAAACTCTCGGAAGAATCGCCCGGCGATCTCTTGCGCGACCTCGATGTTGCGCGTTTTCGCCGCGGCGGTGAGCACAGCCAGGAGCAGACGTTCATCGAGGGGCGGAAAGGTTGAGTCCCAGCGTGCGTAGGTGCTCAGTGCGCGTTGGGGGTCGTCTTTGGCCCAGCGCGGTAAGACCGTGGGGGCGAATTTCTTGATGAGCCCGGTGTCGCCGACTTCACAGGCGAGCTCGAAGGCAAGCTCCTTGGCTTTGGTCTGGTCCGGGGATTGTCTGACGAGAATGCAGGCGGTCTTGAGGGCCGAGGCGTAGTCGTTGGCGTGACGTTGAGCCAGGGCTTCGAGGTAGCGCGGATCTTCAGACCAGCCTCCGGCCGCGCGTTCGACCTGTTCATCGAAGTGTTTGTCCCAACCCAAGAGTCGCACGCCCCCCGCGATCGCAACGCCGAAGAGAAAACCGCCCACGTGGGCCGAGTATCCGATGCCGTCGGCCGCTTCGGCCGACAACGAGACCAGCTGTTGAGCGAGCCAAAGCGGGAGGACGACCCACGCGGGCGCAGAGAATGTGCCGGCACGGAACACGAAGAACCAGATTGCGTAGAAGAACTTGATGGGTGTTCGGGCGAATTGCACGGCGAAGGCGCCCATGGCCGTCGCGATGGCACCTGAGGCGCCGACCAAGGGGACATCGCTGCCGGGGTTCATGAGTCGGTAGGCGAGGGCGGCCACGATGCCGCCGGCGAGATAGAGCAGCAGGAATCGCCATCGACCCCAGTGGTCCTCGATGGTCGTGCCCGCCAGATAGAGGAAGAACATGTTGCCGATGAGATGCATCCATCCACCATGCGCGAACATGTACGTGAGCATGGCGAGCAGCCCGTCGCTTCTGGGTCGATAGCCGAGCTGCGCGATCGGATGCTGGGCCGAGATGCGCGCGAGCTCGTCTTTGAGGGATCGAAACCGGGCTTGCTGCGCAGGCGTTCCGATGGTCCCTTCACCGAGGCTCTCGATGACCTTGTGTGGATCTTCCGCGATGTCGGCGGGACAGTCCTGGCCAGCGCTGGGATCTCCGCATCCGAGGAGCACGGACATGAGGAGTTGCTGGAGCGATTCGACCGCGACTTCTTGCTGGGCCGAGGTGCGTTGGTCGACGACGCAACCCTCGACTTGGACGGCGACCGACAACAGCGCGATGACGATCGTGATCCACGGCAGCCGACGGACGCTCAAGTCGTCGTGACCGATCGGGAGCAAGATCATCGGCCAAGTCTAGAGCCCTTGCGCGTCGGACGTAAGGCGCGGACCGCGGTCAATGTGGCCGCTCATGGGTCTCACTCATGTCACCCATGGGCTATTTAGGGGCCACCCGGGGGCGTTCAGGGCCCAGACGCAGGTCGGACGTCGCCGTTCTCTCGGAACGGCTCTTCGAATACGCGCCGATCCTCGAGGCGCAAGGCCGTGAGGACGTTTCCCCAAACACAGCCGCTGTCGAGGGCGAAGACATCGCCGCGCAAGAGGCGCCCGAGCGCGGCCCAATGACCGAAGACCACCGTCGTCCCGGGATCGCGACGACTCGTGACGTCGAACCATGGCCGATGCTGCGGGGGGGCCTTCTCCGGCGGGCCGGCGAACTCGAAGTTCGGCCTGAGCTTTGCGTCGACGGTCCGGATGCGTGTGAGCACCCGGATGGTCTCGATGGCGGCGTCTAGCCGGGGTCCGGCTCGCGACTTCGTCCTCGCGTCGGCCGTCGGCTTGTTGCGCAAGGCCTCCAGCAGCTCGGCGGCGCGTGTCCCAGAAAGAAGCGCTTCAGCTTCACGGGCCAAAGACTCGGCTTCGTCCTCGGTCCACTTAGGGAGCAATCCCGCGTGGACCATCATGTAGGGCGCCTCGCGAAACAGGAGCGGTTGTCTTCGCAGCCATTCCACCAGATCTGCGCCATCCGTGGCTCCCAGGATGCCGTCGAGCGTGTCCGACTTGCGCGCGGGCGTCACGCCCGCGGCGAGCGCCAGGAGGTGGAGATCGTGATTGCCAAGGACTACGCGAATCGCGCCCTCATGTTGGCGAAGAAAGCGGAGCGTCTCGAGCGATCGTGGTCCGCGGTTGACGAGGTCCCCGACGAGCCAGAGACGGTCTCGCTGCGGGCGAAAGTCGATCCGCGCGAGCAATCGCTCGAAGGTTCGAAAACAACCTTGGATGTCTCCGATGGCATACGTGGGCATCGAAACCCGGAGCCTAGCACAGCTCGGTGGAGCCATAAGCCGGCCATCGTCGCGAGAGGCGGTCGGGATTCGGAGGCTCCGTTGACGGTGGACGAGGTCGCGTAGCGTGTGGAGGAGGACCGGCTGGACGTTGCGCAGGCTCTTTGAGAGACCGCCCGTCCGCCTATTGGGGCCCCACGACCGCCGTCGTTTCAAGAGACTGCCTGTGTTCCCCAAAGTCCTCCTCCACACGCTACGCGACCCCGTCCACCTCAGCGGTACACGCGATTCCCGCCGTGATGGGCGATCGACGATGGACGATGGGGGATGGACGATGGGGGATGGACGATGGGGGATGGACGATGGGGGAGGGACGATGGGGGAGGGACGATGGGGGATGGACGATGGGGGATGGACGATGGGGATGCATCCATCGCGTGAAGTGCATTTCCTCGGCCGCTAAGACCGGGTACGATGCTTCGGGCGGGGCCTCGTGACTTCGAATCGACATCGACAGCCCCAATTCGACCTTGCGCGGGCACGGTTCTGTGCACGTGGGTTTGGATTTGGCCTCGCAACGCTCGTCGTAGGCTGCACGCCGAGCGCGTTCGAGGTCGATCGACTCACGCCGCCCGATGGGGCTCAATCCATGATCTTTGCGCTCGAGACTTCGGACCGGCTGGTCGTCGAGGCGTATACGCTCAGTGACGCTCCGACGGCCATCCGGCGGACGTTCGAGCGGAACTCGAGCGCACGCGCCGAGATGACCGCGCTCTTCTATGAAGAGGATCTCGAGCGGCTCGGACTCGATCCGGGCATCGTCCCCGCGTCGACCGCCGAGTCCTCATCACGCCTCCTGCCTCCTTTCGATGTCGCGGTGGTCAATCGTCTCGACGCAAGTGACCAAACAGGCTGGAGGCCGCTCGACGTGCTCGACGGTGCGCTCGCGGCATTCCGAACCCCGGACTTCGACTTCGCAGAACGCTGCGCAGCCCGGGGAGGCTGCTACGACAGCGCATCGGGTTCGATGACCTGTCTTTCTCCCTGTCCCGAATCAGAGATTGAGCCCGTGCGCCCGCCCGCTGCCCTCGTCGTCGAGTGCCCAGCCGGATGGGAACTCGAGCCACGCGGCCGCTTCTGCGATCCGTATCCCGAAGGTGAGCTGGAGTGCGACGACGGAACATTTCAGCGACCCGGCGATTCCACGTGCCAACCCGTCGGCCGCGTGTGCCCGGAACCCGGGACCTGGCCAACCGACCTTCCCGAGAGCTCCGCGGAGCGGCCCGTGCTCTTCGTAGATCAGAACGACCCGGGCAGAGAGCAAGACGCCGATGGCTCGATTGCTCGACCCTTTCATAGGATCGGCCTCGCACTCGAGGCCGCCGAATCCATGCCGAACACGCTCGTCATGATCTCGGAAGGCACATACTCAGAATCCTTGGTGCTCCGCGGCGCGGTATCACTGCGCGGCACGTGCGCAACGGCAACCGTGCTCCAACCCACCGGCGGAGATGGCGACGATTCAGGCACCGTGATCTCCGTCCAAGGAACGAGCACCCTCGAAGACCTCACGCTGCAGCGCGGCGCCTACAGCCTTGTCGTCCGGACGCCCGAGGCGAGGCTACGCGTCTTGGGTGTTCGTGCCCGCTATGCCGCAGCCGCAGGTCTTCTCATCCAAGCCGGAGACGTCGTCGTTGAAGATACCGAGCTCAGCGCGCGGTACCATGGCATCGAGCTTTCCGGCGGCAACATCGAGGCCCGCCGTATTCATCTCTTCGGCGCAGGCGCCGGGGGCGTTGCCGCGACGGGTGGGCGGATCGCCCTGGATGCGGCGCGGATCGAACGCAATGTGACCGGCCTCGTGCTCAGCAGCACTGCTCGGGCAACCGTTGCTCGCTCCGTCGTTCGCCGAAGCGACGACCTCGGCGTGTACGCGGACGCCGACGCTCGGTTCGAGGCCTCGAGCTCGATGTTTGGCGCTGAGTACGACGGAAGCGAGGCGAGCGAACCCGAAGGCGGCGTCGCCGCGACCGGACGCGCCGACGTCGTGCTGACCAACGCTTGGTTCGTGGGCGTCCAATCCCAATACGCGGTGCTTGCGTTCCGAGAAGGCACGAGCTCAAAGCTCGAAGATCTCGCGGTGGTTGACTGCCTGTCGTCGAAGTCTGACGTCGTCGGCGTTCACATTGGAGGCTCGCTCGACGCAGCGCGCCTACGCATCGACGGCTGCGCCGTCTCGCTGCTCATCGATGGAACCGCCACCGCGTCCATTACCGATGCTCATTTTTCAGCCACCGACCGATGTCTAGAAACCGCCGGGGCTGTTTCAGGCGAACGATGGCAGTGCGACAGCGGTCGAATCAACGCCACACAAGGCCGCGTAAGCATCACCGATCTCGCCCTCGACGGGACGCCGGACGCAACCGAAACCGCCCCATGCGTGACGACGTTAGGAACCCACTCGTTCGCAGCCGATCGCCTGCGGCTAGGTCTCGAAGGCCGCGACGGACTCCATGCGAAAGCAGAAAGCCGCGTCGTTCTGCGCAACGCTTCCGTGGTCGGAAACGCGTGGGCTATCCGCGCGAGCGACGACGCCCAAGTGGAACTCGAGCGCTTCGATGTACGAGCCAGCCTCGCCGCCTTTCGCGTCTCCCGCGAGCTCAACGTCACGAGCCAGTTCATTGAAACGAGCCGAATTTCGGCCCGCCGAGGGGTCGTGCACGACTCGCAAATCGGGGCGCTCATCCCCGGGCGGACCTCGGTCGTCGATCTCTTCGACCACGTTCGATACGTCGCGAACGATCGGAACTTCGTCTACTACACTGAGGAATCCTCCGATTAGGGGGGCGCCCCAGGCCAGCGAAGAAGTCGCGAGCCACGATACCCGGGAACACGCGTCGCGCGCGATGTGGCTTCGTTTTCAGGTCCCGCAGAAAGTCTGGTAGTTGGCGTCGCCGTCGAGGGGGGCGTCCTGATAGCGGGGTGTCGTGGGCGTGGTTTCGTATGGGGACTTGAGCACGTCGAGGAGCTGCTCGATCTCGGTCGTCTCGCCCGACTCCGTGCACGCGCGCAGGGCCGCTTCGACGTGATGATTTCGTGGGATGACGACTGGGTTGGACCTTCGCATCAACGCGTCCGCGTCTCTTCGCTGTTCGGGAGACGACCCGATTCGGATTCGCCAACGCGCGAAGTCTTCTCCGAGCGCATCTCGGAGGGCGTCCTGGTCGGCGCCTGCGAGCGCGTCTGCGTCTGAGTTCTTGAGGCATCGACGGAGCTGGTCGAACGTGATCGTATAGTCGAGGCGGCGGCGCTCGAAACGCGCCAAGAGATCGCGCACGAGCGCGCGGTCAGCGTCTGCTCGGTCTGCGGCTTCGTCTTCGTTGTTCGGGGTGGCCGCTACGAGGCCGAACTTCTGGCGGTACATCTCGAGTTCGGCCGCCTCCATGCGTGGCCCATAGGTCGCTAGCCCCCCCCCCCGCGCCCCCCCCCCCCCCCCCCCCCCCCCCCCCCCCCCCCCCCCCCCCCCCCCCCCCCCCCCCCCCCCCCCCCCCCCCCCCCCCCCCCCCCCCCCCCCCCCCCCCCCCCCCCCCCCCCCCCCGCCCCCCGCCCCCCCCCCCCCCCCCCCCCCCCCCCCCCCCCCCCCCCCCCCCCCCCCCCCCCGGCCCCCCCCCCCCCCCCCCCCCCCCCCCCCCCCCCCCCCCCCCCCCCCCCCCCCCCCCCCCCCCCCCCCCCCCCCCCGCCCCCCCGCCCCCCGCCCCCCCGCCCCCCCCCCCCCCCCCCCCCCCCCCCCCCCCCCCCCCGCGCCCCCCCCCCCCCCCCCCCCCCCCCCCCCCCCCCCCCCCCCCCCCCCCCCCCCCCCCCCCCCCCCCCCCCCCCCCCCCCCCCCCCGCCCCCCCCCCCCCCCCCCCCCCCCCCCCCCCCCCCCCCCCCCCCCCCCCCCCCCCCCCCCCCCCCCCCGCCCCCCCCCCCGCCCCCCCCCCGCCCCCCCCCCCGCGCCCCCCCCCCCCCCCCCCCCCCCCCCCCCCCCCGCCCCCCCCCCCCCCGGCGCGCCCCCCCCACCCAGCCCCCCCCCCCCCCCCCCCCCCCCCCCCCGCCCCCCCCCCCCCCCCCACCCCCCCCCCCCCCCGCCCCCGGCGCCCCCCCCCCCCCCCCCCCCCGCCCCGCCCCCCCCACCGCCCCCCCCCCCCCCGCCCCGCCCCCGCCCCCCCCCCCCCCCCCCGCTCCCCCCCCGCGCCCCCCCCCCCCCCCCCCCCCCCCCCCCCCCCCCCCCCCCCCCCCCCCCCCCCCCCGCCCCCCCCGCCCCCCCCCAGCCCCCCCCCCCCCCGCGCCCCCCCGGCCCCCCCCCCCCCCCCTGGCGGCCGCCCCCCCCCCCCCCCCCCCCCCCCCCCCGCCCCCCCCCGCCCCCCCGCCCCCCCCCCCCCCCCCCCCGCCCCCCCGCCCGGGCCGCCGCCCCCCCCCCGCCGGGCCCCCCCCGCCCCCCCCCCCCCCCCCCCCCCCCCCCCCCCCCCCCCCCCCCCCGGGGGCCCCCCGCGGGGGGGGTGCGCGGGGGCGCTTTGTCCCCCCCCCCCGGCCCAGGGGCTAGATGGGTTCGAGCTTTCGGATGGCGGTCTGTTCGTCGGCGTCGACGAGCGGCAGGATGCATTCGGCGAGACGCGCCAGGTTCCACGCCGCGATCTTGGGCTGGTTTCCGAACGCGTATCGCCCGTGCACATCGATCGAGCTGTAGACGGTGCGCGGGTCGTAGATGCCCATCATGGCGCAGGGGCCATAGTCGATCGTCTCCCCCGCGACCGAGGTGTTGTCGGTGTTCATGACGCCATGGATGAAGCCCACCCGCATCCACTCGACGACGAGACGGATCTGCCGATCGACGACGCGATCGAAGAAGGCAAGCCATCGGTCGGGCTCGCCATTCGGAAGAAGATCGCGATCGTGCCGGTCGATCGCGAAGTCCGCGAGTTTTCGAAGCCCATCGAGGTCGCGTCGGGCGGCGAAGAACTCAAACGTCCCGACGCGGATGTGACTCGACGCGACACGGGTTACGATGGCTCCGGGGCGTGGCGTTTCACGGTGGACGACTTCGCCCGTGGCGACGACGGCGAGGCTTCGCGTGGTCGGGACGCCGAGCGCGTGCATGGCCTCGCTCATGATGTACTCACGAAGGGCAGGGCCGAGTGCGCACCGCCCGTCGCCGTTGCGGGAGAACATCGAACACCCGGAACCTTTGAGTTGGACATCGAAGCGTCGACCGAAAGGGTCGACGATCTCGCCGAGGAGATGAGCGCGTCCGTCACCCAGTTGGGGCACGAAGTGACCGAACTGATGCCCCGCATAGGCGAGGGCGATCGGACGCGACCCCGCGATCAAGGTGTTCCCAGAGAAGTGCTGCGCCATCCGGTTCGGGTCGGCAGACCACGTACGCGCCACACCGAGGGCATCCGCGAGTGGGGTGTTCCAAAGCAAAAGGCGCGGCGATTGGACAGGATAGGGGCCGGCGCGCTCGAAGAAGCGCTCCGGAAGAAGCTCAGCGTAGGTGTTCGTCAGCTCCACGCATTGTTCGTACCGGGTCGAACGCGTGCGTGTCGAGCGCGTGCGCGCCGCGTTGGCCCTTCCTGGCTAGACCGCGCGAACCATTAGGTCACTGACCAGTTGGGCGAACTTCACAGGGTCCTTGAGCTCGGACCCCTCGGCGAGGATGGCTTGGCCGTAGAGGAGTTGTGCGTAGTCGTCGATGATCGAGCTCTTCTCGTCCGCCTCGAAGACCTTCTGGAGCTTGGTGACGATCGCATGGTTGGGGTTGAGCTCCAGGATCCGCTTCACCTTCGGCGCGTTTTGTCCGAGCTGCTGAAGGATGCGCTCCATCTGGGGCGTCATATCGCTTTCGTCGCTCACGAGGCACACCGGGGACGTCATGAGACGGCTCGACAACCGAACCTCCTTGACATCCTCCTGAAGCCGCACGCGCAGCGCCGCGAGCAAGTTCTTGAGCGCCTGGCCTTTCTCTTCGAGCGCCTTCTCCGCTTCCTTCTGCTCGTCTTCGGTCGTGAGGTCGGCTTGGCCTTTGCTCACCGATTTGAACGGCTTCTCGCGATATTCTGCCCCTTGCTCGAGCCACAGTTCGTCGACGTGGTCGGTGAAGAGGAGGACTTCGTACCCTTTGGCCTGGAAGGCTTCCAGGTGAGGCGATTTGCGCAACGTCTCGATCGCCGTTCCGGTGAGGTAGTAGATGGCTTTCTGGTCTGGCTTGCTTCGTTCGATGTACGCATCGAGCGAGGTTTCCTTGGCGGCATCGTGGGTGCTCTTCGCTTTCAAGATGGCAAGGATCCGCTGCTTCTCGGCCGCGGGCGCGTTGACGAGGCCCTCTTTGAGCACCGGTCCAAACTGCGCCCAGAAGGCGTCGAACTGGTCGGGTGAGTCTTTCGCCATCGTGTCGAGGGTATCGAACACCTTCTTTATGAGCTGCTTGCGAATGACCTGTATTTGGCGGCTCTGCTGAAGGATTTCGCGCGAGACGTTGAGCGAGAGGTCTTGGGCGTCGACGACGCCTTTGACGAAGCGAAGGTAGGTGGGGAGCAGCTCTTTGCACTCGTCCATGATAAAGACGCGCTTCACGTAGAGCTGAACCCCGCGCTTCATCTCGGGGTGGTAGAGATCGAACGGCGCCTTGGACGGCAGATAAAGGATGCCTTGAGCTTCGAACGTGCCTTCAATCTTGATCGGAATGTGGGTGAGGGGCTCGTTCCAGTCGTGGGCGATGTGCTTGTAGAACTCCTTGTATTCTTCCGGCTTCACCTCGTCCTTCGAACGAGCCCAGATCGCCTTCATCGAGTTCAAGGTCTCGTCTTCGAAGACCTTCGTGCCGGCCTTCCCCTTGTCCTTCCAAGTCTGCATCTTGATCGGATAGGCGACGAAGTCCGAGTAGCGTTTGACGATGTCCTTGAGCGTGTACTCCGACGTGTAATCGCGAAGGCTGTTCTCTTCGTCGACGGGCTTCAGATGGAGCGTGATGGTGGTTCCGAATTCGTCGCGCTCCGCGTCTTCGAGCGTGTAGCTACCGGCGCCTTCCGAGACCCAGCGCGTGGCCGTGGTCTCTCCGGCGCGCCGGGTGACGACCTCGACCTTGTCGGCGACCATGAAGGACGCGTAGAAGCCGACGCCGAACTGGCCGATGAGCTCAGGTGCGAGCGTATTGGGGTCACCCTTCTTGAGCGCGCCCAGAAAGTCTTTGGTGCCGGATTTCGCGATGGTCCCCAAATGGTCGATGACCTCTTGGCGGCTCATTCCGATGCCGTTGTCGATGATGGCCAGCGTTCGATCGGCCTCCTTGGGCTCGAGGCGAATCGAGAGATCCTTGGACGAACGGAGCTCGGGGTTCGTGACCTGTTCGAAGCGCAAGCGATCGAGGGCATCGGAGCTGTTCGAGATCAGCTCCCGCAGGAAGACATCTTTGTTGGAGTAGAGTGAGTGGACCATAAGGTCCAGGAGCTGTTTCACTTCCGCTTGGAACTCGCGGGTCTCGGACTGCACCATGTGTAACCTCTTCTATCCGGGTTTTCTCGAATCACGCGGGCGAGAAAGGGCGACCGCGGACCGGATTTGCGCTCGCGTTTTTCGGCACGGTTCGCCCGAGGTCAAGTCTCAAGGCGCGATGCACTCAGCGGAGGCGATTTCGGCGGAAGAGCGCTAGGGCAAGGCCGGCGACGAGGCCGACGTCAGCCCAGCCGCCCCCCGTTTGGTCGCTTGGGCGCCGTCCGGCGGTGGTGGCGGTGGCGTGGCAGCCGCAGCCGCCGTCGTCCTCGCCGGCTTGCTTCGCGGAGCCGTCTAGGCCTTGGCCGGTCGGCTGACCGGTCGCGGCATCGGGCGACCCGCCGACGCTGCCGTCCGGGCCGGAGGCCGGCCCGTTCCCCGAGTCGCCGGAGGTCGTCGAGCCATCGCCTGAACCCGATGCACCCGAGTCTGGGTCGGTGCCGACCCCGCCGTCGGGGCGAGGGACCGTGACTTGGCAGGAGACGCCGCTCGGGTCGCGTTCGCCCACGGCTCCTGGTCCCACGAAGACGCGGTTGATCTCGCTTCGCCCTTCGTTGCCGCGCAGGTCGGTTGCGCGGACGGCGTATTCCACCACGAAGCCCTCGAGCCCGGGGATTCGGGCCTCGAACAAGTCGGCGATGGCCTCAGGGGCGGGGTTGGAGGTCGAGGGGAAGGTGCTCCGGTTCATCTCGCTCTCGCACCAAGTCCCGTCCGAGAACTGTCCATCATCGCGGGTTACGGCATCGGCGGGGACGATGCGGTAGAGCAACTTGACTTGCGCGAGGCCCGAGAGGTCGTCCACGAAGGTCCACACGCCGAGCTCCGACGCCTCTGGGGTCGTCGACCACTCCGTCTCGCCTGGGTTGTAGGGCTGCCGTTGGGGCGGGTAGATGGTGGGCGGAGTTCGGTCGACGAGTCCTTGGGCTTCGAGTCTTCCGCGGATGGCGTTGATCGCCAAGTTGGCGGCCCGCGTTGGATGAGCGTCCCATAGGCCGTTCTCGGAGCGATCCCAGTACCAATAGTCGCTGGCTTGAGACATCAGAAGGAATCGAACGGCTTCGGCCGCGTCGTGGGCCGAGCCACCGTCGCCCGAGGCAACAGGGCCGAGCATGGCATCGAGCGGGACCGAGCCTAAGTCGCCGACCGCCGTGTGGACACGGTTGATGGCGGCGGTGAGGACGGCCCAGCTATGGCGGTCGGGTGACGTGCCGTCGGCGGCGGGGTCGGCATTCCATTTGAGAAACTCTGGGTCTCCGTTGTCGGCGCCGCTCCAAGAGCCGTCTTCCACGTGGATGAAGTCGTCTTGGGCGGGTGGAAATCGCTCGAGGTAGTCTTCGACCGTTGTGCACTCGAAGCGCGCGCGGTTGTCACGAATCCACTGCACGAACTGTTGAAAGTTGTTGTGGTAGTAGCTGTCGGTTCCGCCGCCATAGTTGTCGCCGTCGTGATGGAGGACGACGAGGATGGGATGGTTCGGATCCTTGTTGTATGGCTCGAGTTGGCTGAGGACTCGATCGTACTGAAGCGCGCCAAAGCCTCCGCGCGCGTCCTCGTTTCCTTCGTAGCGGGCGGCGGGCACGACGATGATCTGCGAAGTCTTCCCGCTGCGCGGGTCCGTGTAGCGTGCGCGATGCGGCTGATACCCAAACGGCGCGGAGACCTCTCCGGGGGCCCAGAGGTCCCGGAGGCCAACCCATTCGGTGTCGTTCGTGTTTCGCTGGTCGGCGCGGTTGGGGGGGATCAGATTCGATTCCCGTCGGTAAGGATAGCTCGTGAGCGCGCGATCGAAGTGGACGTTGTCGATGACCGCCCACTCGACGCCGGCGGCGGCAAGCGCTGGGATCATCTGGCGCGAGAACGCTGTTTCGGGCGGGAAGATGCCTTTCGATGGCTTGTAGTTCGGGAACCGCTTCTTCAATGCTTCGCGGTGGAGTCGAATCTGCACGATGAGATCGTCGGCCGGGATGAGCGCAGACAGCGGGTGAAAATATCCGAAACCGATCAGGTCGAGGGCGGGGTTGTCGAGCTCGGTCCGCCAAGCGCTGGCCTCTTCCCACGGAGAACGCCAGTTGGAAAATCCGATGCCCTTCGATTCCAAGACATCGAGGTTCTCCATCAGCGAGCCGGTGAGGCTTACTTGCGCGCCGCAACCGAGAAGTCCTTGGTCGCGTGCGGCCGCGATCGCATTGCGTGGCCAGGATGTGTAGGGGCCATAGCGGCCGAGGTGAACCTCTTTGACATCGAAGCTGTATCGCCCTGTGTCGCCGGTCGTCACGATGTCCTCGCCTGGCCAGTAGATCGGTTGGTGCATGTGCCAGACGAATGTGACGTAAATGGGAGGCGCGGCGGTCGCCGACCGCGGTGTCCCAAGGAGCGCCACGATCCCGAGTGTTCCGAGGATGCCGAGGATGCCTCGAGCTCCGAGGATGCCTCGAGCTCCGACGATCCCTCGGATCGCCTTGGAGCCCGACCTCGCGAAAGCGATCAGAGTGTTGAAGGCCAAAAAACGTCTCATCTTTGAGCATCTTGCGCGACGACACCGGGGGTCGTCGACGGGCCTATGTCCGAAAGGGAGATTGCGGATGCCCGACGGCCGTGGCGTGCTCGAGGATCTCGGAGACGAGCCGAGGCCCCTTGTAGATGAGCCCCGTGTAGAGCTGGATCGCGGTGGCGCCCTCGCGCAGGAGCCGAACCGCATCGGGTCCGCTTTGAATGCCTCCGACACCGAAGACCGGCATCTCGGGGCCCACGGCCGCGCGCACCCGTCGAACCATCCAGGCTGCGATGTCGAGAAGACGTGGTCCACTGTATCCGCCCACGGTTCGTCCATCGTGGCGCGGCCAGACCGATGCGGGCGAGGTGACGAACGGGTCTGGTGCGTTGGCCTGGCCGCGGTCGGGGCGGGGGTCGTGATGGTGGTCGTGATGGTGGTCGGGGCCGTCGGCGTTCGCAAGCAGGCTTCTGAGCTCGAAGGGGAGCGTGTTTGTGACGATGAATCCATCGACCTCCGCTTCGAGCGCGGCGTCGATCATCCACGTCAGGACTTGGGGATCTTGCGTGGGTCCCAGTTTGAGCATGACTGGGCGGCTTTCGCCGCCTCGCTTTGCAGCGCGAATGTGTTGGGCGACGATCTGGGCCTGGCTGCGTGCGGCTTCCTGCGCAGCCTCGGTGTGCCCGCCGTCGCGCGGATGATGATCGGCCTGCGGGGCGTTGCCCGCCGCGACCGTCCGCTCGTTCGGGACGCCCGAGGTGGTGCTTTCGGCGCTTTGCGTATTCCCGTGATGGCCCGCTACGTTTGGGCAAGATGCGTTGACCGTCAGGTAGTCGACGTAGGGTGCGCACGCGCTCGCAAGCATCGTCAGCTCGTCGGCCACGCCATCGGGCGTCGCGATGCTTGCGCCGACGAAGAGACGACCCCGCTCCGGATGCTTTTCGAATTGCGCCAGATTCGCGACGAAAGGCTCGATCCCAGACCCAGGCAGCCCAAGCCAGTTGACCAGCGCGCCTTGTTCGCGGAATCGCCAGACGCGCGGCGTCGGGTTACCCGCGCGCGGTGACACGGTGACCGTCCCGGCTTCAACGAGCCCGAAGCCCATGCGCGACCAGCCGGGAAGTGCTTCCGCTCGTTTGTCGGCGCCCGCCGAAAGCCCGACTGGGTTTCGAAGGCGCTTGCCGAAGAGCACGGCGCCTAGGTCGTGTTCTTCTCGGTATCGAGGGCCGAGCCCGTGCCTCAGCCCCCAGAGGCTCAAAGCGTGGGCCTTCTCCGGCGGCAAGCGTCGCAGGAGGGTGAGGGCGGCGGAGCTCTTTGCGGTTCCCATGTCGTCGACCGAAGGTGTCAACCTTTCCGTCGCCCGGTCTTTCTCATCGCCGGCAGGCGGGGACTCGCGAAAAGGGGCGCTTGCACTCTCGACAAGCGCTACTTGGACATCACGCGGACCATCTCGTTGACCTTGCAGGAGTAGCCCCACTCGTTGTCATACCACGAGATGATCTTGATGAAGGTTCCGTCGAGCGCGATGCCAGCCTCGGCGTCGAAGACCGAGGTGCAGGACTCGCCCCGGAAGTCCGTCGAGACGACTTTCTGATCGGTGTAGCCGAGGACGCCCTTCATGGGGCCTTCGGAGGCCGCCTTCATCGCGGCGCAGATTTGCTCGTAGGTGGCCTCTTTGTTGAGCTCGCACGTGAGGTCGACCACCGAGACATCGGACGTTGGGACGCGGAAGGCCATGCCGGTGAGCTTCTTGTTGAGCTCCGGAATGACCTTGCCCACCGCCTTGGCGGCGCCCGTCGACGACGGAATGATGTTCTCGAGGATGCCGCGTCCGCCGCGCCAATCCTTGTTCGATGGGCCGTCGACCGTCTTCTGCGTGGCGGTGGCGGCGTGTACGGTGGTCATGAGGCCGCGCTTGATGCCGAACGTATCGTTGAGCACCTTGGCGATGGGCGCGAGACAGTTCGTCGTGCAGGACGCGTTGGAGATGATCTTCTCGCCCGCATACTTCGTGTGGTTCACGCCATAGACGAACATGGGGGTGTCGTCTTTGCTCGGCGCGCTCTGAATGACCTTCTTGGCACCCGCCGCCAGGTGTTTCTCGCAGGTCTCCTTCGTGAGGAAGAGGCCCGTGGACTCGACGACGACGTCGACGTTGAGGTCGCCCCACGCGAGTTCGGCGGGATCCTTGACCGCAGTGAGCCGGATGGGCTTGCCGTTGACGATCAGCTTGTTGCCGTCGACACCGACCGAACCGGCGAAGCGTCCGTGGACCGAGTCGTACGTCAGCATGTACGCGAGGTAGTCCGGCTCGAGCAGGTCGTTGATTCCGACGATCTCGACGTCCGAGAAGTGTTTCGCGGCCGCGCGGAACACCATGCGCCCGATTCGACCAAATCCATTAATGCCTACTCGAATTGCCATCTTATCCTCCGGTAGTTGGGTTTCAAAGTTCCGAGCCCCTAGCTATCAGAGACCCGCGGCCGCATCTAGAAGTTTCGAGTGCCTCGCGATGGCCTCCGCGGTCCGACGCTCCCACGCTCCCACGCTCCCACGCTCCCACGCGGCCTCTACTGGATCCCGAGCCCGAAGATCAGGCTGCGGGGGACCTGCTGGAGGAGGGCGGCACGTTCTTGGCGCCCTGCGTCACCACTGACCTCTTGAAGCTCATTGCCGAGGTCGAGAAGGTTGCTGCCCTGCAGCGTGACCACGATGTCCAGTTCCGCGGTCGGTATTCGGTATTCGAGCGCGACGTCGGTCGTGAGCTGAAAATCTTCCCTGGGCCCGAGCAGGGGACGGGTGTACTTGAGCGGCGACCCACGCGGTGACGCTGCGGTGACGGCGACTTGGCCCGCCGCCTCATGGTATTCGAAGAACGAGAACGGCTGACCGTCTCGAAAGCGGATCGCGGCCAGGAGGCTGAGCTGTGGGGTGACCTGATACCCTACGAGGGTTTTGAGCATGAACCCGCGGTCGGTGTCGAGGTTCGCCAGGGCGTACCGCGTGCCCTCGGCGCTGGCGTTGTTGGGGGTGGCGTTCACGAAGGAGAGCGCGCCGATGTCGTTGGCGTCGGGCCCATTTCCGAAAGGCGCCTTGCCGACGACGTTGTACGCCGAGAAGGCGACGCTGCAGCGCCACGCGCCTGCTTTGCCTTCGACGTCGTCCCCTGCGACGAGCTCGATGTGCCATCCGAAGTAGACGGGCGTGCTTGGGCGATGGCCAAGCATGTATGCTTTGGCGGTTGTGCTGGCCCCAGCCCTGGCCCCAGCGTTGGCGCCAGCGTTGGCGCCAGCGGCGTCGTGGCGATCGCTCGACGATGTTCCGGCGTGGTTCGCGGCGAATGAATCTGCGACCTGAACCTGAGACAGGGCGTAGGTGTCGCGATAGAACTTGAAAAGACCTTCAGTCCGCAGGCTGACCGTGCGGCTCAGCGCGAACGCCAGCCCGAGGGACATCGCGTAGATGTTCGTGGGGCGAAGGGCTTGGGCGACTGTCGTGTATGCCCCGCCGGTCGTATCGATGATCCGGCCGTCCATTGTGTGGATGCCGTTGAGATACGCTGGGTCGAGGACGCGAAGGAGCTCGGGCGTGTACGGAACCGGTGTCTTGTTGATCGTCAGATAGGGCCGAAGGGCAGACCACTGCGTGATGCTGACCGTCCCGCTGAAGCCCGCGTCGAGGGCGGCGAGGGTGTTCGCGCCCGATCGATTGAGGCCGTGCATGGCCGTGAGATAGAGCCGATACTGGAAGTCGGACGCTTTCGTGGCCAAGCGATCGTGCACGCCCACCTCGTGCGCGCCGAGGACGGAGAACAGCCCCTCGCTCGTCCATGCGATTTCGCCCATCGGACGTCCTTCGAACGAGACGGGGTTCGTCCACCGGTGGCGGCGAGGTGCGCTGGACAGGATGCGCGTGTTCGATCGTACGTAGAGCAAGCTCGAGACGTCGTACGAGACGTCGATGTTGGCGCCGAACGTTCGCATCGAGGGATAGAACGGATAGAAGCCTTCGCCATCCAAATCATGAATCTCGCGCGTGAAGTCGAAGTCGTTCGCGTCGAGCCGAGATGTCTTCCCCGTGAACGCCACGCGGAGTTTTGGAAGGAGGAGGAGCGCAGACACCGCGAAACTGTCGAAGGCGGCGGTTTCCTCTCTTGCGAAGAACAACTCGCTGAACAGTCGAGTCCGCCGCCGATACTCGCTCATCAAGAGCAATCGGTACTCGAGGGGACCTTCGGGTTCGGCGAGCGACCATCCCGCGTTCACCGTCGTGAACGTCTCCGTGAAGGGCTCGGCCAGATCGCCGAATCCGCGTTCGAAGGAGACGAGTCGCCTTTCGCCTCGGCGCACTTCGAGCGCGCATGATGAGGTTGCACCGCACGGACCAAACAGCGAGGCCTGCTGTCCCTCGGTGAGCGTCGGGCGAATGGTCGTCGGGGGTGGCGTTCGCTCGAGCGCGTGACGTCCGGAGAGTGCGTTCATGATGGCCCGCGCGCCGGGCACCGGACCACCCACGTTGGGGATCCATCCTCGAATTTTCGCCCCCCGATTCGCCGCCCCCGGGCTCGAAGGAACGAGCGTTTTGACCCCGACGTCGATTCCGCGGTTCGCCGAGGGTGAGGCACCGTCGCGCGATTGAATCGTCAGGGTTTGGATCCAGGCACTTGGGGGCATGAGAGCCGGTGTGCCCGCGAAGAAAGGATCGCTCACGTCGGCGCCTTCGATCGACCACCGCGTGAAGCGGTAGGAGTCTCCGTACAGCGACACGCGGAGCAGGTCGGGCTCGGAAAAGCCTCCACTTGTTTCGAACGCGTGGAGTGTGGGCAGGGCGAGCATCTCGAGGGTTTCGGCGACCGAGTGGCCGGTGAGCGCGTCGATCGCCTGCATGTCGATCACGAACGCTTCCGCCGAGAGAATCGAGGACCCCGACTCTGGCTGCCCAGCGGCGAGCAGCGTGGCGCACGCACAAAGAAGACCGCAGCGACTGACCACACGGGCGTGCCTGGTCGGCGTGTGTTTGTGCGTACGCCCGTGGCCGTGCGTCTGCGGCTGCCGGTGCTGATCCCGGTGCTGATCACGGTGCTGATCACGGTGCTGATCACGGTGCTGATCACGGTGCTGGTATCCAATCACCATGGGATCCTTCCTCCGATGCCCGCGAGGGCCATGATCCCGCGGGGGGGACGGACATCGCCCGGCTGCGACGAGAGTGGGATTCGATGGGTCGCCGCGTCGAACCGGAACGCAACCCATCTTGCGATAGCCCAGTCGATCGAGGTCCCGAGCGTGCCGAGTTCGCCGTCAAGGATCGGGACCCAGCGTGTCGTCCAGGTGAGGGCGGACTCGAGATTTTCGTAAAGACGCAACCGGACCCAAGGGCCGAGCGCCACCTGCGTCTGGGTTGTGCTCGATCCCGATCTCGAGGTCGTCTCCGCGGCTGGAGCCGAGTCGAAGGACGGTCGATCGTGATGTCGAAGGTTGACCGCAACACCCAATCCGAAGATCTGTCCCCACTCAACGGCGGACGCGGCGATGGCCTCCTGGAAGTACATCGCCCGTGAAGACCGAAGGAGGCGCCCTTCGGCTTCGAACACGACGTTGAACGTCGGACCGGTGCTCGAAAGCGATCCGAGCGGAAGTCTTCCACCCACCGTGAGCCCCGCGCCGCCAACCCACTCCGTCTCTCGGCGCGAGGCGAAGAGTCCAGCCTCGAGCGTGAGACGAATGAGGCCGGCCACCGGGGTGGTGCGTGGGTCCGCATCGTTCGACGGACGCGCGTAGTGAAGAAGAAGTGGAAGGCCGTACCCGGTGAGGACGCCGGCGGCCGCGCCGGCCACGACATCCGTTCCCCAGTGCTGATCGGCGACGATTCGGAGCATGCTCGTCGTCGTGGCGAGCGCGAGGAGTCCGCCGCACGTCAGCGCGTCTTTCGTACCCCCGCCGAACAGATCGAGCGCCTGATGGTGGGCGCAAGAAAGAGAAGCCGCCGTGAACGACGCGGCGCAGTGGGCGCAAAAGAAGCTGCGGGTCACCGCGCCGTCTCGACAGGTGTAGTCGTCTCCGGTCGCGTCGTTGCATGGTTCGGCGTAGGGCCGAAGGCGACCGACGAGTCGCTTCGAGAGCAGGATCATCGCCGCGGACACGACGAAGGATTCGGTGTTGATCAGGGCCATTTGCCAACCGACGTCGCCGTCTGAAAAGAGTCCGACGTAAGCACTCTCGGCGTAGGGGTAGGCGACGAGAATGTGCTGGAGAACGTCGCTTGCGATGGCTGCGCGTTCCCGTCCGCGCTGGTTCTTCGCGCCCAGTTGCCGACGCAGAAAGGTGTCGAACAGCCATGGTGTCTTCCCGCCGCGCGGCGGATCGTCGAGGAAGGCGAGGCCCGCACCAAGCCCGGCGCCGAGGCCAGCGGTGAAGAGCCATTCTTCGGTTCGGAACCTCGGCCAGTCGACGTTCCAACTCAGCGGTTCCGGTGGTCCGAGGTTCGGTTGTTCGAGGTTCGGTGGCCCGAGGTTCGGTCGCTCCCGGCCGTTGTGTTCGTGCGGACCTGGCTCCGTGGCTCGAACGACGGTCTCGGTGCGCGTCGTGGTCGATGTCGTCGTGGCCCGAGTCGATGTCGTCGTGGCCCGAGTTGATGTCGGCGTTGATGTCGGCGTTGATGTCGTGGCTTGGGGCGTCGCCACGGTCACGGCGACGAACATCACCATCGGGACGATCCACACCCCTAGCCCATGCCTGACTCGGCGTTGGGTCGCAACGGTTTCAGTACGCTCGTCCCTGGCCGGCCCGTCAGAAAGGCCAGTGCCAACCGAGCTGGACGATGTGCGCGGTTCCGTAGGCGTTGTCTTGGTCGAGGAGGGCATAGGCGGGTTCGACGGTCGATCGTGCGAAGACCGACAGGAGTGTGTCTTCGAGTGCTTGCAGGCGGATGACGGCGCGCGCGCCGTATAGGCGCGACGAGAATCGTTTCAGCTTGGGGTCGCTCGTGATGCATCGCGCCGCAGGGGCGGTCGCATCGGGGAAGAATCGCGAGCAGTCTGCGATGTCGACGAAGAAGACGTCGCCTTGGGTGTAGTAGCGAAACGATGGGACGAACTCGAGCCAAGCGGCCATGCGCTGCGTGAGGTCGACGCCGAAAGTATGAGCGACCAGCGACCAGGTATCGCCGTACAGACGGTAGTCGAGGCGAACCGTGGTTCGCGTGGGTTCGTAGCGATAGGCCAAGAAGGGTTCGGCCGCGTATCGGTTGCGCCGCCGCGGATGCTGTTCGATGCGATACGGATTCTCGGTGTAGCCCGAGAGGATCTGGGTCTCGAGGGTCAGACCCACGAGAAGGTCTCGCCGCATGATCCGCGTAACGCTGATACCCATCATCGTTGTGTCGAGCGTGTCCTTGAAGCCCGGCTGAGCACGATTCTTGATTCCGTCATGTTGGCGCTGGATGTGCACCCCGAGCGTCGTCGACGCTTGGAAAAGTGACCACGCCAGATCGGCACCAATGGCCACCGACGTGTAGTCTTCTTCGTAGGAATAGCGGGCGGACAGTCCGACCGTGAAGTCGTCGAAGAGGCCAAGGTGGCCGGCGACGCCGACTTCGTTTCGATACTCTTGAAAGGCGTGGTCGGTGACCGTGGCACCGGCGGAGGCCGACGTGATCTGGTCGACCAGATAGGTGGCCTCGATGCTCGAATCGTGCGGCAGCGCTTTGTGAAGCGTGATGACGGGCGAGACCACGCGCGTGCTTCGCTCTTTGTAATAGTTGCCCCAGACGGAGACCGAGTCGACGTTCTCAGCATGAGCCGCTGCGGGGCTCAACGTCGAGACGAAGATGAGCAACGTGGCGAGGAGGCGTCTCAAAATGTCGTCGCCTCGAGGACCGCAGCGAGCGGGTGAATGACGCCGCGCACGATCGCGCGCAGTGGGGCATGTGCGCGAACAGGGCCGGCAAGGGAAGGGCTGAGGCGATAGTAGACGCGAACCGCCGCTCGACCTTCGGCGCTCGTCATGAGGACCTCGTCGCGGAACCGCCGAAGCACGACGACATCCTTCGCATCGCGTGTCCCGTAAGCCGCGGTCGCGATGAAACACGCGTCGACAGTTTCGAAGACTCGTGGCGACGTACGCACCGCAAGCGTCACGATCGCGGACCGATCGAGACAACGATTCTGAGTGCGAACCGCGATCGTGTACTGCGTCTCCGGGCGCAACGGACCAAGCTGCACTTCGACGGGATCCCCGGGCCTCGTCGTCATCATACGAGGGCCCGGGATCCCGCGCTCGAACGCGTCGTCGGACTGCATGGCGTCGACGCCCTCGACGTAGCGCATCTCGTAGGTGAGATCGTCTTCCGTCTCGTTCTCCTCTTGGGTGCTGCTGCCGCTGTTGTCGCCGTCGATGTCTCCGTCAATGTCTCCGTCGACCGGTGGATCATCCGGGGGAAGACTGGAAGCCATGAATGTCAGGCGCACGCCGTCGTGCCGCTCCTGAAGGACGTGGAGATCCGTGACCGGGGGAGGCGGACGGCATGGGGCGGCGGGATGAAAGAACACCGCGACCCGAGCCGGGGCTCCGTCGGTGGCCATGGATTCGAGGCGATCGGCTCCGCTGCCGTCGTACTCGTTGATCGACCCGTCAGGGCGGCGAATCTCGCCGTCTTGCCCATCTTCGGACCCGAACCCAAAGTACGCGGCGGCTCGGGTTGCCGTGGAGACATCACCGATGACGATGGGCGCGCGGAAGACGACCGACGGCTGCCCGATCGAGGGCTCGCCGTAGTCGCGAAGCGCAGGATCGTTGAAGGCTTGCGGCGGATAGAACGCATTGCTGTCGTACTCTTCGTTGACCTCGACGAAGACCACGTATGTGCCTGGAGCGATCGAGCCAGGAAGCGAATAGGAGAGGCGATGGTGTTCGTGCGCGGGCGGCGTGGCTTGGCTGATGGCGTCGAGATCGTTGACCTCGCCGAGCGACGAGACGTCGCCCCAGTCTTTCGATGGATCGTGCACGAGAAGATCGTTGCGCGGTGGATAGAAGGTGGTGAGTGACTGGGTCTCGAGCAGGTGCTTGCAGTGCGGATCATTCGAAGGCACGCTGCGAAGCGGTCGTCCTTTGTCTGAGTTGAAGTTCGAAGTCGGGCAGGTGATGGCGTCGACGCTGTTCTCGGCCGGCGTGGTCGGTCGGCAGTAAAAAGGTTCGACCGAACTGTAGGTCTCATGCCAGCCGAGCGCGTCCTCGCGGCAGTTCTGCATTACGCGTCGGTCGTATCGGACGCCTCGTCGGTGCGCCCAGACAGGCAACGTCATTTCGCGTCGTCCGTAGGGCCATCGAAAGCCGCTCGGGAAGTCGGGACGCCCGGGTCGGTTGCCGAGCCCGAAGGTTCCCACCGATCGAGTAATCATCAGCGTGTCGATGAAGTGCCCGCTCTCGTCTTCCAGCCAAACGGCGATCTGAGGTTCGCCCGCCGGCTGGAACTCGACCCTCAGCACGCCAGGGCTGCCTGCGCTCGTGCCGGGCACGCCCGGGCTGCATAGGCTCGCGAGGAGCGTGAACGTGAGCAACGCCACGGGCGAGGAGAGGTTCGACGACGCCGCTTTGGGGGTCAAGTCGCGTCCCCTCGATTGTTCGAGGTTTGGCCTTGACCAACCTATGACCAACCTACGGCCAGACGCGGTAGGTCTTGAGCCGCGACGAGGACTTGCAATCTACGCCGCGGGTTCGGGGCCTGGTGGAGAACTCGCTTCGGGACGCCCGTCCTGCCCTTGTCGGTTGGGGTTCTCGCCTTCCGAGGGCTGCAGTAACGTTGCGAACGTCTTGGTTCAAATTGGCAATGACATGTGTCGTGGTTCAAGCCGCTTGGCCCACGCATTCGAATAGATCACCGATCTGCGCAACGTCGGAATCGGAAGCGCGATAAACGCGGGACTTCGGCAAAACAAGGGGCGGCTCATCGTGCAAGTTTCAGGAACCCGATCACCTACTCCACGTCACACCCAACGGGCAGAAGGCTTGCAGCGGGTTCGACTGCGCATCTCCGGTGGATACGGGGGGCAAGCTCTCGTGAAGCCCGGAGAGACGCGGTACGCGAATCGAGGATTGATGGGGTTTGAGGTCAACGTGCCGGCGATCGGTCGGCTCGGTCGGGCCGGTGTGGATCTCAACCGATGTGGAATACGGCTTACCAATGTGCCGATGTCCGGGCGAGTTCTCCACATGCGCGCCGATGATCCAACGGCAAGTATTGCCGAAGAGATCGGTAGGCTCGTTTTCGAAATGCGGCGCTGCAGCTCAGAGCGACGCATATATGACACCCGTCGCGCCGGCTGGGAACAGTCGGTTGGCGGCGAATTCGGTCCGTTCAGCGGAACGGATTTGAGGCTCCTTTGGGAACATCCGGGATCGACCGGCGACGAGGGTGAGCTCTTGTTCTCATTCGATTCCAATGCGCCCCCAGTCGGCCATCTCCGCTTCTCGCTTCAAGAGCTACTCACGGCGTCCTGCCATGCGCTGGGGGAGCCAGTCCCAAAGACCACCGCGGACGCGCTTGCTTTGGGTGCACTCGAAACAGAAATCACGCACGCCGGTGTCGACGGCGCGATTGATGTTGCGGAGGCTCGGAGAATCGTCGCCGCGGCGGAGGCCGGCGGAATCGGCCCGCACAAAGTTCGGCTCGTTCAAGATGTCTATGAGCAAGCTCCGGTCGTGGCGTGGACCGGACCCCCACGAACTGGGCCGAACGATCTGCGGGCGACTGTTCTGGAACATCCCGCTGCCGAGTTGCTGCGTTCGTTCCTGGGCGTTCACTATGGACTTGGGGGCGACCTCACCGTGGAGCAAGATCTCCTCCGCAGGCATCCCTTGCCAGAGCCGCCCGCGCATCCAGAGTATCCGCTCCTGTATGTTTGCGGCGGATCGCCAGACTTCAACGTGCCGCATCAGTCGCCTCTCAGACACGCGCAAACCGACGAGCACGTTTGGGTTCGCGGGGGAAATCAAGGCCTTACGATCTCGACGCCCGGGGGGACGATCGGATTCCCGGCGCCCGCCGGCGGGCTTCAACCGGGCGGCGTCTACGAGGGCGGTCCGCGAATCGTTTCCGGAACGCGTGGCGGTGGTGGCTACGTCATGAACGAAGGTGGTCGTTTCAGAGTGCACGAGCTTTCGATCGATCCAAGCACGGGACGGATTCGCAAGGCGGTGGTTTCGTGGATTGCGATCACCCACGGAGGCTTTGGTGCGGATCTCGGCTTGAGCCCCGGCTACCTTGTCTACGACCGGCAACCCCTCGACCAGAGAATCGTCGAAAACCCAACCTACCAAAGACTCGTGGCCGCGCTCCGCAACCGCGGGACCTACGACGCCTCGCCGTTGCTCGAGGTCCTCGGAGAAAAGGGGTACGTCGACGACACCGATCGAGAACTTCTCAAGGCCCTTCGTCGCGAGTACGGTGGGGGTCTAACCTCGCGCGTGGACGTTTCGTTGCTGCTCCTCATTGGTGGTGAAGGCATCCAACCTTTGACCCAAGGGGGAAGAGGTCCGACGGGCCTTCTTCGCACCGTTCTTCACAATCAGAAGCTGCAACAACGGACTGAAACCTATCGGGAGGACGCTCGGGATGCGATGCGCGAAGGTCTTGAGACGCTCGGCAAAGCCGTAGACGCCGGTTACAAACTCACGATCGACGATCGCTTCGTGCTGACGCGGGTGTCGACGAGCATCTACGCAGACGAGCTCGTTCGGCCACTGGCCAAGCTGGGGATTCGTGCCGTGTGCAAGAAGGAACGGAGTCCATTGATCTGTGCATGCATCGATGCGGACCCCCAAGAGGTCGGAGCTCTTGTTCAGTCGGGCGCGAACATCAACACGACGGTCGAAAAGAAGCCCTTGGTCGTGAGACTTCTTCAGCAGTGCCACACGTTCGGGCGCCCACTCGGCGTCCGCGACCACCGAGCACTGAGAGCCTTGATTCTCGACCCTGCGCTGGATCTCGCTGGGCTCAAGGAATCACTGCAATCGCTCGATGAAGTTGGCGCCAACTCGAGTCTGTCGACGTATGTCGATGCGTTGAACCGTCGGGTCAAAGGCTCGCCAATCCCAGTCCCGGGTACGGTGATTCCGACAGAGAGCGCCAGCACAACGGTGTCTTTCGACGGTACCGCGCTCTACCGCGATGGAATTCGCCTTCCGACGCCTCCTCAGGTCGACCTTGCGCGGTATCGTCCGGTTGCCTACCGCAATCTCATCGCGTTTATCCCGGCCGATCCATCCCTTCCGATCGGGAAGCTGTCGCACGATCAAGGACGGGGTCTACTCGGAGGCCAAGGCCTCATCACGTATTCGCCAAGATTCGACCAATGGGGTCGTAACCTCTACTGGACCTTCAACGCGGGCAACGGTGAGGTCTCAGAGAAGAACGGGCGAGTCGTCGTGACGGAGGATGGCCACTCGGTGGACGTCATGTTTCCCTACGCCGGAGACACCTTCGATTTCTAGGGGAGGCGTTCCTTGCGCCGAGGGTGGACTCTGATGGCGATACCCGTTGGCGGCTACGAAGCCTCGAGCGCGGCGGTACTCTTTACGCCGATGCCCGCTATTGCTGAGCGATGAGGAACGCGCAGAGCTTGAGCGCTTGGCGGCGGTGAAGGCAGGGAATGACCAGGTTTTCGCTAGGAATCAGTGATCCAGGTGACTAGAGGTGGGGGAAGGTCTATCCCGGGGGCCCTTCTGGACCACGCCCCACGCCCCACGCCGACCCGCAGATGGTACTCTGCCTGTGGCATGTCGCGCCGGTCCAACGTCGTCGCCTTCTTCGCTCTTGTGCTGGCATGTGTGTTCGCCGTTTCGGTTGCGCTGGCTCGGCCATCCAAGAGACGGCGGGGTGGAAAGCGACGTGGTCCTCGGGCCGCGGTATCCCGCCAGCTTCCGCGCTCGCCCGCGGCATCCCGCGGTGAGAGCGGTGCGACGGCGACGGCGACGACGCGGCGCGATCGCCGCCTGATCGTCGGGGCACCTTTCCTCGACGCTCGTGTGCCGAGCGGCGTTTATCTCTGGCTTGAGGATGGTTGGCTCCAACTGGTCGCCTTGTCGAACGACAGTTCGCCCAAAGATCGTGTCTTTCAGGTGATGGTTGTGTCGACGGGGAACCTCGAGAGTCGAGAACTCGGCGAGTTCCGACGAGGGCGGCACGATCGGCGACGATTCAGCGCCTCCGTTCGAGCAACCCAAGTGCCCGCCAAGGGGCGCTTCAAGTCTGATGGGGATGTTACGGTTACGGTGCGTGAGGAAGGGAAGGGCACGACCGTCTCTTCTGAGCCGCTGTTGTTTGTGGGGCCGCTCGCCGAGCCTGTGCCTGCTGGCATTGAGATCGGCCGTTACTGATGCGCGCTCCCCGGAAGCCATGAAGACGAAGAATCGAACGCGTCACCTTCTGCCAGCACTCGCCCTCGCATGGGCTCTTGGTCTTTCTGCGGTCGCTGCGCTTTGGATCTTGGGGACGCCTCGACAGGATGTCTTTCTCTACGTTCGGTGCCCTGACGTGAGTGGACGGCTCGAGGTCGACCTTTGGAGCGACGACGATGAACCGCGCCGTGTGCCGCTCGGTCGCCGCACGTTTGAACTTCCGGATGTCTGTCGTCAGACGAACTGGGTTGTCGCTCAACGCGTTTCAGAGCGCTGGCTGGCGGTGTCGCTTCGACTGTACGACGCAGACGAGCAGCCACTCGCAACGTTAGAGGGGTCTCGCGCGAACGGGGACATCCTGCTCGATTCCGAAGGTTTTCACATCGACATCGAGGTGACAGCGGCGCCCGCCCGCATCGTGTTTCACGACCTTTAAGCTCACGACCGAACCGCTGGAGTTGAGCCGTCTGCGGTCGTTTCAGTCGGCCCGGAGCGCTCCGCATCGAGAAGGCCCGCATACATTTCCTGGCCAATCACGACGACGCGACGTCCGTTCGTGATGTCGTCATCCATGGAAAACGACCACGCTCGACCGAGACCCGATACATTGCTCGTGCGCTGGGTTCCACACCCATCACCCGGACTGGTTTTCTCAGCCCGCATCGTGGGCGGCGCCTTCATGGATTGCCTCAACCACGATGTCCACCCCGGGAGCTGAGGAGACGCCGCGAGCGCGTCTCCATCGTCCTTCTCGCGGGGCTATCGGTTAGCGCCGATTGAGGAAAGGGCGGCCCGCCGGAGATCTCTCATCTCTTGCCTTTGAATGTGCCGGTCGAGCCACTGACTGCTTTCGCGCATGTGCTGCCATTGTTCAGCCGAGGGCGCCGTCGTCTTCGCGCCCGCGAAGTTGAGCCGCCCGTACATTGCCTGCAAGAGTTCCAGCGCGCGCGACCGATCGCCGGTCGAGAGGGAAGCCAAGTCGGCGCTGTGGCCGACGGCGGGTGCGATGAAGACGCGGGACTGGCGAGTTTCGTCGACCTGAATCCGTCCTGCGGACCACGGATCCCACGCGCCGTAGACCGCAACGACGTGTGTCGCTTCGTTGCTGAGGAAGGCCTCGACTTTTTCCATGGCGGTTCGATCGAATGCGGGCAGTTCTGACGCCCACACGGGGCCCGATCGGCTGGGAAGCATGCTGAAATCCACGTCCGCGACCGCCGCTTCCCAGTAGGGCGCCGACTGTGAGGGGCCGCCGAGCTCGCGGTAGAGCTGGTACAGGTACTGATCGTAGTTGGGCTCATCCGAACCGCCGGAGCCACCCAGGATGTCATACGGACTCGCAAAGACCCATTGGCCGAGCTGGGTCACATCCGTGCCTGCGCGCGGGATGCTGGAGCATAGCTCAGGCGATCCCCAGTACTGCCAGAGGGCCCAGGCCATGTTCGCCGAGAGCGCGACCTCGGCCTCGACGGCCTCCACTCGAAAGACATCGAAGTAGGCCGACGACTGTCGCAAAGCGGTCGCGAGTTCGGCTCGTCTGCGGACCAGCTCGACCGTGAGGTCTTCGATCTGCGTGCGGCATCTTCCATCGTTTGGTCCGATCTGCGTCATCCACCGGTCGTAGCGAGCATCATTGATCCCGTGGGAAATGGGCGCGACGAACGGCACGATGCCGGCCAAGTCGGCCGGATGGAATCTTTGGTGGAAGATGGCGGTCATGCCACCCTTGCTTCGCCCGGTTGCGACCCAGGGGCCCGAATAGATGGGCTTGAGCTTTTCGACGATGGCGTGGGAGTCGGCGGCCGATTGCTCGATGGTTAGGAATCTCCAGTCGATCTCCGCCGGGTCGCGATGAGTCGGCATGGAACCCTCGAAGTATCGATGCTCGAGCACGATCTGATTGGATCCCGTGAGGACCGTGAGTTCGTCCTCGTGATCGACCCACGTGTCTGGCCCTCCAAAGAGTCCGTATCCGGTCGTCATGAGCGTCATCGGCAAATCCTCGGACCGATGCAGCAAGACGAATCGCTGAGAGAAGTACCCTTTGCTCGGGTCCTTGTGATCGAGGGGTTGCTCGATTCGGACCGAGAAGACCCGCGCCCCATCGATCTGCGTCTTCATCTCTTGGACACCGAGGCCCGGTATGAGAGCAAGGCGGTCGCGAATGTCGCCCGGATGACGCGCTTCCTCCAACTCGTCGACACATACGCTAATCTGAGCCTTCAACGCTTCGCTCTCGGCTCCGAGCGCTTGGCTCTCGGTCGTGAGCTGTTCATTCTCGGCCTGGAGCGATGCGTTGGTGTCCTTCAATCCGCCCAGCGCCGCGTTGTCTTCCTGGAGTTGCGTGTTCTCGCTTCGTAGCGCCGCGTTGTCGCGCTCAAGCTCGGCGCCTCTCTGTTCGATCTCGGCGAGGTTTGCCGTGCACTGGAGCACCATGCTCTCCGCCAGCGCTTCCGCGAGGCGTTCCTGCGTTTCGGAACAGGTCGAAGCATCGTCACTGCGCTTCGCTGAACGACAGCTCGAGAGGAAGAGAAACGGGACGACAACGATGAGCCCATAGACGTGCGTGCGATGTGACCGGAGCTTGGCGTATGACACGATCCGAAGCTTGCCTCGTCGGCACGAGGTTTTCGATCCGGCACCGATCGGATGCGTCTCCTCGCTGCCGCATAAAGCCCCTGTCAGCCGGTCCGAATCATCAGAGCGCTCTTGTGTCGAGGGTGCCATTCGATACGAACTCTACCGTCGCGTCACCACGAAGGCGTCGGGCTCGACGCTTCGCCAAGGACGCCTCGGCCTTGATCGGCCGCCCCTCGCGGTGGTGCAGTTATTGCTTGGTCGGCGAGAACATGTGGGTCTGCACCAAGAATCCCAATCGCCTTCGTGGTGGCGCGTTCCTTTCGAATGACCTATCTGTCACTCGCAGTGTTCAGCTTGGGCTCGAGTGGGGCGACGGTTGGTGTTGGGCTTGGATGTCGGTCAAGCGACGATCGGTCAGCGGATGAGGATCACGCGCGCGTGGCGGGGACGTCGGGTATGGACTGGTCCTAAAACCTTAGCGGCAGTGGCGGATTTCGATGGGGATGGCCACGCGGATCTGTTGTGGAGGCGGGCATCGACCGGTGCGCTGGTGCTCCAGCGTGCGATCGAGCGCAAGATCACTTCACGCCAAGAGCTGTACCGAGAACCGGAATTTGACTGGCAGTTGGCGGGGGTGGGTGACCTCAATGGCGACGGCCGCGCGGACATCGTGTGGCGTAATCGGCTTACCGGCCGGGTCTGGCTTCAGCTTCTTGCCGATCGGGGGCGAGGCTTCAGCTACGAGGGTGTGATCTATCAAGAGCCCGATCTTGCGTGGAACATTGCGGGTCTCGGCGACTTCGATGGCGATAGCTTTTGCGATCTCCTGTGGTGGAACGCGTCAAATGGCAAGACGTGGATCCAGCGCATGAATGGCCCCACCATCCTGGAACAGGGTCCGATCCTTCGCGAGGATGGTTCATCGTTCGACGAGCCGAACACGCACTGGCGTATCGTTGCGACCGCCGACCTCAACGGCGATGCGCGCGCCGATGTCTTGTGGCGCAATGATGAGACGGGGCAGGTTTGGTTGCAACATCTCGAGGGACGCTCGATTCTGGCGGCGGGACTGGTCTATGAGGAGCCGGACACCAACTGGACGATCGTGGGTGCAGGCGATCTCACCAACGAGGGGCGACACCAAATTGCCTGGGAGAATGTTCGCCGGTCGCCTCCGCATCGTTGGGTCCAAGACATCGAGGACTTCACGGTCGTGAACGGTCGATCCTTGGCGCTTGGTGCCGGCGAGCGCGTGCTGGCGATGCGTGACCGGACGACAGTCCTGGGATCGGCGAGTGACGTGGTTCTCGAGCGATGGGTTTCGGGAGCGCCCATCGGCTTGAGCGTGCCGTCGCTCGATCGCACGGTTCGGGTGGGCGTCGCGTCGGTTGACATCACGCCCGTCCGTTGGCCGGTCATTGTCAGTGGCGGCATCGATCCGCAGATCCACGGGGGACTCTTCAGCGCGTCCCACCCCTTGACGGCACGCGCCTTGGTCATGGAGGAAGCCGGGCCGGGTGTCTCGGAGGGCCAGGCGATCGCGATGGTTGCTGTCGATAGCTTGATCCTTCCCGCGACGTTGCTCGACGACGTGAAAGGTACGGTTTCCTCGATGACGGGTTTGTCGGTCGATCGGATCTTGATCTCCGCGACCCATACGCACTCCGCGCCGGCGGCGATGCCGGCGCTCGGGACGCCAGCCGATGCCACTTACAGCGATGCCTTGAGAGGGTGGCTGGTCGACGTCTTGGTGGCTGCCGCCAACGACCTTCGCACCGGTGAGATCGGCTGGTCGATCGAAGAAGACTTCGAGCATACGCACAATCGCCGCTGGATTCAGTATCCCAACCTGCTCACGCCCGATCCCTTTTCGGCGATGACGGTGAAAGCCAACATGCATCCGGCAATCTTTGAGGCACAGGTCGGCCCGTCGGGACCGGTAAATCCGGATTTGTCGGTCCTTGCCGTGCGCGAGGCTTCGACCCAGCGCGCGCTCGGCCTGTTTGCGAATTATTCGATGCACTACCACTCCGAAGCTACGCGGTTGGAAGGGGCGGCACCGGACCAGGACCTATACGGCGTTGGGCCCGACTACTTCGGACGGTTCTCGGCCTTCGTTTCGGCGGCGCTGTCGGATGAACAGGCGCCCGGTTTCGTCGCTTCGATGTCCCAGGGGACGAGCGGTGACCTCCATCTTTACGACTATGCGAAGCCCGAACCGCGCGGGACGCCGGGCCTCGACCAATATGCGGCCGAGATGACGGCGCGTGCGGTCGACGGATATCGAAACTTGGCGTGGCGCTCGTGGGTATCGCTCGACGCGGCTTTCGCTACGCTGCCTTTGGCTCGCCGCGTTCCGGATGCGGCGCGTGTCATGTGGGCGAAGAGCTGCGATCAGTCCGGGGCGGGATGCGCACCGTCGCTTTCAGGAAACTACTGCGAGTCGCTCAACCCCGACTGGTGTCTTTACCCGTCGACGAGGTATCGCCCGGGGCCGGGCAGCGCGTCCACTTACGCGAAGCTTCAGCTCGAGTTGGTCGCCGATCCGGCAGCGAACGTGCGCCTTCAGGCGATGCGAGTGGGGGAGCTCGGCGTTGCGGCGATCGGCGCGGAGGTTTTTGCGCTCTCGGGGCTTCGGATCAAAGGCGAGAGCCCGTTGCCGGATACGTTCACAATTGAGCACGCCAACGGCGCCGATGGATACATTCCGCCGCCCGAACAGCACGCGCTGGGAGGCTACACGACGTTTGCGGCCCCAACGGCGGGGCTCGAAGTCGGCGCCGAGCCCGCGATCGTCACCCGTGTGGGTGCGCTGCTCGCCGAGGTCGCAGGGGCTCCGGGCCACGCGATGCCGACACCCGAGAATGGCTATGCAGCGGTGGTCGCGGCTCATGCCCCGCTTGCCCATTGGCCTTTGGCGGAAGCCACGGGAACGTCAGCGCTCGATGTGAGCGGACGCCACATGGATGGGACCTTCGAAGATCCCGGCGCAGACTTTCGCCACAGCGGCTATGCGCTCTATCTTCCGGGGCCAATGGGACGGGTTCCTGGCGTTGATGGAAGCATGGTGGACAGCCGCGGTGAGAGCCGCGCCGTTCACTTTGCGGGTGGACGAATGTCCGCGATCGTCGAAGAGCTTCCGGCGGACGGCTACAGCGTTGCGTTCTGGTTCTGGAGCGGCCTGTTGGCGAACGACCGACGCCCGGTCACGGGCTATCTCTTTTCGCGGGGTGATGGGGGGGCTCCGGGCGTTCCAGGAGATCATGTCGGGATCGCTGGCTCCTATGGCGGCGGTGCCGATGCAGGGCGACTCTTCGTGTACAACGGCGATGCGGCGGGCCAGACGTTCGTCGCGAGCTCGGCTGTGATCCAGCCTTGGCGCTGGTACCATCTCGTCTTCGTGCGGCAAGGATCGGAGGTGCGGCTGTTCTTGAATGGAGCGGCGATCGGCGCGGGTTCACTTCCACTCTCGGACGGATCGAGTCACTCGGTCTTCTTCGGCGCGCGAAGCGACCGCTTCTCAGGATTCTCCGGGCGCATGAGCGAAGCGGCCGTGTTTGGGGCGCTGCTTGCCGAGGGCGAAGCGTGCGCGCTCTATCGAGCAGCGTTTCGCTCCCCGGACGGCGTGGCGTGCGGTGGATGAGAACCGACAGAATTGGGTCAGTCGCGATGGCCGGAGCGGCATGGGACGCAGGCGCTGGAACACCAGCCACGAGCTCTCTCCTCCGTTTGCCTACCTATGCACGCCAGGACTCCGTGCACATACGCGTCACGCGCTGACCTACATTTCAGCGACATTCGCGGGGCGCAGGCCTCCGCTAACACCGAACAAGGGCTCATCAATTGCCATTCAGCGCCCAAATCAGACGGTCTCCCTGATGCCGCCCGACGTTCGGCTGTAAGCTGCCCTCGTGCTTCCTAGTCAACTCGACGTTCGACGAGCTGCAGTGACCGCTTCGGACGAGCGCACCGCGATCACAGCACTCCGACGCGAGCTCACGGACGACGGGGCCAAAGGCGAACCGGTGGGCGTCATCCTCTTCTGTTCGCCGACGTACAACCTTGAACGTCTTGGAGACGAGATCTCGGAGGCTTTTCAGTGTCCCGTAGCCGGATGCACGACAGCCGGCCAGATCGGGCCGCGCGGGTTTCAGCCGAATGGTGTCGTCGCCGCCGCGCTGTTCTCAGATGCCGTGAAGCTCCACGTGCAGATCCTCGAGCCTCTGGTCGTAAGAGGGAAGGACGTATCATCGAATGCGTTCGAGAAGGCCGCGACGCTCGTGAAGAATGTTGAACATCCTGCGTTCGGTCTCCTCTTTGCGGATGGACTCTCTCTCGTTGAAGAGTATCTCGTCGCCGGTCTTCACCACGCGCTGCACGGGTAACTGACCGGTCCGCCACGTTCGCTCGTGGCGCATGACATCCAGCGCGGTTCGTGGCAGCGACCCCGGTTTCGTGGGCGCGGCACCTTCCTGACCTCTGACGCGATGGCCAGGTCTACGCTCGGGGCACGCATGGAGCATCGACGTCGGACGCGCTCCGCGGCAACCTCGCTCGGTGGCCGGCTCGAACGAAATCCCGTCCAAGATACTCCAAGCCGAGATCGAGGTCGCAGCGCGCATCAGCAACCGCGAAGCGGCGGGTCTCACGACGCCAGAAGCCGTCCGCACTCTTCGGGCGTTCGGGCTGCGGTGCAGTCGGTCGGCACCACTGATCGAAGCGCAGATCTCGATCCCAGAGCCGGAGCTCCAACATGTCGTGGCCGAGCTCTGCGAACGCTACGGGGCCGGGCTCCACAGGAAGCCGCGCCAGCGCCTCCTGACCATCACGGCAACACACGCGTTCGTCGACGACGCGCTCCATCCCGTGATTCAGGCCATGCTCGATGTGGTTATTGCTGCGCGGCACGAGGAAGCGCGCAGGCTCATCGCTGAGCTGCGCGCGTCGATGCCCGATGAATGAAACTATGCAGCGTTGATGATGGGACCCGGGTCGGGTCGCCGCCAGGGAGGATGGATGACTCTGCGAAGTCGTTCGTCGAGGCCGGCCCGCGTTGTGAGCCAGTGCTTTGGAGCCAGCTCGACGAACCGATCGGCCGGCCAATGCCGAACCAGTCGAAGGACCTCCTCGAGGTAGTCATACGGATTGAGTCGATGCAGCGCGCAGGATGCGATCAACGAGCGGTACACGGTGTAGACCTCGAGCCCCGCCTTGGTCTCAAAGTGCATCCAGTTGTCGAGCCCTTTCTTCAACGATCGCAGCTCGCGCTCCGAGTCGTTGTTGTGCAACTTCAGGCGCGGATCTGCGAGGAACGCTCGACGCGCATCGTGGAGGTTGGTCGCGTAGTTCAGCGCTGTTTCGATCCGGCCGCGTGGCTCGGCGCGCGTTCTTGCTTGCTTCATCCACGCGTCGAACGTGTCCACGATTGGCGTAGCATGTTTAACACGGAACGCGTCACGCTCGCTGAGCTTCGAGATGCGATTCGACTCAGCGACCACCTTGAAGAGCGTGCTGATAATCGACAGCGCTTCGTATGCCAACGTGCTCTCCGTCAGCGTCGCCTTCCAGAAGTATCTACGTACGTGCGCCCAACATGCGAGCTCGAGGATCCCGACGAGATGCAGTCCATTGTAGATACTGGAGGCGTCCGAGAGCAGGTGTCCTCTGAAGCCCTGAAGCAGCGCGCCGATCGACGCCCCATCGTGGCGACGCACCGCGCGGAAGAAGATGTGACCCACATCGGAGATGAACACGAACACGTGCCAGTTGATCGTGCCTCCGGATACGCGCACGGGTGCCGACGTGGCGTCGGTGGCGATCATGAAGGAGTCGGAGATCGACTCGGCATGCATGGCCGACACGATCGGCGCGAGCTTCAACGCGCCGTACTCACACCAATCGTATTGCGTGGAACGCGCGAGAGAGAATCCGCGGAGCCCGGACATCCTCTCCTGGCGATGGAGCGGGAGAGCAAATCCGTACTTGTTCATCACCACTTCGGCGATGAGGCTGGCGTCAGCCATCATCGAGGGGAGCGCCCAGTCCGGCACCGGCGCTGCCACGATCTGACCTTTGGTTGCGCCCTCGTCCTCGCTCACGCGCACCCACCTCGTCCGAGTCGTACGAATCACCTCGAATCGCGATCGACGAAATGCAACGCGCTCTGTGACCTCGGGCTCGAGCTCACGCCAGCCGGCACCCCCGCAGGCCTGAACCTCGTCCGGCACAATGCGTTCTTCGATGACAGGGAGCCCTGCCTTCCAGAGCTCACGACGGTTCCCCTTGCGCGGTCCCTTCGGTGGTGGCGTGGCGGCCGGTTGGGCGTCCGCCGCAGCCTTCGCGAGCTCCGCAGCTTCTGCGAGCGGCCTACTCTCGAGCCCTTTCACGACGCTCTCGAAGGCGAGCTGGAGCGAGTCTTCGTTGATGCGCTCGGGTTGGTTGGGCTGACGCTGGCCGTCGATCACCTTCTTCAGTCGAGCGAGGTCAGCGGTCTGAAGCTCGTTGACCTTCGCCATCTCCTTGAGCTGCGCGGTGAGGGACGCGGTCTCGGCGCGCAGTTGAAGAATGGTGGTGTGGAGACGCTGTCTCTCTTCATCTGCGCGCACGCAGCGGACACACAGAACGCCGCTCGCGAACGCCTATGTCATCGGCACCGTCGATCTCGTGTTGCTTGAATATCTTCCTGCATCAGCGAACAGTTCTTCGCGCCAAACGAAGCAGCTTGTCGTCGATGCCCTCGAGGATGAGCTCGAGCTCTCGCGACGAAACCTCGACGTGCACGGCGCCAGCGGGGATCGACATCGGGATCCGGAAGCGGCCGCGATCAAGGCGGCAGTAGAGGATGCGATACGACCTTCCATCGTGCCAGAGGAGCTTCACATGCGTCGTGCGCTTGTTGTGGAAAAGGAAGGCGTGGCCCGCGCGTGGATCTCCGCCGAGCGCATCTCGCACGAGACCTGCGAGCCGATCGAACGAGAGATGGAGGTTGACCGGTTGTGTGGCAACGTAGATCTGAGTCGGGAATTGCATCCCTCACTCCCTCCCGCGCACGCGCTCGAGCGCGACACTGAGACCCTCGACCACGAGCGCCGTCCCACCCGACATCTCGACCCGCAGGCCGGCTGCCGTCTCGAGGACCCAACGAGTCTCCGCCTGCGCGACCTCCGACGGAGACAGCGACGTGGTGAGCGGAACGAAGGCGAGCTCATCCACGCCCGACCGTGTGGACGAGGTGGCGCCAGCTCGAAGTCGCCATCGCCACCACGTCAGCGACTTCTTTGAGAGGCGGTGCTTCTTGGCGAAGACTTCCACGCTCTGGCCACTGCGCTGCCAGCGGTCGACGATGCTGCGCCACTCCATGGCGGTCCGGCGGGGTTCGATATTTCGCTTCTGCATGCGCGCGCGGTACGCGATCTCGAACATCGCCGCCATCGGAAGGCCCGGACGCTGCGGACCGGTCAGTTACCTGCACGGGCTTCCGATCGTCGGAGGTTCGGCAGGAGATGATCTCAAGTTTGAGCGAACGCATATCCTCCACGATGGGCGCTTCGTGACGAACGCAGCGTCCCTCGTTCTATTTGAAACCTCTCTCCCGTTCGCGCCGTTCAAGTTCCAGCATTTCGAACGGACAAACATACGGTTCGTGGTCACCGGAGCGGAACCAAGCCAACGCCTCATTACGGAGATCGATGGGTATCCAGCGGCATCGCGATATGCCGAGCTCCTAAATGTCGCGGTCGACACACTTGGCTACACCATATTTTCCCGAAACCCGCTCACGATCAGTGTTGCTGGTGAAGAATACATTCGCAGTATACAGCGCATCAACGAGGACGGGTCTTTGGGACTCTATTCAGCTATCGATGAGGGGATCGTGCTTCGCATCGGACATGGTGTCGATCCATTGAATGCAGCAGAACGCGCGTTCGCGAGTGTTCGTCAAGTCGTAGGCAACCCTCAGCTCATTGTTGGATTCGACTGCGTTTTGAGACGCCTCGAACTCGCGGAGACAGGCCATCTGAAAAGCATAGAGAAGACCTTCATGGATAATAACGTCGTCGGCTTCTGCACCTACGGCGAACAGTTCAATGGTCTCCATATCAACCAAACATTTACTGGGGTGGCCCTTGGATACTGATATTCAATCGATGACGCAAGACGGACTCCTGATGGAAGTTGAAAGTCTTCGCCGAAGGCTCGCGGCGGCCGACCGTACGATCAAGGTGCTGAGCGATCGCGCAGAATCGTCGATGGATGTCACCGGATCGACTTTTCAGCTCCTCGAGAAAAACGTTGCTGTGGAACGTGTTGTTGTCGCCCGAACCCGTGCGATCTCAGAGGCAAACGAGAAGCTGTCTGAAGCGCTCAGAGTCGCCCACCGGTGGCAGGCCGAGGCGCACTCGGCGCAAAGACTTGCGACCGCGGGAACGCTCGCGGCCGGCGTGGCGCACGAGATCAACACCCCTGTCCAGTTCGTGAGTGACAGCATTCACTTCTTGACCGACGCGATGGGTGAGCTGTCGAGCTTCGTGTCCTACGTTCGCGGCGTCCTGAAGGAGATTCAGACGGGCATGTCGGACGAGCAACTGACTGTCCTTCGCTCAGAGGTGGTTGAGATGGAGGAGTCGTCTGATCTCGATTACGTCATGGAGAATGTCCCAAAGGCACTTGAGCGCTGCGTCGATGGGCTTCAGCGCGTCAGCTCTATTGTTCGTTCCCTGAAGGAGTTCGCACATCCAGCCCAGGAGTTCATGGCGCCGGCCGACCTCAATCATGCGGTCGAGAACACACTCACGATCGCGCGCAACGAGTACAAGTACGTAGCCGACGTGGAGGTCGACCTTCAACCCATCCCTCTGGTCACGTGCTGTGTCGGCGACATCAACCAGGTCATCCTGAACCTGCTCGTAAATGCTGCGCACGCGATCGGTGATGCGATCGCATCGACCGAGCGCCGAGGACGCATTCGCATACGCTCCTATGAGGAGGATGAACACGTCGTCATCGAGGTGGCTGACGACGGTACCGGAATTCCGGAAGCCGTTCGACCGCGCATTTTCGAACCATTCTTTACGACCAAGAAGGTTGGCAAGGGAACCGGACAAGGGCTGCCGCTGAGCTGGGCGATGGTCACCGATAAGCACGGCGGTAGGCTGGACTTCGTCACCAAAGTCGGCGAAGGGACAACCTTCTTTGTCCGATTACCGATTTCCAGACACGATAGTGTGGTGACCGAGGAGGCCGTCCTATGAAGCGAGTCCTCTTCGTCGACGACGAGCTGTCGGTACTTGATGGCCTGCGCGACCTCTTGAGAAAAGAACGTAAGCGATGGACCATGGTCTTTGCGCTTGGGGCCGAGAAGGGACTGGAAGAGATCCGCAGCTCTGAGTTCGATGTCGTAGTCTCGGATATGCGTATGCCCGGCATGGATGGCGCAGAGTTTCTACATGAAGTGAAGAAACTCCAACCACGTGCGGTGCGCGTGATTCTCTCCGGACAAGCGGACAGCCGCGCCGTTGTGAAAGCGCTCCCGGTCACCCATCAATTTCTCGCAAAGCCATGCAGCCCACATCTCCTGCGAACGACGATCGAGCGCTCAACAGCGCTGAAGGCTTTCCTCGACGACCCGGGAATCCGAGCCTGTATCGGACGCATCGACAACATTCCAACGGTATCGAAGACCTATCTCGACCTTTCGAGCGCAGCGGCCCAGCCCGAGTGTGGCCTACGCGAGTTCTCGGAGATCGTGGAGCGGGATCCTTCAATCTCGGCCAAGGTACTTCAGCTCGTAAACTCGCCATACTTTGGACTCACACGAAAGGAGGGCTCGATACACCACGCCGTAACGCTTCTTGGGTCCGACCTGCTCCGGGCCTTGGTCTTGTCAGCCTCCGCTTTTGCCTCCCACGAACGCGTCGTGGACGTCGCTGCGCTTGAGGCTCAACAGGCCCATGCACTCTTGGTCGCCCGACTTGCGAAGATGTTCGCCGGAAGTTCGCCGAAGGAGTCCCAGGAAGCGTCGACGGCTGCGCTTCTCCACGATATCGGGAAGCTTGTATTGGCCGTCAATGATCCAGCGAATTACACGAAGCTCCTCGAGGACTTCGACCAACAGCATCCTCAGGTCGAGCAGATCGAACGAGACCTCTTCGGCGTGAGCCATGCCGACGCCGGAGGATATCTCCTGGCACTATGGGGGCTACCAACACCCATCATCGAGGCCGCGGCTTATCACCATGAACCGTCGCGCGCGCCCGCCTCTGCACATAAGACGCTGGCCATCGTCCATGCCGCGGATGCGCTTGCGCAGGGATGGCGAGGCACTCCGGACGGCTTTTCGTCGAACCACCTCGATGAGGCTTTCCTGGAGAAATCCGGCTACGGCAACCGCATCTCCGAGTGGAGGTCGATCGCGGAAAGAGAGCTGTCTGCCCGATGAGGCTCGGAGAAGCAACGCCTTCCGCCATCGCCGAGGCGTGGACAGAGCGCGCTTCGCGTCTCGCCAGGCGCCCCATCGCCTGCGAGGTCGTTCAGGCTGCCGTCGATGCAGTGTTTGAAACCTTCCACGAATCAGCGGTGCTCGTACGGGCCTTTATGACGCTCGAATATCGGCGCCTTTCATCCGCACAGAAGGCCTGCGCGACGGAGCGAGCGAGATCGCTCGGGTCTCGGGCGCGGCACGCCCTTGGCCCGAATACACCCGTGTTTTCGCTGCTGGCTTCGCGTGGAGACGAGCCCAATTGGCGTGGTGTCGAGTTCCCGGGCCATTGTCCGTATGTTCCGATCCTGCGCGACGACGCGCTCGGCAAGTTGACGTCGACCCTTCTCCGAGACTTGGGTCTCGTCGTGCAGACGAGCGAGGAGAATTCTGATCTGACCGCCAGCGAGCTCTGCATGCACCGCCTAGATGCGGGAGTGTTCTGTGTTGGTAGTCCTGCGTCTGTGTTCGATGCCGCGAGCCTGGCATCGATGCCACGCGAGGGCTCTTCCAGCGCCAAGGACGTGCAAACGGTCTTTGGAGTGGGCGGACGCCTCCTCGGAGGTGTCATGCTCGTCCTGCTCGTCTTCTCTCGTGATGTGGTCGAGCTATCGACCGCTCAGGCATTTCTTCCTCTGATGAGCCAGGTGCGAAGCGTTCTCGTCGCACGTGGATCGATGTCACGAATCTTCCCGAATGATTCGCGGTCCGCGCCGGACGAGGGCGAGACAGTCACGCCCATGATCCTAGGTGCGCTCGCAGATGCACGCGATACGCTGTACGACACGCTTGCTGGCTCGGATGATCCGGTGCTTCCTGCCGTAACACATGTACTCGCCATCGCAGATCGGATGGCCGAGGAATTGTCGTCGAAAGAAGCCGCGCTCTCGTCCATGCAGGCGTCATTCTGGACGCTGGCGCGCGAAGTCGAGCGAGCGCTCTGTAACGAGATTCGCTACAGCAAGGCACTCGAAACCATCGGCGACGGTCTGATCGTTTTGGACTCCCGCGAGCGCGTCGAGTTCATCAACAAAGCGGCTGAGCGCTGGACGGGATGGCCAAGCGCCGAAGGCGCGGGCCGACCGATCGACGAAGTGTTCCACGCGGTGGACGTGGAGACCCAAGAACGGGTCCACCTCCCGAGCGCGGCCTTCAAGACCGGGTCTAGGGCGCTCTTTCCGCAGAAGACCTTGATGACAGACCGTGGCGGCGTGGCGCGGATGATCAATGGGAGCTGCGCGCTCTTTCACAGCCATACCGGTGTTCTTCTCGGTTCTGTGCTGGTCTTTCGAGACATCACAGAGGCGCTTCATCAGTCGTCTCAACTTGTGGACTCGGAAAGGCGATACCGCGCGGTGTTCGAGGGCGCCGGCGAAGGAATCATCGTTGCCGACTTGGCTTCCGGTCGCATCCTTCACCACAACCGCATCGTAGAGAAGTACTTTCGTCATTCAACCGCGGTCCTGACACGAATGACTCTATCTGATCTTCATCCTTTGAGTCTCATTTCTGACGCACGATCCGAATACGTCGCAATCGCGTCGCGTCCAAGGAGCTTCGCTCGGGATCTTCCATGCGTTCGCGGTGACGACACGCGCTTTCTTGCCGACGTTCGCGTAAGCGTCGTGCGAATGCAGGACACCGACCATCTCGTGGTCTTCTTCTCGGACGCGTCAGAAAGGCACGCAACGGAGCGTCAACTCGACACGGAGCGTGCGATGCGCGCGAAGGCGGAGATCGAACTTCGTCATGCGCAAAAGCTTCAGGCCGTTGGTCAGTTGGCGGCTGGGATTGCGCATGAAATCAACTCGCCGGCACAGTTCGTAGGCGACAGTCTTCATTTCCTGTCCGCGGCCTTCTCTGATCTCAAAATGCTCGTGGATGGTTATCAAAAGGCGATAACGTCACTGTCTTCGGCGCCCAGCTTTGAGAATGTACGCCGTGAACTCGATGACCTCGAAGAGGCCTCCGACCTGCGATACCTCGAAGCGAACATGCCGGCCGCGTTGGACCGAGCGATGGACGGAATTGCGCGCATCTCCAACATCGTGCGAGCCATGCAGGACTTCGGACGCTTGGATCGCCGGGAAATGGCGCATTCCGACTTGAACCAGGCTCTCGCCTCAACGCTGGTGATCGCCAAGAATGAATACAAGCTCGTGGCCGACATCGTCTGTGAGTACGGCGACATCCCCTCGGTCAAATGCCATATCGGTGATATCAACCAGGTCTTCCTAAACCTCGTTGTCAACGCAGCCCACGCTATCGAGGACGCCAGAAATACGACAAGCTCCGCGGATCGGGGCGTCATCCGGATCCGTACTCTGTGCGAAGGCGCCAACGTGCGGATCGATGTCGAAGACACGGGAAGTGGCATTCCCGAGCATATTCAACATCGGATCTTCGACCCCTTCTTTACAACCAAGTCGGTGGGGCGAGGAAGCGGACAAGGGCTCGCGATCGCACACGCGATCGCCGTCAATAAGCACAGAGGCTCGCTTACGTTCGAGACGCGACTGGGCGAGGGAACGACGTTCACGATGCGAATCCCGGTCGATGGGGCGGCGAAGCCTGCAGATTTGCATCCAGACGTCGAGGAAGAGATCGCCTCGGTCGGGTAGTGGAAGAGCGAAGGAAGTGAGGGACAGTCTTGGGAAAGAACGATGAAAAACGATTCTCGGTTCTGTTCGTGGATGACGAAGCAGAGATCCTCAATGGATTTCGCGATGCGCTGCGAAAACAACCGTTCTCGATTCTGACCGCCACGTCGGGCGATCAGGGCCTCGCCATGCTCGAAGAACACAGGATCGATGTCGTCGTATCGGACGAACAGATGCCCAAGATGTCCGGAACTGAGTTCCTCGGCGTCGTAAGGCAACGCCATCCCAATACGGTTCGGATCGTGCTTACCGGACAGGCGAGCCTCGATGCAGCGATTCGCGCGATCAACGAGGGCGAGGTCTATCGTTTCCTTACAAAACCTTGCAGCCCAATCGATCTGGCGTTCACGATCATGCAGGGACTACAGATGCGGGAGCTGGCATACCACAGCGCACGTTTGCTGGATCGAAGTCGGAAGCAGCGATCCGCTCTCGAGGCGCTTGAAGCAAAGCATCCAGGGATCAGTCAGGTCGAAGTGGATGACCGCGGTGCAATCCTGCTTGATCAGGAAGACATCGCTGGCCTCATCGCGGAGCTTGAAAGAGAAGGCCGATGAGCCGTGGGCGACCAACCGGTGAACATAGCGGACGCGAACGGCATGCCGTCCGGCGCCCGAGATAACGAAGACGGCTCGGCGAGCGCTCGTCCTCGCGTCTTGTGCGTCGACGACGAGGTTCGGGTGCTCGAGGGCCTTGGGCACCATCTAAGGAAGCGCTATGAGGTGTTCTCTGCGACGAGTGGCGAGGCCGGCCTGGAGCTGATCGCGAGCGAAGGCCCATTCACGGTCGTGCTGTCGGACCAGCGAATGCCGCAGATGAACGGAGCGTCCTTCCTGGGTAAGGTTCGACGCTTGGCGCCCGACACGACCCGCATGTTGCTCACGGGCTACAGCGATATCGAAAGCGCGATTGCGGCCGTAAATGAAGGTCAGGTCTTTCGGTTTCTTACGAAGCCTTGCCCGCCCGACCAGCTCCGGAGCGCATTTGAGGCAGCGGAGAAGCAATACCGGCTCGTAACCGCCGAGCGTGTGCTCCTTGAACAGACGCTGCATGGCGCGGTCAAGACGCTCACAGACCTTCTGGCACTTGCCAACCCACTCGCCTTCGGGCGCGCAGCACGCATTCGACAAACAGTAAGCGATGTTGCGGCGGCGCTCGAAATCGAGGAGCGATGGCCACTGGAGGTCGCCGCGATGCTGTCGCAGCTCGGGAGTATCGCGCTCCCCGAGACCACGGCGAAGAAGCTCTACTGCGGCGAGGACCTCACACCCGAAGAGACCCAGATGGTGGCTCGCATGCCTTCGGTGACGGAGGCGCTTCTGGCGAGTATTCCGAGGCTCGAGGTCGTGCGGGCGATCTTGTCACGCGCAACGAGTCAGACGCCAAGTCGTCGCCATCGTTCGGATTCGAAAGGCGACGCACAAGGCTCGCAGGTCGAGTTATCGGGGGCTCTCCTCCGCATCGCGGTCGACTACGACGCCATCGAGTCGAAGGGCCTCGATCCACAGACTGCGTCGGACACGATGCGTGGGCGCGGGCAGGTCTATGACGCGAAGCTCCTGGAGTTCTTCCTGCGCACTCGAGGCTCCGCCACAGCCGGCCAAGAGATTGTCGAGATACCGCTCGCGTCTTTGCGAACCGGGATGGTTCTGGCCGATGACCTGCGTGCGACCAATGGCGTTCTACTGGTCACGCGTGGGTTCGAGGTGACGCAAGGTTTCTTGGAAAAGGCTCGGAACTACCGCCCCGGCTTCGTTCAAGAACCGTTGCGCGTCGTCATCCGTGCGAGCAACCCCACCAAGAACTCCGCGCCCTAGAAGGCACTGGCGGAGCTCGACCGCCGACCCAAGTGATGATCGACTTCATCGACAAATGCCGCCCTCTCTACGGGGTCGAGCCGATCTGCGCCGTGCTTCCGATCGCCCCGTCGACGTGCTACGTGCATCGCGCGCGGAGACGGGGTGAGCTGGCAGCTCTCCGAGGATCCCGGGGCGGTTCAAGTTCCCGTGCCCCCAAATCTGCGCAGGCACGATTGACATCCGTCTCCCGGCTGATGGCCTGCGCGAAGCCGTGCTTCATACTCGGCGTCAACGATGAGACGAAGCGCTACTCCTGATCGATCGACCGACTCTGAAGCGATGGCGTCAAGAGCGTCGACGCCTTGCGCAAGACCATCCGTGCGCCTCCCCTCGGGGCTTTCAGCGCTGGTCGCACTTGCGCTGGCTGCGACGCCTCTGACGGCATGCGGTTCGGGCCCCATTCCCCCACCCCAGAACATCAGCGTCGACACGGGAACGTTGGAGCTCAGATGGTCACCGGTCGAGGGCGCCGTTCGATACGACCTCTACAGTCGTGTCACCACGAAGCCCAGTCTTGGCGCAACGCCGATCGAAGTTGGCCCTGGCGACACCTTGTTGGAGAACGTGACGTCCCCGCTTTCGCTCTCTGGGTTCTCGCAGTGCGAGCGCTTCTACTTCGTGGCGGTCGCGGCGGTCGATCAGGACGGCGAACGGAGCGTCTCGGCGACGATTGGCTTTGGTCCATCGGCCACCGCCTGCACTCGCTGAGGGCGAGTCTCGTGGTCGCGAGGGGCCCGGCCTTGGCCAACACGAGCCTGGGTTCGGCGGAGGGGTGCCCCAAGACTCCATAGGCGTTCAAGGCTTCGCGGCTGGGGCGTCGTATCGCAGCCCGTGATGCCGGCCGAGGCAACACACCTCCAACGCAACTTGATGCTTTCTTGATACCAACGCGGCGTAGCTTGACTACGCCGAGATCTCACACGCGATACGAATGGGCTGATGGAAGGGCCCATGAACAACGTTCAACGCACGTTGAGGTTTCCCGCTACGTGCCTCGCTACATCCCCAGTCGATCGCGCGCTCAGCGCGTCGTCGAGGCGCTGACCCATGGACATCGTCTTCATCGCCATCACGCTCGGCCTATTTGGCCTCACCTGGGGCTTCGTTCGCCTGTGCGAGAAGGTCTAACATCATGACAACTCTCCTTATCGTAGGCGGCGCGATCGCTTGCGCCCTGCTCGTGTACCTGAGCTTCGCCATCCTCTACCCCGAGAGGCTCTCATGACCGCAAACGCCGTCGTCCAGTTCCTCGTCTTCTTGGTCCTCCTGATCGGGCTCGCGCTACCCCTCGGCGCCTACATGGCTCGCGTCTACAATGGCGAAGCGCGCATGGCTCAGCGCCTCCTCTCACCCATCGAACACCTCTTTTATCGGATCGCCTGCATTCGGTCTGACGAGGAGATGCCGTGGACAAAATACGCGGCGAACGTCGTTGTCTTCAATGTACTCGGAGCGTTCGTCGTCTACCTGCTCCAGCGAACACAGGCCGCGCTGCCCCTCAACCCGGCGCATCTTCCGAACGTGCCGCCCGAGGTCTCTTTCAACACCGCCGTCAGCTTCGCTACCAACACGAACTGGCAGACCTACAGTGGCGAGACGACGATGAGTTACTTCACGCAGATGCTGGGGCTCGGCGTGCAGAATTTCGTGTCGGCGGCGACCGGAATGGCGGTTCTCATCGCCTTCGTCCGCGGTTTGGTGCGTCGAAGGGCTGAGAGCCTCGGTAGCTTCTGGGTCGATCTCACTCGCTCGACCCTCTACATTCTCCTTCCGTTATCGTTCGCGCTTGCCATCCTTCTCGTCTCCCAAGGCGTCGTGCAGACATTCTCCGGATCCGCGACCGCAGAACGCCTCAGTCCGACGATGAGCAACGGGCACGGTGTCATCGAGCAAGTCCTGGCCCTTGGACCAGCAGCCTCTCAGATCGCCATCAAACAACTCGGGACCAATGGCGGGGGTTTCTTCAACGCCAACTCGGCGCACCCGTTCGAGAACCCAACTCCGATCTCGAATCTCCTCCAGCTCATCTCCATTCTCCTTATTCCAACCGCGCTTTGCTTCACCTTCGGCTCGATGGTGAGAGACCGCCGTGAGGGACGAGCAATTCTTAGCGCGATGCTCGTCGTCTTCATTCCGCTGCTCGTCGCCACAACGGTCTTCGAACAAAGAGGCAACCCGATCCTGCGTGGCGCGGGCGTCGATGACGTCGCATCTGCGATCTCATCGGGCGGCAATATGGAAGGGAAAGAGGTTCGCTTCGGAATCACGAGCAGCGCGCTGTGGGCTGTCGCAACGACAGCCGCGTCGAACGGTTCCGTCAACGCGATGCACGATAGCTTCACGCCCCTCGGCGGACTCGTTCCGATGTGGCTCATACAACTCGGTGAGATCATCTTCGGTGGCGTTGGCTCCGGGCTGTATGGCATGTTGATTTATGCAATCATCGCCGTATTCATCGCCGGACTCATGGTCGGACGTACTCCCGAGTACCTTGGCAAGAAGATCGAAGCCTACGAGATAAAGATGGCATCACTCGTCATCTTGCTCCCGGCGGCAGCGGTTCTCATCGGGACCGCCGTCGCCTGCCTCGTTCCGGCCGGGTCCGCGCCGATCGGCAACCCTGGGTCGCATGGATTCAGCGAGATCCTTTATGCCTTCTCTTCGGGCGCCAACAACAATGGCTCGGCCTTCGGCGGGCTCACGGCGAGCGGGACCTTCTACGCCACCGCGATCGGCCTTTGCATGTGGATCGGGCGTTACTGGGTCATCGTCCCCGTGCTCGCCATCGCTGGTTCTCTCGCCAGGAAGAAGGTCGTCCCCGTGGGCGCGGGAACCTTCCCCACACACACGCCGCTGTTCGTCGGCCTGCTCGTCGGAACGATCGCGCTCGTCGGCGCACTCACCTTCATCCCAGCCCTCGCTCTCGGCCCCATCGTCGAGCATCTCCAGCTCTTGGCGCGGTGAAAGGAAGAAGTCATGTCGCATTCAGATGACTCCCCGATGGACAACGTCATTCCCGAGCACGAAGTCCCAGATCGAAGCCGTGACCTTGAGCGCCACAGGCCACTCTTCGATCGGCGGATCGTTCGCTCGGCCATCGTCGATGCGTTCAAGAAGCTCCATCCACGACGGATGGTGAAGAACCCCGTCATGTTCGTGGTCGAGATCGGGAGCGCCTTCACGACGCTCTTGTTCTTTCACGCCGTCGTCACAGGCCGAGGAGATGCCCACCCCGCCTTCATTTTCGCGGTCACCGTCTCCCTCTGGTTCACCGTGCTCTTCGCGAACTTTGCGGAGGCCATGGCCGAAGGGCGAGGCAAAGCCCAGGCGGACACCCTCCGAAAAGCCCGCCAGGACGTCATAGCCAGGCGACTGAGGCGAGGCCTCGCCCATAACATCAGCCTAGGCCCTAGCCTGCTTGATCCGGAGTGTCGAGATGCCGAACTCGAAGAGGTCGTCTCCTCGTCCCTTCGCGAAGACGACATCGTCTACGTCGCCGCCGGCGAGCTGATTCCAGCGGATGGCGAGGTTCTGGAAGGTATCGCGTCGGTCGACGAAAGCGCGATCACCGGCGAGAGTGCTCCGGTCATCCGCGAGAGCGGCGGTGATCGAAGCGCAGTGACGGGCGGGACGCGCGTTCTCTCCGACTGGCTCATTGTTCGCGTGACGACGAACCCCGGCGAGACGTTCCTCGATCGCATGATCGCCATGGTCGAAGGAGCCAAGCGCAAGAAGACACCGAATGAGATCGCGCTCGACATCTTACTCGCGGCGCTCACGAGCGTCTTTCTGCTTGCCACCGTGACCCTTTTCCCCTTTTCGAAGTTCGCTGCGACGGCCTCGGGCCACGGCACCGCAGTGCCGCTCACCATTCTCGTCGCTCTCCTCGTCTGTCTCATCCCGACGACGATCGGCGGACTTCTGTCGGCCATCGGTATCGCCGGTATGGACCGCATGATTCGAGCCAACGTCGTCGCAACGTCAGGGCGCGCCGTCGAAGCGGCCGGAGACGTCGACGTTCTTCTCCTCGACAAGACGGGCACGATCACGCTCGGCAATCGACAAGCGACCGCGTTTCTGCCGGCCCGCGGGGTTAGGGAGAGTGAACTCGCTGATGCGGCCCAGCTCTCTTCTCTGGCGGACGAGACGCCGGAAGGGCGATCGATCGTCGTTCTTGCGAAGAATAGGCATGGGCTCCGCGGGCGTGACATGGAGTCTCTCGGCGCGGTGTTCGTGCCATTTACGGCCCAGACGCGCATGAGCGGAGTGGACCTGCCGGGACGTAAAGTTCGGAAAGGGGCAACTGACGCCATCGTTCGTTTCGTGACCGAGAGCGGGGGAACCTTTCCGGTCGAGGTCAAGGCAACGGTCGAAGACGTCGCCAAGCAAGGTGCGACACCGCTCGTCGTCGCGGACGGCCGACGCGTTCTCGGCGTCGTGCAACTCAAAGACATCGTGAAGGGCGGAATCATGGAACGCTTCGCGGAGATGCGCCGCATCGGGATCAAGACCGTGATGATTACAGGCGACAACCCCCTCACCGCTGCGGCAATCGCCGCTGAAGCCGGCGTCGACGACTTCCTCGCCGAGGCCACGCCCGAAGCGAAACTCTCCATGATCCGCGACTACCAACAGAAAGGTCACCTCGTCGCCATGACGGGTGATGGAACCAACGATGCACCCGCCCTCGCGCAGGCCGACGTCGCAGTCGCGATGAACAGCGGGACACAGGCGGCCAAGGAAGCCGGGAACATGGTCGACCTCGATTCAAACCCGACGAAGCTCCTCTCTATCGTGGAGATTGGAAAGCAGATGCTGATGACGCGGGGCGCGCTCACGACGTTCAGCATTGCGAACGATATCGCCAAGTACTTCGCGATTATTCCCGCGGCGTTCGTCGCAACCTATCCGGAGCTCGGCGCCCTAAACATCATGGGGCTCCACTCGCCGACGACCGCCGTGCTCAGCGCGGTCATCTTCAACGCGTTCATCATCATCGGGCTCATTCCACTCGCCCTCCGTGGCATCCGGTATCGACCCGCACCGGCGCCGGCGCTTCTCCGGCGAAACATTCTTGTTTATGGACTTGGCGGTGTTCTGCTCCCTTTCCCGTGCATCAAGGTCATCGACCTCGCGCTTACCACCCTCGGCGTGAGCTGAGGGTCGGAAAACCTGAAAGGACCTGCTCATGCAATTCATACTATCGACGTTGCGTCCCGCGGCCTCGCTCCTGATGCTCTTCACAGGCCTCACCGGCGTCGTCTATCCGTTGGCCGTGACCGGAGTTGCGCAAGCGTTGTTTCCCGCTCAAGCCAACGGAAGCCTGATCGAAAAGGATGGGAAGGTTCTCGGTTCTCGCCTGATCGGCCAGCCATTCGACGACGTGCGCTCCTTCTTCGGACGCCCGTCGGCGACCAGCCCCGCGCCTTACAATGCCTCCGCTTCGGCCGGTTCGAACCTCGGCCCCACGAACCCGGTGCTCGCCGCTGCGGTCCGTGAACGCATCGCCGCGCTAAGAAGCGTCGACCCGAGTGAGGCCGCCGTTCCCGTTCCGGTCGATCTCGTCACCGCATCCGGGAGCGGCCTCGATCCTCACATCTCGCCGGCCGCCGCGCTCTACCAGGTACACCGCGTAGCCAAGGCCCGTGATTTGGCGGAGGAGGACGTTCGAGCGCTTGTGCTTGAACACGTCGAAGAGCGCGCCCTGGGGCTGTTTGGAGAGCCGCGGGTGAACGTTCTTCTCTTGAACCGGGCCTTGGACGAGGTGGCGAGGAGGAGCGCATCGGAGTAGGAACTGGTTGGACACGCCGGACGAATGGAGACGCGAAGGCCGCACCGACGACGAGGACTTCGATGGAGAAGCCAAGCGACAGACCCGACCCGGACGCGCTCCTGCGCAGGATGCGCGAGGAGGAAACACGCGCCAAGCGTGGAAAGCTCAAGATCTTCTTCGGCTTCGCGCCCGGAGTAGGAAAGACCTATCGCATGCTCCAGGTCGCGCGCGACCTCGCCGCCGTTCAGCGTGTCGATGTCGTCCTGGGCGTGGTCGAAGACCACCGTCGAACGGAGACCGCCTGCTTGGTGCTCGGGCTCGAGACCCTCCCACGCAGGCGCGTCCAGTATCGCGGACACGAGTTCGAGGAGTTCGATCTCGATGCCGCTCTTTCACGAAAGCCGCAGCTCCTTCTGCTCGACGAGCTCGCGCATACCAATGTGCCCGGGTCTCGGCATCCAAAGCGATGGCAAGACGTGGATGAGCTCATCGAGGCCGGCATCGACGTCTTGACCACAATGAACGTGCAACACGTCGAGAGCCTGAACGATGTGGTTACGCAGATCAGCGGCATCCATGTGCGGGAGACCGTTCCGGACTCGGTCCTGGATCGCGCGGACGCCATCGAGCTCGTCGACATCGCCCCTGAGGAGCTGCTCGAGCGACTCGAGGAAGGAAAGGTCTATCTTCCCGAACAGGCCAAGCGTGCAGCGCGACACTTCTTTCGGCGAGGCAACTTGCTCGCGCTTCGCGAGCTCGCGCTCCGAAGAACGGCGCAGCACGTCGACGAGGACGTGCAGGAATACCGCGAGAAGCACGGCGTGGCGGTCACGTGGCCGGCAGGGGAGCGAATCCTCGTGTGCGTCGGTCCCGCGCCCAGCTCCGGACGCCTGATTCGGGCGGCCGCCCGTATGGCGGCGGGCCTTCGCTGTCCATGGGTTGCGTCGTATGTCGAGTCCACTACGGCTCGCCCCATGAGCAAGGACGACGAAGCCCAACTGGAAGTGCATCTTCGCGTCGCCGAGACGCTGGGCGCGACGGTTACGCGGCTTTCGGGACCCGACGTCTCGCTCGCTCTTCTTGAGTACGCGCGAAAGCACAACGTCACCCGCCTCATCATCGGGAAGCCCACGCACTCTCGACTTAGAGATCGGCTGCGCGGCTCGCTCCTCGATGACGTCGTACGCGGAAGCGGCGACATCGATGTGCATGTCATCAGCGGCGATAGCACCGGCGAGGCCCTCTCACGCAACCGTGGCGCGCCTGTCGGGTCCGCACCGGTCCGACATTACGTCTCGGCGACCTTCCTCGTGCTCAGTACGCTGGGGCTCGCGCTGCTTCTCCGCTCGGTCATGGACCTGCCGGACCTCGTCATGCTGTTCTTGTTGGCGGTCATGGTCGCGGCCGTCTGGTTCGGTCGAGGACCATCGATTCTCGCGGCCGCGCTTGGCGTCGCGAGCTACGATTTCTTCCTTGTGCCGCCTTCTCACACCTTCTCGGTCGATGACCGACGCTATTTCCTGACGTTCGGCATGATGTTCGCCGTGAGCTTCGCGATGAGTGAGCTGACGGGGCGGCTCCGGCGACAGCAGCGCGATGCCGAAGCACGCGAAGAGCGAACCGCGGTCCTCTACGCACTCACGCGAGAACTGGCGTCGACGGATGAACCAACGCGAATCGCGGCGATCGCCGCACGCCACGCCGCCGATATCTTCTCGGCCAAGGCGATCGTGCTCGGCGTGTTGCCCGATGGCGAGTGGAGAGCGGTGGGAGCCTCTCCGGAAGGCTTCCAACTCGACGAGAAGGGCATCGGCGTCGCCAAGTGGAGCTACGAGCACGACACGCTCGCGGGCCTAGGCACTGACGCCTTACCCGGGGCCGACACCCTCTCGTCTCCGCTTCGCGCCGGACAGTCTCGCCTCGGCGTGCTTGCGCTCGTGCCTCGAGCGAAGACCGGCCTTCGAGGCGACCAGCGTGCCTTTCTCGATGTCCTCTGCCGCCAAGTCGCCGTCGCCCTCGAACGCGCTCGACTCTCCGACGAAGCCAAACAGTCGGCGCTCCGAGCCAAGACCGAGGAGATGCGCTCGTCTTTGCTCTCCGCCGTCTCGCACGACCTTCGCACGCCCTTGGCCTCGATCACCGGGGCGGCGACGTCGCTCCGGGACGACGCCAACCTGGGCCCTGAGACACGTCGGGAGCTGGTGGACGCGATCGTGGATCAAGCGGAACGACTCGAGAGACTCGTGGCGAATTTGCTCGACATGACGCGCCTCGAGTCAGGTGGCATATCTCTTCGGCGAGACTGGGTGCCAATCGACGAGATGGTCGGCTCCGCTCTCACTCGTCAGGAAAGCCGTCTCGGACCCAGGAAGGTGACCGTCGCGATCGCGCCGGATGTTCCGCTCGTGAGCGTCGACCCCGTCCTCTTCGAACAGGTCTTCGTGAACCTTCTCGAGAACATCGAGAAGTACACGCCCCCCGGGAGCGCCATCGAAATCGCCGCCCAGAGCAAAGGCGAGCGCGTCGAGATCGACGTGCGTGATCACGGCCCCGGTCTCCCGCCCGGCGCCGAAACTCGGGTCTTCGACAAGTTCTACCGCGGGCCCCATGTGGGTGTCTCGGGAGCAGGGCTCGGCCTCCCGATTTGCAGGGGCATCGTCGAAGCCCACGGCGGAACCATCTCGGCGGAGACGCGCTCGACCGGAGGCGCCGCTTTTCACATCTCGATCCCGCGCGGAGGCACACCACCGTCGCTTTCGCCCCATGGAGGCAACGCATGAGCGAGCTCGGTGCTGTCGTTCTCATCGTCGAAGATGAGCCCCAGATGCGGAAGTTCATCCGCGCATCGCTCATGTCGCACGGCTATCGTGTCATCGAAGCGGACCGGGCGGCCCAAGCCGTCATGATGCTGACGAGCCACAACCCAGAGAGCCTTCTCCTCGACCTCGGGCTCCCCGATGGTGATGGCATCGAACTCACCAAGCAACTCCGTGAGTGGAGCCAAGTGCCGATCGTTGTTCTGTCGGCTCGAGGCCGCGAGGACGATAAGGTGGCGGCGCTCGACGCAGGCGCCGACGATTACCTCACCAAGCCCTTTGGCGTGAACGAACTCCTGGCACGCATGCGTGTCGCCCTTCGCCACGGCCAGAACAGAGACGGCGGGTCAGCGCCCCAAGTGCTCGAGTTCGGAGAACTGAAGATCGATGTCGTTCGGCGCGAGGTGTCGCGCGAGAAGGAGCGGCTTCACCTTACACCGATCGAATACAAGCTCCTCCTCCTCTTCGCGCAAAACGCAGGCAAAGTGCTCACCCACCGTCAAATCCTGAAAGAGGTTTGGGGGCCCGCGTACGCAACGCAAACACACTACGTGCGCGTGCACATGGCGGAGCTACGAAAGAAGATCGAAGCCGATCCGTCGAGACCGAAGCTCCTCGTCACCGAGCCAGGCGTCGGGTACCGGCTGCGTGACCGATCCTGAGATCACCGATGAGCGTGTGTGGATTCCGGGTTTTCGTGCCGGGTTAGCACGTGCATACGTTCACGGTGATCGTTAACGCGCGATCGTGATACGAGTGCCGTCGGTCCAGGCTTTGGCGTCATTCGAGTAGTACAAGTAAGCCGACGAGGCCGGCCCCTCGAACGAGCCAGGGATCGTGGCGACGAGATCGAGCGGGATGACTTTCTCTTCGTTTGGTTTCAGCGCTCGGAAGTAAAGGATGACCTCGCGAGCCCGCGTCTCGGTGAAAGCCACGAGTCCCTTGTCTTTGAGCTCCTTGAGCTGCCACGTCTGAAACGTAAGTCCGCTCGGGAGACCGATGCGCGCCAAGGTCATCGGCTGTCCTTCGCCGGTCTTGTTCTTGAGCTTCACGGTGAGGCGCAGGTTCTCACCCATTCGTGCTTCCGTGTTGCGTGCTTCCGTCTTCGCATTCGCAAACGTGGTTTCGATGGCCACGACGGCGCGGTCGCTGGTTGCCGGCTTCTTGCTGCGCGACTCGAGGATCATGCTGTACGGGAGCTCGCCCGTGCCATCGTGGAGGAGCTCGACGACGTTCTGGTCCTTCGTGAAGAACTCGGCCACGGCCGTCATCACCATCGGCTCGCGGCGACCGGCTTCATACTTGAGGGTGCTGACGTTCTTCCCGTTCACACGCAGAGTGATGGCGCCGCTGCTCAACGTTTTTCGCGCCGCCGTCGAGTAGGCGGTCATGGCTTTGAGCGCGAGAACCGTCGCTTGCGTCGCGCCCCACTCGCCAAAACCTCCGCGGTTCTTGGTGAGCCACTCGATGCCGGATCGCACGTGCACGTCGTTTCCCTTGGTCTTGAGCAAGGCAAGAATCGCGAGCGACGTCGTCTCGATGTCGAGGTTGATCCCGGTCGACCGCGTAATGCTGTGGTCCGCACCGCGCCAGCTTCCGTCCTTCGTCTTGAGATCCACGAGCCGACGCACCGCCTTCTCAGCATCCGATCGTCGAGCTGGAACATTGAGGAGCGTGTTGGTCGCGAGCGCGAGAAGGTAGGCGTCCTCGGTCGATGCGGCCAGCTTCGCCTGACTTGCGATCTCCGCCGGGATTTCCGAATCCGACACACCCGCCTCCGTCAGTGCGTAGACGATGTATGCGTTCGTTACTTCCGGCTTCGCGCCGCCAAAACTGTCGAGCGCTTTCGCATCGCGTTCGAACCCGCCTCGACCATCGCGGCGACTCAGAAGCCAAGCTCGCGTTCGCGCCAGCATCGCGTCGTCGACGGAACCATAGACGTCCTTCATGTCGACGAACTGGAGTACACCGTAGGCCGTGAGCGCTTCGTGGGGCGGAGACTGACCAAACCACTCGTAGCCCTTGGTCGGCGTCTCGTAGCCCACCAAACGTTTGTAGCCACGGTCGATGAGCCCGTTGGTTCGTTGGACGAGATCTGGGTCCGCCACGTCGTGCGCGCGTAAGTAGCTCATCACCATGATGTTCGGATAGTTCGTGCTCGACGTCTGCTCGAAGCATCCGCTCGGTTCGCGCAACATGCCGTCGAGACCCGACAGCAAAGTCGAGACAGGACTTGGATAGAGCTTCACTGTAAGCTCGGCGGTACCGTCAAGGGCAGCCCCGAGATCGAACGCGTGGCGCGCGCGATCCTTGAGCGTCCCGGCGGCCGCGCCACTTTGGGGGAAGCCAAGCGGAACGACCGGGAGCTCGCGAACAAACTCGTCCGTCAGCCCACCCGCATTGGCAAAGATGCGAACGCGGCTCTTGCCGATGCGCGTCGTCGCCGTGAGCGGGAAGTAGACCGTGCGGCGCGAGTTCGCGGGGAGTGTCGTCTTGACGGTCGACTTGGTGCTCACGATCGCGAGGGCGTCGCCACGGCGTTCGCCGCGGCGATCGCCAACACCCTGGTCATCGCCAACAGCCTTCACACGGGGCTCTGAGTCGAACTCGACGCGATCGCCGAACGAGGCCTCGATGTCGACCGCAACCTCCCGATCCTTCTCATTCGAGAGCGTAAGTGGGAGCATGAAGCGATCGCCAGCGGTCACCTCGAGCGGGAGCTTCACCGCCATGTTGAAGGGAAGGCTCGACTTCAGCACCTTCTCGGCGCGCCCCGCGACACCCTTGCCAACGCCTTCAGCCACGGCTCGAAAAGACGTCACCGCGTCGGAGAGGTAGAACGTAACCGTCGCACGGCCATCCTTGCCGGTGAACACGCTCGGCGCCCAGTGGATGGTCTCGCGGAAGTCGGTGCGCGGACCGGTCTCGTCACCTCGGTAGACCGGCGCCGGAAACACGCGAACGGGGGCCCACTCGGGCGGGCGCTCAAGATCCCCCTCGGCCAAGCGGGCGAAGTTCCCGTCGTCGCCCCGGCCCCGTCCTCGCCCCTGACGCGCCGGGGGCTCGCGACGGTCCCAAGGGACCGGCATTCCGGCGGCGTCGGCGCCGGCGCCAGCGCGCTCTTCTTTCTCCATACCGAACCGGCGATCAAGACGTTTCTTGTTGTCGACGATGGGGTTGGCGGCGGGCGCCAGCCGGTCCCTCGCCCGCGCACCTTGCACTTCTGGCGCGCGGCGCCCGCCGTGCGGGACTTGAGCGATCTTTCCTCGCCCCTTGGCGGGCGGCCCCTTCGCGTTCGGCGGCCGCATGGCCGGCATCCGGTCCGGGACGGGCATCGGGCCGCCGCGAGCCATACGGCCCTCCGCGAGGTCCTCATCAAAGTGCTCGTGCCCATTCGCAAATCGAGGCGATCGGGGGGGTAGAGGAGGATTGAACACCGGGACCCAGTCGAATCGCCGGTACCCACGCGTCCCCATGAGGAGATCCATCGCAAGTGCGGACTTCTTCTTCGTGAGATCGAAGAAGAAGTTCGGCTCCTCCACTTTGTCGGGAAGCTCCGACTCGAGATAGAGACGCGAGAGCATGTGCCCCGTCTTGTCGTCGGCAAACGACAGGACCGTGTCGTCGACGACCGAGAGCGCAAGCTCGGCGGGCGTGGGACGCCCCGATGCGTCGACCGTCTCGACGACCAAGGCGACTTGATCGCGCGGTGAATACGCCGGTTTGTCCGGGGTGATCTCGACGCGGAGACGATTTCGGCGATTCCGGTAGACGAGGCGTTCGGCGAGCGGGTTTCGCTGTTCATCAAAGACCGTCACGCGGACGATGCCCTGGGCCCTACTCAGCGTCTCGTCGTTCGTCGAGAGATGAACCACGGCGGGCATTGAGCCGGAGCCGGCGTTCGAGGCCCCAACCTCGACCAGCGCCTCATCGAGAACCCGCTCTCTCATCGTCGCGAGCACGATCACCTTCTTCGGTGCGCTGCCGCTGCATTGAACAGCGACGCGAACACTTGCGAGACGCGAGTCGAGGTCGTCATAGCTTCGAAGCACACACCCATCATCGAGCGCGAGCGGAAGCGCGTACTTTTCGGTGATGCCGGCCGGCTTGCTGATCTGAGCGAAGTATCGTCGACCCGTGTTCGGCGTGAACTCGACGCGCCCGAGACCCGCATGATACGTCGCGAACCGCTCGACCGCCGCACCATGATCGTCGACGATGACACCCTCGACGTCGGCCGGTTTTCCGAGGGTGTTCTTGGCTTCGAAGTACACGCGCGCAGGCAGACCGGCCACCATCTGTCCACCCTCGGGGAAGAAAGCGAAGTCGAGCTTCTTCATCAAGATGGGAATCCGGCGCGAGATCGACTCCGTCACACCGCCGTCCTCGATCATCACCGTAAGGAGGCCGTCGCCGCGCTCAATCCGCGACGGAAGCCGGAACCGGACGACCGTGCCTCCTTCAGCATTGGTCGTGAAACGCACCGGCTTCTGACTGTCGCCGTCGAGCCACACGACCGCCTCGACCGCATGATTCCCAAGCGCCTCACCGGTTGGTCGCTCGATCTTGAGGGTCGCCGAAACCTCGTCACCCTCGCCGTACGCCTTCTTCACGAACTCTAGCTTCTTCTTGAGGCGCGGCGCTTCGTAGGTGCTCACGACGACGGAGCGCTCGGCGCTCACACCGTCGAGCGCCGTGACCCTCAGCGTGTACTCGCCCCCTTCGACCTCCTCCGGAATCACCAGGTCGTTCGTGGCCATACCGTTCGTCTCCTCGACCAGCTTCTCGAGAACGACCGCGCCCTTCGGGTTGATGAGCTCGTACCGGATGCCGCGCTTGTCCGACCCTGCGAGATCTCGCGTGGACAAGTCCCAGGTCTTGACCCACACAGTTTCTCCGGGCTGGTAGAGAGGCTTGTCGATCTGGATGTAGATGCGGCGCGACGCCAAGCCCTCGAAGTAGCTTGCGACCTTGACGTGGACAGCGTCGGGTGACGACGCGCTCTCGAAGCGTGGACTCGGGCTCGGAGCACTCTCGGGCTCGACGGGGGCCTGAACGACTTCGCGCCCAAGCACCGCGTCGTCGTCGTCGCCGTCGCCGTCGCCCGAAGTGGGATCTCCTCGGCCTGAGCCGAGCAGTGCGCCGGCTCCCCGCGTTCGGTTCTCCGAAGAAGCCGATGCCGCCGATGTCTCCGATGTCTCCAATGGAGTGGCCGGACGATCCGCACCCTTGTCGAGCGTGGAGTCGACCGCTGGGCACGCGGTAAGCAGCAGCATGACGGTGAGCCTCGCCATGACGGTGAGCCTCGTTGTGGCGCTGAGCATCGTCCTGCGGATCGCCGAGGACGTGAGCCCCCTCAGGGTCGGCACAACCGTCGGGACAGAAACGGAGCTATGTAGGGAAACGTGCGGATTCGTTGGAGGCGATCTCACCGGCATAAGCACGGATGTAGCGAACGCAGAGCGTCGCGGAAAGGTCTACCCCAGCCGGTCCTCCTCCACACACGCCACGCGACCTCCGCAGCAGCTCTCGGTCCCTCGCCCATTTCTTGGACGCGGTGTAGTGGATGCCCCGGTCACGCTGATCATGTTCGGGAGTCACGAGTCCGAACACAGCCGGACCGGTTCCAGACGCTCAAGCAACTCATGGAGACTTACAAGGACAGCCTGCGCGTGGTTCTCAAGTTTCCATCCTACGGGTTGAGTCGGGCGGCCGCGAAAGCGGTGGTCGCGGCGGCGCGCCAGGGACGCTCATGGGAAATGAACGATCACTTGTTCTCAACTGAGAATCCGTTCGATGACGGCGTGCAAAGGGCGCAGGCGGCGGCGATCGGCCTCGATGTGGGCCGGTGGGATGCCGATCGCAAGGCCCGCGAAGTTGACGAGGTCCTTTGGCTTCGCGACCGACACGCTCGAGGTTAGGAGGAGAAGGCCAGTCATCACGAGGCGAGTGACCCGACACATCGATCCGCGAAGTTCGGGTCGGCGTAGGCGCCTGGGACATGCTCCGAAAGAAACATTCATGCTGAGAAGGGAGTACCTTGGATTGCGGCCTCGTGTGCAGATTCCTCGCGGCCCGCTCACGGCATGCTTCGAAGCCGAAAGGCGGCGGCGCCGAGACCCTCGAACTCAGGCGCCCGCGGATTCGAGATGGCTGCCAGATCAAGACGACAGATCTCTGTGTCTCGGTAACTGACCGGTCCGCAGCGTCCGGGCCTTCCGATGGCGGCGATGTTCGAGATCGCGTACCGCGCGCGCATGCAGAAGCGAAATATCGAACCCCGCCGGACCGCCATGGAGTGGCGCAGCATCGTCGACCGCTGGCAGCGCAGTGGCCAGAGCGTGGAAGTCTTCGCCAAGAAGCACCGCCTCTCAAAGAAGTCGCTGACGTGGTGGCGATGGCGACTTCGAGCTGGCGCCACCTCGTCCACACGGTCGGGCGTGGATGAGCTCGCCTTCGTTCCGCTCACCACGTCGCTGTCTTCGTCGGAGGTCGCGCAGGCGGAGACTCGTTGGGTCCTCGAGACGGCAGCCGGCCTGCGGGTCGAGATGTCGGGTGGGACGGCGCTCGTGGTCGAGGGTCTCAGTGTCGCGCTCGAGCGCGTGCGCGGGAGGGAGTGAGGGATGCAATTCCCGACTCAGATCTACGTTGCCACACAACCGGTCAACCTCCATCTCTCGTTCGATCGGCTCGCAGGTCTCGTGCGAGATGCGCTCGGCGGAGATCCACGCGCGGGCCACGCCTTCCTTTTCCACAACAAGCGCACGACGCATGTGAAGCTCCTCTGGCACGATGGAAGGTCGTATCGCATCCTCTACTGCCGCCTTGATCGCGGCCGCTTCCGGATCCCGATGTCGATCCCCGCTGGCGCCGTGCACGTCGAGGTTTCGTCGCGAGAGCTCGAGCTCATCCTCGAGGGCATCGACGACAAGCTGCTTCGTTTGGCGCGAAGAACTGTTCGCTGATGCAGGAAGATATTCAAGCAACACGAGATCGACGGTGCCGATGACATAGGCGTTCATGAGCGGCGTTCTGTGTGTCCGCTGCGTGCGCGCAGATGAAGAGAGACAGCGTCTCCACACCACCATTCTTCAACTGCGCGCCGAGACCGCGTCCCTCACCGCGCAGCTCAAGGAGATGGCGAAGGTCAACGAGCTTCAGGCCGCTGACCTCGCTCGACTGAAGAAGGTGATCGACGGCCAGCGTCAGCCCAACCAACCCGAGCGCATCAACGAAGACTCGCTCCAGCTCGCCTTCGAGAGCGTCGTGAAAGGGCTCGAGAGTAGGCCGCTCGCAGAAGCTGCGGAGCTCGCGAAGGCTGCGGCGGACGCCCAACCGGCCGCCACGCCACCACCGAAGGGACCGCGCAAGGGGAACCGTCGTGAGCTCTGGAAGGCAGGGCTCCCTGTCATCGAAGAACGCATTGTGCCGGACGAGGTTCAGGCCTGCGGGGGTGCCGGCTGGCGTGAGCTCGAGCCCGAGGTCACAGAGCGCGTTGCATTTCGTCGATCGCGATTCGAGGTGATTCGTACGACTCGGACGAGGTGGGTGCGCGTGAGCGAGGACGAGGGCGCAACCAAAGGTCAGATCGTGGCAGCGCCGGTGCCGGACTGGGCGCTCCCCTCGATGATGGCTGACGCCAGCCTCATCGCCGAAGTGGTGATGAACAAGTACGGATTTGCTCTCCCGCTCCATCGCCAGGAGAGGATGTCCGGGCTCCGCGGATTCTCTCGCGCGTTCCACGCAATACGATTGGTGTGAGTACGGCGCGTTGAAGCTCGCGCCGATCGTGTCGGCCATGCATGCCGAGTCGATCTCCGACTCCTTCATGATCGCCACCGACGCCACGTCGGCACCCGTGCGCGTATCCGGAGGCACGATCAACTGGCACGTGTTCGTGTTCATCTCCGATGTGGGTCACATCTTCTTCCGCGCGGTGCGTCGCCACGATGGGGCGTCGATCGGCGCGCTGCTTCAGGGCTTCAGAGGACACCTGCTCTCGGACGCCTCCAGTATCTACAATGGACTGCATCTCGTCGGGATCCTCGAGCTCGCATGTTGGGCGCACGTACGTAGATACTTCTGGAAGGCGACGCTGACGGAGAGCACGTTGGCATACGAAGCGCTGTCGATTATCAGCACGCTCTTCAAGGTGGTCGCTGAGTCGAATCGCATCTCGAAGCTCAGCGAGCGTGACGCGTTCCGTGTTAAACATGCTACGCCAATCGTGGACACGTTCGACGCGTGGATGAAGCAAGCAAGAACGCGCGGCGGAGCCACGCGGCCGGATCGAAACAGCGCTGAACTACGCGACCAACCTCCACGATGCGCGTCGAGCGTTCCTCGCAGATCCGCGCCTGAAGTTGCACAACAACGACTCGGAGCGCGAGCTGCGATCGTTGAAGAAAGGGCTCGACAACTGGATGCACTTTGAGACCAAGGCGGGGCTCGAGGTCTACACCGTGTACCGCTCGTTGATCGCATCCTGCGCGCTGCATCGACTCAATCCGTATGACTACCTCGAGGAGGTCCTTCGACTGGTTCGGCATTGGCCGGCCGATCGGTTCGTCGAGCTGGCTCCAAAGCACTGGCTCACAACGCGGGCCGGCCTCGACGAACGACTTCGCAGAGTCATCCATCCTCCCTGGCGGCGACCCGACCCGGGTCCCATCATCAACGCTGCATAGTTTCATTCATCGGGCATCGACGCGCGCAGCTCAGCGATGAGCCTGCGCGCTTCCTCGTGCCGCGCAGCAATAACCGCATCGAGCATGGCCTGAATCACGGGATGGAGCGCGTCGTCGACGAACGCGTGTGTTGCCGTGATGGTCAGGAGGCGCTGGCGCGGCTTCCTGTGGAGCCCGGCCCCGTAGCGTTCGCAGAGCTCGGCCACGACATGTTGGAGCTCCGGCTCTGGGATCGAGATCTGCGCTTCGATCAGTGGTGCCGACCGACTGCACCGCAGCCCGAACGCCCGAAGAGTGCGGACGGCTTCTGGCGTCGTGAGACCCGCCGCTTCGCGGCTGCTGATGCGCGCTGCGACCTCGATCTCGGCTTGGAGTATCTTGGACAGGATTTCGTTCGAGCCGGCCACCGAGCGAGGTTGCCGCGGAGCGCGTCCGACGTCGATGCTCCATGCGTGCCCCGAGCGTAGACCTGGCCATCGCGTCAGAGGTCAGGAAGGTGCCGCGCCCACGAAACCGGGGTCGCTGCCACGAACCGCGCTGGATGTCATGCGCCACGAGCGAACGTGGCGGACCGGTCAGTTACGTGTCTCGTTTCTTCCGCCTCTCTCAGCATTTTGACAGGAAGACTCTGACGCCAGGCGTTCTGCCATGGGTCTAGCGCTCGGACGTGCAAAATCTCCTTGGCACGTACACTGCATTGGGTTGAGATAGCCGGCCCCTCGATGGGTTGGCGATGGAGAAGATCGTGAAATCTGTGAAATCATTAAACTACGCGCAATATCTAACTTTTGCTTTGGCTGGGCTACTGGTGAGTGCATGCGGCGATGGCTCGAACGACGCGGAAGGTCTCGAGAGCAATTCGATCACCACGCAGCCCAGATACATTGAAGAGAGCGAGGCCTGTTCACAGCCCAATCCGGCGACTGGCGAATGCTCGGCGGACGCGGATTGCGGTCTGGGTGAGGTGTGTATTCAGAAGAGTGCAGCGGAAGTCGACACGTGTGTTCCGAGCGCGTGCGGGTGTCTGCCTGGCGGCTGGGTGTGCACCGCTGACTGCGGCGGCACCCTCGGTGTCTGCGAACCCGCACCTGGACCTGGACCTGGACCTGGACCTGGACCCGAACCTGGCGCTTGCGTGATCAGCGGGTGTTCGGGAGAAATCTGCGCCGACCAGATGCTCTTTTCAACGTGCGAGGTCCTTTCGCCCGACGACCTACCGCCTCCGGGCGCCGTCTGCGAGCGGCAGGAGGGTGGATCGTGTGGTTGGACGGCGCCGTGAGGCTGAGGCTGAGGTCGACGCCCCCCCGAAGTCCGAAAACCCCGGGCGACGCCCGGCGCTCTAGGCGCGTCTCTTCGCGGGCGGATCGAAGGGATCCGGGTTTGAGCGCGCGAGAAGAGCACTACTCTGGGTAGAGCTCCGGCCGAGTGTCGGAGCGTCATCGCGGTCGAGTTCGGCCATGAGATTCTTCAGTCGTTGGGTTCGTGCGGCTTTGAAGAGCATGATGGATCCGATGGCGACCACAGCCCCACCGAAGGGCACGAGCAGCGCGGTACCGACGAAACCGACCCCGATTCCAACCGCGGCCCCGGACCCCCAAGCCCGTTTCCCTTCGAAGCAGCACATGACGGTCCCGATGATCGCGAAAATGAAGAATAACACATTGACCTCGGCAGATACGCGTTGACGATGACCATCGAGCATTGCCTATCCGCTTCGAGCCCGTCAAACGTCCTCTCTCCGAATTTCGTTCGCGAACCTGACGCGTGAATACTCTCCGCTCGTCCGGATACACGTCATCTCCGCTGGATCCCCCGCAGGATCAGTCGCTCGGTCTAGATCAGTCGCTCGATCAGTCGCCCTGCATGTAGCTCTTCTCCTTGTAGCTGCGCGCGACTGGGATGAAGATCACGCCGTTGAGCACCAGCATGGCCGCGAAGAAGAGATAGTAGGTCGCGCCTGGGAGCTTCGAAGAGCCATCGTCGTTCATGATCAGAAAGTTCACCCCCGCCGTGACGAGGTTCCCAAGGGACACGGCGAACATCTTGATGGACATGATGGCCGACTTCATTTTGCGCGGCGCCTGCGTGTAGAAAAACTCCAGGGATGTCACCGAAATCAGAACTTCGCCCGCCGTCATCAGGACGTACGCGAAGATCTGCCACAGGATCGTCGGTCGAAGGCCCGCCTGGATCTGCGTCTCAACCCACGCACAGACCAGAAACGACGAGGCCACCACGAAGAAACCCAAGCCAATCTTCCGAAGCGGTGTGCAGGGCGTGAACCTTTCCCAGACTGGATAGACGACGTAGACGGACAGCGGAACAAGAACCATGACCAGGAGCGGGTTCACCGAGTGCACCTGCGACGGCAAAACTTCGCCGATCAACGGAAGCGTTCGGTCCATGTGCTTTGCTTGCAGGATCCACGACGAGCCCTGCTGCTCAAACAGCGCATAGTACGGTGCCAAGAACATCATGACGAGCACCAGTTTGCCGAGCGCCCTGAGTCCTTCGGCGCTGAACGCCTCCTTGACGAACTCGAGGCCTTTTGGAGGAACATGGACGAATTCCTTGCGTCCCATGTAAAATAGGATGGTCGCGACAAGCATCAACAGCCCGGGTAGACCGAACGCGACATGCGGCCCATACCGTTCGAGAAGCCACGGCGTCAGCATGGTGGCGAAGAAGGAACCAAAGTTGATCGAGAAGTAGAACCAACTGATCACCTTGCTGAGCAGATGTTCGTTCGCCTTCCCGAATTGGTCACCGACATGCGCCGTTACGCAAGGCTTGATTCCGCCTGATCCAACGGCGATCAAGCTCAAGCCTATCGCCAGGCCCACGCGGCTCTCGTCGAGCGCCAGCGCAAGATGGCCAAGGCAGTAGATGATCGAAACGCGGAGAATCGTGTTGTATTTGCCCCACCAGGCATCGCTCACGATCGCGCCCACCGCGGGGAGCGCATAAACCGCAGAGCCGAAGAGATGGTACCAGCCCTTCGCTTCGTCCGCGCTCATCGTATCGAGGTTGCCGTCGGCGCCCACCAGATACTGAGTCATGAACACGACGAGGATCGTGCGCATACCGTAGTAGCTGAAGCGCTCGGCGGCCTCGTTGCCGATGATGAACGGGATGCCCTTCGGCATCGTCTTTTCGCCTGGGACCGGCTCCGTCAAGTACTTGCTCGTCATGCTCAGGAATGTCCATCTTGGGCCCTAACCCGACCGCCGCGTGCGGGACAAGGATTCCGTGGAGGCCGAGCCGAAATTGGATGGGCATGCGCGTTTCGTTCTACGGTCGAGGCGACAACGGCCCTTGCAAACGTCCGCTCTGCTCCGCTCTCTCCAGTCTGCTCCGCTCTCTCCGGTCTGCTCCGCTCTCTCCGGTCTGCTCCGCTCCCCGACGGACGCTTTACGCTTGACGCTATCGCCTCTCGGCCTATCGCCTGTCGGGAATCGGAGGCTCCGTCGCCGGCGGACGAGGTCCCGCAGCCGGTCGAGAAGGACCCGGTGCGACGGTTCGCAGCGCTTCGAGACTCGGATTGTGCACCTCATTGGGGCCCCACAACCGCATTCGTTTCAAGAGACCGCCTTCGTTCCCCAAAGTCCTTCTCGACCGGCTGCGGAACCTCGTCCGCCTTCGCGTGGTGCACGCGATTCGTTCTCTCGGGCGTAGTGGGTCGTGGCTTGATTCGCGATGTTTGCGCTGGATCGGGAGGCATTGGTCAACCGCCGCGGGGCGGTTGAAGCCGGTCGTTGAGGTCTTGAGCCTCTTGTGCCGTCGTGTCGGCGACGCACGACGGAGGATCGACGAAGCCTTCGGCATGAGCCGTCCGAACGACGAACTCGTTCAAACGCCGAAGTCCTTCGGCACCCAGAAAGGCAACAGCGCCAAGTGAAGAGATATCGCGAGGCAAGTCACCACCATGGATCAAATTGCCGGGCATTCAAAGAATGGAACAAAACGATCCGGAGGTGACTCGAGATATGCGAACTCAAATAGATCGTCGTCACACGGATCCGACGATCCGTCATCCCGCATCACGGCACGAATCGCGTGCGCTGCGCTGCGGGACCTCGGATGCTTCGTTGACGGTGGCCGATTCCCGACAAGCTCTAGATCTAGATCTTAGATTTAGATTAGAGGCATCCGCCGTCGCACTGGATTGTGCCCGGCGTCGTGACGTAGAGGGGGTGCGTGCAGCCCGTGCCCGAGCGAACCACCGTGTACGTGTTCTCGCCGCTGTAACCGCGTGCGCTCGCGTTCGTGCAGCCGCCGTCGAGCTGGGCGTGGAAGGGGTCGTAGTGCGCGTAACCGACATAGGTGCACGTCGGGCCGATGTATTCGACGTAGCTCCCGGCCGTGGCCGGGTCACAGCCGTTCGGACTGTTGTAGTACACGCCCCAGAACTCTGCGCAGCCATAGTTCTCCGCGCAGCCGGGTTGATCCGCCCAGCCGCCGAGCTCGCACGCGTCGCCGGCGTTCGCGGCGCAGCGAACCTCACACGATGCTTCGGTGAAGGTCCCTGTCCACGCTGTCCAGGCGCCGGCTTCGCAGGTGCGGGTCTGCGTCTCGTCCTGGCAAGATGAGCCCGGCGTCACGGTTGCGCTTGCGAATCGAGTCCGCGTCTCGGTGGTGCCGGCGACCGCGCCTTCGCAGTCCGAGCTCGGAGGCTGCGGGTCAGTGGGTACCGAGCCGTCGTCGGGCAAGGCGCCGTCGTTGGGTACCGAGCCGTCGTCCGGCAACGCACCGTCGTCGGGTACTGAGCCGAGGTCGGGCAACGGGCCGTCTTCGGGCAACGCGCCATCGTTGGGCACTTCGGCGCCGTAGGGAACGACCGGATCGTCGCCCCTGTATCCGTTGTCGTCCGTCCATTGATCAGAGGGCTGGGGCTCGTCGGCTGCGGGTGTGGTTGGGTCGGGTTCTGGGTCTGGGTAGACGTGCCATCCGCCGCCCACCGGTCCGCATGCGCTCAGGACGACAGCCCACGTCAGCGAGCAGAGCAGGCGCGTCCCGCGCCGGGAGCACGATGTGGCCCGAGATCTCAGTTGCGTCATACGTGGGCGCGTAGCACGGGGTGCGCCATTGGCGCTGGCGTTCGTTTTGGTTGGTTTTTCTGGCGCGGCCGGTGGGCGCGCCACGCCCCAGGAGGGGCGGGCGTATCCGCCAGCGCCGAGAGGATGACCCCACGGGTGTCGGCTCGTCGTGGGCTCGCGGATCGATGGGCTTCCCGGTCTCCCGTTTTCTTGGACCGAGTGCCTCGGATGGGATCATCGCCCGTTCACGATGCGGCGTGCCTATGTCAACCAAGCTTACTAACCAAGCCTACGAACCAAGGTTGCCAGCGAGTGTGATCGCCCATTGCGACCAGCCAACGGGGATACGGCGACTACGGGAAAACGGGACATCGAGATAAACGAGATAAACGAGATAAACGAGAGGTTTCTTCATGGAAATGTCGATTGCAAACCTATTCAGTCTGTATCAGCTGCCCACGGGCCGTCGAAGCTACGCCCTCGGGAGGGTCGCCAAGTATGCAAACGAGCTTGGCGACGAGGTGCTCGAACGAGATGTTCGGCTTGCGCTCCGCCACGAGGCTGATGTTCGGGTTACGGAACGTGGTTGGGCCGCGAACTCGAAAGCCGAGACGTCGAGCGCGGCGGCGGAACTCCGGGACCTCGACGGGGACATCGATCGCGCGCTCACCGCGCTTCGTGACACCGCGGAGGCGCGGCTGCGTGCCGTGCCCCGCCGCGAGCGGAGGACCAAGGGGGAGCCGATCGAACGGTTCTTGGCGCGTTGCTTCCCGAACGGCGTCGCTCCGATGACGATGCTCTCCTATCCGGAGGAACATGAGGCGGTTCGAGCACTCGTCACGAACCTGCGCAAGAACGAGGCCGAGATGGTGGCCCTGCTTGGACTCACGCCCTTTCTCGACACGCTGCAGTCACTCCTTCCGAAGTACGATGCGGCCATCAAGCGATCCAACGAATCCGAAGAGACCGTCACTTACAAAGATGTCCTTGCCGTTCGTGCACGCGCCCACGAAGAGATGTGTCTCATCGTGGCCAAGATTCTGGCGCGACACCCGTCGGCGGAGGCGCGTCGCAAGCTGTTGGAGCCCATCCTCGAACAGCACGCAGCTCTGGCCGACGCGTACGCGAGGCGAAGGGGCGCATCCGACGTGCATGTCGAGACCGGTGAGGATCTACCGCCCGGCCCGACCAGCGAGGCAACCAGTCCGCCACCACCCAGTCCGGCAACCGCCGAGGCCCCTTCCGAAGGCTGAGCGAGGCGAACCGCGAGGCACACCACGAGACGAACCGCGAGGCACACCACGAGACGAACCGCGAGGCACGCCACGAGAGGCGTGGGCTCGGCACGACCCCATCGACCTGGGTTCCGGGGAGCCAGCTGAACTGGGCGTCACCCCATCGGCATGGGTTCGGGCATGCGTCATGGGCGCGTGACCACCCCATGCGCATGCGTCGGCAGGTGCCCTCTGAGCTGGGCGTCACCCCATCGGCATGGGTTCGGGCATGCGTCATGGGCGCGTGACCACCCCATGCGCATGCGTCGGCAGGTGCCCTCTGAGCTGGGCGTCACCCCATCGGCATGGGTTCGGGCGTGCGTCATGGGCGCGTGACCACCCATGCGCATGCGTCTAGAGGCGCCCCCTGAGCTGGGCGTCACCCCATCGGCATGGGTTCGGGCATGCCTCATGGGCGCGTGACCACCCCATGCGCATGCGTCTGCAGGTGCCCTCTGAGCTGCGCGTCACCCCATCGGCATGGGTTCGGGCATGCCTCATGGGCTCGTGAAACTTGGGCGGTTCATGTCGGCGCAACCGGCCGAGTCATCTTGAGCGCGACCGATCGTCACGTTGAGCTCAGCGCCTGGCTCGAGTGTATGACATCGATGGCGAGCGGACCGACCGGCGATCTCGGTGCACGCCTACGAGATGTGCGCCGTCTGCGCACATCCGGTTCTTGGCGAGGGGCGCAGGCGGTGTTCCTTTGGATGCATGCTTGAGACACCAGGGACACTCGTGCAGAAAGCCAAGTTCTCGATCGGGTCTATCGGCGTTTGTTCCTATCTCTTCATCTTCATCTTCATGTTCATCGCAGCGGCGTGTGGTGAGACGAGCGATCTCGGGGATACGAATCATCCCAGCCAGCACTTGGGCCGCAGTCAAGAGACCGACGCGCTCGGGAATGATAGTGAAGACCCAGTCTGCAAGAGCGGGGTGGACGGATACATCTATCCGCTGGACGACGGGCGCTTCGCAGTCGAGTACGCCGGTGAGGCGGGTGCGCCAACTGGCGCAGGGAGCTGCTGCTACGCGTCGCCAGAGGAGGCCCACGCCGCATGGCCGGCGGAGACGCTCATCGAGGTCGATCGTTTGCCGGTGACCTGCGCGACCGTCGATGGCACCGGAGACTTGGGCGCACCTTGTCTTGGTTCCTGGGATTGTCGGCCAGAACTCTCATGCATCGCCAGCCACGACGGATCGCGTTGTCGAGAGACCGACGCGCTCGGGAATGATAGTGAAGGCCCAGCCTGCAAGAGCGGGGTGGACGGATACATTTATCCAACCGGAGATGGTCGGTACGGGCTCTCATTCGCGGCGCACGACGGCAGACCGACGAACTCTGTGTACTGCTGTGAAAACACGGTGGAAGGCGTACGCGCCGCCTACCCGGATCTCGTGCTCGTTGTTCCAGACCATTGGCCTCTGACGTGCTCGTCCCCGGATCCCGTCTGTACAAGTGGAGCCGACGGATACATCTATCCGCTGGACGACGGGCGCTTCGCAGTCGAGTACGCCGGTGAGGAGGGTGCGCCGACTGGCGCAGGGAGCTGCTGCTACGCGTCGCCAGAGGAGGCCCACGCCGCATGGCCGGCGGAGACGCTCATCGAGGTCGATCGTTTGCCGGTGACCTGCGCGACCGTCGATGGCACCGGAGACTTGGGCGCACCTTGTCTTGGTTCCTGGGATTGTCGGCCAGAACTCGCATGCATCGCCAGCCACGACGGATCGCGGTGTAGATACGCAGGGCGCTGAGCTTGCGCTGAGCTTGCCCGACTTCGTGGACAGCCCTGCCGTCAAGTACTGATTTCGAGGGCAAGGGCATCACTGTGGGGCGCAGCGAACAAGTGGGCCTTGGCGAGCGGGGCCGCTTTACGATCGCGTTACACCTGGGTTGGTGCCTCATGCGTATGCTGCTCGTGAGGTATGAAAATGACATCGCAGCTCAAGACGCTCGGCATCTTTGTCCTTTCGGGGACTCTTTTCGGCGTGACCTACCTAACGTCACGCGGCGACGGCCCATCCACATCCCCATTCCCATCGGCCAGCGTGGCGCAAGCTGAGGCCACAGCCGTGCCCGCGGTCGCCCCGCTCGTCGAGGCTCGCGCGCCGAGGGTTGTCGGACCCGAGGTCGGGGTGACGACGCCCTCTGAGGCTGTTGTCACGAGTCCGGAGCTTAGTGACCGCCGGGTTCAGCTTGCACTGCTGCTCGACACGAGCAGCAGTATGGACGGCCTCATCGACCAGGCGCGGTCGCAGCTTTGGCGGATCGTCAACGAGCTCTCTCGCGCGCGACGCGACGGCAAGGCGCCGGTCCTCGAGTTGGCGCTGTTCGAGTATGGCAACGAGGGCCTTCCGGAGAAGAGCGGATACATTCGGATGGTCTCGCCTTTTACGCGAGATCTCGATCGGGTCTCGGAAAAGCTCTTCGCGCTCTCGACGAATGGCGGCGACGAGTTTGTGGGGCACGTGATCAAAGATGCGATCGCGCGATTGGACTGGTCGAAGAGTCCGACGGACCTCAAGCTTGTCTTCGTCGCTGGCAATGAGTCGTTCGATCAGGGACATGTGCGTGCCTCGGCGATGATCCGGCGCGCACTTGAACGTGGTATCACCATCAATACGATCTATTGCGGCGGACCGCTCGATGATGACGCAGCGGGTTGGAAGCGCGGAGCTCTCCTTGCGGACGGGCGTTTCATGAACATCGACCAAGACCAGAAGATCGCGCAGATTGAAGCGCCTCAAGACGCTGAGATTCAAGCGCTCTCGGCGGAGCTCAACGAGACCTATGTCGGATACGGCGTCGAAGGCGCCCGAGGTCTTGAGCGCCAGGCTGCGCAAGACGTGAACGCGCGCAAGATGAAGCAGGGTGCAGCCGTACAGCGGAGCCTGTCGAAGAGTCTAGCGCACTACAAGAACTCGAGCTGGGACCTTGTGGATGGTGTGGCCGACGGCAAGGTGGACGTGGGAGCGATGGCTGACAACGAATTGCCGAGAGAGATGCGGGGGCTTTCGGCTGTGGATCGGAAGAACTACGTTGCGCAAAAAGCGACCAAGCGGAACGAGATCAAGGCTCGGCTCAACGCACTGGGCGCCGAGCGGGCGGCTTATTTGGAGAAAGAGCGCATGAAGAGAAGTCCGGCGCCGGGGTCGGGATCGGGGTCGGGGTCGGTGTCCACGCTCGATGCGGCGATGTTGGCTGCGGTGCGTGACCAAGCGAAGCAGAAGGGATATGGCTTCGACGCCGAATGACAGCTAGGTACTGAACTTGGATTGGATTAAGTTGAGCAGGCAGGCCGATTGCGGGTGAAGCCGATCGCTTGGCGTGGGTCGTATGGCGAAGAAACGCGTGTTGGTTGTCGAGGACGATGAGGCCATTCGAAACGGCATCGTCGATGCGCTTGCCTTCGAAGGCTACGAGGTCTTCGAAGCGTCGACGCGCGCGGCCGGGACGCGGATGGGCCTCGAGATGGCGTTCGATATCGTCCTGCTCGACTTGGTGCTCCCCGACGGAAGTGGGCACGACGTTCTGTGTGATGTTCGAAGTGCGAGGCCCGCGGTTCCGGTCGTCGTGCTCACGGCCCTCGGGCAGGAGGAGGACAAGGTACGGGGCCTCAAGCTTGGCGCCGACGACTACGTCGTGAAGCCCTTCAGCCTTAATGAATTGCTCGCGCGTCTCGAGGCGGTACTTAGGCGATCCGCTGAGCGGCCTCGGGATGTGAGGATTCTCGTGTTGGCGTCGTGTTCGGTCGATCTGGAGCGATCCGAAATCCGGTATCCCGATGGGACGCGGGCGGAAATCTCGGAGCGGGAAAGGGATCTCGTACGCTATCTTGCACAGAACGCGGGCCGCGTTGTTTCCCGCGAGGAGCTTCTCGGCCGCGTCTGGAAGCTTCCTGCCTCGCTCGTAAGGACGCGCACCATCGACGTTCATGTGGCACGACTTCGTGAGAAGCTGCGTGATCAGGATTCGGCGATCATTACGACACATCGCGGCCGCGGATACTCGTTTTCGAGCGGACTCGAGGAATGAGTCTAAGACGCTGGCAGGTTGCCGCCGCCTTCGGGATGGCCATTCTTCTGATTCTTGTCGGCGTAGCCTGGCTCAGCCACGCAGCGCTTCGACTCGACCGCCGAGAGACGATCGCACGTCTGCGGGCGCATCAGGAGGAGAACGTTCGCTTGGCTCTCTGGCGCATGGATTCGGCGTTGGCCGCCTTGATGGCCAGCGAAAGTGCGCGGCCCTACTTCCACTATCGGGCCTTCTACTCGCCGGCCCGATCTTACGAAACGATGTTCGACGAGTCGCTCGACGCCTCGCTCGACGCCTCGCCCCAAATGACGTCTCCCCAGAGGACGTCTCCCCAGAGGACGTCTCCCCAGAGGACGTCTCCCCAGAGGACGGGTCTGGAGGCCTCGCCTCTGCTTGTTTCATCGCCCGATCATGTTCTCCTCCATTTTCACTATTCGGATCGCGGTGCTGCGGCGACTTCGCCGAGCGTTCCGCCCGCATCTCTTTGGGATCGAGCCTTGACGCTCGTGCCCGAGGCACGCGTTCTCGCCGCGCAGGAGGCGCTGGCGCGCTTCAATCGTGAGATTTCTCGGGAGACGGTGGTTGCCCGTGTTGCGGCGTCGTCGACGGGGTTCTTGGCGACGACCGGGCAGACCTCGGCGGCTGCGGATCCGAGCCGTGGACCGTCCGCGGGGCTTCAGGCTCCGAGTGCTGATGGACGCGAGCGGCGAATGGACGGGGAGAGCGAGCGGAGGAACGGTCTTCTTCCGCCGAGGGATGGGCAACAGCAGAATGCAAACGAACAGACGAAGGGGTATGTCGCCAAGACGAAGCAGCGTGTGACGCGCTCTGCGCGGGAGTTTCAAAAACGCCAGGCTTCATTCGCAAGCCAGGCGCAGGCGGTCGCGAAGGTCTTGAATAACACGAACGTCTTCGAGGGCAATGCGGTGCGGCCCATAGGGATTGCCGGAGGCGGCGCTGACGCCGCGGATGCCGGAATGGTTCCGGTATGGATCGGCTCATCGCTTCTCTTGGTGCGGCAGATTCAAGCGGGTCGGCATCGGTATGTTCAGGGCTGTCTACTCGATTGGCAGGAGATCCGAGCTTGGCTGCTCCAAGAGGTGAGTGACCTGCTCCCCGGCGCCGAACTTGTGGCGGCGGGGGCTCCGGTTTTCGAGAACCGTCGTGAGGCGATGCCGGCGATGCAGAGGATGCAGACCGTGCAGGCCGAGCAGACGGTGCAGACCGTGCAGACCGTGCAGACCGTGCAGACGATGGGTCAGGCCGAGGGTCAGACGAACGACTCGAGCGAGCGGCGCCTTGCATCGCTCCCCGTGTCGTTGGTCGTGGCGCCGGTCGATTCGATGCCCGTTGCGCCGAGTTCATCGGTGATCGCCATTTTGGCGCTTGCTTGGACCGCGGTCGCGGTCGCGATTTCGGCCTTCGTTCTGCTTGTTCTGGGGATCGCGAGACTCAGTGCGCGACGCGCAGACTTCGTGTCTTCGGTGACGCATGAGCTTCGCACGCCACTTACGACGTTTCGGTTGTACACGGACATGCTCCTCGAGGACCGGGTGAAGACGGTCGAGAAGAAACAGACGTACCTACGGACTCTTCAGAAGGAGGCCGTTCGGCTGGGGCATCTCGTTGAGAACGTTCTCGCGTTTGCGCGCATCGAGCGCGAACGTGCGAAGACGGAACGAATCCGGCTTCGGGTGGGTCAGGTCGTGGCTGAGTCGATCGAACGTGTTCGGATGCGCACGGAACAGGCGGGAATGAACGTGGAGCTTACAGTGGTCGCGGGCGAGGATGCCTACGCGTGGGCGAATGCGGGTTCGGTCGAACAGATCGTGCACAATCTCGTCGACAATGCGTGCAAGTATGGGCGGAGTGCGGAGAGCGCACATATCCGCATCTCGGTTTCGGTCTCTGGGACACGATGGGTTGTCGTGCGTGTTCAAGACGGCGGTCCGGGGGTGGCCAAGGATGCTCGCCGTCGTCTCTTTGTGCCGTTTTCAAAGTCGGCGCAGCGCGCGGCCTCCTCGGCGCCTGGGGTGGGGCTTGGTTTGGCGCTCTCTCGTCGGCTCGCCCGCGATATGGGCGGGGATCTTGTGCTCGACACGGAAGCCTCTTCGGGTGCCTGCTTTCTGCTCTATCTGCCACGCGTGAGGGCGAAGCGGGAGCGCATGAGGCTGATGCGAGCTGGACGATAGACCGTACAATCCGGAACCTGAGGACGAACTGGTCGAAAGCCGCCTGCCAGCCAGTGGTGGGGGAGCAGCGCCGCCGCCGGGTCCTTCGACTCGACAGTCGAGTCGTGCACGCAGGTGGCGTCTAGGGAATCCTGAGCAATCGCCCGTTCTTGAGAAGGAGTCGCTCTCCATCCCATCGAGACCCCCGACCCACGTCGCGGTTGCCGGAACGCCACTTGGTCGCTCTCGAGCCTTCGATTCGATCAGACAGCCGCACTGGAATCGAAGGAGTACGAGCGTAGCAGCCACGACAAGAAGCTGACGTATCGTCTGATGCACGACGGCCTCGACAACGGTTACCTGGCGTTGAACGATCGGCCAACGGCTCCGCAGCGTCCGCTCGCCTTACGGTACGTCGTCTGGGCGCCCGTCTGGAGCGCGCGAGAGCCCGTACTGTCGGAGCGCCCGCGCCGACTGAATCTCAGCGCCGAGGTTCGACATAGACAAACGATGCCTATGGTTCGCGCTTTCGGGGGCATGGCATAGCTCGGCCGCAGACCCCATGCGAAACTTGCCGCACCGGCTCACACCGCCGGCCGAGATGGTGCGTCGAGATGGTGCGTCAATCGTAGCGCGACGAGATCGTAAGCGTCGGGTCCCCATAGATGATGTTGTAGGCGTCGTACCGAGGTACTCTCTCGCCCCGCGACGTCGTATCCACGATCAGCCGCCACTCGCCGTTGACCTCTTCATCCCCCGGGACCGGAACTCGGAGCTTCACGCGGAACTCGCCGGATACGCCACCGAGGAGCGCGTGTACGCCGGCCGCGCCAAGCGCTGGGCCATCGAAGAAAGTGGACGTCGTTCCGTCCTGTGGGTTCGCAAGGCTGAGCTTCAGTTTGGTGAAGTTGGTGTAGTTGAGCGTCGCGGTGAAGACGGCTTCTTCGGCGACGGTGGCGAGACCGTAGACCGTGACGGAATACCGCTCGGTGCCCGACGCCGGGATGGACATCGACTCAGGAAACGCGAAGCCCCCGAACATCCATAGCGGCCGACACAGTCCATCATCGTTCGAGGCAATGGCACTACTGCACGCGAAGCCTGCGCCGAGCGAACACGGTTGCGCGGAGGTACAAGCCGCACCGTCTTCCGGGCCGTCACTTTCGATACTCTCGACGCATTTCCCGGGGGCGATCGCGTGCGTTTCACTCGGCTCTTCGTCGTACGTGAGGACGACGCCTTCGCAACGAAACCCATTCGCACAACCGTCTTGACTCCAGCAACGGCTCCACCGAGGTCCGAACGGAATCCGGCAACCCAGCCTTCGTTCGGCGGATGCGTCGTAGAGGTCGGAGTCACCGATGATCGCGCGTAGTTCGGTCGTTCCCCACGCGAAGACAGACCCGTATGAGTTGTCACCCGCGCCGTATTCGATGGCCGTGTAGGGGACGCCATTCGTTCCTTCCCAGAAGCTTATGAGATTGACCTCATGTCGGTCGACGGATTGAAAGGCCTCCTCCAACGTTGTGATGCCATACACCGGGCCGGCGGATGCCAGAATCTGCGCCGCGAGGAGACCGTCCGTCACGTCGTCGATCCGGACGACACGCTCCTCGGTGTGGACGATGGTCGGCGGCGGATCTCGAATATCGCGGAACGTGAGACCCAAGGCGCAGTCGAATCGAGGCTCGACGGTTGTTGCGCAAGGCTCCACGAAATCTACTGCGAACGCCTCAAAGCAGTCTTCTTGGCCGAGGCAAGCGCAGTAGGGCTCGTCGGGTGCGCTGGCGCAGATTTCGTCGAGCATTGGCCCCATGAGGTCGCCTTCGTGGGTGCAAAGTTCGAGCGCATCGAGCGCGCTGATCTTCTCCCGGTCGACGTCATTCGCGAAGTCTTCTACTTGCTGGAGGACGCATTCCGCGATCCACGACTCGAGCATCGGAGGGCACGAAGGCTCGCGCGCTTCCACGCAGCTTCTGACCTCCTCGAAACGGCCACATTCGCTGGAGTCGACCGCGTCCTTCAGGCAAGTTCGCGTTTCTTGTTCGCAGACATCGGCGAGAAAGGGCGCATGCGCTTCTCGAAGCTCGAGGTTTGAGACGGCCACCCTCACCGCCGCCTCCTTTCGGAAGACCTCCCGGGACCCTTGCGCTTCGAACACCAGACGTTGTCCATCGCCCCCAAGCGTTGGAATCAGCTCGTCGGTGGTGAGGTCGAAGCGGAGCGTCTGTGCGTTTCGACGGTCTGCTGTGGCATTCCATGCTGTGCCATTCCAGGTAGAGCGGCCGTCGATTGTCGAGGCGACGGCGTTGCTGACATCGCGGGACGTTCTGACGGACACCCGATGGCGAAGAGGATCCGCGAGGCTCTCGGCCACATAGACAGGCAAGATCTCTTCGTTCACCCAGAGCCTACTGCTGCCGTGAAAACCGCCGACGACCGCCTCGACGCGGAATCGACCCACGTAGCGGCTCGCATGTCCGCCGTCCGCGGTCTCGATCGCGAGTTGCACGAACTGACCGGAGAGCACCCGGCGGAGTTCCTGGTTGCCGGCGAGGGTCAGGTCGAACGTCCGCGGGCTTGCGAGGACGACCTGGCCGAGTGAGCCCGAAGCGCTTGAGGCGACCACGGAGCGCAGGTTTCGGCTTGTGCGACCGTGGATCGTGATGCTCGGGTTGGCATCGTCCGGCGAGATTCGCGGTGCGGTTCTCACCCAGAGGGTAAGCGCGGGCGCGCTCGTCTTGAGCTCAGCGAGGATTGAATCCTGCTCGATGGCCCTCGGATCGGCCGAACCGAGCCCGCTCGACCCGCAACCGAGCAACGCGGTGATGGTGATCAAAGACGTGGGAGCCAGCCTGAACCAACACCGGACATTTCGCTCGCGCAGATGCATTCGTCCTTTGGTAGTTGAGCGCAACGGACCTGCCAATCGGCAACCTGCCGATGGACGAACCGCCTTGTCTCAGCGCCTAACGGCTCGGTGGGGGTATCGTGGTGGCTCGCAACGGTGGGCTCCATGGCTGAATGGGGGCGAAAACGCGCATGCGAGACCGATCTGTGATGCCATCGATTGGGGTTCACGCCTGAAAATTCTTTCCAAGAAGCGTCGTGCGCGGCGCTTTTCCGATGGGCGTTGATCGATCTCGTCGAAGAACCCCGCGTTCAGTCGGCCCGTGAGGTCGCAGACGCGCATGAGCTCGTGGTGGGTCCAGAAGTTGCCCTCCGCGGTCCTCCCGACTTCGACGACACCAACGCCTCGACTTGAGCCTGACCAAGTACGCACGGCGGCCTGGCTGAAGCTTCCCTGCTGGTTGGTCCACGTGTGCGCATTCAACGTGCGAATCGCATCGCCTTCTTCGTTCACGAAGGTACGATCCTCGGCGGCGTGCGTGTGTCCCTGAAAGATTGCGTTTGCGCCGAGCCGGGCGTGGATCTCGCTCACGCGCTGACCCCACTTCTCCTCGTGCGACGGGGAGCGACCGAGGAGGCTTCGGGTCATGATGCCCAGTGTCCGGCGGCCGATGCCCGCGTTCACCGGAACCTTCGAGAAGAACGGCGTCGCGCTCGCGGCCTCAATGGATGCGAGCGCCTCGGCGATCGCCTCGACCGTGAGCTGCTTGTCGGAGTTTCGGAAGGCGTTGATTCCCTCGACCATGTCGGGAATAAGGCCAGGCAGGGCCCGCGCGTCTTCGATCCGTCGATCCAGGTCGTCCGCCTCGGAGTCTTGATAGCCGTCGCGTAGCGTGGCCTTGAGATATCCAAAGGCCATCCGGGCGGCGAGACCGGGCGCGTGCGCGACGTCCAGGAGACCGGCCGGCTGGTTCCAGCGTTCGGCGAAGGTCGGCCGATAGGCAATGAGGTCTTGTGCGCCGAGCTGGACGCCGTGGTCACCCAAGGCACCCTGCATCTCCTGGTGCATTGCCGACGGCTGATAGAGCTCTTTCCAGGGTCGGCGTGGGCGGTTGTCGGCGTCGGAGTGATCGCCGTGATCGAAGTATGCGTCGCCATACATCGTGAGCGGTAGTCGGCGAAGGCGCACGAGTGCTTTCTGGGTATCCGCTTGTGAGAAGCCGAGGCGCAGGATGTCGTCCTGGACGATCCCTGCGAAGCCATGGAGCTCCTTGCCTTCGATTCGGAGTTGGCCCGACCAGACGAGGGGATTGAAGAGCGCGCGGTCGTGATTGCCCGGGATGAAGTCGATGTTGTGTCCCAGGCCGAGGTGGAGCGCGAGCGCCAGAAAGAACTCCGGATGCCCCCGCCTCATCACGTTGAGCTGCACAATGGCGTTTGCGGGTGTGTTTCGCGGGGCTCGAAGACCGGGGAGCACACCATCCGGATACCGGACACCGGCGCTGTCCGCCGTCGTCTGGAGAAAATCGAGGATGTCGCCATTGAGGTTGAGTGTGAGCTGATGACTGGCCTCCGGACGATGCCTCAGTAGACTTCGGATGGACTCAATCTTCGGGAGCTCTTGCCACGGAAGGTCACCGAAACGGTGGATCGCTTCTTCACTGGCCGTCGCGCCGGCCGCTTTGAGCCACTCGCGCATCATGAATCTAAGGAATTGTTGTTCCTGTTCGGGAAGGAACTGGTCGAGGGGGTCGATTCGATGGGTTGTGGGATTCCTGCCCGCGCTCACGTGTACATCGTTGATACTCACGATACGGCGGATGGGGTGCGCTGCCGAGGCGTCGGCCGACGGCCGCGGCTCATGCTGCCGAAAAAGGTGGTCCAAGGCAGCCGCTTCCGAGCCCGCCGCATCGCCGGCGATTCTCAGACTGTTTGCCGTCAGGGGGAGCAGAGGCTCGGTTCGCATCCGGGGCACGGTCTCGGCATCGAGGCCCGTCTCGTTGTGCAATACTTTGTGAACTTGAGGTGTCTCCAGATTTCGGCGGTCTTCGCCTAGGCTGACCTCATCACCTCCGTGGCAACAACCTACGCGAGCGATGGCTGTATGCCCCGCTGCTTGAACATGAAACGGCGTATGGGTGAGGCGATGTAAGGGTGAGATCATCAGTTTAGGGACGGAGCGTCCCCAGGAGGGTGCACTTCTCGACTCGAAACGCTTCTCGCGGCGAAGGGTTCATGACGGCATGAATTCTGCGACGCGGAGATCGCATGCAGGTTCGGACGTTCGGAAACTCAAACAAACTTCGGCGATCGAGCGTTCCCGGACTTCGGATTGCCTCCGACCTGCTCGTGACCGTGCTCCTCGTGTCGGCGTCCGTAGCGGCTTGCGGTTCGGAGTCGTGGGAGTCGTCGGTCAGCGACTCTGCGAACGACAACCTCGCGGAATCGATGGCCGCGACCGAGCGCCAAGCGACCCTCGAACGCAGCTGCTTCTGCCACAACTGTTTCATTGAGCCGGACGGCGAGCGTTCCGCGAACTACCGGAGTGCCAGTACCAACATCCAAAACATCAAATCGGTCGGCTGTTCCTATGTCCGCTGGGCCTATTTCCCCTGGGGACGCATCTCCAACGCCAGCGCAGCCAAGGACTATGACACCACCTTCTTCACTGAGTTTGCCGCGGCCGCAACGGAACTGAACGGCACGGCGGTGATTGAATTCGGGCTCCCGGAGACGGTCACACAGGGGTTCTTGGACAGCATTCACGTCAGCAACAGCGAGCGCCAATTGCTCAACTCGATCACTGCCCAAGCTGGGATTGGGCTCCAGCTTGCGCCAAACCAATCGCAGTTCACGTTTGCCGAGGTGGTCAAGAAGAAGATGCGGCGCGATGGGGTGTCCGGCATTCCCGTCGTGTCGTCAGTGGACGGTTGGAACTACCATCTCCTAATGAACATTCGAGCACTCAACGCGGGTGCGGGGGGGCTCTACTTCTCTCAAACCCACCATCGTCTCAACGATGATCTCAACAATCTCAAGGTTTTCGAGGCGCTTGTGCGGGCGCTGCGCTCGTATGCTCGAGCGACCTTGGCACGCGACATCATCATCGGAGTGGAAGCCCTCACCATGTACAAGCCTGGCGACGACACGAGCGAACTGTATGACTTCGCGAAATACATCTCCGATATCGACGTCGTCTCTCCGGGCGTTCCTCCACAAGTTGACACCATCGATGGTCGGAAGCTTGGCTGCCGCGGAGCCGCGTTCCTCGATTCGACGATCACCACCCGCACCAACAGGGCAGGGCAGCGGGTCGGCAATATCTGCTGGGCCGAGCCTGAGATCACCAAGAACCCCACGACGAACGCGGATTCCTTGGCGACGCGGATCTATGACAGTTACTTCGGACGAGCTGGGCGCGGTGCCGATTTCACCTACCTCAATGAGAGCCACATCCCGGTCATGATGGAGTTTGACGGTTGCCAGAATTGCAGACTCAAGAACGGCACGGCCGAGTATGTTGTGTATTACCAGGATCTCGAGGACGAGCGAAACAATGAGCTCCAGACCGAATGCTCTCCGCGCGTGAGAAACGGTCTGAGCAATACGATGCTGTACATATCGCAGCCGGCATCCGTTCGACGCGCTTTCAACCGGTACATGGCGAAGACAACCGAAGCGCTTAGGCTCTCGGGACAGCGGGTGTACTTCCCGCAAATGATCCAGGTAGACCAAAACTTCTATTGGGAGCTCATGGACGGCGATCGGTACGGGTTCGGGCCTGAGAAATTCCAGAGGCTCAAGGACCGTGTTCGGTTCTGTCCCGAGGAGATCGACGGTCCCGGCCGCACCTATCCCCCGGAGTATCCGAAAAACTACCATGCGAACGTTTGCGGTGACCTCGACTCGGTCCGAGAGGCGCTCGGTGGAACAGGCGGTGGCGGCTCCTCTGGTCCCGGCGACGACCCCCCCGTCCTCAAACCATCCGTCACCTTTGAGCCGGGGCATCTCACGATCGAGCAAGGTCGTCAGGTCGAAACTCAGCTGCACCGGCTCGTCATGGAGAACGATGGGAACTTGGTTCTCTACAAGAAGATGCCCGCCACGAAGCTGTGGTCGACAGAAACGCAACCGCGAAGCTGCAGCGCGACGACGCGCTGCAAGGCAACCTTCCAGACGGACGGAAACCTCGTCGTCTATTTCGGAACCGAAGCCCTGTGGAATACGAAGACTTGGAGTCATGGGACATCCTTCGTGTTCAGCGATTCTGAACCTCATCTGGCTGTCTTCGAGGGCGCCGCCAGAATCTGGTCGACCGCCTCGAACACTCCGGCGACCTATCCGCTTCAGGTCACGAAGAGCGGTACGGGTCGAGGGTTGGTCACCAGCAGTCCCGGCATCCAATGCGGCACGGACTGTAGCGAGAACTATCCGGCGAACACGTCGGTGACGTTGGACGCGGTCGCGGAGACGGGATCTACCTTCAGCGGATGGAGTGGCGCATGCAGTGGGACGTCGTCGCGCTGCGTCGTGAACATGCGGACGGCGCGGCAGGACGTGGTCGCAACGTTCAGCGTCCAGGCCAGCAGCCCTTGGGTTCCCGTTGCCGGCAACTTGCTGACGGACATTGCCGTGGGCAGCGACGGATCGGTCTGGGGCATCGATTCCGGACTCATGATCTACCGTCGTTCAGGGAGCGGATGGGAGAGAGTTCCTGGGCAGCTCCACCAGATTTCGGTGGGGAGCGCAAGCCACGTTTGGGGCGTCGGTGCGGCCGCCCGAATCTATCGACGGGACGGCAACGCGTGGACGGAGATCCCGGGCGGTCTCCGGCAGGTTTCGGTTGGCAGCGACGGATCGGTCTGGGGCATTGGGTCCGGGGGAAGCATCTATCGTCGAGTGGGCAGCAGTTGGGAGAGGGTCTCAGGGCAGCTCGAGCAGATCTCGGTTGGGAGCGCAAGCCAAGTCTGGGGTGTGAACGCCGCCGGGCTTATCTACCGACGCGATGGCGATTCGTGGACGAACATCGCGGGCGAGCTTCGGCAGGTTTCGGTTGGCAGCGACGGTACCGTTTGGGGCATCAATTCCGCGGGAATCATCTACCGTCGAGCAGGCAACCGCTGGGAAATGATTCCTGGATCGCTCAGGCAGATCGCCGTGGGTAGCGCCAACCAGGTTTGGGGGCTGACGTCCGACAATCAGATCCGTCGCTATGCTCCATAGCCAAGAACGCGCTTTTCTGCGCGGAAGTGTCGTGAAGGCTGGGGGACCACTTCACGACCACTCTACGACCACTTCGGAAGCCCCCACGCCCCTGTGAGCGAATCGTACTCGCGTGCGGGGAGCAAGACGTAACGGGGGCTGGCGCTCGCGCGAAGCCATGTTGCGATCGATTCCATGGCGTTGCGGTTCATCGCGGTACAGCCGTTGGTACCTTTCTCCCCGCTTCGCCACACGTGCAGGAAGATGCACGAGCCCGCCCCCGGCTCGCGGCGGCCGGAGCTCAGGCCGTTGTGGTCGACAAAGGCGCCGATCTCGTAGAGCGGATCCTTGCGCCGCATCCGTTCGGCGCTCTTCCACTCAGGCTTTCCTTCGCGTCGAACCACACGGTTGTAGTCCTTCGACGCGGTGTCGTCGACACAGACGTCACGGTTCGTGGACGGTCGATAAGGCAGGTCCGCCCCGGGAAGCGTCGATGCATAGCCAAACAGGCCCGTGAGCGCAAAGACCCCAGCCGGAGCTCGCCCATCTCCTTCGCGCTTCATCGCGCCCTTGCCCTTGCGCGGGGCGTGGAGGCCCCGCCCCCAGGCGAGCCCGCGCCTTCCGAAGACGACCGGAATCGGCGTTTCGTCTACGGACATCCAAGGAGCGTCGGCCGATTCACGCGTGAAGCGCCGAAGCTCGCCGGTCGTGCTGTCCCACGTTTGGGCTCGAGCGACGACGAGCTGAAGGCTCCCGCGCAGAGGATCCTCCGCTAACGGTGGTTCCGCGGCAAGGACATCGAGCCGAAGGAGGAGCGCAGCCGCAGCCACAACACCCAGCACAGAGACAAGACTGCGTATGGCGAGGCGCCTAGTTTTGTTCGCGCGGGGCGGCGGGCTTTGCTGAAGAAAAGGTCCTATCTCCCGCTGCGTCTCCACCTGCATCTCCGTCTCCTTCTCCCTCTGCACCTGCTTCTCTATCTCCTCGTCGAAGACGTCGCGGCAAGGGACCTTGTTTGATGGTTACGATCATGGCGTCATCTGGAAGCAGCCCGCGGGCGATGTTTTTCGCGGACGTGAAGGCATAGCGCACGCGCCACGCGAAGCTCTCGGCGGTCGGAACCGTAAAGGAACGAACCGTGCCCGGCACGAGGGATTCGTTGCTCACCTCTCGCTTGAAGACGTAGTTCCCTCGGTCTTCGATTTCAAAACGTCGATCGAGTACAGCCACCGTCTTCCAAGCGTCTCTTTGGCGAACCTCGAGCGTGAGATGGCGGAAGAGATCACCCGTCGGAAAGCGATGACCCGTGTTCAATGCGGAAAGCTCGACCGACGCGTGGCCTGCGTCAATGGGTTCTACGCGAACCGAAAGGGCGCGCTCGAGCATTTCTTGGTCGTGGGCGCCGGGCATACGATGCCCATGATTCGCCATGTGACAATCCTGGCAGCGCACCTCGGCGTTTGCCTCGGCTTCGCGCCACGTATCCTGGATGACGCTCTCGGTGAGCACGGACCCGTGTTCGCCGAGGCGCTCGAAGCGGAACTGGTGACACGAAGCGCAGAACCGTGATTCTTTCAGGGACGGTTCGACCCTTGTCGGATGCTCTGGCGTTTCGATCGGTCTCGAGGTCAATATGACGCCATCGCGCACGTGGCAGACGGCGCAAGAAACGCCAAAAATACCGCGGGCGTTTACTGCGGTCGACGCACGCGAGAAGGTTTCCCAGTACGATGGAGCGCTATCGCTCGTTCGGCGGCGAGCCGCATCAGCGCGGTGAGCATTTGATCGCAGGCCTAGGCCGGTCGAGCGCGCCGCTCGAAGGAAGGCCTGAGTCTCCTCGGCGACCGGTGCGTGGCAATGCACACACCGTCTCCGGGGCTCGAGATGAAATCCGGCCAAGAAGAGAGCGTTCGATGCGCTCTTCGCGTGACGTGAGACGCTCCATTCATCGTAGTGGGTGCGATGACATTCCCGGCAGGCGGCGGGATCACGCCATTCAGAGGCGTTCGCGCCGAGCGAAAGCGGGCGAAGACCTTCCGTGAAACCGAGCGCGGTCCGAACGGGTTCGAGGACGGCGGTGTCGGCTTCGCTCCAGGGTGTCGCCTGCGCTTCGACACTGACCACGAAGGCGCCGCTACCCAGAAGCCCGCACAAGGCGGAAATCGTCGACGAAGTGCCGGAGGCCGTGCGGGAAGCCCAGGCCGCGAGAACGGCGGAGACGGCCGCGACGAACAAGCATGCATCGGTCAGGTGCACTGAGTCTCCAAGTCAACAGGCCCCCAGTACAGTACGGTACTCGGCACGGAAGCGCAGTCTCAGCGGACACGCGTTGCGCGCGCTGTCCACGAGACGATGCTGTTGGCGTTCTCGTCTTGCATGGCCTGACGCACGCTGATCGTATCGATCTTGCCATCGCGGTTCGTGTGAAAGCGCGTCCAAGTGTACGCGAAGCTTCTCCCGGCGTCCGTCGTGGCCTCGGATCGGCTCATGACTTCGCGAAGGAACGCGCCGTCGAAGCGAAGAAGGTGAGTCACAAAGATCTTGTAGCCTTCGCGGTCCCCCCCGATGGCGCTCTCTTGCAGATGGATCTCTTCGGGAACCTTCTCATCTTTGTTGGCCCACACAACGCGTGCCGCCTTGACGCGCGGTTGTCCGCCGAAGAAATCGCTGTTCGGGTCGCAGTCGGTTGATTTGATGTCGACCACCTTGTCTTTGGCCGCCTCGAAATAAGAGACGTTCTCGGCATCGAGGAAGTGCGCGATCCACGGGAGGAGCGCGATCCCCGATCCTAGTCCGTCGGGTAGCGGTATCCTCCGGCCAAACGTCGGGAGATAGCGGGCGGCATCGAATCGGTCTTCGGGTCCGGCTTTGTCGAGCGCTTCGAGAGCATCCACGCGGTCTAGGAACTCGGCGTCGACAACGCGTGATTGAGCCTTCGTGAACTTGCGCTTCTTGAGTCGAAGCGAAAGAGGTACGTATGACTTTTTCTCGTTCCAAGCGTCGTCGTATTTGCTTTCGAGGACCGCCGCATCGCTCCGTTTGGCAAAGTTTGAAGACGCGAAAGGATACGCGCGCGGAAGCTTCGCGAAATACTTGGCCTGTTCAAGACGATCCTGTGTCCATGCTTTGAGCTGATCGCGCTTTGCGTCCTCGACGGCTGGTTTGTATTCGACGTCGGAGTCGACCCATGTCTCGATTTCGGAGATGACGCTGTCTTCATAGGTCGCTCCGGAGTAGGCCGAGTGGACGACGAGACGAAGCGCACGGATATCGCTCTTACCACTCGTGTCGAGAAGCACCTCTTGCCACGACATGACGCGGCGGAGGGTGGTCTTGACGCGCGCAAGCACCACGCCGGCGGCGCTGCGAGCCTCGAGGTCGATCTCTTTGGGGGCTGCATTCGCGCGAAAGAGAGCCCGGTTCTTGTGGTAGCCGGCCCGGATGCGGATCTTGATCGCGCGCGCCGACGCCAAGGAAGAGATGGGCCATTCGATCCACTCCCCAACGCCGAGACCTTGCGCACCTTCAACCCAGCCTGTGCCTGGATTCCCATCGAACACATAGTTCGGATGATAGTTCTCGGTGAAGCGATTCCAATTGTTCGCCAGGTAGCTGCTGGCACTCGCTGAGGGAGAGTAGAGACGATGCCAGCGGTCGGCGCGCGCGGAGGCCACCGGCGCAGCATCGGCGGAGGCCGTATCGGTGGGCGCAGCATCGGCGGAGGCCGTATCGATGGGCGCAGCATCGGCGGAGGCCGTATCGATGGGCGCAGCATCGGCGGACACAGCATCGGCGGACCGAGCGTTGGCGGACCCTCGGTCTGGGTCTTCCGCCCGCGAAGTCGCCGGCTTCTCCGGAGGCGCGCCGAAAGTGCTCGCGCTGAGCGAAACGCACAGACCGAGAATGAGCTTCAGGGTTCGGGTCCAGGAGCGGAAGCTTTTGGCGGCCACGACGGTCCACATGCTACCACCAACCATGGACGACCTGCCAAACATGCCTCTGGGTCTTCGAGGCTCGTCGACGCCTGCCCCTGTTTGAGCCCGATCACCGATCACGCTGTACGCCAGGCCCGGTCAGAATCGCCCGGTCTCAGTTGAGGTTCAGTTGAGGTTGGCTTCGTCTTTCTAACCGCAGGTGGGCGATCGCTGCGATGATTATCTGGACGCGAGGACGAAGGCTGGACGATCGTGGCGAAGCGTCTCGAGCGAGGCACGTTCGCGTTCCCGGCGCGATATGGTCTAGTTTCTCGCCCAACTCGTAGTGCGAAACGCGAAGCGGCGCATCCGTCCACGGCGGAGCGACGCTCGAGATCTTGCCTCGGGGCGTCGACCGTCGATAACCTACTCCGAACGATGCTCAAGAACGACTCGGTGTGGATGGGGCATACACGGAGAGAGGCCCTTCGGGGATTGTTTGGGGCGGTGGCTTTTGGGTTTGGCGGTGTTCTCGGACACCGGCGCGCGATCGCCGACGCCCTTCCGAAGACCATCGAGAAGACCATTGAGCTTTCGCCCTTCGAACGGGAGATGTTCGATCATTGCCGCGCCTTTGACACGTCGCTTGACGACCGACTCGAACCGGGCGCCATCGCTCACTTCGTTCGTCAGTCCTACACACGTGCGCAGAGCTTTGGGTTCACGCTGCGCGGACCGACGCGTACGTTCATCGAACTCTCGCTGATGTTCGGGAGCGCCTTCGACACTGATCCTCAGTATCCTTGGGCCGAACGGATCCTGCGGGGCCCCGGTGAGGAGATGGTCAAGGCTACGGCGCTGTACGACGAGACGATGCGCTACCGGCGCCACATTTCGTTTTGGGCTGAGCGGCGGGCGCTGGTTCGGTGGGAGTCCGAGCGCTGGGACCCGCCTGTCCTTGGCGAAAGCAGGCTTGTCGACGCGATGGTGAACCGCATGCAGCGTCTCTTTCCGGAGAAGGCCACCTACGTTGGTGCCGAAGCGCTCGGCGCATTGGCGCGAGAAGCGATCCTCGAGTCCGAGCACCGCGAGCTTTCGAGCCCCAGTGCAAAGGCACTCATGGTCGCGCTCTTCTTTGCGCTTGGGCACGGTGTGACCCGGGACGCGCTCTATCCGATGATTGGGGCCGCGCTGCAGGAAAAGCGCGATCGTGAAGCGAGACTCCGAAGAACGGTTGCGGGATGGGTCGCTCGAACGCTGCGATGGTGACGCCGCGACAAAGCTTGGTTGGACAACGACTACATCGGATTCGTTCCGATATTGAACGCATTGGGCCGGCCGTTTGAGCGGTCGACAAGTGCGGCGAGGGTGGTGAGTGGAACGATGAAAGCAGCGGCCGATCAGCGGTCAGGCTAGGGCGACACGCCTGCGATGCACGTCTCCTGTACACTGGCGAGCGTGCTCACGCGCCGGACTCTTTATCGAATTTTGGCGTTGGCTCTCCTTGGTATCGAGTTCTCGATTGCCACGGTGTTTGCGGGAGTTCCGTTCGTTCGTGGATCGCTTGGCGACGTGCTTTGTGTTGCGCTCCTCTATTGCTTCGTTCTTTCGTGGCGCGAGGTCCCGCGGGTCCCGCTTGCCCTGGGCGTTTTTGGCGTGGCCTGTGCCGTCGAGGTGGCGCAGTTTCTTGACTTGGCGGGTGCGCTCGGTCTGAGGCCCGGAAGTTTTTTTGCCATCGTCCTTGGACATTACTTCGAATGGGCCGATATCCTTTGTTACTTCGTGGGTACCGTGACGACGGTCGGGCTCGATCTCTGGACTTTGCGCGGCAGAACCTAAGAGCACTCTCCGAGGGACACGCCTCAGGTTGAGCGCGTGCATATGCCATAGGAAAAGCAATACGGCCCGTGTCCCGAGGAACCGGACTGTGGCTGTATAGACGTGCGCAGCGCCCGCCCCCCCCTGTTCATTTTTTCACGCTGAGCGGTTACACGGCGAGCTATGGAGTATACTCCTTTTCTTGCATTCCTCCTCCTCCTCGTCACCGCCTGTCCGGAGCAACCGTCGGCACCCGCAGAGAAACCGGATCCAAGCGCGAAGGTGGAGAAGAAGGCACGGCCTCTACCAAGGAAGATGGAGGAGCGCTCGCCCATGAACAAGCAGCAACTGGCCAAGGCCACGACCTTGGCCTTCGGCAACGCCAGCTTTGCCTTTGCGCTCCACAAGACCATCGCCAAGAGCGAGGGCAACCTCTTCTACTCCCCCTTTTCCATCTCTTCGGCGCTGGCCATGACCTACGCCGGAGCGAAAGGAAAGACGGAGAAGGAGATGGAGCAGGTGCTTCAGTTCGGCGCTGCGCCCGCGGAGCTGCACCCGACCTTTGCGGCGTTACTCGGTGAGCTCTCCTCCAACGAGGACTACAAGCTGGTCATCGCCAATCGCCTCTGGGGGGAGCAGAGCTATCCGTTCCGGGCAACATTTCTGGATCTGACCCGCGAGTACTATGACGGAGGCTTCGTGCCCGTCGACTTCAAGACAGAGTCGAAGGCTGCGAGAGGCAAGATCAACACGTGGGTGGAGGAAAAGACGAACAAGAAGATCACCGATCTCATCCCGGCGGGGCTGCTCGATTCGCTCACACGGCTGGTGTTGACCAACGCGATCCATTTCAAGGGAAGCTGGGCGGACCAGTTCGACGAGCACGCGACCAGGCCGATGTCGTTCGAGCTCTCGCCGAAGAAGCAGATCAAGACCTCGATGATGTTCAAGACGGCGCAGTTCCGCTATGCGCAGAAGGATGGCGTTCAGCTCCTCGAGCTGCCTTACAAGGGAGGTCGGCTCTCGATGGTGCTGCTGATGCCCGTCGAGCGACACCAGCTGGCGCAGGTGGAGGCGAAGCTGGAGCCGAAGATGATGAGCCAGTGGAACGGTGCGCTGACGAGGCAGGAGGTGGAGATCCAGATCCCGAAGCTGAAGATCACCGCGAAGCTCAGCCTGAAGAAGGTGCTGCAGGAGATGGGCATGAAGACGGCCTTCTCCCCGAACGAGGCGGACTTCACCGGGATGTCGAACCTACCCAAAGACAGCGCGGAGGAACTCTACATCGCGGAGGTCTTGCACAAAGCCTTCGTCGAGGTGAACGAAGAGGGAACGGAGGCAGCCGCTGCTACGGCGGTGGTGATGAAGGCGAGAGGGGTGGCCAAGCCGCGTCATGTGCGCTTCATTGCGGACCAACCCTTCCTCTTCCTGATCCGCGACAGGAAGACCAGCAGCGTGTTGTTCGTGGGTCGCGTGGTCGATCCCACCGGAAGTGTCTCTGTCGTCGAGTAGCTTGAACCGCCGTCCTCCACCGGGCAACCGTCCTCCGGGCAACCGCGATCTGGGCGGACCGACGACGATACCTCGACGCCTCGTTGCTCGGAGCGACGGAGGTCGCTAGAGCAGGCGGGCTACGAAAGAGCTCGGCGTTCGCATCTCCTCCGGCAGAGCACGATTGTCGTAGCTGAATTCTCGCAGATTTCTGCGAGTGACTTCGTCGCGCTGCACGATGTTGCGCAGGGAGAAAATATGATGGAGCCGGCGGGAATCGAACCCGCGTCCGAAAGTACATTCCCAGAAGGTCCTACGTGCGTAGTCATGCGAGTTAATCTCGTCCTCGAAGCGCTCGCAGACAGACGCTTCGAGAACCAGCCACTCTATGATTTCGCCCTTCGTCGAGCGGCAGCTCCGAAGGACTAGCCCACTTCAATTACGCTCATGCTGTGACCATGGGCGGGGTCATCAACATGAACGGCTTAAGAAGACTCTATGCGAGGTTCTTAGGCGGCCAGGGCGTACGTGTGAACGTCGTCGTTGGCTTTTGTTTTTTTCCGTACTGTTTGACCGGCAAGCACGGCTCCCGGACACGCACCTTTTGGTGCAACACCCTCGTCGAAACCAGGTCGGCCCCTTATCAAAGAACTAGTCTGGCATGGTGGGGTGTCTGGGATGAGAGGTCAAGGACGGACTTCATTTGCGGCGAAAGATGTCGAGGCGCACGACTTCGCCCATTCTTGGGGGCGCATCCTGAGTTGGGGGCGCATCCTGAGTGCGGTCACTGTCCATTTCGGTTTTGTTGCCGCCAAGGGCATGGTCGTCAGCCGCGCCGGTTTCGCCGCGACCGTGGCGCCCACGGCGGCGTGGATCGTCGTGGCTCGGTTCGCGGTCGTTGCGATGGCTATGACCCGGGTCGGAGTCGCCGTTCGGAGCGGCCTTGGTTCCGCTTTCGTCGTTGGGCTCGACGGCTCCGCTGGGCTCGAACTCGGCTTCCGCCTCCGGGCTGCGCTCGGGGTCGTCCGCCTCCCTCTTGTGGCCTTCGGGTTCTGGCGCCGGCTCTGGGGTGGGAGAAGCGGAACGGATGTCGGCGTCGTCGCGCCTCAACGCGGAGATGGATGGGACAGCCGTGAGACGCGGGCCGGTGTTTCGGCGGTTTTCGCCTTCGCCGCGGATGCGTGATGGTGCGGTCTCGGTCTCTGAGCCTGACTGCGAGTCTGAATCTGAATCTGAATCTGAGTCTGAGTCTGAGTCTGAGTCTGAGTCTGAGTCTGAGTCTGACTCCCACAATAAGGGGTCGACTTCGAAGATCAGCGCGAACTCGACGGACGGGTCGTAAAAGCGCGTGACGGACTTGAATGGGACGACGAGATGCTCTGGCGAGCCTTGGAAGTAGAGCGTGACGCTGAAGGCTTCTTCGATGACCGTGAGATCTTCGAACTGGTGGCGCAGGACGATCGTCATGTCTTCGGGGTACTTGGCACGAAGGCTTTGGGACATCGTGACACCGGGGGCTTGCGTCTTGAACGTGATGTAGAAGTGGTGGTGTGGCGGACGGGTTGCGGGGTTCTGGAAGCGGAGGAGGGCACTATGGACGACTTCCCGGAGCGATTCTTGGACGAGGCGATGGTAGTCGATTGTGTCTTGTTCCATGGTCTCGGGCTCCGGTCCGTCGTCGACGGGAACCGCCGCGCGCGGTTCTCTGAGTAACTCGCCTTCGAACCCGAAGGTCAACAACAGACATCCCGCTGGATTTGAGACCGGGTCAGCGTCGACGCCTCCGTTTCGCCTCAGATGGCTAGGAACAGCCGATACGCGCCAGGTTTTGAATCGGCTCTGAGGTCTGGGCCATTTGTCTAGGAGCGCCTCAGTCAGCGATCAGCACTGCAGACTTCACCGCGATTCGGGAGCGGCGGCTGGGTGGTATCCCTGGAGGTGAAGGCCAGGAACATCCTTGAGAACCGTTTCGAGTTGCGAGCCGTCTGCCTCGGCCGCCGGGCCAAAGCCTATGATCCCGCCATGTTTGAGGCGGCCCTCCAGTGCCCATCGTGGGTGCAGGTTAGGTTCGCCCGCTCCGGGCTACATGCAGACGCCGTACGTATACCAGCCAGACACCGCGGAGCACGTCTGGTCGTAGGCGCAGCCGGATCCGCTTGAACGTCGACAGAGTCGGCGGCAACGGTAGGATGTGCTGTCGTAGAAGCATCCAAGGCCCTCCGCGCAGGGTGCGGACGACGAGCAGGCGTCTCCTTCGCGGCCGTCGCCGAGGATGTAACAGCCCGCGGTTTCGTCGCTCAACAGGAGGCAACCTTCGGGATAGCTGCATCCCGCACCCGAGATGGGGTTGCAGGATGAGCTGGTCCCTTCGCACTGTCCGAAGCTGTCGCATTGCGTTCCGTAGGGACAGGTCCCGCACGATCCGCCACATCCATTCGAGCCGCAGGCTCGAAGTCCACAGCTCGGCGTGCATGTCGGCACGCACTGCCCGGTCGATGCCACGCAGGTCGTGTCTGTGCTGCAGCTTCCGCATGAGCCTCCGCAGCCATCGGGCCCACACGAGCGGCCGTCGCAAGCCGGATGGCAGATCGGCACTTCGCAGGATCCGCCGATGCACTCGCTTCCTGATGGGCACGCACCACAAAGCTCGCCGCACGGTCCGAATCCGCAAGTCGCATCGCCACATCCAGGCTCGCAGGCTTCGGGGGTTGGTCGATAGCGGGCGCCCGAATTCGTGTAATACAAGGTGTCTTGTAGCTCGGTGATCCCGCCCCAGACGATCATTTCTTGACCGGTCCAGACCGCGGAGTGGTTGCTCCGCGGTACGTCGAGTCCGTGCATCGGCAGCGTCGTCCACCGGGTCGAGATGGGCTCGTAGGCTGCTCCGTTCTTCTGCGGATGATCGGGATCCCTCCCACCCCAGATCAACATTTGGTTACCGGTCCAAACCGCGGTGTGTCCAAGTCGTGGTGAGGGTGAGTTGATGGTTGGAATGAGGGGCCAGTCGTTCGGCGGCGAAAATCCAAGACCCGTGTCAAGAAGAGGAGGCACACGCTCGCTGTCTATACCGCCCCATAGAAGCATCTCCGTGCCCGTCCAGACGGCCGTGTGGTGGGCGTGGGTTTGTAAGACGAACGAGCGTGCATGACGAGTCCAGGTGTCGGTTTCCGGATCGTACACGCCAACGTCGATGTAGGGCTGTGACGGATCCTCGCCGCCGGAGACGAACATGGTTCGCCCGGTCCACGTGACCGAACTTCCAATTCGTGGGGGCGGCGCATTGACGGTCGACATGGCTCGCCAGGTATCGCTCCTGGGATCATAGATGCCACCACCCTGAACGGGGCCCCCGTTCGCATAGCCGCCCCAGACAATCATGGCGGAACCCGTCCACACCGCGAGATGAAACGAACGTGGACTTGGCGCGCCGCGCAGCGAGATCGGGAGCCAGCGGTTGGTCGTCGGATTGTAGCGCGCGCCGGTTTGAGTCCCGTGTTCGACATTGCTTTGCCATCCTCCCCAAACGAGCATTTCCGTACCGGTCCAAACGCTCGTATGGTCGCGTCGCGCGCTGGGCGCACTCTGAATGGCGGTGGCGCGCCAAAGATCGGTCGCTGGATTGTACCGGCCGCCCGTCTGGAAAGCCTCGTCGTCGACGCCGCCTCCCCAAACGATCATGTCCGTGCCGGTCCAGACCGCGGTATGCCCGCTTCGACTTTGAGGCGCGCCCGTCGAAGACATCGGCCGCCACACGTTCCCGCTCGCGCCGTCATCTTCGCAGGCCAAGGCTCTCGCGGGGAGACCGTCGACGTCGATGGGGTAGGGGTAGGTTGCATCAGCGCATGACATGCCTTCGGGACAAGCAAGAAGGTCGGAATAGCCGTCGAGGCCGCAGACAATGCGGCAGGTCCCGTCGAGGCACATCGATAGATAGTCGGCACCGGCGCTGTCGTCGCACTGGCGTGGGCCGTCGAAGAGGTCGTCGCAGCTTTCGCCGAGCGCACGGCTGATCACACAGACGCCGTTCTCTCCGTCCTCTCCGTCCGTGAGGTGGACGCAGGTTTCCGGCGAACGGCATGCGCTATCTGACGCGCACGGTAGCACACACATCCCCTCGTGAGCGTCCTCGTCATCGACGAGGCAGACCAGCGACGGCGCGCATTCGGCGACGGCGACGCCGTCTCGGTAGCAACGCTCGAACGCCTGGGCGATCGTCGGCGTCGAGGTTCCACCATCGTCGCCAACACTCGGGCCTCCATCGCGCGACGACGTGTCTCCCCCGGCGTCGACTTTGGCGTCGGCGTCGATGCTGGCGTCGGCGTCGATGCTGGCGTCGGCGTCGATGTGGGCGTCGAGATCGATCGCACGGCCATCGGATGTTCCGCCATCGAGCGATACATCCTCGGTCGGCGCGCGGTCTGCGGTGGCTGCGTCGAACGTCGAGCTCGCATCAGGGGATAGGTTCGCATCGTCTCCGCAACCCGTGGCGCCTATCAGCCAGGCTGCGAGAAGAACCGCAAGCGCGCAAGGCACGCGGGAAACGGAGGCGGTGAGCCGTTGGCTTCTAGAGCTAAACGCGGAATCCATGAGATCGGCCGCTGCGTATCACGCGATCTTCGCCGCTCACAACGACACGTGTCGTGGGTTCCGAGATCGAGACGCGCGACAAGTCCGGGGCCACGGGCCTTGCCTTTGGAACGCTCCGCGCCTGCCGGCGGGAGGGTATCGTCGCCTGCGCGTCCGCCGATTATGGGGCGACCAGTCCGCCGAAGGTCGCGGCGAGGGCGGCGGTGGCGAGAGCGACGACGAGCCCAAGGGTCCACATAGACTGACGGCGCAGCGACGCGACGCCTTCGATCAACTGGTGGTGCGTTTCCTCGATCACTGCGATGCGCGCATCGACGGCCTTGAGAGCGGCGGGGGCGGCGTTGATTTGGGGGGCGAGTGCTTCGACGCGCGGTTCGAAGGCGTCGAGGCGGGCCGAGAGGTGCGCGAGCATTTCGAGGTATTCGGCGACGCGATCGATCGGGGCCCGAAGCTCGAGGACCGCAGCCTCGATCTCGGCCGAGCCCTCCAAGCCGGCGCGAATCTCGGCCAGATGTTCGGCGATGCGTCCGATGTGGTGGGTCGTCGCGGCGAGCCGGTCGGAAAACAGAGCCTCGACCGACGCGCTCCGCTTGACGATCTCCTTGGCGAGGCCGTCGCGCATCGTCTCCAGCGCACCTGATTTCGCGAGGTCTTGGACGCTCGTCTTGAGGTCGGTCCCAAACTCGACCCGGTTTTGGCTCAGGCGCTTGTCGAGGGTCGTCTGCGCTTCGTCGATGCGACGGGTGAGCACGTTCGTGATGTGCTCTTCGATGGCCTCGACACGCTCGCGCAGCGCTTGAATCGAGGTCTTGAACGGCTCGAGCTGGTTCTCCAAGGTCCGATGAAGACTCCGCTCCATCTCCTTGGGGAGCTCGCGCAGGTCGTTGCGGACGGTCTTGGTTGTTTGGTCGGCGGCCTCGCCGAGCGTGCTCTCGAGCGCTTCTGCGAGCGCTCGGGCGACCCGCCGCGGTCCGATGACCGCCGCCGTTTCCGGGAACGTCATGACGCCACGCTTATCGCGTGTGCGCGTGGACGTTGCAAGCCTGCTCGCTTCACGCTTTCTGCCGATGCCCTTGTGCCGACGGCCGTCTACGGACGCCCTTGTGCTCGCGCCGTCTGCGGACGCCGTCGACTGATGTCCCTTTCTGTTTGTTGAAGCTCTTATTGGCACTGTCGCCGTGGCGGCCGACGGCGCGGCGCGCGGAAGGCGTGAGGCGCTGCGGGCCAGTGCGCGTCGTCGGCCACGAAGAAAGTCAACGACCATGTCTGATTGCGAGCTTCTTGCCGCAAGATATAGGTGCTTCCGTCGTCGCCGCGGACCTTGTAATAGCCGCACTCGCCGCCGGGCCATCGATCCAGCAACTCCAGAACTCGGACGTCGCGGTCGCGAATCGAAAACGATGCGGGCACCGGCCCGGCGCTCTCATCTGTGCACTTCACGGAGACGTCGATTTGCACACCCAAAAGATGCCAGGGGCCGGGAGTGACAGCAATCGGCGCAAGTGTAAGCCCTATGTCGAGCTCGGTGCCACCGATGTCGAACCACGCACTAAGACGAGGACCGGAAGCGGATGACGCACCGGCGGTTGTCGGCCAGCGTTTCGGGCGGGGTGTCCGAAGGGCCGGTCCGGAACCTGAATTCGGCCCGGCGTACCTCGGCCGGATAGTTCACCTTCAGGATCCGGCGCCGGTCATTCTTCGTGAGCACGTAGTGGGTACGGTCGCCGACCGTCTCCGGGATCCAGCGATCGGCGTAGAGCTCTTCCCACGGGTTCTCGAGGCCGTTGACGACGTTGGAGTTCCACGGAACCGGATGACCGAGCGGAACGGAAACGGAGACGGCAAAGCTCGTATCGTCCTCGTAGCACCGCTCGATAAGGATCGGCGAGCCGGCGGCGCCAGAACCTCCGTCGCTGCCGCTGCCGTCGTCATTGCCGCTGCCGTCGTCATTGCCGCTGCCGTCGTCATTGCTGTTGTCGTCGTCATTGCTGTTGTCGTCGTCATCGCTGTTGCCGTCGTCGGATGGTGGTGGTGGTGGTGGTGGTGGTGGATCGGTGGCGGTACTCGATTCACCGGCCGCTTCTTCTATCCAGGCCAAGGACCCGCTGACGAGCGCAGAGTAGCCAGCGCCCACGCAGCCGCGACCGCCGCGCGAAATGACGCCGATCAGCTCGGTCCCGTCGACGTTCATGACCGCACCGCCCGAATCGCCGCTGCAGATACTCTTCGGACCACCGTGCGTGATGTAGGTCGGCTCGATGGCTTCGAGCCGATTGAGCGCGGTTCGTTTCTGGAGGTCGAGTTGATTGATGCGTCGATCGTAGCGCCCATAGCCGACGACACGGACGTTTTCCTTCGCGGCGGGCGCGCTCCCGATGGCGAGCACTGGGCCCGGGGGGCTGTCGAAGTGGGCGATCGCCACGTCGGTGCCGGCGCCTTCAGCGTAGAGGTTGGTGTGGTCGTACTGGGGATGGGCGGCCCAGCGACCGGCGGTCGGGCCTCCCCAGATCTTGACGGCGACGGCGTTCTGACCGTCGTCATCCATGATGCAATGGCCGGCCGTAAGCACGGTGTGCTCGGCGATGATGGTCCCAGAGCAGTAGACGCCGCCGCTTGGGCGCTCGATCTCGAGAAGGACGACGCTGGGATAGTCCGACGTCACTGTCCCATGGATGATCTCGTCGCCGCTGTACTCTTGGGCGTCGAACGGATCGACGCCAGGCCCACAGGCGGTCAACACGAGCACGAACGTCGTCGACCACGCGCAGCCGAACCGAAATCCGAGGGATACTGAAGTGGCGTTCTTGTTCTTGATCGGGCAACTCACGGCGAGGAAACGTGTGCATGTTCTTTGCCAAACGAAAGACGCCCACAGAGTTATGACTGGACGCGCATTGTGCCTCGGCGCGCGTCGGCGACGATGAGGCCCCTTCTCGACAACGTCCACGGCCAGCCGACGTGGTTGCCTTCTCGCCTAGGACAGGTGGCGGTCGGTGAGGTCGATGCGTTTACGCGGCGGGCGACCTGGCCTCAGTCTCTTCGGTGATCGTGAGCTGGCCGTGTTCGCCGATGTCGACCAACGATATGTGTCCGAAGTCCGGGTCGGCGCATCGCTTCTGGATCTGGCTCACGGCTTGGGCGGCCGCCTTTCTTGTCTTGGCATCGAGCAAGAGGCCGCGCGTATACGGCAGCAGACTGGGCACGGCCCGAAGCGTCCCCGAGCGTCCAAGCGCTTTGATGGCCAGAAGCCTCAGACCGGTATCGCGTCGCGCGACGATCTCGAGCAATCGTGTTTCCGACTCTTCGTCCACCAAGAGGCCCAGCGCGCGCGTCGCCGCGGCGAGGATACGCGGATCTTTCGCAAAGCTCATTCGAAGGAGCTGGGGCTTGCCGATCGTTTCCGCGCCGAAGCGGGTAGCCAAGATCTCGATGGCGCGAGCCCTAAGCTCGGGGTGATGTTCGGCGCTCGTCGCGATCTCGCGCAGCACGCGTCGCGAGTCGACCGGTAGATGGCGGGCGGCGACGAAGCGAATGTTTGGGTCGTCATCCAGAAGGCCGATTCGAGCGGCCTCGACGGTCTCGAGCGCAGTCGGGAAGACGCGAATCAACGTGCACAAGTTCGCGAGTCGAACCTGCGGCGTTGGGTCGGTCGCCACGTTGTGTTGGAGTCGCCTCGGAATGTCGGCGTCGCTGACATCGAGCGCGGTCGCGAGCGAGGTCAGCTCTCGGATCGTACGGGCGATATGGGAAAGGCCGTCGGGTCGGTCCCAGACCGCGTCGCTTGGGGTCCAGACCACGCGTCCACCGGCGATCGAGACGCCGAGCTCGGTGGTCAGGCGGTAGATGCGCCGTCGATGGCTTTCGTCCAGGAGTGCGCGAACGTACGGCTCCGAACCGCGCACGTGGACGTGGGCGTCGAGTCCTGAATCTTGTGTGCGTACGAGCGGCGCTTCGATGAGGGGCGAGGTGGCGATGAGCTCATGCTCGGCTGTGATCCACACGTCGCGCAGAGGGCCTCGACCGGCGATCACGACGCTGGGCGCGAGTCCTTGCGCATGGAGGCCTTGGGCCGAGATGCGGACGTGACAGCCGTCGACTTCAGCAACCAAGGTCAGACCGCGAAGATAGATCGTCGTGTCGAGTCGATGAGATAGCTCTGTCAGTCGAAGGCGCGCGTGCTTGCGCTCTCGTACGCCGTGGACGAGCGCCGCGCCTGACCCCGCGGCCGCCAGCGCGGCGAAGATGGCCCACTCGAGCACGACTGAATTGTAAGCGATCCGTGCGATGACGCGCTGCGAGGGTCGAGCGCCGCTCTTCGCCTGAACCCGCCGTGTTTGTGCGCGTCCGCCCACCCGGGGCCGTTCGCAGCTCGCCGAATCATTGGATAGCGGACGTGCGGACGGTACCTACCTGAGATGGAGTGGATCTCCGGGGGCGGTCCCGGCGCCCGAAGGAATCTCGACCTGGGATGGTGCCCCGAGAAGCAACTGCCGGTACACTCCGAGGCCATGTCGTTGTCGCGCTGCCCTTTTTGCGCGCACGAGTTCGAGGCAAGCGAGGGTCCGACCACCTGTCCGTCCTGCGGCAAGGCACCGACGGAAAACACTGCGCGTCGGAAACCTGCCCATCTCACCGTGCTCGAGGCCAAACCCAAAGCTAAAGGGTCGGGGCGTGGCGATGGAGATACGGATGCCGATGGGCATGGCCTCGGAAATGGGCGTCGCAATGGCGATGCCTTCGGAGACGGCAACGGAAATGGCCACGCCAACGGCAACGGCAATGGCAACGGCAATGGCAACGGCAACGGCAACGGCAACGGCAACGGCAACGGCAACGGAAATGCCTATGGGGGCTCGAGCCGCGGCCCCGGAGCCAGCCGAGGTCCACGTCCGGTGGGCGTGGCCGGAAGAGAGCAAGCCGCCCCGCCGGTGCGTGGGCGGTTCGTCTCGACGGCTGGGCCGGCTCTTCCCGTTCGCCGGCCAGAAAACGATAGCGTGCCGTCGAGTTGGCTTTCGCGGCTGGAAGCCGCCCGCCTCTTGACGAGCGCTCAGCATGCCGGATTGAAGCCTGAACCACCGACGCCGATCGCGCCGCCTCCGCTCAAGCGTTCGTCTTCGTCGTCGTCATCCTCCTCTTCCTCTTCCTCTTCGTCCTCTTCTTCCCCCGGTTCCGCCGTGCCCGCACCTTCTTCGTCGAACGGTTCTGGCTCGGCGGTCGCGGAACCGTCAGGGGCCTTCGACGCAGCCAGCACCGGCGCGCTTGGGTCGGCCGGGCAGGTCGGTGCGGCGGGACAAGCCAGTGTTCTCGGAACGGCGAGCGGCGGTTCATCGTCGGAGGGCGTGGAGCCGGGGCTCAAGACCAAACCAGCGCACGTTCTTGTCGCCGAGCTCGAGGCCGGAGAGAAGGCGCGTCAGGCCCGGGAGCAGGCTCGGCTCGAGCAGCTCATCGAGCCGCAAATGGCTGATGAGATTTCGCAGGTCGAGATCAAGCTGGAGGCGCCCAAGAAGCGGAAGCGCTGGGTCCCCGATTGGTTGGTCGTGGCGATTCTGGCCGTCGGCGTGGCGGGCGGCGTGTATGGCGTCTACGCCGCGGTCAAAGAGGAACCCGCACCCGTCGTACGTGTCGATCCCAAGCTCGTCGAAGCGAAGGAGCGCCGGGCGAAGGCCATCAAGGCGCTCCAGCGCGGGCATGAGCTCGCGTTGCTCGGCCCTGAGAAGGCCGACCAGGCTATCGTCGCCTACAGGCAGGCCTTGGATTTGGAGCCGACCCTCGCGGCCGCCGAACGTGGCCTTGCGATCGCGTACACGGCCAAGGACGACAAAGCGCAGGCCGTTCAACACTACGAGCGATATCTGACGCTCGATCCCAACGCCTCCGACGCGGGGGACGTCCGCGCCATCATCGACGGCTATCGCAAAGCTCAAGGCGCCTCCTCGGCCGATGCTCGATCCGACGCGAAGCCCGAGGGTACGCCGGAAGTGAGCTCTGAAGGGAAGCGCGCGACGAAGGTGCCGTCGCGTCACAGTAAGAAGTCGCGCCGACATCGCTAGACGCGAGGCGTCCGGAACTTGCTTGCTGACTTGCCTGGCTGGGCGCCCAGTGCTATTCCGCCGCTCGCGGAGTGGGTGTTGTGCGAGCGAAACAAGAGCTTCTCGAGAAACTGACGCAGCGAACGGCCGTGATCGGCATCTGTGGCCTTGGCTATGTGGGTCTGCCGCTTGTTCGGGCCTTCCTCAAGGTCGGGTTCAAGGTGTTGGGCTTCGACATCGACGACCGAAAGGTCGAGGACCTTCGGGCTGGCCGGTCGTACATCAAGCACATCGATTTCCAATTGTTGAAGAGCGCGATCGCAGAGGATCGCTTTGTCCCAACGTCCGACTTCGGGCAGATCGGCGAGCCCGACGTCATCCTGATCGCGGTGCCGACGCCGCTCACGCGTACGCGCGAGCCCGATCTCACCGCCGTCGAGGGGACGTGTCGGCAGATTGCGGCCGGTCTTCGCGACAATCAGCTCATTGTTCTCGAGTCGACGACCTACCCGGGAACCACCGAAGAGGTGTGTCGTCCGGTGCTCGAGGCCTTTGGCAAGAGCGCCGAGAGCGACTTCTTCTTGGCGTATTCGCCGGAGCGCGAGGATCCAGGGAACCCGAAGTTCGAAACCTCTACGATCCCTAAGGTCGTCGGTGGGCTCGACGAAGACGCGCTCGAAGTGGCCATCGCCGTGTACGCGACGATCATCGAACGTGTCGTGCCGGTTTCGGGTCTCAAGGCGGCCGAGCTCTGCAAGATCTTCGAGAACACGTTCCGGGCGGTGAACATCGCGCTCGTCAATGAGCTCAAGCTCATGTGCCAGCGAATGGGGATCGACGTCTGGGAGGTCATCGATGCGGCGGCGACGAAGCCGTTTGGCTTCATGCCTTTCTACCCCGGCCCCGGACTCGGCGGGCATTGCATTCCAATCGATCCGTTCTACCTGACGTGGAAAGCGAGAGAGTACGACTTCTCCACGCGATTCATTGAACTGGCCGGCGAGATCAATACGCAGATGCCCTATCACGTCGTCGATGGCGTCATGCGTGAGCTCAGCGATCGCCGCGTTGCGCTACGCGGGGCGAAGATCTTGGTGTTGGGGCTCGCGTACAAGGAAAATGTCGACGATCTCCGAGAGTCTCCATCCCTAAAGATCATCGAGTTGCTGCGCGAGAAGGGCGCTGAGGTCTTGTACAACGATCCGCACTGCCCGGTGATGAAGCGGACCCGGCAGTATGATCTTGGTATGCACTCGGTAGAGCTCACCGCGGAGCTCATTCACTCGCAAGATGCAGTGCTCGTTCTGACGGCGCACAAGGCCTACGATTGGGATTTCATCGCGACCTACGCCCAGCTTCTGATCGACACGCGAAATGCGACGCGCGACGTGAAGGCTCGGCACAACAACATTCGGAAACTCTAGGAATCATCGACCTGCGACCACGTTCGGTCGAAGTGACCCTCGGTTGGTTTGACGATCTCATCCAACAAAACAGTTGCGTAGGCGCCGCTTGGCAGAGTCACCTCGACGCGGTAGCTGCCGGTGGGGCCGCCGTTCCCCGCGTCCGCGTTCGAGTTCGAGTTCACGTTCGCGTCCGCGGAGGCGCTGGCGCGCACGACGCAGTCCTCAAGTGGGAACCGGATGGGGCGGCGGGTTCCCGGTCCGAGTCGACGGACATCGTTCTCCGATAGTCCGAAGGATGTGAGCACCTCTTGTTCGAATGCGAGCGCCGAGCCGGTCGGGAGGCGGGATTTGCTGCCGGGCAGGGGGCCGGTCGGTGAGATCTCGAGATGGGCGGCGCGTGCGTTGTCGGTCTCGAGGTCTTCGACCGTGAAGAGACCGCCCGATGCATGTTTTTTTGCGATGTCGCCGAGAATGAAGCGATCGAAGAGATCGCGCGTGATGCGTTCGCTCAGAATTGCGTTGAAGACCTCCGACTGGAGCGCCGATGAAAAGAGATCGCGCAGTCGCCGGTCACGCGGTGGACGGGCCTCGCCGCTCAACCAAGCACGTGCATGATCGGCATTTGCGCGATCGCGGCCGAACCGTTGCGGGCCGAAGGCGTTCGGGACACCCGTCTTTCGCAACGCCTCGACCACGGCACGCGCGCGATCTAGGCCGCCCGCGGGTACGTCGCTGATCTCGATCGAGAACCAGTTCGACGTCGCGTGTCCTCGCCTCAGCTTGTGCGGATGGCGTTGAACTTCCAAGATGCGAAGAGAAGCCGACTCGAGCCCCCCAAGAGTCGCTTCGAGATCCTCGCGCCAGGGACAAGAAAACCACTGCTCCGCGACCGAGTGTCGATCCTTCATGCCCGCAAAGCCAATGCCCGGGTCGCGCGGCGGGAGCCCAAGGGACTGGGCGAGCATGCGTGCGACCTGAAGTGTATCGAGGTCCGTCTTTTCGATGCGTACGAAAGCGTGTGTACCGACGCCCTCGGGGGCGTAGGCGAGTCGCTCTCGCACAACGAATGCGGCGGGCAGAGGCTTGAGGCGCCCGCCTGAGCCCTCGAGCGCGCGCGTGAGGCGCGGCCTCTTAGGCTCGACCATAGATCAGGATGCGACCGCCTTCGGGAAAAAGGACGTGCGCCTTGCTCCCTTCCTTCAAGTCGGTCACGAACCCGATCCCGAAGGTGGGATGCTCGATGACGTCGTCGGCGCTGAGTCCCATCTTGATGGAGTAAGGCACGGGCTTGGATAGGTCGCGGCCCTTCGTCATCACCTCGTAGTCCGAGGATGATCCGCGTGCACCGCGCTCCAGGGTGCTTGCTTTTCGCTCCGCGCGCCGCTTCTTGGCGGTGGCCTCGCTCGCGCTTGGCGGTGCACGGTAGGCGTGCTCCCCGTTGCAGGTGTTGCACTGCACGCGGGCGATCTGCTCACCGACCATGGCCACGATGGTATGCGCGAGAACCATCTTGCATTTCGTGCACTTGGAGTCGACTTCGTCGCCCGCCTTGTAGCTTTTTCTCCGAAGGACCATATGTATCCACCCGGAGTAGATTGGATCCAGCGGGGGATCAAGCTAGAAGAAGAGGGTCGGTCTTCGAACTGCAATGAACCTAGGTTCAGCGGAAGGGAAGAACCCCCGAAGCTCCCGCGTTTGAGACCCGAGAGAGCAGCCGAATGGGTATTCTCAGCCGAATTTCGAAGGTCCTCGAGTCCAACCTCAACGCGCTTCTGGAGAAGGCCGAGAATCCTGAGAAGATGCTTGACCAGGCGATTGAGGATATGCGCCGCGGCCGCTCGGAGGCACGCGATGCGATTCTCGAGGCGAAAACGCAGCAGAGACTCCTCGAGAAACGGCGCGACAAGGCGCTGAAAGACGCCGAGGGCATCGAGCGCAAGGCGATGCAGGCTGTCCAGGCGGGCGATGACGATCTAGCGCGGCGATTGCTCGAGATGAAGCTGGCGGCCGAATCACAGGCCAAGATCGAGGGCGCGGCGGCGGTCGAGCAAGAAGGCCAGATCAAGCAGCTCGAGATCGCCGAGCGTGAGCTCGATCGGCGTCTGGCTGAAGCACCGGCGCGTCGGGCCGCGTTGCTCGCCCGTCAGGCGACGGCTCAGGCCAAGGGCGCGCGTGTGGGGGCGACGAACCGAGCAAGCAACAGCGCGGCTTCGGCGCTCGAGGCTTTCGACCGAATGGAGGACAAGGTGATTCGGGCCGAGGTCGAGGCCGAGATCATCTCAGAACGCAACCCCGATCTGCTCGACCTTTCATCGATCGAACAGGCCGATGCCGACCAGGCGCTGAAGGCGCTCAAGGCGAAGATGCGTGCGCAACTCCCGTCAGGCCAAGGTTCGGCCGGTTCGGATGCGGGCGCCGCGCCTGACCCTGAGCGGCGCGAGACCGACAGCGCGGTCGAGGACTCGTTGGCGGCGCTGAAGGCCAAGCTTCAGGATCGCTGATCCGAAACTGCGTTCCTGTCCATGGCCGGCCAGTCGACTCTGGGTGCTTGGCTCGGTAACATGGCCGCAGATTGTCCTCCGAGCCGCCGACCACGCAGCCTTTGAGCCCGGAACTCGCCCTCGACCTCGATCTCGACGGCGACGCGCACGCTGGGGTCGGCGACCGGGCGTCGGCGGCTGCCAAGCAGATCCCGGGTGCGGCTGGTGCGGCTGGCGCGGCTGGTGCGGCTGGTGTCGGAGCCGCCGATGCATTGGGCGCCGCGTCGGTACCGTCGGCTGGGGCCGGCGGTGCGGCGGTGGATTCTGAGCTTCGCCGTCTCGCGGAGCAAGTCGCCGAGGTTTTCCAGCTCCTGAACCGCGGGATCAAGAACATCCGGATCTACCGACATGCCGACACGCGATATGGGGAGTTTCTTGAACCCGCGTACAAGGCGCTGAGCACGTTCCTCGAGCAAGAGGCTCTTCTTCCGCTCAAGCTTGGCCCATATACGCTCGAATATCGCCAACAGGTCATCTACGAGGACCAGGCAAACGAGAATCTAACCTATCGGTTCTTTCGGGACGGCGTGCGATTCCTCGTTTTTCGCAAGGGGCTCTCGCTCGACGAGCTTCTGCGCTTCGTGTTGTTGACGACCACCGACGTCAGTGAGCTCTCGCGCTTTCAGGAAGATTGGGTCACGCGCCTGTGGAAGGAGGAGTTTAGGTCCATCGAGTACGTCGTCATCGAGGGCTTCGCGCTTGGGCAGCTCTCGGAGCGTGAAGTCGAGCTCGAAGTCGACAAGATCGTCGGCTTTCTTCGTAACCGCATGCGCGCGACGACCGAAGATTTTACGCGCTTTGCTCGGCTCTCCCCCGAGGATTTGGAACTCGAGCTTTCGGACATCGATCAGATCCGTGGTGGGATCATCTCGGGGCGTACCGCTTCGCCCGAGGAGAAGAAGAAGTTCCAAGAGGATCTCGACCACGAAGAGCGGCGACGTCTCTTCGCGAAGACGGTACTCATCCTTTTTCAGATCCTGGAGCTCGACGCCTCGTCCGACGACTTCGATCTGATGCTGGACTCATTCACGCAGGTCCTGGATTCCCTCCTCGTCTCCGAGGACATCAAAGGCGCCGTCGCGCTTTCGCAGCGGTTCGAAGCCGTTCGCGCCAAGCGCCTCGGCGCTGCCCAATCACTCCTCATCCAGCGGATCGCGACCGCGTTTCGTCGACGCATGGTCGAGTCGCAGCGCCTGGACGCCGTCGGGCAGTATCTTGCGCTTTCGAACAATCTCGACGAGCAGGCGGTCAGGGCCTATCTGCTCCTCGCGAGCGATGAGGAGGTCATCAAGCTGACCGACATGCTCGCGTCGACGGAGCGTTCGGCGGCCCGTCGAATTCTGGTCGATGTTCTGGTAACCGTTGGTCAGCATCATTGCGAGGTCTTTGCTCGCCGCTTGAGCTCCAATGCCTCGCAAGTGGTTCGCGACATGCTCACCATCATCCATCGCATCGCCCCGCCGGACCGAGCCAGCCTGTTTGCGCGATGTCTCGAGCATCCGAACCTGATGGTACGGCTCGAAGGCCTCAAGATCCTGGCTCGGACGCCGGAACCCGAAGCGCTCCGCTACATCGAGAAGACGCTCACGGATTCCGAAATCCAGGTACGTATCGCGGCGTATCGCGCGCTGGCCGTGCGAGCCCCCGATCGCGGCTGCTCGGCGTTGATGCGCCTCATGCAGTCCTCCGATTACCCCGGGATGGATCAGCGAGAGCGTTCCGCGATCGCGAGCGCGCTGGGCGAGACGCGGAAGCCGACGGCGTTCAGCTTCCTCGCCGGTCTGCTCGAGCAACGGGCTGGTTTGTTCTCTCGCGCCCGGGTGAATGAGACCAAGCAGATGGCGTTGGTCGGGCTTCAGGCGTTTGGCACACTCGAGGCCTTTCATCGGTTGGCCGACGAGGTCCAGAATTCGGCGCACTCGAAGGAGATCAGGCAGTTCGCGCAGACCGCGGCCCTTCGGGTCAAGGCTCGACTCGAGAAGAAGGCGGCCAATGCGGGTTCCGTTGGCCGCGCATTCGTAGGCGATCGCGATCCATCGGCGGGCGATGATGTCGATGACGCCGACGACGCCGACGACGCCGAGCACGCCGAGCACGCCGAGCACGTCGAGGACGGAGGCCATGGCCAGAGCCCTGGCTCGCGCAGTCCTGAACGCGGCGTGGCTCGCGGCGAGGATCGTGGTCGAGGGAGGGGCGCCTGATGGCCGAGCATCCGTCGAAGCCGAGCCTGCGGCCGGCCGGGAGCGGTGGCGGTATTCGAGGCACTTCGCCCGACGTTTCGCGCGAAGAGCTTCTCGCGCAAGCGAGGGCGGCCGAGGATCGCGCTGGCCTCGGCGCGAGCGAATCGGGCGGATTGGGTGCGCAGCGTACCGTGGTTCGAGGCGCGGACGATGGCGGCGCTGAGCGACCGGGCTTGACATCGAATGAAGGGCGATCGCGCCGGGAGGCGACGCTTCAGCAGCTCGGAAAGAAGATCGCATCACAGCTCTACATGTTGGTGCGAAACGTTAAAATTCACGCGCCCGACAATCAGATCTTCCTGAAGCCGATCGAAAGTCTTCGCCAAGACATGAACAGTGTGGTCGCGCTCGATCGGCGTATCGATGTTCAAGCCGCCGACACTTCGATCTACATCAATCGTGTCGCCGTCCGGTTCGACTTCTCGGAGCTGGAGAATATCCAGTTCTTGACCAATGAGTTCAAACGCCGCGATATGGGCGGTTTTTCGACGTCCCACTCGGTCACCACGCAGGATATTCGGAACTTCCTGCAGATCTTCGCCGGTTCGATGGAGAGCGCACTGCGCGCCGATGGCGAGGATACGGCCAAGAAGTCGAAGCTCCTCATTCAGCGCTACCAGAAGGTCAAGGAGCTGCTCGACAAGCTCGATGCGGAACCTCAGCTCGATCAGCGCGTCGATCGCAAGAAGTACCTCATGACCGTGTACGCACGTTGCGTGTTCTTCATGCGTGTGTACCTCGAGCGCCTCAAGGCGCACGACACGTCCATCCCCTTTGCGAAGGCGGCGCGGTTGGTGCAAGACCTGGTCGACCTTTGCCGAGAGGAACGCACTCACTTCCTGGGCATGACGACGACGCGGGCTGAGACCGACTACCTCCCGTATCATTCGGTCAACACATGCCTGCTGTCGATCGTCTTTGGCTCAGAGCTCGGGCTCGATCGCCGCCAGCTCCTCGAGCTTGGAATGGCGGCCTTGTTCTCCCAGCTCGGCCTCATCGATGTTCCGGAATCGACGCTGGCCGAGAAGGAACGACTGACGCGAGAGCAGCGCGCTCAGATCGATCTGTTCCCGCTTGCGTCGGCGAAGAAGATCCTCTCCGTCCGGGGTCTCGACAAGTCGACCATGCGGCGGATCGTGGCGACGTATGAGAGCAAGGTCGACTTCGCCATTCCGCGGAAGAACGAGACGGGCGATCTCGAGCTTGTCATGCCTAAGATGGGGCTCGGGCTCTTCGGGAAGATCATCGCGATTTCCGAGACCTACGATGCGCTAACGTCGAAGCGCCCGTTCCGGGATTCGTACGGGCCGGAGGTCGGCCTTGCGCTGATGTCGGGTGAGATGAAGTACAAGTTCGATCCTGTCTTGCTCCGAATCTTCATGAAGGTGATGGCGATCCAGCCGATCAAGGTGCTCGATCCGACCGCGGGGCCGATCCGTTTGACTTGACCGCGGGGCCGATCCGTTTGACCGAGTTGAGACGTCGTCGAGACCGACTTGAGCCTCGCGGTGATGGGTGTGGCGCGGGCACCGGGCTCCGCCCTCGATGCGTGCTAGGCCTAGACTTCTCGCAGAAAAGAGGCTTTCCTGCGATGGGGGCGGAGGCGAAGTGCCGCAGGACTCAGGTGTGAAGCACGCGCATCTCTTTGATGGTCGGCGGCGGTCGGCCGTGCTCGAAGAGGTTGGGTCTGGCATGTTCGATCTCGTGGTCGTTGGGGGCGGGATCAACGGCGCCGGGGTTGCCCATGATGCGGCGCTGCGCGGGCTTCGACCGCTGCTTCTCGAACAGCGTGACTTGGCGTTTGGGACGTCGAGCCGGTCGAGCAAACTTATCCACGGTGGGCTTCGCTACCTCGAGCACTATCAATTCAAGCTCGTCTTCGAGGGTACGAACGAGCGCGCGGTGCTGCGCCACGTTGCGCCGCACCTCGTGAAGCCCCTCCTTTTCGCTTTGCCCGTATACGAGGGTGCGCGACATCCGCTCTGGATGGTCGACGTCGGGCTGTGGATGTACGACAGCCTCTCGCTCTTCAAGGTTGAGAAGCGGCACATCACGCTTCGCTCCTCGAAACGGATGCTCGAGCATGAACCGCTCCTTCGTTCGGAGGCGATGACGGGCGGGATCATCTACTACGACTGCATGACGGACGACGCCCGACTCACGCTCGAGAACGCGCTGGCCGCGGCGGAGCTTGGAGCGCCGATCTTGACCCGGGCCCGCGTAGTTCGGATCGAAGGCTTGAAGGGGCCGGGGCCGGTCCGGGTGACGTTTCAAGACCTTCTCTCCGAGCGGCTCTACACGGTCATGGCCAAGGGGATTGTGAATTGTACCGGCCCCTGGACGGACGCGACGCGGCGCGCTGCGCGCATCGAGGGGACCGTCCTGCGTCCGACGAAGGGCGTCCACATTGTCCTCAAGCACGAACGGCTCCCGGTGCATCATGCGAACGCCCTGGTGGCCCCTCAGGATGGTCGCGTGTTCTTCGTGATTCCGTGGCGCGGCCGGTCGGTCATTGGCACGACCGATACCGACTTCGAAGGCAACCCCGACGAGCTCGAGGTCACGGCCGACGACGTCGCGTACCTCCTCGAAGCGGCCAATCATTTCTTTCCGTCTTGTGACCTTAGGGCTCAGGATGTTTTGGCGGCCTGGGTTGGGCTTCGCCCGTTGATTGCCGCCGACGACGCGGCGAGCGAGTCCGACGTACCGCGCGAGCACAAATTGTTCGTGGATGGTCGGATGCTGACCATCGCCGGCGGAAAACTGACAACCTATCGACGTATGGTCGCGGAGGCTGTCAATGCGTACGCCGATCTCGTCGGTCTTCGCGTCGGGCCGACGCGCACGGCGCGTACGATGCTGCCGGGGGCGCGCGATTTGGGCTCGAACGTGGATGACTTTGCCGCGAAGCTTGCCGAAGACGCGCCGCTTCCCCGTGCGGTCGTCGATCGGCTGGTCAACGTGTACGGCGTTCGGGCGCGTGACGTTGTGGCCTACGCGAGGGACGATCTGCGACTTCGCGATCGCATATGCCCAGATGTCGATGCGATTTTCGCCGAGGTCGTGCACGCGGTGGATCGCGAGCTTGCGCTGTCGGTCGAGGACGTCTTGGTTCGTCGAACTTCGCTGGCGCTCTTGGCGGAGGATCAAGGACTTTCAGCGGTGGAGCGGGTCGCGGATCTGATGGCTGAGCGCCTCGGGTGGACGACTGCGGTGCGTGATCTCAACATCGCGGAGTATCGGCAGGCGGTTGGTCTGACGCGTGCATTCGCCCGCTGATTCGGGAGAACCGAGAGCGAAAGCGAGCGTTGAGGCGAAGCGATGGGCGATCTTCATCCGGCCGTGATTCACTTCCCCATCGTGTTGGTCGTCTTGTGGCCCATCGTCGACCTCATCGGTTTCTGGGCAAAGAGCGCGGCCCTCTCGCGGTTGGCGGTTGGGCTCTTGGCGGCGGCGGTCGTGGTAAGCTTGGTTGCGACGGTCACCGGCCAGGCGGCGATGGATGCGGCCTTGTTGCGCGGCACAGCGCGGCCCTTGCTTCGCACGCACACGGCGCTTGCCGATGCGGTGCCTTGGGTCTTGCTCGTTTTGCTTGCCGTTCGGGGTTGGGGGCCGGCGAAGTTTGGTCGGGTTGGCCGCGTGACCGCCTTGATTCTCGGGTTTGGGTGTTGGCCAGGCATCTGGGTGGTCGGCCGAACGGGCGGTGCGCTGGTCTATTCGCACGGAGTCGGGGTGAACGTTGGCACTGACGGGGGCGGTCACGGTGGCGCTCACCATGGCGCGAACATCGATGGGGCGAACATCGATGGGGCGCCTGCGTTGAAGACGCCGTCGGATGATGGTTAGGCGTCATGTGTGAGCTGACAAGTCGAGAATGGCGCATGTTTCGTCTTTGCGTATTGGGTGTTTTGACGGCAGGGATCCTGCTCCTGGGTTTGCGACGTGCGGAGGCGGCTCGGGTCGTCTTGGCCCCGCTGGATCCCCACTCTGTGGCGTTCGATACGGCACGGTCAGTTTCCAGCCACATGGCGAAGGCGATTTCGTCGTCCGGCGTTGACGTATGGGGCGAAAGCGACGTGGCTCGGGCGTTCCGACTCGACCTGAGAGAACATCTGCGGATGTGTGCCGGAGATGTCTTTTGTTTGACGGAGCTCGGGACCGTTCTGGAGGCCCAGCGCCTCATTTTCGGACGTCTCACCTCGCGACCGGTCTCGGAGCGCGAAGGGAACATCTCGTATGAGCTGAGACTTTCGGCGCTCGACGTTCGGCGCGCAAAGATCGTCGAGACGCTGGTCTGGCGGATCGAAGTTGCGCGCGACCAGGAGGATTCGGAGACCCGAGTGGAAGACATGGCCGCGGCCGCTGCGCGTCGACTTGCTTGCCCGCCCGACCTGCGCGTTGCTTTCTTTGTGGAACCGTCGGATGCGGTCGTGCGGGTCTATGGCGAGCGTTTCAAGCTGCCTCCGGATGGGCGCGATGTTCCGTATTGGTCCGGGCAGTACGAGATGTCGTTTGAGCGACGCGGCTACGTTCCACAAGCCCTTCGGCTCTCCTTCCGCCGCAGCGGAATCGTTCGCCGGGTGGAGGTCCTGCTCGAGGCCGACCCGTTGTTCACCGAAGGGCGGCCCGACAAACCGGTCGAATTGTTCTCGGAGACCTCGAGACGATCGGGCAGTGGAGTTTCGTCGCTTGACGTTGCGCGGGCGTCATCGGCGGGCTCGTCCGCGACCGAAACCGGTGGGTCCGAACGGCTTTTTCGCAATCCTTATCCGTGGGCGGTGGCCGCCGCGGGCGTGGGCATGCTGACGGCGGGGCTCGTGCTTCGAGCGAACGCTCAGGCCGACTACAACGCGCTGGCTGAGGACGTTCGCTTCTTGCCGGGGGTGACACCCTCAGCGGAGGCGGCTCGAGGCGTTCGATCCGACGCGCTTTCGAGCGCGCGTACGGGTACGGTCTTGGCGCTCGTCGGGGTCGCCTCCGTGGTTGGCGGTCTTATGTGGCTGGCTGGTGACGGCGGATGGTTTGGGACGTCTCATCGCGAGGGTTCGGAGGGACCTCCTGACGTGAGTCTTCGGCCCCGTGGCCAGCGTCCTCGGCCCGGAAGCGAGTGGGGAGGCATCCTAAGTTGGTAACCGCCTGCGCACACCGTGTCGGGTTGCCGTCGCGGCGCTCCTGGCCGCGGATCGCATTCGCGGTGTCGTGGGTGTCGTGGGTGTCGGCGTTGTTCGCGGTGGGGTGCGGCCTCAACGAGCGCGGTGATTTTCTCGTGGGTCGAAGCTGCCGGCCGGAGGTGCACCAGTGCGATGAGGGCCAAGTTTGCTTGCCGCACTCACGCCGAAATGGCGAGTATGCCGACTACTTGTGCCGGGATGAGCGCAGTTTCGAACCACTTGGGGGCGTCGAACCACCGCTGGCTTACTGCGACGCCGCCGCGAACTTGCGGTGTCCGGGGTCTCTTGTGTGCAATGCGGATCGAGTGCGCCTCGATGCCAGCGTGCGAGCGTACGTGTGTAAGCGCGCCGATGATGCCTTTGCGCCCCCCGCTGATGGAGGATCTTCGCGATGAGTGGTGCTCTTTTGCTGGGTGCGGTGCTGACGTTTTCCGGCGTGGATGGGACACGTCTTCAACTGTCGGTGGTCTTGAGCGAGCCGGCGTCGATCCTGCTTGCTTGGGGGTCGGCGAAACCTGAGACGCACCCGCCTTCGGTCTTTCATCGTTTCACCGACCTCCCGATGCCGACGAGCGCGCCGCTTCGGTATGTGCTCACGGTCCCGGGCGGTGCCCAGCTCGAAGAGGTCATAAAGCCGTGGCCGACGTCGGCCCCGCTTCGCGTGGCGCTTTATGGCGACTCACGGGACGGGACGGAGGCGCATAGGCGGCTGGTGGACCAAATGCTGAAGCACGATCCGCACGTCATCGTTCATACGGGCGACGTCGTTCACCAGGCCAATGATCTCGACGGGTGGGCGAAGCATTTGGCCGCCTCTATGCCTCTGTCGTCGCGGGTTCCGGTGATTCTTGCCCTCGGAAATCACGAGATCTTGGGCGATGAAGCGTTCGGCCTCGAGCAAGCCATGTTGCGTGTGCCTCCGCCCAAGGATCCGCTTGCCGAGAAGTTCGGTGTCGCGCCCGAAAGCTTCCACGTGACGGTGGCGGGACACCTGTTTATTTCGTTGAACAGCAACGCCAGCTTGGCGCACGATGCAAAGGGATTGCGTTTCATGGAGGCTGCCCTCGCCGAGGGGCGGAACGCGCGCTCGAAGTTCGTCGCGCTTCATCATGGACCGCTTTCCTCCGGACCTCACGGCGGACACGAGGATGGTTCCGCGATGCTTGAGGTTGCCGAGAAGGGCGGCCTGACCGCGTTTCTGGCTGGGCACGATCACATCTACGAGCGGATCTGGTCGCACAACGTGTGGTGTCTCATCTCCGGCGGCGGCGGGGCACCACTTTACAAACACACGCACAGCGTCCCCGGTTCGAGGAAGTTTCTTTCGACAAACAACTGGGTCCTTCTCTGGCTCGGCGAGAAGGAACAGAGGGCTCGCGCCTTTGGTCTCGACGGGACGCTCCTCGATGAGGTCGACCTTCTGAGGTCGGGCGCCGATGGTGAACTGGGCGATGACGGCCTCGAGACGGGAGGCGCGGCCGATGCGGCGAGCTCGACCGATGCAGTGCGCTTGGCGGAGGCAATGCGCTCGGCGGAGGCCGCGCGCTCGGCGGATGCCCTGCCCATCGTCGACGCAGGCCTTACCGCGCAGGTTGCCGGTCGGGCCGAGAACGAACGGGCGGTCAACCGTCTGTGGCTCACTGCAGGTGTCGCTCTTTTTGCGGCGGGCCTGGTTTGGACGGCGCTGCGTATGATTCGGGGTTCGCGGACATGAGTACGGCCAGATGGGCTCCGGCGCCTCTTGCTCCCGTCGCGTTCTTGGCGTTCGCAGCGGCCATGCCCTCCTGTCTGACGCTGGATGCCACGACGGCGCAGCCGACCGCCGTCGAGCGACAGCTCCTCGGCGCCTATGACGAGCTCGACGAGGCACTCGTTCGTGCTTCGTCCGTGCGAGGTGTTTCGGGGTGGACGCTCGATGGCATGGGCGCTGGAGCGCTGCCGTCACCCGAGACCTACGCGTCCGTCCAAAGCCTTGCGCTGAGTGCGCGTGCCCTTCAGCAGTTCAACGAAGACGATCTTCTGGCGCTGAAAGCGGAAGGATGTGTGGTTGAAGCGCTGGGTGCGATGGTCAAGGCACGCGCGTGCGCGAAGGTGCGCGAGGACCCCGCGGTGGCCCGACGCCTCAAGCGGGTCGTCGAGGAGGAGAACCGCTGCCGGGCGGCGGTGGTGAGGTGGGCCGCCTACGAGGTTGCCCGCCGGCGCGGTCGCGCCGAGGTGTCGAGCGCGATTCGTGACGAGGTGCGTGATGCCTATCGGCGTCTTCTCCTCGAGACCGCGAAGCCCGGGACGTTGATCGAGCGTGCACCCGGACGAATCGAGAGCGTTTCCAAGTGAAGCGCTGGGCGCGTGGATGTCTTTGGGGCGCGGTCTTTCTCGGGACCGCGTGCGCCGGTGTTCGATGGCATGAGGCTGCCTCGGAGCCGACAATCGTGCAGGGGCTACGCGTGCCGGAGCTGGTCGCGTTCACGCCGGCCGACGACCTGCTCGCGTCTCCCTCGCCGAGCGGGCGATACGTCGCCTTTGCGAGCGAGCAGAACGGAAACCTCGACATCTGGATTCGAGACTATGCGCTCAACTCGACCTTCCCGGCGACACTCAATGTCGCCGATGACTTCGATCCGGCGATCTCCAGCGATGAGCGTCGTCTTGCCTTTGTCTCGCGGCGAAACGACGCCAAGGGCGACATCTTCGTCAGCGACCGGATCGAAGCGGCTGATGGGGCTCGCCGGCTGACGGACAGCCGCACGTACGATCGACAGCCCGTGTTCTCGCCCGACGGCCTCACGGTCTACTTCACCTCGTCGACGGGGATTGAACCGGAGCACATCTCGGCGCTCGATCTGAAGACTGGGGCCGCTCGGCGCATTTCGCCGACGCCGGGCTTTGACCCGGCACCCTCGAGCGACGGGCGCTTCTTGGTTTACACGATGCCACCCGAGGTCGCTCAAGCCTCCGAGGCGTCGTATCCACGGCTCGTTGCGATGCGGCTCGTGGATGGGGCGACGGTGGCGCTCACACGCCAACACGCACCGGAGGGGTTCGCGCGCTTTCTTCCTACGCCCGCCGCGTCGTCGGCTGGGACATCGGCTGGGACATCGGCTGGGACATCGGCTGGGGCATCGGCTGGGACATCGGCTGGGACATCGGCTGGGACATCGGCTGGGACATCGGCTGGGACATCGGCTGGGACATCGGCTGGGACATCGGCTGGGACATCGGCTGCGGGACCGACGGTGGGGTCGGCTGCGGGGGTGGCTTTGGCGTCGACTCACCGCGCGGGCGAGACGTTGGTTTACGTTCGATTTCCGGACGACGACAACGGCGATGGACAGCTCGACGGAAACGATCACGCGAGCCTTTGGAAACTGAGCTTGGATCTTGATGCGATGTTTGCGGCACGAAAGGTGGCTGTCGACCCTCCGCGGCCTGTTCCGCTCACCGATGGATCGACCGAGGAGCTCTTCCCGGCGGCGACGGATCGATATCTGTACTTCACGCAGGGAACGAAGCAGCAAGATGTCGCCCGGATCGACGTGCAGGGGGTCTTCCCCGAATACGAAGACCTCAATCAGTACTTCGATCTGTTTCGGGTGACGAAGGATCCCCGGACGCGAGTCTTCGTTCTTCGCTCGCTGCTCGCGCGCGCGGAGCCGACGAGCGACCTTTACGCGAAGGCTCTTCTGTCGGCGGGGAATCTTCGGCTCGACGAGGATCGGCCCGATCTTGCGCGTCCGGTGTTCGAGACGCTTGCGCGTATGGCACCGGGCGTCGCCGATGGCGACGCGCGCTCGATCTACGTGGGGCTGGCGCGGGTGGAGCTGGTGGGGCTGGAACGCGCGGCGGCGGAACGTGAATTTGCCGAAGGTTCGGCGCGGGAGGAGGCGTTCGAACGCATCGAGCATGCGCTTTCACGCCTCCTTGAGGTGTATGCGGCCTCAAAGCGGATCAGTGCTCGGATTCGGCTGGAGTCGGCGGAGCTCTTGTTCGCCCGCGGTGATCGCGCTCGGGCGATTGAAGCGTTCGACGAGATCATCCGACGGTATCCGGACGAGAGCTATTCGTGCGCGCGTGCGATGATGCGTCGCACCGAGCTCCTCGCGGTCGCGCACGACCCGGGGGCGATCGGCGAAGCGTATCGCGATATTGTTCAGAAGTATCCGGATCAGACCGAGATCGTGCGCGACGCATCGGACCGACTGATCGAAGCTTATTTGGGCGATCTTCATGGGCGCGACGATTGGCGTGCGTCGGTCGACGTGCTTCGTCGTCTGCTGAAAGACAACGCGGACTCTCCTGTGCGGCGAGCCGTCCGCTGGCGATTGGCGGGACTCTTGGAAGCGAACGGAGCGCTTCTCGAGGCTTCGATTGAGCTCGCGCGTCTCGTCGAGGAGTCGCCGAAGGAAGATCTCCGACGGGCGCTTGCGCTCGAAGCCTTGGCCCGTGTCGACGAAGCGCGAGATTCCCTCGATGAGGCGGAGGCGCATCTGTTCGAGCTTCGTCGGGAGAGTGCCGAGCTTCCGGGTTTCGGCGCCCGAGCGCGGGAAGCGATCACGCGGGTGAATATGGCGCGCGCCCGCCGCGCCGAAGATGCAGGAGATCTCGAGAAGGCACGCAACGCCTATCGCTCCGTCATCGAGAACGACTATACCCAAGTTCACGCCCACCGACGATATCTCGCGTTGTCGGCCGCGCTTCACGACTTGGATGCAGTCATCGAAGAAGCACGCCGACGGCGTGATACCTCGTCGCGAACGCCGATGGTTCACTACGTCTACGGAATGGCGCTGACTTGGCTGGACGACCCACCGCTCGACGATGCGCTCGAGTCGATCGAGACCGCCATCGCGTTGAATCCACAGCTTGCCCAAGCCTACCTGACGCGGGGATGGATTCGCGAAATGCAGGCGCTCGAGCGCCCAGGCTGGCTTGCGTCGGCGGTCCGCACCGTGGGAACGGCGCTTGGACGTGCGCTGGGCAGCGTCTTCGAGGTCGAGGTGCCGCGAGAGAGCTCATTGACCAAGGCGGCCGCCGACTATCGTACCGCGCTGCGCCTCAACGGAGAGTCGGACGATCCGAAAACCGAGGCCGAGGCCTCTCTCAACCTCGCGAACGCCCAGTATCGAATTGCGCAAGATACCGAGGACGCTTCGAACATGCGCGGTGCATTCGAGCGCTACGTCGACGTCATGCGGATTGGCTTCACGTTCCCGACCGAGGTCATGGAGATGGTCTATTGGGAAAGATTCGGGCGGTCGGCCGCCTGGGCCGAAGCGTGGCCGATCTCGGCCATGGCGACGCGTCGCGCACTGGCTTTGGCCCACCGACTCGGGCGCGCGGACCGACTCGCGCAGCTCTACGGGAACCTGGCGCTTGCGTACGTCCAGGCCGGCGACCCAGCCTACGCGGCGTCGGTGCTCGCGGAGTTCGATAAGGCGATCGCACGCTCCGAAATGCCTGCGCGCTTGGCGATCGCGAAGCGTGAGGAAGCTCGAAATCGGATCGAAGATCCGCTGCAGGTTGGACACGATGCGATTGAGCACGCGCTCGATGAGCTTCGTGAGGCCAGAAGCTACGTGGATCAGATCGAGACAGAGGGCATCGTGAAGACGAACGTTCGGACCGTAATCGGCGCCGACAACACGCGAGCCGCCTATGGATTCGTGGTGCCGGCGGAGCTCGATCTCAATATGGCCATTGCCGAATCGGCACATCGATTGCTTGGTGACGTGTCCCGTGCTGACGCCATTGCCGACCAACGTATCTTGCTTACGAAGACCCTCATCGAAGATAGCCCCCGGCGTCTTCTGGTCGTTCCCCGAGACCCCGTGGTTCGAAACATGCTGCGCGAGCGCTACGGGCTGGTGACCAAACGCGTTCGGCGAGCCTTCGTACGCGGCGAGGCCGACCGGGCTCTCCGCTTGCTGCATGCGCTCGAGCAGGAGATCGACGAGGCGACGCGTGCTGACGCCTTCGTTGGGAGTCGCCAGGCGCTGACGTCGGATCTTGCGCGGATTCGAGCGCTGCGCGCGGAGCTCTTCGTGCTGTCTTCACCTGCGACACGCGAGAAGGCCGCCTTGTGGAACGTGAGCGAGGTTTCGGACGCGGACGAAAACGTCGACAACAACGCCGCCGAGTCGGCCTCCGAGGAGGTGGACGAGGGCGCGGATGCGCGCGACAACGCGCAGGCGAACGCAGACGAACGCAAGAACGCTGCGCCCACGGTGAAGCAAGGCGCAGAGACGGGTGATCGCGGGGCCGAGCGAGGAACCGAGCGAGGAACGACGGATCGCGCCAAACGCGCCGTCGCGGCGAATGATGACCGCGCGCTGATGACGCTCGATGCGGCGCTCGTCGACGGCTTGAGCCGGATCGATCGTTCGAGCCGACTTCTGGTCGAGGGGTCGACCACCGCGGAGCCTCCCGCGTACCAAGTCTGGGTTCAGAACGTACCCGGAACACTTTCGACGACAACTGCCATCGCACGCACGGCGAGCGTTGCCCTTGGGCGACCCCTTCTTGCGGGGGATGCGCATGAGGCGGCGGCGGTGCGGGGCCGTCTTTGGCTTGCACGCGGCTTGCTCGCCTTGAGTGCGGTTGAGGACGGCGTTGCCGTCGGCGGTAGGACCGTGGGGCTCGGCGTTCGTGGCGTGTCAGATCTCGTGCGCGCCCTCGATCGGGGGGTCGCGGATCTCGTGCATGCGCGAGCGCATTTCGAGCAGGCGGTGCGCGAAGCGGCGGTTGCACCCTATGGGCTGGGTTCGCGCGTCGTCGTGCTCGGACTCCACGGTCTCTGGCTGACCAGCCGGATCCTGGGCGACCGCTCCGACGCTGTGCTCAGGGCGTACGTTGTGGCGGCTGAGCGGATCGCGCTTGCCCACGGTGAGCCTGAGCTCGCGCAAGTCGTTGTGCTCGAGGCGAGCCGAGCCGGCGGAGGTGCTGGTGCCAGTGCCAGTGCTGGTGCTGGTGCTGGTGCGCTCGCGCGGGGCGTCCTGCCTTTCCGACTCGGGAGCCCACGAGCGGGCTGGGGCGTGCCGTCGAGTGCCCAGACATGGCTCGACGGCATCGCGGCCGACGCGCTCGCGCGCGACGACCTTGTTTCTGCCTTCACCGCGATCGACCAGCAGATGCTCCGCGCACTGGCCGAGAGCCGTCCGATCGAGATCGATCGCCCCGACGACCCTCGAGTGCAGAAGGCCTCGCGTGAGGTCGCGGCGCGCTTCAAGGCTTTCGATGTTGCGCGGAGAGACGTCGTTGCCATCGATGCGCGCACGCCCTTGGTTGAGCAAGACAACCGCCGCGCGCACCTTTCGGCGCGCGCCGCGGCGCTTGAGCGCGGAGCGCTCGAGGGTCTCGAGCTGTCGGCCTCGGCCAAGTTGCGTCTGTTTGCCGAACCCCAAGATTTCGACTTCGTGGCGGCCGAGCTCCGGGAGCATGAGGCCATGTGGGTTCCCGCTCCGGTCGGCGGGAAGCTCCATCTCTTCTGGGTCGATGGTTCGCCCGAAGCAGAAACCCAACTCGTGCACTATGCGACCGACTTCGAAGCCTCTGAGATCATCGACGCGCTTTCGCGCTTCAAGGTCGAGCTGGGCGCCGGTCGCTTTGATGCTTCGCTGGCCTCACACCTTCGAGCGGCACTCTTCGGTCCTCTCGCCGAAGCGCTGAAAACGAAAGAGACCCTCATCGCCTGCAGTGCCCTCATCGGTGGGCCTATTCCACAGATCCTTGTCTCCGAGGAGGGTGGGCCGGCACTCGTTCACCTCAGCGCGCCGAGCCAGCTCGAGCATGCGCGACAACGCCAGATCGTAGGTGTACGAGGCGTCGCGGTTATAGGCGGTGACGGAGGACGCGAGGCAGGCGACGCTCGCGAGGGACGCGAGGGACGCGAGGGTGACGCGTACCTGGACGAGGCTGCGGTGCTTGCGTATAGGCAAGGCTCGAAGCCCGAGGAGCTCGCGGATGGGGCGATGCCTCGGAACCTGAGCGACCGCCCCCTGGGGGAGGTCCTTGCGCACGATGCGAAGCGCGTGCTCATCGTCGAGGCGCCCGTCGACGTTGAGCCCAGCGCGCCGGAGAGAAGCGTGATCGATTTCGCCTCGTCGCGAGGCGAAGATTCGTTCCGCGATGGCGAAGGCGGCGGTCATGTGGCGGCAGGTATGAGTCGTGGCGCGGGACGTCGCGCGGAAAGCGACGTGGTTCGTCGTGGAGGCGGGGGCGAAGACCCGCGCGAAGACGAGGGCGAGGACGAGGGCGAGGGCGAGGGCGAAGGCGCTTGGCTCTCTGATGAGGTGACGGTCGAGAAGGGCATTGACGGACGTCGCCGCGACGAGGTTTTGGGTGCCTATCTTCGTGAGCTCCCGCTGGGCGCGTTGCGGGTTCGGGCCAAGGTTCTTGTTCTGGCGAACGTGAGTTCGGCGATGCCTGGGGGGGGAGTTCGCGGACCGTTCGACGAGGCGGCTTTGCTCCGTCTCGACAGCGCGCTTGTCGAGCGCGGCTATGCCACGACGCTGATCGTGCCCGCCTCGATACCTCCCGCGCCGCGTCGCCGACTCGTCGATACGTTCCTGCGTCTGCTCGATGAGGAACGACCCGCCGAAGCCCTGCGGCGCGCGATCGCCGAAGTCCGCGCGGTCGCGCCGGGGGCGGACTTGGCGTTCTTGCTCGGATCCGCCGGTTTGAATGCGGCCGAGACAGAGGCCTTTGCGAAGGAACAGCTCCCGGCAGCGACGCTGGCCTGGCAGCATCTCGCGTCGAGCGGCGCGCCGGGCGAAACGTTGGTGGCGGCCTTGGCGCGTTGGATTCAGCTTCAGCTCGAGGCGGAGTCGAAGAAGTATCTTCACGTTGCTTACGATCTTCTGGTCGATGCCCTCATCTATCGCATGACGCCACCGAGAGAAGACTGGGCGGTCGATCGGCAGCGCGAGTACCTTCGGCTCCTCGAACGCGAAGCAGAGGGCGAGAAAGGCGCGGGGAAACGGGAGGCGGATCGACTGATCGCGAAGGAAACGATCGATCTGGCGATGATTGCGAGCCGGGCGGGCGACACCGCGCTCGCCGAGGCGCAGTTCGCGAGCGGATTCGAGATGTTTGAGACGATGGATGATCAGGTCGAGCTCGCCGCGGCGTACTGCCGCTATGCCCAGCACAAACGGACGATCTTAGATTTCAAGAGCTCGGCGGCGTACTTCGAGCGATCGATCGCGCTCTTCGAGCGAACGGGACGCATGGCGCGAGGCACCCCACCGAAAGACGCGACGGTCGCGCTGCGTCAGGTCGGCACCGTCTATCTCGAGTCGTTGAGTGATCCCGTCAAGGCACAAGGCGCCTTTGAGCGGGCACTTCGCTATGCGCAAGATGAGGACGATCGGATCGAGCTGACCCTTGAAATGGCGCACGCGGCCCGTCGCCGAGGTGCCTTCGAGGACGCGCGCCGGTACGCGGAAGATGCCCGCGTGCGCGCCCTCGCGATGAAACGCCCGGTCCTCGAGCTGTCGTCGGTGATCGAAGCGGCAAACATCGCCTGGTATCGCGGTGACTACCGAACGGGGCAAAATCTTTGTGATGAGAGCCTGTCGGTGGCCGACCGTTTGCTCGCGGCCTACAAGCAAGCGCTGGCGAATCCGGCGAAGAATCGGGCGGCCGCCGATGAAGCACAGAAGAACAACCGCGCTGTGCGGAAGCGCAAGATCTTTGGGCTGTCGGTTTGTGGGCTCTTGGCCATGAGTCAGCGAAGCTTCGAATCGTCCAAGCGCTATCTTTCCCGCGCGCTCGCCATCGCCGAGCGAACCAACGACGACCCGGAGATCGCGACTCAACACAACAACTTGGGACGGCTGTATCTCGAGTTTGGCCGGGTGGACGAGGCGATTGCGGCGTTCGAACGGGCGCAAGCGATCGATCGCGGGCTGAAGGCCCGCTACGCGCTTGCCTATGATCTCCGGAATCTGGGAGAGGCGTTGACGGAGCGCGGAGACTTCGAAGGCGCTCGGCGGGCGCTCGAACAGGGGCTCGAGTATGCACAGGCCTCGAACGACGCAAACAATGAACTGCGGGCCCGCTTTGCCTTGGCGGATCTCGCGCTTCGGGAAGGGCGGCGCGATGACGCACAACGCATGTTCTTGGAGGCGCAGCCGCTGGCCGAGCGACTCAATGTCAAGGAGCTGTTGTGGCGAATCCACCACGCGCTTGGGGTGATGGATGTCGACGCGGATCGAGTGGACGCGGCCGAGACACATCTTCGGCGTGCGGTGGCGATCGCGCGCACCTTGACCGGCCGCGCATCGTCATCGGCGTCCGGCCCTCATCGCTATTCGGCGTTCGATGACTTGATGCTCTTGCTGCTCGACCAGGGTCGAACGGAAGAAGCGTTCGCGATCGCGGATACGGCCCGACGGCTCGAGGACAGTGAGGTCCTCGACGACCCTCGCATCTCATTCTCGAGTTCGAAGACGCCCGGGCTGATTCGCGCCATCCGCGAGTCGTCCTCGGCGACGACGGCGACCGCAGCCCTGAGCGAGCTCGAGGCGGTCGATGCCGATGTGGCTTCGATGTTTTCAGAGATCGATCCCAAAGAGGCGATGTCGGTGTTGCCGGACGATGGTGCGATCCTGATGTATCGCGTGACGCGCGATGAGACTGTGCTTTTCTTTCTCGAACGCGAGGGCCTTCGCGTCGCGCGAGAACGCATTCCTTCCTCGTTCGTCTGGTCGACGATCGAACGATACGTAGCGCTTCTTGGTTCGCGTGCCGACCTGACCCGGGTCAGCGATGATTTGGGACGATTCCTTCTCGCGCCGATGCGCGATCGGCTCGTCGGCAAGGCGCACTTGGTGATTCTGCCGCATAAGGCGCTTCGCTATGTGGCGTTTGCGGCGCTCCCGTGGCCCAGTGGCTCGTCGTCGCGCGACCTTGTCGTCGACCACCTGGCGCTTGCGGTCGCGACGACGCCGGCCACGGCCGTGACTGCTTTGGTGTCACCGCTTGGTCCACTGCAAACGATGCCGATCGAAGCGTTTGGGGCCGCGATCGAGGCGGCCGGATCGATCGATCGCCCGCTTCCCTTCGCGCGCAAGGAGGTCGAAGTCATCCGCGAGGATCTTCCCCAGACAGAGGTCTGGCTTGGCGACGCGGTGTCGAAGTCTCGTTTTCTCGGCAAGCTGGCGACGACCTCCGGTGTGCTTCATTTCGCGGGGCACAGCCTGATGGCGCGCGCTTCGGGGGAGGGCGCGGGCGCGGGCGTCGGCATGAGCGCAGGGGGTCGCGCGCAGGGTGGCGCAAACGGACCCGCGAGCAGCGGCGTAGGCGAGGCCCGAGACGAGGATGGCCGCGAGGCGGTCGCGTTCGGCGCGGCCGGTGTGGCCGATCTCTTGGGCGCCGAGCTCCATGTGAGCGATGGCGTCGTGACGGCGCTCGATGTCTCGAGAGTCCGGGGCCGTCTTTCTTTGGTCGTGCTCTCGTCCTGTTGGTCGTCGGCGTCACCGAGCGACATAGGCCAGATCGCGCTCGGGGGTGGCGACGAGGTGCTGTCGCTTGCCCAGAGCTTCAGATTCGCGGGCGCTCGGAATGTGTTGGCGGCCACGATGCACGTGCACGACCTCGCGGCATCGCTGGTGATGAAGCATTTTTACCGTGCCGCGCGCCATGAGAACGTCGTGGACGCACTTAGAACGGCCCAGCGCACCGTCCGCGAGCAATATCCGCATCCCGCATGGTGGGGGACGCAGGTCCTTATCGCGGGCCAATGACCCGAGGCTCACTCGCCCGCAGCCTCTAGGTTGGCGATGCTGGCATCATTCTGGCCACCAAGGACGACATCCCAGAGCGCGGAATCGGCCCGATCAACATCGCGTTCTAGAGCCCGGGCCCGATCATATGCCCCCCTTCTTGTTGAGTCTGCGGCCAACTCAGGCACCGAGTCGCGTGATGCAGGTGATCAAGGGGCGCGCGTCGTATCAGCTCATGCGGTTACCTGTGGACAAACGCGCCTTGGGGAGGCTACGCCTCGCCGCTTGGCGCGATCGCGGGGCCGCTTGCCGCAGCGCTCGATGTTGCGTCCGTGTAACTTCTACCTCCACTTCACACCGACCTACGCCTCGTGGCTGAACCTGGTGGAACGCTTCTTTGCGCTCCTGACCACGGAGGAACTATCGCGCGGTTCGCACACCTAGGCGACGCAGAGCCGGAAGAACGCGAGTTCTGGACGACAGAAGAAGCGGGCCGGGATAACGCTGGTTCCGATCCCACGTGAGACGTACAACGGACCGAAGGGGGTGTCGTATCGACCGGCGACGTAGGGACCACTTCCGGGCGGTGTGATGGGCGCGTAGGGACCCATACGGATCTGACCGCCGTGCGTGTGTCCGGCCAAACTAAGAACGAAACGAGGTGTGGCTCCCGAGTGTGCGGACGAGGGTGCGATCCCGGGCGCGGTGTCGAGAAGACCTGACGCGGTGTCGAGAAGACCGGGCGCATGGGTTGCGAGGATCTGATGTCGGGCGGTCGGCCCTCGCTCCATGGCGGCCTTCAGATCTGCGAAGCCGAGGACGGAGTCGTCGGTCGTGACGAGCGCGAGGTCCGATTCGAGCATGAGGCGATCGTTGGTGAGGAGTGCCGCGCCCGCCTCTTTGTAGGTGCGTGCGAGGGACGACAGGTCGACCTGGCCCCAGCGCTCCCAGTTCCCGATGGTCGCGATCATTCTTCGTCCGGGTGCGCGCAGCGCATCGAGAAACGTCCGAAGAGGTGTCAACCCACCTGGGCTCTCGATGATGTCGCCGGTCAGAAGGACGAGGTTTGGGTTCCGGGTCCGGATGGCTTCGATGATCGCAGTATGGAGGTCCCGGAGCGTGACGAGATGGACGTCGGTGAGCTGGGCGATGAGATAACCTTCGAGATGAGCCGGGAGGCCGTGGATGACGTGGTCGTGCATCGTCGTCTCGAGCCAGCGCGGCTCGAGCCCAAAGCCGTCGATTGCGGTGCCGATCGCGCCCGCCGACAGCAGTCCGAGCATGGTCCGGCGCGAAAAACGACGGTCTGGGGCGTCCACCGTGCGTCGACGTTACGGGATCTTGGACTAGAGGTCGACGGTGTAGACGAAACTCGATTTAGGCGAGCGTAGCCAGCGTTCGCGGATGACGTTCATTCGCTGTGCGTGTGTGCCTTTGGTATCGACGAACTGGTCGATCAAGGATTTCGCCTTCCGCTTGTCTCCGCGCGCCTTGATGCCGCCGACGACCGACATCATCTGCTTGACAGCGCCCGCGAATTTTTCCCGACGAATCTCAAAGCACCCGGGGTCGGTACCGTTCGCCGCCGTGGCCTTCGCCTTCCACTCAATCGCACCTTGGGTCGAGAGAAATCCGAGCTGAATGGCCGCCAGTTGGCTGTAGTTCTTCGGCTCATGCGTGGCCGTGTACATGCCCTGGGCGATGTGTCCGAAGGCCCACACGAGGTCTCGAGTGTGGGCTTGAATCGCCATGGTCTCGTCGATGAGCTGCCGCCCTCTTAGCCAGTCGATGAAGAAGAGCGCGGCCGTTTGGGCCTTGAGCTCTTCCAGCGTGCTTGCGAGAGGTCCGCCGAAGATCTGGCTCGCTGTCTTACCCGCAACTTTGTACTGGTGTGATGGACCGAGGTTGTGCGCCGCCTCGTGCAGGACCGTGCTCAAGAGTTGCGGTTCCGGATCGGTGGTGAACGTGGCCATCGTCGCTTCACAAAGCAAAGACGCCGCCTGCTCCTTGAGCGCACTGAGGCTGTCGTGGTCGGTGTAGAGGTTGGTCATGGCGACCGTGCGCCCTCGACCTTCGTTCGCCACCGGGCCCCAGTTGGGAAGACTCTGGCCGATTGTACCGCCGTGCGCGGCGCGTGAGTCGCCTGCGTTCACGATGATGTCGATGAAGTCCGGGAGTTTGAAGTCGACCTTCCGTGCCTTGTACGGTCGGCCGGCGGCCATCGTGATGGCCGCCTCCATGTCGCTCTTCGATGGATCCAGTTTTTCTTGCCACTTGAGAGAGTCGCGATTGATGCGGGCGAAGCTCACGTGGAAGCCCCCTTTGCGGCTGCACGGCTCGAAGTAGACTTCATCCGGACCGATACGGAGGTACCATTTGGAGTTCGTGGCGCTCATTGCGGCCCAGGCCTCGTCAGCGGATGGCCAGTTGTTGTCGAGGAATGCCTGCGCGGCGGCCACGAGATACGCATGGAAGGCTTCTTCTCCGTCCCCGGTGGCCTGGCTCGCCTCGATGAGCTTGTCGCTCACAGCTTTCATGTCGGCGGCGTAGGCTTCGGTGTAGGGTACGGGGACGAGGTCGTCGCCTCGCTGCTCGACGACCACGAAGGGATCGAAGAGTGCATCGGCGTTCTTGCGCCCCGCGAGGGCCTCGCAGAACTTGGAATCCTCTTGGAGCGCGAGCGGATAGAGTCCCGATCGCTTCGCCGGAAAGGTCGACAGCGCGTTGCAGCGAGGACTGGACTCTGTCTTTGGCGCGACGCACCACGGGCCTTGGTTGCGAAAGAAGAGCATCCTGCTGCTTAGATCGTCGGGCGGAATCTGGGCGCCCAGCTCTGTGACCCCGTTTTGGCGTGCAAAGATGCGTTCGATGATGGCGGCGGCCTCGAGGACGGCACGGACGATGCGCTTGTCTTCAGGTGAGGCGTCCTGAAAGTCGCTGTACACGAGGGTCGTGCGCCCTTGGTTGAGCTCCTGCTCGACCAGCTGTCGTCTCTCCGTCTCGACATCGGCGGATGCATGGTCTCCCGTGGCTTTGGCGTCGGCTGCGTTAGCTGTGGCTTTGGCGACGGCTGCGTCATCTGTGGCGTTGGCTTTGGCGTTGGCGTTGGCGTGGGCTGCGTCGGCGTCGGTCCGGCCGTTGTCGTCGCGCGCGTTGGATGCAAGCTTGGCTTCGATCGCCGCGTAAGCGCTCGCGAACTCGGGCGTGAAGTGATCACCGGCCACGAAGACGGCGCGCGGCGTTCCGAATCCCCAGATCACCGCCAGCTCCGCCGGCTCGAGAATACCGTTCTCGTTCGCATCTTCGCGCCAGAAGATGGGGACATTGAGCAGGGTCGCGGTCTGGTTGAAGTCGAGGCGTTTCACGCGGTTGAAAACGTCGTGCGTGATCGATGTCGCCGTCGAGCCGGGCCCTTCGCCCGAACCCTGCGAGCCGGGCGGTGTTTGTTTGCACGCCGCGAGGGTGAGAAGGCACGATCCCACGATGAAGCTCAGCCGCGCAGCTTTGGGGCGGGCGTGTTTGTCTTCTCGCGCGCGCCCGGGTGGAACGTGTGGCTGTTCGGTGGTCGTGGTCGTGGTCGCGTTGCCTGTGTTCGGCGTTGGGTTTGGGCTCAGCATATGTTGGCGTTTCGGCCTAACATCGGGTGAGGAACCCCGACAATCCGAAACGGCAGGTGTCTTCGGCGCGGTCTTGGCTCGGTCTGAACCGGTTCCGCGCGCCCAGCTCAAGACCGACGGGCTTGGCGGCATTCCGTTGGGTGCATTCAACCTAGCTCCGGCCGAGGAAATCTAGCTCCGGCCGAGGAGGACGGATCGTTGGGTCGCCGCCTCGACGGCGCGGATAAGGGTCCCGCGAAGGCCTCCATCCTCGAGCGCCGCCAAGCCCGCAATCGTGGTGCCTCCGGGGGATGCGACTTGGTCTTTGAGCTGTGCCGGATGGGCGCCGGTTTCCTTCAACATGGACGCCGCGCCGAGAATCGTTTGCACCGCGAACTCGGTTGCGGTGCTGCGCGGCAACCCGACGTTTACGCCGGCATCTGCGAGCGCTTCGACGATGACGAAGACGTAGGCGGGTCCACTCCCGGAAAGGCCGGTCACGGCGTCGAGAAGTCGTTCGTCCATCGTCGCGACCACCGGGCCGACAAGACGAAAGATCTGCTCTGCCCGCGCCACATCTTCGGACGTGGCCGTGGCGGTCGCGGCGAGTGCGGTTGCGCCTTGGCCGATCAAGGCCGGTGTGTTCGGCATGGCCCGGATGACGCGGGACGTTTTCAACGCGTGCTCGATCTTCTCGATTCGGATCCCCGCGGCGATGGAGATGATCAGCGCATCTTCCACATGGCCTTGGATTTCGGCGGCCACGGATGCAAAGACCTGAGGCTTCACGGCGATGAGCACAATGTCTGAGCCCGCGACACACGCTTGGCTCGACTCGGCGGCGCGCACGCCGTGTTTGGTTTCGAGCATCCGCACGTGGTCGGGACGCACGTCGTAGATGTGCATGTGCTCGGCGGGAAGGCCGGCGTCGAGCAGGCCCCGCATCAAGGCGAGCCCCATATTGCCGACCCCAAGGATTGCGAATCGCAAGCTCGCTAGGTTCTCAATATCAATATCTTGTGGGCTCACGCAGCCGGGGCTGGGTTCGGTCGGTTGCCAGGTGGCGGGCGCCTGCGTGTGGTCGGTGGGGGTCTTGTCGGTTGGCATGGCTTCTCGTGTCCCGCCCGTGCGTATCGCGACCCGATGCTCACGTCGAGGCCATCCCGCGCGCATCTTGCCTTGCTCTTGCGTGCGGCCAGGGCTATTTCCGACGGCTATGTCAAACTTCGTGCTGGCGTCGAAGTCGCCGCGTCGTCGCGCGCTTCTCGCCGCCGTCGGTCTCGAGCCCAGGATTATTCCGGCCGACATCGATGAGCGCAAGCTCCCGCATGAGTTGCCCATCCCGTACGCCCTTCGCGTGGCGTCACACAAAGCGATTGCTAGTGATCCAGGAGAATTGTCGGTTGTGCTCGGGGCCGACACCATCGTCGCGCTCGACGGAGAAACGCTCGGCAAAGCCGACGACGAACAGCACGCCGAGGAGATGCTGCTTCGCCTCGCCGGGCGAACCCACGTGGTTCACACGGCGATCGCGCTGAGATGGCGCCGACCGGGGCGTGACGAGATGCTCAGCGACGTCGTTTCGACCGAGGTGCGCTTTCGGGCGTTCTCGCAGGAGGAAGCGCGTCGATACATCAAGACGGGCGATCCGATGGACAAAGCAGGCGCCTACGGGATTCAGGGCGACGGCGGCGCGTTGGTCGCCGAGATTCGGGGGAGCTATACCAACGTCGTGGGGCTGCCGCTCGAGGAGACTTTGCGGCTCTTACGGATGACGGGTGTTGTGGCTTGAGCGACGTTCGCGAAAACCTCGCTCGCGTTCGTGATCGATTGGCCGAGGCCTGCCGGAAGGCGGGACGCGCGCCGGGCTCCGTCAAGCTCGTGGCGGTCAGCAAGTTTCAGCCCCTGGAACGACTCGTGGCCGCCTATGAGGCCGGTCAGCGGGCTTTCGGCGAGAACTACGTGCAGAATATGGAGGCACGAGCCAAGAGTTTCGAGACGTTGGAGCATATGGGGGGCACGGGCGGCGACCTCGAATGGCACCTGATCGGTCATCTTCAGAGCAACAAGGCTCGGCGCGCGCTCGCCGCCGCCTGGATCCACTCGGTCGATTCGGAGCGGATTGGTCGAGCATTGGCGCGGGCGGCGGCGCAGGCGGCGGCGCAGGCCGCGGCGCAGGCCGCGGCGCAGGACGCGGCGCCGGCCGCGGTCAAGTGTCACGTCCTCGTCGAAGTGAACCTCGCGGCCGAACCCGCGAAGACGGGCGTTTTGACACATGAGCTCCCCGAGCTGCTCTCAGCCCTTGGGGCGTTGCCGACCGTCACCGTCGGGGGGCTGATGTGTATCCCCCCAGAAGGACAAGGCCGTCGTCATTTTGCTGAGCTCCGCGAGCTTCGCGACGACCTCGAAAGGTCACACGGCGTGCGTTTGCCCGAGCTATCGATGGGCATGAGCGCGGATTTTGAGGACGCGATTCTCGAGGGGGCGACCATCGTTCGGGTCGGGACATCCATCTTTGGCGAACGCGCCTGAGCGCCCGCGCGAATACGCGCCTGAGTGCTCGCCCAGCGAGCGCTTCGGTTATCGGGACGTTTGCTCGGCGGCTCCCGGACCGATACCATGCGGCCATGAAGCTGACCCCGCTGGATATACAGCAGCAGCAATTTCGGACGTCCTTCTGGGGCTTCGATGTCAAAGAGGTGGATGCGTTTCTCGATGTTCTCGCCAACGACGTCGAGGAGCTGATCCGCGAGAACCGTTCGTTGCGCGATGACCTGCGTCGCCGCGACGTCGAACTTCATGAGCACCGAGAGCGTGAGCGAACGCTCAAGGAAACGATGGTCACGGCGACTCGAATCACCGAAGACATCAAGCAAAACGCCCGCAAAGAAGCGGAGATCGTCATCGCCCAGGCTGAGTCTCAGGCCGAGCAAATCATTCAGAACGCCCACACTCGATTGGTGCGCGTGATGGAAGACATCGAGGAGCTTCGGCGGCAAAAGGCACAGTTCGAGATCGGTCTCCGTTCCACGATCGCGACGCATACCAAGCTCTTAGATGCGTTGGCCGAGCGCGAGGGCGGTGCCGAAGTGGACGCTTCGGTCGCGATCTTGGCCCGCCGAGGTCGACGGGTTGCGCAAGACGCCGGGGCTGATGACAACGAGGCCAAGCAAACGGGCGTCGTCAACATCCGTGAGAAGACGGTTCGAACCGAGCTTCCCGAGCACGACCTGCTTGCGCCGCGCGGCGGCGACCGCTGACCCAAACGTGGCGGCCTGGATTCACGAGAAGCAGGGCGGGCATGAGATCGATGTTCTTGCCGTCCCGAGAGCTGCGAGGTCTCGGGTTGTCGGCCTGCACGGAGACCGGCTGAGGATTCAGCTCGCGGCGCCGCCCGCAGACGGGGCCGCAAACCGGGCGCTGCTGGACATCTTGGCTGAGCAGCTCGGGATCCGAAAAACATCGTTAACACTGATCTCTGGGCATGGAAGCCGCGCAAAAAGGGTACGGATCGAAGGTCTCACGACGGCTGAAATCGAAAGAAAATTAACCGCTTAGAGGATGCGACGCGCTCTCCTCGTCCTTCGCCTCGGCCCTTCTTTGTTTGGACGCCCATCGGCCAGGCGGAACGACGACCGACTAGCGTATCCACCTACTGATCGTTTGTGCACAGACAATAGGCATTGCGCGAATGACGTATTGTCATACATGTAGGTCGGAAGATCCGTATGCGTACACGACTCCGCCATTCGAGCCACCGATTTCTCCAGGGCGCGCGGCCTCACTCGGCGAGCCCAGCGTTTCTCGAGACCGTTGTGTCCTGGGACGCGGGGACCATCGAGCAGTTTTCCTTGTCCCACCGTTCGCGGCTTCGCTTGTTCGGCGATGTGGTCCCCGCAGCGCGCCTTTCGATTCCGTCGCTCGCGGCGATGACCGACAGCGGCCCGAGCGGTCGCCTTCTATTTCAACGTCTTCTTGATCATCTCCTCGATGCGAACATTGAGATTCTGTACGCATCTGTGCGTAGCTCTCAGCTCGATGCGGCCCGGGCCATGGGGCTGTCGCCCCTCTTTCCGCTCTCGGTCCGCGAGCAGACCCTTGGACTGGAGCCCGTGGGCGGGACCTCCACGTCGCATGCGGGTGTTCAGATCCGTCGGCTTGCACGAGAGTTCTGCCGGCTTCGGCCCCGGCTCTTCGAAGCCGAGATCGACGCGAGCACGATGGCGCACGCGGAGCGGATCCTCACCGGGTCGTCCAGCGGCATGAACTTGGCCGTCCTGAAATCCGCCCGCGAGATGCTTCGCCAGTACGGCGGCCCCGGATCCGACTGTCGCTTCCTAGGCTACAAGGAACGGCCGGGCCAGGGATACGATGCGTTCGCGATCATCCGCCGTCTGGTCACACCCACGGGACGTCGGGTGGTTGAGCTCCTCGAGACGGCGAGCCAGGAGGTGGGGCCACGGGTTCAGCGCCGGCACCTGCGGGAGGTCGCTCTATGGGGCGTGTCTGAAGGCGTGGACGCCCTTCGTTACCTCGAGACTCCTTCCGCCCGTTCGGGGAGGCGCTGGCTTTCGATGCAGGGACTCGGAAGCAGGCCGGCTTTCTGGTTTGTGGCGATGTCGACGTCCCGTCGACCTCTGAGGTTCCGGCCTTCGTATTTTCCAGGACGTTCGCGGGTCGGCCTGGGGGACTTGGGGCTCCATCTCGATGAGGCTGACCACGGCCTTGCTCAGCCTTGACTCAGCCTTGACGTAGCTTTGACTCGGCCTTGACTCAGCCTTGACTTAGGTCAGCGGGGCGCGGGTCAAGACCTTGCGGGTCCAGCCGAAGTGTGAGACGCAAACAATATCACCTTCGGTTTCGTCCGGCGGTGAGGGCGAGCAAGTAAGGATGGCGAGCGGTCGCGTTGCTATTCTCGTGTACGGCGACGTCGAAGACGCCGCCTTCGAACTTCTCATTCGGGATGACGTAGACCTGCGTTGGGCGATGTCGCTCGATGAGGCGAGTGCGGTTACGCGCGTTGTTCGCCCTCCGCTGGTGCTGACCAGCGATGCCTTTGCGCTCTCCTACCTGGAGGCCAACCGAAGCGTTGGGCCGGCGACGCTGGTTTTGATTCACGAGCTTGAGCGCTGGTCCAGTGTCGAGGTTTTTCGGGACGCCGGGGCTTTGGGCTTGGTCGGGGTGCACGATCGGGCCGGGGTCGTGGCTGCAATATCCGAGGTTACAGGCATTCCTTTTCGAGTCCATGGACGCATTCCTTGGCGTTCCGTGGTCGATACGCAGTTCGACGGTCGAACACGGTTTCTGGATTCGATCGATCTCAGCGTCTCCGGCATCTCGCTGGTCGGCTTTCCTCGCGCTCGTCGCGGCGATCGTGCGGAGCTCACGTTCGATGTTGGCTCACGCCTCGTCACGGTGACGGCGGCCGTGGTTCGAACATTCGAGTTCGAAGGCCGCTCGGCGGCCGGACTGTCCTTCGTTTCTCTCACGCCGGAAGATCGAGAGCGTGTGCTCGCCGAGGTTTATGCCGAACAGAAGCAGGTCCAGGAAACATGGGGTCGCGTTCGGGCGCCCCGATACGGAGCTGGAACTCAGACGCTCGACCTGGTCCGCGAGCTTGGACACGACGAATCCGCGAACTTCACGTACTTCGACATGCTGCGGGCCGTCGTGCGCAAGGAAGAATCGATGGCTCTGCCTCGCTGGCTCGAGCGAATTCGAACGTCGCTCGTGCGCGAAGAAGTTCGGATGCTTCTCGGCCAGCCGTCCTGCACTTGGGCCGAGACCACGATTCGCATGCGCATTGATCTCGGGCGTCAAGCCCTGAACCGTGACGCCGAAATGGCGTATTCAGCGGCGCTCGATCTTTGCACCTCGTTGACGGAGACGGCCGCCGGATCGCCGGACGACGTGCTTGCCCAGGTTGCTCAGATTCGAGCGGACCTGCTGCGGGCGATCGGCGTCTCCGTCGCGTGTAGACCGGAGTCGAACCCGCGCGCCGCTCTATGAATATGAGCATGAGCATGAGCATGAGCGTGGTGCGGATCCGCGTGGGCCGCGGTTCCGGCTTCGGTTTTCCTCAGCGCGTGTGGAGTACGGTGTTGATGGGCTGGGCTTCCGTTCGAGCGTGGGCAGCCTTCTCTGGTCGCGGCGGGCCCCGGCGCGTCATCAAGACCGATCCGACGACGAAACCGTCTTGCGGCGGCGTGCCCTCGAAGGGGTTGCGGTTGTGAACCGTAAATGAGACACGCGCGTTCGGCTGAACGCGGACGTCGCTCCCGAGCTCGTACTCGAGAAGCTTGTTCCAAGCGAACTCGTTATTGAAATGCGTGAAGCGGACGGAGACCGGTTGGTGCTCGTCGGCGACGATCCGTACGAGCGCGCGCGTGTTGGTGAGTCCGTTGAGGCTGTCGATGCGACCGTAATATCGCGAGGTCGACCAGGCCATCGCACCCACGCTGATGACGAGGCTGGTCGCGGCGACGACGCGCAGCAACCGTGGGCGGTCTTGGGCGAGGGCGCGCTGGATCGCGAAGACCGTTGGACAGAGCGCCATCGGCATCAGGATGTTCGCGTAGTGTGGGAAGAAGAGTCGGCGACTGAGGAAGAGCAACGTGCCGGCCGCGATGAATCCTGAGAACACGGCGAGGAGTACAACCTCGGCGTCGGTCACTGCGCTTCGCTGTCGCGTCTTCAGGAGGCGCCAGAACGCGCGTATGCTGACGAACGCGCTGTATACCCATGCTGCCGCGGCCAGTACGATGGAGAGGACGTTGATGGAGAAGAGCCAGCCTCCGAGGTCTTCAAACGCCGCTCGCCACCCAGTTAGGGTCAAGTAGCGCGCGACGTCGTCGTATCCCCCCCAATAGCCTCGGCCGAAATGGTAGCTGATCTCGCTCGTCGAATAGAGGATCGCGTACCAGAGCACCTCGAAGGGCGAGAGCCAAGGATGAGGCGACTGGGCGTTCGGGTGCGTGGTCTGGGCCAGGATCGCGCGCGTGTTGGCGAAGCCGCTTTCGAGCTCGGCTCGGATCATGGGCACGTACGTCAACGTGGCCATCGCGATGCCCGCGAGCACCGGGAACCATGGCCGCGTCGTCGGAGGCCGAAGGAGGACCACTGTGAGGCAAGCGATCCAGAGTACAGGCGTCGAGAGGTGGAACTGGGGAAGAATCAGGCAGGCAAAGAGCCCGAGGGCAAGCCACACGCCTGAGCTCCGCGCCTTGAATGCGCCAAAGAGCCCGAGTGTTCCGAGGATGGGCACGGTCGTGCTCCCCCAGATGCGATCGCCATACAGAACGTCCCAGGGTGCGAACAGGAGCAGCGCGGTCCCGACAAGTGCGGCGCGTGCGCCGATCGATCGCCACAAGACGACGGCGAGAAGGAGCGCACAGAGGCCATGCAGAAGCGCCACAAAGACACTCCCGATGCGGGGAGAGCGCCCCAGACTCTGTGCGCTGGCGAAGAAATAGTAGTAGCTCGGTCCCGGCAGCTTCGCTTCGCTTCCGGTGATCGGTTGACCGTAGGCGGGACGCTCAGTCCCCGCGACAATGCGTCGCGCGTGCGACCAATCGTCGCTCTCGTCGCCTGTAAAACGCGCGGAGCCGGTGGCGAGGATGCGCACCGCCGCCAAGGCGATAAGAAGTATGCCAATCGCCAAGATCGCCGCCTGCCGTCGTGGAGGGTGAGTGCCTTCGGGGGCCTTGGCACCGAATACTCTCCACGCACGCACCTGGGGAGCCATATCAGGCGCTGGCTGCTTTTGCGACCATCCCGTCTCTCCGCGTCTCTCCGCGTCTCTCCGCGTCTCTCCGCGTCTGGATCACCTTGGGTGGTGCTCTAGACCTGCGCCTGATTGCTGGTACCATCGCTGCCGACGGACCTTGCCCGACGCCCGGGCAGGCCGACGGGACGAGAAGATATGGCCGACGAAGATCTCAAACCCAGTTCACCGGATGGTGGTGGCGCAGATCCCAAGGATCGCGCGGCGGGCTGGTCCGACGTCCTCGACGATGTCGCGCTCGATGGGAAGCCCGGCGATCTCATGGAGATCGTCCACAAGAATGCGGCATCCCACGAGGTGGCCTCGACGTATATGGACATTTCTCCGGCCGATGTCGGGCGGAAGCAGGACCACCGAGCGGCCGCACCTGTGGGGTCCGCGGCGTCGGGCGGCGCCCTCAAGCTGCCCTCGCCAGCTCAAGGTCGACTTCTCGGAAGCGCAGACACGTCCGGGGCGCCGCTCAACGATACCTTCAAACCCGAGATGTTCAATCAGCTCGCGGCTTCCGCGACGACGCCTCCGCGCGGGATTCCGCTTTTTCCCCTACTCGGTGGGATTCTGGTTCTCGCTGCGCTGGGCGGCGGCGCGGCCATGTATTTGCTGCGCGAGCCGGGGGCTCCGCCCCCTCCGCCGCTCGGCGCGATTACGGTGACGTCGGAGCCTCCGGGGGCGACGATCTTCGTCGATGGCAAACGGACCTCGCTCAAGACGCCGGCCGAGGTTCCAGGCCTCGTCGTGTCCGATCCGCACCGCGTTTCCGTCGAGCTCACCGGGCATCGGCCTTTCCCGGCCGAAAGCGAGCTCAGAATCCCGGAGGCGAGCCGCGTGGCGTCGGTCTCCTTTACGCTCAAGAAGACACTGACGTTTGAAATCGATTCCGAGCCGCCTGGCGCCGACTTGTTCCTCAATGGCAAGAGTCTTGGTCTCACGCCCCGTCAACTTCCCGCGATGATTGTGGGCGAGTCGGCCGACATCGCCCTCGAGCTCAGTGGGCATCTGAAGTTGTCGGAGAAGATCGTCGCGGAAGAGGGCGCCGACCTGCGACGGGTCTTCAAACTGGCGAAGGCCAAGACGATCGATGTTGTGAGCGAGCCGGCGGGCGCGGACGTCCTCCTCGATGGAGCTTCGGTTGGCAAGACGCCGGTGTACGAGCTCACGGTGCCGCTGACGGGGCGAATCGCCCTCGAGATCCAGAAGCCGGGCTATCGGACGCATAAGCTGGCCGTCAAGGCCCGTGACCTGAAGTCGAAGATCTCCGTGAACCTCAAGCAGCTCCCCGTCACGGCTATGCCGCTTACGCCTGAGGAAAAACGCGAAGCGAAAAGGCTCGATCAAGACCTTGAACGCGCCAAATCGGCGCTGGCCCGCGCGAGGAAGAACCTCGTGAGCGTCGAGCGAACGCTCAAGACCGTGACGTCAGACCCTAAGTATATGTTTGGGGACCGCGCGCGTGCCGAAAAAGCATTTGACGAAGCCACGGCGCTGGTCGAGGAAAGAGAGCAAGCGGTCGTTGATGCCCAGTCGGCGCTCGAGCAGTTTCGGGCCGAGGTGTCTGCGCGCTTTGCTCAATGATGGTGGCCCAACCGACGACCTGTAGTGTTTGTGGCACTCGATTCGTCCCTCGTTTCGTCTACCAGACCGAAACCGCACCCGACGGCCCACGATCGTACTGCTCGGTCGTCTGCCGAGTACCCGAGCTGCGTCCAGGCTACGACGCCCATACGGCCGATCTTCGTTGCTCCGTCTGTGATCAGCGATTCTCCGCCACCTATGCCTATCAGTTGGTGACCGTTCGCGGGACGCCTCGCCATGTTTGTTCCGAAGCATGTCGCGGGCTCTTGCTGCACAGCCCGCCGATGACCGGGGGGCGCCCGCGCTCGATCGCTGTCCAAAGCGCCAAAGGCGGTACGGGCAAGACGACGGCGGCCGTCTCCATTGCCGCGGGGTTTGCGCTTCAAGGGCAGCGCGTCCTGCTCATCGACATCGATCCGCAGGGCGGCATCGCGCTCTCTTTCGATCTTCATCCGCCGTCGACGCTGACGCTCTTCGACCGCGTCGTCGGGGGCGAAGGCCGCTCGAATGAGGCCGTCGTTTCTTTGCGGAGAAATCTTCACGTGTTGCCGACCGACCCTTTCGCGCCGTCTCTCGAGGCGGAGCTCGCGAGCGGAGCTGCGCCCGAGCGGCGTTTTGCGTCGGCGCTCGACGGGCTCCTGACGAAAGCTCGCTACGATGTCGTGATCTTCGATTGCCCGCCGTCGGACGGTCTTCTGAATGCCTGCGTTCGTCGACTTGTTGCCGAGGTGCTCATGCCGATTTCTTGTGACTACCTCGCGCTCGCTGCCTGTAAGCGCGCCCTGCGTGGGCTGAGCCGAGAGATCCGTGCCACCGGGCATTCGCTGGCGCTTCGATTGCTCCCGACATTCTACGACCCGCGGAACGAAAGCTCGGTCGCGGCCCTCCGCGCGCTCGAAGACTACGCACCCGGACACGTCTTGCCGCCGATCCGAACGAGCCGGAAGGTCGTTGACGCGCCTCGCCACCGAAAGACGATCTTCGAGCACGCGCGGACCTCGACGGCGGCGAAGGATTTCTTGCTGGTCGTCGCCCGTTTGACGGCGCCTCTCGCGAGCCAGGATGCGGCCTGATGACGTGCGAGCCCTCGCCCGGGTCGTTGTCGGCGGCCCTCATCATTCCGGCGCTCAACGAGGCTGAATCCATCGGCGGTGTCGTCGCCGGGTTTGTCGCGGCCGAGCGACGGCCGGGCGTCCGCTGGTTGGATGAGGTCATCGTCGTCGACAACGGCAGTACCGACGCCACCTCCCGGGTGGCGGAAGACGCGGGCGCAACGATCGTGACGGAGCGACAGCGCGGCTATGGTGCGGCGTGTCTCGCGGGCCTGGCGTATCTTCGCGATCGTGCCCCCGGGCCGCCGACGATCGTCGTCTTTGCGGACGGCGATGGCGCCAACGTTCCCGACGACCTGGGGACGCTCCTTGCGCCGATCGAGCGCGGTGCGGCGTCGATGGTCATCGGCGCGCGCGATCGACGGGCCGAGCCGGGCTCGCTGACGTTGCCGCAGCGGTTTGGGAACGTCCTTGCGGCGCGTCTCATGCGCCATCTCTACGGAGCCCAGTACAGCGATCTCGGGCCGTTTCGCGCGATCCGCTGGGATGCGCTGACCGCACTCGGCATGAAAGACCTCAACTACGGCTGGACAGTCGAGATGCAGCTCAAGGCGGTCAAGCTGGGTGTCCCAGCGACCGAGGTCGATGTGCGCAATCGCTGTCGCGTCGGCGGGCAGTCCAAGGTTGCGGGCACGGTACGCGGCGTCGTGGGCGCGGGCGTGAAGATCCTTTGGACGATCTTTCGATATCGATCGACATGAAGCATCAGACCTCGGACATTCCAAGAGGACCTTCCGAGAAGACATTTCAAGAAGTCTGGGAACGTGCGAAACAAGCCGAGTGAAGATCGTCGACTTCTTCGTCGGAAGCGGTCTCCGCGCGACGATGTTGATCGCTGGTGGCTTCTTGGCTTTCCATGCTTGGGCCGAGATCCGCGTGGCCAACGGCGAGCCTCGATTGTTTCATCAACGCCTGGAGCTCATGGCGCTCGACTTGAAGCTCGAGACGAGAGGCGCGAAGCCACCCGACCGTTGGCGGGTCGCGATCGCAGCGTTCGACGAAAAAGCGATCGACCGTTATGGTCCTCAGCCGTGGAGCCGATCGCTGCACGCTTCGCTCGTCGATGCGCTCACGGCGCTCGATGCGGGGGCCATCGCCTTCGACTTGACGCACGAAAAGGCCTCGATGAACGCGACGCCGGCGATGCTTGGGCGGTGTCGTTCCGAAGCCGAGAAGAGCGGAATCCTTCTCGGCCCCGAGATCATTGAAGGCGCTCAGCGCACGCTGGGGCGAAGCGCGAGCCGTCTCGAGCGTTACGCTCGATGGCGACGCGAGGGGGCGATTCTCAGAGAGACGGCGGAGAGCGTCGGACCCGTTCGGACGTCGATCCGGCGCTTCAAGGAGGCCATGGACCGATGCGCGGCCGAGGACGATCCGGATGCGCTCTTTACCAAGGCGCTTCAGGCGTCGGGCAGGTCCGTGCTCGGAATACTGGCGCTTTCGGAGCCGGAGGCCAATCTCCTCGACCTCTCGCTCGAGGATGCCCGCGCGTCGATTCACCAGATCGCGACCTCCACGATTTCTCAGTTCGTCGCGGTGTCCCGTTCGGGTCATCAGGAGGAAATCCTTTCCGGCAAGAAGAGCTTCCGACTGGGTCCGTATCGGAACTTTTTCGGCCTCGTTCTGCCTTACGCACCTTTTGCGCATGCCGCCGGTGGGTTCGGGACGATCAACGCCCTTCCGGACGAAGACGGCACCTTTCGGCGAATGCCGCTCGTGGCGACGATCAAGGATTCCGGGGTCCTCATCCCCACGCTGAGCCTCGAAGCGTCGCGCGTCGTACTCGATGAGATGCCGGAGATCCTGGGACACGCCTCCGGTCACGTACCCGAAAGTCTGCGCCTCGGGACAAACCTTTTCTCTCTCGGCGTTCAGGCCTCGACGCTCATCGACTGGTACGGGCGATTTTATGGCGGACCCATGCCTGTATTCTCGGTGGTCGACATATTGGAGAAGAAGGTGACGCGAGAAGACATCGCGGGACGCGCGATCTTCGTCGCACCGACGGCCCTTGGCACCTTCGATCAACGTGTGACACCGCTCGAAGACTCGGTGCCGGGTGTATACATCCATGCCACGCTCGCGCAGAACCTTCTGGACGGGCGTCAGCTCGAGCGGCCCCAGTACATCATCGTGGTCGAGGCGCTGCTCATTCTGCTGATCGGCTTGGTTTCGGGCCTCGTGATGTCGCGCGCCAACATCTTCGCCTTGGTTGCGTCGACCATCATCCTCGCGGTTGGCTGGGTCGCCGTCGACCAACTCGTGTTCTTCCGAAACGGCATCGTCGTGTTTGCTGTGTTTCCGGTGGCGCAGGTCTTCGTGACGTCGTTGGCGGCTGCGCTCTTGCGCTTCGTCAGCGAGCAGCGCGAGCGAAGGAAGACGCGTCACGCGTTCGGTCAGTATCTTTCGCGGGCGGTCCTCGAACAGGTTCTCTCCGATCCGCAAGAGTACTTGCGACTGGGCGGACGGCGCTATGACGCGACCGTGTTGTTCTCCGATATCCGTGGCTTCACGACGATCTCGGAGTCGCTTTCTCCCGAAGAGCTCGGCGCCCTCCTCAATCGCTACATGACCCCGATGACCGACATCGTCCTTGCCCACCAAGGGACACTCGACAAGTACATCGGCGACGCGGTGATGGCGTTCTGGGGCGCGCCGATCCCGAACCCTGACCACGCGGCGCTGGCCTGCCAGGCTTCGCTCGAGATGCAGGAGACGGTCGCGCGTCTCAACGTGGATCTCGAGCGCGACGGACTACCTCGGATCGACATCGGGATCGGTCTATCGACGGGGCCGATGACGATCGGAAACATGGGCTCCGATGCGCATTTCTCGTACACGGCCCTCGGCGATCGCGTGAACCTGGGCGCGCGGCTCGAGGGCCAAACGAAACTCTACGGAGTTGGCATCTTGATCTCCGAGGAGACGCACCAACGCATCCATGACCGCTACCTGTGCCGGCAATTGGGGGCGATTCGGGTAAAGGGGCGCGTCGAACCGGTGTTGGTCTATGAACTTCTCGGGCCACAGGCGTCGAGCGCGGCCCTCAAGCCTTGGGTCGAGATGTTCCATCGGGGCATCGAGCTTTTCCGGTCGCGGGCTTGGGATGACGCCGCGGCTGCGTTTGAAGCAGCCAGGGGCATGGCCGGCGACCGGGAGGATCGAGCCTCGAGCCTCTATTTGGGCTGGTGTGCCGCGTACAAAGCTTCCCCGCCACCACCCGATTGGGCGGGTGTTTACGAGGCCACGACGAAGTGAGTCGCTCGGGTCGGAATCGGATGGGGTTGACGGGCGTGGTCGGCTGAAGCATTCGGTGTCGCTACATGGCGTGGTTCAAGCGACGGGAAGCGCCCAAGGTCAAGGCCCAAGGCAAAGTGTCGGTGCCGAGCGGTGTTTGGCGTCTTTGTGATGCGTGCGGCACGACAGCGCTGGCCGAGGAGATCGCGATCGCGCTCGAAACGTGTCCGAGCTGCGGCCGTCACTTCAGGATGGGGGCGCGTGCTCGCCTGGGACGTTTTCTCGATGTCGACAGTATGGTCGAGCATGCGGGGGATCTCGCGGCGCCTGATCCGCTCGGTTTCAAGGACCAGAAAAAGTACGTCGATCGTCTCAAGGCGGCTGAGAAATCTGCGGGCGAGAATGAGGCCTTCATCCTGGCCGAAGGACGCCTTCATGGGACACCGGTCGTGGCTGGTGCCTTTGAGTTCAAGTTTCTTGGCGGTTCGATGGGAAGCGTCGTCGGCGAGAAGGTGACACGTGCGTTCGAGCTCGGATCTCGGCGCGCCTCGCCCGTGATCCTCTTTTCCGCCTCCGGCGGGGCGCGCATGCAAGAGGGCATCGTATCGCTCATGCAGATGGCCAAGACCTCGGCCGCCATCGCGCGCTTTCGAGAAGTCGGTCGCCCGTACGTGTCCGTCTTGACGGATCCGACCACGGGTGGGGTCGCCGCAAGCTTCGCGCTCCTGGGGGACATCATCATCGCCGAACCGGGCGCGCTCGTCGGCTTTGCCGGTCCTCGCGTCATCGAGCAGACGATTCGGCAGAAGCTGCCGGAGGGCTTTCAACGCTCGGAGTACTTGCTCGAGCATGGCGTGATCGACATGATCGTGCATCGACGCGACCTGCGCGATCGCGTGGCCCAGATCGTTGCGATGCTCGCGCCTGAGCAAAGCATGGGTCTTGGGTAGCGCACGAAGCGGAGCCGCGATGCCAGGTGTGCTCGATGGTCCCGGCCACGTACCCACTGACGCCGACGAGGCCTATGCCGCGCTGATCGCCCGTCTGTACGCCCTCTCGCGGAGTGGAACTCATCTTGGGCTCGGGCGAATCGCGCAAGCCTTGGTTGACCTCGGGCACCCCGAGATCGGGCGCCCCGTCGTTCATGTGGCCGGGTCGAATGGGAAGGGGTCGGTGTGCGCTTTCCTTTCGTCGATTCTCGGCGCCTTCGGGCGGAAGCGCGTGGGACTCTACACTTCGCCTCACCTCGTTTCTTTGACCGAACGTGTCCAGATCGTGGAGGACGCCGTCGCTCGGCCGGTCAGCCGAGCCGACTTGATGGCCGCGATTCAGCGGGTCGAGGCGGTTGCGCCTGAGTTCAGTGACCTCACATTCTTCGAGGTGATGACGGCCGCCGGGCTCGTCTGTCTTTCGGCAGGTGGATCGGAGCTGGATGTGATCGAAGCTGGGCTCGGGGCACGTCTCGATGCCACCAGGCTCGTTCCGGCAGACGTCGCGGTGCTCACCGATCTTTCACTCGAGCACACGGATTATCTCGGCGCGACGATCGAAGCGATCGCGCGCGAGGAGGGCGAAGTCATGCGTCCAGGTCGCCCGCTCGTCTGTGCCGATGGGCCGCCAGCGGCGATGAATGTCGTCGATCGTCGCGCGAAGGCGCTCGGCGTGGAGGTCCACCGCATCGGCTCCGCGATGACCTGCGAGACGACCGCGCCCGGCGTATACCGGTTTCGACTCAGCGTTGGGACCGCCGGGCCGGGCGAGGTTGTCACGCAGGGCGGGGTTGTCACGCAGGGCGGGGTTGTCACGCAGGGCGGGGTTGTCACGCAGGCCGCGAGTGGCGGGCAGGGCGCGCGTATCCGGCAGGTTGAGCGTGAGGGCGTCCGGCGCGACGCACGCGCCCTGAGGCGTGAGCAGCGGATCGTGGAAGGGATCCGACTGTCGCTTCTCGGGCCGCACCAGCAGCGAAACGCGTTGCTGGCCGCCCAGGCGGCGGTTCTGATCGACCCTGCGGTAAGCGACGACGCGATTCGAGAGGGGCTTCGACGTGCGTCGTGGCCGGGGCGGATGGAGGTCGTCATGCCAACGGGGCTCTGGCGCGCGCCTATCCTTCTCGACGGCGCACACAATGCGCAGGGGGCCGAGGCGTTGGCGGCCGCCTTGCGGGCGGACCGAGCACGGTTCGCGGGACCCCTCCATTTCGTCTTTGCCGTTATGCGGGACAAGGACATCGCGGGCATGTTGGCGCATCTTCTTCCGCTGGCGGCTCGTTTTACGGTCGTGTCGATTGGCACCGCGCGATGCGCAGATCCGAGTGAAGTCTTGGCGCTCGCCGAGCCAGGTTTTCGAGATCGCATCGAGCTGGGTGGGGACCTGAAGCAGGCCCTATCCGCGGCGTCCGAATCCGCCTTCGCTGACCAGGGGTGGGTCGTCGCGGCGGGGTCTCTCTATCTGGTTGGGGCGCTCCGGGCTCTTCTTCGCACCTGAATCGCCCCGATTTGCAATCCATCCGCGGTCAATACGCGGTCGATACGTGGTCAATGCGTGGTCAATGCGTGGTCAATGCGCGGTCAATACGCGATCTCTTTGCGATCTCTTTGCGATTTACGCTCCAGGTGTGTGCCCCTGACTTGCAGGCTGTTTTTTGCGAATGCTACCGTACCCTATGCGCTCCATCCGGTGGGGTTTCGCGGTGCTCTTCGTCGTCGGTGCTTTGACACGGCCCGGCTCGCTCGTCGGTCGAGACGCTTGGGCGGCCGGAGCGCGAGAAGAGGCTGTTTCTACGCTGAGGGCACTTCGAGTCGCTACGAAACAAAAGACCATCGTCGTCTCACTGATCGGGAGTCGAGCCGCCGATTTCTCGTCGTTTGCGATGACGAACCCTTCGCGGGTGGTGATCGATTGGGCGGGGAGCCGCGTCGCTGACACCGTCGAGCCGATGGCCTTCATACGGGGGCCCATCCGACGAATCACGGCTGGGCAGCTCGACTCCGAGGCGGAAACCGTGAGTCGAGTGGTCATCGAGCTGACCCAAGAAACGCCCTACCATGTCATCGCGCGTGGTTCTGAGGTGCGAATTCGTTTCGACGTGCCCTCGGGAACGGTCGTGGAGCGCGCACCGTCGCCGGTCTCTAAAGCGCTTGCGGGCGGGGACCGCTCGACCCGTTCCCCGGCCCCGGTGCTCGCCATGGTGGACCCGAGGGGGCCGCTCACCGAGCCGGAAGCGAGGATCCCGCGTGCTGTGCCCCGATTGCCGGAGCGACCGCTCCCACCACCGGTCGAGGTTGCGCCGACGCCCGTTCCGCCGTCACTGCCTGCCGCTTTCATGCGCCCCGCACGCCCGTCGCCAGTCAAGAAGCCGCCGCCTGAGCCGGTGAAGGCGGCTGAGCCGGCGTTGGTGGCGGCGAAGCCTGAGCCGGTGAATGCGGCTGAGCCGGCGTTGGTGGCGGCGAAGCCTGAGCCGGTGAAGGCGGCTGAGCCGGCGTTGGTGGCGGCGAAGCCTGAGCCAGTGAAGGCGGTTCAGCCGGCGTTGGTGGCGGCGAAGCCTGAGCCAGTGAAGGCTGTTGAGCCGGCGTTGGTGGTGGCGAAGCCTGAGCCCGTGAAGGCGGTTGAGCCGGCGTTGGTGGTGGCGAAGCCTGAGCCGGTGAAGGCTGTTGAGCCGGCGTTGGTGGCGGCGAAGCCTGAGCCGGTGAAGGCGGCTGAGCCGGCGCTGGTGGTGGCGAAGCCTGAGCCGGTGAAGGCGGTTGAGCCGGCGTTGGTGGTGGCGAAGCCTGAGCCGGTGAAGGCGGTTGAGCCGGCGTTGGTGGTGGCGAAGCCTGAGCCGGTGAAGGCGGCTCGGAAGCCGTTGGTGGTGGCGAAGCCTGAGCCAGTGAAGGCGGTTGAGCCGGCGTTGGTGGTGGCGAAGCCTGAGCCGGTGAAGGTGGCTCGGAAGCCGTTGGTGGTGGCGAAGCCTGAGCCAGTGAAGGCGGTTGAGCCGGCGTTGGTGGTGGCGAAGCCTGAGCCGGTGAAGGCGGCTCGGAAGCCGTTGGTGGTGGCGAAGCCTGAGCCAGTGAAGGCGGTTGAGCCGGCGTTGGTGGTGGCGAAGCCTGAGCCGGTGAAGGCGGCTCGGAAGCCGTTGGTGGTGGCGAAGCCTGAGCCAGTGAAGGCGGTTGAGCCGGCGTTGGTGGTGGCGAAGCCCGAGCCGGTGAAGGCGGTTGAGCCGGCGTTGGTGGTGGCGAAGCCCGAGCCGGTGAAGGCGGTTGAGCCGGCGTTGGTGGTGGCGAAGCCCGAGCCGGTGAAGGCGGTCGTCGTCGCGCGGTCGGACGTCGCTCCGGTGGGACGGCCTGCGCCCGTCGTGGCGACGACGGTGAAGGTCAGGCCCGCCGCCGAGGAGCCTGCCACCGTCCGAGTTCCGGCAGGAAGCTCGGGCGGGCGGAAGACCTTGGCCGCCTTCGTTCCGCAGGCTCCGGCGAAGGCGTCGGCGGAGGCTGCGGTGCAGGCTCCACCCCGCTCGACGACGCCTCGTTTGCTCACATACATTGGATTTCAGCAGATGGGTGGCGTTTCGCGCGTCTTCGCGCGCTTTGACGAGCGCCCGCGCCATCGAACCGAAGGGCCGGTGGATGGACGACTTGTGGTGGAGCTCCTCTCGACCCGCGTTAACGTCAAGAACAACACCCGGCCCCTCGACACGACGTATTTTGACAGCCCCGTGAAACGGATCCAGGCCATCCCGGGCGAGGACGACACGCGCATCGTCATCCAGCTCCGCGAAACGGCGGACTGGAAGCTGAAATGGATCGGCACGACGCTCGCGATCGATTTCACCCGCGAACGCTGATGCTCGCGCGTCGATGGTTTCACGTCGATGGTTCCACGTGGGCGTGGGTTTGAGCTTTCGGGCTTGCAATCGTCGTAGTACGTACGACGCGTCTTGCTGGCCAACCGTGCTTGTCTCCGCCGTTGCGCGTACCGGTGCGCTTCGAGGCCGATCGTCGCAACGCGGGTTGCGCTGCGCGAAGCACGCCAGGCGATCATTGGGCGCGTGCTTGGGGGTCGTCAGCCTGCACTGCTGGGGCTTTTGATCGGATGGGCGGCCTTCGCGCCGACGGAGGCTGTCGCGGCGAAGACCTCCCCGGTTCCGGCCTCGAGCTCAACCTCAACCTCAACCTCAACCTCGACCTCAACCTCGACCTCGACCTCGACCTCGACCTCGACCTCCCACTCTATCTCTGCCTCGAGTTCGAGTTCGAGTTCGACCTCGGCCTCATCGACGTCGGGTTCTTCGGGCTACCCCGATCTCGGGAATCAGAGCTTCTCAGTTGAGGCGGATCGGTTTGATGGTTATCCGAAGAAGTCGAAGTTCACTGCCCGCGGGGACGTCATCTTGCGTCGGGGAACGATGACCGTGTTTGCCGATCGCATTGACTTCGACCATGAAGCGCAGCTCGGGATCGCGGAGGGCGGGGTCACGGTCGTCGACGGGACGTCGGTGATGCGTTGCCGGCGCGTCGAGATCACCTTTCCGGATGGGGCCGCCTCGTTTGAGCGGGTCGCGCTGCGGATCAAGAAGCGACGCGTCGGCGGAGTCAAAGACGTTGCGTCGGGGCGCGCGTTGCTCACAAGCGGCGGTGATGCGCTGATTGTCGGGGCGGCCCGGGTTGAGCGCATTGATAGGCGGAAGCTCACGCTCGAAGACGCTTCGGTGACTCTGTGTGATTGCGGCCAAGGGAGCCCGCCTTCATGGCATATCGAAGCATCTCGGGCCTCGGTCGACCTTGATTCGGGCGCGTGGCTCTTCTTTCCTCGGTTCTTCATCAGCCTGCCGATCGATGGGGTTGGTCCCGAGACATCCTCGGTTCTTCGTGCGCCACCGCGATTCAAGCTGCCCGCTTCGCGACCGATGTCGAGAAGACGGCGGCGGCGGGCCGCGACGTCAACGAACGTGACGGCGAAGTCAGCGAACGTGACGACGATGTCAGCGAACGCGAAGGCGATGTCAGCGAACGCGAAGGCGAAGTCAGCGAACGCGAAGGCGAAGTCAACGAATGTAAAGGCGAAGTCAACGAATGTGAAGGCGAAGTCAACGAATGTGAAGGCGATGTCCGCGAGCGCGACGGCGACGGCGACGGCGACGGCTGCGAGACTTCAGGTTCCGATCTTGGCCTTGCCTGTCTTCTACCTGCCCTTAGGTGCGCGTCGCACAGGTTTCTTGCCGCCGCATTTCTCCTTCTCGGAGTCGGCAGGCTACACGATCATGCAGCCCTTCTTCTTGACGCTCGGCGAGTCCTACGACGCAACCTTCGAGCCGACGTACATGTCATGGCGCGGGCCGGCCGGTGCGATCCAGGCGCGCTGGGCGCCGTCGTCGACGACGAAGGGGCAGGTGGATGCGAAGCTGGTGCTCGACTACGGCGAACGTGCGGCGGTGAGGCCAGGCGACCCAGGGAGCATCCGCTTCGTGAAGAGCCGCGACACGCCTCTCGCGCGCTTCGCGGTGGGCGGACGTCACGTCACGACGATGGAGGATGGCGCGTTGGTGGCTGATCTCACGCTGCTCGGCGATCCCGCGTACCTGTCGGAGTTCTCCGACGGCTTTCTTGAGCGCCAGACCGAGACGGCCCGGTCTCGCGTCACTCTTCACCGTGATTTCGGGCCGTTTGTGCATGTCGCGGTGGGTGCGCAGCTTCTGGAGGACCTGCGGGGGAGCAGCTACCCGCGGGTGGAGGGCGGCCCTACGACGCCGCGTGAAGTGAAGATCTTCTCGGATGCGCCCGAGGGTGCGGGCGAGATCCGCTATCGCCTATTCGACCTTCGAATCGATGGCGCGCTGGCGCCGCTCGGGTGGCGGACGGCACCGCTCCTCGGGGGGGCGCGGGCCAGTGTTCAGGCGTTCACCGCCCCGCGTCCCGAGGTCGCGCGGTTTCTTCGCGCCGACATGCGCCCGCAGTTTGTGATGCCGCTCGATCTTGATGGGTGGGCCACGCTCGAACCCAGCCTCGCGTTGCGTCTAACGGCTTGGCAGGGGCGTGTCGCGGGCGCCAGCGTTTCGGCCTCACGACTTGGCGTCGTCGCCGGTCTTCGTTTGGCCACGGAGCTCAGTCGGCCGTTCGAACACGGGCGTTTGCTGCATACGGTCACGCCCTCGGTCGAGCATCGCCTGATTCCGCGTGTCTGGACCTCGGGTGCTGATCTGAGTTCTTTCTCGACGGGCGACGAGGTCGATCTCCTTCAGGCCGCCCATCAGCTTCGGGCGCGGCTGATCTCGGAGCTTTGGGATGGCGTCGATGGGCGACGGCTGGGCGGTGTCGAACTGTCGCTCGGGCGGAACATCAATGAGGTTTCGACGGCGAACCGAACGTCGGACCTGGTCGTCTCGTTTGACGTCGAATCGTTCGGGGAGGCCTGGCCGATTCGCATTGCCGTAAATGGGGATGCTGCGTTCGGCGTGCATGACCGGCGCGTTCGGATCAGCGAGGCCGCAGGCGGTTTCAGCATCACGCGCGCCAAAGGGGGAGACCGGTTTGCCATGTCGGCCGGTTTTTTCGCAGCGCGTCTACCCGAGACGACGTTCATTGCGCCCGAGGAACTCATGGCGTCGGACACGATCCCCCGTGAGGCCTATCGGTCGTTGGCGGACTATCGGGCACTGACACCGACGGAGCGCGTCGACCAACTCCCGTGGAGCGCATTTCGAGGGCTGTCGCTCTCGGCGGACGTGAAGTTGCTCAAACCGGTCGTGTTGTCGGGTGCGGCGGTTCTTGCGCTGGGGGAGATGCGGACCCAAGAGGAAGTCTATGGTCGAGCCTCACTCGTTCGTGCCGCGTATGGGACCCTGGGCTGGACATCGCCCTGCGCGTGCTGGGGGGCCGCCATAACCACGCGTTATGCCGTCGACCAAGGCCTCTCTTATAACTTCGTGCTCGACCTTGCACAGCTTGGTCGGGTGAGCTCAAAGACTCCTTAGGCTCAAGGCCGCGATCTCGGCCCACCTTAGGCTCAAGGCCGCGATCTCGGCCCACGTTAGGCTCAAAGCCTGCGGTCTCGGGCCGGGTCGGACTGGCGCAGGACGGCGCGAGTCGGTAGAAGCGAATCGAGATGAGACTCGGGATCGATCGACTCCTCGAAGAGTCGAAGTGGACGGCGGCGCTCTCTGGGCGACGACTGGGTGTCTTGGGGCATCCAGCTTCCGTCAATCGAAGCTTTGTGCACACGCTCGACGCATTGGCTTCGACGACCGGTCTTCGGCTGACGGCTGCGTTTGGACCGCAGCACGGGATGCGCGGAGATGTGCAAGACAACATGATCGAGTCGGCGGACGATGTTGACTCGGTGCACGGGATTCCCGTGTTCAGCCTCTACGGCCAGACGCGTCGGCTGACGGCCGAGATGCTCGACACGTTCGATGTCCTGCTCGTCGATCTCCAGGATCTCGGCTGTCGCATCTACACCTTCCTGACCACGATGTTCTATGTGCTCGAGGACTGCGCGAAGCACGGGAAGTCGGTGTGGATCCTCGACCGCCCGAATCCGGCCGGTCGACCGGTCGAGGGGCGCATTCTCCAGCCTGGCTGGACGAGCTTCGTGGGCCATGCGCCGACACCGATTCGGCATGGTCTCACGCTCGGCGAACTTGCCCTCTGGTTCAAGAGAGCGCGAGCGCTCGACGTCGACCTCGAGATCGTTGCGATGGACGGCTACGATCCGACGCTTGCGCCGGGCTACGGCTGGCCACTGGGCGAGTTGTCGTGGGTGAATCCGAGTCCCAACGCACCGAATCTCTCGATGGCGCGATGCTATGCGGGCACGGTCCTTGGGGAGGCCACCGTACTCTCGGAGGGACGGGGCACCACGCGACCGCTCGAGCTCATGGGCGCGCCGCATCTGGAGCCGCGGGCTCTCCTCGACGTCATGGCGTCGATCGCGCCGGAGTGGATGGAGGGCTGCCTTCTTCGGCCTTGCTACTTTGAGCCGACGTTTCACAAGCACCGCGGTGCCCTGTGTCGAGGCCTTCAGATTCACGTGGATCAAGGCGACTATCGCCACAATCGGTTCAAGCCGTTTCGGCTGGTAAGCCTCTTCTTGAGAGCGGTCCGCGTGCTCCATCCGAGCGAACAACTGTGGCGGGTCTTCGAATACGAGTATGAGCGCGATCGGCTGGCGGTTGACCTCATCAGCGGAAGCGACGAACTGCGCGGGTGGGTCGATGGGACACAGGAGGCTTCAGCGCTCGAAAACATCCTCGCGGCGGACGAAGCGCTCTGGCTCGAGGTCCGCCGGCCCTATTTGCTCTATCCAAGCTGACTCTCCTCGGGGCGCATCCGCGTTGGGACCAGCCACGCGACGCGACGCCCGGAAGACTCGGCATTCGCTCGGCACTCGCTCGGCGCTCGACACTCGACACTCGACACTCGACACTCAGCGCTCGGCAGTCGGTACTCGGTACTACGAGAGGCGCGCGCCGAGGATGCGGAAGTTGAGCTGACTTGCCGGGGTCTGGCTCGTGGTGACGGCGCATCGCTGCTTGGATCCGTCCAGCCCTGCGTTCTTCAGCTTGACCTGATCGAGGTCACGGGCCTTCCATGAATCGATCTTCATGGCGCGGGACTTGTGCTGAAGCTCCGCGATGCGAGCGTCGTGCTCTTGCATGTACCGAGCGGATCGTCGGTAGTCGTCGCTCAGGATACCTTCTGTCCGGAAGATGCTTCGGTAGCCGTCATGGTCGCCGTTGGCGAAGCAGCTCTCAAGCACCGTGGAGGGGGCTGTTTGGCTGGAAGTTGTTACGCTCGTTCCGCTCATCGCTTGTCGCTCCTCTTGACACTCCGGTTATCGGTTCGAGCACCGAACGGTTGCGCAAAAAAATAGAAAAATTGTAAGGCCTTGTAATAACTAGTGTTTCAGTGTTCGTGCGCCGCTGGGAAGGGAGCGGCGCCGGGTGCAGTGTTGTCGTGGGCCGGGGTTCGTGGGTATCGAAGTGCATACTGAGAGCCGAGAGCCGAGAGCCGAGAGCCGAGAGCCGAGAGCTGAGAGCTGAGAGCTGAGGCACGAGAGCCTGGGCCCGAGACGAACCGAGATGAGCGTGATCCCAGAATACGAGACAATCCTCTATGATCGGAAAGAAAGGGTGATTCACATCACGCTGAATCGACCCGAGAAGCGCAATGCCATGTCCGAGGTCATGCTGTTGGAGCTCTCCGATGCGCTCGATCAGGCCGATCAGGCCGAGGATGCCTGCGTCATCGTGCTGCGAGGGGCTGGCGACAAAGCCTTCTCGGCTGGAGCCGATTTGTCAGGGATGGGGAAGCAGGATTCGTTCTTAAAGACCCATGAGGCGCGCGGACGGTTCTCGGAGGTGTTTTTGAAGCTTCTCCGGCACTCGAAGGTGACGATTGCGGCGGTCAATGGGCACTGCTTGGCCGGCGCGGTTGGGCTGATGCTGGCCTGTGATCTCGCCGTTGGTCGGAAGGGTTTCAAGATCGGAACGCCGGAGATCAAGCGGGGCCTCTTTCCTTTCATGATCTCAGCCCTCATCCTCCGGCGTATCGGACATCGCGCGGCCACGGAGCTCATGCTGCTTGGCGAGACTGTTTCGACGGACGAGGCCGCGGCCTTGGGTATCCTCAATCGCGCCGTTCCCGACGCAGAGTTCGAGGCGATCGTCTACAGCTGGGCGAACAAGCTGGCCGGCTACTCACCAGCCGTTCTCCGTCTTGGGCGTCGTGCGTTGGTGGACCAGGAAGGCATGTCGCTCGAAGGGGCGTTCAGCTATCTTCAAGGTCTCATCAGCATCAATGCGCAGCTCGACGATGCCGAGGAAGGCATCCGTGCCTTCTTTGAGCGGCGAGATCCAATCTTCAGGGGGCGCTGAATCGCTATGTACTTCAAGAGACTTCTGATCGCGAATCGAGGCGAGATCGCGCGGCGCATCATCCGCACCGCCCGTGAGCTCGGGATCGAGACCGTCGCAATATCTTCCGACGTCGATGCTGGGTTGCCTTTTACGTCCGAAGCCGATGCGCACTTCGTGATCGGGGCCGCGCCACCCTCCGAAAGCTATCTTCATCAAGAAAAGATTCTCGATGTCGCGCGCCGCACCGGCGCGGATGCCATCCATCCGGGATATGGTTTCTTGGCTGAAAACGCGACGTTTGCCCGACGTGTCGCAGAGGCGGGGCTCACGTTCATCGGCCCGAAAGCCGAAGCGATCGGTCGCGTCGGGGGCAAGCTCGATGCGCGTTGCTTGGCCGTCGAGGCCGGCGTGCCCGTGGTGCCAGGGACGACTGCGCTTACGGATTTTGGCGTGGCAGAGCGCGAAGCTGAGCGTCTCGGATATCCCGTGCTCGTCAAAGCAGCGGCGGGAGGCGGGGGCATTGGCATGGCCGTCGCCGCCGACGCCAAGGCGCTCGAGCGTGGCGTTGCTGAAGCCAAGAAACGCGGCGCTACGTTCTTCGGGAGCGACGTCATCTATCTCGAAAAGCTGATCGATGCGCCAGCCCACGTTGAAGTGCAGATCGTCGCTGACCACTATGGCCATGTGATGGCGCTTGGCGAGCGTGATTGCACCATCCAGCGGCGACATCAGAAAGTGGTCGAGGAGACGCCATCCCCTCGACTGCAACCGTCGACGCGCCGAGCCATGATGGCGGCGGCTGTGAGGCTCATGCAACGAGCGGAATACACGAATGCTGGCACGGTCGAAATGATCTACGCTGGGGGCGGTGATGCCCGCGGCGCGTTCTACTTCCTCGAAGTGAACTCGCGGATTCAGGTCGAGCATCCGGTCACCGAGATGGTCACGGGCCGAGATATCGTAGCACTTCAGCTCGGGATCGCGGCGGGCGAACGTCTCTCCGACTTGATCGATGTCCAGCGAATCAATGGCTGCGCCATTGAGGCACGCATTTGCGCCGAGAACCCAGAACGGAAGTTCTTTCCTTCGCCGGGGGTCCTGAGCCGCGTCGTTTTTCCCGATTCAACCTCGGATCTGCGTATCGATACTGGGATCGTCTCTCAAAGCCTAGTGCCGCCGCACTACGACTCGCTGCTCGCGAAGGTTGTGGCGTGGGGCCCCACGCGAGACGAAGCGATCGAGCGCCTCAAACGTGCGCTCGCGGAGACCGTCATCGAAGGCGTGAAGACGAACTTGTCCATCTTCCAACCGGTTCTCGATCATCCGGTCTTTCGACGGGGAGACCACGACACCCGTTTTCTCAAGACCCACCTCGGCTACGAATACTAGTCAGCTGTCTCTGAGAAGCCATTCCAATGGACGAAGACCGCCGATCAAATCCTCGATCGACTCCGCGAATTTGGCGCGCGCACTCTTCGCGTTCACGGCGACCAAAGTGGGGAATGACAGGTATCCGCCAGAGATCACTGATCCAGCTGGCTCTAGCTCCTCGGTCGACCTGAATGAGGCGCGGTGGTTTCGCTCAGATGTGTCGTCGCTAGGTCGATAGGCACGATGAACCGGCTCTGCATGTTCTGCGTGAGATCTTGCGCGGCATTCCGGAATGTCGGGAAGGCTTCGACGGAGATCCTTTGCGGATCCACGCGATACGTTCGCTCCATGTGTCCGACCTTGTCCTCTGGATCCCAAGCGAAGGTCTGTCGGAACTCACCGTAGGTGCTATCGACGGACAGTGACTTCGGCGTCTCGACCGGGATGCCCACGCTGCGGGGGAGTCTTATACTGACGCTCATCGTTTCGCGTGCGCTTCGTAGGAGGAGCGGCGTCTTCCGCTCAGACGTCTGGAGGTAAGTCTTGAGCATCGGCAAACCGAGGCTCGACAAGGCGATTGGTGTATCGAAGAATTGCTCGGCGACGAGGTACCCGGCGTCTTTCAGCATGAAGTGTTCGACTTGAACTCTTGCCTTGAGTTTGAGCGGGAGCAGGATGTCGTCGCGATCTTCGGTCGACCACGAAAGCGTGCGCGCGCCGGCGAACAGGGTCGATACCCAGCCTTGCACGAAGCGGTCGATTTCGGAATTGCGGGCTTGCTGCAAGTATCGGCGTACCTCGCTCGCCTGGGCTGGGGGGATCACCAGCGCGATCCTTCCGACGGCTGTGCCTTCCGTATCGACCGTGAGTTCGACTTCGGACACGAGATCATCGGCCTGGATATCCGCGGGGCTCAGGACGCGAACGCTGGCGTCTGTCTTGTCGTCGCCGGCAACGAGGTATCCTGCACCTTCCATGTCGGGAGGCGCCCCGCCAAACCAAGGCGGGCCGTTGTCTAGGTTCACATAGATGGGTTGGACTCCTGACTGCGCCGTCGCCTCGTTGCGCGCCTCGCGTGCGTCACCCTCGATGCGTACCCACGGGATGAAGAATCGATCCGGCGCCGGATACATCGGCCCGGTCATGGATGGCGCGACGGGCTCGGCGAGGATCAGCGACGCCTCGATACCCAAGGCGTCGAGCATGCTGAGAAACAGCCCAGTTCTAAAGCCTCGCTTGGTCAGTAGAATCGCATCCGGGTCCCGCTCGACCCCTTCACCGATCTCGTGAATGATCCACCGGAACAGGGCTTCGGCCTTGTCGGTGGGCGTCTCCTCCTGCTGGGTGATGGATCGCGCCTCCGCCCGAACCGTCCAGGTCGGAGGATCGAGCGGCGGTGATCGAAGACGGTTGGCCCGGAGCGCGTCGTCTGGGCTCAGACCGACCGTGACGACCACGAATGGCAGGAACTCGTCGAAAGGCGTCGCGAACCGTTCGGCCTCGAGCGCAGGCACTTCCTCGGCGCGCCACAGGTAGACGACGTTCTCGCCTTCCTCGAGAACCTCTGGCGCGGGGGCACCGTTGTATCCATGGAACCAGAGCGTCTTGACGAGCGCCTTCGGAATCACGACGGCAAGCTCGGAACGAATGATCGGAGAAGTCGACTGGAAGGCGAAGGTGCGGCGATATCCGCCCAAGATGGAGGATGCCTCGTCCATCGTCACGTATTGCCGTTCCACCGCGTCGCCGGGCCCCAAGGCCGAGAAGGACAGGTCGCTCTTTCCGTCATGGCGGTCGACTTCGAGCGTGCGTCCGTTCGGCTTGAGGGTGCGCATGAGGAGCGGCAGATCTTCTCCCCCGAGGCCGAGTTCCCCAAGGCGATCGGCGGCGTCCTTGCTCTGAAGACGGGTGATTTGATGTCGCATCGACAGCGCGCGCCCGGTCGGCTGGACCCAATCGACCACCCGATCGAGGATCTCCACGCTCTTATGGCGTGACCATCGATCGAGTGGGTCGAGGCCGCGAGGGAAGAGAGAGCCTCTCGTGGGCCGAATGAAAAGCCACGGATCGAAGGCAAGCTTCTCGCTGAAAGCTGTACCGGGCGCCGGACAGCCCGGAGTGCGACCTTCGAGCGCGGCGATGAAGGTCTCGAGCTTGACGGACGACCCCAACGCACGCAGCCGCTCGAAATACGGGTCGGCGCGCGATCGTGCGTCTTGGTTTTTGCCTCCGTCTTGGGCTGAAGCTCCGCCTCCGCCTCCGCCTCCGCTTCCGCTTCCGCTTCCGCTTCCGTCTGCGTCTCCGCCTGCGTTCGCGTTCGCGTTTGCGTTCGCTCTTGCGCTCGCATCGGCCTCGATTTCTTTGCTTGCACTCGTGGCCGCTACGGAGAGCGCACCACGGTGGAGCGGATCCAACGAGAGCGCCTCGTGGGCGCGTGCGATGGCTTCTTCGGTCTGCCCCCGAGTCAGCGCGAGGGAGGCCCGGTCGGAGATGCGGTCCGCGGGGAAGGGGTCGGTGCGAACGGCGGCTTCGAGTGCCTGGTCCGCCGCTTCGAGGTCGCCGCGCGCGAAGGCAGCACGTGCCGCTTGTTGCGCCGGCCCCGGTTCTGCCAAGCGCAGAGCCATGCCCTGTACCCGATGCATCTCGGCGTAGCGGTCGAGGGCACGGTAGAACTGCGCCGCGTCTTCGACCAGCGCCGCCGTGGGCTGAATCGAGAGTGCGTCCTTGAGTGCGGCGTCGGCTTCGGTCTCCCATCCGCGCTGGCGGAAGATGCGAAACATGATCTCGAGGGGCGCCGCGGACTGCGTATCTGCGCCGACCTTTCGGGCGAGCTTCAGTGCCTCGTCGGGCGCGTCGTCGGCGAGGAACTGGGCCTCTTCCACCAATGCGGCCGGATTGTCGGGATCGAGCGCGATGGCGGCCTGGAGGCGCGCTTGGACGAGGCCATTCGGGAGCCCAAGCGCTTTCAGAAGTCGACTTTGGCTGACGAGGAGGAGCGCCGAAGAACTGGCGTCGGCCAAGAGCGAAGGCATGTAGCGCCGAGCCTGCTCGAAGGCGTCGTTCCACGTGGTCATGGCAAGCCGCGCGGCCAGAATGCGCCCGAAGTAGGCGCGCGAGGGCGCATCGAGGAGCGGGTTCAGGATCTCTTTTGCACGGCCGTCGAGGTCGTACGCCTTCTCCCTGTGCACGAAGCCTGGCGCGGCCGGCTCCACGGCGGTGGGCTGGGTGATCGAGACTTCTGCGACGACTGGACGGCCGTCGGCCGAGAGGACCGAGATCGAGGGCGTCGTTTGGTTGTTCGCGACGAGCGCAAGCGAAAGTTGGTGCCAACCGGGCTCCAGCTCGACCCACGCCTCGTGGCGCCCTTCACCGCGGCGAACTGCATGCTTCCGGGTGGCGATCATCTGTCCGTCCAGGTACACCGTGCCTCGCGTTGGGATGTGCGCTTCGATCACGATCGCAGTCCGCGATGCGGCCGATCCCCCGGCGCCGTCGATCCGGAAGTATGTTCGAAGGGCGTAGGTGCCGGGCTGATCGCCGGCTGTGAGGTAAAGGTCTTGGGCGTAGGCCTGAATCCGCCGGACCGGGAGCGGAAACGCAAACGCGCTCGGTTGGGCGAGGGGCGTTGGGTCGGCCGCACGCGACTGTGCGACCTCCTCCGCAAGTCCCAAGAGGGGCGACAACGGAGGCGTGAGTGGTCCGGTGACCTCGAAGCTGCGCAACCACCCGCCCCGCTCCAGGTGCGCGGAATGCGCGGCGTCGTTTCGATCGAGCGCCTCGACGCGCGCCATGATCGCGGTCGCCAATGTGACGCGCGACGGGCGCTTCGTCACGGCAAAGAAGCCATCCTCGGAAAGACATGTTCGAATGCGCGACCGCCAAGTCAGAAATCGCGAGAGCTCGTCGTGAAGCAAAGTGAGCGCGACATCGGCGCTCGGGGCGTCGGGCGCGGAGGCGATGATCGCGAGGAGATCCTCGAGGGCGTCTTGGTCGCGCAGCTCTTCTAGGCTGAGAAGTGCTCGGCGAAGCAGCAGATCGCGCTTTAGCGGGTTCGCTTCGAGACCTCGATCCAGTCGACGCCGGGCGAGTGCGCGGTCGTTGCCTTCGAGCCAGGCGACTTCGCTGGCGAAGGCCGCGTCCTCGATGACCTTTGCGTCTTCGACCGCTTCCGCGGGTGGGCGGATCTTGGGCAGCAGGATGAGGCCGTCGATTCCGCGAAGGGGCCCGCCGCACCCGGTCAGTGCGGTAGTCAGGCATGCGCCGGCGAACGCGAGAGCCGTGAGGCGGCGGCCACCCTTCTTGATCGGGCGGTGCACGCGGCGACCGACCTCGCGCGGGCCGCGGGGCTTGCGGGTGAGCGTGTCGTTCGGGAGGACGCAAAGCGGCGAGGTTGTGTTCACGGTCTTCACCATTGGATCACGACGCGGCGCGCAAGCGCGCGGTCGATCGCGAGGCAAGCTTTCCGAAAAGCCGGGTAGTCGGCCGCCGGCACGCGGCGTGAGCGCATGGTTACGGTATCATCTGTCTCGAAACCGCCCTCGACCGGCCGGATTTCCTGTCGGAGCGCAATGTGCGGTGTCTCGATGGCAAGGCTCTCGGGGAGCGTGACGATCTGCGCACCCTCCGGGAGTCGGTAGCGGACGACGTTGCGTGTCGACCATGGGTTCGTGACGAAGAGGTCGAGCTTGCGGCGCGCGAGCTGGGCTTGAGCGCTCGCGACGTTGTGTTGAAACAGAGCGACCGGAATGACCATCTGGCGGTCCTCGACCGAGGCATACCGGTCGAGTGACGCGCGATAGCGGTATTCGACCGGCGCTTCGAGTGCCTGAAGAGAGGAGAATCGAACCTCCTCCACGCGAATACCGGGAAACATCGTGTTGAGATCGCGTTCGAGGTTGACCTTGTGATTTTCGACCTCCTCGAACTCCTGCCGGAGCGATGCGGCGCGCACTCCGACGAACGTCTCGGTCCCGAGCAGCTCGAGGGCACCCCCTTGGGACAGCGTGGCGAGGTATTTCGAGCTGTTCAAGTTCGACTCGGCGGTGGCGACGGGGATCTCGAGAAGGCGAGTACGGCCGTCCGGAAACACGACGAGGGCCATGGCTCCTTGGTCCATCGTGGGCAGCTCGTTCGAGCCGGAGTACTCGGCGGTTGCATCCAAGAACATATCTTGTTTGGGCAGATACGTGATCGCGTGATTGAAGGCCCACATGGTGGCGTTGTCGGCGGGCACTTTGCCGCGATCCGCCGTGCGCACGAGGGCGATCGTTGCTTCGACGCCTACGCTTTCGAGCATCGCCGCCAAGAGCGTGGCTTTGTCTTTGCAATCTCCGTAGCGCCGCCGGAAGACTTCGGCCGCTTTGAACGGCTTCCAGCCGTGAATGCCGAGCTCGATGCCGACATAGCGCGTGTTCTTGACGACATAGTCGTAGACGGCGGCGACCTTCTCGGCTTCGGATTTGGCGTTCGCGCGCTCGACCGCCTCACGGGCGGCCCGCCGGGCGTCGTCGCCGAGCTCGAGCTGTTCGCGGAAGAGGCGCGCGTACCACTGACCGAGTTCGTCCCAGCTTGCGTAGGTCGAAACGCTGAGCAAGAGGCCAAGCTCTGGGTACGGGGGTGCGAAGGGCTCGAGCTCGAGCCCTTCGAGGCGGTCAAAGGTCCAGGCGCGTGTTGCGACGCCATCGAGAGCCTTGCGTGCGGGCGGCGGGATAGGACGGTTGGACGATACGTAGAGCGACAGCGTCGACGGGGCGAGGATTGTGTAGTGGACGTCGCGCTTGGGCAGCGTCGACTGCGCCATGAAGACGTCCCCAAAGAAGCCGCCAAAGATGTTCTCGCCCGTCGAATCGATCCGATAGCGAATATGGATGATGTCGCCGCGTGCGAGATCGTCGAACACGACGGTGCGGACACGTTGATCGAGGTACATTCCAGACACTTTGCCCTTCGGGGCTCGATCCTGCGTGCGGCTGGCCTGGATGACCTCGCCGCTGGGTCGAATGCGCTCGGCACTCAGGACCTCGAGGGTTTCGCGGCTCGGTGAATAGGCGATTCGCTGGATGCGCAAGGCGTCCTTCATCCGATCGTTCTGCATTCTCAAGACGTACTGGTGAAACTTGGTCGTCTTCTTGTTCTCGAAGACTCGAACTGCGACCCGTTCCGTGAGGAAGGCAGCACCGTAGGTGCCTTCGTCGGCCTCTACCGGCAAGGTTGCGAACGCTCTCGCGTTGGCGCCATAGGTATGCTCGAGTTCGAGATCGTCGCCCGAGAGCGCCGCGCGTCTCCGGCGTACCGCGAGCTGCTGCGGATCGATGTCGAGCGCGCGATCGAGCTCGGCGAGGGCTTGGTTCTGTTCTCCGTCCCAGAGGAGCTGCTCGGCCATGCGGGTCGCGACGATCGGCGCGTCGGGGAAGAGACGCGCGGCTTCCCTCAGTACATCGAGCGCCTCTCCGGCGCGTCCTTCGATGCCTGCGAGGAGGCGCGCCTTGGCGACGCGAAGCGGAAGAACCCAAGGTTGAGTCTTGACCGCGTCATCCTCGAGCTTGAGCGCAAGGTCGGTATCGCCCGCGTCGAGCGCGAGGCGTACTGCGACGTAGCGGGCGGCATTTTGCGTGCGATCGAGTTCGATGGCGCGCGTCGCGTGTTCGCGAGCCTTGCGCGCGTCGTTCATCGCGAGCCACATACGTCCAAGCTCCGCCTCGACGCTGGCCGAGCTTTCGATCTTGGTCGCGTACGACTGGAGGTCGAAGAGTCCAAGTATAGGTGCGAAGCTGTCGTCGAAGGCGAGTCGCGCCCGTTCAATGCGCGCTGGGGTCAGGTGCGGGTCGGCGGCGATGGCCTGATCGAGGCGCGTCTTGGCTTCGACGAGGCGTCCGGCCTGACGTGCCATTTGAGCGAGCCGGAAGAGGGCGGGCGCGTTGGTGGGGTCAGCGACGAGTGCCGCCTCGAGTTGTTCGCGCGCGAGACTTGCGTTTCGGGGCGCCACGCGGTGGGCAAAGAAGAAGCGGGTCGTGGGATCGTTGGGCTCGAGACGAATGGCGGCCTCCAGATCCTCCTCGGGCGGGCTCGGGATCTTCCGCTCATCGAACAAAGCCAAGACCGCGAATAGGTCGGCGCGCAACGCGTGTGCGCGCGCCAGCTCTTCCCTCCGCATGGACTTGGAGGCGATGACTCGATCGACGGCCTCGGACACTGTGTGAGGCCGCGTGGTCGAGTTCTTTCGCTCGCGCGTCGTGGGTGACATCTTCGCGGCACGTCGTCGTACGCGGGCGGGGTCGAGCTCGTGGGCCACCCGCTGGAGCGTTTCGAGATCGCTCTTGATCCTGAGCCCGCGGAGAGGGGCGCCCTCCGGGGTCGTGAGGCGAATCATCAGGCGCCCGGGCTCCGTGAGCCAGGAGTCCTTTACCATAATCAGGTTGGGGCCGGCCTCGAGATCGACGACGACCGCCTCCTGGTCGAGGTGGGCACGGCGCCGAAGGTCTCGTTCGGCGATCAACACGCCGTTGACGAACAACTTGAACTGATCGGTTGCGCCGATGCGCACCGCCGCCGTCTGTCGCCTCGTTGATTCGACAACGAAGGCGACGTACGCGGTGACCTCGGTCGAAGGATGCACGAGATGCGCGAGCTCGATGACGCCGTAGGGGGAGAGCGCTTCGACCTCGCGCCAGTCGATCGCATGCGTTCGGCCCTGCTGTCCGGCGGCAAAAGGATCTGCGCCCTCGGGGGGGAAGATTTGGTCGTGGCCCGAGCCAGTGGCGTTGTCGAAGGGCCCGATCAGGGCGCCTTGCCGCACTAGGCCGACCTCGTCGATCAGCGTCATCGCTTTCTCGCGATCGCCCTCAATGATCGCGAGCTGCGCCCGAAGGAATGCCGCATGGGCCCTCAGCAGCGGGTCGCGCAGCCGTTGCGCCAGGAGGGTCTCGAGCGTTTCGCGCACGATGCGTGGCCGCTCGAGGAGCTGATCGAAGTTCCAAAGTCGGTAAAGCGCGGCGAGCGCGAGCGGATCGGATTTCCGGGCGCTCTGAATCACCTGCCGGGCGAGGTTCTTCATGTAGGCCTCGGTGCCTGGCCAACGGCGCTCGGGTCGAGCGGGCGCATCCACCGGGGGGCCAGCGTTCGGCCCGGTCGGCTCGACCGCTGCGCCGGCCGGTCGGACCAGAATGGGATTGGCCGCGGCGGGATTGGCCGCAGCGGGATCGGCCACCGTCGCCGCGTCGGCGTCGGCGTCGGCCGCGGTAGGACGGGCCCACGCCGAGACCGGGACGATGTCCGCTACGGCGCCCACAAGCCATGAGATGGCCATGGCCTTGAGTGAGATACGAAAGATAGACGCAAACCTCATGATTGCACGGTTCTTCTCTTGGGCGGTGCGCCTTGCCTCGACCCTCGTCTCGTATCGCAGGCAAGTCGGCGCCGCGCAACCGATCTGGGGGCTTCCTGAGCGGCGCCGTCACTTCTCATTGGACGATTGCGTTCGAGTCGTCGACCATCCACCCATGCCTGACTCCGGCCTTGGCTCGTTTGACTCCACTCCGAAGGGCTGGACGCCGCGTGCTACGCCCGCGCGGGCGCTTTCGCCGGGACCGATGGGCTTCATCCTCGGTGCACGGACGGTCTTCGTGGGACTCAGTCGGCTCCGCGCTGACCCTGTGCTGAGGCGGCTCGCGCTCGTTCCGCTGCTGATCACGGTGGCGCTCTACGCGGTGACGGTCGCGGCCCTGCCGTTTGTCATCAGTGGCCTCATCGATTGGATATGGGTTCGCCCGACTGAAGGCCTGCTTGTCTATCTTTGGTATTTCGCGGCCGTGCTGGTCGGACTCGTGGGCTTCGCGGCGCTCGCGCTGTTGTTCACGACCATCGTGGAGCTCGTAGGGGGCACATTCTACGATCGCATGGCCGTGCGCGTGCTTGAAAACTATGGGCTTTCGACGCGCGAGCCGGGATGGTTCGTGGGGACGATCCCCGACCTTTTTCGGGGGCTCTTCTTTCTCGGTGTCCTTGGTGTTCTGACGGTTCTCGGCTGGGTCTTTCCGCCGCTGTTCGTCCTCGGCGTCGTCGTGAACTGGCTTGCGTTCTCGGCCTCATGCGTCAACGCGGCGCTCTTGGTCACAGAGCACGGGCTCCGTGACCGACTCAAGTACCTCCTCCGGTCCTTCGGAACCATGCTGGGGGTCGGCGCTGTCGTTCAGCTCTCCCTTCTCGTCCCGTTGCTCGGGCTTATCTCGATCCCGGCCGCGGTCGTGGGGGCGGCGGACTTGTTCGCCCGGGCGCAGGTCGACCGGAATGGATGACCTTGAAAGCTCGACCCGGCATACCCGGCGCCCGCGTAGAGCGGCGGAGAATTGAGCGAGGGCGGACGGTTTCGGAGTTCTTCCTAGGCGACGAGCGCCCCGACCGCTATGCTCCTTCGGCTTGTCTAAACCGATGACGGGCGACCTGCCCGGGGACAACCTTCTTCTTCGCCCGTTTCGAGAAACGACCCCCGACCAGGTGGCCGGCCTCTTCTTGCGGTCTGCGAAGCCTGCATCCGAGTGGTATGTTGGCTTGGAGCTCGAGCTTTTTGGGTTTCAGCGTGCCGACCTACGGTCCGTCGATCACCCCGCATTGGCGCGCCTCTTGACTCGGCTTGCACCGTCGCTCGGGATGACGATCGAGCGGGAGTTTGCGGTCGGCCAAAGCGTCGCCGTGGACGTCTCCGAAGCCGTGGAGTCCTCCGTGGACGCCTCCGGCGCTGTGGCCGAAGCGGAGGGGCTCATCGTGGGACTGACGGGTGGAGGCCCCTTGATCTCGCTTGAGCCGGGCGGTCAGATCGAGTTTGCCTCCAGCCCTCACCGCGCGCTGCGGCGACTCCTCGAGGAGGTGCGTGGATACGCGACCGCGCTTCGAGCGGTCGGCGAGGCCGAGGGCATAGGATTCTGGGCGCTTGGTCATCATCCGTTCGCATCCCGCGAGACCGCGCCGAAGATGCCCAAGGGGCGCTATGACATCATGCGCCGCTATCTCGCGACCTCCGGGGCCCGCGGTCTCGACATGATGCACTTGACGTCGAGCGTGCAGACGACGGTCGACTTTCTCAGCGAAGCCAACCTGGTCGACAAGGTTCGAACGGCAGCTCGCGTGTCTCCTTTTCTGACCGCACTGACCGCGTCGTCTCCTTTCTCGGGTGGCAAGGCGAACGGCTTTCAGAGCATGCGCTACCAAATCTGGCTCGGAACCGACGCCCGCCGGTCCGGCGTTTGGCCGGAGATGTTCGATCGCGAAGGACTCACGATCGCCCGCTACATCGACCGCGCCGTCAAAACGCCCACGATGTTCTTCCTTCGCAATGGACAATACCGGGTGACCGAGCCAAAGCCTTTCGCGGCCTTTGCTGAAGAAGGCTTCGAAGGCACGGTGGTCACGGTGGGCGATTTCGTTGACCACCTCACGACGTTTTTTCCTGAAGTCCGGCCGAAGGGGTATGTCGAGCTACGGGGCGCCGACTGTGTGCTGCCCGATGAAGCGGTGGCCATCGCTGGATTCTGGCGGGCCATCCTTGATGACGAGGCCACTCGTCGAGCGGTCGATGATCGACTCGCGAAGATGGACTATGAGGCGGTCACCAAGCTCCAGCCTCAGGTTGCTCGGCAGGGGCTCGCGGCCGAGAGCGCGGCCGGACCCGTCCGTGAAGTCGCCAAGTGGTTGGTGCGCACAGCCTACGAGCGTCTCGACGCCGGCGCGCCTGATTGCGCAAGCTGCCTTCGTCCGCTGGTCGAACGTGCCGAGCGCGGACGCTCGCCCGCCGATGAGCTGCTCGAACAGGCCTCGAAGACATCGATCGAGGACGCATTGGCGTGTGTGACGCTCTGACGCTCTGACGGATGGATGCGTTCAACGACGCCCGAGCCAGCGACCAAGAAGGCCGGCGGCTTTCGACTTCGACCGAGACGGCGCCGTGCGGGTGTTCTGGCTGCTCGACGAAGACTCCGCCCCCGATGCTTCTTTCGCGAGCAGGTCCTGACTCGCGCTGTGCGAGGTTTGCTGTGTCGGTACGGTGAGTTTCTCGAGGAGACCTGATCTCTCTTCGCGGAGGGTTGCCGTCAAGATCGCATCGGCCGCATCGATCTCGAGGAGCACGTCGATCTCGACGCTGCCTCGAGGCCCAGGCGGGAGGCCCGTGAGGCGTACCGTCCCGAGTGGCTGACAGTCGGAGACCTGCTCCGCGCTCCCTTGAAAGAACTGGAGCTCCATCTCATCCTGCCGGTCGCGCGTCGTGGGATGCCGACGTTTCAATGACGTGGGCAGCGGTGTACCCGCCTTGATGAGGGCGCGGAAGCGACCACCAGGCAGTGCGATGCCAACATCCGCCGCGAGCGTCTTTTGTTCGACGCGGGACCCCAAGGCCGCCTTGCGTTCACCAGCCTGATGTCCGCTCCTGAGAAGGCCCAAGCACAGGACCTCGGCCGGTTTCGCGTTCTCCTCGAACGCAAGGGGACGAACGCCCGTCAACTCGGTGAGCGCGTCGATGATGGGCAAGAAGCGTTCGCCGCTGCCGGTGAGCGCAATGGCGCCCAGCGTGCGCGGATGGATGTCCTCCTGCTGCAGGAGCGTTAGGATCTGTTCGAGCAGCTCCGCGACCAAAGGCTCAGCGGCCAAGTAGATCCGACTGCGTGGGAGCTTGATCGAGCGTTCCGATGCACCGGTGCCGTCCGCCAGGGCTGGACGCCGAATGACCAGGTCGACCGTGTGCTTGTCGCCGATCGATGCCCGCGCTCGCTCGAGATCGGCGATCAGTTGAGCCGTGATCGTCGGGTCGGCCGCCGGCGGCTCACCCGTCTGCTCAGCGATCTCGCGCAGGGTCATTTCGGCGACTTGGCGGTCGAGTTCGCCGAAGCTTGGTGAGGCCGCGTCGGTCGAGGCGACGATCGACCAAGCATCGCGGCCGATGCGCGCGAGTGAGATCGACGTGTGGGTGAGGCCGAGGTCAACGATGAGCGCCGTCTCGATCGCGAGTTGGCTCAAGTTCAGCCCGTTCGCAAGCGCGTTCGCTTCACTCTCGAAGCGCGCGACAGGCAGGTGCGCGGCGCGGCAGCATTCCTTGAGGATCGTTCGCGCCTCGCCGGACAGATTTTGCGGAACGGCGAAAACGACCCGATAGCGTGCGCCGCCCAGGCTCTGCTCAATGGTCTTCTGGATAGCGCTCAGGAACTCCGTGAAGACCTCACGAAAGTCATACGTATGGCCAGCGACCACGACTGTGGTTCGCCCGTGTTCGAACTCGACGCGTGTTGACGCCACGACGATCGGACTGGCGTCGTCGGTGATCGCGCGCAGAATCCTCAGCGGCGCGATGGCGCGTCCTGGGTCGCAGTCCGCGATCTCCTTCGCCCTTGGCCCGGTGACCCAGCGGGCCTTGCGGCCGTCGACGTCCTTGTCGGTCGCGGTCGCGGTCTCAGTCTCGACGTCGAGCGCGACCAGCGAAGGCATGAGCGGATGGTTGTCTGGTGTTGCATCGACGATCTCGCCGTGCTTGAGGGTCGCGATGCGTGTCCACGAACCCCCGAGCGCCACGCCCACGGTTGTGGGTTGACTCGACTCCGCGCCATTCGTCACGGAGGCCGTTCGTGATGCCAATCGAGGAGGGGCGCGCGGAGGCGACGTGCTTGGTTCCGGCGCGCTTGGTGCCGATGCGCTTGTTGCCGATGCGCCTGATGCCGGCGCGCTTGATGCCGGCGCGCTTGATGCCGGCGCGCTTGATGCCGACGCGCTTGATGCCGACGCGCTTGATGCCGGCGCACGTGCGTCTTCGGCGTGGAGCGAACTTGTCGAGCGCTTGATGATCGGTCGCGCCGGGGCACCCGGCTGTATCGGCGCCTTGGTTACGACGATGCCGCTCGTGCCTGAGTCGACCCGTGGAGGTGCGAAGGGCCCACGAGCTGGCGCGCGTTCCTCGACCGCTCCCGGGCCGGATCGAACGGCTGCGTCGACAGATTCCGCTGCGGCTACAGATTCGGCCGCGGCTACAGATTCGGAGGCTGGTGTCGGCGTGGCTTCCGTCGTTGCCTTCGAAGGTTGTTCGGACGCGGCGCTGGTTGTCGCGTTCGAGGTCGGTTCCGACACGGAGGTCGGTGGCGCGTTCGAGGTGGCCGCCGACACGGATTCCGATCGCGCTTCCGGGCGGCGGATGAATTGGGCGATTTCGGCGGCCATGCTTTCGGATGTCCGCTCAACGACGAAGCTTTCGGCGAGCTGCTCGATATCCGTTTCGGCTAGGACGGCGTCCCGGATGATGGCTGGACCTTCGTCCTGTTCCGCGCGCCCTGACCAGTCCGGCGAGACGAGCTGAATCGCGTTGATTTCTCCGAGCTCATCGCTGTCAGAATGCGGGATAGCCGAGAGGGGCGGGGGGCCCAGGAGGACAGGCACTGGCTGGCCGGCCCGAGAAGGGTCGGTCGTGACCCAAACGTCGGGTTCGATGTCGGTGAGCTCTTCATCCGACGCTCGGAGCGTTGGGCCCAGGCGTGGCCTCTTCGGCTCAGGCAGAGGGATTGAGGACGCCGTGGCGCCCTCAGCGCCAGGTTTTGGCATCGTTTCGAACGTCGCATGCAGGGCTGGGCCATCGTGGCGTACACCGCGCGGTCCCCCAGTGTCCTTGAGAATGTTCTCACCCGCCTCGCGGGCCGTTTCTGCGTTCGCCGTTCCGGACCTTCGCGTGTCTGCGTCCGTTGCCTCTGCGTCCGTTGCCTCTGCGTCCGTTATCTCTGCGTCTGTTGTCTCCGCGTCTGTTGCTTCCGTGTCTTGCGCCGCGAAGGCGTCGGCGTGGCTGAGGAGAGACTCATCGAGGCTGGTCGTATCGGCAGGTTCGTCGAGCGCATCGGCCTGGCTGAGGAGGGACTCATCGAGGCTGGTCGTATCGGCGGGTTCGTCGAGCGCATCGGCCTGGCTGGCGAGAGACTCTTCGAGGTTGGCCGTATCGGCAGGTTCGTCGAGCGCATCGGCCTGGCTGAGGAGAGACTCATCGAGGCTGGTCGTATCGGCAGGTTCGTCGAGCGCATCGGTCTCGCTGCGGAGAGACTCTTCGAGGTTGGTCGTATCGGCAGGTTCGTCGAGCGCATCGGCCTGGCTGTGGAGAGACTCTTCGAGGTCGGTCGTATCGGCAGGTTCGTCGAGCGCACCGGCGTCGCCGAGCCGAGACTCTTCGAGGCGGGTCGTATCAGGCGCCCTCTCGGACGCATCTCCGCCTACGTCAGCCGTGTCGAGGCCTGCGCCGGATGCATCGTCATCGAGGTTGATCGTGTCCGGCGCGTTGGGGCCGGCATCGTCATCTTCGGCCAGCGTTTCGTCGTCGTCATAATCTCCGGCGGTCGCGCTGGTTGTCGCCGTGTGCTCGATATCGAACGTGGTCCTTGCCGGTAAGGAGATGGTGTCTTCGGCCTCGAGTATCGGAGCCGGTCTCCGGTCTTCGATCGGAGCTTGGGGGCGATCTTCTGTTGGGGGTGCGAAGACACCGCTGTCTCGCTCTGGGCTCGTTGGGCTCCTCCGCTTGGCCGCCGTCGCCGTCGCCGTCGTTGTCGTTGTCGTTGTCGTTGTCGTTGTCGTTGGCGCGGTCGTTGGCGCGGTCGTTGGCGCGGTCGTCGAAGCTTGCCACGCGCGACGGTTGGGCGCGCGGTAACTGCGTAGGACGGGGCGTGCCGGCGAGATGGCGGGCGCACCTCCTTTGGCGGCCAGTCCCGCGACAAGCGGTGTGGGGGCGAGCCGCCCGTGGCCGTGCTTGGCCACGACCTCATCTACGACAGCGCGCGCGTTTGGGGGGAGGTCGACGAAGCGCAATGCCATCCCCGTGTCGTCGTCGCGGCGAATGCTGACGACGACACCCTCGCCCGCTAGGGCTTCCCGTCCGTTCGCGATGAGCAGTGCGAATCGAATCGAGGTGCCGACCGGTTGCGGATCGCGCGTTCGCAGAAAGAGTCCCGCGGCCGAGATGTTGTCCTTGTAACGTTCGATGAACGTATCGAGGTCGTCGTATCGGAGGGTGATACGCAGCGACACGGTGTTCGTCGAGGCAGCCATCCACAGACCCGAGGTCGTCGCACTTGGGACCATACCTCAGTTTGGATGTTTCAAAAACATCGGTCTTTTGGGTGCCAGCCGCGCCGCGGAGGCGGGGGGCGGGGGCGCTTCTTGTGTGCCCGCGGCCTACATCGCCGCGGCTCGACCCATGCGTGCCTCGACCTGTACGTGCCTCGACGTGTGCGTGCCTCGACGTGTGCGTGCCTCGACGTGTGCGTGCCTCGACGTGTGCGTGCCTCGACGTGTGCGTGCCTCGACGCTTGGTGTGTCTCGGTCGTGGTCCTACGCGCCTTCAGTGGTCAGGGCTTGTCGAAGTGCCTCGAGGCCTTCCGCTTCCTTGTCTGCAAGCCCTCCGCCCTGCGCGAAGTCTGGGCGTCCGCCACCAGAGCCTTCCATTTTGGCCGAGGCTGCCTTGACGAGCCGGCCAGCGTCTACGCGACCGGCCATGTCGGGCGTGGCGGCCACGAGCAGGGCGACCTTGCCTTCTTCGGCGGCCGTCAAGACGACGACCCCGCTCTTGAGTTGATCCCGCAACCGGTCGGCGAGCGGGCGAAGCGACTTCTTCGGGGTGTCGTCGGCCTTGTGAAACAGCACCGGAATTCCCGCGATGGTTTCGACCCCGCTCGACGCGGCACCACCGGTGCCGAGCGCGGCCTTCGTCCTTGCTTCTTCCAGTTGCCGCTCCAGTTCTTTCGTTCGGCGCAGAAGCTTCTCGATACGTTCGGCCAGTTGCTCGGGCGCGGCCTTCATGAGCGCTGCGGCCTCTCGCAAGATCTGCTCCTGCGCCTGAACCCAATCTACGGCGCGTGGCCCGGTGACCGCTTCGATCCGCCTTACCCCCGACGCGATGGATGCGTCGCTCACGATCTTGAAGAAGCCGATCTCCCCGGCGCGCGCGACATGCACGCCGCCGCACAGCTCCAAGGACTCGCCACCGATGGCGACGGTCCGGACGCGATCGCCGTATTTTTCGCCGAACAGCATGACGGCGCCCGAGCTGCGCGCTTCGTCGATCGAAACCTCCTCAATCACCGTCGCGTCGTCGCGTTGGATCATGGCGTTGACCCGAACCTCGACGGCGCGAACTTGTTCGGGTCGCAACGACTCGAAATGGGCGAAGTCGAAGCGCAGGCGATCCGGTGCGACTAGGGATCCTTTCTGCTGAACGTGGGTCCCCAGCACTTCCTTGAGCGCGAGGTGGAGGAGGTGAGTGGCAGAGTGATTCCTTCGCGTCCGGGCCCGCTGCTGGCCGTCGACAATGAGCTCGAACGTTTCGTGCGTCTTGATCTCCCCCTGCACGTCGCCAAAGTGCACGAAGATCTCGGGCAGGGGCCTCTGCGTATCCGTGATACGGACGCTGGCGAAGGCCGCTCGGTCTGTGCTTCCGGTTCCGCCCGGGCCCGTGGCTGTCTTGCAGTGGGTCGCCGTGCCGGTGTCTCCGACTTGCCCGCCCGATTCGCCGTAGAAGGGCGTGGCGTCGAAGATCAGGCCAACCTTCTCGGCGTCACGCGCCGATTCGACGCGCACGCCATCCTTGATAATTGCGAGCAGCTTCGCCTCGCCACGCTCGGTCGTGTATCCGGTGAACTTCGTGGCACCGAGCGTGTCGCGGAGCTCGAACCACAATGTCTCAATCCGGGAGACCTTTGAGAGGTCTGCGTCGGCGCCTTTGGCTTGCCGGCGCCGAACTTCTTCCATCGCCTCGGCCTCGTTGACGGTAAAGCCTCGTTCCTGAGCGATCGTGTTCGTGAGGTCGATCGGGAAGCCGTACGTGTCGTAGAGTTCGGCGACGATGTCGGCCGGGATTGCGACCGAGGTTGTTTGCGGACCGGCATCCGAAGCTGAGCCCGATGCGGATTCGCAAGCCGCGATCGCCCTCGGGTCGGCGAGCTTCTCGTCGAGCAGCTTGAGGCCGCGGTCGAGCGTTCGTCGGAACGCGGTTTCTTCTCGCCGGGCGACCTCTTCGATGAGCGATGACGCACGCTCGAGATCTGGATACGCGTCCTTCATCTCGCGGATGACCGTGGCGCACGCGCGGTCGAAGAAGAGATCGTCGAATCCCAGTCGCTTTCCGTGTCGGATGGCGCGTCGCATGATGCGCCTCAGCACGTAACCGCGCCCGTCGCGTTCGGGCATGACGCCATCGCCGATCAAGAAAGTTGCGGCGCGTGCGTGGTCAGCGATGACGCGCATCGAGATCCTGTCTTCTTCGGATGCCCGCGCGTAGGGCTTCTTGATGTCGTCGGCGATGGCGCCGAGAAGACCTTGAAAGAGGTCGGTGTCGTAATTCGACGTCTTGTTCTGAAGGACGACCGCGAGTCGTTCGAGGCCGGCTCCAGTATCGACGCATGGGCGCGGGAGCTTTGCGAGCGGCGCGGCATCCGTCTCCTTCATGAACTGCATGAAGACGAGGTTCCAGATCTCCATCCAGCCGTCAGACTGCTCGACCCGACGTTGATCGAGCGCACCGGTCATGTCGTTGGGCATGAAGTAGTGGATCTCAGTGCAGGGACCTTGCGGGCCGGTGTCGCCCATCTGCCAGTAGTTGTCGTGTTTGCCGCATCGAAAGATGCGTTCGGCGGGTACGCCAATTGCGCGCCAAAGCTCGGCCGCCTCTTCGTCCGCTGGGATGTCACCTTCACCTGCGAACACGGTGACACAGAGGCGCTCGGGCGGAAGCTCGAATACGTCGAGGAGTAGCGCCCATGCGAACTCGATGGCGTCTTTCTTGAAATAGTCCCCGAAGGAGAAGTTGCCGAGCATCTCGAAGAACGTGTGGTGGCGCGGTGATCGCCCGACGGCCTCGAGGTCGTTGTGCTTGCCGCCGGCCCGCAGGCATCGCTGGGACGAAGTTGCTCGACGGTAGGGTCGCGTCTCCTTGCCCATGAAGACGTCTTTGAACTGGACCATGCCTGCGTTGGTGAAGAGGAGGGTGGGGTCGTGCGCCGGGACCAGTGGGCTCGAGGCCACTTCCTCGTGGCCGCGCGAGGTGAAGAAGTCGAGGAAGGCCCGTCGGATCTGGGCCGTGGTCAGCGCTTTCATGTCTGGTCTCGTCTCGTAGTGGGCCCGTACAGCCGACGCAAGTCCGAAGGCGAGGCCTCTTGTGGGCTGGCGCGGCGCCGCGGGCCACCACCACCAACCCAGGCGCAGTTCCGCGGCGAGGCGGCTGCGCCCGGCGCCTCGCTATTCGAGGCTGATGCGCGCGATCGGCTGAATGTTCATGTCGGGCGAGAGCTCTTGGTATGAGAGCACGGCGAGGTGCGGGAACTCGAGCTCGACGAGCTTGCGGAAGTAGCGGCGAATCTCCATGGTCGTCAGGATCACTGGGTTTTGGGCGGTCGGCGGCAACGACCCGACCTCGGTTCGGACCGCCGACAAGATCTCCTGGGTGATCTCCGGCTCGAGCGCCAGGTAGCTGCCGGACGACGTGTGCTGAATCGAGGACCGAACGGTCTCTTCGATTTGAGGGTCGAGCAGGTACACAATGAGCGTGTTCTGGCCGCGCGTGTACTTGTGAGAGATGTAGCGTTTGAGGGCGGCGCGGACGTACTCCGTCAGCATCACAGTGTCGTGTTCGACCTGACCCCACTCCGCCAACGCCTGAAGGATCGACCGCAGATCGCGGATCGAGATTTCTTCTTCGATGAGGCGCCGCAAGATGTCGGTGAGCTGGAAGGGGGAAATGACCTTCGGCACCGTCTCTTTGACCAAGGCCGGGAACGCTTGCTCGAGCTGTTCGAGCATATTCGTCGTCTCTTGGATGCCGACGAACTCGGCGCCGTTCTTTCGGAGGACGCTCGAGAGGTGGAGCACCATGTAGCCGGCCGCATCCCACGTCGTAAGTCCGGCTTGCTCGGCGACGTCTTGGTATTCGGCCCCGATCCAAGCGCACTCGTTGCCGTTCGCCGGGTTCGTTGCCGGCTCGCCTTCGATGTTCAAGAGGCGCAGGCGCTCGACCGTGTCGTTCACCAAGACCTTGTCCTGCGAGACCGTACCCATCACGAGCGGGATCTCGTTGATCATGATGAGGTACGCGCCGGGCGGCATGTCGGTCTCGTTGCCGCGCACACGAATGCCAGGGAAGCGAACGCCGAGCTCGTAGAACAAGCCGTCTCGCATCATCGGGATCATCTCACCTAAGAATCGGCTCCCCTCGCCGCTGTCTTCGACGAGCGGGATGAGATCGGCGGCGACCTCGAGGGCGATCGGCGTGACCACGGGCAGCATTTGCTGGGACTGCCCCTCCTGCATCCGTTGTGCCTGCACACGCTTTTCGCGCTGTTCCCGGACCTCCTCTTCCGAGGGCGGCCCCCCGGGGTTGATCGGCTGAAGGCGGCCCTCGGCTTTGAGCTTCTGGGTGCGATGAAGCATGTAGGCGAGGGCGGTCGTCGTCCCGCCCATGATCCAAAACGGGACGAGCGGCAGACCAGGGATGATGCCGAAGAGAATCAGAAGCGCCGACGCGATACCGAAGGCGCGAGGCTGTGCGAGGAGCTGGAACGAGATGTCTCGACCGAGGTGGTTGTCTTCCTCCTCCGAGGCCACCCGCGTGACGACCAAACCGGCCGTGATCGAGATGAGGAGCGCCGGGATCTGCGAGACCATGCCGTCGCCGATCGTCAAGAGGGCAAAGAGGTTGAGGGCTTCGCTCGCCTGCATGCCGAGCATCGTCACGCCGATGATGACACCGGCGATGATGTTGATGGCGGTGATGATGAGCCCGGCGATGGAGTCGCCTTTTACGAACTTCATCGCGCCGTCCATCGACCCGAAGAGCTGCGATTCCCGCGACAGATCGTTTCGCTTCTTGCGCGCGACGTCCATGTCGAACGCGCCGGCCCGGAGATCGGCGTCGATCGACATCTGCTTGCCGGGCATGGCGTCGAGCGTGAAGCGCGCGGCGACCTCGGCGACGCGCTCTGCACCCTTCGTGATCACCAGGAACTGGATGATCGTCAAGATCAGAAAGATGACGATACCGACGACCAGGTTGCCGCGGACGACGAAGTTACCGAATGCTTTGATGACCTCGCCGGCCTTCGCTTCGAGCAAGATGAGCCGCGTCGACGAGACATTCAGAGCCAAGCGGAAGAGGGTCGTGATCAAGAGCAGGGAAGGAAAAGACGCCAAGTGAAGGGCGTTCGGAATGTACATCGCGAGCAGGAGCAAGACGACCGAGATCGAGATGTTGAGGACGATGAGAATGTCCAGGATGAAAGGCGGCAGCGGGATGATCAACATCGAGATGATCATCACGACCAGTCCGGCCAGGAGGATGTCCGAGTACCGGCCAATGATCTGCCGGATGTCGCCGGTCGTCAGGACTGCGAGGAAGTTTTTCACCGTCGTGGCCCCAATCGAAGAGAAGAGAGAGAAGGCGGTCGATCGTTGGCTTGGTTACGATTTTTTCGGAGGAGGCTGAGCGAGGGGCTTCTTATCGCCCCGTCGCTTCGGTGGCGAGGTCGCAACCTCACCCGATGACTTTCGATCGATGAGCTCCTTGATCGCCGCCGCGGTTGCCGCCGCGAGGGCGCGGGCCCGTAAGGACGCCGGATTCTTTCCTTCGGGATCGAGATCGATGGCCGCCTTGAGATCCTCCATCGCGTACTCGAATTCACCGTGTTGAAGCAGGAGCTCGCCGCGATTGACGTACGAGTTGATGTCTTCGGGATCGAGATCGATGGCGATCGAGAATTCCTGAGCCGCTTCTTCATGAAGATCCATCTTGGTGTAGATGGCGCCGAGCATCGCATGAAAATAAGGGTCGTATGGGTTGCCGATGACGAGACCTTCGAAAAGCGTGCGGGCGTCCTTGTAGCGGCCCTGCTGGTACATCGTGTAACCGAACTCTGCGATGGCATACGCTTGCTCCATCGTCATGCCTTCGAGCTGAGCCCAGGTGATCTTGCCGGTCAGGAACTTCTTGAAGTTTTCCTCGGTGAAGTTGTCGAGCGGATTGGGCGGATCGACATACTCGATCTCGAGCTCTCCCCGCTCCACCGCCTTCAGGACGTCCTCCGCGGTCATGTTTTCGACCTCGGCATCGATCTCAGCCAGGACCTGCTTCTTCTCTTCTTCGGTCAGGTCCTCGGGCTTCTTGCCCGCGGCGAGCAATGCCTGCAGCTTGCTCTCGGACTTGGCTTTGATCTTGGTCGTCGTCTTGGGTTTTGGGGTCTCAGAGTTCGCCATCGGTTGCTCGAACCCAGGTAATATCACCCTTGCGCCCTTTAGCAAAACACTACGGAACGAGGGATCAGCGGCCCAGCGTGTCGATCACGCCCTTGGCGGACTGGTTGTAGCGGTCGATGACTTGGCGCAGCATGTCGAACATTTGGGCGCGCTTGTCGACGATGCGCTTGAGCTTGAGGGTCTCGATTTCGATGGTGCTGTTCTTTGCCTCCTCGCTGCTCGAGTGACCGGCCCCGGCCGCTCCATGGCCGCCGGCTGCATTGGCGCTGCCCGGGGCACCGGGCCACGCACCGTTGACCGGGGGCGAAAAGATGGACCCATAGGGCAGGCCTCCCTTGCCCGCTCCGCCGGCGCCTTCGTCGTGGCCGTCGAGCTGGCGGGCACGATCGCCCTGTTGCTGCTGGAGGGAATTGATGTACTCGGCCTGCCGCAGGATATCCTGGTCCATCTTCTCCATGATGAGCATGATGAACAAGGTGACCTTGTCTTCGACGGTCAGCGAGGGGTCACGCAGGACCTCGGCGCACCGGTTGAGGTGCTCCGATTCGTAGTGCTCGTTGGTGTTGTTGATGATTCCGGGGCGAGCGTGCGGGTTGGATGAACCTTGACCACGGCCGCCCATGGGGCCCGTGTTGTCGCCCCAGCGCCAGCCTTCGCCCGCCGGGAGGAGGCCCTGTGCCGCGGCCATGCCCGCGAGCATCATGCCCAAGAACGGCTGTTCTCCACCGCCATGCGCGGGAAGCCCGATGGCGGCGCGCGCAACGGTGTCGAGGTATGAGGCGACGCTGTCTCCATCATGCGGCCCCCCGCTGCCTCCGTGACCCTGGCCTCCGTGGCCGGCATCTTCGAAAGGGATCACGCCGAAGCGGCCGTCTTCGCGCCCGAAGTCGACGATGCGCCCGCCGATGAGCAGCTCGAAGAGCTCGCGCGTTTCGGGGTCGGTTCGCAAAAGCCGCTCATAACGCGCGGCGGCCACTCGATTGTCACCAAAGATTTTGCCGAAGATCCCGATCTCGGGCGCCTCCGACGCCAAGTCGATCGTCGTTGGACCGGCCGCATAGCCCGGTGAAATCCATGGCGCGAGCGTGTTGAGCATGGTCCGCGGCGGCGGGAGGCCGAGGTAGGGCGCGATCTCCTCGTACTCGAGCCGCTCGTACATGTCAGTGGCATGGCCGAGTGCCGTCTCTAAGAATTGATCGTGGAGATTGATCAGGGTTCCAAGCGGGTCGCTCCGCCGTGCGTCGATGGCTGCCCCCAGCCAGCCGCCTTCGATGCCCCGTTGGCCAAGGTAATCGTTGAGGAGTGTGCCGATGGAACTAATCATGGGTACGCTTGCAGTTTCCTCGAGACGCTCTAATGCAATGGCTGTGCCGCACCGCAAGGCCGGTCCCGGGGGTGCGTGGTGTCGGATCGAGAGGACAGGCTGGATGGCTTTTCTGCGGGGCCTCCGCCTTCAGCGATATGCGCGGAGAAGGGTCCGGAGGGCGAGGGCCTTGCGTACGACGGGATCGCGGTCGTCGCCGACCTGGATCGCACGAAGGAGATCGGCGAGGGCCCGTTCGTGTTCCCGGCGAGCGATGCAAACCTCGGCTCGACTGACATACCCAGCCGCCGATCGAGGCGCGACCGTAATCGCGTGCGTGAACTGCCGGATCGCCCGCTCGCTGTCCCCTTGTCGGTGATAGATGACCCCGAGCGCCCGGTAGTAGTACTCATTGCGCGGATCGATCGCCAGAAGGCCCTCGAAGATGACCTGGGCGTCCTTGATCTTGCCGTTGAGGAACAGCGTGTAGGCCTGTTGTGAGATCAGATAGAGCTCCTCGGGCGAGTAGCCCTTGAGCTCCTGGAGGGTGGCCGTTCCGGCGGCCCACGCTCGGGCCGCCTGGCTGGGCGAGCTTTCGAGCAGGGCGGAGGGACGCGGTTCCGACGAAAAGGGCGTGAGTTGAACCATCGTGAACCGACCCGCTAGCCTTTCGATTCGCCCAGGAGACGCATATAGACGTCCTCGGCCAGATTGTTGTACCGCGAGAGGATCTCGAGCATTGCTCGTTCGCGCTGGAGCATTGCGCGCATTTGTTCGCGTCGATGCTCGGGGACGTCTGGACCGAGGTCTTCGCCCTCGACCGCTTCTTCGAACACCGACCAAGAACGGCGGCGTCGCTTCGAGAGCACGCGACGAAAGACCACGTAGGGGGGGACCAAGAAGTCCGCTTCGTCGGGGTCGCGCGCTTCATTCGGGACGGCGAGTCGAAGGTGATCGCTCGAACGCGCGGGTGAAAGCATGCGCGTGGGCAAAGACGCGGGCATGGGCGCGGCTTCGGGATCGCGCTCGAGCTTTTGGAGTGCCTTGACTTCTTCTGCGAAGGTTCCGCGAACGGCGACGTCGTGCGGCCAGGGCCAGCTGCTGTTGATTCTCGGCATAGCTCGGATCAGCTCACTTGGGTCCAGTCTTGTTCGAAGCAGTCTTGTTCGAAGCAGTCTTGTTCAAAGCCGTCTTGTTCAAAGCATTCCTGTCAAAGCCATCGTCGTTCTCAAATCGATCCGTGTTCGCGCCGTCCGGCGGGCCGACCTTCGAAGACGCCGGGCCGTCCCAGGATGGCTTGGTCGGCGACGATCCTCAAGCCCCGCGTTTTCCGCGAGCCCATCGAGGCGACCGTGGCCCCCCGCCTGGCCCGCCCGATGTGCGGAAGGTCAACTTTGCCCAACCGGCGTTTCGGGCACAGGGTGGTCGTCCTTCGCTGTCGCTCTGGGGCATCGGCGCTCTGGGGCATCGGTGCTCTGCGAGATCAGTGCTCCGGGGACGGAGCGCATGGAGGCTGGCTCTTTGGGCGCGAGCGTTTTGGGCGCGGCCGCTATTTCGGGCGTTTGAGGAGGTTGTCTCGGGCCGTCATTTCTTCGTCCGACGCCTTCCCGGGCGCGCTGTTCCCGCCTACCTTGCCGCCGACGTCCGGTGTCTGGGCGTGACGGCCAAGTCGTGCGTTCTGGGCCCGCGCCGCGCGATCGGCCTCGGCCCGGTCGGCCGTCCGCGAGCGCTGTTCTTTCTGCCGGGCTTCCTGCTCTTCCTTGATCTTGAAGACGAAGGACAGGACCTCGGCGACCGCCTCGTAGAGTTCTTCTGGGATCTCTTCATCGATGTCGAGCTTGTTGAGCGCCTGGGCGAGCGGGACGTTCCGGAGAATTGGGACGCCGTAGTGTTTCGCGAGCTCCTTGATTTTTTCGGCGTGGATCCGCATTCCCTTCGCTACGACGGTCGGCGCGGCGTCTTTGCCCTTCTTCTTGTCGTACTTGATCGCCACGGCGATATGCGTTGGGTTGACGATGACGGCATCGGCATTCTTCACGTTCTCCATCCCGCCTCCGAAGAGGAGCTCCTGGGCCAACTGGCGTCGCTGGCCTTTCATCTGTGGGTCGCCTTCGCTCTGCTTGTATTCTTGTTTGACGTCGTACTTGGACATCATCATTTCCTTCTGGAAGACGCGACGTGCCCACAGGAGATCCGCGCCGCCGATGACGATGAAGAGCGCCGCCGTCTTCACGAGGTACTCCCAGATGACGCCGCGCCCGAACTCGATGGCGCTTGCCATGGGAAGCGTGACCGACAGCGTCATGTCGTAGACGGCCTTCGAAATGATGCTCCACGCGAGCCACGCGGCGATGGCGACTTTGAGCATATTCTTCGCGAGGTCGACGAACTTCTTGACCTTGAACATGCCCTTCAGGCCGTTGATGGGGTTGATCTTGTCCATCTTGGGTTTCAAGACCTTGAAGGCCAGAAAGAAACCGGTCTGCAGCACGTTCGAGAAGACGCCGGTGACCAAGACTGCGGCGCCGATCGGGAGCGAGATGCGGAGCAAGAACGGAATGGCGTTCTCGAGGAGCTGGGCGATCGTCGAAGGGGAAGGCGCGCGGAAGGCCGCCTCGAGTGACTGGCGAGTGAAGTCCATCACTTCGGTCGCGATGTAGTCGAGGAGGGCAACGAGGGTGAAGAAACCGGCGACGAACCCGAGGGCGCTCACGAAGTCCTGGCTCTTCGGAACCTGGCCTTCCTCTTTGGACTTCCGAAGCTTCTCTGGGGTTGCTTCCTCGGTCTTTTCTCCCGTCTCCGCACCCACGATGTCGGTCCTCTCGTCTCGGAATCTGCCCGGAAGCCTTCGGGAGACCTTAGCATATCCTTCTAGCCGAACGCATTGATGATGTCGCGCCCGAAGAGGAGGGCCCGTTCGAGCTGAAACGACATCTGGGTGATCATCATGCCCATGGCAAACATGAACATCGCGAGCCCGGTCATGGCCTTGACGGGCATGGCCATGAAGTAGGCGTTGAGCTGAGGTGCAATGCGATTGAACATGCCGAAGACGATGTCGACCATGAAGACCGCGAGCAGCCCCGGAAAGACGAGCAAGAACGCCGTCTTGATGATGTCGTTCGTGTAGACGATGATCTCGTCCATCAGTGCGCCAAAGCCGTTGTGGACGACGGGCCAACCATCGACGGGGACGATTCGAAAGCTCTCCGCGACGCTTTCGATGAAGTAGCCGTGGCCGTTGAGGGCGCAGAACACGACGAGCAAGAGCTGGAAGTTGTAGTCGCCGATCGGGGAGGCGCGGAGCTGAAGCTCCGGGACCTGCGCTTCAGCCATGTTCGACCCGCGCATGACGTCGAGGAGGCGGCCGGCGATTTCCATCGCGTAGAAAAGTTCGGCCGCGACGAAACCGATCACGAAGCCGATGAAGGTCTCCTTGAGCATCATCGCGAGAAACACGGCCGCGTTGCGCGGCACATCGCCCACCATGGCGTCCTGGGCAAACGGAAACACGAGGATCGCGAGCGCGGCGGCGAGTCCGATACGAGTCTCGGGGGGGACAACCTTGCCGCCTAGAAAAGGCGTGACGAATACGACGGGCACCACGCGCGTGATGACGAGTGTCGCGATCAGCAAGACGTCAGCGAAGTCACCGCGGAGACCGAAGGCTTCGTATAGCTTCTCGAAAACTTCCACTTTGGCTTCGCTCCGGTTCGCGCCTCTTGCTTCAGTGTCCCTTCGTCAGATGCGTTCTTGGTCAGGTGTGTTCTCCGTCAGGTGCGGCCACTCGCGTGCTATCGTCCGACGACGCTGGCGAAGCCATCGAAGCAGATTCGGGAAAAATCGGCCATCATCGAGGCGAGCGTGGGGCCAAGGATGGCCAGGGTTCCAAAGACGACGATGAGCTTGGGTACGAAGGTCAGGGACTGTTCTTGGATCTGGGTGACGGCCTGAAATAGGGAGATCATGAGCCCGACGGCGAGCGAAAAGAGGATCGGAGGACCCGAGATGATCAGGAGCACCAAGATGCCCTCGTTCGCGATCTGGATGATGAAGTCTTCGACCATGACTACACGTACCCTGTGATCAGGCCCTTGGTGATGAGGTACCAACCGTCGATCATCACGAAGAGGAGCAGCTTGAACGGCAGCGAAATGGTGGTGGGCGAGAGCATCTGCATACCGAGTGCCATCAGGATGTTGGCCACGATCATGTCGATGATCAAGAATGGGACAAAGATGATGAACCCGATCTGAAACGCTTCTTTGAGCTCGGAGATTACGAACGACGGGACGAGCACCATGAAGTCCTCTGGTCCCACGCCGGCTCGGTCCTCAGGACGGCGAAGGCGTTTGGCGAGCGCGTAGAACATGGCGCGGTCCTTGAGGTGACTTTGTTTCGCCAAGAACGACTTCATCGGATCGCGGCTCTCTTGGAAGGCCTGAAACAAGAGGTCGACGGTCTCCGCCGAGACAAGCGAAGCATCGGGCCGGCGTGCTTGGATGGTTGACTCGGTCGCGCGGTACATCTCGAGTCCGACCGGCGCCATGATGTAGACGGTCAGGATGATTGCGAGTCCGGTGATCACTTGAGTCGGCGGTATCTGTTGGGTGCCAAGGGCTGAACGGACGATCGAGAGCACGACCGAGATCTTCACGAAGCTCGTCACCATGATGATCACGAACGGGAGCAGGCTTAGAACAGCCAGCGCCCCCACAAGGATCAATGGCTTGTAAGCGATCGAGCCCTTCATCGAGAGGTCGGAAGGGCGGGGCATGCGACTGCGCGATGTCTGGGCCATGGCAGGCTGGGCCGTCGCCATGCTCGCCACCGTCGCGGCGCCGGCGCCAGAAAGCGCCAAAGCGGCCGTCAAGAGGAGTGCGGATCGTCGCAGACGAGGCCGCGCGTTTGCGTTTCTGGTCCGCGCGATGCCGGCGGTCATCGTTGTGGTCATCGGTTCTTCTCCCGAGGCGGTCGTCGGATCCAATGGCGGAGGCCCTCGAACGGGCCTCTGAAGTCCAAGCCCGCAACCGGGCGGCTCTCTGCCTCGTGGAGCGCGCGGTCCACGTCGTGTTCATCCACCTGCGAGAGGAGCGAGATCCCGTGCTCGGTCACGCCGATGAGGTAATGGCGGTCCGCGAGTTTGATCAGCATGACCGATCGCTTCTGGTCGACGGGCAATCGATCGACGACCTGGATGATGCGTCTCGAGGCACCAGGCGCAGGAATGTTGAGGAGGCGCGGCAGAAGACGCCCAAGGACGACGTAAGCCAGGAGGCACACGGCGCCCAGGACGAGCACGGTCTTGACGAGCTGGCCGACGAGGCTCGGCATTCTCGGCATGGCCCGATGCGTGGGGTTCAATGGGTCGGCCGCGCCGGCTGCGCCCAGTGGGTCTGTTGGATCGGGTGGGTCGCGTGGGTCGAGTGGGTTGAGTGAGTCGAGTGAGTCGAGTGGAGCCGGCTGGTCGTGCTCGGCTTCCTCGTAGGCTGTTTCCAGCGTGGCGCTCATCGCCCGAAGTCGGGCGGCCCGAGCTTCGGCTTCATCGGCATGGCGATCCGGGGTGCTGGCGTCGGCGGGTCCGTTTGTTGGCGCCGCGACGACCGCGCTCACATCGTCATCGCGGCCGACCACGTGCCCTGGGCTCGACGGGTGTTCCGGTGCCGCGTGCGCGGCGCCGGGGCTCTCTGAGAAGCCGACCACCCACGACGTGAGCACGATCGTCGCGCCGATCGTCGCGAAGATCGCGCGGTTCGCGACACTTCTGGTCGCTCTTGGGTGCGGGCGTTCGATCATTCGCTGTCCTTCGTGAGGTAGAGGATCTTGACCCCAAGCTGGCCCTGAATCTCGACCAGTTCTCCGCGGGCGACCAAGCGCCCGTTCACCACCAAGTCGACGGGGTCGTTGGGGGTCTGTCCAAGCTCGATGATGATGCCGGCGCGCAGGCGGATGACCTCATCGGCGGTCAGTCGTACCCGTCCCAGCTCGACGGCGACGGAGACTGGAATGTCGCCCAGGAGCGGGTGGGCTTCGGCGAGGTTGTCGTGGTCCTCTTCGGTGGGACCGTGGTGTCCCTCACCGGCATGATCGGCGGCGTTGGGGTCGCCGTCCTCATACTCGCCTTGTCCTTCCTCGTAGCCTTCGTCTTCGTACCCCTCCTCGTACGCTTCTTCGTACCCCTCTTGGTAGTCGGCGTACTGGTCGTACTCTTCGTCTTCCGGCCCGGCGTCTTCGTCGTCGAGACCGTAGTCCTCATCGTAGAGGTCCTCGGGGCTCGCATTTCCGTCGTCGGTTTCATCGCCGTCGTCGTAGCCTTCTTCGCCCTCGTAGACTCCGTAGTCCTCGGCTTCGTGTTCTTCGCCTTCGTGGCCGCCCGCGGCGTCCGCGTCATAGCCCATTGCCCCCTCATTGTGGCCCGGCGACGCCGCCGCGCTTTCGCCCTGACCGGACGAGGAAAGCGCGTGGGCGGGGGTTGCCGGCGCGGCCCCCAAATCGATACGTTCGTGTGGTGCTGGACGTGGCATGGTTTCGATCTGGGTGATTTGGAATACCATTTGATGCGTTCCGGCAACATCCTCGACGCCAATTTCGCCGTGGATGACTGCACATTCGCCGCGACCGATCCGCATCTTGGCTGGCCCCTGAATGCCATGGTCGGCAAGCCCCACTTGAGTCTCCTCCAGCAAGATGATGTCGCCTGGGTCGAGCGCGTCGAGATCAGGCAGCGAGAGCTCGATGCGGCCGATCTCGACCGGCGCCTCGATCTGGACACCGGCGAGGCGAGGAAGACGACTTCGAATCCGGGCGAGCACGCGCTCGGCCATGGCCGAGCCGGCGGGCGCTGATTCGAAGGTCACTTGGCGCGCGAGCGCGGCCGGGACCAGAACGCGGACGTAGCCCACATCGAGGTCAAAGTTCATCTTCCAAGTCACGGCGACCCAGTGGTCTTGATCCCGAAAGACCTCGGCGCAGCTTCGAATGTCGTTTCGTGTGTCTTCGAGCCGAAGCGCGACCTGCTCGGGATGGGTGAATTGCCCGTGAAAGAGCTGGAGCACTTTCAGCAAGACGAATGAGAAGATGCCGTGCTCGATCTCGGTCAAGGGGCGATGAACATCAATGGGTGCGCCGCGCCCGCCCAGGAGCTGGTCGATGACGCGGTAGACGAAGAGCAGGTCAATCTCGAGCAGCAGCTTTTCGGCGAGAGGTGCCAATCCGATGAGGGCGACGAACGTCGTCCCTGGGATGACCGCGCGGATCTGGTTCCTTCTCAACGCCCGGATGGAATGCATCCAAAGGTCGAACTCGAGGTGCGTGTGGGCCTTCACGACGCCGCGCAGCGTCGAAAGAAACCCCGGCTCGAACGCCGCCTCCGGAAGGATTGCGAGGAGCGCCCGGTGGATCTGGATGATGTCCCGCGGATATCGCTCAAGGTCCGCAAACCGAAAGGGGCGAATGGGCAGCGCCCGTGCCCGGGGGCTGTCGGGTTCGATCAGCGCGCTGGATCGAGCGCGATCTCGAGCGCGGGCGCCGCTCGATCGGGACGAAAGATGGCTCGGGTGGTGGTGGCCTTGGTCGCGGTGCCTCGGGCCGCCCGGTGGGCGGGTGCCCGAGGGCGGCGGCGGCGGCGGCGGCGTTCTCGACACGGGTCTGCTCGTACCTTGGCGTGCCGTAGGCATTCAAGTGCGGCGGCGCATTCCATAGAAGGGGTTTTCATCCGGCGCTGGCCCGGCCGGTCATTGGCCGCCGGCCATCCGCCGATCACCCGGTCGTGAGCCGGTCGTCCGCCGGTCGTCAGCCGGTCGTCGTGAGCCGCTCAAGCTTGAGGCCGCGATGTGCCAGCCCTTGCGCGAGGCGGGCCCGTCCTTGCTCGAGGATCTTTCGCGTTCGGTCGTTGCATCCCTCGAACTGGCACTGGATGCGCCCATCATGCGCGGCGATGGTGAGCGTAACCCCGTCGAGCCCGGAGCCCTTCAGCTCGAGCTTGAGCGACGACCGTCCGTCGGGCGTCACCGCTTCCGAGATCTGCTTGACGAGCGCATCGAGGACCGCGCGTGGGATCGCCGCCGGCGCTGCCCCCTTGCGCGGACCACGGACGGATCCGACACCTTGGGTCTCGGGTGCTGAGCGTCGCCCGTCGTCAGACGATTGGTCCTGGCGTCCGTGACGCCGTTGGTTCTGACCGCTTCCGTCCGCATCGACGCGATCGTTTCGAAGCTCGGTTTGTTTTTCTTCGGTCCGGTCTTCGCTCTTGAGGACATCGCCCTCGTCGCGCTCTCTGACGTCGTCCTCGACGATTCCCACTTGGCGCTCGCGGTCCTGTTCAACGGCCTCTGCGCGGTCGAGCGTCGATGCTTGCGCGGCTTCGGCGTCCTTCTTGCGGGTGCGGTCGAGCGACAGGTTCGATGCTCGCGCCAGCGCCGCCCGTCGGGCGAATTCAGCGCCTTCTTTCGGGCTTCGCTCGAGGATGCGCTGGAGGGTGGATGCATCGTTCTTGCTTGCGCGTGCGTGCTGGGGCTCCTGGCTGCGTGCGGCGTGCTCCGCCATCTCTCGCCGACCCTTCTCTGACATCACCGTCGCGAAGGCGCGAGTTCGCTGGGTTTCGACGTCCTGTTTCTCGCGGTCGACCTTCTCGCGAAACCTCTTCTCATTGCTCTCTTCGATCTGGCGGTCGGTGTTGGATTCCCAAATTCTGCTCACGCTCGACTCCAAAGCCCTGGCCGGATGCCTGGGCACAATCTTCCCATGGGTATTATCGCCGGGCGGTTGCGTTTTGGTGCCTTGTTTTTTAAGTGATTGAAACCACAAACCAAAACGGAGTTCTTGCGTGGGCGTCCCTTGGCGAGAGCGCGTTGAATTTGGGCGCCCGACCCGCAACAGTGAAGCGCAGTGAAGATCGAACCGAGCGAATGGAACGACGACCGCAAAGCGACCGACCGAAGTGCGCTCGAGATCCTCCAGACGCTGGATCGCGGCACCTATGTCAGCGCGGCCGGCAAGACGGTGGCGATTGGAGACGCGCAGCGTGCATCCGAACAGGGCACGCAGCTCTTCACACCCGAGGCGCTTGCGCGTCTCGTGGCCGCGAGTGTTGGTCGACCCGACCTCGAGGATGTGCGGACGGGAGCGGAGCGAGCGGAGAGAGCGCGGGCTTCACTGAGTGCGCCCGGTGTCCCGGGTGTGCGGACGGCGACAACAACGCCGGGGATGTCGGGGATGTCGGGGATGTCGGGGCAGTCGCGGGCGTCGGGGACGGGGGCGCTGAATCGCGGGACAACGATTGAGGTCGTCGATGCCACGACGCAGCAGGCTGCAGCGACGTTGGCGACCGCTGATGGTGGGCTCGTGCTCTTGAATTTTGCCTCGGCGGTCAATCCGGGCGGTGGCTTTCTCGGTGGCTCGAAAGCACAAGAAGAAGATCTATGCCGTTCGAGTGGCTTGTATCGAACGCTGCTTCGCCAACCAGAATACTATCGGTTTCATCGTGCGCATCGATCGCCTTTGTACTCAGACCACCTCATCTTTTCGCCCAACGTCCCATTCTTCAAGATCGACGGGAGTGGCGCATGGCTCGATGCGCCGTTTCTTGCGTCGGTGATCACAGCGCCGGCCCCGAATCTCGGTGCGATCGAGCGGGAAGCACCGGCCGATCGCGCATTGATTGAGGCAACCTTCGAACGCCGCTGGACGAATGTGTTCGCCGTGGCTGAAGCGACGAGCCATCGCATACTCTTGCTCGGCGCTTGGGGCTGCGGGGTGTTTCGAAACGAACCCGAGCTCGTCGCCCAAACGGCAAAGCGCGCACTCTTTTCGGCTCGTTTTTCGGAGTGCTTCGAGCGCGTCGTCTTTGCGATTCCCACCGGCAGTCGACGAAGCTTGGCGAACCTCTCCGCTTTTCGGCGTGTGCTTGGAGGATGAGAAGATCACAAGGTAGACCTGCACCAAAAGGTGGACGGTTCGCTACCTGGACGGTCGAGGATCGAATCTGCTCTTGTTCGCGCTTGCGCTGAGCTTGCGCTGAGCTTGCGCTGAGCTTGCGCTGAGCTTGCGCTGAGCTTGCGCTGAGCTTGCGCTGAGCTTGCGCTGAGCTTGCGCTGAGCTTGCGCTGAGCTTGCGCTGAGCTTGCGCTGAGCTTGCGCTGAGCTTGCGCTGAGCTTGCGCTGAGCTTGCGCTGAGCTTGCGCTGAGCTTGCGCTGAGCTTGCGCTGAGTTTGCGCTGAGCTTGCGAGCGCCGAACGGTGCATTATGGCGAAGTGCGGGTCGGCTGTGGCGCGTATCTGATCTCGACCAGGCCCCCGCCGATCGGTCGCGTCCCGAGAAGATCCAGCGTGTGACGCAGTTTCGTTCCGGCGAACAGAGGGACGCCGGTGCCCAGAATGACCGGGATCAACGTGATGGTCAGTTCGTCGACGAGGTCTGCATCCAGCGCGGATCGAATGAGTGCGCCGCCGTCGACGTAGATATCACGCCCGCTCGCGAGATGTCTTGCGTCGGCGACCATTTCCTGAATCGTTCCCGTTGCTCGACGGACGGAGGTCTTATCGGGGCTCAGCGGACGGTTGGTGGCGACAAGAACCGGTGTCTCTTCGTAAGGCCAAGGTCCGTCGAATGTGCTGACCACATCGTAGGTTCGGCGTCCCATGAGCAGCGCGCCAATCTGGCGAAAGAACGGCGTGAACGTGTCCTCGACGCCTTCTCGACCCGAGAGCCAGTCGAGCTCATCGTTGGGGCCGGCGATGAATCCGTCGATCGATGTCGCAACAAAGACGCGTACCTTACTCACGAACCCAACGTAGGCCCTCGTGGTCAGATCGACCAACCAAGAATTTCGGTCCGGTCGCTCCGCCGATGGCTGAGCTGATTCGTCAGCTCGTGGACGCGAAGCTTGCCCCCCGGATGAGCAGGGCCATGTAGGTGCAGAAGCCCGCGAGCAGCAGGCCTGCCTCCAGTCGATTGATGCGCATGCCGGACTTCATCAGCGGGAAGAGGAGCAAAGAGGCACCGATCATCCACCAGTTGTCCCGCGCGATGATCTCCGCGGGCACCGGGAGCGGCTGGATGAGCGCTGTCGTCCCCAAGATGCCGAGCGCGTTGAAGATGTTGGAGCCGACGACGTTCCCGATCGCGATGTCGTCCTGTCCCCGCCGCGCGGCCATCAAAGATGTGATCAGCTCCGGCGAACTGGTACCGGCCGCAACGATCGTCAGTCCGATGACGGCGTCCGAGACCCCGAAGTCACTCGCAATGCCAACGGCGCCGCGAACGAGCGCCGTGGATCCGCCGGCAAGCAACGCCACCCCGAACGCCACGGCCGCGAGGTTGAAGATCAAGGCGACACGCCCGACTCGACCGAAGGACGCGGTCGCGACCTCCGCGAACTCGGCTTGTTCTACGGGCGCCGTGGCCTTGCGCCCGAGCCAAGCGGCGTAGGCCGAGAACGCCACCAACGCCCCCAAAAGAAACCCGCCCTCGAGTCGATCGACCGAGCCGTCACGGGAGAGCAGGTGAAGCTGAAACGCGGCCAGCATCATGACTGGCCACTCCAAGCGGATCGTGTTGCCCTGGATGCGGAGCGGTCGGACGAGCGCGGTGAGAGCGAGAATCGCACCGATGTTGAAGATGTTGGAGCCGACGACGTTGCCGACGGCGAGCCCCGGGCTGCCTTCGAATGCGGCCTGAACCGAGACGACGAGCTCGGGCATCGACGTGCCCGCCGCTACGATCGTCAAGGCGATGACGGCCGGTGTCACGCGGGCAAGGAGCGCGAGGCCGCTGGCACCGCGCACCAACGCCTCGCCGCCTGCGACGAGAAGTGCAAGACCGACGAGGACCAGGAGCCCATCGACAATCATGGCGCCCTCATCGCACCTTTCGGAGCAAGGCGGAAGCGAAGTCTTCTACGCGTCCCGAGCGTGTGCGGCGACCAAGCGCACGCTGCCGGAGAGGCGCTGGATGTTATAGGGTTATCATTGGATAGCCTGAAACGTCCGCGGCCGCTCCACGTACGAGAATGCCGTGCTCCATCGCGATCTCCATCGCGATCTCCACTGCAAATCTGAACGGACACCGTTGCCTCTTCCACGACCAGCGGGGTTTGCTGGCGTGCGTCGCCCCAGGCGCGAACGGGAGCGCTGTGCTTAAGTCCATCGTCCACCACCTGCTCGACCGCTCGATCTACTACGCGTTCGACGCAACCGGATTCGACCGACACGCAGCGGCCTTTGATCCGGATGATGGTGCGGTCGACCTGTCGGGCAAGGTTTGTCTCGTCACCGGCGCCAATTCGGGGATTGGAAAGGCGACGGCGCTGTCGCTCGCTCGATCGAACGCAACGGTGCTGCTCTTGTGTCGCAGTGAAGCACGCGGGCTCGAGGCGAAGCGCCTCATCCAAGCCGAAGCAGGCCATGACCGGGTGCACGTCGAGGTCGTCGACATGGCGAGATTGCGCTCAGTTTGCGACCTCGCCGATCGCCTTCAGGGGGAAAGGATCGATGTCCTGATCCACAACGCGGGCGCCCTCTTGTCCACGCGGACCATGACCGAAGACGGCCTCGAGACGACTTGGGCAACCCATGTTGCGGGGCCGTTTCTTCTCACCAAGCGCCTCATCCCTCGCCTGGCCACGGGCGCGCGCGTCATCTTCGTGTCTTCTGGCGGCATGTACACTCAACGTCTCGACCTCACCGATGTCGCCTGGCACGAAAGACCCTTCGACGGTGTGGTGGCCTATGCGCAGGCGAAGAGAGCCCAGGTCATTCTCTCCGAGCTCTGGGCTGAACGCCTCGGCGATCGTGCGTTGGTCGCGGCCATGCACCCGGGCTGGGTGAACACGCCTGGCGTGGAGCAAGCGCTGCCAAGATTCTATCGCTTCACGCGAAACCGTTTGCGCACCCCTGCCCAGGGCGCCGACACGGTCATCTGGCTGGCCAAGGCCCCGGCAGCCCGGCTTGAATCAGGAAGATTCTGGTTTGATCGCAAGGTGGCCTCGACTCATCTCATGAAGAGGACCAAGGAGACAGAATCGGATCGACTTGGGTTGTGGAAGCTTTGCGAAGAGATGACGGTCGACAAGAGTTGAGGAGAATTCGTTGACCCGAGCTACACGCCGCGCGTGTGCCATTCCTTTCGTCTTGGACTTCAGGAACCCGCTCTTGCCCTTGATCCCGAGATCTCCTCGATTCCGTACCGTCGCGCGATCAACTCGACGAGCCTCGCCGAGACGTGCGTGTCGAGCTGGTCGGCCACGAAGATCCAGCCCGCGTCGGGATCAGTCTCGATGGTCCGGTCGATGTGGGCCGTGAAGTCCGCCTCGGCCCGGCTCGGCCCGATGGACGGGCTGACGATCTTGCCGGTCGCCACGTTGAAGTTCGCCATCAGGCACAACGTCCCGCGCCGGATTTACTCGAACGATGCCGACCGACCTTCCTGCCATGCGATCCCCCCGAAGAAGATCGCCGCACAATGATCCCTGGTTTGATCCCAGCACAAGGGGCTTACCACTCGCACCGCGCACATCTAGTTGCAGGATGAGAATGGGTCGGTCACGGGCCGCCATTTTCCGTTCTTGTCGTAGTACCCGAGCTGGCCACCTTTGTTCATGACGGAAGGGTGACCGGGCGGCAGAGAGATGTTGCTGGGGCTCAGGTTCGGGGTCGCGCAGACTTCGAGCGACGTTTTGTCGCACGATGGAGGACGTATGATATACGCGCCTCCCGCGGGCGTCGTGAGGCCAAGCGGCGTTGGCGCTTGTGGCCAGCGACAAAAATCCTGATCGCCGGGGGAGAAGGGCTCTCGGAGGATGTTGTAGGGTGGCACGCCTTTTCCCGGATGAGAATGTACGAATACGTTGTCGTCACCGGTGCACGTCGGATCGCTTGTACAACTGGCGTTGGAGTTCGAGGTCTTCACGTCGTCGTAGCGGTAGTCGTTTGACCCCGTCTTCCTGAGGCACGCGCAGTACTCGACGTCGAGATTCTTCTTGTTGTTGCGGACGTAATCACCGAAATCGACGACACCCTCGCATTGCGTTTTGAAGCTCTGCCCGGGCGCGAGACCCAACGGGTCGATGACTTGAACGGGATTGTTTGCGGCGTACCCATAGGGCTGTATGGATTCCCGAAACAACATCGGGTCGGGCTCTAGATAGCGTCCGAGTCGCGGGTCGTAGGTCCGAAGGACGTTCTGATGAAAACCAGTCTCCTCGTCGTAGTAGTGGCCCGGAAACCTAAGGTTGAAGGTCACGAATTCTCCATCGTGGTCGGGGTCTTCGTTCGGCATGGCTCCGGCGCCAAACGGGTCGCCGTCCCATGACCAAACGACTGTCCCCCCCGCGTCAAACAACGCCCGTGGTGTATTCAGATGGTCGGTCGAAATCCACTGCAAGATCGGACCAACGGAAGAACGCGCGACCGTCGCGACGGGCATGTCGCCCAGCCAGATGATCTCGCGAATGAGTGCTCCGTCGCCAGCGTACTCTCCGAGCATTCGATGATCGTCGTCGTAAACGAACAGATGTGTCGTGCCGTTGACGGTTTTCGATACGCGAACGCCTTCTGGGCTGTAGCGATAGGTGGCATTGCCAAATGCGCCTGACGCGCTCACCAAGCGTCCCGCGCCGTTGTAGTCGAGCGATAGATCGCGGAGACGCGTCGTGTTCCCAACGGCGTCGTACTCGATGTCTGCCGTGACGCTCGAAACCGAGGTTAGGCGCCCCGTGACCGCATCATAGCCGTAGCTTTCCGTCACTCCGCTCCCGCCCCCATCACCTTGCGTCGCAACCAGCCGATCACCGGCCGCGTCGTACGTGTAGGCTCGCGTCCCGTACGCAAGTCCCTGGGCCGAAACGAGCCGAAGATCCTCGTCGTGGGCGAACGACTCGACGACCCCGGAGGTCGACGAGATCTCGGTCAGGACGCCGTCCGTGTACGAATAGTGCCAATCGGTGACCCCTTGCATCAAGATGCGCGTCGGACGATACGCGGCATCGAAAGTTCGCGCGTTGGCAACTCCGCTCGGAAGGAGATATCCAGAAAGCGGCCCGAAGGGAAGATAGGCTGCATTACGTAGCACCTCCGTGCGAACCGCCCCGTCAGGAAGCATGGCCTCTATGTTTACGACTCGGCCTGCCGGATCGCGCGTCAAGAACACGCTCAAACCGCTCGGATAGTCCATTTGCACAGCGTTGCCGCTTGGGTCTCGATCGTAGTGCACGTCAAAGTCGATGCCGTCGATGGTCTCTGTCGTGTCGACGGTCTCACCATGGACGTTGTGCCAGATGTGAATGCGGACCGCGTTATTCTCCATGGAGGTGAGATGACCCGCCCCGTGCGGCGGCTCATCGTAGCCAAGCTCGATCGTGTCGTCCGGGTACGTCGCACCCGTAAGGCGCCTCTGGCCGTCGCGACTGAAGAGGACGGATACGCCGCGCCCGTCCGTTCGCTCGAGAACGTCGCCGTTGGCGTCGTAGACGAAGTGCGTCACGCCGGTGGCGGAGTTCTCCACACGGACCACGTCACCGAACTCGCCTCGCACCCACGTGGTGCTTCGCCCCATGGCGTCCGTATCGATGATGCTGTCGTCCGCGCCATACGCGCGCAGTCGAGTCGCGCCCGACGCCTCGGTGGTTCGTGAGAGCCGACCCAAGGGGTCGTAGTCGAAGCTCCGCGTTCGTCCGCCGCGGGTGATGGCTACGGGCTCCCCGAAGATGGGATGCATCTGAACGAGGATCTCTTCGGACCCGATCGACGCAACCATCGTCGAAGTGGCCCGAACGTACCGCGTCGACTGAGTGGTGACGACTTGATCGTCTCCGTCGACGAAACGAAACTCGGTGGTATTGGCCGAGGCGGATTGGGTCATGAGGACGCCTTCACCCGTGGGCGCATGCACGGCCGTGACTTCGTCGTACGGGCCTCCTTGGGTGAGCGTCCAGGTGTGCCCGGTTGGGTCGGTTTCGCGGGTCGTTGCGGCGGCCGGGTCGCGCGAGATGGTCGTCGTGCGTCCATTCTTAGTGACCTTCGAGAGCTCGCCGGCGCTGGTGTATTCGAGCGAGGCGTCGAGGCCATTGGACCCCGTCACGCGAGCGGGCTTTCCAGCAGCGTCGAACTCGACGAAGCGGAGCTCGTTGCCAACCGGGTCTATGATCTTGGTGCGATTTCCACTGGCGTCATATTGGAGCTCGAAGGCATCGCTGATGTCTGTGCGAGGGCCATCCACACCCGTGAGCTGATTCCGCTCATCGTAGCGGTAGGTGGCGTAGCGGGTGCCGCCCGTGGTGAGGTCTCGCAGCCCGGCCGTCACGATGTTGCCCGACGGGTCACGCACGATGTCGGTCGAGAGCCCTCCCGTTTCGTCCTCCGAAGACGACATCCGCGTGGTGGCGTCGAAGACGGACCGGAGGATTCGCCCGTTGACGGACACAACGTCTGTTTGCCGCGCAAGGCCCGACGCTGGATCGCCGGGTGTCACGAGCTCGACGGTGCGATTCGTGGTGATGACACGCTGCGCCTGGGTTGTCGGGTCCGTGATCTCCACGCGTGATGCGTAGGGCGCTTGCGCGCCAAAGCGTGGGTCGGGTGCAAGCGTGGTCGTCAGTACGCTGCCCGTCGGGTAGGTTATCTTGGCTGTCTTGGCGTTGGAATCCTGGACTATCTCAGAACCGTCGAAGTTCACTGTCCGCAGCCGGGTCGTCTTGTTGCCCATCGACTCCATCGCGATGATACGGCGGCTCCCGTCCGGGCGAGTCATTGTGACGCCATACCCGCCGGAGTCCAGTTTGCCGCGCGCGAGCGTCCATCCTTCGCCAGTGGCGTCGAGATCCTCGATGAGCCTTCCGTCCTCATCGTAGCGCAGGCTCGATGTCTGGCCGTCCGGTTGAGCAAAGCGCGTGAGAAGGCCACCTGGATCGTATTCCATTCGGTAGCTTCCGCCGCTTGGCGTTCGCACTTCTGCGAGCATGCCGCTGGAATCGAACGCCAGTTCGGTGCGAATGCTCCCGGCGGATATCGCTTGTGGCTTTGCATCCTCTTCCTGGCTCCATTCGACGACCGTCTTGTTGTCCTGGGCGTCCGCGATCTCGGTCAGACGGCCGCTCGCGTCGTACGCAAACGCGATCTCGCGAATACCTGTGACGGCGCCAAAGCTGGCTTCGTGTCGGCCGTCGAAGCTGAACTCGAGCAGCCGCCCCGATTTGGAGTCTGGGATCTTGAGCGTCTCTCCGAGATGGCGGACCAGCCTCGCGGGTGGGTAGCTCGAATAAGCGTAGGCGAAAGCTGTGCCGCTGGGTGAGACGGTGACGCCTCCAAGCGATCCGGCGATGCTCAACCTCTTTTCGAGCTTCCCGTCGCGAATCGCATACAGTCCTGAATTGTTGCCGGCTTCCGAGACGAAGAGCACGCCGCCCGCGAGCCCGGAGAGGTGTCCTGCGTACCACCAGGCTTGCCGGGCGTTGCCTCCGTCCACCGCCGGCGGACCGCCGTTGAGAACACCGGTGATGTGCGATACTCCGGCCCGCGGATCGATCTTGTTGATGATGTAATACACGGTTCCATTGCGGCCGACGAACAAGGTGTCGTCGGCTGCCAGCTCGATTTCATCGATCCACATGTTTGCGGTGTAGTGGGCCGAGTATGGGGAGAAATCGGTTGGATCGGACGGATAGAAAGGATGGCCAAAGCAGGCATCGGGAACCGTCACGTAGGGCGTTGAGCTGAGGTCGTTGGGATGTTTTCCAAAGTACGGATGGAGAATCCCGTCGGGCGTGATGCGCACGACGTAGCAGAAATCCGCGAGATACAACGTGCAGTCGGCTCCGACCTGAATGTCGACGAGCGCCTTGCCCAGGAACGCGCTCTTCGCGTCCATGCCCACTGTGAAGTCGGTGTACTCGCCGGTTGCTGCGCCGGCGACGTGATAGATCCGACCTGCCTTGGACACGCGATAGATGCGACCCGGGTTTCTTGTTGCTACGTAGAGATCTCCGGTTGGACCCTCGTCGACGGAGACCGCTTCCGATATGCAAACCGACTTTGCGTCGAGCCCGGTGTCGGGTATCTCGTCAAACGGAAGATGAGCACTGCAATCTTGTCGTGCGCCGAGTACATGTTCGATGTCGCCGTTTGCACGTTTTGCGAACAGGTGGTTGCGGCACGCTTCCCCGGTCGCTGAGCTGAACCAGAAGAGGCGTTTCTGGCCGAAAGAGACCGGCGAGGCCACCTTGAAAAACAGGGTGCTTTCGTTCCGCAAGGACGCGTCGACGCCAAGCGGACACGTGCCGATGTTCAGCGTCGTCACGCCGTTCTCCAGGCCTGGCACTGGGGCCTTCAGCCTGACTTCGCTGGCCGTGATCTCGTCCTGCCATCTCGAGACTCCATCTTCGAGATGAAGTCGCGTGCCGTCGCCTCGATAGATCGTCTCTGCCTTCGGCGCGAGGCTGTGGTGGTTATCGATGCTCCAACCACCGAACTGGACGTTCGCGGGGGCGCTTCCTCTCAATGCAGCGGCGTTCGCCTCGGTGGTGAATCCTTTGAAGAGGGTGAACGCCGCGGTTTCTCGGTTGAAGTCGAGCGTACCGCCTCCGCGCTGCGCGAAGGCACGCGCGGCATCTCGGGCCGGTGCAGTGTACGAGACGGGGTATTCGTAGCCGATTCTCGCGGTGACTTGAAGGTCGCCCACGGCCGCACGGTTCCATGCGTCTCGTCCATCCCAGCGATAGGTGTATGACAGATTGGGTTCGGGCAGAAAGCGCTGGTGGAATCGCTGGCCGCCAACGATCACTTCGAGCACGACCGCGCGGAGATCGGGTGGGAGTGTGTCCCCGGTCAGATCGAAGCTCATCGAACGAAGCGGCGCATATCCCGGCATGTGTTCACTGCTATAGACCAACGCGTGCGGGGTTCCTGGAATCGGAATGCGTTCGCGCAGACCTTGCTGTTGGCAGGAAATGATCGAACCCGACGCTTCGCACGGGTCTGGATCTTCGAGATCCGGATCTGGGTCGGGATCGGGTGGGTCGCATGGCGGATCCGATGAATTACAGCCGTCCGGCGGGCCTCCCGGGAAATTGCAGTCTACGGGCGAAAAGTGCTGCACGGGACTTCGCCAGAAGGTCGCGCCGACCGCGAATTCGGACGCGATGGATTGAAGCTCATCGTCCGTTATCAAGAGATCGGGCTCCGCCAGGCGCTCAGGGCTTGCGGGCTGGTCGGTGCCATCGACGTCAAGCACGGCGCGACCATCCCCATTGACCGACAGGAGCTTGAGCACGCGGCCATTGTCGGATGGGATCCAGCAGCCGCAGAGACGGTCATAGATGCCGACTGGCACGATCGTCCCCACCGGAACATTCAAGAAGTTATCCACGTAAAGTGGGACCGGCTCGGAGAACACGACGGATGTCGCCCCGACGGCCTCTGCTTCATCGACCGTCACTTCGACGGCATACGTGTACATCGACGACGGCGGGAGATCGGCGGGCATCGCCGTTGGACCGTTTTCTCCAACCGTGTATTCAGTCGCACGCACACTGATCGTCGAGAGCGGCAGCTCGGTTCCGTCGGAGAGCTGCATCGAAGCCGACACGCCGGGCCTGAAAAGGACTCGCGCCGCCCGTTGTCCATCGCCATCTTGAACCGTCGACCCCTTCGCGACCACGGGCGCCGAAAGTGTGCTCAGATCGACCTGGGTGACTTCGTAATCCAACTCGGTCAAGACGACATCCGGCAGCCATGACCAGCCGTTTTTCGTCGAAGTCACCTGCCGATAGATGCTGAGAAAGTCCGGGTGACTGAGGACGAACGTCGCCGAAGAACCCCCGTTGATCGCCATCTCGAAGATGCCGTCAGCCTTGGTGCGACTCTGTCCGTATTCCGGATGATCGAGTACGCTCACGGTCACGTCGGGAACCGGAGATCCTTGCCCGGTCCTGACCTGTCCCCGAACAATTGCGACCTCTTCTGGGATGACTGCGCCGGCGAGCACGCCCGTCTGAATCGGATTATCTCCTTCATAAACGAAACGCGTGGCTTCGACAAACTCATACGGCCTTCCCGCTTCAAGCGGCGGCGGCGGCTGGCTTCTGTCGTCCTCCCAAACAATCGGTGGGGGACCGGCCTCGCCTCCGCCGTCGAGGCCGTGGCCTGCATCTTCACCGGCTGTTGCATCCGAGGACGTCGCGGCGTCGAGAGACGATGCCGCGTCAAGAGACGACGCGGCGTCAGAGCCCAACGATCCGTCCCCGGGAGGCGAGACGCCTGCGTCGGCGGTCGCATCGACTTTGGATGCGTCTGGCGACGCACCATCCGAGCTCGGCCCGGATTCGTTTCCACATCCGAAGGCGAGCGAGACGCTGAGAAATAGGAGTGCGCGCGGATTCGCCGAAGGCAAGCGTTGTGGTCTCACTGGCTGAATGTACGCAGGCACAAACGAACCCATCAACTGGGCCGTCCGACCGTTGAGCGCTTCGTGTGTGGTGCAATGTCGTTGCGCGAGGCCGGGGATCAGGTGATCTCGGCGCGTGTGGAAGCTCAGCTCGAGCCTTTGAGCAGATGCACGGCGACTTTTCCGAGGCGTCTACGCTAGAATGTCCTACGGTGACGAACGCCCGTGACGCGTGGGTCTTGCTCGGTTCGGAGGAGCTTGAGTATGTGCTTGAGCGCCTGAATGAGATCGCGCTCGAGCCCGCCGTCGAGTACCGACTTCCAAAGCATTTCGGCCTTTACGACGAGACCTGCTGGGCCGAGCGGCAGGAACTCATTTGGGATCTGTCCGTGCGCATGATCCGCGTGTTTCGCAAGATCGTCGCGCCAGCCGATCATCTGTATGCGATCGACCCTCGCCATCAAAGCTATCGGTTCTATGTCCACCAGCCCTTCGAGCGGGACGCGACCCTCGAGGAGATGACCGGGTACTACACGCGTGAGCGCTTCCGAAGGGTGCGAGACGGTATGCGTCTGAATACGGAGCCGAACTTCCGTTGGGCGATGCACATCTATCCCGACGGGGAAGAGCAGTACTTCGTTTCTCCTCACTTCGATTTCGTTCTGGAGGGGCACGGGGACGAGATGTTCGTGGCCCGTGGGCGTGCGTTGGTCGACGAGATCGCGGCTGACCTGCCACGCCTGTTTTGCGGCGCGGGCTAGCTCGAGATGGCGGGAATTGGCGTCGTTGGTCCGCCTGCTGGCGTACGGTGCACGGCGATGTGTAGCTTGGAACCGCCGAACCTCTCGGAGCCCGGAGGATCGCGAGAGTCTAGTTGAGTGGAGCCAGGCGGGATCGAACCGCCGACCTCTTGAATGCCATTCAAGCGCTCTCCCAGCTGAGCTATGACCCCTGAGATTTGTTCGAACTTCTCGGCGAACGGTTCATCTGCCGGTGGAGGCCACACGACCAGATGCGGTCCCGAGGAGCCGTTGGTCCTCTCCCTAGCTGCTCGATGAAGCGATGTCCAGCGTATCGTGCGATGGGATTGGAAATGTTCGGTTGGCCTAGGGCGAAATCCCGGAGGCTGGGCGGTCGGGTGGTCTTGGAAACCCGGGAATGGTGAGTGCGCCGCGGTAGAAGACGCGAATGTCGTCGGGATCGGTGCCGGTCTGGAGATGGAGCGCACCATCGGGGCCCGGGCCGACGAGGGTGCCCGCATGTGTTTCGTCGCCATCGACGACGAGGACCCGCTCGCCACGACCGAGTGCGTGCTCGGTCCAGGCTGCGAGAACCGGGCCCATGCCTTCGATGGATGCACGCTCGAGCCAGGACTCGAGCGCTTCGGCGACGGCAGGGAAGAGATTCGTGGCGCGGGCGATCGCATTCGCTTGGTGCTCTTCGTCGTGTTGGTCGTCTTGGTCCGGTTCTTGTTCTCGGCATTCCTCGGTACCTGGGAGTTCATCGAGGGCGATCGCGTAGGCTGCAAGCTCCGGTGGCCGACCCAGCGCCCTGATGTTGATGCCAATGCCGAGGATGGCGTAGTCCATGCGCGTTTCGGTGGCTGAGGCTTCGACGAGAATGCCGGCCAGCTTGCGTCCTCGGTACGGAGGGGTGGCGACCAGGATGTCATTCGGCCATTTGAGGCCGAGCGCGGCGCGCGTAAGGCTCGCGACGGCTTCTCGAACGGCGACGCCCGTCAAGAGCGGAAGTACCGGGGCGTCGCGTGGTGCGGTGTTCGGTCGAACGATGAAAGACGCGTAGAGGCCTGACCCGGGCGGTGAATGCCAGGCGCGGCCATGCTGACCTCGGCCGGCGGTTTGGGCGTCGGCCACGACGGCGAGGCCGTGCGGGGCGCCGGAGCGGGCGAGGGCACGGGCTCGATCGTTCGTGCTGTCGATCGTGGCGTGGTGTTCGACGGACCGCCCAATGATGCCCGCCACCTGACGCGCGCCGCTCAGGGGCATGGCCTAGTCGACCTCTGGGTCGCCCCACTCGAGCGCGAGGTCGACGGCGCGGGCGCTGTGGGTGAGCGCGCCCATCGAGATGAGGTCGACGCCTGTTTCGGCGATGGCGCGCAGGCGATCGAGCGTGACGCCGCCACTGGCCTCGACGAGCGCGCGGCCATGGATGCGCTCGACGGCCGTGCGCATGACCTCGAGGTCCATGTTGTCGAGGAGGATGACGTCGGCGCCGGCGGCAAGGGCTTCGTCGACACCGGCGAGATGGGTGACCTCGCATTCGATCTTGAGGAGGTGGTGGGTGCTGGCCTGGGCGGCGCGCACGGCGTCACCGATGCTGCCCAAGGCTGCGATGTGATTGTCTTTGATGAGCACCCCGTCGAAGAGCCCGATCCGGTGATTGTATGCGCCCCCGGCACGGACCGCCTTCTTCTCGAGGATCCGCATCCCAGGAGTTGTCTTGCGGGTGTCGACGACTCTGGCCTTTGTTCCGGCGACGGCTTGTTGGGCCGCGTTGGCCATCGTGGCGATTCCGGAAAGGCGCTGCAAGAGGTTGAGGGCCGTGCGTTCGCCTTGGAGGATGGTGCGCGAGGGGCCGTCGACGCTTCCGACGACCTCGCCGCCGTCGACGTCGGCACCGTCGTTGAGGTCGAAAAGAACGCTGATCCGCGGGTCGACCTGATGCATGACCTCGATGAAGGCGTCCGTTCCGGCGAGGATCATGGGCTCGCGTGCGACGATGAATGCGCGTCCGCGTGATGCTTCAGGGATGATCTCCGACGTGACGTCCCCGGAGGCGATGTCTTCTTCAAGGGCCAGCGCGATGAGTCGGCGGCTTAAAGGGTCCATGCCCGACCGTCAGGACATGCTCGGCACGAGTCAAGGACAAAAGGCAGCGTCTCGCGCGCCCCGTTTTCTCGTGTTCGCACGTTCGTGTGGATGAGCGTGCCGTCGTGCTGAGCGTGCCTTTCGAGTCGACGCTTGGACACGGTGGACGCGCAAGAACTTCGGCGATGGGACCTAGAAGCCTCAGAAGACGCAGAAGACTTAGAAGGTTGCGGCGCCGGTGGCGAAGAACGTGAAGGTCAGGGCGTCCTCGATTCGGAAGCGGCGGCCGGGCGCGTCGTAGCGAGGGTCGTAATACGGTGACCGCTCGTCGTTGCCCTCGGAGTTCTTCGGGTTCACGCGCCCGACGCACGCCGTGCCTTCGCATTGCGCCGTGGAGGCTGAGGCGGGGTCGGCGTCCTTGCCCACCGACTCCGACGTGAGCAAGTGGTTCGTCGCCAACGCCACCGCGACGCCCATCTTGAGCCGCGTGAAGCGTGTGGGCTCGAAGCGAAGTGCCAGAGACCCAGTGAGGTTGAGGTGATCGTCGACGCGATTGAGCTCGCCGCACGATACGCCGGACAGAATGCCGCAGATGGCGCCATCGCGCTGGGAAACATAGTTGCTGGGGTTTGCGAAATCTGCGTATTGCGCGGGCTCGCGACCATCGCCGTTCTCGTCGACGAGCCTCGTTTGGTCGAAGTTCGGAAGATAGTCCGAGAGCTCGCTGTAGGTTCGGCCCACGCCGATGTATTCGGCCCCGACGGCGACGTCGAGGCCATAGAGCGATGACGAGGCCTCCTCCTCGTAAAAAATGACCTCGGTACCGACGACGAACCGGCCGCTCACCGGAGGCTCGTAGCCACGTTCCTTCTGCGTGCCGGTCGCGACCGGGAGCTTCACGCCGAGAAGCACGTAGGGATCGAATGTGGGCACCTTGGTGCGCAAGCGGCGGCTCATGCCGAGTGAGAGGTCGAACGTGGTCTGCCCAAGCCCGATGCCGCCGTCGCCTCCGCCGGGGAGGGCGGACGGGTCCGCTGGGCGCCGCGTCGCGCCGGTGGGCACGATGATGTCGCCCCGAAATGTGATGGTGGGGTACGACTCGTCCTTGTCATCGACCACCGGAGACCACGAAAGCCCAAGCGTCATGTCCCCGAAACCGCTTCGGTTCCGTTGGGCGGGCACGTTCGTGATCGGATATCGATATTCGAGCTCGGCCGGACATTCGGCGACGTCACATCCGGCGTCTGCGTTCGCGCTTCCGATGATCGTGGAGGTTGCTTCGACATTTTTTGCGAAGGTGATCTTGCTATCGGACTGAAGGACGATCGGCAGCGTCGCGTGGAACTCCAAATCGCGAAAGAGACCCACGCGCATGCCGATGAGGAGGCGCTGGACCGTCTCCTTGTAGCGCAGCTCTCGTACGTCGGCGGCGAAGGCGGAGTCGGTGCCCGCGTTTTGGATCCATTCGCGCGTGATGTCCGCGGCGCGGGTCGCGCGTTCGAAAGAGACGCTGAGTCCCAACTCAGGGAGCGGTCGCGCCTTCTCGACGGCGGTCAGAACATGCGTCGCCTCGGCGGCGGCCGCGTCCGTCGCAGCGCTGAGTACGACCGTGAGCGCGAGCGCGGCTGCGATCGCGTTTGCCGTTGCCGTCGCGCGTGCGTTTGCGACCGCGGTTTCGATCGCGTTTGCGACCGCGGTTGGGACCGCCGGCGCGGAGGCGAGAGTCGAGGATCGTGCTGAAGACGCCATGGCGAGGAAAAACCGGTAATCTTCTCGGGACGCCGGGTCAAGGATCGGACGGGCAGTTCACTTCTTCGCCGCCGTCACGGTCATTCCGGCGGAGTGGTCTCGCTGTCGTCGCCCGTCGGCTCGCGAAGGCCGAGCTCCTTCATCTTGTTTTGGAGGCTCTTGCGCGAAATCTCGAGCTTCCTTGCGGCTTGCGTCACGTTGCCACCTGTTTCTTCGAGCGCTCGTCGGATGAGGTCCTTCTCGATCGACTCGGTATGCTGTTTGACGATCGACTTCAGGGGACCGATGGGCGTGAGCGCCGGAGGTGGGGTCGAGACGGCGTGCTCGCCGTTGTGAGGCCCGGATCCCGATCCACCGGAGTTCGACGCGGATGCGGATGCGGATCCGGATCCGGATCCCGAGGGGGGCGTGGAGGGCGCCGTCGCCGGCGATGCCGACGGCGATCCTGCGTTCGAGTCGCGCCGTGTTCCGCTTGGGCGGGGGCTGCTGCGTTCGCGCAACGTGTCGGAGAGCTCGTCCGGGGTGATGATGGGACCTTCGGCGAAGAGCACCGCCCGTTCCATCACGTTCTCGAGCTCCCGGATGTTGCCCGGCCAAGGGTAGGCGAAGAAACAGGCGAGTGTTGCGTCGTCGATCCGCTCGACGTGCTTCTGCAGGCGCACGTTGTACTTGGCGATGAAGTGTTCGACGAGAGCCGGGATGTCGTCATACCGGTCGCGAAGCGGCGGGAGGCTGAGCGGGACGACGTTGAGCCGATAGAAGAGATCTTCGCGAAACCGACCGGCTTCAACCTCGGCTCGCAGGTCACTGTTCGTTGCCGCCACCAGGCGGACGTCGACCCGGGTCGTCGTGACACCGCCGACCCGCTCGAACTCCGATTCTTGGAGGGCTCGCAGGAGCTTGACCTGCATCTCGAGCGGGATCGTTCCGATCTCGTCGAGGAACAGAGTGCCTTCGTGCGCGAGCTCGAAGCGGCCCGGCTTGCTTCCGACGGCCCCCGTGAAAGCGCCCTTCTCGTAGCCGAAGAGCTCGGACTCGATCAAGTCGCGTGGGATAGCGGCGCAATTGATCTTGATGAACGGCTTGTCTTTCCGGCCCGAGTTTTGATGCAGGGCCGACGCGATGAGCTCCTTCCCGGTGCCGGACTCGCCCGTGATCAGGACGGTCGAAGGGCTGGCGGCCACTTTCTCGATCGTTCGGAACACGTCGTTGAGCGCGGGGCTCCGGCCGATGATGCCAAAACGCGCAGTCGTCGCGCGCTCGGGTTCGCCGATGCTGAGCTCGGCGGTGGCGGCGGCTTTTTGAATGATGATCTTGAGCTCGCTCTGATCGAAGGGTTTCGTGAGATAGTCGAAGGCACCCAGCTTCATCGCATCGACGGCGGTTTCCACCGTCCCGTGCGCCGTGAGCATGACGACGGGGATGCTCTCGAATTCGGCCTGAACCTGGCGAAGGAGCTCCATGCCATCCGTGTTTGGCATCCGCAGATCGGTGAGGACGACGTCAACACGCGCCCTTCGTAGCAGGCAAAGCGCCTCGTGCCCGTCCGCGGCCGTGAGCACCTCGTACCCTTCGCGCCGCAACATCGCCGACAGCACCTTGCGCAGGTTCGCTTCGTCGTCGGCGACCAAGACCGTTCGTTTGGAGGGGGGCGCCATCTATCGGAGCTTCTACGACCCTCGGCCGCCACTGTCATCCTCGGAGACGACGAGCTTGATCTCGACCCCCAATCGGTCCTGGACTTTGAGGAATAGCAGCTTTGGCGGTGAATACCCGAGCGCGGAGAAGCTCGTCTCGAACGACGCGCGAAACGCGGGATACCGCCCGGTGAACTGTACCTTCGCCAAGGCCATCCTGCCGGTGGGCGATGCGATCAGGACCTCGCCCGAACCATCAAGGTATCCCGATTCCGACGCGTTCCGGGCCAGGTTCTCCGATCCCGACGCTGGGGCGGGGCGTGGCAAGGCGCGCGAAAACGAGAGTCGCTCTCCGCGCGTGCCGCGAAGGGTTGCCCGCGCGATCGGCGCAGAGTTGAACGACAGGAACCGGCCGAGCTCGTGGTTCTTCAGCGCATCTTTCGCATCGAGCCGCGCCAAGGGGAAATCAACCTCAAGCTCGGTGAGCCCTTCTTGCTCGACACGTACCATTCCGCTGAGACCGCTGCCCTCGGCCTGAAAGGTGTGGGCGGGCGCGCGCGCCGTCACCCGAACCGAGCTCTTCGCGGGAACGAGGCGATAGACTCCGACCTCGAGGTCCTGCTCGCCCGTCACGCCCAAGACTCCGTCGAGAGCGATTCGAGATCGAACCCTTGCTCGTCGAGCCACCGAAAGAGTCCATGCTGAGTCATCGAGAGAAACGCCGCCGCCTTCGTGATGTCGCCGCCCGTAACGGCGACCGTGTCGGCGATCAGCGCCTCCCGTAACGCCGACGCGTCTCGAGGTTCCGCAAGCTCGTTTGCAGATGGCGGCTGTCCGCTCGTCTGCGCGCTGGACGCTCTGCTTGCGCGCAGGGTACCGGTTCCCTCGCCGCTTGTCTTCGAGCGCGCTCCAAAGGCCGCCTCGACGGCGATCCGAAGCTGGTCGACGTTGCGGTCGAAGGCTTGCGCTTCGAGCACCGTCAGCGTGCGCGGGCCGACCGCGACGTTCGGATGTCCGAGGTCAGCCAAGAACTGTCGGGTCAGAGCCGGTATGTCATCGGCGCGGTCGCGAAGGCTCGGTGCGCGCATGCGTACGCCCGAGATGCGGCGGAAGAACGTTTCATCCAAGGCTGGGGGCCGGTCGGGAATGCGCGTGGACGAGACCAAGCGAACATCGACCCGCCGCCTCATCTTTGCGCCCGATCGGCGCACTTCGCCTCGATCCAAGGTTTGAAGGACTCGGTCCTGCAACGATGAGCTCAGGCGGTCGATGTCTTTGATGAACAGCGTGCCCCGGTGGGCACGCTCGAATCCGCTGGGTACGTCATCCCCAAGACCAAAGATCTCGGACTCGATCGCGAACGACTCCTTGTCTCTCAAGTCGAGGAGAACGAACGGATGATTTCTCCGCGGGCTCATTTCGTGGAGGGCGCGCGCGAAAGTCGCCTTGCCCGTGCCGGCCTCGCCAAAGAACAGCACCGAGGAGATTGAGGCCGCGACTTTTCGAATCGTGCCGAGAAGCTCGCGCGTCGACGCTGCGACCCCAAGCGCTGCTCCGAGGTGCTCGATCTCACCCGGTGCTGGGATGCCGCGCGGGTCGGTTTCGATCTCGGAATCTGCGCTCTCATCGCATGCGACCACTTGAAGCTTGGCCGCACCGACCCGAAAGGCTTGACCATCGGAAACGAAGACTTGTCGGAACCGCTCGTCGTCCCCGAGGAAGCTCCCATTCGTGGTGTCGAGATCGCGAAGCGCGAGGCCGTCCGCGAACACCTGAATCTCGAGATGGTGATACGCGACGGTCGGGTCGAACATGCGGAGGTCGGCCCGCAATGCAGCACCGAGCACTGCGCGCGGTTCGTGGAGCTCGAGAACCAACCCTGCGTCTACGCCTTCGATGACGTGGAGCTGCCAACGACGGCGCCTGAGGGCTCCGGTCTTCGGATGGGTGTAGAGGACGAGCGCCGGCCGCTTCACGGCTCAAGAATGCGTTGGGACGGGGAAAAGAGGAAGGGCGCCGTGCCACATGACTCGGCGCCCTCCCAGGAAAGCATCTTCTTTTGACCGTGCCCCTATTGGAGCGAGCACGCCAATGACTGGCTATTTTTCACGAATGACCCTAGTTTTGCTGATGAACTGATTCTCCAGCACAACCCTCCGTGAGTCGCGAACCCATACCGGTTTTGGTTCGTGACTTTCTGCCCGCATTCGGCCGTTAACGCGGGGCTCGCTACCGTTCAATCACGATGCTCTCTCAGGGCTCCGTCCCGTGCAAGCTGCCCTTTTCCCTGATGGCGAAAGATGCGCGTACGAACAGACGCGCCAAACCCACGAGAATGGCCGCGTTTCCAATGAGCCAGGCGCGGTCAAGAAATCCCGCGGAGCCCGGAATCAGGCGCACATCTTGGGTCCCCTCGACCGCCGCCATGAAAAGATAGGCCGCCCAACCGATGGCGGCACCCAAGACAAGCCCACGCAGTGCGCGCACGCGCAGAAGGCCGATGATGAGCAGCGCGGCGGGGATGGCGGACGCCCACAATGCGGTCGTGGCGTAGGTGGGGCCCAGGAGCACGAAGTCCCATGACGGCAGGGGCATCGTCGCGAGGGATGCGAGGACGCCGTCAGAACGATCGATGGGCATCAGGGGGCGCAAAAAGAAGAAGCCGCAGCTCGTGGCGATCGCACCGACGATGGTGGCGGTGATGCCCCATCCCCGAAGGGCGCGCGACGGAAGACGCCGAATGCCGAGCACGCCGAGCAGTAGGGCGAGTGCCAGCGCGCCGTTCGACGTCCCGCCGACCGCGCTCGATGCAACCTCCGTTGCACGATCGACGTTCAGGATTCCGAAGCCATAGCGCTCATCCCAGTCTGCGGGTCCGGCGTCGACGGCCGTGTCCTTCAAGATCTGCTCCACCTTGTCGGCCGACGTGACACCCTGGCTGATGACCAGCGCGGCTGCCGCCGCCACGTGAGGGGTCGCCATCGAGGTCCCTTGGAAGTAGAGATAGCGGTCCGTTGCACCGACTTCGGACGGCAGAATCGTGTTCTGCAGGATCGCGCCCGACTCTCCGCCGCTTTGCTTGTCGCCGCCGGGCGCAGCGATCGAGAGCTGCTTGCCGTAGCTCGAATAGAACGCCAACTTTCGATCCGGGCCGACGCTGCTGACGGCGAACGCGCCTTTGTATGCCGCCGGGAACTCAACGCGCGCGCGAGCGTTGTTGCCTGCGGCGCAGACGACCACCACGTTCTTCTTGCGCGCGTACGCGACGGCCGCCTCCATGATGAAAGAGCGCATGCCGCCGCCGAGCGAGAGGTTGATGACCTGCGCGCCTTCATCGGCCGCATAGCGAATGGCATCCGCGATGTCGGCGGCGGTACCCGCGCCTCGTTTGCTCAGGACTTTGAGCGGCATGATCGTCGCCCCATATGCGAGACCTGCGACGCCGACACCATTGTTCGTTGTCTGCGCGATCGTTCCCGCGACGTGGGTTCCATGGCCATGGTCGTCGTTGGCGTGCTCGGTGTCGTGGACGAAGTCATATCCTTTGACGAACCTGGTCCCAGCCAAGTCTTCGACGCGACGAAACTTCTTGTAGTTTTCGTACGCGACGCCCGTATCGATCACCGCCACGATGACGCCGCGCCCATCGGCTCGAGCCCACGCCGCGGGGGCGCCGACCATCTTCATTGACCATTGCTTGTCGAACATTGGGTCGTTGGGCACACCGAGGGCCTCGTACACATAGTTGGGCTCGACGTTCTCGACGCGCGGGTCTTGTCGGAGTCGGGCGATCGTCGCGTCTAGCTCGCTTGGCTCGACGTCGCCGACGAAAAATTGCTCATCGGCTGCGTGGATGCTGTTGAGATGAAGGCTCACGCGAGCAATGGCCGAGATCTCTTTCGCGTCTTCGTCCGAGGCGTCGTCCTTGAGATCGACCAGCAGTGATTCGTGGGGCGCGAGCCACGGAGGGGTCTGCGCCTCCGGGTTGGCGTGGGCGAACGACGGTATGAGCGCCGCCGCCATCAAGCCGAGCGCGGCCGATGGCCGGTGGCGATGGGGCGTGAGGTGGGGAGGCGTCTTGGTGCGCGGCACGTCCTCTAGCATAGAGGACGCTTCGACTCTTGCCTAAGCGCTCTGTAATATCGAAATGAAATCCGATGGTTGCGGTTAGGGGCGTGGGTGTCGACGAGCTTTGGGCTTGGGTTATTCGGCGGTCTCGGTCTTGACTTTGCCGAGGCCAAGGCGCGCGACGGGGCCTTCGACCGCGGTGGTGTCGCCGACCAACAAGACCATCATTCGCTCCGGTGTGAGATAGCGCTGAGCGACCCGTCCGAGATCGTCGGTGGTGACGGCGTCATACTTGGCGGCCAAGGTCGAATAGTCGTCGAGCGGAAGGTCGTAGACGAAGAGGCTCGAAGCGGCCCCGGCGATCGCGCTTGCGGTCTCGAACTGACCGGGGAGGGACCGCATGAGCCCCGACTTCGCGCGCGCGATTTCGTCATCGGCCGGTGGGCGCTTCTTGACGCCATCCATCTCGGCAAAGAACTCGTGGAGGCTGTCGGCCGTCGCATCGGCGCGGACGGCTGCGTAGGCGACGAATGTGCCGACGCCTCGACGGGCTGCGGTCATCGAACGCGCACCGTACGTGTATCCCTTGTCTTCGCGCAGGTTCATGTTCAGACGAGACGAGAAGCTGCCGCCAAAGATTTCGTTCAAGATGGTCATGGGGATCTCGTCGGGATGACCGCGGGGAAAGATCGGCCGCCCGACCACGATCATGGTTTGGGCCGCGCCCTCTTTCGCGATGAACGCGATGTTGCTTCGCTTGTTCGGGGTGATGGCCGGGACCGGGGTGTGCATGGCCCGGCCCGCCTTCCACGAGCCAAAGTATCTCTGAGCGAGGGTGGTTGCTTCTTCGAGCGAGAGCTTGCCGGAGACGATGAGGGCCGACGTGCCGGGTGAAAAGGCGCGCTGCTTCTGGGCGCGGATGTCTTTGAGCCGGATCGGCTCGATGGAGGCCATCGTGCCTTCCGGCGGATGACCATACGGGTGCTTTGCACCATACATGAGCCGAGGCACGGCCGCAAAAGCGAGCCCCTGGGGCGAGCCGCGCCGCTGTTCCAGCGCCGCTAGGCGCTGCTTCTTGAGGCGGTCGAAATCGGTCGCGGCCAGGCGCGGCTCGCGCACGGCTTCGGCAAGGAGCTTGACCATCGCATCGCTGTTGCGTGCGAGGCCGCCGATCGACACGATCCCGTGGTCGCGGTCGCACGACGCGCCGAAAGACGCGCCAAGGTCGGCGACGGCATCCGAGAAGGCCATGGCATCGAGCGCCTTCGTGCCTTCGCCGAGCATTGCGTAGGTCAGCGAGGTCAGTCCACCGCGTCCTTTCGGGTCGAGCGCGATGCCGCCTTTCGTCACGAGCAGGAACGAGACGACCGGCATCTCGCTTGCGTTGGCCACGAGCACGGTCAAGCCGTTCTTGAGCCGCGTCGTCTCGAACTTGGGCATGACGGGCGTTCGAGGCAGAGAAGGCTCCGGTGCTTTGGCTCGCCAAGGTTCGTCGCTGCTCTTGAGCCGCGCGTCGGTGCTTCGCGGGGTGCGGCCTGCGCGCTTGCCTCCGTCGTTCGAGTGGCCGCCTCCCGCCGATGTCGATTGTCCGTCGGGCGTTGGCGTGGCTACCGCCTCGGCCGAGGCCGTTTCCGATGAAGTGGCGCCACCCGCGCGGCAGCCGACGACCATCGGCCAGGGTGCGACGGCGCCCGCCAGGGTCGCGAGGATCGTGGCTGGCGAGAGCCAAGCGCGTTCAGGCGCGAAGAACGCGCGGGGTAGGTTCGAGGATCGCATTATCGAGTCTCCTGGTTGTTGTGGGCAAGCGTGGCCTTGGGCTCGGCATGGATGGTGAGTCGAACGGCCCCCAGGTATTTGTCGAGTACACGGGACAAGTCTGCGGTCGTCACGCTTCGATAGCGCCGGACGTCCCACGCCAATCGCCCGGGATCTTTGAGCAGGTTCTGATAGAGCTGAAGCCGTTCCGCCCGACCTCCGAATCCGCCCAAGACCTGAAGACCCTCGATGAGGTTCGTTTCGACTGAATTCACGGCGCGCGTCAGCTCCGCCTCCGTCGGTGGGTGGACCTTGAAATCCGCGAGGACAGCGTTGACCGCGGCCTCGGCCTCCTCGGTCGTCCGTCCGGGGCGGAGGGTGACATCGATGGAAAAGCGCCCGCCCGACTTGCTCTCCGAAAAATACGCGGTGACGCTTTGGGCGATGAGATCGTCGAACGTGATCTTGCGATCGAGGCGAGCCGAACGTGTTCCCGACAAAACGTGGGCCAGCAGGTCGAGTGCTGCCGTGTCGTCCTCGAACGATGAAGGTCCCGGCCAGGTCACGACGAGTTTAGCCAAGCGCCCGACCGGTTCTTCGAAGTGAATGGTCTTCGCTTCCCTAAATGGAGGCGGGGGAATCTTGAGGGGGGCCGGCCGCGGGCGTCCGACGAGCGACCCGAAGTACTTCTCGACGAGGGTCTTGGTCGCTTCGACATCGATGTCGCCCGCGATCGTCAGCGTGGCATTCGCCGGCGTGTAGTAGGTCGCGAAAAAGTCCTTCACGTCGTCGACCGTCGCCTTCTGGATGTCTTCGAGCGATCCGATGACGTCGCCGTGATAGGGGTGGGGCTCAGGGTAGAGCGTTTTCGTGATCAGCTCGTACATCAGCCCGTAAGGACGGTTCTCTACGGACTGTCGGCGCTCGTTCGAGACGACTTCGATCTGGTTGTCGAGGGACTTGCGCGTCAGCGACTCCGGCAGAAAGCCCATGCGGTCCGACTCGAGCCAAAGTGCGAGCTCGAGTTCGTTCGAGGGCACGGTCTCGAAGTAGTTTGTCCGATCGAAGCCCGTGGTTCCGTTGATGTTCGTTCCGCCCGCGGCTTCGAGGTACTTGAAGTGTTTGTCTTCCCCGACGTTGGGCGACGCCTGGAACATCATGTGCTCGAACAGATGAGCGAAGCCCGATCGCCCCTTGCGCTCGTGGAGTGCGCCTACGTCATACCAGACGCTCACGGCCACGAGAGGTAGGCGGTTGTCCTGATGGAGGATCACCGTCAGACCATTCTTGAGTTGGTATTTTTCGAAGGGGATCTCGAGCACGCTTTGGGGGGCGCTTTGCGGCTCTGCATGGGCCGGCGAGGGACCCAGAAGCGACCACACCCCGAGCGATAGGCTGAGGGCGAGCGCGTGGGCGGGGCCGTGGGCGTGGGCGTGGGCGTGGGCACCGAAGGGGGGCGGCCATGAGGCGCGTGGAGCGCGGCTTCTACGAGTCATAGCGAAGAACCGTAGCCGAACCGGTCGAACGCGTCGAGTCTTCGATGGGACGAGGCCAGCCCGTCGGCGATGGCCGATGGGCTACGGCCGGCGAGGGAGGCTGGATCTTTGGGGCCCATCGTGGATTGATAGGAAGAGATGCCGCAGCGCAAGCCGTCGGGGTTCGAGCGCGCGCGCACCGTCGCGCGCCAAAGTCTTGCCGATCTCATACGCGAGGAACAGAAGCGCGCGCAGCTTCACATTCGTGTGATTCGGAAGACGGAACCCTCGGCTTCGAACGACCGTGTTGCGCGGGTTATCGTTGAACGCTGGATCAAGGTCGCCCAAATCGAAGGGGGCGTGACGGGGGCGCTCGGGTTCCTTGGCGTCCCCCTGAACTTTGTCCTGTTCGCGTATTTTCAGCTCGCGGCGATCGTGTCGGTGGCGGAGGCTTACGGTACACCGCTGGCCGGCACGAGCGGCGAAGATCTGATCCTCCAAGTCTTCGGACGGGCGCACGGTCTTGAAGATGTCGTGCGCGCCAGTCCGCGGGTCGTGGGCGCGCTGGCGAAGGCCCTCGCACTGAAACACGGACTCGGAACACTCGGCCGGCTCATGCCTATGGTTGCGGCGCCGATCGCCGCCAAGCTGAACGCGCGCGAGATGCAGCGTGTGGGCGACGAGGCGATGCGACGTTTTGGTCACGTCGTGCTGATTCCAGGCTAGTACGTTGCGACGTTCATCCTCGAGTCCCCCACGACCACGAGCCTGTCGAAGGTGGACCCGCCGGCGCGTCCGGCCGTGGGCGTGGGCGTGGGCGTGGGCGTGGGCACGAGCGCACGGGGCGTCTGGACGACGACGATCGTGGCGTGGTCGCTTGTGTGCGCTTCTCGCCTTCGGGGCGATGTGGGGCCGCGCCGCCGTGGCCTCGCCCGCGCCCGCGCCCGTGCCCGTGCGGACGCCGGATATGACGACCACCCGCGCCCAACTGGACGTGGCGATCGAGGCGTGGGTCGGGCTCGACCTTTCGATGGTCGAGATCGTTTCGACCACGCGCTATGTGCCGAGCGTGGACGTCGACCGTGTCAGCATCATCCTCGCCGCGGACCGCCATCGCCAGCCGCCGACCGACCTTTCGCCGACCGATGAGCGGGGTTTCTTTCCGCACGGACTCGCGCGCGGTGGTTTTGACGACGTCAAGGTGTGGATCGACGGCGCGCGATGCCAACCGGTGGCGCGCGTGTTGAAACAAGGTGAGCGCGTGCTCGAGTGTTTCGCGCCTCACCGACGCGGCGTGCCGATCGTGGTGGATCTGTCGGCACGTCTCGACGTTCCGCGGATGCGGGGCCCTTTCGGTCGCCACGCGAACCAACTCACGCTGGCGGGCGGCTGGTATCCATATGTGGCCGAGATGGGACGACCGGCGCTGCGCGGTTCACACCGCGTGCGCGTCTATTTCCCGGAAGATCGAGGTGTCGTCATCGGCCGCGTCTACGTGCCCAGCAAGGTCGCTTCGATCGCCGTCCGCACCGCGGGCGGCGGGCGCCATCGCGCGTCGCGGACGAGCGCGTCGTGCTTCGAGGGCTTTCGCGCGTGGGATGGGGCTGGCGTGCGGACACGCGCTTCGTGGCCCGCGCCGCTCGATTGCCCCGGATGGCGTTCCGCGGTCTACACCTCGGGGGCCGGAGCCGGGAACATCGACGGTGTCGATGAGAACATGAGCCGTGGTGTCGGTGACGGCGTTGCCCAAGTGGGTTTGGTGGTGCTTCCTTTCGGCGTTTCGGCCTGGGCGTTGGCGAACGGCTCGATGCTCCTTATCTCTCGACGCGTCTTTGCCGCACGAACACACCCCGGTCCTCGCGAGCGCCGTCTACTCGCGATGCGCGATGCGTTGCTCGACGGGTCAGCTTTTGCGGCTGAAACCCTGGCTCGAGGCGGCCGCGCGCCCGCATTCTCTTCCGCGTCGCCACTGCTCGTGGTCGATGCACCCTTGCGCCACAGTCTCGGCATTGCGACCGAGGGCGCGCTCTTCGTGAGCGACGTTGCCTTCGAGCTGCCGCCCCTCGAACGTTTCCTCCGGTTCCACCGGTTTGCCCTCTTGCGTGAGTTTTTCACGGCGCTCGCTTTGCGGGATCCTGGAGTCGGGGACGAATGGCATGTCGCGGCCGATGCGCTCGGAGCGTGGCTGAGAGATCGCTACGTGCGAGCGCGGTTCGGCGCGGCGGAAGACGCCTTTGACGTTCTCTCCTTGTGGTCGTGGATTCCGGCCGTCGATTCTCTCCTCTATGCGCCGCAGGTTGCGTTCGTCGGGGCCTACTTCCGAATGGTCAACGAGGAGGACCCGCTCCGCCCGAACTTCGTCGACTTCCCGTCGACCGAACCGAGAGGGAAGCTCATCTACGAGAAGCTTCTCGATCGTGTCGGGCCAGAGCGAACGGCGCGTGCGATGGATGCGCTTGTCCACGGGCGGGCGCTCCTGGACGTTCTCCGCGATACGCTCGGTGCCGATGCGATGGGTTTTTGGAAGACGTGGTCGGGACCCTATCCCAGCGTCCGATACACGCTGGTCGATTGGCGGTCACGTCCAGCACGTTGCCAAGCGGGACCTTGTTTTGCGGCCGAGGTGGTCGTAAGCCGCGAAGGGGATGCTGTCGCTGAACCGGTGATGGTGAGGCTTCGTGACGAGCGCGGTCGAGAACGCATCGTCACCGCCGCGGCAACCCTAGACGACGTGCGCACGGTGACGGCGACTTTGTCGGCGCCGCTCGCCAAAGTTTGGCTCGATCCTTATGGACGGCTTGCCGAGACGCCGACGTCGGCCGATCCCTCGCCGCTTCTCGACAACCAATCGTCGTCGGACTGGCGCGTCATCCTGAACAACTTCAATCTGCTCATCGCGGCGTCGGAAGGGCAGGTCGATACATCCCTCGACGTCGGTTTCTCCCGGGTGCGCGATGTACATCTTTCCCACGCCGTTCGCGCTTCGGTCTCACCCGAAGCGTTCTCGTTGTCGGGGCGCACGAGCTATGCGTTTGGTCGAGCCATATCGCCCGACAAGTTGGTCGAGTGGATAGGCGCAGCGGTGGCCGGTGAGTTTCTTCGGCCTGAGTTCGCAGGGACCGACGCGGGCGCGTTCTCGGCGGCCGGTCTTCTCTACTATGGCTATGACGATCGGCGCACCGTGTGGGCTCCCGAGGCCGGCACGGCTTTTCGCCTTTCGACGGAGTACAGCCACGTCTTTGGCGCGATACCGGCGGTGGACGCGGACCGCGACGCGCTGTCGGTCGCTTTGCGCGCGCTGCGGTCATGGCGATTCGACGCGCGTCATCAGCTTTCGATCCGGGGCGCGGCGGGTGTATTCCTGGCCGGGCGACCGTTGCCGCAGCTCCTTTATCCGCTGGGTGGAAGGGCGGCCGTTCGAGGGTACGCGGCCAATGATGAGGTGGGCCGGGTTCGAGGTCTTCTGAGCGGCGAGTGGGTGCATGCACTCCTTGCGAACGAGCACGTCAATGCTTTCGAGATCGGATGGGCGACCGGTCTCGATGGGGCGCTGTTCTTCGATGTGGCGGCGATCGGCGATCGCGTCGAGAAGCTCGACCGGCGCGCGGTGCGCGCGGACGTGGGCTACGGTCTCCGTGTCTACCTCGACTACTTCGGCGTGAGACCTGGCGTCATTGCGCTCGATGTGGCCTTCCCGCTCGTCGACCCGCGGACCGGGAGGTGGCGCCTGGGCTCGCCTGCCGTCTACCTTGATTTCGCGCAGTCGTTTCTCGTCTTCTAGATGTGCTCGGCTGAGATTTCGAGCCGCTCTCGCGCAGACCTCGAGCGCGGATCATGGTGTGGCGATCTCCAGGGAGGGGATCGTATGGGCAAGAGGTCGGTCAGTGTCGAGATGACGCCGAAGCAGAGGGCTGTGCTCGAGCCACTTACGCGGGCGAAGGTGGCGCCACAGCGGTTGGTGGAGCGGTGCCGGATCGTGCTGATGTCAGCCGAGGGCCGAAACAACGAGGAGCAAGCAGACGAGCTGGGCGTGGACCGGCAACGTGTGCGGCGGTGGCGTGTCCGTTGGGTTGGAGCAAGCGCAGCCCTGGTCGATGCAGAGAATGGAGGCGCGAACGGCAAGGATCTGGAGAAGCTGATCCTCGGCGTGCTTGAGGACAACGAGCGGAGTGGCGCACCCTCGAAGTTTACCCCGGAAGAAGTGGCATCGATCATCGCGTTGGCCTGCGAGCCGCCTGCGGAAAGCGGACTTCCGGTCTCGACTTCGCGGGACAAGCGCGAAGGGCCCGAGCAGCACCAGGCAGACGTCGAGAAGATCTGCGACACGTACCGCGACGCTCCCGAACTCGCGGCCGTGGGTACGCACGTGGTGAGCACCGACGAGAAGACGGGGATGCAGGCGCTCGAGCGCCTCCACGAAACGAAACCGGTGCGACCCGGCCTCGTCGAACGGGTCGAGTTCGAGTACATCCGCCACGGCACGTTGTCGTTGATCGCGAACTTCGATGTGGCGACGGGCAAAGTAATCTGTCCGTCGATTGGACCGACTCGCACCGAGGCCGACTTCGCGGCCCACATCGACAAGACGGTTGAAAGCGATCCTGGGGCAACGTGGATCTTCGTCGTCGACCAACTCGACACGCACCGATCCGCGAGCCTCGTGCGGCTCGTCGCGCGGCGCTGCGGGTTGGAGGAGGCCCTTGGATTCGTCGAATACTTCCACAGGGTGCTCGCCAAGCCGTTCCGCTGGACCTATACGGGTAGGCCGCTCCAGGCATGAGATCGGACGCGCATCCGCGGTGGTCCATCCGCTGCGTTCGACCGGAACGATTTCCGGAGCGAACGTCGTGGACAGAGCCGAGCGGCTTCCGCAGATCATCCGTATGAAGGGAGACAACATCGCCACGCGACTCGTGGACTTTGGAGCGTCGGTCGTCCGGCTCGTGGCCGCTCTCCCGCAAGATCGCCCTGGCAAGCACATTGCCGATCAGCTTCTTCGCTCGGCCACGTCGGGCGGGTCCAACTACGAGGAGGCTCGGAGCGCCCAGAGCCGGCGAGACTTCGTGCACAAGGTGAGCCTCGCGGCCAAGGAGATGCGCGAATCGGTCTATTGGCTCGGCCTGGTCCAACGCGCGAACCTGGCCCCTCAATACGAGATCCCGCCGTTGCTCCGCGAGGCCGGCGAGCTGGTCGCAATCCTGATGAGCTCCGCAAAGACGGCGGGCTCTGACGAATCCCGCTGAGCACTCATTCCGATGCCCGGTTCACATTCACATTCCCCGCTCCGATTGCTGTTCCCCGTCCCCTGTTCCCAGCTCCCAGCCCCCAGCTCCTCTCCGTTGTCGCCCATCGTCCGGGAGTGATTGGCGTCGCATGAACGGGGACCCGGGAGCAGGGAACCGGGCATGAGGAACGCGAATCGGAGCGGGGAATGTGAATGTGAACCGGGAACAGTGAACGAAGGGATCGGCATTTCGGCCGAGCACATCTAGTTCATCACCACGGGGTCGCTCGGCGCTGTGGCTTGCGACGCGTGCTCGAGTCCGCCTGGGCGCGGTCCGCTGCGGTCGACGCCGGTCTTCGAAGGAGGTACTGAGGTACCATTCTGCTGCTTGCTTTCTCGGGGCGATCGCAGATAGGAATTTGCGTTGTGGTTCGTCAGACGAAGGTGTCAGACACGAAGGCGAAGAATCCGGGTGTGAAATCAAAGGCCGCCCCTGTGAACCCGGAAGCGGCGCCGGCGAAAGGCTCCGCGAAGAGCGCGAAGAAGCCGACTGCGAAAGTCACCGCGAGGCGCGCGGCGACGACGGGTGCGGACGCCAGGCCCAAGATGAGCGCGAAGAAGTCGGCAGGCTCGACTTCGAAGACCTCGAAGACCATGTCGTCGTCGAGGTCGAACTCAAGCGCGAACTCAAAGACCGAGCCCAGCAAGCCGGAGGCGAAGTCGAAGTCGAAGCCGAAGCCGAAGTCGAAGTCGAAGTCGAAGTCGAAACCGGCATCCACGCCGTCCGCGCGTTCGACGACGTCGAAGTCGAAGTCGTCGTCGAAGTCGTCGTCGAATTCGAAGAATGAGGCGTCGTCGACGACCGCCGGCGCCAAGACCGACATCGACGCCAAGATCGGTCGGAGGACCAAGCGCGTGGCCCACGGCGCGACCGGAGTACACAAGAAGGCGGCGGAGGACAAAGGGAGCAAAGATCCCGATCTGCGTCAGAGCGAAGGCGCGCCCAGCAAGTCGCCGCCTAAGGTCGGTTCGCGGGCGCCTGAGTTTTCGCTGCGTGCCGACGATGGCTCGGAGGTTCGCCTGGCCGATCTGAGGGGGCAGCGCGTGGTGCTCTACTTCTACCCCAAGGATATGACGCCTGGCTGCACGCAAGAGGCGTGCGCCTTTCGAGATGCGCATTCGGAGTTTCAGCGCGTCGATACGGTTGTTCTTGGCGTGAGCCGAGACACGACGCTCAAGCACCAGAGATTCCGCGAGAAGGAGAATCTTCCGTTCCGGCTCCTTTCCGATCCCGAAGCCGACGTGATTCGACGGTACGGAAGCTGGGGACCGAAGAAGTTCATGGGCCGAAGTTTCGACGGAATTCTGCGAACGACCGTCGTGATCGGTCCGGACGGCACTGTGGAACGTCACTACCCCAAAGTCTCACCGAAGGAGCATGCCCGACAGGTCCTCGCGGACATCGAGGGCACCCAGAACGTACAATGAGTGTTCGGGATAAGGCCTTTGTGGCCACGATGCATATTCTGCCCAAGAAGCCACTTTCGCGCACCGTGCGTCGACTCGCCTCCCTTCGTGCGCCCTCGGTGGTGCGGCGGTTTGCCGCGCGCTATGGCGCATCGGTGGAGGAGGCTGAGCTTCCTATCGAGTCGTACGGATCGGTTCTTGAGTTCTTCACGCGACGGCTCAAGCCGGGTGCGCGACCGATCGCCGAGGACCCGGATGCTCTCGTGTGTCCGGTCGACGGCGCGTTCTTGGCCGCCGGCGTTGTCGCAACGGGGCGGCTTTATCAGGCGAAAGGGCGGGAGTTCACCTTGAACGCTTTGCTGGCGGACGAAGGCGCGGAGACCTTCTTTCGCGCAGGCAGCTACGCGATCGTCTACTTGGCGCCCGGCGACTATCATCGAATTCACGCGCCTGTTTCGGGACAGATCACGGGGTCGACTTACATTCCGGGGACGCTGTTTCCCGTGAACGAGGCGTCCATGAACGGCGTGGATGCACTCCTGGCACGCAATGAACGGCTGATCACGCACATCGATGCTGGGCCGCTGGGGCGTGTCGACGTGGTCATGGTCGGCGCCACGTGCGTCGGGCATATGATCGCCTGCTACGATCCCGATGTGAAGACGAACGCGGGCGCGACCGCGATTGCGCGCCGACAGTACGATGAGCCGAAGCCTATCGAGCGGGGCGCGGAGCTCGGGGTGTTCGAGATGGGGTCGACGGTGGTGTTGGTCACGGAGCGGCCGATCGCCTGGCCGACTCGCGATGCGCGGTCGACGGTGCGCATGGGAACCGAACTCGGACGCTTCACCCCCTGACCGCGGTCCGGCCGTCCCTACGCGTGGCCGTCCCTATGCGTGGCCGTCGCTCTGCGTAGCCGGCGGTTGCCTTGGGCGCCCTCGATTCGGCCGAGTGCGCCACCGAACCCGAGGAGGTTCGCAAAGAACGACCTCAGTCCGCGAACTTCTCGTGGACGGGGAACTTCGGGCCCTTCGCACCGGGCAGCCGAGCCTCGAGTTCACGTGTGCGCGCCTTCTCGAGTTCGAGGAGCTCCATGAGTTCTCCGACTTTGTTGCGCAGACCATCGGCGCCCTCGACCGAGGTCGAGGCCGCGTCGTGGGCGGCGCGGTCGCGGAGGGTGGTCAGCTCTCGGGCGGCGCGGCCTCGAGCCGCCCAGTAGCCGGCCGAATAGAAGGCGATGGCACCCACAATAGAAACGATGATCGCTAGAACACTCATCGACATGGCATTTCTCCTATCGCCAGAAGATCTCGACTCGGCGGTTTCTCGATGCGTTTTGGTTGTTGGGGAGTTGCTCCGAGTGACCAAGGCCCCGGATGGTCATTCGGCTGGTGGCAATGCCTCGAGCCCGAAGCCCGTCGCGCACCGCTTCGGCTCGGCGCTTGCTGAGCGCTTGGTTCACATCCCATGAGCCCGTCCGGTCGGTGTGGCCGAGCAGCATGATTCGAGTCTCCGGTTGTGAAGCGAGGGCCTCGGCGACCTCGTCGAGCAGGGCCTCGGCGCGCTCATCCAGCACCGCACTGCCCGAAGAGAAGAGGACATCGGGCAGTGGTCTTGCCGGCGTGAGCGCGACGGCTGGTTCCGGCTTGCGCGTTGGCACCGGCTCGGCTGCTGCCGCCGGCTCGGCTGCTGCCGCCGGCTCGGCTGCTGCCGCCGGCTCGGCTGTTGCCGCCGGCTCGGCTGTTGCCGCCGGCTCGGCTGTTGCCACCGGCTCGGGGGCTGGGGCCGACCGCGGTGGTGGCGCTGGCGCGCGCGGTGCTGGGACCGCGCCGACGGTGGGAGCGGGAAGCGATGGGGCCTTGTCCTTTGCATGCTTCCCAGTCGTGGCGGTGGCCGGGCCTGTGCCCGGGGGTTCGGCCAAAATATGCGGCACGATCACCGCGTTGAGCATGACCGCCGCCGTGCAGCCAACCGCGAGCGATCCCCAGTAGTAGGGCGCGCCAACATTTTTCATTCTACAGACTCCGATGGGTCGATGGTCGTGCCCAGCCAGCTTGCGCCGAGCTCGACGTTGTTCAGGGCATCTTGATACCGTATGCGCAAATGCGGCAAGCGAGCCATCAGGTCTTCGCTCGGCCATCGAGGCGCGGGATGTTGCCAGGCGGCCTCGATCTCACCGTGGCTGTGCAGCGTCTGGGCGTGCGCGATGGCGCCCAGAACGCACCACGTCGTGATCAGTCGCCGGTCATTCTGGAGCGCGATCATGACAGAGTTCTGCAGAATACGATCCAGTGAGCCGGTGTCGTGAGCTTCGCCGTCGAGGGCAAGGAGGCAAGCGTCGCGGGTCCAACGCAGCTGCCCCGATGTGGCGATCTCGGTCCACGTGTGAATGTATCGAAGCAAGTCAGCGTCCGCGATGCGTGGAACCTCGATCGCGCGCGTCTCGGCGCTGAGTTGCGTCGGCTGCACGCCTTCCAAGATCTCGGTGAGAGATGCGACATTGCAGCAAACGAGGAGCCGAAGCCCAACGTCGGATGCGCGCTGCGCGATCTCCAAAAGATCGCCAAGGTCCTTGGGGCCAGTCGTGCGATGGAAGTAAAGGAGCGCGAGCGCCTCTTCGGACGAAGACGTTCGACGAAGTCTTCGAGAAAACGATGACAGCACCGCGTCGTATCCATCGGATGCATTCGCCGACGCAGAGTGCCCGCCGAAGGACCGCATCGTCTCGAGCAGCGTTCCATCGTCGGCGCGCACGTCGAGTCGGGCGTCGAGTCGGGTCGTCTTGGTCTTCGCGCTCAAGGCGCCCCGCAAGATCCGAGCGACGAAACGTCGATCGTCGCCCCCGACGATGGTGAGTCGAAGCGGGAGGTCGAGCGCGGCTTCGAGCCGTTGCCGGGTCTTGGCCACCGACTCGATGAGCCACGTCGCACGATCGAAGGCGGCCGACGTCTTGCGCAAGAACCGCGTCAAGGGCGCGAGTGTCTCGTCGTCGGTGGCGCGACTGGCGACGACCGCGTCGAGTCTCTCTGGGTGCCGGATCGTGCTCGTGATCTCCCGATAGACGTCCTGAGCTCGGTCGTACAGCACCTCGGCTGATGGGCGTTGGGCCGCTGCTTTCGCCATGGCCGCTTCGATGAGGCTGCTCAGCCCGCTTGGCGCACCGGGAGGTGGCGTGAGCGTGCCGGATGCGTGGGCCTTCTTGAGCTCGCCCATGGTGCTGCCATCGAACGGAGGATGAGCGGCGAGCATGAAATATAGACAGGCACCCAGGCTGTAAATGTCGCTTTTGGGCGTCGCGCCTTCGCCGGACCAGACCTCGGGCGGCATGTAGTGGGGTGTGCCGACGATCTTCTTCGTATCGCGATCCTTGAGGCCGCTGAAAGCCGCGAGCCCGAAGTCTGCGAGCTTGATCGCGCCATCGCGCGTGATGAGGAGATTTCTGGGCTTCAGGTCGCGATGCACGACGCCGCGGCTGTGTGCGTGGTGGAGTGCCTCGAGTGCGGCCATGGTGAACTCGAGCGCCTCCTTGGGGTCACACGGACCAAGTCGCTTGACGCGCGATTCGAGAGAGCCGCCGTCGATGTACTCCATGACCATCATGCACGTGTCGGTCGACACTTCGACGTGGTACACTCTGACGATGCTCGGATGGTCCAAGGTGGCGACGACGCGCGCCTCTTCGACCTGTGAGCCCATCCAGTCACGGCCACTGCGCATCACTTTCAACGCGGCCCTGCGTTTGAGGAGAACGTCGTGAGCGAGGTAGACTGCGGCCTGTCCGCCGACGCCCACAAGGCGGTCTATGCGGTAGTTACCGAATCTCTGCCCTGACTGAAGCTTCATTTCATTCTTCAATCCTGCGGTCAGGCGCTCATCTGTCCCTCGCCTGGCGCACGCGCTCTAGCGTGGCCTCAGAACTCGTCCCGCAGGGCCGTGAGGATCAGATTGAGCTTCGACGCCAGGTTGTCTTCCCTTGGCCCCGTCAAGACCTTGAGCCCTTCTGCGCCGACGTTGACGTAACAGGATCCCGCTTCGGTCGAGATCGCCCAAGCCCGGAGTCCGGAGAAACCGAAGGTCTGGCCGATCTGTTCGGCCGAGGACTGGTTCATGGCCGCAATGGCACAGGTTGTCTCCGCGTCGATGGTGCCGGAGAATCGAAGGACCCCACCCGACAGATCGGACTCGGCGTATCCGGTAAGCCCATCGAGGCGGTTCTTGATGGCGCGTAGTCCAGGGGGAAGGTCGAGCGTCTCTCTCATCGGAGTCTCCCAGTTCGTTTCCAGAGCGCGTGAGCCGGTTGGGGAAGCCCCGCCGAGAGGCCTATCGTCGAGGCTGTCACGCCCACCTGCAACGCCCCTGGCATCAGCCCTGGCATCGGCCCTGGCACCACCGCTGGCGCTGGCGCTGATACGGCCGCCAGTCTGGGCGTTGAACCTGTCGGATACGGTCGGATGTTCGGGTTGGACTTTGGCCGTCTTGGCCTCGCGTAGCGCTTCTTTGATCTCGTCGGCATCGAACGCCATGAAGTCCGGCTCGGTTTGATTCCGGTTGCGTTCGTCCGCGATGACTGCGGCCTTTACGAGGGCGTCGAAGACTGTCTCAGACATATCTTCATCGCGCGGGCGCAGCGTGTGCGCGTGGACGCGAAACGACCCGGTCGTGAGACCGAGGACGGAAGCGAGTGCAGTCATTCCGCGCGCGCCTTCGTATTCGACGACGACCACGCGCCCTTCGCGAAGGTACACGCGTCCGATTCCACCCGGTGCATCAGCGGGGCGGGCAGAGATTTCGTCGACGTTGTCTGGGACGAGCGTGACTTCGGCGGTCGTGCCGCCCGCGGCCAAGTTCTGGAGGATATCGGCCAGCGACATCTGCTCAAGCCGTCCTGTCATCCATCGCCGAGCCTTGAGGAGGGGCCGGAGTTCGGCGAGGACGGTTTTGGCGGAAAGAGGCCGCTCGAGTACGGCCGCGACGCCTTGGTGACGCAGCCGATCATAATGCGCCGCCGACGCTCGACGGGGCACGATCACCACGAGAGGCGGAAAAGAGAAGTGGTGCAACCGAAAGTCACGGGAGAAGCTTCGATCCCACGTGTGCTCGTCGGGCAGCTCAGCCACCGCCAACGAGGCGGTGAGCGCCGCTCGACGGACGTCGCCGAGTTGCTGAGGAAAAATGGGGGTGAGCCCGAAGTCGATGCTCGACAGAACGACCGTCAATTCTTCGATGAGGCTCACATCTGCGTTCAAGCAGATGCACTCATGCGTCATTCCTCGTTTCATAGCGTGAAAAGCGGCCATGAGAAAGATGCGCAACGCGGTCGGATACGCACCGACGAGAGCTTCCCCGACTCGTTCATCCTTCCTACGTTTCCGTCGGGATTTTGATGGAGGCACCCCGCAAGATTCCAACGCGTGGCTCCAAACGGTAACGATGAAGCTGGCCGAACCCCGCGTGTACGCGGCCGGAGTTGGCTTCGACGGTGCGCTCCGGATCCAACGTGGTGGGAGGAACGCGGGTGCAAGTGGACTTTCTTCTCTCTTGCGATCGCGCTATCGAGGTCTAGCTGAAATGAAGCCTTCGTACTCTTCGCGTCTATCGCCAAGAACTCACTGGATCAGAGCTCGGTTGGTCTTCCGCGCGATCGCCTTTGCGCTCCCGCTGATCGTCCTGTCGAGCGCATATGCGCAAGCGCAAGAAGATGCGCCTGTGCTTACTTCGAAAGATTATATCGACGGGTTCTGGGTGCTTGTCGCTTCCGGTTTGGTCTTCTTCATGCAAGCTGGGTTTCTCGCCTTCGAGATCGGCTGCGTGCGTCCGAAAAACACAGTCGTGACTGCGCTGAAAAACCTCGGGGATTGGGTCATCGTGAGCCTGGTCTTCTTCGTCGTCGGCTTCGGCTTGATGTTCGGGTCGTCGGATTCTGGCCTGGTGGGCGTGGATCACTTCGTCGGGCCGACGGTGACCAATTCGGCCGAGGCGTTTCAGAATGTGACCTTCTTCTTGTTTCAGCTCGCTTTCTGTGGAACAGCCGCGACGATCGTCTCCGGCGCGATGGCCGAGCGCACTGGCTTCAAGGCTTATCTCATTTTCACGGTTCTGATGGGGGCGGTCATCTACCCAGTGTTCGGTCACTGGGTTTGGGGCGGTGGCATGCTGAGCGACAACAAACCGTGGCTCGCGAGCATGGGGTTTGTCGATTTCGCCGGCTCGAGTGTCGTTCACTGCGTTGGGGCGTGGGCGTCGTTGGCGGGGATCAAAGTTGTCGGCCCGCGCATCGGGCGTTTTTCGAAGACGGGCGAGTCGAACAAGCTGGAGTCGAACAACTTGGCTTGGGCGGTTCTCGGGGTGCTCATTCTTTGGTTCGGCTGGTGGGGATTCAATGGCGGGAGCACGCTCTCCATGAACTCCGACGTTCCGACCATCATCCTGAACACGAACTTGGCGGCTGCCGCCGCGGCCGTGATGGCGTTCCTGCATGCACAGACTCTTCAGGCGAAGCGCGACGTCGAGGCGAAGATGCTCGGCGGCGCGCTGGGTGGACTCGTCGCGATCACCGCTTGTGCGCATGTCGTGACGCCTACGAGCGCGGTGTTCATCGGTCTGATTGCCGGCGTGATCCATAACTACGCTTTCGAGTTCATTTCCGACACGCTCTTTCTCGACGACGTCGTGGGGGCGATCGCCGTCCATGGATTCTGTGGCGTCTGGGGAATTCTGTCGGTGGCGCTTTTCGGGATCGCGGATCGCCTTCCGCACTCGATGCTCACCCAGCTCGGCGTCCAAGCTCTTGGCTGCGTTGTTTGTTTTGTGTGGGCGTATGGCACCAGCTACCTCGTCTTCACGGTCGTCAAGCACGTGACCGGCATTCGCGTCTTGCCGATGCGTGAGATCCGAGGTCTGACGCTGTCTCATGTTGACGACGATGATGATGATGATGACGATGAAGAAGCGGGCGTTGGGGTCGATCTGGTCGCGGGCGGGAGCGGTCCTGTCTAGTGACCTCGTGGCCAGGCGGGGCCCGGCCGAGAAGGTGCGGCGTCGCCGGTTTGCGATCCACCCGGGCGGAGAATCAACGTGGAATTCTTGATCGAACAACTCAACCGGACGCCAGGTGTGATCGGTTCCGCGGTTCTCGACCCCCACGGTGCATCGGTCGCATACCGGGTGACGCCTCCGTATGATGCGGTGCTCTTCACGGAGGTCTACCGCGAATTTCAGAACATTGCGTCTTCGTTCTTGGCGGTTGAGCAGAGCGGTCGGGTGACGGACTGGATGGGGTCGTTCGCCGGCGGGACGATTCTACTCAAGAGCGTCCAAGACAAGACTCTGTGCGTCATCGCCAATCCGCACGCGAATTTGGCGTTGCTGTCGGTCGCGCTGAAGGTCGCCGCGCTCAAGCTTACCAACTTGCCCAGTGGAGCGGCCGCTGCAACGGCCACCGCCAATCGTCCGCAGGCGCCCATGGCCCCGAGTGGCCCGCCGCGACCGACCGCCGAGGCTCCGGCGAAGCCGGCCTGGGAAGCCTTGCGGGTATCGACCGGAAGTTCGGTCCTCAGCGCGCAGTATGGCTCGGTGACGAACGTGGGTGGCCTCGACGCACAGGTGAGTGGAGACCTGCCACGAAGCCAAGTCTCGGCCGGCACGTCGGTGTCGCTGAGCTGGGGAAGCCGTGAGGTGTGGGCGAGCGCTCAGGCGCCGAATGCGGCGGGGCGCTCGATCATGCATCATCTGCTGCGAACCTTTGCGAAGCACGTCGGGCCCCAGGCGAAGTTCATCCTTGAAGACGAACTCGAGCGGTTGAATTATCGCCCGACGACCATCCCGGCGCCCATGCTCGGGACGCTGATCGATGCGGCCGCCAAGCGCATTCCGAGCAAGGCGGCGCGAAAGAAGTTCATCGCGGAAGCGCTCGGCGACCTTTGAGGTGCTCGGTTTCTGCGGCTGCTCGGTATCATTCGGTACCATCGGGTGGCGCCCGGTGCCTCCTGGTGAGGCAAGGGCGGCGGCACGAAGCCTAGAAGCGGAACGAGAGCCCGGCGCGAAGGACTGGCCCGGAGAGGTCGAGGTTCCCCACATCCAGAGACACCCGGCGTATGCTTTCTGGTTCGCCCTCCTCGTCGACTTCTCGCTGGAGCTCCTTGAACTCCAGTTCCGTCGCCGCGAGGTATCCGACCTCGGCGTAGATGCTGAGCCACTGAGAGGGCGCGAGGCCTCGCGCCGTTGGGCTGAACGCAACCGGGAAGACGAGCTCGAGACCGGCGGTCCCGGCGCCGGCGAGACCCACGGCGCTGTCGTCGATCTCGACCGGGAGACGGTCCTCCGTGATCGAAAGATGAGCCCAGTTCAGTTGGCCCATCGCCCGCCCGTAGACGCCGAGGGACGACCAAAGCGGGACACGGTAGATGGCCGACGCTTGCAGCGAGAGAAGACTGAAACGTCCCTCGGCTTGTTCAAAGATGCGACGATCCTGGAGACCGCCCGCGACGCCAAGCTCAAGCGCGAATCCGTCGGTGGGCGACGAGAACATGTATTCGCCGCCCGCCTCGAACTGCAGCAGTGCGGTTGATTCGGATATGACGCTGACCGAGCTGTTGCTCGGAAACGAGGAGTTGAAGCGTGCGTAGGCGCCGATGGTCGTTGCCGGCTCCCCTGCCTCTTCGGGCTGCGCGTTGGGCACTGAGTCCTCAACCATGGGGGCAAGTGTGGAAGTGAGGGTGGATTCAGAAGCCCTTGCCCCTTGGGGCAGAAGCGAGACGCACCCCGCGACGAGGGCGAGGAGCGGGCGTCGGCTCTTGGCGACGCGTTCGAGGGTTGGTTGGTTCCTTCGGCGCAGCATTACAGGTTCACCTCATTTGCGGTCAGGAGCCCGGCGAGCAGGGCGCCGTCGTATCGCACGGCGTGTGCGCGGTCGAAGTTCCCCAGCGGCGCGATGGTGACGTCGCCGAGGGCCCCGGCGTGGACCGCGAAGACATAATCACCGACGAGTCCGACTCGCTCGACCGGGTCGTCGAGGATCAGCGTGCGGATCGCAAGGTCGGTAGGGTCGACGAATGTGAGCGTCCCGGTTCGATCTCCGATCCATTCGCTCGCCGGATAGGTGGCGTAAGGGTCGATGGTGTTGTAATCGGCGCCGGCGTCCTCGTCGTCTTCGAAAAGAGGGGGGGCGGCGCCGCTGTTGGCTCGTGGGATGTCGATGCCGAGCAAGATCCCGCCGGTTCTGGGGTCAGCCGCATAGTCTTTGACGACGCCGCCCAGGACGAGCGGCCGGAGCTCGACGGCGACCCGCGTCGCTGAAGCTTCGAGCGAAACGCGGGTTAGGGTGGTCGTGAGGCTCGTCCCCTCCCGATGCACGAAGAACGCGGTGGTCTGACCCAGCACGGGCGGTCCGAGCGTCGGTCCGGCCAACAAGTCTTCGTCACGTCGGCCTTCTCGGGGGGCCCAGGCCGCGACGTATTCAGCGCCGCTCGAGCCCGAGTACGTTGCCCAAGCGGTGGGCGCGCCGTGGATGAGCAACATGCCGTTCTCGAGATACGCGATCCGCGAAGCCGTGCCTGAGAGTTCGACGGGCATGACGGACGATGCGTCGCCGCTCACGTCAAACTCGGCTGCGATCGTGCCTGGGCCGTTCGCTCGACGAAAGAGAGCGGCGACGTGACCGTCGTAGACGTCGACGGGGGGCAACGCGATGTCGAGCAACGTCGCCGCGCCCGGGACCGAGATGAAATTGAGCGAGCCGTCGAGCGTCTCGTCGGTGTTGTAGATATTCATGACGATGACTTCGGACGTTCCGCTTACGGTGATCATCAGATGTTGACCATCCGGGGCGAACTCGACTCGCTCCGGGAGGAGGAGCCCGCCACTTGGAAGCTTGAGCGGCACCTTGATGCGGTCAGTGCTCGAGCCGAGGCCAACGAGGACGATCGCGCCATCGAGCACGACCGCGGCTTGCTGGTCTTCGGGCGAGAAGATGACGTTCCGTGGCGTCGTCGACTCGGTATCGAGGAGGACTCGACGCGCGGTTCCGTTGACGAGGTCGACGACTGCGATCTCGTTTTGGTTCTGCGCGACCACTGGGGCGTCCCCCGTTTGGCTGATGTCGTGGATGAGAATCGCCGAACGACCGCTCTTCGACATCACCAAGCGGTTGAAGTGGGCGAAAAGGCTGATGCGTTTTCGGTCGAAGGACGGGAATTGGACGATGTCCACGACCGGCACCTCGTCGTCTCGGCTTCGGCCCAGGACGAGGACTTCGTGCTGGCCGAAGGCGGCGGTCGCGATCTCCTGATCGAGGGCGAAGACCTTGGGCGTGCGGACGATGCTGGGATCGATGGCGATGAGTTGCGACGTCGTGTGGTTCACCCAGACGAGTTGCTCACCGACGACGGCGGGCCCGCTCGCCCGAAGAGGCATGACGCTCGGGTCGTCGTTGGCGGTGCAGTGGGGTGCCCACAGCGCGCTGGCCAGTGCTGTGAAGAGAACCGTCTGAGATGGGTTCTTGTCGAGGGCCTTCATGATCGCCTTCATTATCGTTCGATCTCCGCATTCAACTGGTAGCCGGTGAGCGTGCGCAACGTGTTCGTCGTCGGATCGAGGATGCCGAGGCGTCCCGCAACGTGGGTTTCGGTGATCCAGAAGCGGTCGTCGTTGCCGCGGAACGCGTCGGCGAACTCGGGGGGGGCGCCAAGAAGAAACGAGCGCGTGATCAGCGTCCCCAGATTGATGGATTCGACTCGGTGATTCGATCCCGTCGGATCGCGGAGCGTGATCGCGCCGAATTTGGAGGAAGCCGAGAAGACGAGGGTCTCGGGAACGAGAGTGCCCGTGCGCTTGAGCTGCGTCGAACCTGAGCCGAGGTCGACCATCGAGTATCCTTCGGCTTGATCGACCGCGCGCTCGTAGGGATCCGCGACCGTGGAGTCGGGCTCGGGCGCGTGGATGACCACGGCGGTGGTGCTTGTCGGCGCCAGCGTGACTTGCCGGATCTTCTTCTGGAGCCGGTCGTATACGCGGACGGCATATGTTTCGAGGTCGAGCATGAGGAAACGCTCGCGGTCGTCTTCGGTACTGAAAACGGCGAGCGCACGTCCGTCGCTGGCGATTTCGACCTGGCCGGGCAGGGCATCCGTGATGGGCACGTACGTGATCGTCGCGGGTGGGGAGAGCGGACCCGAGCCCGAAAGAGGCGAAAGATGCACGAGCGCGACTTGGCCCGCGCCGCGTAGGGCGAGGGCCGCGAAGCGTCCGTCCGGAGCGATGTCGAGGTCGGTCGCGACGCTCGGAAGATCCAGAACCTCGATCGTCATGCCGACCGGGTCGATGACTGCAAGCCCGGGGGTCGCAAACGATCGGAGAAGAACGAGGCCCGAACTTTGAGCGCCGACCGCCTCGCGTCCGATGACATCAGCGAACGCCTCGGGCAGGGGCAGCCTTCCGAGGTCTTCGAAGGCCGTGACGGTGCTGGTGCCACTGAAGACCGCATCCACGAGATCGAGATCGACGACCGTTGCTTCGTCCTTGCTCAGAATGATTGCCCTCCGTGCGCGACCTCCCGGATCGGTCTGGTAGAAGATGTTCGTGATGCGATAGCCGGCGGCGACCTCCAGCGCGCTCGCCGACGACGATGACGATGACGACGAGGACGACGATGAAAGTCCGAGCCCCTCGGTGCGGACGAAGGCGACCAGTCCCTCGGCGCCGTCATCCGGCGATATGGATTCCGGGACGTAGACGGCCGCGAAACGGCCGTCTGGCGATATGGACAGCGCGGAGGCGCGTCGGGGCAGGGGTACAATCGCCAAGCTGGGCTCAGTCTCAGTCTCAGTCTCAGTCGCATCGACGACCGACAGTGCACGGCCCTCATGCGAGAGAACAGCGACGGCTTCGCGACCGGCCAGCGGCGCCATCTGCACGGGTTCGGCCGGGACGGGCACCGGAATGATCGTGAGGTCCGTCGGGTCGATGATGAGAACGTGGTCGCTCGTTCGACCGAGCGCGAAGAGGTGTGCGCGGGTGCCGATCGGTTTTGCGGTGACAGGGGGCGCTTCGATCTCGGGTGGGCGGAAGTCGTCGGGGCTGAGGCATTGTGAACTGCGGCAGACGAGTCCGGATGGGCAATCCTGGTCGAGCACACAGCCTAGGGTGCTGCCCGCGTCCGGGCCGTCATCTTCCCAGGGATTCGCGGCGCCCCCGGTGGCACTCTCGAGGTCGCGCGCATCCACGCCGCACGCGGCACCCGAGAAGCAACAAAAGCATCCCGCGAGGGCGATCATGAGGCCCGGGGTTGGATCGAGACATCTAAGGCTCACCATCTTGTTGCCGGCACTCTTAGCAAACTCCGTTCCGCGCGTCTTTCGATCCGAGGCACGGATCTTCTTTTCAAGAATTGCCTTGGGTTAGGGGTCTTGGGTGAAGACGCGCGCTCGGCGGGGGCGTGAGGGATCGCGACATTGCCGTCACGGATGCGGGGCGACCGATCTTCGTGCGCATCAAGCGCAGCCGCGCGCATCAAGCGCAGCCGCGCGCATCAAGCGCAACCGCCCGCATCAAGCGCGGCCGCCCGCATCGAGCGCAGCCGGGTGGGGCTCTGAGGATCAATCGGGGGCGCTTCCGGTGGGTTCGCCAACGGGGAGGTCGGCGAGGATTTCGTCCGCTTCTTCGTTGGCTGGGTCGAGCGTTCGCGCGCGCGTGATATTCGCGATCGCAGCTTCTCGATCGCCGCGCATGATCGCCGCCCGCGCGCGCACGACGAGGATGCTCGCGCGTTTTGGGGCGGCCTTCTCGGCGCGATCGAGGTCGTCGAGTGCCGCGTCGACGAGCCCTTGCTCGAGGCGGGCCCGCGCCCGGGCCTCGAGGACCTCGCCGAGCGCATCTTGGTGTCGCTCGAGCGTTCCGATCGTGTTGAGCTCGAGGTCGAGGACGTTGAGGCAGGCACCGACGTGCGTGGTCTTTCGGCAGGAGGTCTCGACGGCGCCATCCCAGGCGGCAAGGTTTGCGGGGTCAGCCTTGGCTGCCGCGAGGTAGAGGGCGGCGGCCTCTTCGAGCTTGCCCTCCGCTTCGAGGTTGCGGGCGCGATGAACATCGGAGCTCGGACAGGCGCTGAGGAACGCGGCCATCGTCCACGCGAGGCATGCCGCGCGCCTTTGGCTGCGGGAGCTTTGCGACGCCCGTCGACCCATCGAGTCCGGTGGACTCGATGGCCGCCGCGGATGCTGCTGAGGTTGCGGTTCTCGCGGTGCTGGTTCTGGGGAAGGGGCTTCGAAGCGGCAGGTTTTGGCCGTTCGGGCTTGACCCTGTCCCCGTCCCGGCGTTCTTCTGCCCAACGCATCGTGCCTAAGCGAACAGACATTCACCGCATCATGATCTTGGGGTCGGGGCCGATTGTCATCGGTCAGGCCTGCGAGTTCGATTACTCCGGGACCCAGGCGGTCAAGGCGCTGAAGGAGGAGGGGTACGAAGTCCACCTGGTTAACTCCAATCCGGCCACGATCATGACCGACCCCGATCTCGCGGACCGGACCTACATCGAACCGATCACGCCCCGGATGGTCGAGAAGATCCTCGCCGAGAGCCGCCCTCAGGCGCTGCTCCCAACGCTCGGAGGGCAAACGGCGCTCAACTGTGCGCTGAAGCTCGCTGAACATGGCACGCTCGAACGGTACGGCGTCGAGCTCATCGGCGCCAGTACGCGCGCGATCAAAGAGGCCGAGGACCGCGCCCTGTTTCGGAAGGCGATGGAAGACATCGGGCTCGATGTTCCACGCTCCGGGGTGGCGAAGTCTCTCGAGGAAGCCTGGGCCATCCAGAAGGAGATCGGCTATCCGGTGATCATTCGGCCCTCGTTCACACTCGGCGGAACGGGCGGGAGCATCGCGTACAACCGTGATGAATTCGCCGAACGTGTGAACTGGGCGCTCGACTCTTCACCAGAACACAGCACGCTGTTGGAGGAATCGGTCCTCGGGTGGAAGGAGTTCGAGCTCGAGGTCATGCGCGACCGCGCCGATAACGTGGTGATCATCTGTTCGATCGAGAACCTCGATCCGATGGGCGTTCATACCGGCGACTCCATCACTGTGGCTCCGGCCCAGACGCTCACGGACAAGGAATATCAGAAGATGCGGGATGCCGCGCTTCGTATCATTCGCCGCATCGGCGTCGATACGGGCGGATGCAACATTCAGTTCGGCGTCGACCCCAGCGACGGGCGGCTTGTCGTGATCGAGATGAACCCGCGCGTCTCGCGATCGTCCGCGCTTGCGTCGAAGGCAACAGGCTTTGCGATCGCGAAGATCGCTGCGAAGCTCGCCGTGGGTTACACGCTCGATGAGATCCGCAACGACATCACGCGCACGACGCCGGCGTCCTTCGAACCGTCGATCGACTATGTGGTGACCAAGATTCCCCGCTTCGCTTTCGAGAAGTTTCCGGGGACGGACCGGCGCCTGACGACGCAGATGAAGTCGGTCGGCGAGGTCATGGGCATCGGTCGAACTTTTCAGGAGTCGTTGGGCAAGGCCGTTCGCTCGCTCGAGCTTGGCAACGATGACCTCGAGGCGGCCGCGATCAACAAGGCGGTTGGGCATCCGATCGATCTCGGGCTGACGGACGAAGGGCGCCGCGCATCGCTCTTGGCCTTGATGGCGGAGCCAGGCCCCGAACGCTTGTGGGTTGTCGCGGAGGCCATGCGCGTGGGCGTAAGCGACGAAGAGATCTTTCAGAAGACGAAGATCGATCGATGGTTCTTGTCCAACATCCGCGAGATGATGGAGACCGAGGCGGCCTTCAGCGCCGCCGAGCCACTCACGGCGGAGGATCTGGTCAGAGCCAAGCGGGCGGGGCTTTCCGATCGCCGGCTCGCTCGGCTCCGGGGGCTGGAGGAGCGCGAGATTCGGGCGCTTCGCGGGGCTCACGGTATCGTGTCGGTGATGAAGCGCGTCGACACGTGCGCCGGCGAGTTCGCCGCTGAGACGCCGTATATGTATTCGGCCTACGAAGAGGAGTGCGAGGCGCGTCCGAGCGCGCGCGACAAGATCGTCATCCTCGGCAGCGGGCCCAACCGAATCGGCCAGGGCATCGAGTTCGACTACTGCTGTGTCCACGCGGTCATGGGACTGAAGGAAGATGGCTTCGAAACCATCATGGTGAACTGCAACCCGGAGACGGTTTCGACCGACTACGACACCGCCGACCGTCTCTACTTCGAGCCGCTCACGACCGAGGATGTTTTTCGGATCGTCGAGATCGAGCGACCCTTGGGCGTCATCGTGCAGTTCGGCGGTCAGACGCCGCTCAAGTTGTCTGGGACTCTCTCCGGCCTGGGCGTCAAGATTTTGGGCACGCCGCCGGACGCGATCGACCGCGCGGAGGATCGAGAACGCTTCGCGGCGCTCGTGCGCAAGCTCGGCCTTCGGCAGCCTGAAAACGGTCTTGCGCGGAGCCTCGAGCAGGCTGCGGAGGAAGCGCGTCGGATTGGCTACCCCGTGCTCGTTCGCCCGAGCTACGTCTTGGGCGGGCGGGCGATGGAGATCTGCCACGATGAACCCTCTCTCCTCGCGTACATGCAGCGCGCGCTCGACGCGACACCGGACATCGAACGTCGACCCGTTCTCATTGACCGATACCTCGATCAGGCGACGGAGTTTGACGTCGATGCCCTCTCCGATGGCGACACCGTGGTGATTGCGGGCATCCTCGAGCACATCGAAGAAGCCGGCGTTCACTCGGGCGACAGCGGTATGGCGATGCCGCCGCACTCCGTCTCCCCGACCGTGATCGAACAGATCGAGGTCGAGACGGCCGCTCTTGCGCGTGAGCTCGGGGTGGTGGGCCTCATGAACGTCCAGTTCGCGCTTCAGCACGACGCGCTCTACGTGCTCGAAGTGAACCCGCGGGCCTCGCGCACCGTGCCGTTCATCTCCAAGGCGACCGGCGTTCCGCTCGCGAAGATCGCGGCGCGCCTCATGGCCGGCAAGAAGCTCGTGGAGCTTGGCTTGACCGCGAGGCCTCCGTTCAACGGGGTGGCCGTCAAGGAATCCGTCTTTCCGTTCGTGAAGTTTCCGAATGCGGACACCGTGCTTGGCCCCGAGATGAAGTCGACGGGCGAGGTCATGGGCATCGACACCGACTTTGCGCGTGCGTTCGCCAAGGCGACGCTGGGGGCCGGGATGGCGTTGCCGGAGTCTGGGCGAGTCTTCGTTTCGGTATCCGACCCCGACAAGCCGAAGGTCGTGGGCCCGATTCGTCGCCTCGTGGCGATGGGATTCGAGGTGTTGGCGACGGGCGGCACCGCCGCCTTCTTGGAAGCAAACGGAATCGAGGTCGAGCGCGTAAACAAGGTGGCCGAAGGTCGGCCTCACGTGGTCGATTCCATCGTCAACGGCGATGTCGATCTGGTGTTCAACACCTCAGCGGGTAAGATCGCTTTGGCCGATTCGTTCTCGATTCGCCGTCAAGCGCTGATGAGTCGCGTCCCTTATTTTACGACGACCGCAGCGATGGCCGCGGCGACGGGCGCGATCGAGGCGCTGTGCGCTCAGGACTTGAAACCGCGGGCGATTCAGGAGTATCACCAAAGACCGGCAAGACCTACACCACCTGCACCATCTGCGGAAGGAGACGAACTTCGTGGCTGATCGAGAACCGATGACCGTTGAGGGCTACCAGCGGCTCAAGGATGAAGTTAAGCAGCTCAAGACGGTCGAACGCCCCAAGACCTCACAGGAGATCGAGACGGCGCGGGCCCACGGAGACCTGAGCGAGAACGCAGAGTATCACGCGGCCCGAGAGAAGCTCAGCTTCATCGAGGGCCGTATCGCGGAGATCGAGTCGAAGTTGGCGTTGTCCGAGGTCATCGATCCAAAAACGCTCGCGGTGGAGCACGTCGTCTTCGGGGCGACCGTGACTCTGTCGGACGCAGAGAGCGGTGATGAGGTGACCTACAAGATCGTTGGGGTCGACGAAGCCGACCTCAAAGAGGGCAAGATCTCGTACAGCTCACCGGTGGCGAGAGCGCTTATTCGCAAAGGCGTGGGAGACATCGCGGTCGTGAGGACGAAGCGCGGCGAGCGAGAGTACGAGATCGTGAAGGTCGACTTCGTCTGACGCATGGCTTCGCCTCGGTGACCCACCATGTCGACGCGAATTCGGGTCGAGGACGCCCAGCTTCAAACGCCGCTCGCAGCGCTCTTGGGTGTTGGCCCCAAGACGACGGAGCGCTTGCTCGAGCGGGGACTCGCCACCGTACAGGATGCGCTGTTCTTTCTGCCGACTCGGTATGAGCGATGGTTTGGTCTTTCGACCATCGCGTCGCTCGAGGTGGGCATTTCGGCGACGGTTCGTGGCACGGTGAAGTCGAGCCGTGTCCGATTTCTGGGGCGAGGGCGTCGCATGTTCGACCTCGTCGTCCAGGATGAGACGGCCTCGATTCTGTGTCGGTTCTTTCAGTTTCATCAGGGCACCGTTTCGCGATTCCCGGCCGGGACGGATGTCTTTGCCTCCGGCACGATTTCGCTTGGCCAGGGCATCAAGCAAATGATCCATCCCGAGCTGCGCGCGGCGTGGCGCACGGGCGATGAAGAAGAGGAGAGCGGGCGACACAAGGTGGGGTGGGTCCCCGTCTATTCGGAGATCGAAGGGGTTCGGGCGGGCCTGTTGCGAGGCCTGCTTCAGGGACTCGCGCGCGCGGCCGCGTCGGAGATCGTCGATCCGCTCCCGGCCGCCGTTCGGATGCGGCACGGGCTGTTGTCCCTTCGGGAGGCGGTGGGGTACGCGCACAACCCGCCGCCCCCGTCTTCGGACGGGCCCGTGTTGGGCGCGCCTGCGTTGGACGCAACTGTCTTGGATGCACCTATCCTGGACTATGCCCGCAGGCTCGGAGACGATCCGCGAGCGGAACCTCGAAGGAGGCTCGTGTTCGACGATCTCTTTTATCTGTTCCTGGCGATCGAAACCGAACGTCGGCATCGCGCGGACGAGCCCGGGCTGATGCATCGGAGCGAGGTGGCGTGGCGCGATCTCGCGAGCGAGATGTTCCCGTTTGCGTTGACGAGTGCGCAAGCTGAGGTGGTGGACACTTTGGCGCAAGATTTGGCGTCGGCGCGTCCGATGCATCGCCTTCTCCAAGGCGACGTGGGTTGCGGAAAAACCGCCGTGGCATGGGTCGCGTGCGCGATCGTCGCGAAAGCTGGTCGCCAGAGCGTGATGCTCGTGCCGACCGAAGTCTTGGCCGAGCAGCATTTTCAGCGAGCCCAGGCGTCGTTGGGGAAGCTTGGTCTTCGGGTCGCGTGCCTTTCCGGATCGACCGACCGGCGCACGCGCATGCGGCTCTTGGCCTCGCTTTCGGCCATGGAGATCGATGTCCTCATTGGCACCCACGCCGTGCTCGAGGAATCCGTCGTCTTTGGTGACCTCGGATTGTGCGTCATCGACGAGCAGCATCGTTTCGGCGTGGCTCAGCGCGAGGTTCTCAAGACTAGACGCCAAGACGGACTACGGCCGGACGTCTTGGTGATGACCGCGACGCCGATCCCCCGAACGCTGGCGCTGACGCTGTACGGCGATCTCGATGTCTCGGTGATCGCGGAACGGCCACTCGGGACACGAGGGGCGGTCGCGACAGAAGTGGTGGTTGCGTCTACGCCGGCGTTTACGCTCAAGTCTACGTCCACGGCGGCGTCCGTTTCGACGTGGTCGGCGGAGACAGAACGCGTCTTCGATGCGGTGAGGGTTGAGCTCGAAGCGGGAAACCAAGCCTACGTGCTCTTTCCGCTGGTCGAGGCCTCCGAGAAGCTCGACTTGTTGGCGGCCAAGGATGGAGCGGCCTCGCTCTCCGCTCGGTTTGCGCCTTGGAAACTCGCGCTCCTTCATGGGCGCATGAAGCCGAGCGAAAAGCGCGAGGTGATGCGCGCGTTCGAGGCCGGTGAGGTGAGGGTCCTGGTTTGCACGACGGTCGTGGAGGTCGGCGTCGATGTCTCGGCCGCGACGGTGATGGTGGTGTACGGCGCTGAGCGCTTTGGTCTGTCGCAGCTGCATCAGCTTCGGGGTCGAGTGGGGCGTGGCGAGCGCCCTGGCCGCTGCTATCTCGTGGCGGTGGGCGAATCCGAGACGTCGCGCGCGCGTCTTGCGATCCTGGAGACGGCCGACGATGGCTTCGCGATCGCGGAACACGACTTTCTCTTGCGGGGCGCGGGCGAGATGACGGGCGGGCGCCAGGCGGGCGCGAACGGTTTGTCGGTGGCCGACTTGGCCCGAGATCGAGACATGATCGACGTCGCTCGAGCGGAGGCGCGTCGATGTTTGGACGAAGATCCGGTGCTCACTTCAGATGTGTGGCGTGAGGTTGGCGAAGTTCTGCGCGCCCGATATCCGGAAGGCGCGCGGTGGAGTGGGGTCGGGTGAACGCTTCAGAGTTTCGAGATCTTGCCCAGCAGGCGAAGCCGTTCGCTGGCGTGGAGGGTTTCGAGCCGCGCAAGGATCTTTTTGACCGGACCGGTTTGCAGTGCCTCCGGGATACCAGACTTTGCTTGCCCCGATAGATCCCGAGAGAGCGCGTCGACGATCGCCTTCAGCTTTTCCTTGCCGTTCGTTGACGCCTTGACCCTCGCACAGGCTTCGAAGATCCTGCCTTTTTCCCCCGCGTGGCGGTGGACGATTGCCTTCTGAACGTTCGGTGTCCGCACTTCAAAGCTCTAAGCAAGAAGCGCTCCATAGGCGGGCGCTGGGCTTCGCTGCGGCGGGTGACGGCTCGAGTGGACAGGCTGGTTTTCTCATTGGGCATGCGTGCGCGTCCGGTGTAGGGCGAGCTCGAGGTCGGTGGATGGGCGACGAGAACGGAGAGATGCAGGAATTCCAAGCGCTTGAGGCGCAGATTCGGCATCACGAGGCGGCCTATCGGGCGGGCACGCCCGAGATCCCTGATGCGGTGTTCGATGAGATGTTCGAGCGCTACCAGGTGCTTGCGGATCGGCTGTCGGTGGACCCCGAGTCACGGCTCGACCGGACGCCAGGCGCTGATCATACGGAAGGCTTCGTTCAGGTCGAACACCGGGTCCCGATGCTGTCGCTCGAGAAGCTGACCCAGAGTCGGCGGGACGCGTCGGGCCTTTCGGTTGATGTGCGCGAGCAGCTCCTGAGCTGGATCCATCGACGGCGGAAGGATCTCGAGCGCGAGGATTTGGCGTTTGTGGTCGAGCCGAAGATCGACGGCATCTCGGTCTCGCTGCGCTACGAAAAGGGTCGTCTGATGCGGGCCGTGACGCGCGGCGACGGACGTCGTGGCGACGACATCACGCGGCAGGTGAGGGCGGCGCGTGCCGTGCCCGAGGTCCTCGTGGGCGTGGGCGGTGCGGTGGAGCTTCGCGGCGAACTCTATTGGCCGACGGCGGCTTTCGAGCGCTACAACCAGCGCCTCGCCGAAGCGGACAAGAAGCTGATCGCCAACCCGCGGAATGGGTGCGCCGGGCTGATGAAGCGTAAGGATGTCGACGGGCTGGCGGACGCGGGCGTGACCTCGTTTCTCTATCAAGTCGCATGGTCGGAAGGTGTCGCGTGTCCGCCGACGCAGCACGAAACTCTCGAATGGCTCCGCGAAGCGACGGCGACGAGCGCGACGACGAGCGAGACCACGAGCGCGACGACGAGCGAGACCACGAGCGCGACGACGAGCGAGACCACGAGCGCGGCCACGAACGCGACGACGAGCAAGACCGCGCCGGCGATGCCCACGGCCGGGGGGAGGTCGTTCGTGTATCTCGACGCGGCTTCGTCGCGGCTCGAGAAGCCGGAGGATATTCTTCGGTGGTGCCAGCTCTTCGAGCATGAGCGCCGCGCCGAGCTTCCGTACGAGATCGACGGGATGGTGATCAAGCTCGACGATCTCGCGATGTACGAGCGCCTCGCGGGGACTGATCATCATCCTCACTGGGCGATCGCATATAAGTTTCTCCCGGAGCGCCGCTCGACGCGGCTAGAGAACATTGTGGTTCAGGTGGGGAAGAGCGGGAAGCTGACGCCGGTCGCAGAGCTCGCGCCGGTGCGGCTCGCGGGGACGACGGTCTCGCGCGCATCGCTTCACAACTTTGTTGAGCTCGAACGCAAGGACGTTCGCATCGGAGACATCGTTGAGGTCGAGAAGGCCGGCGAGATCATTCCCCAGGTCGTGAGCGTCGATCGAACGCAGCGAAGTGAAGGCGCCCTGCCTTTCGCGCGACCGGCGGTGTGCCCGGCGTGTGGGGCCGATGTGGTCGAGGAGGAGATCTTCGTCTATTGTCCGAACCCGGCGTGCGACGCTCAGATCCGCGAGCGTCTTCGGCATTTCGCGAGTCGAGGCGCGATGGATATCGAAGGTCTTGGTGCGTCGACGGTCGAACGTCTGGTCGCCGAGTTGGGGGTGCGTTCGCCGGCTGACATCTTTCGACTTACGCGCGAGGCGCTGCTCAAGCTCGAGACCGATCCGAAGAAGGGCGAACACAAGCGAGTCGAGAATCTCTTGGCGGCGATCGAGCAAGCGAAGGGTCGAGGTCTCGCCCGCGTGTTGGCGGGTCTTGCCATTGGGCACGTCGGAACGGCGATGTCCGAAGATCTGGCCGCGTATTTTCACGACAAGACCACGCTCCTCGACTTCGCGGCGCGGTATGTCGCTGGTGATTCGGAGGCTGTCGAGACGGTGGCGCCGAGCAAGGGCGTTGGGAAGATCTCGGGCATGGCGAAGAAGACGGCGGATGCGGTCTTCGCTGAGCTTCATTCGGGCGCGGTTCAGAGGGTCTTGAACGATCTCGAGGCTTTGGGGGTGCGCCTCGACGCCACCTCGGGTGCATCGCGCGGCGTCGACGGGATCGCGGGAAAGACGTTCGTTCTGACCGGCACACTCCCATCGCTTTCGAGGCCGGAGGCCACGGCGCGCATCAAGCGAGCGGGAGGCAAGGTCTCGGGCGCGGTATCGAAGAAGACCGACGTCCTCGTCGCGGGGGAAGCGGCGGGGAGCAAGCTCAAGAGAGCGCTCGAGCTCGGCGTGACCGTGTGGAGTGAAGCGGAATTGCTGAGCCAGCTTGGCGCGCTCGGCGACGACCCGGATGGCGATCGCACCCCATGACGTGATAGGTTCAGCGGCCATGGAGGCGTGCCCGATCTGCAGCGAACCAACGTTCCACGAGGGTCGGTGCGGAACTTGCGGTTTCTCCTATTTGCGGGGCAAGCCAACACCGCGGTCGGCTTCAGCCGGTTCCGTCGTCGCGCGTTCGGCGGCCGGCGCGCCTGCGGTGGGTGGCGCGCCTGCGGTGGGTGGCGCACCTGCGGTGGGCGGCGCGCCTGCGGTGGGCGGCGCAACCGCGGTGGGCGGCGCAGCTGCGGTGAGTGAAGCGCCTGCGGTGGTGGAAGCGGACGCGGCGGCCGAGGCTGATCGGCGTCGCGCTCGGTCGCGTGCGCGCAGCCTTCGCGAGGCTGCTGGTCCTTCGGTGGGGGCCGGGACTGCGGAAGCGGAGTTCAACTATCAGGCATGCCCGCGTTGCGGAGCGCCACGGTCGCCCGAGGCCACGGCGTTGTGCGAAAGGTGTGGATTTAGGCTCCGAGTTCGACGAGCTTCGTCCCTCGGTGTCGAAGGTCCGCGACGATGCCGCCAGTGCGGTGTGGCGAACAAGGAGACGGCCGAGCGCTGCGTGAATTGTGGCAGCAAGCTCGCAGGCTGAAGGTCCTGGGTCGTGAGCTCTCATGGGTCGTGAGCTCTCATGGGCCGTGAGCTCTCATGGGTCGAAAGCGCTGGGCCGTGGGCTCAAGATTGGGTGAGGCATGGAAACGATTTCGGTAGGCCTTCTGGGGTTGGGAACGGTCGGCGGTGGAGTGGCGCGTATTCTTCGCGAGAACGCAGGCCATATTTCGGGCCGGCTAGGCGCGCTCATCGAGGTTCGGCGGATCGTCGTCAAAGACTTGAGCAAGACACGCGACGTCGATCTCGCGCGGGTGACGCTCAGCGATCGAGCGGAAGACGTCATCGACGATCCCAGCATCCAGATCGTCGTCGAGCTCGTCGGCGGCGTGACCGATGCCAAGCGGTTCGTTCTTGCGGCCATCGAGCGTGGCAAACACGTCGTCACGGCCAACAAGGCGCTTTTGGCGCTCCACGGCGAGGAGATCTTTGCCGCGGCCAGCGCGCATGGCGTCGATGTTTTCTACGAGGGTGCGGTCGGCGGCGGCATTCCGATCATTCGCACACTGCGAGAGTCCTTCGCATCCGATCGCGTGCAGCGGATCGTGGGCATCCTCAACGGGACGACCAACTACATCCTCACCAACATGGCCGAGACGGGTGCCGACTTCGAGGGCATGTTGGCCGAGGCGCAGCGGCTTGGATATGCGGAGGCGGATCCGACCGCCGATGTCGATGGGCATGATGCGGCACAGAAGCTCGCGATCTTGGCGTCCTTGGCGTTCTCGACCCGACTTTCCGCGAAGGACGTGTCGGTCGAAGGCATTCGACGCCTGACCGCAGCCGATTTCACATCGGCCTCTCAGGAAGGCTACACGATCAAGTTGCTCGGCGTGGCTGAGCGACGCCAAGAGGCGGTGGCCGTGAGCGTGCAGCCCTGTCTCGTGCCGGGCGGCAGCATGTTGGCCCACGTGAACGGTGTGCTCAACGCCGTCTCCATCGAGTCTGATGCGCTTGGGACGTCGGTTCTGATCGGGCGAGGCGCGGGTGACTTGCCGACCGGGAGCGCGGTCGCCTCCGATGTGATCGACCTCGCTCGGAATATTCTGCTCGGATCGAGCGGACGCATCCCGCATCTTGCGACGCGCGACGAAGCGATGTTGCCGCGAAAGGTTTTTGATGAGGGCGAGGTCGAATCCCCGTTCTTTCTGCGGTTCACCGTCAAGGATACGCCCGGCGTGTTCGGTCGGGTGGCGACGGCGCTGGGGCAGGCCGGGGTGTCACTGAAGACGGTGCGCCAGGATGTCGATCAGCCGGGGGGGGCCGTGCCGCTCCTCGTCTTGACCCATTCGGCCTCGGCGCGGCAGGTTCGACAGGCCGTTCAGACGATCGACCACTTCGAGACCACGGTCGCGCCCACCCATGTCATGCGTGTGCTCGAGCTCGATTGACTCTCGCACCAAAGCCCGGTAGCAACCCGCGGTGCACGTGAACGCCCACCGGTTTCGCGTCATCTACGGCGATACCGACATGATGGGTGTCGTCTACTACGCGAACTATCTTCGTTACTTCGAGGCGGGCCGAAACGAATTCCTGCGGGCCGCCGGGCTCGAATATCGCGGGCTCGAAACAGCCGGCATCACGCTGCCGGTCGCCGAAGCCAAGGCGAAGTACCTTGCGCCGGCCCGCTACGACGACGAGCTCTTGCTCGAAACTTGGATCGAAGAGGTTCGACATGTAAGCGTGCGCATGGCGTATCGCCTCTTGCGCGAGGTCGACGACACAGTTCTCGCGACCGGCGAGACGCTTCATGCGTGCGTCGATCGGCGCGGGAAGCTCATCCGTTTCCCGGATGAACTGCAAGCAAAGTTGCGTGCGCTGATCGCGAACGCGAAGAAGGCAAAAGGGTAAGAGGCGATGGAACGCAACCTGGCGCTGGATCTCTTGCGGGCGACCGAAGCGGCAGCGCTTGCGTCGGCCCGACTGATGGGGCGAGGCGACAAACACGCGGCGGAGCAAGCGGCGACGGTCGGCATGCACAACGTCTTTCAGTCGATCGACCTCCGGGGGCGCGTCGTGATCGGTGCTGGCGAGCCTCTTGAATCACCCGTCTTTTTCACGGGCGAAGAGGTGGGGCGATGGGGTGTGTCCGATGCAGAGGCTGATGTGGCGGCCATCCCGCTCGATGGTGCCAAGCCCTGTGCCCACGGTGGTCCGAACGCGATCTGCGTGATGGCGATGACACTCTCCGGGCGGTTCCTTCCGGTGCCCGATGTCTACATGGAGAAGATGGTGGTGGGGCCTGCCGGGAAAGGTGCGCTCGACATCCACCGGCCGGTCACGGCGAATCTTCAAGCGGTGGCTGACGCAAAAGGCCTCTATGTGGAAGACCTCACCGTCGTAATCCTTGACCGGCCGCGCCACGAGTCGCTCATTCGCGAGGTTCGGGAGGCGGGTGCGCGCATCAAGCTCATCGGCGATGGCGACGTCGCGGGGGCTATTTCGAGCTGCCTCGATGAGACGGGCGTCGACATGCTGCTGGGCGTTGGGGGTGCCCATGAGGGCGTAATTGCCGCGGCCGCGCTCTTGTGTATCGGCGGAGACATGGTGGCGCGCCTTCGACCGCGCAGTGCCGAAGACTTGGCCCGAATCAAGGCCGCGGGTTTCGATGACCCGGATCGCGTCTACGGGCTTCATGACCTCGTGACGGGCGATGTGTTCTTCGCGGCGACAGGGGTGACGGATGGCGACTTCCTCAAGGGGGTACGCTTCATTCGTGGGGGCGCCGTGACTCGGTCGCTCGTGATGCGGAGCCGTACGATGACGGTACGACAAATCGAGACGCACCACCGTTTCGACCGGACGCCGGACTACAGTTGAGGATGACGGGGTTATCCCGAAACTTGCCTTGCGATGCGGCCCAGACAAACATCAGGAGTGGCCATGCTCGATGCGTACATCATCGAGGAGATTCGCAAGCGCGAGGATGAACGTCGTCGTCGTGAGGAAGCCGATCGCCCGCGACTCCGTATCGAGGTCCCGCGCCGCTCGCCGGACCGCAGGCCCACCGATGGCCCCGAGATCGATCTCGATGATCGCCATGACGATCCGGACGACGAGCCGAACGAGGACGAGGATGTGGCCGAGGACGAAGCGCATATTCGGTATGACCGAAGGGCGGTCGTGGTGAACGAACGGGCCACGCGTCGCGTGCGCATCGTGCTTGACCTCTGACGCCGCCTGCGGTGAAAAGCCCCCGAGATTGCGGCCCTGCGCACGCCGTTGGCGCGTTGTTTTCGGCGGAAGTGGGCGCAGCGTTTCGGGAGAAAATCGATGCACGATATCACTCACATTCATGCGCGCGAGATCCTCGACAGCCGAGGCAATCCGACCGTCGAGGTCGAAGTTCACCTTTCGAGCGGAGCCCGTGGGCGCGCGATGGTTCCGTCAGGCGCTTCGACGGGTGCGCATGAGGCGCTCGAGCTTCGAGACGGTGATGCGAAGCGTTTTCTGGGCAAGGGCGTTCAGAAGGCCGTGGCCTCGGTGAACGACGAGATCGCGCCCGCGCTCCTCGGCTACGATGCCTCGGATCCTTACGACATCGACGCGACCCTCTTGTCCCTGGATGGGACAGAGAACAAGGCCAAGCTCGGCGCCAACGCCATGCTCGGTGTGTCGCTCGCGTGCGCGCGTGCGGCCGCCGACGCCTACGACCTGCCGCTCTATCGATACCTGGGCGGTGTGAACGGGCGGCTCCTTCCGGTGCCCCTGATGAACGTCATCAACGGTGGCCAGCACGCAGACAATGCGCTCGACGTGCAGGAGTTCATGCTCGTCCCGAAAGGCGCGGCGACGTTCCGCGACGCGCTTCGCTATGGCGTCGAGACATTCCATCACCTCAAGAAGATCCTCAACAAGAAGGGTCTGTCGACGGCTGTTGGCGACGAGGGTGGGTTTGCGCCCAATCTTCCGTCGAACAAGGCTGCCCTCGAGTTGTTGACGGAAGCCATCGAGGCGGCCGGCTATCGCCCGGGTCAAGACATTGCGCTGGCCCTCGATGTGGCCGCGACCGAGATGTACAAGAATGGGAAGTACGAGCTCGAGTCCGAGAAGCGTACGCTCACGACGGACGAGATGATCGAGTACTTGGCGGGCTTGGCGACGAGCTTCCCGATCGTCTCGATCGAAGATGGCTTGGCCGAAGACGACTGGGCGGGATGGGCACGTCTCACCGAGAAGCTTGGGGCCCGCTGTCAACTGGTCGGCGACGATCTCTTTGTCACCAACTCGACACGCATCGAGCGCGGCATCAAGGAACGCTGTGCGAACGCGGTGTTGGTCAAGGTGAACCAGATTGGTACCCTGACGGAGACCCTCGATGCGATGGCGCTCGGCCGTGCGCATGGGTACGGAATGATCGTGAGCCATCGGTCGGGTGAGACCGAAGACAGCACGATCGCCGACTTGGCGGTGGCGACCAACGCGGGGCAGATCAAGACGGGCTCGGCCTCGCGCTCCGACCGAATCGCCAAGTACAACCAGCTCCTGCGCATCGAAGAGGAGCTTGGTCCCGCAGCGCGCTTTGGTGGCGCTGAGATGTTCGCTCGCTAAGTGGAACCAAACCACGACCGAACGATGTCGAGCGCTAGCGCATACGCACCAGGCCAGTTGCGCTTATTGTGAAGGCAAAGTGCCGGTTGCTCACGCTGTCCACCAGCTCGATGTCAGTGGTGTTGGGCGTCGCCGTGTCAAGGACGCCGGTACGCCGGAAGCGGATCCGGTCCGGCGAAGTCGTGATCTTCAGCTGAAGCGTTTCGGGGATCTCGAACAGTCGGATGTTGAGCTCTGTCCCGCCCGCAATCCCGTCGGCGGTGTCTGAGACGTAGATGAGGTAGTTCCGGTCGTCGAGGATCTCTAGCCCCGCAGATTGGGAGCGGACACCGGCCGAAATCTCGCGTCGCAGGAGGGCTGCTGCGCGTGCTTCCGCGACGGCGCTGGCCATGCGCCGAACCTCACCACGAACCTGATTCATTCGGACAGCGTCTTGGATCTTCGGTACAGCGATCAAGCCCATGAGCGCGATGATGGCCGCGACCAAGGCCAACTCGACGATTGAGAACCCACATGTGCTTCGTCTGCGGCTCATCTTTTTCCGTCCTTCCACACTATGATGGAGCCGCGCTCCAGGGACAACCGGTCGACGAACCGGAAAGAAAACGGCGCTGAGTTTGACACGTTCTCGCGCGGCCGCAGAGACGGTGTGCGGCCTGGGGCGTTCGGCGTGCGGGGGGTGCTTGCGTCGACGCTGCTGGGTCGGGTGCCGTACCGCAGCGCGAAAGGTAGTCCGCGCGGTCACTTTCCTCGGCGAGCTGTTCTGTTGCATCATTGCGATGTATGGACGCTCTCCAGAAGAAAACTACGCGTGGTTTCTCGCTGCTCGAAACCGTCGCGGCCGCGCTGGTCTTGGGTGTAGGGACGCTCGCGATCACGAGATCATTCACCGTGAGTCAGCAAGAGCTCAGCTGGACCCGGTCGCATGCGATCGCGCGGAACTTGATGCGTCAGCGACTCGCTGATTTTTCGACGAAGCCGGTTGAAGAGCTGCCAGCTTGCGCTGGCGTGCCTGGGTGCCGTCTTTCGAGAACAGAGATGGCGAGCGAGCTCGGCGTCGTGGGGAGTTTTGCGTGCACCCAGTATTCCGACGGTCGAACGATCTTGCCTGACTCGGGAGCGTCGACGTCGGAAGGCCTCTTCCGCATCGACACACTCGTCGAAGATCATCCGGAGATTGCGCGGTTCCCGACGGGTCATCTCCTCACGGTCAGCGTTTGTTGGAGAGACCAGCATGGCGCCATTCAAGAGGTTCGGAGTCGTCAGGTGGTGCTCTCCGATGACTAACTTGCAGATCACCGCCTTTTCGATGACCAGCCGTGCGATGACGAATGATGCGTTCATGAAAACGACCAATGATGTATTGATGAAGGCCCCTTCTCGGACGCGAAGAACACCAGCCGCCGTCCGCTGCGGCTACACATTGATCGAGGTGATCGTTTCGATGGCCATTGGCTTGTTCGTGGTGGCGGCGGCCGTGTCGCTCGTGACGATGCAAACGCGCGTGCAAGGCGCTACGACGTCTCGCATCGATATGAACGTAAGCGCGAACGTGGGCATCAATCTACTCAAGAACGATATCGAGCATGCAGGGCTCGGGCTTGGCTATGCTTCCGATGGGCGGTTCCCAGGAATTCGGCGCGGAACGTTCCAGGTGCGTGGGGGCGCGGAGTTCGAAAGCAACGATTTTCCGCTGTCGCTGACGGAGGGCGGGGATCGTCCCACCGACGATCTCGGGATCCTCTACACAGAGGGTGACCTTCGCACCATCGCGCACTTTGCCTCGTCCTTTGCTGAGATTTGCGCCGGGGCAGCGCTCGAAGCCGGCGACACGGCCGTGCTGATGAGTCAGGGCTACGTGTATGCACATACCATCTCGATCACGTCCATCGGTCCGACGACGTGCACTTCGGGGCAATGCGTGGCTGGATGCGACGCGATAACCTGGACCGACGACCCCACTTTCGTATCCGACGACTCCGCGCCCACTGCAACCTATAGCGGTGGAGAACTCGCGGCGCGCTTCAAAGAGGTCGTGTGGTTCGTGACGAGTGATGCAGATGGCGCGGGCGTTCTGCGTCGAGCCGCGGTCACGGAGAACGAAACCTGCGCGGCGCGCGACGAGACCTGCGGGGCACTGATGGCCCACGACGTGGAGACGCTTCAGGTGCGGGTCTTGCAGTGGTCTCCAGCATCCAAGGTTTGGGAGGATCGCACGACGGAAACAACCATCACCGACCGCGACCGTATCCGAGTTGATGTCGAGCTGGTTCTTCGTAGTCGAACCCCAGACGAGCGAGAGCACGACCCGGTGAGTTTGGAGTTAGAGAGCGGAATGTGTGTGCCCGATGGTTGTCAGCGAGACCGGTACGCGCGAGAGGCAGTGCGGCTGAGCGTGGAGGTTCGGAACTCCGGGCGGATGCAGATGCTGTGAGGGCGTTGTGAGGGGATGTCTTAGAGAACATGGGCCAACGAGGTCGACGATGGGAAGAACGTCAAAGACGCAAGACACGGCTGGACCACGCGTGTGCGACGCAACGCATGGGATACGTGCGTCGTGGGGGTGCCGATGGTCGGATCGGAAGCGTTCGGCTCGCGGCGTTTGTGTATCGCGCGCATTTCTCGCCATCCGCGGGCGGCGTGGGTTCTCGCTCATTACAGTCTTCATGCTGCTCGCCCTTGCGTCGATGTCGGCCATGATTCTGCTACGTCTTGTGAGCATGGAGCAGAGTCTTCTCCGCGTCGAACGGCTGACCGAGGAGGCGCAGGCACTTGCAGACAACGGTGTGCAGGAGGTTATGGCCGACCGCGCCGTGGAGCTTCCGTTCGAAGAGGTCCATTCGAGCTACGAGGTGAGCGCCAACTCGCTCTTCGTTGGGGATGACCACGGATACGAGGCGGAAATTCGGCTCCTAAGACTCGACCCGATTCGAGAGACGTCGATGACCTCACTCAGGGCAGTCGTGTTCGAGGTTGCGGCGGTTGGGCGTGTGAGCAATGGCGAAGCCACCGCCGAGTACGTCACAGAGGCTTATAGAATCGTTGGGTACGCGCCCGGAGTCGTGGTTCCGGCCGTGCACTATCGATGAAGACAAGTAGGGAGTGATCATGTTTGCGTACACCGTGTTGATGACACTCAGCTTTGCGAGCCCGCCGGCCGACTCGATCGATCATTTGCGGAGCGAATCGGTCAAGCCGCAGATCGACTTGGTCATCGACTCCTCCGGCTCCATGGGACTCTACAGTGGAGGCGTGGGCGAATGCGCGAAGTCGACCTGTGACTGGTATTGGAACACGTACGCCTACGACAAGGGCTGGGTGAATGGCAGCTACAAGTACGGCTCTGTTTGTTCGGGTGGCAACTGCTCGCTGTGTTCGAAGACCAACTATCAGTTGGTCAAGTACCAGATGATGCAGGCCTCGTTGATCGGATGCCAATCCCCGACCGACGGCATTCTGGATCGATGGCGCGACAAAGCGGACTTCATCATTCACCAGTTTGCGAGCTCCGCGTCGTTGGTACGCGGCAAGGGCTCTACGCCCGCCGAGCTCAAGGCGGGCATCATGTCGATCGGAGCCAGCGGTTCGACCAATCAGACGGATGGGCTCTATGACGCCGGCAAGTATATGCGCGACACGTTCAACAACAGCAACGCCAGCTCGTGCACGCCGTTCTATATCGTCATGCTCTCCGACGGAAACCCGACGGCTGGTGGACAGACCTTCAACTATGAGTGCACCTCGCCGATCGAGTCGAAGTACGTGTCGTCGGGCCAGCCTTGGTACGGCTCGGACTATCTCCACCGAAACCCCGACATCATGTGCTCGATCGACGGCAACCAGAACGTGAAGACCTACACGATTGGGTTTGGAAAGGTCACGGACTTCGACCCGGACAACCTTCAGAATATCGCTGACTATGGCGGCGGCGACTACTACTACGCGGCCGATGCGGCACAGCTCGACTCGGTTTTTGGAACGATCATCAACGAGATCGTCGAGTCTTCCGCCGTCTTCTTCAGTCCGCCCGCCGTGCAGACGGAAGCGTTCTTTTCCTCGAACTACGTCTACAGCGCGGCGTTTAGGCCGCGAAAGGCCGGTCCTTGGGCTGGGACGGTCAAGAAGTTCTGCGTCGTGCCGCCTCAGACCGTCGATGGGAAGTACGATACGGGCGTAACGGATTGCATGTTCCTCTCGCCGGATGGCGATCAGCTCTACACGAATCCACACGTCAAAGATCAGTGGACCGGCATCACGGATCTCTCGGCCGACGATGGCGGTTCGGGCCTTGTGCTGTTCGACCAGATGCAGACGACACCGGGTGGTGTCCCCAAGAGCCCATACTGGAGCCATCGAAAAATCATGAGCTGGCGCGACGGCGAGCCAACCTATGTTTCGATCGATCCGACCGTTTGGGATGAGTCGGATAGCTGGACGAATGGGTGCGATCATTATCGCCTCGTCAACTTCCTCCATGGCTACACGTTTGATGCGGATTGTGCGACCGGAAAGCCGTTGGCGGCCCGCGATTGGATGTTGGGCGATCCCATCAACGCGCCGCCGGTCCTTCTTAAGTACGGCCCATGCGAGTCCGAGTCGGGAAGTGGGATCGTTGGCAACTGCTACGTGGTCGTTGGGATGAACGACGGCATGCTCCACATTTTCGATGCGGCCAACGGCGAGGAGCGGTCGGCGCTCATTCCGGCAGACCTCTGGGAGTCGGATCTGGTGTCGAATAGCATTCTCGCGGACATCAACGATCAGCCTTCTGTGGACTTCACGCATCGCTACTACGTGGACGGTGGCGCTCGACTATTTCACGAAGACACCGACCGAGATACGAACATTGATGCGGAGGAGAGCGCGTGGTTGGTTTTTGGCCTCGGGCGCGGCGGCAAGGCATACTACGCCGTGGACGTGCGGAAACTGCCGGCCGGGCTGCTGACCAACGCGAACAACCCGATCTACCCGATCACCGCGGCGCCCGGCTCGTCTTTTGAGAAGTTGCAGGACACTTGGGCGGCTCCCTGGGTCGGTCTTGCGCACGTCGACGCTGCGACGAAGCGGGTTGCGGCGTTTGCTTCCGGTCATGTTTGGGCCTTTGATGGCGAAGGCGACGGCGGTTCGACCGAGCCGACACCTCCGGCGCCGCCACCCCCACCCGGAACGAAGTCGGCGAGCTGCACCGGCCCTGGTGGGCTGGCGGCTTTCAACGGCTTTCCGGATAGTTGGTGCAGCGAGCGCTATTTCAGCAATTGCAAGGCGACCGGCAACAAACAGAAGCCGTGCTACGACAGCGGCTTTCCGATCGACGTGACGTATCCGCTCACGATCAACGACGGCGTATGGGTGCCATCGGCCTTTCGCGTCTACTACACACAGTTCGATCTCGAGAATAAGGACTACCTGTATCTTGAGGATTCTCAGGGGAACCTCAAGAAGAGCTATACAGGCAGCAGCTTGAAGAAGAAGTGGACGGAGTGGGTCTACGACTCGAGTTTCGCCCTTCACTTCAAGACGGACGGTTCGAAGAGCAACAACAAGGGTTACGTCATCGACAAGGTCGAGTGGCAGGCGAGCAATACGTTGATCGCAGCGCCCGACCCCGATCCTGATCCTGATCCTGATCCGGATGAGGACGAAGTTCTCCCCTCGAGCGTGCGCCCTGCCGTTTGGCTGGTTGATCTCGACAACTTCAACGGCTCGCCGCCGCAGGCGTTCTCGCGGGCTCCGACCGCGGGTGCTGTCCTGGTGCAGGTCGCGAAGAAGTGCTCAGGGCCGGCGAACGATGGCTACTGCGTCGACCAAACCAAGGCTCCCGATCTCAAGGACATGATCTGCCCCGTGAGCGCAGAGCTTGCGGTACGAACCGACAACGGCATCGCAAGCGCCTTCTATTGGGGCGACGAGTGCGGACAGATCTGGAAAGCCTGGACCGCCGATGATGGCGTCTCCTGGAACGCGCGAAAGCTTATCAATCTAAACAGTGGTTCGATGGTCGTCGATCGCGACCACCGGAAGATCTTCCGTCGGCTTGATTTGGCGCATTCCTCGTGTCCGGGGCGATCGGTCGTGGCCATCTACTTCGGGACGGGCAACGTCCAGCGTCCGAACGCCAAGGACGAGTTGACGGATACGAGCGTCACAGACGGTCGTGACATCATCGGCGTCCTGTGGGACTACGATCAGCTTCCGAGTGGTCTCACGCAAGACAACTTGGCCGATGCCACGGACACCACCGTCGACGCGAGCGCGATCTTTACGGAAGGCAAGCCGGGATGGATCGTGCGCCTCGCCAAGAACGAGCGTATGTTGCGCGATCCGTTGGTCTTTGACTCGGTCGCTTACTTCAAGACCTACGAGCCCGCCGTTTCGGCGACCACCTGCGGCGCAGGCTCAGGCCTCGACCGTATCTACGCTCTCAACAACTGCTCGTCGGGCGCTGCCGATGCGAGCAGCTCCGCCGTCATGTCTGAGCGCGAGGTGTGGGCGGGCGAGACCGAGGTCGGCGGTGGATTGTTCCTGTTCACGCCCAAGGACAGCCCGATTCTCGTTAGTCATGCCGACCTCGGCGAGAAGTCGGCAGCCAACCTGAACCAGGCCAAGAGTCCTCGCCTGAAGCTCCTGCTCTGGCGGCGGATCGACCGGTGAGGCGGTTGGCGCAGCGAGACGAGACACGAGACACGAGACACGAGCCGCGCAAACGAGCGACGAGAAACGCAAACGAGTGACGAGAAACGAGGAGCATCCGATGACGACCACCAGTGTAGCCCGTATTGGAATCGTTGGCGTCGTGGCCCTGGGTCTTGGCCTTGGAGGTTTGCCTGCCACGTCTCGGGTAAGCGAGGCGAAGCCGGCGAAGGGTGCCGCTGAGGCGCGGCAAGAGAAGTTTGAGCGAATCAAGGCGCAACGGGTGAAGCCAGAAGCCTCGAGGCCCCTGGGTCGCCTGTCTTCGGGCGAAGCGTCGGTGACCTTCCAGTGTGTTCTCGAGAGCACTGGGGAAGGCGGAGTTCTCGTCTCGCGACCTGTTGATCCCGAAGAACTGCCAGGCCTTCTCGCGAGCGGGCATCGCGTGGTTACGAAGCGAGACGACGTCGGCGACGGGACGATCTTCGAGAACCGCATCTTTCTCGGATACCGCCTTGCGCCCCCGCGGCCTGACGACTGTACGGCCTGTGCGTCCGACGAGCTCTTTGGCCCCGCGCCTGAAGCGCTCAAACGGCATCTTGGGAAGCCAGTTCGAGTCGTGCTCGAGACGAACCAGCGACGCCGATATCTCGTCACGGACATCCGAAGCGAGCTCACCAACCCGTGAATCCTGAGCGAGTTGCGTTAATCGGCTTGATGTGATCTAACTTAGCTTCTTTATCTCTTCCGTCGTCTCGCCAGCCTCTGAAATCACGGTTCTTCAACGCCTCCGCTCGCTCCTCGACTCCGGAGCGAAAGACGATGTGGTGCTCCGCGCGTTCAAAACGACGGAGAAGGTCTCCCCGAACCAGCTGAAGCTTCTGCTCGAGACCGCAGCCAGCAACGGCCTCGCCGGACGGCATTTCCTCCGGACCTACCGCGCGAGGACAACCTCATCTCGGTGTCTGATTCTCAACGACCATGTCCGAACTGCGGGATCGAGCGGCGATGTACAGGCCACGACGTGAGCGAGGTCCTCGAGCTCGTGCCCGCGCGTGTGATCGTGCGCCGGGATCTTCGGGAGAAGCTCGCGTGTGACGCCTGCGACGCGCCGTACTTCAGCCGGGCGCCGGTCGGTGATCGTGTCGTGCAGGGTGGCCAATACGGACCGCGTTTCGTCGCGCAACTGCTCGTCGATAAGTACCGCGACGGCCTCCCGCTTCACCGGCAGCGGGAACGCTATCGGCGGCTGGGTGTCGACGCTCGCGGATCAGGTTGCGTACGGCGCCGAGCTCCTACAGCCGCTGTGGCGTGCAATCCAGATCGCGGCACTCAAAGCTGATGTCCTGCATCTCGATGGCACATCGCTTGCGTTCTTCAGTGGCGACGGCAAGAACACGAAGCGCCGCAAGAAGCTGGGTTCTCTGTGGGGCTATGTCGGCGATCAGGACGTGGCGCTGTATCTGTTCGCGCCATCCGGGCACGCGACATTATCGGATGGGCACACCATCGGACCCGTCGACTTCCTGCGCTTGCGCTCCGGCTATACGGTCGCCGACGCCGCAACCGTCTTCGATCAGGCGTTCAAGCGCGAAGACATCATCGAGTGCGGGTGCAACATGCACGCGCGTCGATACTTCGTGAAGGCCCTCGACGGCGGAGAGGCACGCGCCGCGATCGCGATCAACGCCTACCAGGCGCTGTACGGCATCGAGAAGGAAGCGAGAGACCTCGAACCGAGAGAACGCCTGCGACTTCGACGTGAACGCAGCGCGCCCATCTTCAACAAGCTCCTCGAGTGGGTCGAGTCCATCAAAGAAGACGAGCCTCCTTCACTGCGCTTCGGTCGATCGCTCAACTACTTCTCGAACCAGCAGGTGCCGCTGAGTCAGTTCCTCACGGATGGCCGCGTCCCCATCGATAACGGAATCGTCGAGCGTTTGCACGTGCGCGCCGCTCTGACGCGGAAGAATTTTCTCTTCGCCGGTTCAGAGCGCGGCGCTCAGAGCGCTGCCGTCATGTTCTCGCTCCTTGGCTCGTGCGCGCTGCGCGGCATCGAACCCGTCGAGTACCTCGGCACCGTCATGCCCATTCTCGCGCGAGGCGTCATCGAGAAGGACGTTATCGACCTCCTGCCCCGCAGTTTCCCGCTCTGAGCGTCGCGACCTCCGGCGCCGCCACGCTCAGGAGACAAATCTCTCCCGGCTCGAGGAAGAATCCGGCAGTCGCCCGGACGCTCACAAGACAAGACGATGGGCTTTTCGATCTCTTCGAAGGACAGTTCTTGTTCGCTGCACGCGGTCCTCAGTCAGGCCTTCTAACTCAGCCGCCTGTCTCGCCGACGACGTTTACCGTGACGACCAGTGAGATCGAGACGGCTGTGCTCGCACTATCCTTTCATACCAACACTCCGGCCGCCGATGCAATTGCGCTGGCGGGATAGCCGGATTTCTGGCGGACCACGACTTACGCTGCGGCGTGAGTGGCGTGAACAACGTGATGTCGTACGCGATCGGTATCAACTCGAACCCGGGCCAGACGAGCGGCCTGCAAGCGATTGCGGCGGCGGGTGACGGCCTCTTTACACAGGCGAACTCGGTCGAGGAGCTTCGGGCGGCGCTCACGGAGATCTTCACCTCGATCGCGAGCCGAAGCTCCGTCTCTTACGCGACGTTCACGGTCGAGCGTGACGACAGCTATTTCGTCGGCGAATATGCTTACCTCACGAGCTACTCGCCGCAACCGACCGGCATGTTTTGGGGAAACCTGAAGAAGTCGTGCGTTCTGCCAAGCTACGATGCGACCAACGGCTATGATACGAGCAGCGACACGTGCATCTTCAAGGCCGATCCTAACGAGCCGTTCCGGCTGCTCACGAATCCGATGGCCAAGGACGTGTGGACGGGTTCGACGACCACCGACACGGAAGTCGGGGGTGCGGGCCAGGTCTTGAAAGAGCGCCTTGGCGATGCCGACGGGAACCCGACGGCACCCTACCGAACGCGGAAGATCTATACTTGGAGTCCCTTCCGAGATCGCCCCTGGTATGCTGGCGCGAGCGAGGAGGGATACTTTCCGATCGAGTTGAGCCTGGACATGGAGGATCGCTGGGAGCAGGCGATGAATGCTTGGACGAGCTTAGAAGAGGTTCCGAGCTACATCAACCGTGTGCACGGCTATACCTGGGACCACGAGTCTTCGTGGGCTCAATATGGGGATCCGAAGGAGGTTCAGGCCTGGCCGTTGGGTGATTCGGTCCACGCGCCCAATATCCTGCTTCGCTATGGAGCGAACTGTGAAACGACGTCGACGTGCTGGTTGGTCGCGCTCGCGAACGATGGTCTTGTCCATTTCATCGATGTCGCCGATGGTTCGGAATCGAGCGCGTTCGTTCCTCCGGAGGTTACGCAGCGTCAGTGGAATCCGAACACGAAGCGGTTGCTCAAGGACATCGAAAGGCAGCCGACGTCGAGCGGGATCCACAACTACTACATCGATGGGGGCGCACGGCTTTACCACGAGGATGACGACGCGGACGCCATCATCGACAGCAACGAAGTCGCATATGTGATCTTCGGCCTCGGCCGAGGAGGACGAAGCTACTATCGGATGAGCGTTTCGTCGTTTTCAGGCACGCCGACGCTCGGGGTGAACGACGTCTATACGCTGGGCAGCGATGACAGCAATGCGTTCTTGGAGCTTCAAGAAACGTGGGCGGCCCCGTGGCTGGGGCGCGCCTCCTTGAGCGACGCCTCCGCGAGTCGCATCGCGATCTTTCCGAGTGGCCACGTCGAGGCGTTCGACTACGCCGACCAGGCGATGCCTTCGCTGGTGCCGCGGGATTCTTTCAAATGGGTCTGGCAGACCTGTTCCGAGTTTGCACTGTCCGTCGGGGCTGATGCGGCTTTCTGCGACCGCACGGCCGCGACTGGCTACCCCGACACCGGCATTGCGCAGGGATGGGGTCCGTACAAGTACCCGAACGCCGTTGCCTACCTGGTCGGGTTTTGGGACTTCGACCTGGACCCCAGCGACGCGCTCACGCTCACGGACGACCAGGGCCATCGCAGCGGCGTATGGACAGGCTGGGGCTATCCGGCGGAGTCGTGGTCCGGATACGCGTGGTGGCCGACGCCGGTCGTTTTCGGCGAGGAGCTGTCCATCTCGCTTTCGGTGAACGGAATTCAGACCGGAAACTACGGTTATCGAATCGGATGGATCGACACGATGGTCATCGAACCCAGCGCCCCGGTCGCGCAGAGTCCTGGCCTTTATGTCGTCGACCTCGATACGTGGAATGGCGGCACTCGCTTCGGCTCGACGACGGATGATACCGGCGTGAAGGTTCGGGTGACGCGCGATTGCTCGACGGCCAGCAGCGCTCAAGAAGAGCTGTGCGTCGACAAGAATACGTCGCCGGACCTCGTCTATATGACTTGCCCGATTTCGGCGGAGCCGTCCGTGTATCAGCCAGGCGATCGGGTGAAGGCGATCTACGTCGGCGACGAGTGCGGACAGATCTGGAAGATCTATCCTGACCTCGATGATGGGACCGTGCGGGCGGTTCGGTTGCTGTCGACGAACGAAGGTGACTTCTCCGACCCCAGCGTTTCGGTCGGCGCTTCGAAAGACATCCGCAAGATCTTCACGCGACTCGATCTCGTGCTGTCGACGTGCCCCGGCCGAAGTGTGGTCGGCATCTACTTCGGGGCGGGAAACGTTCAACGGCCAACCGCGACGGACGAGCTCGAAAATGCGAGCATCGCCGCGAGTGGGCGCGATATCGTCGGACTTGTGTGGGATGACGGCTCGGTCGACAATCTCACCCTCGACAAGCTCGCCAACATAGATACAGCGCTCGCCGAAGACGTGACGTCGGCCCAGCTCTATGCGGCCGGGAACTTTGGCTGGTACTGGAATCTCGCCGACAACGAGAAGATGCTGCGCGACCCGATCGTATTCGCAGGGACGGCGTTCTTCAAGACGCACAGTCCGGATGGGTCGGGCCTCCCGGCCGCCGTCTGCACGAATGCGGCCGGCGTCGATCGCGCGTACTCCGTGGACAACTGCACGGGCTCGGCGCTGTCCGACATCAACGGTGATGGCATTGTGGATGCGGCGGATCGGAACGTCTGGACGGGCAGCCAGGACATCGGTGGCCGGTTTCAGATCTTCACGCCGAAGGAAGGCGATGCATTCGTGACCACCGGAGATCTGTCGACCGAGGCGCAAGCCGAGCTTTCTGCGCGAACGCCTCCCAAGCTCGATCCGCAGCGCCTTCGGAAGGCGAAGGACGTGACCGTGTGGGTGCTCGAGGCGTCGAGCAACGAGCTTCTCTCGGAGCGTCAGATCGACCGAAAGACGGCCGATGCGCTCGTGCGAAGCGGAAGCGGCTTCCGCCGGATCACGTCGGTCAAGCAGGCGGCCCACGGTGCGATTCTCGGAGATCGACTTTTTGCTGTTTACGAGCGTGCCGATGATGCGCCGGGCGTGTCGTTCGAGGCGCTCGAGGGTAAAGAAGTTCTCCTGAAGCTCCGTCGGGATCGCGACGGTGAGCCCCGGGTCGTCGGTGTCGTACCTACCGGCAAGTCTCGACCCGTGGTGAAGTAGTTCGGTCTCTTGGTAGACTGACCGAACCATGCTCGAAAGATCTTCGATCGTCACGCTTCGGTGGATTTTTGTGGCGAGCGGGCTCGCAGCCTTCTCTCCGTCGTGTAGCTGCGATGGGGATCCAGACCCCGGCCACGAGGACGCGCAAGCTGGCGATGCGTTCGGTTCGGACGGAGCCGGCTCGGACGGCGCGGTTTCGGGCGGTGATGGATCGACGGGCGGTGATGGATCGACGGGTGGCGATGGCTCGGTGGCGGACGCCGGCCCGCCCGACTCCATGCCCCCGATCGCGGACTCGGGTCCGGGGTCCTTGTGCGCGGAGACTGGGGCGGCTTGCGGTGCGAACGTGGGCTGTTGCTCGGGCGTGTGCGGGGCGGATGGTTTCTGTAAGGAACCCGAGTTCTGCAAGGGGCCCGGCGATGCGTGTGAAGACTCCACCGAGTGCTGCACGCTTCATTGCTTGGGTGGTTCGTGCACAGAGCAGCTTTGTCTCTCGGTGGGGCAGACGTGTCTCGCGGCCGAGCATTGTTGTTCTGGGATCTGCGGTGCGACCAGCGAGTGTGAGCCGGTGCCGGCGGGTCCCGGTGGCGATACGTGCGTGACGCTTGGAGAAACGTGCGCGACGGGCGCGGCTTGTTGTTCGACGAACTGCCAAGGCGGCGTATGCGTGCGGGCCTATTCGTGTCAGGCGAACGGCGATGTTTGTTTCAAACATGAGGATTGTTGCGGGAACTTCTGCTCTTCGGACGGAACAGGGCCCGGTCGGTGTCAGGTCGTCACCGGCGGCGGTGGCGGCGCCTGTACCCAGGGCGGCAATCCTTGCGCAGATGGAACGAACTGCTGTTCACGGGTGTGTTCGGATCCGGGCACCGGGGCATCGGTCTGCCAAGTGACGACCGGTTGTCGAATCACCGGGGAGTATTGCACCGACGATGACGAGTGCTGTGGCGGCGGGGTCAATCCCAACGGGTCGGTGTCGTGCGGAGAACCGCCGGGAGGACGGTGCGACAATGGCCAGTCCTGCAACGCGGTGGGGAACATCTGCGGTGCGGCCGTCTTGCCGGGTGGGGGCAAGGTCAATGCACCGCAGAATTGCTGTGACGGGGACAAAGAGGTCTGCAAGCTCGATGTCTCGGGTGTGCCGCGCTGCTTTGGTGGCTGTCCCGCCGACGGCTGCACTGAGACATGCCCGACGGGCTACGACTGGGCGGACCCGAACTGCTGCATCCCCCCCGATGGCGAGTGCCAGATCGCCGACCAGTGCTGTGATCATGCGCCGTGTTTGCTCGGCGACGATGGACGTCGGACGTGCGCGGCCGCGCTCGAGTGTTTGGCGCTCGGCGATGTGTGCACGGAGGGCGCGTCGCCGGAATGCTGTGGGGGCACCGAGTGTCTGTCCACCGGCGCGGCCGGGGTCTTCGCCTGTGCGGTGCCGACACCGCCTGCGCCTGATGCCGGTATCGCGGATGCCATGGCGTCCGACGCCGTCGCCGGTGATGGCTCAGGTGCCGCGGATGGCGCAACCGATGGCGGGCTTGGCGATGGTGGCCCGACCGACGCAAGCGTGAGCGACGCGGGACCGCCGATCGACGCGGGCGCGTGCCGCGCGAATGGGCTGGCATGCGATGTCCCCGGCGACTGCTGTTCTGGTCTCTGTCTCGGTGACGTCTGCAGTGCGCCGCGCGCTTGCCAGCCAGAGCTCGGGCGATGTTCGGCGGCCGCCGATTGCTGCGAAGGCTTGGCCTGCAGCGTACCGCCGGGTGCGACTACGGGAACATGCGTGGGCGGTGCGAGCTGCGGTGGTCTGGGGCAGGCATGCACGGTCAATCGGAATTGCTGCAGTTCGCTTGTTTGTCAGGATGAGCGGGAGGGCACCCCATGCGATGGGACTGCACCTTGCGTCTGTTTTGTGAATCTGTGAACGACGATGCGCGGGCGGCGCGGGCGCTGCGAGCGAGCTGCGAGCGAGCTGCGAGTGAGCGGCGAGTGAGCGGCGAGTGAGCGTGGTGGTCGAGACCGAGGCGTATCTTTAGACGTCGGGGAGCGACGCGCAGGTTCCGTCGAGCGTGCAGTACTCGTACGTGTTGCAGTCGATCGACGTTGTACAGCTCACCGGGGGTTCGGACGAGGAGCCACCGTCGGCGCCAGAACCGTCATTGGCGCCAGAGCCGTCGTCGGCGCCAGAGCCGTCATTGGCGCCAGAGCCGTCGTCGGCGCCAGAGCCGTCGTCGGCGCCAGAGCCGTCGTCGGCGCCAGAGCCGTCGTCGGCGCCAGAGCCGTCGTCGGCGCCAGAGCCATCGTTGGCGCCAGAGCCGTCGTCGGCGCCAGAGTCGTCATCGGAGCCCTCATTGTCGCCGCTTCCCAGGTCCGGATTGCCTGAACCATCATCGGATCCGTCGTCATTCGCCGCACCGTCATCGTCACCGTTCGGCGTCTCGTTGTCGCCGGTTGGGGTGCCGTCCTGGTCCTCGTCGCAGGTGCCGCTGCTGCGGACGCCCTTCGCTCTGATGACGGGCCGCAAGATCCAGAGATCCTCGTGCCCGGTCGTGTGAAGCATGAGCGCGTTCTTTCCCGCGAGCTCGAGCGCGATCGTCGCAGTGTGGCAGGGACCTATGTCCCAGTTACCCTTGATCTTGATGCCTGACTGCGAACCCGACGGGACTTTGAGGGGGACCTGAGTGTCGGAGGAGGTGAGTACGTATGGATGACTGTCGCTCGCCACGTGCAGCCGAATCTGCGTCACGCGCCCCGCGGGTATGTTCGCAAACCCGAGATCGACGGTGTGGGATGCGAGCTTGAGGACATCGACCTCGACGAGGTCGTCGGAGGCCAGGAGGTCGACCCAACCGGTGCCGTCGACATGCGCGGTGACTTCGTCGATGTGGACGATCGCCGCTTTGAGAGCATCGCCGGTGCCGCCTTTACCGTGGCCTTGGCCGGCGCTTCCCTGGACTGTCGGCGTATCGCTTGCGCCGAGGCTCACGTGGAGGGCTGCCTCCGTGCTGCCCCATGCGTTCGCCCCACCGCGCAGGGCAGGGTCCGAGGTGTTCCCGCCGCATGCGACGAGAAGAGAAGGACTGAGAAGGAGCAGGAATCGCTTCATGAGCCGAGTCTCTAGCAGGTGCCGGGCCAGCTTTTCGAACCGCCGAAAATGGCGAGCGGGCTTGGCGGGTGTACCAGACGGTTCGGGGCGGACGGGTTGGAGTGTCCCGGTACGTGCAGATCTGCACCCGCCCGTGGCCTCTGTGGCCTGCACAGCACAGACCGTGGAGTGTTTCATTCTTGGCGCGACCTTTGCTGACTACGTCGGCCATGAAGGCGCGTCTCGATGGCTCCATTCCGGTGAGACTGAGCGCATGGGCACGCACATGGCTTCCTGGGCGATGGAGCCTGCGACATGGTGGGCTGAGGCGGCGCTTCTGGATGTCCCTCGCGATGTCGGCGAGCGTCTCACTGCCGACGCTGGCGTCTTCGGGCGCGGTCGCCGAACCGGCCGCCGCGAGCGCGCGTGCCCGCGGGATCATGGCACAGGCGATGGAACGCCATTCTGTACGCATTTCGCGCGGGCGGACGATTGGGTTTGCGATCCGGCGTGACGGCCCCGCCGAAGCGGCGGCGGACCAGTCTGCATCACCCGTCGAGATCGTGGCCAAAGAGCTGGCCCGTCGTCACGGCGCCAAGACCCTCGAGCTCCTTCATGGCGCAAGTGCTTCGGGGCATGGACAGGCAGCAGAGCGAGCCCGCGCCTTTGGAAGTCCCGCGAAGGTGCGCGGACGTCCGGAATCAGCCGGCAGCGCCGCTCGACGCAAAGCGAACAAGGCGAGAGAGATCGAGAAGCGCGCGAAGGCTGCGTCGGATGCCGCCAAAGCAAACAGCGGCCATGGCGGCAGCAACAACGGCTCTGGCAGCAACAACGGCTCTGGCGGCGGAGGCGGCAGCGGGCGGGAATAGCCCGGGCTTCGAGCGTCAACCAATACTTCAATCGTCCAGGTATGGATCTGCGCGCTGAGGTCGCATAGGGGTGCTCGGCTTGATTGCGCCGAGGTAAGCCCCTTGGCGGCGGCCGCTCGGCGGCACGCACCTCGAGGTCGGCCGCGGCGTGATGGCTTTCGTGGATTTTGGGCCTGCTCTAGGCTCCTTGCGGTGCGGTGTCTCGGCCCGTGTTTGGCCCTCGTCGTCTCGGCTTGGGCTTGGAGCGGCGAGTCCTCGTCTCTTTGGGCCGCAACGCCCGACGCGGCTTCGCACCTTCTCAAGGGTGCCGAGCTGTTCCGCGATGGCGCGTTCGAGAGCGCGGTGGTCGAGTTTCAGGTCGCGGAACGCTTGGATGCGGCCACAAGCGAAGCGAGTTGGTATCTCGCGGCGTCGTTGACGCAGGTCGGGCGATTCGAGGAGGCGGTCGCGGTGTTCAGTCGCGCGGCCAGGCTCTCGCCCGTATACCGTGACGTCTTGCTCGACTATTACTTCGCGGTCGCTTGTGCGGAGACCGGCTTGTCATTGATGGCCGAGGGCTTGCTCGCTGGCGTGGAAGCGCGCGGCGGGCCCAAGATTCGCGCCCAAGCGTCGGCCTTGCGGATCGCGCTCTTGCGTCGTGAACGTGAGCGTCCATGGTCCGACGCACGCGTGTTGAAGACCATCGAGCGTGGGACGTCGGCGCGCCGCGCCCGAGATCTCGATTACGCACGCCTGTGTTTCCTCGAGGCGCTTGCGGGGGCTCGACTCGTGCGAAGCGACGCGCTCGAAAAACGCACGACGAATGAGATTCTTTCATTGGAGCAGGCGCTGAAGGCGAGCGAGGAGGCGCCAGACCAGAAGACCGCACCCAAGGCGAACAACCCGGCGGCCAAGGCGAACAACGCGGCGGCCAAGGCGAACAACGCGGCGGCCAAGGCGAACAACGCGGCGGCCAAGGCGAACGGGAGACCGGCTGCGGACACGGGTGCGGCCGTGAACGCCGGTGCGGCTGCGGACACCGGTGCGGCTGCGGACCCCGGTGGGGCTGCGGACACCGGTGCGACCGCGGACGCCGGAGACTCAGCCCGGTGATCTCGCCTGTGTTCGCGCTTGCGCTCCTGGGGGCGCCTTCCTGGTCGAATGGGTGCGACCAGCCTATCGAGCTGAAGCCGCGAACCGCCGAGGAGGCCGCACTCTATCTCGAGATCGGAGAGCGCGAGATCGAGAAGGGTGAGGTTCGCTCGGCGTTCTTTGCGTTTCGAGAGGCGCTGCGCTCTGCGTCGTTGTCGGAGGAGGCCAAGGCACGCGCTTCGGAGATCGTAGAGCTGATCTGCGAGATCCATGGTCCCAGTTCTCAGGTCGCCAAGGCACTTCTCTGGGTGCGCGAAGGACAATTCCAGCGCGCGCTTCCTCTCTTCGCGTCGCTCGAAGCGCGTGCGGCTCGGCTCGGCGTCAAAGACCACAGCCTATCCTCGTTGATCGCGCTCGGAAGAGACGAAGCCGGGGCGCGCGAGGTCTGGTTGGACGAGACAGACGAGCCCCAGGTCTGGGCGGTGGTCGGTGCGTTCGGGCAGGTTGGCTACGACAGCAACGTCAACCTGTCTTCGAGTGATCCGCGAAGCGACGGTCTCCTCCGGACTGGATTCTTTGCCGAGGCGGCTCCGGGTGTTCCATGGGCTCGAGTGGAAGCTCGGGCGTCGATGGACAAGCATCTCAGGAGCCATGACCTCGACGCCCTAGACTTGGGCAGCGCGCTCTACCTGACGTGGATCGACGACGCGCTTGCGGGCTCCGTGGCCTACGATGTGGAAGGGTTCGCGCTCGGATGGTCGATGAGCGTTCTTGGCCACGGTCCGCGACTCGCCGTTTCCTATGAGGACGCGACGATGCTCGGCCTGCTTTGCTACGGCCTCACCTTTCAGCATGGGTTCGACGAATCGACCCCCGCGTTCGCCCGCCGGCACTTCGGCTCGCTCGACTGGACCTACCGCCCCTGGAGCACGGCCAGTCGAAGCGATGGGTGGGGACGGTGGGCGACGACTGCGACCTTTGCGATTCGGTACCTGATCATCCGGGAGACCTCGGCGGATCCGAGTGAGCGCTTTCTCGAGCATCAACCTACGCTGTCGTTCTCTGTCTCGCCTTCGCGAACGACGCGCTTGTCCGCCGGGGTGGGCGTCTTGGTTCGTCGGTTCGATGCATCGGCGGACGTCTCAAGCCCGAGCTCGGAGCGCCGCGATTTCGGCATGGATGGTTATTTGTTGGCGGAGTGGGACGCCACCGAGTCGACGACATTCTTCTGGACCTTCGAAGGTCGGAAGGTGCGCTCGAACATTGCGGCGTGGACATTTCTTGATGTCGTCACCGCCGTCGGCGTGCGTTGGGGGTGGGGGACATGGGCCTCGTGACCGAGCACCGGGTCGGGCGTGGTTCGTATGCCATCATCCTGGTGGTGGTCGGCTCGGTCTTGGCGGCAAGCCTGACGACGACGACGATTCTTTACCGTGCGGCGGCCGATGCCGTCGATCGCGTTCTCGCGGAGCGGCTGTTGGGCGCGGGTGAGTCGGCCGTCGAGCTTCTTCCCCAACGCCTTCTCGAGAAGAGATCGCGGCCTGACCGTGAGAAGTTGGATCCCTCGACGAACCTCGAACCCTTCGTGGCGCTGGCGCGGCTCAAAGACGTCAACGTGTTGGATGCCGTTTACATCATCGATGGCCACGACATCGTGGTCGGCGATGCTTCGGGCGACGCAGGGCGACGCATCAATCTGTTGCGCGTCGATCGCGGCCGACTCGACGTGGCGCGCGGGGGTATGGCCTCGGTCGGGCAGAGCTATCGGGTCGGCGGGGTCGATATGATCGCGGCCTACATCCCCATGAAAACCGCTTTCGATGGCGTCCCGAACGTCCTGGTTCTGGAAGCGGGCGAGCGCTTCTCGGCGCCTCGCCGAGGTCTTTTTCCCGCCCTGATGTTGGGCACGGGGTTATCGGTCGCGATGTCGCTGCTTCTTGGCATCGCACTCGTGCGCGCCCATCAGGCCGATCAGGCGCATGCGAAGTCGCATGCGCTCGCGCTTCGGGCCGAGGCGTTGGCTCAGATGAGCGCAACGGCCGCCCATGAGATCCGAAATCCCCTTGGCGTGATCCGCGGGTCCGTCGAGTTGATGGGCGAGCGCTCGGGTCGGTCCCTGACGGATCGAGACAATGAAGCGCTCAAGGAAGTTCTCGGCGAAGTGGATCGTCTCTTCAGGCTGACGGAAGACTTCCTCGAGCTCTCCGGCCACCGCCCGCTTGCGATCGCGCCCATCGACCTCAAACAAGTGGTCGACGAAGCCGCACAGGCGATCGAAGCGGCCCATTCGAAGGTTCGGGTTGAACGTCGCATCGATCGTCTGCCCGTCCTCTCGGCTGACCGGCATCGACTGCGGCAGGTCTTCGAGAATCTCCTCGTGAACGCTGTCCATGCGCAGGGCGAGGAGGGTATCATCGTCGTTGAAGGTGAGCATCGAGGCGGTCAGATCGTGGTGTTGGTTCGAGACCGCGGATACGGCATGGACGACGTCACCAAGGCGCGACTCTTCGAGCCGTACTTCACGACTAAAAGCTCGGGCACGGGCTTAGGCCTCGCGCTCTCCCGCCGGTTCGTCGAGCGACATGGCGGCGTGCTCGATCTCGTTGAATCTCAACCTGGACAGGGCACGGTCTTCGCGGTGCGAATTCCCTTGGAACAGGAAAACTCAGAATGACGAAAATCTTGGTGGTCGATGATGAACCAAAGCTCGGGCGGATCATCGCCGAGATGCTCGAGGTGCAGGGCTACCACGTAACACTCGCGCGCGGCGGAAAGGCGGCGCTCGACCAGATGGAAGCGTCGGTCCCCGATGTCATCGTGACGGACCTGCGCATGCCGGACGTCGACGGGATGGAGGTTCTCCGGCGCGCGCGCGCGATGTCTAGCCCACCCGACGTCATCGTGATGACGGCTTTCGGGACGACGGACAACGCGGTCGCCGCGATGCGGCTGGGCGCGGCGGACTACTTGACCAAGCCGTTCGCCATGGATGAGCTCCGGATGCGTGTTGCCCGTCTGGCCGAGCAGCGACGGTCGGCCGCTCAGGTGAAGAGTCTCCTCAATCGGGTGACGCCGCCGCCGGTCGCGGTGAGCGCCAAGATGCAGCATGTTCTTGAAGACGCGCGAAAGGTCGCCGCATCCGACGCGTCGGTGTTGCTCTTGGGGGAGAGCGGAACCGGCAAGAGCCGTATCGCCCGCTTCATTCACTATGAAAGCGCCCGCGCCGAGGCGCCGCTGGTCGAGGTTCATTGTGCAGCGCTCCCGGAGGCTCTGCTCGAGAGCGAGCTGTTCGGATACGAGAAGGGCGCATTCACGGGCGCGACCGCGAGGAAGGACGGTCTTCTCCAGAGCGCGCGTATGGGCACGCTTTTTCTTGATGAGATCGGCGACATCTCGCCACCCACCCAGCTCAAACTCCTTCGCTTTCTCCAGGAACGCGAGTTCGTCCCGCTGGGATCGACCGTGGCGGAGACCGTCGACGTCCGCATTGTTGCGGCGACCAATCGCGACCTCGAAGCCGCGGTGGCTGACGGAAGCTTCCGAGAGGATCTCTATTACCGGCTCAACGTCTTTACGATCACCGTGCCACCGCTGCGCGAGCGGCGCGAGGATCTCGACGCACTTTCAACCACGATCCTCGAACGTCGAGGCCTGCCTCCCTCAAAGCTCGGGGCATCAGCGCGGGCGGTGATGGCTTCGCACAGTTGGCTGGGCAACGTCCGAGAGCTCGAAAACGTGCTGGAGCGCGCCATCATCTTGTCGGGGCCGACCGAGATCGCACCCGAGCATCTCGGGCTTCGCGATGTGGGGACGAGGACGCGCGACCTCGTGGAGATGCCGAAAGCGGGCACATTACCATCGGCCGTCCCTCCCGCCTCGCTCCTCGTCGAGGGATTCAATCTCGACGCGTTCGAGCGGGATCTGATCCACGCGGCCATCGATCTTGCGGGTGGCAACAAGGCAAAGGCTGCCCGCTTGCTGGGCATCACGCGGCGCCGTCTCTATTCCCGGCTGAAGACGCTCGCTGAAACCTCGGGCGAAACTCCGGGCGAAACCTCGGGCGAAGAGGCAGTGTAGGCGGAGGTCATGAACCGGTCCCTTCGGTTGCTGACACCTTGGGGAACGAGACGTCCTTAGAAGGCTTCGTCTCGGGTCGATGCGGGGGTGTTGCTCTTGCGGCACTCGATGCAGCGAACGCGTTTCGGCTTGCCCACATCATGCCGCAGAATGCGGCGGTGTCCGTTGTTTGATGCGTCAGACCTCCTCTAAACGCGGCGTCTTGCCAGACTCGGAAGGGCAGGCAAATATGACCGGAACGTGGGCGCATTCGAAAGATCTTCGGCAACCAGATGCTGCACAACGCCTCGCGCGCGATGGCAACCTGTCCGAATCGGTTGCCTCTTCGGGGCGGTCGTAACGGCGCTTGGTGGCGTGAGTTTGTCGCCGCATCTTGCGATGGCTGAGCTCTGGAATCCGCTCGACGCGATTCCCAAGCCGAATGCGATCGTGGGGATCGATGCTTCCGCGACGATGGGCATCTCGGTCGGTTGCGACTCTTGCCACAGCCCCGGAGACCCGGCCACGCGCCTCGAGCTGGTGAAAGGATCGGTCCTCGCGACGTTGCCGCTCTTCCAAGACTACTTTCTCTTCGGAGGCTTCACGTACGATGGATGCGACTACGCGAAGATCGGCGGTCGCGCGGTGCCGCCAAGTCCTGACGATCCCGATGCGTCGTTGGCGGCCGTGACGGGTTTGGTGAGCGGGACGACGCACTGCATGCGTCGGGAACGATACTTTGGGGCTTCGATGACCGAGCCGGTGTCGACCGGGCGGGCGACGGCCGATGGGCTCGGTGATGTCGCGATCCTGGAACGCCTCCTTCAGGGCGAGCTGGATGGGTTCGATCCGATGGCGCCCTGGCGAATTCAAGCCTGCGGCTCGGTGGGGCTCGGGGACCCTTGCGCGTCGTGGCCACCGAAGCCGCCCATGATCGACCCGCCCGATCCTCCGCCAGCGATGTGCTCTTGTGCCGATACTGACTGTCACGTGGCCGATGGCGCCGGCGGGTGGACGGTCCGCGGCGGTTGCTCACCCGGATGCGATCCAGATTTCGTCCCCCTCGGTTGCAACTGCAACGGCACGGGGTGCTGCGTCTATACCTCGTGCGCCTCGGACGGCTTCTGCTATGTGACGCTCTCCGATGCGGAAACGATGGCGCCCTGCGACGTACAGCCGCCTCCGAATCCGCCCTACGACCCGTACCCTTGTTGGGGCGTGGAAGGCATGCCGGCTTCGTGGAGCGATATCAACACGTGCATTCTCACGAATCCCGACTATCCTTATTACCGCAACGCGCCTGCGTGCTCGGAGGACCGAACCGGCGGGCCTTCCGACTGGTGCGTGAACAATACGATTCAGTGTGCAGGGGGCGGGAGCTTCTCGGCCCAAGCGGCTCTCGAAGCGGCGATGGCGCTCTATCAATTTCCAAGATGGTACAAACGCACGATCACGCCGGAGTTGGTCGAGGATGAGTTTTGCCGACCACTTCGCGACGCCGTCCGCACCGTGAAGGCCGGCATGTTGGCCTGCGGTGGAGGCCCGCTCGTCATCTATCCGAACCCCGACGCGCCCGATTTCTGCGACGCCACGCGCATTGCCGCCAGCGTTTGCACGTCCGGGCCACTCGAAGACAGCTGCGTCTGTGACGACTCCGACGCCGGATGTTCGACGCTCCAGCCGGCCAACTCTGACTGTGGCACGCCGCTCGATTTCAAGGCGCGTCAGCAGGTCGCGGTCTGCGAGACCTATCACCCGAGCTATCTGCGAACGTATTACCTCAATCAGGCCGACAACCGCGTCGTGGGCGGATGTCGTGAGAACATGGCGATGCTTTTCACCGACGGATACATGGGGCAAACGGCCGCGGTAGCGGTTGAGGCCGCTCAGGCGCGCACGTACTACCAGAGCGTCGATGATGACAGCAACATGTTCGTCTTCCGCGTCTCGAACGTCTTCGCGAGCGACGCGGATGCGCTCAGCAGCGCGTTGGGACAAGGCTCTGCATTTGATGCGACCGATACGGCGGGCATTCAGGGTTCGATGTCGCGCGTACTCAATCGCGCCTATCGAGGCGTGTACGCGGCCACGAGTCCATCGCTGTCGACCTTCGGGTCGTATGCGGCCATCCATTCGTTCACGGTACCGGGCGGCGGCGGAATGCCACCGGGCGATGACTATCTCGGGTTCCCCGCGCGTATCTCGTGGCATCGCATCGATCACGGTGGCGTGGTCGTTCCGGAGCCACTGTTCGAAACGGACTGGGCGAGCAAGGTCGATGGCGCGGGGAGCTGTGGACCCACGGTGCTTGGCGGAAGCGATGTTGCGGTGCTTGGCCCAGGCGGTTCGTTCCGAAACGGTGTGGCGCGGTGGGTCAACGTGCCGGCGAATTCTGTCGACCGCGATGGCAACGGCGAACCCGACGATACGCACCCGGCGCTCAAGTGGGGCAACTTCTTCAGCAACGGATCGACGCGCCCCGTGGTGGTCGAAGGACCGCGCGATGGGCTGCACGCGTCGTACGCCGACTTCGACACGGTCGCGGGCCGCCCCCGGGCGATCTATGTCATGTCCAACGGATACGTGCTCGGCTTCCAGGCGGGCACTCGGAATGATGTCGTGAGCACGTATGGGGCACAGAACGTTTCCTACGGCTACACGGTCGATGGCGATTCGGGCCGCGAGATCCTCCGGTATCGACCGAACTGGCTCCAGGATCCCCGCGTGACGTATCGCTATGACTTGAATGACCTCGTCCAGCAGCCCATCATGACGGGCGAATTGGTGGCGGCTGAGGTCGTCTTCAACGAGGGGGAGGCGACGGCAGAGGCGCGCACCGTGCTCGTGGGCGCCCAAGGGAAGACGGGGCCCGGCATGTTTGCGCTCGACATCACCAACCCGTGCAACATCACGACGATGGGCGAATGGGTTCTTCCGGGGAGTACCGACAATACGAGCGCTTCGCCGACCCTCGGAACGGTGCTGTACGGGGGCCACCGCACTCCGGCGGTCGTGACGACCGGGGGACTTGGGGGCTCGGCCACGCTCTATGCCTTCTCCATTCAGGGTGGGACTCTTCTCTGGTCGCGTCCGCTCCCGCCGGGTTCGTACCCAACCGCGCCGGCGTGCGTGGATGCTTCAGGCGAGGGGCGACTGACCCACTGCTATGTTCTGAGTGAAGCGGGTGCGCTCCTCCGCGTGAAGATCGGAAGCGCTGGGTTCGAGGCGCCGGACGACATCACGCCTCCGGGTATCGTGGGGGGTGGACGTCGCTTTGGTGTCGAGCCCATCGCGTTCTTCGGCTCGAACGGCGAGGTGCAGCTCGTGTTTGGGTCGGGGAATTTCGAGGATTTCGACAAGCCGGATGCCGCGAACTTCTTCTTCAAGGTGAGCGATGATAAGTCCCGGGAGGTTGGCATGCCGTCCGGACCCGCGAACTTGAGCACGTCCTGCAAGACTTTGGGCAGCGGGAAGATCGCGCTTTCGCCAGGGAGCCGCGTGATTACGCGCCCGATCGTCTCGAACGAAGTCGTCGCCTGGACGGTGCTCGAGCCGGCCGCGACTGAATGCAGTGGTGGGCATACCTGGTTGTACGCGATGGATTTCGAGACGTGCGAAGACGCGCTCACCGATACACCGGGCGCTGCGCCGGCGCCCCGTCTCGTGGGCGAAGGCTTTCCGGGAACTCCGGTTCTTCACACGTCGTCGAAGTCTCTGATCGTGGGGACGTCGGCTGCGCCCACGGCTGCACAGACAACGGCGGTGGGGGTCCGGATGACGAGCTCGCGCCCGCTCGTGAAGAAGCTCTTCTCGCGGCCATGGGTGGATGCTCGATGACAAAGAGAGAATCGCCGACGTCGAGCGACCCGGAGCCAACGCCGCGCAGGGGGGGACCAGGGGGCGTCTTTGAGGAGCCCAGCCGGCGAACCGATCGGGTGGCGATCGGGATTCTTGGGGCCCTGGTGGTTGGACTCGGGCTTGCGTTCGCGTTTCGCGCGATCCCTTCGGGGACCAAGGCGCGCACGCCGGCTGAGAAGAAGTACGAAGAGCTTGTGATTCGCAACGAGGTGCGACCGGAGATGGTCGGGTTCAAGAGTGACCCGCGAAGCGTCATTCAGATGGCGCCCCGAGTCCGCAAACCGGGCACGACCAGCCGGCGGCTGCGCCCGCTCGGCCACCGTGGGGTGCGCGTCGTTGATGTCCGAGGCGGTGAGCCGAGGGGCGAAAGCGGCCGGGGTCGGGCGCGGCGCGAGCGTCCGGCATGGACACCGCGCCCGCGCACGCCGGTCCCCGCTCACGCGAAATACGGCGAAGATCTCGCCCCTCAACGCGCGACGCCGCTCGTTCGCGTCCTGAGCGAGCCTTCAGGACAGCCGGTCGAGATCGACGGCGTCCGGTTTGGGGCTACACCGGTGTCGAGACCGGTGCCGCGCGATGCTTCGAGCGTCAACGTGCGCATCCTGGGGCCCGGCTATCGCGAGGTCCAGGAACGCCTATCTCCGGACGCGAACGGAGACTTCGTGCTCTTCTCGGTGCTTCAACCCGAGACCTGAGGCGCGTCGAGAATCGACGCGTCGTATGCCCACGATTCTCCAGGTCTACATGAACGCATTTCGTTGAGGGCGCGCCTCGAATGTGTCGCTCACGCCGAGGCTCGTGCCAGCGCCAAGGCCAATGCCGAAAGCGCTGAGCCAGGCGCGATCCATATCCGTTCGGTGGCCTCGTGGGTCGCAGAGCCGGTGTCGCATCTCGGGGTCCGCTCGAAGATCTTTGATCATGGCGATGGCTTGCGGAATCGAGGTCGCGACGAGGACGCCTTGCTGATAGAGCGCCGCCGCTCGGTTGAATCCGGTCGAAATGAGCGCGATGACGACCTTTCGATTTGGATTCACCCGTGGATCCAGTCGATCCAGAAGCTGGTTCCGATGGCCGCGAGGCTGGGCGCCGCTCTTGAGCTCGAGAATGAAGTCTGGCCCCTCGACGTCGATTTCGACTGTGCGGCCATCCGAGGTGGTCCGAAAGAAACCGGCGTGCGGGGCTGAGCCGAACGCCCGCCGATAGGCCGTCAAGAACTCCGGCAGCATTGGATCGGAAGGCGGTTGTTCGGGGCGAAAGAAGGGCTTCAGACATGGGCTATTGCTTGGCAGTGCTCCGGGTCGAAGCATGCCTCGCGCCACGACCTGAAGCCTCGCCATCGCGACCATCACGTGGCGGTAGTCCTCGGCGAACGCACGACCCGGCGCCTTGGCCATGCGGGAGTGGTTCCGCCCACGTTCTTCTTCGATGCATCGAAAGGCGCGCTTACGGAGCTTGAGGACCGTTTCCTCCAAATGGTCAACGGCAAGCGCTAACGCGTCGAGGCGGTTTGAGTCGGCGGGTCGGAAACGGACTCGGTCGCGAAGGGATCGGAAGTCAGCGTCCAGCGCCTCGCGGGCCTCGCTCAGGAACGCGGTCGGTTCGCCTGGGCGCTCCTCGATGTTCATAAGGGCCTCGACGAATCCTTGGCTTGCTCGGTGTTGGAGGACCCACCTCAAATCGCCGACGACGCGCTTGTACGATCCCTCGACGGCCAAAATCTCTCGATGGCCCGGCGATGGCGCGTCCGTTCGTCTTCTCCTGGGGCGGCGGCTTGGTATCTGCACGGCGGCTCGCAAGTCGAGCCCGGGTACGTGTCCGCGGCGCGCGCCGGGACGGTCCGGACTTCGAGCGCAATATCCCACGGCAACTGCGTTGGGGTCGTCGTGCGGATGACGGGCCCGGCCCTCGAGCTTCGGGCCAAACCGATGTTCGGCCTTCCACGAAACCATGCGCGCTCGCTTCGCCAACATGTCTAGGCTCGAGAGACACCCATACCCTGGGCGTGCACAAATCATTGCGCCCGCGAGCGCGGATGTTCCGGGTTGGACGGGGGTACGTTTATTGCTCCGCACCCGCCGATGCACGCGCATTTCCAACCACGGGCCCTTCGAAATCGTAGAAGACGGCGCGGATGGGCTGCGTCATTTCCCGCCGCTGTTTCGTCTGCCTCGTCTGCATGCTCCGCGCTGTTGTCTGTCGTTTCGTATGCCGCGTCGCCGGCTCTCGTGTGTCTCGTCTGGGGAGGGCTCGTTGGTACAGCCTGCTCGCCCGCGGTCCCCTCTTCCGCTGACCAAGAGAACGACGACCTCGCAGTACTTGTACCAGGCGCGATTGTACCAGGCGCGACTGTACCAGGCGCGAGCGATGCGGCCGGGTCGGGGTCGGCCATTGATTCGCCGCCGCCCGCCGTGACGGGCGGACCTGGCCGAGTCAGCTACGCGGAGGCCCCTGTTGGCCATGAAGCGATGCCACTTCCTGCGCAGGCCTACCTACGACTGGGAGCCATGAGTGGGAATGGACATGCCTTGAGCTGGGATGGCCGCCTGGCGTTCATCACGCGAGGCGTCTCGCCGATGAAGCGCCCCGGGTTGCAGGCGGAACTTCAATTCCAGCTCGGCGGTCTTCGCCTCGAGATAGGCGGGTCGCATGAAACATCGAGGCTCTTCTTTGTGATGCAAGGTGATGGCAACCTGGTCCTCTACGAGAAGAGTGAAGGAGGCGTCGGGCTGCGCGCATTGTGGTCCACACAAACGGGCGGCCAATGCAGCATCGGTTGTTTCGCAGTCTTTCAAGGGGATGGGAACTTGGTCCTCTACGATCAGGCCGGCGGAACCGCGAAGCCATACTGGGCGTCGGGCACGCAAGGAACCTTTCGACTCGAGGTGTATTCCGAGAGCCCGTTCATCGCCGTGGTGAACGACGACGGAACCGCCGTGTGGAGTGGGGCCGGTGCTGGCGTCGGCGCCGTCGGCTGGGCGATTCGTGTCTTTCGTCCGGAAGCGCTCGTCGCGGCTCTTGAGGTGAACGATCAAACGTTCAACCAATCCTTCTCCGCGGATTTTCCGGGCATGATCGCGCTCGATGCGGATGCGAACGCCTTTCCCGGATCGATTCAGCTCGGGCTCCCCTTCCTGAACGCGCTCTCGGTCGTGCCAGACCCGCGCTTTGTCGAGAATCCGTACTTCTCCGATCGCGACGGAAATGCGCTGAGTACCGGCGAGTTCTTGACCTATCAAGCGAAGATCTTCACGCAGAAATACTCCGATCCGACGGTCACACCGTTCAACACCCAACTTGGATTCTTCCGCGCGACCATTGTGGTTCGCGACCCGCACAGTCCGAACGCTGCCGTTGAGCGAGTACGCTTGGTCGAGCCGTTCGCGGTCATGACCGATCAACGCGGTCAGCCCATTGTGGGCATCGAACCCACCGTGACCTTCGATGGGCGGCTTCTCATCTATCAGAGATTCGATGGCGTCGCGGGCGAGCACGGCTCTCTGTACTACACCCGGCACGATGCCACCGACGCTCCGTTGGGGGGGTGGTCAACGCCAAGGCGCATCACCGAGATGAGCCGCGACCCGACCTTGCCCATGCGTTATCCGATCGCGCGCTATGCGATGGTCGATCTGACGGGCGCGACCATTCAAGGGGCCATTCCCGGCGCGTATCCGTGGGTGAGTCTGGATGGCTCTGATGTGTTTTTTGCCGGGGCGCTCCACCAGGACGGGGCGATGCGAGCCGGGGTCGCGATGGTGGGGGCGTCTTCGAAGGGGCTCGTACGGCAGGTGGATGGCGGCCCAAACGTAACGCGCCGAGGTATGTTCCATCGCTTGTTTCTGAGCTCGCTGGGACGGACGCCTGGCATGTGGTCGCCGCTAGAGTTTCTCGACCGGAGAGTCCTCCCGCTGACAGACAAACTCTTCACCTATCCGATGTTCACGTCGAATGCCGCGCTCTACTTTGAGACCAGCTACGAAGAGACGGTGGTCGGCAACTACGAGTTGGTGCTCGAGATGGCCGAAGGGTTGCGAAATGGCGACTACGTTCTCGATGCGGTGCCGGACGTTTCGGGGCATCTTCACGTGGCAAGCAAGAACGCCGAGGCGCTGTTTGCGGAAGAAGCTTTCCCTTCCGAGTGCAACGACTTCGAATGTCCACCGAACGACCCGCGATCCGATGCGTCGCGGGTCTTCTCTGGGAAGGCTATCTACTTCCGGTCGGCCGGCGCCTTGACGGCGTTGGCGCGTTCACCGTCGGGTCACGTGATTCTCGACGGCGCGCGGGACTTCACGCTGTCGTTGGCGATTCGTCCGCTCATGCCGGTTGAACAGGCGGTGGCTCAAGGCGCGGATTCGGTGAACCTGATCGAGAAGGATGGCGCGTTTCGTTTGGGGCTCGCGCCGGACGGCCGTCTCGTGGGCGCGGTGAGCGTCAGCGAGAACGGTGGGGCGCCACGCGAGCTTTTGTTTGGCCCCATGGGGTCGAGGCTCCCGGTCGACCAATGGACGCATGTTGCCGTGACGTTCGAGGGCGCGACCGGCATTGTGGCGCTCTTCATCGACGGCGCGCCCGCTGGGGGCGCGAAGCTCGCAGTCGGGGGTGCGCGTCTCGGCGTTGGCCCAAACGACGCTCGGCCCGTGATCGTCGGTCCGGCCGGAAGCGGGTCGGCGGTGAGCGGCCTCGTGTATGCGTTGGACCAGGTCTGTGTCTCGCGCGTCGTTCGCAGCGCGGCGGAGCTCTTGCGTCAGGCGAATCGTGTTTCGCTTCGACGCCCGCTTCATCCTGGGCGATCGATGCCGCTTGGCTTGAAGGCGAAGGACGTGAAGGATCCCAAGTTCTTCCATGAAGCGCCAAACCCCGCGAAGGCGGAACTCGGACGACATCTCTTCTTCGACCCTCGCCTGTCGGAATCCAACGACGTGGCGTGTGAAACGTGCCATCAGGTAGGCAATGCTTTCACCGAACGTCTCTCTCTTCATCCAAGTCGAGTCGTTGGAGGCACATCCTCGCGCCTTTTGCGCAACACACCGACGCTGCTCAATCTCGCCTTCAAGGACCAGTTTTTTCATGACGGACGTGCGCCAACGCTCGAAGCGCAGGCCGTGGCCGTGCTGACGAATCCGAGTGAGATGGGACGAGACCTCGACCTCGCGGTATCGAAGCTCCGCGCTTCCGCGCAGTACCAGGGCCTCTTTCTTCGCGCATTTCCCGATGAGAACCAGCCGATTACTGCCGACAATATGGTCGAAAGTCTCGCTGATTTCGAGCGTTCGCTGCTCGCGGGAAGCTCTCGCTTCGATCGCTATGTGGCAGGAGACCGGACGGCGCTCAATGACGCCGAGCGTGCCGGAAGGGCACTCTTCTTCGGCAAGGCGCGTTGCGCTGAGTGTCATTCAGGTTCTGCGCTCAGCGACAACGCGTTTCACGTTCTTCCCTTCCTTGCGCGGGTCAACGAGGACGGCGTCGAGGATCTCGGACGTGCGAGGGTGACGAACACAAGCGAAGATGCCTTGCGATTCGTTACCCCGAGTCTGCGCCAGATATCGGACACGGGACCCTACTTTCACAACGGAAGTGCAAAGTCGCTGCGCGACGTGCTGGTTTTCTACCAGGCACTGCCGAATGTCTCGGGGCGCCCGCTCGACGATTCTTTGGTCGCGGTCGATCTTTCGACGCAGGAGCTTGATCAGCTCGAGGCGTTCCTGCGAGCGCTCCGCGGCGAGGTTGCTGTTCCGGCTCGTCCGACATTCTCGGACCTCCCTGCGCCGACGCCATCGGCGCTCGAATTCGTGCCCGGATCCCTCATGCTTCGCGTCAACGAGAGCGTCGAAACCAGTGTTCTACGCCTCGTGATGCAAGGCGACGGAAACCTAGTGGCCTACGACCACGAGAATCATCCGCTCTTCGCCTCCTATACGCAGGCGCCGTGCAGCGAGGTGGAGTGCCTTGCGGTGTTTCAGGGTGATGGGAATCTGGTGGTCTATGCCGATGGAAAGCCTCTTTGGGCGACGTATACGCACGAGGGCATCATCCAGGGCGCGCGTTTCGTTCTCGCGGATCGACGCCCCTTTTTGCGTGTTCTGACCAACAATGGGTCCATGGCTTGGATGAGTGGCGACGACATCGACCCGGGACTCATTCTGCCCACGGGTCGCTTCGTGCGCTGGCACCACGACGCGGTGGGAGAGCTGTTCCTGATCATGCAGGGCGACGCCAACTTGGTCGCCTACCGTGGACGAGAGTGGGGTCCGACTTCTGCCGTTTGGAATACTCAAACGGGGGGGCGCGACCAAGGCCGGGAGGCGCTCGCGGCCTTTCAAGGCGATGGAAACTTCGTCGTCTACGCGGGGAGCGAACCGCTGTGGGCGACGATGACGGTGGGTGACACGCGGCGCGCGCTTCGACTTCAGCTCGGAAGACAGGGGCCCTGGCTTCGCCTTCTTGGGAGTACGGGCGGGACACTCTGGTCCTCGAACTGACGTTCTCGGGGGCGGATGGCTGCTCCCCTATGGATGACTGTGGGGCTTTCTGGGTGGGGCGGCCTGTCGGGTCGTGGGCTTGAGGCTCGGCTTCGCTGCGGCCGCCGGGGACTTCGGGGAGGCCTCGCCAGCGGCCTCCTTCTTCGGGAGATCCGCGGGGCCTTTCTGAACGAGTGGATCGATGCCCCATCCGGCGACCGTGACGACGTAGTCGGAGCGGCTCGACTTCACGTAGTACTGGTTCTCTTTCTCGAGCTTCGCCCCGATCTGCACCGTCGTGGTCTCGGTGCTGGGCGGCGGTGTACCCGCGATCGTCGAGGTCCCGGTCACGAGGGTGACCGTGGCCAGTGGCTTATCGAACCCGTATTCAGGCTTGAGCGACTTCCCGATCGGCGTCTCGAGGTTGATCGTGCTCGCCTTCGACACGAGGTTGTTGACGAGCGTCGTGTCGAGGGGGTCGGCCGTCGAGGCTGAGATCCAATCGCCGTTGGCCGGATTCTTCTCCAGGGCCACCGTGCCCTTTTCGTTTTCGATGCGAAGCGACCACACATCCGTCTTGGGATACTGAATGTACGTGCGGTCCACCCAGCCCCACGCTCGATCGGCGGCGTCACTCGCTGAGAAGTCCGACACCAGATAGACGTCGTCGTGGCCATCGAGTCGGAGGTGTACCGTCTTGAAGGATGGGCTCGACCCCACGAAGAACGTGAGCGGCTTCCCGTCGTGGGTGATCGTAATGGATCGCTGGTACTTGTCGGCTGCGACCTCCAGCTTCTTGTGGAAAGTGCTCTTCGTGAGCACGGTGTTCCGCGAGCGAAGCTTGGCCAATGTCGTGAGGAACTCCTCCACCTTGGTCTTGTTGGCCGGGTAGTTGTCTGCGGTTGCGATGCCCCAGGTTGCGCCATCCTTGGCGAGTTCGACTTGATTCTGGGGCGGGTCGCTCTCCTTCTCGGGCGGCGCGCCGGAGATCTTGATGCGCGTGACCTTGGCCGGGTCGAATGGATCGAAGATCTCCACGGACTGGACCGTCATTCGACGATCATCACCGAAGCGCATGCCGGTGATGATCAGGGCCTGTGCGATGAGGAGAAAGATAAGGAGTCGATTGGTCTTGTTCATGCTCCGGCCTCCGCCTTGTTCTTATCGAGCGCGACGTCGGGTCTTTGGCCACCACGGCCCTCGCGAGGTTCGAGCTCCATCGCGGCGACCCGCGCGCGGCCAAGGTGACCTGCGATCGCCATCAACACCAAGAGTGCGATCGCGATCGCGTAGTTGATGGCCTCGTACCCAGCATCCGAGAGGGGGAGGATGGCGCGGGCCTCCTTGGGAAGAAGCGTTCGCGCGAAAGCACCGCGCGAGCGAATCTTGAGGAGGTCGACGTCCTCGACGCCCCAGTCGACCAGGTTCTGGACGAACTGCAGGTTGTTGGTGAAGCGGTCGCTGCCCGACTGGCGCGACAGCCCGAGTACCATGTCGTTCACGAAGGCGCTGGTGCCGACCACGGCGAGGCGCGCGTTGTCCGGCGATCGCTGGATGACGCGGGTCGTCGAGTCGCCTTCACCCGTCGGGGCCTTTTTGTCCTTGTAGTAGCTGTCGAAGGCGCCTTGAACCGCCGTCGCGAGCACGTACGATTCTTGGCTGTCGCCGGTCGCGAAACCGTCTTCCGGATAGCGGTCGAAATCGGGCATCACGTTCGTGTCGTTCTTCGTCCAGGACCGCGGGCTCGACTTCACGAGCTCGCTCACCGTCCGAGTAAGAGGTTCTTCGCCTTCGGGCGTCGTAGGGGCCGTGACCTTGACTGGCGATGCCCATTGCAGGGTGACCGCCGGAAGGCCGGCCACGACTGGGCTGTCCTCTGCCATCCCGTTGCTCCGGACGTCGACGAAGTAGGGATAGTTGAGAAGCTGGATCTCGCGAACGCGGAAGCCTCCGAGGTTGCGCTCGACGGGTGCCGGGAACTTCTCGTTCTGAGTGTCCATGACGAGCGTCTCTTCGACCGTGACCCCGTAGCTTGCCAGGAGGTCTTCGAGACCCGAGGAGACCTTCTTGAGCTGAATGCCCGTCTGAGAGGTGGGGTCGAGCTCATAGTGACCGGAGAGCACGACCACCGTGCCGCCACGCATCAGGTACTGGTCGACGGCGAACTTCTGCTTGTCGTCAAACTTGTTGGGACCGTAGACGAGGAGGACATCGACGTCGGCGGGGACCCGGCCGTCCTTCAGGTCGACATCCTTCACCGTGTACGTTTCCTCGAGCTGCCGCGTCAGAAGTCGCGTGACGTCTTGGGCCTGCGGTGGTGGTCGCCCAAACTGGGGCGGCATCTCGGGCTGCTCGGGCGGTGCTTTGACGATGCCCACGGTCTTCAAGAATCCCGGGGCCGCGCGCCGAAGCGAGGCTAGGATCGACTCCTTGATCGAGGCCTCGCTGAACGCCTCGTCGGGAACGACGCGCTCGTAGCGATCGCCCACGCGCAGAAGGAGGTGGAGGTAGAAGCTGTCTTGGGAGAACAGCGCGATCGCGTAGGGTTTGAACCCGTAAGTCCGGAGCAAGAACTGCCGGTCCTGCTTCGCACCGGCGGCGTCGGGGTCGATGATCTCGTACTTGAACTTCCCCTTGCTCTCTTCCTTCAGTCCTTCGAGCACCTTCTTGATGCGCTCGGGCACCTCTTTGTAGTTCTCGGGCAGGGTTGCTGGCGTCACGTACGCGAGCAACTCGGCGTCTTCGCTGAGCGAGTCGAACACGAGATCGGTGCTTCGAAAGCCGGTGGCCACCTTCTTGATGGCGCGCGTGAGATCATACTCCGGGTTGCGCAGCCGCACCTCGATGTTGTTCAGCCCGTTGGGCTGCACCTCGATGAGGTCGGAGAAGTCGAGCACCTGAAATTGATCGCCGTACTTGATTAGGACGCTGAAGTAGGAGTTCACGACCGCATTCTCCGCCGCCGACTGTACGCGGAACGGGAAGCTCTTGATGTTGTAGAGCTGGTTCGCTTCCTTCTCCACCTCCTCGTTTTCGCGAGGGTCGACGAACTCTGTCACGACGCGGCCTGACGACACGACGCCGTACTCTTCGATGAGGTCGCGGAGTCTTGGGACCATCGGCGCGAGGAGAGGATGGGTCTTGCCCGAGAAGTAACCGCGGATGAGCAGCGGCTCACCGAGCGACGAGACGAGGTCCTTGGTGACGTCCGAGATCGTGTACTCGTGGCGCGCCGTGAGGTCGGCCCGGAGCTGCGTGACCGGGGCCAGCAAAATGTTGACCGCGAGGCCGTTGGCGACGACCAGGGCGGCGAGAAGGCCCCAGCTTCGTCGCTCGGGCGCGGTGCGCTTGCCTTGGCTCCAGCCCTTCGACCGCAGCAGCAGCATGTTGAGCGCGAGGAAAGAGACCGTGAGCGATGCGTAGTAAACGAGGTCCCTGAAGTCGATCACGCCACGCTGAATGCTCTCGAACCGGCTTCCGGTCCCCACGGCTTGGAGGATCTCCACGCCGTGGTTTCCTACGAAGTTCGTGACGGCGTCCTGGCCGACGACATAAAGGAGTCCACCCACGAGGCCGGTGAGCAGGAGCGAGACGATTTGGTTGTCCGTCGTCGCGGAGAAGAAGAGGCCGATCGCAATGTAGGCTCCGGCGAGCAAGAGTGCGCCCAGGTAACCACCGATCACGGGCCCCCAGTCGAGATCGCCGAGGAACGAGACGGTGATCGGCAGCGGAAACGTCAGCGCCAGCGCTACGCTGACGAGAGCCAGCGCAGCCAGGAACTTGCCGATCACCAGCTTGTGGACCTCCACCGGGAGCGTCAGCAGGAGCTCCATCGTGCCGAGCTTCTGTTCTTCGCTCCAAAGACGCATCGTGAGCGCTGCGGAGAGGAAGATGAGCAAGATCGGCATCCAGGAAAACAGGGGCCGAATATCGGCGATGTTTCGCGCAAAGAAGGTCTCCCACCGGAAGAAGGTGAAGAGCGTGACGAACAAGAAGATGCTCAAGAAGATGAGCGCAATGGGGGAACGGAAGTACGCGCGGAACTCCTTCCGCGCGATCGATAGCACGTGATTCATGCAACACCTCCTTTTTGGGCGAGGTCTCGGAAGACGGACTCGAGCGTCTTGGACTCGTGCCGCAGCTCGGAGAGGCGCCAGTTGCTCTGTCGCGCCAGGTCGTAGATCCGCGGACAGAGGTCGAGATCTTTGGCACCCGTGACCCGGTATCGGACGTAGCCGTTCCCGTCGGGTGCCTTCTCCACCTTCATGACGCCTTCGATCTTCGCGAGCGCGCCCTCGACCTCGACCGCCTCGCGGTTGATGGCGACGACGGCGTCGGCCGTCGATGTAAGCTCAGCGAGCTTCGCGTCGGCGCGGATTTGGCCCTCCATGATGATGATGGCGCGGCCGCAGGTCGCCTCCACCTCCGACAAGATATGGGTCGACAGGATGATCGTCGCGCTCTCGGCAAGACGCTTGATGAGGCCTCGGATCTCGAGGATCTGCGTCGGGTCGAGGCCGTTCGTCGGCTCGTCGAGAATGAGCACCTGTGGCTGATGCAGGATGGCTTGCGCCAAGCAAACGCGCTGACGATAGCCTTTGGAGAGCTCCCCGATCGGCTTGGTCAGGTGCCGCTCGAGACCCGTGCTGTAGATCGCCTCCGAAAGGAGATGCTTTCGCTGAGCGTCGGGAATGTGGCGGAGATCGGCCATCATGCCCAGGTACTCCTGCACCATCATGTCGAGGTACAGCGGGGCGTTCTCGGGCAGGTAGCCGAGGGCGCTTTGTACCGCCAGCGGTTCTTCGACCACGTCGTGGCCAGCGACCTCGGCCGAACCGTCGGACGGTTGAAGATATCCGGTGAGGATCTTCATCGTCGTCGTCTTGCCGGCCCCGTTGGGACCAAGCAGGCCGATGATCTCGCCCTTGTTGACCTCGAACGAGATGCCATTCAAGGCCGTGACCGGGCCGTAGTGCTTCGTGAGTCCGTTCACCTTGATGATCGCCAAGGTTCGCCTCCGTGCGCGTCTTCCTCCGCCGCGTTTGCTCGCGTCGGAGCTTCGTTGCTTTTATGGCTGCGCGGCTTCGCTTTGGCGTCGTGCCTGCTTCGCTGCCGCGCCGCTTCGTCCGTGTTGCTACGTGTTGCTACGTGTTGCTGCTCGTGTTCAGGGTTATCCGTGAACTCGGCTCGCAGTTCTAACCTCCGCTCCATGGGAGTCAACCAAATTTGTGATGAACCATGCGCGGGAATAGGTCGTTGACTCGCGGTGTTACCGCCATCTTCTCGACGGCGCTCAAAGGGGAAGGGTATTCTGGCCGGCGTGTCGACTGCCCCCCAATCAGGAAGCCGTGCCGAGCTCTGGCGACTTCAGCTCACCGTGAAGAACGGACCGGACGCCGGGAAGTGCTGCGTGGTGGATCGCGACGTTGTCACGGTCGGGAAGCTTTCTGACTGTGACCTCGTTCTGACCGATCCCTCCGTGTCCCGCCATCACCTCTCGATCTCACGGACCTCCGCTCACGAGTGGCTGCTGCGCGATCTCGGCTCCACGAACGGAACCTTCGTGAACGATGCGCGCGTGCACGAGGCCACCGTGGAGGCCGGAACCATCCTCAAGGCGGGACGCGTCGAGATCGCGTTCGTCCCGGAGATTCAGCGCTTCGAGGTCCCGCCCTGGCCGGAGGACCATTTTGGTCCGCTGCTCGGGCGGTCGAGAGCCATGAAGCAACTCTTCGGCATGATCGCCCGCATCGCAGAGACCGACGCCACCGTGCTCGTGGAGGGCGAAACCGGGACGGGCAAGGGCCTCGTTGCGCGTGCGATCCATCAGGCATCGCTCCGCGATCGCGCACCCTTCATCGTGGTGGACTGCGGCGCCGTGCAGCGGCAACTTGTCGAGTCCGAGCTCTTTGGTCACGAGAAGGGCGCATTCTCCGGCGCGTATACGCGGCGCGAAGGCGCTTTCGAGCGCGCCAGCGGAGGCACGGTCTTCATCGACGAGTTGGGTGAGCTCGAGCTCGAGCTGCAGCCGAAGTTGCTTCGCGTCCTCGATGCCCGCGAGGTCCGCCGGCTGGGGGCGCCGGAACCGACGGCGGTCGACATTCGGGTTGTGGCGGCGTCTCGCGCCGACCTCCAGCGAGAGGTCCAGCGCGGTGTTTTTCGCGAAGACCTGTTCTTTCGCCTGTCCGTCGTCACGCTTCGCCTGCCGCCGCTTCGCGATCGCGCGGAGGACATCGCGCCTCTCGCCGAACATTTTCTGCGCGAGGTCTCGTTGAACCGCGGCGTCAAGCCGCCGAGGCTCGATGCGTCGCTCCTCGACCGCCTCACGAGCCACGATTGGCCGGGCAACGTGCGCGAGCTGAAGAACGTCGTGGAGCGAGCCGTCCTGCTGCAGCACGCGCGCGCGGGCGATCGTCTCGAGATTGGCGAGTTGTCGTCGCGCGGTCGTCTCGGCCGGTCTCCCTCCCGATCCGGCGCCAAGTCGAGTACCGACAACCGCTCGCCCTCGGCGTTGGCCTCTGCCTCGGGATCGGCGTCGGGGTCGGCCTCGGGGTCGGCGCTGACATCGGGAAGCGATGCGGAGGCCGAAGGCGGGGATGGACGAGATGTTGCTGGCGGGGGCGAGTACGACGCCTCGTTCGATCCGTCGCTCAGTTTCTCAGAATCCAAGGAGCGATGGATGGACGCGCGCGAACGGAGGTATGTCGCGTGGTTGCTGGCCGGGAACGAGGGCAACGTCAGTCAGGCGGCTCGTTCGGCGAAGATGGATCGGAAGTATTTGCACAAACTGATCAAAAAACACGGCCTCGATGCGCGCGGATAGGACAGTCCGAGAGTTCCGCCGGCTGAAAGGCGTGGGCGTGGGCGTGGGCGTGGGCGTGGGCGCATCGCAATTGAAACTGGACGGGGCCTGGCAGGGAGGCTTTCTGCCCAGTTGGAATTGGGCGGGGCCTGGCAGGGAGGCTTTCTGCCCAGTTGGAATTGGGCGGGGGCCTGGCAGGGAGGCTTTCTGCCCAGTTGGAATTGGGCGGGGTCCTGGCAGGGAGGCTTTCTGCCCAGTTGGAATTGGGCGGGGGCCTGGCAGGGAGGCTCTCTGCCCAGTTGGAATTGGGCGGGGGCCTGGCAGGGAGGCTTTCTGCCCAGTTGGAATTGGGCGGGGGCCTGGCAGGGAGGCTTTCTGCCCAGTTGGAATTGGGCGGGGGCCTGGCAGGGAGGCTCTCTGCCCAGTTGGAATTGGACGGGGCCGCCGCAGGGACGGTCTCTGCCCAGTTGCAATTGAATTGGGTGCAGCCGGGCTCCGATCCAAGCCGGGCTGAGATCTATGTCGGTGGCCTGAAATCGGCGATCGGCGAGCATCTGCAAGCCCGGGGCTCTGTCAATCGCGCATCCGGTGGTGGTTGTCCGGCTCAGCCGCAGCGAGCGCGACTGAGTTGTGCTGCGCGAGTTCTCCGGCGAGCGCTGGTGCTCGGCCTCGGAGGCGGCGCGGTCGTCCACCTCGAGCGGCGGATCCTCCAGCCTTCCAGCCCCTCCTTCACGACGCTTCGGTCGAGCATTCAAGGACGTCTCGAACCAGCAAGTACCGCTGAGTCAGCTACTCTCTCGTACGGCCGTATCCCCATCGACAACGGCGTCGTTGAACGCCTTCACGTGCGCGTCGCCCCGACGCGGTGAGCGTACGGTAGAGCGCCGAGAAATTCCGAGATCGGGGACGAGGAGACGGGCGACGATGCTGGTCCATGACTTCGAAGAAGCGAAGGACAACCCCGGCTCGTCGTCGATGGTCGGAAGCAGAAGCACGCTCGATGCTGTTGGCGCTTGAGCGAAGTGGCGAGTCGGTGGTCGCGTTCGCACGGTCGCAAGGCGTGAGTGCGCAGCGGGTCTATTGGTGGCGAAAGCGGCTCGGACCGACGGGGAGTCGGACGAACGTCCCGGATGACGTCAGCTTGGTACCGGTTCGCGTCCGATACGAGGACGCGCTTGGCCTTGAGGCCGAGGACCGGGCACCGGCGATCGTGGTCCGCTCGGTCGGCGGTGTGAACATAGAGTTACCGACCTGCGTGGAGCCAGGATGGATCGCGGCGCTCACGCGCAACCTTGAGGGCCGGTGACGATGTTCTTGGTACCTCGGTCGACGAAGATCTACATGGGCCGATCGCCGGTGAATATGGGCAAGTCCTTCGATGGTCTGAGCAACGAGGTCCGAGCAGTGCTTCGGAAGGACCCGCTCAGCGGACACATCTTCATCTTCTTCAACCGCAGGCGGACGATCGCCAAGATGATCGTCTGGACGCGAGGCGGCTACACGATCGTAGCGAAGCGGCTGGAGCGAGGCACGTTCGCGCTCCCCGAGGCGGCGGACGCGGTGTGCGTCGAGTTGGACATTCACGAGCTCGCCCTTCTTCTCGAAGGCATCACGTGGGACCGAGGTCGGCAGTCGCCACGGTGGGAACCTTCGCAGCACAGTCGACACGGCGCAGAGTCTTCGCAATGCATATTGCATCAACCTGCTTGATGTGATCTATCTTCTCCATCCGCTCCGTCGCATCGCCAGCTTCCGAACCCACGGTTCTTCAACTCCTCCGCTCGCTCCTCGACTCCGGTGCGAAAGACGATGTAGTCCAGCTGGTCGCCCAACTCGTAGCGCGGAACGAAGAGCTGGAGCTGGCGCTCGCGAAGAAGCTCCGAGCGTTCAAGACGACGGAGAAGGTCTCTCCCGACCAGCTGAAGCTGATGCTCGAGACTGTAACCAGTTACGCACCCCGCTGACGCGACGGGAAGTCCAAGACAGCGGTCACCTTCGAGGTGGAGTCGCCGGCGGATGAGCTGGGCAAGATGGTCGAGGAGGAGCGCAACCGCCGGGCGACCGAGAGCACAGAGCCGCCACCAAGGCGACCGCGCCGGACGCCTTTTCCTCCACACCTGCCGCGCGAAGACAACCCGATTTCGGTACCCGATGCCGAACGCCCTTGTCCGAATTGCGGTGTTGAGCGGCGATCCGCAGGCTATGATATCAGCGAGGTCCTTGAGCTCGTGCCCGCGCGTGTGATCGTGCGTCGCGACCGCCGGGAGAAGCTCACGTGTGATGCGTGCGAAGCACCGCACTTCGCTCGCGCGCCGGTCGGTGATCGCGTGGTGGCCGGCGGTGAGTTCGGGCCGCGTCTCGTGGCCCAACTGCTCGTCGACAAGTACCGCGATGGCCTCCCTCTTCACCGGCAGCGGGAGCGCTACGCGCGCATGGGTGTTGACCTGTCGGTCTCGACGCTCGCGGACCAGATTGGCTACGGAGCCGAGCTCCTGCAACCGCTGTGGCGCGCGCTCCAGATCGCGGCGCTCAAAGCCGAGGTCCTCCATCTCGATGGCACGTCGCTCGCGTTCTTCGCTAGCGACGGCAAGAGTGCGAAGCGCCGCAAGAAGCTGGGCACTCTTTGGGGCTTCGTCGGCGATCAGGACGTGGCGTTGTATCTGTTCGCGCCCTCCGGGCACGCGACGTTCGCGGACGGTCACACGATCGGACCTGCCGATTTCCTGCGCTTGCGCTCCGGCTACACGGTGGCCGATGCCGCCACCGTCTTCGACCAGGCGTTTGCGCGTGAAGACATCATCGAGTGCGGATGTCACATGCACGCTCGTCGATACTTCGTGAAGGCCCTCGACGGCGGAGAGCCTCGCGCCGCGATCGCGATCGACGCCTATCAAGCGCTTTACGGCATCGAGAAGGACGCGAAAGACCTGGAGCCAAGAGAGCGCCTGCGGCTTCGACATGAACGCAGCGCCCCGATCTTCGCCAAGCTCCTCGAATGGGTCGAGTCCATTAAGGACGACGAACCCCCTTCACTACGCTTCGGTCGGGCGCTCAACTACTTCTCGAACCAGCAAGTACCGCTGAGTCAGTTCCTCTCGGACGGCCGCGTCCCCATCGACAACGGCATCGTCGAACGCCTTCACGTGCGCGCCGCCCTGACGCGGAAGAACTTTCTCTTCGCCGGCTCCGAGCGTGGCGCCCAGAGCGCAGCCATCCTTTTCTCAATCCTGGGCTCGTGCGCGCTCTGCGGCATCGACCCCGTCAGATACCTGGCCAGCGTCATGCCGATCCTGGCCCGAGGCGTCATCGAGAAGGACGTCATCGATCTCCTTCCTCGCAGCTTTCCCCTTTAAGGCTTCCGATCTCCAGGCCCAGCAGGCTCATCGGACCTCCCACGTTCGACCCGAAGGAAATCCGGCAGTCGTCCGGACGCTCACCCGACGCGGAAGAACAGGCTCAAGTAAGTCCGCGCTGTTTGCTTCGATCCACACCGCCACCTCTCGGCGGAAAGAACCGGTCGACGTGGCCAACCACGCCACACTGTACGAATGCAATTCAGAAGAATGAAATTCAGAATACGTCGCCTGGCTGAGGGGAAGGGTTGCGCGTTGACTCACTTGCGGCTGTTCATCATACGGGTTGCGACGTGAGCAAGATGATGCGCCAGCCACGCTCTCGATGGGCTTCGGACTGCACGATAGCCAAGTCTGCAGGACCGTGCCGAGAGCCGTTCGCTTCGATCCAGCCTGGCCGGGATGCGTTGCGTCGGCACCGTTCGCCGCCTCTTCTGCTTCCAAGTTGCGTCGCGTTTCTTCTCCTTCCGCTCCTCATCGGGAGCGTTCGCGGTCATGTTGCGATGGCAGCGGAACCGATCGACGAACGACCCGTCGACGAACGACCCGTCGACGAGTCATCCGGGGAGGAACCGCCTCTCGATGAGTCATCTGGCGATATAGCATCGAGTGCTGAGCCGTCGAGCGCTGAGGTGGTCATCGGTGCATCAGCGCCGTATGCCCGCGAAGATGAAATGCGCGCGGAAGTTCGACGCCCCGCGACCTACTCAACCCTGCCTCGCCGCTATATGGAGTTTGGTGGGGCCTTCGGGGTGGGGGCGGACGATCTGCTGTCGCCGTCTCGCAAGCTCAAGGCCGGTGACGATTCTGCCCACGGCGAACATGTGTCAGTGCTTCTGCACTGGAGCTACGCGATTTCCGACCGGCTGCAATGGAGCGTGCCAACTGCAGCTTTCGCCTATCGTGGAGGCGATCCTGGTGGCTTCGAATGGATTCCATATGGAGGCCTAACCAGGTGGGGCATCGGTACAACCTCCGATCAGCCATTCCTTTTCTCCGGCATTTTGAAGGCAGGGAGCGACTTCAAACTCTGGCTGGGAAGACACGGCGGGTTTGTTTTCGGCGCCGCCGTAGGATCGCCGCTCCGGCTCTCGCGAAGGCCAGAAGTTCTTTCGAGCTGGGGTCTCCGAGCCCAAGCGGGGTACATGTTCACGATCTCGGAGCGCGTTTCGTTTGGTCTTGGCGCCCGATATTTTCAGTTCTTCGTCGCGGGCGGACATTGGCCGACCGACGGCTCAGAGGTCGAGCCTGTGCTCACCTTGGGGTCTGTTGTCGCCTTGGCGAATCGAACGTTCCCGCTTGTGCGTGTGCACGTGACTGATCTGGTTTCGATCGACGGGTACGCCAGTGCGAGCATCGATCTTCACACGGGGCGCATGGATAGGAGTCTTATGCTCGGGTCGACGTTCACATGGTGACATCCCGGACCGAGCGACCTGAGCGCCCAGTTGCTGCTCGGGCCGACGGAGCGACCGCAGCGAAGCGACGAGATGACGAGATGACGAGATGACGAGATGACGAGATGACGAGATGGTCCAGCGCCCCGGTCGGGACGGGTGGACAGGTTCTTCCGCGTCAGCGCGGCGCGCACGTGCAAACGCTCGACGATTCCGTTATCGATGGGGACGCGGCCATCCGTGAGGAACTGACACAGCGGCACCTGCTGGTTCGAGAAGTACTTGAGCGATCGACCGAAGCGCAGTGAAGGAGGCTCGTCGTCTTTGATGGACTCGACCCACTCGAGGAGCTTGTTGAAGATCGGCGCGCTGCGTTCACGTCGACGTCGAGGCCCCGGGCACCCTCGCATCGGATGCGAGACGGGACCAGGCCGCGAGATGCGATCACGGGCCGGCGTCGATCGGCTCGGGTGGTGGAGGTGGATCTCGCCGAATGATCGTTCCGGTGGCGCCGACGGCATAGGCGACTTCGGAAACCGGGTCGACCCAGACGGCGCGCAGGTCTTGGTCGGTGGGAACCCATTCCTGGCGCCACGCACCGTCCTTGAACCGAAAGACTGTTCCGCGCCAGCCGACGACGGTGATGTCATTCCCATTCACGCCGCTCACCCCGAACAAGAAAGCGGTGGGGAGCGTATCGGCCCCGTTGTTGCGCACGCGGTTCCAGCTTCCGTTGTAGCGGAGGATGAGCGATTCGAGTCCCACGGTGTACACGTTTTGTGCCTGCGTACCCCAGATGCCGCGAAGCGGATCGCTGATCCGCGTGTCGAGGGCCTCGAACGGTGGACAGGTTTGCACGCCGTCGGTCACGGTACATGCGCCGGGCCCGAAGCCGCTCGTTGAGCGATAGGCCGCGCCCCCGGACCCCGAGACGAAGTAGGTGTTCGCGTTCGCGGCCCATACGCCCTTCAAGGTGCCCTTAGGCTCGATGAAGCCCCCGAACTCGCTGGCGATGCGCACCTTGGCGGGAACCCATCCGGTTCCGTCCCACGTGAGGAGCTGGCCTCGATCCCCGACCGCAAGCCCGTTTTCGTCGTTCGCTAGGAAGATGCCGAACAGGTCGACGGTCGGGCCGTCTTGGGGCGCCACGGACGACCAGGTCTTCGTCGCTTCATCACGCGAGACCAGGGTTCCTTGCCAACCGACGGCGAAGACCGGTCCGAGTTCGAGGTCGGGGTCCGTGAGGTCGGCGTTGGCGGGCCGAGGGATGCCGTGCACGGCCATGAGCGGCGTCGTCGAAGTTGTGGTCTCTCGGGTCCAGGTGGTTCCGTCGTAGTGAAGGATGGTCCCACCCCAACCCACGGCCCAGAGGTCATCTTCGGCCCGACCCCAGACCCCGAAGAGGTCTTCGGTTGTCGGCGCCGACGTGACGGCTACCCAGAACGGACCGGCATCGCCGCCGTCCCCGATACCGCCGTCGAGGTCGCCATCGTCCTTCGACCCGTTGGCACAGGCGGCCGAGGCCAAGAGCACGGCCATCAACATGCCGGAGGTGATCCAACAAGAAAGACCTGCGCGCGCCAACGCACCGCGGCCGTGGGTGCACTCATAGACCAAAGGATGCGTCACGGGGAGACATCATAGCGGGACTCGGACCTTTCGGAATCCCCGTCCACAACGCCCGAACTGTAGGTGCGGGACGGACACAGTCCATTACGGCGCCGGTCGGGGTATAGTGCGCGGCGTCCATGCGCACGCCGCCCCCAAGGATCCTGCCTCATCTTCGCCTGTGCTTCCGCCATGGCCTTCTCTTTGCGCGTCGGATGGGTCGCGGCTCGCCCCGCCGCGTCCTCGCCGGCGCTTCGGCACCGGTTCTTGTTCTTGTTCTGGCCTTTGTCCTCGGCTTGGGTGTCGCCGCTGGTTCGGGCTGTACGGACGTGTCGCTCTACGGGAAGGTTGGCCAGGAACCACCCCTGGCCGACAAGCTCGGTCTCACCGGCGTGCTGTGCACCGATAACCCGGCGACGCGGAAGTTCCCCGTCAAGATTCTGTTCATCGTCGACTCGAGCGGCGTGATGAGCGAGGCGGCGCCGCAAGCGGAGCACGTTTCGGCGATCGAGACGACGCTCTCGCAGTATCTGCCCATTGCAAACGTCGAGATCGGGATCATCAAGTACGGCACGATCAGCGAGCAGCTCGTCAGTGAGCAGCGGGGCCGCGTGACGTCCGGCTTTTCGCGGGACGATGCCCTAATCGACGCGGCGCTCGTTGCGCTGCGAACGGGGGCTGGTGCTCGAGACTTGGTGTCCGCGATGTCGATGGCGCGCTCGATCGTCACCGGCGATGCGTTTCTCGCGGACAAAGGACCGCTCTCGCGCACGAAGTACGTGGTCGTTCACATCATGAGCGGGGGCCCGCAACCGCGCGTAGAGGCTCTTCGGTGTGCCGGATATGCGCCCGTTCCGGCAAACTGCGAGATCGCATTCATGGAGCACCAGGTCGAGGATATCCGGAACACGGTTCTCGACCTGGGCGCCGCTGAGTTCGTGTTTCACACGATTCATCTCGAGCAGGCGCACGTCGAAGGCTCGCCATGTGATCCGCGCGCCGCGCCCGGAACCTGCAACCCCGGCCTCGTTTGCATCCAGGTCGGCGCACGCGCCGACTCGGGGCGTTGCACGGAGCTGTGTGATCCAGCCGCCAGCACGTGCGGTGTGCTCGATACTGACAATCAGTACTGCTCGACGACGGCGCTCCCGGACGGCACGACGCTGAACTTTTGTGGCCGGCGCGAGTTGGACTGCTTCGACGGGATCGACAACGACGACGACGGTCGAGACATGGATTGCTCGGATCCCAACTATCCGTACAACTGCACCGGCTCCTCGCCGACCGGTTGCGATCCCGATTGTGCGGATGCGTGTCGAGCGGAGCGTATTGGGCTGGCCATGTCGTTGGCGACGGGCGGCCGGTACGAACGATTCGCCTTCCCCGACCAGCTCAACTTGGCACGCATCGACTTTCGGAGCACGCAGCGTCTCTTCGTGCTGAAGGAGTTCTTGGCCTTCAATCGGAACGCGCTGCCGGCCGAGGATGGTTTTCTGCCCGACTCGGATGGTGATGGTCTCTCGGATCTCGAGGAGAGCCGGCTGTGCGAAGACGATCCTATGAACCCGGGTACATCGATCTGTCTCAATCCAGACGAAGCGGACTCGGATGGTGACTACTTCAACGATCGTCTCGAGCATATGCTGAGAACGCTCGGGATGGACCCGTTGGTGCCGACGACGGTTGCCGATTGCGACGACCCCACGATCGATACCGACGGGGATGGGCTCCGGGATTGTGAGGAGAAGCTGCTCGGAAGCGACGGGACGTTGTTCGATACCGACGCGGACGGATTCCCAGATCAGGTGGAGTTCCGGCTCGGAACCAACATGCTCTTCAACGACAATCTCGACGACCTCGACCTGGACGGCGTCAATAACGGAAGCGAGGTCCGTGCTCACACCGATCCGTTGTTCAACGACTCGATCGCGCGCTCCGAGTTGGCCTATCGGTACCGGACGATAGATCTTGGCCAGACGAACGATGAACGCACGTGCTACGACTTCAGGGTCAGCAACATCACGCTCGTCGACACACGCGATCGCGGAGCTGGACCTGGTTTCAACGACATCGACATCTTCTTCGGGCAGGTGCCGGAAGGAAACCTCGAGGGTTTTGGGGTCTTCCACGTGTCGCAGGTTCGGGTCCAGTATCTCCCGCCCGACCGGCGCGTGCCGAATACGCCGTCCATCGATCTCGAAGACGATGACTTCGCCGTGTTCGAGCAATAGCGATGCGCAGATTGCAGAGTGGGATTGGTTGGCTTGGTTCAGCTCGATGTTCGCAACCTGTGCGTGACGCGGGGGGATACGCCGATCGTTCGGAATGTGTCGCTTTCGTTTCGAGGTGGGGAACTTGTCTTGCTCCTCGGGCCTTCGGGCTCAGGGAAGTCGACGTTGCTTCGGGCGATGAATGGCTTTCGGCCCGGCGTTGGACGGGTCGAGATCGAAGGTCGAGATCTCTACGCGCATTTCGATGGGTTGAAGCGATCGATCGGCTACGTCCCTCAAGACGACGTTCTGCACGCATCGCTGACGGTCCGTCAGGTGCTTGACTACGCCTCGCGCCTTCGTCTCCCTGAGACCTCCGATGAGGCGCGGGCAGCACGCGTGACAAGGGTACTCGCAGAAGTTGGGCTCTCGGATCGGCGAGACGTCAGGGTGCGCCATCTCTCCGGCGGTCAACGAAAGCGAGTGTCGGTGGCGATGGAGCTCTTGGCGGAGCCCAAACTCTTCTTTCTCGATGAGCCCACCAGCGGTCTGGATCCGGGACTCGAGGTGCAGATCATGGAATTGTTGCGCCGTATCACGACCGAGGATCGATTCACGCTCGTTACGACGCACGTCGTCAGTTCCTCGACGTTGGCCGATCTGGCGGTTTTCATGGCGAAGGGACGCGTGGTCTATGTTGGGCCGCCAGGCGCCGCGCCTGAGTTCTTCGGTGTCGGGTCGCTTGCGGAGGTCTATTCGGTGATCTCGCGCGATGAGGAGAGATGGGCGCGACGCTTCGAAGCCTCGAGTCTCTTTCGGACGTACGTCCTGAGCCGGCCGTTGGCGTTGGCTGAGACGAATCCTTCATCCGCATCTTCATCCTTGTCCTCGCCACCCGCGACTTCGGCCACATCTGCGCACGAAGACGAAGACGCCCACAAAGACGCCCACGAAGACGAACACGAAGACGAACACGAAGACGAAGAAGGAACGGCGGCTTTGACGCCGGAGCAGGAACTGGCTCGACTCAAAGCCGAGCTGCGCTCGAGGAGGGGGTGACGTGAGGGCCAGGGACGGACGCGCGTTGCCGGGGCGAAAGCGAAGATCTGGGTCGACGACGTCGGCGTCGGAGTCGGCGTCGGCGTCGGAGTCGGCGTCGAGGTCGAGGTCGAGGTCGAGGTCGAGGTCGGCGTCGATGTCGGCGTCGCGGGCGAGGTCGACGTTGAGGTCGAGGTTCCCGTTTGGCCTTCGCCTCCCGGCGCACGTCGTTCGGCAGCGCGCGGTGCTGACGGCGCGCTACCTGGATGTGCTGCTTGGCGATGTGCGCGCGGTGAGCCTGCTCTTGGTCCAAGCGCCTCTCATCGCCGGACTGATCGTGGGCGTCTGGTCGAACATCGACTCCGACTCGCGGTCGCTGTATTTTGTCATGTGTCTCTCGGCTTTCTTCCTGGGGGCCGTCAACAGCGCACGGGAGATCGTGAAAGAACGGGAGATCTTCTTGCGTGAGCGCATGTTCGACCTTTCGTGCCGCGCCTATGCGTCTTCGAAAATGCGCGTTCTGTTCGGGTTAGGCTTGATTCAGTGCACGGCGCTTACCGGCATCATCGTTGCGTTTCTGCCCGTCAAGGTCGGGGTCTTCGCGATCGCGGGCTGTTTGCTGGCGGCCTCCGTCGCCGGAACGGCCATCGGGCTCTTCATTTCGGCCACGGCAACGACCGACGACCGGGCCGTGATGATGGTGCCGCTCATCGTTATTCCACAGATCCTGTTCTCTGATTTCGTGTTGCCGGGCTCCGAGCTCAAGAACTGGACGGGCGCGCTTCAGCGGGTCATGCCCGTCCACTGGACTTACACGCTACTCGAGAAGCAGATCGATCGATCCTTGACGTGGAATGTCGCGGTGGCCGCGCTCTTGACGCTCGGCTTGGTCGTTGCGACGGCCTATTTCTTGACGATTATCCGCCTTGAGCACACGACGTATTCGAAGTGAAGAAGCCGATTCTCATTGCGATCGCGTGCGCCATCCTTGCGGCCGGTGTCCTCCTCGCGCTTACGGTCGGGTCCGGGACCGGGCCGGGTGCGCTTCCGTTCTTGAGTCCCGACCGGGCCATGCTCACCCAGCGAACCTATGACTTCTTGGAGGACATCAAGTTCAAGGACTTCGCGAAGGCGTCGACGTATCACTTGGCGAAGACCCAGGAGAAGCGAGACATCCCGGAGCTGCTGCGTCGCGTCTTCGGCATCAAGCACGAGGTTCTCGACATCACCAGCTTTCAGGTCCTCGAGGTGGACTTCGACAGGGGCGGGCGTCGCGCCCGCGTGAGAACGCAGGTCTTCTTTCGGGTCCTCGGTGACCAGAAGGTTCGCGAGAATGTGAACAACAATCGGAACGTCGAGATCTTGTTCTATTGGTTTCAGCAGCCCGACGACGAATGGATCATGGAGCTCGAGTCTTCGCTTCGTTGACGTTGTGTCTAGATCTAGAGCTAGATCTAGATCGAGATCTAGATGAGCGGACGCCTGGCGGTGGTCACGGATGTGGCGGTCGGCCAAATCGAGGTTACGTGGATGCCGCGGATTCGAAGATCGGCGAGCATGAGCCCCTCGCCGAGGTACAGGCCGGTGCTCAGGAATCGACCGAGTTCGGAGCGCACGAAGATAAGGTCTCCGGGGCGCAGCGTGCGATCGGGGTCGCGGGCGTCGATGAAGATCTGGATCCCTCGCCGCCACATCGCTTCCGCGGAGGCGCCTGGGGACTCGTGGAACAGCCGCGGGTACGCATCGCGTATCAATCCGGTTCCGTCGTATGTCGGCGCCACGTTGCTGGCTTGAGCGTGCGTGCCGACCATGCGGCGCGCATACGCGGCGATCTCGGCCGCGCCTTGAGCGACGAGGTTTGGTTCGAGACGACGAAGCGCGGCGAGCGAGCGTGCGCGGTCCCTCGCCCCATCTGAAAGAAGGGGAGGGAGGTTTGGGCTCGACGCGTGCGAATCACGTGCTCGGTCGGGGGCCGGCTTTCTGCCTGGCGCTTCGGTGGAATAGGCAACCATCGCCCGCGCGATCGCCTCTGGGTCGTCGTTGACGGCGACCAGCGCGCCGCTCGTGTGCCAGAGGAATGCGGCCGGGTCGAGTTCATAGGCGTTGCCGGGTTGCGTGGTGGGCTCGAGGCCCAGCGAATGGGCGATGATCGCGAACTCATCGCACACGACGCGGTCGGCCGCGCCTTCGAGCGCGGTGCGTTCGCAGCCGGCGCCGGCCGCGCCCGGCACGACGAAGACGACGACCAGGCCGCGATCTTTGTTTCGGCTTCTGAGGTCTTGCCACCGATGAACGCGATCGAGCGCGTCGATCGTGGCGCTCGAATGAAAGACGACAGCGAGGAACTGGGTCGTTGGGAGAGACAGCAGGTGTGGGAGATCGAGCCCCCGCATGAGAGGCGTCGATGCTTGGTCCGACGCCGGGGCCGACGCCGGGGCCGATGCCTGGGCCGATGCGCGCGGCGTGGGTACGGCGGTCAGCACCCCGGCGAAGAGCAAACCGAGAAGGGTGAAGCTCAATCGAGCCATGACCATACCCGCGCCATGGTCTCCGCGCCTTCGTCGGCGGGGAAGGGCGCCTCCTCCGCTTCGAACTTGCGCATCACCTCGCGCACAATCCAGCGCGTTCGGCGGTCGTCCGGGATGCCGTCGCTTCTCATCACCGCGGTGCGTCCGGCGATGAAGGCGCCGAGCGCGATCGGGAGATCTCGGTAGGTGGTGATGAGGCGTCGCAAGTACTGTGCGCCGTGCTCGACGTTGCGTTGCGGGTCCATGAGGTCCTGAACGTCGAAGCCCTCCGACGCCATTTCGGTCGGCGACAGCATGAGGAGACCCCGACGGCCGTCACTGGCGACCGCGTACGGATGATAGCCCGAGAGGAAGGTGATCAGGCCGTGAAGGATCGATCCCGGAACGCCCGTGTTCGCCGTCGCACGCCGTACCCAGTGGTCGACGGCCGTTGCGGGCATCGCTACGCCACCGAGCGTATCAAAGCCCGATTGGGTTCCATGGCGGAAGCGGTCGTCGATGCATGCGCGCTGGATCCAGATCTCGCCCTCCGTCGTCGCGAGCATGGAAGGTGCGTGGAAGGCGCGATCGCAGCCAAACATCTCGTCATCCGCCCGCGCGCCGTCCGCCCGCGCGCCATCCGCCCGCGCGTCATCCGCCTGCGCGTCACCCGCCCGCGCGTCACCCGCATCCAGGACGCCGGCTGCGGTCGCAATGCCCAACGCGAGGGCGAGGTGAAGAGCGGAATTCGTCGGCCTCATCGCGTCCAAACTCGGTGGCTTGGTTATCGGACGACCTTCGCGTTCGGTTGCCACCGTCGTATCCCAAGTGCAGCAGAACCCGCCCAAGCCAGCCCGATCAAACGTCGTTGTTGTCGTTCTTGGTGTCGGCTGTCACAGTCTTCTCCGCGCTGAACCCTGCGGAATTCCGCCGAACCATGACGCTTCGGTCGAGCTCCAGGCGGCGCGCGGCGGGCGGCGGGCGGCGGGCGGCGGGCGGCGGGCGGCGGGCGGGCGAGTCGAGGTGTGACGATATCACGTACGTGTTTCGAGTGGCATTTTGTCGCGCGCCCGGGAGAGCTTGGTGTCAGTTCCTCTGACCGATCAGGGCGTGGCAATCCGAACAGCTCTCAAGGATCTCTCCATAGACGCGTCCGCGCGCCTCCTTGGGTGCTGCCTGAGCCTTCGCCGAGAGGGAACGAATCGCCGAGGCTAGGGCTTTCGTCTCGCGGGGTGTGCTCTCCTGGGCGGTTCGGTCGATCTCCTCCTGCGTCATCGGCGCATCGGCCAGCAGTGCAGCACCTTCTTTCCACGCCTTTTCCGACGGTGCGATCAGTCCATCCCATAGGAGATCGACGGCATAGAGATGCCGCTGCATTCGCTCGTCCTCCGTCTCCGGCGGAGGCGACTCGAAGCTCGGCTTTGGCCCTCCGAGTTTCTCATGGCACGCGGCGCAGGCTGCGCCCATTCTTCCCACGGCGTTCGCTGCGGCCTCGTAGGTCTGCGCCGTGATCGCTTCCTGCGCTGGAATGCGGAAAGCCTCGAGATAGGGACGCCACGCCGAGGGGGCTCGCGTGTCCGCTAGATGCTCGGCCATCCATTGCCCCGGCTCCGCGATGTCCTCGAGGCGCGCGAGCGCCACGGCATCGCGCATCGCGGTGGCGTTCTCTGCATGGGCACCCATGTGCTCCGATATCGACTCCTCGGTCGGGGCGCCGCGCTCGACGGCCTGGCCCGCACTCGACGGTGGCGACGGTGGTGACATGCCTGTCGCTGTCTTCGTGTCTTTGCAGGCCATTGCGAGGAGAGGGGCGATGAACAGGACGAGGCTCCATGGTGGAGTCGATGAATGAGGGCGTGACGTAGTGAGAAGTATAGACATGGCCCCTTTTAGCGCCTGCATTCGTCGAGCCAACGGCTTCCCGAAGTGAGGATGGCAAGGTCCTCCACTGTACCCATCGCTTCCTTGTTGGCGGGCGCATGAGCGCGGACCATCGGACCGTGCGTTCTTTCGTAACCCCGGGGTCCGGCGATGTCACCTCGTCGTAGCTTAGAGCTTGTCGGGAATCGGAGGCTACGCGACCCCGTCCACCTCAGCGGCACGCGCGATTCGTGCCGTGATGGGGATGAAGGATGAAGGGATGAAATCTGACGTTCATCCTCTTGTTCGCCTGCGGCGGCGCTGGGAGGCATTGGTCGCGGAGGTCCAGAAGAGCCGTTACTGAACGGCGGATTTCGGGAGTAACTCGAACATCTAGGCCGGGCTAGGCCGGGCTCGAACACGACGCGTGCCGTTCGAACCCCTCGCGCGTCTTCTTGGCGCGTGCCTTTGGCCACGACAGGATTGCGAACCCAATCGCGCCATCCAGGTGCCACTTGGCGTTGAACCGGAAGAAATGCGGGGTGGGTAACAGTCACTACGAGTGGACCGCCTCCATTCACGGCGATCTCGTACGTGCCATCGCGCTTCGTTCTGCTTGCGCCGTACTCCGGGTGATGGAGCACCGTGACGCTTGCACCGACGACGAAGTCACCTGAACGATCGACGACCTTGCCGCGAATGATCGCGATCGTTTCTGCGCGAATCGTTCCCGGAAGAACGCCGGACTGAATCGCATTGTCGCCCTCATAGAGAAATCGGGTGGCCTCGTAGACGTCGTAGGGTTCGGTTGGGTCGAGCGGCGGCGGCGGTTGACTCTCTTCGTCCGGCCATTCGACCTCGTCGTCGGTTCCCCCGTCGGTGCCGGTGGTGTCCGGCGTCGTCCCGTCGAGACCTCCCGTGTCGAAGCGGGTGGCGTCACCGGACGAGGAGTCGCCGGACGAGCCGTCGACCAAGGCTGCATCATCTCGATAGGCGTCGACGACTTCGGCGTCTGAAGACTGCGATGCGTCCCGGGCGCCATCTTGAGGACTCGTTTGGCCGCATGCGCTGGCCAGCATGATCAAGCTGGCGGGGATCGTTACGCCTGTGACCAATCGGGCGAGGTTTGCTCTCGTTGGGTGGCGCGTGAGGAGACAGTGCGCGAACGGCAGCTTGGCTTTCACGGATCAGGTATAGAGAAGCGAAGATGTAGGATTCGAGGGCCTGTGGGGGCGGGGGCCGTCGGCGACGCTATCCAAGCGCTCCGGGCCGAGAAGGCGGACCGTCACGCGTCGGTGCGCGATCAGGAAGGACCGCATGCCTGGGGCGAGCCGCGTCTTGAGCGAACTGCGGTCCTTCACTAACCTCACGCGGATGGGTCGAGTACATTCGAAGAAGATGGTCGTTCGCAGGGCTCCGGCCCCGATCCGAGGAGGGCTGATCATTGGGCTCGCCACGTCGTTGTGGGCTCCGGCGAGCAGCTATGCTTGGACGCTTTCGGCTGATTTCGAGGCGGGTACGGTCGGGGCCAGGGCGAACGGGACCTCCGGTTTCGGCTACGCAACGACCCAGACCTTCTTCTCAGAGACACGGGCCCATGGCGGCGTGAGATCAGCGCGCGTCGGCTTCCTTCAGGGTGCGGAGGAGGGAACTGGAGGCTCGGTCGGCTATCCGAACCTGTCCGAGGGAGACGAAATATGGGCGCGTGGATACTTCTACTTCGCGTCGCCATTCAGCTGGGCGTGTTCGCCGGTGGTCAAGATCCTAAGGATTCGGGTCAATACCGCGTCCGATAGCCATGTCGCGTGGCACTCCGTCTTCGCGAACAGTCAAGGCCAGATCCTACTCTCGAACGAAGTGCAGTCTCATCAGCCGACCACGAACGTCCGCTTCGATGTTGACCAGTGGCAGTCCATCGAAATCTACGTGAAGTTCTCCGCGACCGCTGGGATCATCCGCATCTGGAAGAACGGGCAGTTGGTTATCGAAGACAAATCTAGGCGAACACTCGCGGCCTCTTCGAATGTCTCGAACCAGTCGAACGTCTTCACGTACTGGAACGGTGGCCATCCACAAACGCAGTACGGATGGATCGACGACTTCGTTTGGACATCCGAGAGACCATCGTCTGTCGACGCTCACGGCAATCCAATGATCGGTCCGACTTCGACTCGTCGAGACCTAACGGTACCTTTCAACCTGCGCTACTGACGCCGTGGTCACGCGTGGTCACAAGACCACATCACTGGGGAGCCAAGCGATGATATCGCTCGATGGAGGGTCATGACGTGTTCCGCCGGCAGGATTTCGAGCAACCTGGTGGCGCCCCCAGCGGCCTCTTGATGCGAGCTTCTGCAGTCGCGCCTTCATACATGGCAGCGCTCTTTGACGCCGGGTGCAGGGCCGTCTGTCGTCGCCCAATGGTGTCACTTCCCCCGCCCATCCGGCGGTCCGGACTTTCCGTCGTTCCTGTCGTGATGGCCATTCTTCTTTCGCTCATCACGGGTTGTGTCGGCGTCAGTGGGGGCTACACGACGGGAGCTTTCGCGGGGAAGACGCTCGGTGGTGGAAGCATCAACGTCAATGTCGGCTGGCTAGGTGAGCCGGGAGGAATCCTCGAGACGCGCATCAAGCTTCTCAAGGATGGGTTCTACCAAGTCGCTATCACGCCGAAGATCGTCGGGGTCAAACGAATCTCCGAAAACGAACAGCTTTACCTCTACCTGACGGCTGGAATTAACGTTGCTCAATTCGAACGGGAGACCTTTGGCATGTTCGGTCCAGCGGCAGAGCTGGGCATTGGGTGGAGCCTAGGAAGTTTCTTCTTTCTCAACCTTGGCGCAACTGGCGAATACAGCCACCGCTTCAAGGGCGAAGACGGTGCCTCTTTCGGGCTGCAAGCAGGGGTGGTCGTTCCGGTGATGCTTCTCTTCGATCTCGGGTTGGGCCGCATCCATTGATGGACATCATTGTGCAACTCTTGGGAAGAGTGTGCTCATGGACAACATCGATTCAACCTGGTTCTTGAAGCATTTGCGGGGACGAGAAGAGCTTGCCGACCTGACTGTCGTCGAGATCACCCTCGACCGTGTACGGTCCTTGTTGGCCGGCATGCACACGCAGCCGATGATGTCGGCGCTGTCCCTTCGCACCGAAGCCGTCTGGCAGCGGGCGATCGATGAAGCGCGCGGGGCGTTCGCGCCGGGCGCCGTCTCCCAAGATCTCTCTGCCTTCGCCTCGGCGGCGCTTTTCGACATCCTCTGCAACGACGATGAGGTTGACCAAAATCTTGAGGTTCACCCAAGTTTTTCGGGTCGCTCTCTTGCCCAATTCGCCTTCGGACCCGTGTTGAAAACGGCGGCGGAGGCCTGGTCGTCGCAGCCCGGGGTAAACTGGACCAACGAGCTGTTCGGTGTTCGCCTCGCGCCGCCCTATTGTCTTCTCCTGGTTCCGAGCCGTGCTGCCGACCACTTGCATGACGATGGGCGCAATTCGAACCCACCGCTCGATGCGCGATCGATCGCGAGTCTCCTCAACGGCGACGAGTACACGGCTCGAGTCTACGAGCAGTACCTTGCGCGGCTGGCCGAATTGCTTGCCAGCGAACCCCTGGCCGGACGGTCCGTTGCCATTGTGCCGCGGATATCATCGCCCGTCTGCGCCGTGGGGTTTCGTGAAGAGCTCGACTTCGGCGAGAAGTATCTTAGGTCAGTCAGCTTTGTGCAGGCCCTGGGAGCAAGCGCTCAATCGGTAGCTCTGGACGAAGCTCGGCATCTGTCGGACCCGCTCCTTGCTCTGCTCGCGGATTTTGCCCTGGAGCACTATGTCAAGGAAGCCGACAGAGACAACGCTCGCGCGGTGATCGACGCCGAGCCCTTGAGGTCACGCATTCAGACCGGGCATTCCGCCTCAAGTGAGCTCGCGCTCGGGGCAAGCAGTGTCAGGGCGTACTATCGCGACGCACTCGAGGAGTTCATTCTTCTCGCGTTGTTTGACCTCGACGAGGTTGACGACGAGGAGGATGAAGAGGACGAAGACGGCGATGACGAGTGAGCGGTGGGGGGTGAGGGGTGGGGGGTGAGGGGTGACGAGTCACTCTGTTCCCGCTCAACAGGTCGACCGTGTTCGGGGTCGAAATCCTGGACCCAAAGCATCAGAGAGCCGAGATGACGGCGGTGGCAAGGAAGGTTCAGGGGAAAGCGTGGAAGGAACCGAGGGCGTCCGCATCTCACGAGTCGGTGTGGGCTTGGCGCTAGCCTTCATTGCCTCCGATACGGATCGCCTTCGATACCATCGCCTTCGAACCGCAACGATGCGCCTTCATTCGACCCCGTGGATGTGGTCCGGCCCCAGCGATAGATCGAACGCCCGAAGAAATCTCCGGAGCGCAGGTGCGGCGAAACCGGCCGTCTTCTTCGGCGCGAACGCCCCCACGACGAGTGCGCCTACGATGAAGGCGAGAATGGCGCCGGCATCTCCATCGGAGATCCGCCCTCCCGAGCGGCGGCGAATCGCGCCCATCTCGGTGTCGATCAAGCTTCGAGCCTTCCGAAAGAGGTGCGGATTGCGCACCGCCTCAGCAAAGACCCCGACCCAACACTTGGCAGCCAACACGCCCGCCTGCCCATCGAGCTTCAGTGCGCCATCCACGTACGCAATCAGCGGATGCTCGCGCTCGTCGTAGACTTTCACCCGAGCCCGGAAGCGAACGAGGAGGTCTTGCAGCAACGCCTCAAGCATCTCTTGCTTGTTCTCAAAGTGGTGGTGCAGAAGGCCGGCGGCCACGCCGGCCTCAGCGGCCACGGCCCCCATCGTCGCTCCGGCGTACCCATGGTCAGCAAGAACACGCGCAAAGGCACGAAGAATCTCGGCTCTTCGCTCCAATCGATTACTAGGCCTGCCCATATATTGATTGGGCGTATAACCAGTTTACTCCATCAACTCTAGTCCTATGAGCGCCCGAAGGCCCAGTCTCATCGAGACACTCTATGGATCGTGCCCGGGCCCATGCCGACATCGCGATCATCTCCGCAAGGTGGGGCGCAGGGGACGGCTGGGCAGCCATGAGGGCGCAACTCCTCGATGTGACCCCTAGATTCGGCGCGGGAAGGACGTCTATGGTTCCGACACCTGTCCGGCGGAGCTCGACCCGCGGTGCACCTGTTTGCATACGAGAACTGATCGAGCGTCCCAAGAACCCGTTGTCGATGCGCCACAGGAAGCGCGCGCGCTCGTTCGGCAACTGTATGCGGGCCTCGATCAGATCTCGGTATCTCTGCGCGTTGCGTGGCAGCTTCGCCACATCGAAGGCTACTCCTTGAGCGAAGTCGCCCATCACACCGGGTGTTCGGTTTCGACCGCCAAGCGCAGGATCTCGGCGGCCCAAGAGCAACTGTCTCGTCTTCTGGCGATCGAGGGGAAGAAGCCGTGATGACCGAGCCTTCCCCCGATGATCTCGACGATCGCCTGCGAGCTGCGCTCGGGTACGTGCGGCCTGCGTGGAGCCGGGCGCGCGCGGACCGTGTGAAGTTGCTCGTTGAGAAGCGGGCGGGCAACCCCGCTCGATCACCCTTGGCGTTCGCCGTTGTCTCGAGTGCCGTTGGCGTTGCGCTCGGAATTGCGTGCCTCGTCCTGATGCGGCCCCCTGCGCCCAGTACGCCCCATGCCCACGAGTCCAAGGTCGAGCACGCCGCGGGGCGGGCCATCGCAGCTCGAGCGCGCGCATCCCGCGTTCATGCTTTCGGGGATGGGTCGTTCGCTGAGCTCATGGGTTCGGGAACGAGCGAAGTGCAGCTTCTTGAAGCAGGGCCGCACCGCATGGTCGTCAAGCTGCACGGCAGCGCCGTCTTCGATGTGGCGGAGGATCGCGCGAGAACGTTCGTGGTTCGATGGGATGGAATATCCATCGAAGTTCTCGGGACGCGTTTCAGACTCGAAACGGACGGGTCGGTGCAGCATCGCGTTTTTGTCGAGGAAGGGACGGTGAAGGTCGTAGCCGGGCAAGGGAACGAGATTGTTCTCGTTGCCGGACAGGTTCGGATGTTTGCGGCTGTGCCTAACGAGGGCGCAACGCCCAAGCCCCCCGCGTCGCAGATCGTGTCTCCAGCCATCGCGCCGGCGGATGCGGTAGCCATGACGCCAGGGATTGTGAAGAAGCGGCGCGCACGGGCCCCGAACCCAGAGACCTCGTCCATGAGGTCGTCGCGCGACGTGGGTGTAGATATCCGTCGTCGTTCTCTTTCCGATTGGCGACGACTGGGGCGCAGCGGGCAATACGACGCGGCCTATGCGGCGTTCGTTGAGCAGGATGATCCGAATGCTCTCAGAACAGCCGAAGAGCGTCTCCTTTTCGCGGACATAGCGAGGTTCTCGGGACACCCGTCGGCGGCGGTCTCTGCGCTTCTTCCCTTGGCGCAGGACGACTCGGATCTTCCGGAAGCTTCGGTTGCTCTGGCATCCTTCACACTCGGTCGAATCTACCTCGAAGACCTCGAGCGTCCAGAGGAAGCGGCCGTCGCCTTTCATCGTGTGCGCGTGCTCGTCGCTTCCACGGTCCTCGCGGAAGTCGCGCTCGTACGCGAAATCGAAGCGCTCGCCAAATCTGGACGCCTCGATGAAGCGCGTCGCCAGGCCGAAGTGTTTCTCGCGCTCTATCCCGAAAGCCTTCACAAGGGCGAGGTCCTTCGTTTCGCGGTGAGTGAGGAATCGGTGACGCCGTGATGCCGCAAGCGTGGCTGGTCCTGCTCCTGACGACGGGGACAACGCGCGCCGAAGGTACTGTGGCGGATTCTTACCCGCGAGCCAGTCCTCCCGGATCCCTGATGATCGATTTCGGGGCGTGCGTCGACGACGGCGGCGACGGCGGCGACGCGGAGCTCCCCGCCGCGCGTGCTGCGATAGGCGCAGATGACGGCGAGAAGAACTCCGCGGCGCTTGCACTGCGCAGGGTCATTGTGGCTGATTTCGAGCGTTTCATCGCGGCTCATCCTCGATGGGCGGAGTCCTCGCCGTCGGAAGCGCGGTTCGTGGTGCGGTGCGAGCGCGAGGACGATGCCTTCGTTCTCGCGGTCGTTCTGGTTCCTGAAGCGATGGAGCCGCGCGCCTTCATCCGGCGGATTTCGAAGGACGAGATACCTTCGGGGGTTCGAGTTGCGTTCCTTGGTCGCGTTGCGGTCGAGATGATGCGCGGCGCGATGCACGCAGCGAACGATCGCGACGAGGGGCTTCGTTCGGTTCGAACTCCGATCCGAAGACCTGTGCCGAAGGCGCCGGACGTCGACAGCGCGCGCGTTCGCCTCGCGCCGCTTGGCTCGTTGTCGTCGGCGGAGTCCTCGTATCTTGGGGTGGAAGGCGGCGTGCTGGCGTTCACCCGTGCTGCGTTTGTCTACAAGACGGCGAGCCTCGTCTACCGCCATCCCCTGACCGCAGCCGCCGGTGTCCTTGTTCGTGTGGGAGGATTCGCGGGCCGTCCCAAGGTCGATTCGGAGAGGGCCCGTGTTCTTGGGCTCAACCTCGATCTTGCCGCGCGCCTTCAGCATCACTTCCCGGACGATGCTTTCTCGGTCGGTGCGTCGGTGGGCGTCCGCGGGGGCTGGGCGTATTTGAGCGGCATCTCCAGCGCCTCGGCCGAAGGGGTTCGATCGTCGGCGCCGACCCTCGGGCCGGTCGGCGACGTCGCGGTGGATTGGGAGGTGGCGCGCCCATTGACGGTCGGGCTGCGGTTGGTCGGCGGGTACACCTACCTCGGAGCTGTCGGGAGAATCAACGGGGCGCGTCGTGTTCAGGTCATCGGACCGTGGGTCAGTGTGAGCCTGAGCGCGGGGCTTCTCGTTTGGTGACGTTGCCTGAGCCGCTTCTGTCGTTGGCGCCCACTTAACAGGCAGGAGAGCATCTTTATGTTTATGAGCCCAAAGCGTTTCGATTCAAAGCATCCAACCCCCGAGGCCAAGCGCGTCGTTTTGACTCCTTTTCTGGTCCTCTTTGTGGCTGCCTGCCAGCCGGCGGCCGATGAGTCCCTCTTCATCTCTAAGGGCGTCGCGACGGGGTCCGCCGGGCGCACGTGCGGCGGTTCCCTTGTCGGAAATCCAACCGACGCCAACACCGAGGTCGCGGAGCAGTCCGCGGGCTGCACCAAGGACGAGCTTTCTGGTGTCACGACTGGAGAATGCTTGCCTGAACAGGGGAGGGAACATGCGTGGGCCCTCTCAGGTACGTGTATTTCTGTGTCCTACGACCCTGAGCTTGAGCCGATGCGTCCCGCTTTGGCGGAGGCCGTGCGCGCGTGGAACCAAGTGTGTAGCGCCGTGTGTCTGTCGGAGCCTTTCGCTTCGGAGGATGCGGACTCGAGCTGCAAGATCCACGTTCGGTCGAATCAGAACCGAGAACCAGGGCCCGATGGCGCCCCTGATCTCCCCGATACGCAGGTCGTCGTTCGTTCGACTTACAACATGTCGACTGGCGAGACCGTGAGCGTTGACGTGCAGCTTCTGTCAGACGATCTCGGAGAGCGCGCGGATTTGCGCTTCATGGATGCTCTTGGTCACGCACTAGGCCTTGATCATGCTGCGATGGGCGAGTCGTCGGTGCTTCTGCCGTACGATATGCAGGCCGACGCCATCACCGACCGCGATCGCGCAGTGCTGATTGCGAAATATGGCCAGAAGGCATCGTGCGAAGAGTGATCGCAAGGGACACCTGTCCTATCAAGCTTGTGAGCGGGCAGGTGTCAAATCTGGGCGCCGTGCCCGATCTTGACGCCTAAGACGGTCCGCCGAGAATTCGCTCTAGACGGCGGCCACTTCTACGTGGCGCTTGGTCCTTCTTCTCGCGGAGGCGTGAATCAGGGCCGCGAGCCCGGCCTCATTGAGGTGAGGGACCTGTTCCGCGTTCCTGGGCAGGCGTCCGTGGCGTTGTGGCCGAAACGGCGGTCGGGTTCCCAGCTGCATCCACGTAGTAGTCGATGCCGCCAGGGATGTTCACGTGCCCGAGCGACCCACTCGCGCCCTGGGTCGCAAGCACCACGTTTCGCGCCGCGACGGCGCGCGACGCATAGTAGTCATTGTTTCCCGGATACCAACGAACCGACATGTCAACCAACCTTTCGCGCATGAGCTGTTTGCGCATATCGCCGAGACCCTCGGTTGCGCACGCTCGGCCCAGTCTGGTGTTGCTTATCGGTCGCGTTCCCGATGCTGTGTCGGTCGACGGAATCTAATCTGACACGGACTTCACAGAATCAGGGAAGAGCGAACCGATTCGTTTGGACGTGCGAGAAGACGTCCCAGCGAGAAGACGTCCCATGGGAAACACTCCATCTCGTCCGCTACTCCATCTCGTCCGTCACGGCATCGTAGTCCTCGTCCTGTTGTTCGGGTGCGATGTCGTCGGGCGGAGTTTCTTCGTCGACGTGAAGGCGCCCATCGCTGAATCCTCCGAAACCGAGCGCCTGTGCCTTGGCTAGGAAATCTGCGTCATGCTGCGAGAGCAACTTCTCCAGCCCCTCGACGAAGAGCACATCGGTTCCGTCCATTGACCGCCGGAGCCAGAAACCCGTTGCGGAGCCACCGATGGCCTGCGCCTCGGCGCTTCCCGGCATGCCATCCCAGTAGTCGTACCTGGGGTGCGACTCCGTGGCGCCGTCGAGAAATCGAAGATACTTCGCCTTTTCAGCCTGAAAGAACTTGGGGTCTCCCTTCAGCCTTAGATGGGCAGCATAGAACGCGCGCGCCGCAACGCGGAGCCGAGCGTCGTATGTGGCCTGGGCAGCGGCACGAAGCGCATCGCTCTTTCCGGGCGCCAAGGCGTGATCGATCAACCACCGAACGAACGCCGGGTTGTAGTGGCCGAAAGTGCGCTCAGAACCGAAGTTGAGATCGGATCCGTGCGGACCGGACAGGAACACCGGCATCGGAAGCTTCTTCGTGAGCATCGAAAGATCGAGAAGGCCCTTGAGATAGCAGTAGGTGACCGACATGCCGCCGGGCTTGTATTCGAACCCGTTGGGACACGAGAACGGCGCATCGACGAGGCGTTGCCACGCAACGCCGATCATCGTGTCGATGGCACCATCGGGGATTTTGGTCGCCGCAGCCGATCCAACCTGCGCCCCTAACATGCCCTCGGCGTCGTGCCCGCTTCCGCCGAGCGCTGAGCCGGCGAGGGCGTCTGCCGTGGAACCCGCGCCCGCCCCGTTCGATCCATGGGCGAGGGCATTCTTGAAAGCCGCAGCGGCCCACTCCGGCGCCGCCGGGTCGTACACGCGCACCAAGCGCCGAAGCCCCTCGGCGAAGATCGGCGCGGTCTTGTCCGCGTTGCGGCGGACCCAGAATGCTACGGCCGCCGGGTAGCGGTTGTCGAAGTCCAGCGCGTCCGGCGGGATGACTCGGTCGACTGGACGGCGCATGGCGTTTCCGTCCGACGCGACGGACGGTCTTGCAAGGTAAGCTTCGAGGTACCTGAGCTCCCCCTCCAAGAACTCCGGCTTCTCTTCGATGTGAGTGAGCGCGACAAGGTACAAACGCGCCAGATCCTTGAAGTGCTTGTCGTAAATGACGCGTGTCTTGTTCTTGAAATCTGCATCGCGGTCGTCAGGAATCGCGTGATCGACGAGCCACTGTACGAACTTCGGATCGTAGTGACCAAAGCTGTGCTCGTCGTTGAGCTGGAGCCCCTTGGCGAGTGAGTGAGGGCCGGAGGTCCACAGCGGTCCAGAGAGGCGCTCGATGTTCGCCAGCCCAAGAAAGGTTGTGAGGTGACACCATAGGTTGCGCATTCCACCTTCCGGGAAGTAGTCGAAGGCATCAGGGCACCCATTCTTCGAATCCGGGAGTCGGAGCCAGACGAGACGGCGGAGCCCCTCGGTGGGATCCTCCAACTTCGCCTCGCTCTTTGCGGGGGCCGAGGCGGGATTGTCGCCTCGCTTGCACGCCGGCAACACGGCGCCGGCTACGATTGCGGCGCTCGCGGTTGCCACCGCCATCGCCGCCGTCGCGACCGTGAGCCCCGGACCACCTGGCCCTGGAGTCCGAGATCGGGACCGGTTGCGCAAAGTGACAGGGAACATTCGGTCATTACGCATGGCGCTACACTGCACGCTTGTCCATCGATCGGCCATGACCACCGATGCCGATCCTTGCCGCCGCGTGAATCTCTTCGTGAACTCGAGGTTCAGAGACCCGTGCACAGAAGCGCAGCTCGGACCTCATGGCGAATCCAAAGATGCGGTGACCCTTCGCGGTCAACCGGTGTTGCGAAGACCTTGTGCGATTCCGTTGAGCGTGGTGGCGAGCCCGACTTCGAGCTCGGTCGATGGCGCTTTCCCCGCGATCTGGGCCGCCTGCTTCTTTCGCAGGAGGCTCACCTGCAGCAAGGACAGCGGGTCTACGTATGGATTGCGTAGATTGATGGCCGACTGGAGGACGGGGTTCGCTTCGAGGAGACGTGAGGCTTGTCGGATGCGGAGGATGGCCTCGACCGTACGCGCGAACTCGGCTTCGAATGCCTCGATTTGGGCGCGGTGCTTGGCGAGGTTGCCGATGTAAAGGCGTGCAATCTCGAGATCTACTTTCGCACAGACCATCTCGAGCTTTCCGAGCAGGTCGTCGAAGAACGGCCACGTTTTGGCCATGCGCCGAAGGAGTGCCTCGCCGCCGGGTTCGTTCATCACCTGGTCGAGCGCGTGGCCGACGCCGATCCAGGTTGGGAGCATCAAGCGGTTCTGAGTCCACCCGAACATCCACGGAATCGCGCGGATGCCGGTCATCGTTCCGGAGCCCGTCTCCCGATAGGCGGGGCGCGATCCGAAGTGGGCGCCGGCCAATTCACGCACCGGGGTGGCCTCGAGAAACAGGCGAAAGGTCGAGTCGTCCTCGTGTACGGCGCGTCGGTAGATCGGCAGGGCGAGCGCCGACATCCGATCCATCGTCGTTCGAAAGAGCTCGACGTCGGCCGAAGGCACGGCATTTCGCCAGTCGCGTTGCGAGGCGAGCAGTGTGCCTGTCAACATGACTTCCAGGCTTCGCTCCGCGATCGACAGCATGCCGAATTTCTGAGAAATCGTTTCGCCTTGCTCCGTGATCTTGATTCGATGACCGATCGTATTCGGAGGCAGGGCGGCGAGCGCGCGAAAGACGGGTGAGCCTCCGCCTCGCCCCACGGTTCCGCCGCGCCCGTGGAACATGAGGAGCTGAACGCCCGCTTCGCGGGCAACGTGGGATAGATCCTCTTGAGTTCGATAAAGCGCCCAAGCCGCCGTCAAGACGCCGGCGTCCTTGGCGGAGTCGGAGTAGCCGAGCATGACCTCTTGGCGCATGCCCCGCGCTTCGATCTGCCGACGCCAAACCGGATCGGTGAAGAGCGCGCGCATGATGATGGGCGCACGTTCGAGGTCATCGAGGGTCTCAAAGAGCGGAACGACGTCGAGGCTCGATCGCGGCGGCGAGGCCGCGAGGTCCACAAGACCGGCCTCGCGTGCGAGCAGCAGGACCCGCATGAGGTCAGCCGGAGACTTGGTCATCGAGATGATGTACGTCGATGCGGTCTTCTCGCCAAAGTCGTCTTGGAGTGCCTTTACGACGCGAAAGACCTCGACCGTCTTGGCCGTGTCTTCGGGGATCGGGAGATGAGTCGAGATGAGGGGCCGACGCCCGAGCAGCTCGGCGCGAAGTTGGTCTTCTGAGAAATGCGGAAGCCCGAGCTCCTCCGCGATGCGGTCGAGCGCCTTTCGATGGACTTCTGCATGTTCGCGGATGTCGAGTGCGTAGCCGCGAAAGCCAAGCTGCCTGACTTGGGCGATGAACGGGTCGAGCCACTGGGCGTTGGCGCGGTCGGCGTGGGTGGCCGCGAGGGCTTGTCTTATCACCGATAAATCCTCGATGAGGGCTTCCGGGGTCTCGTAGGCACAGATCGATCGCGCGCTGGGTTCGGTGATTCTCCGGTCGAGCTTGTCGGCCGCCGCCGCGAGTCGAGCCGAGATGATCGAGAGCTTCAGTCGGATGGGCTCGTCTGCGAAACGTCGGCTCTGCGCTTCGACGATCTTGGGCATGAAGGTGCGATCGCGTTCGAGCGACGCGACGAGCTCGGCGGTCGGCTCGGCGAGGCGGCGTGAGACCGAGAGCCGTTGAATCAGCTTGTCGACACGCGCCGCGTAGTGCCGGATGACCGCGTACGCTGAGCGTTCGGCGGCGACGCGTGTCGTCTCGGGGGTGACGTATGGGTTGCCGTCGCGATCACCACCGACCCAGCTCCCGGGCATAGCATGGACGCTGAAACCAAGCGGCTCACCGAAGATGTCCTCGAACGCTCGCCGAATCGCGCCATCGACGTTGATGCTCGCATCGAGCAGGCGGTCCTCGAGATACCAAACGACGGTGTTGATCTCGTCGACGACGGAAATTCGATCGTGGCGCGTTTCGGCGGTGAGCCATAGGAGCTCGATCTCGGACTCGATCGTTTCTTCGATGCGGGTGCGCTCGGCGCCCGTTGCGGTCATGCGGTTTAGAAGATACTCGCCAAGCCTCTCCTGGGTGGCGAGCACGGTCCTTCGCGTGGCCTCGGTCGGGTGCGCGGTCAGGATCGGGCGTACGTCGAGCGAACGGAGCGCGAGGCGCACTTGCTCGGCGCTTTGGCCTTCGCTCTTCAACTGACGGAAGAGCCAACGCGGCGAGGCGACCTGCGGCGTGTCTTCGTCGACCTGGTACGCGCGTCGACGTCGCACCCGATGGATTTGCTCGGCCGTATTGATGAGAAGAAAGAACAGCGTGAACGCTCGAGCGACCTTCGCGCTCATCGCGGGCGTGATCTCATCGACCTGCGTGAGCAGCGCATCGATGGTGAGTGCCCCGTCTTCGTTGCGTCGACGTGCGCGGCAAGCGGTGCGGAGTCGCTCGACCGCCTGGAAGCATTCATCACCTTCGAGACGTCGGATGACTCGTCCCAACCCCGAAGCCAGCCATCGAATGTCGTCGTGCAGGGGGCGGTCTTCGGTCCGTGCGCTCACTGAGTTGACTGAATGCATCATCCTGTTGCCTACCATCCCGTGGCGAAGTTCTAGGTTCAAGGCCTAACGTTGTGGCTATGGCTTGAGTGGATCTCTGGACTCGAGGATGGCGCTCAGCGAATACGCGAGCACGCCCACAAGCGCGCCGGCCCCGAGTTCGAGCCACGGCGGCTCGCTCTCTTCTCTCAAGAGGCCGCCGATCGACCAGGTGCTTCCCGCAAGAACGAGACTGTAGCCGAGCGGGGCGAGCATGGGGCCTCTTCCTTTCGCGGATGCCCCGAAGACGGGGGCGCTGTCGCGGCTGAACGTCGTGCGCTGGAAGAGTTGTGTGTCTTGGCAGGCCTCGCCCGTCACGCAATACAACCTGCTGTCCGAACCCCGCGCGAAAGCGCGACCGCGAAGATGATGCCTCCGGCGAGGGCTACGGCTCCCCCCGCGTAGACGACGGCGTTTCGTTCGGCGCGCCAGGCGGGCGCTCGGGTTGTCATGTCTGGGGTGAGCACGAGGGTTTCGTTGCGCTCGACCTCGATGGTCTGCTCGTACGGCAGAAAGTCCGCGCGCCGGAGCGCGAGCGTTCGACGGCCGGCCGTCACGCGTTCGACTTGCGTGATCCCGGCCGCGGTTGCGCCCACGGTCGCCCCATCGAGCAGGATCTCGACCCCTTTGTTCGCCAAGCGGATCTCGATGCGACCGTAGGGCATCCAGTGGCCTGTGCGTAGGAAGGCCGGTCTCAAGTCCTCTCGAAAGACCTGCTCGAGAAACGCTGAGACCTCGCTCGCATCGGTGAGCCGTTTGGTCCGCGGGCCGCTGACGAGGGCGCGCTCGCCGATCGCTGCGTCGGCCTCCACCTCCCAATCGTAGTCCGCGCGTTCGGACGAACGATCATCGAGCGGGGCGCGGGCGCGTCGCTGCGCGGCGACGTAGATGGCAAGCGCCTCATCCATATCGACGAGCGTGATGGAGAGTTGATCGCCGCTTGGGCCCAGCGCGACGTTGGAAAGGAGTAGCAGGTATCGGGGTGTATCGGGCTTGTCTATGTCTCGCGCGTTGGCCTTGGCGGACGGCTGCTCATAGTCGGGGCGTATCTTGCGGATCATGCATCCGAGGCGGCCCTGGCACTCACGCACGCTGATCGCGTCGATCACGCGGAGCGCGAAGTTGGTGTCGGTCTCGAGGTGTTCGGCCGTGCTTCGGATGATGTCGGAGGCCTTTGCGTGCGCCACCTGTCCGGTTGGCGTAATGAGGAGGAGGGCCAACGGCTCTCGCTCGTCTACACTCACGACATGGACATCGGCGCGTTCCGTAGCCGCGTCATCACTCGGCTCGAGCGCCTGGGCGACTGAGGTCCATAAGAGTAGGGTCCATGCGGCGAGCGCTGCGGTCCGGCGCGCCCGGCCCGAGCTTGCTCGGCTCGAAGTCGCTCGACTGAAGAGCTCTGAGGGCGGAAGTCTCATCGAACCTGATCTCCATCTTACCGTCGTCGGATTGGTGCAAGTGCGAAAGCAGAAGTGGCCCTACGGGTCGGTAGTCGTCCCACGACATGCCTCGGGGTTCAGAGGTTTGGCCCTCGAGTCGCATCTCCCAGCGGGTAATGCGGTTCGAGTTGGGATTGATGAACAGCCAGTAGACATCGCCGGGCGTCAGGCCGACGCCCGCAAAAGACAAGCGAAGAATATGGTGCGGGACGTCGTCGTGGATCCGATCCGGCTCCGCCTTCAAGATGACACCGTCGTCGAAGAGTTTGAGCGGCATCAGAAGCCAATAACCGTCGTTGATGAATCGCTGGTAGGCCACCGGGCCCAGCGATGAAGCGACGGCCGGGGATGCTGGCGCGCCGTCGACGTGCGCCGATTCGACGCGTGTCGGGTCGCTCGTCGAGACGATGACATCGTATGTGTGGCCATCCCTGGACCATGTGATGCGATCTCTGCCTCCTCGAATGTCCCAGCGATGACGGGCTTCCATCGCCCGTCGGCCGTCGCGGATCGCGATGAACGTGAAGTTGAGCTGGGCGATCTGGCCGAGCTCAGGCAAGCCGCTCAAAGTCGCGACGCGCGCGGCGAGTCGCTGGGCCTCGCGGTCCCGGTCGGGGCCCCCGGCATCGGTGGACTCGGTCGCGCCGACGCCCGGGTCGACCGGAGGCATTCGTGCGGACGCGGGGGAGGGGGCCGAGAGTGTGGGTGGGCCGGGCAGTGAGGGCGCGCAGCGGAAAAGAAACGTCCCAAGGAGAAGGGTCGACAGAAGAGTCGACAGAAAGGTCGATCGAAAGGTCGACGCGCGTGGGATGCTCCCGGTCAGTGTTTCCCTGCTGTTTGCCAGAGGACCCGTCGGCGACGAGCTTCGAGAGGGCCCCGCGCGCGAGGGCTTCGGCGACGATCCAACGGAGAGAGTTTGCTGCGTCATGGGCTCTGTGGGGAAGCAGTCTACTCGAGAACCGTGGACAATAGACAGTCGGTCGATGGGCCAGCCGCCAGCCGCTGGTTTGCGGTAGACTCCATGCCTTGCGTAACGTGGGTTTCTTCGTGTTTCTGCTCATCGTCGGCACGCTCGATGTCCTCATTCATCGATATCTCTACGTGCGTCTCGTGCTCGACATGGAGCCTTCGCGTCCTGTGCGCGCCGCCGCGATCGCGATCCTTGTCTTGCTTGCCCTCATCCTGCCGCTGGGCTTAATCGCGCCGCGCCTCCTTCCCAGGGCCTGGGGCTCGCCGATTGCGGCCATCGCCTACGTGTGGATGGGGACGGTGTTCTATCTGTTTATCTCGGTGTTGTTGGTGGACCTCGGGCGGTGGCTACTTCGCTTGGGCCGTACGGTCGTCGCGTTTTCGACTGAGGCGGCGAGCGGAAGCGGAGCGGCGGCCTCGTCCGCGACTGCGGCGACGAGCGGAGCTGCGGCCAGCGGAGCGGTGGCCAGCGGAGCTGCGGCCAGCGGAGCGGCGGCCAGTGGAGCGATGGCGAGCGACGCTGAGACGGCGTCTTTGCTGGATCCCGATCGCCGTCTATTGCTTGCGCGTGGAACGGCGGGGGCGGCGGCGATTGTCGCCGGCAGTTTTGCCGCCGTCGCGCTCAAGCAGGGGCTCTCGGAGCTCGAAGTTCGAGAAGTGCCGATCCGTTTGCCGCGACTCCCGAGGGCCCTTTCTGGTCTGACGATCGTGCAGCTCACCGACGTTCACGTGGGGCCAACCATCGGGCAACGGTTCGTGCGCTCGGTGGTCGAAAAGACCAACCAGCTTCGTCCGGACGTCGTCGTCATCACGGGCGACTTGGTGGATGGCTCGGTCCGTCAACTCTTCGAGCACGTGGGTCCGTTGGCGAACTTCAAGACCCGGTACGGCGTATTCTTCGCGACCGGCAACCACGAGTACTATTCGGGCGTGGTCGCATGGGCCGAGGCACTCGCGCGCCTAGGAATTCGGGTCCTCGCGAACGAACGGACTTCGATCGGAGACCCGAGGACCTCTTTCGATCTCATCGGCGTCAACGATCGGTCGGCGCGTGATATCCAAGGTCCTTGGCGTCACGACCTCGAAGCGGCGGTGCGCGGGCGAGACCCGGATCGCGCCTCGATTCTACTCGCGCACCAACCGCGGGGCATCGAGGACGCCGCTCGTCTTGGGGTGGATCTCCAGCTCTCTGGCCACACGCACGGCGGGCAGTTCTGGCCGTTTTCGCATCTCGTGGCGCTCACGCAGCCTTACATGCGTGGACTTCACGCCCACAATGCGTCGACGCAGATTTATGTGAGCTGTGGAACTGGATATTGGGGACCTCCAATGCGCCTCTTTGCGCCCGCGGAGATCACCAAGATCGTTCTGACCTGCTGACCGCTCAGCAACGACGAAATGTCCTCGTTTTCAGTCAGCTCGTCGCCTTGCGGCCGCGCCGGCTCGTTGAGCGCGAGGCGCTGGTCGACGCGGTCGCCGATTTAGATCGCTTGGGTCTTCGTTTGTTCGCTGGGGTGGGTGCGTGGTCGTCGGTCGCCCCGCTCGCGGGCTCGCTGAGTGCACCGACGAGTTCCGACAGCAGTGCCACACCGAAGCCGGTCGCTCGATCGGCACGAAACGCGGGCCCGGCGAGGTCGATATGACCCCATCGAACCGATGTATTTTCAATGTGGCTGTAGATGAACTGACCGGCACAGCTCGTTTGCGCGTTGAAGCGTGTCTTTACGGAATTGCGCATATCTGCGACGGGGCTTCGAAATTCTTGCTGGAAGAACTCGGGCGCGAACGGCAGAGGGTGGACCAGATCGCCACATTGCCGCCCGAGGGTGACCGCGAGCAGCTCGAGATCGGCGTCGTTGCTGATGACGGCGGCGTGGTTGATGCCGGTCGCGATCGACTGGGCGCCGGTCAACGTCGCGGCATCGAGCACGATGGAGGCCTTGAGGACGCGTGCTGCGTAGCTGACGCCATCGGCGAGAAGCAGGCGGCCCTCAGCGTCGGTGTTGTTGATCTCGACCGTTTTGCCCGAGTGGAGCGTGATGATGTCGTCTGGCTTGTAGGCGCTCGGGCCGATCGCGTTCTCGGCCAAGGCCATGACAAGCGATACCTTGCTCTTGACACCTGACTTTGCGATGACGCGAAAAGCGCCGAGCACCGCGGCTGCGCCGGCCATATCGCATTTCATCGTCTCCATGGAGCCTCGTGGCTTGAGATGAAGACCGCCGGTGTCGAAGGTGATGCCTTTCCCGACGAGCGCGATGTGGGGTCCGGTTGCGCGTCGAGGCGTGTACGTCGCGACGACCATGCGCGGGGCCACGACCGCGCACTTGCCCACCGCGAGTACGCCTCGGAGGCCTTGGCGCTCGAGCATCGACCCGCTGATCTCTTTGACGACGACACCGCGCAGGCCGCGAAGGAGGTTCTTCGCGGCCTTGGCGAGCTCGGCCGGATTCATCTCGGTCGGTGGCGCGTCGACCAGTCGAGAGGACTCGCGAACCATCGCCAGCGTTTCGCTCGCCCGCGCGTCGACCGGAAGCTGCTCGCCTCTCGTGTTCAGCATCAGGATCTGAACGCGGGCTCTGGGTGTGGGGGGGGCCTCTGAACGCCGCGAGAACGTGGGGAACGCGCGGCCGATCGCCGAGAGCGCCGCGACTTGGTGCGCGGGATCGTCCAGGACGACCACGATGAGGCTTGAGGGACCGCGAAGACCGGCCGCCGACACGACGCGCTGGATCGCATCCGGGCGGGCTGGACAGTTGTGGCGTGACGCCTGAGTCGAGAGCGCACCGAGGACGACGCGCCGGGGCGTGCCGCCGGTCAACGTCGACGCGACAGCGCCCCCCGTTCCGGGCTTGGCGTCGGGCAGAAGGGCGAGGATCGTTTGTCGAAGCGATTTCTCGAAGACCGTAGGGAAGAGCTTCTCATTCAGGAGAGACCCAGGGGCTACGACCAAGAGGGTGTCGAGGTCCGTGAGGCCGGTGCGGAGCGATTTTGCAAACCCAAGTTCTGCCACCTGGGTCTACTACATGGATCCAGGACGATTGGAAACGATCGATGTGGCTCCACCGAAGAAAGGTCTCGGGTCGGGTCGCATGGCGTCGTCGCGTCGGGAAGTCGCGTTGGGAAGTCGCGTCGGGCACCGGCCGTCAGGGTACGCGGGCGCGCGCTTGCACGAACGCGTAGAAGAATACGGCGTCGGGGTTGTGGCGGACTTCTTCGAGCTCGTGCTGCATCGCTTCGATCGTCTCCTCCGTGACCTTGCCGGCCGCGCGCAGACCGTCGGCGCCCGACAGGAGGAGGTCAGCCCAGAAGGCGATGAATTCGGCGCGCTCCACCGGCGCTCGATTGTCGAGGTGGATGGTTCGCACTTCGGTTGTGACGTCTTTGTAGCCGATGCGTTGGAGCAGGTTGCCGAGCTTCGCACCCACGAAGGGGTCGCCGCCCAAGGTCAGCTGATGGTCGTTGAAGCTCGTCCAGTACGCCAACGTCGACGGCGCGTAGGGGTCGAGGAAGAACGTGGCATTCTGCACTTCGGTGCAAACGACCCATGACCCTGGGCGGAGAAGCCGGCGGACCTCGGAGAGGATCAGCGCTGGTTCGGCGACGTGTTCCAGGATCCAACAAAGAAAGGCGGAGTCATAATGCTCGACCTCGAGATCGAGGCGCGTCGCGTTCTTCAAGAACAGGTCGAAACGACCCTGTGCCCAGGGCAGACCCTCGAGATATCGTCGGGCTTGGTCAAGGTTCGGTGCGGCCGCATCGATCCCCGTGACATGGAGCTCGGGGTAGCGGCGCAGCAAGATCTCAGTTTGTGCGCCGACCCCACATCCCACCTCGAGCATACGGCGGGCGCGATGAAACGGGAGGCCTTCGTGAATACGGTGCTCCATGAAGCGCGCTTGGCGGTAAAGACGGCCCTGCTCCTCCTGAGTGAATCCGTGCAAGTAGCCGAGTGCTTCCTTCTTCATCGCCGCCTCCTGCCTCGATGGTCGTGGCACGAGGCCGGCATGCTGTCTAGCTCGCGGATACGATCGATACGACCGATCGATACGATCGATACGCGATGTGCCCAGCGACACCGATGAGCGGATGCCTGACCTCCCGGACTTCGGACTTCAGTCGTGCGGCCCAGCTTGCAGGCTTCGGGTTGGGGATTATCGGAGGCCGTGCAGCCTTCGCAGTGTTGAAGGGGGATGCGCCCGCCGGCGCACATCGAAGGGGCGATCGGTTTTCTGGGAACTAGTCGTCGTAACGTGAACGGCCGCCGCCTCCGCCGCGACCTCCGAAACCTCCCCCGCCACCACGGCCACCGCGATCGCCACCACGATCGCCGCGGTTGAACCCGCCGCCGCCACGTTCCTTCTGAGGACGCGCTTCGCTGACTTGGATTGTTCGTCCGCCCAGGCTGGTCTCATTCAGCGCATTGATCGCCGCTGCAGCGCCAGCTTCATCCGCCATTTCGACGAACGCGAACCCGCGAGGGCGCCCCGTATCGCGGTCGGTCACCACTTTGACGCTCGTGACTTCGCCGTGGCTTCGGAAAGCATCCTCCAGCTCTGCTTCCGTGGTTGAGTAGGCAAGGTTTCCAACGTACAACTTCTTCTGCATAAAAAGCCCCTAACCGGCGTCTTCGGGACACTCCCTCGACGCGTTCACGCCTTACTGTGCCAGTGCCAAGACGCACAGAGAGCCGATGTTGCACGGCGCTGCGGGTACATCTTTGTTCGAAACACTGGAATCCTAGGGCGTGTGTTCCCAACTGGAACCAGCGCAGGCTCGCAGATCGGCTCTCGCGGGGCAACGACCTTCGCGTACGAACGCACGCACGAAAAAGCGCACTTAGGCCCACATGGCGCCCTTAGGCGGACCACGACGCCTTGAGGGCAGAAAGGGCTCGTCGGAAATCTTGCCGGATCGCCTCGCGCTCGAGATGCCTGCCGTCTCGGACACACCATCGGCCGCCGACCATGACGTCCCGGATGGCGCCGTCTCCCCGCCCGAACAGGAACGCGTCGAAGACAGTGGCGGGAGTATGGCCAGCCAGCGCAGGGTGATGGGCGTCGAGCGCGACCAGGTCGGCGCGCGCCCCAGGCGTCAGGGCGCCGACGGGTTGGCCCAGCGCCTGGGCACCCCCCGAGACGGCTCGCTCGTACAGAGTCTGGGCCGGGGTTAGGATGTTTCGTCGTCGTTGCCGCAGGCGCTCACCGTACTCGAGCCACCGCAGCTCCTCGGTTCCCGACACCGAGACGTGCGAATCGCTGCCGATCCCGAAGCGCCCTTCGTGCGCGATGAAGTCTTCTGCTTCGAAGAAGCCGTCGCCGAGGTTGGCTTCGGTTGTTGGGCAGAGGCCGACAACCGCACCGCGCGCTGCGACTTCCTCGCGTTCGCGCGGCGTCATATGCGTTGCGTGCACGAGGCACCAAGCCGGACTGACATCGGCGTTGGCGAGCAGCCATTCGACCGGGCGGGCGCCGAGTCGTTGAACGCATTCGTCGACCTCCGTCGTCTGCTCGGCGACGTGAATGTGTATGGGCAGCGATGACCCTGGGGACGCCGCGCGCGTCCGAGTCTCGGACGCGAATTGGGCGAGTGCAAGAAGCAGGTCGGGCGGCACAGCGCGGAGGCTATGCGCCGCGACGCCGAGCCGCGTCAGAGCGGCTTCTTCGGGGCGATCGCCGATGAGCTCTTTCCGAGTGATCTCCTTCTGGAGCTCGGCGACGAGGTCTATGAAGGCATCGAACGCACGATGGATGAACCGCCGCTGCGCGGTCTCGGCCGGGCGGTCGAAACCGCCGCGCGTGTAGAGAACAGGGAGGTGGGTGAGCGCAATGCCTGCTCGGCGACTTGCGCGGACGATTCGAAGGCTTAGCTCGCTCGCCCGAGCATAGGGCCTGCCGTCCGGAGCGTGATGCAGATAGTGAAACTCGCCAACGCTCGTCATTCCTGCTTCGAGCATTTCGACGTAGAGTTGGGCCGCGATCGCCTCGATCGTGTCGGGGTCGATCGCGTTCGCCACCCGGTACATCTGAGATCGCCATGACCAGAAGTCGTGCGTGGCGTTCGAAATCGCGTTCGCACTCAAGTTCGCGTTCGCACTCGAGTTCGCCGGTGCCGGTGCCGATTCGGCGTGGCCAGCCATCGCGCGTTGAAAAGCGTGTGAATGAACGTTGGGCAGGCCCGGGATCACGAAGCCGTCGATGTTCTGGTGTCTCGGGTCGTGTTGCTTGCCGCGCATTGACGCCAGGTCCTCGCGCGAACCGGCCGCAACGCTGCGGATGATGCCTGCCTCGTCGACGTCCAGGATGCCCGGGGTTAGCCACCCTCCGGGTTGGTGTAGGTGCTCGCAGATGAGGTGCACGGCCTGCCTACATGAGGATGACCTTCTTGGCGCGCGACGGCAAGAGGGCCACCCTCAGGCGGCCCGCCTTGACGGGGAGCTTGGGCCCCGTGATCCTTTAAGGGGAAAGGTGAAGGACGATCCGCTTCGCCGGTTCACTGTCGATGACCGCACCACGCCAGATCGGTGCCGTAGTCAAAGAGCGCTACGAGCTTGTGGCTCAGCTGAGTGAACGTCCCGGCGGCTCGTCGTTTCGTTCTTTCGACACGCACGATCGCACGCCGGTCATCGTGAACTTCTTCAGCCCCGACGCGATCGGCGATCAGGAGGCCGTGCAGCTCTTCATGTGGGAGGCGCGCGGTGCGATGCGTCTTCGACACCGCCACATCGTGCACCTCCTGGACGTAGGGTTTGATGGCGATGCGGTCTACGCCGTGAGCGAGTTTTGCGAAGGCGATACGCTCGAGCATTATCTGTTGCCGGATCGGTCGCTTTCCGTCGAGGAGACCGTCTCGCTGATGCTGCCCGTGCTGGCGGGGTTGGCGGTGGCCCATCGTGCTGGCATCGTCCATCGCGATATCCAGCCGGCCCGGTTCTTCCTTCTGCCCGATCGAGCCCGCCGCATGGTGCGGCTTTCGGGGCTTGGCATGGGACTCGCCAAACACGTCCTCGACCTGGGCGGAGATGGGCTCGAGCGTGGCCGCAGCGAGCGGTTGGGATCGGAGTCCGGTTCCGGTTCCGGTGCGATTTCGCCCCGAAGCGACGTGGGCGCCGACGATCCGATGAGCGAATTTGGCGCGCTCAACGAGCCCGAGGACTTCGATCCCTTTGGAGAGGTTTCGGTGCCACCCGTTGGAGGTCGGTCTCGGCAGGCCTCGAATGCCGAGGACGATGCTGGCGTGATTGAGAATGTTGATCGTGAGCTACGCGGTCTGGGACGTCGCGCCAGCGGTGGCTATGCCGCCTACGTTGCGCCGGAGCAGGTGGGCGGCGCCCATGATGTGAACCCCGCGACCGATGTTTTCGCGATGGGGTGCGTTCTCTATCGATGCCTCGCGGGGCGCTCGCCCTTCGTCGGCGACGACGTGGGCAACGCATTGAAGGCGGTCAAGAGAGGCGAGTTCGAGGCGCTCGAAGATGTGGTGCCAGGATTGGATTCGAGGGTCGTGGAGGCGGTCAAGCGAGCCTTGTCTCTCCAGCCCGCACTTCGATTCCCCGACATGGGCGCCCTCCACGAAGCCTTGGCCCCGATCATTGATGCACCACCCCTCGAGTCGACCGATCTCGAGAGCGCGTCGCGCCTCATCTCGGTTCGGGCCCACTCCTGGGGCGGCCAGCGCGGCGATCAAGATCCGCGGCGCCTTGCGGGGGCCCAATCAGGTTTCGATTCACGTGGCTCGCTCGACGGAGGGCACAAGCACGAGGGCCCCCGTTCGAGCGATGATCTCTCCGACGACGCCGACGAAGTTGACGACGCTGACGACAATGGCCACGAATCGCGCGGCCACCGACGCGACGCACGTGGCCGGGGCTTCGGCGCGTCGGAACGGCGAACCAGAGCCCCGGCGTCCAAGCTTGCGCGGTGGTTGCGTTGGGGGGGCTCGCTCCTTGCGGTCGTGGTCGTGATTGGGGGCGTCGCGTTCGGGTTGTTCGATGAGCGGGTCGAGCCCATCGCCAAGGACCTTCTGGCGCGAGCGTCGTCGGCCGTGGGGATCTCTTACGGCGTGCAGCCTCCGGAACCCGAGCCCTATCGCGGGCCAGGTTTTGCTGGGGGCCCCCCGCTCGACCCGGCGCGGGCGCCCGAGGTGGTCGAGGCAAAGCGCAACGCTTCGAATGCGCGTCACAAGCTGCGTCTTCGGCTCGATGCGTACGCGGAAGCCCATCGTCGTTCGGAACATCTGGTTGAGCTGAGTCAGCGGACGCTCGACGGCCTGACACAGCAGAATGAGATCGTTGCGGCCCGGACAGCGCTTCGGACAGCGGTCGATGAACGGAGACGCTCTTTTGCTCGAAGCAGCGCGTGCCGTGAGGCGGTGGATGGGCAGCGCGCGCAAGGCGACGTGCTCGTCGTCGATGCTGCGAAGGCCTGGCTGGCCGGCGATACGCAAGCGGCTTTCACCCTGTATTCTCGGGCGGCTCGCCTCCTCGAAGAGCTTGAGGGTCGGTGCATTCGCGCCGCCGAGGCGGCCGCTGAGCATTCTCCGCCCACTCACGAAGAACCTCCCACACAGACCTCTGAGGCCGAGGGTGAAGGGGGGAACGCGATCCAAGGCGCGGAGGCCGAGGCCAAAGCAGCCGTCGACCGAACACCCCCGACCCAACGAACGACACCGGAGCGAACGACGCCGGAGCGAACGACGCCGGAGCGAACGACGACGCAGGGCTCACCGGCGGCCAACCGGGGTGATCGGCCCGATAGCGGCCCGCAGGTGTCGACCGGCGAACGGCGGCCGGGGGACGAGCGGGCTCCCTCCGGCGTGATGCAGGGGGGGCGCAGACGGGACGTGACCGAAGCGGTACCGCCTGATGCGCCATCCGAGGACGCGAAGCGAGCGGCCGTCGCCGCGCTCCAACGGGGGCGGCAGCTTCGGGCCAGCGGCCAGTTGAAGGGGGCCGAGGCGGCGTTCTCCGAAGCGATCGAAAAGCAGCGAGCGTTCGTGGTCGCGTGGAACGAAAGAGGTTTGCTGCGACGAGAGCTCCACGACGCTTCCGGTGCGATCTCCGACTTCACGCGGGCGATCGACCTAGCACCTCAATCGGCGCCGCTTCGTCTCAATCGCGCCTTGGCGCGTGTTGAAGCCAAGGACTTAGGGGGTGCGATCGAGGATCTCGACCGTGTTCTTGCGCTGGCGCCGAAGACGATTGAAGCCCTGATCTTGAGGGGGCGGATTCGGGCCGATCAAGGCAGCCACCAAGACGCCATCGCTGATTTTTCGGCGGTGTTGGCGATCGACGAAGGACACACCGAGGCGCGTCTTCGGCGCGCGGCCGAACGAGTCGCAGCCGGGCTGCTCGCGGAAGCGCTTGCCGACTACGATGATCTGATTCGACGACGGCCAACCGACGCCGCGGTTTTTCTTCGTCGCGGCTCGCTCTACGTTCGCATGGGTCGACGCGCGGAAGCGGCTCAAGATCTGAGGCGATGTCTAGAGCTCGATCCAAAGACGAAGAATCGCGCTCGAATCGAGGCCACACTTCAGAAGCTTTCGCGTTAGTTGAGCGCCGGGCGCACGACGCGTCCGCCGCGGAACATTCTGGACGACGTGCGGGAAGGCGTACGTGCGAGCAAGCACGGCCAACACGTTGGCTCACGTGTTGACACGCGAGGCCGCGGACACCTAGACCTCTGCGAACATGATCGCGGCCCTGGTGCTCTTGACGGTCGCCCAAGCCGAGATGGGGGAGACGCCTTCATCTCGCGCCACGGTCGAGCTTCGGCCGACATTCGAACCTCCGTTGAGTCTCGCCGAGCTCCGGGGCCCACTCACGCTTTCGGGGGCGGCGAACTACGAGGAGACGCTGTCCTATGATCTCGAAGCGTTGCTCGAACCCGACTCGGCGACGGTGCGTGGCCGGGGCGTGGTTCGTTGGACGAACCGTGGTCGCGTCCCCGTGCGCGAACTCTGGTGGCATCTCTATCTCAACGCGTTTCGAAATGAGCGGTCCACGTTCATGATCGAGTCGAAAGGTATGACGAGGCGAGGGGTGCGGTTCGATCCGCGAGCACCGGGATCGGTGGAGGTGACTGCACTCTCGGCTCGCCTTGTCGACGGGGCGAGTGCGGCGAAGCTCGATCTGACGAACGGATTCGATCTGCTGCCGGCACGGACCTTTGAAGCACCGGATGATGGCAACGACGAGGATCGAACCGTGATGAAGACACCGCTGCCCTTTTCGGTTGCGCCAGGACAAGCGGTGGACGTCTCCATGTCTTTCGTGTCCAAGCTGCCGAAGCTTTTTGCGCGCGCGGGGTATGTGGGCGACTTCTATATGGTCGCGCAGTGGTTCCCCAAGCTCGGCGTGCTCGACGTGGCCGATGCGTCTGGTTCACCGAGGATGACGGATGGCCCGGCGGTGTCAGCCGCGGGGCCGTTGACCGAGGGCTTGGAGCCACGCTGGAACTGCCATCAGTACCACGCAAACAGCGAGTTCTTCTCGGACTATGGTCACTATCGCGTGGCGATCACCGTGCCCGATGACTATCAGGTGGGCGCGACAGGGGCGCGGATCGCTGTTCGCGAGCACTCGGATGGCATGGTCACCTACGTTCATGAGCAAGCTCGAGTTCATGATTTCGCATGGGTGGCCGATCGACGGTGCCTCGCGATCGATGATGATTTCGATCCGACACGCGATGTCGATGCGACGAAGCGCGCCCATGTGGCGCAGGTTCTCGGACTCTCGCCGGAAGACCTCGGGCTGAGCCCGGTGAAGATCAAGCTTCTCATCCAACCGGAGCACCGAGCCTATGCCGACCGCTATCTCGACGCGGCTCGAGCGGCGATTCAATGGTTCGGGCTGTGGTACGGCGCATATCCGTATCCCACGCTGACGATCGTCGATGGGCCGAGCGCAGCGCGCGCGGCCATGGGGATGGAGTATCCCACCCTGATCACGGGAGGTGTCACCTGGCCGGCGCTTCCGGGCGTCGGCCAACCGGAGTCGGTCACCGTCCATGAGTTTGGACACCAGTATTGGTACGGCTTGGTCGGCTCGAACGAGTTTGAAGAACCATGGCTCGATGAAGGCTTCACCACCTTCTCGACAGCCAAGGTCTTGGCGGAGACTTACGGCGCCTTTGCCTGGGTTCCAAAGATTGGCGGCGTGCCACTCGAACCGTGGTTTGGCGGCCTTCGGCTCTCGGAGGAAGATAAGTTTCGAGTCATGGCGCTTTGGGCGCCGGACACCGATGCCGTCCTTCGACCGGCGTGGTTGTATCGCGATGCCCGATCCTATACCGCCAACGTTTACTTCCGCGCGGCGCTCGTGCTCAGCGAGCTCGAGCGGGTGCTCGGCGATGACGTCTTTGCACGCGCCATGCGCCTCTATCATCTGAGATGGCGGTATCGACATCCGAGCACTCACGATTTCCAGCACGCGTTGGAAGAGGTCTCGGGCCAGTCGCTCGATGCCTTTTTTGCGAACGCGGTCCGGTCTCCTGGCTTCGTGGACTATGCGATCGACGATCTGACGACCCGACGGCGGGCAACTCGGCCCCCCGCAGCTTCTTCCTTTTCTTCTTCTTCTTCTTCTTCTTCTTCTTCTCGGGTGTCTCTTTTCGATACGAGTTTCGTGATCGAGCGTCGGGGGAACATTGCCCAGGCCGTGTCCGTGGATGTGGCGTTCGAGGACGGTTCGCGCCAAAGCGTGACCTGGGATGGCCGGTATCGTTGGCACCGGGTCACTTTGACGAGTTCGTCGGCCGCGACTTCGGCGCGCATGGCCGAAGCCTCGCTCTCGAAGCTCGATGTGCGCCGAGTGAATGATGGCCAGACAACCGAGCGTGAGTGGCGGGCGGGCGCAGCCGTGGGCACGCACGTGCTCGCCGTGCTGCAGGTTTTCGCCTCGCTGATCGGGGTGCTCTTTTGAGGCCGGCGGACAAGGGCACGGTGGGGCCGTCCGCGGCCGAGTCGCTCGCGGCCGGGCTCGGGTGGACGCTCTCTTCGCCCGGGCCTGCGATCTGGGTGGTCGTGGTTCAGGCGATCCTGGTCCTGCCCTGGGCCTTTGGGGCAGGCTGGCTTGCCGACGATCTTTTCGGCCGCTCCGTCGAGGCCGCGCGCTTCGCGCGTTCGATCGATGTGGTCCTCGTGGCCGAGTTGTTCAAGACACAAGCGCTCGGGTTTCATACCTGGCTTGTCACGCTTGCCGGCGCCGGGCTCGTGTTCGTCGCGACGTCGACGTTCTTGACTGGGGGTCTGATCGCGACGGCGGGCGCGCCCCGTCCGTCGGCGCGGTTTTTCTTTGCGGAAGGCGGCCGGGCGCTTCCTCGACTCTTGCGACTCTTGGGCTTGAGCATTCCTTTCTTCGGCTTGGTCGTGATGCTTCCTGGGGTTGTTATTTTGCGCGCGGCGGATTCCTGGGCCGAGGACGCCCTTTCGGACGGGGTGGGGATGGCGCTTCGCGTGTCTTCGGTGCTGCTCGTGGCGACGATCGCTGCGCTTACGCTCGCGGCGATCGACGCGATGAAAATTCAGCGTGTTCGAAAGCCAGATGTGCGGCTCTGGCGCGTGTTTCGTCATGGCCTTGCGTTCGCGTGGACCTCGCCCATACGAACACTGGTCCTCTACCTGCCCTATCCTTGCCTCCTCTTGGGGCTGGTCGTCGCCTGGGCCTGGGTCGATGTCCGAATCGGGCGTTCCGGTTGGGCGCTTTGGGCTCTTGGTCTTGCCTGGCAGCAGCTTGGGGCCGTGGTTCGCGGGCTGCTGCGGTCGGCATGGGTTGCCTCTTTGGTGTTCCACGGCTGGCCCGAGGGCCATGGGCACGAGGCGACGCTGGACACGGAGGCGGCGAACATGAAAAGCGAGACGTGATGCGAGGCTTGCGCGAGCTGATCGGACAGGAGCGGGCGACGGAACGGCTTCGCGCGCTCATCTCGGCGGAGCGTGTTCCGCATGCGCTGCTCTTCGTTGGGCCGGAGGGGGTCGGGAAGGCCACCGCCGCGCGACTGTTCGCGCGCGCGCTGCTTTGCGAGGGCACGCTGTTGGATGGAGACGGGTGTGGTGTTTGCGGCGCGTGCATCAAGATGGATGCCGCGAACCACGCGGACTATCACGTGATCGCGAACAGCGATCGCAGCATCAAGATCGATGCCATTCGGGAAGCCGAACGCCAGCTTCGCTTTCGGCCATTCGAGGGGCGAGCAAAGATTCTGGTCATCGAGGACGCGCACAAGGTGACGGTTGAGGCGCAGAACGCGCTCCTCAAGACGCTCGAGGAGCCGCCGGGGACGGCCTACATCATCATGACGACCGCTCGCTTGGGTGCGCTCCTGCCGACGGTCATCTCGCGTTGCCAGCGCGTTCCGTTTGGGGCCATCGAGACGACCGCGATCGCGACGTGGGTTGCTGAACGCCTCGACGTGCCCTCGGACGATGCGCGCCTGGCGGCGGTCATGTCGGGCGGCTCGCTTGGACGTGCCTTCGATCTCGACGTGGCTCATCTCAAGACGGTTCGGGCGAAGGTCGTCGAGGCCGATCGGGCGGTTGATGCGTGCGTCTCGAACGTCGCGGGCATTGCCCTCGACTGGGCGCAGGAGATCAGCGGCGATCGCGCGGCCATGATCGAGTGGCTCGATACGTTCGGCGTGTGGCTCCACGATCAGATCGTCGAGGCGTCAGGGGCCGATCTCCCGCTCGAGAACGCAGACCTCAAGGACGAGATTCGAGCACTTGCGGAGACCCGCGGGCTGGAAAGCATATTGGCGAGGGCCAATTCGGTTCGCGAAGCCCGACGGCAACTCGAGCTTCCGTTCAATTTCAACGCGCAGATGATCGCAGAGCAGTTGTTCCTCGAGTTGGCGGGGCTTGCTCGGCTCGTTCCGTTTCAGCGCTCGTCGTAGTCGCGGCGGCCTTCGCCTCGAAGGTCTTCTTCGGTGGGTGCCTTGTCTTGATCCGCGCGGCGACACGGTCGAGCGCCTCGGCCCCGCGCTTGAACAGCGCTTCTTCCTTCTTGCGCATGGGCTCGGTGAATTGCTTGAGCTCGGCCACGTGTCGTCGGACGGGCTCACAGACGCGGCGCTCGACCAACGGTATGCCGCCTGCCCATCGCATGGTCGCAGCGATCGGGGTCGTGACGTACCGGAGGGCAGGGTGACGAAGGAAGAAGTATCCGCCGTCTTGGACGGCGAGCCCGAAAATAGGAACGGTTGCCCCGAACGCCGCGATTTCGCGCCCCAGCAGTATGCCGCCGAAGCCGGGGAGGAAAAAACCCGCACAATCGCCGTAGTCAGGATGGCGGAGGACCACAACGGGGCCCATCTGGAGGTCGACGAAGGCACCATCGAGCGCGTGGTCGGTCCCGTACATGTACCCGAATCCGCCCCCAGGAAGGGCCCAGAGCTGAACGTTGAGGGCGCAATCGGCGGCCACGGATACGGGCACTCGGCCGGAGTTGCTTCCCGAGAAGTTCACGCGTTGCCGCGCAAACAACCCGGCCGTCGTTGCGAGGCCGAAGAACGTCTCGTGGCCGAGGCTAAGTGTCGCTCGGTCGAACCCCAGCCCTCTCGAGATCTTTGCGCCGAGCGAGTCTTTGGCTCCTTGCTTGGCTATCGCCTTCGCGCCCGTGGCCCGCGCGTTGGCCTTGGCGTCCGCACGCGCGCTCGTCACGGGCCCGAGGCTGGGTTGAGTATCGGGACCTGGCCGTCGGGAGGTCGCGGGCTGAAGGTCGCGACCGAAGGCCGGTTGGGGCATTTGCCCGGGCGCACGAACGTCCATGGGCCCTCCGTATCGGCTGGCCGGGGCTGCTTGTTGCCCACTTGTTGCCCTCTTCGTTTCGCTTTCCTGTGCGCCTGTGCGCCTATGCCCCCATGAGACGCATCCAATCGCTGAGTGACCGGATCTTCAGGTACATGTTCGTCTTTCGCTGTTCTCGCATCGTGCTCGTGGGCTTCGACCCATAATCATGGCCCGGAAATAGGGTCACATCATCGACGAGCTTGCCCAACGTGTCGCTGAGGGTTCGGAACATGGCCTCCGGGTCGGCTCCGGGCAAATCTACGCGCCCGCAGCCGTCCACGAAGAGCGTATCGCCGGCGACAAGTCGTTCACGAACCAAGAAGCACTGGCTCCCTGGCGTGTGCCCGGGCGTGTGGATGAGCTCGATCGCGACTTCTCCGAGCGTGATGATGTCTCCGCCGTCGTGGCGAACGAGGTCAGTCTCACCCACGCCTGTCACTTGCTTGAGGCCATCGGCTTCATGCTTGTTGACGTGGATTTTGGCGTTCGCGTGCGTCAGGAGCTCAGTTACGCCGCCTGGGACCTCGAAGCCGAACATGCCGCCGCCGACGTGGTCGGGATGATAGTGCGTCACAAGGGCTCCCGTGACCGTCATGTCGTCGGCACGAGCGAGCTCGAGGAGCTTCGGGACTTCCCACGCGGGGTCGACGATCACGCAATCGCGCGTCGTTCGACTGCCGATGAGGTAAGCGAAGTTTGCCATCGGACCGACGGGAACTTGCCGAAAATACAGGTCGGAATTGGCTTCACTCGACATGGACATGAGCAGCCTCGATCGATAGCACGGCGGGCAGGGTGCCGGCGAGCACAGCTTTCAGCGAAGACGGGTGATCCGGAAGCTGAGGGGCGATCCGACGGTGTCGCGAACCCGCCGCCAGAAAGCATTGGGTGTTCGAGGCCAGCTCGAAGCCACGCCGATGGCGTTCTCGAAGCGCGCATCCTCGAGCCGGTATACGGCCGGGAACTGCCGACTCCGCTGGGCGCGGCGGCGAAACAAAGGGCAGGCGGACAGTTCTGCTCGCGAGAACGCGTTGAGCGTCAAGATGCCCTGTTCGTCGAGGAGCGCGCTGAGGGAACGAATCCATGCGGCGTCCGCGCGAACGGCGCGCACGGGGAGACCGCCATTCTCGGTCGAGATGTCGTCGATGATCATCTGAAAGCGTTGGCTTCCATGGGCTCGGGCTTGAGCTCCGGCTCGGGCTTGGGCTTGGGCTTGGGCTCGGACCCAAGCGACGGCATCGCCTTCGATGATGCGGAGTCGGTGCGATGTGCGAAGCCCGAAAAACCGGCGCGCGAGCTTGGGCCGTAGCGGGTCGAGCTCGATGGCGACGATCTCTTCGGGCTTGATGAAGCGCTCGAGGATCGGGATGACGGCCCCGCCGCCAAGGCCCAACACCAGCACTCGCCGAATGCTTCTTGGGGGTGCGAGGAGGCCGGAGAGCGCGAGCTGATCCCAGACGCCCCCCGACAACCCCGCGTTGGGGCGATGTTGTGTGTGAAGAACGCCGTCGACGTAGAGCCGTCGGGTCTGGCCCGCGCTTCGAACCTCGACGGTCTGACCTCGGTGAACCTGGCGAAACAAGACGGCCACGGGGTCTTCTAGAGCAGGTCTACAGCAGCATGTGAAGCCCATCGAGCGTGCGAAATCGCTCGTACAGCTGAACGACGATGTGCGCGCTTGGGATCATGATCGTGATCGTGATCGATTGATGCTTGCCGCGTTCAGATTCTCGCCTCGTTACGGTGGGCTCAACCTCGAGATCAGGAAGGACCATCGAGATCTCGCGCAGCGCGGCGGGGAGGACCTCCGGCGCATTGAGGGTGATGAGCTTGAACGGATAGTCACAGGGAAAACTGTGAAGGGCTTCGAGCTTTTTGATGAGCTCCTGCTTTTCGTCAGTCATGGCGGTTCAGTCGAACCAGATCAGATTGAGGTCTTTGTGCATGAACGACCAAGGAACTTTTGCGCCGAGTGTCGCAATCTGCCCGTAGAGCTGGACGACGTGGTCACCGGGTGCAAGGGCGTCCTGGTTGGTCGCCAGATAGCTCGCAGAGATAGACCGCTGACTGATCGATTGACCTTCGGCAAAACCTTGAACACCGACCGAGCCGCGGTGCGTGCCGTCGATGTGCAGAAAGAGGCTCGCGTGGAATCGACCGATGGCTTCGTTGCCACCATCGCCTTGGACTCTCGTCTTTCCGAGGAACATCACCGTGCCGTTATGATCGGCGGGTATCGTGAATCGACCTTCCGCCAATAGGACCGGCTCGTCCGCGTTTGGGGCGTTGCCCGTGTTGCTCCCGATGCCGATACGCGCCCACCAATCGTCGATGGCCCAGGCGGTGGGGGCTGAGCCCGAGACCCGAAAGCCGCCCCGCAGGACGACAAACTGGGTCCGTGCGCCGACGCGGTAGACCACGCTGTCCTCCGTCCAGTTCGCGTAGCCGCCCCATGGGAACTCGGACGCATCGAAAGAGAAAGTGCGTTGCCCGGCCCTTAGCGTCGTGAAGTACGCGTGACTGAACATGGGTGATCGGAGCTCGGCGCCTTTCCATAGGTCGGTCACGCTCCACTGAGACTGCGCGTTTCCGGCGTGGGTACCGTCGACGTAGATGCCCATCATGGCGTCGCCGTAGCTGCCGGCGGCGTAGGCGTTGGTGGACGCGAGGGCGACGACCGGTTCGTCGGCCGCGACGTCGATGATATGGCTCAGGATCGGCGTGTGCGGCGCGGGCGCGCCCGCGGTGAGATACTTCGTATTGAAGTTGAAAACGTCGGAGTCCTGCGCGGTCTGGGCGACGGCGATCTCGCGTGCCGGCTGAACCATCACGGACAGATTCGAAGCCCGGCCGACGACGAATCCGCTCTTGCCTAGGCTGTTCTCAGCGACCAACTCGACCACATGTCGCCCGGCGTCGAGTGTTGCGCCGCCGATCAGGTTGTACGCGTGCTGAACCGGCCCGAGTGACCCGCGCCAATCGATGGCTCCGTCATTACTCACTTGTGTGCCGTCGACGCGGATGAACATGCGCGCGTAGCTTGGACCCATCGGAAAGAAACGCCCGTCGGAGGCGACCAGCACCGTCTGTCTACGGTCGAGATCGATCGCGCTCGAGAGCAAGACCGTGGAGGAAGAGATCGGCACGTCTTCTTGGAGCTCGCCGTAGGTCGACCCGAGCGGCGGGCCCCTCGTGGTCGCGAGCCACCGCGGCGTGGCGCCGAGCGCAGGATTCTCCCCGCCTCTCGGGTCGATGGCATAGGCGTAGAGCGCGTGTTCTCGTCCGTCTTGGATGAGGGACGCGGGGATGATCCAATCGAACCCGTGTGCGCCTTCGATGCCGTAGACCTCGTTCACATCGGGACGCGGCACGTCCGCCATGACCGCCGCCAGAAACTGACCGCCTTGTCCGGCTGGTGCATCGGCGTAGATGTGGACCCATAGAGAGGCCGACGGTTCGTCAGGATCAAAAGCCCAACCCCACGTTCGCCATGTGGTCCCTCCGGTGTTCATGACCCCATCGTGCTGGCCGAGTGGCGGACGGCTCGTGACCGCATCTTCGTGCGTCGCCCACACACGACCCGCGTCTGGGCTTCCGCATGCGCCCGAGACCACGAAGGTGCCGAGCGCGAGATGGGTCAGCGCGCGCCGACGAAGAGACGAAGTTCTCATAGCTTTCTCCTGCCTATTCTCCGACCGCCCATCGGAGGACATGCGGGGACATCATACCCAGCTTCATCGTCGGGCGATCTCCGCCTCGGATCCGACCTCCCCCCGAGAAACAACCCGGTTGGCCCGCGTTCTTCGCCGAGGCCGTCGAACGTAACTTGGCGACGTGGACGCGTTCTCACTTTCGCTGGGGCGCCCAGATGTGGCGTAGTGGTCACAGGGTTGCGATGGCAAGCATGTGGCCGCGGATTATTGTCCACGCAGACATGGACGCGTTCTATGCGGCGGTCGAGCAGCGAGACGATCCTTCGCTTCGCGGACGTCCCGTGGTCGTCGGGCATCCCGGGCCGCGCAGCGTCGTGAGCACCGCCAGCTATGAAGCGCGACGATTCGGGGTCGGAAGCGCGATGCCGATGGCCGAAGCGCGTCGACGTTGCCCGGAGGCGATCGTCGTGATCCCGCGGTTCGAGCAATATGAAGAAGTTTCACGCCGCATCATGGAGGTCTTTCGATCGTTCTCGCCCGATGTCGAGCCGCTCAGCCTCGACGAGGCGTTCATCGACATGACCGGCGCTGAGCGACTGTTTGGTGAGCCCGAGGCGATGGCGCGCCGCATCAAACAGGGGGTTCGCGAGGCGACGGATCTCGCGGTGTCGGTGGGGGTCTCGGCAACGAAGTATGTGGCGAAGGTCGCAAGCGACCTCGGAAAGCCGGATGGTCTCTTGGTCGTGCCGCCGGACTCTGTTTTGGCGTTCTTGGATCCACTGCCGATCGCGCGACTTTGGGGCGTTGGACGGAAAGCCGCGCCGCGCCTCGAGCGACTCGGTTTACGAACGATTCGTGATGTTCGTGAGGCCGATCGCGTCTGGCTCGAGCGAACGTTTGGGCATCTGGGCACACACATTCACGCTCTGGCCAAGGGCGAAGACCCGCGTCCGGTCGTCTCTTCGCGGACGCGACAGAGCGTTGGCCATGAAGATACCCTGGCGCGTGACATCCGCGGCCCTGACGCCGCGAAGCCATGGCTTCTCGGCGCGGCCGATCGAGTCGCGGAACGGCTCCGTGCGGGCAAGTTCTTGGCCAGCGGCGTGCGTGTCAAGCTGAAGACCGCGAGCTTTCGACTCATGACACGACAACGAAGGCTGGATGTCCCGACCGATTCCGCCGACCCTCTGTACAAGGCCGCGCTTGGAATACTTCCTGAGTTCGACTGGTCCGAGCCGCTGAGGCTCGTGGGGTTGACGGCGTTCGATCTTGTCGGCGCGTCGGACCCTCTCCAGGGGCAGCTCTTCGGGCAAGATGCGCGGCGCAAGCAGGCCGACCTCGACAAGACGGTCGATGCGCTGAGGGCGCGTTTCGGGCGCGACGTGATCCGACGGGGGACCGATGGCCGTGGGCACGACCGCGATGGGCACGACCGAGATGCGTCCGACCGTAAAGAGTCCGACCGTAAAGAGTCCGACCGCGATGAGTCCGACCGCCATGAGTCCGACCCGTCATGAGTCCGACCGCGGCGGCGGCAAGGTTGCGAAGCGGTTGGGGTGATAATTCCCGCGAACGAATGTGGTCTGGTCGTCGGCGACATCCCCGGCGATCCCGACTGCTTTCTCAGCGCTCTCGCGCTGGTTGAGTTCGTCGTTTGGCGGGAGCCGAAGGCCGACGCCGCAGTGCTCATGACCCCGGCCGCGATCCTCAAAGCGCTTCGGCGCGCGTCCGGCGCGAGTGGAGCGCAATCTCGAGACTCCGTGGCATCATCGTGAACGCGAAGTGCTCGCGAACGCGCGTCGCGTCGCCGAGGCGTTCGACGTTGAAATTCCGAAAAAGCATGGCCGTGATGAGGTGGATCTCCAGCAGAGCGAGAGAACGGCCAGGGCAGATGCGGGGGCCCGAACCAAACGGGAAGTGGACGTTCGGGTCGTGTGCCGTCTTGGCCGGACCCTCGCCGAGCCAGCGTTCAGGGGCGAAGATCTCGGGCAGCGCGAAGTTGTTTCGGTCGAGGGACGGGCGACGAAGGAGCGTGGCGATCGTCGTTCCCTTCGGGACTTTCACGCCGTTGATGGTGGTCTCTTCAAGCGCCTCATGGAGCATCAAGGGCGCGACGGGTCGAAGCCGCATCGCCTCCTGCGCGACCGCATCGACGTAGCGAAGCTGCTTCAGCATGGGGAGCGTTGGGATGCGCGCGTCACCCATGACTTCATCGACTTCAGCCTGCAGTCGCTCAACCACGGTCGCCTGGTCGCAAACGAGGTGGACTATCCACGCCAACGTATGGGCCGTCGTATCCTCGCCCGCCAACAGCATCGTCAACGTGTTGCCGAAGATGATGTCGCTCGTGAAGGGTTCACCGTTTTCGTCTCGGGCAAGCAACATCGCTTCCAAGAAATTCTTCGGTGGCTCGTGCGCGTCGGTGCCTCGTCTGGCGAGGCTCTCTTGAGCGGAAGCAATCAGGCGGTCGAGGACCCGTCGGACTTCGACCAGGGCCGCGTCGAGGGCGCGGTCCTTCGGTGTCTTGATATAGCGCCAGTAGGGGATTGGGGTCACGAGACGCCGAGAAATGGCGGGGAAGATGAGCTGCAGGTGTTGCTGGATGACGTCGTCACCCTGTTCCAGCGTGTTCATGTCGACGGAGAACGCGAGACTTGTCGTTACGTCGACCGTGAACCGCGTAAGATCGTCGGTGAGGTCGGTGGCGATCTGTATTCGGCGTGGATGGACCACCGGCGTCGCACCCACAAAGGGGGTTGGCGTTGGCGCGGCCGCATGCGGCTGGGGCGTGCTCGAGCGTTTGCCTTCGGGAGTTAAACTCCAATCGTTCCAAGCGTTCGAATCGTTCCAAGCGTTCGAATCGTTCGAATCGTTCGAATCGTTTCCTTCATCGTCGTGGCGCGTGGGGGGCGCTCTGCCGAAAGCGTTCTCTTTGGCGAGCCAACGGTCGAGCAGACGCGCAGCCACACGTTCGAGCGTCGGGTAGAAGGCGTGGAGGTTCTTCTGGCTGAGCGCTTCCATGGAGAGCCGCCGTTGGGCACGCCACGACTCGCCTTCGGCGGAGAAAACGCCGAGGACCCCGAGGTCTCGGAAGATCGATTCGATGCGGCTGACTCTTCGGTAGGTTGTTGGCCTTGCCCGAAGGACGGTCTCGATCGCGTCGGCGCCCGAGATGACGAGTGCGCGTTTGGGTCCGAAGCGATACGTGTACATGTCACCAAACTCGTCGGCCCATCGTTCGAGGATCGCGTGAAACCGAGTGGCCTCGAGGTCTGGGATATTGCCGATGAGCGGCCAGTGGGGAGGGCTCGGGAGCTCGGCCAAGGACCGGGGTGCAGCGATTGGGTGAGCTTTGGATCCAAGATGCGCACGTGCGTCGTCGAGCGCTTGGTCGCCTGATGGGGGGGTGGGTTGGGTGCCCGATGGGAGGGTGGAGCGGGATGGGCGCGCGTCGAGTGCGACGCAGACCTGGGCACCCTCGATCGTGCAGGAGACCGGCCGAAGGTTCTCGTCCGCCGTCGGCCCTTGATGCTTGCTCAGGGGATGGCATCGAACGCCGGTGTCAGTCGCGAAGCGATAGCCGTGGGCGCGGCAGACGATCTCTGAGCCGTCGATATGACCTTCGGAGAGGAGCGTCCCGCGGTGCGGGCAATGTGCGTCGTAGGCGCGCACGCCGAAGTCGCCTTTGAAGAGAACCAGGTCGACGCCGCCCGCGGTTGCCGCGGCTGGGCGCTCGGCCGAGAGCTCGGAGGCTAGGATGACGGGCGTCGTCTGGCTTGGTCTTGGGCTGAGCTCTGGGGACGAATTCGGCGCGGATGGGGTGGCCCCATCGGAAAGCCGATCCGGATGGCCGGGATGGGTCTCGACGGACGGACGGCGTCTGTTCACCCGACGCAGCCTAGAACAGGGATCGAACAGAGGTCCAACGAGAAGGGACGCCGAGCGCGTTTGGCGCCGGTAGGCACGAGTTGGCGCGACTGGGGGCGATTCCAGCCTTGTGCGGTCGGTGCTCGCATGGGAGAACGGCAATGCGCGCGAGCCGTTCGGCGTTCATCCCAGCGAAGGAAGAGCTCCATGGCGTGTTTGTGCTTCGGAACGGATAACGGTTCATGGGGTCGCTTGCTGACATCGAGCTCGCCTTTTACGAGAAATTCTTCTTGGAACCCGGGCTCGAACCGTATCCGGTACAAGAAGAAGCCGTCGGACGGATCTTTGCTGGGGACAGCGTCCTTGTCACCGTTCCGACGGGAACCGGTAAGACGCTGATCGCGAAAGCCGGGATCAGCCGTGCGCTCGGCTTGAATCAGACCGCCATCTACACGACGCCGCTTCGGGCGCTCACGGAGGAGAAGTATCGCGAACTCTGCGATGACTTCGGCGAAGACAAGGTCGGGTTCGCGACCGGAGACTACAAAGTCAATCCCGAGGCCCCAGTGCAGGTTTTGGTGGCCGAGATTCTTTGGAATCGAATCTATGGCGATCAGAACGTCGCGCCCGCCGACATCGTCATCATGGACGAGGGGCACTACTTCAACGATCCGGAGCGAGGGTACGTCTGGGAGCAGTCCATCATCGGACTCCATCCCCGGAGTCAGCTCGTGATCTTGTCGGCGACGGTCGGCTTTGCCCAGCAGTTTTGTCAGTGGGTCTATCTGACGCGCGGCGTCGATATGAAGCTCGTGCAGTCCACGCAGCGAACCGTCCCCCTCTTTCATCAGTTTCGTGAGGATTACCTGATCGAAGTGGTCAAGGATCTGTTCGCCAAAGGCGAGTATCCCGCGATCATCTTCAACTTCAGTCGGGCGCAGAGCTTCGAGCGGGCCCGTCTTCTTCGGAGCTGTCCGCGATTCACGACGGAGGAGGAGCAACGCCAGATTGCGGAGATCGCCGCCCCCGTATTGTTGCCGACGGGGCTTGGGCCCGATCTGAAGAAACTCCTCGAGCACGGCGTGGGGGTTCATCACGCGGGCGTGTTGCCGGCCTATCGGCGTCTCGTGGAGACGCTGACCGTCAGCCGCCTGCTGAAGTTCGTCGTGACCACCGAGACGATCGCCGCCGGCATCAACCTCCCGGCGAAGCGCGTCGTCTTTCCGTCGCTTCGCAAGTTTGTGCGTGGCAAGGCTCGCCTCTTGTTTCCGGCCGAGTACCATCAGATGGCAGGGCGGGCCGGGCGACCGCAATTCGATACCGAAGGCGTGGCGATCACACTGGCGCCCGATGAGGTCGTCCAGGAGTTTCGGAAAGAGATTCGTGACCTGAAGAAGCGCGGTGGCTTGGTCGATGAGGCCAAGATCAAGAAGAAATACTACGCCCGCGCGAAGTCCGAAGCGCGCGCGAAGAACGACGTGACCTGGGACGACGAGGCCTTTCAGAAGCTCGTCGAAGGGCAGCCGGCCGGTCTCGTGAGCCGTACGCAGATCACGCCCGAGCAGATTTTGGCCATCGGCCTTCCCGATCTCTGCGAACAGACACTCCCCGGACAGGCACTGATCAAAGACAAAGATCAAGACGAAGCGGTGCCTGAAGCTGTGGGCGCGCCGCCCGGATCCTCATCCGCGGGGACCTCTGGGAGCAGCACCCTTCTGAACTTCGGCGACGACGGTGCGCTCGTCACCCCGACCCTGAATAGCCAGGATGGCCGGCCCATCGGCGTGGGGGCGAGCGTGCTTGCCGAGGGGCGCCGGCTCGACATCCTGACGGTCATCGATCATCTCCTTCTTCCGGGCGATCGGAAGCGCGAGGCCCATCGGCGTCTGGCCATGATTACGCGGAATCTGCAAGCACTTGGCGTGCTCGATGCGCACGGCCGGCAACTCACGGGGCACATGATCGGCCAGATTCGCGGCGTCGACGGCGTGTTCGTGTTCTACTGCCTATCGGAGCACAATCTCGAACCCGAGCTTGTGGGGCCGCTCGTCGAATTCCTGGTGGACCATGACGCGATTCAGCGCATACATGATCGGAAGGCGTTGGCGAAGGCCAAGGAGTGGATCAGAGAGCGCCTGCGCCTTCTTCGCCGCGACAATCCGCTCGCGACCTTCGAAGATGCCGAGGCGGAGTACTGGCGCGAGCATCCGAGAGAGCTGACGCCGATCGAGCTCATCCACCAGGCGTTTTGTCAGAAGCTCCCTCATCCGGAGCTCCATGGCGGCAAGACGAACAAGGCCATATGGGCCGAGATGCAAAGCGACGACCTGACCTTCCTCGACTATGTGCAGCGGCACGGTTTGGCGGAAGAAGAAGGACAGCTTTTCACGTATCTCGCACGCGTGATGAATACCGCGCGGATGCTCTTCGAGGTTACGAAGATGGCGGAGTTTGACGCGCTCCAAGGACGCGTTCGCGCGCGGCTGGCTGCGGTCGACGAGCGCGTTCTTCAGGGACTGTTCTAGGGCCCCGGCCGTCCTGGATGCGCTTGCTTCTGATTCTGAACATCAGTACAGTCGCCGGCTGTGCGAGAGGCTGAGGTCGAGTTCTTTTTGGCGCGCCAATCGGCCCCATGGGCTCGTCCGCAGGGCATCGGATCGGTGGTGGGGGCTTGGGCCGAATCGAAGACGCGCTCCGATGGCTTCACACTCAACCAGGTGCTGCCCCCTCGGGCGGCGAAGACGGTGGCTTTGCCGGAGGGGCTTTTGCCGGGCGTACGTCAAGCGCTTGCGTCTCGAGGGATCACAGAGCTCTACACGCATCAGCGTGTCGCCTTCGATTTCGCCGTGTCGGGGCGTGATGTGGTCGTAGCAACGCCCACCGCTTCGGGTAAGAGCCTTTGCTACAACCTTCCGGTCCTCGATCGATTGTCGAAGATGAAGGACGCGCGAGCGCTGTTCCTCTTTCCCACGAAGGCTTTGGCGCGCGATCAAGAGGTGGCGCTGCGGGAGATGATGGACGCCGCCGGCATCGAGGGCGCAGCGATTACGTACGATGGCGATACGCCGCCCGACGCGCGACGTGCGGCCCGCCACCGAAGCGGCGTGCTTCTGACGAACCCGGACATGCTCCATGCGGGCGTTCTTCCGCACCACACGGCGTGGGCTCGATTCTTCGCGAACCTGCATTTCGTGGTGATCGACGAGCTTCACATGTACCGGGGCATCTTTGGCTCGCATCTCGCGAATGTGGTGAGGCGGCTCCTCCGGGTCGCGCAATTTCACGGGTCGGCCCCGATCTTTTTGACGTCGTCGGCGACGATCGGCAATCCCACCGAGCATGCCTCGAGATTGCTGGGGCGAGAGGTCGCGTTGGTCGATGAGAGCGGCGCGCCGACCGGGCCGCGGCGGGTCATGGTGTACAATCCGCCGATTGTGAACCGGGCGCTCGGGATGCGGGCGAGCTATGTGAAGAGCGCGGTCGGGTTGGCGGCCGATCTCGTGCGCGCGGGCGTTTCGACCCTTGTTTTTGGGCAATCGCGAAATCAGGTCGAGGTGATGCTGAAGTACCTTCGTGACGCGCTCGACGAAGCGTACATCGATGACGCATCGATTCAAGGTTATCGGGGTGGCTATCTCCCGGATACGCGGCGCCGCATCGAGCAAGGCTTGAGGGCGGGCGAGGTTCGCTGTGTCGTGGCGACCAACGCGCTCGAGCTTGGCATCGATATCGGTGCGCTCGATGCGGTGGTGTGCGCCGGCTATCCGGGATCGCTGGCGGCGCTTTGGCAGCGTTTTGGTCGGAGCGGCCGTCGCCAAGAAGAGAGCTTGGCGTTGTTCGTGGCCTCGAGTCAGGCGCTGGATCAGTATTTCGCGGGCTCACCGCAAGAGATCCTCGACGCACCGGTAGAGCAGGCGCGCATCGATCCGGATAATGTCGAGATCTTGGTGCAGCACCTCAAGTGTGCGGCGTTCGAGCTCCCCTTCGAGGAAGGAGAGGCCTTCGGCAACGTCCCCGAGGCTTCGGTCCACGATGCGCTCGAGTTTTTGGCGCAGCACCAGGTTCTTCACGCGGTGCAGGGACGCGGTGAGCGCCAGGTCTATCATTGGTCGGGCGATGTCTACCCAGCCAATCAGGTGTCACTGCGCAACGTCGGCTGGGACAATTTTGCGATCATCGACGTGGAGCTCACGAAGACGATCGCCGAGATGGATTTCCGCTCGACGCACACGATGCTCCATGAGCAGGCGATCTATCAGCATGATGGACGGCAGTACCAAGTCGAGCGCCTCGACTACGAGAATCACAAGGCGTTCGTTCGTCGCGTCGAGCCCGACTACTATACGACCGCGCTGACCAACGTTCGCGTCTCGGTGCTCGAAGAAGAGGCGCACGACCGCCTCGATTTTGGGAATGGCGTCTACTTGATGGCGGGTCTCGGTGTCGTCAACGTGGTCGAGAAGGTGATCGGCTTCAAGAAGATCAAGTTTCATACGCACGAGAACATTGGTTATGGCGAGGTTCAGCTTCCGGAAATCCAGAAGCCGACGACGGCGTTTTGGCTGACGATCCCGGAGGATGTACTCGAGCGGACCGAGGCGCCGAGAGCGGTCGTGATGGATGCGCTCAATGGCGTCGGGCATGCGCTGCATATGATGGGAGCGATTGGACTGATGACCGATCCAAGGGACCTCGGACGCACGTTGGTGGACGAGCCCGCGATCGGAGAAGATCTCGGCCGGCCGAGCGAAATTCCGGGCGTAGGGCGTCCTTTCGAACCCACGCTTTACATCTACGACACCGTAGCCGGCGGGATCGGGCTCGCACCGAGGCTCTTCGTGGAGCGGCGGACTTTGTTGCGCCGCGCGGGCCAGCTCGTGGCGCGGTGTCGATGTGAGGACGGATGTCCGGCGTGCATCGGGCCACGGGGCGCCATGTCTCCGAGCTCCCCGCGATCGTTCTCTCACAAGCCCGTCGTCCTCCGTCTGCTTGGCTTGCTCGGCTTGTCGTCGGATGAGGCGCCTGCATGGACCTAAAGGCGAAGCTTCACCGAATGCCGAGCCTTTCTCGAGGTTCGTCCTCGGGATCTCTATCGCCCTCGGGATCTCTATCGTCGTCGGGATCTCTATCGTCGTCGGGATCTCTATCGTCCTCGGGATCTCTATCCTCCTCGGCGTTGGCTTCTGCCTTTGGCGCCGGGTCCGTGTTCTCGGCCCCGGTCTCGGCGTCATGTCTTGGTGTGAGAACGCGTGTCTCGGTGGGCCTGGAGGTGATCGACCGCGTCGTCGAACTCACGGAATCCTACGGAAACGCGCCGCTCCATCGTGCCTTTTCAGCGGCGCCTTCGGCGCTCGAGAAGATTGCGCTCGATCCGACCATGGCGGGGCGCACGATGTCGGATGCGGTCTTCTTGGACACCGAGACGACGGGCCTTTCGGGAGGGACGGGCACCATTCCGTTCTTGGTCGGGGTCCTGTGGCGCCGTGATCAACGCCTTCATCTTCGGCAGTGGCTGCTTCATAGTCCGAGCGCTGAGGCCGACCTTTTGCACTGTCTATGTGAGGTCATCGAACCCTCCTCCACCTTGGTCACGTACAATGGCAAGGCGTACGATTGGCCGTTGCTTCAGGCTCGCTTTGTCCTCAATCGTGTTGCGCCGCCCACGTTTCGTCCTCACCTCGACCTCCTGCACTGCGCGCGCCGAATCTACCGGCGCCGGTTGGGCGGTGTCCGCCTCGTGAACATCGAAGCACAGGTGCTGGGTCGAACTCGGATCGGGGACATCGAGGGTTGCGAGATCCCGTCCTTGTATTGGAACTATCTTCGCGACGGTGTCGGGGCACGACTCGATCCGATCCTCGAACACAATCAAAATGATCTCTTGGCCTTGGTCGCGATGCTGGGCACGATGGTGGATCATTTCGCCGTGCCGCATCGAGCGCAGGACCCCATCGATCAGCTGAGCATCGCGCAGTTGGCGGCCCGCGCACGGGACACCGCGCGGTCCCTGGCGTTTTCGGACAGTGTACTTTCGCGGAGCGCCGAGCCGACCGTTGTCGCGGAGGCTGCGCTTTTGAGCGCGAGGCTCCGTGCGGCGCGCGGAGAGGTCGATTCGGCGTGTGAGGCCCTCCTTTCAGCGCTGAGGGTGATCGAGGGTGAGATCTTGCTTACCTCGCAGGTACACCTGGCGCTCGCGAAGCTGTACGAGCATAAGCTCCGACAGTATGACCGGGCACTTGAGCATGGCCAACGGTCGCGGGTGGCCGAGGGCGCTTTGGCACATGAGAAGCGATGCGCCCGGCTGGCGCGGAAGATGAGTGGGGTTCCGGGGCGGACGACACCTCGGCGCACCTGCGGCACGTAGGATTCTCTCTGCCCTATGCCCGCGCGGCGCGAGCTCAAGTAGAATCCTTGCGCCTCGGGTCGTCAGTCTTTTCGGGCGCTCGAGGGCGGCAAGGAACAGTCGTTCGTTCGTTCGTTGGTTCGTTCGTTCGGCGGCGAGACGGGGTGAGACGGGGCGAGGAGAGCGCGCGGAAGATGTGGGCGATCGATCTTGGGACGACCAACACCGGCGTGGCGAGATGGGATGAGGTCGAGTCGCGGCCGAGGCTCGTCGAGCTGCCGGAAATCTGTCGTCACCCCGGCGCTTTGGATCACCTCGAAGCACCGCTCCTCGTGCCTTCGGTGACCCAGGTCTTCGAGAACCTCGACGTCTGGTCGCGTCTCGGCCGCTGGGGTCCGCTTCAGCAACGCATGTTTGTTGGGCGACTTGCGTATATTGGCCGACCCGCGCTCGAGAACAACGAGGGCCAGCGACGTGCCAGTTTCGTTCCGACGTGGAAGCCTTATCTTGGGCGCGCGCCGCTTCGGACTTTGGCGCGGGCGGGACGGCTCGGGGTCTCGGCCCGCGATGTGGCGCGCACGTTCATTCGAGAACTCCTGGCCGAGATTCGACGCACGACGGGCGAGCGCATCCGCGACTTGGTCGTGACCACCCCGGTTGACGCCTACGAGTCCTACCGAGCGGAGCTCGCCGAGATCTTACGGTCGCTGGGTGTGCGGCGGGTTCGGTTCGTCGACGAGCCGGTCGCGGCGGCGCTGGGATACGGGCTCGGCCTGAAGCAGCGCCGTTTGGCTCTTGTCGTGGATTTCGGAGGCGGGACGCTCGACGTTGCCCTCGTCGCATTGACGGCACGCGGGGTTGAACAAGGCGCATGCGAGGTGATCGCCAAGGAAGGGCGATCGGTTGGCGGCAACGACGTGGACCGCTGGCTGCTCCGCGCTTTCTGTGAGCGCCTCGAGTATCCGCTCGGGCCGGATGAGACGCTCGAGAACACGTTCTGGTACCGCATGATGCTCGCCGAGACTTGCCGAGTTAAGGAGTCCGTGTTCTTCAGCGACGGCGCGACGTTTCTCCCGACGCCGCCCGATGATCTCTTTCGGTTCGAGGAACGCATCCGCGGCGAATCGAAGACGCTTCGTATCACCCGCGATGACGTGGTTTCGGTGCTGACGCAACATGGTCTTTACGAGACCCTCGAAGCCTGCGTCGCCGGCGTGTTTGCCCAGGCCGAGAAGCATGGCGTCGAGGAGAAGGACGTCGAGGATGTCCTCATGGTTGGGGGCTCGACGCTCTTGCCAAAGGTCTACTCGATGTTCGAGGCGCGCTTTGGTCGCGACGCCGTACGAGCGTGGCAGCCGTTCGAAGCGGTTGCCTACGGCGCATGCGCGCTCGCCGCCGATGCCTCCCACCAGTCCGATTTCATCGTCCACGACTACGCCTTCGTCACCCACGATCTTCAGACGCACGAGCGGCAGTATGCGGTGATCATTCCGCATGGTACTCGTTTTCCCACCGCTCCCGACTTCTGGACGCGTCAGCTTGTGCCGACGTGCTCGCTCGGAGAGCCGGAGACGATGTTCAAGCTGGTCATCTGCGAGATCGGTGAAGACCGTGGTGTCGAGCGCCGCTTCTCGTGGGACAAGGAGGGACGTCTTCACAAGATCGGTGGAAAGAACGCGAAGAGCGTCGAGCCTAAAGCGAAGCTCATTGTTCCGCTCAACGAGGCGAATCCGACGTTGGGATACCTGAAGCCCCCCCATCCGCCGAGCGACAAGCGACCCCGGCTCGAGATCTCGTTTGGTGTCAACGCCGAACGATGGCTCTGCGCATCCGTGTACGATCTGAGGACGAAGCGCTACATGATGCGGGAAGAAGCCGTCGTCCGGCTTCTATGATGTCCGCGTCTTTGTAAGAACGAAGCGGGCTATGCTCCGGTCAGCGCGTCGACGATGTGCGAGGCGAACCCATGGCACCTCTCGCTCGAGCTCCCGATGTTCGCCTAAATTTAGTCGAGTTGGCAGGCGCCCTCAACGCAGGCGAGCGTGGCGATGCACTCCGAGGTTCGACCGCACGCCTCGAAATGACCCGCATGAGGTCCGCAGAGGCCCCCAAGGCCCGTGTTGCACACGAACCCCTGACGGCAGTCGCGATCCGCGACGCACTGAGAGCCCGCGCCCCCTTGCCCGGAGTCTCTGCCGCCTGTCGTGCCAAACGTGCAGCGATGGGTGAAGAGACTGCAGACGAAAGGCGGTGTGCACTCTCGATCTCGAGAGCAGAAACCGTTGAATCCACCCGGGTTCGAACAGCGACCGAGGTATGTGTTGCAAACGAGTGAGTCACCGCAGTCGTCGTCGACCGCACACGGGAGGCCGACCTGTTGGTTGCCTTGGTCGCCACTGTCTGGGGTCTCGCCGGTGCTGGCGTCGCGCTCGCTCGTGCCTCCATCGGGACCATTGCCGTTGCCCGCGTCGATGTCCCCGCCTGCGTCCCCTGCGCCTCCGTCTTCGTCTCCGTGGCCGTCGTCGCCCGCATCGGCGTCATTGGGGCCGCTCTCGGCGTCGGGTGATTCTGCGCCGGTGTCGAGGTCGCCTGCATCGCGCGCCTCGTCGGAGGCATCCGGCGCGGGGAGGTCCGCGTCGACATCCAAGTCGGCATCGAAGTCTGAACCCGCGTCAGGATCTACGTCAGAGTCGCCGTCTTGGGAACCGGTGTCGGTGTCCGGGATGCTGGCGTCCATGCCCGTGTCAACGCCGGCGTCTGGGCTGCTCCCGTAGGTACATCGGCTCGTAGACGGGTTGCAGTACAGTGATGCTGCACATTCGGAGTCCCTTGCGCACGCGGCGTTGACGCCTCCCGGGTAGCTGCATCTTTGGGTACTGTTGTTGCAGACGAGCGAGCTGGAACATTCAGAGTCTCTCACGCACGCGGCGTTGACGCCTCCCGGGTAGCTGCATCTTTGGGTGCTGTTGTTGCAGACGAGTGAGCTGGAACATTCAGAGTCTCTCATGCACGCGGCGTTGACGCCTCCCGGGTAGCTGCATCTTTGGGTGCTGTCGTTGCAGACGAGCGAGCTGGAACATTCAGCGTCTCTCACGCACGCAGCGTTGACGCCGCCAAGATAGCTGCATCTTTGGGTGCTGTTGTTGCAGACGAGCGAGCTGGAACATTCGGAGTCTCTCACGCAAGTCGCATTGACGCCGCCAAGGTAGCTGCATCTTTGGGTGCTGCTGTTGCAGACGAGCGAGCTGGAACATTCGGAGTCTCTCACGCAAGTCGCATTGACGCCGCCAAGGTAGCTGCATCTTTGGGTGCTGCTGTTGCAGACGAGTGAGCTCGAACATTCGGAGTCTCTCACGCAAGTCGCATTGACGCCGCCAAGGTAGCTGCATCTTTGGGTGCTGCCATTGCAGACGAGCGAGCTCACACAATCGGCGTCGTCGCTGCAGACCGCATTGACGCCACCCAGCGCGCCCTCGGTCGCGCCTGTGTGCGGCGTGTCGGGGGCAACGGCATGTCCGAGGCTGGCTTCATCGATTTTGGATCGCGGACTGCACGTCGGGAGAATGCTCAGCGAACTGAGCAGCACCAACAGAACCCGCGCAGACGGCTGGGCCCTCGCATTCCTGGGCAGGACGTGTGATTTCATGTGTGACTTCCCCCGGTTCCCGGCTTTCTCGACTGCAGGTGTTGTGCCCGTGCGTTCGTCAAACTTACCGGGGTCTTCCTGGGTGGCGGGTGTCTCTCCCAGGGACAACTGTCTACCGCTGGGTTCGGGCGAGCTCAGCGTCGAAGGAGAGGTCGCGCCACCAGGATGGGGACATGGGCAGTGAGGAAAACCTTGTGGCTTGTCGTGCCAACGAGGCCGGGCGGGGACGCGGCCGGCTCTTGCGATCCAAGGATGATGAGCTCCGCTGCCTCACGGTCGGCGGCGCCTACGATCTCGCTCCACCGTCGACCGAGTGTGACGAGGGCCGTCGCGGTGACGCCTCGCGCGCGAAATTGGTCCACCATGACGTGCAGCTTCTGTTCGGCGGATAGACGCAGCGATTCGTAGAATGCAGCCAACGTCTCATCTTCGTCTTCATCAAGCTCGAGTGTCTCGATCGCATGATGGATCACCACCGACGCGTTGAATTTCTCTGCGAGCGCGAGGCAATGCGCAACTGCGCCATCCGAGCCCTGACCGAAGTCGGTGGCGAGAAGTATCTTGCTGAGCATGATGTCGTTCCTCTTATTTGGTGGCTTTGAGTCGGCCGTTGTTTGTCTTTAACCTTGCCCCGAAGAGAAGTGGCCGCGGAGGTTCTTCTCATAGAGCGACTGGAGATCCTCGGCGGCCTTTCGAGCGGTTTCCGGATCCTTCTTGGCGTCCGGGACTCGCACGACCACCGTTGCGTAGAGATCACCCGTCTGCGCATTGTTCGCGCCAGCGGGCAGGCCCTTGCCTGCGAGGCGGAGCTTCGCCTTGGTCTGTGTTCCCGGGGGAATCTTCACGTGAACAGGCTTGTCGAGCGTGGGGATCTCGACGTCGGCACCAAACATCGCTTCCTGGATCGTGATCGGGATCTCGAGGTGCAAATCACGTCCGTCGCGCTGGAAAAACGGATGAGGCTTGATGTGGACGGTAATGAGCAGATCGCCCGCCGGGCCGTTGTTGCGTCCAGGCATGCCTTTGCCGCGCAGGCGGATTTTCTGACCGTCATCAATGCCAGGCGGAATCTTGACGTGCATATGCGCGGGCGACGGAGACGACACGCGAATCTCGCGCTCGGCCCCGAGCGCGGCATCCATGAAGTCGACGTGCATCTCCGCGCCGATATCTCCGCCGCGGCGCTGGATCTCGGCTTGTTGGCGAAAGACGTCGCCGAAGATGTCGCCGAGATCGAATCCGAGGTCCTCGAAATTCTGCCGGGCGCTCCCGCGTCCGCCTGCTCGCCCGTGCGAAAATCCGCCGAAACCAAAGCCTGGTCCACCGCCGCCGCTGGACGCAGCGTATCGAGCTGAGGCCTCTGACTGTGCCTTCCACGCCCGGTATTTTTCGGCGCGCTCGGGGTCGTATCCGAGCTTGTCGGCGTCCTCGCCGAATTCGTCGTACATGGCGCGTTTGTTCTTGTCCGAGAGGACCTCGAACGCGGCGCTCACGTCCTTGAACCGCTCCTCTGCTGCTTTGTCGCCGGGGTTGACGTCGGGGTGATACTTTCTCGCGAGCCGTCGGTAGGCTTTCTTGATCTCAGCCTCCGTCGCATTTCGCTCGACACCGAGGATCTCATAAAGACGGCTGCTCATGACGACCTATCCTCGCGCGGACGCCTCACGGGTCCTTCCCTGTTTCATTCTATCTCGCTCGCTCTTTCTACCACCTTGGTTTCAACTGCGAAATTGGATTCGTGCTCGCGCGCCCGTGAAGGCGAGACGAAGGCTAGACGGTACGGGAGAATGTGTGTTGTCCTGATTTCTTCGCGTACGCGTCGAACACGACGGCGACGTTTCTTACAAAGATGCGCCCCAAGGGGGTCACCGAGAGCTGGCTCCCGTTCACCTCGACGAGTCGGTCTTCCTCGAGGCTCCTGAGCGCGTTCAGCTCGTCTTCGAACGCCGCCCGGCCCCCGTAGTCGTCGAGGTCGACCCACATATTGCACATGATCGACTTGATGATGGCTCGTCTTTGCTTGTCGTCGTCCGACAGTGCGATGCCTCGGTCGACCGGGAACCGTCCTTCCGCGACGGCCGCGTAATATTGAGGGAGGGCGACGACGTTCTGCGCATAGGCCCCCGCGACATCGCTGATGGCGGAGCTCCCAAAAGCGATGACATCGGTCGCGGCTTTGACCGTGTAGCCCTGGAAGTTACGGTTGAGCGTTCGTTGATTCTGGGCCTGGGACAACTCGTCGCTGGGCAGGGCGAAATGGTCCATCCCAATGTGTTGATATCCGGTACCGACGAAGGCCTCGTAGGCCTGCCGGAAGAGATTCAGCTTTGCGGCTCCGAGCGGAATGTTTGCGATGGGAAGGCGTTTCTGGTGAGGACGAGCCTCCGGCACGTAGGCGAACGAGTACACCGCGAGGCGGTCGGGACGCATGCGCTCGACGGTGGCGAGCGTGCGCCCCCAGGAGTCGGATGTTTGCCCCGGGAGCCCATAGATGAGATCGAAGTTCACGCCGCCGAAGCCCAATGCCCGGGCGTGCATCAGAAGGTCTTCGGTTTCCTCGGGCGTCTGCACTCGGTGAATTTGAGCTTGGACCGAAGGCTCGAAGTCCTGAACGCCCATGCTCACGCGATTGAAGCCGAGCGTTCGAAGCTGGGTGAGCTTGGCCTTCGAGGTGACACAGGGGTCGATTTCGATCGCGACTTCTGCGTCCGGGAGCAGATCGAAGAGATCTCGGATCACGCCCATCAACCGTTCGAGCTGAGCTTCGGTCAGGAACGTCGGGGTCCCCCCGCCGAAATGGAGCTGCGAGAGCGTTCCCCGTGCGTCGAGCAAACCCTTGGCGTGAGCCATCTCGAGCGCGAGGTGATCGATGTAGCGGTCTGCGCGGTCCCGATCTTTGGCGATGACGACGTTGCAGCCACAGAAGGTACATCGCTCTTCGCAAAAGGGAATGTGTACGTAGAGCGACAAGGGTTCCGACGTCGGGCGCTGACCGGCCTCTTGGAGCCGGGCCTCCAAGTCGGCGGCGCCGAAGCGCTCGGTCCACTCGGGGACCGTCGGGTAGCTGGTGTAGCGCGGCGCGGGTCGGTCGAGCTTGGCGATCAGTTCGGCGTCGACGGTCGGAAACGGACTGTCGGCAGGCTGATGCCCGGTGGGCTGATGCCCGGCGGGCTGATTCTCGGCAGGCTGATTCTCGTTAGGCTGCATGGTCCCTCAATCTCCGACAGTTGCGGAAATACCGTGCTGCTTCAACTTCTCCCAGAGGTTCTTTCGTGAGATCCCGAGGAATTCGGCGGCGCGGCTCTTCTTGCCTTCTGCAGCATTCAGGACCCGAACGAGATACTCGCGTTCGAACTCTTTCGTCGCCTCCTGGAGCGTTCGGATCTTGTGTTCGCCGTCGAGCCGAACAATCCCGTTCGTTCCCGCGATGTCGTCGGGCAAGGCCTCGACGCCGATTTCTTGCCCGCGGGACAGGACCACCGCGCGGTTGATCGCGTGCTCGAGCTCTCGCACGTTCCCGGGGAACGAATGTTCCGAGAGCGCCGCCCATGCTTGAGGCGAAAGCGACGGGATGTCTCGTCCCGCGGGCGTGAACTTCCGGAGGAAGTATTCGACGAGCAGCGGAAGGTCACCCCGTCGCTCTCGAAGTGGAGGAATGGTGACGTCGAGGACGTTGATGCGGTAATAGAGATCCTCTCGGAAAAGCCCGTCCTGGATCCGCTCCTTGATGTTGCGATGGGTTGCCGCAAGGAGGCGGACGTTGGTCTGCGTGGCTTCGTTCGTGCCCAGCGGCTCGACCGCGCCCTCCTGGAGCACCCGCAGCAACTTTGCTTGCGCCATGGGCGGGATCTCGGCGATCTCGTCGAGCAGCAAGGTTCCGCCTTCCGCGGCCTGGAAGCGCCCCGCGCGCCGCTTGACGGCACCCGTGAACGCGCCGGCCTCGTGTCCGAAGAGCTCGGCCTCGAGGAGTGTCTCCGGAAAGGCCGCGCAGTTTACGGCCACGAAGGGCTTGTCTCGCCGCGAGGAGAGCTGGTGGATGCGCCGGGCAACGAGTTCCTTTCCGGTGCCACTTTCACCGCTGATGACGACGGGTGCGTCGCTTTCGGCGATGGTGTCGATCATCTTGAGGAGGCGCGTCATGGCGGGCGACTTCCCGATGATCGGAGAGCGCCGCTCGACCGTGGCCAGCTCAGCGCGCGCCGCCTTCAGCTCCTCTTCGAGGGCGCGCCGTTCGGCGATTCGGTCGACGCGCAAGACAAGTTCATCGAGTTCGACCGGCTTGATGAGATAGTCGGTTGCTCCCTCCCTCATGGCGGCGACGGCATCAGACACGGCCGCGTAGGCCGTCATCAAAATGACCTCAGTGTCTGGCATGTGGTGCTTGGTCGCGCGCAGGACCTCGAGGCCGTCGGCCTTGGGCATGCGGATATCCGAGATGACGAGATCGAAGGTCTGCCGACCAAGTGCGGCCAAGGCTTCGGCGCCGTTCGCGGCCGAAGTCACATGATTCCCTCGTGCCCTCAGGGCATCACATACCGTCAGCCGGATCGAGGGCTCATCGTCGGCTACGAGAATCTCGAGCATTCAGTCTCCTTTTCGGCCGCCCATCCGTCCGGGCCCTCTTCGCCTACTTCGATTGGGGCTAGCACTCATGATCGCGCGCGGCAACAGGGATGCGTGTATGAGGTCACGCAACGAACACCTTCGCCGGCCCGTGATGTTACGAGGGCGTACCCGCGCAAAGGTGGGCGGGCGTGGGCACGCGGTGCCTTCCGCTGGCATGTGGCTTGCGCTCTTTCGAAGGGTCCGAAAGGCGAAAGGAGGATAGGGCAGTGAGTTTCCTAGCACGTTGGGATCCGTGGCGTGAACTCGAGCGGTGGAACAGAGCCCTCGATGAGTCATCGCGAGGTGGCTCTTCGATGACCCTGGCCGATTGGGCCCCGCGCGTGGACATCCAAGAAACCCAAGAGGAGTTCTTGATTCATGCTGAATTGCCGGGCGTGAAGAAGGACGACGTGAAGCTGACGGTCAAGGACGGCACTTTGACCATCCAGGGCGAACGTCAACAAGCAAAAGAGGAGCGAGGGTCCAAGTTCCATCGAACCGAACGCATGTACGGAAGCTTCATGCGGAGCTTCAGCCTTCCTGAGGGCGTCAAGGAGGACAAGGTTGGTGCGGCCTACAAGGATGGTATGTTGACCATACACCTCCCGAAGTCTCAGGAGCCGAAGGCGAAACCGGTCGAGATCAAGATTCAGTGAATCACTGGAGGCACTCCGCACCCCGGCGAAAGTTCGCCTCGGGCGCGGGGTGCCTTGTCCCTGCGCTTCGTCTCTGGGCTTTGTCTCTGGGCTTTGTCTCTGGGCTTTGTCTCTGGGCTTTGTCTTCGCCCCTTGTCTCCGTCGTTCGGTTGAGGGAATCAATAGGAATGACGATCAAGACGCTGGCGGTGGGGACGGACTTCTCAGAATTGGGCAACGCGGGCGTGCGGGATGCGGTCTCCTTCGCTCGAACCATGGGCGCAGAGCGTCTTCATGTTGTACATGTGGTGGGCTCTGGGCAGGCGGCGGCGACGTTTCCGTATTCGATTACGGCCGAGCAGCTTCTCGCGGCGCACGAGGAAGCGGCGCGGAACGCAGAAGCGCGTTTGGCGGAGGTGACGCGTTCGCTGTCTGGGCTCGATATTACAACCGAGGTTCGCGTCGGTATTCCGGCGCGCGAGATCGTTTCGGCCGCGGAGGCTGTCTCGGCCGATCTGCTCTTTGTTTCGACCCATGGTTATGGGGGCTTTCGGCGTTTGATGCTCGGAAGTGTCGCAAGCTCCGTTGTGCGTGCAGCGCACTGCCCGACGTATGTCGTAGGTCCGGAACGCGCGTATCGCCCAGCGAAGAATGTGCTGGCGGCCGTCGACTTGTCTTTGGTCTCGGCCGATGTCGTCCGTTCGGCGCTGCAAATGGCACGCGCCGTCAGCGGTCAGGTTCGAGTCGTCTCCTTGTTTGAACATCCACTCGTTTACGTGCCGGACGGCGAGGTCTTCCCGCGGTATTTCTCCGAGGCAGACGGACAGAAACTCGAGGCCAAGCATGCCGACGCGGTCTGGGCTGTCGTGCGAGAAGTCGGCGCTGACGGCGTCGATGTTCAGGTCGATGCCATGAGCAAGTTGCCCGCGTCGCTTGCCATCCTGGAGGTGGCCGCATTGGTTCAGCCCGATCTGATCGTTATCGGGAGCAGCGGCCACAACGCTTGGCATCGGATGATCTTGGGGTCGACTGCGGGCCGCGTCGTCGCGGAGGCCACCGCCCCGGTGCTCGTCGTCCCGCACGAGGGCGACCGCAAACCCTCCTGAGATTCTGGCGCTCGGCGGCGCGACCACGCGCGCTCGAGCGATGATGAGCAAGACGACTTTCTTCGGTCCTGTTTATGAGCGGCCACTGTTCGATGCTTCGAGCTACGCTGTGGTAACGGTGACGGCACGAACCTCAAGCGGCTTGGTCTTTCTCGCAACTGGGCTTTCAGACCTACAACGACCCGAGGATATAACAAGAAGTAGATGATCAGCCATGAGTCCCGCGACACGCTGTTCCGAGAGGCTGTTGGCCGTCTCGATCACCCGGGGAACGGCTGGACTTCCGTTCGCGAGACGCTCGCCATCATCAGACGCTACACGCTCGCCGATGCGGTCGGTCTGCGTCTCGCGCAGGGACCGGACTTCCCATATCGCTTCTCTGATGGCTTCTCCTCAGAATTTCTCCGTAAGGAGAATTCACTCTTGAACGCTCGGCCTGCGGACGATCATCCGCGGAGCCTTGGCCTATCGCCACCGAACGCTCTGGCCTGCACGTGCGGACTCGTGTTGGCGGGTCGGCTCGACTCCGGTCATCCCCTCGCGACGCCGGCTGGTGGCGTATGCTGCAATGATGCCAGAAGTCTCCTCGACCTCGCTCGGGAAGCTGACCCCAGAACTTGTCCCCGGAACGAATGCGTTCACGCGGGATACCGGTCGCTCGCACTGATGCCGATTCGCGTCGCCGGCAAGACCATCGGCTTGCTCCAGATCAACAAGCGCATCGAAGATGGCTTTGATGCGCCGCTTGTCGCGCGGCTCGAAGAGCTGTGCGATGGCCTTGGTGTCGCGATACGCCGCGCTCTCCGGGAGGACGAACGTCGAATTCCGCTCGACGGCTGCCAACGGCTGAACGGCTATCTGCCGGACGTCGTGATGCGCCTCGCCGAAGATGGTCGCGAGCTCTTCGTCTCGGATGACGCCGAACGCGTCTTGGGCCGCGATCCCTCACGGATTGTGCGGGACCCCTCTGCGCCGTTGCCCAGAACGGATGGGGTCGAGGTCCCTGGACTCTCGATGCTCGAGCGCGCATGCCGGGGACGCGTAGCACGCGATGAATACCTTGCGACATGGGTCGGGGATGAACGCAGGATCTTCCACTTCCGAGTCATGCCCGAGACCGTGGATGATGCTTGCGATACGAGAACCGTCCTCGCGCTCGGTCGAGATGTCACTGACCAACACGATGCCCAAGAAGCCTATAGAATGCTGCTCGATCAAATCTGCGAAGGGGTGGCGATCCTGACCCTGGTGGGTGAACCAGAGCAGCCTTCGACCCACGACTTCAGGATCGATGTGGCAAGCCCGGGATTCGAGCGCATCTTCAAGAGCCCCGGAAAGAACCCCGCAACGTCGAAACTCGTCGGCATGCATGCGACTGAGCTCGATCCCGAGATCGCGAGGCTCTGGATCGAGAAGTGCTGGCGGGTTGCGATGTCCAGAACACCTGACTGCGTCGAATACAAGTGTCCGACTGAAGGACGCGTATTTTCAGTCAAGGTCCTCTCCGCACATGAGCAGCGGATCGTGTGCGTTCTTTGCGACGTGACCGCGGCGCGGAACGCGGAGGAGGCGAGGCAAGCACTCTACGCGCAGCTCCTCCACGCCCAGAAGATGGAAGCCATTGGGCGCCTTGCCGGCGGCATCGCGCACGACTTCAACAACATCCTGACGGCGATGACCATGCAGCTCGATGTCCTTCAGTCGTCTTTGCTTTCACCGGATGGGAAGGGCGAAAGGCTGGAACTCGTGGAGGATCTCTTCGCTGCGACTGCACGCGCCTCGAGCCTGACGCGAAAGCTCCTGCTCTTCAGTCGTCGCGAGGCGGCCCCGAAGGCTCGTTGCGAGGTTTCGGAGGTGATTGCCGACCTCGCCCCGATGCTCAAACGGCTCGTCGGGCCGGATGTCGTCCTGTCCCTTGAGTCTCGGGATCAGCCGCTGATGCTCGACATGGACCCGAGCATGGTCGAACAAGTGTTGATGAACCTTTGCATCAATGCGCGCGATGCTTTGGGCGATCGCAGGATGATCAGCATCTCGTCGTCGCGGGAAGAGCGTCCTCGGCGAAGCTCGACACCGGGGGCGACCGCAACGCTCGGCGTTTTCGCGCGCATTTCGGTGAAGGACTCTGGCTCGGGGATCGATTCGGAGATCCTTCCCCACATCTTCGATCCCTTCTTCACGACCAAAGATTCGAGTCGAGGTACTGGTCTTGGGCTCTCTACCGTTCATGGGATCCTCACGAACCACCACGGATGGGTTGATGTTGACACCCGAATTGGTGAGGGCACGACCTTCAGCGTATATCTCCCGATCGCAACCTCCAACGAGGATCGCGTTCTCGTTTAGGCCTCTTACGTGCGAGATGACGCATCGCCCAAGGACGATGACGGACCACACGGCATTGAAGCTTGCTTCATCGGCTCAGCCGCCGGCTTCACCTCCGCGAACAGCGTTGCGAGATCGCCCTCGTCGAGCGTCTCCTGTTCGAGCAATCGTCGGGCGCCGAGCTCGAGCACAGCGCGGTTCTCCTCGAGAATGTGAGCCGCGCGATCGAAGGCGGTGAGGACGTTCTTGCGCACGGCGCAGTCGATTTCGCGAGCCGTGTCGTCACCGTACGGCCGGGGTGCGTAGCCTTCGCTCCCCGGTCCCAGGAATGAGGCGCGGTCGCTCTCGTACGCAACGTGGCCAAGCTGAGGTTCCATCGCGTACTTGGTCACCATGCTGCGCGCGATGTCTGCGATCTTTCGCAGGTCGTCGGCGGCGCCGGTCGAAAAGTGGGAGAACACGAGGTGCTCGGCGGCACGCCCGCCCATGAGGACGGCCATGCGGTTCTCGAGCTCAGTTCGCGTCATCAAATAGCGGTCCTCGGTCGGTCTTTGAATCGTGTAACCGAGGGCGCCAATACCGCGCGGAATGATCGAGATCTTGTGGACCGGATCCGTGCCCGAGAGCGCCGCGGCCACGAGCGCATGGCCCATCTCGTGATAGGCGACGATCTCGCGCTCCTTCGGGTTGAGAAGTCGGTTGCGGCGTTCGAGCCCGGCGACGATCCGTTCGACGCCCGCATTGAAGTCGGCCAGCGCGATGCTCGTGGCTCCGCGGCGCGTTGCGGCGAGTGCCGCTTCGTTGACCAGGTTTTCGAGGTCGGCACCCGTGAATCCAGCCGTTAGGGCCGCAACCTGTTCCAAGTCCAGGCTGTCCTCGAGCTTGACCCGCTTCACGTGAACCTGGAGGATCTCGAGACGGCCAGCCTTGTCGGGCAGGTCGACGAGAACTTGACGATCGAAACGGCCGGCTCGAAGCAGGGCCGGGTCCAGAACCTCGGGCCGATTCGTAGCCGCGAGAAGCACGATGCCGCTCGTCGGATCGAATCCATCCATCTCGACCAGCAGTTGGTTGAGGGTCTGCTCCTTTTCATCGTGTCCCCCCCCCGCGAACGGCGACGACCCGCGTGCTCGACCCATGGCGTCCAGTTCGTCGATGAAGATGATGGCCGGCGCCTTCGCGCGCGCCTGTTCGAAGAGGTCGCGGACGCGTGCCGCCCCGACACCCACGAACATCTCGACGAAGTCGGAGCCGGAGATGGAGAAGAAGGGGACGGAAGCTTCCCCGGCAACCGCGCGCGCCAAGAGCGTCTTTCCGGTGCCCGGCGGGCCAACCAATAGGATGCCCTTTGGCATCCGCGCGCCCAGACGACCGTAGTGCTTCGGACTCTTGAGAAATTCGACTGTTTCTTTGAGCTCAGCCTTGGCCTCTTCGACGCCGGCGACATCGGAGAATCGTGTCTTCGTGTCTGTCTCCACGTAGACCTTGGCCTTGCTCTTGCCGATCGACATAAGGCCGCCGCCGCCTTTGAGCTGACCGGCCATGCGGCGAACGATCAGGAGCCAAATGCCCATGAACAGCAGAGCCGGGATAATCCAAGCCATGAGTGTGGTGAAGAACTGGCTCTCCACCCGGCCAGAGAACTTGACGCCATGTTCGTGAAGCTCGGCGGCCAGGTCCGGCTCCACGCGCGTCGTGCGGAAGAACTTCGTACCTTTTGCGTCAGCCTCGTTGAGTTCCCCGCGGATCTCGTGGTTGGTAATGAAGATCTCCTTCACCTTCCCGTCGCGGACGAGCGACTTGAATTCGCTGTACGGCAATGGAGAAACGGATTGATGGCCCACCCAAAGGTCGTGAAGCAGTATCACGCCGAGGATCGCAATAAACACGTAGGTGAGGTTGAAGCGCGTCGTCATCTTCTCCATGATCGTGGTCTCCCAAAGAGCCAGGTTGCGCCGAGTCCGGCCGCTGCGCGAATCTGCGAGCGGCTGCGCCCGAAGGAGAGCAGCCATGAAGAAACGGCGACTTCACGCCTTGTCTCGCCTTGCCGTACTGAAGTTGTGGAGTGGACCCATGTCTCTGGCGTCCGCATTCGGTTCTTGTCTTCACACTCTCCGAGGGGCGTCAACCGTTTGCGGTGACTGGTGCGGTGACTGGGCCGGCGCCCCCAGAGTCGGTGTCATAGGCACGAGGCTTCGGTTCGCTCCGAGTAGGGGGCCAACGGTCCGGCCCAAGTGGCTCGGCGCAGAATGTAGAGATCTTGAACGCCCTTGTTGTCGTCTTGAACTCCGGCCGCGATCCGCAGGTCAGCATCGATGTAGAGGTTCCAGAGCTCACCCGTGATGCCTTTCGGACCAGGGACTTCGATCGACGCGACCGCCTGCCTTTCGACCCGATCGACCAACGTTCTCAGCGCCCGGTCGCTCGGAATATGTCCGAATCGAATGCGGTTTTGGTCGAACTCGAGGTCGATGACGTTCAGTCGTGGTTCGCCGAAGTTTTCGTCGGTCGCCGGATGCACGATCTGATAGTTGCCTTTCAGGAACGAATGCACAGTGCCCGCGGGGATGCCGAAGATGCGTATCTGGTTCTCGGCAACGTTGTAGTAGTAGCCATCCTCGACCACCTGGTAGACCGTGCTCCGATCCAAACTGAAGAACCCGCGATCGCCGATGTCATCGTCGTCGAACCAAAGGCTCTTCCACGTCCCTTGCGTCAGCGTTACCTCATCGTATCGTCGAGCCGTCAGGAAGGAATCTGCGAGAAGCTCAACGTACGGCTCGAGTCGAGCCCGGACTTCGTCGATGTTGTCGAGGCGGTCCGTATTGGCCTCGGCGATGGCGACCACACAGGCCCTCGCTTCTTCGAGCTCTGCCTCGCGACTCATGAGGGCCTGTATCGAGGCGGACTGTTCCGGCTCGATCTCCGATCCGCCGCAGCCGGCCGCCGCCCCACCCACGAATAGGCTCAGTGCAACCGCGCGTGTACGCCGGTCGACGCGAATTCGCTTCATCTCGCCTGGATGAATCGGGTTCAAACCACTCTGCTTTTTCATCTGTACTCCTTCAGTCCTGTGATCCCAGCAATGAACCGCCGATATTTAGAGCGCTTTGCGCTATCGGCTGCCCCAGCGCGGGAAAAACGCGCTGGTTGTCTTTCTATACTCGGTGTACTCGGGTCGTCTCGTCTGAATCGTCTTCTCGAGGAGTGCCACTCCAGAGACACGCAGCAAGAGGAAGGTCATGATCGCAGGCCCTACGAGCCCCAGCCATCCACCGGTCGCCCATCCAAACAAGCCGAGCCCCCACCAAACCACCGCGTCACCGAAGTAATTCGGGTGTCGACTGTAACGCCAAAGACCGTGCGCGAGGACTCGCCCGCGGTTGGCAGGATTCTTAAGAAATCGCGCAAGCTGGAGGTCTGCGATTGATTCGACCATGATGCCCGTGACCACGAGGATCGTGGCGACGGCATCCAGCCACCCCAAGGACGCGCGAGCTTCTTCTGTCGACGCCGAGGCAACGAGCGAGATCGGCGTCGAGATCACCACCACCAAGCCGGCTTGGAACAGGAAGACCGTGAAGAGACTCACGAGCCCAAACCTCGTTCCGTGTACCGCCCGCATCGCCGCGTAGCGGCGGTCTTCCCCACGCCCGCGGCTTCTGAGATAGAGATGGATCCCCAGTCGCAGACCCCACGATGTCACCAGCGCGGTGACGAGGGCTGGCCTCGGCCCAGGCGCACCGCCGGCCAGAAGACCGAACCAGGATACCAGCGCGAAAGCAGGTCCCCAGAAGATGTCGACGATGCTCGCGTCGCGTCGCACCAAAGACAAAGCGAAAAGCCCCAGGAATAGGGCAAGAACGGACGTGCCGCTCGCCAGTACGAGCTCCATGAATGTCATCGCGCCATCTCCTTCGTTCGATGTTGATACATCCCAGCATCGGCTTCAGGCCAGCGCCGAAAGGCGCTGATAAGGACGAATGCCAACCAGAGGGGCCCCGAGAAGCGCAGGACATCCGAAGCCGGGTCGTAGAAGGCCTGCGCTGCGACGGGGAGGCTCGCCGCGCCTGAGACGATCGCCAGCCATCGGAGGACGCTGCCGCCCGGGGGCCATCGAATGCCCATCAAGATGAGCCCCACGCCCAGCGTGAGGTTGAACAGCGCATCGAGAGTCAGCGTCACGCCGAGCAGTGCTCGGGCGACGGGCATGACCTCGAGCCCCACTCCGGTATGCGTGGCCAGCACCAAGGGCGTCACCGTGCCGACTGCGTTCGCGAGGCAGCCCATCGCGAAAATCCATCCGCCGGTACGCGCGAGTCGCGTTCCCAGATGTTCGCTCAGCGTGAGCCCGAAGACGGCGAGGGCGATCAAGCCGAGGGTGAATGAGACAGCGCTCGCGTTGACCTGGCTCGGGTGCGCGAACACGCCACTTGCCCATGCGTCGATCGACCCGACGCGATACGCCGTCGGCACATTGTAAAGAAAGGCGACGCCAAGGACGTTGCCAAGGACACCGAGAAGGCCGCTCAGAAGGAGGACCCGATCGATACGTTTCGACTTCATGTCGCTCATTGTGCATTTCCTCCTGTCTGGTTCAGCACCAAGGCGCATGATGCGCCGTTGCCCGAAACCTATAGCCAGCCATTGCCTTCTCGCCGCACTGGACCCGAGGTCCTGACGCTCATCGTTCGATCTCGCTCACCCGCTTTCGGCGGAAACTTCTTCGACGGATGGTCGAAAACGGGGACTCGCTTGAGCCAGAGGAAGGCCGCGTGCGCGTAGATCATGGCCAACGTGCGAACGCCTTGGGCAGGCAGTCGAAGCGTGACATCGAGGAGCTGCCCCGTCGAGAACGGGCGCCGCTCTAGGTCGAGGCGAGCCTGGAAGACCGTTCGCTCGTTCTCCTGATTCCTCATGACGACCGAGAGCGACGAGGCCGGGTTGCTGAAGCGCCACGCGTACCGCTGCTCCATCGGGAAGAAGGGCGAGACATGGAACGCCTTCTGAAACGTTCCCGTCAGGCCATCTCGGCGCGAAGAAGCGTGGCTCGGCGCCTGCGCTTCCCGCCGCTCAAGTTCACGCTTGGGCTTGCGCTCACTCTCGCTCTCGCTCTCGCTCTCGCTCTCGCTCTCGCTCTCGCTCTCACTCTCACTCTCACGCCCGAGCACGTATCGATGTCGCTCGCCCCAAGGCGTATTCGTGATCTCCGCGACCACCGCAACGAGCGTCTTTCCGTCGGCTTCGAAGCAGTAGTAGAAGCTGACCGGATTGAAGACGAACCCGAACGCCCGCACCTGAGTCAGAAGACGAATGGGACCCAAAGGTCGAACGCCGAGCGTCGCGCTCACGACGTCTCGAACCTCCTCGCATAGCGCGCGCGTCGCCTGTCCAAGGTAGTCGGCCCGCCAGAACGACAAGAGGCGCGGTTGCTCGATACCGAAGAGCCAAGAGCTCTTCATCGTCTTGAGTTCGTCGAGATCGAGATAGACCATGTAAAGGCTCTGGGTGAACGCGTGGCGTTTCGGCGAAAGTCGAGCGTGCGTCACCTTCCCGACGTAGAGCGCGGTCTCCGTCTCCGTCGGCCTGGCGGCGGTTGCGGTCGGTCGCGTATCGATGAGTTGTTCCGTCGTTTTCATCGTGGCTGCTCCCTCTGCGCTCGCGCATTCGGACTCCGGACGCCGAACCCTGCATGTGGACCGTGATGTCACCCTGTGGGGGCGATCTGGGACGAATAGGACGATTGCGTCAACCAAAAAACGACTGAATCGTTCGATGTATGGCTTTCCATAAGGGTATTGACTCAAAAATAGGACGGAATAGACGATTACAGCCGATGGCGGACGTAGGGGCGCGGCCAAGCGCCATCGGGCGAGCTTGGCTTCCAGCTCCAGCGCCCGAAACGACGGCTAGATGTGCTCGGCCGAAATGCCGATCCCTTCGTTCACTGTTCCCGGTTCACATTCACATTCCCCGCTCCGATTGCTGTTCCCCGTCCCCTGTTCCCAGCTCCCAGCCCCCAGCTCCTCTCCGTTGTCGCCCATCGTCCGGGAGTGATTGGCGTCGCATGAACGGGGACCCGGGAGCAGGGAACCGGGCATGAGGAACGCGAATCGGAGCGGGGAATGTGAATGTGAACCGGGAACAGTGAACGAAGGGATCGGCATTTCGGCCGAGCACATCTAGTCCTCAAACAAGCGAGAAAATGCGCCCGAGTCTTGCGAGGGTCTTGGCGAAGGCTCTTGGCGTTGGGTGCCGTGAAAGCGCTGGCGCTGCAGAATGCTGAACCACTGCTTGATATTGAGCAGATGAAGGTTGTCATCGACGTGCTTCCTAGCCCAGTCTTCTTGACGAGGCGCTGGATGGCCCCAATGCCGCCGTGTGAGATTGCCGTGGTCTTGTCTGCGAGCTCGTACTGAACTTTGCCACCCGAGAGCACGGGTCCGCCTTCGTTCACCTGGGTCGCAGACTTGAGCCGACTCTTGATCTTGATCTTGATCTTCTCAGCCTCGATGCGCCGTCGTATGTTCCTGTTCATCCGAAAAGCCTTCCGGGGTTCAAGTTGTTCTCACAAGGACACTCGAATTATCGAAAGCTTTTCGTTCTCGATCCGTGAACAGAGGGCGGGGCGCGCTCGTTTGAGGACTAGTGCGAGCGATCGCGGCTCGGTGGCCGTACCCGGTGCGAGAAACTGATGCTGTGCCCTCGAAGTTTCTCCCATAGGTTCTTGCGGGATATGCCGAGGAGATGGGCCGCTCGCGCCTTTCGACCTTGCGCCAGCGTGAGTGCGCGGAGGAGGTACTCCCTTTCGAATTCCCGGAGGGCCTCACCGAGTGGACGGAATCCCTCTCGACCGGGCGTGCTGCCGTGCGTTTGGAGGTCGACGATGTTGCCTGCGATGTCGTCCGGCAGATGAGGGAGGTCGATCTCGTCGCCGCGTGCGAGGACGACCGCCCTCTGGATCGCATGTTTCAGTTCGCGGACATTGCCCGGCCAACGATACTCGGAGAGCGCCGCCCAAGCGCGTGGAGAAAACGTCGGGAGCGGTACACCTGGATCTACGAGCTGACCGAGGAAGTACTCGACCAGGAGCGGCAGGTCACCGGGTCGTTCCCTGAGCGGCGGGATCGAGATGTCGAGCACGTTGAGGCGATAGTAGAGATCTTCGCGGAACGTACCCGCGATGATGCGCTCCTTGAGGTTGCGATGCGTAGCCGAGAGGACGCGCACATCGACGTCGACCGCTGTGTTTGTTCCCAGAGGCTCGATCTTGGACTCCTGCAGGACGCGCAAGAGCTTGGCCTGAGCCATGGGCGGGATCTCAGCGATCTCGTCGAGAAAGAGAGTTCCTTTATCGGCGGCGCTGAATCGTCCGAGGCGAGCGCGGACTGCGCCCGTGAAGGCGCCGCGTTCATGTCCGAAGAGTTCCGCTTCGAGCAGCGTTTCGGGAAACGCTGCGCAGTTGACGGCGACGAACGGCTCGCGGGCGCGCTTGCTCTGGTTGTGGATGCTTCGGGCGATGAGTTCTTTGCCGGTGCCGCTCTCGCCTGTGATCAGGACGGGCGCGTCGCTTGTAGCATAGGTCTCGACGCGGTGGATGAGTTGCTGCATGACCGGCGATGCACCGACCACGCTACCCGGAGCATGTCTTTGGAGCTCGGTCCGGGCGCATTCGAGCTCGTTCTTGATTCCTCTGCGTGCCGCAATGCGGTGCACGCGAAGGCGGAGCTCGTCCATTTCGAATGGCTTCGTGAGGTAGTCTTCCGCGCCTTGTTTGACGGCCTCGACGGCGTCGGGTACGCCCGCATAGGCGCTCATGAGGATGACGTCGGCGCTGAGAGGCCGCTGCTTCACATTTCGGAGGATCTCGATGCCGTCTGCTTTGGGCATGCGCACGTCCGTCACGACGACGTCGAAGCGCGCGGCTGATAGGTGGGCGAGCGCTTCGGCGCCGTCGGCCGCGGTCGTGACGTTGTGGCCATCGCTTCGCAGGGCGTCGCCGGCCGAGAGACGAATTGTTGGTTCGTCATCCACGAGCAGAATATCGAGCATGATCCTGATCCTCCTGGGTCTTGGGCAGCCACAAGGTTACGGCCGTTCCTTTTCCGACCGTACTTTCGATGTCGAGGTCGCCACCGTGGCTGCGCGCGATGCTGAGCGTGACGGCAAGGCCAAGACCGGTCCCTTCGCCTTCACTCTTGGTCGTGAAGAAAGGGTCACAAGCGCGTCGCAATACGTCCTCTGGCATGCCCGGCCCGCGGTCGACGATGGATATGCCGACGCGATGGGCCTCGATCTCCGTCGCGAGTCCGATCTCGCCTCCGGGTGAAGATGCCTGCACGGCGTTCATGAGCAAATTGATGATGCCCTGCATGAGTTGAGAGCGGTCGGCATACAGCGTGACGTGGTCGACGGCCGCTCGAATCTCGAGTCGACGTTTACGTAGCGCGGGTGCAATGAGTCTAAGCGAGTCGCTAATGACGTCGGAGACGTCGACCTCTGACGGCGCGGGGGCGCGCTGGCGCGCGTAGTCGAGTAGGCTACGCACGATCTGCTGGATGCGTTCGAGACCGTCGCGGGCCGTGCGAAAGTATTCCGGGCGTCTCGACAGCGGGATGGATTCATCCGCGAGCGCCTTGACGCAGGCCATCACCCCGGAAAGCGGGTTGTTGACCTCGTGGGCCACGCCCGACGCGAGGAGTCCGATCGACGAGAGCTTCTCGGCTTGGATCAGCTTCGCCTGCTCCTCTCGTATGCGCTTGTTGGCATCCTTGAGCTCGAGCACTGTCCGCTCGAGGGCTTCCTCGGCGAGCTTGCGCTGCGTGATTTCAAAGCGGATGGCCATGAATTGCTGCGGCTCGGAGGACTCGTCGAGGAAGGGCATGATGGTCGTTGAGACCCAGTAGAGTCTTCCATCTTTGGCCCGGTTGCAGATGTCGCCGCGCCAAACTTCTCCGCTCCGGATTGTTGACCAAAGATCGGCCATGAACGACTTCGGGTGATAGCCGCTGTTGATGATGCGATGGTCGCGCCCAAGGAGCTCTTCCCGGGTGAACTTGGAGATTTCGCAGAACCGATCGTTTACGTACGTCATGCGTCCGGTCGCGTCCGTCGTGGCCACAATGGCTGAGGCGTCGAGTGCGGCTTTGTGATCCGCGAGTTCTCGGACCGTCCGCTGGAGCGCGCGCTCGGCTGCGCGCTGCTCGGTCACATCGAGTCCCGAGATCAGGCTCCCGACAGTGTCTCCGGCGTGATTGTGGAGGGGCGTCTGATGCCAGGATAGGATACGCTCATCGCCTTCGCGCGTGAGAAGCGGCGTCTCATATCGGATGGGCGTGGCCGGCGCCCGATGAATGAGGGCCTGAAAGGATGCGCGGATCTCGGGACGGAGACGGGGTGGTAAACACGCGTCGAACCAATTCTTTCCCGCGAGCGCGCCGCGAGGGTAGCCAAGTAGGCTTGATCCGTAGTCGTTGAGCCAGATGACGGTGCCTTCGAGGTCGAGCTCAAGGAAGAAGGTCTTTGCGGTCTCGAAGTAGCGCTGCAGATCGGTACGTTGCGGATCTGCCACGTTTTCAGGTCAAGCATTCTCCGTGCCGAGCCGATTCACGTGTTGTTTCAGTCTCCCGATGTTACCTGGCGCATGGCCCGGGGCGGATAGTCCGAGTGATCCATCCGCAGTGCGGGGACGGGCCGATGTCATGATGTCATGATGCCATGATGTCCTGATGTCATGGTGGGGCTGAGCGCGCGGGAGGAGTATGAGTCAGAGGACGCAGGAAGAAAGCTCGCGTAGGGCGTGTAGTGTCCCGTGAAGGAGTGTGGAGGATGAACAACATGAAAGATGAGCTGAAGAAAGAGATCGAGGACCTCAAGCGTTTGCGTGATCAGCTTCGAGTTCAGGCCCATCTCGGAAAGGCCGAGGCCAAGGATGCCTGGTCTCGCATCGAGGCTTCGTGGCCTGAAGTCGAAGTGAAGTTGAAGGCGATCGAAAGTGAGACGGCCGAGTTCGCCGACAGCCTCTTTACGAGCGCGAAGGGGCTGGTGGCCGAGATTCGGGAAGGCTACAGCAAGCTCCGTCGCTAGTCGGGTGGCGCCGAGGCTGCGCTCGGACGCGGCTCATGGCGCTTCAGATCGGTGCCGAATCGATGACGTCATGGCCCCGTCCGCAAAGGCGGGGAAGTGTTCGGGCGCATCAAGCAGTCGCTTCAGTAGCAGCGGCTCTTCGTGCTCGTGCCGGCGGAGCCGGGCGAGCAGGGCAAGCATCTGAGTTTTGGCGCTGATCGGGTCTCTTGGACCGAGCTCGCGGAGCATCTGGCGCGCCTCGCGCGTTGCCGCGTGAAGGGTTGAGTGCTTGGCTCGGAAGCGCTCGAGCGTAGGATTCGGATCTGGGTGCGCGCGTTCGGTGAGCTCGACGAGGAGCGCGTGCTCTTCAAGTGCAAAGTGATCCGCCTGGCGTTCGATGAGCACCGCGAAGATGGATGTGATGTCTCGAATCCAGCGCGGGGTCTGCTCGGTCGGTCGCGACATGGCCGGCCACAGACCCACTACGGCGTCGGCCGTCGCGAGTAGGAGCTGCATGTCGCGTTGGGGTTGCTCCAGCCATTGCATCGAGTCTGCGGGCGCGGCTGCACATTTCGTACCGGCCAGGAACTCATCTCACGTTTCGGATGCGTCTGTTCCCTGTTCGTAACCCCCAGCTCGCCAGGCTGTTACGGGCACCGGATGCGCCCTCGGAGCGCCGGTGTCGGGCGCCAGGGCGGACGGCGAAGGTCGTTACGTGTGCGTGACTGCGTGAGGCCTGCGTATTGGGTGTGCTCTCTGGCACACCGGATGCACCGACCCGTGCTTGCCATGGTGATTTCGATCGCGGCCGGCGAAGTCGGCATCGGCCTGGGGGTCGACCTCCGCAGCGCCGGGCATGGGGCTGGGGCCGCAGCGGGCGCTGAGGTTGAGGCTGGGGCTGAGGCTGGGGCTGAGGCTGGGGCTGGGGCTGAGGCTGGGGCTGAGGCTGGGGCTGAGGCTGAGGTTGAGGCGGAGGTTGAGGCGGAGGTTGGGGCTGAGGTTGAGGTTGAGGTTGAGGTTGAGGTTGAGGTTGGGGCTGATGTGGACGCGGGTGCGGGTTCACTTGGACTTTGGCGGATGACGGATCTTGCGCGGTACGTCCGACGGCGCGCGGGCGCTGATGCCCGCGTGACTCGGGTCGCTGTGTTGGGGCGCGGCGGCGATCAGCTCAAGAAGAGCTTTGGCTACGGCGACCCGGTGTGCGTCGAGTATGTCGTAGGACGTCAGAGCGGGCGCTTCGTCGTGCATACGCAGCGTCCGGATGCGTTTGGGCACGATCGCCACTCTGATCGGGTCGCGTCGACTCTCTTGGCCTTCGAACGTTCGAGCGAGATCCCAGCTCACGTCCGACCGCTCGATGTCGGCGTCCTGACGTCCAAGGGGACATTCGAGCCGATGCCGAGAGGCGAGCCTTGTCTCGTGACGACGTTTGCGCGCGGGACCTTGTATGCCGAGATGCTGCGCAAGATCGCACGCCGGGACTCGGCAACGGCCTTGGATCTCGGGCGCGTCGACATCCTGGCGACCTATCTCGCGGCGCTTCATTCAGAGCGGCTCGATGCGCACGTCGCGTATGTTCGGTCGATTCGAGACACCGTTGGGAGCGGCGAGGGTCTATTTGGCGTCGTCGACGGTTATGAAGCGGACGATCATGTTGCGCCACCAGGCCGCCTCGAGGCGATCGAGCATGCGGCCGTCGAATGGCGATGGAAGCTGCGCTCGGACCGTCAGGCTCAGGGGCGCGCGAGCCGTATTCATGGCGACTTTCATCCGTTCAACATCTTGTTCGACGAGCAAGACGGACTCTCGCTGCTCGACTGCAGCCGCGGCTGCATCGGCGACCCCGCCGATGACGTGACTTGCCTGTCGGTGAACTTCATCTTCTTCGCCCTCTTGGCGCGCGACGCGTGGTCGGGTGCGCTTCGCGAATTGTGGGACCGGTTCTGGCTCACCTATTTGGATGCGCGCAAGGACGAAGCCCTCGCTTCGGTCGTCGCGCCCTTTTTCGCGTGGCGCTTGTTGGTTCTGGCGAGCAAGCTTTGGTATCCCGAGACGAGCGACACGGTACGAGATCGTTTGCTTACGCTGGCGGAACGATGGTTGAGCGGCGTGCCGTTCGAACCTCAGCGTGTGGATGCCTTGTGGACGATCTGAGGCGAAGACCGGTCGTCGTCTGGCTGACTGGACTCCCGTCGGCGGGCAAGACGACGGTGGGGTCACTCATTGTTCGTCGGCTTCGCGCGCGTGATGTACCGGTTCTGTGGCTGGACAGCGATGACATGCGAACAGTCATGACGCCGACGCCGACGTTCTCAGAAAGAGAACGAGATCAGTTCTATTACGCGCTTGGGCACGTGGCGGTGCGTGCCGTCGAAGGCGGAGCCTCGGTCCTGGTGAGTGCGACTGCATCGAAGCGCGTGTATCGCGAGAATGTGCGTGTGCGGGTGCCGCGATTCGTCGAAGTCTGGCTCACTTGCGAGAGAAAGACGCTGTGCGCGCGGGACGCCAAGGGCCTTTATCGGAAGGCGAAGGAAGGTGTGATCTCGACGCTGCCTGGGGAAGGGGTCCCTTATGAAGTACCGCGTGCACCGGAACTGACCCTCGATACCGATGCGTGCAGCGCGGAAGAATCGGCCGATCGGGTGATGCGATACTTGGAATCTCTAGGTGTCGCGGGCGACGATGGATAAAGAGATGAGGTGTCCATGAGCATGAAGATTGTTCGGATCCTAGCTCCGATCGACTTCTCCGAGGGATCGAGAAAAGCCGTCGAGTATGCGCTCGAGATCGGTCGGCGCTACGAAGCTGCGGTCGACCTGCTCTATGTCTGGACGCCTGAGGCGTATGTCATTCCCGAGATGAGCGGCGCGGTGGCTTCGTCCATGGCCTATGCGAGCGACTACGGCGCCGAAGCGGCATGGAAGAACGACATGGAGGCGTTTCGCGCGTCACTCGATACCCGCGGGGTTGAAGTTCAAGGGCGCGTCGAATGTGGGCACCCCGCGGAGACGATCGTGAAAGCTGCGCACGAAGGCGAGTACGGGCTCATCGTGATGGGCACGCATGGGCGCACGGGCCTTCAGCATGTATTGATCGGGAGCGTGGCAGAGCGCGTGGTGCGCCTGGCCCATTGCCCGGTGTTGAGCGTGCCGATGTCCGTTCGTCCGCGCCAGGAAGGGGGTCGATGACATGCCATGTCTTGCACTTCGCATGAGCCTTCAAGAGGTGATGACCGCGCGCGTCCTCACGGTGCCTCACGACGCCAAGGCCGACGAGGCTGCACGTCTGTTTCTCGAGCGTGGGATCAGCGGTGCCCCCGTCGTCGATGGCGAAGGCCGCGGGCTCGGGGTCATTTCCAAGACCGACCTTCTGCGCTGTGCGCAGGCGACACCCGACGGGCTCAAGGAGGTCACGGTCGGGGCCATCATGACACCGCTGAACTTTGCGCTCCCGGAGTCTGCGACGCTGTCGCAGGCGGCTGCTCTGATGGCTTATGAGGGGTTTCATCGAATCACGGTCGTCGACGGCGACGGGCGGATTGTCGGGCTGGTGTCAGCCCTCGATGTCTTGCGGTGGATGGCGCGGAGTGAAGGCTTTTTGGTGCCAGATGTTGCGCAGACGCGTCGTGTTGTAGCTGCGGAGTAACATGCTCCGGCCGTGCTGTTACCTTGTTCGCCAGTGAAGACCGGCTCGCGGCGAGATTAAGGACCCACCGGGGCCTGGCACGGCTTTTTCAGAGGTTTCGCTTTGGGTCTGACCAGAGTCGCCGGTGGCAGTCCGGGTGGGCTGCAGCGGTGGGATAGTAGCGAGTCCGAGTTCCTTCCTTCTCTCTGTGGTTTGAGCGAGGGCCGCGCCAGGTGCCTCCCCTGTGCGCGGCCCTTCGCTGGTTGGTCGGTCGGTCTTGTCTAGCTCTAGCTTGAGTCGGTGTGGTCCCGAGCCTTGTTCGTTCCGCTTAGTGTGGTTGTTCGCCGATCGGGTCGTAGGGTACCACGAGAACGGGAACGGCCGATGTCCGGACGACTTTCTCCGTCGAACTGCCGAGCAAAGTTCGCTGGATGCCCGATCGCCGCTCTGTGCCCATCACGATGGCATCGGCCACTTGGAGCGCGCGTCGCACGATCTCGGGTTCAGGCTCGCCTTCTTCCAGACGGAGGGTCACGCGGACTTCGGATGAAGGGCAGCGTTGGATGATGCTTTCCATCTCTTCAAGGGCTCGGCTCTCGACCCAATCGCGAATCGACACCGGGGGGCGGTGGGGGAGGCTGAGCACCATATCGGGTTGAACGAAGTACGGGGTGTGCCAGACGTGGAGTGCTTCGACCGAGCCTTCGAGGTGCCGCGCAAGATTGATCGCATAACCGAGCGCGTTTCGAGAGCACTCAGAGAAATCCAAAGGGACGAGAAATCGACGAAACTTCATGGCCTTCCTATGTCGCCATATCCGACAGGTTTTTGATGGCGAACTTCAAGAAGTCCGTCTCGGTGATGATGCCGACGACTTTCTCGTCGTCGACGACCGGGAGGCAGCCTATCCGCTGCTCTCGCAGTATCTCTGCGCACTCGAGTGCGGTTGCATCCGAGCGAATCGTGACGGGGTTCCGCGTCATGGCGTCTTCCACGCGAATGTGGAGATTGCTCAGCCGTTGTTCCTCACGTGACCGAGTCTTGAGTGTGCTGGCTTGGGCGGCGAGCACATCGCGCTGGCTCAAGATCCCGACGAGTCGCCCATCGACGACCACCGGGAGATGGCGGAACTTCTCGAGCCGCATGATCATGTCCGCGAGATCGAGATCCTCTTCAGGCGCCAAGGACTCGACGCGTGAAGTCATCAGATCGCGAACTCTTAGCGTGCTCATGGTTGATCAATAATGACTGGCTGTTCTGGATTCAAGTAGACGCCGTGGCAGAGCACGCACGTCCGAGCGAGATCGGCATAGGCCCCCGCGATGGCCGAGTCATCGTGTCTTTGGGCCGCCGCGGCGAGGGCCTGGGTGTGTCGGAACAGCTCGTCCTGGAGCACAAAGAAGACCGGGGGAAGGCGAATGTTGAGCTCCGTTGCGTCCTCGGACAGCGGTCGGGCAAGACGCGGCTCGCGGTCCATCGCGTCGGCCAGTTCAAGGACGGCTTCATGATCTAAGAACACGACGGCCCACAAGAGCTCACTCATCTCGTCGCCGTGACGTTGCATCTGTTCGGCGAGGATAGCGCGCGCGTTGGGCGGAAGATATGTGGGCTCCGCGAGTGAGCGTGTTTCATGCACGCTCCTTTGCGTGGTGGGTGGTGGTGTCGACCGGACATCTTCCTGCGGCTCGGCCGGGCGGACGTTCTCGGCGCTTTGGGTGCTTTGGGGGCCGGCGAGCGGTGGCGCAGCTCTTGTCGATGCTTCTTTCGTGGTCGATGCCGCCGACGAAGGCGAAGGCGTTCGGCACGCGGAGAGCAAGGGAAGCAAACTTGCTGTGGCGACCACCACGGCCAGGAACTTCGGTCGCGAACGATGAACAGAGGAACAATGAACAGAGGAACGGAGCGAGGCGGCGAAGGCTGCCGTACTCATGACCCTACGTAGAGGCAACGCGCATGCCAGGCGCATTACACCTTCCCTCTGAACGACGGTGTTACGTTCTTGTAACCGGCGATCGGACAACGGATGCGGTCAACACGCAGGAGGTGGTCAACGCACAACAAGAACCGAGCAGGGCGCGTGGCGTGCGACGCGCGCGCTCACGCTTCCCACGAGGAAGCTCTTGGCGGGGGACATGCCACGGGAGCCGATGACGATCATGTCGAAGTCGCCGGCTTCGGCGTAGAGACAGATCTCTTCTGCCGGGTGTCCGACGCGGCTCTCGGTCTTGACGACGATGTCCGCCGCGACGCTTGCCTTCGCCGCTTCGAGGTGCGTCTTGGACACGCGTTCCACGGCGTCGTCGACCGCTTTTCCGTCCGATGTGCTGAGTCCCATCATCGCGACGACCGAGCTGTCGTAGACGTAGAGAAGCGTGATCGCTGCACCTGTCCTGCGTGCGAGATCGGTGCCTTGGGCGACGGCTTTGAGCGCGGGCGGAGAGCCGTCGATCGGAATCAAGATCTTCTTCAGGGTCATCGTGACAACGAGTCTAGCGCAGATCGATGGGCGGCGACATGTCTTCGGACCGCGTTCCGCCAGGGCAGCGGACCGCGATGGTCAAGATCTGAGCGTCCTGACACCGCCACCAGCCAACGAAGCGAGCGCCTTCGCCAAGGTCCTGGACCTCGAAGTGATGGAAGTTCTCGCTCGCCCGCGTTGCGGGTTGTTCGAGCAAACGTTCGAAGTCGGGCACCGAGACCTCCACGCTTCGCGTGTCTCGTCGAAGTCCACAGCGTAAGACCTTGAGCGCGCTCTCCTTCGCGCTCCAGATGAGTGCGACCAGCGGATCCTTGGACGTCGAGGGCACCCGCGCCACCGCCTCCCGTTCGCGACCGGTGAAGAAATCATCGACGAGACCTTCGCTTCGCGTTTCTACGGATTCCAAGTCGCAACCAATCCCGACTTCGAGAGGATGCGCCGCGATCGCGCAGACGGCCACGTCACCTCGGTGTGAAATCGACACTTGGACAGACGAAGGCTCGCTCAGGCCATGAAACTCGGGCGCCCCGTCCGGGGCGGGAAGGAGCTCCGTGGCATCGAGCGGCATCGGGGAAGGGGAATCGGAAGTGCGAGCTTGGAACCGTCGAAGCGCTTGCTTCGCGGTCCACCGCCCAAGACGCCAATCCCGGCGACGCTTTTCGAGACGTAGGGCTGAACACAGCCCCCTCTCTCTGGGCCCAAGCCATCGGTCATCGAGCGGAACATCGCCGGCCCGGCATTCGAGGAAGAAGACCGTCACGCGGTGGCCAACCAACGCTCGATTCCACGCTCAAGGGCGTCGATAACGTAGGATCTAAGACGAGTGGCCTCTATGATTGCGTGGACCGATCCCACCTTCCGCGCACGTTCGACGCTGTGAATCGTGTCGAACTCGTCCGCGATCTCACGCAGCTTCTCCGCATAGACAATCTTGGTGAGCTGGTTGAGGCGGTCACGAAGCACGACGCGCTGACCGCGCTCGGCCTGCTTGAGCTCCGCTTGAAGCGCCAAGATGCGCGGATCTTGGTTGGTACGCTTCGCCACTTGCCCAGCAAACACGACTGCCGCGGCGGGTGCGCCCCCAATGACCGACGCGTGCGTGCCCTCGAGCGCCGCGATTTCCATGTGATCATTGAGCTTTGCCGAGAAGACCACAAAGGCACCGCCGTGATACCGCGATACGACTGTGAACACGATCGGCCCGCGGAAGTTGACGACCGCACGTCCGATCTCTGCCCCGTATTCGAGCTGGAGATCACGCATCGATTCGGGTGAACCGTCGAACCCAGACAGATTTGCCAACACCACGAGTGGGCGATTGCCGCTCGCGGCGTTGATCGCGCGCGCAACTTTCTTCGAGGACTTCGGGAAGAGCGTGCCCGAGGTCCAGGCCGATGGGCCATCCGCGGGAATGATTCCGCGTCTAGGCACGGGCTGAGACTCGATGCCGAGGAGGCACACCGGATATCCGCCGATGTGAGCATCCCAGACCACCCCTGTTTCGGCGTCCTTCATAGACGCCCATCGCTCGAGGGGCGTGTGGTCCTTGTCGATCGTTGCCAACATCACCTTGCGGATGTCGAAAGGCTTCTTACGGCCCGGATTGGTCTTCTCGCTGAAGATCTCACCCACCGTCGCGAAGCCTTGCCCATGGGGTTCGAGACCCGGATCCCGATCGAAGGGATCCGATGTCTTGGCCCGCCGCGGGAACCGCTCGCCCGGTACGATGTACGTGTGGTCATAGTGCCGAAGGAGAACGTCGCAGGCTTCCGGAACGTCTCGCGCAAAATACTGCGCTTGGCCGTTCGGGCCCATGATCCGTTCGAACCCACCGATGCCCTCGTTGTCCTCGGCCGACACGCCGCCCGAGTAGTCGAGGGCGCGCTTGCCGGTCAGGACCATCGATGAGTCCGCGGTCATGACCAGAATGCCGCGCGTGTGCATCAGCATCGTCGCTTCGGCATTCCAATACGGCTGTGCACCGACCGTCACGCCACAGACGAGGATGTTGAGCTCACATCCCGCCTGCGTGAACGTGATGATGCGTCGGAGGACGGCCGAGATCCAGTCCATGTTCTCGGTGCCGCTCTCCATCGAGATTTTCGCCCCCGCCGAAACGGCGTACCACTCCGCGGGAATCCTGCGCTCTTCCGCGAGGTCGAGCGCGCCCATGATACGGGCACATTCGGGCTCGGCCAGTGAACCGAGTCCGTGGGTCGGATCGCCAAAGATGGCGACCCGTGTCATGCCTTCCGGGTACTTCGCCGTACGATTCGTCAGGAGACCCACGACGAGGTTGGCCGTGTTGCCACCCGGCGGACGGTCGACGGGCTCGAGACGTCGTCCGTCGGAGGCCAGGTCATACTCCTGGAATGTGCCCGGCGGGAAGTTGCTCCCCACCGCATCTCGTGCCGGCGTGAGCATCGAGATGAGCTCATACGGATAGATCAGCCCCCGCTGGCGGAGCTCGACCACCTTCTGGGTGTACTCCGAAAGAGGCTGCATCGGATGCTTGGGTGTCTCGCGGAAACGAATCGAGAGACCCTTTCCGGTCGTTGGGCTGCTGACGTCGAGAAGTCGCTCCTCGACGGCGCCCGTCGCCGAATCTCGGAAACGCCCCTGAATCAACGTGCGTTCGATGCCGAGCCCTTCCGTCTCACGGGCGAGACGATAGATCTCCGTGTTGAGCTCTTCGGTCGATAGCTCGATGGTCGGCCAGACGAAGAGATGTATCCGATTCCAGTGCAGTCGCTTGCGTGCGGGCCGCTGCGACTGGAACCGCCGAATACCGGCCAGAGCTTCCTGGAAGCGACCCTCAAGGCTTGGAATCCGAAGCAAGCGACCGCTTTCGTCCCGAACGGGGATGAGATCTCGCACCTCTGCGAAGGCAACCAAGCGCTCGTCCTTCGCATTCGTGCGTGCGACCGCGTGGAAGAGATGGACACTGTCTTCGGTTGGGACCCGTTCGATCGAGAAGTTCGTTGAAAGGCGCCAGAGGTTGAGCCTTCGCCCAAGCAGTAGGTGCCACCCGCGGAAGAGGCGATCTTCGACGAATCCTTCGTCGGACTGCCGCATTGTGAAATGATATTCATTTCTTGCGGCACCGGGGCGAGCCGGGCCTGTCAAGGCCACGAGCGCACGCCGGATCGGACGTGGGAACTTAGTGCGATTGAGCTGGGCAACGAGATCGCTCGAGACTTCGTCGGCACTCTTGAGCTCATCAGGGGAGAACGCATAGAGGTCGATGGCGAAGTCGATGTCTCTTGGGCAGTCCGCCGCAAGTGGGGCGATGATGTCGAATATTTCGGAGATCTGAGAGCTCAGAACGAGAGCGGCGGCGACGCGAATTCGCCCGCCTTCGTGGAGGTACTCGGTGAGGGCGATCTCGACCGCGCCTTGCTTGACCACCTCGAACTTCTCGAGTGTCCGAATCCGATAGTAGCGCTTCACGAGGGCTTCGAGCATGACCCGGCGAAGCTCCGAGCTGGCGCCCGGAATGCGCGTCGAGAAGAAACGCTTGAGTGGCTGAGGACAGTCGACGAGCGTCTTGATCAGCGCTGCGCGGTTGGTCGCATTGGGCTGATCGACCAGCTTCTGAAGGGTCGCCTCCGCCTCCTGGTAGGCTCTTTGGGTGAGCTCGTCCTGTACAGGCTTCTCAAAGAGCAGATACCGAAGCTCGTGCGCGAGATCGTTGACGCCTGGGAACCGACCGCGCGTTTCGCGGATGAGCCGGTCGAGCAGAATTCGGAAGTCGTCCGGCGATGACACCATGCCTTCAGCCAGTGCGTCGAGGCGCGACTGAAGGAGCGAGAGGATGGGAGCAACCTGCTCCTCCACGCGCTCGTTCGACTTGTAGATCCGAAAGAGACACTCGTCGAGGGCGGGACCTGCATCGAGCGTGCGGACACCATAGTGCGCGACGCATCGCCGGAGCTTGGCGAGGAACGCCTCAGGCAGCTTCTCGAGCGCGGCTTTCGGATCGCGAAGGAAAGTGAACAGGTGCTCCTCCGCGCTGTGACGACCAAAGACCGACTCGTCGCCGTCGTCGAAACGGCGGCGAACCAACGCACAGATGTCGACGAACAGTGCTAAGATCTCGTCCTCTATGGCGAGAACGCGAGGATCGCGCACGTCTTCGCAAACGCGGTCGGCCGGAACAACGAACGCCTTGAGGTCCGGGGACTGCGCATCGTAGCCGAGCACAAGGCTTCGCAGGACGGAGAGGTTGTGCTCGCAGGCTGACCAGGCTTCCTTCGTCCGATGGGCGAGGGTCTGAAAGTCGAGGCGAACGATGTCAGAGGTGGCCAGTGCTCGCTCCTCGATGGGCTCGACAAGAATGAGCCGAGCGCCCGTCTGCACCTGAACCCCGTTGATGACCTCGACGTCTCGTACACGGCCGGGAAATTTGGCTTCGACGGCCATCTCCATCTTCATGGCTTCGAGCACGACCAACGGATCGCCGACTTTGATGACGTCCCCCGGCTTGACCAAGACGTTGACGACGACGGCCGGGGCGGGTGAGCGGACAAAACCGCCTTCGTCTCGGGCAATCCGGTGCGCGGTGCCTTCGACCTCGATGAGGTAGCAGAGGCCTTGCTCAATGGCCTGGATCCGGTAGTCCTCTTCTCCGATCAGGAGCCTTCGTTCCGTTGTGCCAAAGTGCTCGACGATCACGTCGATTCGATGTCCATCGAGGTCAACGCGGTAGGCGTCGACGTCCATCCGGCTCACGAACGGGGCATAGCTGATGCCCAAGGTGGTGAGCTCGATGCGACGGCCGATGTCCTCGCCGACGTCTGGTCGCCCACGGCTGGCGGTTGCGTAGAAGTGAGCGCGCTCGAGGTCGAGCTCCGCGTCGTAGCCCTCGATTGCGGCCGCAATGAACGCCACTTCGGCAAAACTTCGAGGGAGGTGTTTCCCGCTATGAACGCGGGCGTCCAGCCACGCGGTGTCCACGGTGTTGGCGCGCACCTCGGGCGCACGGACGAGGCCCAATAGGAAGCTCTTGTTCGTTGTTCCTCCACGGATGACGATCACACTCTGCGAGAGTGATCGGCCCAAACGGCCGAGCGCTTCTTCGCGAGTGCTTGCATGGGCGACGACGGTCGCGATGTTCGGTTCGAAAGATGGCGGGAGGTCATCGCCTTCGGCGACGCCCGCGTCGATCCGGATCCCTGGGCCGGCCGCCAATCGGAGGCGGTCGATGATACCGCGGGAAGGTGTGAAGGCGAGCTCAGGATCTTCCGCCTTGACGCGCACCGCGACGGCGTGACCCGCCAGCCTCGGTAACTCGCCCTCCAGCTTGCCCCCGCGCGCGAGGTGAAGCTGAAGCTTCACGAGGTCGAGACCCGTGGTGACCTCCGTCGTCGGGTGGCTCATCTGAAGGCGGGGCGTAACCTCCAGGAAGGTGAACGCCTTCGTGCGAGGGTCGTATTGGAAGGTGACGGTGCCAAGGCCGCGGTATTCGATCGAACTCACGAACCGCGTGGCCATCGCGTCCAGGTTCTTGAGTTGGGCCTCTGTGAGGCCCGGCGGCGGTGTCTCCTCGAGCACCTTGTGACCGCGGTGCTGAAGGGTCGCATCGCGCGCGCCAAGCGCCCAGATCGTGCCGTGATCATCCGCAGCGACCTGGACCTCGATGTGTCGGGCTCCGAGGACGACCCGCTCGAGGACCAGCGTGGGGCGCCCGTAGAGATGCTGCGCCTCTTGGCGTGCGGTCTCGAAGGCGTCCTTCAATTGCGCGACTCGATCGACGCGATGGGGCGCGCGAGTTTCATGCCCAGACACCGGTTTGAGGACCAGCGGGAAGCCGATCCGTTCCGCGTGCTGAACGGTGTCCTCGTAGGTTTCGACCGGCCCCTCACTCCAGGCGCCGGTCGGGATGTCGGCCCGCTCTGCGGCGCGCCGGGCCGCGATGCGGTCGTTCAGGGCCTTGATCGTATTCGCGCTTGGCCCGATGAACACGAGCCCCATGGCCTCGCACAGTTCGACCAGCGCCGCGTCTTCCGCGGCGGGCCCCCAGCCGGCCCAAACAGCGTCGGCGCGGCTCTTCAGGAGCGCTTCCTTGACGCGTTCGAGATCAAGGCGCAGCACCGGATGGGTCACGGGGGACGACCCGGCCACTGGGCCAACGCTCACCGCGTCATCGGCTTCTCGCACGAAGAGTGAGCGTCGGTCGGGCTCCGTGAACAGCGCGATGGTTCGAAGCCCGTCTCCGGTACTCTCATTCCACTCGCGGACGGCCGCGATGAGGCGCATCGCAGCCTCACCACGGTTGACGATGGCGATTCGCTTGAAAGCCTTACTCATGATTCCACCATTGCGTTTGCAAGAGGCTGTCGCTTGGCGCTTTCGACGTCGCCCGGAAGCTCAGCGGTTCGATAGCCGTTCATCGTCGCGAACACGGTTCCCGCTTCGTCGACGACGACCGCGTCGAAACTTTCGCCGCCGCCCCGTGGGGTCACGATGGCGTGCAGCCGTCCTTTGATGTTCTTCCCGGAGGCCGACGCCGTGGTGACGCGATCGATGCGCTGAGGCAAGCCCATCTTTCCCGTCCGCCCGAGCTGCCAAACACCCGCTGTCTGGAAGCAGAGCTCGACGAGTCTTGGCTCGAGGATCGTGGATGCGTCCTCAGGTACGTGATTGCCGGGGAGGCTCTCAGGCATTTGGCCGACTACGAACCCGTTGTGGCGCCAAGCCCTCTCGAGAACCTGGTAGGCAGGCCCGTGGAAATAGACTTGGTAGATCGCGTCGCGGTCTACGCTGGGTCCATTGAGCGGAGGCGGTGGCTCCGCGGCCGCGAGAACCGGTGCTTCTCGCGTGAGGCGAACGCGTCCGGTGAAGTGGGTCGTCAGCTGCGGCTGATCCTGGCCCTTGAGGGTGCGCGCACCGACAAGCCGACAGGTGGCAACCAAGGCGTCTCCATCTCGCGAGAAGCGGGCGCTGAGCGTCAGCGTTCGTGGCTCCGTTCGATAGAATTTGAACGGGGCGAGGAAGTTGACGTCTTCAACGTTGGCGACGTGCCAGTCACGGAAAACCGCCGCCGCGATCTCGCTGAAGCCTTCCACACCCATCACACCCGGGAGCACGGGCGTGCCGTCAATCTGGTGGTCGTAGAGGAAGGGTTGCTTCTTCGGGTCGAGATCGGTCTCGATGCGAAGACCATCGTGGATGCCCATACCGACAATGCGTGAGCCCATGGGCCCGCTTGTGGCACTCGCGAGCGCCGCCGGGTCGAGGCCGCCCGTGGGATCCCAATCCTCAAGGAGAATGCCGAGTCGTCCACCGACGATGACCTCGCCCCCAAAGCCGGATACGAGCTCTCGCCGCACCTCAGGGATCCCGACCTCGGGCGCGAGCATGTCGATGCGCGCCATCTCCATCATCTTCGGAATCGAACCGCGAGAGGCCATGCCGATGGCCGCCCATGCCGTCCAGTCAATCGCGATACCGCGTGTCCCGGGACGGGTGGTCTTGAAGCTCGACGTATACTTGCAGAGCAAGTCATTCGCCGCGCTGTAGTCCGCCTGACCACCGTTACCGAAACGGCCAGCAATCGAGCTAAACACCACGGTCGCGCCGAGTGGCATGTCGCCCATCGCCTTGAGGAGATGGAACCATCCATCGCTCTTGACGTCGAAGACGAGGTCGTACTCCTCGGGCTTCTTGTCCGGAAGGAAGTGACTGATCTCGAGTCCGGCCGCATGGAGGAGGACGTCGATTCGCCCGTGCATCGATCGAATCTCGTTCACGACGCGGGTGACGGCTTCGCCGTCGAGCAAATTGACCTCGTGGTAGTGGGCCGTCCCGCCGCGGCGCTCGACGGCTTCGATGGCCGTCAAGGCGGCATTTGCCCGCTCGAGGCGCGCGACGAGCTTCTCGACCGCTGCCGGTGTGGCACGCTCCCCTTGCGCCTTCAGTCGCTCGAAGAGCGTGCGCTTCAAGGCCTCTTTGTCCGACCTGAACTGCATGAGATCTGGATCGTTGGCGCTGGGCTTGGGCGTGAGATCCAGCAGATGGAAGACGCCACCGAGCCCGCTCGCGAGGTCATCAATGATCGCCGAGACGATGCTGCCGGCGGCGCCGGTGACCACGAACACCGAATCGGGCGCGAACTTGACCGACTCTTCGACGGGGCCCATCGGGTGTTCGTCGAAGCTGACCGTCCAGCGATCATCACCGACGTAGCCCACCTCGACCACGCCCGGATCCTGGAGCGTTTCCGCAATGAGCTGGTCGGCCAAGGCGGCCGTCTTGCGGCTCGGCTCGAAGTCGACCACCTTGACCAGTGCGTCTGGACGCTCTCGCTTGTACGTCTTCGTGAAGCCAGCGACGGCGCCGCCCATCGGCGCGGTGGCGCCGGCCTCATCATAGCCGTGACGTCCGCCAAGACGAGTGGCGGTCACGAGGAACGTACCGCGGGCCGCTACTTGCTCATACAGGGCCTTCATCGTCCGATAGAGCAACTTGACGCGTATGCGAACCGCTTCCTTCCATCCCGCCGCATCGAGACTGGCGATCTCGCCCTCATGGTCGAGGGCGGGCAGCCAGTAGACGCCCTGAATGGGCTTCTCTCGGTTCAACGCTTCGAGACGCTCCACCAACACGTCGTCGGCGGGCATGTCCTCGAGAAAGAGGACGTCAACGCCCATCTTGTCGAGGCGTTGGGCCAGGGACTTCGCGACACCGCCCTGGTCGGGAACCACGAGGACGCGGCTCCCGCGCCCGAGCTCCACGCCCGTACTCTTGCACACGTCGAGCGTTGGCCTGAGCACGGCGACGGGAACCCGTCGGACGGCCGATGTTGCATTCTCGAACGTTCGAACGGGACTCGTGGCCGGTGCCGGCGCCGAGGCGCCCGCGCCGCTTTTTGTGGGCTGCCGGTCGCGCACGAATTGGATGACGTGATTCATCGTCGGGAAGTCGCGGAGTTGAATGTTCTCCTCTCGCGGGATGTCGTACGCCGCGCGCACGGCCGCGAATGTCTCCGCCTGCTTGACCGTGTCGATGCCCAGGTCGGCCTCCAGGTCGAGATCGAGGTCGAGCATGTCGGGCGGATAGCCCGTCTTCTCCGAGACGATCTCGAGAACCTTCTGCGTGATGTCGTCATGACCCTTTGCGGGCGATGCGCTCGCTGCAGTCGCCGTGACCGAACCCGGCGCGGTGGTCGAACGACCGGACGCTGGCTTCGGGGCCAGATCGGGGCGGCGATCGCGGACGAACTGGATCACGTGGTTCATCGTCGGGAAGTCGCGAAGCTGTAGGTTCTCCTCGCGCGGGATGGCATAGGTCTCGCGCACGGCGGCGAAGGTTTCTGCCTGCTTCACGGTGTCGACGCCCAGGTCGGCCTCGAGATCGAGGTCGAGGTCGAGCATGTCGGGCGGATAGCCCGTCTTCTCCGAGACGATCTGCAGCACCTTGGCGGTCACTTCGTCGTGGCCTGACGGAGCGGCGGCAACCCAACCAGCCCCGGTGGTTGGCGTCGCGGGGGCGTCGACCGTGACCGACGACGGGGTCGGGATGGAGGCCTTCTTCGCGGCCAGGTCCGGGCGCCGATCAAGCACGAACTGAATGACGTGCTTCATCGTTGGGAAGTCGCGAAGCTGCAGGTTCTCGAGCCGTGGGATGGCATAGGTCTCTCGCACAGCGGCGAAGGTCTCTGCCTGCTTCACGGTGTCGACGCCCAGGTCGGCCTCGAGATCGAGGTCGAGGTCGAGCATGTCGGGCGGATAGCCCGTCTTCTCCGAGACGATTTCGATGACGCGCTGCATGACCTCGTCCGCACCGCTCGGCGCTGCGGGGGCAATGGCGCCCGAGGCTCGTGTGGCCGTCGTTGTCGCGGGGGCTGCGGCCGGGATTGACCCCGCCACGCTTGCCTTCGCGAGATCTGGCCGTCGGTCCTTCACAAACTTGATGACGTGATTCATCGTCGGGAAGTCCCGCAGCTGGATGCTTTCTTCGCGCGGGATGTTGTAGGCCTCGCGAACGGCCGCGAACGTCTCGGCCTGCTTGACCGTGTCGATCCCGAGATCGGCCTCGAGGTCGAGCTCGAGATCGAGCATGTCGGGCGGGTATCCCGTCTTCTCGGATACGATCGCCAAAACCTGCTTTTCGACCGCATCGATCATGGGCACCGCGGGTGCGTGTTGCGCAGTCGGCGCGACAGACGCGATGGGCGCGGGCGTTGGCGCAGGCGCGGTCCAAGACGAAGACGGTGCGCTGATCGGGGCTCGGGCTTCCTCAGTGAAGCGTGGCGGCGCGGACAGGGGTGCCGTCGTGGCCGCGGCGCGAGCAGGGGGCGCGAACGCCGGAAGGGATCCCACCCTCGTCGCAGCCATCGTGGCCGGTGCCGCGCGCAGCCGAGGCTCGGCCGGGCCTTGATCTTTGAACCGGAGTGTTCGGGAAACGACTTCGAGCTCGGGCTTGCTGTAGCCCGTCGTGTCCGACAGCCAGCTCTCGAAGGTCGCCTGGTCAAAGACCCGGTAGGCATAACCGAGCTTGTTTGGGGCAGGGCGTTCACCCGTTGCACTTGGCACCCAGCGCATCAAGGACATGCTGATCTGAGAGCCGAAGCCGGCGCCGAGTCGAAGCGCGTAGTAAACTGGATAGGCGCCGCCTTGGGAGAGGTTGAGCTGGCCGAGCTCCGGGTCGATCTCCTTGAAGTTTGGAACCGGCGGCACAATGCCTGTCTCGAGGATGCGAATGGCGACCGCGTCCTCAATGCCGGTCCCCATGGCGTGTCCGGTCATGCCCTTCGTGTTTGCGATGACGATGCGATCCGCCGCCGCGCCGAAAACACGCCGCAGGGCCATGACCTCGGCTTGGGCGCTGCCACCCCGGGCCGGTGTATAGGTTTCGTGGGAGACGAAGACCAGGTTTTCGGTGAGGCTCTTTCGGTCGATGCCATACCGTGCTTCGACCTGCTGGAGCATCCTTTCGAGCACGTCACAGATATGCTCCACGTTCAGGCGGCTCCCGTGGAAGGCGCTGTTTGCGGTTGCGGTGCCCATGATCTCGCAGATCGGGCGGACACCACGCGCCTCGGCCGCGTCCGCACGCTCGACCACCATGGCGGCCGCGCCCATGCCGAGCACGAGACCATGCCGGCGTCGGTCGAACGGGACGGCGACTTCGGCAACAACTTCATCCGTTGCCGCCGCGCCACTCGCGAGGAAGCCGGCACCGATCCAGCCCATGAGGTCGTCACTCGTCACGTTGTCCGCGGAGACAATCACGACCCGGCGGCAGCGACCGGCGCGAATCCAGTCCTCGGCCAAAGAGAAAGCCTGGGTTCCGCTCGCGCACGCCGAGTTGAGGTGCGTATTCGGACCGCGGGCACCAATGTACTCCGCGAACTGCGAGTGACCCATCGCGAGGACGCGGAAGATGAAGCGACGATCGAAGCTGTAAGGATTCTGCTCGATCTCCGCGTGAAGGTCGCGAAGTCGCCGGTCGATCTCCTGCCGCAGAACATCCTGACCCTGGCTCTGGGCGAGCCGGGACCGCAGGCTCTCGAGATCCGCAATGCGCTGGCGTCGCTCATGATCCTCGTGGAACGCGCGCATGTCCTTGGCGAAGTTGTCGTAGCCGGGGAAGGCCGCAGCGAAGATAATCCCGGTATCGTCTCGGAGCGCCTCCGGTAGGCCCCAACGGTCAGGGAGCTTCGTGCCCTTGGTCGTGGTCTTGTAGTGCTGGACCAGCGGGATGCCCGCATCTCTCAGAGCCTCGATGCCGGCGGCGATCGCAAGCTCGGTCACCGAATCAAGCGCACCCATGCGATCCTTTGGATATCCAAAGTCGTCGTCCAGACCGATCTGTCCCGCTCTCCCGGCCAGCTTGATGACGCCGCTCGGCGACTCGATGATCTCGAAGCGTGGCCCGCCACCGGCATCGGTCTTCACGAGCCGCGTGATCTTCCGGCTGACCATCGTGTTGCGGAGGCCGACCGGAATCACGTCGATGAATTGATCACCCCGCAGCACGCGAACCGTGTTGTCGTCCGAGAATACTTTGGGGCCGCCCGGGAGACCCATCCCTACGCCCGTCACTACAACCGAAGGTGCCGTCACACCACCGGGCGAGACGCCCGCATACGCGGCCATGCCGCGCTCGAGGAATTCCGCGAAGAGCAACCCGAGTTGCTGGTAACGATCGCCCGAATGCGATGACGCGGGGGCGGCGGCGTTGGGCAATGGCTGCGATGACATGGTCTTTTTCTCCCACGCGACGACGGGGATGGCTTCCCTGTCGCTTGTGCTGGCTTCGGCGCGGTCGTCGATGCTCGGTTGAACCTTCAAGGACCCAAGTCCCGCTGCATATGCGCCCGCGAGCGCTTGGTTGAATGCGGGAACTTCGCCGATCTTCGGGTGATTGGTGAACAGCGCGACGACGTCGTCTTTCGACGCGAATACATCCTCGACGAAGCCGTGAAGCGCCTTCTTCGGCCCAAGCTCGATGAAGAGCCTGACGCCGTGATCGTAAAGCGTGTGCAGCCCCTTGATAAACTGTACCGGGGCCGCGATCTGCTTGCCGAGGAGATCGACGATCGCTGGCTCGACACCTTCTCCGGAGGGGTATAGTCCGCCGTGGACGTTGGCGACGACCGGCACGCGCGGTGGCTTGATTCGCAGTCGACGTAGGACCTGCTGGAGCGGCCCGCTCGCCGGCGCCACGATCGTCGTGTGGAATGCGTGGCTCACATTGAGCGGGATTGCTCGGAAGCCCTCCCGTTGAAGAACCTCGACGGCGGCCGTCACACCGCGCGTCGATCCGCCGATCACCGCCTGGCTCGTGCTGTTGATGTTCGCGATGACGACGTAGTCTTTGATCTTGGCGAGGATCCGTTCGACATCGGCCATGGGTGCAAGCACGGCGGCCATGAGGCCGTTGTCCTCGACCGACACGCGCGTCATCTCGGAACCTCGGGCGCACACGGCTTCGAGTGCGTGCTCGAACGGTAGGACGCCGGCTGCGACCAGCGCCCCATACTCACCCAGGCTATGGCCCATGACCATGTCGGGGGCGATGCCGTACTCGGCCATCAGTCGTGTAAGGGCGATGTCGACCGTGAGCACGGCCGGCTGAGTGAACGCGGTTTGTCGAAGCGCTTCCTCGGCGGCTTCGAGCGCACGCGGATCCTTCGGGTCCGCGAAGATGATCTCCGTCAGGTTCCGACCAATGATGGGCTTCATCGTGCGGTCGGCTTCGTCGAAGGTCTCGCGAACGACACGCTCGCTCTCCCGAAGCTCCGCGAGCATATTCACGTACTGTGAGCCTTGGCCTGGATACAGAAAAGCAACTTTGGGGCGCGGACCGGCACCTCTGAATACGCCTTGCGCGCGCAGCATCTTCCAGATCGCGGGGTTTTCTGCGGTGAGAGCTTTCTGTGCGCCTTGGATCTTCTTCGCCAGCTCGTCGGCACCCGCGAAATCGATGGCGATCCGGATTGGACGGTCGAGGTGCTTGGGGTCGGGTGGCTGAACCGGCGGCGTCTGCCCGTTCCGCGCCGAGGCCAGCAGGGCATCGAGTTGGCTCATCACTTCGGCGGCGGTCGATCCGCTCGCCATGGCGATCCCGCGAAGGGGTGCTCTGCCCGGCGATGACCATGCGGCGCTCGAAGACGCGCTGATGGTGGCCGGCACACTGACGGGTCGTGGTTTGGTCTCCCGTGCGATTCGACCCGGGATGTACTCCTCCAGCACGATGTGGAAGTTGGTTCCCCCGAAGCCAAACGCGCTCACACAGGCCCGGCGCACGCCATCCACCAACTCGTCCCACGGACGGAGCTCAGTGTTGACGGCGAAAGGCATGACATCGAAGTCGATCTTCGGGTTTGGCGTTTTGAGACCGAGGCTCGGCGGGAGCATCCTCTCGTGCAGCGCGAACGTTGCTTTGAGAACACCCGCGGCGCCGGCGGCCCCCTTGAGGTGGCCGATGTTTGACTTGACGGAGCCAAGGGGCAGCTTTCGGTTGGTCACGCCAGCTGCTTTGAAGACCTCCCCGATGCTCGTGACTTCAACGACATCACCCACGCGGGTGGAGGTGCCGTGACCTTCGACCAAGGAGCAAGTCGCGGGCGACAAGCCGGCGTGGATCCATCCGCGCTCGACCGCGAGTCGCTGGCCAACGGGGTTCGGCGCGGTGATGCCTTTCCCCTTGCCGTCGCTGGCGCCGCCGATGCCGCGAATGACCGCATAGATCTTGTCGCCGGCCGCCTCTGCGTCCTCCAGACGCTTCAGCACGAAGACGGCTCCGCCTTCGCCCATGACGAAGCCGTCGGCCTCTGCGTCGTAAGGGCGTGTTCCTGTCGCCGACAAGGCGCCGATCTTGCAGAACTTGATGTAGCTCGAGGCACTCATGTTGGAGTCGATGCCGCCGGTGATGACAACATCGTAGTCCCCTTGCTCGAGCCCTTCGATCGCGGCGGTCATGGCCGCCATCGCCGAAGCGCAGGCCGCATCGACCGTGAAGTTCGGTCCGTGGAAGTCAAAGACCGCAGCCACGCGCCCCGCGATGATGTTGGCGAGCTCGCCGGGCATCGTGTCTTCGGTGATCACCGGGAGTCGCTTGCGAAGGCCCTCGTGGGCCTCACGCAAGATGGCTTCTCGGTCTTGGTCGCTCAGCGTGCGAAAGGCGGGTGAAGCACGGAGCTCCCGCGCAAACTCCGGGAAGAACGCCCGTAGGGCGGTACGATAGTGCTGATCGCCGGCCATTGCGTTGCCGAAGATCACCGCTGTGCGGTTCGGGTCGAGTGGTCGATCCGGGTAGCCGTAGTCGTTCAGGGCCTCTCGAGAGGCACCGACCGCCCACTTCTGCACGAGATCCATCGCATCGCCGACTTTCGGGGGGATCGGTAGCTTCCAGCGGATCGGATCCCACTCGAAGTCCCGGATCCATCCGCCGATCTTGGAGTACGTCTTGTCGGGCGCTTTGGGATCGGGATCCCAATACAGCGCCGGATCCCACCGCTCGGGTGGCGTCTCGACGATGCTGTATCGGCCCGTCTTGATGTTCTCCCAAAACTGCTTTGCGTTGGGCGCGTCGGGAAGCACGGCCCCGACGCCAACGATGGCAACTGCGCGATGTGCGTGATCTTCCATGGTGCTCTCCTCGTGCTGGCTTCCTACGCCGCCGTTCGATGTTATGCGGTGCGTCCGTAGAGGACGTCGGCAACGTAGTCCATGTCCTGGAGCAGGCCGTATTGCACGCGTTGGATTTCGGCGAAGCGGAAACTGCGCAAGAGGCCTTCGACGTCTCGCACTTGGTCGTCCGCGCCAAACATCCAGCGCGCTCCGTCACTCACGATCTTGTGTGCGGCCGTCCGAGCGAAAACACGGCTGATGGCGGCAAGCGCGTCGGGCGTGAACCGCGCGTCGGCCTTCTCGTTGAGCGTCTTCTTGCGGGCGTGGACCGCGCGGCGGGCGAGGGCCGCGGCGCCTTCGGCGAAAGCGATCAGTTCACCGACGCGGAAAAGAATGTGTTGGTTCCGGGTCAGTTTGCCGATGCGCGCGAGCTCAAGCACCTCGGCGAGCGCATGGTTGGCCAAGGCCGCGATGTCTGCTCCGTGGTTGGGGAACTCGACATGGAGGCCCTCGAGTCGCTTGGCCGCGTCGTGATAGTGCTGCCCACGGCTCTTCATGTGATATTGCCAACGATCGCGCGCGATCGTCATCTCCATGATCTCGGAGGTGCCCTCGTAGATGGTCGTGATGCGTACGTCGCGCTTAATCTTCTCGACCATGTACTCTTTGGTGTACCCGTAGCCACCGTGCGCCTGAATGGCGGCATCGGCGGCCTGGTTGCCCGCCTCAGTCGAGAGGTACTTCGCGATTGCACCCTCTGTGTTCAGCGAACTGTCTTGGGTGTCGATGCCTTCGGCCGTCTCCTCGATGTAGGCGCGACCGGCTTCGAGCGCCACGGCGTGGGGCACAATGAGCTTGTGCGTGTAGCCCTGCTTCTCAGAGAGCGGGCTACCCCCTTGGACGCGCTCCGTCGAGTACTTGATCGCGCGGTCGAGCGCGGCCCAACCGGCCCCGAGGCCGAATGCGGCGACCATCACGCGCGTGAAGCCAAAGACCAGTTGCGCTTGTACGAGTCCCTGTCCCTCGACGTGGCCGACGATTCGATCGACATCGACGTAGACGTCGTCGAGCGCGAGGGTCGTCGTGTTGCTCGATCGGATGCCATGCTTGTCTTCAGGTTTGCCTTGCGTGAAGCCGGGCACGCCGCGTTCGAGCACAAACCAGGTCGGACCACCCGGCGTGTTGGCGAGGATCGTGTAAATGTCGGCACGGCCTCCGTTGCTGATCCACTGCTTGTTGCCGGTGATCTTGTAGCCGACGACCTTGCCGTTTTCTTCAACTGGGACGGCCACGGTCTTGATCTGTGCGAGGTCGCTGCCCGCCTGTGGCTCTGTTGCGCCGTAGGCCATGAGCAGGCCTTCGTTCGCGATGCGGCCGAGCCAGTGCGCCTTTTGGTCCTCGGTCCCGCCGAAGACGATGGGATCGCTTCCCAGAAAGGTCGCGAGGACCCCGGTGGCGAGACCGACATCGATCCGCCCCATCGCTTCGCAGACGCGGTAGACGTCGAATGCGCCGCCGCCCATACCACCGTATTCTTCCGGGATGAAGACGAGCTGGATTCCGAGCTCGGTGCTGCCGATCGCGCGAACAACTTCCTCCGGGAACTCGTCCTTGTGATCGAACTCGAGCAGGCGTTCGTCGGTAAGGCGCTCTTCCGCAAACTGCTTCAGAGCGTCGAGGGTGAGGCTGAGTGATTCTTTATCCATTGGCATGTCTGGTCATCCCGGCCCATGCGCCAAGCGCAGAGAGGCGTGGCAGACTCATGCACCAAAATTGCGCCAAAAGGGAGACTAAATTGGTGTGTCGTTCATTCGGTGGAGATCAGGGCGCCGAGCGCGCGACGCGGATAGCGACCACCCGAGATATAGAAGGTGCACATGGCACACGAACGCACGAACGCACGATCGCACTAACGCGACGGGCCGGCGTATAGGATCTCGAGCGCGGCGAGAAGATGTGTTTGCGTGAATGGCTTCGCCAGGACCCAGTCAGCGCCGCGACTCGCGGCCTTCTCGAGAAGGCTGGCCTTACCGGACATGAGAACGCATTTCGGACGTGGCTTCATCCCCTGAATGACAGGTAGGATTTCAAGGCCGCTGTCGCCGGGCATGAGCACGTCCAAGAAAACGAGGTCGACGGCGTGCTGCTCAAGGATTCTCAACGCGTCCTCGCTCCTGCCGGCTTCGAAGACTTGGTGACCTTGGTGAAGCAGCCGCCGCGTCAGACCCCGACGCACGCCGTCATCGTCGTCGACGACGAGAATGGCCACGGCCTTGCCAGCGGCGTGGGCTGCGATCTCGGCCGATGTGACCCGATCAATGAGCTCGGCCGCGGTCAACGGGTCTGCCCCGATCGAGGAATCGTCTTGGGCCGGCGCCCTCAGACTCGGATCGTCCTCGTCGGCCTTCTCGCTCACGCGCACGGCGACCGCCGATTGGTCCGAATCGGCGGGGAATCCTCGGTCTCTCTCTTCGGAAGGCATGCGCAGTTTGACTATGACACAAGACGGAGGCGCACCGAGTTCCTGCTTTCGGATGTCCGACGCTTTACACCGACCACCGATGTAGGTGTGTGTGGTCGCTGTGGCCAGGCTGAGCCTTAGATTTCAGCGATGTGCTTCGATGGGATCCAGCCCGTGATGCCGTCGACCCTGCGCACCTGAGTCCAAGGCCCATCGTGGGCGAGGATTCGAACGCGCGCACCCGGGATTCCAGGCCCCAGTTGCGCAAACTTCGCGTGGGGTCCCTCGCGAAGCGGTTCGGCTGCGGTGATGACGCCAAGCGGGTCCGAGTCCATCCACGCGTGACCCGCGACGACGCTGGTCCCGACCAATACGCCGATGAGCGAAACGCTCAAGAAGGCGGTCGCTCGACGTCGCAGCTTGGGCGACGTTGTGCGTCGTTTTAGCCACAGCGATCCAAAAAGGAGTGCGTTCGAAAGGATCGCCACCCAAGCGAACATCCGTTGCGGCAAAGGCGCGAGGAGCGGGCCGACCGTTTCTACGACGTCGGTCTCGTCTCCGTTCGCTTCAAGTCCGAGACCGCGCTCTTTCAGCAAGGAACGACGCGCGAGCGCGAGATTCGCGAGAACGTCCTCGCTCGCGGGCGAAAGACGAAGCGCGCGTTCGTAGGCGACGATGGCATCGACGGACCGACCGGTCTTCATGAGCGCGTTTCCGAGATTGAAGAAGACGTCTTCGTTCTTGAACCCGCGATCGAGGAGCGACGTGTACATGGCGATGGCACTTTCGGTGTCCCCGGCGAGTGCCCGTTCGTTGGCGGCGGCAAAGTCGTGTTGAGCCTGCGTCGTGTCCGTTTGGCCAACGGCGGCCGACACGGGGCCTACGGCCAGCATCGAACACACGACGACCGTTAGAAAGGGCATCACGAAACTTCCTCCGGCGTCCATGCCGCGAGATCATGGATGAGCTTCGACCAGCGCTCCGTGGCGCGCTCGGTCGTGCCCAGGGGCTGAATGCCGCCGGCGAAGCGAGCGTATTCGCCGGCCTCGAGCTCTCGACGGACGCGTTCGATCAACTCGCTGGGCGCGTTTCGGTCGGTGAGGACGGAGGCGATGCGCTCTATCGTCAGGCCGGACAGGTTCGTGCCGGTCGTTTCCTGCAGGTAGTCGATGAGCGCCTCATGGAAAGAACGTTGAGCCTCGTTGAGACGACCACTGTCGGCAACATCCTGCGCTTGTCGTAGTCGATGGGTTGCCGTCCTGATGGCTGAGCGGCGCCGAGTGCTGGGCGTCTCGCGAGAGAGGCGCCGCCGGATCGCCTGCGCGCCCGTGAAGAGCAGAAACAGAGCCGGGGAGGCGAAGAACAGCCCAAGCAACGCCGGATCCTTGTATGCGGGCTTCGACGGCACGTCGAGCGAGGATCGGAAGTGCAGCGGACGAAGGGCTGGGGACTGAGTCGATGGAGAACGGGCGGATGCTGGCTCTGCCTCCGCGGACGAAGGGGGAGGAGGGTCGGCGCTCGCGCTGACGCTTCCATTCGTGTTGGGCGTGCCCTCGACGGTCACGACAATCGGACGTGTTGAGGCCGTGAAATACTCCGCACGCTCGGGGTCGAAGATGGGCAGCGAGAACGCGGGGATCGTGAGCTTGCCCCCGCGTGTTGGCACCAACAAGATCTCAGCGGTCTTTTCCCCTGAGACGCCCTCCATCGAGGTCTTCGCGCGGTCAGAAATTGCGGGCGGAAACACGCGAAATCCGTCGATGTCGCCTACCTCGGGCAGACGGGCACTCTTGATGTTGCCCTCGCCCGCGAGCACGATCCTCAGGACCACACCTTTGCCGGCGGGGATGTTCGTCTGATCGACGCTCGAGCGAAGCTCATACGTGCCTACGTTCGTGGTCTTGAATTCCGGTGGTCGTCCGGTCGCGGGAAGGTTCTTGGCCTCGACGGCGATGCTCGGAACGCGCCGGCGAACGCGCGAGCCGCTCTGAAAGATGGATCGGTTTTGGCTGAAGGTGGCCTGTGCGGCCGGTATGGTCCGCTGGCCGGCCTCGATCGGGAAGAGGGCGACTCGCCAGACGCGAAAGAGATCATAGCGTTTCTTATCGACCGTAACGCGGCGACGCTCTAGGCGCTGCGGTTGGTCGATGACCTCGGTCCAAAACCCATCGATCGATGGGGGCGGGGGAAGCTCTTCGACGCCGAAGTTCAGCCTCGGGTTTGCGTAGATCTCGAGGTCGAGGAGGATTTGCTGGCCGAGGTAGCCCGAGGCTCGATCGACGCGATAGCGAACAAATAGGTCGCCTTCGTCTTCGCTTGGCCCAAGCACGCTCGTGGCCGCGTCGGGCGAGATGACGGGGGCCGACTGGCTCCCGTCTCGAACCTCGACCGAGAAGATCTTCGTTTGCGCCACAGATCGACCGACTTGAGCGGTGATGGGCCCGAACCGAAAAGTGCCGGCCCGCTCTGCGCTGAGCTCCAGCGTCAGGTGCTGTTCTCGAGTGATCAATTGGCCCTGGCTGGACCATGCGATGGAGGTGCTCTCCGCCTGGCTCCGCGAGAGCTCGACGAGACCTTGGACCTCGGGCACGTCGATCTCGATGCCGCCTTCAACATGGGCTGTGGCGGTGATGCTGACCGAGATGACATCACCCACGACCAGCGTGCGTGGTGAGACCTCGGCTCGAATCTCGATGTCTTCATCGGCGCGAGCAACCCCGCTCAGTCCGTAAGCGAAGGCCAGGATTGCGAAGGCGACCAACGTCTTGCCTGTGCGACGCTTGTCTTGGCCGAAGCCGTGGGAAGAGATCGTCATGCGCGCTACCAGTCCTTGGTAATGGTCTTGTGCTTGAGGCGCTTGATGATTTGTGTCCGCTTCAACGCCTTCTCCTGTTCTTCGATGGCGTCGAGCAGCTCGTCGGCTTCTTGCGCACGGATGGCCGTTTGCGGTGGTTCCTCGGAATCATCGGCGTTGGCCCCGTTGTTGTGGGCGCCCTCGTCCTCTGCGCCCTCGCGACCCGAGTTCTTACCCTCCGCGTCGTTGTCGTCCTTCTTGCCTTGAGTCCCGCGGGGCGAGTTCTTCTTCTTGTCGTCGTCCTTCTCGTCGTCCTTGTCGCCGTCCTGGCTCTTGTCCTTGTCGTTCTGAGAATCGTCGTCCCCGCTCTTGTCGTCGTTGTGTTCCGTCTTCTCGTTGCTGTCCTGATCCTGTGGCCGCGATGGGTCGTCTTCCGAATCACCGTCCTGATCTTTGCGGTCGTCAGGGCTTTTTTCTCCGTCGGGGTCCTTGCTCTTGGGCTGGGCAGCCTGGATGGCGCGAAGCCGCTGGGTGATCTCAAGGTTGCGACGCGCGCCAACGAGCGAGGGATCTTCGATCAGCGCGCGCCGGTACGCCTCGATCGCCTCATCGTGCTTGTGAAGGGTTCGGAGCGTGTTCCCAAGCGCGAATGCGGCCCGCGCACGGAGGTTCGGATCGTGCGCGTTCTCGAGGGCCTGGGCGAAGTGTTGCGTCGCTTCGTCGAGCTCTCCGCGCGCGGTGTCGGTCAGGCCGAGGTTGAACGCGACCCGGGGATCGGATCCGAGCCGCTTGGCTGCGCGGTCCAGCGCCACTTTCGCCTCCTCGGGGTGGCCCGCGGCCAAGGCTTCGCTTGCGGCACGGACGTCGGGATCCTCTCGCTCGAGAGGCGATGCGTTTGCCTCTCGTGGAACAGAAAGGCCGAGCGCCATCAGCATCAAGATGACCGCCGACCCGAACCCGGCGCTGGTGCCGGTGCTGGTGCTGGTGCTGGTGCTGGTGCTTCTCAGACGGCTCTTGGTCCTGCGAGCGCGCGTCCACGCCGTCGCCACAAAGAGCAACAAGGTGGCCGGAACGAGTGCCCATTGGAAGCGTTCTTCGTAGAAACGGATCTTACGCGCTTCGTGCTCGGCGCGCTTGAGCGTGAGGAGATGGTTGCGGATCGACGAGAGGTCTAGGCTTCCGTTGTCTTGCGGGAGGGCCACGAGGCCTCCGCCCTGATCGGCAATCGACTTCAAGGTGGCCTCGTTGAGCCTCGATACCACGGTCTGCCCGTTTGCGTCTTTGAGGTAGCCCTTCAGGCTGCCATGGTCGTCGTACAGTGGAATGGGTTCACCGGTCCGGGATCCGATGCCGACCACGTGGACCTCGATGCCCTGATCGCGCGCCTTCTTGGCCGCAAGCTCCGGTTGTCCCTCGTGTTCTTCGCCATCGGTGACAATGACGATGCTCTTCGCTGCCCCGGCGAGCCCAGAGGCCGTCAGCATGCGGACGCTCTCCTCGATGGCGTCGGCGATCGCGGTGCCTCCGCGAGGGAGGTCTTCAGGGCTCGCGTCTTTCAGTTGGAGATTGAAAGCCGCGTGATCGATGGTCAGTGGGCAGAAAGGTACGGCGACCGAAGTGAAGCCGACGAGGCCGACCCGATCGCCCGAGAGTCGCTTGGCCATCTGCGCGAGCTCGATTTTGGCGAGGTCGAGGCGTGAGGGCACGACGTCACGCGCGAGCATCGAGCGGGAGAGGTCGAGCGCAACGACAAGGTCGATGCCTCGGCCTTTGCGCAGTTCAGTGCGAAGACCCCACTGGGGTCGCGCGAGTGCGATGGTCATGAAGGTGAGCGCGGCGGCGACCAGCGCGATTCGGGCCCACTTCCCGCTGGCATTCCTTTCGTCGACGAGAGCCAAGAGCAGGCTTCGGTCGCCCGCTGACTCAAGGACGCTCGCCTGTCGCCGTCGCGCTTGCCAGTACCCGAGGAGGAGCAGCGGCAGCGTGAGGAGCCCGAGGAAGAAGATGGGATCTTGAAACCTCATGGGAACCTCGCGAGGCGCGTGATCCGTAAGACGCCCTCGAGCATCAGGAGCAAGAGCGCTCCCATGACGACATACGGGAAGAGCTCCGCTGCGGGGCGGGCCTGTGCGATATCTTGATGCCGCGTCCGTTCGAGTTCATCGAGGACGTCGGAGAGTCTTGCATCGAGCTCCTTCGCGTCGGAGGCTTCGTAGGACTCGCCACCCGTGGTTTGAGCGATGGTCCTGAGTAGCTCCGGATTCACCGGCACCCGCCGAGTCTGCATAAGAACACGGCCGAAAATATCCTTGCCCGTCGGGAAGGGGACCGGGCCACCGCGACCGATCAGCACCGTGTAGACCCGGACCCCCAGTTCCTTGGCCATCTCCGCGGCCTTCACGGGCGAAATCGCGCCCGAGTTGTTGTCGCCATCGGTGAGCAAGACGACGACGCGGCTTTTCGCGTCGCTTCTTCGGAGCCGATTGAGCGAGGTCGCGATCGCGCTTCCGATCGCGGTACCGTCGGGAAGCATGCCGACGCTGACTTCATCGAGGAGCTGCGCAACGAGCGCGTAGTCGAGTGTGAGTGGAGACCACGAGGCCGCTTCGCCCGCGAAAACGACAAGGCCGACGCGATCCGACGTGCGCGTGCGGATGAACTCCTGAATCGCCTTCTTCGCGACGAACATCCGGTCGTTGGGCTGGAAATCGGCCGCCTGCATCGAGCCCGAGGTATCCATGGCCAAGACGATGTCGATGCCTTCGGTTTCGCCCGGGACGGGCGGGCTTGGAATCTGCGGTCGGGCGATGGCGATCACCAACAAGGTCAAGGCCGCGAAACGCAGGGCCTCGGGGAGCCAGTGAAAGCGCGCCCAAAAAGTACGGGGCAAGGACGCGATCGCCTCCAACGACGAGAAGCCAAAGACGGGCTCGCGGCGCTGTCGACGTCGCCAGAGCGCCCGCGCCACCAGCAGGGCGATCGGGACCAAACCCCAGAGGGCCATGGGCGAAGCGAACGTCGTCGTGGTCGCCATCATGGCGCTTGCTCCCCGGTCTGCTTGGTTGCTTCGACGAGCCCGAACGCAGCGTTCAGGGCTGATGTGCGCTCATCACGTTCGGGGATGTATTTCGCGAACTTTACGAGGTCGGCGTCACTCAGAAGATTCTTGAGTCGCTTCATGTCGAGATTGGGTCTTGGGGCCTGGGCGAGGATCTCCAGGAGCTCGTCGAGCGTCAGCTCGAGCGAGTCGAAGCGGTAGCGACGACCCAGATACGTCCTCACGATGCGCGAGATCTCGACGAAGAAGGCCTTGTCGTCGATCTCGGCTTGAAGATCGGCGAGCGCCTTGAGGCGACGCAACGCTTCGTCGTGGGCTGGGGGCGGCGGTGGCGCGTCTTCGGGGCGCGGGTTCTTGTCTTGCCGGTGGCGTAGGCGAACCCACCGTCGCAGCATGAGGAAGATCGCGACCAGCGTGAGCAGTCCTAGAAGTGCGTAGAGCAGCGTGAAGTCCGAGACGCGCACCGAGGCGGGGGCCGGATTCGGGGCCGCCATCTTTTCGAGTTCGGCCATGGCCTCTGGCCGAGTCGATGTTGCAACCGGCATCTCGTCGGGACGAAAGTTGGTCGAGACCTCGACCTCGAGCGGTGACGTCGCGGCCGTTGTCGAGCCCACGGCAAAGGGAATTGCTGGGATGGTCATGGTCCCCGACTCGAAAGCGATCAGTTCGAGACGGTATGCATCGGTCTCACGTGCGTCTTCTGCGCTGCGACGGCTGTGTTTTCGCGCCGACGTCCGCTCACCGATCGATGGACCGAGGTCGAGGCTCGTGGGCAGCAGCGCGATGAACCCCGGTTCGTGCGTGACTTCGATCGCGAGAACGAAGGGCTTGCCGACGAGGAGCGCTGTATCGCCAGGCGTCGTTGCCTCGATGTGCGTCGAGATCTCGACGCCAGATCTTGTCGGGGGCGCGGTGGGCTCCTTGGCCGACGCCGGCGCTGTGTTCGACGCAAACAGCGCGGCGGTTGTGCACACCACGGCGACCGCGTGCGTGATGGCCGACATCGAGGTCACGAGCGTCCTCCGCGCAGTCTCCGCGCCCGCATTCGAAAGAAGGAAACGAGCGGGGCGACGTAGTCCTGATCGGTCGAGAGCTCGACGAGATCGCAATCAACCCGGCTCAGGCGCTTCTTTGCCGCTTCTCGGGCGGCGCGGCGCTGGGTCGAGTACGCGGCGCGAACGCGGTCACTCGCGGAATCGACGACGGCCGTCTCGCCACTTTCGAGATCGACGACCTCGACGATGCCGAGGTTTGGAAGGTCGAGCTCCGCGGGGTCTGTGACGCGCATGGCGATCACGTCGTGACGCGCCAGCGCGACCTTGAGCGGGGCGTCGAAGCCATCGTCCAGAAAGTCCGAGAGGAGAAACGTGACGGCACGGCGCTTCTGAACGCGCGAGAGATAAGCGAGCGCCGCACCGATGTTCGTACCCGGCTTTGCGGGCTCGGCTTCGATGATCTCGCGGACGACACGAAGAACGTGCTTCCGGCCCTTCCGGGGTGGAACGAAGAGCTCTGTTTCTTCCGAGAACAGGAGGAGTCCCACGCGGTCGTTGTTGCTGATCGCCGAGAACGCCAGAAGCCCGCTGACTTCGGCCAAGAGGCGCCGCTTGGTTCGTCGGCGTGTTCCGAACATGCCCGAAGCCGAAAGGTCGACGAGCAACATGACGGTTTGCTCACGCTCTTCGACGAACTGCTTGACGAAGAGCTTCTGGTGTCGTGCCGTGACGTTCCAGTCGATGTGCCGGATGTCGTCGCCGGGTGCATAGGGCCGGACTTCAGAGAAGGCCATCCCTTGCCCCTTGAAGACCGAATGGTAGCGTCCGGCGAGCTCAGAGTTCACCGCGCGGCGCGTTGCGATCTCGATCCGCCTCACGGCCCGCAGAATGTCGCGATGGCTTTGTTCTTGCGCTTCCGTATCCATGGCGTGCCTCGCTCGGTTGATCGCTGGTCCCAACCAGACTCGCTCCGACTCCGACTTCGACTCCGACTTCGACTTCGACTTCGACTCTGACTCCTACTCGATCCGAGACTCCGACCCGCTCCGAACGCGCTCCGACAATGGGCTCGATCGAAGCCCGGCCGGCTCCCGAGCACTGGGCGCATTCTCGAGCCCAAACCTGCTTCTAAGGAAGCCCTAAGGAATCGGTATGACTTCGAAGATGCGCTGGATGACCTCCTCGACCCGAACGTTTTCTGCTTCCGCCTCGTACGTGAGCTTGATCCGATGACGAAGCACATCAGGACCAATGGTCTTCACATCGTCGGGAAAGACGGCCGGGCGTCGCTTCAGGAATGCGTGGGCGCGGGCCGCCTGGTTCAGGGAGATCGAGGCTCGCGGGGAGGCGCCGATCTCGATCAATGGTGCGAGGTCCGGGACACCCGCGGCTTTCGGGTCGCGCGTTGCCCACACGAGGTCGAGGATGTAGTCCTTCACTTTCTCGTCTGAGTGTACCGACTGGACGACGGAGCGCGCGCGCTCGATACGCTGGAGGTCGACCACGGGCTGAACTTCGGCGGTTTGCGTATTGCCTGCTCGCTCGAGCACGCTCTTCTCCTCGGCGCGGGACGGGTATCCAACCTTGACGTGCAGCATGAAGCGGTCTTGCTGTGCCTCGGGGAGCGGGTAGGTTCCCTCTTGCTCGATCGGATTTTGCGTCGCGAGTACGAGAAATGGCCGAGGGAGCTTGAACGTCGTGTCGCCGATCGTCACCTGGCGTTCCTGCATTGCCTCGAGAAGCGCCGACTGTACCTTGGCCGGGGCGCGATTGATCTCGTCGGCGAGCACGATGTTCGCGAAGATCGGTCCGCGGTGTGGCTTGAATTCTTGCGTCTTCGGATCGAAGATCTGGGTTCCGATCAGATCTGCGGGAAGGAGATCTGGGGTGAACTGAAGCCGGGCGAAGTCCCCCTGGATGGCCTGGGCGACCGTCCGCACCGTGAGCGTCTTTGCCAGACCTGGCACGCCCTCCAGCAAGACGTGGCCCCCGGTCAGGAGGCCGATCAGAATACGCTCGACCATCTCCTTCTGGCCGACGATGACTTTGCCGATCTCTGCTTCTAGGACCTGAACGAAGGCGGTCTCATCCTGGATGATGTCCATCAGCGCTCGGATCTCCGGTGCTGTGCCCGCGGCCCTAGGGGTTTGTAGTTCGCTGACCACGTCGCTTTGCCTCCACTTTGCGCGTCTTGAACCGGCTTCGTATCACAGACATTCCGCGGGCGTGCGGGATTTGTTCGGCTCGGGTCTCGGCCCTCGGCCTGGTCTTGGCTTCTCTCGGTCTCCTCTCGGCGGGCGCACTTCGTCGACGCTCACGCTTGACTAAACCCGTGGGTCCCCGTATCCGCGGGACCATGCCAGGGATCGAAATGCTCGATGTGCGTGTCTACCAACGGTATCTCCAGAAGGGCGCGCTGTCGGGCGATGAGTACGCGCGTCACCTCCAGAGTTTGGTCGACGTCGAGTCGAATGCCGTCTACCTCGACTATGATGCGATCCTTCGCGACGAGTTCGAGGATGTGCCAGAACCAGCGCCAGCGCCGGCGCCCGCGCCCGCGCCAGCTGCGGCACCGACGCCTTTGGCCAGCTCGCTTTCTGTCGAACCCGGCGTCTCGGCCCCGATGACCCAAGGGCCGGCTGGCGTGGCCGGCGCTGTGCCAAGCGTTCCATCCCTCTCTTCCGCGATCCCATTTGCCGCGCCCAGGACCGAGCCGACGTCGCCTCCGGAGCCCGCACCGACGACTCCGAATCTCGCGTCGACGGCGTCACCCATCTCGGCGCCCTCCGCATCCGCCGCGGTGGCTTCGGCGCTGGCTTCCGCCGTCAGGGAAGAGCCCGGCGTGTCGCCCGTTCTCTCGGCTCCGGTCGCGTCGACCGAATCGACTGCGGCGGAAGACACCGCTGAAGCCGACACCGCTGAAGCCGACGCCGGTGAAGCCGACGCCGGTGAAGCCGACGCCGGTGAAGCCGACGCCGGTGAAGAAGACGCGCCATCCGAACACGACGCCACCGATCGTGCGCCCGAGGGGGGTGTGTAGCCGTCCGGAGCGTGCTTCCCTTTCTTTAAGAAGCCGCGGAGACTGGACCTCATGAGCGACTCGAACAAAGATGAGGGGACAGAGAGAGCCGCCGACCGGATCGAATTCTCGGAGTTCGTGCTCTCGATCGCGACCAATGCGGTCGCGCACCTTCAGGGGGAGTCCGGCGGTGACGATGATCGAGTGCCTGCAGCCGCCGACGTTGCGCTCGCGTCTCAGCATATCGACATCCTCGCGATGCTCAAAGACAAGACGACTGGCAATCTCGAACCCGCAGAGATCGAGCTGCTGGACTCTCTCCTGTACGACCTTCGGATGCGGTACGTCGAAGTTCTTCGAAACCAGAAGCCCTGAGCGTGTTCACTAAACGCCTGGAAGGAGCGCGTCAGCGCGTGCCCGAAGGCCCACAGACGAACGAACGGCCGAAGGATGTTCTCCTCGTTGAGGACAACCGGGCACTGGCTGGGCTCTTGTGCGGTTTGTTGGCCGCAAGAGGGTTGGCCTGCATCGTCGCCCACTCGGCGCGCGCGGCGCTTGATCTCTACCACCGACACCAGCCGCCCATCGTTGTGCTCGACCTTCTTCTCCCGGGTGCGACGGGGCACCGGTTCATCGAGCGTCTTCGGAGCGAAGATCTGCGGCTCCCTGCCGTGTTTGTGATCACCGGCGTCTTCACGGAGGCCTCGGAACGGGAGCGATTGAGCGCGGCGATTCCTATTTCTGGATGGTTCGAGAAACCTTTCGACACCGAGGCGTTGGTTCGGGCGGTCGCACGTTTGAGGGGGGATGGTGATGGCCGACTTGAAGAGGTCTCCGCGCCTCATGAGGTGGCCGAACGCGAGGCGTCCGAACGCGAGGCGGCCGAACGCGAGGCGGCCGAACGCGAGGCGGCCGAACGCGAGGCGGCCGAACGCGAGGCCGTTCGAGGAGGCCCAGCCGAGCCCGTATTCGATCTGGGGTCGGCGGATCTTTCATCGGAACTCACGAGTCTTGGCCTACAGACCAACTTACGATCGGGGGTGGTCGGCCCGAGCCTGGTCCCGGAGATTCTGTACGCGTTCTTCATCGCGAAGGAGACCGGCGAGATCGTCTTCGAGTCGGAGCATGCAAGGAAGGTTGTCTATTTCCGCGGCGGCACCCCGGTCTTCGCGATTTCGGACCAGGATGAAGATCGACGCGAGGCGATCGATCGTCGCTCGTTTGGGCTCACCACGCAGGAGATTGAGGATGCCCTGAAGATCGCGCAGGGAACGCAACGAATGATCGGTGACGTTCTCGCCGAACTTGGGCTCCTCGACGCGTCTCGGCACATGGAGCTTTTGCGTGAACAGACGCGGGTGATTCTTCGAAGCCTATTCACTTGGGTCGACGGGCACTATGTCGTCGGTTTCAACGTGTCATCGACCATCGATCACATCAATCTCAAAGAGCACTTGGGCGCGTTGATCCTCAACGGCATTCGAGATGCGTTTTCGCTCGACCGCCTGAGATCTTTGTTACCTGAGAGCGCGTGCCCGCTTCCTTCGCCTTCGCCGCCGTTCGAGCTTGCAGAGCTCCCTCTCTCGGACGCTGAGGCTTGGCTGCTCGTGCAGGCAACCGGAACGCGCTCGGTTGGAAGACTCGCCTTCATGCTCCGGGATCGCCTCGGCGAACGGCAGGTCTATGCCGTGCTGTATGCGCTGCTGTTGCTCGGGGTGCTTTGGGTGGAGGCGCCCTAGATCTTAGATCTTTGAAACCGGCCTCAGAGCCGACATCAGGTCGACCTTCCATTCCTTGCCTTCGCGGACGAGGCGAAAGTCAGCGCTCCGCCCTCGGGGCAGCGAGACGCGCAGTGTCACCTCCGGTCCGAACGGCGAGACCAGGACGATGCTCTCTGGCTCCCCGAGCACCATGAGTCGCAGGTCGGCGAACAAGAGTGTGTAAGCCTCGTCGTCGGGCGCGGACGGGGAAGCGGCGCCCTGGGATGTTGTGCCCGAGGGGGCATCGGGGGCGCCGGGGGCATCGGATTTGAGCGACGCGCGTCGCTCTGCTTCGCGATGGGCGCGGTCGCGTAAGCTGGCTTGGCTGGCCCCGGAGAGCTGATGCCACGCCTCTTGCGCCCGGCCTTCACGCAGCCGGGTCAGGAAGGCTCGGAGGGTGTCCTCTGGTCGGTCGGACGCGCGGCGCTGGCAGGCGCCGAGGGCGAGGAGGGCGGCGAGCGCCAGGACCAAGACCACGGTCCAGGTCAAGAGGCCCCTGGGCAAGAAGCGCACCCTCGGAACGAACCGGTGTTCCAGCTTCGGGGGGCGCGTTGAGGTCACGGGCCGGTTTGGGCGATGGAAGCGGTGGAATGGGCTGGTGATGCGCACCAGATCAGCTTCCCAGGTGATCGGTGCTTTCCGCAAGAATCGACCAACGTTTGCGGGTTGATGAAGCGAGTCGTTGACAGGTCCCGGTGGATGCTTTGTAAGGAGCGCCAGGTGGGGCGTCGCCAAGGGGTAAGGCATCGGTTTTTGGTGCCGACATTCGCAGGTTCGAATCCTGCCGCCCCAATATGAAGCCGCTCGTGGCGGCCAGGGAAGCGTCTGTGGTCGGGAACGTTCTGAAGATCTTCGCTGGCAACAGTAATCGTGCACTTGCGGAAGAAGTTGTCCGCAAGCTTGATGTTCCGATGGGACGCGCCCAAGTCGGGCGGTTTTCGGACGGAGAGATCAGCGTGACCGTCGGAGAGAACGTTCGTTCCTCCGATGTCTTTGTCATCCAGTCAACCTGCGCGCCCGTGAACGAGAATCTGATGGAGCTGCTCGTGATCATCGATGCGCTTCGACGCGCTTCGGCCGAGCACATTACGGCGGTGATTCCGTACTACGGGTACGCGCGGCAGGACCGAAAGGTTGCGCCGCGGACCCCCATCAGTGCGAAGCTCGTCGCGGATCTCATTGCTTCGGCGGGCGCGACGCGTGTGCTTTCGATCGACATGCACGCGGGCCAGATTCAGGGCTTTTTCAATATTCCTTTCGATCATCTCTACGCGATGCCTGTCTTGATCGATCACATGCGCCAGGAGTTTTCCGGGCGAAACAGCGTGATCATTAGCCCGGATGCGGGCGGGGTCGAACGGGCGCGAGCTTACGGCAAGCGGCTCGACTGCGGGATCGGCATGATTGACAAGCGGCGTCCTCAGGCGAACGAAGCCCGCGTGATGCACGTGATCGGCGAGGTGCAAGACCGCGACGTCGTCATCATCGACGACATGATCGATACCGCGGGGACGTTGACCGCCGCAGGGGCTGCGATCAAGGCGCGGGGGGCGAGGCACGTGGTGGCCTATGCGACACACGCGGTCTTTTCGGGGGCTGCGATCAGTCGTTTGCAGGACAGCGCGATCGATGGGGTCATCGTCACCAACACGATCCCGCTTTCGCCGGAGGCGCGCGAATGCCCGAAGATCTCGCAGGTCTCGATCGCGCCGTTGATCGCTGAGGCGATCCGTCGAATTCATCACGGGGACTCGGTTTCGAGTCTCTTCGTCTAGTCCCGTCCGTCTCGTCTCGTCTCGTCTCGTCTCGTCCGTCTCGTCAGAGTGCTTTGCGCCTGTCGTGTCCTCGGTCGGGAGCGGGTTGTCCGTCACCGGGACCGGATATCACCGGGATCACCGGGACCGGACAGGTTGGCCGCGCTGGAGGCGGTCTTGGTCGGTCGGGCGCGCAGCTCGCGTCGACCGGCTCGGTTCTCAGGGTTTCTTGGGTGCGCAGAGAAAACGCGCGCGCGCCGGCCGAGAACGTGAAAGGTTCGTTGACGGGTTGCGTGGCGCATGCTTACCTGCGCGCTCTTTTGCCCACCGGGTCTGATGGAGATGGACCATCTCTCGACCCGGGCTGGGCGCGAGTCGAAGGACGAGTGATCGGCGATGGAAACGCAAACGATTCAAGTTCAGGAACGGGCTCCCGACGGGAAGCGGGCGTCGCGCAAGCTTCGCCACAACGGCCGTGTGCCGGGGGTGTTGTACGGTCATAAGGAAGCCCCGGTGGCTTTCGAGTTTGATCCAAAGGAGCTCCGAAAATGCCTTCGGTCGTCCGGTGTCGGACGAAACACTGTGTTCAGGGTCGAAGGGCTCGCGCGTGGCGCTGTCTTGGCGATCATCAAAGAAAGCGACCTGGATCCCGTTCGCCGCGAGGTGACGCACGTGGACTTGATCGAGGTTCGCGAAACGGATCGCGTCGATGTTGACGTTCCGGTGCACCTCGATGGCAAAGCCGCCGGTGTCGTGGAAGGTGGGATCTTGCAGCCCGTGAGCCGTGTGCTCCCGCTGACCTGCTCTCCGCTTAACATTCCGCGAGAGATCCGCGTCGACGTCACGTCGCTGAGGATTGGGCACAGCATCCATGGGGGCGACGTGGCGCTCCCCGCCGGGGTTTCTCTGGCCGTACCGCCGAGCATTACGCTGGTGACCGTGAAGGCGCCTCGAGACGCGGCGGCTTCGACGGCGGAAGAAGAGGCGGGCGCCGAAGCCAAGGCGACGAAGTAGCGCGAGCGTCGGCGGTCGAAGTCGGTCGAATGGGAAGCGGTTCGCGTGCATCTCTTGGTCGGTTTGGGAAACCCAGGTGAGGAGTATTCAGATACTCGGCACAACATTGGGTTCAGGGTCGTCGACGGCTTGGCAGACCGCTTGGGACTGTCTTTCTCAGACCGAAAGTTCAAGGCGCGGCTGGCGCGCGGGACGCTCGAAGGCCAGCCCTGTCTATTCATGAAGCCGCAGGGATTCATGAATCTTTCGGGCGAGTCAGTTGGGCCATGTGCTGGGTTCTTTCAAATCTCGACGACGAATATCGTTGTCTTTCATGATGAACTCGATCTCCCTCTGGGGCGGATCCAAATCAAGAAGGGCGGCGGGCACGGTGGGCACAACGGTGTGCGAAGCTTGATGAGGCATTTGCCCGATGGCGAGTTCGTTCGTATTCGCCTTGGGGTAGGGCGCCCGCCGGCCGGTTGGGACGGCGCCGACTACGTCCTGGGGCGTTTTCGGTCCGACGAATGGGAGGCGGTCGGTCGCATGGTCGACCGGGCCTCGGATGCGGTGACTCAGGTCTTGCGAGATGGCGTTTCGCGGGCCATGAATGTGTTCAACCGCGTGCAGCCGGTCGAGGACGATGAAGGTTCCTGAGTTTGCGGTGGCCAAGTTGGGGTTGAACGGATAATTGAGTGTGCGCCGGAGTTGCCGCTGAGCGGGGCCTCTGTGCGAAGGACAGAAAGAGTAAGTCATGAGCGAAGCACTGGGGAAGCTCAGAGAATACGAGACGATCGTCGTCCTCCTGCCTGACGTCGGTGACGATGTGGCCCAAGGGGCGATCGACCGCGTTCGAGAAGTTCTTGCGAAGAAAGAGGCGGAGCTTCTGCGTGAGGAGCGCTGGGGCAAGCGCAAGCTGGCCTTCGAAGTCAAGAAGCAGAACCGCGGGAACTACGTTCTCTTCCACTACGTGGGATTGGTCGGTGTCGTCGAGGAACTCGAGCGAACACTTCGGAACATGGAAGTCGTGATCCGATTCCTGACGACGGTTCACGGCGAGGTGAAGGACATTCAGGCCCGTCGCGCCGAGGTCGAAAAGCTCGAGCGTGAACGCGCCGCCCATCGAGCCAAGGCCGAAGCGGAGCGTCGCGAGCGTGAGGAACGTGAGAGCGCCCGCGGTCACGATGACGATCGCCGCGGACGCGGCGACGATGACGGTGACGACGAGGACGACCTGCGCGGTGCAGCGTCAGGCGCGTGAGGACCTGAACGATGATGCAGATCATTTTGAGAGAAGACGTGCCCAATCTTGGTGTCGTGGGAGAGCTCGTGGCCGTCCGAGACGGCTACGCGAGGAATTTCCTGATCCCGCAAGGTAAGGCGGTTTTTGCGTCTGTTCGATCGATCCGCGAGCTTGAGCACCAAAAACGATTGGCTGCGCATCGGCGTCTCCAAGCGACGACGCAGGCGCAGTCAGACAAGCAGCGCATTGAGGGCTTGTCGATTTGCCTGCAGGCGAAAGTTGCCCAGGCACTGGGCGAGGAGGCCGAGGTCGCGCCGACCACGCTCCAGAAGCTTTTTGGTTCGATCGGCGCCCGTGACATCGCACGCGTACTCGGGGACCTCGGTGTCAAGGCGGACCATCGTCGCGTGACGCTCTCCGAGCCGGTGCGCACGGTGGGCAAGTTTGCGGCCCAGGTGCGGCTCGAGGGCGGTGTGGTGGCCAAGTTGCCGTTCTGGGTGATCACGGAGGGCGCGACAGACATCGAGGCCGAGAAGCGCCGCGTGGAGGCCGCCCAGGAGGCGGCTCGGAAGCAGCGAGCGTCGGAGCTCGAGGCCGAAGCGAAAGCGAAGGCTCAGGCTCGGCAGGAGGCGGCCGCGAAGGCTGAGGCGGCTGCTCAGGCGGCGGCCTCGGGTGATTCGGAGTCGGCAGTCGGATCTGATGTCGAAGAATCCGAGGAGACTTCGGCCAAGAAGTCCAAAGGCAAGAAGGGCGCAAAGAAATAGTCCAGGCGTACGGCGGTCTTTTGGGTTAAGCATCCTTTGGGCATGCAGTCGAACGACGAAGGCGGTTTCAACGCGAGCGCCCCGCGCAACGACAGAGACGGCCCACCCGGGGTACGAGGTCGTACCCCGCCTCAAGATCTAGAAGCTGAGCGTGCGGTTCTCGGCTCGATCTTGCTCAACAACGAAGCCATCTATACGGCCTTAGAAGAGCTCAGTCCTGAGGATTTCTATCGGCCCGCGCATCAGATCCTGTTCAAGGCGATGACCGCGCTTGCGGTGCGAAGCGAGCCGGTCGACGCGGTCACGTTATCGGCGAGTCTCAAGGGCAGCGGAGAGCTCGAGTCTGTCGGCGGACTGGCGGGGATCATTACGCTCTCGGAGGCCGTTCCGACGGCCGCGAACGTGAAGCACTATGCGAGCATTGTTCGCCGAGCGGGGATGCTTCGAAATCTGATCGGCGCGGCGACGAATATCGTTCAGGAAGCGTACGCGTCCACAGACCCCGAGGGGACCGTCGACCTCGCGGAAAAGGCGATCTTCGAAGTCTGCAAGTCAAAGGCTCGGCAGGGGATCACGCCGATCGCCACGATCGTGGCGGACGCCTTCAAGCGTATCGAGAAGCTGGCCGAAGAGAAGAAGGCCATTACTGGCGTTCCGACCGGGATTCTCGATCTCGACAGCAAGACAGCTGGTCTTCAGCCCGCCGACTTGATCATCATTGCGGGCCGTCCGTCGATGGGCAAGACGGCCTTCGCGCTTGGTCTCGCCCTCCATTCGGCGACGGTCGAAGCGCGGAAGGTTGCGATCTTCTCCCTCGAAATGTCCAAAGAGAGCCTCGTGACACGCATGTTGTGCAGCGAAGGTCGGATCGACTCCGCCCGTCTTCGTGGGGGGTTCTTGGCCGACGAAGACTGGCCTAAGTTGGCGCGTGCGGCCGGTCGGCTTTCGGAGGCCACCGTGTTCATCGATGACAGCGGGTCGCTCTCGGTTCTGGAGTTGCGAGCGAAGTGTCGTCGGATGGCGGCCGAATCGGGTCTCGACATGGTGATGGTCGACTATCTCCAGCTTATGCGAGGTAGTCCCAACGCCCAGAGTCGTGAGCAGGAAATCAGTGAGATTTCCCGCGGACTGAAATCCCTTGCGAAGGAGTTGTCGGTGCCTGTCGTGGCGCTCTCCCAGCTCAACCGAAGTGTCGAACAGCGCACGGACAAGCGACCTGGGCTGGCGGATCTTCGCGAGTCGGGCGCCATCGAGCAGGACGCCGACGTCATCATGTTCATCTATCGCGACGAGGCCTACAATCCAGAGACCGAGGATCGTGGCATTGCGGAGATCATCATCGGCAAGCAGCGAAACGGACCCATCGGCGTGGTCCGCTCACGTTTCTTTCATGAATACACGCGCTTCGACAATCTCGTCGACGACCATAACTTGTCGATGCCACCGTTGGTCGCGTAGCCTGACCGCGACAACGGAGCGGTGCGCGAACACCGGGACGGGGCGGCGTCGCTTGGAGAAGTGCTCGGCTCGGTGCATTCGTTCGGCAGCAGGTCAAAGATGGAGGAGGACGAGTGGTACGTGTATCTTCTCGAGTGTCAGGATGGGACGCTCTATACGGGCATCGCCAAGGATGTCGAGCGCCGTATACGTCAACATGAGGAGGGGGCCGGGGCGCGGTACACGCGTGGGCGTGGACCCTTTCGTCTCCTTGCGACCGCCGGTCCGCTCTCACAGGGCGAGGCGCTTCAATGCGAGCGGTCGGTCAAGCGAGTCCGGCGCGCCGACAAGCTCGAGTACATGATGATGCATTCACGCCGAAGGTGAGGATTGCCAAGCGCGGCAACGCCTTCCTATATCGAACGAACTGTGTCGGCGAGAACTGCGAGCTGGGTCGTGCTGTGGGGTGCTCTTGGCGCGGCCTGCGGAGATGGCGCGGCGATCGATCCCATTTTGAGCGGACAGGACGCGGCCGATCCATATCTCGACGCGGGTTCGCGCGCGGATGGTGACTCGGGCGATGCTGCGCAGGGGCCCGATGCGGCTGTCGTGACGGATGCGGGAGGGCGGCCGGATGGGGACGCTCAGATCGGCTTCGAGGGCGAGGTCTCGATTCAAGGGGCACGAACGTACGTGCGGTGGGTCGGCACGTCGACATCGACGCTGCCGCCCGTGGTCGTCTTGCCGACCGGCCTCCATATGGGAGGCGTACCCGCGCTCTTTGGAAACATCGGGGGCGGCATTGGGCACGAATACTTGCCCACCCATTTGGGCTTTCTCGAGCGCACGCGGGACGTGCTCTACTTCGACTTTCTGGCGAGTGGACGCTCGGGCTTCGGGTCGACCGAAACCTCGTCCGTCACGGCAGAAATTCACGCCGACCAAGTCGGTCACGTCCTGGCGTGGCTATGGCAGGCGCGCGGAGAGACGGCCGCTCGGCGGGTCGACCTCATCGGACACGGTTATGGTGGTGGGATCGCGGCCCTGTTTACAGCGCGTCATCCGGAGCAAGTCGATCGCTTGGTGCTCGTCGACCCGATGGGGCTCGACCTCGCGCAATTTTCCGAGAGCATCGTCGCCCTTCAAGGGCGTCTTACGGCGGGGGACCGGGAGCGCATGGATGGTTTCACGAGACATGTCTCGTGCCGTCGCGACCCGAGTCGGTGCATGCTCGATGTCTGGCGCATCTTGGTCCCGCGCATGATGTGTGCTGAGAACGAAGACGAAAGCGCAGCGCTTGATTTCCAGTTCGGCGACTTTCGCGGATACACGTACATCGAGAAGAGTCTCCGCCAGAGCGACTTCGACTGGACGGCACGTGTCCGGGGCATCGAGGCGCCGACGTTCGTGCTGGGAAGTGCGTGCGATGTCATTCCTTCGCGCGTAGCGGAGACCTACGCCGAGCTCATTCAAGGGGCCGCGCTCGCGGTCTTTGAACGGAGCGGTCACTTTCCCATGGTCGAAGAGCCGGCGCGCTTTCGTGCGCTGGTTGAGTCAGCACTTGCGCGGCCGTAAGCCTCGTCGACGGAGTCAACGTGATGGACTTGAAGTTGTGGTTTGGTCTGTTTGCTTCGTGGCGATGGGGCCGTGGCCCATCACGGGCGCTCCCGCTCCCGCTCCCGATTTCGACTTCGACTTCGACTTCGACTTCGACCTCGACTTCGACCTCGAGCGCCGTGCGCATCGCCTTGGCGTCGGGCTGGATGTGTGTGGCGGTGGCGGTCTTGCCTTCGTGCACTTCAGACGATCGTTTTGGGCTTGCGGCGCCGCACCTGGTCCTCGACCCGGAGGCCGGAACTTCGCTCGTGTTCGAGGCCGTTACGCTCGGTCGGAGCGAGGCCGACCCACGGATCATTCGCGTATCGAATCGCGGCGACGGTCCGCTCACGATTCATCGGGTCTACGTGGATGCGCCCACCGAAGCGGAAGCGGCGTCGACATCAACGACGACGTCCGCCGTCGATCGGATGTCTGGTCAGGACGGTGTAGATCTCGGTGTCGCTGTGCTGTCCGGGTCGGTGGTCGATGTCGAGGCGTTTCGGGTGAGCAGTGCGCCAATCGTCGTTGTCCCGGGGGGGCAAGGCGAGATCTGGATTCGTTTCTCACCGAATCAGCCCGGAACGTCTGGTTCGGTGCTTCGGATCGAAACGAACGATCCGGCTGCACCCAAGGTGGCCTTCCCACTCTTCGGATCGGCGCGTGAAGCCTGTGCGTTCGAGGTGACGCCCTCGGAAGCGAAGCTTCAGCTCGGAGAGGTCAAAGAATTCTCGGTCGCTACCGCCAACGATTCGGAGTGTCAGATTGTGCGCATGACGCTCGATCGTTTGGTCTTCGATTTCGTCGACCTCGCGCCCCTCCCGGTCGTCGTTTCGCCGGGTTCGACGTTTTCGTTCCGTGTGCGTCATGTCGGGATCCCGCGGGGTGATGGCCCGCCCGTTCGGCCGCTCCGAATTCTCGAGGCGGAGGGCACTGAACGCACGATTCAGCTCGAAGGGGAGAAGCCTTTGTCGGGGTGCCTGAGCGCTTATCCGTCCCGGCTCGATTTCGCGCAAATTGACCCCGGACGCGTGTCCACACGGTCGGTGTTCGTACGAAACGAGTGTGATCGAGAAGCGGCCATCACGTCGGCGTTTGTCGCGATCGGCGTGGACTATTTCTCGGTCGACGATGCGTCCTTTCCGATGCCGGTTCCCGCGAGGGGCGTTGTCGCGGTGCCCGTGATGTACCAGGCGCTCGCGGAGACCGGTGATCGTGGACAGTTGGTCCTGAACACCAACGATGCGGCGAATCGCGCCTTCGATGTTGAGCTTTTCGGCAGCGCGGCGTTCCCGCATGCGGAGGTCTTCCCTCCTTCACTTGATTTCGGAACCGTCATCTATCGGCCCGAGGCCACGGCCGAGCCGCCTACGCCCTCGTCGTCTTGTGCGTCGCAGACACGCTACGTGCAAGTGTACAGCGTGGGTGCGGGTGACCTGATCGTCGACCGAATCGAAATGGATCCGAGCGGCGACGGCGTTTTCGAGGTGACGGGGGTAACGGTCGATGGGCGGCCGGAGGATGACTGGGGAAGACCGGTGATCATTCCCAGGGAGCGCGGCGAAATGCGCATCTTCTTGCAGTTCTTTCCTGAGCGTCTGGAACCGGTCGAGCACGCGAGTACGCTCATCGTTCACCACAACGGTCCGAAGAGCCCCGCGCGGATCGTGTTGCGGGGTCGCGCGGCCGAAGACACGGTTGCGACCGATGTGTTCACTCAGCCGGATGGACCGAAGGTCGATATCCTTTGGGTGATCGACGATAGTGGTTCGATGTTTGATGAGCAAGCAAGGCTCATCGACAACCTGTCACAGTTCGTCGGCTACGCCGCGACGCAGCGCGCGAGCTATCAGATGGCGGTGACGACGACCGATGCGCAGTCCGATTACGCGGGCTATTTTCAACGGTGTTATCCGCACCCACCGATCATCAGCGGCGATTACGCGGATCTCGCGACGAGGGAGGAAGCGTTCGCGTGCACCTTCGATGTGGGTACGAGCGGGCCAGGGACGGCTGAGTCTGGGCTTGGCGCGGCGAAGCGAGCGCTCGAACGAGTGTTGGATCCGAAGCTCCAGGACCCAGCGAAGAATCCGAACGTCGGATTCCTTCGGCCGGACGCGAAGCTGGCGATCGTGACGCTGTCCGATGAAGACGATCAAGCGTCAGAGTCGAATGTCGTGCTGCGGGACTATTTTCGCGCGATCAAAGGTGCCCATCGTCCGGATCGGGTCGTCGTCCATGCGATCGCAGGGCCGGTGGATGAGCCGTGTGAAGCCGGACCCGATCAGTCTGCGCCCGGCTACCGTTACAAGTGGATGACCGAAGAGATGGGTGGGCAGTTCATCAATATCTGCCAAGCCGATTGGCAACCCGTGCTCCGCGATCTCGGGCTTGATGTCTTCACGCCAATCGATGAGTGGGAGCTGAGCCAGGCGGCCGATCCGGGCACGCTGCGGGTCTTTGTGGATGGCTCGTCGGTCACGGTCGATGCGAGGGAAGGGTACACGTACCAAGCGGCGAGCAACTCGATCGTGTTTCACGGAACGGCGGTGCCTCGACCGGGGGGGCAGGTGACCGCCAGCTATCGGGGTGTTTGTCGACCGTAGCTCGGCGTAGCGTCGCGTAGCGAGGAAGCGTAGGCGAGGAAGCGTAGGCGAGGAAGCGTATGTCTCTGAGGCGCGTGGAGATCGTCACGGTGGGCGACGAGTTGCTCTCGGGCGAGACGATAGACACCAATTCGAACTATCTCGACCAAGTCTTGGAGCAAGCGGGCTGGCGGGTGGTTCGGCACACCACGGTCCCGGACCAGGTCGAGGCCATCGTGGAGGTCTTTCGGGAAGCCGTGACGCGAGCTGATGCGGTGATCTCGTGCGGCGGCCTTGGTCCGACGTGTGACGACCTCACCATGGAGGCTTTGGCGCGCGCGATGGGGGTGGGTCTTCGGCGGGATGAAGCGACGCTGGCCGCGATTCGGGATCGCTTCCGTTCGTTCGGTCGCGAGATGATGCCGAACAACGAGCGGCAGGCGATGGTTCCGTCGCGCGGGGTCGTGATTCCGAATCGGGCGGGCACTGCGCCCGGGTTCTTGGCGCGGATTCTCGGAATACCCATCTTCTTGCTGCCGGGTGTTCCTTCTGAGGTGCGCGACCTCATGGTGCGCGAAATACTCCCACGACTTGCGTCCGGATCCGATCCCAAGCCCGATTGCGATCGCTTCGTGCGCAAGCGGCGCACGATCAAGGTGATCGGTCTCGGCGAGAGTCGGCTCGAGCATGAGATCCGCGATGTGATGGCGCAGCATCGGAGAGTCGTGTGGGGCTTCCGAACGCTGGGCCTCGAGAATCACGTGAAGATGCTCGTCGACTCGGAGACGAGCGACGGAACGCGTGTTCTCGACGCTGCCGAGGCAGATCTGTCTGAGGTTCTTGGTTCGCGGATCTTCGGCCGCGATGATGCGACGCTCGAGACGGTCGTTCTGGAGAAACTCGAAGCCAAAGGACAGACGTTGGCGGTCGCGGAGTCGTGTACCGGTGGTCTTATCACGAAGCAGCTGACCGATGTCCCGGGTGCTTCGCGGAGTCTCTTGGGGGGCGTCGTGAGCTATGCGGATGCTGTGAAATGTCATCTGCTCGGCGTTGACGAAGCGATGCTCTCCCAATGCGGTGCGGTGAGCGCTGAGGTTGCGGAGGCGATGGCGATCGGGGTGCGCGCCCGGCTCGGTGCGAGCGTTGGGCTTTCGGTCACCGGCGTCGCCGGTCCCTCGGGCGGGCGTCCTACGAAACCGGTCGGATTGGTGTACGTCGGGATTGCGGACGCGGCGGGGTCCGACACGTCGCGCATTCAGCTTCCCGGAGATCGGGCGCGGGTACGGTCGTCCTCCGCGACCTGGGCGCTCGACTTCGTGCGGAGACGGCTCGAACGCTATCCATAGGTGTTCTAGGTTTTGTTCCCACAAGATATAGAAGCACTCTTGACCATGTACTGAACATGTGTCAGGTTGCCGGCCATGTCCAAGAGCGACGGAATCAAAGCAGTGTCACTAGAGGATCGCCTGAAGACCATCGAACTTACGATGGCCACGATCGAGAAGCAGTTCGGCAAGGGTGCCATCATGCGCATGGGCGACAATCAAGCCGGACCGGCAGGGATCGAGACGATCTCGACCGGGTCGATCGGCCTCGATGTCGCTCTCGGGGTCGGCGGGTTGGCGCGAGGTCGGGTCGTTGAGATCTACGGGCCTGAGTCGTCCGGCAAGACCACTTTGACGCTCCACGCCGTTGCGGAAGCGCAACGTGCTGGGGGCACGTGTGCCTTCGTCGATGCGGAGCACGCGTTGGACGTCAGCTATGCGAAGAAGCTCGGCGTGAACACCGCAGACCTTCTGATCTCTCAGCCTGACACGGGCGAGCAGGCGCTGGAGATCACCGACATGCTGGTGCGTTCCAATGCCGTCGATCTGGTGGTCATCGACTCCGTGGCGGCGCTGGTTCCAAAGGCTGAGATCGAGGGCGAAATGGGTGACTCTCATGTGGGGTTGCAGGCGCGTCTGATGAGTCAGGCGCTGCGCAAGCTCACATCGTCGATCTCGAAGTCAAAGACGTGTGTCGTCTTCATCAACCAGATTCGCATGAAGATCGGCGTCATGTTTGGCTCTCCGGAAACGACGACGGGCGGCAATGCCTTGAAGTTTTATGCGTCTCAACGGCTCGACATTCGCCGAATCGGCTCGATCAAGAAGGGTGAGGAGAACGTCGGGAATCGGACTCGGGTTCGCGTCGTCAAGAACAAGCTCGCGCCGCCCTTCAAGGAGGTCGAGTTCGACATCATGTATGGCGAAGGCGTGTCGAAAACCGGAGAGCTGGTGGATCTTGGAAGCGATCTCGGCATCGTCGATAAGTCTGGTGCGTGGTTCTCGTATGGTGGGAACCGGATCGGTCAGGGGCGGGACAATGCTCGGGCGTTTTTGATCGAGAACAAGGAGTTGGCGGCGGACGTCGAGCTGAGGATCCGCCGTCACTTTGGGTTGATTCCCGCCGCGTCGGAAGACAAGCCTGCCGAGTCCGCGGCGGCGCAGGATAATGTGACGCCCATTCCCCAGAAGAAGAAGGGTTCTGCAGCGCGCTAGATGCGCTCGGCTCAGATTTCGAGCCGCTCTTTCGCAGACATCGAGGGAGCATCATGGTGTCATGGTGTGGCGATCTCATTCACATCCCCCGCTCTGATTGCTGTTCGCCGTCCTCTACTCCCAGCTCCCAGCTCCCAGCTCCCAGCTCCCAGCTCCCAGCTCCCAGCTCCCAGCTCCCAGCTCCCAGCTCCCAGCTCCCAGCTCCCAGCTCCCGTGGGGCAAAGTCCGTGGATGTTTTTCCTAGAATCCCGCCTTCGCTGAGACTAGGGTCGCCCCGTGTCGGCTGAAAGTCACGGGAACGTACAAACGCTGAAGGCGCGCCTTGCAGAGGCGGAAGCCGGAGGCGGTACTCGGCGGATCGAGCGTCAGCATGCGCAAGGTAAGTTGACCGCGAGAGAGAGGCTCCGGCTGCTGCTCGACCCTGGCTCGTTCGTCGAGATGGACGCGTTGCGACTTCATCGGTGTCAGGACTTCGGGATGGAGGCGCAGCGCATCCCGGGTGATGGGGTCGTGACAGGGGTCGGAAAGATCGATGGGCGTGATGTCTACGTCTTCGCGCAGGATTTTACGGTATTTGGAGGCGCGCTGTCCGAGACGTATGCGGAGAAGGTTTGCAAGATCATGGATCTGGCGATGCGCACCGGGGCTCCCGTGATCGGGCTGAATGACTCGGGCGGCGCTCGCATTCAAGAAGGCGTGCAGTCGCTGGCCGGCTATGCGGAGATCTTCAAGCGCAACGTCCTTGCGTCGGGCGTCGTGCCGCAAGTCAGCCTCATCTTGGGACCCTGTGCGGGCGGGGCGGTCTATTCGCCGGCCATCACCGATTTCACGATCATGACGGACGACACGAGCTTCATGTTCGTCACCGGCCCCGATGTCATTAAGGCCGTGACGCACGAGGACGTCACGAAGGCGGACCTGGGTGGGGCCGAGCCCCATACCACAAAAAGTGGCGTGGCTCATTTTTCGGCGGTCGATGAACCACTCGCCCTCGATACCGCGCGCCGACTGCTGTCTTTTCTTCCGCAGAACAACACCGAGGACCCGCCGACACGGCCAACGGCCGACGACCCGAACCGGCGTGACCCGGTGTTATCCAACATCGTACCGGAGTCGCCCGAGAAGCCGTATGAGATGCGCCAGGTCATCGAGGCGGCCGTTGACGACGGTGATTTCTTTGAAGTTCATCGCCATTTTGCCGAGAACATCATCGTTGGGTTCGCGAGGCTCAATGGGCGCTCGGTGGGGATCGTCGGCAACAATCCCATGGTCCTAGCCGGCTGCCTCGACATCAATGCCTCGGTGAAGGCGGCCCGTTTCGTACGCTTCTGCGATTGCTTCAATATCCCGATTGTCACGTTGGTCGACGTGCCCGGGTTCATGCCTGGCACTGAGCAAGAGCACGGCGGCATCATTCGCCATGGCGCGAAGCTGCTCTACGCCTACACCGAAGCGACGGTTCCCAAGGTCACGGTCATCACGCGCAAGGCCTACGGCGGCGCGTACGATGTCATGGCGTCGAAGCACATTCGCGCGGACCTCAACTATGCCTTTCCGACCGCCGAGATCGCGGTGATGGGGCCGGCCGGGGCCGTCAACATCATCTTTCGCGACGAACTGGCGAAGGCCGCCGATCCTGAGCAGCGCCGCGCGGAACTTGTCGCCGAGTATCGGTCGAAGTTTGCGAATCCCTTCAAGGCGGCCGAGCTTGGGTACATCGACGAGGTCATCATGCCCGCGGACCTACGTCCGAAGCTGATCCGTGCGCTCGACATCCTGCGAAACAAGCGCATGAGCAATCCACCCAAAAAGCACGGCAACATACCTCTTTGATCGGCTCAAAACTCGGGGTGATCCTCGGCCGCGTGGTGATCGAGAGGGCGTTCTCCGCAACCACGCCCGTGGGGTCTCGATAACCAGCGGGCGTGCCGATTTCGTCTGTGACCACGCGGTCCGAGGACCGCCGCCTGAATGAGTCTTCATCGGCGCCTGGTGCCTCCAAGACGAGAACTGTGCCGGGGCCGCGGCCGAAAGACACTTTCTCGACGTTCTCAACCAAGGTGTGCCACGCAGCGACCGGATTCGCGCAGACGACGAGGACGTTTGCCGAGGGCGTGGTCGGCATCCTCAAGGACCCCGATACCTACGCGATGGTGGCGTTGGGGGCGCTCGTCTCGGGACGAACGGGCTGCGCGGCCATCTCACTGGCCGGCTTCCGAGGGTTGTGGGCAGGCCGAGCGGGGCTCGCAATCCGCGCATCTTTGGGGCTGCGTACCTCGGCGGTTGCTCGGGCTGCGGTGGCGGCCGCGATCGATGGGGCTACCTTTCACACGGGAATGAACCTCTACCACGAACTCCGCGGCCATCACGATCGTGCGACCTGGGATTGGACCGGGTATCTGCGCTCGATCGTGTCTTTTCAGGCGCTCGAAGGTGTTCGGGCGCTTCATCTGGCGCGCCCGATCCCGCTTCACGGCTACGGGCTCTTGCACGGGGCGCGGCGCGTCTTCGATGAGTTGGCGGCGATCTCCGTCATCGGCGTGGGCGAGGCCTTGCTTCGCGATGGCGACTTCAAGACGGCACGGCTAGTGCTGCGTGAGAATCTCCAATTCCTGGTCGCGATGCGCGTCGTCGGCCTTGGCCGATCGGCGCTTGGTGGCAAGCACAAGGACCACGCAGCGACACTGCGGTCGCTCGAGCTGGCCGCAGCCCGCACCGAGCGGAAGGCGAGTCGAGCATTTCGCCAAGGCAAGAAGAAGGAGGCCTACGTCCTTTTTCGAGAGGCCTATGTGCTTCAACGTCGCCATGCCCTTCTCCTCGAGACTTTCGCCGAGCGTCTTCGCGACGAGGGGCTCGTCCGAGAGCGAGATCCGGCCTATTCGGGCGAACCGGGGGTCATTCGTCGCCGCTCGCCGGACGAGCTGGCCGCGATGGTCAGGGCGATTCGTGACATCCGGCTCGAGTCAGCCGGCTGCGCCTCCGAGATCAGTGCGGTCGAACAATGGTACCAAGGTGTGCTCGCGGGAAACGGGTTCACGGACCCGCTCACTGGGCGGATCGAGATGCTGAAGGATGCCGATCTGGGCTGCGTTCGGCACCACGGCTCGCACCGTCTCGTCCATGGATTGGCCGCCGAGAAGCGTCAAAGGCTCATGGAGGTCTTCGAGGCATTGGACCCAGCCGACCGACGGGCCATGGTCGAGTCGCCCAACTTTCCCGATTATCTGAAGTGCGCGGACGCCTTCCTCCAGGTTGATGAGCTCCTTGCGCGCTGGAATGCGCACGAGGATCCGAGCTCGTGTCGCGACCCCTGGACGCAGGCGCTTCACAGGTGCTTTGCGCCCGTCGCGCGCCAGCTCGGACTCGACCTCCATGGCCTCGATACCGACGTCCTCGACGCCATGATCTCGCGGCCCTATCGGAACCGCGGGCGAACCCACAGCCTCATCGGATAGCTCGGGTATGCACCCGTGAGTTCGTGGTTCGTTCTTGACAGAGATCGCAAGGACCCGTATCCGGGCACCCTAGATTGCGAAGGTGGCGGAACTGGTAGACGCGCAGGATTCAGGTTTCTGTGTCCATTGGATGTAGGGGTTCGAGTCCCCTCCTTCGCATACCGAAGACGAAATGCGCAAAATGCGCATCGTGCGCTCTAGGCGGGCGGTGTTTCGGACGAGCGCCCCGGGGATTCAGAGGTTCATCATGCGTCACGCTGTCCGCCATGACCTTCCCCCAGATCTCGCCAAGCTCACGGTTGAGCGCGCGATGGAGAGCTACACTGCGCGACTGGCGAAGTATCAGCCGACGATCCGGTGGGTCTCGGAGCGCGAGCTGCGGGTTCATTTCTCAGTCAGCGGCGTGTCACTCGAAGGCACGGTCGTCTTGGAGCCCTCGGAGATCTTGATCAAGATTGATGTCCCCCTGATGCTCCGTATCTTTCGGGACCGAGCCATTCGCGTCGTCGAAGAGGAGATCCAGACCTGGATTGGTCGCGCGAAGCGTGGCGAGCTTTCACCCTGACCGACGGACGACGTCGATCCAGCCATGTTCGAGGGCTCCTCCGTCCTGGTTGGCGGCACGAGGTGGTCACATCGTCGCGCTTGCACACACCTAGTCGAGTGATGAAGGAGAATCTCCTCGAGGCGTGTGCGTCAGGCGACACCGCAACGCGCCCGGAACCGACCGCCAAGATTCGCGGAGCGTTGCGCCAGAAGGCTCTATCGGCTCTCCGAAACGCCGCCGACGATCCGAGCGACCCCGCAACCCCAAGATTTTTTCGATTGCATGATCCGGAGAGACCTACCGCCGACCCATCCAGAGTTACCCTGATGGCTTCGACCGGTGAAGATGACGAGGGTTCAGTCTAGCATGAGCCTGTGACCTTCGATGGCCCTCTGCCGCCCCAAGCGGATGTCGTCGTGATCGGCGGTGGTCCGGCGGGTTGTGCGGCGGCGATTGCGCTGCGCCAGAACGGCCTCGAGGTTCTCGTGATCGAGCGTCTTCGTACGCCGCGTCCAGAGGGATGGGCCTCTCTTCCGGCCAAAGTCCAATCCCTTCTCGCCTTGCTCGGCCTGCTTCGTTCGGTCGAACGAAGCGATTTCGTCCGCATGGGCGGCCTCCATGTTCGCTCGGGTGGGCGCTCGGTCATTGAGGCGTTCGATCCCGTGGGGCATTCTTTGGGTTACCAAGTTGAGCGGCGCCTCTTCGACGAACTTCTGGTGTCCCGAGTTCGCGCGCTGGGCGGGTGGGTGGCGGAAGACTGTGAAGTCGTTGGCGTCCAGGGGGATCCGCCGGGCCTGGTGGAGGGCGTCTTGGTTCGGTCCCCCGCTGCAAACACACCGCTTGAGGTGGCAGCCCGTTTTGTGATCGATGCGAGCGGTCGGTCGGGCGTGCTCGGCACGAACCTCCAACTTGGCTGGACGAATGGTCCCCCGACCAAGGTGCTTTCGGGTGCGTGGGTCTTGAGCTTTGCGGCTGATCAGGGAGGCCCGACCGAGACATGCCTCGAGATCTTGCCTGGTGGCTGGGTGTCGTCGTCCGTCCACCGAGGCCCCACGAGAAACGTTTCGGTGGGCGTGGATGAGGAGGCACTCAAGGGGCGCAGTTTGACCCAGCGTCTCGACGTCTACCAGACCATGATCGGAGACTCCGCCCTGATCGCGCCGCTGATCCACAAGGCGCGCCTCACGGGACCGGTCGTCGTGCGTGATGCGACGGCTGGAAGTTCCGAGCGGTTCGTTGGGTCTGGCTTCGTCCTGGCCGGTGATGCTGCGTTCGTGACCGAGTCCATCTTGTTCGACGGCGTCTATCGCGCGCTCCACAGCGGCATCGTGGCCGCTGCGGTGGCGAACACGGTGGTCCGCTCGCCGGGCGATGCGCAGATGGCGCTTTCCTACTACGACTCAGCGCAACGCGTATCGGCGGGTGTTTACGCCACGCGCGATCGCGCATGGTTCGACACGTACCGGGCGGTCGGTGCCTTTTGGGCCGCGCGCGGCCGATCGACGGCGACTGCGCGCCCGGGCGTGGAGCGTGTGCGTTCGGCCGGCTCAAAGACGTCGCAGCCTGATGGTGTGTCGGCTTTTCGAACTCGTCTTCAACAATGCGCGACACAGCGGGTCCGGTTGAGACTCACCGCTTCCGGACGGATCGAGATCGGTGCGGCGCCGCGACGGGGCATGATTGCGCCGATTTCTCGGTTCGTCGTCGATGGGGTTGACGTTGAAAGCGACGAGATCGAGATGCACCACCTGACGCCGCTTCTCGATGGGCGGTCCCTCGAGGCGGTGTTTCAGGCGTATGCGGAGGCGATCGGCGCACCCGATGCCGCACCCCTTCGCGCCGCTCAGATCTCGGTGCTGGCTTCGCTCTTGGCCTTGAATGCGCTCGAATTGCTTGAGGATGAATGAGTGAAAACTTGGCTTGGCCGGGCCGCGCATCCGGGTCATGCTGCAGGGCATGGTTCGTCGTCGTTTGGGCCGCGAGCGCTGGACGCTTCTCGGGATCCTGGTCGTGTCTTCATGCTGGGGCGCCACCAGGGTGGCCCTGGCCGATGAAGACGACGGCCCCAGACGTCCGCCCACCCCGCCCGTCGACTGGGTGATGAAGGCGCTCGGCGTTTCGGCGGACGAAACCCCCAGCCTTACGGAGGAACAGCGCCGCGTGGCGGATGACGCCGGGCAGCGTCTCGTCTCTTTGTGCCCCGATTGCCGACCTTCGACCATCACCGAAGAAGGACCGTGTGGGTGGGCCCGGGTCAATCGACGCGTCATTCGGAATGCGGTCGCCCTCGGTCGCTCGGCGGACCAAATCGTCGATACCTATGTGGCGGTCTACGGCCAGAGGATTCTTGCCGTTCCGAAGGACCATGGTTTCGCGGCTGCGTCGTGGGCGGTCCCCTACGCGGCGGCCGTTTTGAGCCTCGCTTTTCTCTTCGTGCTCGGACGCAGGCTTCGACGGCGGGCAGAGAGCACCGACGCACCGCGTGACCCGGCGATGGATGGGTCGCGCCGCGTGGCGGGCGCCGAGGGCGCGGACGATGACGACCAGAAGGCGCTGCAAAGTGAGCTGGCTTCGCTCGACTGAGGCCCGCGCCTAGGATCTTTGCCGCACCGTCCGTCCCGGCCCGCGGACTTCGGAGTGACCACCTCTCGAAGAACAGTTGCCGCACGGTTTCTAGAGCGGCATAGCGGGAGATGCAAATGCCTGATGCAGATACACTCGCGTTCGATGCCTTCTGGGCGTGGCTCCAGAAGCACCCTAACTGCATCCTGAGGGCCGGGGCCGGCGATGTGGTGATTTTTGACCACGAGGAGCATCATTGGTCGTTCGGCGTCGATCCGGAGGGTGGGGTGCTCTACGTCCAGTGCCTCCGCGGCAAGCAGACGATCGCCGAGGTGAGCCTGCACATCGAGGACGTGGCCTACGTTCAGAGCCACGTCGCCGAGGAGGACGAGTGGTTCTTCGATCTGTGCGATCAGAATCAGCAGGTGCTGTACTACTTCGTTCTTTCCCACGGCTTCGAGGATGCGGTCGGTGCGTCCGTTTCCCACTTGAACTGACTTTGGGCGACGCCTGGTGCCCTACCGCTGGTCTCCAAGCGGACGTATAGGGGAGATGGGGCGTCGTTTCGCCTCGACCGCACGATGAAGAAACTCGGGCAGTATCTGGTCGAGCAGCGGATCATTTCGCGCGCGCAGCTCGACGAAGCCCTCCAGGCCCAAGTGGCTTATGGGGCTCGCTTGGGCACGAACCTTGTCGAGCTGGGTTTCATCACGCTCGACCAGCTCGCCGAACATCTTGCCGCGTTTCAGCGAATTCCGGTCGCGCCGCGCGCTTGGCTCGAGAGCCTGGACAAGCGAACAGCGATGTGTCTTCCGCGGGACGTCATCGACCGCTACAAAGTACTGCCCATCCGTCTGGAGGCCTCGACCGTGCACGTTGCGATGCTCGATCCGGTCGACGCGATGCAGGTCGACGAGGTCACGTTCAGCGCATCGCGCGCGGCGAGGCCGTACAGTATGCCTGAGCTTCGGATCCACTATCTGCTCGAGCGCGTTTACGGGATCAAACGCGACGTTCGTTTCGTGAACGTCGGCCGGGAGATGGCGCGGGGGCGATTCAAGACCGCGTCGATTCCTTCCACGCCACCGCCGGCTCAGCCGCGCAATGCTCGCGGCCGTGCGGCGAAGGCGCCGGAGCTACCGCAGACACGTGCGCTCGGGGAGCACGAGGAGCTGACGGACGAGGCTTCTTTCGCGGACACGTATATCAATCGTGATTCAACCGGGACCTATCCCGTGATCGCCGGGACACCCGTCATGGGGACCGGGGTCTCGCCGGGCCCCGCGGCACCGTCGTCCGAGATCTCGCACTCACCTCCGGTTTCGCCCGCGGCCTCCAACGTTCGGGGTGTCGCCGCCCCCTATCCAGGCGGGCCCGCGGTTCCCCACGAGGATTCGCCGGCCAATGGCCATCTGCCGTTCAACGGGCAGGGCGGGGCCGACGCTGCGACGTCGGGTCGGACGTCTCAGGTTCCGTCCGTTCTCGGAACGGACGAGTCTTCTGACGCGTCCGAAGCCTTGGGCACTTTGCCCGCGGAACCAGCGGACGATGCGGCTGGAGAGGGTGCAGAGGTCGTCGACGCGCCGCTTCTGACCTGCGTCGCCTCCGATTTCGCGGAGATCGAGCAACGTCTCGTTGATGCGCCGGACCGCGAGACCCTGGTCGACGCGCTGCTCGAGCAGGCGGAGCTCTTGGTTGAGTTTGCCAGCATCTTCATGGTTCACCAGGGGTTGGTCCAGGGGATGCGGTCGTCGTCGATTCGGGTGCCTCATCGCGCCATCGACGGCATTCTGCTGCCGATATCCATTCCGAGCATTTTCACGCGTCCCGTACAGTCGGGGGAGATCGAACGGAAGGACGTGGCTGAGCTTGGGGATGACCGCCGATTTCTTAAGGCGATGGGGCGTGGCGACGTCGTCGAGTTCATTGTCTTCCCGATCAAAGTCCGCGAGCGCGTGGTCAATCTTCTCTGCGTCGACAACGGGTTGGCACGTGTGCCGCGTGTATGCTTCGCGGCTCTGTCGGCGCTCGCCGAGCTCGCGGGCGAAGCATACACTTCGCTCATCTTGCGCAAGAAGCGCGCGGACTGACCGGGCTACTGGGCGACAATACGGTCACTGTTCGGACGAGGGTCGAAGAATATCCCGCGGCCGTCGACTTGGATCGGTCCCGAGCGGGTTGAGATTGGCTTCGCGTGCTTTGTCGCTCGTCGAGAGATCGACGAGATGGCCGAGGCGCTTCCGGAGCTCGTCGGCGTTGCGCGCGTCCGTCCGGATGAGGTTGTTCTCTTCGTGCGGGTCCTTTTCGAGGTCGTACAGCCACGCCACGTGGTTTGGGACGTCTTCGATGAGCTTCATGTGATCGTGGATGAGGGCACGCTTATAGTCGACCATGTACCAGAAGCTGGTTACGAAGACGTCTCGGTCTTGCGTATTCAGGCCGTGCCACACCGGCGCGAGGTCGTGGGCGCGGGACGGAGCGCTCATTCCTGCGTACCTGAGGATCGTTGGATAGACATCGGGCAAGGTCACGCGGGTCGAAAAGACGCCGGGCACGACGTCGGGTCCCAGGATGATCAGCGGAACGCGGAGAACTTCTTCGGCCACCGAGTGGCCGTGGCCCCATTGATCGTCCTCGCCCAGCAGCTCGCCGTGATCGGCCGTGATGACGACGAGGTTCTTGTCGAAGAACCCGTCGGCCCGAAGCTGGTCGAGCACCCGCCCGATGTGAAAATCGGTGACCCATACTTCCTGTAGGTATCGGTCCATGCCGACGTTCCCGGTGCGAAATGGGGGCGCCTCGGCGCGCGGGCGGTAGTCGCCGTGTGGGTCGTAGAAGTGGGCCCAAAGAAGGAACGGCTTGTCGCTCGACTTCAGTCGCGCATACATCGACAGCGCCTTGTCTGCGGTCTCTTTCGCTGTTTCTCCCTGAGCACCGTGCTGGTGGTGGATGGAGAGCTCTTCATCGACGACATCGAATCCTGCATGGATGGAGTCTGTGCCTTCGTGCCCTTGGCGGATCGCCCAGCTTACGTAGCCAAGTGGGTGCAAGCGCTCGGCGAGCGTCGGGGGTAGGCCAAAGTCATGTTGAGCGTCTTGAAAGTCGAGGACGTAGTGACCCGTCATGAGCGCTCGAAGCGCATCTGAGGTGTAGGGCGCGCAGGTGTAGGCGCGCGTAAAAAGTGCGCCATCTCGCGCGTATTCGGTCATGCGTGGTGTCGGCGGTGTGGTGGCGATGCTCTTGGGCATGAGCGCGGGGATGATCGAATCCACGCGCCACGAGTCGATCGTCAGGAACACGAAACTTGGGAAACTCTCCACCTTCCAGGTCGTAGAGGTTTCGGTGGGTGGGAGCCGCGCCAGGTCGCCGCCGAGACAGTTGTCGTCGACACCATTTCCGACGATTTCGGTCGCGTTGGGATTGATCGCTGGGTCGGTGTCGTCGCAGTCTCCGCCGCCGAAAAGATGGCTCGCGCCATCGCCATCGAAATCGAAGTGGTTGCGAAGCGCCTGAAGAATCGGACACGCGCCGAGGTACGCCTTGCAGAGGGCGCTCCGTTCCTCGTCGTCGGACCCGATGCGGATGAGCGTGAACGTGAGCGCCGCGACGGAGAGGAAAAGCGGGATCCTGAGCGTGATCGCGAGCGTGAAGAACGCCTTCGTCCGCCGGTGAGCGCGCAGGCGGACGATCGTCATCGTCCCGGCCACGAGGAGCAGCATGAGGGTGCCCACGTCGAGCCACGCAACCCGGCCCAAGAACACACCGCCCAGATCTCGCTGCGAGGACCACCGGAAGAAGAGGAACTGGACGAAAATGATGAGTCCCCAGGCGGGTAGGGCGGCTGGCCTTTGAATTCGACGTCGCCACGCGGGTGATCGACTCGCGAGATAGCCAAGCGTGCAGGCTGTCCCGTTGGCGAGAAGATCGGCCGTCGTTCGAACGAAGAGATCACGGATGTTGAGCGCCGGGGGGACGACGTGCTCGGCGATGTGCGTCGCCGGGAATCGAAGCGCCCACGTGATCCCGGGGATGATGAGAAGGAGGACAACGGTGGCTCGAAGATCGATCGGTGTCGATCGGAGGCGCGTCACGCGTCGCACGGATGCCGGAGAGATCGAAGCAAGTCCGGCGACCAGCACGCTCGAGGCCGTGATGAGCGGGAGTGCGGTGGCCGCAAGAAGTCCGACGTAGAAGGCCAGCACCTCCGCGCCCGGCCGCCCGCCGTGCCCCAGCCACGTACAGGGGACAGCCCAGCCCATCGCGACCGCCTGCTCCTTAAAGGCCATGACGAGCCGACGGACGAACGGCGGCGCCTCATGGCGAGCGTCGGACATGATTCGTCGGTTAGCACGGGCGCGAGGCGCCAACAACTCAGCCCGGATGCGGTGCGGAGACGCGAGTCGTCTGGTCTTGACGCACGAGGTCGCGATAAAGGTCGGCCTGCGCCTCCACCATCTTGTCTGCATCCCAGGCTTGGATCCGCTGGGCGTCGTCTGGGTCGACGGGTCGTTGGACGAGCGCCTCGATCAGTGCGTTGCCCAGCTTGGCCGGGGCGCGAGGCTCGACGAGAAAGCCGTTCTTGCCGTGGCGAATGATCTCGGTCGTTCCGTCGACGCGTGTTCCGACGAAGGGTCGGCCGGCCGCGATGGCTTGAATTGCGGAGCGCGGCAGGCCCTCGAAGAGAGAGGAAAGGGCGACGACGTCCGCCGCCGCGAGGAGCTCCGGGACGTCTTCGCGCCATCCCAGAAGACGCACGTGCGGTTCGAGCCCGAGCCGACGGATCTCTGTCTCGACGGCAGGGCGCAGCTCGCCGTCTCCCGCCATGAGCAACGTCGTGTGAGGACGACGGGCTGCTACGTGGTGCATGGCCTGAATGAGGGTCAGAGGATCTTTCTGCGGCTTGAAGTTGCCGATGAAGAGGATGACCTCGTGATCGGGTTCGATGCCGAGTCGGGTACGCGCACCGCTCCTGCGCTCATCCAGTCCTCGATAGAGCGATAGAGGCATGCCGGAGCGGATGACTCGGACCTCTTGGCTTGGGCCAATGATCCGACGTGCGCGCGCCTCGGCCAGGTTGGCCTTTGACACGCAGATGAACGCATCCGTGCTTCGACCCACCGCGCGCTCGGCTTCGACGAAGAACGCATGTTTGATGGGATGCTGGCCGCTGAAGAAGCCAAACCCGTGAATGGTGTGCACGACGTGAGGAACCTGCGCGACGCGGGCGGCGACGCGACCGAGGATCCCCGCCTTCGAGCTGTGGGTATGCACGATGACGTGGCTCGGGTCATGACCTTGGGCGCAGTGGGTTCGCTGTGTGGCTCGGAATCGCTTGACGAGACTCATCAGGCAGCGGGCGTCGTTGGCGGGGCTCAGCTCGCGGACAAGGTGGGGGACAGGCATCGTCGTCGTGCACGGAAGCTGGTTGGCCTCCTCATCGAGGTGTCCGCCCGGACCATAGGCCAGCGCGACCGTGAACTGGGTGCGATCGAGGTGGCCGCACGTGTAGAGCGTGTTCTCCTGAGCGCCGCCGAGCTCGAGTTTGGTGATGACGTGGATGACCGTGATCACGGGAGGTCTTCGTTCCGCGGATATGATCTATCCGAGGAGGTGACTCACGATCTTCGTGTCGTAGTTGCCAGAGACAAAAGGTTCGGATGCGAGCACGCGCTGCTGGAAGGCGATGTTGGTGTGAATGCCCTCGACGACAAATTCGCCGAGTGCGCCCTCCATGCGCCGCAGACTGTGGGCTCGATCGCGATCGTGCACGATGAGCTTCGCGATCATGGAGTCATAGTACGGGCTGATGACCGCGTCTTGCGTCACGTGTGTGTCTACCCGGACGCCGGGGCCACCCGGCACGTGGTAGGCCGTGATGGTGCCGGGCGACGGGGCGAAGGTCGCTGGATGTTCCGCGTTGATGCGGCATTCGATGGCGTGCCCGCGGAGCTGGACCTCGTCTTGGGTGAAGGGAAGTGGCTCGCCGGCCGCCAGCCGGATCTGGAGGCGCAAGAGATCGACCCCGGACACCAACTCCGTCACCGGGTGCTCCACCTGAATGCGGGTGTTCATCTCCATGAAATAGAGCTCGCCCGCTTCGTCCATTAGGAGCTCGACCGTCCCGACGTTCGAGTATCCGATCGCGCGCAGTGCAACGCAGATCCGCTCTCCCACCTCGTGCCGCTTCGCCGCCGTCATTGCCGGCGAAGGCGACTCTTCGATCAGCTTCTGGTACCGGCGCTGCACGGAGCACTCGCGTTCGCCGAGGTGCACGATGTGGCCGTGTTGATCGGCCGCGATCTGAAACTCGATGTGTCGGGGCTGCTCGACGAACCGCTCGACATACACGGCGTCGTTGCCGAACGCATTCTTCGCCTCGGTGCGTGCGATCGATAGTTGTTGCACCAGCTCGGGGCGCGACCGGGCGATCTTCATGCCCCGGCCACCGCCACCGGCGGCCGCCTTGATGATGACCGGAAAGCCGATTTCGTCGGCAAGGCGGACGGCTTCGTTGGCCGATGAGATCGGATCCGGACACCCAGGCAGCGAATGGAGACCCACGGCGGCCATCGCGCGCCGCGCCGAGATCTTGTCGCCCATCAGGCGGATGGACTCGGGCGACGGGCCTATGAACGTGAAGCCGCATCGCGCGCAGATCTCGGCGAAGGAAGCGTTCTCCGAAAGAAAGCCATAGCCCGGATGAATGGCGTCGGCGGCCGTGATCTCTGCCGCTGCGATGATCGCAGGAATGTTGAGGTAGCTCTCCTTCGCGGAGGGGGGGCCGATACAGACGGATTCATCTGCGAACTTGACGTGGAGCGACTCCTCGTCGGCCGTCGAATACACCGCGACGGTGGGGATACCGAGCTCACGTGCCGCGCGGATGATGCGGAGTGCGATTTCGCCTCGATTGGCGACCAGAATCTTTCGGAACGGTGCGCTCGGTCGCGTCAGGTTCAGGATCCCCGCGCGATCCGGAACAGCGCTTCTCCGTACTGAACCGGCTTCGAGTTCTCGGCCACGATCTCCAGCACTATGCCTTCGACTTCGGCTTCGATTTCGTTCATCAGCTTCATGGCTTCGACGATGCACAGCGTTTGGCCTCGCGAGACCCGTTGCCCGACTTCGACGAAGGGCGGGTCGCTTGGGGAGGGTGATCGGTAAAAAGTGCCGACGAACGGCGAACGCACAACATGGGCGTCATCCTTCGCGGCGTTCGCGACGGGTGACGGCGCGATCGACCCCGTGGCCGGCGTCGGAACCGGGTTCGAGTCCACGCTCAAGCCTGAGCTCGATCGCTGAGGCCCGAGACCGCCCGCCAGCGCGGCGGCACTCGGCGTGGCCACCGTGCCATCGCTTGGGTGCGTGTGCAGGGCCATAGGCGCGAAGCCGGACGGGCCCACCGCGCCTTCGGCTTCGAAGGCCCGTGAACTCTGGAATGTGCGCGAACTCTGGGGTCGCGGGGCGAGCGGGGCGCGGCCGAGCCGAACCGCGATGTCTTCGTCCTCGTACTCGAGCTCGGTGAGCGAGGAGGCCTCCATGACTTGCACGATCGCCGCCAGACGCTCGACCCCACCGGCCGCCGCGAGCGGGGCGGGGGCGGCGGGCAGAGCCTCATTCGCGGCGGTCGGAGCGACACGGCGAGGCGAGCTCGACGTCTTGGGGGCTCGCCTAGCCTTCGATGCGCGCATCGATGAGGTCTTTTGGGCGCTCGCCTTCGATGTGGCTCGCTTCAAGACCCGCTCCCGATCGAGGTGCGCTCGATGTACCGGCCGGTGTCGGTCTCGATCTTCACCTTGTCGCCCACGTTGATGAAGATCGGAACATCGACGACGGCACCCGTCTCAAGGGTGGCCGGCTTGGTCACGTTGGTCGCGGTGTCTCCGCGGGCACCGGGCTCGCAGTGGGCGATCTTGAGCTCGACATGCTGCGGAATTTGAATGGTCAGCGGACGGGCCTTCCAGAACACGACGTCGCAGACCATATCGGGCAGCAGGTAGTTCTTGGTGTCGCCGAGGAACTCACCCGTGATCTCCACCTGATCGAAGGTCTTTGCGTCCATCAGGTGGTAGATCCCGCCATCCTCATAGAGGAACGTCATGGAGCGTTCCTCGACCTCGGGGTCTTCAAGCTTTTCACCCGAGCGATAGGTAATCTCGAGCACCGCCGCGGTCTGCAGGTTCTTGATACGCGTGCGGGTGAAGGCGTTCCCCTTGCCAGGCTTCACGTGCTGGAAGTCGATGATGACGTACGGGACGCCATTGTGAAGTATCTTCAGTCCCTTGCGGAAGCTACTCGTTTCGATCGTCGCCACGCTGGGCGATTAGCGCCGATGCGGCTCGGAGTGCAAGCAGATAAGAGAGCGCCCCAAAACCTTCGATGCGACCCCGAACGACCCCGCACAGAAGGCTCTGGTGCCGGAAGGGCTCGCGGGCTTCCGGAATCGAGAGATGCACCTCGATGACGGGGATCTCCTCGTTCACGAAGGCGACCGCGTCGCGGAGGGCTACGGACGTATGGGTATAGCCTCCCGCATTGAGGATCAGCGCGTCGTCCTGACCGCGGCACGCCTGAACATGGTCGATGAGGGCGCCCTCGTGGTTCGACTGAAAAGGTACGATTGTGTGACCCAAAGTCTGCGCCAGCGCTGTGAGCGCGCCATGGATGTCGGCGAGAGACTCTCGGCCGTAGATCGCGGGCTCGCGTACCCCAAGGAGGTTGAGGTTGGGGCCATGGACAACGGCGATACGGCTCACGGTTCACCGCTCACGGCTCAGCCAAGCCAGCCTAACTGAGCTCGTCGACGAGCTCGGGCGCGGTCATACGCAGGTGATAGCGCCCCTTGCCGAAGTTGGCCTCGGGCAGGAGGGCGAGGGCCAAGAAGTACTCCGTCGTGATCGGGCGAATGATGGTCGTGAGGTTCTCGGCGCGAATCGAGATCTCCTCCAGTGCCCCCGCCGCGAACATCTGCGCGCTCTCGCGCACTTGAGCCAGCGTCGAGGAGTACTCGACGAGCAGTGAGGAGAGATCGATGTCACCCTTGCTTGCGGTATGCGTGTCGACGGGAAGACCGTCGAGGCCCATGATCGAGGCCGCGAGCGCGCCCGGCACGCGTTGGCAAAGTCTTTCAAGCGGCGCACTGAGTACCGACATATCGGCTCCCTTCGTCGTTCTGGACGACCGTCACTGATTCTCAATCCAATCTAGGTAGGTGCTGATGTCCTTGCGTGGTGACGTCAGCGATCCGCGCAGGCTGTGCTTCCACCACAGTCTCGGCATACCGTGACGATGTCGGAGAACTCGCTCGAGGTCACGGAAGCCCCGTCGCCCGTTACGCCTTCGAGCGCGACGCGCATTCGCATGGCGTAGCCCGGTGTTCGGCCGTAGGTCCCGGTGTTGGCGCTGATGTTGGCCGTGAAGAAGTTGCCGTCGAAGATCGCAAACGGACGGAAACGCTGAATGTGCTCAATTTTCGTCGTCGACAACTGACCCGGCGCGATCGCATCGAAGGATTCGACCAGATTGGCGCATGCCGTGCCGGAGGCAAAGGAGCTCGGGAGCTGTTCGGTGACGGCCTGGCAGCTTCCGGCCTGACGGCAGCAACTCTCGGCCTGGACGGCGAGCGTGAAAAGGTCATCGAGGGCCTGAGCGAGTTGGGGCGTGATCGGACGAATGTCCACGATGTCTTCAGTGGTTGGCTTGATGGTGCCGCCCGCAGCAGGAACGACATCAAAGCCACGAAATTGCCCGTCGGGGTCGGCGCGCTCATCGAGGCAGAAAGGTGCGCTGACGGAAAACTGTGGCAAGTACATCGGTCCCAGGTCGTTGCCGAAGCCGTTGCCTTCGCAGTGCCACCTCAGATCGAAGGACAGCGGCGTGATCTGGTTCGGGTAGGTGAAGGTTTCCGGCGGCTCTTTGCTTAGCTCGATCTCACCTTCGATCAGCAGGTTCTCGACCACCAAGGGCAACGTGAATAGATGATTCCCAGAGGTGTCGAACTGGACGCTCAACTGCGTGTCGTTTTCGGGAGAGAACTCGCACTTGGTCTCGCTGCTGGAGGTTACGATCCGGTGGATACGTAGGGCCGTGTCAACATTGTTGCAACCCGCCAAAGCCAGCACAATCAGTGAACTCGTGAACAGAAGCTTCTTCATCGGACGCCTCCAGAGCGCATGAGGTCCCTCTCGACCTCTTCCCAGGATAATCTCACAACTCGAGCTTGGCCGAGAGCCCCAAGGGCCACAAGATCGAGAACGTCTCGATCACCCTTCTTGTCGGCACGCAGAAACGCGCATGAACGCTGCAAAAGGTCAGCCGGAGCCGTCGTCGGCAACGAAAAATCGGTAAGTCCGCAAATGATCTCGTCCATTTCCTCGGCCGTCAGCCAGCCGCGCTCGTGCGAGAGACGGGCGATCGCGGCGGTCCCGATGGCGACGGCGTCGCCATGTCGCAGGGTGTAGTTTGAGGCACTCTCGAGGGCATGACCCAACGTGTGCCCAAGATTGAGGAGCTTGCGGTCTCCGTGTTCGAACGGATCTCGGGAGACAACACTTGCCTTATGGTCGACCGCCCGGGCGAGCGAGGCCACGGAGACGTGGCGATCGGCGACGACGGTCCGGAAGAGATCCGCATCGAGGATGAGGCCCATCTTGAGCACTTCTGCGGCGCCTGATGCATACTCTTCAGGTGAGAGGGTCTCGAGGAAGTCGACGTCCACGATGACATCGCTCGCCGGATGAAAGGCACCGACGACGTTGCGCCCGGCCGGAAGATTCGCGGCGCACTTGCCGCCCACGGAGGCGTCGGCCTGTGAGAGAAGGGTGGTGGGGATCAGGACGGCTGCCCCACCGCGACCCAAGAGGTGTGCAGCCATGGCCGCGATGTCGCAGGTTGCACCGCCGCCAAGCCCGATGACCGCGCTCTGCCGACCGGCGCCTGCCGTGACGGCTTTCGTCAGGATATCGCCGAGCGATGCCCACGTTTTCGCTTCCTCGCCGCCGGGAACGGAAATTTCGACGATCCCGGCCAAGGCAAGAGGCGTGATCGCATCCACGAACGGCTGAGCGAGGGCGGAGGGCACGCCGTCGTCACGCACGACCACGACGGGGCGCCGAGGCTCCAGTCGGATCAAAGCGCCGATGAGCGCCTGCTTGAGGCCTCGCCCGATCACCACTCGTGATCGCACCTGCCCGACGGAGCACCAAACCACATGCACATCATCGACGGCGGCGATCACTTCCGACGCCGTTTCTTCGACGGTGCCTTCAGCCGACACGATGCGGTCGACGGCGCGATAGGCGCGACTTCGTCGGGCGAGCAGTGCTTCGAGCGTAGATTCCGACGCTGGCGAGGACAAAGCCTCGGACCGGGATGCATCGGGCGCCGAAGCCTTCAGAAGCGGCCGGTCGCCGGGCTCCTTCTGTAGGCGATGCGCGATCGCGGCCGGTGGCGCGTCGAGCTGAACCACCAAGCCGAAGTTGCGCGCGGCCTCGAGGCCGGCGGCGGAGGTCAGGGTGCCCCCACCCAACGCGAGCACGAGGCTCTCCTCGGCGCGCCCAACGTCGAGAAGCGAGCTTGCTTCCGTTGCGCGAAAAGCCGCCTCGCCGTGGGCGCGAATGTAATCCGCCGAGGACAAGCCTGTCTTCGCTTCGATCAACACGTCGAGGTCCAAGAAATCGATGCCAAGCTTCTCTGCGACCTGGCGGCCCGTGGTGGATTTCCCAACGCCGGGTGCGCCGGACAGTGCCAAACGAAGCCCCATCCGCGCACTAGTCCGTGACCACCAGAGCCTGGGAACGATTGACGATGCGCGGGGAGATGAAGATCAAGAGCTCGTCTCGGGCGTCGCTTCGACTCGACTTCTTGAAGATCCAACCGAGCACCGGAATCTTTCCGAACCAAGGCACGTAGGACTTGTTGTCGGTCGCCGTTCGCCGGTAGAGGCCACCGAGAACGGCGGTGTCGCCGTCGCGCACGATCATCTCGGTCTCGGCCTCTTTCGTGATGATGCCCGGGACCCCAAGGAGGTCGACTCGGTCGGAGAGCTCGTTCTTGGTCGCCGAGATCTTCATGAGGATGGAACCGTCCTGCGTCACGTGCGGCGTGACCGTGAGCTCGATGTTGGCGTTGATGAAGCGCGTCGAAGGGCCGTTCGCGGTCACGACGGTTATCGGGATCTTCTCGCCCGAGAGGATCTTCGCCTCTTTGTTGTCGATCGTGACGATCTTCGGCGCGGAGATGATCTTGACCTTGCCGATTTCCTCGGCCGCCGAGAGGCGGAGGTTCAGAAGCGTCGAGCCGCCGGCCGACCCTAGGATGAACCCAATCGCGCCACCGGTGCCGACACCTGCGGCGGCCGGCATGTTGACGGCAAAGCCTGGTGTCGCCATGACGCCCTCGGTCGGCGTGGCTCCGCCGGATGCGCCCCCGCCAATGCGGATGGAGTTCGGGAAGGAGAGGCCGGTCGACGTGCCGAACTGCGGGGTCATGCTCACGCTGCCGCCCCACTGGATACCGAGGTCGCGTGAGAAGCTGGATCGCGCTTCGACGATGCGGGCCTCGATCAGCACCTGAGGCGTCTGCGTGTCCAGGGTTCGAACGAGTCGCTCCACTTTCAGCAGCACGTCGGCGATGTCTTCGACGACGAGCACATTCGTCCGCTTGTCGATGTTTACCTTCCCGCGTGACGAAAGAAGCGCCTTCACCTGCGGCTGAATCTCCTTGGCGACCGCGTAGCTGACAGGAATCAGGCGAACCGTCAGCGGCTCGAGCTCGATTCGGGCCTTCATTCGCTCGATGCGGAGCTCTTCTTCCTTGCGGAGGACCTCGATCGGGGCCACACGCACGATGTTGCCCTGGCGCGTCTTATCGAGCTGACGGGAGCGCAAGATGATGTCGAGCGCCTGATCCCAAGGCACGTTCCTCAGCTTGATGGTGACCCGCCCCTTGACGTCATCTCCAGCGACGATGTTCAGCTTCGAGACATCGGCCAGGAGGCGAAGGACGTTCTGAATTTCAGCGTCCTTCAGGTCGAGCGAGATCCGGCGCCCCTGGTAGCGCTCCTTGGTGGGCGCGAGGGTCGTTGCGCGCGTCGCGGCAGACGCGGCGTGGGCCGCATAGCCTGAGGTGCGCTCTTCCGGATAGTCAACGATCTCCGCCGTCGCCGGCTTGCCTCGGAAATCCCACATGATGCGATTTCCTTTTTGCCACTGGCGGTGCTCGGTTTCGGGCGAGATTTGGGCGGTGATGACGGTGTCTTTGCCTTCCTTGTAGGTGGAGATCAGCGAAACGACCTCACCGGCCACCGAAGACACATCGAGCGCGCGCTCGAAGGCGTTCGAGATCATCACGCCGGGCAGACGAAGGGCGGGGCTGTTCGGCTCCGCCAGGTTCTTCTTCACCTCGGCGCTTGGGCGCTCCAGCTCGACCGTCAAGCGCACGAAGCCATCTTTCGGCTCGAAGCGTACGTCGACGACCCGATTGGTGCTCGGAGCCTCGACCTGAGGCTGCGCCCGCCCTGCGTGCTTGGCTTCTGGCTCTGGGGACGGCGCGGCCTGTGTGGACGGCGCGGCCTTCGTGGACGGCGCGGCCTTCGTGGACGGCGCGGCCTGTGTGGTCGCGGCCAACGTCACCGGAGCGGAGGCCTTGTCGGCACGCGCATGTTCGGGCGCGACCGAGGCCGCGTCTTTGAGCCAGATCTGGAGCGCGCCGCGCTCCGCAGCCACTTCGACGGCGGGAAGAGGACGGCTCGCCAGGCCATCGAGGACCACTCGAAGGCCACTGCCATGGGCGGCGACCCGCGCCCGGCGGATGCCTCGTGCGCCGACCTTGAGGCGCTGCCACTTGGGTGAGGCTTGGACGTTGTCCAGATCGACCACCAGACGCGCCGGGTTGCTGAGTTGCTCGATGTGGACTGCATCCTCCGGGATTTCGCCTGCGAGCAGCTTCGCCTCAAGCAGAGTGCGCCCACTCTTCGCATTGGCGCGCTTTTGGAGTCGGCCAAGCCGCGCGGGCGCGGGCGCCAGAGCGGCACGTGCCGAAACGAGGATGCCGTTCGATCTTAGAGCCGCTTCGTAGGTGGCGCCTTCCTCGAGGCCGATCTCGACGCGCAGAATCTTTGCTTGCTCGCTGTCGAGCGCTTTGGCTTCCACGTATCGGATGACACCATCGTTGATGGTCAGAAGTGGCTGGGGTCTCGCCACCGACGCGTTGCTGATGTCGACGAGGACTCGGAAGGGATCGCTCAGCCGAAACACGGAGAACGTCGGCTTCCCCGAGGTCTGGATCAAGACCTGGTGGTCCGAGCCGGTCGTCTTCGCGTTGATGGCCTCGACCGTCAGCGCGCTGTCTCCCGCGAACGCGGGCGTAGAAGCGATGACGCCGGCCACCGCGATGGCCGCGTTCCGCAGGTGTCGAGCGATGCGCTCCGTCCTCATCACAGATGCCTCTCTCAAAGGTCGCATGGCCGCTGACTTAATCAAGTTTCAACTCCTCCGGCTGCGGCAGGCACATGGAGAAGTTGTTGGTCACTTTTCTCCCTGTGTAGTCGCGGTACTCTTCCTTGATCACGACACACTCGGGCGTGATCTCGCTGACCCGGCCCCAGTTCTTGCCGATCAGCGTGCCGCGGGTAAGCGTGTGCCCTTTTCCGTTTGGGTCTTCGACCATGGCGTAGGGCGTCGCAATCCGAGAAATGATCGCGACCAAATTGAGCTGGTCGATGTCGAACCGCTGCAGCTCGGTTCGCTCCGGCCCTTCCTCTTGGCGTTGAAGCTGATCGAAAAGGGAGCGGAAGGGATCTCGCTTTCCGATGGCCGAGTAGGCGTATGCAAGATCGGAGACCTCGGACGCGGGGTCGGTCGTCGGCGTGGTCGCTGCGGTGGCCGCGGTCGCGGCAGCCGAATCGGCGGCTTTCGCCGGCGCGGCCGAGGGCGCGGCGGTCTCACCGCAGGCATAGCCCGCGGCCGCGAGGACGACCACGCATGAAGGGGTGACGAGGTTGGCGTACTTCATCATCGTCGAGCGCCTCCGCTATTTCTTCCCTTTCGATTTTTCGGGCGCGGCCGCCTGCGGCTTCTTCTCGATGAACTTGAAGGTCGTGGCCAAGAACTCAGTCTTCAGGATGACCTTCTTGTTCTCCATGCCGCACCCCCCAAGCTTCGAGGCCTTCGAAGCGCAGTCCAGGTTGATGTCCGTGACATTCACGATGCGCGGCAGCTTCGAGACTTTGTCGAAGAAGGTCGCGATGGAATGGAAGTTCCCACGGATGGACATCTTGACCGGAATCTTCGCATAGAATCCGGCGGCGACCTCGCCTTGAGGTTCGAAGTTCGACATCGTGCAGTCGGACTGCTCCACCAACGCTGCGATCTTCTGGAGGAGCTCCGGTATCTCGGCGTCGTTTGGCAACAGCGTCAAGGCTTCGTTCAGGCGCTGTTTCAGCCTCTCCACCTCGACGCGATAGCGGGTCAGGTCGCGGGCGATGGCGCGCTTCTGAACGAGCTGCGAGTCGAGGGCCTTGATGCGCTTTTCGGTTTCCGCAATCTCGTTCTCGATCGGGCTCACGAAGACGAAATAGTTGCCCACCACCAACAGGAGCACGGCGCCGACGACGACGAGCAGCCGCTGAATGAGCGGAACCTTCGAGATCTTGTTGACGAGCTCTTCCATCTTCATGCTCCCCGCTAGGCCGAGTAGTCCACCTTGCAGGTGATCTTGAACTCATAGATCGTGAATCCGGTGGCCTTGTTCGGCTTGGCTTTGGAGTAAAGCAACAAGACGCCCTTAAAGAACTTCGATTTCTGCAGCGCCTTCATCAACGCAGAGACATCATCATGTTCGAGCGCGAGCCCCTCGAGGGTCGCGGTGCCGGCCTTTTCTTCCATCGCGGTCAGCCAAACACGGTTCGGGATCTCGGTGGCGAGATCGTCGAGGGCACGGACCGGGCCCGTCTTGCCCTTCTTCAGCTTTTCGATGATCCCGAGCTTGTCCTCGAGCTCCTTCTTGCGCGTGCTGAACTCGTTGACCTCACCGATGATCTTGTCGAGCTGTTTGAGCTCCGTCTGCTTCTCTTCGATCGCCGCCTTCTTCTCGCTGGCGGTGCTGTCGATCGCCGCTGTCCAAACCACGCACCCGATGACGGTCACGATGAGCAGTGCGGCGCCCGCCAGAAGCTGCTGCTGGATCGTTTGCTGCTTCTGGGTTTGCCTAACCGGAAGAAGATTGATGCGAATCATGGAGTGGCCTCTTTCTGCTCACCGCTCACTTGTCTGCCGGGTACCGGAGAGCGAGCCCCATCGCAACCGCGGCCATGGGCGCAATGCTCTGGAGATACTGGGGGTCGAACTTGCCTGCGGGTATGTCCACGTTCCGGAAGGGGTTCATGACCTCGACCGGGACGCCCGTCCGACTCTCGATGGTCTTCAGCAGGGCGGGGATCTTCGCCGAGCCGCCACTCAGGAAAATCCGAGCAATATGGGCATCGGCCGATGTCGCGGCATAGAAATCCAACGACCTTTGGACCTCGTTGGCGATCGCCTCGGACTCCGTCTGGAGGACCCGTTCGACCTCTTGCGGTACGACCGAGTCGCTCTCCGGTCCACTGCCGCCCAGCTTTAGGGCTTCTGCCTCGTCATAGCTTACATTGAGTGCTTTTTGAACGGCATCGGTGAACTGACCGCCGCCGATCGAAATGTCACGGGTGAAGGTCGAAATGCCGCTGGCCAACACGTTGATGTTGGTGACCGACGCGCCAATGTTGATCAGCACGACGGTCTCGGACCGTGGCACCTCGTAGTTCATCTCGAACTGGTTCTGGACGGCGAAGGCGTCGATGTCGACGACCACGGGCGTCAGGCCGGCGCTATGAATGACCTCGGTGTAGTCGTTCACCATGTCCTTCTTGGCCGCAACGAGAAGGACATCCATTTGACCAGCCTGTGTGGATTCGGTGTTCAGGATCTGCACATCGATGTTGACGTCGTTGATGTCGAACGGGATGTACTGCTCGGCCTCCCACTGGATCGACTCTTCGAGTTCTTCGGCCGTCATCTGAGGGAGGTTGATCTTCTTGATGATCACGGAGTGACCAGACACCGAAGTTGCGACGTCTTTCTGCCGAATCCGTTGCGAAGCGTAGAGCTCCTGGATGCCGTCCACCACGGCCGTCGAGTTCATCAACGCACCGTCGACGATCGCTTCCGGGGGAAGCTGCACCATCGCGAACGCTTGGAGCTGATAGTTCCCGCGTTTGGCGGGCTTCAAATGACAGAGTTTGATTGAGCCGGATCCGATGTCGAGCCCGACTGCCAGCTTGCCTTTTGCCATGCGCGCTTACTTCCCCTTGCTCCCGGTTTCGCTTGGCCCTGGTCCACGAACGTTGGCTAGGGCCGACCCTCCCGCCCGACGGGCGAGGTCAGCCCTGGACATGAGGTGTTGCTCGCGCAGGGATCGAACATTGTTTCGGGCCATACGAGCGCTCATCTTGGTTCGCCTTGCGAGGAGTCTTCGTTCTCGAAGAACTGCGGTCGGATGATCATGGAGACCGAACCAGGCGTCAAGGATGCCGGACCTCAAGTGACGTATAATTATGGCTCTTTGAGGCATGAGTCGCTGTAGGTGGAGCATAGCACTCAGCCCACGCGCTTTGCGCGCGCCGGTTCGGCGTGGGCGTATGCGCCATCATCGCCCGTCGGTTTCATGTGCGACTTTGTGGGTCTCGGCTATGCGATGTTGAACTGCTTCAATTTGTAGAGGAGCGCGCGGTGGCTGATGCCCAAGACGGTGGCCGCTCGTGTTCGATTGCCGCCCGTACGGGCCAGGGCCTTCAGGATCATAGCCTGTTCCACGCGGTCGAGTGCAGGGCGCAGCGATAGGTCTTCTTCCGCGGAGCCTGGGGCCGCCGATGGATCGGCGCCCAACCCGCTTCGCCCGGTTTGGCTACCGCCGCGATCATGGCCGATGGCGTCGAGGGGCTCGTCTGGCGCTGCGCGTCGTCGATCGAACCGATCGTCGAGGTCCGCGATCGTGATGCGTCCGTCGCCCTCAGAGAGGACGAGGGCGCGCTCGATCGCGTTCTCCAGCTCCCGGACGTTCCCCGGCCATCGGTATTCGATGAGGAGGTCGCGCGCGGAGGCTGTGATCTCGGGACTTGAGAAACCAAGTCGGTCTGAGATGGATTGGACGAAATGATCGATGAGAGGCGCAATATCCTCGCGGCGATCACGGAGCGGAGGGAGGTCGATCGTCACGACGTTGAGCCGGTAGTAGAGGTCTTCTCGGAACGCTTCTTCGCGAACACGTTCGAAGAGATCGCGCGCGGTCGCAGCGATGACGCGCACGTCGACCGGCGTATTGCGGTTGTCGCCGACCCTTCGGATCTCCTTGTCGTTCAGGACGCGAAGCAGCTTCACCTGGAGCTGGAGCGGAAGCTCGGCGATTTCGTCCAAGAAGATCGTTCCGCCGCTGGCGACCTCGAACAGTCCGATGTGATCGTGGGTTGCATCGGTGAACGCGCCTTTCATGTGGCCGAACAGCTCGCTCTCGAGAAGAGCCTCGGGAATCGCGCCGCAGTTGACCGCCACAAAGGGCCTTCCGGCACGGTGGCCCTCGGCGTGAATCGCGCCCGCGACACGCTCCTTTCCGGTTCCGGTCTCGCCCGTGATGAGGACCGTGCTCGTCACGTTGGCGACCTTCCGGATGGTCCAGAAGATTTTCTCCATCTTGGGCGAAGCCGACACGATCCCGCTGATTCCGTCCGGCTGTCGCGTCTTCGGTGGGAGCTTGAGGTCTGCGGTTTGCCGCGACGCCGAGGACGGTCGTTCTTGGGCCTTCGCGATGGCTCGTCGCTCGACGACGAGCTTCAGCTTGAGATTGAGATCCTCGGGGTTGAAGGGCTTGCTGATGTAGTCGAATGCGCCGCGCCGCAGTGCTTCGACCGCGAGTTTCTCGTCGCCAAAGGCGCTCATGGCGATGAATGTAGGTGCCCGGTCGCCTAGGCGAGTCCCTTCCTCAATGAACGCCAGTCCATCCATGCCGGGCATCCGCACGTCGGTGACGCACACATCGAAGCGACCTTGGGCTCGAAGAACCTCGAGCCCCTCACGACCCGAAGCTGCCGTCCAGACATGGAAGCCGTTCTTCGAGAGCGCGAGGCTCAGCATGTGCTGGATGCTCTCCTCGTCGTCCACGACGAGAACGCGCGGCGCGGTCGGGGAGGTCATGCGCCCATCCTAGCTGGCGGGGTCCGGGGGAGCCAGGTCTTCGTTGCTTTCGTGCATGCTTGCCTCGGGCACCCTCGGCAGCCGGACCGTGAAGCAAGCACCTTGGCCTACATCCGAAGTGACCGTGAGGTCGCCGTCCATGCTCTCCATGATGGCGCGCGAGATCGCCAAGCCGAGGCCGGTCCCTTCGCCGGGATCTTTGGTTGTGAAGAAGGGATCGAAGATCTGTTCGAGCAACTCGGGCTCGATCCCAGAGCCGCTGTCTCGAATCGCGATCCGGACGTCATCACGGGTGGTCGTGCGCTCGATCGAGAGCGAACGCACAGCCGACGTCTCCATCGCATGCGCCGCGTTCAAGAGCAGGTTGACGAGAACCTGGTTCAAGCGATCCGCGTGCCCGAGCGCGTCGGCTTCTCTTTGCGTACCGTGCGTCGGACGTTGTCCCTCGGTGCGCGTGATCGACACGCCGCGGAGAAGGGGATGACCTCGGACCAGCGCCAGGGCCTCGCCGATGATGCGTTCGGTCGAGATGGGCACGGAGGGCTCGTGGGGCTCCTCTCCCTTGCGCGCGTACATCAGCAACTTGCGGATGGTTTCACTGATGCGTGTCAGCTCCTTTGCGCTTCGTTCGAGGACTTCATCGCGCGCCGGTGGGTCGAGGCCTTCCTTGAGGAGAGACAGGTATCCGAGAACGGCCGCGAGCGGGTTGCCGATCTCGTGCGCAATGCCGGCCGCAAGTCGTCCGACGCTCGCCAACTTCGAGGCTCGGATGAGTCCAGCCTGCATGCGCTCGAGCTCCGCCTTCTGGGTCGCGATCTGGGCTTGCTCGGTTCGGAGCTGGCGGACGGTCTGTCTGAATTGCTGCGCGATTTCCAAGATCTCGTTTGGCGTATCGTTGGCGTCGAGACCGGCCCGCAGGGCGCTGGCGTCCTTCGCGATTTCGCCCAGAATGGAGAGTGGGGGCAGGAGAAGTCGCGTGACCATGAACGCGAGCAGGCCGGCGCAAACCAGCGCGCCGACGAGCACGAACGGCGCCATTCGGCTCATTTCGACCAGCGCGATCGACGTGGGTATCGATGGATCGACGAGCCCAACGAGATAAGCCTCTTCGCCCGGGGCGTCGACGGGCACGACCACGATGTCGCCCCCGCGTTCGATTTGGCCGACCCCTTTTCGGGCGTCCTCGATGGTTACGCCGAGCGCCGGCTGTGACGGGGTCACGAGGCCGATCTCCATTTCGAGTGTGCGCGGCCGGTTGTGAAGCCAGTGACGAACTTCATGGGATGGGCCGCGAAGCGAGATCGCCATGAGCTCGTTATGGGCTGCTCGACGGTATGCGCGTCGTGACGCGCTGACGAGCGCAATGGTCGAGAGCGCAAGGACCATCGCGGCCAGCGCCAGCATGAAGACCACGGCGTACAAGACGACGGGCTGACGAATGCTGACGCGGTTCATCCGAGGCACCACAACCGAGAATCACAACAGAGAGGAGAGCCAACGATCGATCGCCACGGTCACGGTCGAGAGTGCGTGGTTGATGAGCCGACCCACGAAGACATGGCTGAGCGCGCCGAGCGCGAGAAACGGACCGAACGGAATCGCGCGCGGATGCGGCGTCCAGTCCTCATCTTCGTCCAGGGAGGTGTTCTCGGCCGAAGATGCCTGATCCGCCAACGACTCTTCGCCCGTGGTTACATCGCCATTGGCCGGTGCATCCTCCTCCGTGCTCCACAGACCCCATCGACGACCCGCGATGAAGACCACGCCGAGGATGGTTCCGGTGACCGACGCGACGAGGATGGTTTGGAGTGTACCCGAAGGACCTACGAACGCGCCGATCATCGCGATCAGCTTGACGTCGCCCAGGCCCATGCCTTCGACTCGGCGAAGGACCCAAAAAAGCCAGCGCACGAGCCACAGGAATGCGGCGCCGAGCAGCGCGCCGACGAGGCCGTCGTACCACGGGACGTGGAGGGCAAAGGGACGCAGGATCGCGCCCACGACGATGAAAGGGAGTGATATCTCATCGGGGATCTCCCAGCAGTCGAGATCGATGAAGGTGATGGCGATGAGGGCGGAGCCCATGAGGACGACGGCGAGCATCGCCAAGCTGAAGCCGAACTGTGCGAAGGCTCCGGCGTAGAGCGCGCCGGTGAGGATCTCAACGAGGGGGTAGCGGGGCGAAATGGGGGTTTGGCACGCCCGGCAGTGGCCGCGAAGAATCAGCCAGCTCAAGATGGGGATGTTGAGCCAGGCCGGGATCTGGTCATGGCATTTCGGGCAGCGCGAGCGAGGATGAACGATGCTCTCACCTTCGGGCAGGCGCGCGATCACGACGTTGAGAAACGATCCGATGAGGCTCCCCAGAACGAACGAGGCCAGCATGAACACGAGGTGGTGGTGTTGGCTCAGCTCAGCCATCGTCGGTGCTTTGCTCGTTGATACCTCGACGAAGCCGGTTTCGCCAGCTACGTCGTGGTCGTACTCGTCCGGGGCCGCCCTTGTTCCCTACCCAGGTCTGGGTGTAAGGAGGGAAAATCAAGGCGTTGGTTATGCGAGAATCGACCGGCATCATCACTTCGGTCGGCTTGTTGGTCGTTGCAGGGATGGTGGCGCTTGGACTTCGGTGGACGTGGGTCGACCCGGACGCGGCGCTTCGTCGCGATCGACGCGAGCCGCAAGATGTCTTGCTCTCGCCGGGGCCGGATATTCTCCAACTGGCCGCGCTTGAGCACCCATCGGCGTGGGCCGATGTCCTCTGGCTCGGGATTGTTCAGGAGCTTGGACGGAAGCTCGAGGGGACGGAGACGAACTGGGACCGTCTCGAACGTTGGTCGAACATCGCGACGGATCTCGACCCGCGCTATTTTGTCGTCTACTACGGCTCGTCGATTCATCTTTCAGTGTACGCTCGACGGATCGACGCCTCGGACCAGCTGGCACAGAAAGGCATGCGAGCCCTTCCACGCCGGTGGGAGTTCCCTTTTCTCCTTGGTTACAACGCCTACTTCAGCCACGGTTATGCGGACCTTGCGGCCGACTACTGGAGAGCGGCGGCCGCAGAGCCCGATTCACCCCGATTCTTGCCCTCGCTCGCCGCGCGTGCGCAGTTTCAGGCGGGAGATGAGGATGGGGCGGTCGAGATGCTGAAGACGTTTGCTGAGGTTCTGACCGGTCCCCAGCGCGAAGACGCCGAGCTTCGGCTCAAGCTCTTCCAGTCGGAGTTTCGAATGCGAAAGTATGACGCGGCCTGCCAGGCGTATCGCGAGGCTCATGGGCGAGTTCCCACGCCCGAAGAACTCCACGCGGCCGGGCTTGTTGAGGATCCTCCGCAAGATCTCCTCGGGGCTCGAATGACGCTCGACGCGGGATGTCGAGCGCGCACCGAGTACGTGTTCGTTCGCGAAGATGAAGCACTTGACAATGTTGGGATGGATCGCCGTCGTTCTGAGCAGCTTGATAAGGCCCGGCGCGAGGTGCTGCGGAGGCGCCGAGCCGACCACGAGAATGAAACGAACGCCGCGGAGGCGAGGCCGCACGAACACGGCCGATCGGATGCTGAGCCGGAGCGAGCGCGGCCGAAGGATGAGGGGGCGCGGTGATACGAGTAGACCACTTTCGCAAAACCTTTCGGACGGGGTTTCGTCGAAAGCGATCCGTCGCAGCGCGAGATATCTCGTTCGAGGTTGTGCGGGGCGAGGTGTTCGGATTCTTAGGCCCGAATGGCGCTGGCAAGACGACAACGATCAAGGCGCTGCTCAACTTGATCCGTGCCGACGGTGGTTCGCTGACACTGGTCGGTCATGATGTTCGATCGATGGCTTGGCGTTCGGCGGTAGGCTACATGCCGGAACATCCCAACTTCTATGACTACCTCACCGGCTTTGAGGTGGTGGTTTGGTTCGGGCGGCTTGCTGGGCTGTCGCGTCACGAGGCCGAGCAACAGGCTCGCAAGAATCTTGAGCGTGTTGGTTTGGCTCACGCCTGCGATCGTCGGCTCCGCGGCTACTCCAAAGGCATGCTTCAAAGGGCCGGCCTTGCCCAAGCGTTGATGGGATCGCCCCAGCTGCTTGTCTTGGATGAACCGATGACGGGGCTCGATCCGATCGGCCGTCGCGATATGCGTGATCTCATTCTTGCGCTGCGCGACGAAGGTTGCACGATCTTCTATTCGACGCATATCCTGTCTGATGTCGAGATGACCTGCGACCGAGTGTCGATTATTCATCAAGGTGTGACTCAGCGAACGGGACGTCTTAGCGAATTTCTGAGTGAGACGGAGAAAGTCTCGGTGGTGGTGCGCCCGTCGCCAGCCTCGGGGGCGACGCTCGTCGAACGTTACGCCTTGTCCGAGATGCCCGATGGCACATGGGCTCGGGACTTCGAGGACATCGACCGCGCCCGAGCGTTTGTGACCGAGGCGTCCGCGCTTGGTATGGATCTCCTTCGCTTCGAACCGCGCCGGGAGACGCTCGAAGCCATCTTCATGCGAGCGCTCGGGACCGATTCGGGAGAGAAGGCGTTTTTCGCTCCGGACCGAAAGGAGGCGCGCTCGGCGACAAAGTTATGAGAGTCATCGGCCTTATCGCGTTCAACACATTCCGGCAGACGCTGAGGCAGCGGCTGTACTACAACGTCGCGATTTTCGGCGTGGGCATGCTGATCTTATCCATGGTGATGGGCAACATCACTTTTGGCTACCCTGACCGAGTCGTTCGGAGCATTGGCCTCTCGGGCGTCTGTATTTCACTCGATTTGATCGCGCTCTTGGTCGGGGTTGGGTTGATTCACGAAGAGATCGACAAGAAAACCTTGTTTGTCGTGCTTGCTCGTCCCGTTGGGCGGGTTCGCTACGTCGCTGGACGTTATCTTGGATTGGTGTCTGCGCTGGGGCTCGCGCTTTTCGGGCTCACGGGTGTTTACTTTCTGACGCTGACGGCGGCCGGTGGCTCCATCACTTGGCCCGACGTCGTCGCGGTTGCGGCGGCGCTTCCTGAGGCGATGCTCCTGGGTGGCATAGGTCTCGTGCTGTCGGCCTTCTCGACGCCTACCTTGAGCTCTGGGATTGGCTTTGGCCTCTGGATTGCTGCGGCGACGTCGGACGACCTGGTACGCCTGACGGCGAAGGCTGAGCCTTCCGTTCGAGCACTCACGACGGCTGTGTACTATGCGTTGCCTAGCCTGGAGAGGCTCAACTTTCGTCAAGCTGCGATCTACGGTCAACACCTCGGCGTTTGGGAGGTTGTCGGTGCGCTTTCTTACGGCGCTGTATACTCGGTATTCCTTGTCGCGCTTGCGAGCCTAATCCTCAGCCGCCGCGAGATGATCTAAGGATCCAGATCCAGGATGTGAGGCTTGTGTTGTCGCGGGACTGTGCGCATCGTACGGCGGTCAGTCACTTCTGTGAGTGCACGGCGTCGGGTACGCGCCGGCGGCATCTGCTATCATACTCCGAGACGGCACGTCTGGTCTTGGGAAACAGGACTTGTCGGCATCGGTCGACATTCTTGGGCACCCGCTGCGTCATCCGAAAGCTTGCTGGGCATGGCACGACGACTGCATCCTCGTTGGGCGCTTGCTCAGAGTTCGAGCGACCAAGACTAACAGGAGAGGACCAAACATCGTGAAGATTACCAGCAAGAACCTCAAGGGATTCACACTTATTGAACTGATGATCGTCGTCGCGATTATCGGCATTCTGGCTGCCATTGCCATCCCGAATTTCATCCGTTATCAGCTTCGTTCGAAGACCTCCGAGGCGAGGACGAACATCGGCGGCATCAAGACGACCCAGGAGTCGTTCAAGGCCACCGAGGACAACTACGCCAACATTACCGTCGGCAATCCGGCCGGTGCGGTCAGCACGATCAAGCAGCCTTGGGACAACACTGCCTGCCCTGGCGGCTGCAACCGAACCGCGACCGACCAGTGCACAGAGTTCACGTGTATCGGGTATGCGCCAGCGGGCAACGTGTACTACTCCTATGATGCGCCATCGGTCCTGGCTGGCGCCAATCCTGCTGAGTTCACGGCCGGTGCGGTGGGCGACTTGGATGGCGATGGCAACAACGGCGAGTTTGCGTTGTTCAGCGCGAACAGGGTGGGTGAGACGTCAGGCGTCAACGCGCCTGCTTCTGGGGTTGCACCGACCTGCGTCAACACGAACGCGGCGTGGGAAGTGATCGATTGCATTCTCGGTAACTTCTAGAAGCGCATCTCGATTCGGCTCAGGCCAACTCAGGAAGCGTGGCGTGGGTAGATCCACGCCATGCTTTCTGCGTTCGCGATGGTCACGTCGTCACCTCTCATCTTGAGACTGGGGAAGCAATGCGTCGTCGAGCGTCAGGATTCTCGCTAATTGAGCTGATGATCGTTGTCGCGATCATCGCCGTGTTGGCGGCCATCGCGATTCCACGGTACACCACGTTCGTCTTGCGTGCGCGGCAGGCCGAAGGCTACACAATGATGACGGTGGCCAAGAACGCCCAGTTCACCCACTTCGCGACCTTCGACTGCTTTGCTGCTGTCTCTAGGGCTCCGGCCGTAGGTGTACCTGGGCCGGTGCCGAGAGCGTGGGACTCGGCCGTGTCTGGGGTCAACGAGGTTTGCCCGGGTTGGCCCGGCCCGCCGACAGCGAAAACTTTCGAAGATCTTTCCGTTCGCCCCTCGACCACCATGGTTTACTTCGAGTATTCGTGCACTGCGACCTATCAGGTAGGTGCGGGGACCAGTGAGTTCGCATGTTGCGCAGAGGGTGACCTGGACGGAGACGCCAACCGCTTCGAGATGATCTATGGAACGGACGAGGATGGCGATGGCGCAACGCTTGCGACGTGCAGCAGCGGGACGGTATCCAACTTCCCTCTGGACGCCGTTCGTGTTTCGGTCGCAGTCTTTTGAGTTCATCCTCACCAAAGTCATCAGAGGCGAACTGTATAGGTGGGAATGCGACCCATATTAGCGAGGGTCGGTCGCCCGCTGGGCGTCCCAGACTTTGTTGGGGTCGCTTTCGGCTGTCTGCTCCTCGCGCTCGCCATCTTCTCGGTTCGATACATTCCGACGCACGATGGACCAAATCATCTCGCCGGCTGCGTGCTTCGCGAGCGGTTGAGCGACCCAACGAGCTTTCTCCATGCGTATCTTCAGGTGGGATCTCCGCTGTCGTCTGCAGGTTTTTCGATTGTTTGCGGTCCGCTTGTTTCGGCGTTCGGCTGGCAGTCTGGCTTTAGCCTCACGTTGTACCTGCTGTCTCTCTCGTTTGCGCTTGGATATATGTATCTTTCGTCCGGCGTCGCGGCGAGGTCACCGTCTGGCTTCCTCGGCTTTGCGTTCGCCCTTCCGTGGGCCTTCTACATGGGGTTCTTCGAGTTCTTCATGGCGTCGGCGATGTCGCTTGCCATCCTTGGGGCTCTGGTTCGGAAGCCGAGGCTCTCGCTTTGGACCTCGTCGCTCTTCGGCGCGGCTTTTTTGCTCGCGTCCTACGTCCACCTTTTCGCTGGCGCGTATGCAGTGACGATGGCGGCTCTGTTGGTGCTCCTTCGGTCCTGGTCGTCGGAAAGACTTCGGGGCCTGGGCTGGATTGCGATCATGGGACTGCCCACGGCAATTCTCGGCCTGGTGTTTGTCTGGTCGTTCGATCGATTCGCCGGGGTTGGCGCCGATTTGCAAGGTAAAGTCGAGTGGCATTCGGTGACACAGCGTCTGATCGATCTCAGCGAGACGTTCCTTGGTGGGGACCCCGTGCGAGCGATGATTGCGACCGTGCTTTGTGTTGCCTGTGCACTGACCGGGCTTGTGTATGTTCTCGTCGGACGACGCTGCCGGTTTCCTCCACTGCGCGTAGAACAGACGTGGGTCGTCCTACTGTCGGGCGGCGCGCTGCTCTTGTTTCTGTTGTCTCCGTTCGATCTTCCCAAGTGGTCTTACTTCAGTCCGCGTCTCCTCCTTGTCCCCTTGGGGCTGGCCCCGGTCGCGTTTCCTGATGCGCTCCTTGATCGAGGCGTAGTGAAGAAGCTCGTGAAGGGCCTCGTCATGACCTTCGCCGGGTATTCGCTGACTTGGTCGTACGCGTACCATCGGGCGCTAAGTCCCACCGTGGCTGAAGTGCTGAGCGGCCTGGAGGCTGACATTCGTCGAGATGGACCTCGGCTCCCCCTTATCTACGAGGACGTTGATGATTCCCGGATTGCCCACGCCGAGCCGTTGGTCATGATGGGGCACCTCTATCTCTTCGATCAGGGTGGTGTGGATCCTTACCTCTGGGCGGACGAGCCGAAGGTTGATCCCATATTGTTCAAGAGCCCTTCTGCGCAGATGTTCCCGCCTTTTCCTCCGCGCTTTGCTCGGTCGACCCTCGGTTGTCCGCCGCCTTGCCCACCAAGGCATGTCCAGTATGAGTTGCTCGCGTACTCGGGGCGTAACTATCAAGATGTCATTCTCTTCACTGGCGACCCCGAGCTCCGCGATGTTTTTCGACGGCGGGGCTACGAACCGGTCTTTGAGCACGGCCGGCTCTCCATTCTTGAACCACGCCTATGCCGCATAGGAGTTCGGCTAATCCACTCAGCTCCATCCGCCTTGGGGTTGGCGCCCCTCCTCATTGAACTTGGCCGTGTCGGTGTGCCGACGCCGAGCCTTCAGCACGAGACTCCGCCGCACCTCGAGATACCAGCCGGCGGACTCACTCTGTGGCTCGCGGCTCCAGACTGCGGTTCGCTTCGGTTGTCGGTGACAAGCAAGGACACTAGCGACTCTATGTGTCGAGAGGCGCTCTCGGGTGAGATCCGATTGGAAGCACGCCCTTCCTTGCCATCGGTGGCGGCGTGCACGCTCCAAGTGACGGGCGGGCGTCCGGAGGAATGAGAGTGGAGGCTGAGCAGTCACGGGTTAGGTGGGGTTGTTCTTCGCCGAGGCCGCAACGTTCCGAGCACGAGGCTGAGGACAATAAACAGCATCGCATCGATCATCAAGAAGATGAGGGTGGCGATACGACTGGACGCGCCCAATGCGGCGGCATGAAAAGCGCACGCCAGGGCGCCAGGAATAGAGGCCGCGAGAAAGCAGCGCGCAAGGTAGAAGGCTGAGATTTGAACGTCGAGCTTCACGCGTAGCCAACGGAGCGCGAGGCATGCGACACCAGACGAGGCGGCGAGGGTCGCAAAGGCCGCACCGACCATCGACCACTTCGGTATGAACATGAGCGCGAAGGCCGTTTGGAGAGTGAGCGTGATGCTGAGGAATAGAAGAGAGACGCGCGGAAAGCCGGCGCTGCTGATCACTGTTGTCGCAAGGTAGAGGATCGTGAGTGCTGCGGCGCTTGCAATGAGCACCGCCAATGCGGTTGCGCCGGCCTGGTACAGCTCGGGATAGATGAGATGCATCAGCTCGCCAGAGAGAGGCATTGCGATCGCAGACATCCCAAGCATCAGGTTCAGGGCGCCGCCGAGCGCAGCCGAACCGATGTCGGCGACGCGCCCTCGATTCGATCGATGCGCAGGTCGATCGACGGTGTGTTTCGATGACAAGGCGGCGATGCTTGGGAACACGATGATTCCGACTGTGCCCATGCCGTAGTACGGAATGCGCGCGATCTGCTGCGCGGCGGCGTACACGCCGGTTAGGGCACCACTCTCCTGGGCACTCCGGGTGAGGTTCTTCAGGAGGAATAGGTCGGCATGAAAAACTGCATTCAATAAGAGTGCGACCCCCATGATGGGGACCGCATATTGGGCGAAAGGCATGAAGTCGACCCGCTCGATGGATGATGAGGCCGAGGGTGCTGCGGCGGGGGCGAATCCTGTCGTGGCTCCGCGGACCGCGCCCGCGCTGGGACATGGGGCCCCGTTCTGCGTCAAGAGGAATGAAGCGATGAGGCTGGTGATGGCTGCGATTGCAAAACCGCCGAAGACGCCCATCACTCCAAATCCGAGTCCGGCCAGCGTGAGCATCGCTGAGACCTTGAGGATGCTGAAGAGAATGTCGAGCGCTGCCTGACGGACGAAGCAACGGTGGCCGTTCAGGTAGCCGACATTGACGGCATAGAGCGCGCATGCCGCGGGGATGAAGAGCGCGATCTGAAGGAGTGGTCCGACCGACGGCTCTTTGAAGAATCCGGGGAGGACATAGGACAGCGCGCCGAGTCCTCCGACAGCTAGGCCGGCAATGATCGCTTGGTAGACCAGGAAACGCGGGCGAAGGCGAGGGGCCGTGTTGTCGTCGGCGGCAACGAAGTGGCTGACGGTTTGCATCGCACCGGACATCAGCACCATGTTGACGAGTGCGACGATACCGTTCACCAGGCTGTAGAGACCGAAGTCGGCGGGCGCGAGGAAGTGGGTTAGGCCGACGACCAGCGCGTAGCCGGCGACCAGGAATACGAGCCTTGCAACAAGGATAGCGATGGTGCCGGGCTTCACCAGTGCACTCCCTCGCATGCTTCTCTGGCGTTTCCTAGCAGCCTTTTGGGCCGGGATTGAATGCTGAGCGAGTACGAAGGACGGGGAGCTCAGAGTGGCTGGCTCGGGGTGCTCGGCGCGACACCCAGCTCTGTGAGGAGCATCTTGGCGCGTGTGTCGCGGCTGATCCAGTAGGCGCGTTGGGCCTGCAGGCGCGCGAGAGTGGGATCGCCCGTCTTGAGCAAGATCTCTGCAAGGTCGACGCGTGCGGAGGTTGGCATATCGTCTTTCGCCGACTTCTCGAGGGCGAGGAGCTCGTCGCGTGCGCGAAAGAGATCCCCAGTGTCTTTCAGCAAGAGCGCGTGAAGGTGTGCAGCGTGAGGGCCGCCGCCGAGATAGACCGCCAGGTCGGCCGCCTCAAGCGCCGCCTCAAGATCTTGGGCGGCGGCACGTGCCAGCGCTGCCTCGAAATAGGCCGAAGCGCGGCGTGTTCCCGAGTCGAGTGCTGCGTCGGCGAAGGCGCGGGCGCGCTGTGCATCATGGGCACACATGCGCTCGAACCGAGCCCTCGCGATGTGGATCGCTGGGGCATCGGGCGCGAGTTGTAAAAGTCGATTGAGTTCAGCGCCGAGGCGCAGGACGCTCTCTTGGGCAGGCGACCTACATGTGTCTTCGATGGAGGTCAGCGGATCGCAGGCGTTGATGGTCGAAATGGTGTGGAGGTCTGCCCTGAATGGGGTACGAAAGAAGAGCGTCCTGAGATGGTCGAAGTAGACAGGGCGCCAGTCTGGACGTTTGGCGAGCCGGGCGCACATGGGCGCTGAGCTAGGAATGAGTGCCATGTCTGGTTTGTACGTTTCGGCGAAGCCGTCGAAGGCCGCTTCGGAGTTGGGCGTGCTGCGAATGAGAAAATAGAGCTCGTCGTCGAAGACTGTGGGTGTCCGGCCGTCGATGGCGATGCGGACCTTCGGGTAGAGTGAGAACGACAGGTAGCCCCCGTCGTCATAGACGTTGAACAGGTTGCCCTCGACACGATGCGCTTTCAATAAGTCCGTCGTATCCGCGGGGTAGATGTCGCGATTGAAGTCGACCGAAAACGTTCTTTCTGGGTTGCGGTCGATCATACCGACCACGATGACGGGGATGGTCGCGATCGCAAGCGTGGCGGCGAGGCGTCGGAGCCACGCGGGCTCGGGGAGCGCATGGCGGGCGGCGAAGAGCTCGGAGGCATAGGCCCGGCTCGCCCATGGCACGAGGAGAACGGCCCAGGCGGCGCGGAAGCGATGGGCGGTGAGCGCGAGCGCGAAGCCCAACACCGCGTAGGCGAGGTCGGATGCGCGGACTCGGCGGGCGCGAATGGAACGCACGACCGCGACGATGAGCAGGGCATCGAGGCACAACACGGAGTTGAGGTAAGTCGGGATGAGCTGACTCAGCTGGAGCGGACGCATCTCCGCGATGTGGTTCGTGGCGTCTCCGAGGGCCACGCGCGATACGAGGGCGACGTGTTCGGACTGGAACAGGCAGTAGACGCCGAAGAGCGCGGGAAGCAGAAGGCGCCACGCGGTACGTTGCGTGCCTAGGCTCGGCGCCTTGCCCACGACGGCGATGCCGAGGATCGCGGGGAACAAGACGTAGCTCCCGTGGATTTGCGCCCAAGCGATGAACAGCAGGATGGCGGCCGCCGCCCATCGAGTGGCTGTTCGGCGATCGTTTGGGCGCGTGCCTGCCGGGTGGTTGGGAATGAGTGTTCCCGACGCCGAACCCCAGGGATCGGCAAAGCGGGCGGCGATGTACATCGCCACCGCAAGCAGAATGGGGAAGAGCGCCATCGGTCGTGGTTCGAGGCGCCAGTTCGTGGCGCCCGCAACCAATGCGGTGACGAGCAGCGTCAACCACGGTGCGCGATGGCTCGTGAGGCTCGCCAGTCGATGGGTCGCAAGCACGCCGCCGACGGCGGCGAGACTGGTGTAGAGGACGAGGCCCGCCGACCCGGAGAGCTGATAGAAACCCAATAGGATGAGCTCACCGAGCCACGGTTGGTTGTGATAGATGCGGCCCGGCACCGTGAATGAAACGAAGTCCGCGTACGTCGTTGAACGCTGCTCGAGGACGAAACGGGCGTGGAGCAAGTGCCACGGAATGTCGGGGTCTTGGATGGCTACGAGGCGGGATAGGAAGGCGGCGCCAGCCAAGAAGGCGAGAAGCCACCACGTTTGGTTCGGGGATCGCATACGGTGATTCGAGCGGAGTCGGTCGAGCGCCTAGCCTACATACTACGTGGATCGTCAGAGAGCGACGACCAAAGAACGGCCCGGTCACGGCCACGATGTTTGGCCGCATAGAGCGCCGCGTCGGCGCGGGCGATGAGGTCCATCATGCTGATCTTGGCCCCCTGACCGAACATCGAAATGCCGATGCTCAAGGTGGTCGCGACGACAGCGTCACCCGAGCGAAACGGTCTGCTTCGGGCCATGGCACCAATGCGCTGCGCGAGATTGCGCGCCTCTTCGTCCGAATGGCCGCGCAGCAGGATGACGAACTCGTCACCGCCATAGCGCGCGAGGACATCCTCGAGACGAATGGCCTCGCGAAGTGTTCGTGCGATCGAACGAAGCGCCGTGTCGCCGGCTTGATGGCCGTAGGTGTCGTTGATGGTCTTGAATCGATCGACGTCGATCATCATCAACGTAAGGCTCGCGTCGTGACGCTTCGCGAAAGCGAACTCCTGTTCGAGGCGTTCGTTGAACGCACGTCGATTCCCGACTTGGGTCAGGGGGTCGCGACTGATGGTCTCTTGCACGCGGTCCATCACGTCCGTCTCTTGGTTGTCCTGATAGCGGAGCCGGAGCACCGTGTTGGGGGAGAGCTGAATTCGGTCCCCGTCGTGCGGGATGGCGCAGGTCACGCGTTGACCTTCGACATAGAGACCATGGTGACTGTTGAGATCGCGGACTTCGAGCTTCCCGGTGACGCCCCAGCCAATGTGTGCGTGACGTCTTGAGATCGTGGGATCGGTGATCTGGATGTCGACGTCGTGACCTCGACCGATCGTCGCGCCGTTTGGCGGAACGCGATGGTACTGGCCGGCGGCAGGTCCCGAAAGAACCAACAGCGAAGCGTCGCTCTTGGGCGGAAGCGGCGGTGGAGGGCCGACTGAGGTATCGGTCGCATCCTCGTCGAACTCGTGGGTCACGGGTCGAGGTTACCAGAAGTGAGGCTTTGGGTACGGTGGCCTTTGGGGCTACATTTCGGGGCCAGCATCCTCGCCTGCTCACAACGCTCGGCGATCGGCCTTCGCGCTCGAATACGGCGGCTTTCTGCGGTGTCTGCCCTTCCGCTCGCGTTGGCGAGGCGGTAGGGGCCGATAGGTGTCCATGGGCGGCAATGGACGCGCATGGCGGGCGGGTAGGGCGGTGAGGATTTTGGTGGCCAGTCCACAGACAGCCGAGCGATAACCTCGGTGTTCATTCCACCTGCGATTTGACCTTGGCGTCGGGAAAGCTGACGTGAGTGGAGGGTTTGGCGTTGACTCATCATCTAGGGCTTCGCTGTCGGTCTTGTGGCGCGGAAGAAGAGATCGTCGCCCGATCGTATTGCGACGCGTGTTTTGGACCGCTCGAGGTGCACTACGATCTGCCGGCGCTCCGGGGTGCGCTCACCCGTGACGTCATCGATCGCCGAGAGCCCGGGATTTATCGGTTTCTCGAGCTCTTGCCCCTCGAGTCACAGCCTGCTTTCGGGCAGGACGTAGGCGGGACGCCCCTTTGTCCTGCGCCTCGCTTGGGGAAGGCGCTCGGGATCAAAGAGCTTTATCTGAAGAACGATGCGGTCAACGCGCCGACGCTGTCCTTCAAAGACCGCGTCGTGGCGGTGGCGCTTGCGAAGGCGAGAGAGTTCGGTTTCGAGATGGTCGGCTGTGCCTCGACGGGCAATCTCGGAAATAGCGTGGCGGCGCAGTCGGCGCGCGCCGGACTCAGCGCCTTCATCTTGATCCCAAAGGGGCTCGAGCGAGCGAAGGTCCTGGGGAGCCTCATCTATTCGCCGACGCTGATCGAGGTCGAAGGCAACTATGACGAAGTGAATCGGTTGTGCTCGCAGATCGTCGACGAGTACCCGATCGGCTTCGTGAACGTGAATCTTCGTCCGTACTACGCCGAAGGCAGCAAGACGCTTGGCTTCGAGGTCGCGCGCGACCTGGGATGGCGAGCCCCGGCGGCGGTGGTCTGCCCAATGGCGGGCGGCGCGCTGATCGGGAAGATCCACAAGGCGTTTCGAGAACTTCAGGCGCTCGATCTCATTCCCGAGGCCAACACCGCGATGTTCGGCGCCCAGGCGCTGGGCTGTCAGCCGATCGTCGATGCGTTCGTTCGAGGTGATCACGAGATCCGGCCCGTGAAACCGAACACGATCGCGAAGAGCCTTGCGATCGGCAATCCGGCCGACGGATATTTCGCATCCAAGTTGATCACCGACACGGGGGGTGTCGCGACCGGCGTGACCGATCCGGAGATCGTCGCCGGCATGCGCCTCCTCGCCGATACCGAAGGCCTCTTCGCCGAAACCGCAGGTGGCGTCGTCATTGCGGTGACGAAGCGATTGGCAGAGGAGGGGCGTCTTCAGGTCGATGGCCCGGTCGTGTTGGCGATTACCGGCAATGGTCTCAAGACGACGGATGCCCTCGATTCTGCCCTTACGAGCGACATCACGATCGAGGCGAAGCTGTCGGAGTTTCAACGCGTGTTTGCCCGCCTTCGGGCCGCCTAATCGGGGCTGACGGCCCGTTTTTGGGACGCCGCGGTGACTGGTATTGGCCGCCGAATTCCGGAAGACTGTCCTAAGTGAACGACGGTCTTCTCGCCGATCTCGAAGCTGAGATCCCCGGAATGCTCGATGCGCTCAGGGCGGTCCGCCACGATCTTCACCGACACCCCGAACTTGGCTTCGAGGAGCATCGAACGCAAGGCGTCGTGCGCCGGTGGCTTGAATCGAACGGCTATCGACCAGCCATCATGGCCGAGACGGGGCTCGTGGCTGACCTGAGGCCGTCGCCGACCGATCACGAAGGAAGTCCAGTCGACCCCACGGCGAGCACGAGTCGTCTGACGGCCAGCGCCACGACCAACGCCACGACCAACGCCGCGCCCACGACCAACGCCGCGACCACGGCCAACGCCGCGACCGCGACTAAGACTTCGACCAAGACGATCGCGTTGCGCGCAGACCTGGACGCGCTGCCGATCACGGAGGAAACCGACCTCCCTTATGCTTCGGTGTATCCGGGTCGGTCGCACAAGTGCGGGCATGACGGGCACACGACGATCTTGCTGGGCACGGCGGCGGTTCTTGCGCGTCACCGGGTGCGCATTCCAGGAAACGTGCGCCTTCTGTTTCAACCGGCGGAGGAGGGCGTTCGTGGCGGTGGGGCGAAGGTCATGATCGATGAGGGCGCGCTCGTGGGCGTCGATGAAGTCTATGGGCTTCACAATTGGCCCGCGTTCCCTCGAGGTCAGGTTCACGTCAAGCCGGGGGCGACGATGGCGCAGGTCCACAATTTCAAGCTCGTATTTCGCGGCGTCGGCGGTCACGGAAGCCAACCGCAGCTCTGCAAAGACCCCGTCCTGGCGGGGGCGCATTTCGTGACGGCCGTTCAGTCGATCGCTTCGCGAACGCTCGGCTACGAAGGGGGCGCGGTGGTGAGCGTATGCGTCTTTCAGGCGGGTCGAGCCGAGAACGTCATTCCGGCGCAGGCGACGCTCGAGGGAACGATTCGGACGTTCGATCCGAAGATCACGGCGCGTGTGCTGGCGCGCTTTCGTGAGATTGCCGCTTCGACGGCTGCGACCTTCGATGTGCGCGCCGACCTGGCACTCAGGGTCGGATATCCGGTGCTCGTGAACGCGAGCGCATGCGCGGCGGCGGTCGAGCGGGTGGCGACACGTGTCGTCGGCGCGACGCACTTGTCGAGCGCTGGGCTCCCGCTCGCGGCGGGCGAGGACTTTGCATACTTCGCGGCGAATGTGCCGAGTGCTTACTTTTTCTTGGGTGCTCAAGTGCCGGGCGAAGACACGCCGGTGTGCCATCATCCGATGTTTGATTTCGATGATTCGCTGATCGAGATCGGCATGCGCATGATGCTTGGGCTGGTCGTCGACCGGCTGACCTCGCACTAAGCCAAGCTGAGCTGGAGCCAAGCCGACCTGGAGCCAAGCCGACCTGGAGCCAAGCCGAGCCAAGCTGAGCAAAGGCAAGCTGGAGATTGTCGGGAATCGGAGACTCCGTCGCCGGCGATCGAGGTCCCGCAGCCGGTCGAGAAGGACCCGGTGCGACGATTCGCAGCGCTTCGAGACTCGGATTGTGCACCTCATTGGGGCCCCACAACCGCATGCATTTCAAGAGACCGCATTCGTTCCCCAAAGTCCTTCTCGACCGGCTGCGGGACCTCGTCCGCCTCGCGGAGTCGGACGAAGAGGCCGAAGCCATTCGGCAGCGCCTTCAGCCGTGCGAGTTGTCCGTTGGCGTCAGGCGCGGCTGCCCTAGCTGGTTGGGCTCCCGGGCAGCCACCTGGGTTGGCCTCCGGGGCAATCTTCGGAAACCGCCGCGGACCGCTCGCCCCGGGCGCCTGCCAACCCAATACCGCGACGGTAACCGGAAGGCGATCGCGATCTCCGTTGTCGCCGAGCGACGCAAGTGTCGGATCCCGGCAACGTCGACCCACGAGATCGAGTTCACCAGCGGAGCTGCGTATCGCTACAACGACGTAGACGCCGAGACCGTTCGCGAGCTAGAGCGCGACAGACCAACGTCACAGCACATTCGAGTCACGCCCCACAGCACATTCGAGTCACGCCCCGCAGCAACCTCGAGTCACGCCCCACAGCACCCGAGAGAACGAATCGCGTGCACCGCGCGGAGGCGGACGAGGTCCTGCAGCCGGTCGAGAAGGACTTTGGGGAACGAAGGCGGTCTTTTGAAATGCATGCGGTTGTGGGGCCCCAATGAGGTGCACAATCCGAGTCTCGAAGCGCTGCGAACCGTCGCACCGGTCCTTCTCGACCGGCTGCGGGACCTCGGTCGCCGGCGACGGAGTCTCCGATTCCCGACAATCTCTAAGCCACACGCCCGCGGGTGGCGAGGGCGCGGTTGCCGACGGGGGCGATGGCCTTGTCGAGGAGGGCGGCGTCAGGGGCCGTGCCCGTGGCCGTGCCTGTGGCATGGGCGCTGTCGTAGGCACGGGCTCTTCGTGCATGGAAGAGGGCGATCGTTGTGGCGACCAGGAGGAGCGTGGCTCCGGCCTGATGGGCCGCGCCATAGGCGACAGGTGCCGTGTAGAACCGCAGCATGGTGGCGATGCCGAGCACGAACTGCCCAAAGACTGCGGCGCCGAACGCTATCCACACACTTCGAGGGGAACGCGCGCGTGTGGCACCGAGGAAGGCGAGCGCTACACCGAGGAGCGCGATGGCTGCGCCCAGCCAGCGATGGACGAATTGGACCAGCACGGCATCCGCGGTCCATAGGGCGAGCGTTGGGTCGCAAGCGCGGCCAGTGGCTGCCGATTCGGCGCAGGTCGGCATTGAGGCGAGGGGGAGCCATTCCACGCCCATCTTCGGAAAGGTCGGGAAGAGGTATCCGGCCCGCAGACCGGCGACGAAGGCGCCGTACGTGAGCTGCGCGATGAGGAGCGCTAGGAAAACGCACAGTCCGTGGACCAACGTGAAACGGCTGCGGCCGGTGACTCTCTGCGGCCGGCCGTGGATCGTGTGGCTGGATTGGGTATTGGCGTCGGCGAGCTGGGTGCTGAAACGAGGCTCGGCCGCGCCGTACGAGCGACGCCCATAGCGCACCTCGAGCACCGTCCAAACGGTGAAGGTGAGTAGGGCGTAGGCCATCATGAGGTGCAGCGCGAGGCGGTAGTGACTCACGCGCGGGATGTCGACCAAACCGCTCGCGACCATGAGCCATCCGATGCCACCTTGCAGGGCGCCGAAGGCGAGGAGCGCGATGACCCGACGGCGCATCCAGGGTTCGATGCTGCGCCGCCGCCAGAAAAGCACGAGTGGGAAGAGCACGAAGAAGCCCACCATTCGACCGAGAAAACGGTGGGCCCACTCCCACCAGAAGATAGATTTGAACGCCTGCAGCTCGAAGTGTTGGTTCTCCTTTTGGAACTGCGGGGACGATTGGTACTTCTGGAAGAGGTCGTTCCAGTCGCTCTCCGTCAATGGGGGGAGGATGCCGGATACAGGACGCCACTCCGTGATGGACAGCCCAGAGCCGGTGAGACGCGTCATGCCACCGACGAGAACCATCAGGGCGATCAGACCTGCGATGACGATGAGCCAGCGCTCGATGGGTCGATGGACGGAGCGTCGATCAAAACCAGAATGGGCGCCAGAGGCATGGTCAACCGAGGCACGAGGGCCCGTGTCCGAGGCGTGGGTCCGGGTTTGGTTTTCGTCCACGGTCCGGGGCTATCGGAACGGAGCCCGGTCGCCAATCGAATTCGGCCTTGACTCGCTGCACCGAAACGGCATCGGTCAAAGATCGCGCGCTTGACAGATCGGTTTGGGCTCAACATGGTGCCGTCCAGAGTGCATCCAATGGTGAATCGAAAAGCGTCCTTAGCTCACCTCCTCACGTCCTCCGCGCCCGGGGTCGCCCTGGCTCAGCCGCGGATCTGCGGGCGCGCTCGCGCGTCCCTGGTGAACCGACCGCGATCGAGCCAAGGCTTCTTGGCGACCTGCATCGTGGGGGTTGCGTTTGGCGCATCATTGGGAATGGTCGCTTGTTCGGGGAGCGACAATGAGTCGCTGGATGCGGCGCCAACGGATGCGGGGGCCCTACATCGGGGCGACGCTCGCATCGTCGACGTCGGGCAGTATGTTGCCCCGGACGCGACGACGACGGGCGGTGTGGATGACGGCGCGGTCGCGTCCGGAGATGCAGGTGTCGGCGGGGATGACGCGGCGGGCCTGGTTGATGCCGGCGAGTTGGGCGATGCGGGCGCGGGCGAGGGTGATGCAGGCTCAATCCATATCGGATCCATCGGCAAAGTTGGCATCGGCAATCCGGCGAGCGTGGGCTATGGCGCTCGCAAGACGATCGCGATCGACGGCCTAAACACGGGCAACGAATGGGGCGATGATACGCTGCTCATCCGAGATCCGGCGGGAGATGAGGCTCGCTTCCTGGGGACGAACTGGTGCGCGCACGAAGCGCCGTGGGACTACGTAGCGCTTCATGCCGCGTGGGACGAGACGAATCTCTACGTCGGGATCCAGTTCGTGAACATCACCGACGTCTTGGATCCGGCCAACTTCGGGAGCTCGGAGGGCTCGCCCATTCAAGGCATGGATCTCGTCCAGTTTCTCGCCTTCAATACCGTCCCCGGAAAGGGCTACAGCACGGGCGGCGACATGTGGACGAAAGACCAGACCTTCGTGGGGGACGACAAGCCGGATTTTCAACTCTATTTCCACAGCAACTTTTCGCAAGAGGGCACCTACCTCGGGCGCTGGGACAGCGTTGCGTTCGTTGCCGCGACCAATGGTCACGTGACGCCTGCGCTTACGGGCGCTGGCGGTGAGTTCTACGTCGGATCGACGCTCATGGGGGTCGATCCACATGCGGACGATGCCTCGCCTGGCGACTTCGGCGAAGCCGACATCGACTATTTGGCGCGTGGTCACAACCCGAACGCCGATACGTTCTTTGAGCTCCAGATCCCGCTCCACCTGCTCGAGATCACCGTCGACCAACTCGATGAGGGGACGATCGGTGTCTTTGCGGCCAACGGTGACGGGAGCGCAGTGGACAGCATTCCAGACGACCGGGCCACACGGAGCACGCCCGGCGTGTCCGCATCGAACTCTCCGCTCGAATGGAGCTCGGTCGACGATGACGATGCCTATAGCGTGCCATTCGCATGGATTGGCACGCCGTGACCCGGACGGGACTCCGGACTTCGCGCGGCTCGTCGCGACGGGATGCGTGGCGAGTCGCTTGTGGAGCCGCGGGACCAGGTGTCGTCTCTTGGTGTGGCGTCGCTCTGAAGCTGTCAACGCGAGCGCGCGTCGTCGGGGGCGCGTAGCGAGGCTCCAATCTGGTCGAGGTGCGCGTCGTAGAGGATTTCTGAATCCTCGAACCACTCGACGCTACGTTGGTACACGACGATCTCGTCCTCGCTGGGATGGAAGAGCGTCGTTTGGGCGCTCGCTATTTCCTCTCGCGTGGGCGCCGCGTGGTCCGGATCGAAGTAGAGCCGGAGCCCGTCATGCAATTTGATTCGTTTGAGTTTCGCCTGGCCTAGGCTCGCGGCGAAACGGTTTGTATCTTTTGCGAGCATGAAGTGGGCAGACGTCCGGCCGATTGGGTTCGGTCGGTGAAGTGCATAGAGGCTTGGAAGAAGTCCGACTTCGTTGCGATATGCGCCGTCGAACGTGAGCGCAAAAAACCGGAGCTTCTCATCGGTGCGCGCGTGATACGCACGCGTGTTGCGCCCGGCTCGTCCGAGGAAGAAGAACTGAGCGAAACGTTTCGCGACCGGAACCGTGGCGGCTTCGGGCACCACTTCGGGCACCAGGTCGTGCGTACCCAGGAATTCTTCGAATCGCGCCTCGGCGCCAAGCCCGAACCGATGGCGGGTCGCGAGATAGAAGGCGATCACGAAAAAGGCGGCCGCGATGCACGCGAGCGACGCCTCGGATTGACCCTCGCGGTACAAGTGGATTCCGGCGACACCGAAGGCGGTGAAGGCGAGTCCGAGAAGAACCTTGAGTAGGATTCGAGCGCCGAGCATCAAGTGGCAGTTTTCAGGAGAGGGAGGCCCGGATCAAGGACGCGCGTCAAAGTTCTCGCGATGGCGGCTGTGGTGCCCAACTGGGTCACGGTCCCCGTGATGCGGCCGGTATTCTTGAATCCGTAGACGTCGATGCAGAGCTTGACGAAGTCACTCGCGAAGCCCCAGCACCCGCGCCCGTGGTTGGGTCGTCAATGCAGCCCTGGCTTCTCGCTGGTCTCTTTCTGCTTGCGCTACGACTGCGTCCGCGTGCCAAGGACGGCAAATAGCGCCTTCGACGGTTCCTTCTTTCGCCTCGGCCCATCCGGCATCCGTCATGTGACCTGTGCCCAGCGACTGTTCCCTTCGCTACAACCCGCGTTCGATGCCTGAGCTACCGGAGGTCGAATGGGGTCGGCGTCTCGCCCTCGCGACGGCGCTTGGGCGACGCATTGAGCGCGTCAAGGTTGCGGCCGATCCGATCGTGTTCGCCGGGCTTTCACCTCGAAGGTTGGCCCGCGCGCTCGAAGGCGCCACGGTCATCGGGGCGCATCGTCTTGGCAAGTACCTGTGGCTCGAGCTCGATCGGACGCCACATGTCGTGCTTCATCTCGGCATGACCGGTGGACTTCACACGCCTACGCGAAGGTTCCTGCCGCTCGCGAGCGGGATCAAAGAACCGCTGACTCGGTGGCCGCCGCGGTTCTCGAAGCTCCAAATGATCTTTGGGGAAACGTTGAATCGGAAGATCCGTGGGGGCGACGAAGGAGAGGAGGGAGACGAGGGAGACGAGGGAGACGAGCGCGATATCGGCGCCCGGCATCAGTTGGTCCTCGCCGACGCGAGGCGCCTTGCTCGCGTCCGCCTCGTCGATGCACCGCTCGAGGTCCCGCCGCTCTCTCGTCTCGGGCCGGATCTCTTGAATGAACGGCTGTCGTTCGCCGCCTTCGCGGAGCGCCTGTTTCGGCGGCGAGGAATGGTGAAAGGTGTCTTGCTTGATCAGGCTTTCTTGGCGGGTGCCGGGAACTGGATAGCGGATGAGGTTCTCTATCAGAGTCGACTCGATCCGAGGCGCCCGGTGCAAACGCTCTCGCGGGAAGAGACAAAGAGGCTCTACGCGAAGCTCTATCGCGTCGTTAGCTTTGCGGTGTCTGTTCAAGCGGACAAGACGCGCTTTCCGAAGAGCTGGTTGTTTCACCGCCGGTGGGGCCGGGTCGACGGCGCGGTCACGTCGAATGGCCAAGCCATCGAACACATTGTCGTTGCGGGGCGATCTACGGCTTTCGTCCCGAGCGTGCAGCGGTGACCGAGCCTCGCTGACACGCGATTTGAGCACGTATTTCGACTTGTTCCCGGCGTCCTGCGAGCGCTATCTCTTGCGCTCGGACGTAGGACGCGTTTCAGTCGCAGATCGGGGGTGGTGAAACATGTGCTTGGGCGTGCCTGGGCAGATTGTCGAGACGAAAGGCGAGGAGGCGCTGTTCCGCGGGGCTCGCGTTTCCTTTGGTGGGATCCTGAAGGACGTGAGCTTGGCGTGCGTCCCGGAGGCTTCCGTCGGAGACTGGGTCCTTGTTCACGCGGGTCTGGCCCTGACCGTACTTGACGAACAGGATGCCCGTCAGCAGCTCGACGATCTTCGCCGGATGATCGAGCTGGAGGATGAGCTCTCGGATGAGCTCTCGGATGAGCTTGGTGAGGGCGAACAGGAGCGCGGGGCATGAAGTTCGTCCGCGAATTCAGAGATGGCGAGGCCACCCAGCGGTGCGCCGAGACCATCGCCCGAGAAGCCCGGCACCACTGGACGATCATGGAGGTCTGCGGTGGTCAAACGCATTCGATCATGCGATTTGGCCTCGACGCATTGCTCCCGCCCGCCGTGGAGCTCGTTCATGGGCCAGGATGTCCGGTTTGTGTCACGCCACTCGAGCTCATCGACAAAGCGCTCGTGGTGGCGAGTCGGGATGATGTCATCTTCTGCTCCTTTGGCGATATGCTGAGGGTTCCGGGCAGCGATGGCGACCTCTTCACGGCTCGCGCTCGGGGCGCCGACGTTCGCATCGTCTATGCACCGACGGATGCAGTGGCGGTGGCGCACAAGAATCCCGACAAGCAGGTCGTCTTCTTTGCCGTAGGATTCGAGACGACGGCGCCGGCGAACGCGCTTGCGCTTCTTCAAGCGCACACGGCGGGTCTGACGAACTTCTCGATGCTTGTGTCGCACGTTCTTGTGCCCCCGGCGGTGGCGGCGATTGCTCGCTCGCCGACGTGTCGAGTCCAGGGCCTTCTCGCGGCGGGCCATGTTTGTACGGTGATGGGCTATGCAGAGTACGAACCATTGGCGGCGCAGTATCGCCTGCCCATCGTCGTGACCGGGTTCGAGCCGGTCGATATTCTCTCGGGCATTCTGGCTTGTATTCGTCAGCTCGAGCAGGGGCAATTCGTGGTCGAGAACGGCTACGGTCGAGCTGTCCGGCGCGAGGGCAATGCGCATGCCCGTGCAATGATTGAAGAGGTCTTCGAGGTGACCGATCGCGTGTGGCGCGGCATTGGCGTGATTGCCGAGAGCGGCTATCGCCTCCGCGCCAAGTATGCGGCCTTCGATGCCGAGGTTCGGTTTTCGGTCGAGGATGTGGGCGCGCGCGAATCCACGGCCTGCCGGAGCGGATTGGTTCTTCAAGGACTCATCAAGCCCAACGAATGCAGCGAGTTCGCGGTTCGATGTACGCCGGAGAACCCGCTCGGCGCGACGATGGTTTCGAGCGAAGGCGCGTGCGCGGCCTACCATCGGTACCGTCGTCGCGCGATGGGGCGAGAGGTGGACGCATGAGCGGCAACGACGCAGGCGGCAAGGATACAGGCGGTAAGGCACGCTTGGACGTTCAGCTTTCGTGCCCGGCGCCGGTGGGAACGCGGGACCGCGTCGTGCTTGGGCACGGGGGCGGTGGACTCATGACGAACCGGTTGATCGAGGACGTCTTCTTGGGCGCATTCGACAACCCGTGGCTGGGCACCCGACACGATGGCGCCGTTGTGCCGCTCGGTACGGCGAGATTGGCGATATCGACCGATTCCTACGTGGTGAGTCCGATGTTTTTTCCAGGTGGAGACATCGGAAAGCTCGCCCTGTGTGGCACCGTCAATGATGTGGCGATGTGTGGCGCGCGCCCGCTCTACGTGAGCGCGGGGTTCATCCTCGAAGAAGGCACACCCATCGAAGCGCTTCGCCGTGTGGTTTCGTCGATGCAGGCGGTGGCGCGTGAGGTCGGCGTTCAGGTCGTGACTGGGGATACCAAGGTTGTCGAACGCGGTCGAGGCGATCAGATTTACATCAACACGACGGGCGTTGGCCTTGTCGAAGCGGGCCGTCAAGTGGCGCCGAATCGCGTGCGAGAAGGCGATGTCGTGTTGCTTTCGGGCGACGTCGGCCGACACGGGATCGCGGTGATGTCGGCCCGTGAGGGTGTCGCTTTCGAGACAACCATCGAGAGCGACTGCGCACCGCTTGCCTCGATGGTCCAAGGATTGTTCGACGCGGGGGTCGATGTTCGATGCCTTCGCGACTGTACGCGGGGCGGTGTGGCGAGTGCGCTCGTGGAGATCGCGGAGGTTGCGCGCGTTGAGGTCGAGATCCGAGACGACGCATGGGTTGTCGAAGCCGAAGTCCTGGGTGCGTGCGAGCTCTTTGGCTTAGACCCTCTCTTCATCGCCAATGAAGGCTGTCTGGTGGCCTTCGTGGCGCCCGAGGATGTGGCGAAGGCGCTCGCGGTGATGCGCGCGGATCCGGCGGGACGCCATGCACGCGAAGTGGGACGGGTGATGAAGGCCGAGCGCGCGGAGGTTCGTCTTCGTTCGAGCCTTGGCACTTCGCGTGTTATTGAACTTCTGAGCGGAGAACAACTTCCGCGAATATGCTAGGCGGCGGCTGCGACGGCTGCGACGGCTGCGACGGCTGCGAACGGCTGCGACGACTGCGACGATGACGATGATGACGATGATGACGATGATGACGATGATGACGCGAATGACGAAGGCGAGCACCGAGCCGGAGATCGGCCGGAAACGACGGCAAGGGCGCAGGGGGAGGCGCTGAAGATGCACGAGCTGGCACTGGCGGAGGCGGTTCTTTCGGCGGCCCGAGAGGTCGCGGAGCGCGAGGGATTGGAGAGGGTCACGAAGGTCGCGGTGCGGCTCGGTGCGCTTCAACGGATTAGTGTCCCGACGTTTGAGTTCTGTGTGAACGAAGTCCGACCGGGCGCGGGCTCGAAGCTCGCTGAGGCTGACGTTCAGGTTGAGATTGAGCCCGTGGAGCTGGCCTGCCGGCCTTGCGGGCGGCACTTCGGAATCGAGCAGGCGAATGCGCTCGAGGGTGATCGTGCGGAAGCGGTGCATTTCATTCCGGAGCTCGTTCATGCGTTCATCGCGTGCCCCGATTGCGCGAGCGTCGACTTTGAGGTGGTCAAAGGGCGTGGCGTTTTGATTGCAAGCATCGAAGGCGAGGGCGGGCATGGTGCATGATCTGGATCCTCGACCGTCGGTCATTCGAGATCGCCTTAGCGGTGTGGCGCGCGTTGTTTGCGTTTCCGCTGGGAAGGGCGGGGTCGGGAAGAGCTCCGTGGCGTCGACGCTCGCGCTTCTTGGCGCCGAGCAAGGGATGGCGGTCGGCCTTCTCGATCTCGACCTCACGGGGCCGACGGACCACGTCATTCTTGGTGCGCGTCTAGGCTTCCCGTCGGAAGAGTACGGGATCGATCCCGAGCGCCACGCGGGAATCTCGTTTCTGTCGGTCGCGCACTTTTTGGGCATGGACGCGGCGGCGCTTCGGGGCGGCGACGTTACGAACACATTGCTCGAGTTGTTGGCGATCGCACGATGGGGTGCGCTGGATGCGCTCGTGATCGATATGCCGCCCGGCCTCGGCGACACGGCGCTCGATGTCCATCGATACTTACCGAAGGCCGCTCATCTGGTGGTCTCGACACCGTCGCGCCTGGCCTGCGAATCCGTCCGGCGATGCTTGTCTCTGCTCTCGAAGCAGGGCGCTCCGGTGCTCGGTGTGGTCGAGAATATGAAGGCGAAGGCGGACGATTCGACAGAGGTCGCTGAACTTGCCGCTGCATTCGGCTTGCGTCATCTCGGAAGCTTGCCGCGTGATCCAGACCTCGAGTCTGCCCTCGGGACTCCGGAGCGGGTTCGAGCAACGGCTTTTGCGTCTGCGTTGCGTCCGATCGCAACGGAGATCTTTGGATCGTAATCGCTTCCGCCTGCCCCAAAGCGCTCTCGTGTGCTCGCGAGCGGTAAGCGGTAAGCGGTAAGCGGTAAGCGGCTTGCCGCTCGTTGCTCATTGGCCCGCGCCGATAGGCTCACTCTCGGTCGTTTCGAGATCCTCGGTGGCGATCTCCGCGCGTCGCTCACGAACGACGGCCTCGATCATTTCGCGCGAGGTTTCGTCGAAGCTAACAAATTCAATCCCCATTCCGGGGTCGCTGCTGGACGCTGGATTGACGCGTACGACTCGCCCGAGACCTTCGATCAACTTGGTCCCATCGCGGAGCGAGAACTGGAGGTAGATCATAGATCCTTCCTCGTGTGCATCGTCGCAGCGTATGAACATGCCGCCCTCCGAGATGTCTGACGCGTACTGCCCCATGAAATCGTCGAAGCTCTCGAACCGATACTGGACCAAGAGGTTCAGGTCGGCCCGTGGCCAGCGACGCCGGTCTTTCTTGGACCCCATGAGGGCGAAGCCTATCAGTTCTTGGAGATTTCGGTTACAGGCCCCCGAGGCCCCCGAGGCCCCCGAGGCCCCCGAGGCCCACGGTCACGGGCGCGTGAGCGGAGGGATGCGTGGGTGTGGGCGTCAGAGGATGTGGACGTGCACAATGTGAGAGCGCCCGATCCGGGGTGTCCGATGTGCGCTTGCCTTCGCCCGAGAACACTGGTTGGAGACGGCCATGGTGAACCTCAATCTTCAGGGCAGGAATGCGCTCGTAACCGGCGTGGCCGACGACGGTGGATTCGGCTGGGCGATTGCAAAAGCGCTCAAGGCGGCGGGGGCGCGCGTCTACCTCGCGAGCCACCCGCGTGTGGTCGGGATCGTCGAGCGGATTCTGAGGCGAGGACAGAATGCTGAAGCCCGCGCCCTGCCGTACGGCCTTGAGGGTGAGTTTCAGCCTGACGGGCTTTTCGGCTGCGACGTCGAGTACGACCGGTTCGAGGATATCCCCGAAGAGAAGCGATCGACGAAGGCGTACAAAGAGGGCGATGTCAGCATTGCGGGGGCCATGGCCCAATACCAGGCGCTTTCCGAGGGCGCGCCTCTCGACATCTTGATCCATGCGGTCGCGTTTTCACCCGAAATCCAGAAGAACCACCTCGAAACCAGCCGAAGCGCGTACCTTACGGCGCAGTCGGTGAGCGCGTATTCGCTGGTGGCGATGACGCGCGCCGCCCTGCCGCTGATGCAGGGGCGCAACGCAAGCGTCGTCGGTTTGACGTACGTTGCGGCCACGCGGATGACGCCGGGCTACGGAGGCGGCATGGCTTCGGCGAAAGCGGCGCTCGAGTGTGACGCGCGGGCGCTCGCGTGGTTCGCGGGCGAACACGGCGTTCGTGTCAATCTCGTGAGCGCGGGGCCTTTCCCGTCCCGTGCCGCTCGCTCGATTGGTGACATTCAGGCGATGGTCGACCATACGGCCGCGCGCAGTCCACTTCGTCGTCCCATCACCGCGGAAGAGGTTGCCGACGCAACGCTTTTCCTCTGCTCACCTCTTTCGTCGGGCGTGACCGGGTCGATCCTCTTCGTCGACGCTGGGTTTCACGTCATGAACGCGCTCTAGACCGCCTCAGGCGCCTCACGCCCTCACGCGCTTACGCCCTCACGCGTATCAGTCGTGGCGGTGCCGTCGAGTCTCTCTAGCGCCGAAGCGATCTGGGATCGCGTACCGCAGAAGAATCTGACACGTGCTCCAAGAACGTGTCCGGATTCGCGCTGCGCCTATTAGATCCGCAGCTACTGGAGGCGCCGTGCCTTCAGCGAGAATGGAAGCATGAAGCGGGTCAGCAATGCCCAGGATGCGTCCTGCTTAGTGATGTGGTCGGCTGGTAGCCCGGGCTTCGCGCTCGTTGTTGTTGACTGCGCCGCGCCGTCTCTGGTTCCTCTGACCCGCATGTTCAGATGCCCGGAGAGCAGCTGTCCCAGTCCTGATGGCGGCAATCACGTATCTCGGGCTCTGGGTTTTGTCGCTTGCATGGTGTGTGTCGCGGCGGTCGGTTGCGGCGAGCTCGTCGTACGCTCCGGGCCCGACGCTGGACCGGCCCCGGATGGGCTGCGGGATGGGACTGCGAGCGACGCGGGGTCTGGCGCGGTAACTGACGCGCACAGCGTTCTTGTGCCCCGAGGCGACGGAGCGGTTTGGGATGACTCGGGAGATGATGCAGCCTCCGGTCCGGGTTCGGATTCAGGCGATTCCGGCCGGGAAACTGAGGCAAGGCTCAGCGTCGATCGATTGGGCAACGGGAGCGGGCGGGTATGGTCGCGACCGGCGGGTCTCGACTGTGGGCCGACGTGCAGCGCTGGCTTTCCGCTTCGGTCGACGGTCACCCTTGTCGCTGAGCCGGACTCCAGCTCTACCCTCGTTTCGTGGTCGGTCCCCGAGTGCGGCACGGATTCTGAGTGCAGTGTCGATGCTCGGGATGAACTCGTCGTTTCGGTTCGCTTCGATCGAAAAACCCATCGGGTCGACGTTCGTCGTGTCGGCGATGGCGAGGGGCTGGTTTTTTCGACTGGCGGCGAGATCGAATGTGGGTCGAGCTGCGAGGCGACGTATCCGGCCGGTTCAACAGTCATATTGACCGCCGCTCCGGGACCTTCGGATCGTTTTGGCGGTTGGTCTGGAGCATGTTCTGGCGAACTTCCGTCTTGCAGCCTGATCGTCGATCGAGATCTAGACGTTGGGGCGGCCTTTGATCGGGATCGCGTTTCGCTTTCTGTTTCCTGGATAGGAGATGGTCTCGGCGTTGTTGAGTCATCTGATGAGCGCATCGCTTGTCCGCCAAGCTGCAGTGCGAGCTATGTGGCCGGTGAACGCGTCACCTTGACAGCGCATCCTGATGCGGCGACGGCCGTCTTCGGCGGCTGGCAGGGGGCCTGTGCGGGCAACGATGATTGCGCGCTCGAACTCGACGAGTCGAAGTCTGTCCTCGCACGTTTTGACCTCACTCGGCTCGACTTGACCCTAGCCGGGGCAGGTCGAGGCACAGTCACTGTTCTCCCCGGGAATACGCGCTGTACGCAGTCTTGCAGCCTCCCGTTCGACTCGGGAACGGAGGTCACGCTCGTCGCTGAACCAGACGGAATCGATCACTTTGAGTCCTTCTCGGGTGCGTGTGGCGGAAGTGGTTCGATTTGTCGCCTCACGCTCAATGGGCCGAGCTTGGTTACAGCTCAGTTCCGCCGTCCAAATCCGCCGGTCGTGAATGGGCAGGCCGCTGATTTGGTCTTGGGGCAGCCCGCGTTTCATGTCGGTGTTGCTAACAATTCGGATCTGCCGGGGCTGGCGCAGATGTGGAGTCCGCGGTCGTGTCACGCCGATGGCACACGGCTCTTCGTTGGCGATGCCCTGAACGCACGAGTTCTCGTGTGGGATACGGAGCCAACAGCCCACGGTGCGCCCGCAACGCTGGTTCTCGGGAGGCCGACCGATACGCCCCCTTTTCCACCGGTTGAGCCTACTTGGGACAATGGAGATCGAGAACTTGGCCCATATCTCGGCGCGCTCGCTGTGCACGAGTCACAACTATTCGTCGCGGACGCATGGAACTCACGCATCGCGGTTTGGAGCGGCATTCCCGAGTCGTTGGTCTTGCCGCCTCCTGCGCTCGGTTTCGTTCTTGGTCAGCCGAGTTTCACGACAGCTCACCGCACCGTGAGCGCGAGTGAATACAACAAACCCCGGGGCGTGTTGTTCGCTGGCGAAGGCCGGATGCTTGTCGTGGACTCCCAGAACAACCGCGTACTCATCTACAATCGACCGCCGTCCACGCTCGGAATGCATCCGGCAGACGGGCTGCTTGGTCAGGCCGCATGGGACGCCGACGCCGTGGAGCCCGTGAGCGCTTCCTCGATGAATTATCCGATGGATGCTTTCTACGACAGCATCGAAGGTCGGCTCTACGTCGCCGACACTGGGAATAGTCGTGTGCTGGTTTGGAATGGCCTCCCGACGCAGCTTGGCGCTCCGGCAGATCTCATTCTCGGTCAAGCCGCGGAGTCAGATCACGAGCCCAATCGCGGTGGAAGCGCAGGTCCTCTCACGATGCGTGGCCCAAGAGGCGTGTTCGTCCATTCAGGCAGCCTTTTTGTCTCGGATGGTCCGAACCACCGAATCCTAGTGTGGACGCCGCCCCCCACTCGAGTCGATGAGCCGCCGACGCGAGTGCTTGGCCAGTCAGGGTTCACATCAACGTCTTTCGGTCCAAGTTCGGCGCAGTTCGACGCTTGGGGGCTGTGTGGTTCGGGTCGCCACCTGTACGTCAACGATTACGCCCAGAATCGAGTGCTTCGCTTCGTCTTGAACCCATGAGAAGACGCCACGGCGCGCGTGTCTTAGAGCCAGCGGATTCGCTTCTTCAGCTGCTCGCGTAGGCTGTGTCTGAGGCTAAACGAGAAAGGCCTGGCCGGCGAGAGATGGCTTGGATCTGATGTCTTCGCGCCGCCGGGCGTTGCGGGCGGTACATCACTTGGCCTCGTTTGAGGCTCATGGGGGGTCGGCCCCGGATGAGATGCGTCGGGTTCCAGGCTGACGACTGGGGTTGGACACGGATTCCGAGCGGCAAGGACGCCGCCGCGACCACCGATTTTGAAGAGTCGATGGATATGTGGGAATCCGGCTTCCGCGAACAGCGCCTCCATTCCGCTCATGGTGGGATGCCAGTGACCGGGCAGCTTCCGCCCGCGTTCTTCGAATTGTGACGATCTTACGAAGCGAACGTACGGCGTAGGCGTGTTGCTCGGGTCGATCGCCGACTCCACGATGACTCGATCCTTGGCTACCGATGAAACCTGATCGATCGCGACCGTCAAGTGCCGGCAATGGTACAGGATGCCCACGAAGAAGACGAAGTCGAACTGGCGGCCAAGCTTCTCGAGTTCATAGACGTCGAGCACTCGAAAGTCGACGTCCACCCCTTTGGCCTCGGCGCAGAACTTAGCCTGCTCGATGTAGCCGGGCTTCAAATCAACACCGCAGACGTAGTCCGCGCCGCGTGCTTTCGCCTCAAATGCAATGAATCCTGCATTGCACCCGATATCGAGTACGCTCATGCCAGAAAGATCGGCTGGCACGCCCGGAGCGATCTCTTGCCATCGAGCTCGCGGATGGTCTGGATCCTCGCCCCAAAACACACGGCTCTTCGTGCGCAGCCCGTTCCCTAGATGGATGTCTTGGTACCAGCCGACCTGGTTCTCAAGGTCCGCGATTCGGGCCTTGATTTCGCTCTCCGATAGCGGCATTCGTCTCCTCGCCTTCCGCGTCCGTCTGTCCCACCGAGCGCGCGCTCAGTCAATCACCCCGCCCAGGAGGGATGCCTGCCGCCGAGCGCCACTAGGGGGTTGGTGGGTTTCATTTCATGAAGGGGTCTTTTCTGATCTCACGCGCGATTCAATCCCCACACGAGCTTGGGCCTTGCCGCTCGGTCGGGTTTCTAGGCTCAGAAGCGACCCGGGATCCTCGCACCGCAGTCCGGACACGTGCCGTCTTTCGCGAGGCGGTACTGCTCGATCGTGTATCCATCGCGTACGATGAGTGCGGTCTGGCAGTTTGGGCAGTACGTCGTTGCGCCCGTGGGGTCACGCGCGTTGCCGGTGTAGACGAACGAGAGGCCGGCGGACAACGCGAGACTTCGGGCGCGCGTCAAGGTCGAAAGGGGTGTTCGGGGGCAGTCCGTTCGCTTGTATGCCGGGTGAAAGGCAGAGAAGTGGAGCGGCACGTCCTTGCCGAGGTGGGTGAGCATCCAGTCGCACTGACGCTTGAGGTCCTCGTCGCTGTCGTTGAGACCCGGGATGAGGAGTGTCGTCACCTCGAGCCAAAGGTCGGTCTCATGCTTGACGTAGCGGATCGTGTCGAGCACGGGGGCGAGATGTGCGCCTGTCTCGCGGCGATAGAAGTCCTCTGTGAAGCCCTTGAGATCGATGTTGGCTGCTGTCATGGGCGCGAAGAACTCGCGGCGCGCGGCCCCGAAGATGTATCCGGCCGTGACGGCGACTGTCTCGATGCCGGCATTCCGGCACGCGCGGGCGGTGTCCACGGCATATTCGAGGAAGATCACGGGATCGTTGTAGGTGAAGGCGACACTGCGCGTCTCGTGCGCGACCGCCATGCGCGCCAGGTCTTCGGGTGAGGCCTCGCTCTGGAGCCGCTCGAACGACCGTGCCTTCGAGATGTTCCAGTTTTGGCAGAAGCTGCAAGTTAGGTTGCATCCGGCGGTGCCGAAGGAGAGCACGCGGCTTCCGGGAAAGAAGTGATGAAGTGGTTTCTTCTCGATCGGATCGATCGCGAAGCCGCTGCTCCGCCCGTAGGTGGTCAGGACGAGCGCATCGTTTTCGCGTTTGCGCACGAAGCAAAGCCCGCGCTGGCCTTCGCGAAGGGTGCATTGGCGGGGACACACGTCACAGCGAATGCGACCATCCGCTTCGAAAGCCCAGTGCCGGGCTCGATTCCTGACGAGGGCCGTCGTTGTCGCCATGGTCCCTGCGATCGTAGCCCCAGCGGCTGGCCATCGGCAAACTGTACCGGCTAGGGCGAGGGCCAGGGCGAGCGAGAACAGGGGCGAGGGCGAGAACAAGGGCGAGGGCGTCGAACCGTCCCGGCCAAGGCGTGAGAACCGGCCGCCGCAAACAGGTCGCGCCACCGTGGCTCCTGAGCGTCGATATCGTTGATCACGTCGATCGGGTCGATCGGGTCGATTGCGTCGATAAGATCACCTGATGGTGGCTTCGTCGTTCCGGTTCGGCTAGGGAAGGGGCATGTCCAGCGATCGCGTTCGTCATCCAATTTCTCGCCTGCCGACCGTGGGTGATGAGGTTCAGGAGGTCAGGCGCCTTCCGCCGCTCGGGGAGAGCTTTCCGCGATCACGCAAAGTCCGGGTGGGTCCTCATGAAGTTCCGATGCGCGAGATCGAGCTCGGAGGTGGCGAATCGCCGATCCGGGTATACGACACAACGGGACCTTGGATTGAGGACCTGCGCCAAGGCCTGCCCAAACGTCGCAGCGCTTGGGTCGAGCCGCGGGTTGCGCGCGGCGACAAGAACTTTTCTCAGATGCATTATGCCCGCCGGGGATCATCACCGAGGAAATGGCGTTCGTCGCGGTCCGTGAGAACGTGGACCCCGAGTTCGTGCGGAGCGAGGTTGCGGCGGGGCGTGCGATTATTCCGGCGAACATCCGGCATCTCGAGCTCGAGCCGGTCATCATCGGCAAGAACTTCCTCGTGAAGGTCAATGCGAACATCGGCAATTCGGCGGTTCGTTCGTCGATCGAGGAGGAGGTCGAGAAGCTCCAGTGGGCGATTCGGTGGGGCGCAGACACGGCTATGGACCTTTCGACCGGTGAGGCCATCTCCGAGACGCGCGAGTGGGTGATCCGAAACGCGCCGGTGCCGGTGGGCACGGTGCCCATCTACCAAGCGCTCGAGCGCGTGAACGGAAAGCCCGAGGACCTGAACATCGACATCTTCCTCGACGTCTTGCGGGAGCAGGCCGAGCAGGGCGTTGATTATTTCACCATCCATGCGGGCGTGTTGCTCAGATATATTCCGCTGACGGCCAACCGCGTGACGGGCATCGTGTCCCGGGGTGGATCGATCATGGCCAAGTGGTGCCTTGCGCACCACAAAGAGAACTTCTTGTATACGGAGTTTGAGCGCATCTGCGAGCTCATGGCCGAGTATGACGTCAGCTTCTCGCTCGGCGATGGGCTGCGCCCGGGGTCGATCGCGGACGCCAACGATGAGGCCCAGTTTGCGGAGCTTCGTACCCTCGGCGAGTTGACCGAGATTGCGTGGCGTCACGATGTCCAGGTGATGATCGAAGGTCCGGGCCACGTCCCGATGAACAAGATCAAAGAGAACGTCGATCTTCAGCAGTCCTTATGCCACGAGGCGCCGTTCTATACGCTCGGACCGCTGACCACCGACATCGCGCCTGGATACGATCACATCACCTCGGCCATTGGTGCGGCGATGATCGGTTGGTACGGCACGGCGATGCTTTGCTACGTCACGCCGAAAGAGCACCTCGGGCTCCCCGACCGCAAGGATGTGAAGGATGGCGTGATTGCCTACAAGATCGCGGCCCATGCGGCTGACTTGGCGAAGGGACACCCCGGCGCGCAAGCCTGGGACGACGCGATCTCGCGCGCTCGATTCGAGTTTCGGTGGGAAGATCAGTTCAACCTCGCGCTCGATCCCACGACGGCGCGCGCCTTCCATGACGAGACCTTGCCGGGCTCTGGATCGAAGCTGGCGCACTTCTGCTCGATGTGCGGCCCGAAATTTTGCTCGATGGAGATCACGCAGCAGGTTCGAGACTACGCCGCTGCGCACGGCTATACGAATGGCGACGTGAATCAGCGCGGCATGGATGAGAAGGCGCTCGAGTTCAAAGAGCGTGGCGGAGATCTCTACACCCCCGAATCCGAGTAGCTCGGCTACGCCCTCCTCAGGCTGCGCGCTCCTCAGGCTACGCGCCCCTCAGGCTGCGCGCGTACGCAAGGAGTCGGCGAAGTCCTTCCTCAACGCTTACCGAAGGTCCGTAGTCGAGTTCCTTTCTGGCCCGGCTGATGTCGGCAAAGGAGGCGCGGATGTCGCCGGGACGCGCGGCCTCGTAGCGCGCCGCGAAGGGGCGACCCTCGAGGCGCCCCATCATCTCCACGAGTTGATTGAGCGTCGTCCGTTCTCCGAGGCCAATGTTGTAACTGCGCCCGGCGGCTTTTGGGGCGCTGCCGGCGAGAAGGTTGGCTTGCACGACGTTTTCAACGAAGACGAAGTCGCGGCACTGTTCGCCGTCGCCGAAGATCGTGGGCATCTCCCCGTCTAGGAGACGGTCGACGAAGATGCTGATGACGCCCGAATACGGGGACTTGGGGTCTTGGCGAGGGCCGAACACGTTGAAATAACGCAGGGACACGGTCTCCAGTCCGTATAGAGCGTGGAAGATCTTCGCATAGTGCTCTCCGGTGAGCTTCTCGAGGCCATAGGGCGAGATCGGGAGCGCGCTCATCCCCTCATGTTTGGGGAGCTCGGGGTCTTCGCCGTAGACGGCGGCAGAGCAGGCGAAGACGACGCGCCGGGCTTTTGCGTCGCGTGCGGCTTCGAGGACATTGAAGGTACCGACAATGTTGACGTCGTGCGTTTCTCGCGGGTGCTCGATCGAGTAGGGCACGGAGACGATGGCGGCCTGATGGTAGACGATATCGCAGCCCGAGGCACAGATGCCGAGCAGCTTCCGGTCACGCACGTCGCCCTCGACGAACTGGATGTCGCGAATGAACGACGCCATGTTGCGCCGATGCCCGGAGGTTAGGTTGTCGATGATGATGACTTCGTCGCCTCGGCGCAGGCATGCTTCGGCGATATGGGAGCCGATGAAGCCCGCCCCGCCCGTGACCAGAATCTTCATAGGCGGTGACCATGAGGAAGCGGCGCTCGCCGGTCAAGGTCCGGCGCCACGACAGCGAATACCCGCAACCCTTGATCAGCCGGCTTGTCTTGCTGTGGCTCGCTTATCTCGCCGTGGCTCGCTTATCTCGCCGTGGCTCGCTTATCTTGCCGTGGCTCGCTCATCTTGCTGTGGCTCGCTCATCTCGCCGACTGCACCTCTCCTGCTGAGCGCGCCGGCTGCTCTACGGACCACGCCTGAGCTGCTCTACGGACCTTGCTCGACTTGCTTTCCTCGCTCAACGCGCGAGGATGTCGGCGGTCTGCGAGACCAATGCGTCAAAGCCACCGCCCCCGCGTACGCGTGAAAGGACTTCCTCGGCTTGCTCAGGCCATAGGGGGCGCGCGATGAGGTAGCCCTGCACGCGGCTGCAGGCACCACGAAATCCTCGTTCTTCGATCTCTCGGAGGACGTCCACCTGGGCCATGGTCTCGACGCCTTCGACGACGACTTCGAGACCCAGCGAACGGGCCATCGCGATGATGGCGGCGACGATCTCTGCGTCGTCGACGTTCACCGCGATGTTCTCTGTGAAGTAGCGGTCGATCTTGAGCGCCCGCACGGCGAACTCTCGCAGTCGCCGCAAGGAGGAAAAGCCCGCGCCGAAGTCATCGATGACGACGCGCACGCCGAGGGCGGAGAGCTGTCTGAGGGCAGCGCTCGACGCGGCGAGGTCCTCGGTCGCTGCGGTTTCCGTGAGTTCGAGCTCGAGCTGATGTGGCCGAAGCCGGTGGCGGGACAAGACGCGCTGCACGCTGTCCGCGAAGTCTCCGTGGTGGAGCTGGTGTGCAGACACGTTGACCGCGATGGCGTCGGGCGCGATCCCTCTTTGATGCCAACCCGCGAACGTCGCACAGGCCCGGTCGAGAACCCAGGTGCCGAGGGTGGGCATCAAACCTTCGGTTTCGGCGACGCGAACGAGGTCGAGCGGTGGGAGATTGCCGTGCGTCGGATGATGCCAACGAATCAAGGCCTCCATGCTCACGATGTGACCGCTCGAAAAGGCCACGACGGGCTGGTAGACGAGCTGGAGGCCGTCCGTCTCGAGGGCCTGGCACAGATCGTTGCGCAGATTGAGCGAAGAGTTTGCCCAGAGGTTCGAACCACGCTCGATGCGGCCTCCGCCTCCATTCCGTGCGGCGAAGACGGCGGCTTCCGCTTCTCGGAGCAAGACGTCGGCATGGTCGCCATCTTGGGGGTAGATGCTGACACCGACGCTCCCGGTGACGACGATCGATCGTCCATCGACATCGAAGGGGGCGCCGATGGCTTCCAAGATTCGTCCCGCGATCAGCCGTGCTTCACCTTCGTCGCGGACGCGCTCGACAATGATGGCGAATTCGTCGCCTCCGGTCCGAGCGACCGTGTCGCTTCGGCGCATCAGTTTCTGAAGCCTTTGGGCAATGCGGTTCAGGAGACGATCGCAGGTCGCGTGACCGTGGCGCTCGTTGACCGTCTTGAAGTGATCGAGGTCGATCGATACGAGCGCCAGCGAGTGCTGATAGCGACGAGCCTGCTCGATCGAGTGCCGGAGCCGATCGTGGAGGAGTACGCGGTTCGCGAGGCGGGTGAGCGCGTCGTGCGTTGCGAGGTACTGAAACTCATCTTCGGCCCGTCGACGTTCGCTCGTCGCTTGGACGAGCGCCTTCTCCGAATCCTTGAGGGCCGAGGCGTAGGCGTCGAGCCGGTGCTCGAGGCCGCGAACTTGTGCTTCGAGGTCGAGCGCCGTGCGACGCAACGACCAGCGGTCAACGAGCGCGAGCGCGACGAGTTGCACGGCCTCCTGGTCGAGTGGCTCTCGAAGAACGAACGGTGGCGAGGGTATGGCGACGTCGTCGATCTCTGGCCGAACGACGACGTTGTTGATCTCGGTCAGACCGAGAATGGTCTTGTCATCCCCGTAGATGAGAAGCTGCGCCTCGGGATCTGCGTGGCTAATCCTGTGAATTGCGTGCGCGACGTCTTCGATCGACTCTTCGATCGCATCGATGAAGGCCAACGCGTACGGTATGCCTGCGTTGCGTGCCGTCTCGATCATCCGAAGACCCGTATCGATGTCATGGGTCGTGTCGACCGAGAATTGTGTTTCTGTTGCCTCGGCCGTCGTCGGCGGACATTGCGCGGAGGTCGGCCTTCGACCGGCGCCGCCCGTATCGGTGTCTGCATCATTGAGATGACCCAGGATGCGGATGAGGTCGGCCGAGAGGCTGTGGTCGGCATTGGCTTCCACGACAAGAACGCGCCGAGATGCGGCGCAGGTGTGTGGTGTCGGCGATCGGGTCGCGTCGATGGCCGGCGCATCGTCATCGTGGGTGGAAGGTTGGGCGTCTCCCGGCCTGTCCGTTGGTCTAATGACGCTCGCGTCGGGCGAATCGGACGAGGGCGCGCACATCGAAGCCGGATCGGTTGCTAGAGCCATTTAGACATTCCAAGCGGGAAATCCGATTGCACTTCGATAAGAGTACAGGGCTGAGCTGCCTTTTGACGAGATGAGTGTTCTTGCGCATCGAACGCCGGACCGCTGCGCCTCGCCTGCATTGGACGTTCTTGTGGTATCGCGGCGTCCTCTTGGTGCGAGCTGCGTGTAGTACCTGGACGACTGGGGGCGCTATCGTCGCCGATCTACGTTGTGCAATACTGCCGCCGGTCGACCATGCCGCGGTTGAGGTTCGGGCCCTTTTCGAGGTCTTTCTCAGAATCGGCCGCAGGTTGGGGGTAGAGCATTGTCACGGCAGCAGGAGATGTTTGGTCGGCTTGCGGTCCACTTCAAGCTTCTCTCGCTTGACCAGCTCAATCACGCGATGGAGGTGCAGGCGAGTGAGGGCATCGACCGTCGTTTGGGTGCTGTCTTGGTCGGGCTCGGCTACATGACGCCGGCGAATGTGGAGCGAATCCTCCAGTTCCAGCGGTCCAATCCAAAGTACGCGGATCCGGAAGGGACGAGCGATGTTCCACCGCGTCGGCCGCCGCCGACGTCGCGACCCACGTCAACGGGGGGCGGTGGCTATGCCTCGGTCCCCGCGGCCTCTGTGTCTCCAACGCCGGTGGCTGCACCGACGTCGTCGAATGGGCCGGGGGCGTTCGTTCCGTCACACAACCGGCCAGTGCCGCAGAATCTCTCGACGAAGGACCTGGTCGTCGCCGAGCCTCATGCGCTTGCGAAGCCCGCCACGCCCACGCCCGACAACGCTCTGTCCCGGCTTCATGGGCTCTTGAAGGAGGCCTCGCGGTTGAATGCGAGCGACCTCCACATACACGCCGGGGCGACCGTGAAGATGCGCATTCATGGGTCTGTCGTGCCGATCGGGAGTCAGCCGATCTCGGCGGCGGAGTCGGAGGCGATGCTCATGGCTGCGCTCTCGGCCGACCAGCGGAGTACCTTCGAGAGCGAAGGTGAGCTTGATCTCGCCTACACGGTGCCCGCCGTAGGGCGCTATCGAACGAACATCTACAAACAGCATCGGGGGATCGACGGGTTGTTCCACGTCGTGCCCATGAATCCACCGTCGCTCTCAGATCTCCGGCTCCCGAATGAGCTCGCTCGGCTCACCACCTACAGCCAAGGACTGATCCTCCTGACGGGACCGTCGGGTTGCGGCAAGTCGGCCACCATGGCGGCGCTGCTCAACGTGATCAATGAGGAACGCGCCGATCACATTCTGACGATCGAGGATCCGATCGAGACGATTCACCCGTGCAAACGCAGCGTGGTCAACCAGCGGCAGGTTGGACGGCATACGGAGTCGTTTCATCGCGCCCTTCGTGCGGCCTTGCGCGAGGACCCCGACGTGATCGCCCTTGGGGAGCTGCGCGACTTCGAGACGATTTCTTTGGCGTTGACGGCGGCCGAAACGGGGCACTTGGTCCTCGCGACGCTTCACACGAACAATGCGATTCGGACGATCGATCGTTTGGTGGGCGTGTTCCCATCGAACCAGCAGGCGCAGGTCCGGACCATGTTGTCCGACTCGCTTCGGGGTATCGTATCTCAGCGGCTGGTGCCGACGGCCGATGGCGAGGGGCGGGTGCCGGCGCTCGAGGTGCTCATCTCGACCAAGGCCATCGCGAATCTGATCCGCGAGAACAAGACCTTCCAACTCCGCGATATCCTGCAGACGGGCCAGGCGCAGGGCATGTGTTTGCTCGACGGCTCGCTGGCTGAGCTCTTGAAGGCGGGCACGATTTCGCGCGAAGAGGCGGCGCGTTTCGCGGACGATCCGCGAAGGTTGGGGGCGTAGTCGAGATGGCGAGCATCGTCGATCTTCTGGTTCAGATGCGTCGTGCGAAGGGCTCAGACCTTCATTTGGCGGCTGGGCTCGAGCCTCGCATCCGCACGTCGGGGCATCTCGAGGTCGTCTCTGGGTGGCCGGTCTTGGACGACAAAGCAATTCGCGGTTTGCTTCGCGAGATCGCCGACGATCAGCAGTGGGCCGATTACGAGAGAACCGGCGACCTCGACTTCACGTATGGGCTCGAAGGTGTCGCCCGCTTTCGCTCAAACTTCTTTCGCCAGGAGAAGGGCGCGGGCGCCGTGTTTCGACTCGTCCCCGAAAAGATCGTCCCGCTCGAAGAGCTCAAACTTCCTCCGGTCATTGCGAAGTTCGCCGACATCGAACAGGGGCTTGTGCTCGTGACCGGTCCGACGGGTTCGGGCAAGTCGACGACGATGGCCGCGATCCTTGATCGCATCAACGCGACCAAGGCCAAGCACATCGTGACGATCGAAGATCCGGTGGAGTTCGTGCACCAGAACAAGATGTCGGTCTTCTCGCATCGCGAGGTGGGAAGCCATACGAAGGCGTTTGGGCCGGCGCTGCGCGCGGCGGTCCGGCAAGACGCGGATATCATCGTTGTCGGCGAGATGAGAGATCTCGAGACGATCGCTTTGGCGATCGGCGCCGCCGAGATGGGCGCCGTCGTGTTTGGGACTCTGCACACGAACAGCGCACCCAAGACGATCGACCGGCTCATCGACGCGTTCCCGGCGGACCAACAGCCGCAGGTCCGCACGACGCTCTCGGAATCACTCGCCGGCGTCGTTGCGCAGCAACTCGTGCCGAACGCGAGTGGAGAAGGGCGCACGGCCGTGAATGAGATCCTCCTGAAAACCCCTGGCCTCCCAAACCTTATTCGCGAGGGTAAGACCCAGATGATTCAGTCACTCATGCAAGCGGGAAGGGGCCTTGGAATGCAGCTCATGGACGATGCCCTCATGAAGCTTGTCCAGGAGAAACGCATCCTCGCGAAGGACGCGTACATGAAAGCGAACAACAAGTCGTTGTTTGAGCGACTTCTCGCCTAATCGACCACATTGCTGATCGCTTGCCGCTGGACAATGTTGCGAAGGGGGCGGTGACGCTGGACGCCAAAGAAGAGGTGAGGCCGCCGAGAGGATACGTCCTATGCGGTCCGATGACGGGCGTGGGCTCGGAGGGCGAGGTTTTCGTCGCCGAGCGGTCGGATGGCGGGGGGCTTTGTGCGCTGAAGCTCATGCCCCGCAGCTTGTTTTCGTCCGAGATCGATCTGCGCTCTTTTGTCGATGAAACAGCCGTCGCGTCGGGCTTCACACACGACCATGCCGTCCAGGTGCTGGAAGGCGGGATTCAGGGCGATCAGTGCTTCTTGAGCACCGAGCTGGTCGATGGACAACCGCTGGGTCACATCCTGCGTCGCGCGCGAGCGGAGGGACGGGGCCTGGATGTCGACGAGGTCCTCTGGATCGCAGCGAACGTCGCCGGCGTGCTCCAAGCAGCCTCGACGTTCGCGCACCCGTGGTCCGGGCAGGGGCTTCTGCATGGTGTCCTGTCGCCCTATGCGATCTTTGTTGGCTACGACGGGCGCATTCGTGTGCGCGGGGTTGGGCTCGGGCCTTGGCGGGGTCTCCTCGAGCCGCGGCGATCCCGGCTTTGCTATCGCGCGCCCGAGCTGCTCGCGGGCGGCGTGCTTCAGCGGGCGACCGACGTCTATGGTCTCGGGCTGACGGCGCATGACGCGCTGCGGGGTCTTTCGACGTTCGAGCGCGGCGATCCGGAGGAAACGCGTCGCGCGATCTTGGCGGGTCTCGTGCCCCCGCTGTCCTTTGATCGACCGGATGTGAGCCCACGCGTGGTGACGCTGCTTGGGGAGATGCTTCGCCGTTCACCCGAAGATCGACCGAGCTCGTTTCGGGAGATCGAGTGGCGTTTTCGCGCCGAGATCTTTCGGAGTGTCGACGTGTTGACGACGAGCTTGGCTGAGCTCGTGCGTTCGCTCTTTTCCGAAGAGCGGGCTCGTCAAAAGACGGCGAGAGAAAGCTCAAGCTCGGGCATGTCCTCGGGCGTGTCCTCTGGCGTGTCCTCTGGCGTGTCCTCGGGGCGACGTGGTGCGTCCGCATCCGACGCTTCTTTCATGCCCCAGCTTTCGGGAACGATCCTCGACCGTGACGACTGGGACGTCGACTCAGTGGTGGATGCGATTGTGTCGGCCGGGAAGTCCTCGCTCGCTCCATCAGGCCTGGGCCTCGGTCTTCCCGGGGCGCTTCCCGGAGCGCTTCCTGAGTCGGTTCACGAGATAGAGCACTTGAGTGGCGCCGTGGCTGCCGCTGCGCCGGCTGAACGGGCACCGGGTGCGGCTTCGGAATGGGCACCGGGTGCGGCGTCGGCTTCGGAATGGGCACCGGGCGTGGCATCGGCGCTGGCGCCGAGTTCGGCTGGGCGCTCGAAAGCCCCGCCGCGTGCAGTCAGCGATGCGGTGGGGGCGGTGATCGATCACGGCCAAGGCGAGGGGTTCGATCTCGACGGTCTCGTGGAGGCCATCGTGCGCGGTGGACGGCAAGGGCGCGAACGCCATCCATCGGCTCCACACCGAGCCCCGTCGGGCTCGCAGTCGCGTTCGGACATGCTCGAGCCGCGGGAGGCGGACTCGCCGCGCGAGACCTTTGAGTCGCTCGAGCGCCAGGGCGACGTCGACAGCATCGTCGAGGTGATCATGGAGGCGGGGAGCGGCCCGGGGCGGAATCTGTTTGACGGCCGACTGTCGTCGTCGACGGGCGCCAGCCTCACGTACTCTGTGCTGCCCCCGGATGCTCGCGGGGCTGAGCCGCGGGGCGGTCGTCATGACGTGCTCTCGACGCCCGCGCGTCGGCCCCCAAGCCCAAGGGCAACGCCGATGACTGACCCTTCGGCGCCGACGCAGCCGAGCCTGCCGGCGTCGCTGGGCGGCTCGCCGGCGCGGCAGAAAGATCCAGCGCGTGAGAGCACCCGCGAGGTGGCGCAGCCGTCTGCGTCGTCCGATCCTCCGTCCGAAGCGACGTACCGACGGAACGAAGTGATTGGCGAGCGCTATCGAGTGATCGACTTCGTCGGCGAGGGTGGCATGTCGGTCGTCTACCGGGTTGAGCATGTTCTGCTGCTCAAGGAGATGGCGCTCAAGCTGCTCAAGCCTGAGCTGTCCATGATGCCGGTCGTCGTCCAACGTTTTCAACGAGAAGCGAGATCGGTGTGTCGACTCGACGATCCGAACATCGTTCGCGTCAATGACTTCGGCCGCGATGGGAACGGTTCGCTGTATCTCGTGATGGAGCTTCTCGAAGGCTACTCACTGTATCGCTACCTCGAGACGCGGCGCGGGCCGCTGCCGGTTCTCGAGGTCCTCGACTACGCGGACCAAACGCTTTCAGGCCTTCATCATGCGCATAAGGCGGGGATTGTTCACCGTGACCTGAAGCCCGACAACATCATGTTGGTGCCGAAGGATGAGGGCACCCGCGTGAAGATCTTGGACTTCGGGATCGCGAAGCTCGGAGGGGATGACTCGGACACCGCGCGGATTACGCAAGCGGGGATGGTGTTCGGCACGCCACGCTACATGTCACCCGAGCAGGCGAATGGAGAGCCGGTCGACGCGCGCACCGACCTCCATGCGGTGGGGGTGATCATGTATGAACTCTTGACGCGCCGACCGCCCTTCGACGGACCGAATGCGATGCGGATTTTGGCAAAGGTCATCGACGACGAGCCCGCACCCCTTGGGCTCGACTGGCTGCCGCCGGAGGTCTCCCGACCGCTCGAACGAGTCATCATGAAGGCACTCGAGAAGGACCGTCGCCGGCGCTATGATTCGGCCGCCATCTTCCGCGCCGCGATTGCCGATTTGCGTCGGATCCTCGCCGGCGCCGGGCTTTCGATGTGATTTCGGGCGCCACAGTTCCTGCTTTACAAAAGCGCGACGTCCTGTTTCGGTAACCTGAAATCCATGGATTTGAAGCGTGTAAGCCCGGTTGAGGCGAAGAAGCTGGTCGATGAAGACGCGTATACGTTGGTGGACGTGCGATCGATGGCCGAGTACGCCGCCGAGCACGCGGCCGGCGCGCTGAACATCCCGTATCTGCACAAGACCCCCCAGGGAATGGTTCCCAACAAGGATTTTGCAACGGTGATTCGGGCGCGGTTCCCGGACACCTCCTCGAAGCTCGTGGTGACCTGTCAGATGGGCGGCCGGTCTTTGCGGGCGGTCGCTGAGCTCACGAATCTCGGCTATGACGCGATCGTGGACCTGCGGGGCGGCTTCGGCGGCGAGCGCGACGAGCGAGGGGTCCTGGTTAATCCCGGCTGGAAAGACAGCGGCTTACCGATCGAATCGGGCGAGCCCGCGGGGCGCAGCTATCCGGCCATCCAGCGAGCGGTCGCACCGGAGCCGGCTTTGGGCGCCGGGGCGGAGGCAGCAACGCCAGCGGCGTCAACGCCAACGCCGGCGGGTGCGGCGACCGGCACGCCACCTGCGGGCGGCGTCGGCGCAGCGGGCGCGCCCGACCCGCTTCCGGCGGCGGTTCGAGAGATGCTCGGGGCTGCCGCGGGCAACGTCGACGGGATGAATCGCTTCGCAAGTACGCGCCGCAAGGTGATGTGCGCGCGATTCAAGGCTGAGCTCCCAGGCCTCAAGCGGCGTCCGTTTCCGGGGCCCTTGGGGGAGCGCGTGTTTCGCGAGATCTCCGCGAAGGCGTGGGACCCCTGGGTCGAGCATCAGAAGATGTTGGTGAACGAGTACCGTATTCGCGCCGATGACCCCGCCGCGATGCAGCTCCTGATTGATCAGTGCGAGAAGTTCTTCTTTGGCGACGGGACTCAGCTCCCGGAGGGATTCGTGCCCGAGGGCCACTGAGCCAGCCGTACCCAGCGCCAGCGACGTCGTCTTTCTCATGTCCCTCGACCGACGGGCTCGTCTCCGACGGACGAATGGTAGGTGGTGCGCCTCGCGGTGGGGTACGCGTGCGTGCGAGTGTGCGCGGGCGTTCCCTTGCTGACCTGTCTCCTCGCACCTTGTCCTGGTGCGAGAAATTGAGGGATCGTTGAGGTGGAATGCTCGTCCCGATCCCGGCCTTCGTGAGTACCGCGACCGGCGGGTTCGAGGCTTCGATTCTGAGCCTGACGACGACGACGCTCGGGCTTCTTGCGCCCGTTGCGCTTCCGGTCGGAACGAGAGTCTCCGTGACGTTCTTCAGCGTAGCCCTCGACGGCTGGGTCTCTCGCGCTGATGTCCGCGATCCGCGCGTGTTCCAGGTTGACTTCTCACCGTCGCGCGAGGCGCGCCGGCTCATCGAGGAGCGGCTCAGGAGCGCGCGCTTCCCGCAGCCGAGTCTCGATTGGGGGGAGCCGACCGCGCCCATGCAAGCCCTCGGGGATAAGCCGCACGACCGACCTGGGCCTGACTTCGAGGCGCGGTTTGGCGACGACAGCACAGAATCCACCGAGCCGAGCCATCCCGCGGTGTTCCACCTCCCGGACGCCGCCAGCGAGGACATCTCCGTCGATGTGTCATCCTCCGAGCTCGATCTCTATCCCGATGCGGATGAGAGCGGACTCTCGTTCAACCGCGTAGACAGCCTAGTCAGCGCAGGCAGTTTCGACAGCGCAGACAGTTTCGACAGTCTGGCGGGATTTGACAGCGTAGACAGCGTAGACAGCTTCGATACTTTCGACCCCGCCCGCACCGACCGCGACCCTGGTCGTCTTTCCAAAGCGCGAACCACGCGCCGCGTCTCGAACGAAACGGGTGTTGGAGGCTTCGGGGCACTGGACAGCATGTCGCTCACGGTGCAGGGCGCGGACGACGTTCGAAGTGTGCCTGCACCCCTCGACCCAAGCCGTGACATGGATGGCGAGGAGACGTTGAGTGTGGGCGTGGATGACCCTGTGGCCCAGATGACCGCCCGCGTCGACGAACTCGAAGATGTCTTGATGGCCATGTACTCCGACGCCGAAGACACCGACTCGACCTGGGACGAGGGCGAACCGGGCGAAACGGTCCGGTCAGGGACTCCGGTGCGTCGTTCGCGGTCCTAGCGTGGGATCTTTGTGGTAAGGGTCAGGTTCTCCTCGGAGTGACCATGCGGATCCCAGCGTCGATGACGACCCAGATAACTCCCGTGCCGCGTGAGTGCAGCGCGCGGCGCTTGCGTTGGCTGACGCTTGCCTATCGGGGCGGGCTGCCCAACGCGATGGAGGAAGACGTATGTTGGCCACTCGATGGGCGTCGAATCGCGCTTGGTCGCGATCCCGGCTCGGGCGGCATTGCGCTCGACGATAGTCGCGCGAGCCGAACGCATGCCGAGCTGCAGTACGTACCGTCCGCCGGCACGTACCGCGTGATCGATCTGGGCAGCCGGAACGGGACGTTCGTCAATGGGCGTCGCATCGAGCGCGAAGATCTCGTCTCCGGCTCGGTCCTTCGGATCGGTGAGTCACTGTTTGTCTATACCGATCGCCTCATCCCCGAGGGGCTCGAGTCACCCGACTATCGGCAAGGGAACTCGCTGGCGCGCAGCCTCGCGGAGCGGGCCGCCGATCTGGCGGCGCCGACGACGATTCCCATCATGATCGTGGGACCGACCGGCGCCGGCAAGGAAGTCATGGCCTCTCGGATCCATCAGGCGAGTGGTCGCAAAGGTGCTCTGGTCGCCGTGAATTGCGCGACCTTCGGTCGGGACCTCATTGGCAGCGAGCTCTTCGGACACGCCTCGGGCGCCTTCTCCGGGGCGACGTCTGCGCGCGCGGGTTTGTTTCAGAGCGCCGCTGGGGGCACCTTGTTTCTCGACGAGATTGCGGAGCTACCGCTCGAGCAGCAGCCGGCGCTCCTCCGCGCTTTGCAGGAGAAGAAGGTTCGGCCCGTGGGCGCCGATCGGGAGGTCGAGGTCGACGTTCGGGTCATTACGGCGACCCATCGCGCGATGGACCGGCTTCACCAGGATGGCGGATTTCGCGAGGATCTGTATGCTCGCCTCGCAGGGTTCGAGATCGACTTGCCTGGGCTCTCGGAGCGGCGCGAAGAGGTCTTGCCCCTGTTTCACGCGTTTCTCGCCGAACGTGAGAAGGTGCTCGCGACTGAGGTGGCCGAGGTGTTGCTCAACTATGAGTGGCCGCAGAACGTTCGAGAGCTCAAGCATGCGGCCGAACGGGCTCGTCTTTTCGTGCAGAACGTCGATGTGATCGGTCTGACCGCCATGCCTTCCTCGATCCAAAAGTTTGCGGCGTTGGGCGGCGTGCCCCGGGGTGAGGCGCGCCCAGACCGCGCTTTGAGCACCGGCGGTCGAGAGGGTGAAGATCTCGAGGCGCCGACGAAGGACACCTTGGTCAGGTTGCTCGATCAATACGAGGGCAACGTGGCGCAAGTGGCCCGCGAGACGGGCAAGCACCGGCAACAGGTCTACCGGTGGCTGAAGAAGTACGGGATCGACGCCTCAACCTATCGCGCCGAAGGCACGGAGGATGTCGGCGGCTAACTCTTGTCCTCGTGTCCGAGATCCGGTCGACGTTGCGCCGCGACGTCGATGTCGATCTCGATGCCGATCTCGATGTCGGTCGCGACGTCGATCTCGATGTCGGTCGCATGTCCAAGGTCCAGAGGTTAGAGGTTAGAGGTTAGAGGCGATGATCAGACGAAGGATCATTCTCATGCGACACGCGAAGAGCGCGTGGAATCAACCCGACTTGAGCGACCATGCTCGTCCTCTCAAGAAGCGAGGACGGAAGGACGCATCCACCGTCGCCGCGCGACTCGTGGCGTTGGGCTGGGTCCCCGACGAGACCATCTCGAGCGATGCAGCGCGAGCGCAAGAGACCGTGCAGCGCATGCAGCCGTTCTTCGACCCCGAACCCCCGGTCACGTTCCAGCGAACGCTCTACCATTGTGGCATGACAGACGTTGAGACGACCCTACGGCTGCTTTCGGCGCGCGTCGAGACGGTGCTCCTGGTCGGTCACAACCCGGCGTGGGAGGAGGTCCTCTTCTGGCTCACGGGCCTCGAAAGACAACTCAAGACCGCTCATGCGGCGTTGCTCGATCTCGAACTCAAGAAGAGCTCGGTCGCCGACACACGAGCGATCTGGTCGGGACTCGTCCCGCCCGCGCACCGCTGGCATCTGCGGGACGTTGTGACGCCTCGATAGTCTCGACGCCGAGTGCTCGGCGGCGGGGCATCCCCCGTGCACCGACCAACCCAGCCCTCCGGCCTCTTCGATGGTTCGCTCGGCCGGCGAGCTCACCCACGGCGTCGCATGTTCACGAACGAAAAGCCCTTGAAGACCTCTCTGATCGCCGCGTGCTGTTCGTCTTTCCAACGCTCATCGCGCTTGCCCAGCTTCTCGACCAAGGCCTTCAGCATGCCGTAGAGAGCGACGGGCTCGTCGTTCTCATAGTCGGCCGGTTCACATCCGTTGAAGTCGGCCAACGTCTTGACGACCGACGGCCGGAATCCGTTCCAATCGCCGCCAGACCCCTTGATCTGCGCGATCGCCTGGGCGAGTGCCGTCCCGTCCCGAGCGGGCGCTGCGGGTGCTGCGGGTGCTGCGGGTGCTGCGGGTGCTGCGGGTGCTGCAGGGGGCGGCGAAGTGGGGCCTGCCTGAGCCCCCGGGGGCGAAAGAGGATGCGATGCGGATGGCAAAGCAGACGATGAGGAACCGTTCGTGCCGGCCGCGAGCCCAGGATTTGTCAGCGTGTTCGGCTGCACCGCGTAGGCCTTCCCCGTCAGCGCGTTCGGAATCTTCAGGCGGGTGCCGAATCTGACCTCGAAGTCGAGGTAGTCCGGTGCCATCTGTGCTGCGACGCTCGGGTTGAGGTGGGTAAGCAAGGCGAGCCGGTAGACGATCTCCTCCCTCGAGAGGTTCGGGTCTGTCGCGCCGTATACCAGTGCGTGAACCGCGGCCAGATAGCGATCGGCTTGGCTGGGCGTAGACGGCAAGACTGCGCGGACCACGCCTCGAATCTCACGCTCGGCGGCGGCGACGAGCATCTGCACCCCGGCTTCAATCGCGTTCACGTGCGATGGGTGAGCCGCTTTTTGCCCCCTCACGTCATGGAGCAGATCCAAGAGGCAATCATCCGGGCCGCCGCCCAAGTCTTGGGCCACGATATTGGCGAGTCCGTGGAAAGCGTAGGTGAACCCCTGGGTGTGCCCATCCCTGAGCGTGCGGCTGATCTTGGTGAGAATCGCGACGATGTTCGCGTTGTTTGACAAGGGCGCGAGCGCCGAGATCGGTCCCGACCGACCGATGGACGGGCCGCCCAGCGCAGACGGCATCTGGTGAGCGGCGATGCCGGCCTTCTGTTGACCGAAGTCGCGAAAGGGCTCCGACGCGAGACCGAATCCAGCGCCGGTCGTCGCACCGGGGGCCACCGGGGGTGCTGCGAGGCCGCGGAGAAGCGTGCCCGGAGGCTGTGATGGCCTCTTCTTCGGGTGCGGGCCGTATCCTGTCGGAGGTTTTCGCCCCCCTGAGCTCACCAACGCCATGCTTTCGCCTTTGCCCCCTTCTCGCTTGTCGCGTGTGCGACGAAGGTATCGCCCAATCCGCCGATGTGTTGCGCCGATCGTCGCCCGCGACCAAGCGCGCTTCTCGGCGAGGTGGGCGGCTTTTAGGGGACGGGAGACCTCGGGGCGCTCGGTGTGCGCGCGCTCGAGGCGCCTGAGGAGCAGAACCGCGAGGTCGCAACCTGGTCGACAAATGGTCATGGAGAACGAAGTCGCATAGACTGTGCGCAAGACGTCCCGTCGTTTCTGAGGGCTGCATGGCATCTTCGAAGAGAGGTCGGCGCACGGCGTGCCCGCGGCGTGCGGCGCGCGTCGTGCTTCTGGGGGCGACCTTCGGCGTAGCGGTATCCTCGGCCTGCACGAATCGCGAGGTCGAGAGCGTTCTCTCGGCGCCAGAGTGGGCGAAGTCGCTCCTGCTGCTCCGCGAGAAAGGGGGGCGCGTCGTGGGTGATGCCTTCGACATCGAAGACGAGGCAGCCATTCACGTCGTCGTCGATGACGACCACAAGGGTTCCGATCGCGTCGCGCTCAATGCCCTGTTCTACGACCGTTCGCCGGACGAACTTGGCCTTGGGGTCGGCAGGCTTCGCGACGACTTGGAAGGTCGGGCGAACGAGCCGCCGCCTGTCTTTGATGTGGCGTATGGCGCCGTGTTCAGGGGAGGAGCTTCGAATGGATGGACTGAGATCTCCGCCCTCGAGCCGCCGTTCTCGACTTTTCGTTTTGCCCATGCAGACGCGGTTGCTCGGTGCGCAGAGCGAGGAGGATGTCTGCTCGACGCCACGGACGTTTTGAGCTGTTCTGTCCCGTGTCCGGCCCCGTCGGAGATCGAGGACGTCGAGCCTACTCGAGCGCCCGACCTTCTGCCTTGCCCAGAGGGTTGGCGCGTCGCAGAGACCGGATCCCCACCTGAATCTGTCGCAACGGTGTGCGATCCGTGGTCGAGCGGAGCGCTCGCGGAGTGTTCGGTCGGAGAGCTGCTGCTCCCTGGCACGCCGACGTGTGTCGCGGTGGGGTCATCATGCGATGCCGACGGATTCCCGGCGAGTTTGCCGGCGGGGCGACCGGTTTTTTACGTCTCGAGCGGCGCGCCGCCCGATGGGGATGGGTCTCGCGGACGCCCGTTCCGAACGATCGCGGCCGCGCTCGACGCCGCGATTGTGCCTGGAGGCGTGATCGCGGTCGGCGTCGGAGACTACATCGAGTCGATTGGGCTTCGCGGCGACGTTCTGATCCAGGGCGCGTGCCCAGGCGGCACGCGCCTCGCGCTCGCCACGCCCGACGGCGCGCTGTCGATCGAACAGGGCGCGCAAGTCACGCTCCGCGACCTGACGTTGGTGGACAGCGCGATCGTGGTCAGCGGTGAAGGCACCGCGGTTGAGATGGAACAGATCATCGTGCAGACGGCCCCAACGGCGGGGCTTGTTGCTCGTGCGGGCGCTCGACTGGAAACCTTTCGCGTCCTGGTCGAGCGACCGGCCGGTGCTGGCGTGTCGCTTGGTCGCGGCGCGGTCGCGAAGCTTCGCGATACCTCAGTGAACCGCGCGCTGGGCGCGGGGCTCGTCGCAGAGAGCGCCCGTCTCGAGCTGGCGGGCACGCTGGTGCGCGATACCTTGGGCTACCCGGAAGCGGGGGCGATCGGGTCGGGGATCGTTGCCACCACCTCGACGGTCGTCGTCGAAGAAAGCGCCGTTGTGGGCAGCGCGGGCGCAGCGATCGAGGCGTGGGCTTTCAGCGCACTGACCGTTTCCGACTCCGTTCTTCAGGGTGCGCGTAGCTCCGCGACGGTGCCGGGGCAGGATATCTTCCAACGAGATGGTGTGCGGATAGGGGAGGGCGTGCGTGCCGTTGTTACGCGAACCGCCGTGCTTGGGATGGAAGGCGATGGGGTCTGGCTCGGACCCGGTGTCCACGCCGTTTTCGAGGATGTCGTGGTCGATGCGCTGGTCTCCCATCCTGCGCACGGGTGGGTGAGCGCCGGCGCGAGCTTCGATGCGCGGCGCGTCCACATCGCCCATCCGCGTGAGGACGGGATGGTCTTGTCCGAGGGTTCGGTTGCAGCTCTCGAGGATGTTCGGATTTTCGGCCCATCGGACTGCGCCACGAATCGATGCGTCGGCCTCGATGTTTCGCCCAAGGCCCTTGTCTTGGGTCAGCGGATCTTCGTCGCATCCAACAGCGGACGTGCGATGACGCTCGGGGGTGAAGTGGCGTTGACCGACGTGCATGTGATCGGCGATCTCGATACCGCCCGGCCTGGTCTGGGCGCGGAGGAGGCGATTCGCCTCCGGGCTGGTGCCCAAGTACGGATGACCCGAGCGTTAGTCGAGAAGTGCTCGAACTCGGCCTTCCGTTCGACCCCAGGCTCTTTAGAATTGAGAGACCTCCGAGTGTCTGCCTCTGCGGCGGCGATTCGCTTGGGGGTGGGCAGCACGGCGGACGTTGCCCGATTTCGCTTCCAAGACTTGCGCCAGCTCGCGGTCGAAGTGACGGATGTGGAGGATTCGACGAGCATCTTCGTCGATGGTGAGGTGGCTCGTACGCCCATCGGCGTTTTTCTCCCGAGTCACGAATTCACGCCCCGCGTGTTCACGCGTGTTCGATTCGTCGACGTCGAGACCTACTTCAGCTATTCGTCTTCCACCGGCGAATGAACATCTCCTCGTCTCACAGCCCGAGGCGTTCCATGAAGGCTGTGAATTCTGGCGAAGTCACGAAGCCGTCGAGAACCGCGTTTCGTGTGCTGCCGGCGCCAAGGCGTTCAACCCAGAATGCAAGCCCACCTGCGTCGGGCGCTCTTTGGAAGAACGTCTGGTAGAGATTCGTGACAAACTCGGTGTTCGTGGTCTTCCGGTTGACGTACTCCTCACTCCCAAAAAAGAGGCGCGCAATGTCTCGGAAGACGGGCTTTGCGTCCTGACCGGCCTCAACGCTCTGGAGAACCTGAGACCGCCAGAATTCTAGCCCGCCGGCATCGGGGGCCCGCTGGAGAATCGAGGTGTAGTAGTGGACGATCAGCTCGACGATCGCTTCCTTGGTTGGGCCGGGCGGGTTCGGACCGGGAGGGTTCGGGCCGGGTGCAGGCGGAGGGGTGTCCCGAAAGGTGGGGCGGACGACGTTGGGACGCCGTCCTTCCAGCGCGCCCAGGAAAGCTTCGAGATGTCCGAGTTCCTCTGCCGAGAGGTCGATCGCCGTGAGCGAATCGTCGAGCGGCATTCCATTCGTCGGGACGGTCGAGGACGTCTGATAGGAGGAAAGAACGGCCGAGAGCGAAGCCACCGAGCCATTGTGAAAATAGGGGCCTGTTTTTCGCAGATTGCGGAGGCTCGGCGTTACGAACTTGAAGCGATCCGAGGACGACCCCGAGACGCGCGCTCGCCCTTCATCGACGATGTTGTCGAGATTGCGCACGTTGACGAAGGGAATCATGTGGAACTGATTGTCGGTGAACGCTGATCCCGAGTGGCATTCGGCACAACGCGCTTTGCCAAAGAACAGCGCTTTCCCAATCCTTTCCGAGGTCGAGAGGGCCCCCAGATCTCCCGCCATATAACGGTCGAAGGCGGACTCGCCGACGATCAGACTGCGCTCGAATTCGGCGATGCTCTCAAGCATGTTTTGTGCGCTTACGGGTCGGCTCTGCCCGGGATATGCGGCGGCAAAGAGCGCCTGGTACTGTTCGCTCGTCGCCAATCTCTGGACGGCGACGTCAAGATCTCGACCCATTTCGGCGGGGTTCGTGATCACGGTCTGGGCTTGGGCTTCAAGGCTCGGCGAACGCCCGTCGTGAAAGAACGAACGGCGGAAGGGTAAGTTGAAAAGGCTCGGCGTGTTTCTCAGAAGCCTCAGAACGCCGTTGGTTGGCTCGCGGCTCGCGTGTAACGAGAGGGGTTCGCTGAAGTCATGGTCGAGAAGATGGCAGGTCTCGCAGGCGATGTCGCCATCTTCAGATAGCCTCGGGTCGAAGAATAAGTGCCGGCCGAGATCTTCCTTCTGAGCGCTGCGCGCGTCGGCGATCATGCGTTCGTCCTGAATGTCCTTGGCGAGGAGGCCTTGCGTACGCGTCCTGTTCATCGGCCTTGTGCGCGGGAATACTCGGTTGGCTTGTCGCGACATCTCGACCGATGTTCGCTCGACCCGAGAGACGCCGACTTGATCGATGGCGAGTACGTACGATGGTTCGGCGGAAGACAGGCCCGGGCCGACGAGTACCGGGTTGGTGTCGGTGCTCGACACGCGCATGCGTTCTCCCGCGGTCAGCGCAAAGGTTTGTTCGTGAACCTGCGTTCCGTCCAGATACACACGCATCGTCCCGGTTTGACTGCTGAAGGAGAACGCAATGTGGCTCCATCGATCGATCGGAAGCCGAGGTCCGACCGGTCCGACCGTGAGCGCACGCGTCGAGGCACCGTCGCCGACGCGAACCGATGCGACGATCTGATTCGTGGGTGACAGGGCGAGCATGAATGACTGGCTTTTTCGCGCGACATTCAGGAGTGCATCGCTGGCGACGAGCTCTCCCACGCCAACCATTGGTCGAACGGCTGCCGAGACCGTGAGGTCGAGCGCGTCCGCCAGAACGATGTGGCCGGTCGGTGACCGTGCGGCCATCGAAAGCTGACCGCCGCGTCGAAAATACATCGCCTTTCCGGAGAATAGGTTCGAGGATGCGGCCGCCGTGTCGTTCATCGGACATTCGAAGTCCGAGCACTGGCTCGGGAACGCTTCTTCTGCGAAATGTGCGCCGCCGTTTGATTGTGCGTAGTGGAAGTTGCCGGAGACGTCGGGCACGAGGTTCGGAACGTAGTTGGAGTCTCGAATGCCCTCCGCCATCTCGAGATAGAGGTCGTAGTTTCCGACGACGGTCTCTTCGAAGCTCACCTCGAAGTAGAGGGCGGCGTTCGACGTGAACATTGGGTAGGTCGCAAGCTTGTCGGAGAGCGGGAGTACCTTGCGGTCCATGAACTCGAGTGGAGACCACATCCCGGGCATTCGCCCCAGCGAGCTGACGAATAAGCGCAAGAAGTCGCCGTGCCGCGTAACGTTCGGACCGCCATCGAGTTGGCGAACCATGCCCTTCGATGAGGCGCCGACCATCGACTCCCCGGCTCTCATGACGCCATCGCGATAAGGCGTTGCCGCAAAGAATAGATCGCTGCCATCGAGCGTGATCCACGGATAGGCTCCGGGCAGCGAACCGGTGATGGGTTCGCCGGAGAAGAGGCGCAATGGATAGCGCGCGAGCGGATAGCGCGCGCGCAGGACCGTGCTGTTCGAGATCTGCGTGATCGGTTGCGGCGCCGACCATCCCGAGGTCGATGGATCGGTGGACGCGTTGTACGTGAAGTACAAAGTTCCGTGCTGGCCGGGAACGCCGTCGAATCGCTGGTACACAAGGAGACGGCCGTCGAACGTGACCGTGGGCTCGATTCCAGCGATGAATCCAGACGGCGTTCGTAGAAGCTCGAAGGGCGCGGTCTGCGTTATACGGATGACCTCGGCGGTGGCCGAATACGGCGATGCGACGACGACCGAGCAGCGGAACATGCCAAGGCGTGCACCGAACGGGTCGGCTTCGAGCGGTCCTGGTCCATCGGGATCGGTCGCGTAGCGCTGCGTAATGACCTTGATGCGGTACGTAAGATACGCGCCCGATGGGTTTGCGTCCCCGTTCTCCTCGGAGCGGAATGGATTCTCGACGAAGTTCGGATCTGGAACCACGGAGATTGCATTCAAGAACGGCATGTCGAGCGGAATCGCACCCGGGTACTTGGCCGCGTCGACATCACGAGCGATCATGCCCGCGACGCCGGGGGAGAAGGCGCCTCGAAGCGCGCTCTTGATCTCGTTGAGGTTTGCGCGAGCGGAAGAGGTGAGGCTTTCGGGCCGGAAGACCTTGATCCGCCAACCAATGTCAGAGTTGGACCCCGGGAGCTGCGTCGTCGCGAACATGAGCCGGCCGTCCCAAGACAGCGCATGGCCGTTGGCATTCACCTCCGGCAACCGCATGTACGCTTGAGCGGGCAAGGGCATCCGCTCGTGTGCACTGACCGACGTTGGGTCAGCGAGCCGAACTTCGCTGACCGCACCGGAGCCGACCGATGTCTCCTCTTCGCGCTCGAGCTCGCCGCCGTTACACCCACCGAAGAAGGCGAGGGAGGGTAGCAGCAGGCAGATGGTGAGTTCGATGAGGCCGCGAGCGTTTCGCGGTTGCTCTTGAGCTTTGGGACGGGACGTTGCCAGATCGTGTACACAGGGCATCGTGCGGGAGCTAGCAAACGATGTTCCATCCTCGGTTGCGCACACAGTCTGGTCGTCCTTCGCTGGGGACTGGCGGTCGTACGCCGACAAATCGTCACCCACGGTGTCGTTGACGTGGCCGCGCCTTGAGTCTTGAGTCTTGAGTCTTGAAGGGCTTGAGTCTTGAAGGCCTTGAGTGAGGATCGCTGGACATGTGGGCGGGTCACGGCCGGTGCTCACGAATGTCCGAAGCCTGCGTCGAGGTGGCTTCGAGACCCACCTCCGCTTGGGGAACAGACCGCATGGACTGGGTCGACGCGGGTTGTGTAGACCGCGGGTCCGCGGAATGCTTGAGGTCGCCCGATGGCCACCATGCTCGAAAGTCCAGCGAGCGTCCTCTCCGGTCTTGCTGAGCTCCCGGGACTCGAGATCCTCGGCCTCATCGGAGAAGGCGCTTCGAGCTTCGTCTACCGCGCGCGACGCGGACGAGAGGACGTGGCGCTCAAAATTCAGAAGGCGGCAGCGCCAACGCCCGAGATGCGGCGGCGAGCTTGGCGCGAAGCGGCGACGCTGGCGCGTCTTCGACACCCATCGCTCTGTGCGATTCGGACCGTCGACGAACTGAACGGGCGAATCTACATCGTCATGGAGTACGTGGAAGGCGAGACGCTCGGCGCTCTTCTCGCACGGAAGTCGCTGACCGACGCCGAGGTCCGGAGCATGGGCACCGAGATCGCGGATGCGCTTGGCGTGGTGCATCGCGGTGGACTCGTTCATGGAGACATCAAGCCAGGCAACATCCTCATCGACCACGAGGGACGGCCGAAGATCATAGACTTCGGATTATCCGTTCGCACTCAGGGGGGCGAAGAAACAGAGAGCGCCTTTGGCACCCTCACGCATGCGTCGCCCGAACAACTTCGCGTGCTGAAGCGCCCGGTGGACGCGCGGTCGGACCTCTATTCCCTCGGGGTCCTGCTCTACGAGATGGCGGTTGGGCACCTTCCGTTTCAAAGCGACGCGGCCGACGACCTGCTGCGTATGCACGCGACCATGATACCCACCGCGCCCAACCACCTTCGGGCGTCGGTTTCTGAGACGCTGTCGCAGACGATCATGCGCCTTCTTGCCAAGGATCCAGACGATCGTTATCAATCGTCCGCCGAGCTCGTGCACGACTTGGCCCGCGACGCGGGCTCCGCCTTCGACTTGACCCCGCGTGGCGGCGTCAGGCGGCCGCGACACCACGGAACCACAGGGTCGGGAGACCTTCCTCTCGCCGGGCGCCGAGTCCAGGTCCACCGGCTTCTGGAAGCTTGGGACTTCGCGCGCGAGGGGCGCGGCTCGGCGGTCTTGGTTGCGGGGCCCGCGGGGTGCGGCAAGAGCAGGCTTGCGCGCGAGGTCATGCGCGGCGCTGAGACCGAGGGGGCGTGTGTCCTCACGGCGAAGTGTACGGCGCTCGATCCTCTCCCCTTTGCGGGCGCGCGACAGCTCCTCAGCGATCTCCTGGGCCAGGTCTGGGCCTTGGGCGTTGAGGGCGGGGCGGATGGGCTGCGCGCGCGGGTCATTGCGGCGGTCGGTCTCGGCGGCGTCTATCTTCGGCGGCTGGTCCCGGAGTTTGCTCGGATCCTACCCGGCATCCGCGCGGATCTCGACGAGATCCAGACTTCGGAGCAAATGAACGCTTCGCTCGTTCAGCTCTTTTCGGGGCTTGCGAGAGATCTTCGTGCCCTCGTCCTTGTCGTCGACGACGCCCAGTGGCTCGACGACGCGACTTTGGGCGTACTCGCGCGACTGGACTCCGAGATCCCAACCGCGCGCCTCTTGTTGCTCGGGACCGCCCGAACGGGTGGGGACAGCGAGGCGGGAATTCAGAAGTTTCGCGCGAGTGTCCCGAAGAGCCTCGCCCTCGAGATGCAGGTCGGCCACCTGGATTCGGAGTCGACCCATCACCTGATCAAGAGCTATCTCTCTACTCAAGAGATTACGTCCGACATCGTCGATCGCTTGCGTGTGCGCAGCGAAGGAAACGCGCTCGCGATTCTCGAATATCTCCAAGCACTCGTCGACACCGGGTGCATTCGGTACAGCTGGGGACGTTGGGTCCTGACGGACACCGGTCTCGAGCAGATCGAGCTTCCCGACCACATTATGAACGTCGTCACCGATCGGCTGCTCGGATTCGGTCGCGACGTCCTGTCGATATTGGCGGTGGCCGCGATGCTCGGGTCGAGGTTCAGTCTCGACACGTTGCGTTTGATCGTGACGCCGGGCGATCTCGACGTGGATGGCGGACTGCAGGCGGCTCTATCGGGCGGTGTCATCGAACGCCTGAGTGGCCTGCGTTATGCGTTCGTTCACGACCGCCTTCGCGAAGCTGTCCTCTCAACGCTCACCGTCGCCGAGCGCATTGCCCTTCACCGCGCGATCGCGCTTTGCCTCGATTCCGCCGGTTCTTCGCCGAACGTGGCCTCGAGGGACGAATGGGTCTACGACGTGGCCCACCATTTCACGTTGGCTCAGTCCTCTGATCTCGCGGACCGGGCCTTCCTCGCGAACTGGAGAGCGGCGAAGGCCGCGCAGCGTTCTTACGCATTCGATCAGGCTTACGCCTTCTTCGCGTCCGCGGAATCCATGGCGGAGTTGGCCGCCGGGAAGCTCGAAGTGCCCGCGGAATACTTTTTCGATCGTGGCCTCTTGTGCGTCGCGGCCTGGAAGAGTGAAGAAGCCGCCCAATGTTTCGAACGCGTCCTCGCGAGCACCCGCGATGCCGACCTTCGAGCGCGCACGTCGATGGAACTCGCGAAGCTTCGCATCAAGGATACAGCCTTATCTAAGCAGCACGCCGCGGATGCGCTGGCGGCACTCGGCGAGCCATACATCGACCCGACCGTGGCGCGCGCCGCGAGGACCCTTCTGGTTTGGCTCCTGCGGGTCGTCTTTCCTTTGCCTCCCATTGAACGGCACGACAGCCCTGCGATGGCTCGCACCGAGATGCTCGTCGAGTGTCACGAACATGCGGGGTTTATCGAGTTCTACCAGTCTCATCCCCTAGGCATGCTCCAGGCGCCGTTTGCTTCGTATCGGTTTGCACGGCGTCTCGGCCCCTCGCGGGCGCAAGTGGGACTCTTCGGTGCGACCGCGTCGATGGCGGCTGTCTTTGGGCTTCGGCGGGTCGCTCATCGCTTTCTGGGGCGAGCGCGCGCCGTGGCCAACGAGCTCGGGGATCCGGCGACGATGGGGCGCGCGAACCTCTTTGCTGGCTACGTCCTGGAATACGAAGGAAAGCCGGCTCTCGCGGCCGAAGCTCATCAGCAGACGTTGAACACCTATCGCAAGTGGATGGAGGCGTACTACAGCGAGTCTTGCCTCGGAACGCTCATTCCGAATCTCATGATGCGCGGCCTTTTCAGCGAGGCCCTCGGTCTGGTCGAACGTGCGGTGGCTGAGCGAGGCATGCCCCGTCAATCCGATGAGAAGCGCGTGTCACGGGTTGAAGCTCGACCCTCAGATCTGCTCCTCGATGTGATGACTCTGGCCGGCCAGGCGGCATTGGACCTCCGCGGTCGCTTCTCGATCGAGGAGGTGGAGGGCGCATGGCGCCGATACACGGCGGCGGGCCCGTTCTTCAACGGCCTGTTCGTTGGATTGGTCGCGATGCATCGGCTTTATTCTGGGGCCGCGCCGGAAACCATCGATCGCCTCCTTGCTGCATTTCTCGCGGAGCGTCCAAAGCTTCGGGCGGTTCATCAGCTGCACGTCTTTCCCGTGGCGGAGCTATGGATTCGCCTCCAGCAGATGGAGTCTGCGGCGACACCCGACGCCAGGCGCCAGTCTAGAACTCAGTATCGGGCGGCCTTGGCCCGGCTGAAATTGGGGGCACGCCATCCGACCATTCGTGCGCACGTAGCGGCCGGCGAAGCGAAGAGGCTTTACCTCGACGGAAACGTGCGGCGCTGTGTCCGACGGATGACTGAGGCGCAGGCGTTGGCTGAGGCCCAAGACAACCCGTGGGTCTTGTTCGAGATGGCGCTCCTCAGGGCGCAGATAAGGAGGGCCGTCGGACCTTCTGCGGCGGCAACGCGACTCGAGGCGATCGCGCGCGACTTCGCGGTTGCTCATCGTGTAGCGGCTTGGGAGAGGCGCTCAGGGGTCTCGAAGGCGCGCCCGTCGGTCTCTGCAACTCGTCCACCCCAGAGCGAAGTCCGGACGGCGAGTGTCGCGAGCGCGAGCGAACTTCAAACATCCCGGAGTTTGTCGGCTCTTCTTCAGGTGAGCCTAGCCTCAACGATGATCCTCGACCCAGCGCGCCAGGCCCGCGTCGTGCTCGACAAGATTGTGCAGCTCTTGGGCGCGGAGCGAGCGCTGCTCTTTCTGGTCGACGAGTCGTCTGACCGGAACCATGCCAACGGCGGCAGTGACGGCCGCGGCGGCAGCGACGTCAGCAACGCCGGCGATGGCAGCGACGCCAGCAGCGCCGGCGATGGCAGCGACGCCAGCGACGCCGGCGGTGGAAGAAACGCCAGCGACGCCGGCGATGGCAGAAACGCCAGCGGCGGCAACGACGCAAAGGACGAGAGCGAAGAGGCCGTCGAGATACGGTTCTCGGCGGGGCGAACGAACCAGGGAACCGATGTCGTTATGGGCTCCGCATACAGCCGATCAGTTCTTTCGGACGTCGTCCGAACACGCCAGGCGGTCGTCATCGGTGGCATCGATGGTCGCGTTCGGGATGTCTCGGAGAGCGTTGTCCTCCACGATCTGAGGAGCGTCGTCGCAGCGCCTCTGATGTTGCGGGATCGCCTCATGGGCGTCGTCTACGCGGACAACACGTTGGCGCGCGGGATGTTCACCGAGGACGACGTCGGCGTGTTTTCCGCGATCGCGAATCACGTGGCCATCGCGATCGAGACCGCGCGCACTGCGCGCCTCGAGGCTGAAGTGGAGGCCGAACGGGCGCAGCGGAAGCTGGCCGAACATCTCGGCGCCGTGATCTCTTCGCTCGGGTCATCACTCGAGCTCCGGGAGGTGCTCGAAAGCATTTTGGACAACATGACGCACGTTGTGTCCTATCGGCGTGCCGTCCTCTTCCTAACTCGAGGTGCTACGCTTTCGATCGCGTCTCATCGAGGTTTCGCGGCGGAGTCGATCGACCCGGGGCGGGAAGTTGGGTTCGAAGAATGCGAAGAGAGCGGAGATCTCGAGCGGAACCAGAAGCCGAGCGTTCTTCGAAAGCGTTTTCCGTATCCCTATGCCGGTCTCATCGATCACGGCGACGTGGTTCTTTCGATACCTCTGGTCGTTCGCGACGAGGTCTTGGGCCTCTTGACGCTGCAGGTGGATGATCCCGGGCATGCCGACTCGAACCGAATTTCGATGGCATCCATGTTCGCCGGACATGCGGCGATCGCGGTCGAAAATGCGCGCCTTTTCGAAGAGGTTCGCGCCCAGGCCACGACCGATTCGTTGACGGGACTCTTGACGCGCAGGCATTTCTTCCTGCTTGCCGACCGTGAGTTTGCGGTTGCAAGGCGGGAGGCGAGGCGTCTCTCGGTGCTGATGTCGGACGTCGATCATTTCAAGCGCATCAACGATACGTACGGGCACGCCGTGGGCGACGAAGTGCTGGTCGAGACGGCGCGGAGACTCAGGGCAGAGATCCGCGAGACAGATATTCTCGGACGATTCGGAGGGGAGGAGTTCTGCCTGGTGCTGGTCGAAGGTGGCACATCCTGGGATGCTACAGCCGGGCGCGTAGATCTTGTGATCGCGGAGCGCCTCCGGCGGGCGATCGCCGACAGACCATTCGAGACGAGCCGTGGCGCAATCTCAGTGACGGTCAGCATCGGGTTGGCGGCCCACGGCCCGGAGGATTTCGAGTCATCCGTACCCGGCGCGCGAGGCACGGCCGATGTGGCGGCGCCGAAGGATGCCCGACGGCTCTTGGAACGTGCGGATGAGGCGCTCTACCGGGCCAAACGCTCGGGAAGGAACCGGGTCGAAGTCTTCGGTCGCGAACCTGACCAGGCACGATAGGCGACCTCGAGGGCGATCATCGTGCCGCCTGCGATCAGAAGATACTTCATGATCGCCGGCCATGGTTGCGCCTCGAGCAACCGCTGAAGAAGCAAGACGATCGGTAGGTGGAGAAGGTAGAAGAGGTAGGCGCGCTCCGACCAGAATCTTGCCCACGGCGCTTGTTCGAAGCGGGTCGCAAACGCGCCAATCAAACCCAGTGTCATCAGCCAAGAAAAGGTTGCTCGCAGGAGGTCGATCCATCCGGACGAGAGCCACGGCGAGCCCACCCCGTCGCGGAACACGACGAACGCAGTGGCCGCGGTGAGCGTGGCGAGCGCGAGACGAAGGCGTGCGCGACGCGACCACGCATGACGGAGCTCGGGGCGCCGATGGAGGGCCCAGCCAGCCAGGAAGAAGAGGCCGTAGATCAAGAACGGCTGGGGACGCGGGATGAAGCTTCGTTCGGGGCCATCGACCCGCCCTTCGTCCGTAGATTTTGGGCGGGCGCTCTCCGTCGGTTCGCGGCGGGCTGGAGTCGACGCTGGTGCCGATTCTAACGACGCTGCTTCCGATGCTGCTGACGATGCTGATGCTGACGATGCTGATGCTGGCGATGCTGATGCGGGCGATGCTGATGCGGGCGATGCTGATGCTGACGCTGCTGATGCTGACGCTGCTGATGCCGCTGATGCTAACGACGCTGGCGATGCTTCTGACGCTGCTGATGCCGCCCGAAGCTCCAGCGGTGAAAGAATGGATGCTGCTCCGAGGTGGTGGGCGGATCGAGCGACGGTCGAGGCCCGCGGCGTCGCCGGCGGCTCCGGGGTCGTGAGCTTGGCCATCGCCGCGGTCAACAAGATGAGCGCGATCGTTCCCGGCGCGGTCGTGGTCGCCCAAGCAAACACACGATCGACGGCCTCAGCCCTCGGACGACGGGGACCGCGCGTGGCGTGGGGGCGTGGGGGGCGGGAGGAGCGAGCACGCGTCGGCAGGCGGGCGAGAACACGCAGATGCTTACGCACACGCGCACGCACTCGCACACGCTGGAGCGTTGCTCCCAGGCGTAACAGAAGGCTTCGAAAGGAAAGAACGAGCGCGTACATGCACAGGAGGTAGGCGAGGAACCAGAGGTGCGCAGGCACCCATGCCTCGATGAACGCGGAGAAAAGTCCCTCCTCTCTGGGCATCGTCGATGGACGCCCCACGACCCAAGCGAGCATGACGACGGGCGAGAGCGTGAAGCTTCCGATGAGCAAGACCCGCCCAATTCGATGCCACCGATCGATGATGAATCCTCGGGTGCCGCGCCGCTCTCGGATCATGCGCGCGAAAAATCCCGCGAGAAGGAAGAAGAGATGCATTCGGAACGCATGTGAGGTCCAGACGAGCGGATCGACCATCGAAGATCTTTCGACGTCGACCGCAGCCCAACCCAGATCTCTCGCGACGAACGATAGGGCCGCATGAAAGAAGATGCCGAGGATCATCGCCATCGCCCGAAGCGCGTCGAGATCCTCGTACCTTGGACCGTGGCCACGAACTCTCGTTCGTTCGGCGGTTCGTTCGGCGGTTCGTTCGGCCGTTCGTTCGGCCGTTCGTTCGGCGTTCACCTAGCCTGGGTTGTAGTCGACCAGGCTGTCTCTCGTATCGGTCATAGGTCTGTTCCGGAACCGGCATAAGGTCGGTTCCCGAAGCGGCGTCAGGCGAACGGAAAGGAGTCGGTGGACGCGTACGGAGGGTCTTCGGCTGACCTCGGTGGCAGGTGAAGCGATCTTCAATCGGACGCGTTGACCGCGACCTTTGGTTGCACGCCTCGAAACATACGTCGACCTCCGGTGGAAACTTCGTGCGCAATCTCGCACGCTCAGGTCCAGGCCCCGGGCTGAAATGATGGAAGGCTCTCTGTATAGCGCAGAAGGAAGTGACACCCTCGAGGTGCCCGCGCATCAACTGCGGCCGCGGTGGTCGCTGCGCGCCGTGCCCTTTATCCTCGTGCACCTGCTGCCCCTGGCGGCCTTTTGGCTTCCGGTTTCACTCCTCGACTGGCTCGTCTGTTTCGTCCTTTTTGCGGTGAGGATGCTGTTCTTTGCGGCGTTCACTCATCGTTACTTCTGTCATCGTGCGTTTCGAACATCACGCGTTTTTCAGTTCATCATGGCCTGTCTTGGTACGACGTCCGGGTTGAGAAGCCCGCTTTGGTTCGCCTCAGTCCACTGGGTGCATCATCGGTTTCCTGACACCGACCGGGACGTTCATTCGCCGCGCCGAGGCTTCTGGTTCAGCCATGTGGGCTGGCTCTTCTGTCCGCGATGGGACGAGACGCGGACGAAGCACCTAGGGAGCCTCAACGATTACCCAGAGTTGCTTTGGCTCGATCGCAACTGGCTTGTTCCACCAACGGTGGTTGCCGCGCTGACGCTTGGGCTTGGAGGATGGAGCACGTTCATCATCGGCTTTGTGCTGAGCACGACGATACTCCTTCACGTGACGCTGTGCGGCGCATCGGTCGCTCACGTCATGGGTACGCGACGCTTCGACACCGCGGACACGAGCGGAAACGTCGCGTGGCTTGCGCTGATCTCCTTCGGCGAAGGATGGCACAACAACCATCACCAGCACCCGCGCTCCGCGCGCCTCGGGTTGACGTCCCGGGAGCTCGATCTTGGATACCTTTTTCTCCTCGGGCTCGAGAGGCTGGGTCTGATTTGGGATCTTCGCCTGCCTCAGTCGGATGCCCTTCGCAGGCAGACCGAGTCAGAGTGAAGTGGACGGGGGATGGGGCAAAATGGGGGCCCTTGCGCGACATGGTCGGGCGAGAGCCGCTCCGGGCGTGGATCCCGGAGCGGGTCTGGGCTCGAGGCTATTGCGGTGCGACGCGAATGATGGCGGCGTCGTCGATGAAGATATCCGACCCGGAGGCATTGAGCAGCGTCAGCTTCACCTGGTTGCCCGCGCTCCACGTCGAAAGATCGACGCTGAGCTTGACGAAGCTCTTGCCCACGGCAACCTGGGGCGACACGGCAACGCTCGTCACGTAGCCGTTGTAGTACGCCTCAAGCTTGAGCTGGACAGTGGCGTTACCGCGCTTGGCGTTGTTCCTGACCCAGATCTCCCCGGTATAGTTCACCGCGCCCGACGCACCAAAGATGTCGTATAGGGAGCCCGTCGTTTGCGCACAACCGTTCCCTGCGTGGCATCCACTCGAGCTGTAGTAAAGCGGTTTATCCGACACCCAGTATCCGGTGAAGGCGTAGTCTAGGCTTCCGTTCGGGAGGGCATTGAAGCCCTCGTCGGCGACACCGTCACAGTCGTTGTCGATGCCGTCGTAGATCTCGGTGTTGCCCGGATACACATTCGAGTGGTTGTCGTTGCAGTCGCCGCCCACTGCCCGGTACTGCCCGGCGGGCTGTCCGCAGTGGATGTAGTAGCAGTTCGACGCGCCTACACCATCATTGTCGAAATCACAGTAGTACGTCTCGCCCGCGCAATCCGAAGGACAGCTCGAGCATGTCTCGTCGCCGTTGCACACGCCGTCGCCGCATGTGGCCGCACCGCAGTCGAGGGGTTCGTAGATGCTGCTCTCGGTCGTTTCGCAGACGCCATCGCCGTCCTGGAGAAGCACGGTCACTCGCGCCGGATGAGAGACGCGCGGATAGCTTACGAGCTTGTTGCCGTCTTCACCGTAGTGGTCGGTACCGAAGTTCCAGACGCTGCCGTCATCGAGTGTCACGATGGTCACGCTGTAACCACAGGCCACCGACGTAATCGTTCCGGGCTGGTTGAAATGATCGGGATCGACGTTGTCGTCCCAGGTCGCCAAGCCGCTCAAGGGGACGGCGGGCAAGTTTGTGATCTGGTAGGGCACGAGCGAGCTATCCTCCGGATACCACCAGCTTCCCCAACACCAAAGGGTGTCGTCGGTCTTGATGGCGCACGCATTGGACATGCCCATCTCGATGTGCTTGACCTGGTTGCCGAGCTGCGTCGGTCCGGCTTGCACCGGAACGTTCCGAACGACCTGGGTGCCATCCCCGAGGTTTCCGGAATAGTTTCGACCCCAGCACCAAGCTGTGCCGTCGCTCTTGAGGGCACAATTCCCGTAGTCGCCGGCCGCGAGCTGAATGACGTCGTTGCCGAGCTCCGCTTCGCCGGCGCGAACCAAGCTCGTGGAGAATCCGCCCGTCACGCCGTTGCCGAGCTCGCCGTATCCCTGAGTCCCGATGCACCACACTGAGCCGTCCATGCGGAGGGCACAGGTGTGCTCCAGACCGGCTTTCACATCGATCCATGTGTTCCCAAACTCGGCACCGAGCTGGACGGGACCGCTCGTTGCGCCGGCCGCGACCGCCGTTCCGAGAACGCCCTTCGAGTTGGTGCCCCAGCACCAAAGCGTTCCGTCCATCCTCAGAGCGCAGCCGTGTTTCCACCCGCTCGCGACGTGGGCGACGTCCTCGCCCATCGCTTCGATCTTCTGGGTGGGCATCGCGTATCCGAGGCCCCAGCAGTAGGCTTCGCCGCCGCGAAGACGTGCACACGAATTGTAGAGTCCGGAAGAGATCTGCACGGGTCGCTTCGAGAGATCGCTCGGGTCCGGAAGCCCGAGGACGGACACGGCATCGTAGGCGTTCGGATACGTTTGTGCGTTGCCGAGCGCGCCGTTGCTGGCCGAGCCCCAACACGAGATGCCTCCGTTCTCTCGAATGGCGCACGAGGTCGCGTAACCGGACGCGATCTTGGTCTCGGTCATCAGATACGTATTCAGCACGATGGTCTCGCTCTCCGTGCCGCACGCTCGCCAGTTCCCGTCGGCGTCTTGGGTCTGACAGCCGCCCGCGGCGACGTCGTCGCAGGACGGGATGGGGTCCGGCGTGAAGCCGCAACTTCCATCCGTGCAAAGGCGTCCGGCCGGACCGCCGCCTTCGACCTTGCACGCGTGAATGGCCGGCGACTCACCGAAGAGGTTGCCCCAGAAGGCACCTTCGTGCGTCTTGAAGTTCTCGCGTTCGACGGCGCTCACCGAGAGCTCCGGATAGTCGGGATGGCGCAGCGAAATGCGAACGGTGGTGCCGTGCGCGTTGGTGCGGGCACCGAGACAAGCGGAGACACCGCGCTGACCGGCGCTGTCCAGCGGACCATCCTTCCATCCGGGCGCGAGGCCGAGGGCGCCGTGGAAGGTGACGGGGCCGGAGGGGAACTCGATGTCGACGGAGTCGCCGGGATTGAGCGCGCACTCGATGGCGTACTTGAGCAGCACCTGGAGATCTGCGAGCTGCTTGTCATTGAGCGCGATGCCCTCGTAGACGTCGTTGTTGCTGTCCGTCGCACGGTAGTGCTCCATGCACCAGCGAACTTTCTCGCTGCCGTCGATGCCGTTGGGATCATCGATCAAGCCACCGGAGGCCCACTCCGGCGCCAAACCGTGGTAGCCAGGGAACTTCGTGGCGCGGCGGCTCCCGGGCATGAAAATCGAAACGTTGGTGCCCGCCGGCGCGGCGCACCAAACCATGTGGCCGATCATCGACTCGAACCCTGCCACCTGGCTGTCGCTGAGGTCGACCAGCGCACCGGCCGGGCTCGCGACCTTGATCGCGGTCGCGGGATCAGTGCCGTTGACGTAAAGCCCGTTCAGCCCTGCCTCCGTGAGCGGGCTGCCGTTGACGTAGAGACCGTTGACGTAGAGACCGTTGACGTACAGTCCGTTGACGTAGAGCCCGTTGACCGGGAGACCATTGACGTAAAGGCCATTCACATACAGTCCGTTCACGTAGAGGCCATTGAGCGGGAGTCCATTGACCGGGAGCCCGTTGACGTAGAGGCCATTGAGCGGCAGCCCGTTGACGTAGAGGCCGTTGAGCGGCAGTCCGTTCAAGGGCAGCCCGTTGACCGGCAATCCGTTGACGTAGAGCCCGTTCACGGGGAGGCCATTGACCGGAAGCCCGTTCGTTCCGATGCCGTTGACATACAGTCCGTTGACATAGAGTCCGTTCAGCGGGAGGCCGTTGACGGGCAATCCGTTGACGTAGAGACCGTTGGTCGTGGCGCCGTTGAATGAGAGCCCGTTCACGTAGAGGCCGTTGTTCACTCCGTTCATCTCGAGCGCGTTGTGACTCATGACGGAGCGTGTCGTTTTACCGAGAAGCGGAACCGGAGGTGGTGGTCCCGCACGCTCGGTGTCCTCGGAGGTTGGGTTAGCGTGGCAGCCGAACACGAGCGCCAGGCATGCGGCGCTCGCCCAGGGCGAACATGGTCGTAATTTCTTGAGTGACAACATGATCTCCTTCGGTGGAATGGTTGGTTCTTGATGTGTTTCAAGTTTGCGTGTCTTCCGTAAAGGACCGGAGTGCTGGCATGTTGTACAGGTATGCGGGCCCGCCCTGGGGTGAGGTCGGCGAGGGTCGATTTCCTTCTTTGTCGGTGTAGCGCCTCATGGACCGCCGGGTGGTCCCTCGGTTCCGCGCGTGTGGTGCCGGGATGGTCGACACGACCGCCTGGTCAGCGGTACCCTCCTTGACCAAATCGTGAGTGCCCAGCGCATGCGTTGTGGGCGATGGCGGGCCGCCGGCTCACACTTCGATGCGGGGCTTTGATGAATCAAGGAAGAGGAAAGAGGTAAGAAGACGTGGGACTCAAGGAGCGCCGAGCGATCGCTGAGCTGCAGAACACCAAGTATCCGGAGCTGGAGAAGGCCATTCAAGAGGCTGCGAAGATGCCAATCGAGATTCAGGTCGATTGGGAATCGCTGGCCATCGAGGGCTCATCACATCTCTATGCTGAGTGCATCCCGGAAATTTACTTCAAGCCCTTGGTTGAAGCGCTGAAGAGCATCACGGCCGATGATATGGGCGCGGAGGCGCTCAAGGGCAGCCTCAAGAAGATCGTCATTCAGAACAAGAGCGAGATCTCGAGCGCGACGAAGGTCGCGACGTATTCCGGCGGGGTGCTGACGCTCGACCACAAACCGACGACGAACGTCGGCCAGGTGCAGGATCGAGAGAAGGCGATTCGGACTATCCTCGAGAACGCTCTGTAGGCCCCTCCAGAGGGGCGTTGTGGGAACCTATGCGCCGAGCGAAGGCGATGAGCGCCGTGGTCGTCCTCGTGTTTCCCCTCCTGGCTTTCGGATGGCCAGGAGGACTTGGCACGAGCGTGCGAACCGCCGTTGCGGCCAAACGCGCGGACGACACCGACGACAACGCGCGCGGGTACGTGGCTTTCCGACGCAAGGCGTATCGCAGGGCCCACGCGTTGTTCGAGGCTTCGACCCGAAAGGCGCCCCGGGCGGCCTTTGGGTGGCTCAACCTCGCGCGGACGACGTATCAACTCAACAAGATGACGGCGACCGAGGATCTCTGCGACCTCGCACAGAACTGGTCGTTTCGAGTTCTTGCGCTCTTGTCCCGTGCGGTCGAGATCGACCAGGGTCCGGTCCTCGAGAAGCTCGACCGCGGCACGGCGGAGTTCGCCTTCAAGAGAGAGCCGCTCTACGAAAAGTGGCGCTGGGCGGTGGCGCTCTCCGAGCCGGGCGGCGTGAGCAAGCCTTCGTTGGCCAAGATGATGGCGGGACGCGAGATGTGGCCGATCCGCAATACGTTCCCGGAAACTTGGTTCGTGTTCGAAGGCGATGGTCAAGTCGTCAGAGCCTCGAGGGATGGTCGGACGCCGCTCGGCCGTTGGGAGGCGACCGAAGGGGCCATTGTTGCCCGCCTTGGAAAGCAGGCGGTCTTGCTTCGGCCCAAACGAAGCAAGTTCTACTTCGACGAAGGGAAGTCTTGGTACGACTTCATCGAGTTTCAATCTGAATGTGAATCCGGATGTGAATCCGAATCCGAATCCGAGAAGGCAGGCGGTCCGTGGGGCATAGGCCTAGTTCTGGGGCCTCGCTATGGCGATTGCGGGTCGCAGAACTTCTGACGTCGATTCGCGTCCATCCGTGCGGCGGGTGCCCCGTCCCGACTTCCCCCACCGGCCCTGCGCATCGTGCGTATTCACTGCGCGCATCTCTACGTCGGGTAGCTGTATCGGATCGTCACCTGCATCGACTCCCCTTCGCTGTTGGTCAGGTTCGAGACGCCTCGATACGTGAGAAGTCGCTTTCGAACCCGGTCATAGTCGACTTCAATGGACGGTGCCACGAGTGACAAGATCCAGTTGTCGATGCCTATTCGCAGGCGAAGGACGTTCGCGTCGCGAGTCTCGATCGGCTCGATTCGAAAGACATAGCTGTCGAACCGCGACGGGATCGCAAAGCGAACCGCGAGCCTCTCTCCGCGCGCCAGGTCATCGATGCGGGCGCGTGCGAGCTGGTGAAGCCCCTGACCGAGCACGAATCGCTCGCCGCCCATGAGACCCTCTTCTCGAGGGCCCGCGAAAGGCAGGAACCGACCCTGGCCTTTGTAGAAGAGGCGAATTCCGTCCTTCTTGAGTTCGGCGCCTTCCACGACCTGTCCGGTCTCGTTCTTGAACTCGTAGTTGGGGGCGAAAGGATCCTGCTCGTAGTCTGAGAGCAGCGTACCCAAGAGCCGGCCTTCGGGATCGAAGTACGTTGTCAAAGAGCGCACGAGCCGGCCGTTGCGGGTCTCCACCTCATGCGTCTCTCGATAAGCGATCTCGCCGTCGTCGTGGTACGCGACGCCCTCGAAATGCTCCATCTTCGCAACCACGTCGAGGTTGCGGTTTGGCACGGCCGCCGAGGAACCAATCAAGGTCAGAACGACAAGCTGGGCGATCATCGCGACGGCCCCCGCTCGAAGAGCATCTGGGCGCTGCCGATGTATTTCTCCAAAAAACCCGCTTCACAGTAGGCGAGGTAGTAGTTCCACATCCTCCAGAAACGCTCGCCGTACTTATGGACGACCGCAGTTCGATGCGGCGCGAGGTTCTCCCGCCACGTGCGGAGCGTTCTCGCGTAGTGCAGCGTGTAGTCGTCGTAGCCCCGAAGGACGAAGCGACTTTTTGCCGCGACTTCGTGCAGGATGGATGCGGAGGGTATGCAGCTTCCAGGAAAGATGTATCTCTTGATGAAGTCGACGGAGTCCTTCGTTCGGTCGAAGAGCTGGTCGCGCATCGTGATCGCCTGAAGGGCGAGGAGCCCCCCGGGGGCAAGGCGGGCCGCGCACTTCTCGAAGAACGTTGGATACTGCTTGTGGCCAATCGCCTCGATCATTTCGCAGGAGACGATCCGGTCGTACTGACCCTCGAGGTCTCGGTAGTCTCGGTCGAGCACTTCGATCTGCCCTTCGAGCCCTTCCTCGCGAATCTTGCTGATCGCCCAGGCGCGCTGTTCCTTTGAGATGGTCGTCGTGGTCACGCGGCATCCGTAGGTCCTCGCCGCGTGCATCGCGAGCGAGCCCCAACCCGTCCCGATCTCGAGAAGATGATGGCCAGGACGAAGCTCGAGTCTACGACAGAGAGTGTCCAACTTCCGGATGCTGGCGTCTTTCAGGCTTGAGTGTTCGCTCTCGAAGATGCCTGCGGAGTACGTCATCGTCTCGTCGAGCATGATCTCGAAAAAGTCGTTTCCGAGATCATAGTGCGCTTCGATGTTGTTTCGGCTTCCTGCGCGCGTATTTCTTCGCGTCGCGTGGTAGAGCCCCGCCATCGCCCGTCCGACGCGAGATAGCCCCCGTTCGAAACCATCGACCATCTCCGCGTCTCGCGCGAAGATGCGGAGAAAGCTCGTGAGATCGTCGGCATACCAGTCACCGTCGATGTAGGACTCCGCCGCGCCGATGGTCCCCCCGGAGAGGACCTTCCGAAACAGGGCGTCATCGACCACGGTGAGCTTGGCGCTCAGGCCATCCTCGGTCCTCTTGCCGAACCGCGCTTGTCTTCCTGCGAAGACGAGTTCGAGCTCTCCCGACGTCAGAGCTGAGAGGCGTGCGAACACGAGCTTCTCAGCAATCTGGTTGGCTATCTGGCCGCGGTCGATGCGAGAGACCATCGTTAGTTGATTGTCCATGTCTTTCCTCCACTCTGCCTGGATTCGTTGCTCTTCCCGGGTGATGATCCAAGGTTCCTTCTATGCCACCCGCTGCACGCCCGGAGAAGCGTCTCGCGGGCGGGGGCTGTTTTCGGCGCTGGCAGCGTTCCAGCGCCCTCTATTGCCGCGCGCGCTGTCGAGGATCTGCCGCTCAGCGCCGATCGCTTCAACCACTCGAAGCGCGCTCTGGACGCCATCTTCATGAAACCCATTTCCCCAGTACGCGCCGCAGTACGAGCTCGCGCGATGCCCGATGAGCTCTCGATGACGCGACTGTGCCGCCGCGCTGTGGACGCTGAAGATCGGATGATCGAAGCGCTTCGTGTAGAGGACGCGATCGGGACGAATTTGGTCCGTCCGATTCAGGGTGACGAAGTAGTTACGCTTCGCCTCGAGCGGCTGCAGACGATTCATCCAGTATGTCAGACACGCGCCATCGGTCTCGTCGGCGTCGAGATGGGCATTCCACGAGGCCCAGGCGAAACGTCGGGTCGGCATGAGCCGCTCATCGATGTGGAGTGCGACTTCGTTGGCCTGGTACGGTATCGCGCCCAGCAGCGCCTGTTCCGTCGGCGAGGGATCCTCCAGAAGCCGCAGCGCTTGGTCGCTGTGGCACGCGAAGATGACATGGTCGAAAGTCTCGGGCTCGGTGGCGTCGAAACGGAGCGTCACGGTACCGTTATCGCGCCTCACCGATCGCACGGGTTCGCCAAGACGGACCTCCGCATTGAGTCCGGCCAGAATCGCCCGAACGTAGGTGCGGGAGCCCCCAGGGATCGAGAGCCAAGGCGGCGCATTGCGAAGCTGCAAGAACCCGTGATTCGCGAAAAATCGAGCCAGGAACCGAGCTGGGAACGCCTCCGCACGGGCGCGGTTCGAGGACCAGACGGCGCGCACGAGGGGTATGAAGTGGTCCTCGATGAACGCGTCGGAGTATCGACGGTCGCGCAGCCATTCCCCCAGCGGTTGCTCTTCGCCGGGCGCCAAGAGTTCTTCGGCCTCTCGGTAGAAGCGCAGTATGTCCCTCGCCATCCGCCAATGGCGAGGCGAGAACGCGCGCCATGGCTGTGCGAACAAGCCGGCGAGTCCACGGCTCGAGTACTCGAAGTTCCGTCGTTCGCTTCGAACGGAGAGGCTCATGTCGCTCCGCGACCAGGCCACCCCCAGTTCCCCGAGAAGCCGAACGAATCCTGGGTAGGTCTTCGTGTTGAAGACGATGAACCCGGTATCCACCGGGACCGGCCGCTCGCCCTCCATCACATCGACCGTATGGGTGTGCCCACCCGGTTGCCTCTCACCCTCGAAGAGGACCACCTGGTGCGACCGTTGCAGGTAATGGGCGGCGGTGAGTCCGGATACGCCGGCTCCGACGATCGCGATCTTCATTGTCCACCTCCGAGGCTCATCGAAACGGGGGCGGGCGCCTGACTCCGGGGCGACAGCAGGTTGTGCGATACGACCCACTCGGCGCCTCCGCGAAAGGCGAACAACTCGGCGCACGCGAGGAAGAACATCTTCCATCGACGGAATCGAAGGCTCGCCTCCGCCCGACCCAGATCTCTTTCGAAGAGCTCCTTCACGCGCTCCTCGTTCTGCATCAAGTTTCGGTGCCAGGCCTCCGCCGTCTTCGCGTAGTGCGTTCCGGGGATCTCGGTTCTGTTCTCGACGGCGAACGGCGAGTCGATGTGTTCGAAGAGGTCGGCCGATGGCATCATGCCGCCAGTGAAGAAGTTCCGTCCCATCCAATCGTCGGATGCTTCGACCTCGAAGGGGTAGGCGTAGAGCCGGTGCGCGAACACGTGGATGAACACGCGGGCTTCGTCGTGGATCCAGCCCCGAACCCGATGCAACAGCTTCGACCAGTTTCGCATGTGCTCGAACATCTCGACGGATACGACGCGGTCGAAGTTGGTTCCCGGCGCGGTGAGCTCATTCATGTCGGCCGTGATGACCGTGATGTTCGTGAGGCCCTCTCGCTTCGCGCGCGCTTCGATGAATGCGCGCTGCGAGTACGAGTTCGACACCGCCGTGATGAGAGACGAGCGATAGTTGCGCGCCATCCAGAGCGTCAGACTGCCCCATCCGCAGCCAAGCTCGAGAATCCTTTGCCCGTCTGCAAGCTGTGCGCGCTCCGCCGTAATGGAGAGCATGGCCTCCTCGGCACCATCCAGGTCTGACACTCCAGCCGGCCAATAGCCGGAGCTGTATTTGAGCTGCCTCCCCAAGACGATCTCGAAGAGCGCCGCGGGTACCTCGTAATGTTGGTCGTTGGCCTTCTCCGGGAGCGGTGCGATGGGCGCCCGCTTCATGCCCTCCACGAAGGCTCTGCGGGCGCGATCGAGGTCTTGATGGCGGCGAGACTCATCCCTCAGACGTTTCGTGAGTAGCCTCCGAATCCCGGCCCGCAGGACGAACTCAGGAACCAATCCACGTTCTGCCAATTCGACACCGAAGTTTTGCATGGGTGGATAATGGACGAATAGGACGAGTTGAGTCAATATAAAATCGTCTTATTCGGCTAAGACGTCTTGACAACTGAGGATTTTTGGCTTCATGTGGTCGTAATGGACGATTTGCTGACAACCCAACAGGCGGCGGTTCGGGCCGGCGTTGGTCCGACCGCGATCAAGCGTTGGGCGGACATGGGCCTCCTTCCCTGTGTCCGGACGGCGGGTGGCCACCGGCGATTCCGCGTGGAGGACCTCGCGGCGTTCCTCGCGCGTCAGTCGACGACGCAGAGCGATCGCGAGGCGGAGGCAACGCAGGACGAAGACTTGGTCACGCTCTTTCTCGGCGCGGGGACAGTTCAGGAGGTCGAAGGTGGTCTCTTGGTGCTGCGCGGTCAGCACGGCGCGTGGCACCGAGCCGCGCCGGTCGTCGGACGAGCGCTCGTGGAGATCGGCGAGCGCTGGGCCCGGGGCGAGATCTCGATCATCGACGAGCACCTCGCATCGGAGCGTATTCAGCGTGCCGTCAGCCGCCTCGTTGAGGCGATGCCAGTCGACGGATCGGGCTCATCGGTCGTCCTGACGACCCCGACCGGCGATGATCACTTGCTTGGCCTTGCGCTGGTGGAGCTGTGTTGTCGAGAGCGGGGCCTCTCTACGCGGTGGACGGGACGTGCCACGCCACCCGAAGAGCTCTTGCGTCTTCTCGAACGAGGCGACACGCAGATCGTCGCGGCTTCGGCATCGGTCGCGAGTGGCGACCACGACGCGCTCGATGCCTGGCTTCGTGTCGTCGGCCCAGGCTGCCAACGGAGCGGCGTCGACTTGATTCTTGGCGGCGAAGGCGCGTGGCCGGAGGCCTCTGGCTTCGGGCTCCGACTGCGAACCTTTGAAGAGCTGAACGCGTTTCTCCGTGGACGTGAGGCCCGCCGCGGAAGCCGACCCTGATTCGAACCTAGGCGATCGTCAGCACGAAGGATGCGACGACACACCAGGCGCCAAGACCGAGCCCAGCGAGGCCGAGCGTCCCCTGGAACGGCGCAAGCTTGGCGACGGTTGCGTCCATTTTCCGCTGCGCCTCGGGCTGCTTGATGAACTGCTTCAGGGTGTTGATACCGAGCAATATGCCAAGGCTGAAGGTTACGAATGACGTTGCGGTGAGCGTGATCCACCAGATCGGGGCTGCCGAGAGAAGGCCCATGTTGAGCAGTGAGATGACAAGGCCATAGATACCCCACAGGGCGGATATGGCGCCGATGTATCCTTGATAGGGCGAGATCTTGCCGAGCACGGCCTTGAGGTCCGGCTTCTTGCTGAGGATGAGACTGGGGACTGCGAGTGCTCCGAGAATGATGAGCCATATTCCGTATGCCATGTGAACTTCTCCCTTTGAGTTCTTGAAAATGGCTCGGCGGTGTGGGCCGGGCCGTGTGCGTCTGTCTGACACGAGTAGGACACGCCAACTGCGTCGAAACCGCAATCGCCGTTTTCTTGGCGCGTCGAGCCGTGCGTAGACCGCTGAGTGGGTTTTGCGTTTGCACTGCGACGACGAACACATGGGCTCGCGAGGCGGCGGCGCTCGGCGAGAGCTAAACGGAGGGGTCTTTCGGTCTCTGTTTCTTGGGACCGCGTCGCTTCGTCGACCCGTGATCGAGCTCTGATGTCACCATCTCAACCGCATCGGCGAAGTTCTCCTCGACGACGAGTTTCGCGAAGTCTTGGCTCTCGAGCTTGTGGCCTTGGCGCCCGGCGACAATCTGCGCTTCGTCCCACATCACTCTAAGCTGCTCATCGACGGCGGCCTGAAGGCCGAAGAGCTCGCGCACGAGGGTCGGCCAGTCCCCGGGACCAAGCCGCTCCGAAACGGTGCGCGCGATGCGTGCTTCGTCGCCCGGACGGAGCTCGCGTATGGCCGCGAGGACGTACCCTTCCATGAGGTCGAGAATCTGCAACTTGTCTGTTTTCGGGGCGTTGGACATCGTTCTGCCTCTCAGAATTAGCACAACCGTGACGTCGGATGCCAACCCCTTGGGCCCCGGTCGGTCTGGTTGACGAGCCTGCCGATCGAGCTCTGTGCGTCTTTTGCGTGGGTGCGCGTACATGTGCGCATTGACCGCGGTCGGGCTCGGGGTGAGCGTCTTTGGGTCGAGGTTCGTCGGGAATGGTCGGTCTCTTCAAGATTCGTCATGTGCTCTTGGTCGAAGACCGACCTGAGGAGATCGAGCTCGTAGCGACCACGCTGCGCGCGGTGCGCGGCATGGCGGTGGATCTCATCGTGGAGCCCGATATCCCAGGTGCGCTGGCATGTCTGACTCAACGCAAGGTCGATCTGGTGCTGCTCGATCTGTCGTTGACGGATGCCTACGGTCTCGAGGCGATCGATGCATTCCGGGCCATGGCGCCGAACATGCCGTTCATTGCACTCAGTCCGGACGAAGGCGTCGCCGCGGATGAGGCCATTCAACACGGTGCCCAGGACTGTCTCTTGAAGGCAACGATGACGCCGCAACTTCTCGGACGATCGATGCAGTATGCGATGGAGCGCCACGCCATGCTGGAAGAGTTGAGAGCGCTCTCGCTGCGAGATGAGCTCACGGGTCTTCACAATCGACGCGGCTTCTTCGTTCTCGGGGAGCAGCAGGTCCGCGTATTGAAGCGAGCACGCCGATCGGCGCTCCTGTTCTTTGGGGATATCGATGGGCTCAAAGCGGCCAATGATAGCTTTGGGCATCAGGTCGGGGATCAGATGATCGTGGATGCGGCGGAAGTCTTGTCGCGGTGCTTTCGCGACAGTGACATCGTGGCGCGGCTTGGGGGCGATGAGTTCGCCGTTCTCGCGATCGATGTCGATGAAGATGATGGCGCCCATCTCCTCGAGCGTCTTCAACGAACGATGGAACAGCGCAATCGCGTGAAGCCTCACCTCCCCCTGCTGTCGATGAGTATGGGCGTGCATCCGGTTCCCGTGGACAGTCAAGGCAGTCTCGCGGATTTGGTCTCCGAAGCCGACGCTGAGATGTACGCGGAGAAGAACCGTCGTCGGACGACGAGCACGCTCCCTCATCGCGTCAGCGTGGGCGTGTTTCAGAACAACGGCGTGTCGAGATCCGAGACATCGCGATAGAAGAGACGAAGCGCGATCTCGCCCCGCACGTGGTTCCCATCGTTCGGGTCGGGGGGCCTGTGGCCCACCAATGCGTGGGCGCCCAGTGTGCACCGGAGGATGAGCTCGGCGCTTGGCGCCCCGCGACGCTCAAAAACGTAGCCGAATCCAGCGCCGGGGACGAAGAGCAGCGCATCGAAAGCGCGAACGTCGGGGACGGTGAACGCGGCGAGGCCGAAGACGCGGAAGGCCGTCGACAGTTGGAAGCTGAGGGCGGTTGGCGTCCCCAGCGACCACATCCATCGGCGTGCCGTGCGGGCGTGCAGGCTGGGGGTGAAGTCGACACGCAGCCATGGCCAGGGCCGAAGGAGGGCGGGCAGGCGACCCCAAAGATCGGCGTTGGGGTCGAAGGGGATTTCGACCTCGGCCGCCGCGCTGAGCTCGACGAACCGGCCCTTGAAATAGCGCAGGGCGACCAGTCCGGTCGGTGAATCGAGGCCCGTTCCGGGGGCTCTCGATATTTCTGCGCGGAGCAATCGAAGCCCGATCTCGAGGTCGTCGTCGAGGCCGTAGAGGGCTTCGGCACCCACGAACCAAAGCTGTGCGCTGTCGGTCCACTGCGTGCCGCTCAGCGAAAGGCCGACGTCGAAGACCTCACGCGGAAGGGTCAACGGTCGGTCGACGAATGAAACCGGTAGGCTTGTCGCGTAGGCCTCCGGCTCGGCCGCGTGCGCGGTCGAGGGACACCAGAGAGCCGCCGCAAAGAAGATGTTGAGGCTGAGGCCGACGGACGCTGCGCTGGACGTCACGGACGGTTCTTCTTTGATGGGCTCTTGGGGGGTGCAGAGTCCGCCCCCGTGGTCGGCGCCGTTCTGGTCGGCGCCGATGTGGTCGGCGCCGTCGTCGTCGGCTTTGTTGGCGCCGCGTCGTCGAGGACGGATCCGAGATCGTGTTCCAGTTGCTCGGCCGTGAATCGCGCGACTTTGACGGGCGCGCGGGTCGCCATCGACCTGGCGGCGTAGTTTGCGTTCTTGCCTTCGCCTTCCTTGGCTAGGGTTACGGCGCCGGTCACCTTTCCGTCCTTGCCGAACCACTGCGCTTCGAGAATGGGGCGATACTGCGCCTCGAAGCGGGTCGTGTCGTCGAGGTACTCGCTGGCGGAGAGCTTCATCAGCTTGTCGAGATAATTGCCCCAGGTTTCGTTGGGGGTATCGGGCGAAGACTCGAGCGCCCAAAAACCACCCGCCGGGGAGTCGTCGCTCCGGCGCACGAGCGTTCTTGTCCGGCCCAGGCTATCCGCGACGATGACCTTCTCGGTCTTCTCATCGCTTGCCTCGACGAGGCGGCGCTGCATGAAGTGCCCATCCGGAAACTCGAGATCCCCGAGCACGCGGGCTTCGACGAGGTAGACCTCGGAACGGCCTTCCGGCCTCACGTAGTGATCGCGGGCGCCATGCGTGCGGCCGCCGACTTCAAAGATGCGGGTCTGGCTCCGGGTCGTGATCGTGAACTTGCGCTCTCCCTTGCCGCTCAGGCCGACGCTCTTGAGCTCCGAAGGCGACAGCACGCCGAGTGAGCGCACGGCCATGAACGGCGCGAACGACGCGAGCCGCTCTTCGAAGCTCTTGTTGGCTGTGAATCCGCGCGTCACTTTCCCCGCGGCGTACGTGAACCATGGGTAGCGAATGCCGTCTTCGCCCTTCTTGAAGCCGACGGAAACGGTCGCCGTCGACGATACGAGCCGAAGGCCTTCGATCGCGTCTGGCGTGCCCGCGAACAGCTCGACCTTCGTTTCGGCCCGCCGGCTTTCGGGCGTCTTGGTCCATGAGACATAGGCGCCGGCGAGAAGCGCAAGCAACAGACCTGAAAATGCTTTGACCTCGTTCATGATCGTCGTCTCCTTCGCTCCACCGTGGCGAGCCCGGCGATGAGAATCAGCGCGGGAATGCCGAAGGTCGTGCCGTAGAAGAGGTAGGCATCGTCGGCTCGACGGTGTTCGATCTTCTTGTCAGCATCGGCCACCGTCGGAACCACGGGCTCGTCGTTGACCTGCAGCCAAAGGACGATGTCGCGCAGAAGATACGAGTTCCCTTGGCTGACCTGGAGCAGATCGTCGGAGAAGGCGTCGACATCGGCGAGCACGAAGACTCGACCTTCATCCTTCTTGGGGTCGGCCCCTTTGACCTTGGTCGATGTCGCGGGTGTCTTGGTTACGGCAACAGCGAGCGGCCAGCTTTCCTTCTTCTCGGTGGCCGCATCGAAGACAAAGTTCCCGTTGAGGTCGGCGAACGTCCCGTCCATCGCGCGGATGACGACGTCGGTCTTGATGCCCGGCAGAGCGGGGTTCGGTTTGGTCTCGACGAGCGCACCCGACTTGAAGAGCAAGGTGACCAGTCGGTCGTTCCGGGTGAGGCTCGTAACCGATGCGTGCGAGGAGTACTTGTTCGACCAGATATACGTGTTGTCGACCGGTGTCCGCGTGAGCGGCGCGTTCTTGGTCTCGTTGGCCAAGATGGTCTTGTCGAACCTGAGCCCAAGGCCCGTGAGGAGACCCTCGAGACCGTCGCCGTCTCGCTCGGCTTCGAGCGCGATGACGACCCGGGCGCCGGCGGAGATTGCCTTGTTGAGCGTCTCGATTTCAGGCGCAAGGAACGGCTTTTCGGGGCCCATGATGAAGATCAGCCCGGCATCCTTAGGCAGCTCGGTCGCGAGTCCCTCGCCGACTCCGAGCGTCTTGACCTTGTATTGCCACGCCTCGAGCTGCCGTTTGAGGAGCTTGATCGGCGGCCGAACGTCTTCCTTGTTGTCGATGGTCCACGTCCGTTCGCCGTGGCCGACCGTGAAATACACGACTTTGTCGGAGCTCGAGACCTTGATCAGTGCATCGAGAAAGCTCTTGTCGAGGTGACGAAGATTCGAGCGTGCGCTGTCGGCGTCGGTCCCGATGCGCACCTTCTCCTTCGAATTCTCTCGCAGCACGGCGATGTATCCGTTCTCGCTTACGCCCGCCTTCTGCGCGAGCTCGGAGGCTAGTGCTTGGTCGACGCGCTCGATCGTAAGGTGTGGATTACTCTTTGCCAGAGGCTCAAAGTAGCGAAGGACGCGATCGGCGACCTCGTTGGCGCGGGGCCAGAACAAGACGACCTTGACCGGCTGGGTGACTTCTTGCACGGCGAGTCGGGTCGCTTCGCTCGCGGAAGCTTGATTGCCGTACGCGAGGTCGACCTTCTCGTCGTTCGTTGCGACGATGTAGTTCCCGACGAACAACGAACTCAGGAAGAGCGCCAGACCGAGCCCACGATGATAGGCCCTTAGAATGCGCGCCTCTTCGTAGCGTACGTTGTACGCGACCGGCATCGTGGCGGCCTCGATCGCGACCAGGGGAAGGATCGAGACGGTCAAGACGATCGGCATCAAAACCCAAAGCGCGCCTCGAATTCGCTCGAATGCGGGGCTGTCGCCCGGAAAGGCGAATCGAATCAGAGCGTAGACGCCTATGGCGAGGAAGACCCCGAGCGTGGCCGAGAGCAGGCGCCGAAGCACGGGTCGGAGCTCGCGCGGGGCCGCCTGGAGCTCGGTTGCGCGCGCGAGCACCGCGGCGAGCAAGAACGTTGAGCCCAGACCAAGCGTGACGAGGTTGGGCTCGGAACCCGCGAGACGTTCGCCGATGAACAGCACGGCCAGTCCCAAGAGGACCGCCCCATGGGGCCACAAGCGGTGGATGCGTTGTCGCGTTTGTGATGATGCGTTCGTCATGATGATTCATGCCCTCCAGCGGCGGCCTTCGAGAACGTTTCTCGAGAGCAGCAGGAAGAATCCGGTCACGCTCAGATAAAACACGATGCTGCTCAACTGAATGGTGCCATCCATGAAGGGCCGGAAGTGTCGATCGTGGAGCGCGAGCTGTGCGATAACCTCGCCGAGAGGACCATCGACGATACGAGACGTCATCCAGAGCATGAGCATGGTGACGGTGATGACGCCCCCGATGATCACGGCGACGATCTGTGAGTTGGCGATGCTGGAACCGAAGAGGCCAATCGCCATGGTCGCGGCACCGAGCAGCCCCACGCCTAGATAGCCCGCGAAGAGATGCCCGAGCGAGACTTTGCCGCGGACGAAGACCAGAAGCGGCATGTAGACCGTGAGCGCTGTGATGATGAAAAGGAACGCGAGCCCCGAAAGATACTTCGCCAGCACGACTTGGCCATCCGACAGCGGGGAGGTCGCGAGGAGCGCCAACGCGCCGTTTTGACGGTCTTCGGCGAGAAGGCGCATCGAAATGAGGAGGGAAGCGACGATGGTGATCCCGCTCGCGAAGTAGAAGAACGCCGACAGGATGTCGTTCGAGTACTTCGGCGTGCTCCCGACGGCAAAGACATTGTAGAGCAACGCGTAGAGGGCCAGGATGAGCGACGCGATCAAATATCCACTTCGCGTGCGGAAGTAGTGCCCGAGTTCGCGCCGAACGATCAGCAAGATGCCCTGGACCGCGCTCGGATGCGCAGCCGAGCGCGCCTGCGGTTCCGGGCCGTCTCGATCTAGTAGACGGTCTCGATCTGACGGGGTCGGGGTCATGCGGCCTCCTTGGTGAGCTCGAGGAAGAGCTCTTCGAGTTCGTGCGCAACAGGTGCGAGTTTGCGAAGTCCGAGGCCGGCATCGTGGGTGGCTTTGGCGATCTGTTCGGCCGGCGTTGCTCCGATGTCGAGCCGATACTCACTGCGCTCGGAGCCCGTCACCTTCGTCCAGGTCTTGATCGCCTTTTCGGTCTTCAGGCGGTGAAGCGTTTCTTCCATGCGTGCGGCATCGCCGACGAGCTCGAGGACCACTTGGGTCGGGCTCCCGAGCTTGGCCGAGAGCGCCTCCTCCGAACCGGCCCAAGCGAGCACGCCATCTTTGATGACCATGAGGCGATCGCAGCTCTGGCTGATTTCCGGCAGGTTGTGGCTGGAAAGGAGCACTGTGTGCTGATCTTTCAGGGAGCGGATGAGGGTGCGCATCTCGACGATCTGCACGGGGTCGAGGCCGCTCGTGGGCTCGTCCAAGATGACGAGCGCTGGATCGTGGACGATCGCTTGCGCGATGCCGACGCGCTGGCGATATCCGTGGGACAGCCAGGCGATCGGCTCATCCGCATAGTGCGCGAGCGCCGTTGCGTCGAGCACTTCGTGAACGCGGTCCGGAACCCTCTCGGCGTCGTAGCCGCGAAGCTTGGCAGCGAAGTCGAGGTACCGGCGAACGGTCATGTCTTCATAGACCGGCGGGCGCTCGGGAAGAAAGCCGATCCGCCAGCGCATTCGGTGGGCGTCGGCGGCGAGCATGTCTCGCCCCTCGATTTCGATCCGCCCCGAAGACGGCGCCAGAAGACCGGCGAGCATGCGGAGCGTCGTCGTCTTGCCGGCGCCATTGAGCCCAAGAAATCCTACGATCTCGCGCTTCTCGATGGAGATGGATAGACCCTGAACGGCGCATCGATCGCCGTAGAACTTTGTCAGGTCTTCAGTTCGAATCATACGAATCTCCTGCCCTTATTGTCGCCGATTCGACGGCGCGCGGACGGCGGCTTCCCGACGCATACGCAAACGCAAACCGCGTCCTCGAGCTGGCCGCGGTCGTCGGGGTCGCCGGCTGCGGGCGCGGAGGATCGCCGCGAAGCCTTGGCGAGTCGAGTGTTTTCTGCGATGACGGGCCCACTCGGGGGCGTCACCCCAAGTCGTCGGCGCGCCTCGGCGACGACCGATCGTGAGTCACCGCGAAGAGCTTTCTTGGGACTCGCGTCGAACGCCGGGGCGTGGAAGGGATTCACGTGGTCTGGGTTAAGCGTTTTTTTCTCGGGGCCTTCTTCGTTCTCCTCGCGGGGACCGTTGGTCTTTACGTTATGGTTCGCACTCAGGTCGAGGACCCAGGGGCGTTGAGCTGGGAAGGCGGGGGCCGGGTCGTGTTCGATGCGTCCGGAATTCCCACGATCGAGGCGGAGGACTGGGCGAAGGTCTTCGAGACGCAAGGTTACGTCGTCGCCGCACATCGACTCTTTCAGATGGACCTCATGCGTCGAGCCGCCTCGGGACGTCTCAGCGCCTGGTTTGGCCAGCAGACGGTGGAAATCGACCGCCGGCGTCGGCTCGAGGACTGGAACCGCGTCGCGACCGAAGGGCTCAAGAACCTGAAGCCGCGCGACCGCGCTTTTCTCGACGCCTACGCCAAGGGCGTCAACCGGTTCATCGACACGCATCGGTGGCGCTGGGGCGTCGAGTATCTGTTGCTGCATGAAGCGCCAGCCCATTGGGAGGCCAAAGACAGCTTGCTGATGATGCTGAGCCTCGCAGAATACCTGTCGACGTCGGCCGAGCCGGAGGTCCTTCCTTCGCTCTGGCGTGACGCGCTTCCTCCGGCCTGGGCGAACTTCCTGTTCCCGGCCGAGCATCCTTGGAACGAGCCCTACTTCGGGAAGAGGAGCTCAACGCCGCTGGAGCGCCCCCTCAGCGCTGCGCTGCCCCGCAGTCCGCTCGACGATGAAGACCGAGCCGAGGCTGGGCAAGGTCTGCGGCCGGACGTCTTCTACGGGAGCAACAACTGGAGTTGGTGCGGCGAGAGCGGATGTTTCTTGGCCAACGATCCGCACCTCTTTCAGACGGTGCCGCACCTTTGGTTTGGCGTTCGCCTGCGCGTTGCCCCAGATGACTGGGTCGTGGGCAGCAGCGTTCCCGGGTTGCCAGGTGTCATTCTGGGGATGAATCCCTCGCTCGCGTGGGCTTTCACGAACGTCGGTGAAGACGTCGACGACTACTTGCTCGAGCGCGTTGATCCAGACAAGAAGACCTATGTCGACCGCGTCGAAGATGGCGTCGACGTTTGGGCGCCCATCGAGGAACGTCCGTATGAGATCGAAGTCCGGGGCGGCCAGAATGTGTCGGGCGTGGCCTGGTTCACGCGTCGAGGCCCGCTTCAAGAGCGGCCGCCGCTCAAGGGATACTATTCGCGGCAGTGGCTCCCGCTTCGGCCCGGCGTCCTTCGATTCAGCGTCGATTTGAACTTTGTCCAAGACTGGGCGTCGCTCAACGAGGCGGCGGATGGGCTCAGCACGCCGGCGCAGAACATCGTGTTCGTCGATCGGGCCGGCAACATGGGGTATCGGGCTTCGGGCTACGGTGTCCGTCGCCGGGTCTCCGGATCGCGCCCCCAGCCCGCGATCGAGGGCGAGTGGTTGGCCGTCGAGGCGCCTTCGTCCCGGCGCCGTTTCCTCTACTCGGTTCGGGGCGCGCGCGACAGCGAAGGCGCGGTCGGGGGCGAAGACGTGGTCGAGGACGAAGAGGTGGTCGAGGACGAAGGTGCGGTTGAGAGTGAAGTAGCCGCCCAGGCTTTGGTTGATGCCGGTGAAGAGACTCCGCCGGCGTCTTCGTCGCCGAATGCACGCTTCGCGGCGTCGTCGCCGCGGTTCATTGCGACCAACAATCAGCGGATATGGGTGGATCAGTTTGGTCATCGTTGGGATAGCGATCTTCGGCATGAACGAATCCTTCGCGCCCTGCGCGCCAAGAAGACCTTCACTCAGGAAGACATGTGGCAGCTGCAGCGCGATACCGAGAGTCGATACTTGCGTGAGCTCCTACGGTGGGTCGCGGATCATGCCGACGCTTCGGGTTCGGTTGAGGTGCAGGTCGCGAACCGCTGGCGGGCGTGGGATGGGGTGGCGGAAACGGATCCTCGTTCCTTTACCGATGGACTGCAGGCCGATGCGGTGTTGACCGACCTCGCGCTCGGCCGCGTTCGTCGGCATCTCTTGAGTGGAGCAAGCAAGACCCTTGAGTACAATGCGATCCAGAGGAGCGGTTGGGTGATCGAGGTGTTGGCGCATCCTGATGGCTTGGGTGTGTTCGGACTCGATGAGCGCGAGGTCGCGACCCATATCCTGAAGGAGGCCACGCGCGCGCCGCGTCGAATCTATTCAGAAGAGAATCGATGGGGCGCCCAACACCCGTTCTCCGCGATTCCGATCCTTGGCAAGCTCTTCGCGGTCGAAGCGCCTCCGCAGATTGGCTACGACGACGTTCTGCGCGTCGAGATGCCGACGTTCGGGGCGAGCGTTCGGATGGTCTGGAATCTTCGCGAACCCGCGAAGAGCACTTGGAGTTATCCGGTGGGTCAGTCGGGTCACGTGATGTCGGAGCACTATCGAGATCTTCAACCGGCATGGATGAAGGGGCAGCCGATCGAGGTTTTTGACGACCGCTTCGAATGGCGATCGCGTCCCATGACGGAGTAGGTGTCGGGATGAGTCCGGCGCCTGTGCGCGAGACCACACTTCCGTACCTGGCCAAAATTCCTTGGAAAAATGCTCGATCTTTCCGCTCGACGAGCCGCCGATCTCGCAGCGGTTGCGTGCCCGGCGTCGTCGTCGCAACGACTGTTGCATCCGTACCCCACGGCCAGCTGGCCGGTCGCAAACCCCATTCGGATTGTGCCATGGTGCGTAGCGGAGGGACCGATGTTGATGACGAAGCTTGGCGATGGTTTGTGGTCGACGCTCGTATTCGGCGCGTTCTTGTTCGGGTGCGGCGGAACAGGTGTTGACGACTACGCTGACGACACCGACTTTGGTGATGAAGTCAACGGCACCACGCTGGAGGCGATGACTGTCTCGGTGGGCGGTCGGGCGCGGGTCGTCGCGAGGAGCGGCCTCAATCTTCGCACTCAGCCGACGACCGCGGGAAGCATCATCACGGCCATGCCGTATGGTTCGACGGTCGATGTCCTCCAGAAGCAGGGCTCCTGGTTCTCCGTGAAGTACGGCAGCAAACTCGGGTGGTCTTATGGCGCCTACCTCGATGGCATCGAGGCCGACGGCAGTTCTTCGTCGGGGGGAAGCTCAGGCGGCGGTAGCTCGGGCGGCGGTAGCTCGGGCGGTGCGACCAGCGGGTCGACTGACCTCGAATCGATGCTCGCGCGCGCGCGCTCTGGAGTCGGGTTCTCCTACCACTGGGGTGGCGGGTGCTGGAGCCCTGAGTCTTCGTCGACCGGCGCCTGCTATGGAAGCTGCCCGAGCTGCAGCCACAAGGGGACGTGGGGTGCTGATTGCTCGGGATACGTCGCGAAGATTTGGCAGGTGCCGGGCGAGACCTCGCTCGAAAGCTGTGGGCATCCGTACAGCTCGGCGGACTTCTATTCGTCGACGACGCATTGGTCGCGGGTCTCGCGTTCGAGCGCCAAGCCGGGCGATGCTTTCGTTCGCAATGGGCACATCTTCCTGTACAACGGCGGAGATGCCTGGGGTTCGATGCGTGCTTATGAGGCGAAGGGGTGCTCCTACGGCATCGTGTACAACAGCCGCACGGCCGATTCGAGCTATCGCGTCATTCGACGAGACTGATTCTCGCGCTACGCTCTCTTTGTCTCGCGGCCGACCGCAATGAGAAAGCCACACTTCATTGCTCTTGGTTCCTTCACGGTTGTGCTCCTGTTCGGTGGCCTTTGGTGGCTGAGCGAGCGGTTGGCTCCCGAGACGCGGATCGAATCGTCGCCCGACCGCGATGATGGCGTCGACCTCTCGTCGTTGAGTGCGCCCCGTGATCGGGCGGCCACGGCGGACCCCAAGAACGCGCGCTCGACCCGCGATCAGGCGAGATCGAAAAAAGGATCCATGGGCGCGGACGAGACGTCGCGCGCGGCCGGGGCCGGGGAGGGTGTTGACGCCGTCGAGCAGACGCCGCTCGACGTGCGCGACGCTGAGCGTGTCGAGGGCACGGTGTTCGTTCGCGGACCATGGGGGTCGGCGCCTGGATCTTTCGGATCTCTCCCGGCGCAGGAGTCGAATCCCGAGGGCCCGATGGCGATCGTCGGAGCGGCGGCCGGTGAGCTCCTCGTCGTGGACCAGCAGAATCTGCGCGTTCAAGTGTTCGAAGATGGACGCGTGGTGCGAAGCTTCGACGTGACCGAGACGACCCAGGACCTGGCCCTCACCAAGGATGGGGGTGCGGTCGCGCTCGACCGGCTGGCCGATCGCTCCGTGAAGCTCTACGGGGAAGACGGCAAGTTGAAAAACGAGATCCCCATAGCGGGCGAGAACATTCCGGAGCCGGGTCTGGTGACCGGCGTCTTCGCCGATGATGAAGGCGTCTGGGTCGAACGGGAGCACGGCAACACGGTGCGCATCGCCGGACCCGACGGCGCGGTCGACGAACAGCGGCCGGAGCTCCCGGGGCGGCCGACCCGAGATGGGCGGGGCGTGGTCGCGGCGACGGTCACCGATCGCGTGCAGGGCCTGATCGCGGTGACCGTGTTCGAGCGCGCCAGCCTGGAACATCGCTGGTCCCGTTCGATCGAGTTCCGTGCCCCAGTCCTTTCCGTCGTTGCGCTCGACAGCGATCGGCAGGGGCGCGTGTTCCTTGTGGCCTGGGTTGGACGGGAGCGAGAGGTCTCGCCGTTCGATATCTACGACGAGGGCCTCGTGATCGTGTGTCTGGCCGCCGAAACCGGGGCCTTGGTGGGGCGGGTCGAAACCGGTCCGCTCGGCGGCGGCAACGAGACCCTGCGTCCGGTCTCCGTCGATGATGCGGGCACGGTCTACGTCCTCCGCCAGGACTCCGCCGGCGCAGAAATTCGCCAGTTCCGGTTTCCTTAGTAAGCGCCTGTTTCGGCATGTCTTTCCGGTCTCGGGGGCGCCTTTCGGGGCGTTTTCCCGCAACCATCAGGCCGTCTCGGTCGAGAAGCTCTTGCCGTGTCCATGCTTTGTCCTCCCTCCACCGTGAACCCATCCTACCCGTCCAGCGCCCGGTTCTCGACCCGAAGTCGCGATGTGGCGTTCGACGCCAGGGCCGATGGCTCCGGACCCGCGGGCTCCGTCGCGCTCAGCACGTCGGGCGAGGGCGATGGGTGGGCGGGAAAAGCGCCGGCCGGGGCGAACAGCCCGCGGCGCGGGGGGCTGCTCGCGGCTGCACTTCCGGCCATGGGCGGTCTGATCACCGGGAGTGTTCGCTTCGCGGAGGCGCTCACCCACCATCGTGGGGGGGCGGTGGCTATTCGTCGACTCCTCGTCCCGCTCGGAACGGGCGCCGCGCTCGGCGCGATCCTCGGCGCGACGGTGTACGCCGTTCGTCGTCGCGAGAACGCCTTGCCGGGAGGTCGTGCGGTCTGACCAAACGCGGCATAGTCGTGGCGCATGGCCGACCACGAAGATGCCGACCAAGAAGATGCCGACGACCAAGAGGCCGATCGCGGTGGTCCGCGCGACGCGACAAGATCGTATCCGGGGCTTCGACTCATCAACACGGCCTACACACCGCTTCTCGATGAAGCCGGCGTGCCGGTGAGCCGAATTCAGCCCTTTCGCCCGGTGGTCCAGCCCTGTCGTCTTTGTCCAGCGCGTTGTTGTCGAATGCGGGTGGTGGTGTCGCTTTGGGACGCTGTTCGGTACGCCTCTCGACTCAATATCCCGTTGCTCGCCGGTATAACCGTCGGGTCAAGTACCCACCAAACACGTGGCTTTCGCGTGGCGCGCGATGCGCGTTTCGCAGAGCTGAACGAGTACTGGTCCGGGCCCGCGGAGCTCCGACTTCGGTCGAGCGAGGCGGGCGTTTGTCTGGGGGTCGTTCGTTTGAATGGATACGAACGCTGTGGCGTTTACGATGCCCGCCCCTCGGCTTGTCGCACCTACCCACTGAGCTGGATGACCGACACGCGCCAGGGGGGCGTGGAGCTGATCCGGTGTCCGCTGCCCTACGGAGTGACGGTGAGTGAGGGGTCGCAGATCCTTCAGGATATCCGAGAAGGATTGGATGGGTGGGCTCTCCATGAGACGATTGTCGAGGCATGGCATGGGCACGCGGGGGACACACTGCCTTCGATCGAAGCGTTCCTCGAGTTTGCGGTGCCGCGCGTTGCGGGGCCGATGGGGATCGACGCGGCGCCGCTCCTCGAACATCGCGCACCGGAAGCGCGCCTTCGCGACGCCATGGTCGATGCCCGTGTGGTGCCCGATCGGTCTCGGCGATGAGCGCCCACAAGGAATGCGAAGGCGATCTGCCAACGAGGGGCAGAGAGTGAAGGTTTTTCGATGACGATGTCTCGGGTGCTCGAGCCCGAGTTGATGGACGACGACGCGCAGGCTGAAGCGTACGCGGTCGCCGACTTCTCGGAGCCCAACCACGCGTTCGTGGAACGCTTTCGGCGCATCTTCCCGGAGTGGACGGGTGGGCATGTCCTCGACCTCGGATGTGGCCCGGCCGATATTCCGATCCGTCTTTGTGCGGCGTTGCCAGGCGCTCGGGTGACCGCCATCGATGGCTCGCGTTCGATGTTGGCGTTGGCCCGCCGGTCGATCGTTTCCGCTTCGTTGTCGAACCGTATTCTGCTTCGCGAGGGGACGCTGACCTCGCATGGATTGGCCGAACCCTCGAACCTCGCGGTTACGCCGTGGGCGGCCGTGAATGCCGCCGAGTTCGGCCCGGTCGACGCCTTGATCTCGAACAGTTTGCTTCACCATCTCCATGACCCGGCGGTCCTCTGGCGCGCGATCGCGGGGCTGGGACGGGAGGGCGTGCCGGTGCTCGTCATGGATTTGATGCGCCCGTCGACACCGGATGATGCACGGCGCCTGGTCAAACTCTACGCCGCCGATGAGCGGCCCGTGCTGAAGAAGGACTTCTTCCGATCTCTGTGCGCGGCCCTTACGGTCGACGAAGCGCGCGAACAACTCAGAGCGCAATCAGCAAGACTTGGAGGTCTGTCCGTGGAGGCGGTGAGTGACCGTCACCTCGTGGTTTGGGGACGGATGGGCGCGGGCGCGGGCGTGGGCGCGGGCGCGCGTGAGCGTCGGCGTGACTAGCGGGGCAACTTGGGTTCCTTGAGCTCGAGGCTACAGTTGAGGCCTTCAAGGAACGCGACGAGGTCGGCGCTCTCAGCTTCCGTTAGGCCTCGATCGGAGAGGATCGGGGACTTGTTCTTGTTCGGTACGCCTCCGCTCGCCATGATGTGAACAGCCTCTTTGAGCGTCGCGACCGAGCCATCGTGAAAGTAGGGCGCGCTCTTCGCGACATTGCGAAGTGTGGGCGGCTTGAACGCTGCCCAGTCGCTCGGGTTGTTTGAGACCTTCAAGCGTCCGATGTCGACCTCTGACTCGGCCTTGTTTGCGGTGCCGATGCCCACGTTGAAGTAGACGCCGCCGTCGACGCCCATAGCGGATGAGAACATCGGAGGGGCGTGGCACGCGACGCATTGACCTTTGCCCATGAAGACGTCGAGGCCGCGTTGCTGCGGCTCTGTGAGTGCGCTCTTGTCGCCCGCCGCGAATCGGTCATACGCCGTGTCGTCGCAGATCAGGGTCCGCTCGTACTCGGCGATCGCATCCATGATGAGGTCGGGCGTGATCTTCTTCCCCGGATACGCGGCCTTGAACATCTTCGCGTAGCCTTTGATCTTCCGAATCTTCGCCGCCTTCTTCGCGAGATCCTTCTCGCCTACCCCCATGTTTCCGCCGGCCCACGCCGCCATTCCTTGTGCCTCGAGCGAGGGGGCCCGTCCGTCCCAGTAGAAAGCGCCCTTCAAGTAGGCCACGTTGACCAGGGTAGGGCTGTGGCGGGTGAGCGCCTTGTTCTTGGCGCCGATGGCGAGCGGCGTGTGACCGCCGGTCCCGTCTTCATTCATGTGACAGCTGTAGCAGGCGCGCGTTCCGTCCACGGAGAGCCGCTTGTCGAAGAATAATGCGTTGCCGAGCGCGACCTTCTTGGCTCGGTACGGATCCTCTTCGCGCTTGAGCGGCTCCAGTCTGGGAAGGGAGCCGGCTGATGGACGCGGTGCGGCGTTGACGGTGGGCGCAGGCTTGTTGGCTTCTGTTTGTGCGGATGGGTTCGCCGCGGGTGACGGCTCGGCGGCGGATTCGGTGGGGGTCGGGGCGGTCCCAGTGGGCTCAGCCTTGCAGTGTGCGAAGGCCGCTGCGCCCACAAGGAGCAGCATGAGCGATAAGATACGCATGTGTGGCGTATATCGCTGAGATCACCCGGCGTCGAGAGCCGGTCGTCGGCATTTCTAGCGCAGGGTGATGTAACCCTGGGAGAGGAGCGACAGGATCGCGTGTGCGGTCTCGTAGTCCGTTCCGGGAGACCGGTCGAGTACGATCCCCGTGACGCCATGGTTGTGAATGAGCTGAAAGACGTCGAGCTCGAGCGGTTCGAGGTGAGAGAGCAAAGGAACGAGGGGCTGGGGGACAGAGAGCTCGTGCTCCATCGGCGGTAGGTCGGGCGAGACCCGGCGGAATTCGTCGAGCTGGTGCAGGGCCTTCATGAGAAGGTTTTCTGTGCTGTCCTCGAGCTCGAGCATGAACTCGGCGTTTTGATCGGGGGGCCCAAAGTCGAATGAACCGCGATTCCATCCGACGATACGGCACAGCGCCTTGAGCGGCCCCAGGTCGTGATCGTCGTCGATCATCGCGTAGAAGAGTGCGCCGTTGCGCAGGAAGATCTTCCCGTACCCCTCCGGTGCTCGGATGTGCAGGATGCCCGTCCGTTTGGACGTCGAGAAGAGCTGGAGAAGGTCGGGAATTGGGACCTCTTCGAGCGTGCCGCTCATCGTTGTTCCGCGATTCGGATCGCGGAGACCCACCTGCTCGAGCTGTTGTTTGGCCTCGCTCGTGGACATGGGCGCCGATGCGCTGGTCGCGACCACCTTGAGAATCGAGGTGCCAATCAGGATTCGATCACCTTCCTTGAGGCGAGTCTTCTTGATCTTTTCGCCGTTGACGAAGGTGCCGTTGGTCGAACCGAGGTCCATGATCGAGAGCAGGCCACCCTGGGTCGAGACCTTGGCGTGTTTTCTCGAGACCATGTCCTCGACCAGGACCATGTCGAGGTCGGAGGCGCGCCCGACCACGATCTCTCGATCCCAGGGTAGTGGAAACTCACCTCCCTGGTACTTCCCGGATATGAACCGGAGGGCATAGGCCTCGGGCATCGCTTGATACGTATGCCGAACGCCGGCGGGCTTCAAGCGTTGGCCGCCGGAGGCCGCGGGATTCAGTGTGAACCCGAACGACTACCGGCTGTCGCCCGCGTAAAGACCGGCCTGGATACGCCATCGACCCGCGGATCGGGCGAGCGTGAACCGCGCGATCGCTGGAGGGAAGGTCCTGCTGCCGACCGAGAGGATGTAGTGTTCATCGAGGTGAGCGTTTGCGCCGCGAAGCTCGAGGCGGTAGTTCATGGCAAAAAGTCGAACCGGTGTTTGGCCGATATCGCGCGCGAAGCGTTGGACCGCCTGGTTCCGATCGATGTCTCCGTCCCTGTAGTTCGGGTGGAGCGTAGAATCGAAGCCCTCTGGGTCGTTGGCCTCGAACGCTGCTCGGCGGCGGTCCATCAGCCCGATGATGTCTCGGAGCTCCGTGAGCAGCCCGGACGCGATCTTGGGGCCGTCCTCCCTTTCGAGCTCTATCCGCACGGATCCATCCAGCTTCCACGTTTGGTCTCCCACGAATTCCGCGTCGATGTCGGCGATGACGGTGTTTCGACGGGCCGACCTTTCGTCGAGCGTCGAGCGCTTTGGGAGCTTGATGCGCGCGCGAGCGAACCGCCGCTTGAGCACATCGAGATCCGCCAGCAAGACTTCTCGGTCGCCGAGCGCGTCCAGGTAGGCGTGGCTCAGCGTGTTCTCGAGCGCGGGGCGATCGAAGGAGGCGAAGGCGCGATGGGCCTGCTCGACAACTTCGGAGGCGCTCGGGTGACATCCTAGTGCTAGAGCGGTGGCGAGAAGCATCGTCGCGAGGCGCGAACGGGCGGCGAAGCGGACGGTGACTTTGAGGGGGCTCATGGGGTTTGGCTTGGATCGCGATGGGATGTCTTGGGCCTTAGCAGCCCCGCAATGTACCGTCGACTGTGGCGCTACGGAACTTTCGTTCTCCGGCGTTCTCCGGCGTGCTGGTTGACCGGCTCTGCGGATTCTCATAGAGGCTAGGCAAACTTATTTCTTGCCGGCCTCGGCGCAGAGCGATTGAGGCCGCATGTCTGTTCGATCGGCGAGCGGTCGGCGGCAAGGGTGGCAAAGGACGGCGTATGGTACTCAGCATCGAGAATATCGACCTCAAGGGACGTGTGACGTTCATCCGAGTCGACTTCAACGTTCCCCTGACGGCGGATCGCAAGGTCTCCGACGCGACGCGAGTGCGGGCTGCGCTCCCTACAATCCGCTATGCCATCGACAAAGGCGCACGGGTGGTGCTCGCGTCCCACTTGGGGCGTCCCAAGGGGAAGAAGAACCCCGAGTACACGCTCGAGCCGGTCGCAGGATGCCTTGCGGAGCTTCTCGGCAAAGATGTCGTGTTTGCGGATGACTGTATCGGTGATGGGGTCAAGAAGAACATCCGAGACCTGAGGGAGGGCGATGTCCTCCTTTTGGAGAACCTCAGGTTCTATGCGGGCGAGGAGAAGAACGACGAGGGCTTCGCGCGCGCGTTGGCCGAGGGTGTCGAAGTCTACGTCAACGACGCCTTTGGGACGGCACATCGGGCGCACGCCTCGACGGCGGGGATGGTCCGGTTCGTCAAGCAGGCTTGCGCCGGCTTCTTGATGCACAAGGAGATCGCTCACCTCCAGACTTTGGTTCAGTCTCCTAAGCGCCCGTTTGTGGCGGTCGTTGGTGGGGCCAAGGTTTCGGACAAGGTCGGGGTCTTGCAAAGCTTGGTCGAGCGCTGCGATGCCATTTTGGTGGGCGGGGCCATGGCGTACACGCTTCTCGTGGCGCGCGGCACCGCGGTCGGTAACAGCCGGATCGAACAGGATTCGATCGGTGTTGCGGAGCAGATCATCAAGTCGGCGGCCGCCCGCAAGGTGCAGCTCCTGCTCCCTGAGGACCACGTGGTGGCGGAGCGGTTCGACGAGAACGCGCCAGCCGAGACGGTGACCGAGATTCGAGAAGGCTTCATGGGGCTCGACATCGGTCCGAAGACTCGGGCGCGCTATGCAAAGGTGATCGCGGATGCGGGCACCGTCTTTTGGAACGGTCCGATGGGTGTCTTCGAGTGGGCGAACTTCGCCGAGGGCACGATGGCTATGGCTCGCGCGATCGCGGATTCGGGGGCGGTTTCGGTGGTGGGCGGCGGGGATTCCGTGGCCGCGCTCGCCAAGTCGGGGCTCGAGGCGAAGATCACCCATGTCTCGACCGGTGGCGGTGCGAGTCTCGAGCTGATTGAGGGCAAGACGCTTCCGGGTGTGAAGGCGCTCGAAGAAGCTGCCAGCCGTAGCTAAGCAAACACCGAAGCCAGAGGCCGAAGTCAGGACGAGGGTCTGGGCGAGAGGGCTGGGTTCGGAATCGAGCGGGCGGGTTCGATCCCTCCCGAAGCGTATTCGCACGCGACGGCATGGCGGGGGCGTCGTCGAGTGTAGTGGTTCAGTGTAGAGGAGTCATGATGCAGGGGCGCAAACCTTTCGTGTGTGGAAATTGGAAGATGTACAAGACGGTCCGTGAGACGAAGGTCTTGCTCGAGGCGGTTCTCGCTGAGGCACGCGGGATCGAGGGCGTGGAGATGGGTGTGGCGCCGCCGTTCACGTCGCTCGAGACCGCGCATGCGGCCTTGGCCGGGTCGAAGATCTTGCTCGCGGCTCAGAACGTCCATCCCGCCAAGGACGGCGCATTCACGGGCGAGATCTCGGTCCCGATGCTGAAAGATGTGGGATGCAGTTACGTCATCATCGGTCATAGCGAGCGGCGGACGCTGTTCCATGAGACCGATGCGGGCTGTGCAGAGAAGGTCAGCGCAGCCCTCGAGGGTGGGCTTCGCGTCATTTTGTGCGTTGGCGAGACCCTGGCGGAGCGCGATGCCGAAAAGACGCTGGAGGTGGTGACCACGCAGCTCTTGGGTGGGCTTTCGAAGGTTGCTCCGGCCCAGTTTGGGTCTGTCGTGGTCGCATACGAGCCTGTCTGGGCGATCGGAACGGGACGTACGGCGACCCCCGAACAAGCTCAGGAAGTCCACGCCCATATCCGCAAGGAAATCGGGTCGAAGTACGGCGCCGAGATCGCGGCCGCGCTTCGAATTCAGTACGGTGGATCCGTGAAGCCCGACAACGCCGAAGCGCTCTTCTCGAAGCCCGATATCGATGGCGGTCTCATCGGGGGTGCAGCGCTCAAGAGTGAGAGCTTCATCGCCATCTGCAAGGCAGCCGCGTCGGTCGCGGGTTCGGCTTGACAGGGCCTCGACACTTCGTCAGAAGCTGAACACCCCTATGGAGACCGTGCTTTACATCCTCCACGTGCTGGTCTGCTTGGCCATGCTCCCCATCATTCTGCTCCAGAGCGGCAAGGGTGGGGGCGTCAGCGCCGTTTTCGGTGGTGGTGGTGCGGGGACGGTCTTCGGGAGTCGGGGTGCGAGCACCTTTCTGACGCGGATGACGACGGGCGCGGCGATTCTCTTCATGTTCACGAGCATGGGGCTTTCGTATTACGCATCGCAGAGCCGATCCGTGGTGGGTGACGTGCCGGTGGCTACGCCCCCGGCAGCCGTCCAGACGGGTGCTGCGGCCGGCGAAGAGAATGAGCAAGCATCGCCGCCCTCCCAGGCCCCATCCGCGGAGGGTGCGGAGCCTGAGGCGGGCGATCCGTCCGCGCCGGCCGAGGATCGTGCACCGAGCGACCAACAAAACGGCGAGTGACGTCACTGAGGCGTTGACGCGAGCCTTCGCGCCGTCTACTGCATGGGCACGTTTTAAGCGGCGGTGGTGAAATTGGTAGACACACCATCTTGAGGGGGTGGCGCCGCGAGGCATGGGAGTTCGAGTCTCCCCCGCCGCAACCCTGAACGTTCGAAACTGAGACGCCGACCAGCCCGAGGCTGAGTCGGCGTTTCGTTTTTTTGGACGGCTCTATATCTTCTCGTGCGACATCCAATGTCGAGGGGCACGAAAGTATTGCTGCGGGGAATAGCAGAGGAAGTTGGAGACTCGGCTCGTGTAGACGCACGCGTAGTCTTCGACCTGTGCTCCGAAGCGTGAGACTTCACGGCCTTCTTTGAAGCTGCTGCCCCAATACGGGTTGTAGTGGCGTTCGATCTCGGCCGCGAGCTGGTCGCGTCGGGCAACGGTCGCTCGGAGATCGCGTCGCTTGCGGTCGAGGGACATCCGCAGCTTGCGTCGGGTGTCGGCCAGTTCCTCGACCTTTGGCGGCTCGCGATCTTCGGGCGAGGGATCGGCCTTCGCGTCGGACAGCGCCGCATCGAGGCCACCGAGTCGTAGCTTCAGGTGGGTGATCTCGTGATCGAGGAGCGTGCGGTGTTCTTCCAGCGCGATGACATCGGCCTGGGTCCGGTCGAGGGTTCGCGCGAGGAGGATCTCGTCTTCGAGCTCTTCAAGGATCAACGCTGTACGCCACAACGAGCTCCGTTTTGAGCGGATGATGTCGCCGTAGATGTGGTCGCCCACATAGAGCACGTGCTCTCCGGCGTCCCCGATCAGCTTGTCCAGTCGCCCAATGCTCCCGCCTTGATACACCCCACGCGGCTCGAGGCGGGTGACGGGGCCGTTCATGGCCTCGCCGGTCAGCGGATTGAGACGGAGGAACGGGTTGTGCGTCTGAAAGAACTTGGGCTTCTCGGCACCGACCACCACGAAATCGAAGAAGTTGATCCATCGAGGGTAGTCGCCGAGCTTCCCATCGAGGAGGAATGACATGACGGCGTCGGTGTAGTCCCAGTACGAGTTCGTGAGTACGAACAGTCGTTTGCCTGCCGAACGGAGCTTGTGGAGGGTCGAGGGCAAGAGCGGATCGGCGTGGATGAAACTTCCCAGGTCCGCTTTCACGATCGCCTTCAGCGTTCCGTCGCGGTGGCACTCGTCGATGCTGTTCCGAATGTCGTCGAACAACTTCCAGTAGGCGACGCGTCCGACGCCCAGCTCGGTTTCGTAGAGGTCGATGATGTCGGCAAAAAGCTGTGCCTCGGGGAGCGCGAACAGCGTGTCTATCCAATGGTAACGGCTCGCCGAGAGGCGGACCTTCGCGCTCCGGTATGCGTTCTTGCGCTCGTCGCGGGTCAAGGCCCTTCGGCCGTGATGGACGCGGCCGACATGGTTGTGTCCATCCATCTTGAGGATGTTTCCAAGCCGCTTGTCCACGGCGAGCCCACGGATGACGAACGACGGGTCGTACTCAAGCCTCAGGATCTCTTCCGGATACCCGAGACGCTCGACGAGTCTCTCCGCGGTGAGTCGGAATGAGAGCGCCTCCATCGCGCGCTTCACGTAGCGTGCGAGGGTGTAATCCATGTCGAAGCCCACGAGATGGATCTGGTCGAGGCGGAGGTTGCGGTTGACGAAGATGCGGCGCGTCGGATCTAGGGATGTCCCCGCGTCGAAGAGGTCGGTGCTTGCTGCGTCGGGGGATGGGGCTTGGGGTGCGGCGTGGTCTCGAAGAGGGATCACGTCGCTTGGGCGAGCCGGGCCATGCATCAGCTCGATTGTAGACCGGGGATCGACCCTCAAACCATCATGGTTCCTACGGATAAGGGTTTCGGCGGCGGTGTTCGTTCGTTGGGTGTGGGTGCTTTCGCCTGAGCGCGAAGACGGTTATGGAAGGCCCCGCGATGGTGTCCGACTTCTTTGTTGATCAGGATTTGAGCTTTGAGCAGGTCAAAGCGTTGAGCCACGCCATGATGGCGGTTGCACGCGTTGACGGCGTTCACGAGAGCGAGATGGCGCTCGTACGCGGCTTCTATGAAGGGTGCAGCGGCCGAGGCGATCCGTCGCTCGAAGAGGTGTGCGCAGGGCCCTTTGACATCGCGGCCAAGAAGTCGCTCTTTGCATCCCCCGAGCTTGCGCAGATGTTCATCAAGAGCCTCATCTTGCTCGCTTTCGCCGACGGCCAATGCTCGAAGCCCGAGGATGAAGCCATTCGGGCGTATGCGTTGGTGCTTGGGCTGTCGAGCGAGGCCGTCGACCAGCTCTTTGAGGCCACGAAGGAGTTCTTGATGAGCGGTCTCGCGCATGTTGAGAACCTCGAGGCCCTCAAGGAGGTTCGCCGCAAGCTCGATCCGGCCTAGGGGGCGAACGAAAGGTCGCAAAGGTGTCGCTAAAGCACTCGTCTGAGCAGCTCGGATCTGCTACCCGACCTTTCGTGCTCGATCGTTTCTTCGGGATGTTCAGTGCAGACATCGCGATTGACCTTGGTACTGCGAACACGCTCGTCTACATGGTTGGTCGAGGGATCGTCCTCGATGAGCCTTCGGTCGTCGCCATCACCAAGAGCGGCAGCCGGCGCGTGGTTGCGGTGGGCCATGAGGCCAAGGAGATGTTGGGCAAGACGCCTGGCAACATCGAAGCCATTCGACCCATGCGCGAAGGGGTCATCGCCGACTTCGCCGTGACCGAGGCGATGCTCAAGTACTTCATCCGGAAAGCGCATCGCCGAAACCACCTGATCCGTTCGCGCGTGGTCATCTCGATCCCCGCCGGCATCACCGACGTCGAGACGAAGGCAGTGCGCGAGGCCGCCATGAACGCGGGCGTTCGTGAGGTCTTCCTGATCGAGCAGCCGATGGCCGCGGCCGTGGGCGCCGGACTTCCGGTCCTCGATGCGCGCGGGAGCATGATCATCGACATCGGCGGCGGAACGACCGACATCGCGGTCATCTCGCTCGGTGGTTTGGTCACCTATCGGACGCTCAAGGCGGCGGGTGACAAGATGGACGAGGCCATCATCCAGTACGTTCGGCGCCGCGCCAACATTCTCATTGGAGAGCGAACGGCCGAAGGTATCAAGATGAAGATCGGGAACGTGCATGCGAGCACGAGCTCGACCACGATGGAAACCAAGGGGCGCGATCTGATCTCAGGTGTCCCCCGTTCGATTTCATTCACGACGGACGACGTCCGAGAGGCGTTGTCCGACGTCGTCGTCGGCATCGTCGAGGCGACGCGATCGGTCTTGGAGCGCACACCGCCGGAGTTGTCCGCCGATTTGGCGGAGCGTGGCGTCGTGCTCGTGGGCGGTGGTGCCCACATTCGTGGACTGGACGTGGTGCTTCGAGAAGAAACCGGGATCCCAGTCATCATTGCCGAAGATCCTCTCCTCGCCGTTGTGAACGGCGCGGGCATGGTCCTCGACGATCTCGAACGCTATCGAGGCTTGCTGTTCTAGCGTCTGGAGAGAGCCGAGGCGGAGACTGCGATAGAGATGGCCTTCAAAGGGGATCCGATTCAAGCGCTCGAGGCAGGTACGCCGCAGCCGGTGTACGCGATCGATGGCGATGAACGATTCTTGGTCGACGAAGCCGTCCAGAAGATCAAGCGCGTCGTTCTTTCAACGAAGGCGGTTGACTTCAACTACGACGCTTTCGATGGGCGAACCGCGTTCCTCGCGCGCATCATCGATGCCGCCCAGACTTGCCCCGTCTTCGCCGACCGAAGATTGGTTGTCGTGACTCAGGCCGATAAGCTCAACCTCGACGCCAGCGAGAACTTGCTCGCCTATCTGAAGGACCCAAACCCCACGAGCGTTCTCGTGTTCGTCGCAGCGCGCTTTGACGCGCGAACGAAGCTCTACAAAGCGTTTCAGAAGGCCGGGGCTGCGGTTCGGTTCGATCGACCTCGTCCGCGCGAGATGCCCGACCTCATTCGGCGCCGGGCGCAGGCCATGGGCACTTCGATCGAAGGACCGGCCGCCCGTGCGCTCGCCGATGCCGTCGGGACTGACCTCGGTGGTGCGATCCAAGCGCTCGAGGTCTTGGCTTTGTATGTCGGCCCGAATTCTGGCCGCGCCATCACGGTTCAGGATGTCGAGCAGGCGACGTCCGTGACCAAGGAAGAGTCGATCTTCGCTCTGGTGGATGCCATTGGCAGCGGCGATCACAGCGCTGCGTTGCGTGGCCTCCACGGGATTCTGGGCGTATCTCGGGAGCCGCCCCTTCGGGCTTTGGCGATGATCGCTCGGCACTACCGGAACCTGCTTCGCGCGCGATCCGGCCTCGACGCCGGCCACGACCGGGGCGAGGTTCAAGCGGCGGTCGGGGTGCCGCCGTACTTCATGGACGGTCTATTGGCGCAGGCTCGGCGTGTTTCCGCCCGTGGGCTCGCCGGTGGCCTCGCGTCGGTTGACCGTGCTGACCGTGTGCTGAAAGGCGGCGCGCTCGAGCCGATGCGTGCGATGGAACAGCTCGTGCTGAACCTTGTACGTCTTTCCACGACATCTTCTTGATGTGGAGCGTTCGGCGGGGGCTGGAAGGGACGCCCCGTCGTGCTAGCGTCGATGTATGTGGCACCTTTGCCCGGCCGGCACCATGGCGATGGCGATCGTGGCGATCGTCGCGCTCGTCGGATGTCCTTCTGATGACTGTCCTTTGCGCGTCTTCGAGCGCCCAGACGTCGCGTGCCATGCGTCGAGCGACTGCGCCGAGGCAGGGCTTCTGGACCTCGAGTGCGTCGACGGCGCGTGTCGACGAACGTGCGTGCGCGACGCAGATTGCACCCTGACGCCCGTCCCCGACGACGCCCCCCGGGCCTGCCGAGAGGCGGCGCGTGACGACCCGATCGGTGTATGCGAAGCGCAGCTTTGCGTGGCGGGATGTCGAGGTGCGGGTGACTGTGCGGACGATGAGTGCTGCGTCGCCGGCCGATGCGCGGTGTATCACGAAGGCTTCGAGTCCAAGACGGTGTGTCCATCGTCGCGCGATCCAGCCAAGACGACCGTCGACTTCGTGACGCTCGAAGGGCTCGACTGGAACGGCCCCGAGCTTGGCCGCGCCGTTCGTAATCCCAACAACCGCGTGGTGAGAACGGGCGATCCGGGCTGCACACTCGGCGACGATCGCTGCGCCGGTGCGGCCGCGGAAGGCACGACGTTCGTTGTGGTCGGCCGAGAGGTCATTCAGCGCGTTCCGGTGCTCGGTACGACTTGCCGAGCGTGCGCCTGTTGCCTCGAATGTATTCTGTCCGCGAGTGGCAGCGCGCCGACGATCCCGTCGTGCCCGGGTGAAACGGCGTCCTTCGCGATCGATGGGGTCTGTTCGGCCGATCCGCCCGAAGTTTGCCAGGCGATGTGCAGCGCGTGTGAGCGCTGCCCGCAAGGCTGTCAGGACGCGGGTTGCCCAGGTGCGTGCGGCGATGGTGTGTGCGGCGCGGATGAGACGTGTGCGAGCTGCCCATCGGACTGCGACGTATGCCCCGAGGCGCGTCTGGCGGCGTGCGAAGTTTTGCCGGCCAAGCGCACGTGCTCGAGCTGCAAGGCGCTCGCCGCCGAGACGGAGGCGTGCCTCTTGGCGCACTCGGCTGAAGCTTGCACGTGCGCGGGTGCCTTCGCTCCGCCATCGTGCGCGGATTGTTTGGTGTGCAAGGACGCCTCCGAATGCCGTGGTACCGACAGCGAATTTACACCCGAGTGTCAGGCCAAGATCCGAGACTGCGACGGGCTCGGCGAAGATGGTTGTTTTTCGGCGCCGCGCCGCTATCCAGCCGATCTCACGGACGACGAGCAATCCATCGAGTCAAACCCGATCGACCTCGCCGACGTGTCGGGAACCCTGGTACTTCAGTTCGATTCGGTCTCGTTCGACATCGGCGATACGTATGTCATCTCGCCGTTGAGCCCGACGACGCACGAAGGGTGTGTTTCGGAGACGGTGGGCGAACGCACGGTCACACGATGCCCCGAGGAGGTTTTGGTCCAGCTCTGCGCCCGAGATTGCGCCGACCCCGCGTCTTGGGTCGACGGGACATTCGCCAAGACCGGCGAGGTGGCGCGACTCCCGCCGACCCGGATGCGAAACAACGGGATTTCGAGCCTTGGCGGGCAGGGCACGTTCGATTGGCGGGCGGGTCGGTTCGAGGTCGCCGTTCCGAACGACTTTCGGACATCGTCTTTTAGGTTCCGACTGGTTCCTCGGCTGGCTGACGGCAAGTTGCTTGGCGTGGACAATTTCTCGATCGTTCGGAGGTCGCCGTGAGCACGCGCTTTGTTCGACGAAAGGACGCTCGCTTGGCGTTCGCGCGTTCGCGCGCAGCGTCGTTTCTCTTGGGCGCGCTGTTGGCCGGGGTGCTCGGAGGATGCGGCTCAGGACGTGACGTGCGCGTTCGCCTGTCGACCAGCACCCACGAACACCTCGATCCGTTTGTCGACACCGACATCCAGAAGGTGCGCATCGCGCTGTCGTCGGGGGTTGAGGGCGAGGCCGCCTACCTCGACATCACGGGCGAAGATGCGGCGGCGCATCGAGACGCCGTTCATGTTTTTGATGCCTACCCAGGGAAGGCAGGCGCTCGGGTTCGGATCCTTGGATACAACCGATTGGGCGATGTCGTGGCCTTCGGCATGGAGCAAGTCCAAGATGGCGATGACGACGCCGACGTGACCGTCGCCGTCCGGCGGAATCTTGCGTACGTCACGCATCGCGAAAACGACGCGTTCGAGCATCCGGAACGACAGATTTACGTGATCGATGTGGCGACTCGGGTGTTGGTCGAGAAGATTGCCTTGCCGGGAACGGCGCCGCGTGCGCGAGGCATTGCGTCGTGGGGGGGGCGGGCGATGCTCGTGTTGTACCAAGATGGTTTGGATGGTCGGCTCGGTGTGCTCTCCGCGGACGACCATTCGTGGTCGACGATCGACCTCCCGGCGCCCCAGGACATGGTGCTCGCCGTCCCCGGCCACTCGACGGCTGTGCTTGCAGGCAACAGCGCCATCACGTTGGTCGATCTTGAGTCCGGGGCGGTGTTGGATTCGCTTCCGGTCGGTGGTCTTCCGCTCGACGGTGCGATGAGTTCCGACGGTCGGCGCGCTGCGGTTGTGATGGATCAGGTCTCCGTCGGTGGCTTGATCGTGGTGGATGTGCGGCGGCGGACGATCACCAATCAGGACCTCGTGTCGGCGCCTTCCGGCCTTGCGATCGATGATTCGGGTCGGGTCGTGTACGTCACGTCGAGCGTTGAGCGCACGGTGGTTGCGTTCGATTTGGTCTCTTCGCGGGCCACCAACTTGTCGCCTGGACTTTCAGCGCCGGCGCGAGGCGGTGCCGCTTTTTCGGATGAGATGCGCGCCGTGTTTGCGCCCGATCGGACCGGCCTCAATCTGATGAGCCTGGCCGTCGAGTATTGCAGCGACAGCGGAAGCGCGACGACGCGCCTGTGTGGGGCGAGCCTTGCGGGCTCGCTCTTGGCTTTGCCGAAGCCGGTGGCCGTGCTCGCCGACGGAAGCGGTCGGCGGATGCTCGTCGTGGGATCGGGCACTTCGACGACGACGAACGACGCCGGGTTGACGTTCGTCGAAACTTATCCGGTCGTCACCGACGCCTCAGGTGAAAGCCTTCGCGTCGAGGTCACGCCCCCCGAAGGCAGTCGTTCCCTCTATCCGCTCGACCCCGACGACACCTATCTCGAGGGTTCGGTACGGCTTCGACGGCGTTACCAACCGAACGCAGCGGCGATCATCTATGGCCGGTAACGCATGCGGCGGGACGGCGTGGTTGCAGAGATCAGGCGATCCGCTTTGGGCGGGTGCGTCGAAGGTCGTCGAGGGCCTTCGGCGCGCGGGGTACGAAGCCTATCTTGCCGGGGGATGCGTACGCGACCTGCTCCTCGGGGCGGTGCCCAAAGATTACGATGTCGTGACCGATGCCCGTCCCGAGTTGGTCGCGAAGTGCTTCCGGCGGACCCATCTGGTCGGCGCCGCTTTCGGTGTCGTGCGCGTGCAGCTCTCACGAGACCTTGTCTATGAGGTCGCGACTTATCGAGGAGATGGGGCGTACGCGGATGGCCGCCGACCCGAGGCCGTCGTGTATGGGGTGGGCAAGGAGGAGGATGTCCACCGTCGTGACTTCACGATCAACGCGATGCTGCTGGATCCGCTGAGCGGCGAGTTGATCGATCTCGTTGGTGGACGGGCAGACCTCGAGCAGCGGTTGATTCGCGCCGTGGGCGATCCGAAGCTTCGGTTCGAAGAGGATCATCTACGACTGCTTCGAGCGGTTCGTTTCGCGACACGCCTCGGTTTCGAGATCGAGGCGGCGACGGCCGAGGCGATGCGTGCGAGCGCGCCGAAGCTATCGCGTATAAGCCGGGAGCGGATCTCGACTGAGCTCGACGGGATCTGGATCTCGCCAGCGCCAGACCGAGGGCTTCGGCTCCTCGGCGATTTTGGGCTCGTGGCGGCGGCGCTCCCGTTGCCGATCGAATCTCTTGAGGCGGAGGCTATCGAGGCAAAGGCCCATGCGCTGGGGCGTCTTCGACGATCGGTGGCCGACGACGTGGCGAAATCGGACTTGGTTCGTTTGGCTTGGGCCGTCTTGCTCGAGGGGCTCGAACGCGCACAGGTGCACGCCGCGCTTACCGAGCTTCGGCGATCGCGCGAGGAGCTTCGGGTCATTGGTGCATTGGTAGATGCGGCGCCGGTCTTGCGATCGCCCGAGCGCTATCCCACAGCCGAAACGAGACGTCTCGTTGCGGACGTCGCGTTCTGGCCGCTCGCGAAGGCCTATCTTTGTGCGCTCGTCGACGATTCGTCGTTGCGTTCCGAACTCGAGGAACCACGCACTGGCGTTGTCGCGGTGAGGGGTCCGCGCGCATTCTTTGCTCGGGAGGAGCGCGAACTCGAGGAAAGGCCGCTGGCGGCGCGGCCGATCGTGACCGGCGCCGATCTCAAGGCGCTTGGACTGAACGCGGGGCCAGTCTTCAAGACGCTACTCGACGAGGTCGATCGTGCGGTTCTCGAGCGGCGGGTGACAAGCCGCGCGGAGGCGCTTGCGTTCGTTCGCACCTCTTTGGCGTCAAAGGGGCTCGACCCCAACAAGAGCCACATCGATGGACGATGAATTGAGGTAGAGGATAGGGATGCTCAACCGATCCGAACAGGCGATTCTGGTGCATGTCGCTCGCGCGGCGCTCTCGGCGCCTGAGGGCAGCGAGGTTTCGTTCGCGGGCTCGAGTCGACGGGAAGGTGATCGGGCGCGGGTGCCGGGGTTGGCGGAGCTCGATCCGGCGAGCGTTGTGTTCCGGCCTGGGGCGGCCTTCGTGACGTGGCATGGCACGGAGGGGCGGCTTCGGGGGTGTATCGGGACGACCGAGGCGAAGATGCCGCTGGTCGATGCGGTGGCGAGGATGGCCTGGTCGGCTGGACATCGGGACCCACGGTTCGCGCCTATTCGCGACGACGAAGCGTCGACGCTCGACGTCGAGATCTCCGTCCTCGGCCCGCTCGAGCCCGTGCATGCGCCCTGGGGTGATGTGACCATCGGCGTGCATGGTCTTTCCGTCGAATCCGACCGCGCCCGGGGCCTGCTTCTGCCTCAGGTCGCGGAAGAGCGAGGCTGGGACGTGAGGACGTTTCTCGAGGCGACGTGTCAGAAGGCGGGGCTCGACAAGGACGCCTATGGCCGTCCGGAGGTTCGCGTCTTTCGTTTCCCGGCTCAGGTGTTCGGTCAACGCGCCGCTGATCTCAGGTCGACTCGGCGACATGTTGACGTTGAGTCCGCCGAGTGAGTCCGGCGACGGGGTTCATGCGAGCGGCCCGGGTGGCGGGAAACAGCGTGGCCATCGTCGCAAGAATCATCGCGCCGGCGACGATGCTTACGACTTCGATTGGATGGACCACGATCGGAAGGTGCTCGAGGTAGTAGACTCGCGGGTCGAGCTTGAGCCCGTACTCCTGCAAGACCGCGCACAACATGAGGCCGACGGCCACGCCCACGGCGCATCCGACGATCCCGACGATCAGTCCGTCCAAAACGAAGATTGTTCGGATCGCGCCGTCGGTGGCGCCGAGCGACTTGAGCACCGCGATCTCGCGGCCCTTCTCGAGGATGAGCAAGATGAGGGTCGCCATGATGTTGAAGGCGGCGACGACGACGATGAAGCTCAGCATGAGACTGATCAGGAGTTTTTGGCTGTTGACGACCCCGAAGAGCCCTCGATTGGTCTTGGACCAGTCGCGAACGTCGAACGCGAGGGGGTCTTCGGGGCTGATCTGGGCAATGGCTCGGCCGATGGTTGCCTCGGAGGTGAGCGGGTCGCGGCTCCATACCTCGAGTCCCGTCACGACCTTGTGCAGCCGGAAGAAATCCTGAGCTTCGGCGAGGTGGACGAACACCATTCGCGAGTCGAACTCGAACATGCCCGAGTGGAAGATGCCCGCGACTTCGTAGATGCGTGTCCGCGCTTCGCCCTTCTTCCCGCCATACGGAGAGACGACGGTGAGGACGTCGCCAGGTCGCACATGGAGCTGTTCGCTCAAGTCGTTGCCGATCAGGATCCCGGGGCGAAGCGCGCGCGCCTGTCCCGGAGGTTCATCGGGGGCGAGCGGATCGCGCTTGAGACGGTCGAAGGCCGCCTCCGGTGCGTACTTGGCGAGCTGCGTCCGGCGCGCGACGTCCGGATCGATGCCTTTGATCGCGACGCCTTGGACGCCGCGATCGCTCTGGACGATGACCTCGCTGATGACGAAAGGCGCCACCTCCTCGATGTTTGGGTCGTCGCGCAGTCGCTTCGCGACCTCTTGATGATCGCGAAATACGTCGTGATTCCGGAGGATGAGCGCGTGGGCGTTGATTCCGAGCAATTTCTCGAGGAACTCGGCCTGAAATCCATTCCAAACCGACGTGACCACGATGAGCGCCGCGACGCCCAAGGTCACTCCGAAGACCGTCAGAACGGAAGTGAGCGAAACGCCGGCCTTGCGGCGCGCACGCATGTAGCGGAGCGCGACGATTGCTTCAAAGGGAATGCCCAACTCGCTTTGCCTCCTCGTACGACTTGTTCACGGCGCCCTTCATCGGGCCTGGCGATAGCAAGAAAGGGGCGGACTTGGCGACAAACTTCGGAACCTTCGGATCCGCTTGTCCGCAGCGGCCCGAGAAAAGCGGCCGTCCGGGGCCGAGTTGCGTCGGAGTCGCGGTGGCGGTCGGCGATCGCGGCAGGCAATCGTTGACTTCGTCCCGTCGTTCGAGCCACCTGGGAGCTCGCTCATGTCGTCCGTACCGTCGATTCTGCTCGCGATTCTGGGTCTTGGGTTCCTCATCATCGTCCATGAGGCGGGGCACTTTCTGGTCGCGCGCTGGAGCGGCATGACGGTCCGCCGCTTCTCGATCGGCTTCGGCCCGGCGCTGGCCAAGTTCGATCGATGGGGAACGACCTTCCAGATTGGCGCCATCCCGCTCGGTGGATTCGTCCAGGTCGATGGGCTGGATCCACGTGATGGGACGCCGCCGGATGACCCTGGGAGCTACGCGAACAAGCCTTTTCATCTCCGGTTCGCGATGAATCTCGGAGGCTCGGCGGCGAATTATCTCTTCGCGTTTCTCGCCTTGTGGGCGTTCTTCGGGTTCTGGCGGCAGGTGCCCACGCCGCCGATCGAGGTGACGCAGGTTCTGGAAGGTTCGCCCGCCGAGCGGAGCGGGATGCAGGCCGGCGATCTGATCACGGGCACGAGCACGTTGGCGTTTTCGAAGATCGACGAGTTCGGTCAGGCGCTTCAGGGCGCGGGTCCGGATGGGCGCGTGACGCTCGTGGGCACGCGCTCGGGCGCCGAGCAGACCTGGGTGGTGCGGCCCGAGCCCTCGCCCGACGGTTCACGGCTCATGGTGGGGCTCGTGTATCGACCGAAGGGGTTCGTCGAAGAGCCGATGGGGTTGGTCCCGGGGGCTGAGGTTGCGCTCTCGCAGGTCATACGCATTTCGGCCGACAGCGCGCGCGCGCTTTTAGGGCTTCTGAACGCAAAGACCCGAAAGAACATCGAATTTCAGGGACCGCCGGGAATCGTGGAGGAGCTGTCGACGGCGATCCGCGGTTCTACGGCGTCGGCGCTCCAGGCGTTGGCGGTCATCTCGGCCGCTTTGGGCTGGATGAATCTTCTCCCGATTCCGGGGCTGGACGGGTCGCGTTTGCTGTTTCTGTTGGTTGGATTGGTCCGAAGAAAGGAGATCGACCCGCGAGTCGAGGTGGTGATTCACACGGTGGGCCTCATTTTCCTCTTCGGGTTGATCATCTCGATTTCGATCGGAGACCTCCTCAAGTGACGTGGCTTCGTGCCGGCCCGGCGGACTTTGCTTGACAATTCTGGAACCATCGACGACCCCTGGCGTCTCGCTCGTACAGGTGAACAGTGACCTGGAGGACTTGCTTCGAATGCTCACACTAAGGCTTTCCCGTGCTGGGACCAAGAAGAAACCCGTCTACCATCTCATCGCGACCGACAGTCGTAGTCGCCGAGACGGACGCTTCATCGAGAACCTCGGCTACTACAACCCGCTCCGCAAGGTTCTGGTCCTGAAGGATGACCGTGTGCAGCACTGGCTGAAGCTGGGCGCGAGCTTGTCGGAGACGGCGAAGCAGCTCATCCAGCGGCACACGCGGCATCAGGGCTTCGGCGTGGCGCCGGCGGTTCCGGCGGGTCGAGCGGCACCCACCGCCACGGCGGCTGCGACCGTGGCCCCCGCACCGGCGACGAACGTTGTCGTTGTGCAGATGCCCGAGGCTTCGACGCCTACGGCCTCCTAATCTACTGGCTCGGTCTTTCGTGCTGGCTCATGCCAGCATTCGAATCGATACAGAGCGTGGATGGATGCGCGGCGCTTTGTCCGCCCGCGGGAAGTTATGATGAAAGACCTCATTGAATTTGTTGCCAAGTCGCTCGTCGACGCGCCCGACTCAGTGGAAGTCACCGAGTTTGGTGATGATGAAGCCTCCATCATCAAACTCAAGGTGTCGAAGGACGATCTCGGCAAGGTGATCGGCAAGAAGGGCCGCACGGCGAAGGCCATGCGCACGATCCTCTCGGCCGCGGCGCTCAAGGTTTCGAAGCGGTCGACCCTCGAAATCATCGAGTAACCCACGCGGCCGCGCCGTCGCCTCAGCACCACTTCAGATGAACTGAACTGAGGCGAGGTGAGGTGGGCGCACAAGGCGGGATACAGGCGTTGTTTGACTACCCGATCGGCTGGATCTTGCGCCCCCATGGCTTGCGAGGCGAACTGGTCGCCAAGCTCTTCCGTGCACGTCGGTCTGGCGTGCTCGGGCGCCGACGACATGCTGTTGAGTTGGTGACGGCACATACCCGTGACTCGAGCGCGCACCATGACTCGAGCGCGCACGACGACGGTTCGGAGTCTGGGCGCAGCCGCCGGGTGTTGCGCTTGGTTCGTTTTACCGATCCGTCGACCGCAGTCCTCCAACTCGAAGGGATCGATGATCGGACGGCGGCGGAGGCTTTGGTCGGCGCGAAACTGTACGTTGATCCGTCTGATGCGCCCTCGTGTCTCCTCGACGAGGCCGACGGTTTGTATGGCGCACTTGCGATTCACGCCGAATCGGGCGCGTCTCTTGGGCGCGTCTCGGGTATCCTGGACAACGGGGCTCAACCGGTGCTTGCCCTGGGCGATGAGGACGACCCCATTTTGATTCCCTATGTCGATGCGTTCGTGGCGAGCGTCGAGCGGACACCAGAGGTCACACGCGTGATGTTGCGGCCCATCGATGGACTGCTGTCTTTGGAGTCGGACGAGCCGAGTGCGCATTGACGTTGTCACGTTGTTTCCTGATTTCTTCCTGGGCCCTCTTCGAACGGGTCTGACAGGTCGCGCGATCGAATCCGGCCTCGCCTCGGTTGGATTCGTTGACCCGCGAGATTTCACGTCGGATCGGCATCGGACGGTCGATGACACGCCTTACGGCGGCGGGGCCGGGATGGTGATGAAGGTCGAGCCGTTGGCGGCGGCCATCGATGCGGCTCGTGGCTTCGAGGTGAGCGCGGATGAGGGCCCGAACAGCCGTTCGCGCTCGTCTTCCTGCCGAGTGGTCCTGATGTCCCCGCAGGGGGCGCCCCTTCGCCAGCGCGATCTTGCCCGCTGGTCCGGGCTAAAGCGTCTCGTCTTGGTGGCGGGGCGATATGAGGGCTTCGACGAGCGCGTGTCTCAGCAGGTCGATGAGGAGTGCTCGCTCGGCGACTTCGTCCTGACGGGAGGCGAGTATGCGGCGCTCGCGATCATCGATGGCATCATTCGGCTGCTTCCCGGTACGCTGGGGAATGCGACGTCACCGTGCGAGGACAGCTTTGCCCACGGCCTCCTTGAGCATCCCCAGTACACGCGGCCGCCGGTCTACGGGGACGCTCGCGTGCCGGAAGTCTTGCTGTCGGGCGATCACGGCCGCATTCGGGCGTGGCGCCGGCAATCCTCGCTTGCGCGCACGCGGGCACGCCGACCGGACCTCTTGAAGGAGGTGTCGTTGTCCAAGGGGGAGCGCGCAGTTCTCTTCGGCGACTCGGGCTCAGGCATGATCGTCGACCTGGCCCTGGACCTCGTCATGGACCACACGGTCTCCCGCACGCTCGAGGCCCTGCTCAGGCTGGCGGCCGTCTATGGCGTGCGCCGACTCTATCTTCGACCGGTGGCCGCGTACGGAGGTGAGGTTTCGTCGTCGACGCTCGACGCGCTTCGAAGCGAGGTCGACCGCATCTCCCGATCGCCCCTCGTTGTCGAGCGGCTTGGCGAACCGTTGTCGCGCTCGGCCCGAAGGAAGGAAGGGGCGGGGATGGACGCACATCTCAGGGCGACGATTCGTCCTGAGACCTTCGTTGAGATCGTCGACGCCTGGGAAAGCGTGGGGGACCGTCTGCCCAGGTTGCGCGTGGCCGTCACGGGCGATGGCGGTGATGCTGGCGACGGCGGTGATGCTGGTGACGGCGGTGATGCTGGTGACGGCGGTGATGCTGGTGACGGCCGCCGTCCAGCGGATGTCGTCGCGACACTCGGTCCAGCCGGTCTTAGGGCGCGCTTGAGCGCCAACCCGGGTTCTCCCGTGTGTTTTTGCCTGGTTCCTCGGCTTAGCGATATCCCAGGGGCCATCGGGGGCTTCTTCGCGCTCAGGGGCTCGAATCCTTCACGGACGCTCGACGCCATTTCGGTCGCGACCGTCGTCCTCGAGCGTTTCGTGGGCGAAGGATGATCAGGACGCGTCGGCGCGCGTTGGTTTTGACTTGACCTTCTCGGCGGTTGAGCCGACAAACGCCCACTCTTTCAGGAGTCGACCGCATGAAGAAGATCATCGCTGACATCGAGGCGCCTTACCTTCGGACCGACCTGCCCAAGTTGCAGATCGGCGACACCATTCGGGTTCATACCAAGATCAAAGAGGGTGAGAAGGAGCGTATCCAGGTCTTCGAAGGGGTCCTGATTCGCTGGAAGAAGGGTGGCATCCGCTCCACCGTGACCGTTCGCAAGGTCTCTCACGGCGTGGGTGTTGAGAGGATCTTCCCCCTTTCGGCGCCTTCGATCGAGAAGATCGAAGTCAAGTCGCATGGCCAAGTACGTCGTGCGCGCCTGTACTACCTTCGGGGACGCTCGGGCAAGGCCGCGCGCTTGCGGGAGCGTACCGAAACCAAAAAAGCCGGATAGGCGCGTATCGAGATCGTTGTTCGCCCCGGGGCGCGTACCGGCGATTCTGCCGCACAATCACCTTCTGTGCGGCGCCCCGCGCATGTCTGCCTCCTCCGTCTGCGTGCTATGCCATTGAACAGGTGGTGCTGGCACGATGATGCTGGTCGAGCTCGCTCTGCGGGGTATCTCAGGTTTTCCGGAGACGGCGCGCCTGCGTCTCCGACCGGGGGTCAACGTCGTTCGCACGTCGAACCGGAAGCTCCGGCGGACGATCATCGACGCGACGTTTCACACGCTCTATCCGGATGGCATGCGCGCGTCCGCGACGAGTGAGCTCGTAGACCGCGCCCAGCGGGACGGCGACGCGCGCATCGCGTTGACGATCTATGGACGCGACCGAGCAACGTATCGGCTCCTTCGGCAGGCGGAGTTCGGGGCGATGGAGCTCCACCGTCTTGATCCCGCGACGAAGCGTTTTGTGGGGATGAGCTCGCTCGCGCAGGAGATTGCGCAGTACCTTCGGGTCCAGCAGCAGCTCCCCGATGATGTGACGTTCGAGCGGCTCTTCGTTCTTGATCGGGACGCCATGCCTAGCCAGGGCACACGCGCGCGCTTTCGGAGTCAGCTCGGTGAACTGATGGCGATGCGGGCCTCGGAAGCATCTTGGGCGCCCTCTGGGCCTGGGCTTCCGGCCATGGCGCCGTCGTTTCCCGGCGTACGGAACGCATGGGTCGAAGACGAAGACTTGGTCGCGGCGCCGGCTCCCCGCGTGTCTTCCGTTGCGGGCCATCCTCGAAGCGGCGGAGGCGAGCCTCGAAGCGGCGGAGGCGAGCCTCCAAGCGGCGAGGGCGAGCCCGCAGGCGGAGCGGGTGACGGGCAAGACCAAGCGAGCGAGCTGCGCGAAGTCGATCTGGCGGAGCGCAAGGCGCTTGCTGCGCAGCTTACCGACGCGCGCTCGTATGAGGCGGCACAGGCTCGACTCGATCACTTGCAGAAGCGCCAAGCCATGTTGGAGACGAAGTTCGAGCGATTCCACGAGGCGGAGGCCTCCCTGCGTGCGCTTCAACAGGAAGTCGAGGAATGCACCCCGCTTCTGGATATCGGAGCACCTGTCATCGCCCGTCTTCAGCGGTTCGATGAGGCCAGAGCCAAGCACGAAGAGGACCGGGCGCGTCTTCAGGGGGAGATCGATGAGCTTGTCGCTGCGGATCGGTTGGTGCCTGAGGCGCGTCTCTATCGCGACCGCTATTTTCTCGGGGGGACGATTGGCGCCGCATTTGCCGTGGGCTTGGGTGTCTTGCTCGGACGTCCCGCGGTTGCGCTTTTCAACATTCCTTGCGCGCTGGTTGCCGCCGGCGGAGCGCTTCGCTGGGTAAGTGAGCTCGAAGCCAAGGTGCGATCCGGGATTCGAGTGCGCGCGGCGACGGAACGCATCGAGCGTCAGACCCAGCAGTTCGAGCTCGAGGCGAGCGCGACCGCCAAACTCCTGGAAAAATACGGCGCAGAGTCGGCCTCTGCCTTTCTCGCTCGGATCGACCGGGCGCATGAAGTCGAAGCTTTGCTCGCATCGGCGAAATCTCAATTCGAGCGCATGGCCGCCGACGCCGAGTTTCAGTCTGCACGCGAAGAGCTCGAGCAGATTCGTCCCCAGATCGAAGCGTGCGAGGCGATCCTTATGAGTGCGGGCCCAATGGTTTCGGTGGCCACGCTCGAGGCGCGAGTGGCACGGGTGAGTGGACACGATGCCCGCGGTGAGGCGGATGAGGCGTTGCGTCCTTCGACCGCCGGCGCGGCGGGCTTTGCGGATGCCGCCGACTTCTCCGAAGACGGCGACGACGGCGAGGAGGATGGGTACGGGTCAGGATACGGCACCTCTGAAGGCGGGTGGAGTTCTGACGCCAAGGACAACGCAAAGGTCTCGTCGTCACCGATCGGGTCTGGCTCGGTGGGGGGCGCAGAAGTCCGAGTCTGGGCGGCCTCGTCAGGGGGCCATTCTCGCGGGCAGAGCGGTCGCTTTGGCGTGGGCGTGGGCGTGGGCGTGGGCCGTTTCGGTTCTCAGGTCGCAGGGGTTGGAGGCTATGGGTCGGGTGGTTTTGGTGCGGCTGCGGCGACGGGACCAGCCAATCGCTCCGTTGATCTGATGCAGTCGGGTGTCGATATGACCCAAAAGGACGAGGACGCATTGGCCGAAGCGCTCGGGCCACGTTTGAATGCCTACGTGAGCGCATTTTCCGATGGCCGGTGGACCTCGGTGTCTTTCGCCGCTCGGGGCGCCCTTCATCTGCGGACGCCAGGCGACGACGCGCTGACGGACTACCTCAGTCTTGAGCGGGAAGATCTCGACTTGGTGGACGCCGCCCTTCGGCTGAGTCTTCTCGACCTCTGCGTCCAGTCGGTCGTCGCGCCCGTCATCGTCGACGATCCCTTTGAGGACCTCGACGCCGAGAAGCGGATGACCTTCGTGCAGGCCCTTGCCGAGCTGGGTCGAGCCACGCAAGTCATCGTCTGTACCGGCCGCGACGACATCGCGGGCGCCCAAGTGCTCGATCCCAAAGATGATGGAACCGCGGCACCGGCCTAGCTCCCGGTCCTGGTGGTGCGAAGATCTCGCTGACGCTGACGCTGACGCTGACGCTGACGCTGACGCTGACGCTGACGCTGACGCTGCCCACATCTGCGAGGCTTCCCTCGGCGCCGGGCGCGCGGCTATGTCTTGGGACCGTGCGTTCGACCGCGGGGCGCCTCGGTTTGAAGAACCTCGAGGCGCTGCCGGATCGTGTCAGCGCCGGAGGAATACGCGCCGGTAAAGCAGGCATCGCAGAAACGTGTCTGGTCCGGGTTGGCCGTGCCGCTACAACCGACGTCGCCATCACCGACGGAATGGTGAAGGCCTTTGGTCGATAGGTAGGCCAAGGAGTCGGCGGTGATGAAGTCGCGGATCTCGTCGACCGAGTTGCTCGAGGCGATGAGCTCGCGCGTCGTGGGCGTGTCGATCCCATAGAAACACGGAAATCGCGTCGGCGGAGAGGAGATGCGCATGTGGACCTCGCGCGCGCCCGCGGATCGAAGAAGGCCCACGATCTTGCGACTCGTCGTGCCTCGGACGACCGAGTCGTCGATGACGACGATGCGGCGGTTCTCGAGTACAGCGCGCACGGCGCTCAGCTTGAGGCGTACGCCAAAGTGACGAATGGATTGCTCGGGTTCGATGAACGTTCGGCCCACATAGTGGCTTCGAATGAGTCCATGCCGGAAGGGCAGGCCGCTTTCCTCCGAGAAGCCGAGCGCGGCGGCGAGCCCGGAGTCGGGGACGGGGATCACGATGTCGGCGTCGGGTGTCGCTTCGCGCGCGAGCTGTCGCCCCATCTCGTACCGAGACTCGTAGACGCTGCGCTCGAAAATTTGGCTGTCGGGGCGCGCAAAATAGACGAGCTCGAAGACACACGCGCGTGCGACGGCGTCGGGTTCGTGCACCAGGCGCTCCGATGTCAGGCCATGGGCCCCGATCGAAATGATCTCGCCGGCCTCGATCTCTCGTACGAAGGTCGCCTCGATCAGGGCGAGGGCCGACGTCTCGGAGGCCAAGACATAGGCATCGCCGAGTCGACCGAGCACGAGCGGCCGAAATCCGCTCGGATCACGAACGCCAACGAGCCCGCCCGAATGCATGAGGATGAGGGTGTACGCGCCTTGAACTTGGGCCAGCGCCTCGCGAAGCCGGTCTTCCATGCGAGGCGCGCGAGACCGGGCGAGAAGGTGGACGAGGACCTCGGTATCGGTATGAGCCTGGAAGATGGAGCCCTGATGTTCGAGGTCGGCGCGAATGGTGTGCGCGTTCACGAGGTTGCCGTTGTGGGCGAGCGACAACGAGCCCCGGAGCGTCTCGACCGTCAGCGGTTGCGCATTCTGAAGCCCGCTCCCGCCGGTGGTCGAGTATCGAACATGACCAATCGCTTGACCACCGACCAATCGGCTCATCTCGGCGGGCGAAAAGACATCGGCGACCAGTCCCTCGCCGAGGTGGCGCGCAGAGCGCCCGCTTTCGTCCATAGCCACGATGCCCGCGGACTCCTGTCCGCGGTGCTGCAGTCCATGAAGACCGAGATAGGTCAGCTTGGCCGCTTCCGAATGCCCCCAGACGCCGAACACCCCGCACACGCAGCCTGGATGGCGCTCGGGACCGGCCACGTCAAGCTCGACTTGACCAATGAGCCACGAGACGGAGTGCATCCTGCCGCCGAGACCGCCCAGACGAGAGGGTTCGAACTCCCCCACCCCCGGGTTCGCCGCGTGTGTTACAACCCCACTCATGTCAGCGACGTTTGGCGGCGCGGCGCTCTCGGCCCGAGAGGCGCTCCGACGCGACCCTGCGCTTCTGGAGCGGTTCTCCGATCGAGCTCGCGCGCTCTTCTACGCGCGGTTGGCTTTCTTGGCGATCGGGTTGGCTGTATTGGCGGTGCCGTCGTGGTCTCTCTTCCTCGGGACCACCTCGTCGACGGCGTTTGTCTTCTACTTCGCTGTCATCGCGTACTCGGTGCTCAACTACCTCTTCATAGAGCACCCTCGTTTCGGTCGTCGACTGACGTTCGTGACGCTCTGTCTCGACCTCGTGGCCTTGTGCTCGATGGTCCTTCTGAGCGGAGGGCTCAGCTCGCCGATCATGGCGGCGCATGGGTTGTTCACGCTGTTTTTCATTCTCCTGTTTCCGCGCAAACGCTCGATCGTTCCGCCGCTCCTGATCTTGCCGATCGCCGGGCAGCTCCACGACTCGCTTACGAGTGGTGTCGTGCGCTCGGAGACGATCTTTCTGATCGGCTGGTACGCGACCTTGTCGGTGATCGTCGCATACGTTCTCCTCTTCCTTCATCGGCGTGATGAGAAGCGCCGCGTGCAGCTTAGCCAGCTCTCGAAAGCGCAGGAAACCTCGATCGTGACCCAAGAGCGGTTGCGTCTTGCGCGTGAGATCCACGATGGCCTTGGTGGTTCCCTGTCGTCGCTCATCATTCAGGCCGAGTTCATCCAGAGAATGACCAAGGAGGAAAGCCTCCGAATCGAAATCACGGAGCTCAAGTCGCAGGCCGAGGAGGCGATCGAGGAGCTTCGACGATCGCTGACCATGATGCGTCGGGACTTCGATCTTCACAAAGCGCTCGAGGACTATTGCATGCGGTTTCAAGAGCGGGCGCGCGTGTGGTGTAGCCTGAAGGTGCGGGGTCGGACGCGGCGGCTTCCGAGCGAGATGCAGCTCGCGATCTTCCGGATCTTGCAGGAGTGCTTGACGAACATTCAGAAGCACGCAAAGGCCAAGAACGCCGACGTGCGCCTCAAGTACGATGGCGATCTCATCACGCTGACCGTGACCGACGATGGCGTTGGTTTCGACCCGAGCGAGCAGCGTTCCGGACACTACGGGCTCAGCAACCTGAAGGCGCGGGCGACGAAATTCCGGGGCACGGTCGACGTTCAGTCAACTCCGGGTGCGGGCGCCACCGCGCACATCACCTTGGTTGTGCCGACCGAAGGTTCACACGTCGCCTTCTTGCCGTCGATGGGGGACTGAGGGTGCGGCCATGCCCAGTGTCGCGTCGCCTTCGGGTTCGATGGAGGGAATCGGCCGCTTGAAGTAGCAAATTCGGTAGCTGGCCTTGTCGAGGACGACCGAGACCAACTCCCAGCCTTTTTCGCCGTGGATGTTCGTGATCTCCTCGTCTACTTCGTAGTTGGCCGCCGGAAGTACGAGAACCTTGTATTCCCAACCCATGTGCGCATAACTTAGCGCGCCCTTGGCGGGCGAGCCACAGCCGGTCCACGAGAAAGTTGAGTCTATAGTTGAGTCTATGAAAGCACGGGAGCTTGGCCGTTTCTGGTCAAACGCGATCAAGGTCGTGGCCGTCGGCGTTGTTTCGATCGTCACTTTCGCATGGGCCATTCATGGCGTCGACCTCGAGCGCGTCGCGGACCAGGTCGCCCACACGTCCGGCATCGCCCTGCTGGTCTTTATCGCCCTCCAGATCCTCGCCCAGGGCTCGCGGGTCTTGAGGTGGTGGCTCTTGGTTCGCCCGATCGGCCGCGCGTCGACCCGCACCATCGTGCGCTCGGGTCTTCTCGGCGTACCGGCGGCTTTCCTGTTTCCGCTTCGACTCGGAGAATTCGTTCGCCCGGCGATTCTTGCCCGCGATGGGACGCCCTTTGCTGGGAGCGTGGCGGCGGTCGTCGTGGAACGGGTGGCCGACGGGCTCTTCAACGTGGGCTTGTTCTTCTGGCTTTTGGCGTCGTTTCCTTCGTCGGCCGCTATTCCGACCGAGCTCAAGACGCTTGGGCGCTTCGCGTTTGTAGGCTTCGGCGGGCTCCTCGTCGTCCTCGTCTTGACCGCGGTGGCACGTGGGCCTGTCTTGGCCACGATCCGTCGCATACTGAGCCCCCTCTCCGCGCGGGGGGCCGACTTCGTCGTGCGGCTCTTGCGCACCTTCCTCGATGGCCTCGTGATCCTCGGCAATTGGCGAGGTATTCTGGCCTTCGGTTTCTCGACGGCGCTTTTCTGGGGCTTGAACGGGCTCTCGACCTACGTATTGGCGCGGGACCACGTTCCGGAGATCCCGTTCGCTTCCGGGCTATTTACGGTCAGCGTGTCGGTCTTCGCGATCACGGTGCCCGGAGGCCCCGGTGCGATCGGGACGTTCGAAGCGGGTTATCGCCTGGGCCTTGCACCCTTTGGGGTGAGCGCTGAGAGCGCGGCCGTGATCTCACTCCTGACCCACGGCCTTCAGATTGGTCTCCTTCTCGTCATGGTCGCCATCGGGCTCGTCTTTACGCGCCCGGCTGTGCCTGCGCAGGCCAACGCCAATGCGAATGCGAATGCCAATGCGAATGCCAATGCCAATGCGAACGCCATTGCCAGCGACCTCGATATCGGAACGGGTGTTGGCCCTGCCGCGGAGAGGGGCCTTGCCGCGGGTCCGGGCATGGCCACTCATGTGGGGACGGGCAACGACGCGGCACCTCCATCGGCCGACCCCTGACAGGTGCTCAAAGCGCTTGCCGTGCTGACCCATCCGCTCCATGCTGGCCAGCGATGTACCCGATGGTCTTGTACTGCCACTCCTGCAACGGTGAGATTGAGCTCATCGACAAGGTGAAGCGCGCGGACACCTGTGAACACTGTGGACATGATCTCCACTGCTGCAAGAACTGCAAGCTGTTCGATCCCCACGTCCATAACCAGTGTCGCGAGTCGACGACGCTCTGGGAACCCGACAAAGAGAAGGCCAACTTCTGCACCTTCTTCGTCCCGCGTGAGGGTCAAGCCGAGGTCGAGGACCGAGGCGCCGCGCTTTCCAAGCTCGAAGACCTCTTCAAGAAGCAAAAGTAGCTGACGCGCCCCGCGAGGGATGGTAGGCCGCTGTTCGGTCGGTGGGGTAGCTCAGCCGGTTAGAGCGAGGGTCTCATAAGCCCTAGGTCGGGGGTTCGAGTCCCCCCCCCACCACTTCTTCACTCCCCGTCAGAGATTCGTGTCTAAGGGCCCGGACCGGGTCTGGTTGCCACCGCTTAGATCGGTGCTCTAGGCCTCGAGCGCGAATCCAAGTTCCTTTCGTGCCTCGGCGTAGAGTTCGCCGCTTGCGAACGACAGCAGGTCCAAGACCTCCGGGCTTTGGTTCAGCATTTCAGCGGCCGCCTCAGCGTCCTTGAAGACGGTCCGTGCGGCCCCTGCCTCGCGCGACAGTGTACGGAGCGCGACCTCGACGTCGTTGGCGCACAAGAGTCCGGCTCGGTTCCCCGTGAATGTGGCGGCGCGCCGGTGACGGTCGACGTCGAAGACGAGCGGCGCATGCTTGACGTCGAGCTGCTCGAGAGCCTTCCGCGTGGCCCTCGAGAGTGTGCTTCGAAGCCATTTCTCTTTGGCCTCGAGCAAGTCGGCGGGAGCGTTTACGGGGATCCCGGGGCGCGCGATCCGCGCGGCGGCGCCAACCAGGAGAACGAGGTCGAGGTCCGGCAGCGCTAGAAAGCCATGGCCGCCGATGATCTGTTCGAGCGCGCGCCCAAAGAGGAAGCGCTGTTCCTTCTCTTGGACGCGGCGCGCGACCTGATCTCCGGCGATGATGGCAGGTGGGTTCCGGCTCTCGATGGCCACGCCGCGGTCGAGCTTCTGGCTGATCCAGAGATCGAAGGCGGGGGCACCGAGGATCTTCGCCACATCGTCGACGAACCGCCGCAAGGCAAATTGCGACCGTGACCCGTGGCGATCCTGGCGAGGGTGCATCTCGTATCGATCCAGACTCCCGGGAATGAGCGCGTGCGCATCGCGGGCCAGGATCTCGAGCAACGTGCGCGCCACCCCCTGCTCATCGGGATGGATGACGTACTTGAGGTGTTCTTCGGCGCTGAGCGGCTTCGAGGGGTGAGGCGGAATTTGATCCTTGAACTCCCGATAGAACTCATCTTCTTCGACCGTATAGCTCCGCATGAACATGAGGATTTCGCAGGTGACGAAGGCCTCATCGAGCGCGTTCTTGCGCATGAAGGCGGTGTGGAGCGCGTGGTGGCTGTCGGCTCGGAACGGATTGAGATCGAGGAGCCGCCGGTGCATCAGGATCGCTTGCTCATTGAGCGCGGGGTTGCGCTCGCTCAGGCGAGCCATTGCCTCGAGTGCGGGGAGATTGAGCTCGTCGGCTTCGAGCGCAGTCGAGAGTTCCTGCAGCGCTCGAGCCTCGTCGCCGAGGTAGGTCTCGTAGATGAGCGCGAGGCGCACGAGCCAAGGTACGGCGTCGAGTTTCTCGTTGGCCTGGAACGACCGGGTCAGGAGGTTCAGCGTGGCCGCGGCGTCGCCCCAGTTTTCGGTTTTTTCGTGGAGGTCGATGAGCCGGATCATCGTGCCGCGGTTCCAGGCATCGACCTCGAGGGCTTGCGTTACGGCCGCAACGGCACTTGCGAGATCTTGGGCGCCGTCTTCGAAGACTCGCCCGAGCTCAAGCAAGGTCGCGGTCCGCGCTTGCGGTTCCCGGCTCACGTCCGCGAGGCGCTGAAGCCGACTGATGACCGAAGGCCAGTCCTCGACCGACTCATAGGCGCGCGCGACGCGCGCGAGACTCTCGGTGTCCTCCGGGTCCGCCGCGATGGCCCGCTCAAAGGCGTCAACAGCCAGGTCATGGTTCGCGAGGTGGTCCTGATAGATGATGCCGAGGTTTCGATAGGCATACGCGATGACCGCGTCCTCTTGCGTGCACTCGGTCAGGTGGTGGAACGTGTCCCGGGATTCCTCCCAACGCGCCACCGAGAAGAGCAGAGGCCCGAGCTGTCGGAGCGCTCGCGCGTCGTTCGGTTCCCGAGCGAGAACCTGCCGATAGAGGTTTCGTGCTTCCTCCGGATCTTGGAGACCGACCTCGGCCGACCGTGCGGCGGCGAACAGAAGCTCGACCTGCTCGGCCACCGACTCGGTGACCGCTGCTTGTTCGGTCAGAAGCTCGACCAGCGACGCGTGGTCGCTTCGCCTCTGAAATGCGTTTCTGAGACGAAGGAACGCGCCCAAGTGACCCGGGCTGCGGGTGCGGACCGTACGATACAGCTTGCTCGCCGCTTCGAAGTTCTGGAATGCGTCCTCTTGAATGGTTCCGGCCTTGAAGAGCAGTGCGGTGCCCCGCGCCTCATCGGCCACAATCCGGCTCTCGGCGAGGGTGCAGGCGAGGAGCGTCTCGGCGTCGTCGCGCTGCCGCGCGAGTCGCGCCCGTGCCTCGATCGCCGGGAGGTGATCGGGCACGGAGTCGAGCGCACTGATGTACAACGTGTCGGCCCGCCGCGCGTCGCCAAGGGCAAGCTCCGCGAGCTCGCCGGCAAGGAAGAGGAGCTGCGCCCGTTCGGTCGCGCCGGAGGACGAACTTGCCTGGTCGACGTAGAGGTTCAGAAGGTCCGCCCACGCGCCCTGCGCCCGATAGGCTGTCTCGAGTCCACGAAGCGCGATGGGATGATCCGGAATTCGGCCGAGAACGGCCCGATAGTTGGCGATTGCAGGCGCCGGCGGTGTGAGCTCGGACTCCTTGATCAGCGCGATGCGAAGATGACGCGCGGCAAAGGCCTCGGGGTTCTGGTCGAGATCCGCCAGCCGCTCAGATATCGCGACGAGCCGTGGCCAGCTCCGCCGGTCGACGAGCACGTGCTCGAGTTGGCTCAGCACGCGCACGCTCTCTGGCGCCAGGACGAGGGCCTCCTCCAGGCAGGCGGCCGCGATGTCGAGGTCGCCAAGGTCATCCTCGGCGACTTGGGCGGCACGGCTCAGCGCAAGGATCTTGGCTCGGTCGCTCGCGGTGCAGCTCGCCGCGACTTGAAGAACATTCACCAGCTCTTGGTGTCGCCCCGTCTGTGCATAGATCCGGGCCAATCCTTCGATCGCCAGCTCAGTTCCGACGCCCGAGGCGATGATCTCGCGATACACTTCGGCCGCCCGGTCGGTGTCGTCGAGCTCGAACTCGAGCACTTCGGCCACCGACTGCATCGTGCGTGCGCGATTCGAGTCGCTTCCCATCACTTGGATCGACCGGAGCAGCGTGAAGACCAAACGCTCGTGATCTTGGGCGCGCAGGTGAAGCTCTGCCAGCGCATCGAGCGCGGAAGCGGAGGCGGGTTCGATCGTCAGGATCTCTTCGTACGCGTTGATTGCGGCTTCGTTGTCGCCGAGCTCATTGACGAGCACTTCGGCGATATTGAAGAGCACCGAGACTCGATGTTCGGCGGACTCAACGACCTCGAGCTCCCGACGGCACATCAGCACGAGGTCAGACCAAAGGCCTTTGCGCCGGCACAGCTTCCCGAGGCTTCGCAGGACGGGGAGGTACGTGGGCGAAATGGCGAGTGAACGCTGGTAAGCTTCGATGGCGCCCTGATCGTCTTCGAGACGTTGCTCCCGGATGTCGCCGATTCGGTGCCACACGCCGGCCGCGCTTTCACTCGCGCCGAGTGCGTTGGCCTCGATCTCCAACGAATCAGCCACCGCATCCCAGCGGCCAAGCCGTTCGTTCAGGCTCGTCAAGTAGCGGACGGCCTCGAGACTCTGCGCGTCAAGCTTGACGACCTCTTCGTAGGCTGAGATAGCGCGCTCGAGCGAGTTGAGACGGTCTTCAGCGATCTGGCCAACCTGAAGCAGATGAAAGATCTGCTGCTCGCGCGTGCTGGCCTGTCGCGAACGCCAGTAGTGCAGCTCGAGCAGGTCGGCCCACTGATCGTGACGCTTGAGCAGGCGCTCGAGCGCATCGAATGCAACGGAGTAGGTCGGGTCGCTTTCGAGGATCAGCCTCAACGTGTCGACCGCGAGGTCGGCGCGCCCGAGCTTCGTTGCGTAGATATCAGCCAGTTTGTACAACGCGGTGACGCGGTGACCGACGTCGGTGTCCCGCTCGAGCTCGAGCTTGTAGAGTTCTGCCAGCTCGGGCCACTGTTCGGTCCGCTCGAGGATACGTCCCAGGCTCTGGATTGCAGGAACGCAGTTCGTGTGAAGGTCGATCGCGCGCCGGTATGCGGCGATGGCGTCGTCATTACGCTCGAGCTTCGTCTCGAGGATCGAGCCAAAGCGGTGAAGCAAGGAGGCCTTCTCTTTAGGCTCTTCGACCAAGTTGATCTGACGGTCGAGTGCCATCAGGGCATCGTCGTATCGAGCCAACAACTCGCAAACGTTTTCGACCTCGTGCAAAAGGTAGACGTCATCGGGCGTCCGGCCTTCGGCTTCGAGAAGGGAGGACAGCGCGGCCTCGAGATCGCCCTTGTGATCGCGCTGAAGCCGAGACGCCGACATGAGCCAGCTCGAGGCGAGTCGATCGCTGTCGGTCGCGCGGGCTGAAGCGATGAGTATGCGCGTGAGATCGTCGAACCGGTTGGTGGTTCGAAACAGGACCTGCAACTGAGAGAGCGCTTCTTCGTGGGTTGGATTGATCTCGAGGACATCTTCGAGCGCGGCGATGGCGTCGTCGGGATCGCCCGAGCGCTCGAGGGCCAGCTTGGCACGGGCCAGCAAGATGGGAATCTTGAACTCGGCTTGCGGGGTGACGCTCAGGGCGTTCTGGTAGAATTCTCCGAGCGCGCCTTGGTCGCGGATCGTCGCGTCGATCCGTTCGAGGCTGTGGAGGGCGAACGGCTCGCCCGCTCGCAGAGCGAGCGCGTTTCGGTAGGCCTCGGCTGCCTCCTCGGGGCGTCGGAGACGATGTTCGAGGACGGATCCCTTTTCGGCGAAAAGTTGGCTTCGCCGAGTGTCGTCCGTGGTCGCCGCGATCTCGGCGTCGAGGGTGGCCAGGGCCCCGGCCCAGTCGCCTTGCGTCAACTGCGCCCGAAGCTGGGCCTGGATGACCGTGAGGTCGGTTGGCGAGGTGCTGAGCGCGAGCGCAAAATAGGCGGCGGCACGTTCCGGATCCTTGAAGTGCTCTTCCTCGATGCGCCCCATCTCGGCGAGAAGGCGCCCGCTGGCCGAAGGGTCGGGGCGTGCGTTCGTCTCGTCCTGGTAGAGGCGCAACAGCGCCTCGAACGCCGATTCGGGGCTCTCCTCGGACGCGGTCTCAGAAGGCGACGCGTCGGCGGCGGACTGAGGCGGAACGCCACGGACGTCGTTGGGCTCGTTGTGGTCGGCGGGGGACTCGATTTCGTCGATTTCGTCGATCTCCTCGACTTCGTCGATCGCTTCGACGGGTTGGGCGCTCGCGGAATCCGCGGCTCCGTAAGCCACGTCATCGCCAGCGGATCCAACGGCGGCAACGTCCTCGTCCTCGACGAAGGCGACGGCGTCGTCCTCGGCCGCGTCGGCTCCACTGAGGGACTGTGCTGCGGCCATGGTCACGTCGTCGGCACGCATCGACCCCTCAGCTTCGGTTGCGCCTGTGGCGTCGCTTGGCTCTTGCGTGACCATTTCGCTCATTGTTCCCTCCCAGCGGCCACTCTAGCCCGCCCGTGGATGCGGATCGACCTGCACCGCTGCGTGTATTCTGCCTACATCGCAAGGGGCATGGGCGCAACCGCACGAAAAAATCCCTAGATCTTCGACCAATCGACGGTCGGCGGCGGCGTCTTGGGCGGGGCGAAAAGATAGCCCTGCATGATGTCGCACCCAAGGTCGCGGAGCGCGGCCAACTCGGCGGCGGTTTCGACGCCCTCGACGACAACAGTCATATGGAGATCCTTGAAGAGCGGCACCATCGTGCGGATCAGCTTCTGCTTGACCGGCTCGATGTGTACATCACGCACGATCGACATATCGATCTTGGCCACGTCCGGCTCGAGGCGCGCGAGGCTCGAAAGCCCCGCGTAGCCTGCACCAAGATCATCGAGCGCGATGCGGTATCCCATGTCTTTCAACTCGCGAACGCGCCGTCCGATGTCTCGTACCGAGTCGATGGTGGCGCGCTCCGTGACCTCCAGGATCACGCGCGATGCGATCTTGGAGAGCGGGGCGCTCGCCGAATACAGCTCGTCATCGACGAGATCCTCGGGATGCAAGTTGACGAAGACCTGGATGTCGCGCGTCTTGAAGTCGTCGGCGACGAGGCCCCTTACACACCGACCAACCAGATGGGTTTGACCCAGGCGTTCAGCGGCATCCAGCAAGACGCCAGGATGGGGGAACGATGGCTCGCGGCAGCGCAACAGCGCTTCGTAGCCGATTGTCGTGCGTTCGGAGCAGCACACGATGGGTTGGTACGCCATGAACGTCGACTTCAGCGCGCGCGTGAAGTTGGTCTCGAGTGACAGACGATCGCTTCCCGCCTCGATGTCGCCCGTCCGCAGATAGTTCGTCGCCTCTCTTCGCACTCGCGCCAGCCGATGAAGACTGATCGCCTTCGCGACGGCTTGCCGGAGCTCCTCGCTGCGAAACGGTTTGAGCAGATAACGAAACGCCCGGAATTCGATCGCTTGAACCGCCGTCTCGATGGTCGGATTGCCGGTGACCAAGATAACGGGGACGTCGTGGTCGAACTCGCGGATCAGCTTCAAGAATTCGAGTCCGCTGATGTCCGGCATGACGATGTCGCTGATCACGACGTCGTATTGCGTCTTCTTGAGTAAGTCGGCGGCGATGGTCGCGCTGGTCGTCGTGTCGACGCGATAGCCCGTTTGGCTGAGAAGACGCATGTAGCCTCGCAGGATCAGTTCATCGTCATCGACCGCGAGGACAGATCCGCGTGACTCGGGGGATTCGGGGGATTCGGGGGCGCTTGCCGGCGGGGACTCGACCACGCCGTGACTGTAGCGTGCTCTTTTCGCTGGCTCGATGTGCGTTTGAGTGGGATGCAGTTTCTCGGGATGCGCGAAGAGACTCGCTACATCTCGGCCGCCGATGGACACCCGCTTGCGCTCACCCGCCTTCGACCCCCGGACCTGGTGTCCGAACGTCTGCCGCTCGAGAACGTCCCGGGTGCCCCACCGCCCGGTGCGCAGGTCTTTCTCCTGATTCACGGGTTCGCGCAGAACCGGCGCACGTTCACGACGAGTGCCTTCACCTCGGGGCTCCTTGGGCGTGGTGCGCATGTGTTTGTCGGCGAGCTTCGAGGCCACGGTCTCAGTCGCCGGCCGGAAGATGGGCGGTCGAACTGGCGACTCGGTACGTTGCTGAACTTCGATCTTCCGGCGCTCGTCGAGGCCGTGGCGACCGAGGTCGCGGATGCCCCGCTTCACCTCGTCGGGCATTCGCTGGGGGGCATTTTGGGGTACGCTTTCCTCGCGCGTCGGCCTCGGCTTCGTTCCCTCATCACCTTCGCGGCGCCGGTACTCATTGGCGGCGGACAAGATCTGTTTAGGTTTTTGAGCATCACGCTTGGTGCAATGCTCGGCGCTTGCCCGCGCCAGGTGCCGATGGATCGCCTTCTGCGGCGGGTCGCGGGTCCGCTCGTCTCGCGGCATCCGGGCCCGCTTGCGCTTGGTCTTCAATGGCTCACCGGTCTCGTCAATCCGCAGGCGCTCGACCCTGACGCCGGGCGTGCGGTTCTTTCGGCGTGTGATCCAGAATCGCCGGCGCTCATCCGAGAGCTGGCGCGGATGGCCGTGACGCGTTCGACCGTGTTCGACGACCTGGATGTTGCTGAGAGCCTTCGAAAGAGCCCCATTCCGGTGGTGGCGGTTGTCGGAGGACGCGACCGGTTCGCGCCTTTGAGTAGTGTGGCGTGCCTGAATGAACCCGGTCACGCGGGTCCGAGGCTCGTGATCGAGATGCCTTTGTGCGCGCACGTCGACGTGATGCTCGGCGCCAGCGCTGCGCAGGCGTTGAATCGAATCTGGCCGTTCTCCGTGGTCGGCGGAAGTGCGCGAGGGCCGTGCCTCTCCGAGGTGCGCGCACGAGACGTTCGCTGAAGAAGAGCTGCGCTGAAGAAGAGCTGCGCCGAAGAGAGGTGCGCCGAAGAAGAGCTGCGGCGAAGAGAGGTGCGCCGAAAACGGTCGAAGATCAGTCGATGCAGAAAGCGAAGGACAGACCGCTGACGCTTCCTTTGCATTGTTGGGGGATCGGGCAGTCCTGGTTGAGAACGCAATACTGGACGCATGCGGCGGATCCGCCCAAGCCTTGGTCCACGCAGGCGAAGCCGGCGGCGCAGTTTGGTGCGCCAGTGCCGCATGCGTCGCCGGCGACACCCGGGCCGGCGACACGGCAGCGCGTGGCGAGTGTCCCATCTTTGTGGACGAACGGCTGACAGGCTTGGCCCGGATCGCAGGCCTCCGGAGCGTAGGGATCGCATCGTGGTGCGAGGCGGACACAAGATCCCCAGTTGGTGTCGTACAGGATGCCGAGACAGTCGTACTCGGGATCTTGCGCCTCTTGCGTGAGCACGTCGCATTCGGCGCCGTTGCCGGTCGGATGGCACAGCATTTCGCAGCGGGCTGCGGCGGTCGAGGTTCGAACGCATGCCAGACCGGCCTCACATTCGCCACGCGCATTGCAGGTCGAGCCGTAAGGCTTCTCGGGATCGATCCAGGTGATGCATTCGGTCCCCGGGTGCCCAGTGCGGGGTTCGGCAACGCACTTCAGCGGATCGCCGCAGTCCTGGCTTACCGGATCGCATTCGTCGGTGATCGGTGTGACGATCGCGCCATCGCGACCGGTCGAATGGGCGTCGGCGTTGCCATCGGCATCGGCATTCGTGGCGTCTGTCGCTTGCGCGTCGGTGGGACCGGCATCGGCGGCCACGGAACCATCCGCTTGGCCCTCGCCGTCGATCGAACACGCGAAGATCAGCGTCGTTGTGGCAAGAACCATCGCGTGGGTCATGAGCATGGAGGGCGCGGCGCCGAGAACGCGAGACATCTTTTCGCTTATACGCCGTTCCGCCGTGTCCGGGCGAGACCTTGTCGCGTCCGGTAATCGACCCCGTCGATCGACCTCGGTGACTCGACCTCGGTGACTCGACCTCGGTGACTCGACCCGAGCCGACATCCATTCTAAGGTCGTGGCCATGAACCTTGGGGTCGAGGGTCTCTTGTCTCTCGTCGAGCTCTTCGGTGATGAGCTCCCGCTGGATCGGGCGCTCCTCGTCGCGGCGAAGACGGAACATCCGGACCTCGATGTGTCGACGTACTTGGCCAAGATCGACGCGCTTGCCGCCAAAGTTCAGCGAAATCTCGAGCCGGGCGGGGATCTCGTGGATGCCCTTTGCCGAACGCTCTTCGGCGCTCGAGGGTTTCGTGCGAACCACCGTCACTATGAGGACCCACGGAACAATCTCTTCAATCAAGTGCTCGATCGTCGGCTCGGTGTTCCCATCACGCTGGCTGCGGCCTACCTCGAAGTTGGCCGTCGCCTGGGCGCCACCGTCCATGGTCTCGGCTTCCCCGGGCGGTTCTTGATCGCGCATGACGTGGGCCGGGAGCGGCACCTCCTCGACCCGCTGCATGGCGGCGCGCGACTCGATCACCGGGCCTGTGAGCGGATCCTGCATCGAGCGACGGGTCGCTGGGTGAGCGTCAAGCCCTGGATGCTTTCACCTTCGCCCACGCGGAAAATCGTTACACGGGTTCTCACTAATCTGAAGAATACGTATTTGGTGTCGGGTGATTACCCTGGGGCAGTCACGGCCATCGATCGAATTCTGGCCATCGCGCCCAACGCTTGGAGCGAGGTCCGGGACCGCGGCCTCATCTACGCCGAGATCGGTTGTGCGCGGGCGGCGGCACGCGATCTGTTCGCCTACGTCCCGCACGCGAGCGCTTCCGAGGCGGCTGCGATCGAGGCGTATCTTCCCCAGCTTCGACGGGAAGAACAAAGGCTCCATTGAGGCGCCCAAGCCAACGTGCCTAGGCCACCAGATCCCGCCTCGAGAATGGCTGGCTCGGATGTGCCGACCACCGGCCCAGAGGGCGGGGCACATCACCCGAGAGCGGCATCTTCTCATCTCGGCCGCCCGTCGCCATGATACAAAGTCAGGATGGCGCGTGGTTGGCTGGTTGCGGCCGTGGCGCTCGGAGCCATCGGGGTCGGAGGACGTCCTTCGTGGGCGTTCGTCTGCAAGCACTCCAAGTCATACAGTTACGTGTCGCTCCACTGGGACAAGCGGGTCATCCCATGGGGGATCCAGGAAGGTACCCCCCTCGAACCTGCGGCCGTTGCGCCCGCATTTACCGCCTGGTCTGACGTTCCGTGCACAGATGTGCGGTTCGAGTTGGCGTCGACCACCGGCTATGTCCCGGCCACGCGCACGGACGTGAATCAGGTTTTGTTCGTCTCAAAGGGGTGGAGGGAACGGGGCGCGACCGACAATGGTGCGCCGCGCGACGTGAATGCAGTGGCGGTGACGCTCACGACTTACTCCGTCAACACCGGGCGCATCAGCAAGGCGAACATCGAGGTGAACACGGAGAGCTTCTCGCTGGTGAATCTTCTCGAGGAGGGCCTGTTGGGTACGCCGTGCCCCTCCGAGAAGACGATGGATCTCCTCGCGGTGATGACCCATGAAGTTGGCCATCTCCTCGGCCTCGATCATACGCAGGCGGTCAATGAGCACAACAACGAGAACGATCCCATCGAGCTCAAGGCGACGATGGCGGCGTATATTGGGCCCTGCGAAGGCTGGAAGCGGTCGTTGGCGGAGGATGACCAGGCCGGGATGTGTTTCGTGTACCCCGCCGGTGAGCCGGCGGCCCAGTGCGAAGATCTGCCCGCTCAGACGGAGTCCTATGTAACCAACGCGCCGCTTGGATGCGCAGCGTCCGGCGTGCCGACCGGCGTGCCGTCCGGCGTAGCTTCGAACTCGGCCCTCGGGGACCTTTTGAGCTTCGGGGTGTTGTTTGGGTTGATGTTTTGGCATCGAAGGAAGGCTCAGAACTTGCTCTTGGACTGAGTCCGCGCGATATACGGGACAAGCTCCGAGCCTTGGAGGTCGCTTCGCCCCTCTGCGTTCGGTTGTTGGGGAGCGTCATTGTTCAATCATACCTTTGCGCTCGAGGTCGCCTACAGTGCGGTAGAAGAGTCGATCCGGCTTGGCGCGTCGTATGCCGACGCGCGCTTCGAACTCTCGCAGGCCGAGAAGCTGACGATGCGCAATGGCCGGCTCGAGTCGGTGGTTCAACTGAACGAGCGTGGGCTCGGCATTCGTGTGGTCGTTCGCGGTGCGTGGGGCTTCGCGGCGGTATCAGAGCCTTCGCGGCATGATGTCGTTGTGGCCGCGCGTCGGGCCGTTGATATGGCTCGAGCGGCGGCGGTCTTGTTGGAGCGCCCGGTCCGTTTCGTCCCCGCTTCGCCGGTTCGTTCTACGTACCGGACGGCGATCCGTCGGGACCCGCTCGCGGTTGCGCTCGAGGACAAGGTGGAGCTCCTGTCCAAGGTTGATGAGCGATTGCGCGCGACGGCCGGCGTCGTCGACTCGGCCGCTTCGGTTCTCGCGGAGCGGCGCCGCAAGATCTACGTCAACTCGGATGGGGCCGAGATCGACCAGGAACTCGTCTGGGCCGGCGGTGGATGCTCGGCGGGGGTTCGCAATCAGGCCGCGCCCGGATTCGCTGTTCGCGGCTACCCGAGGGTTCGGCGGGGCGGTGTTTCGGCAGGTGGGTGGGAGTTTGTCCAAGGCCTGCGGCTGGAGGATGAGGCCGAACGCGTGGCCTCCGAGGCCAAAGAACTCCTCGAGTGCCGACCATGTCCGGCCGGACGAATGCCCGTGCTCTTCAGCGCGCAGGCTGCGGCGGATCTTGTTGCGGCCACCTGTGGGCGCTTCCTCGAGTCGGATCGTGCGGTTGGCTGGTCGCGCGCTGACGGCTTCAGTGCCTCGGCGACGGGCGTGCGGCTCGGCCGAGCGCAGGTTGCGAGCCCCATCGTGAATGTGTTCGCGGATGCGATGGCCGAAGGGGGCGCGGGAACCTTCGGGTTCGATGACGAGGGTATTGAGGCGCATCGTGTCGAGCTGATCACGGAAGGACGGCATGTGGGCTATCTCGTCGGGCGCGAGGTCGCGGCGGTCCTCGGGTTCTCGGAGGCCAGCGGCGCGATGCGAGGTGCAAGCTGGGCTGACTTGCCGACGGTGGCGCCCACGAACATTGGGCTCAGTGCCGGTGATGCCGGCGACCTTGAGAGCTTGGTCGCCGATATGCGGAGCGGCTTGTTGATCGAGGGCGCCCAGGCGATCAGCCTTGATGAGCGTGGCGACCTCTTTGAGGGCGTCGGAGAGTTCGGATGGGTCATCGAAGACGGCCGGCGCATTCATCGAGTGTCCCACCCGGCCTATCGTGGCCTGACGGCCGACCTGTGGATGGGGTGCGACGCCATCGGTGGCGCGGAGGGTTGGGCGTGGTTCGGGGTGTTGGATCGCACGGCATCGGGCCGGAGCCGTCCAGCAGCCTGCGTCCCTCAGGGACGCGGCGCGGCGCCGACTCGGTTTCGAGATCTCGAGGTCGGGCCGGCCTCGGGCGAGCGAATCCATCACCAGGGCCAGGGTCACGGATCCCCACCCGGCGTTACGCACGCGAATTCCGGGGTGGATGAAGATCAAGCCTCGCTTCTTTCGACCGCGCGACCTAAAAGCGCGAGCAAACCAAAGGCAAAGACGCGGAAGAAAGCCAAGAACGGGCCGAAGACGCCCCGGAAACGTTCCGGCAAGAAGGCACGCGGATGAATCGTTGGTGCTGGAGGTTCTTTGGCGGCGCCCGACGATTGAGCGGGCTGCTTCTCGCGGGATGTCTGGCGTGTGCTGCCTCCGAATCCGGAGTGAGAGTGATGCCCGTGTCGACCGCCGAAGCGAACGCCGACGAGAAGGCCGAAGGCCAGGCTGAGATGGGTCGCGTCGAACGCGACCCCGCATCGGACGACGTCGGTCGGACGACGGTCTCACTCGCCCCTGATTCCGCACGCACCGTGTCTTCGTCTGTGGCTTGGACACCGCCCGACGCCCCGCCGCGCAAGGATCACCGGGTGGTCTCCGACGTCGCCGATCCGGGGGATCGGGTCCTCAGCGACGTGGTTCGCCCGCTCGTCGATTTCCTCAAGGCGGAGCGCTTCGGTCGAGCCTGGGTCGGGCGTCGCGTTCGGGGTCGACCGCCGGGCGACCAACGTGGAATCGGGCGGGCCGAGAGCCTACCCGCTCTGAAGAACGATCCGATCGAGATGCAGGCGCAAGTGCAGCACGTCGAAGATACCAAGACCAATCTGCGCTACGGCTTCGTCTCGGTTCGCGCGCAGCGCGTTTTTCGATACGGCCGGCTGCGGCGAGTGCGCGTGCTTCTCGAGCCGATTCGCGGTGGAGATGCGGTGACGTATCGGCAAGATCTCGAGGCACTGAAGGCCGCGTTCGAAAACGAGACCCAAGGACTCGGTGCGAAGGGCTTGTTTCGAATCGTTCGAAGCAACGTGCCCTTGGACGCCTGGCCGGTCCGAGAAGGGCGGCATCCGTCGCTGGTGTTCTTGGACGTCGCACCGGCGCATCAGGAACGCCATCCCTCGAAGCGAGTGAAAAACCCATGAGAGCCCGCCAGGAAGTCCTCCGCATACTCGAAACCACGCTCAGTCTGGCGTCCGAAGGCGTCGATGAAGCGGAAGTCGCTTTGGCTGGGGGGGAGCTTGGCGTCACTCGGTTTGTCGACAACCAGATTCAACCCGCCGCCGAGCGAAGCACGGAGACGATCTCGGTTCGACTGCGAGCCAAGGGCCAGATTGTTCGAGCGTCGACGACAGACATGTCCACTTCCGGGATCAAGCAGATGGTGACGCAGACGCGAGCCACTTTGGGGCGACTGCCCGAAGCCAAGATCCCCGCGCCGTCGTTTCCCTCGCCTCAAAGCTACGTGGAGATTGAAGCCTACGATCCTGAGATCGAGATGATGCGTTCGCTCGAGCGCGCCGCGATCGTTGGGCGCGCGATCGTCGAAGCGCACAAGGCGCATCTCAGCGCTTCTGGGGTCATGATGGTGCGGCGAGGATCGATTGGGTTCGAGGGCACGCTCGTGCCCTATGCGCTGGCCAACACACGCGGTCTCTTGGCTTATCACCCCGAAACACGCGCAGCGTTTCGGGTCCGAATGCTTTCTAAGCGAGGGGTCACAGGGTTTGCGGAGGCTGAGTCGTGTTTGGCTGAGGCGCTGAGCATCGAAAGGCTCGTTTCAATCGCGCGTGATCGGGCGACGGTCGCTGGGAATCCTCGTGTGCTCGCGCCCGGAGACTATGAAGCGGTGCTCGAGCCCGCCGCGGTGGCGGCACTGTTGCGGCCTTTGGCGTCGACCTGTGGTGCGTCGAGCTACCACGCGGGGTCATCTTTTCTCAGTGGTCGACTCGGAGAGCTCATTGTGGGACCCGAGATCACCCTCGTCGATGACTTCGCAAACCCGCTTCACCGCGGGTGCCCGTTCGATGTTGAAGGGGTTGCTAAGCAACCAGTGACGATCATCGAGGCCGGCGTGGCGCGAAGCCCGGTGCGGAGTTGGTCGAGTTCTCTGGTCTTCGATTCATCGATGCCCACGGGCCACCAGGTGAGGGACGGCGAGTTTGGAGACTACGAAGGCGCGCAGCACCTCGTGTTGCGCGGCGGCGACCAGACGCTTGCCGACCTGATCGCGAACGTCAAAGACGGTGTTCTTGTGACTCGTCTCTCAGAAGTGCAGATCGTGGACGCGCCAACGCTGCGCGTCTTCGGCATGACCCGCGGCGTCTTGGAGGTGAAGGGCGGCGAGGTCGTAGGTCCGGCGAAGGATCTGGCGTTCGAGATCGGCGTCCTCGATCTGCTCAAGCGCGTCGAAGGGCTGACGAACGAGGTCTGGGCCGACGGGTCGGTAGTACCGGCCATGCGGGTTCGAGGATTTCGCTTGGCGGCTTCGTCCTGAACCACACGCGGTCGCAGCGGCGAACCGGCGCCCGCACGTCTATCGAATTTTCGAAGCTTCCTGCGAAGTGGCTATGGTTCAGGCGGCGGCCGGTCCGACGAAACCTCGATCAGCCGCAGTGGGTCCCGCTTCACACCGCCCGCATCGAGAGCCCGGGGGCGTCCCAAGGCGGCGCTGCAGGCGACTGAGTGGCGCTCCAGCGAACGGAAGCGGTCGAATCGACACGCCTCGAGGCACGCCTCGGGCGTCTCAGCCGTCCCCGACCGGGTGCAAGCCCTAGACGCGCTTCTCTCTGCACGTTCTGCATCCGCGCTCTGGTCGCGAACCTCCGCGCTCTCAAAATCGACGAAGAGCTTCTGCAAGCGCCCCCGCCGGAGCTGCCCGCGGTAGTCCAGGCACTGGTACTCGGTACAAAGTGTCAACCGGTAGCGTCCGGCGGGTAGATGCCTTCCAACCCAAAGAGGGCCGGTCTTCTCGAGTTTCTGCCAGCCGAATCGAGATGACGTGACTGAGACGTTTTGGGGTGCCGTCGCGACGAGCAAGGTCGAGTCGTGGGTTCGACTGGAAGGGCGGGTTGGCTGGGCGCCCACGACATCGACCACAGTACTCGTCTGCGTCGTGATGCTCACCAGTCGGTGCTCGGGCAGGAACCCGCGTCGATCGGCGACCACTTCAAGGACGCCGCGCGTTGCGGTGAAGCTCAGGATCCCCCGTGGATCGACGAGGCCCCGAAATGTGCCGTTGACGAAGATCCGGCTTCCGACGTCCGCCCGGACGCGAACTTCACGCGAAGAGGGGCCTTCCGGGCCCGACAAGAGCGTGAGCGCCAACGAAAGGGGGCCGTTCAGCGCCCAGGGCATCGGGGGGAGAATTTAGGGAGTGAGGCGCAGTCCCGCAAGCGGTTTCATGATTCGGTCGTATCAGGGTTTGCTACGCTCTTGTGGGACAGCGTCGGAGCCTCCTGGTCAAACTCTTCGAGATCGAACTCATCGGCATGCCGTGGTCCCCGGGGCCGCAGATCGTCCGGCCGCTCGTTGGGGGCGGTTGGCTCTTTGTCGGGCGCGAACGACGGGGCGTTGGCGGAGAGGGTTGGGACGTCGGCGGAGAGGGTGGGGTTGTCGGGCGAGCCCGGCCGGTGCGCGAATTCGGCGAGCAAGTCCGAGGCAAGGTGTCGGCTGCTGGGTGGCCCCGGCGTTTGGGGCGGCGCTCGATGTTGCGATGGCGGGACGGCTCGGGTCGTTCTGGACGTCGTTGCGTCGGCTGGATCGTCGAAGCCGTCGAGCTCGATCCGCAGGTGTGTGTCGCGCTCGTCCGTTTCATGGCTGGCGCGTGTCTCGGCGGCGAACAGTTGGCCTTCGAGGGCTTGGGCTTGCTCGTCATCGCCGGCCTCTCGCAGAGATCGGACGCCCATGCGCAGCCCTTCCCGGTTCTGAGGATCGATCTTGAGGACACGGGCGAGTGCCCGGTCGCGCGCTTCTTTCCTGCCTTTGGCGTCATGGAGCTGGGCGAGGCGAAGCTCAATCTGGATGAATTCTTTTTCCATGCCCAATTGCGCATAGATCGCGCTCGCGGCCTCGAGGGCTTCGGGATTCGATGCGGCAACCGCCGTAAGACGGGCTGCTTCGTCGAGGAGGCGCGTCCTTTCGGCGCGAGGATCCCTCGCGAGGAGGTTCGCGAGCGCTATGCGCGCCGCGATCAAGTGAGAGGCAGGGCCCAGAGTCTCGAGCGCGCGGACCACGACGGCGACGACCTCGACATCCTCGGGGTGATGCTCTAAGGCGCTGCGCGCGAGCCGGAGGGCATCGTGAGGGCGATGGCGTTCGAGCAGCACATCGACGACCTTCACGCTGAGGTTCGGGCGCTCTAGGTGTCGCTCGGCCAAGCCGACGATCTCCGGGACGGCATCGAGCGCCAGCCAGGCTGCGAACGCGTCCTCGAGCCGGTCGACTTCCTCGAGTGCATGCGCGCGTTTGATCGCGATGCTCAAGTTGGTTGGCTCCAGGCGATGAAGCGCGTCGAGCGCGAAGACACGACGTCGGTCCTTCGTGGCTGAGGCCGCGACAACCAGCCGGGACAGTACGTCGCGAATTGCGTTGGACTCGCCGAGCGCGAGCTGGGCTTGAGCGAGACGGAAGAGCACGTCGGGTTCGTTCTTGCTCACGGCGTCCGCTGCGACCCACATGCGGACCGCCTCTGCGGTCTTCCCAAACGAGCTGAAGAGTTGAGCGGCCCGGTTGAAGTGATGGAAGGCGCGCTCTTGATTGTTGGCCGCCTGGTAGGCTTCAGCCAGTCGGCGCCGCAGATCTGGGTCATCTGGGTATCGGCTGAGCAGCGTACGTAAGACCTCGATGGCCTCTGACGGTCGGCCGTTGCGCAGGAGAGCTTCTGCTCGGTCAACCTCGGCCTTCAACACTGGCTCAGGATAGTGGGGTCGGGCCGACCGAGCAATCGGTGTCGTGGGCCGTGGCCGGTGCATTTGCACTCCGGCTGAAGAGGACGCGATATCGCTCGATCATTTGCGTGAGCGAGTAGCGGCGAACGACTTCCTCGCGGGCGCTCGGACCTTTCGATGATGCGGGCAAGGACGAGAGCGTTCCCCGGATCGCGTTTGCGAGTGTGGTTACGTCGCCGCTCGGGACCAAGGTCCCGAAAGCGCCTTCGCCGAGGAGGTCGCTGTTGCCGCCGACGTGGGTCGCGATGATCGGCAGGCCTGTCGCCATCGCCTCCTGAAGCGTGCACGACGTGCCCTCGGCGAGAGAAGGGAGGACGAAGACATCGAACGCGCGCAGGATCTCTGGTACGTCATCGCGTGTCCCCGCCCACCAAACGCGCTCGCTGATCCCGACGTTGACCGCGTGGCGTTTCAGCGCCTCGGTCAAGGGACCTGAACCCACCAGTGCAAGCCGAAGCCGCTCGCTATCGGCCGGGGCCGATCTCAGAACCGCCGCGAAAGCGTCGAGGAGAAGGCGCTGATTCTTGATGGGTTCGAGACGTCCGACGGTACCGACGACAAGATGATCCCTGCGCTGGAAGGGGTAGTCGTTGGGTTGCTCGATGTCGCTCGCCATGCGGGGATGAAAGCGCATCGTGTCGACGCCATTTGGGATCAGGTGGACGCGCGAATCTTCTACGCCGACGCGATGGCGGACATAGGTGTAGAGCTGCTTGGACACCGTCACGTAGTCGTGGACGAAACGGCGGTAGGCCTTCCGAACCAAGATGTACTTCCAGTTTCGCCCCTCGGGATCGTGCACGTCCCAGCCATGTTCGGCATGAACTCGGCGTGGGATCGCGGCCGCGGCCGCGACGGGTGTCATGTCGAGGGCGGCGAGGTTCCCGCTGTGGAACACATCGGCCCGAAGCCGCTTGAGCAAAGCGAAGAACCTCGGATAGATGCGATAGGGCTGCCCTGGTTGCTTATCGAGAGCAATGATCTCGACGTCTGACCGCTCGATCCGTCGCAGAAACACAGGGTCGGCCTGCGTCAGCGCAACGATCGTGTGGCGGAAATCGTCGTGCGGAAGCCCATTGATGAGCTGAACAAAGACGTTCTCCATCCCACCCGGTGCGAAACGGTGGACGACGTGGACGACGTGAATCGGACGGTGCACGCTTCAGATCCCTCCTTCGCTTTTGACTACGGGACGACCGTGGTCCCGTGTTCAAAGTCGGCGATGAGCTTCAGATGCTCGCCTGGTCTTAGGTTGATCCGTCGAACGACGACGGGGATGCTGCTGCCAAGCGAGTCCGGTCGCTCTCGCCGCGGACAGTCGGTGCCTTCGAACTTGACGACGTGCGCGCCGGCCGTTGCTTCGATGTTGAAAGTGGGGAGCGTGCGCGCGACCAACACGCCGTCCATGAAGACGCGACCCGAGCAGCCCTTTGTGCCAAATGAGACCGTGGCCGACTGCCCGGACACCCGCGGTGTCGCCGATGCGCGCTCTCGCACCGATGAGGAGCCCGGCGTTCCCGGCGACGACGGTGGCGATGGTGATGGTGATGGTGATGACTGTGACGAAGCCGCCGACGACGCGGACGACGGACGGTTTGTGGCTCTGGCGGGACGCCTCGCTGACGACCGACTTCTGCGCCCCAGCGCTTCGGGAACGTCCTTCGATTCGGATGGTGGGTCTTGCACCGCGTGAGCTCTCCGGGCGATCGCACTCGTTGGGGACAGACCGTCGTCCGGACGTTGCGAGCCCGAGTGGGTCAACGACGCGCCTTCGGGCGTGCCCGACACCTCGAGGGGAACGCGTTCGGCCGCTCGGATGGGTGTGTCCGTCGCCGGAGGCCTTTCGTTCTTCTCGATCGATGCTGCGGGGTCGTGGCGGGTGCGCTGGACAACAGCCGCCACGCCCGTCACGGCGCTGAGGCCAACGAGCAGTGCGCCGGCGAGCACGAATCTTCGGGGTCGGCGATGAGGGGCGGGTTCGAGTACATCGGCGAGGGTGCTTCCAGGCGCGAGATGGATGGCTTCTGGCAAGAGCGATTTCGTATGGACGTTCGTTGCGCGCGACAACCGAGCTCTGGCGCCCGCGTCTTGGTCCGCGTCCTGCCGGTTGGTTTGGCGGGCGCTGGCCTTCTGCCCGTTCGTGTGGTCGCTCGAGGTCAACTCGCGCTCGGCGATGGTCACGATGAGGGGAGCGGCGTGATCGCCCACGCTGTGCACGGTGTCAGTATCGAACAGTTGGTCGGTGGGCGGCGTCCGCTCGGCCTCTGCTTCTTCGCTTTGCGCCCGGTCCGCCATTCGCACGACGAGCTCTCCGAGCGAGCGGTGGCTGGTTTCTGGAAAACGGGCCAGCCGATATTGCGCAAGGCGAGCAGCGAGCGCCGCAGCGGTCCCGATGCGCTCGTTCGGATCGCGCGCGAGCGCATCGAGTACAATCTGGTCGAGCTCCGGTGTGACGTCACCGACGAGCGCGGAGGGCGGCAAGATGCGGTGCTTGCGCATGAGATCGCGCGTCTCGAGATCGTCGGGACGCCAGAACATCGCTTGGCCAGTCAGAAGCTCGAACAGCAGAAGACCCGCCTGGTAGATGTCAGTCTTGGCGTCGATCTCTCGGCCCATGGCTTGCTCGGGCGACATGTAGCCCGTTGTTCCTTTGACCACACCGGCGCGAGTCTTAGGCATCGCGGCGATCGTGCCTTCGGTCTTGGCGATGCCGAAGTCGAGGATCTTGACTTCTCCTTCGCGCGAAATCAGGACGTTTCTTGGATTGAGGTCGCGGTGGACGAGGCCCAAAGGCGAGCCGTCGGGCGCTTGCTTTCGGTGCGCATAGTCGAGCCCGCGAGCGACTTCTTCGACGATGAGCAGCGCATTCCCAACGCCAAGGCGCTCGCCGTAGCGCAACGCGACTTGATTGAGCATGAAGGCATCGAGCCCGTCGATGTACTCCATCGCGATGAAATATGTTCGGTCAACGCGTCCGAGTTCGTAGATGCCGACGATGTTGGCGTGATTCAAGGTGACGGCGATCTTGGCCTCGGCGACGAAACTCTGAACGAACTCGGGTTCGCGCGCGTGCTGAGGGAGAATTTGCTTGATGACGATGTCCTTCTCGAAACCGTCGGCGCCATAAAGCTTCGCGTGGAAGACTTCGGCCATGCCGCCGACCGCGATCCGACGCGTGAGGAAGTACTTCCCGAATGTGGTGGGTTGGAACACCTGATTCCTAACGTCCATCATGCCCCGCACGGATGGCCCGCGCAACGAGTCGTGCTACATCGTTCAGGATGGAGGCTCGGGCGAGGCGGGGCGTGACGAAACGGGCGCGAAGTGTTGGTGCCCTGCATGGGGGGGGGCTCGGGGCTGCCGTCCAGCGGGTGCGCCTCGTTCCCGCTCCGGCGCCCGCACGGGTCCGCGCGCGGGTTCCTGCGCGGGTTCCTGCGCGGGTTCCTGCGCGGGTTCCTGCGCGGGGCCCTGCGCGCGTGACCGCGCGCGTTCCGGCTCTTGTTCTTCTTCTTGGGTTGGGCGGGTTCGATGCGATCGGCTTGGGCTGCACGCGACGGGTCGCTTTGTCTGTCGAGCTCGTGACCCCGGAGGCACCCGACCCCTTTGTCGGTGTGAATGTGGTCCGCCTGAGCGCCTACACGGGGGGCTTGCTTTCGGTGGTCGGTGAAGGACGTTGGGACCAGGGACCGATCGCCTTCGACGTCGATGCGGATCCCGCGGTGAGCCATCTCGTAGTCGAAGGGGTTTCGATGACGGGTGAGACCTTGGCCTCCGGGGTCGCAGGTCCGCTCGATATGCTGAGGGAGCCGCCCGTGTCGCCTCTTCGGGTCTATTTCTCAAAGATCGATGTTCTCTCGCGCGCCCGGGAGCGCGGTGACGTCGCGAAAGGACGGCGAGCGATTGCACTGGCCGATGGCCGGGTCCTGTTTGCGGGCGGGACGGACGATGACGGATGTGAGGTGCTGACGACCGAGATCCTGCAAGCCAGCTTTCCTCGTCTGGCGCCGGGGCCGGTCTTGCCCAGCGGCCGCGCGGAGGACTTCGAGCTCGTCGCAACCGGCGATGGGGCTTCGGTCGCGGTTGTCGGCGGGGTCCGTCGACCTGATTGTGCGCGTTCGGTGCGCACGGATGAGGTTCTTGCGCTCGACCTTGAGAACGACGCCGTTTCGGTCGGAATGGCCGCAGGCCGCGCCAGCGCGCCGGGCGTAGCCGTGAGTGCGTTGGCGGACCGATCGATCTTGCTCGCGGGCGGGGATCTCGGCGTCTCGACCTCGTCCGCGGTGATGGAGCTTCGCCTTGACGATTTTCAACTTCTTCGGCGTGGTTTTTTGGATCAACCGCGCGCATACGCCGCGGTCGTACCGCTGGACTCTGAGCGCATCGCTTTCTTCGGCGGCCGAAGTCGTGCGGGGGAACCGTCGAGCGCGATCAAACGGGTGTCGGTGTTCGCGACGCGCGGGGGCTCGGTTCTCGATGGGAGTCTGGAATTGGTCGAGGGCGTTGTTCGTCCTCGGGTCCTGCTGAGCGAGGCGGGTAGCGTCTTCGTAGGGGGAGGATTCACGCGAGCCGGAGCTCAAAGCCGCGAGCTCTCGATGGCCGTAATGAAGCGAGACTTCGAGGCTGAGGCGGGGGACGTGACCCGGATTCTTCCGCTGCCCGAAGGCTTGGTCGTCGGATCGATGATCGGGTTGGGGGATGGCCGAGTTCTCCTGCTGCCTGCCGCCCCCGAGGCCAGTGGCGCGGACCTGGTTGGGGACGGCACGAGCGGCGCGAGCGGCGCGAGCGGCACGAACGGCACGAACGGCACGAACGGCACGAACAGCGCCGAAGAGCGGGCCCGGCCTCTTTGGTTGCTCGACCCGCTTCGGAAGTCCGCTTCGGCGGTTGAGGCGGATGTCCAGTCTGGCGCCCTCGGCGTGGGCGACCTCGAAGTCGATGCGTCGTCGCTCGCTGGCGCGCGGTTGTCGGCGGGACTGGTTGTCTTGAGAGATGGCGACGGCCACTTCTTCACGTTCAATCCGGGACCGAGCGCTGTGATTGGCTTCGCGGCGCAGCATGGCGATCTCTCGGCGGCTGCACCACCCGGAGGTGGGATCTTTCCTCGCCGCCCGCGTGCATGGCGGCAGACTGAGCGAGGGCTCGAAGGTGTCGTCGACAATGTGTCGGGTAGTCTGGTGCCTGACGAATATGCGATGATCACGGCTTTGCCGATCGGCGACTTTGACTTGAGGCTCAAGCTTCGTTGGACGGGGCAAGCGAAGGCCGCGGTGCTTGTGGCCGTGGATGAGAGCCAGTTCGAGTATGTCGTCCTGCACGGGACCACCCAGATCGATCGGGCGCCCTCGCGCATTCCGCGGGCGCCGCTCGAATGCAATGCGGCTACGACGCGATCTCTCGCTGAGCCCGGCGAGCACACCGTGATCGTCTCTCGTTCCGGGAGCGTTGTGACGGTCGATGTCGACGCTGACGGCCGCCGGGAGCTTACCTGCGATACGGGGCGTTCTTCCGCCGGGCGGCTGGGGCTGGCTGCGGTGACCGGGACGGTCGCCTTTGATCAGCTCGAGCTGCGTCGTCGCTAAAGGGCGGAAGGCCCCAAAACGTCCATCCAAGGGTAAAACAGCTGTGTCTCCACGATGGCATGTTCACGATTCTTGGTGATGAATTGGTCGACGGAGGACGCCCGGATCTCGTGGAGCTGGATCTCCATCGCGATGGCTTCGACGAGGGCGCGAAGCTCCTGATGTTCCCGAATGAGGGCCGCGATCCTCGCCTCTGCCTCCGGCGTCGGATGGTCGCGTAAGTACGCGGGAAACACTTCGTCTTCTTCCGCCTTCATGTGGGCGTCGAAGGTCGAACAGAACCCCGACCAGACCTCGTTCAGATCGGCCCAGTGACCACTGTGGGCTCTTCGGTGCAAGTCCTGGAGGATGCTCTCGAGCTCGCGGTGTTCATCTCGATGTTGCGCACCAACCTCCGCCGCGGTCCTGGGGCGGGAGACGGACGAGGGCGTCGGCATTTCTGGGCTCATGGGCCACATTGTCGCGGAAGCCGAGACCCGCGGCAAGGCCGTTCGTGGCGAAGTTATGGTAGCGTTCGGGCGTGGCGCAGCCCGAGGGGCCCAAGACCCGTTTCTTGGCACAGACGAACCGGCTGGTGCAGCCCTCGCTCGTCGTCCTGACCGGCGCGAGGAAGGGCTTCGAACTCAAGCTGCCCGCGCTCGGGACACGCGTTCGGATTGGCTCTGGTTCAGACTGTGATCTCAGCCTTCCAACCATCCATGCCCGGCACGCCGAGCTTTTCATCGCGGTGGACGGCTCAGGGGCGAGAGTCGTCGACCATTCAGGCGGGGGCACGAGCATCAACGGGATCCCCATTCACGAAGGGATCCTGGAACCAGGCGGGACGCTCAATCTCGGCGGCATCGAGGTTCGCCTCAAGAACGCGTCGGACCCGGTGTCGATCCTGCCGTCCACGCGAGAAATCTTTGGCCACGCGCGTGGTCGTTCGCTCGCGATGCGTGAGATCTTCGGATTGTGCGAAGCCGTCGCGTCCTCGGATGCCACGATGTTGTTATTGGGCGAGACCGGGACCGGCAAAGATGTTCTCGCCCGGTCCATTCACGAGGCCTCGCCGCGCGCTGATCATCCCATCGTCACGATCGACTGCGGGGCCATCGCGCCCACGCTGATCGAGTCAGAGCTCTTCGGTCATGAGCGAGGTGCCTTCACGGGCGCTGAAGACAGTCGTCCGGGGGCGTTCGAACGCGCCCACCGAGGGACCCTGTTCCTCGACGAGATCGGTGAGTTACCGCTCGACACCCAGCCCAAGCTGCTCCGTGCGATCGACGAGCGGGAGGTCCAAAGACTCGGCGGGGCACAGACGTGCCCGGTCGACGTCCGCATCTTGGCCGCGACAAAACGAGACCTGGAGCAAGAGGTTAGCCGGGGTCGCTTTCGCGAAGATCTGTTCTTTCGGCTCGCCGTGATCCCCATGCGCCTGCCCCCGCTTCGCGAGCGAAGCGAGGACATCCCGCTCCTCGTTGACTTCTTCACGACCCGATTCGCCGAGCGAACTGGCCATCGCGCCCACATCGACCCGCGCGAGCTCTCGAGCCTCGTCGCACACGACTGGCCTGGTAACGTGCGCGAGCTACGGAATACGGTCGAACGCGCGTTGTGGCTTGCGCAAACGGGTGACGGGACAGCGCGATTCGTTCTTCCTAGCCTCACCCAGATCTTTGCCGTGGACGACGGCGAACCCGAGACGCCCAGGCAACAAATGTTCGCGGCCGACGTGCCTTTCTCCGCGCAGAAGCAGATGTGGGAACAATCGTTTGAGCGGCACTACTTGAGTTGGCTCATGGCTCGTTCGGCGGGTAGCCTCAGCAAAGCGGCTCGGCTCGCGTCCATGGACCGAAAACACCTGCGAATGCTGCTGCGAAAGCACGAGCTCTACCGCGGTCCATCACAGGGCACTGAAGAACTCCTGGAAGTCGAACCGGAATCGGATCCGGATCCGGAACAGGAACAGGAACAGGAACTGGAAACAGAGACGAAATCCGAAGCCGGATGAGAGGCGTCGACGGCTAGATGTGCTCGGCTGAGATTTCGAGCCGCTCTTGCGCAGACCTCGAGCGCGGATCATGGTGTGGCGATCTCCAGGGAGGGGATCGTATGGGCAAGAGGTCGGTCAGTGTCGAGGTGACGCCGAAGCAGAGGGCTGTGCTCGAGCCACTTACGCGGGCGAAGGTGGCGCCACAGCGGTTGGTGGAGCGGTGCCGGATCGTGCTGATGTCAGCCGAGGGCCGAAACAACGAGGAGCAAGCAGACGAGCTGGGCGTGAGCCGGCAACGTGTGCGGCGGTGGCGTGTCCGTTGGGTTGGAGCAAGCGCAGCCCTGGTCGATGCAGAGAATGGAGGCGCGAACGGCAAGGATCTGGAGAAGCTGATCCTCGGCGTGCTTGAGGACAACGAGCGGAGTGGCGCACCCTCGAAGTTTACCCCGGAAGAAGTGGCATCGATCATCGCGTTGGCCTGCGAGCCGCCTGCGGAAAGCGGACTTCCGGTCTCGCACTGGACGCCACCGGAGCTGGCGCGCGAAGCGATGAAGAGGGGATCGTCGAGAGCATCTCACCGAGGCAGGTCGACCGTTTTTTAGCGAGTCGGACCTGCGACCGCACAAGAGTCAGTACTGGCTGACTTCGCGGGACAAGCGCGAAGCGCCCGAGCAGCACCAGGCAGACGTCGAGAAGATCTGCGACACGTACCGCGACGCTCCCGAACTCGCGGCCGTGGGTACGCACGTGGTGAGCACCGACGAGAAGACGGGGATGCAGGCGCTCGAGCGCCTCCACGAAACGAAACCGGTGCGACCCGGCCTCGTCGAACGGGTCGAGTTCGAGTACATCCGCCACGGCACGTTGTCGTTGATCGCGAACTTCGATGTGGCGACGGGCAAAGCAATCTGTCCGTCGATTGGACCGACTCGCACCGAGGCCGACTTCGCGGCCCACATCGACAAGACGGTTGAAAGCGATCCTGGGGCAACGTGGATCTTCGTCGTCGACCAACTCGACACGCACCGATCCGCGAGCCTCTTGCGGCTCGTCGCGCGGCGCTGCGGGTTGGAGGAGGCCCTTGGCGTGAAGGGCAAGCAGGGCATCTTGAAGTCAAAGAAGACGCGCCGGAAGTTCCTTGAAGATCACAGCTTCACTTCGATCGACGATCTGCGATCGCGCGTTTTCCAATTCGTCGAATACTTCCACAGGATGCTCGCCAAGCCGTTCCGCTGGACCTATACGGGTAGGCCGCTCCAGGCATGAGATCGGACGCGGATCCGCGGTGGTCCATCCGCTGCGTTCGACCGGAACGATTTCCGGAGCGAACGTCGTGGACAGAGCCGAGCGGCTTCCGCAGATCATCCGTATGAAGGGAGACAACATCGCCACGCGACTCGTGGACTTTGGAGCGTCGGTCGTCCGGCTCGTGGCCGCGCTCCCGCAAGATCGCCCTGGCAAGCACATTGCCGATCAGCTTCTTCGCTCGGCCACGTCGGGCGGGTCCAACTACGAGGAGGCTCGGAGCGCCCAGAGCCGGCGAGACTTCGTGCACAAGGTGAGCCTCGCGGCCAAGGAGATGCGCGAATCGGTCTATTGGCTCGGCCTGGTCCAACGCGCGAACCTGGCCCCTCAATACGAGATCCCGCCGTTGCTCCGCGAGGCCGGCGAGCTGGTCGCAATCCTGATGAGCTCCGCAAAGACGGCGGGCTCTGACGAATCCCGCTGAGCACTCATTCCGATGCCCGGTTCACATTCACATTCCCCGCTCCGATTGCTGTTCCCCGTCCCCTGTTCCCAGCTCCCAGCCCCCAGCTCCTCTCCGTTGTCGCCCATCGTCCGGGAGTGATTGGCGTCGCATGAACGGGGACCCGGGAGCAGGGAACCGGGCATGAGGAACGCGAATCGGAGCGGGGAATGTGAATGTGAACCGGGAACAGTGAACGAAGGGATCGGCATTTCGGCCGAGCACCTCTAGAGGAACGACAACGAAAGACGACCACGGGGGCCTCACACCCACCACGGGGGCCTCGCACCAGGGTGGCGCGTTTTGGAGTAGGCGAAAAAAGAAAACCCGGCTACTCAGGGCTCATGACGGTGCCGTCGCTGCCTGTACCGTACACTCGACGAAGGTCGCGCCTCGCTGATCGTTTGGTGCCTGAGCGACTCCGAGCCAAGGCCCGCCATCTAAAGGCAAATCTGGGCGAGATGGGGGTCGATCCTTTCGGCTACGACCCAGAGGTCGTCCAATACACGGCGCTCCCGTTGGCTTGGCTTTACGAACGCTACTTTCGATGCATCACCAAGGGGCTCGAGAACGTTCCCGACGGACGGGTGCTCTTGGTTGGCAATCACTCGGGTCAGCTCCCGTTCGACGCGATGATGGTGGCGACGGCCATGATCTTGGAGCGGGATCCTCCCCGAATCGTCCGTTCAATGGTTGAGAAATGGGTCCCCCGGTTGCCCTGGGTTTCCGTGTTCTTCGCCCGCGTGGGTCAGATTGTGGGGACGCCCGATAACTGTCGCCGCTTGCTCGAACTCGATGAAGCCATTCTCGTGTTTCCGGAGGGCGTTCGTGGCATTTCGAAGACCTTCGATCGTCGATACAGGCTCGAGCGTTTTGGGACCGGTTTCATGCGCCTCGCCCTCGAGACGCACACCCCGATCGTGCCGGTTGCGATCGTGGGCGCAGAGGAGCAGGCACCATCGCTTCACAACCTCAAGTCGTTGGCGAAGCTGCTCGGCATCCCGGCGTTTCCAGTCACGCCGACGTTTCCGCTCCTCGGACCGGCGGGACTCATACCCCTTCCGACGCGTTACCGGATCTATTTCGGGGAGCCCATGATGTTCGAAGGGGAGGGCGACGAAGAGGACGAGGTCGTACGCGGATTCGTGGCCCAAGTGCAATCCAGGCTGCAGTCCATGATTGAGCTCGGCCTTCGGGAGCGGCGAGGAGTTTTTCGCTGAATGGTGCGTGAACGACGCAAGCATCGAGCGCGCAAGGTCGTCTTGGCGACCGGCGCGGCAGGGAATCTCGGTCGGCTCGTGGTGCAGGCGCTGCATCGCGAGTACGACGTGATCGCGGTCGACAGGCGGCCGATCTCCGGCCTCCCGAAAGACGTGACGCACCTTCAGACCGATGTGCGTCTTCGAGCGATTCAGGATGTCTTTCGGACGGAGGGGCTCCACGCCGTTGTGCATCTTGGATTGCTCCAGAATCCGAGAGCGGACGTCAACGCTTACCGCTTCAACGTGGTGGGGACCCAGCGCCTCCTCGAGTTGGTCTCGCGGTACGGCGTGCGGCAGTTTCTGATGCTCTCGAGCGCGAACATCTACGGGTCGGATCCGGACAACTCGTACTTTCTCACCGAGGATGCGCCGCTCCTTGGGGCCGAGCATCACCCCGAGATTCGCGACCTCGTGGCCGCCGATCGCATCGTCCAGAGCTTCTTCTACCGGTGCCCAGAGGTTGAAACCGTGATGCTCCGGCCCGTACATATCGTCGGGCCAACCGTTCGGAACCCAGCCGCCGATTACCTGCGCCTTCCTCGACCATGGACCATCATGGGCTTCGATCCCATGCTCCAGTTGATCCACGAGGCCGACATCGTCGAAGCGCTGATGATGGCACTCCGAGCCGGCACGAAGGGCGTCTTCAACGTCGTTGGTCCCGGCGAAGCGCCGCTCTCTCGGATCCTCGAGGTGCTCGGCCGGCGCCCGCGACCCATCCCATCCTCGTTGGCGCGCGCGATGTTGCGGCGCGCATGGAATCTTAAAATGACGGGTTTCCCACCATCCGAGCTGCGCCATGTGCAATACAACTGTGTCGTGGATGGGACGCGGGCCAGCGAGGCTCTGGGCTTCAAGCCGCGGCATTCGCTGCGGGAGACCATCTTGTCGGTCCAAGACCCCCTGATTTGAACTTCGATCCGGCGGTGGGAACCTTGTGCTTGGGGCAGGAGCCTGCGAGCCTGAAGCCGGCAGTGGCCAAGAGCCCGGCGGAACTCGAGCCCGTGTAGACCCGCGGGCTGGCCGCCGAACAGGGAGGTGGTTGGATGATCAGATGGCATCGGACGCTCACGCCCGTCTGGATGGGTGCATTCATTCTTGCGGTGTCTTCTTCGGCAATGGCGCGTGACGAGAAGGACTGTCAGCGAACTTGGGCGCGTGCCGTTCGCAGTTACCTGACGCAGAATCGAAAGGCTGGCCCTGACGGGAAGATGCCTGCCGATCTGGATCAGGCGGAGCTCGCAGCGCAGGCGTGGGAACAGGCTTTTTCTCCAGCGTGTCAGCTCGAGGCGAGCGGCAAGCGCTCCGAGGCTCGTGTTGAAGCGGCGATGATCGGCGCGCAGCTTCTCGCCAAGTTGGACCCGCGCGGTTGTGCTCGGTTCATGGATAGCTACATGCAGTCGAGCCGATCGAAAGATGTCTGCGACTCGGCTCGATCATCGAGCACGGAGCAAGTCCGTTCGATGATCTCTGACTCGATTCCGGCCCGCTGAACTCATCACCTCCGACGAATCGACCCTGGCCGGACGGGACTAGGCGTACAGACGGGACCAGGCATACAAATAGGTGGGTGTCCGCCGCTCCATGTCTGAGGGCGAGGGCGTTGTGTGTTCTGGGTCGCGGCTGTGCGATACGTGCACCTGGACTCCAACCCAAGTCGCGCCCTAGAGTCTCCTACTCGCGAGCGAAGAGCGACCGAACGGCCAAGATTCGCGCGCGATTCAACGAGAAGAGCAAGAGGAGCTCGGGTCACGCATGAGTCTTCCGCACGACGATGAGATCTTTCTTGCCTTCGTGGAGGAGGGCAAAGAGCACGCCGAAACGCTTGAGCACTTGATCTTGTCCTTGGAACGCGGTCGCGAAGACGGTGTCGACGCGGTCGACCAGGAGACGATCGGGTCGATGTTTCGTGCCGCCCACTCGATCAAGGGTACCGCTGGCTTCTTTTCGGTCGAGCCGATCACGGTCCTCGCGCATGCGATGGAGAACGTGCTTGGTCTGCTTCGAAGCGAAGATCTCGAGTGTGGACCCGAGGTTACCTCTGCGTTGCTGGCGGGTACCGATCTTTTGCGTCGAATGTTGGAGGACACCGTTCATCTCGAGACCGTGGATACGCGCGCCGTTCTGGAGACCCTGGGGGCGATCGCCGAACGATCCGAGGCGCAGGCCGAGGCTAGGCCTGAGGTTCGGACTGAGGCTCCGACTGAGGCTCGGGCCGAGGCTTGGACTGAGGCTCAGGCTGAGCCTGAGCCTGAGGAGGCCGAGCTGGGCGGCTATGCCGATCTCGACGCAGAGGCCGATGGCGATGCCGATGCGGAGGCGCATGCGCATGCGGACCGTGACGCGGAGGCCCATGCGTCGCTCGCCGATACCCCATCTTTGGACGAGCCCGGGGCTGGTTCCTCCGCTTCGCCTGGACTCGCGTCGGGAACGGGAACGCGTGCCCCCGGTGAATCCAAGACGCCGGCGCCCAGCGCGAACGGCAAGGCGCGCACACGTGACGCTGAAGGTGCGAGCACGATTCGCGTCAACGTCGCGCAGCTCAATCGTCTCATGATGCTGGCGGGAGAGCTCGTACTCACACGGAACGCGCTCCTCAAGCAGTCGGCGCTTCGTGACCTGGAGCAGATGGTCAACCTCACGCAACGGGTCGACGCGATCACTTCCGAGCTTCAGGATGGCGTGATGGCGACCCGAATGCAGCCTATCGGCGTCGTCTTTTCTCGATTTCGCCGGACCGTCCGCGACCTCTCCCGAACGCTCAAGAAGAAGATCAATCTCACGATCTCGGGCGAGGACGTCGAGCTCGATAAGACTCTGGTCGAGACGATCGGCGACCCGCTCACGCACCTCGTTCGCAATGCCGCCGATCACGGCATCGAGCCGCCCGAGGTTCGCGTGGCCAAGGGCAAGAGCGAAACGGCGACGATTGGACTGCGTGCCTATCACGAGGCAGGCCAAGTCGTCATCGAGGTCTCCGACGACGGTGCCGGCATGGATGCCGAGCGCATCGGTGCGGCGGCGGTGGCAAAGGGCTTGATCTCGAGGGAGCGCCTCGCGGAGATGGGGTCGGACGAACGACTCCGTCTCATCTTTCTGGCCGGTTTTTCCACCGCTGAGCGCGTCACGGACGTCTCTGGACGCGGCGTAGGCATGGACGTCGTGCTTCGCGACCTGACCCGAGTCGCGGGAACCGTAGATATCCGCTCTGCGCTCGGCGTGGGGACCACGATCACCGTCCGCCTGCCCCTTACGCTCGCGATCATGCCGAGCATCCTCGTGAGCGTGAACGACGAGCGTTTCGCGATCCCGCAATCGAACGTCCTAGAGCTCGTTCGGATTCCGCCGGGTGAGGTCAAACGACGCCTTGAGCGGCTCGGCCGCGCAGAGATCCTGCGTCTGCGTGGCGAACTCTTGCCTCTTGTCCGCTTGAGTCATCTCCTCGGGATGAAAGATACGTACATCGACGAACAGACCCAGGAGCGACGCGAAGATCGCCGGGTTCGGCTCACAGACCGACGAGCGGAGACCGATGCCTCGGTGCCCCGAAACTCGAGCTCATCGATCTCGTTGACCCGCGACATCGATGAGCGTCGAAGGGAACAAGATCGTCGTCGTGCTCCGGCGAGCGCTGTCAACGTGGTTGTTCTGAGTACGAGCACCGTGCGCTTCGGGCTCGTCGTCGACCAGCTCTTGGACTCCGAAGAGATCGTCGTCAAGCCGCTTGGATTTCACATGGCTCGCTGCCGCGAATACGCAGGCGCCACGATCTTGGGCGACGGGGCGGTGGCGCTCATTCTCAGCGTCGCGGGGCTCGCGAATTCGGCGTCTCTTGGCTCGGTACAAAGCATGATCGCGGAGAGCGAGCGTGTGATGTCACGAAAGCCGTCGAGTGACTCGCAGACCTACCTCATCGTCGAGAATGCGCCTGGCGAGTATTTCGGGATTCCGTTCGGTCTGGTCGGGCGCATCCAGCGAATCCAGAGATCGTCGATCACCACGGCCGGGGGTCGCAGGACGTTGACCAGCGACGGCAAGATCTTGCCTCTGATCGCGATCGAGGAGATTGCGGAGACGACGCCGAGCCCGGATGCGCGTGTGGCGTCGGTCGTGATTTGCAACATCTACGGCCGCGATGTCGGTCTCCTGGTCGGGCAAGTGCACGATATCGTCGATGGCTCGGATGACATCGACGACGTGTCTCATGCTCAGCCAGGCATCTTCGGCTCGACGTTGATTCAGGAGCGTGTCGTGCTTCTGGCCGATGTGTACGGGATGGTCGACCGACTGATTCCCGACCTCAACGCCATGAGCGCTCGTCGGGATCGGCGTATCCAACTCGGAGACCATCGAGGAGACGTTGCGCGTCCGCCCGAAATCCCAGGCTCGGACCCGTTCTTCGGCGTGCCCGGTCATGGCCGCGATGGAGGTCGAGAAGCCGCCGCCCGACGCGACGGGGCGCGCCTTGAACTCGACGGCGCACGAACGGCGACGGTCGAGCCCCCGAAGCGACTTGTCCTTGTGGTTGAAGATTCTCCCTTCTTCCGCAAGCAGCTCGTTCAATGTCTCCAAGAAGGAGGTTTTGACTCGATTCGAGCCGAAGATGGGCAGGCAGGGCTCCGACTCCTCGAGGAGAACGCCGACCGCGTCGGCCTTGTGATCACGGATATCGAGATGCCGGTGATGGATGGACTCGAGATGACGCGCCGGGTCCGGGCGCAGGACCGCTTCCGCGGGCTGCCGATGATCGCGGTGACGTCGCTCTCCGGTGAGGTCGCCGAGCGCCGTGGGCTCGAGGTTGGCCTCAACGAATACCTCATCAAGCTCGATCGGGATCAGATTCTCGACCGTGCTAGCCACTATTTGAACAAGGATCCAGTCCAAAACTCTGGCTTTGGACCCCAGAAACGAACGGACGACGCCCGTCTGTCGTCGTGACCTGCATAGAGGAGTTGTATTCATGAGGAATCCTGAGCCGCGTCGTAAATCGTCTCCGCGCGAAAAGTTCCAAGAGGCGAATGGCGAGAAGCGAAGCTCGGCCAACACGCATCGAGCGACACCGTCGAAGACTGCCCCGCGCGTGCGCGTGGCGAACGGCGGGAAGGTGCGCTCGTCCGAGCGAGACGACTATCTGATCGGCCTCATGAATGACGTGGCAGAGGGCAACATGTGCCTCGAGATCGACGCTGAATGGGCGGAGCGCGATCCGCTCATTGGCGCGTTCTCATCGATGTTGGAGGCGCTTCGCGCTGGCTTCGTGGAGATCTCCCTCGGCAGTCGGATGACCGAACGCGCTTCATCGACGATGAACGACACGGCCAAGGCGGTTCGTGAGAATGCGTCGAACATTCGTCAGCACCTCTCCGGAGTCCTTTCGGCGACGGAGGAGATGCGGCTCAACATGAACAGCGTGTCGGCATCCACGGAGGAGCTGAGCGCCAATATGAAGTCGATCGCGGATGCCGCCACCCATTCGGAAGACAACTTCGAGTCGGTTCAGGGCAGCATCCAAGAGCTGACGACAGCTTCGAGAGAGATCGCCGCCAATTCGGCCCGTGCGTCGATGATAAGTCGAGAGGCGATGGAAAGCGTGACGGCCGCCCTGGCCTTGGTCAATGAGCTGACCGCCTCGGCGAAAGATATCGACGTCGTGACCTCTGCGATCTCTGAGATATCCGACCAAACGAAACTCCTGGCGCTCAACGCGACGATCGAATCGGCGCGGGCGGGCGAGATGGGGAAGGGCTTTGCCGTCGTCGCGAAAGAGGTCAAGGAGCTGGCGTCTCAGACCCACTCGGCAACCAAGGATATTCAGTCAAAGATCGGCATCATTCATGAGGTGACGCTTCGAACTGTGGAAGCGATGACGACGGTTAGCCGCGAGATGAAGAACGTGAACGAAGCCATCACGACGATCGCGGCCGCCTCGGAGGAACAGTCCGTGACAACTGGGCACATCGCCCACAACGTGGTCGATGCGACGGAACGCATCAAAGAGATGAGCTCCAACGTCAGCGAAGGTGCACTCGCGGTGCAGGATGTGAGCCGAAGCATTCTCGGGACGACACGTCTTTCGAACTCGGTGGCGAGTGCGATCAATGAACTCGAACGGTCGGGGTCCAGCATCGAAGCCGATGCCGTGACCTCCTACGCGCAAGCACTCGAGGTCCTGAGTCATGGCGGAGACGTCGTGCGGCGCCTTCGTCGGGTTCGGCTCCCCGATGACGCGCGTCGACTCGCTGATGCCGCGGCCGTGGAGCTCTGCCGCTTCTCTGACGACTACGACGTGCACGTTACGGCGCTCAACGACGACCACAAGAAGATCTTCGCCTACATCAACGAACTCCATCGCAAGATTAAGGAAAAATCACCGGCGGAAAAGCTGCTCCCGACCTTTCGCGACTTGGCCGACTTCACACGCGCACATTTTGCTCGCGAAGAAGAATCGATGGTGCGCGCGCACTATCCTGACCTCGATGGGCATCGACGAATTCACGCCACGCTTCTGGCGAAGGTGGCGGAGATGCAAGCTTCTCTCGAGTCGGGCAAAGGCGTCGATCTCATCGAGGTGCTTGGCTTCCTCCGCGACTGGTTGGTGACTCACATCATGGGCGTCGACCGGAAATATGGTCCGGTGATGAATCAGGCTGGAATCTTCTGAAAGGGGGCGCGGTGGCAACCTCGCAGGAGCAGGGCGCGTTCAGCATGCCGGATGCGGTGGACACCCGCCCGGGTGGTGAGTCGGCGGAGATCGTTTACTTCACGGTGGGCGACATCGTCTGTGGACTCGATGTCCTCCAAATCCAGGAGATCAAGAAGATTCAAACCTACACGCCGGTTCACGGGGGACCGGCCTACGTTCGGGGTCTGGTCAATCTTCGTGGCCAGATCATCACGCTCATCGATGTCCGAGCTCGTCTTGGACTCTCGGCGCATTCACTCGAATCGAGAGCTTCGGCGATTGTGGTATCGATCGATGGTGAGCTGGTGGGACTGCTCGTTGATTCGATCGGCGATGTCGTTCAGGCCGACCCGGATCTCGTTCGGCCGGCGCCCGCCAATCTGCACGGCGTTGAAGGGCATTTTTTCACCGGGGTCTTGATGACGGCTGAGGGCCTCGTGGCGCTGATGGATCGGGATCGAATTGCAGGCGCGGAGCCTTCTTTGCTCGGCGATGGTCGGTGGTCATGAAGCGGGTGGTCATGAAGCGGGTGGTCATGAAGCGGGTGGTCATGAAGCGGGTGGTCATGAAGCGGGTGGTGAAGGAGACGTCGTGAGCCGACAACAGTGCCGAGTCCTGGTGGTCGATGATTCGATGTTCTTTCGAACCATCATCGCCCGAATTCTCGACGAATCAAAGATCGCGCGCGTGGTTGCCTTCGCGGCGGATGGACGCGAAGCGCTCGAGCAGGTTGCGGCTTGTCGACCCGACCTGATCACGCTCGATGTCGAGATGCCCGTGCTCGACGGCCTAGAAACCTTGAAGGCGTTGCGGACCTCATTTCCGGATCCGATTCCGATGGTCGTGATGGTCAGCAGCGTGACGAAGCGCGGCGCCGAGACCACGCTGAAGGCACTTGAACTGGGCGCCTTGGACTTCATCACCAAGCCAACCGGACACGAAGGGGTGCCAGGTCAAGAAGCTTTGGCGGAACAGCTCGTCCCCATGATCCGGGACTTGTGGGCGCAGAGAGGGGAGCCTGGGGGTCGGCGTCTTCAGGCGGACAGTACGGCGAAGCCAAGGACTCCGCCGCTGACGACGACGATTGACTGGTCCGAACAGCGGGCGTCCAAGGCGCGGGTACTCGAGACGACGAAGATCGAGGTGATCGCGATCGGATCGTCGACCGGGGGCCCTCAAGCCTTGATGAAGATCATCCCCGAGTTTCCGGAGCAGCTTCCCGTGGCGGTGCTCATTGTCCAGCATATGCCGGGAACGTTTACCGGGGCCCTCGCGGCGTCCCTGTCTGGTCGAAGCAAGGTGCCCGTGATCGAGGCGGCCGATCATATGGAGGTAAAGCCAGGCAAGATCTTGATCGCACCTGGAGGGCGGCAGATGAAGGTCCGTGCGAGCTCGAATGGGCAGGTTGTCGTCGAGCTGACCGACGACCCGCCGGAGCACTTCTGCCGTCCGGCGGCTGACTACTTGTTTCGGTCGGTCGCTGATGTGTACGGACCCCGCGCTCTCGGTGCGATCTTGACCGGCTTGGGGCGGGATGGGGCACAAGGTCTTCTCGAGATGAAGAAGCATGGCGCCTATGTGATCGGGCAGTCCGAAGCAAGCTGTGTTGCGTACGGGATGCCGCGGGCGGCGAAGAGCGCGGGCGCGATCGACGACGAGTTCATGGTCGAGGAGATCGCAGAGGTGCTCATGGCCGAGGTGAAGAGAAACCACCAACGGCTGGCCAGGCCGAGGTGAATGGGTGGCTCGGTGTGGCCCCGTGATGTCGACGCGTGACGGATAGAGTCGATGACGAGCGTTTCGGATGACGAGCTCCGTATGCTCGCCGACTACGTGTACAGCCTGACGGGAATTCAGCTGGACGCCGACAAGCGCTATCTTGTCGAAGGCCGCCTCGAACCTCTCCTGAGCGACTCGCCTCGTTCGACGTATGCCGAGCTTTGTGCGCGTGCGAAGGCGGGAGACCATCGACTTCAGCGGGCCATCGTAGACGCGATCAGTACGCACGAAACGTCCTTCTTTCGTGATCGGAAGGTCTTTGAACTGCTCTCCCACAAGATTTTTCCGGAGTTCTTCGGGACGGACACGAAGCGCCCGATGTCGATCTGGAGCGCGGCGTGCTCGACTGGGCAGGAGGCGTACACCGTGGGGATGGTGCTCGAATCCATCTTGTTCAAACTCGAGGACGTGCGCGTTCGGATCCTCGGTACCGATATCTCGTCGTTCGCGGTCGATGCTGCGAATCGTGGCCTCTATCTCAAGTCGGAGATCGAGCGCGGTCTCTCGAATCGGGAGGTCGAGAAGTATTTTACCGAGGTCAAAGGAATGTATCGAGTTCGCGACGACCTGCGGTCGCTCTGTCAATTCCGGGTCGACAACTTGCTGTCGCCGGCGGCTCGCGCTCCGCACGACATCATTCTGTGTCGCAATGTGCTGATTTACTTTGGCGACAAGGAGAAGAAGACAGTCCTCGACACGCTCACCGCGCGGCTCAAGCCAGACGGGATCTTGCTGGTCGGCGCCACCGAGTCCATCTTGCGATTTTCGCCTAAGCTTGTTCGACGCGATTTTCGCGGTGCGGTGTACTATCAGCTCCGCTGACGAGAGCCCGCGCGTTCGAGGCGCGCTGGCCGTAGACTTCTCCGACCGCCACGGATGTCGCGTCGAGCTCGCGGCTGAGCTCTTCGAGGGCCTCGGTCACCGGCAAGACGCCGTCGTCAAATCGCTCTGCGTGTGCGCTGCGCATGTGGAGGAGAGAGAACCGGATGCGCTCGAGGAGCGCGAGATGTCCGTGGAGTCGGGCCACGACGCGCTCTCGCCCGCGCGTAATGCTCTCGAGCGAGTGGCGCTGGGCCTCGAGGCTGGCGCTCGCGGCCAGATAGGTGCGGGCGGCCTCAGCGTCGTTCGTGCCTTCGGCGCGAGACTTGAGCCGTAGAATGCGTGCGTCGATTTCTTCCGTGGGCGTCTCGGCGAGATCGCGTTCGATCCGTTCGCAGCGGTGGGCGATCTCGAGCATCCGCAGCATGAGCTCGCCGACGCGAGCTGAAAGTTCCCGGATGGAAGTATCTTCGTCTTTTCTCGCTTCGATATCTCTCCGGACGGCCGTGTAGACGGCGAGGGCTCGGGTCAGTACTTCCCGTAGCTCCCCTTGTTGTTTCGCGATCCACTCTGAAAAAGAAGCCTCGACGGGGTCGATGGGGCGGATGAGGTGGCGGGGTGCCGAAGCGAGGCCGAGGATCATCCCGCCGGCGCCGGCGATGAGCGCGACGGCGATGGGTGCCGGGAGAAGTCCGACGAGAAACTCTCGGTCGAGCAGCGCCTGCGTGACGAATAGGCCCGCATACGCGAAGGCGCTCGCCAAGAGCCCGGTGAGCGCGACTCGCTTCTTGGTGTCACCTCGTGCCAAGACAGGCGCGCAGCTTGCGCCCAAGATGAGCGCACCAAAGGGCGCCCATGTGCCGACCGTTGCGATGTGAAGCGCACTCCCAACCAAGCCGAGCACTCCGCCAAAGAGCGCGCGAATGCCTCTTTGTTTACCTTGAGCGGCGACGCCCGCGAGGGCGCCGCTGATGAGGCCGGTCGTCCACAGTGCGGAGGTCAGCCACGGTCCAGCCGTCACGAGGGCGCCAAGAAGATAGGCCCCCAGACCTCCGAGTGCGGCCCCCAAAGATGCGCGGCCCACCGCCCCGTGAAATGAGCCGTGGTCCGACGCGGCGAGCGCTCGCACCAGCCCGCCCAGCGGCCTCGGAGAGCGTGCCGACGTCAAGTCTAGCGTCGGTGTTCTCGGCTGTGCCGGCGTCGGCGCCGCGGGACCGCCGGCCACGGGAAGGGGTGCGGGCTCGGTCGATGGACTTGTCGAGGGCTCCGCGGATGGCTTCGGGGATGGTTCCGGGGAGGGCTTTGGGGAGAGTTCGGTGGTCATGCGGCCTCGACCCATCAATACGCGAAGACTTTTCGCGCGCGAAGCTTCTCTTGCTTGATTAGGTCGCGGCCCTTCTCTGACGATGCGTCGTTCTGTTCGACTTGATCGATGGCCTCTTGGATCTCCATCGCTTGATTCCGGAGGACCGCACTGTCCAGGGCGGCGCCGCTTGCCTGGGTGCTCTTGAGCTGCTGGCGGAGCTGCGTCAAAGCGTTACCTCGATTGCCCTGCTGGAAAGCGGCGGCCGCCTCCTTGCGGGCTCGCGCGGCGGCCGCGGCCTCGAAGGCCTCGACGACGTTGCGGTCTTTCGATTGGGCGACTTCTTCCGGACTCGATGTCGCGACGGCGCGGACGGTGCCGCGATGTTCACGGAGGCCGTCCTCGCCCGGCGTGGCGTAGGTCAAGACGATCCCAAGATCCGCCGAGCGACCGGTCTCGCGCGGTGCGACGTTGAGCTCGATCATGACGCGGCGGTGTTCTCCCGCGCTCATGTCACCCACGGGCAGCACGATCCGTCCGCGATGGATCTCCGTCCGATAGCCGTACACGGTCGCGATGTTGTCGTTCGCGCCGAGTTCGAAGCCGACCTCGACGGTCCGCGCGGCGAGCTTCGTGAGCCCGTCGAGCTCTGCCTCGAAGGCGTCGGCGATCGCTTCGGCGTTGCGCGCGTAGTAGTAGCCGCCGCCCGCACTCTCCGCGATGAGCGTCATGAGGTCTTCGTTGAAGTCGAGGCCGAGGCCGAGGGTCGAGACGGTGATGCCGTTCTGCCGTGCCGCCTGAACGCGGCGTGCGAGCGTCGGTGGGTCGGTGACGCCTTGGTTCGCGTTGCCGTCGGAGAGCAAGAGGACTCGGCGTGCTTCCGCGTGCACGTTCGGGCCGCTGAGGGCCTTGATTGCGGCCGTGAGTCCACCCCCGAGGTTCGTTCCACCCCCGTCCAAGAGTCGGTCGATGGCGCGTGCCACGCGTTCGCGTTGACCCTTGAGCTGAACGAGAGGGACATCCTCGGAGAAGTCGCTCGCGTACGAGATGAGGGCGATCTGATCATCATCGAGAAGACGCGCCACGAGCACCTTGGCGGCCTCGCGCGCCCGCATGATCTTCTCACCGGCCATCGAACCCGATCGATCGATCACCAACGCCACTGCGAGTGATGGGCGCGACTGCTTCGGCGCGTCGAGGGCGTCGAGATCGATCAGCAGGCGCGTCGGTTGTTCGGAGCCCGACAGTACGAAGCCGCTTTCGAGCTGAGCCCTCAGTCGGACGACGTCACCAAGGGTCAATGTCCGTTGAGAGGACGCGACCGGTCCGGGCGGGGTTGGGGTCGGGGAAGGGGTCTGGTTCGGCGTCTCGATCGTGGTCGGGGGTGAGGGTGGGTGTGGGACGGGGCCTGGGATTAGGCGCGTGAAGAACGCGACGAGCATCAACGTGAGTGCAAAACTAAAGAGCGCGATGGTCTTCCGCATATCCGACTCCGAACGTTCCGAGGGTGAGCGCGATCTGTTTCGTGATGACTTCGACCATCTTAGCCGAATTCGGAATCGCGGGTCCCTTCCCGTTTTGCCTTATCGTGAGGCATCTGCCCGTCCGAACGGCCAAAGGGCGATCACGTATTCCGCTCGCTCGAAGTTTCGACGCTTGCCCTGATCGGGCCCTAAGGAGGCGTGGGTCGGGTTCAGTCGAAGGTTCAGTCGGAAGTTCGGCAGTCGTGCGCCGACAATTTGACGCAGAACTTATCTTTCGTGGTGACCGCCCCCGGGGGGCAGTCGTCCGTGATCTCCTCGGTGACGTGATCTTCGTCGCAAGCCTGCGATTCGAGGACCGGCAGACACGAAAAGCCCTTGGGGCAATTGTCGTCGAATTCGCACTCTTGCGTACAATAGGCCGCTGGAGAACCCGCGTAGACTACGCAGGCTAGACCGTCGCAGTTGAATCCGGGATCGATCTTGATGTTGTCGATCGGACTCGGGGGCGTCCCTGGTCTGTACTCCAACTCGGGGAGGGTTGCTGGGTTGCCGGGGAGCACCTCGCAACATTCGCCGATGTCGCTTTTGTTGCAGGCATTCGCCCAAACGCCGGCGAAGACCAAGAGTGCTGCTGTTAAAATCCGTCTCATAAAGGGGCTGCGCATACGTCGCTCGACCTGGCGACAATTCGCCGTCGCCCTGGTCAAATACCATGCGAGTGCTTGGTTTAGAAGCGTTGTGCGGCACCGGTTTGCGCTGGGTCCCAAAGACGTCGTAGCATGCGCCAGGCTATCACCCCGGAACCCAAAGAGAAATGAGCAAGCAAACTCGCCTTCAGACCCTCTGCCTGAGCTTCGTGCTCCCTGTCGTCTGCTCGCAGTCTCGAGCGTTCGCACAGAGCGAGTCCGAGTCGGCGCCAAACGCAGGCTCCGCGTCTGTCTCCGAGGAGGAGTCAGGAACTTCCGCCTCGTCACAAGATGACGAGGCCCAACGCGAGGACCGCGCAACCGAAGGGATTGAGGACGACAGCGGACGGCGTCGCCTTTCGGATCGCATCAAGGCGGTCCAGCGCAAGGTCTTCATGAAGAAGGGGCGTGTCGAGATCTTCCCGCAGTTTGCTCTCGATTTGAACGATCCCTTCTACCAACACCTGATCGTCGGCGGATCCGTCGCGTACCACATCGCGGATTCGTTCGGGATAGAAGCCCGCGGAGGATTTGCATTCGCCTCGATCAAGCAAGGCGCGCTCCGCTTCGTCCGCCAAGAAACGGATTCGCTCATCAAGAACCCACCTGAGTTCAAGTATCACGCGGACATCGACGCCCTTTGGGCGCCGATCTACGGGAAGATATCGCTCTTCGGTGACTCGATTCTCCATTTCGATACGTACATTACCGCAGGTCCGGGCGTGTTCGGGACCGATGCTGGACTCAACCCCGCGGCGAACGTGGGGATCGGCCAGCGCTATTTCATCACCGAGTGGCTCACGGCGCGCTTCGAGATCCGGGACTACATGTTCTTGGACTCGCGGAACACCAGCTCCGATCTCCAGAATCTTTTGGTGTTCGGTTTCTCGGTCTCTGGCTTCTTCCCGACGGCGTTCGAGTATGAATACCAATAGTCGTTTGATGAGAGACCGTTCGAAGGTGCGGTGGTCACCCAGCATGAGATGTTCAACAGTGCTTCGACGTCGCTCCCCGGCCGTGATGTTCGTGACGGCGGGGTTACTCTTTGCGGGTTCGGTGCCAGCGGATGGGGCAAAGAAGAAGCCGGCCCGCGTGTCTGGCAATACGCTCGATCTTAGAGGCGCAGCCGCCAATACCCAAAAGGGGTCAGAGGCCGCACCGCGCAACGATCTCGACGAGGCGATTCGGCTCGCGCGCAACGACGATCATGCGGCGGCCGCGGTTCGGTTGGCGGAGATTGCGGCAAGCGATTCGCCGCACAGCGAAGAGGCCCGCTACAATCTGGCCAAGTCGCTCTATCGGCTCGAGTTGTACAATGCGGCGGTCGATCATTTCTCCCGGATCCTGGCGCTGGGTCCGAGTGGCCGGTACTTTCAGTCCGCGCTCGAGTGGTGTTTGTTCATCAGCCGCAAGATGGTGAACGGCGATGTCGTCGACGAAGCCGTCGCCAATCATTCGGGCGGAGAGTTCCCGGAGCAGTATCGCGACGAGTTCTTCTTTCGCCTGGCACGATTCCACTACACGCGCGCGCTCGCGATCGAATCGGGCGCCGTCCTCGGGACGCTTGGAGAGACGCGCGTCGAAGACACTGTGACCGGTGGAAAGTCATTTCAGGGCGATATCTTTGGTACGGGTGCAGCGGGCGGGGACGACTCGAGCGGCGACGCCGATGCCGCCGCCAAGACGAACAAGGAGGGAGGACTCTCCTTCGAAGATGACATCTTCGGCACTGGGGGCGGTGACGAGGCGACGCCGTCGAAGGGCTCGACGAAGAAAGCCGAACCGAAGAAGAAGGGCCGGCACGGCAGGCGGCACAAGAGCCGAAAATCGCGTTCGCCGAAGTCGGTTCCGGACGTCAAAGTTGCGCCGCCTGCGGCCTCTCCGTCGTCCGTGGCCACGGCGGGGGCGGCCTCGACGACCGGCGGCAAATCGACGTCGGTGGCGACGATGTCGGCCAAAGACCACACGTCGGCCGCTGAGCGGTACGTCTTGCGTGTCAACCCAAACAGCAAGTTTGGACCGCGGGCGAAGTTCCTGGAAGCGCTCATCCTCTACAAGCTTGGCCGCGACAACGACGGGCTCGAGGCGATCAAGACCGTGTTGCGGGTGACGGAGGATGTGGAGACGCCGTACGATCAACAGCTTCACGAGCTGGCTCTTTTTCAGAGAGCCCGCATGCACTTTGGGGCGAAGCAGCCTTCGTTCTCGATCCGCTACTATGACCAGATCGACCGCGACTCCTACTCCTGGCTCGACGCCATCTATGAGTCGAGCTGGGCTGAGTTCCGTCTCGGCAGCTACGAGAAGGCGCTTGGCAACTTGCTGACCCTCCACTCACCTTTCTTCGCCGACCAGTACTATCCGGAGTCGATGATCCTGAAGGCCGTCATCTACTACGAGAACTGCCGCTATCCGGACGCCAAGGAGATCCTCAAAGACTTCCTTGGGCGCTATGAGCCGGTCCACGAGGAGCTCAAGAAGCTAACCCAGAACGAACAATCGCCCGACAAGTACTACGAGATTCTCGCGAATCTTCGCGCCGAGTCAGACAGCGACAAGGGGCAGACGAAGACGACGATCGTGAGCCAGGTCTTGTCGCTCGCGCTCTCTGACGCGAACCTCGAGCGCCTCGACGCAGCCTACCGGGAGGTCGATGCGGAGCTGAAACGGGCCGAAGGTGTTTCAACCCTCGCCCAAAGTCGACTCGCAAACGACCTGGCGACACTCCTTGGACGACGGCGAAGCCAGCTTGGGATCGACGCTGGGCGCGCGGTCAAACGAAAGCTCGACCAGGAGCGAGACGAGATCAAAACGCTCATTGAGCAGGCGATCCGGATCGACGTCGAGACCTCGCGTGCTCAGATCGATCGGATGGAGGCTCAGCTCCAGAGCGTCGAGACGAGGCCGAAGGAGACCGAGCGCGAGTACATCGATTGGACCGACGACGAGAAGCTCGTGTGGGGCTTTGAAGGTGAGTATTGGCGAGACGAGCTCGGAACCTACGAGCTCACGCTGACGCAGTCTTGTGGCCCAGTCTCCCCGATGGACGCATACTGAAACGGAGTTCCGGCGGAAGATGAAGTACTTGATCCGTACCTGTGCAGGCGTCTTGATTCTCGGCTTTGTCGCCTGGTCTTTGCCGTCTGAGGCCAAGCCGAAGCGGAGAGGGCGCAGCGCTCAAGCCAAGATTCAGAAGAAGACGCAGGGCCGCCCGGCGCTTGAGTACGACCGGTTTCGCAAGAAGGTCGAGTTGATGGTTGCCGAGAAGCGCGAGGAGCAGATCTCGGGCCTCAAGCGACTCATCGATCTCGGACCCTCCGAGAAGGAGATGCCTGACCTCAAGTTTCGCATGGCCGAGTTGTACTTCGAGAAGTCGCGCGCGTTCTTCTTCTTGGCTCAGGATGCCGACGACAAGTCGACCAACGCGAAGGATGAAGGGGAAAGAGCCAACTTCCTCCGCGAGAAGAAGAACTACACGAAGGAGTCCAAGGCCTGGTCCCAGCAAGCGGTGGCGCTTTATCAAGAGATTCGCGAGCGCTACCCAAAGTACACCCGGATCCCAGAGGTCCTCTTCGCGCTCGGCCAGAGCCACTGGAATGAAGGGCGGTTCAAGGATTCGATCACCGTGTACGCCGACCTCATCCGAAACTTCCGCGACAGCCCTTTGGTCTCCGAAGCGTGGATCGCCTTCGGCGAGTACTACTTCAACGAGGGGAACGTCGACAAGGCGCTCAAGAGCTACGAGAAAGCCGCCGAGAACAAGCGGTCGCGCGTCTATGGTTTCGCCCTCTACAAGCAGGCGTGGTGCTACTACAACAAGTCGGATTGGGCTAAGGCTCTGCGGAAATTCGAGGCCACCGTCTTCTACTCGCAGCTCGCGGAAGATATGTCGGGCGAAAACAAGATCGCCCTCGGGCGGGAGGCGCAAAAAGACTACGTCCGAACCTACTCACACATTGGCGACCCGAAGCGTGCGAAGTTCGTCATGGCGCATCTTCTGGCTGAAGATACGTGCGCGAGCAAGGCGTGTCTCGAGCTGGTCGCACAGCTCGCAGGCATATGGTTCGACGAGGGGCACTTCGAAGAGTCGGCCAGCTTGTATCGACAGCTCATTGAACTGGACCCAAACAACAGTCGGAATCCTTTTTTCCAGGGACGCGTCGTCGACCTGGTCTCGACCACCCAAGATCGAAAGCGCGTGATCCTCGAGAGCCGACGGCTGGTCGAAGTCTATGAAGCGACGAAGCAACGGGTCGAGTCGATGGCCGCCGACACGGATGCGGGCAAAGAAGCCCGCGAGAATATCCAAGAGGCGGGCGTTCAGGCTGAGGTCACGATCAGAAAGCTTGCCCAGGTCTGGAATCGCACGGCGATGAAGCTGCGCAGCAAGGAATGGTACGCGGACGCGATGACCATGTACTCTGACTACCTGAAGCTCTTCCCCGGCTCGAAATACGCCTACGAAATGACCTTTCAGCTCGCGGACTTGTTCTACAAGCTGGAGAAGTACGATGAGGCGGCGCGCTACTACGAGGCGACGGTTAAGGCCGATCCGAAAGGCAAATACCTCATCGACGCGGCGAACGACAACATTCTGGCGATCGAGGAACATCTCAAGGATCTCGATATCAAGCGCCCAAAGGCAACCGATGTTGCGCAGCCGATCGATAAGGAGAAGCAGCGTCTTATCGATGCCTGTGATCGCTACGTTCAGTTCGTTCCGCCCGACAAGGCCGATAAGCTGATCGCCGTGAAGTTCAAGGCCGGCAAGATCTATTACGATTACAACCACTTCGAAGAGGCGGTCAAAAGATTCGATGACATCACGACGCAAGCACCAGAGGCCGAGGAGGCCGAGTACGCAGCGAACTTGGTGGCCGACATCTTCAACGCGAAGAAGGACTGGCAGAGTCTGTACGACTACACGACGCGATACTTGAAGCTTCCGGCGCTCACGAAAGACCGGCCGCGGCTCCTCAAGGATCTGTCGGAGGCGAGTGAGTATGCGAAGTTTTCGCTGGCTCAGTTGCTCCAGGAGCGGGTCGAGAAGGAGAAGGGGGACGTTCGGCTTGTCGCGCAAGCGTATGAGGAGTTCTTTACCGAGTTCCCACGGAGTGCGAACGCGGACAAGGCCGTGTTCAACGCCGCGGTGGCCTGGGATCGGGCCGGGCAGAAGCCAAGGGCCGATGAGCTCCGCCTGAAGCTCCTGGCCGAGTACAAAGACTCGCCCCTAGGGGCCGACGTCAGCTTCCATATCGCGAAGTCGTATGCCGACCGCGCACAGTATCGCGAAGCCGCGAAAGCGTATCTCGCGTTTGCCGAGTCTTACAAAGCCGATCCGCGCTCGAGAGACGCGCTCTACAACGCGGCTGTCTTCTACGCGGGCACCGGCGCCGTCAAGAAAGCGGCGACGCTTCGGCTCGACTATCTGAAGAAGTTCGGCAAGGACAAGGGCGCCCAGAAAGAAGCCGCCGACATCTACTATGCGATCGCGCGCGATCTCGATCGCGCCGGGCGATATCGGGAAGCCGCCGATCGATACGCGGAGTTCGCGAAGCAGTTCTCCGAGGAGCCCACGTTCTGGGATGCGCTCGCGCGTGAGGCTGAGCTTCGAGCGGACAAGCTTCGTCAGGCGTCGAAGGCGGAGAAGATCGAGAGTTCTCTCCTCGGAACGTACAAGTGGCGCAAGCGAAAGGGACGCGAGATTCCACCGAATGCGCTTCGGCACGCGTCGATGGTCGCGTTCAAGATGGTCGACGCGAACTTCCGTGACTACCAACGAGTGAGAATCGTGACGCCGAGCCTCACCAATCCGACGCCTTTTCAGCGGTCGCTCGACGAGAAGGCGCGGGCAAGAGAGAAGCTCAAGAACGCCTATACGAAGGTCGTAACCGAGTTTCAGCAGGCCGAGTCGACGATCGCGGCACTCTACGGCATCGCGCGAACTTGGGACGAGTTTGCTCAGGACTTGACGGCTGTCCCGTGCCCGCGCGGCGTGACTGACGAGGTGTGCGGGTTGGTCAAAGAGGGCATCGAGCAGAAGGCCGGTCCGGCGCGTGAAGCGGCCTTCGCCGCGTATCAAACGTGTGTGCAGAAGTCGAACGAGCTGAACGCCTTCACCGAGTACTCGACGAAGTGTGTGAAGGCGCTCGAGAAGCTCGCACCGGATGCGTTTCCGGCGATGGTGGAGAAGCGGATGGCGTTCCAGCCGAGGTCCGGCCTCGAGGGGCTCCGCGCCAATGGGTTGATCCTGGAGCTCGAGCAGCATCGGCAATCGACGGAGATCGCGAACAACGGGGTCTCGGCGGACAAGAAGGAGGAGGCCACGCGATGAAGCGCTGCGGCTTACTCACTCTGACGACCCTGTGGGTGCTCAATCTGTGGACGCTCACCGGATGCGCCTCGGGCGGGACTTCGTCCGGACCTGCCGGAGCAGGGCGAGCCACGGGACCCGGAGCCGTCGCGTCGAGCGGCGGCAGTGATCATCAAGCGGCGATCGACTTTGATGCGCAAGTGGCGGCCATCAAAGAGAAGACGGGGGATGGCTCGACCGATTTTGGTGACGTGGCGGCACGCATGGAGTTCGTGGTCCAAAAGCACCCGCGCTACGCGCTCGCTTGGTACAACCTGGGCGTCGCCTACGAAGAGACCGGGCGCCCAAAAGAGGCCGAGGGCGCCTATTCTCGCGCCTTCGAGGCAAATCCCAGCCTGCGAGAAGCGCAGGAAAATCTCGCGGTGATGGCCATGCGGGCGGGACGAAATGCTGAGGCGCTCCAGATGCTGCGCGGACTCGTCGAGCGCGATCCGGCGGCGGCGCAGGCACGTGCGGTGCTGGCGATGCAAGCGGTTGGCGAGGGCGATCTCGACACGGCGGTCAGGCTCTCGGAAGAAGCGCTCACCTATGCGCCGACGAACCTCACGGCCTACTGCGTACTGGCCCAGGTTGCACTCGAGCAGAAGGATCTGCTCCGCGCGCGTCTCGTCGCTGCGCAAGGACTGAAGATCGAAAAGGATGTCGCATGCCTTCACTACGCGCTGGGTATGGTCGCCAGCGCTGAGTCGGACCGCGGGGGGGCGTTGAACGAGTTTGAGCGGGCCGTGGCCAGCGATCCGAAGCGCATCGACGCACGATTTCACATCGCGGAGATTTCGCTTGGATACAAAGACTTCCGCAAGGCGATCGACAACTATCGTGCCATTGTCGAGGTCGATCCGAAGAACCTCGCGGCGTTCGTGAATCTTGGCGTCGCTTACAAAGGAAGCGGCCAGTTCGAAGATGCCGAGAAGGCGTATTTGCGAGCGATCGAGGTCGCGGGGAGTCAGCCAGCCCCTGAGGCTCATTACAATCTCGGTGTCCTCTATCTCCGAAACATGAGGCGGCTTGATGACGCGCGAGACCAGCTCAAGCGTTATCTCCAGCTCGCCGAGAGCTCGAGCGACGACGTGTTCAAGATGCTCGAGGAGATCGACCAGCTCAAGGCGATGGCCGAAGAAGAGAAACGGATGGAAGCCGAGATGGCGCGCCAGGAGGAGATCGACCGCAAGCTGGCCGAGGAGGAGGCCAAGAAGGCTAAGGCCTCCGAGGCCGCTGCCCCGGCGGAGGGCGAGGGCGCTCCGCCCGCGGAAGGCGGCCCGGGCGCCGATGCGGGTGGGGCATCGGGCGCCGAAGACAACCAGGGTGAGGCATCGGAGCCCCAGACAGACCCGGAGCCGAAGGCCCAGGAGCCATCGAAGAAGACGGGGAAGAAGCGTAGAAAGTCCCGTAATCGCAAGCCGCCGGCCGCGGAGCCCTTGCCTCGAGCGGAAGACGCCGGCTTTGACTAGCCCATGGAACCCAGAGGGAGGCGTTGTTGTCGGAGTGGAGGGGCGCGCGGGCGCTTTGGCTCCGACCTCCCATCGAGCGTTAGAATGCGAGCACGTGAGGTGAGCGGGTGTTGAACCGTACAGAACGTCCACATCGTCCTGATCGTTCCGGCAGATCCGGAAGATCCGGCAGATACGGGAGAAGATGGGTCGTGTCGCTCGGGGCGGCGACCTTGGTCCTGGTGTTCGGGGTGGCCACGGCGAGAGCGCAGGAAGAAGGCGAAGACGGCGTCGTGTACAAGAAGAAGACGGTCATCTCGTTCGACGACGACACCATCGATGGTGATTTGATGCGCCCAGACGGCGCGTACGTCGAGGCCCGAAAGCGTCTTCGTCACTCCAATCTCATTCGGATTCGCGAGGACTTCAGGGTTCAGATCTTGAACTCGGTGACGAAGCTCTAGAGCTCTAGGTAAGGAGTTGCGCATGGGGTCGTTTCTCAAGCTCAGTGTCTATCGAGGAGCCGAGCTCATCGATGAGCAGGACTTCGATCGAGATATCATCAAGATCGGTCGACTCGCTTCGGCGCACCTGAGGCTCGACGACAACAAGGTCTCGCGGATTCACGCGGTGATCGAGACCTCGAGTGATGGCAGCCAACACTCGATCATCGACATGGGGTCGACAGAGGGGACGTACGTCAACGGGCAGAAGATCTCGAAGGAGATACTGCGCGACAAGGACGAGCTCACGCTGGGCGATTTTCGCGTCGTTGTCTCCCTCGAAGAGGGAGGGAAGGTCGCGACGGCAGATCTCGTGGCGGAGAGCCCTCTTCAAACGCCCTCGGCTCCGGCGAGGGTGGTATCGACAGAGCTGTGGACGGCAACACCACAAGAACTCGCGGCCCACGAAGGGACGGGGGTCTTGCCGATGTCTGCCGTGCCGTCGTCGGTCGGCGGGGCCGGGCTTGCACCCGCGCCGATGCCCTCTGGGTATGCGCCGCAGTATCAAGGCGCGGCCGTGATGCCCTGGCAGGCATCAGGTGCCGCGCCGATGTCGGGTGCGCCGATGTCGGGTGCGCCGATGTCGGGTGCGCCGATGTCGGGTGTGCCGATGTCGGGTGCGCCGATGTCGAGTGCGTCGATGTCGGGTGCGCCGATGTCAGGTGTGCCGATGTCGGGTGCGCCGATGTCGAGTGTGCCGATGTCGGGTGTACCGATGTCGGGTGCCGCGCCATCAACGTCGGTGGCGCCGATGTCGGTGCCCCCGTCGAACGCGTTTTCGTCCGTGGGGCGATCGAGGGTTTCGTTCGATCCGTGGGGCTCCGTGCCAAGCAATCTAGCGTCGGAGAGTGTTCCGGACAGTGAGCGGGCGCTCGAGATCAAGACGATCTGGGGACTCAATACGGTCATCGACACATTGACCGCATCGAAGGCTCCTCGGGTCACCCTCGGGGACGAGCGAAAGGTGAGCGGTTTTGGCCCGTTCCAGAAGGTCGTTCGCTGCGACATTGAGGTGCCGTCGAAGGGCCTTCCGAGCAGTACGTGGCTCTTCGCGGAGCGCATGGGGGGCGAGGGCGCGGGCGCGACCTATTCGATTCACATTCCGAAGTCTTTTGAGGGGCGCTTGGAGCGCGCCGATGGAACGGTCTTCGAGCTCGATGATCTCGCCCGAGGGGCGCGCGGGGCGAGCAATGAAGGCGATGGCATCGTCTATCCTCTGCAGGCGGCCGAGACGTTGCTGCTTCGATACGGCAACTTGACGTTCCAGATCCGGTACGTCCGGCGGGTGACGGTGCTGCCGCTCGGAATATTCGATTCCGTCAACTACGCATGGCTGAACGCCTTGATTTTGGCCTTCTTCTTTCATGCCGTCGCGATCGCAAGTTTTCTTGCGACGCCGAGGACTCAAGTCGAGTTGACGGAGGACATCTTCAAGAATCCGAACCGCTTCGCGCAGGTTCGACTGACGCCGGAGGAGAAGAAGAAGCTCAAGGCGAACGATCTGCTGTCGAAGCTGAAGGCAGGAGAGGTTGGCGCAAAGGCGAAGGGTGCCGAAGGCAAGGCTGGCCGCACCGACTACGACAAGAACAAGAAACAGGGTCGCATGGCGGTCAAAGGCGATCCGGACAAGAAGGAGATCGCCAAGAACACCCTCTCGAAGCTCTTTGGCGCGACGGGCAACACGGGACGAAGCTATCTTTTCGGTTCCGGCGGGCTCGGCGGTGAGCTGAAGGGTGCTCTGGGCGGGGTTACGGGCGCTGAGATTGGTGATGCGAGCGGGCTCGGTGGTCTCGGCACGCGCGGGACAGGTCCTGGAGGCGGCGGTTTGTCCATGGACTCCGTCGGTCTCGGCGCGCTCGGTACGCATGGTCGAGGGGGCGGCGGCACCGGCTACGGCGAAGGCATCGGTGGCATTGGCAAGAAGGTCGAGCGGGACATCAACATCTCGGCGGGCTCACCGCTCGTGATGGGCTCCCTCGACAAAGAGATCATTCGACGGGTGATCAAGCAGCACATCGCCCAGATCCGATACTGCTACGAGAAGGAACTCGTGCGTGCGCCCGGTCTCTTCGGGAAAGTCGCAACGAAGTTCGTGATCTCGGCGGATGGCGCCGTGCAGTCCGCGGATGTGACCGAGTCGACACTCGGGAACGCTGAGGTGGAGCGTTGCGTGGTGTCGAAGATCCGAACCTGGCGCTTTCCGAAACCCAAAGGTGGTGGCATCGTGGTCGTGAAGTATCCCTTCATCTTCAAGACGACGGGCTGACCCGACGGGCTGACCGACCTCGACGCGTACGCCCCGCCCTCGAACCCTTCCCCGCTGGGGCTCCCGCTGGGCCCTCGCTGGGGCTCGGCCCATCGCTTTCGAGGGCCAATCAAGCAATCGATACGGGAATTCCCAACCGAACGCATTCTTGTGCATCAGTCGTTGCCCGGGACCGGCTCGGTGTGGGATGCGTCGGCCTTTCGGTTGCGCCCATGTCCGTTCGCGAGCTCATCGTCCTCGGCACCTCGAGTCAGGTCCCCACAAGATACCGAAATCATAACGGTTACCTGCTTCGTTGGGACGAGGAAGGGATCCTCTTCGACCCGGGCGAAGGGACGCAACGGCAGATGATCTACGCCGATGTTACGGCGACTTCGATCAACCGGGTCATGATCACCCATTTTCACGGAGATCATTGCCTTGGGCTCGCTGGGATGAGTCAGCGCCTGTCGCTCGACCGGGTCCCGCACCCGGTGCACATCCATTTCCCGGCGTCGGGTCAGGTCTTCTACGACCGATTGCGACGCGCATCAATCTATCACGCGGTCGCCGAGCTGGTCCCTCACCCTGTTCGTCAAGAGGGCGTTGTCCACGAGGACGAGCGCCTGATTCTCGAATGCCGTCGCCTTGATCACGGTGTGGACACGTACGGCTATCGACTCGTGGAGCGCGATCGACGGACGATGTTGCCCGAGGTGCTCGCCGAGCGCGGCGTGCGTGGCCGCGCGATCGGTGAGCTTCAACGGAACGGGGAAGTCGAGGTCCAGGGGGAGGTCGTTCGCCTCGACGAGGTGAGTGTTCCGTGTCCCGGGCAACGCTTTGCGTTTGTGATGGACACGCGTCCGTGCCGTGCGGCCATCGAGTTGGCGGAGGGGGTCGACATGCTGGTCATCGAGTCGACATATCTGTCCTCTGAGCAACGGGAGGCCAATGACCACGGGCATATGACGGCCCGTCAGGCCGCCATCATCGCACGTGAGGCAGGCGCCAAGCTGGTCGTCCTTACGCACTTCTCGCAGCGGTATCAGTCCCTCGACCCGTTCTTGAAGGAAGCACGTGCGGTTCATCCGAACGTCGTGGTGGCCAAGGATGGGCGGCGCATTCCGATCCCGCGCCGACAGCGGACCGACAACGAGGCTGCGGAGATCATGGGCTCGAACAGAACGGCAACGCGGGCGTTGCCGGGCGCGCAGCCGGCGTTGCCGCCGACCGCGCCGCCGACCGCGCCGCCGACCGTGCTGCCGACCGTGCTGCCGACCGTGCCGCCGACCGCAGAAACGTCGCAGGTCGCCGGGGAGATGCTGGAGCCTGATGACGGATAGCGAGCGCTCGCGCCAAGACGCGTCCGTTCGGCGGCCCGGACGTTGCGTAACAAGTGACGTCTCGCTGCAACACAGGGCTGTGAATCGGCCAGGTTTCTCGTTGGCATGGCGCGTGGAACAGGGGGGCCGCATGCCTTTCGTCCGTGACTCTGACCGGGGGCCGTATGGCTCTTTTTCGCCCCGAGCATGTCTTTTCGTCGTTCTCGTTCTGCATCATGCCGCCGGGCTCGCCGGATGCGGGAGCGCCGCCGACGTCGGGACTCCGAGCGTTGGCGGTGGTGGAGATGCCGCTGTCGCCGACGCAACCAACGAGCCGGACCGCGGCTCGGACCAGCCGTTTGCGCTCACCTACAACGCGCCCGCAAGCGGGATTGACCTTGCCGACGGAACGCTTCGCGCGGGATTCGATGCCATCATCACCGCTTCTCGCCTTGCGAACGCGTCCGGTCAGGCGACGGGCATCGTGACCGTCGGGACGGTGATCGAGTCGTCGGCCGGCGTCAGCTATCGCCCAGAACCGACGAACGCGCTGATCGTCGAGCGGGCGAGTGGTGTCACGATCACCTTCCGGGTTCGGGCGGCCGATGGGTCGTCGACGGAGCAGGCCGAGTTTTTTGACCACGACCATGTACTCGACATCGAGGCGCGCGTGGATGGGAGCCTCGATGTTCGGGCGTCGTCTGCGCGCCAGGGCCAGCGTCAGGACCTACGCATCGAGGGTACTGTCGTCTTCGACGGCACATCGGTCGATGTTCGGCTGGTGCGGTCGACAGATGTCGCGTTCGAATCGGATTCCACCGGCAACGAATACAGCAGCGAAGGCACCGTGACCGGCCAGATTTCGACCGATGCGTGGCAGTTGGATGTCGATGAGTCCGCCTCCTTTCATTTGGTGTCCGTCGCCTCTGAGCGCCGGACGTCGAGCTCGAGCGCCCGTAGTATCCGGAGCCGTCTGGTTGCGGGCTCGGACACGTTCGAATACGTCGACGTCGCAATCAAGAAGGCGTTTCAGAACGGAGATCCCGTCGACGAAGACTTCTGGGTGTGCCGCGGGCAGCTTGTCAAAAACGGTCTGCCGTTTGGCACGTTTGAGCGGGAGGTGCGGCTCGCCGACCCAAAGGATGGCGGCGGCTTCATTTTGTTCGGGCTTCGCGTCGGTGAGAGATGGATCGAACTCGAGCGCTGGCGCGGGTACTACGAACGCCCGGGTGGCTCCTGAGCGGGTCGAGGCTCACTGGGTAAATCGCGACCGACGATCGCCCCCAACACGGTGCGCGTTGATGACGCGCTTGACGACCGAAACGCGACGCGGCATTGCTGGCCCCGCGCGCCAGCGTCGCGTGGAGGTCGAACATGGGCGAAGACGATCGGATTCGGTTGCTCGCAAGGGAAGACATTCCATTGTGGCGGAAGCGCTTGGCAGAGTTGGTCGACGGTCCGCGGGCGCAAGCGTTGATCACCGCCATCGTTCTCATCAACGCTTTGGAGCTTGGACTTCGGACCGACGCCGACGTGCTGCGGGCGATCGGACCTTTGCTACACGCGATCGATCTCGTGTGCCTCTCGGTTTTTGTGCTCGAGATTGCCGCGAAGCTGCTCACGTATCGGGCGGGTTTCTGGCGGAGCGGCTGGAACGTGTTCGACTTCGCGATCGTGTCCATCGCGCTTGTGCCGGGGAGCGGACCTTGGGCTGTCCTCCGGGCTTTGCGCGTGCTGCGAGTGCTCCGACTTCTCACCGTCGTCCCGTCGCTGCGTCGCGTGGTGGCCGCGTTCCTGCACGCGATTCCTGGACTCGCAGGGGTCGTCGCGGTGATGGCGATCTTCTATTACACAGCGGGCGTCTTGGCGACCAACCTCTTTGGTGAGACCCATGCGCAGTGGTTCGGAACGCTCGGGAAGAGCCTGTACACGCTGTTCCAAGTCATGACGCTCGAAAGCTGGTCGATGGGCATCGCCCGACCCGTTATGGTCTCCCACCCGTGGGCATGGGCGTTCTTCATCCCTTTCATCATCCTTGCGACCTTCACGATCCTAAATCTTTTCATCGGCGTCATTGTCTCGACCATGCAGGAACTCGGCGCTGCGCAGTTCGACCCATCACCGTCCGCGGATCTCGCCGCGGGGCTCGAGCGACTCGAAGCAGAGGTTCGCGCCTTGCGTCGCGCCGTGGGCGCGAGGAGCCCACCGGTCGATCGTCACAAGGCTTAGGGCCCGTAAGGATTAGGTGCGATCGTCGTACAGCTTCCGCAGGCGGTTACGGCGGCGACGAATCTGTGCCCGCCGCCGCTCGCGGTATTGCTCGGCGGCGAGAACACCTTCGGGATCTTCGTCGTGCGCGGTGCGCCTGACCGGATCGATGAGGACTTCGTAGGCGGCCTTGATTTCGAGGAAGCGTTCGTGGGCATCGGCGCTTGCGTCGGCGTCGGCGTCGTGTCGATCTGGGTGGGCGCGGCCGGCGAGGCGACGATAGGCTTGCCGAATCTCCGCGTCGTCGGCACCGGAAGCGATCCCTAGGACCTCATAGGCGCTCTTCTTGCGTGACATACATCGTTCAGTCCGCGAGCGCGCCGTCACACTCGAGACGAGCCTAGAGCCCAAGGGCCTTGAACACCGCTTCGGGCGTGGCCTCGATGCTCAGCGGCTGGTTCCTGTAATTTCCGACCGTGCCTCCATGATAGTTGGCCTTGAACTCCGAGAACTTCAGCCCATGCGCCGTAGAGACCACGACGACGCGATGGTGACGCTCGACAAGACCGCGCGCGATCAGTTTCTCGAGTGCAGCGAGTGCCACGCCGGTGTGAGGGCAGTTGAAGAGGCCCGTCTTGTCGCCGCGTGCGGCCGCTTCGTTGAGCTCGTCTTCCGTCGCCTGTTCAACGACGCCGTCATAGCGTCTTAGGCTCTTGATGGCGCGGTGGATCGACACTGGGTTGCCGATTCGAATCGCGGACGCCGCTGTCTCTTGGGCCTCGATCGGTTCGAACTCGGCGAAACCGGTGAGAAACGACCGGTACAGAGGGTTGGCGCGTTCGGCCTGCCCGACACAAATGCGCGGTCGTTTGGTCGTGATCCCCATCGCCTCGAGCATGTCGAAGCCGGCGCCGAGCGCAGAGACATTGCCCAGGTTGCCCCCGGGAATGATCACCCAGTCAGGCACGCGCCAATCGAACTGCTGTACCATCTCGATGGCGACCGTCTTCTGACCTTCGATGCGAAGCGGGTTCATCGAGTTGGCGAGGTAGATGGGACTCTCTGGCTTCTCGGCGACTGCTTTCACGAGCGCCATGCATCCGTCGAAGTCGGATCGGATCGAGAGCACGCGCGCTCCGTGCGCGAGCGGTTGCGTAAGTTGGGCCGGTGTGATCTTGTTCTCGGGCAAGAAGACGACCGACGGGATGTTGGCGGCGGCTGCGTACGCCGCGAGAGCCGCCGATGTGTCGCCGGTCGAGGCGCATGCGATGGCTTGAATGGGCAGCCCGCGTGACCGCATCTCGGCAACCGCGGAGACGAGGACCGTCATGCCGAGGTCCTTGAATGAGCCGGTATGCGAGTTGCCGCAGAGTTTGATCCAGAGGTCCTCTACCCCGAGCTCGGCGCCGAGTCGCGCCGCCCAAAACAGGTTGCTGTTGCCTTCGAAGAACGACGTGATGTTGTTGTCGTCGATTTCAGGGCACACCCATTCCTTCTTGCCCCACACGCCCGAGCCGAATGGCCACTCCGTGCGCCCGACGCGCGCATCGAACGTCGCCTTCCAGACCTCAGGTGGCGTGGACTTCAACGCGTCGAGGTCGTGGCCGACTTCCAGCAGCCCCTGGCAACGTGGGCACCGGTAGCGGACCTCTCGGAACAGCTCGAGCTTTTCGCTCGAGCAACCTTGTGAGCAGTAGAAGAAGGATGCGTCACCCATGGCGCACCGAAAGACTAGAGCCTCTCGGGCCAGGGAGCCATCTCCGTTTTTGGCGGTTCGCACGTTTTCTTGGGCGCCGTGCGACGTGCCGGATCCGGCGTTGCGATGGGTCGGAGTGGATGGTATCTCCGGCGTGCCGCGGGCTCGGAATCCGAGTCGGCGGCGGGTCGAGGATGCCGGGTCGAGTTGTTTCTTGTCCGAATTGTGGGGGCCAGGTCGAGTTTCGAGCTGGAACCTCGTTGCTCGCGGTCTGCCCCTACTGCGCCAGCGCCGTCGCGCGCGTCGGGGACGACGTCGACGAGCTCACGATCCTAGGGCAGGTCGCGCCGCTGGCTGACCTCGGTTCGCCCTTGTCGATCGGCATCTCGGGGCGGGCGCGCGGCAAGAGCTTCACGATCGTTGGCTGTCTGCAGCTCGACTATGGCGCAGGGCCATGGAACGAATGGTACGCGGCCTTCGATGACGGTCAGTGGGGCTGGATCGCCGAAGCCCAGGGCAAGATCTACCTCACGTTTGGCAAAGCCGTCGATAGGCTGCCCTCGTTTGGTCAGGCTTCGGTGGGCTCCTCATTTCAGGTGGGCAACCAAACCCTCCGCGTGGTGGAGCGGCGGACGGCTCGTTTCGTGGCCGCGGTCGGTGAGCTGCCGGTTCAGGTTACGCCCGGTGCGCACTTTCGTTATGCCGACGTGCAGGGACCGAAGCGGCTGTTCGGCACGATCGATTATGGCGAAGGCGATCACGCCGAGGCCCTCTTTCTTGGGGAAGAGCTCACCTATGATGCGCTCTTTGATCGCGGAGTCCTAAGGCATCGAGCCCCGGGGGTTGCTGCGGCGGCGGTCGGGATGAATTGCCCGAACTGCGGTGCGGGCGTCAGCCTGAAGGCGCCCGATTCGTCCCAGCGCGTGACGTGCGACGCCTGTGGATCCCTGCTCGATTGTAGCAAGGGCCAGGAGCTCTATCTTCTGTCGTCGGCGCGGGCGCGTGGTCCCGAACCGCAGATCCCGCTCTCTTCCACCGGCACCTTGATGGGTGTGAAGTACACCGTGTTTGGGCACTTGGTTCGGAGCGTCGAGGTCGAGGGCGTACGGTATTCGTGGGAAGAATATCTGCTTCACGCCGACGACGTTGGCTACCGTTGGCTGGTGATGAGCGACGGCCACTGGACGTTCGTGGAGCCGATTCATGCGGGCGATCTGGGCGCGTCGCTCGGCGCCGGTGTTCGCTCGGTTCGCTACGAAGGGCGAACGTATCGGCTGTTTCAGTCCGCGACGGCGCGCGTCGATCATCTGCGGGGTGAGTTCTACTGGAAGGTTGCGGTGGGCGAACGCGCGAGCACCCGCGACTATGTCGCGCCGCCGCATAGCCTTTCGGTCGAGCTGACCGCCGACGAGGTCGTCTGCTCGAAGGGCACCTATCTCTCGAAGAGCGAGATCGAGCATGCCTTCGGCTTGAAGAAGAGGCTTGGACGCCCACTCGGGATCGCGCCGAGCCAGCCCAACCCACATGGCGTCACGCTGCGGTCGATATTCAAGACCGCCGTCTTTCTGACGCTCGCAACGGCCTTGCTGGCCGTCGTGTTCGCCGTTCGGTCCGAAGGTCGGCTGGTGGTGGACGCCGAGGTTGCATTGGCTGACTTGGCGCTCGCCGGCACGGCCACCGCCGAGAAGACATCGGCCAGGCCGATCGCGACCGAACCGTTCCGGACCGATGAGCGCGCGAACTTGGCCATTCGGGTGGAGTCGGATGTCAATAATGCTTGGCTCTACGTGGGCGGCGTTCTGGAAGACCTGACGCTCGGCCGCTCCGAGCCTTTCGGGGTCGAGGTGAGCTTTTATCATGGTGTGCAGGGCGGTGAGGCGTGGCAGGAGGGCGGACGCGCCAAGACGGTGTTCTTGGGCGAGGTGCCGGCTGGGGAGTATGTCCTTCGTTTTGCGCCCGAGTGGAGCACTCGGTCGGCGCCCGGACGCTTTCGGTTGACCGCGCGCTCTGACGTCTTCGTCGGCTCGCATCCGGTCGCGTTGCTGGCCTTTCTCTGGATTTTTCCGTTGATTGCGACGTGGCGCCATTTTTCATTCGAGAAGAAGCGCTGGGCGGAGAGCGATTTCTCCGAAGGATGAACGAGAGTGTTTGCGCGGTGGCTCTACATGTTGGTCGGTGTGCTCGGGGTCTTGGGTTACGGGGCGATCGAGACGAGAGGGATGATCTTCGGCGGAACGGATGCGCCGCCGTCGGCTAGGCAGGGCGTTGCGTCGGGCGGACAGAGTGGTCTTAGAGGTCGAGGGGGCGGAGGCTTCTTCTTCATTGGAGGTGGCAAGTAGTGTTCATGGAAACTCAAGCGGGGCACATGGTGGCCTCAGTCGTCTACGCACTGATCGGGGTGGCTGTTTTCGCGGTGGCGTTCGTGATCATGGAGCGTATCGCGCCTTTCTCGCTGAAGAAGGAGCTGGCTGAAGACGACAACGTTGCGGTCGGCATTCTCCTTGGCTCCATCATGATCGGACTCTCGATCATCATCGCTTCCGCGATTGGCTCGTAAGCTCAAAGCGGGTCGCTCGAAGCCGAGGTCGCTCGAAGCCAGGGGTCGCTCGAAGTCAGGGACTGGGTCAGTGCACATGAGTTCAACGGAAGCGATCGGGGAAGCAGATGCCCTCGGCCAGACCGTCTCCGACGGTCGTGACGGTCGTGACGGTCGTGACGGTTTGGCGTCAGTGCGTGCGCCGCGCCGCCAAGACTTGAGCGGGCCGGCGGTGCTCTTCGCCGTCTTCGTGATCGGCTTGTGCGGCATCCTTTATGAGCTCCTGGCGAGCACGCTGGCGAGCTATGTTCTCGGCGACTCGGTGATGCAGTTTTCGACGATTATCGGCGTCTATCTCTTCGCGATGGGCGCCGGGGCTTGGCTCTCACGATTCGTCGACCGTAACCTGGTCGCGCGCTTCATCGAGGTGGAGATCGCGGTGGCGCTGATCGGCGGCGCGTCGTCGGCGCTCCTGTTCATGTCGTTCGGCCGTGTACAGTTCTTTCGCGTCATTCTCTATGGGTTGGTGATCGTCATCGGCACTCTGGTTGGGCTCGAGATCCCGCTTTTGGCCCGGATCCTCCAGAATCGATACGACCTGAAAGATCTCCTCGCGCGCGTTTTGACCGTCGACTACATCGGGGCACTGGTCGCGTCGCTCGCCTTTCCGCTGGTCGTCGTGCCCCAGCTAGGGCTGGTGCGCGGGGCGTTCGTCGTGGGCATCATCAATGCCCTGGTCGCGTTCTTCTCGACGTTCATCTTGGCTCGTGTCATCGAGCAACCTCGACAGCTTTGGTTCCTTCGCGCCGAGACGTCTCTGTGCCTTCTGATTTTGCTTGTCGGGTGCTCGATGAGCGATCGCCTGACGAGATGGTCCGAGGATTCGTACTACGCGGACCCGGTGGTCTTCTCGCGGACGACGCCGTACCAACGCATCATCGTGACGCGAGGCGCCACTGGCTTTCAGCTCTACCTGAACGGGCATCTTCAGTTCAGCAGCGCCGATGAACACCGCTACCATGAAGCGCTCGTTCATCCCGCGATGGCGGTGGCGCGAAGCCTTGGGGGGGCGCGGCCTGTTCGTCGAGTGCTTGTTCTCGGCGGCGGCGATGGGTTGGCCGTTCGTGAGATCCTTCGGCATCCGGGCGTCCAGGAAGTGACCCTCGTTGATCTCGACCCAGCCATGACCGAAGTCGCGCGCGACCTTGTCCTGTTTCGCACGCAAAACAAAGACTCCCTGCGAGATCCCCGGGTCCACATCGTGAACGACGATGCGATGGTTTGGCTGCGCACGACGGAGGAGGCGAGGGCGGGCGGGAATCCGGGCGGGAATCCGGGCGGGAGTCCGGGAGCCTGGGATGTCATCGTGGCCGACTTCCCCGACCCGAACAGTTACTCACTTGGGAAGCTGTATACGACCAGCTTCTACCGCCTGGCCTCGCGCGCGCTCGCGCCGGACGGTGTGCTCGTGGTGCAGGCGACCTCGCCCTTGATGGCGCGACGTTCGTTTTGGTGCATTGCCGAGACGATGGAGGCCGCGGGCCTCTTCGTGCGGCCCTATCAGGCCACGGTGCCGTCCTTCGGCGTCTGGGGCTTTGTCATGGCTGCGCGCCGTACCTTTGACGTACCGGCGGAGCTCGTCTCGCCGCTCGTGGACGATCGGCCGTATGCCTTTGTGACCTCCGAGACGCTCCCGGGGATGTTTGCGTTTCCGGCCGATATGCAACCCGTCGCCGCCGAAGTGAACCGCCTCAACAACCAAGTGCTCGTCCAGTACTACGAGACTGAGTGGGCACCCTGGAAGTAGTCAGCGATAGGTTTGTCGAACGAGCAACGCCGGTTGGTTCCAGCAACAGGGTGGCCACACCAAGCAGGCCGCCAATCAACGGAATCCGCGTCGGACCGCTCGGCCGCGTCATTCGCTTGACCCGTGCGAACCAGTTCAGCATGGCCACGTAGATCGCCACGGCTCCGATGAGAGCGGGGCGCGACGGATCCGCAATCGCCACGCCCGAGTAGCGATTCAAGCGCTCCGATCTCCGTCGGCTCAACCGCTTGTCGTCCTGCGATGCCGAGCGATGAGTACGCTGCCGCGCTCTCCCCCGCGCTGGGCCCGAGCGCCGAGCCTGGGTTCAGTGCGGGGCGACCACGATTCGATGGATACGCAACCTACGGTAGGCCCGGCCATCGACACGGGTCTCCTCGATGATGCCGCCGAAAATTTCTTCGTTGCGATACTGAGAGACCTCAAAGGACTTCTCTTTCCCGCCGTCTTCGAGAGTGAAACCTCGGACGATGACTTTGTAGCATGGTACGTCGCTCCCATCGAGTGACCGCAGAACATTCAAGTCCGTCACCTGAAGATCCATGCGGTACGAGATCCGCGATTCGCCATCTCGCATCGAGTCCTCCTCGAGACGAGTGTAGCGGAGAAAACGAACCGGTGCGTCAGGGCAGTGCCACGCGCGTGTGACCACGGTCCCGCCCATGACATCGCTATGCTCGTTACCGACGCCGCACAGTTCTCCTTCGTACCCCGGCTCAGACCTTTCAAGGACACGACACTCGTAAGTGGCGCCCTTCCCCAAGCGTACGTTTTCGGGAGGCAGTTCACGGACGATGGTGCTCCTTTCATCGGGAACAGGAGTCTCCATTCTGCGCGGCCTCACCCAGTAGCGCTGAGGAGCGAACGCACGGGACATCGCTGTTTGCTCGATGAGGTGGCCCGCGCCAGTCCTTTTCCGAACGCGATACACGACGTCATGAAAAGTTGCATCGTACTGTATGTGGACATGTATCTCGGTTCCAGCGCCGACCCCGTCCCACGGCCCCCTCTGAAAAGACCGGCGCTCCACCCGCTCCAACGACTGGAAGAATCGTCCAAGACGCGGGTGTTGGCTTTGGAGCGTGCGCATTTTGAGCTCGAAGTCCTCACCAAAGTCCATTCTCGCCTCGCCGAACCTGAGCGCGTCGTCGAGAACTTGCTCGGGCGAAGCCTTGTCGAGCGAATGCCCCGTCTTCATCTCGGTGGACATCGACATCGACATTGACATCGACGGCGGCGGCGATGGCGATGGCGATGGCGATGGCGATGGCGATGGCGACGAGCTGGCACTTCGGCTTGGAGGCGCCACGATGAGCACAAGGCAGAGGCAGCGCCAAATCCCAGGCCGTTTTGGCATCAGGCGATCCTACGTCCTCTTGGTCTTTGGCCAAACCGTCGATCAAGGCCACGTCCCCGTGTGCGCACGTGAAGGGTAAGGATGGCAAAGATGGGAGGTCGGCAAACCGGCTTGCTTTCCACTGTTTGTATCCCCGGCTCCGATTCCCCGCCCCCGGGCTTCCCCGTCCTCGCCTGAAGCTGAATGTCAAGCTTGCCGCGCCGGGAACGCCCCCACATTCCAGGCCACGTGATCTTGCACCGGGGCTCAAGCTGTCTCCTGCGCACGGAATTCGGTGTCCTGCGCACGGAATTCGCTGGCCTGCGCGGAACGTGTCAATGCGCTTGAGACAGCTCGACTCGGAAACTACTGAAGCGTTGGTCCCTCCGTGCAATCTAGGTTGCTCTTTGATAGGTCCACGGCCGTAGGCGCCGACCCAGCTGTCGGTCCGTCGGCCTCGGCAGGCCGCGGACGTCCAGCCCTGCCTTGCGCTCCGACGTGGTGGGCGCCGACAGCGATGAATGAAGGCTCGATGCTCGCGGTGGTCAGGGGGTTGATGTGAACCGCGACGCGGGCCAGGCGAACACAGGGCGCGCAATGTGGGAACCGCTCTGGATGAGCAGCGTAGGCTGCATAGAGTCTGTCGCGCCGCGCGGACAACCTCCACGCGCCCGTGAAACACATCAGCCGGCGTGAAGAGCGCGAGCCCGGAATGGTGGTGCTCGTTGTTGTGCCAACCGAAGAAGGGCTGGAGCCACCCACGAGCGTGCAGCTCGCCTTCGAAGCGGCCTGGGTAGTCGGACTGGTACTTGAGCGTCTTGAACTGAGACTCGCTGAACGCGTTGTCGTCGGAGACGTGCGGGCGGCTGAAGCTGCGGCTGGCTCCAAGTGAAGAGAGAAGCTGGGCAAGCGTGTCGCTCTTCATCGCGGAGCCGCGGTCGGCGTGGACCTGAAGACCTGGTTCGACGCCGTGCCGCGCGATGCTCTCGGCGAACAGTTGCGCCGCAAGGTGCTTGCACTCCTTGCGCGCAACCATCCAACCTACGACGTAGCGGCTGAAGAGATCGATGATGACGTAGGCCATCAAGAAGACGCCCTTCTCCATCGTCGCGAGCTTCGTGATGTCCCAAGTCCAGACTTGGTTCGGTGCGGTCGCCGTCAGCGATGGTTTCGCATGCGCATGAGGGAGTCTCTGCCGCCGCCGTTCGCCCGACTCTCCGGCCTCGGCGAGCACGCGATACATCGTGCGGATGGATGCGAGGAAGATGCCGCGGCCAAGAAGTGCTGCGTAGACCTCCTGCGGAGGCTGGTCAACGAACTCAGGAGAATGCAACGTGTCGAGCACGCCCTGACGCTCGGTCTCGTCAAGCCGACGCGGACTCGGTGCGGCTGTTCGCTCCGCCGAACGAGGAAGCGCTGGTCGTCGACTACGATAAAGCGACGCTCGGCTCAACCCTAGTGCGGCGCAGGCGGCATTCAAAGGCACAGCGATTTCGGCTTCTTCTACGATGGCCATCAGCTCTCCTCGTCGTGCTCGGGAAGTGCGATTCCCAAGATTTCGTGCGCTTTTTCTTGGAGGCCGATGAGCGCGTTCGCGATGCGCAGCTTTCGCTCAAGCTCGGCGTTCTGCTTTGAGAGCGCCAAGAGACGCCCGTCCTTGTCGTCGAGTTTCGGCTTGCGGCCGGGCTTCTGCGGCGAGAGCCCATTAGTTCCACGCGCAGCCATCTGCTGGCGCCAGTGGGACAGGTGAGAGCTGTAGATGGCCTCACGTCGAAGAAGAGCCTCGAGCGCGCCTCGCTTGCCGCTCGAGACCGCGGCATCGGCCGCTTTGAGAATCCGAAGCTTCTCCGCCGCGGTGAAGCGCCGGCGCCGTTTCGGCTCCACGGTCTCTTCGGTGGCTCTGTTCTGAACTCCTCGGTCGCGATCCTGGTTTGAGTGTAATCTTTTGCTGTTCTCCAGCCAGTCCGTTGAGCATGAAGACGAGCGAACTCGTGTTCCGACGACCCCATTCACCGATCTGTGGGTAACGCTAAGGTTCGGTGCGGCTACATCGGGGACGCGGACGTCAGCTTTAATGTCTTCATGCCTCCGTGGCCCACGTGTCCCGTAGCGGCCGATAGGGCAATCAATCGGCTCCGACTATCCGCGGAGCAGTCGGAGAACCGACGCAGGTGTGAGCGTACGGTAGAGCGTCGAGAAATTCCGAGATCGGGGACGAGGAGACGGGCGACGATCCTGGTCCATGACTTCGAAGAAGCGAAGGACAACCCCGACTCGTCGTCGATGGTGGGAAGCAGAAGCGGACCTGTCGGTCTCGACGCTCGCGGAGCAGATTGGCTACGGAGCCGAGCTCCTGCAACCGCTGTGGCGCGCGCTCCAGATCGCGGCGCTCAAAGCCGAGGTCCTCCATCTCGATGGCACGTCGCTCGCGTTCTTCACTGGGGACGGCAAGAGTGCGAAGCGCCGCAAGAAGCTGGGCACTCTTTGGGGCTTCGTCGGCGATCAGGACGTGGCGTTGTATCTGTTCGCGCCTTCCGGGCACGCGACGTTCGCGGACGGTCACACGATCGGACCTGCCGATTTCCTGCGCTTGCGCTCCGGCTACACGGTGGCTGATGCCGCCACCGTCTTCGACCAGGCGTTTGCGCGTGAAGACATCATCGAGTGCGGATCTCACATGCACGCTCGTCGATACTTCGTGAAGGCCCTCGACGGCGGAGATCCTCGCGCCGCGATCGCGAACCACGCCTACCAAGCGCTTCACGGCATCGAGAAGGAAGCGAAAGACCTGGAGCCAAGAGAGCGCCTGCGACTTCGACATGAACACAGCGCCCCGATCTTCGCCAAGCTCCTCGAATGGGTCGAGTCCATTAAGGACGACGAACCCCCTTCACTACGCTTCGGTCGGGCGCTCAACGACTTCTCGAACCAGCAAGTGCCGCTGAGTCAGTTCCTCTCGCACGGCCGCGTCCCCATCGACAACGGCATCGTCGAACGCCTTCACGTGCGCGCCGCCCTGACGCGGAAGAACTTTCTCTTCGCCGGCTCCGAGCGTGGCGCCCAGAGCGCAGCCATCCTTTTCTCAATCCTGGGCTCGTGCGCGCTCTGTGGCATCGACCCCGTCAGATACCTGGCCAGCGTCATGCCGATCCTGGCCCGAGGCGTCATCGATCTCCTTCCTCGCAGCTTTCCCCTTTAAGGCTTTCGATCTCCAGGCCCAGCAGGCTCATCGGACCTCCCACGTTCGACCCGAAGGAAATCCGGCAGTCGTCCGGACGCGCACACCGACGACGGTGGCCACCCGACGTCGTCGAGTGTCTCGCGTCAGGGCGAGGTCGTAGAAATCCACGGCTATGACCTCTTTGGCCTTCCGAGAAGTGGACAGTGGGAGAACGGCAGTGGACGGCTCTAAGCATACTACGAAAGCACGGCGACGACCCGAGGCTTCACGGGGCAAGAACATCTCGATGCGCACAGACTGATCCACCTCAACGGCCGCGTCTACGACCCCGGCCTCGGGCGATTCTTGAGCGTCGACCCCATCATTGCCGACCCGGCGAACGCGCAGAGTCTGAACGGCTACAGTTATGTTCTCAACAAGCCGCTGAGTCTCATCGACCCAAGCGGGTACCTCGCCTGCGAGGTCAGCGCGAACCCACGACTGTCGTGCAACTACGACTGGCTCAAAGACGGCGCCATCTCGTTGGCGAAGGACGCCGACGGCATCGCCGTGACCTTCTCGGATGCAGACAGTGGCAGCCAGCTCGTCATGCGCGCCGAGAACGGACACGTCAGCTTCGCGCTCGACGGCTCGTCGATCGAAGCGTCAGACATCGGCAGCCCCTTTTCCCGAAGCTTCCCAAACATCCACGGATCGTGGGCATCCTCGTTCTCAAGGACCAGCCGGACGGCCCGATCACGGACCTCCGGTGAAAACTTGCTCCGTCTCCCCATGGCTCAATCCCTTCGTCAATTGAGTCTCCGGGAAAGCCGGGGCGGTTCAGACGCTCTTCCTACGCGCTTCGTCCCGGCAGCACGAACGGCCTACCACAGCGCCTGCAGGCGGTTTGACGGCCGTCGGCCTGCTCAGTGACCAGGGCTGGCCGTCGGCAACCGCGAGCACTTCTGTCGACCCCTGCCGCTGAAGCGGGGACAGTCCAGGAGCTCGAGCAAATGAGTGCCGGGGGCCTGGAGTTGCACCGTGCAGAATGCCCAAAGGCGTGCCCGTGGGAACGGTCGCGATCGGAAGCTCGGGCGCAGGAAACGCGGCCCTCCTGGCGGCCGAGATCATCGCGCTCTCTCGCCCCGAGATCAAAGCTTGGCTCCGCGCATGATCGGCCACAAGACCGCGCCCAATCCCACACGGACACATCTCGCGGCGCAAGACCGCAGACGCTACACTGAATGGATGGCGAACCGTTGGCGCAGCCGGTCATCACGTTTGATGCCTTTTGCGTTCGTTCTGATCGTCATATTGATCGTCATATCTTGCGGTGAGAATATCCACGACCCCGAAGGCACCTTCGCAAAGGCTGCACGAGGTGGCGCCGCGAGGCTCTCGACGACGGGACCGCTGGCGTCTTCGCGCATCGTAGCCGAGCGTCCTTGCTCTGTCGACTTCACCTTCACGGGTCCGCGAGGGGGATACGTTCCGCCAATACCTGGCGTCCGCATCGAGGTCTCGCGCCACGGTATTCCGATTCTGGATACGATAACCGAAGCGGACGGCTGGACGACGGTTCCACTGCCCGCGCCAGGACGCTATGGGTTCGAAGTCATCGGCCAGCTGCCTAGGCGGTCGCTATCCTGCAGCTATGTCCCGCCGGACGAGCCGACCTATGCAAATGTCGGCCTCAACATGGGGCCTGCCATCGTGGAACTTCAAATCTACTGCACGAACTAGTGCGCCATGAAAGAACCACGGAGATCGAGAATGCGACATCCACGAGCGTTCCAAGCATGTCTACTTGGCATTCTAGGCGTAACTTGTCCTGCAATCATTGGCTGCGCGGATCGCTCCTCCGGATTGGATGCAGTGGGCGACGCGAGCTACAGCTCTGCGGCCGACAGCGGCAACCACGAACGCCATGACGCAGGCAGCAACCCGGAGTTCGATGCGAGCGCAGCGGGCGCCACTGACGCGGACATCACCCCGGAGCTCGATGCAACCACAGGCGGTCCCGCCGACGCGGACATCGCCCCGGTCCTCGATGCGACCACAGGTGGCCCCGCCGACGCGGACATCGCCCCGGTGCTCGATGCGACCGCAGGCGGCCCCGCCGACGCGGACATCGCCCCGGTGCTCGATGCGACCGCAGGTGGCCCCACTGACGCGGACATCGCCCCGGCGCTCGATGCGACCACCGGTGGCCCCATCGACGCGGGCAGCCCACGCGACGGGGGACCTCAGCCGGATCCTGGTCGGCCTTTGCCACTCATCGAAGTCGACTGCAGTGGCTGTTCGACGCCCGCGACCATTGCAGTCGAGAAGTCAGGTGCTCCACTCCTATGGAGTCCAACCTCGAACATTCCCGCCGACATGAGCTCGGTCATAGTGGGCAACACCGTCTCGCTCACAGATGCGGCGAGACGCTATTTCATGCTCACCACGGACGACGTCGATGGCATCACCGGGCTCGATCTGGCGGTTCCATGGGCGTTCGTGTACGCCGACGAACGCATCGCCGAATGGCAGAACCTGCAAGAAATGCGATTTCTCAACTACGATCGCATCTTCCGCTCGATTCCAACCTGGATCGCGCGTTTGACTAGACTCCGTGTGCTCATCCTAGATGGAAACAACTTCACCGGAGAGCCGCCAAACCTTGCGGCGCTCACAAGTCTGGAACACCTGTCCATGGCCGCCAACGAACTCGATGGGCCGGTCCCCGCCTGGATTTTCGGCCTGCCTCACCTCAAACACCTATCGCTCGAGGCAAACGACTTCTCTGGCGGTATTCCACCGAGCATTCGCCAACTTGGAGAGATCGAGTCCCTGTCACTCGCCGGCAACGCATTGACGGGCGAAATTCCCAACGACCTATGGAGTCTGACCACGCTTCGACGTCTTGCGTTGAGCCACAACGCTCTCAGCGGCAGCCTGTCGCCCGACGTCTCGCATCTGACGGAACTGGAAGTTCTCGCGCTTCACCGAAGCGGGCTGTCCGGCGATATCCCGGGCACGTTGGGAGAACTGACCAAGCTGCAGACTTTGACCCTCAGCAACAATCATCTCACCGGAACGATCCCCGATAGCCTCGGAGGTCTCCTTTCCCTCAAGCACCTCGCACTTCAAAACAATGCACTCACGGGCCACCTGCCCGCCACGCTGAGTCAGCTGACTCAACTTGAGACCCTCACGATTGAAGACAACACGCTCGCGAGCACGATCCCGCCGGAGTTCGGACGGCTGACGAGGCTGCGGCGCATGGATCTGAGCCGGACCGGCCTGAGCGGAAACATACCCGAAGCGCTCGGTGCACTGACCGAACTGGAGGTCCTCCGACTGAGAGGGAACCATCTCACGGGCGAGATTCCAGCCAGCCTTGGGTCGCTGCAGGGACTACGCTTCCTCGAACTTGCGGACAACCAGCTCAGCGGCTCCATTCCACGGGAGATCGGTCAACTACATGCGCTTGTTCATCTCGATCTGAGCGGCAACAACCTGGCGGGCGTGGTGCCTAGTCAGCTCAGCCGCCTCGTCAATCTTGAACGACTGACCCTCGCTGGCTTGTCTCAACCACATTACGAAGAAGGCGCATTCCTCGGACTCTACCGCCTTCGGAGGCTCGACTTGGCAATCACCTTGGACGCGATCAGTCTCGCTCGAATCATCCACGATCTGTATGCGAACAGGGCGAACTACGATATCTCGATCGAGCGCAATCTGGCGTTGAACGCCGGACCTCAACTCGATGCCGGCACATGCACTGAGCTTCGCAGTTTGCTCGAAGACTACAACTGGGTTGTGCGACCGAGCTACTCTACCTTTTGCGCAAACTAGCTTGCGTAGTGCGACACCGCTGCGACACCGCTGCGGTGCCGATCGGGAGCAGACCGACAACGGCACGTAGGCCGCAGGTTGGGCGGCATATCGGGTCTGTTAGTCGCGGCGGTATTCGTTTGAAGTGGCCTGCCGGTGCTGAAGGATCACTGCATTGACGAAAGAATGTACAGCGAGCTGGACGGCGAGTCCCATGCCAACCGTTCCCACCAGAGCGAGGCGGGGTTCAGCGAGTCCTTGGAAGCCTTGGGCTGCGCTGATGCCTACAACCACAACATCGACGGCCAGGCCGACGAAGAACAGCGCCGCGGCCATCAGGAGGGCGCGTTCGAGGTGAAAGAAGCGGCCAAGCTTTCTCGACAGACGACCGGAGGGCACGACCGGTTCCTGGGCAAGGCTCGCGCAGATCACCGCGGAACCGCTCATCTCAAGGCCCATCGTGAGGAACAGCGCGCCCAGGATCATGAGGTGGATGTCCATGATGATGGGGCCCCACTCCACCCGACCGCCGATCTGCGGTACGAAGAGCAGGAGCCCGAGGGCCAGGAGCATCAAGCCCGGACGAAGGAGCACTCGATCTGGGGCGTATAGGAGAATGATCTTCAGGTGACGCCATCCGTCTCTCCATCTGCGGAGGTGGGGCACTCTCGCCTCTGGACCTGGGTGCTGCGTGATGGGGACTTCGGTGATGCCGACATCGGCCATCGCAGCCCTGGCGATCATCTCTGAGCAGAACTCAAAGCCGTTCTCTCGGAAAGATATCCGCTCGAAGGACTCCCGAGTCATCGCTCGGAATCCGGTGTTGCAGTCCGTAATCTTGGTTCCGAAAAAATGGTTCAAGAGGGCCGTCAGTACCGGCGTACCGAGAGCGCGGTTCCAGAACGAGCTGGCTCCCATCAGGAACTCTCCCTTGTATCGGCTCCCGAGGACGAGCTCTGCATCACCGGCTCGAAGCGGCTCGATTAGCTTCAGAATCTCGCCGGGGTCATGCTCCTCGTCGGCGTCGATGAGTACGATCCATCGACCGCGTGCCGCGGAGGCACCGATTCGAGTTGCGGCCCCCGCGCCCCTGATGTGGCTTGCGTCGACAACGCGCGCACCAACGTCTGCAGCACGAGCCCGGGAGGCGTCGGTGGAGCCGTTGTCCGCCACCACCACCTCGTGAGTGAGGCCCGTACCCTTCAGCGCAGCGAGCGTCTTCTCGACCACGCGACCTACGGTGGCCTCTTCATTGAGGCACGGAATGACGACGGAGATGTCTGTGGATGCCTCCATTGTCTTGTTCCTAGGAGTTGGAATTTTCCCGACTGCTGAGTGTCTGCCAGCGCCCGCCCTCGTAGATGGCTTCGTTGTTGCTGCGGTCTTCCTGTTGTAGGCGGCGATCCGGGTCCAACCACACGCGGATGATCGGCATCTCGGCGTCAGGTGGGTTCACGTTGATCTCGACCGTGACGAAACTGCGGCCGGGGAGCGGCCCGATCTGCGTGCGCCCAGAGGCACTGATCGAGGACGTCGAGGTTCCAAACGCCAGCTCACTCGCTTCGGCCCAGACGGGATTTCGGTTCTGCACGACGATGCGACACTGAACCCAAGGCTCTTCGGGGCGGCTGCAGTTTCCCTCGGATATCCGGAGGTCGGGCCCCGTCGGCGTCACGAAGTTCTGGTGAACGAGCAGAGCAGCTTGCGGACGATAAGAGCCGAGATAGCCGAAGCGCTGCACCGAGCGGGTGTCCAGCGAGACGTGCATTGCCACCGGGAGGCGAGCGATCTTTGAGAGCCGTTCGTCCGACAGATCGGGAACGCGGTGGCGGGGCTCGGGATAGACGATGAGGTAGCCCTCCGGTAGAGGGCCCGCGACGGGGATTCGTTTCAGATGGGCATGCTTTGCGTGCAGGAAGTGCAGAGCCTCCCGATAGATCGTCTCGTCAACGTAGATGTCGCGGCCAGAGTCGATCAGCAGCTCTGCGACGAGGGCAACCTGCTTCATCGTGCCCGTATTGTGCATGCGGCCCGACAGCTTTGCGGCGGGGGGAAGCGCCATGGAGAGGGCGAACACCAGGGTCGCCAATGGCAGCAGCACCCGCATGCCCGTCGAGCGCGACCAGCGGAAGCTTTCGAAGAGCACGGCCGTGCATACGGCCACGAAGGGTGTCGCCGGCAGGAAGTAGCGCGGCTGGACGGGCAGGGGGAGAAGCCGCGTGGCGCTCGAGGAGCCGAGCATCAGGTACGACACCAAAAGAAGCCCCGTCGCAGCGAAGTACACCAACCGGCGATCCCGCAAAGGCGTTGCGATCATGACCGCTACGCCCCAGAAGACGGGGATGCCGAGGAGCCCACGTTGGCTCCAGGCGAACTCGATATGCCGCCAATCCTCGCGGAGGAAATCCGCGAGGCCGAGCGTCTCAATGCCCGCGTTGTGCACCTGGCTGACCGCGGTCGACCGGTAGAAGAAATCTCCAGTGTACAGCAGGTAGATGACACCTTCTAAGGCCATGTAGGCGGCGAAGGCCCCGATGAGCAGGCCCGTCTCGATTAGCCGTGTGCGGAGCGGCGTACGCTGCAGCAGCACCAAGGCGGCGATCGCGGGCGGTAAAAAGAGGATGCCGGGGTCCTTGCAGGAGTAGGCGAGGCCAGCCGTGAGGCCCGCACCCCCAATCACGAGCCATCGGCGCGCGGGCTGCTGATAGATTGCGCGGTAGACGAGCACCGCCGCGATGAACAGGAACAGCGTATTGAGCGTGTCGGGCAAGACCGTGCTCGCAAAGACCATGTGCAGGCCGCCGAAGGCCATCAGGATGGCGGCCACCAGCCCGGCGGCGCGACCGAAAGTTCGAGCCGCGAAGACCGTGACCGTGACGTCAAGGATCAGTGAGTAGAAGACGTTGGCGAGCGCGGCGTGGGAGATGTGGCCGCCGACGACATAAGGAATGCCGATCAGCACCAGGAAGAGAAGTCGGCTCGCGGCGTGGTCGAGCGTTTCGAAAGGCTGCAGTCGGACGATTTGCTCGGCAAACAGGACGTAGCGCCGATCGTCGCTCCCCAGCGCGCCGTTGAAGAAGACCAATCGAAGGAAGAAGCCTGTCGTCAACACGACGGCGATCGCAACGAGTGTCGTGGTCTGCGAACCCGGGCGTCCGCAGCCCGCGAATTCCGGCGCTACGCCTCTTTGCTCGGCCACGCCGCCCCATATCTGCTCTCGATGGTCCGTGGCAAGTGAAGGTGTGCTGTGCGCTGGACAACTCGCGTCCGCGTCGCGACTCAACGGTTCCATCCGCCCGTAGACGTCCGGATGAAACCGTTCGGAGATTTCCGGACATCCGCACTTCCGGCTCCGATTTTCGCGAGCAATCTGCGCCGACTTCGATGGTCCGCAGGATGCAAAGGCCCCGAACCAATACTTGCGTCCCGGGCATGAAACGAGGCCCGCCGCCGATGGAGACAAGAATGAGTGCAAATCCAGGCAACAAGATCGCGAACAGGTTCCGACCGCTCGCAGTCGCTCCAACCCTCGCGTTGACACTATCGATAGGTTGCGGGGGTGGTTCCGTTGAATCGGCCGAAGATTCGGTGGTCCAGATCATCGGCCGTGGCGTCCTAGCCGAACCGGCCAAAGGCGGGGTCTTAAACACCTGGGCAGGGACGGGCTTCATCATTGATGAGTCCGGAATTGCGGTCACCAACAACCACGTCGTCACCGGGGCTGCCAGCCTTGAGGTCTTGGTCAACGGCGAGTCCCACAACGCGAAGGTCTTGGGGGTTTCAGAATGCTCTGACCTCGCCGTGATCAAGATCGACGGCGATGGTTTCTCACCGATCGAGTGGGCGAGCCAATCCACGGACGTGAACGTCGACGTGTGGGCGCTTGGCTATCCGCTCGCCGACTCCACCCTCGCCGTGACCCGCGGCATCGTTTCCAAGATCGACTCGTCCGTAAGCACACCATGGGCTTCAGTGGACGGTGTCCTCGAACACGACGCCCGCATTCGCGAAGGAAGCTCCGGAGGTCCGCTCGTCACCGAAGACGGTGCCGTGGTCGGCATCAACTACGCCGGCAACTCCGAACACGACATAAACCTGGCCATCGACGCGCAAGTAGCCCGGCCGATCATCGCGCAACTCCGCGAGAGCAAGAACGTCGACAGCCTCGGGATCAATGGAAGCGCCTTTCGAACGGAAAACGGATCCGCATCGGGCATCTGGATTTGGTCCGTGCAGTCGGGCTCATCCGCTTCAAACGCCGGTATCGTCGCTGGGGATGTTCTCTTGTCTGTCGAAGGTCTTCCGGTTGGCACGGATGGTTCGATGAAGGACTACTGCGATGTCATCCGGAGTCGCGACGAAGGCGCTGTCATGAGCCTGGAAGTGTTTCGACCGGACACCGCGCAGGTGTTGACCGGAGAATTCAACGGACGTGCCATCAAAGCAATCGACGACGACAGCAGCTCGCCTGAAGCTCCCCATCCGCCACCGCCGACCCCACCGAGTCGCGTCGCCATTGAAGACGCTTCCGGTCGTATTTCTGTGGTGATTCCGGCCGCCTGGAATCAAGTCGACGGCCGGAGCTACGAGGACCAACCCACGCTGATCGCTTCCGCTGACCTCTCCCGATTCGCGGTCGACAGGGTTGACGTCTCAGGGCTCGTCGTCCTTGTCGTCGATGGCCCCAACGACATTGGTCAGCAGAATGCCAAGCGCGGACTCGCAGGCGCCGAGCCCCCGGCGAACTGCTGGCTCGACCGTGTCGACACCTACCAAGACAATTGGGTCGAGGGCGCATTCGCCCGCTACGACTGTCGTGGAGGCGCCCGGCAGGTTCGCTTTCTCCTTGTGCCGGACGACGACAGGGAGTTCTTCTTCCATCTGTTTGTCAATCTCGCGAACGACGAGAGCGATGCAGAGTTCGGCAACATCCTGGACAGCCTGCTCATCGACCCCATCTACTAGCTCTTCTGAAAGCTGGCCGCTAAGCGACTCAAACGAGGCCTGCATCATTCTATGAGGTCGGGTACGACGCTCACGGAGCTAGAGATCAGCGCTCGAACGCATCAACGACATCCCGCGAGGTTTAGACCTGGGGTTGGCGATCAGGAGTATATCTCTTCGATCAGGCCGGGTTTGCCGAGCAATCCCCAGACGAGCAGCCTCAGCAAGACGCCGGCATAGGACAGGTTGTCGGCGCTCTTGATCGGTTCCCACTTGCAGTCCCCGTGTGACACGAAGGCCAGCGCCGGCTCGTTCCTTTTGTTCTTCCGGAAAGGATCGAACAGGATCCAGTTCTGGCCACAGTAGAAGGCACCCTGGATGTCATCGGGGGTGAGCTCTTGTTCCGCCAGCTTCTCCAGCAACTCTTCGTTCTCGCCTTCTTCCAGGGCCTCGGCTTCCCATCCTCCGTCGCCGGCCAAGCCACCTTGCTGGTTGAGACCACAAAACCCCAGCCAACCTCCCCCGCCGTATTCACACGTGATTCCGTTGAACTTGGACGCAATGGCCGCGTAGGATTCTGGTACCCCCTGGGCTGGGTTTCTCTCAAGGGGGGGATGGCAGACCAATATCCCGCCTCGACGCTCTTTGGGGAAGACCCACTCCACTTCTCCCTCCTTCCCCGCGCGAACCTCTTGCACCTTCGCGGCAAGTTCTTCGAGAAGCTGCTCGTCTGTCTCGCTCTCAGCCAAAAAGCCGAGGGCCTGCCGGAAGCGTTCCGCGACCGAACCGCTCTGCTCGAGTACGGACTGCACCGATCGTTCTGACATTTGCTCTCTCCTTTGCAACTATCCAAGTACTATTCAAAGCTGGCGAGAATTACTGCGGACCATTGTTCGAGGTCAACCCGTACCGCGCCACTCGAAAGGCAGCGTCGGTCGGTGTGGACGGAGTCACGAAGGAGGAATATGGGCGAGATCTCGAATCAAACCTCGAAGCTCTCCATGCGCGACTTCGGTCGAAGCGGTATCGGCACCAGCCGATTCGACGCGTCGACATTCCGGGGATTGAACATAATTCTGGCGGTCGAAGAGTCGCGGCATGAAGTCTCCCACCTGAACAAACTCGGGGCAGCCATCCAGGCCCGATCTACGCCGCACAGTCTCAGGTCAGAAGGCCACGTTGATCGGACCGATTCCGTGTTCGGGGGTCTCGCCCCTGTTTGACAGAATCACGCCCGCCCCTGCAGCGCCGATGATTACGACGCCCCCCACCAAGGCCCAGAGCCACCAGGCTATCGCATTCGATGACGAAGCCGAGGCCGAGGTTGCGTCCTCGAAAGGAGCGTCTAGAGTGGGCACGGGTTGTGGCGTGGGTTCGCCAAAGCTCGCCACCACGATCCCCGAGATATCTCGAAGGTGGGCTTTGACGAGGAGTTGGTTGCTATAGTTGAGCATCCCTTCCGTGAGCGGGAGTTCGACCGTGAAACCGCGATGGTCAGGACGGGCGCGCGCGTCCTCGCGGCTGTGGGCGGCTCCACCGGTGCCCCAAACTTGGACGTCGCCACCGGCCACGAGGCCAAAGTCGTCTCCTTGGTATTCGACCACGATCTCGACGCGTTGAGTTTCTTGCCGGATGCGCGCGCTGACCGTGCGAATGGCGATCGGGCGGCCGGGACGCTCGACCCGCTGCACGGCGCCGAACACGGACTTCAAGAGCTCGTTCTCGAACGGGGGCTGCAGATGCGGTGCGATCGACAGCGCCTGCCCGAACGCTTTAGTCGCCTGTTCGGTTCGGCCCCGAAGATGAAGGATTCCACCCTGAAGGGCGAGCGTTGCGGCGAGCTCGGAGATGCCCATTCGACCGGTCGCTCTTAGGCCTTCGCACAGACCCTCCGCTTCGTCGAGGCGAAGGTCGTTGAGCGCGGCTTGAGCGTGCTCGAGCGCGTCGCGCGGCCGGAGGCGCTGAGCGGTGCGGACGGCCTCGTTCCTCAGGTGTCGTGCGGGCGGCAGCGATCCGATCGCGAGGGTCGCGGCGCGGGCCTCGTCGGTCGCCCCGTAACGTGCGAGGGCTCGCAGTTGCTGCCGGGCGACATCGGCCCGCAACCTCGCGGCGAAAAATGCCTCGAGTGCTTGGGCCTCCTCCGGGATGAATGGGCTGGTCGCGCGCGCGCGGTCGGCCGCGCTCGATCGACTGGCCGCGCTCGATCGGCTGGCCGGTTTGCTCGGTTTGCTCGGTTCGATCGAGTTGATTGCGCTGACTGCGTTGATCGGGAGGACCGCCCATCGTTGTGCCTCGGTGTCGATCCACCGCGCGATCGTGGCCTTGTCGGGTGTCGGGTGGTCGCCTTCGGTTGCGCTCGGGCTCGATTCGGCGATGCGGGCGGCCTCGAGCGCCGCGAGCGCACGTTGTTCGAAGGCACGTGCGGCCCGCACGAGGACCCTTGGATGTTGGCGTGCGGATCGTCGCGGCTCGGTCGACCGGACGTTCAGAGTGATGTCTCGTCGTGCGATCCGCGCCTTGCCGTCGAGGGACAGCACGTCGATGCGGCCACGCATCGCGCTATCTTTGCGAGCCTCTTCCTTCGACCGAAGGGCGACACGCACGGTGACTTCCGTCGGCGGAGAGGCCTGGCTGCTCGGGTGGACGCCATCGACCGCGAGGAAGATCGGCTCGGTCGGTTGGAGGAAAGACACCGCATCGTTTCGGGTGAGGGTCCGAAGCTGGAGTCGCATGCGTGAGGGATGGCGACGGGGCAAGGGGATCCTGAGCTCGACGAACATGGTCTCACCGGGCGCGAGCGAGACGTCGGTGGGGCGTCTGCTTGCGTCTCCAATCGCCGCAACGGGAATCGCAGCGCTTTCGAACGCGTCTAGGTCGCGATCTTGCTCGGAGATTGTGGGCTCGTGTTCATCGAGCGCTCCGACGACATCGACACCGCTCGCAGCACCGCTCGCAGCACCGCTCGTTGCGCCGCTCGTTGCGCCGCTCGTTGCGCCGCTCGCAGCACTGCTCGCTGCACTGGGGGCCGGACGGAGACCGGGACGGGGACCGGTGCCGGTGTTCGGCGTCGGCGACGCAGGCAGGAGAAGGGCCGCGAGCAGACACGGAATCACGGCCAAGAGTGTGGACCGAATCGTGGGGCACGGCTACCGTGTCGCCTATGGACCCAGCGAGAACCTCGAGCGATCAAGCGCGTCGGTGGGTGTACGGCGTCGTGTGGCTCGGCCTGTTCGCAGGGACCGCGAATTGTGGGAACTCTGCGTACCGCGCACTCAACGTTGACGTTCAGGGCTTGTCCGGGCGAGCCGAGATTCTTGAAGTCCTTGTCCTCGACGGCCAGCGCGGGCCGAATTGCTCGGAGATTCGCCTGGATAACGTCCTCGACCGCGCAGGAGCGCAGGCCTCGGGCGCGGTCCAGTCACGTCGCTGGACACGGGGCAGCGGGGCTCCGCGTCTTTTGGCGTTCGAGCCGGTCGAAGTTTCGTACGTTGTCGTGGTTGCGTACACTTTGGACGAGGCCGGCCAACCTCTCCAGATCGCCTGCGTCGGGGTCGACTACAGTGAGCTGGAGTCGCCCGAAGTCACGCTTCACTTGAGCCCTGCGATTGCGGATATAGTTTCGCCGTGGCGAACGTATTTGGGCCTTTCGAGCTTGAGCAGCTTCTCGGACGAGGCGGGATGGCTGAGGCCTATGTTGCGCGGCGCCTCGATGATCCGAGCCATCGCAAGATGGTCTTGAAACGTATCCGACCCGACCTTGCCCACGAAGAGGAGTACCTCCGGAGGTTCGTGCTGGAGGCGCAGGTCGCCTCCCGGCTTGAGCACCCGAACTTGGTGCGCTTCGTCGAGTTCGGGCGCGTGGGCGAATGTCACTACATCTGCATGGACTTCGTGCGAGGTCGAAGTCTTCACCGTCTTCTGGAGCCCATTTTCCGCGCGCACAAACCGCCGTCGTTGCCGGCCGCCCTCCATATCGGGGTGGGCATCTTTGATGGCTTGGCGGCGATGCACTCGGTTCGCGATGAAGGCGGTTCGCCGCGTCCGATGCTTCACCGTGACGTGACGCCAGCGAATGTCATCATCGCTGAGGATGGGCGACCCGTGATCATCGATTTTGGGATCGCCAAAGACGTGTTCGGACCGGCAATCACCCTGCCGGGGCGCGTGATTGGCACGGCGCGCTACATGGCGCCGGAACATCGTCGCGCCGAGTTCATCGACGCGCGTGCCGACGTGTTCTCGGCGAGCGCGATCATGTTCGAGGTCTTGACGGGCCACCATCCGTGGCCGGCCCTCGACTCGGTACGCGAGCTCTTGCGGACAACGTTCGATCCCCCCGAGTTGACGCCGACTCTGCGCAGCCGAATTCCCGATGACATCGAGCCCATCTTACTGCGCGGTCTTGCGTGCGACCCGGACGATCGGTTTCCGGATGCGGCCGCGATGGCTGATGCCCTTCGGGAGACAGAGTCATTTCGATCGACCGCGGCGCTTGGTGGCCGCGCTGTTCTCCACTGGCTTGCAGATCAGCGCCTGGAACCGGACGAGTCGCTCGAGGGGCCGGTCGTGGACGCGGATCATCTCGAAGGCGTTACGTGGACCGAGGATGGCGTCTTGTCCACCCGGCCTCAGTGGTCGGGGGCCAGTGCGTCCCCCAGCGCCAGCGCCTCCAGGGAAGCGGTGCTGTCCATTCCGCCACTCCCACCGCGTCGTGACGCCGCGTTGCGGGACGCAGTCGATGACTTCGACCACGTGGGGCGGGTCGTGCCTGTATGGTTTCCTCGCGTGGCCGCCTTCCTCGTACTCCCGATCTTCCTCGTGATCGCGGTTCTTCTCTTGCTCCTTCGCTGAGCCTCGCCGAGGCGGTCGGAAATCGACTACAGTCGGGCAACGTGAGCGGTGGCGGCGAACGACAGTCGTTTTCGGTCGACATCCGCGGTTTGCTCGAAGCTCTGACCGAGCAGTTCCCGGAGCCTCTCCTTTGCGTTCGGGAGCTCATCCAGAACGCGGCCGATGCGGGCGCCATGCGAATCGATGTCGACGTCGCGTACGATCGCGGGCGCGAACTCATGCGGCTGTCGGTCCGTGACGACGGCCGAGGCATGGGCGAGCGTGAGATCGAGGGCTATCTGACGATTGGCTACTCGGAGAAAGATCCGACGCGTGATCGTGGACGCTTCGGGGTGGGGAAGCTGTCGCCCTATGCGCTTGGCATCACGCGTATGGTGGTGGAGACCTGCGCGAACGACAAGGCGCACCGGTTGACGTTCGCCGAAGATGGTTCGGGCACAATCGACGAGATCGATCCGCCCGCGTCATGCGGGACAACCGTCCGCATCTACAAGAAGTGCACCCGGGTTGAGGCGGAGGCCTTGACGGCACGGGTCTCGGCGCTCGTGGAAGAACGATGCGGGAGCTTGTCCATCCCGCTGTTCGTCAATGGCACGGCCGTGAATCGTGTGGCTTCGATGCCTTCGCGCTATGTCCACGGCTTCGAAGGCGCCGAAGGCCGAGGCACCCTCGGCATCCTTGCTGAGCCCGTGCACATTCTGATGGGCGGTGGAATCGTGCTCGAGACGGATGCGTCGCTCCTCGGGCCAGAGGTCTCGTTTATTCTTGATTCGCCCGGTCTGGCGCCGACGTTGTCGCGCAACGCCGTTCGACGTGATTCGGCGTTTGACGCGCTCTTACGGATGGCGCGCGGCGAGGTCCCAAAGCTTGCAGCTTTCGTGGCTCAGGTGCTGCGCGAGAGAGTTACCGAATTTCAGAGGGAAGGTGTTCTTCCGGATCGAGGACTCGACGCCAACGATCGGGCCGCGCTCGAGTGGCTGAGGTCGCGTGTCCTGGATGGCGAAGACACGACGCCAGATGTCGTCATTCGAGATGCGCCGGTTTTCGAGACCGCAGACGGTGGGCTCGTCTCAGCGATGGAGCTTGCGGAGGTCATTCGACGCGAGGGTCGCGTACCCATCTCGCGCGTTCCAAGGACGCGCGACGAGATCAGTGGCTACGCCGATCGCGGTCTTCCGGTTCTGTTGCTCTACCGTGACCTGGAGGACTTTCTCGAGCGACAGGGCGCGGAGGTTGTCGAGGTCGACGGCTCCGACTATGGCACAGAGATCGCGGAACCCAATTGGAGCCCAGGCGAAGCGGCGCTTGCCCATCGTACCCGTCACCGAACCCACGGACGCGTCTGGGCAGCCCTGCTGGTAGGCGCGCTCGTGTCGGCGTCGGGCGCTGGGGTGATGCTTTGGCATTCCGCACCGCGGTGGGCGGCATCCCAAGATTCGCCTGTCGGCGTGTCCGCGCCCGAAATTCACTCTGCGCTATCCTCCTCCTCCTCCTCATCATCATCATCATCGTCATCGCCATCGTCGCCATCATCGTCATCGCCATCATCGTCGTCATCGTCGCCATCATCGTCCTCGTTATCATCGTCCTCGTCGGGTTCGCATGAGGAAGCTTCGGCCGCGTCGCACGCCTCTTTCTCGCGCGCACGAGATCCCTGGCTGCGAAGTCTTGCCGGAGCGGTTGCGATCCTAACGCTGGCGCTTGGGGCCGCGATGCTCGTGCTGACGCTGGCTCGACCTCGACGCGGAACGGGCTGGCTCCGAGCGGATGCCGGGGTGCCGCTTGCGGTCGCTGAGGGGCCGCGGCGCAGGCTGCATGTCTTCTCTCGTGCCCTTCTACATCCGATCGATTTCTTCGTCGCGCGCGGCTGGTCGGCGCGGTCGGGTGCTGGCCGAACGGCGGCTGCGCGTGCGGCGGGGATCAGGGGCTATCGGGAGTTGGCGTCTGAAGTGGTGATCCGATCCGGGGTTCGACTCGATCTCGACCGGCTGAATATCGGCTTCATCGACTTGGTTTCAGAAAGTGGTGATGCCTACGATGGGCGCTTGCTCATTCGACGCGGCGACCGCGTCCTGCTCAATCGAAATCATCCCACGGTTCGCTGTCTCGTGGCCATTGCCGCCGTCGATTCGCCCCGAGCACGCCTTCTTCTCGACGCGATGCTCGCCACGGACCCCGATCTCGCACGTGGTACCGACCCACGCCAGGTTGAATGGGACTTGCTCGGACGCGCAGCACACGAGCTTCGACGGAGGAAGTCGTGAAGGGCGAGGGTGATGGCACGCGGGAGGGGATCGGCATGGGGGAGGGTATCGGCACGCGGGAGGGTGTCGGCACGGGGGAGGCCGCGAAGGACGATGGCCCCGGCGCGCACGTCGGTGATGGCTTCGAACGCATCGACGTGTCGGGGCGTAGGGATACAGAGTCCGACGGTTCGGGACCCACGAGACCATGGGCGTCGAGTGGCCGACGACCTCTCTATCGCGCCGACCCGGACCGGGTTCTTCGGGTCTTGGCTGCGAATCAGTTCGACGACCCTTTCCTCGCGTTTCGAGAGCTCTACGCCAATGCACTGGATGCGTGTCGAGGGCGGGCAGGCGCGGCGGTGGAGCTCCGGGTCGCGCCGGACCGTGTGGTTGTGGCCGACACAGGCGCGGGCATCGACGAGGCAGGGATCGAAGCGATGACGACGCTTGGGGGTTCGACGCGGCGGGGGGCAGACGCGATCGGGCGCTTCGGCATTGGTTTCGCGTCGATCTTCGACCCTGCCCTCGGGGTCTCGCGTGTCGACTTTACGGCGGTGCGTTTGGGGCGCGAAGGCGTTCGTATCCAGTTCGAGCCGGAGGTGAGCGGCGGCGTCTCCATCCTCGTGGACGACGCGCCGGTACCAAGGAGTGGCGGCTCGCGGGTTGAAGTGTTCTTCTCGCCCGCTCGCGCGCCAGAAGATCGGGTCGCGCGCATCACCAAGGTCTTCGAGGTGCATGCGGCCTATTCGGGTGTCGAGACGACACTGAATGGCCGGTCTCTCGGCCGTGAATTGGCAGACTATATTCGCGACGAAGTGCGCGATGGCGCTTTCACCGAGGTCGAGAGGGCTTTGGTGACCGCGACCGCCGTCCGCGGTCCGGTGGGCGTCGCGGCCATCGATCCCTCTCGCGCCGAGTCCAAGTTTCGGGCGTATCATCGGGGCCTCTTCGTGTGCGAGATTCCGCTTGCGCGCGCTCATGGGCGCCCGTGGCCGCGTGGCGTTTTTGGCGCGGTGAACACCGAAGGGCTCGAGCTGGTCGCGAGCCGAAATGCCTTTGTCGAGAATGAACGCTTCGCTTGGTTTCAGGCCGAGCTTCAAAAACTTGCCCAGGAGGCTGCGTACCGAGTGGTGCGATACTTCGAGACGACCGAGGAGTCCTTTGCGCGCCTGGTGCTTCTCGACGCCTTGAGGCGCGGTCTGAGGACGGCCACGCCGGAGGGGCTTCTCGTGGAGTCGACGGACCTATTCTCGGGGGCGGCTGTGCGTTCACCGCTCTTTCGGGCATGGGGCGGTCGGCGCCACTATACCTTCGAGGAACTCGTGGCCTTGAAGGCTGCGGATCGGTTTCGCGCCACCTCGTACCGTCCGGCGCGGTGGGAAGGCGAAGGGGGCCCGATCATGCGGGCCGACGACTCGGTCGAGCGGGACATCTTTCGTCGACTGTCGGGCATGAAAGAGATGCCCGCGGCCGCACGGGCCGAGGACATCGCGCATCCCTCGATCTTGTCCCGGCTCCGGGATCGGCTCATGTCAGGGCCGCGGGCCGAGTACTCCCTCTTTCAGAGAGCGATCAATCCCCGCTCGGTGACGCCTGGCCTACGAGCCTTGGTGGACGCCCTGACGGCATTTCTCGGAACGCCGGAGGTGAGCGAAGCGATCGGGCGGCTCGTTCCTGGTCCGCTCCCGCACCTTGGGTTCGGATGCTCTCGAAATGCTTTCGGGCCGGTGGCGGCCTATCGCATGGGCGAAATCCGGTTCAACACGGCGCATCGCATCATACGTCGGCTAGCCCGCGTCGAGAACCCTGAGATCGGTGCTCGGGCCTTGCTCCCTGTTCTTGCCCATGAGCTTGCCCACATGTGTCACGAACTCCACGACCTCGATTTCTATCGAACCAGCCGGACGCTGCTTCGCGCGCTCGTTACCGCGGCGGCCCGAATCGACGCCCGGCGGCTCGGGTGTTCGGCCGCATCCGGATCGTAAAACGAGCTTGCGAGTCGTCCGAATTAGGGCGAGGGTCTCGGCCCGATGGTGAAGGTGAACATCGATGGGCGGGACCTCGAGGTCGAGGCGGGGACACGTCTCATCAAGGCGGCCATCGACGCCGGGATCGATATCCCTCATTACTGCTGGCATCCGCGCCTCTCGGTCGCGGCGAACTGCAGGATGTGTCTCGTCGAGGTCGAGAAGGCACCGAAGCTTCTGCCGTCATGCGAGATCCCAGTTCGGGATGGCATGGTCGTGCGTACGGCCAGCCCGCGTGTGCTCGAGGCTCGACAAGCCGTCATGGAGTTCATGCTCCTCAACCACCCGATCGACTGCCCGATCTGTGATCAAGCCGGTGAGTGCAAGCTTCAAGACTACTACATGGCCCACGATCGCACTGGATCCCGTTTCGCTGGGCTCAAGGTGGCCAAGAAGAAGGCTCAGCCGCTCGGCTCGACGGTGATGCTCGATGAAGAGCGGTGCATCAACTGTACGCGATGTGTTCGATTCATGGACGAGATCGCCCACCGCCCGTTGCTCGGTCAGTTCGATCGGGGCGATCGAGCGGTCATCGGCGTCTTTCCAGGGCGTCCGCTCGAAGATCCTTACAGCCTCAACGTGGTCGACATCTGTCCGGTCGGCGCGCTGACGAGTCGAGACTTCCGATTCAAGGTGCGGGCGTGGTTCTTGAAATCAGCAGACAGCGTGTGCCCAGGGTGTGCGCGGGGCTGCAATATGCGCGTCGATCACTATGAGAACGAGATTCAGCGCCTCGTTCCCCGCGACAACGATGCGGTGAACCAGGGATGGATGTGCGACGAGGGTCGCTTCACGTATCGCGAAATTCACGACCCCAAGACGCAGATCACGACGCCCCACGTGCGGATGGCGTCGGGTGAGTACAGCCCGATTTCGTGGGAGGCGGCGCGCCAGAAGGTGGCCGAGATGCTCGCACCCTTCGTGGGCGAGACGGATGGTTCGCTTGGGTTGGCGCTCTCGGCGCAGCAAACGACGGAGGGCATCACGGCGTTTGTTGAGCTCGCGGAACAGCTTCTTCAGGTCGATGCCTATGCCATTCTCGGGCGCGCCGAAGGCGAGGGCGACGATCTTCTTCGCGTGGCGGACAAGAACCCGAATCGAGCTGGCGCTGAGCTGGTCCTCGAGGCTTACTCCATTTTTGACGAGGGCCCGGATCTCCTCCGTCGCGGACTTGAGGAGAAGCGTGTCCGGGCGCTGATCATGGTCGGAGGCGACTATTCGGCCGGTGATTCGGCGGATGTCTCGGCGTGGACGGCCGCGCTCGCGGAGAGCAAAGTCATCTGCTTCGCGTCCAATTGGACGGAAAGCGCACGCGCCGCGTCGCTCGTTCTTCCGCTGGCGAGCTACGCAGAGCAGGATGGAACTTTCGTGAACGCTCAGGGGCGCATGCAGCGGATTCACCGGGCGTTGAAACCGCTCGGGGGGCGCAAGACGGCCCTCGAGGCCGCGACGTTTACGGCGGAGGCGCTTGGCGCCGGGGCTCGCTGGCGGATTCGTGACTTTGGCGCCGCGTTTGGCGAGCTGAAGAAGCGCACCGGGCTGCTCAGGGGCGTTGAACCACTCAAGATCGGACCTTCTGGCGTTTCGCTCGAAGCTGATGTTGCGGACGGCGTGCAAGGGCCGGACGCTGATGAGGATGCGCTTGGTCAAATGAGCAGCAGCAAGCGTCCGCCGTCGCATCCGACGGGGTCATCATCCGCGCCTTCTCATGCCTAGCGGCTGCTTTCTGTTGTTCGTACGTTCGATCGGGAGACTTCGTTGATGGAAGCCTATACGCCGTATCTTTGGGACTTGGGACGCATCGCGTTCATGTTCGCAATCTGTTTGGGCCTCGCGGGACCTTTGACCTGGGCGGAGCGACGCCAGTCCGCGATGATTCAGGACCGCATTGGGCCGAACCGGGCTGCTCTCACCCTATTCGGCCGAGAGATACGAGCCTTCGGGCTGTTTCATCCCATTGCGGATGTCATCAAGCTGATCACCAAAGAAGACACGATCAACATCCACGCGGACCGGTTTCTCTACAACGTGGCGCCCTTCATCGCGCTCTTTCCTGCGCTCATGACCTTCGCGGTCGTGCCGTTCGGTCCTGACATCACGGTCGGCGGGGAGGTTCACCGTCTTCAGGTCGCGCGGATGGACGCCGGAATCTTGGTGGTGTTCGCGATCAGCTCGATCGCGGTCTTTGGCGTCACGCTGGCCGGCTATGCGTCGGCGAGCAAGTTTGCCTTGCTCGGTGGCCTTCGTGCCTCGGCCCAGATGATTTCCTACGAAGTGACGATGGGGCTCTCGGTCTTGGGTCTGGTGCTGATCTTCGGGACGCTCGAGCCGAGTGCGATGGTTGTCGCTCAGGGTGAGCTCATTGGCGGGTGGTTGCCGCGTTGGGGCGTCTTCGTGCAGCCTCTTTCGTTCATCATCTTCTTCACGGCCGCGATCGCCGAGAACAAGCGCATCCCGTTCGACATGGCGGAAGGGGAGTCGGAGATCGTCGGGTACTTCGTCGAATATTCGGGGATGAAGTTCGGGATGTTCTTCATGGCGGAGTACATCGAGATCACGGTGGTCGCGGGGTTGTTGACGACGCTGTTTTTCGGCGGTTGGCAGGTGCCCTATCTCATGGACGGTGTTGAGTTCGTGAACGCCGCCGGAACCACGATCGTTGGGACGGGGTTCCATTTCCCGTGGGGCGGTCAGCTTTATACCGGCGAATGGGTCGGGGCTGGCCTTCGGGTGGGCGCGTTCCTGTTCAAGCTGATATTCCTCTGCTGGCTCCAGTTGATGCTTCGGTGGACGCTGCCGAGGTTCCGCTACGACCAGGTGATGACGCTCGGGTGGCGGCGGCTTCTTCCGCTGTCGCTTGCCAACCTGGTGCTTACGGCGGCAGTGGTGTTGTTGATATGAGCAAGGTGCTGGACATTCACGGGAGCAAGCCGAACGAGGAGGGCGTGACTGAGGTCGGTCACGAACCGACGACGGCCGATCGTCTTTATGTACCGGCGATTGCCGCTGGGCTGAAGACGACGATTCGCCATTTCTTCAAGAATCTCATAGGGAAAGAGAAGTACACCCAGACGATCCAGTATCCCGATCAGAAGGTCGAGTACCCGGAGCGCTTTCGAGGAATGCACCGGCTGGTACCACGCGAGGACGGTACTTCTCGGTGTGTTGCGTGCTACATGTGCCAGACCGCCTGCCCAGCCCGATGCATCCACATCGTGGCGGGGGAGAGCGAAGACCCGTCGATCGAAAAGTATCCCGTCGTGTTCGAGATCGATGAGCTTCGATGTGTCGTCTGCGGGCTCTGCGTCGAAGCCTGTCCGTGCGACGCCATTCGGATGGATACGGGTTACCATCCGAAGCCCGTGTATAGCCGTGAAGATGCCGATTTCGGGAAGGCCGATCTTCTGAAGAACTTCGGTCGCCACGAGACGGAGGGCTCACGCCGCACGGCACGGCCACCGGCAACGGCGGCCGGAACCGGTCGCGTCGATCGGTCGAGCGGAGACGGTGGCGCAGGCGGGGCGACCGGCGGCTATTGAATCGGAACCAAGTCTGACCCAATCCGCGGCGCCTCCGCATCCACTCCGGCGTCGGTTCCGCATGCGGATCGCATCCCAACCGCATGCGGATCGCATGCGGATGGCTGGGATTCGCGCCTGCGCAGGCCGTGAGCGAACGACGGTCGAGCGTGCGGGAGGCTCCCTCTGTGCTCCCACGACTGCTGCCTGGACCGAGAGTGTGATATCGCGTCCATGAGGCCATCGCGCTGACTCAAGGAAAGAGTTCGCGATCGAGTCTGCGTTTAGGTTTTTCGTAGACCGTGGCTCCAAGGACGCTTTGTCATGATATCGAATCCCAAGACACCTCACGCTTTCGACCGCGCCCATGAATCCGGCGCACATTCAGGCGGGCCCGGGCTCGATGATCATCGCGCGCGCGCGGTGTCCCGGCGCACGCCGTGCCCCGGCGCGCGCTTGGTCTTGTGGGTTTCTTTGCTGGGCGCAGGGGGCGTTCACCCAGGGTGCGGAAAGGATGGCGACGTCGGGTCTCAAGCGCCGTCAGAGGCCGATGCCGGAGGTGCGAGCGCTCTGCCCTCCGCTGGAGAGGACTCGCGTTCGGTGGGGCCGACGGCTCGAGATGACAACGCCACTCCGACCGCAGGTTCTGCTCAGGCCGTCTATCCGGTGATCCGGGCGGTGGGGGACGAGGGCGTTGCGCCGTCGCGCATCGTGGTCGAGTTCTCAGCTGCCGTGGTCCATCAGGCCGATGCCCCGCTCGGTGCAACACGGCTGGTCCTCAGCCCCGAAGTCGCAGGACACCTTCGCTTCGCGGGGCCTTCGACGTTGGAGTTTGTGCCCCAGGCTGGATTTGCCGCGGGCGCCGACTACCGCGTGGTCCTTGAGGCGGTCGAGACGACGTCGGGCGTCGTCAAGGGCGGGTCGTCGGATTGGACGTATGAGTTTTCGACGCCCTCATTCGCGCTGGCGAGGGCGAGTATCAAGGCGGTTGATCTGAAGCGGAAGCGGGTTGAGGTCGGCCTGGTGTACTCGGCTCCGGTCGATGCCGCGAGCATTGGGCGCTTTGGGACGTGGACCGTTGGTGGGCTGCCTGCGAAGACGGTCACCTACGAAAAGACCGATAGCGCGAATGTCGCTCGAGCGACGATCAGCCACGCGAAGATCGGCCCCGGAGTCGAGCTCCGTTTCGATCAAGATCCGGGCGTCAAAGGCAGCACCGGCGCGCAAGTCACGGCCCCCGCCGGCTTCGCGGTGGTCGCGATTCCCCAAGGCAAGCCGATCGAGATCCTCGCCTCCGGTCTGCAGGAGGGAGGCCATGGCTTCTACCTTCAGGTGGTGTGCCGCGACCATGCGGCGGGCGAAGAATCGATGTACTACTGGGACTCCCAGAGCGGCGAAAGTTACCAGGTCTCGCCGCGGTGTGTCCTTGAAGAGAGTGATGCGCGCGAGAGCATTCATTTTACACCCGACGTCAAATGGAGCCTGACGCCGACGCGCGGTGGTTTCCGGATCCTTGGTGACTTCAAGCGTGGGAGCTACGCGCTTCGAATCGACGCCAATGCCCGTTCCGTAGATGGGGGCACGCTTGCGTCTGACTATGTGGCGAGCTTTTCGGTTCCAGCCCGAAGCCCGGACATCGGCTTCTTGGCTCAGGGTCGATATCTTCCGAAGAGCGCGTGGCAAAGCTTGGGCATTCGCCATCGCAATGTGAGCGAGGTCCGATTGCGTGTGCGACGCATCCCGCCCGAGAATCTGGCGTTTTGGATGAGCGCCGAAGAGGAGACCGCCGATGAACGGAACTCGACGCTGATTCTGGACCACGCGCTGAAGGTGAGCGGAAAGCCAGATGTCTCGACGACGAGCTGGTTCTCGGTTGCGGACGTTTTGCCGGAGATCGGTCGAGGTGTACTCCAGCTTGAGCTTTCGATTCCTTCAAAGACCGTTCGTTCACGCCTCCTCATCACCGACTTGAACCTGGTCGCCAAGCGCCAAGCCGCCGACAACGCGGTGGGTGTCTTCGTGATCGACATTCACAAGAATCGGCCCGTGACCGGATCGCGTGTAAAGATGATCGCGCGGAGTGGGCGCGCCATTTCGAGGTGCGCGACCGACTTGCTCGGATACTGTGCCTTGAGGGGGCTGGAGCCCGACGCCGTGGATCAAAGCGCGCCTTTCGCGATCATCGCGACGCTCGGCGAAGATCTCACCTACCTTCCCTTCGAGACCCTCGAGATCCGTGCCGATGAGGCGGAGACGGCGGGCCTGTCGTACACGCGCCCTGATTCACCCTATCAGGCGGCGCTCTATACCGATCGCGGCGTTTATCGACCGGGCGATGTCGCTCATCTCGTCGCAGTGCTTCGCAACAGCACCGACGTGGCACCTAGGACCGGCATGCCGGTCGAGCTCCAAATCATCGATCCGCGCGGAAAAGTTGCGAAGAAATATTCGCTGACGACCAACGAGGCCGGGATGGTGAACGCCGACGTCGAGTTCGAGGCGTTTGCGGACACCGGGCGGTATGGGGTGGCGGTTCAGGTGGCGGATACGCGCATCGGCTACGACTCGCTCAACGTTGAAGCTTTCGTTCCCGAGCGCATGAAGGTCGAGGTCGAGCCCGTGACCGACCCGGTTCTCCTTTCGGGGAGCTCGAGCTTCACGGTGGGCGCGGAGTATCTGTTCGGCGGTTCGGCCGAGGGAAGCCGCGTCGAGTTGTCGTGTCGTCTCGAGAGCGACCGGTTCCGACCGAAGAAGAACGGGGAGTTTGCCTACGGCATTTGGCATGAGCGATTGCCGGGTGCCATTCCGCTCGGGTCGGTCCAAGGCGCTCTCGATGCGCATGGACGAGCGACGCTTGAGTGTCCAACGCTGTCTGCGCGCGGTGGGTTTGGCAGCACCGCCCGCGTGGTCGCCGACGTCGCGGTCTTTGAAGGCGGCGGCGGGCGGTCGACGGTTGGTAAGGCGAGTGCACTGGTTCATCCTGCCGAGTTCTATCTTGGGGTCGCGGCGTCGACCGATCATCCAAATCCTGGGGACAAGATCGACGTCAAGGGCGTTGTGGTTGACTGGAACGGCGAGATCGTCGCGACCGCGGTCAAGGAAGTGAACATCGAGTTCTTGCGCGTCGAACAGGAGCACGATTGGATCTACGAGCGAGAATCAGGTTCCTGGACCTATCGCGAATTCTCACGGCTAAGCTCGGATGGCACGCAGACGGTCAAGGTGACCGGCGGACGGTTCTCGGCGGATATCCAGGTGGGCTCCGTGGCGACAGCCTATGTCGTGCGCGCGACGTCGGCCGGGGTTCAGTCGGATCTCATCCTCGAGGGAGAGGCCGGATATGCATGGTGGTATTCGGAGTCGGAGCAAGACAAGACGCCGCGCCCTCTCAAGCCAACCCCGATCGAGCTTCAACTGCCGGAGGCGGTCGAGCTCAATCAAGAGGCGACGTTGAGCTTCGACGCACCGTTTTCCGGGCGCGCCCTCGTTACGCTCGAGACGGATCAAGTGCTGCGCAAGGAGTGGCTCGACATCGTGCCGGGCCCCGTGAAGTGGCGCTTCTCGCTCGATGCCTTTGTGCCCAACGCATACGTCAGCGTGTTTTGCCTCAAAGATCCGCACGCCGACTCGCCCGAGAGTTTCGTGCCCCACCGGGCGTTCGGCGTACGTTCAGTGCGGGTGGTTCCGAAGCCCTTCCTGCGCGAGCTGACCATCGCGGTCCCCGAGATCTCGCGGTCGCAGTCGAAGCTCGACATTGAGTTGGTCACCGGACCCCTCGACGAGCCTACGTACGTAACGGTTGCGGCCGTCGACGAAGGCATTCTTTCTCTCACGCGTTTCAAGAGTCCCAATCCGCTTGATGATCTCTTCGCGAAACGAGGGCTCGGCGTTGCGACCTTCGAAACGATCGGATGGAACATGTTGCTGCCCGCGGGGGGGACTTCCGGAAATCCGGGAGGCGATGGGCCTCCCGACGGCTTGGATCGGGCTCAACCGGTAAAGCCGGTCGCGCTCTGGTCAGGCATCCTGCGGGTTCCCGACAGCGGCAAGCTTCGCGTCGCGCTGGACATTCCGGAGTATCGGGGCCGTTTGCGGGTGATGGCGGTCGCGGTCGGTAGGAAGCGGATTGGTGTGGCGTCGAAACCGGTGACGGTTCGCGATCCCATCATCGTTCAGTCTACATTGCCGCGGTTCATGGTCTACGGCGATCGAATGCAGATCCCGGTCTCGATAACGAACGCATCGGGTGCCAAGCGGAAGATCGACGTGGCGATGACCGTGAAGCCCCTCGATCTTGGGGGGAATCTGGCCAAGGACGATGGTGACTCGAAGAACGATCCCGTGATTTCGTTTCTCGACGCTCCCAACCGTGTCCTCGAGCTCGAGGACGGAAAGAGCGCGAGGGCGGTCTTCGTCATCAAGGCCAACCGCGCGGTGGGTGCGGCGACGGTACGAGTCGAAGCCTCCGCCCACGGACTCAAGGACGGTGTGTTCGGCGAGTCGGCCGAGGTCCCTTTCATTCCCGCAACGCCGGCGACCCGTCGAGTGAAGCTCCTCGAGCTTGCGCCCGGACGCACGAAGCTCAAGCCGGAGCTGAGCGGCTGGCTTCCGACGACCGAGCGGACGACGTTCTGGGTGACCTCGAATCCGTACGGGCAGGCGTTCGATCACCTGAAGTATCTTGTTCGCTACCCTTACGGTTGCATCGAACAGACGACCTCTTCGGCGCGTCCGCTTCTCTATGTCGGGCGTCTTGTGGGCAACATCGACCCGTCATTGGTCGCAAAGGGTGGCATCGAGAGCATGGTGCAAGCGGGCATTCGCCGCGTGTTCTCGATGCAGACGCCGTCGGGAGGTTTCGCGTATTGGCCGGGTGGGAACGAACCTTCGTTCTGGGCGTCGGCCTACGCCACCCACTTCTTGCTGGACGCGAAGAAGCTCAACTACGCGGTCCCGGAAGCCCGTCTCAACGATGCACTCGACTGGCTGGGGGAGATACTCGATCGGCGACCCGCCGATTGGAGTGAATACGACTACCGAGCGGGGGAGCCCTATGCGCATTTCGTGTTGGCTGCGGCGGGACGAGGACGCAAGGGGCGCATGCAGGGCCTGATCGAGGTCGACGCGCGGAGGAGCTCGTACGCCCTCTCGGAGGGCGAAGACAAGGAGGCGACTCTCCTGCTGAAGGCCGGCCTGTTCCTCGCTGGAGACCGTCGCTACGAGCGCGACCTCAGGTCGCCCGATCTCTCGCCCATCACGAACACTCGTCGCAATGGGTGGTCGTTTTACTCGGACCGGCGTCGCCGCGGGTTGGCGCTGAGCATCTATGCAGACCTCTTTGGGGACGATCCAGCCGGCGAACCGCTGGCTCGCCTCGTTGCGGACGGCCTGCAGGCGCAGTCGAGCTCATGGTACACCACTCAGGAGTTGGTGTGGGGCATTACGGGTCTTGGGAAGTACTTGGGCGAGGTCTCGAAAGCGTTTCCCGTGCCGAGCCTCGAGCTCGACGGGCGGAAGATCTCGCCGATCGAGAGCGCATCGAAGGGGAGCGACCGTACGTGGTCCATTGAGCGAGCCAGTGAGTACGGTTCAGTCGACATCCTCGTCGACAAGGGGAACACGGAGGGGCGCGTCTTCTTGGTCCTGTCGAGCGAAGGTGTTGCCGCCGACGGTCGATACCCAACGGGCGGCGAAGGGCTGAGCGTCGAACGATCCTACCGGAGTGCGACCGGCGAGGTGCTCGCCGACGACGCGCTCAAGCTCGCGGATCTGATCTACGTCGTCGTGAACTTCTCGAACAAGACGGGCGAGCGCCTGCAGAACCTCGCGGTCGTGGATCGCTTCCCGGCTGGGTTCGAGATCGAGAACCCGCGTCTCGGACGCGGCGGTGCGATCGACTGGATCCCGGGAGAGAACCTCTTTTCGCCCGACCACATGAACCTTCGCGACGAACGTGTGGAGTTCTTTGGCAGCTTGGACCCCGGTGAGTCCAAGACGATTGTGTACGCTGTGAGAGCAGTGACCGCAGGCGTGTTCACGGTGCCTCCCGTGGAGATCGAGGCCATGTACGATCCCTCTCGGTGGGCGAGGGCGCGGGGTGGGCGGGTCACCGTCCGCGGGCCTTGGCAGGACACCGCAGAGTCGAAGTAGCGGGCGTGCGTGGCGGCGCTCTAAGAGGTTGGCTTGCGGGTATGACGCGGTTGGCTGGATCGGTTCGATTGAGTGGATGGGCCGCGTGGGTTCGATCGGGTCGTGGCCGTCGAGTCGTCGCCCTCGCAGCTGGGGCGGCCCTCGTGATCTTCGCTTCGTATTTTGGGTTGTGGGCCGCAGCTCGAATGACGCCTCTGCCACGCGACTTCTTCATCCAAGGCTCGCGTGTCGTTGCCTTCCGCGACGGGACAACGGCCCACGTCTTCCTCTCTCCCGACGACAAATGGCGAATTCCGGTTACCCTCGACGACGTGGATCCGCATTACGCACAGGCGCTCCTTGCGGTTGAGGATCAACGCTTCTTTGAGCATGGAGGGGTCGACGCGGTTGCGGTTGTTCGGGCGCTGGTCAGCAACGTGCTCGCTGGCCGGGTCGTGTCGGGAGCCTCGACGATCACGATGCAGTTGGTGAGAGTCCGGGAACCGAGGCCGCGGACATTCTCGTCCAAGGTCGTCGAGGCTTTTCGGGCGCTCCAACTCGAGGCTCGGTACGATAAGCGGCGCATTCTTGAGGCATATCTTCAGTATATCCCTTTCGGGCGGAATCTCGAAGGTGTCGAGGCCGCGTCACTGGCATACTTCGGGCACCGAGCGAATGCGCTCTCGAAGAGCGAGATCGCGATACTTCTCGCCGTGCCTCAAAGCCCGTCCGCTCGGGTTCCCAGCCCTTCGAATGTGGATCGCTTGACGTCAGCGCGGCAATCCATCGCGCGGCGCCTGGTGGAGGCTGGCGTCTTCACGGATGAGCGCGTGGTTCGCGCCGACGACGCCGATGCGAACGCGAACGCCACGAACGCCAATACCGAGGCCGCCGGGAGCGGCGATGGCCGCGGCAACGGCGACGCCAACGGCAACGGGAGCGACCACGCCAACGGCCATGGCCACGCCAACGGCGGCGGCGAACACAGACGCGGGCTGCTGGATATGATCGCCGCGACCCCCGTCCCGCGCCGGCTTCGTCCGATGCCGCGTCGAGCGCAACACGCAGCCATCTGGCTTTCGGACCGGTTCGGCCACGAGGATGCGCGGATTGTCACGAATCTCGATTCGAGCGCGCAGGTCATGGCCGAGGGCACCTTCACTCGAGCCAGGGCCGACTTTCGGCAGCGCGGCATTCACAACGGGGCGGCGGTGGTCGTAGACCATCGCAAAGGCGAAGTGGTTGCCTTGGTCGGAAACTTCGAGTTCTGGGACGCGGTGCACGGGGGCCAGATCGCAGGTTTCGATAACCCGAGATCGCCTGGGTCAGCGCTCAAGCCTTTCATTTACGCGATGGGCATCGATCGAGGTCTTCTATTGCCCGAACATGCCATCACGGACACGCCGCGAAGCTACGGTTCTTACGCGCCTCGAAACTACGACGATACCTTTCGTGGTCTCGTCGATGCGGAGAGCGCGCTGTCCATGTCGCTCAACGTTCCGTTCGTCGAGCTCTTGTCGCGGCTTGGCGTCGAGTCCTTCGTGGGCAGTCTTAGGCTGTGGGGCGTGGAGAGTCTGGTCGAAGACCCCGGTTTCTATGGCTTGTCGGCCGCGATCGGCGGCGTCGAGTTGACCCCGATCGAAATGGCGGGACTCTACGCTGCCCTGGCCGAGAGGGGCGTGTATCGTCCCCTCAGCTTTGTCCCAACACCGAACGATCAAGATCGTCGGCCGGAGATGACAGCGATGTCGCCTGGGGCTGCCTACCTCACGCGCCGCGCGCTCCGGCTCAAAGACCGTCCTGACTTTCCCGCCCGTGGGCGGTTTCGTCGAATGCCGGTCAACGTCCACTGGAAGACGGGCACAAGCTATGGCCACCACGACGCGTGGGCTGTCGGTTCGAATGCGCAATACACGGCCGTCGTGTGGCTTGGGAACTTCGACAATACGCCAAGCTCCCACCTCGCGGGTGCCGAGGCGGCGGGGCCGATTCTTTTCGATATACTCGAGGCGTTGCAAGGTCCAGACGACCGGGTCGTCAAAGATGACCCCGTGCCGGGCGATCTGACGGCTATCGAAGTCTGTGCGTTGTCCGGCCGGCTCCCGACGGCGGCTTGTCCTCACCGAACTCGCGCGTGGGCACTTCGTCGCAGCGTGCCGACCGAGACTTGCGCGTTCCATGTCGAAGTGGACGTCGATATCGCAACCGGTCTCGGCCTCACACCGGCGTGTCGGGCCGACCGTCCCTACCGGACGGAGCGGTTCGTCGTTTATCCTCCGAACCTGCGCCGATATCTTCGCGCCGAGCGGCTTCGACTCCCGTCGCCGCCCGCGATGGCGCCCGGCTGTGCTCTTGCGTCGTCTGCCCGTGATGGTCGGCCCCCGGTGATCATTGAGCCCGCAGCAGGGCGCATTTCGATGCTGATCCCGGGCATGGCGGCCGATCGCCAAGAGATCCCGCTTGTCGCGGAAACCGAGAGCGCGAACGTGAGCTGGTTTCTCGACGGCGAGTATCTCGGCACGGTCGGGCGAGACGAGCGGTTGTGGTGGCGCCCCCGGCCGGGCAAGCACCAGGTCGTGGCGGTCGATGATGTCGGACGCGTCGCGAAGCGAACGCTCGCCGTTCGTGGGCACCTATGAATCGCGGTCGCGGGTGCGATTCGTCTTTGTGTCGAGCTTTCTGCGCGAGCCAAACGTTGCTTGCTTGCTCGTCTTCGTCTGTGCGCCTGGCTTCGCTTGCTTGCTCGGCTTCGTCCGTGCGTCTGGCTTGGCTTGCTTGCTCGGCTTCGTCCGTGCGTCTGGCTTGGCTTGCTTGCTCGGCTTCGTCCGTGCGTGTGGCTTGGCTTGCTTGCTCGGCTTCGTTCGTGCGCCTGGCTTCTCTTCTGCGCTGGGCCTCGGTCGGGATCGTGGCGCCCGCCGTGCGCGCGGCTGCGAGCGCTCCCCTGATCTCGAGCGGAACTGGAAAGGCTCTTTCGCGCCACGCTGGGTCAGGGTCGGATCCAACCATGCGAAGACCGTGACCTCATCACGATCGTAGTAGAGTTGGCGCGCGCGCAGTCCCTGCCAGCCGGCGCGCTTGAGGATCGTGAGGACGCGGCGAAGCATCTCCGCCTTGCGTTTCATCGGAAGTTTGAAGTTCGCGATGAGCTGGTGCGCCCACGCGCGGCGTCCCCATTTGGCGATGAGTTGGGCGACTTCGAGGGGGCGCCAGGCCATGTCGCAGAGGAGCCAATCCAACGTCTCTGGGGGTGCGAAGTCGAAAGCGCTCTCTTGGATGTGGGTGAAACGTCGGCTGGGAAGAGAGATCTTGATGCGTGCGGGATCGATCGCGATGACCTTCGCGCCGCGGTCAACGGCCACCTTGGACCAGCCTCCGGGGGCCGCGCCGAGATCCGCGCATAGGTCACCCGCCTGGGGGCCGATCCCGACCCAGTCGATCGCCTCCTCGAGCTTCAACCCCGAGCGGGAAGGGGCCTCAGGATCGCGCTCGAGGACAGCTCGCCCGCCGGCCAGGCAAGAGAGTGCGTCTTGGGCGGGGGTCAGGCCCACCAATGTGTCGGTCTTCTTGAGCACCCAGACTTGCAGGAGCCAACGAACCCCCGGGTCGCTGGCAGACACCTGCGCATCGCGGACTGGCCGCGAAAGCTGAGCGAGGATGCGCGCCCGTAGAGGCTCCTGCAGGGCCTCCGCGGTCCGAACGGCTTCGTCTCGGGCATCCCGGCCCTCTGGAGTCACGAGCTGAAACGCCCAGCCCTCCGGCCTGCGTGCGAGCTGCCGATTCAGTGCGCGAGCGGCCTGTTTGGCCAAGGTCTCCACGTCGCTCGCAGAGATGCGATGGACGAGCCGCATTGCCTGCCGAGCGAATGCGAGCCCTTCGAGCGTCTGATCTGGCCCGCGGGGGCGTACGGCGGAGGTGACCACCGCAAGGTCCAGCTTCTCCGCATTCGCCGACGGACCGAGCTCGTCGATCAGATCCCTTTCGCCGTCTGGCCGCGTCAAGAAGGCCCAGCGGGTACTGACCACGGCGGATCTCACGGCCTAACGCCTGAGGCTCGCCCTCGCAATCTGTCAAGCTCTTTGCCCAGGCGGCGCTTGGTGCATGGGCGAGGGTTCGTGGACGGGGGGAGGCGGGCCTCGGCTCCCATCGCCGGTGCCGACAGCTGGTCATGCCGAATCATTGACCAGTCGGCCCCATCGTAGTACCCGCCGTCGCGAACATGACCGGTGCATCCCAGCTTCTCGCCGCCGTCGTCTTCTTGCCGCTCGTCGGCGCGTTCCTGTTGATGCTCTTTCCGGCCGATGACCATCGAAACCTCAAGGCGACGGCCTTTGGGCTCTCCGCTTTGAACTTCGTCCTTTCTGCGGGCCTGTGGATGTCATTCGAGCCTCGCGTCCCTGGCTATCAGTTTGAGACGAACCTTGCCTGGATCGAGCAATTCGGAATTCGATTTCACCTCGGGATCGACGGGATCTCACTTCTTCTCGTACTTCTGACGACGTTCCTCGTTCCGATTACCTTGCTCGGTGCTTGGACGGCGATCGAGGCTCGCGTGAAAGAGTTCACGATCGCGATCTTGGCGCTCGAGACGGGGATGTTGGGCGCGTTTGTGTCGCTCGATCTCTTTCTTTTCTACGTGTTCTGGGAGGCGATGCTCGTTCCGATGTACTTCCTCATCGGGATCTGGGGCGGACAGCGTCGTATCTACGCTGCGATAAAGTTCTTCATCTTCACGATGGCCGGATCGCTCCTGATGCTCGTCGCGATCCTGTACGTCGCATCGCAGCCCGATGGGGGCTGGGATTTTTCGCTCTACGCGGCTCTGGCTCGGTCCTTTGAACCGACCGTCGAACCTTACCTCTTTTGGGCGTTTGCCGTGGCTTTTGCGATCAAGGTACCGCTGTTCCCGGTGCACACCTGGTTGCCGGATGCCCACGTCGAGGCACCAACCGCGGGCTCCGTGATTCTGGCGGGCGTGCTGCTGAAGCTTGGTGTTTATGGCTTCATTCGGTTCGCATTCCCCATGTTCCCCACCGCTGCGTTTGCGGCGCTGCCTTTGATCACGGTCTTGTCGCTTATCAGCATCGTTTATGGTGCGCTGGCGGCATGGGTTCAGCCCGACATGAAGAAGCTGGTCGCGTACTCATCGATCAGTCATTTGGGCTTCTGCATGCTCGGTCTTGCCGCGATGTCGGTCGAGGCCGTGACCGGATCGGTGTTCATCATGTTGGCGCACGGCGTGTCGACGGGTGCGCTGTTCTTGCTGGTGGGCGTTCTTTATGAGCGGCGCCATACGCGGGTGCTCGCTGACTACGGTGGGATCGCCAAGCGCGCACCGATTTTCGCTTTCTTCTTGGTCTTTATGGTGATGGCGAGCGCTGGTTTGCCCGCGCTTTCGGGCTTTCCAGGTGAGTTTCTTGTGCTCCTAGGGACCTTCACGTCGAAACGTCCCATGATGATGGCCGCAGCCTGCATCGCCGCCACCGGGGTCATCCTTGCGGCGGTCTACTTGCTCTGGATGGTGCATCGGATCCTGTTCGGACCGCTCCAGAACCCCGAAAACCAGCACATCAAAGACATGAATCTGCGTGAAATCGCCGTTCTGGCCCCTCTTGCGGTGTTGGCCATCGTTCTCGGGGTGGCGCCAGGTCTCGTTACGGACCGCGTGGAGCCCGCGGTTGAAGCATGGGTTCAACAGCTTCACGAGCGCGCGGATGGGATCCCAGCCTATCAGCCTGATCACGGAGCCCTCGCGCCCGTCTCCCTCACCCGAAGCGTTGGGCCGAGGCTCCGTCGAGCGCCTGTGCAACCCGTGAGGCCCGCGCAGAACGACGCCCAGCGGAGGCTTGATCGGCTCTTCCGTCGCGGCGATGCCCAAGGCGTACCCGGCGGTCCAGGCCAAGCTCCGGTGGCAAGGCCGGGCGTCGAAGCACAGGGGGCGCGCCCCGTTGATCGGTCGGCCTTGCGAAGGCCGATACTGATTCCAGGGGCGCCGGCACCGGCGCCCGCGCCGCGCTCGCCGGCCGGCGGTGAGGTCAACTGATGAGCGTGAATGAGCTACTTCCTCTTTTGCCGGCCGGAGTGCTGGTTGTATTTGGGCTCCTGCTCCTTCTTTACGAGGTTTTCTCGAATCAGAGCGAACAGCGAAGATACAGTGCCCACCTGGCCGTTCTCGGGTTTGCGATTGCACTGACGGTCGTCGCATTCCAACTTCGAGACCCGACGGCGTCACTTTTTTTGGGCCCGGGTGGGCTGGCGTCCTTGGTGGTCGACGCCTTTGCGCGCGTTGCTTTCATCCTGTTGATGGTCGCGGGACTGGTCGCCTGCCTCCTTTCGCCCGGATACGCGAAGAATGCGGGGCACAGTCTCGGCGAATACTACGGCCTGCTCATGTTTTCCGTGGCGGGCATGATGATCATGGTGAGCGCCGCTGATCTGGCGACGTTCTTCGTGGGGCTCGAGACGATGTCGGTGGCCGTTTATGCGCTGACCGCACTTCGTCGCCGTGACGTTCGCTCGACCGAGGCTGCGCTCAAATATTTCCTGATGGGCGCCTTTGCGACGGCCTTCTTTCTATTTGGGCTTGCGTTGGTGTTCGGGACGGTCGGATCCCTTCACCTCACGCATCTCGCGGAAGCCATGAGCACTGGGACCACCCTTCTCAGAGAGCCGCTGCTGCATGTCGGGCTCCTGCTCATCCTCGTTGGATTTGCGTTCAAGGTCGCTGCGTTTCCCTTTCACATGTGGGCTCCAGACGCCTACGAAGGTGCACCCACGCCGGTTACGGGCTTCATGGCTGTGGCTGTGAAGACCGCTGCGTTCGTCAGCCTCCTGAGGCTCATCGTCGTGGGTTTCGACGGTGCAATGAGCAGCCAGACGGGGGGAGCGAGCTGGACCGTCCTGCTCGAGGCCCTGTCGATTTCGACGATTCTTGTCGGCAATGCGCTTGCGCTCACTCAGCGGAGCATAAAGCGCATGCTGGCGTATTCATCGGTCGCGCACTCGGGCTACGTCTTCATTGGGCTGACGGCGGTGGCCGAGGGCGAAGCGAGCGCGGGCGCTGGAATCTTGTTTTATCTCGCCGCCTACACAGCGATGACGCTGGGAGCATTCGGCGTACTTGCGTACCTCGAGCGTCGTGAGGGTGGTTCAGAGGCAGAGCGTTTTGGGGCCTACGCGGGCATTGGCTTTCGTCATCCAGCGGCCAGTGCCCTGATGGCGCTTTTCGTGGTGTCGTTGGCCGGGCTGCCTCCGACCGGCGGCTTTTTCGGGAAGCTCTTCGTCTTTTCCGCCGCGCTCCGGGCTGGACATACTGGCTTGGTGTTGATCGGTGTTCTGGGATCGGTCATCGGGGTCTACTACTACCTACGGGTGATCGTCGCCTTCTACATGCGCGACGTTCCGGAGCCGGGGCCAACACCTTCGGCAACCCCATCGGCGGAGCTGGGCTTTGGGCTTCTGATTGCGGCCATCCTCGTCGTTGTGCTTGGGGTGGTGCCCGGACCATTGATTGAGCTCGGCCGGGCTGCGATCGCCTCGCTCGGCTAGCGCGTTCGGCACCCGCCCTGCGCATGCATTCGTGTGTTTGTTCGTCGGCGCGGCGCGGCGTTGGGCCCGAGCTTGTGGGGAGGACGCCGTCGCCCGGGTGGGCGAAATCAAGCCTCGGAATGATCGGCGGATTGCGCCAACCCCAGCAGCCGGACCTCGTCCCCTTCGCTCAAAGGGCGGACTCGCCAGGAGCTTCGCTCGCTCCCCAGTACGACACAAAGGCGCCTTCCGTCATGGAGCAACCGTGCGCTCTCTCGGCTCTCGAGCGGACCCATCGCGCGTATCTCCAGAGACAGGTCCCGCAGGAACTTCACCTCCCGCGATACCCCGCGGATGCTGTACACCCGCGTCTCGTGCTGATGTCTTCGAAACAGCTCCAGCAGTCTCCGAGCGAGGCCATCGTCGAATCGATGCCATCGCGAAAGCTCTGCGCTCTGGGCATGATGAGGCGCGTCGCCGTGGGTGGGTGACCGCTCGAACGCCGTGTCCTGAACGTAGGCGCTCCCCAGGATTTCGACTTGCGCGCGCCTGATCGCCAACAGATCGCTCGGCGTGAAGTGAGGAAAAATAGAGTGTCCGCCCGCGGAAATTGCGATGTGTTCGCGTCCGCCGAGCCGGTAGAGCGCGAGCTCTCGATTGTCATCTCCGGGCGGAATGACGGCGACAAAGTGACCGCGATCGGTCTGACCGACGAATACCTCCCGCAGACGGTCGTCGGCATGAAGCTTGAGTCCGAGGCGTTCCTGGCTGATGCATTTCAGCTTTTCACCGTCACGCTCCAGGCGCGTTCCGCCTGCTTCCGAGATTCGTTCCTCTGCGGGACGACCCGGAAAACGTTCAAAGAGAATCTGAAGAGCCTGGCAGCGCTCGCCGATCGGAATCAACTCACGCGCCTCGTAGTATCCAGAGCTGGCGTGAACGTCCTCTTCCGCGAGAAAACCGCGAATCGCGTGCCAGGCGAGCACCGCTTGCGCCTGGCTCGCCACGAAGCCCTGGTAGCGGGCGAGCGCGTCATCTTGGCCGAACACGCTGATCCCCGCGCCGATGTCCGGAAGTCGATACCGGACCCGACCATCGAGATGAAGAACCGCGCCCCCCCGCGGATACAATGTGACGCGAAGCTCCTTGCCCACCGGCGGGGCCGGGCAAGCGAAGGCGAAGAGGCCGCTTCGAGAGATCTCGCGAGTTCGGGTGGCCAGTTCTTGCACACCATCAGTCAGGTGCACCTCGACTTCCACACTGTATCGAGCCTCCCGTCGCTGAGTATCGCGTCCCCCAGAATCCATGGCGAGCCGCAGCTTAGCGCAAATGTCCCACTCTAGAGTAGCCCTCCCGCCCCCCGTCCGTTAAGTCATAGGACTCAGTGTTTCCAGCACTCTTGACCGAGCTTAGAACATTGTCTGCACCACCGGTGGTAAACGGTTGACAGCCTCAGCCAACTTCTGATTAGTGGCCCCTCGCGGCTGCGGTTCTCGGTTTCGGCCAAGTTCCGATGCACTCGGGTTCGGGTGCGCACCGTCGGCACTCGAGCCGACGCCTGTAACAGCAGCGGAAAGGGTTTGGCTGGTCAGTCTCGAACAACCGTCTGGGCGCGATATCCGTTCCTGCAAGACTGCTCGAACGTGATCCGGCTGGCAACGAGACTGGCAGAGAACAAGACAAGAAACGCCAACCGGGTGCAAAGCGTGCGCGCAGTTATACCCGGCCTGGCGCAGAAAGCGGTCTCGCTCAAGCGTTGTACCGCGAGTCAGTCTCTCACCCGGTGGTCGCTCTTGCGATCCGCAGGGTGCCCGCCCAAGAACCCCTTCATGTTCGAGAAAATGGGTCCTTCTCCTCGCTTCGGTGCGGTGAAGGCCAGATTAGAGGAGCCCGCGAATTCGCGGGCGTCTTCTGGAGCTGTTGGATGCCAACGATCAACCAATTGATCCGTAGCGCGCGGCGGGACCCGCCTTACAAGACGAAGTCCCCAGCGCTCAAGTCTTGCCCCCAGCGTCGCGGCGTTTGCGTTCGCGTCTATACCTCTACGCCCAAGAAGCCGAACTCGGCTCTGCGCAAGGTCGCACGTGTTCGCCTTACGAACGGCATCGAGATCACGGCCTACATCGGCGGCGAAGGCCATAACCTTCAAGAGCACTCGGTCGTCCTCGTTCGCGGCGGCCGTGTGAAAGACCTGCCAGGCGTACGTTACCACATCGTTCGCGGCGCGCTGGACTCGTCTGCGGCCGAAGGCCCTTCAAACACCAATAAGCTCAAACGCAACAAAGGACGCTCCAAGTACGGAGTGAAGAAGCCGAGGTAAGTGGAACATGGCACGTCGTCGCGAGTCGCCTAAGCGTAAAGTATTGCCGGATCCAAAGTTTCACGACCGGCTTCTTACCAAATTCATCAACGCGCTCATGAAGCGCGGCAAGAAGTCAACGGCCGAGCAGATCTGCTACGGTGCGTTTGATCTCGTAGCCGAGAAGGCTGGCGGCGAGGAGCCGCTCGCCGTCTTCAAGAAGGCCCTCGAGAACGTGAAGCCGCGCATCGAGGTCAAGAGCCGCCGCGTGGGTGGCGCCACTTTCCAGGTGCCGATCGAGGTTCGCCCAGAGCGGAGGACTTCTCTCGGGATGCGCTGGCTGATCTCCTATGCTCAGCGACGCAGCGAGCGCACCATGCGGGAGAAGCTTGCTGCGGAAATCGTTGAGGCCGCGTCGGGACGCGGTGCCGCCGTAAAGAAGCGGGAAGAAACGCACAAGATGGCGGATGCCAACAAGGCGTTCGCGCACTTCCGCTGGTGATCTGACCCCAGTGATCGAGAAGCGAGACCCATAGCTCAGAGCCAGCTTAGGACAGTTACACGAATGCACTCCATGGACGCCATACCGCTCTCGCGGGTTCGCAATATCGGGATTATGGCCCATATTGACGCCGGCAAGACGACGACCACGGAGCGCATTCTGTTCTACACCGGCGTCGAGCATCGTATGGGCGAGGTCGACGACGGTGCGGCGACGATGGACTGGATGGCTCAAGAGCAAGAGCGGGGCATCACCATTACGTCGGCCGCGACCACCTGCGGTTGGCTTGGGCATCGCATCAACATCATCGATACCCCCGGCCACGTCGACTTCACGATCGAGGTCGAGCGGTCGTTGCGCGTGCTCGATGGCGCGATCGCACTCTTCGATGCCGCGGCGGGTGTCGAGCCTCAGACTGAGACCGTCTGGCGGCAGGCTGATAAGTACCGCGTTCCGCGCATCTGCTTCATCAACAAGATGGATAAGATTGGCGCAGACTTCGGTAGCGCGGTGGCCTCGATCCGCGACCGACTTCGCGCAACACCGGTGCCCCTCCAACTGCCCGTGGGCTCTCAGGAGCACTTCGAAGGCGTCATCGACCTCGTTGAGGAGCGTCAAATCGTTTGGGATCACGATACTCTTGGTGCGGCTTCGCATGTTGAGCCGGTGCCTGAGGCTCGGCGCGAAGAGGTGATGGCCGCACGGGATGTCATCTTTGACGTCGTGGCAGAGTGCGATCCCGAGGTCGAGGAGAAGTACCTCGAGGGTCGACCTGTTTCTCCAGAAGAGCTCCGCCGGGCTATTCGCCGGGCCTGTCTTTCTTTGAAGGCTTTTCCCGTGCTCTGTGGGGCCTCCTTCAAGAACAAAGGCGTTCAGCCGCTGCTCGATGCGACCGTCTACTATCTCCCGGCGCCGAACGACGTCGACCCGCCCACGGGCACCCGCGTCGGTATGCCCGGAGAGATCGTGGTGCAGGCTGATCGTCAGGATCCCTTTGTGGCGCTTGCGTTCAAGATCATGAACGACTCGCACGTGGGCTATCTGACCTACCTCCGAGTCTATTCGGGTCAGCTCGATGCCGGCAGCCACGTCATCAACGCGACGAAAGGCAAGAAGGAACGCGTCGGGCGGATCCTTCGGATGCACGCGAACAAGCGCGAGGACGTTCGCCACTGCGAAGCGGGGAACATCGTTGCCGCGGTGGGGCTCAAGTTTACGACGACGGGCGACACGCTTTGCGCGCCGGAGCGGCCGCTCCTGCTCGAGTCGATTGACGTGCCCGAGCCGGTGATCGCGATTGCCATCGAACCCAAGACGAAGATGGACCAGGACCGCCTTGGCGCGGCCCTATCTAAGCTCGCGATGGAAGATCCGTCCTTCTCGGTTCGGACCGACGAGGAGACTGGACAGACGTTGATCGCGGGGATGGGCGAACTCCATCTCGAGATCATCGTCGACCGACTTCGGCGTGAGCACAAGGTGGAGGCGAACGTTGGGCGTCCGCAGGTTGCGTATCGCGAGACGGTCGTGGGCGTTGCCCGCCAAGAAACGCGCTTCGTGAGGCAAAGTGGCGGTCGCGGGCAATATGCACACATCGTGATCTCGATTGCGCCCGCAGCCCGCGGTGCTGGCGTCTCATTCTCGAATGATGTCGTTGGCGGGGCGGTTCCCAAAGACTTTGTCCCCGCGGTGGAGCGTGGTGTTCGGGAGGCGGCCCAAAACGGAGTGCTCGCTGGATATCCTGTTGTCGATATTGGCGTAGTTCTTCTTGACGGAAGCCATCACGAAGTCGACAGTTCGGAGCTCGCGTTCAAGATCGCGGGTTCAATGGCCTTCAAGGAGGCCATGGGCAAAGCGAAGCCTATTCTCCTTGAGCCGATCATGATTACCGAGATTACGACCCCAGACGAGTTCTGCGGGGATGTCATCGGTGATCTCAACGCTCGTCGGGGCCGTGTGACTGGCATGGACCCGAGGGCTGGGATTCAACTCGTGGCGGCGGAGGTTCCGCTGGCGACGATGTTTGGATACGCGACCGACCTTCGATCCAGAACCCAAGGGCGGGCGACGTTCTCGATGAAGTTCGGGTTCTACAATCCGGTGCCTTCGCACGTAGCGGAGGAAGTGCTTGCACGAGCTCAAGGCAGGCTATGACGCCTGGGCTCGACGTTCGAAACTGAATGGAGTGGGAAGCAGATGGCCAAGGAAAAGTTTGAGCGCACCAAGCCTCATGTCAACGTAGGAACCATCGGGCACGTCGATCACGGTAAGACGACCTTGACGGCGGCGCTCACGATGGTTTGCGCAGAGAAGGGTTGGGCCGTGCCGCTCACCTACGACGCAATCGCGAAAGCGTCTGAGTCACAAGGGCGTCGCGACCCGACGAAGATTCTGACGATCGCGACTTCACACGTTGAGTATGAGAGCGAGAAGCGACACTACGCGCACGTCGACTGCCCAGGGCACGCCGACTACGTGAAGAACATGATCACCGGGGCCGCCCAGATGGATGGTGCGTGCCTCGTTGTCTCCGCCGTTGACGGACCGATGCCACAGACAAAGGAGCATATCCTTCTGGCTCGACAGGTCGGTGTCCCGGCCGTTGTGGTCTTCCTGAACAAGGTCGACCTTGTGGACGACGATGAGCTTCTCGATCTCGTTGAGCTCGAGGTTCGTGAGCTCCTCTCCAAATACAAGTTCCCGGGCGACGATTGCCCGGTGATCCGCGGCAGTGCAATCAAGCCGTACACGAGCAAGGGGAAGGAGGGCGCAGAGCCCATCCTTCAGCTGCTTGAGGCGTTCGATTCGCACATCCCCGACCCTGTTCGTGAGGAAGACAAGCCCTTCCTCATGCCGATCGAAGACGTGTTCTCGATCTCCGGCCGAGGCACGGTTGTGACGGGTCGAATCGAGCGCGGTGTCGTGACCGTCGGTGAGAAGGTCGAGATTGTCGGTTTCCGGCCGACGACCGAGACCACAGTGACTGGCGTCGAGATGTTCCGCAAGCTGCTCGATAAGGGCATTGCTGGCGACAACGTTGGTTGTCTGCTCCGCGGTGTCGCGAAGGAAGACGTCGAGCGTGGCCAGGTGCTGGCCAAGCCGAAGTCCATCCTCCCGCACACCAAGTTCAAGTGTGAGGTCTATATCTTGGCCAAGGAGGAAGGTGGGCGTCATACCCCGTTCTTCCGAGGCTACCGCCCGCAGTTCTACTTCCGGACAACGGATGTGACCGGTGCGGTGACGCTCCCGGAAGGCACCGAAATGGTGATGCCGGGCGATAACATCTCCATGGATGTCGAGCTCATTACGCCCGTCGCCATGGACAAGGGCATGAACTTCGCGATCCGTGAAGGTGGTCGAACCGTCGGCGCCGGTGTCGTGACCGAGGTCATTGCGTAGAGACGGCGGATGCGTTCCTGGAGGCAGGAGAGTTCGGACGACGAACGCTCCTGCGCCTCCGGGTTCGCCATCCTTCGCTGCGTGCTCGGGTGAGCGTGCCCGGAGGTGAAGACAGGCATGGCGGATAAGACAACCAAGATACGTATTCGGCTGAAGGCCTACGACCATCGACTTCTGGATCAGGCGGTTGGTGAGATCGTGGAGTCGGCGCGCCGAACTGGCGCGAGAATCGCTGGGCCGGTCCCGCTTCCGACGCGAATTCATCGGTACACGGTGCTTCGTGGACCGCACGTCGACAAGAAGAGTCGGGAACAGTTCGAGATTCGAACACATAAGCGTTTGGTGGATATTCTCGACCCAACGCCGCAAACCCTCGACGCGCTCATGAAGCTGGATCTTTCGGCTGGCGTGGATGTCGAGATTAAGTCTTAGGGAGCGTTTGTCGTGAAGTTTGACGTCGTCGATACGAACAATCGGAAGGTTGGCGAGGCTGAACTCGACGACTCCGTGTTCGGCGCCCCGATTAAGGAACACCTCTTCTGGGAGGTTGTGCGGATGCAGCTGGCAAACCGCCGGCGCGGAACGCACGCCACTCGAAGGGTGGCCGAGGTCCGTGGGTCCGGTAAGAAGCCGTATAAGCAGAAGGGGACCGGGCAGGCACGACACGGCAGTAAGCGAGCGATGAACATGCGCGGTGGTGGCGTCGTGTTCGGGCCGCAGCCGCGTGACTACAGCTATCGGATGCCGAAGAAGATGGTCCGCGGAGCGCTTCGCTCGGCTCTGTCTCTTCGAGCTTCAGAACAGCGTCTGTTCATCGTTCAAGGATGGGTGCCCGCTGAGCCGAAGACGAAGGAGGCCCAACGGGTTCTTGAGACGTTCTCGGCGCCGAACGCGCTCGTCGTCGGAAGCCCCTCGAACCAGACGCTCGCCAAATCTCTGCGGAACTTGCCCAAGGCTAAGTTCCTGGCGATGGACGCGATGAACGTCTTCGATGTGCTTCGCCATGATGCGATCTTTATTAGCCAGGATGTCGTTGAGGCGCTCCAGGCGAAACTCCATGCTCCAATGTCGCGGGCTGAGCGGGAGGCACAAAATGTATAATCCATACGAGCTTCTTCGGAGGCCGCACATCACGGAGAAGGGGTCGGCGGCGGCTGGAGAGCTTTCGCGCGTGGTCTTCGAGGTGCCGGTCGACGCGAATAAGGTGCAGATCAAGAAGGCCATTCAGCATGTCTTCAATGTCGAGGTCTCCTCTGTGAAGACGATGATTGTGCGTGGCAAGCTCAAGCGCCGCGGGAAGACTGTCGGGAAGCGCCCGAACTGGAAGAAGGCGATTGTCACCCTCAAGGCTGGCTTCGAGATCGATTTCTTCGGTGGCGGGACGATGGCGTCCTAGTGGGCGACGAGGAGGACTGAATGGGCATCCGAAAGTATAGGCCTACGACGCCGTCGCTCCGTCAGATGACGGTCTCTGATTTTGCTGAGATCACGAAGTCTGAGCCTGAGCGCACGCTGCTGGCCAAGGTGAAGCGAACGGGTGGTCGCAACAACCGCGGCGCCATCATGGTGCGGCACAAGGGTGGCGGGCATGCGCGGCGCTATCGCTTGGTCGACTTCAAGCGCACGAAATTCGATGTGCCGGCGCGGGTCGCAGCGATCGAGTATGATCCATACCGCTCAGCGCGCATCGCGCTTCTTCACTATGCCGACGGCGAGAAAGGATACATTCTCGCGCCGGCTCAGCTTCGAGTTGATGCGACCATTATGTCGGCGGCGAAGGCGATTGACCCGCTGCCCGGCAATGCGATGCCGCTAAAAGACATCCCCTTGGGGACCGTCGTGCACAACATCGAGCTTCGTCCCGGCAAGGGCGGGCAGATTGTGCGGTCCGCGGGGTCGGGCGCACAACTGATGGCGAAAGAGGGTAAGTACGTTACGCTGCGGCTACCTTCGACAGAGATGCGACGCGTTCTTGCGAGTTGCATGGCGACCGTTGGACAGCTCGGCAACGAGCAGCACGAGAATATCGTTTGGGGTAAGGCTGGGCGAACGCGCTGGCGCGGAATTCGTCCGACGGTTCGCGGTGCGGCGATGAATCCGGTCGACCACAACAACGGTGGTGGCGAGGGCCGTGCGAAGGGCGGAAAGCCTCCACGAACTCCGTGGGGCAAGATGGCCCGTGGGTTGCGGACGAGAAACAACAAGCGAACGGATAAGTTCGTGGTAACACCGCGTCGGCGCGGTCGACAGTCGGGGCAGAAGTAAGACATGCCACGTTCAACTAAGAAGGGGCCCTTTATTGATGAGCATCTCGCCAAGAAGGTGGATGCACTGAATCGGGGCAACGCGAAAAAGACGGTAATCAAGACCTGGTCGAGGCGGTCGATCATTACGCCGGACTGCATCGGTCACACATTTGCGGTGCACAACGGCAAGAAGTTCTGGCCGGTGTTCGTAACGGAGCAGATGGTTGGTCACAAGTTGGGTGAATTTTCTCCGACGAGAACCTTCCATGGTCACGCGGCCGACAAGAAGGGCAAGAAACCGCCCGCGAAGAAGTAGGAGATGACGATGATTGCGACAGCAAAGCTCATGCATCTTCGAATTGCACCGCGGAAGGTGCGGCTCGTTGCGGACTTGGTCCGCGGAAAGCCGGTCGAAGAGGCCCTGAATATCTTGCAGTTTACGCGGAAACGGTCGGCTTTGGCTTTGGCTAAGCTCATCAAATCGGCGGTCGCGAATGCGTCCGAGGCAGGCGCGAACATCGACCGCCTTGTCGTCGGGCATATCGTGGTTGGCGGTGGGCCGGTGTTGAAGCGTTTTATGCCGCGCGCGATGGGGCGTGCGGCCCAGATCCTGAAGCGCACGTCGCATGTGACGCTTGGACTCGAGCAGGCAAACTAGAGATGGGACAGAAAACCAATCCAATCGGCTTTCGGCTTGGCGTCATCGAGACGTGGCGTTCGAAGTGGTTTGAGGAGCGGAACTACGCGAAGTGGCTCCACGAGGACCTCAAACTTCGAGCCTGTGTGAAGAACAAGCACTACAGCGCAGGGATATCGCGGGTGGAGATCGAGCGGGCTGCAAACAAGGTGAAGGTGAACATCTTCACGGCTCGCCCCGGCATCGTGATCGGAAAGAAGGGCGCTGGGATCGAGCAGCTCAAGAAGGAGCTGCAGCGCCTGACCGAGAACGACGTCTTCATCAACATCCAGGAGATTCGGAAGGCGGAGATCGATGCGCAGTTGGTCGCCGAGAACATCGCGACCCAACTCGAGCGACGGATTGCTTTCCGGCGTGCGATGAAGAAGGCCCTGACCATCTCGATGAAGTTTGGCGCCAAGGGAATCAGGGTTGCCTGTTCCGGCCGTTTGGGTGGCGCCGAGATGTCTCGTTACGAGTGGTATCGTGAGGGACGCGTCCCGCTGCATACGCTGCGCGCAGACATTGAGTACGGGCTGGCCACGGCACGAACGAAGCAAGGCGCAATCGGCGTGAAGTGTTGGATCTTCAAGGGCGAAGTGCTTCCGGCCGGGAAAGAACCCCCGCAGCGGCGTGGGCGCCGACAGGCGCCGCCGGCCGGCCCCAGAGCTGACGCGTAGGTGGTGAGGAGGAGGATCGAGCATGCTTCAACCGGCACGGCAGAAGTATCGAAAGATGCAAAAGGGACGCTCGCGCGGCATTGCTCTGCGCGGCGGGGATCTCGCGTTTGGCACGTTGGCGATTCAGGCCACCGAGTGTGGGCGGCTTACGTCGCGTCAGATTGAGGCTGCGCGAATTGCGCTTACCCGTCACATCAAACGTGGTGGGCGGGTTTGGATTCGGGTGTTTCCAGATAAGCCGGTGTGCAAGAAGCCGCTTGAAACTCGAATGGGCAAAGGCAAGGGCGCGCCCGACCACTATGTGGCGGTCATCAAGCCGGGGCGCGTTCTTTACGAAATCGATGGTGTCGATCCCGCGGTCGCCCGAGAGGCTTGTCGGCTTGCGGGGCACAAGCTTCCGCTCAAGACGCGCGTGATCCTGCGCGAGGAGGCGATCTAGTGAACTCGAGCGTGACGAAGGCGTCGGATCTGCGTAGTCGGACTGACGAGGAGCTCTCTGTTTTTGTTGCCGAGAAACGCGAGGAGTTGTTCAAGCTTCGACTTCAGCTCCACACGGGACAATTGGAGAACGTGGGGCGGGTTCAACAGGTCAGACGGGAAGTCGCCCGTGCTCTTACCCTGCTTGGCGAGAAGAAGAGGAGCGTTCAGCGATGAGTGCGGTGGAGTCTGCCGGCGAGATTGAGGGCCGGAGAAACGCAAAGAAGCGACAGGGCGTGGTCGTCTCTGCAAAGATGAACAAGACCGTGGTCGTGTCGGTGGAGCGTCGAGTTCAGCACGCGACTTATGGGAAGTATGTCACTGTCCGTAAGCGCTACGCCGTGCACGATACGCTTGGATGTCAAGTTGGAGACCGGGTGCAGATCACCGAGTGTCGCCCGTTGTCGAAGACGAAGCGATGGCGTGTATCTGAACGCGTGACCACGGTGCCTGCTGCATCGGAACCCGCAGCGGAGTAGGGGTGAAACAGTCATGATACAGATGACCTCGTTGCTTGAGGTTGCCGACAACAGCGGCGCTCGCAAGCTGTTCACGATCAAGGTCCTCGGGGGATCGAAACGACGGTACGCCAGGATTGGTGACGTGGTCGTCTGCTCGGTTCGAGAGGCGATTCCGAACAGCAAGGTAAAGAAGGGCGACGTTGTGAAGGCCGTCGTCGTTCGGGCGGCGGCGAAGACGTCTCGTGCGGACGGAAGCTACATTCGTTTCGACGAGAATGCGGCCGTGCTCTTGAACAAAGACGGCGACCCGATCGGTACGCGTATCTTTGGGCCGGTCGCGCGTGAGCTTCGCGCTCGCAACTATATGAAGATCGTGTCTTTGGCTCCGGAGGTTCTTTAGTCATGGCGAAGCTACGAAAGGGCGACCTCGTCGAGGTGATCGCCGGCCGCAGCAAGGGTGAAAAGGGCCGAATCCTTCGTCGCGTGGGCACGGACTACGTGGTTGTCGAAGGGGTCAACATCCAGAAGCGGCACATCAAGCCTGGTGCCCGCCAGAGTCTGCCGCAGGGCGGCGTATTGGATCGACCCGGAAAGATTCACGTGTCGAACGTTCGGTTCTGGTCCGATTCCCTGGGACGAGGTGTGCGTCTCGGTTTCAAATCGGTCGAAGGCGGCGAGACGCCCTCCGGTGAGGAGTCGGCGCAGGTTCGACAGGGCCGGCGAACATCGAAGGTGCGAATCGCGCGTGGGCGTGGCACTTCAGGCGAAGAGGTTAAGTGAGCTGAGAGGCTTGGGAGCGCAACATGGCGACGCCGAAAGAAGAAGTGGGCGGAAAGCCCGACAAGAAGAAGCGGAAGAAGACGGAAGAAATTGCTGATAAGGCGATTCCCCCGGCGCGTCTTTGGCTTCGATATCGTGAAGAGGTCGTGCCGAAGCTTAAGCAGGAGCTGAAGTGCAAATCCGTGAGCCAAGTGCCGAGACTCGAGAAGATCGTGGTCAATATGGGCCTTGGCGAGGCGATTTCGAACAACAAGGTGCTGGACAGCGCGGTCGATGAGCTTTCGCGCATCACGGGTCAGAAGCCGGTGATCACGAAATCGAAGAAAGCGATCTCAAACTTCAAGTTGAGAGAGAACATGCCAATCGGCGCGATGGTAACGTTGCGTCGAGCAAGGATGTGGGAGTTTCTCGATCGTCTCGTGAGCATCGCACTCCCACGCGTCCGTGACTTTAAGGGTGTTTCGGATAAGGCCTTCGATGGTCGCGGCAACTATACGCTCGGCATCAAGGAGCAGATCATGTTTGCCGAGATCGACTATGACTCGGTCGACAAGGTGCGAGGTATGAACATTAGTTTCGTGACGACCGCAGAGAATGACGAACAGGGGCGGGCGCTGCTCGAGGCGCTGGGCGTTCCCTTTGTGAGACGGGGGCACGCAGCATAATGGCCAAGACGTCGAAGATCGTTGCGTCGCAGCGAAAGCCGAAATTCAGCTGTCGGCATCATAACCGTTGTCAAGTATGCGGGCGTCCGCGTGGATACCTCCGGAAGTTTCAGCTGTGTCGTGTCTGTTTCCGGAATCTTGCGCTTGCGGGGCAGCTCGCGGGCGTTGTGAAGGCGAGCTGGTAGCCTAGCGCCCAGGAGGACTCGATGGCAGGCGTAGTGAATGACCCCATAGCGGACATGCTGACCCGGATCCGCAACGCAATCAACGCTCGGCATATGAAGGTGCCGATGCCGTTGTCGAACCTGAAGCTGAGCATCGCTGAGGTCCTGAAGACCGAGGGCTTTATCGCTGACTTTGACGTTCAGCGAACAGCAAAGCCAACCCTGACGGTCTTGCTGCGATACGATCACAACCGGGAGCCCGTGATCAGTGGGATCAAGCGGGTTAGCCGGCCCGGGCTTCGGAGATACGTGAGCAAGGACCGTATCCCGACGATCAGGAACGGATTGGGGATCGCGATCGTTTCGACGTCGCAGGGTGTGATGACAGGACGTGAGGCGCGCCGGCTCAATACGGGTGGCGAGCTCGTTTGCACGGTCTGGTAGGAGCAGAGATGTCCCGGATTGGAAAGAAACCGATTACGGTTCCGAAGGGCGTGACAGTTGCCATCGGAAACGGAGAAATCACGGTGCAGGGGCCGAAAGGTTCACTGACCCGGAAGGTGCATCCTGGCGTGCGGGTGAGCGTGTCGGACGGCTCGGTGCTTGTCGAGCTCGCGACGGACGATCGCGAGGCGCGTGCTGCGTTCGGATTGGTTCGGACGTTGGTCTCGAATATGGTGCTTGGCGTCTCGGAGCCTTTCAAGAAGACCTTGGAGATCAGCGGCGTGGGCTATCGCGCTGAGCTTAAGGGGAACCTTCTGAATCTGCAGGTTGGACTGTCGCACGAAGTGAACCACCCGATTCCGAAGGATGTTGTGTGCGTGGTCGACAAGCAGACGACCGTTCATTTGACCTCCCCGAACAAGGAGCTCGTTGGGCAGGTTGCGGCAGAGATTCGGGCTTATCGCCCGTGTGAGCCCTATAAGGGCAAGGGCATCAAGTACTCTGACGAGCGCGTTCGTCGGAAGGAAGGCAAGAAGACCGCCTAGTCTTCACCGGAGTCGGACGATGAAAAGGAAAATCACAGACGACCAGCGGCGACGGCGCGTGCGGCGAGCCCTTTCGATTCGCAAGAAGATCGAGGGAACGGCCGAGCGACCGCGGTTGGCCGTGTTCAAGAGCTCGAAGCATATCTATGTGCAGGTCATCAACGACATCGACGCGCAGACGATTGCGTCTGCATCTTCGGTAGACAAGGAAGCTCGCGGAACGTTCGCGGGCCTGAAGAAGTCTGAAGTGGCCGAAAAGGTGGGCGCGTTGGTCGCGGAGCGGGCGAAAGCGAAGGGCGTGGATGGCGTCGTATTCGACCGTAAGGGCTGGCCATATCATGGTCGACTGGTCGCGCTCGCGAAGGGTGCGCGCGACGCTGGGCTGAAGTTCTAAGCTGGGCTCTGGAGGAAGAGGATGCCTCGTCACGAAATCATCAACGCGAAGGAGCTTGAGCTCGTCGATCGCGTCATTCACATCAACCGTGTCGCCAAAGTTGTTAAGGGCGGACGCAGGTTTTCTTTCTCGGCCTTGGTCGTCGTTGGGGACGGAGAAGGGCACGTCGGCGTTGGGCTTGGCAAAGCCAACGAAGTTCCGGAAGCGATCCGCAAGGGACGAGATCAGGCTGAGAAAGGCCTGTTTCGCGTTCCGCTGTCGGGTAGGACCATCCCGCACGAGATCGTTGGGCGTTTTGGGGCTGGCGTGGTCGTGATGCGGCCTGCGCTCCCCGGAACGGGTGTCATTGCGGGAGGCCCAGTACGTGCGGTTCTGGAGTCGGCTGGTATTCGAGACATACTGACGAAATCGTTGGGCACCTCGAATAAGCACAACGTCGTGAACGCGGTGGTGAGCGGGCTCAAGGCTCTCTCTACGGTGAAGGCTCAGGCCGAGCGACGCTTGGTCCCGACCGAGAAGCTTCAGGCTATACCTACGAAGATGCAGGTCCCGACGGGTTTGAGCCGATAGTCGGCGCCGCGCGAGGCGACGGGGAGGAACGATGGCGAGTCTCATCAAGGTGACGTTGAAACGGAGCCTTTCAAAGTGTACAGAGCGGCAGCGCGCAACGCTGCAAGGGCTAGGGTTGCGACGTCGGGGTGGAACCAAAGTTCTCATGGATACGCGGGAGATCCGGGGCATGGTTGTACTCATGCAGCACATGTTGGATGTGGAGCGTTTCGATGGCGAAGATGCCCTTCGAGACAGCGCGCGGCTTCGGAAGGCCCGCGCGAGCGCGTAAGCGCCCAGGGAGATAGTGATGAGTGGGGAACTCAGCCGATTGAAGCCTCCGGCCGGGGCAAATAGGGAGCGCAAGCACAAGGGGCGCGGCATCGCATCCGGGAACGGCAAGACCGCCGGGCGCGGCATGAAGGGGCAGGCGGCTCGAAAGTCAGGGCAGGTTCGTCCGGGGTTCGAGGGCGGCCAGATGCCGATGCAGCGGCGGTTGCCAAAGCGTGGGTTCAAGAACATTCACGGGAAAGAGTTCGCGGAAGTCCGCGTGCTGCATCTCAACCGCTTCGAGGACGGCGCGGTGGTGGATGTGGCGGCGCTGAAAGAGGCGGGACTCGCGAAGAAGCTCGCAGACGGCATTAAGGTCATCGGAAACGCGGCCGTGGAGCGGAAGCTTACCGTGCGTGTGCATCGCATCAGTAAAGGCGCGCGAGAGCAGATCGAGGCCAAAGGCGGTACGGTGGAGTTGATTCCAGACCGCAAGAAGTTTGTTCGGCCGGATTCTCGAAAGGCTCGGCGGGACGCAAAACTGGGCCGGGTTTCGGCGTAGCCGCATCGAGGGTGAGCGCAAGCGTCGTTTCCACGTCTAGACGAGACAGGGCGGGTCAATCGAATGGCATCCACGTTCGCGAACATCGGCAAGGTCCCAGAGCTGCGCCAGCGGCTGCTTTTTACAGCTGGGATGTTGGCTGTTTATCGGCTTGGGATCTTCGTGACCGTCCCGGGCGTGAAACGGAGCCTCATGCAGGAGTGGCTCCAGCAGCAGCAGAGTACTTTGTTCGGCATGTTCAACATGTTCGTCGGGGGCGCACTGGAGCAAGCGTCTGTTTTTTCTCTGGGCATCATGCCGTATATTTCGGCGAGCATCATCATCCAGTTGCTGACGGTGGTCGTCCCGACGCTCGAGCGTCTTTCGAAAGAGGGAGAGCAAGGGCGGAAGAAGATCACCCAGTACACGCGGTATGGAACCATTGCGCTCTCGGTGATTCAGGGGACAATTATCGCGTCGAACATTGAGAGCATGGCGGTCAACGGAGAGTCCGTCGTTGTCTTTAAGGGCTTTGGTTTTAAGATTCTCACCATTCTCTCGTTGACGGCGGGCACAGCATTTATCATGTGGCTCGGTGAGCAGATGACCGAGCGCGGCATTGGGAACGGGATGTCGCTCATCATTACGTGCGGCATCGTCGCTGGCCTGCCCCAGGCCCTCCTTCGCACGCAGGAACTCGTCTCGAAGGATATGTTGCTGCCGCTGGATCTGCTGATCATTGCCGTGGTGGCGGTTGCGGCGACGATGTTCGTCGTGTTTGTCGAGAGAGGTCAGCGGCGAATACCGGTTCAGTACTCTAAGCGGGTCGTTGGTCGGAAGATGTATGGAGGACAATCCACGCATCTACCGCTCAAGGTGAATACGGCCAATGTGATCCCGCCGATCTTTGCGTCGTCGCTGCTCCTTTTCCCCGCGACGATTGCACAATTTTTCCCCGATTCGAGCGTGGTGCAAGAGATTCAAGGCGCGCTGCAGTCCGGCTGGGGACATAACGTCATCTATGCGCTCATGATCATCTTCTTCACGTTCTTCTACACGGCGGTGATCTTCAAGCCAGAGGATGTCGCGGACAACATGAAGAAGTACGGCGGCTACATTCCCGGGATTCGCCCAGGCAAACGAACCGCCGAGTACATCGATCGTGTGCTGACCCGGCTGACGACCGGTGGTGCCCTGTATCTTGCGTTCATTTGTCTCGTGCCGAGCGTCCTCGTGGGCTATTTTGCGAACCTACCGTTTCAGTTTGGTGGCACCGCGCTCTTGATCGTCGTGGGCGTGGCGCTCGACACCGTGAGTCAGATCGAGTCGCACCTCATCACCCGTAGCTACGAGGGCTTTGCGAAGGGCGCAAGGATTCGCGGTCGGAGGGTGGGCGCGTAGTGGGCGATCGGAACATCATTTTGGTCGGGGCGCCGGGCAGCGGGAAGGGAACGCAAGCCAAGCGATTGCTCGATGCCTATGGCCTTCAACAGATCTCGACCGGTGATATGCTGAGGTCTGCACGACGCGCCGGCACGGAGCTGGGTGAGCGCACTCAGGCCTATATGGATGCGGGGAAGCTCGTTCCCGACGACTTGATTATCGAGTTGATGAGAGCGCGGTTGGCTGAGGCCGACGTTCGGAACGGGTTCGTGCTCGATGGCTTTCCACGGACTGGGGCGCAGGCCATGGCGCTCGACCGTATGCTCCAAGACGGCGGCCGGGCGCTCTCGCACGTGTTTGTGGTCGACGTCTCGGACGACGTGATCGTGGAACGCATCACGGGGCGGCTTAGCTGTCCCTCGTGCGGATTCGTTCATCACGTGCGCTTCTCGCCGCCCAGAGAGCCGGGAGTTTGTGGGCGCTGTGGTGCGTCGGGGCTCTATCAGCGTGAGGATGACACCGAGGCCAAGGTTCGGGTTCGCTTGAGCGCGTACGCCTCGGTCCGGGAGGAAGTCATCCCGCATTACAGCGCGCAAGGGCTGGTCACGTGGATCGATGGGCTGCAGCCGCCGGATGTCGTGTTCGCGGAGATTCGCAGCGTGCTCGAGACTGAGGCGTCGTGATCCGTGCCTTTGTGCAGGTTTTTCTTGGGTGCTGTTGCAGTGTGTGATAGCCAGGTCAGATTTTGATGGGGGCCAGAACTCCCAGTAGGTGATACGCGATGAAAGTCCGGGCGTCGGTGAAAAAGATGTGTGTGAAATGCAAGGTGATTCGCCGCAAGGGAGTGGTGCGGGTCATTTGTCCAGAGAACCCTAGCCATAAGCAGCGCCAGGGCTAAGAAGGAGAGAAATCATGGCACGTATCGCAGGTGTAGATCTCCCTCGGAACAAGCAGATGTGGGTCGCGCTGACGAACATCTATGGCATCGGTCCCGTGCTGGCCCGTAGGATTTTGGACAAGGCGAAGGTCGCCTATGAGCTGAACACGGATAAGGCATCCGAAGATCAGCTCGCGCAGATCCGCGAGATCATCGAGAACGAATACCGCGTCGAGGGCGATCTCCGCCGGGACGTCTCGATGAATGTGAAACGGCTGATGGATCTCGGTTGCTACCGCGGGCTGCGTCATCGACGCGGCCTCCCTGTAAGAGGACAGCGCACGCATACGAACGCGCGTACTCGCAAGGGCCCGCGCAAGGGCAGCATCAAGCGGAAGTAGAGGACGAGTTCGATGGCTAACCCCAAAGGTGGACAGAAAAAGAAAGCCCGGAAAGATGTACCCAATGGCGTGGTGCATATCCAGGCGACCTTCAACAACACGGTCGTGACTTTCACCGACATGACCGGAGCGACGATTTGCTGGTCTTCGGCCGGCTCCAAGGGCTTCAAGGGCTCTCGTAAATCGACGCCTTTTGCGGCACAGGTGGCCGCGGATGAGGCCGCGCGGCGCGCGATGGACAACGGGATGCGGTCGGTTGTCGTGTTGGTCAAGGGGCCTGGTTCGGGTCGTGAGGCGGCGCTTCGTGCGGTTGCGGCGGCCGGACTCAAGGTGACCTTGGTCAAGGATGTGACGCCCCTTCCTCACAACGGGTGTCGCCCGCCGAAGCGACGGCGCGTCTAGGCACGGGCGCGAAGAGTCGGTAGAAATTCGACCCCGAGGTGAGAGAGGTGATGGGTGACGGCCCATCGTCTGCCTTGCGGTCTTTGTGATTGCGCCGTGGTTCGGCCGCCGACGGGCGGTTCGAGGGGTGGCGCAGGGAGAGCTGATCGTGAGTGAGCAAACGCTAGGCCAGACGAGAGATGCGCTGCGGAATTGGCGAGACCTTATCAAGCCGAAGAGGCTGTCCGTTGACAAAGAGTCGCTGACCCGGACCTACGGGAAGTTCTTTGCGGAGCCGCTTGAGCGCGGGTTCGGGATCACGATCGGGAACTCGCTTCGGCGGGTGCTTCTTTCATCGCTTCAGGGCGCTGCCGTGACGTCGGTGCGGATCGAGGGCGCGCGGCACGAGTTCACCTCGATGCCGGGAATCACGGAGGACGTCGCAGACATCATCCTGAATCTCAAAGACGTGCTCATCAAAATGTCGACCTACGAGCAGCGAACGCTGAAGGTCGAAAAGAAGGGCCCGGCGATTGTTCGGGCATCGGACATCGAGGCCCCGGATGGCGTCGAAGTTCTGAACAAAGATCGTGTCATCGCGACGGTGGGTGAGGACGGCCACCTCAAGATGGAGATGACCTGTCGGAAAGGTCGCGGGTACGTTCAGGCAGAAATGAACAAGACGTCGACGACGCCCGTGGACGCCATTCCGATCGACTCGATCTTTTCCCCGGTCAAGAAGGTCAACTACCACGTCACGAATGCCCGCGTTGGGCAGCAGACCGACTACGACAAGTTGACGCTGGAAGTGTGGACCGACGGTTCTGTTGCGCCGGAAGATGCCGTTGCTTATGCCGCGAAGATTCTGAAGGATCAGCTATCCATCTTCATTAATTTCGAAGAGGATATCGAGCCCGAGATCATTGTCGAGCCGCAACCCGAGGAGAAGTTCAACGAGAACCTTCTGCGCACGGTGGATGAGCTCGAGCTGTCCGTCCGCTCGGCAAACTGTCTCGCGAACGCAAACATCAAGTACATCGGCGATCTTGTGCAGAAGACCGAGAGCGAAATGCTGAAGACGAAGAATTTCGGTCGGAAGTCTCTCAAGGAGATCAAAGAAATCCTGGCCGAGATGGGTCTTTCGCTGGGAATGCGGCTGGATAGTTGGCCGCCCAAGGATCTGAAGAAATCGTAGGAAACGTCGATAGACGTCTAGGGAGAAAGCCATGCATCATCGCAAGACTCATCGCAAGCTGGCCCGGTCGCCGTCCCATCGGCGCGCGCTTTTCGCAAACATGGCAAACGCCTTGATCGAGCACGGACGGATTCAGACAACCGACTCGAAAGCCAAGGAGCTGAAGAGGTACGCTGAGAAGCTCGTGACGCTCGGTAAGAAGGGGACGCTGGCTGCTCGACGGCAAGCGATGGCAGCGCTTCGAAGCGAGGCCGCGGTCGCTGAGTTGTTCGGGTCGATTGCGCCACGTTTCATGTCTCGGCCCGGCGGCTATACGCGGGTTCTGAAGGTCGGCCACCGCCATGGTGACAACGCGCCTGTGTCGCTGATTGAGTTCGTTGATCGGGGCCCGGCGGGCGAAGAAGCTCCCGGGTCCGATTCAGGCGAATAGGAAGACATCCTCGAGCGCCGCGGTTGCCTCTTGGCCGCGGCGCGTCCCCGTCACTCTGAGAACAGGCCGGCGATGCTTTCGAGCGGAATCTGCTGAAGCCCACAATCGAACAACCAACTAAGCTTTGACTGATCAGAAGCGTGCAGTTTGGTCACGAAGGTGCTGAGCTCACTGAGGGTGCGCGTCGCATTTGCCTCTGTGCGGACGAGCGGGATGCGACTGGCGTCGAGGATTCGCTGTGTGATGGGTGATACGGGCGCAATGCCTGTCACGATGATGCCCACGATTCGGGTCCGATACTCTGGAATATCGTAGAGAGAGGCGAGCGTAACGAGGAGTTCGTCGCGGGTGCTTGCGGTGACGACCAGGGTATCCGCTTCGAGGAGGTCGACGACGCGCTGCGACGACGCTACGCCCATGTGGAGCGCGTTGACCAGACGGTCTTGCGTGCTCGTGTCGCCAAGGATCGGCTGGCGGAGCCAGGTCGAGATCGATCGAAGACTGGGGCTCGAGAGCGTAGGCGTGTAGTCAAGCCCGCCGACGACAGCGAGGTTGTTCGGGGCCAGCGCACGCGACAGATACGACAGTGACTGCTCGCGCTTGTCCGCGAGGATCTTGTTTGCCATGACGGCGCGTACGGTGGCGCGCTCCTGAGCGTAAAGGGGAAGCGCGAGCGCCACGCGGTCGAGGACCTGGCCGATTCCTCCGCCGGTCACGATTGTGACCGGCGCGCCGAGCAGGGCAGCAACGCGTGCGTTGCTGAGGCCGAACACCGAGCCTACGCCGCTGTGGCCCGTGCCCTCGATGACGATGGCGTCGAAATCTCGCTCGAGAACGCTGAAGCAGTCGAGGACACGGCTCGTGAGCTCCGCGGGGTCGATCAGTCCGTCGATGAACCGACGGGTGAAGCTACGATCGGAAACGACCGGGGACATGTGCGGCAGGTAGGCGTGAAGGCCGAAGACCTCGGCCATCAAGAGTGCGTCTTTGTCGACTTTGAGGTCGCCGACCTCGCGGTACTCCTGACCCACGGGCTTCATGAAGCCGACACGTCCGTAGAGCGTCTGGGCTGCTCGCATGAAGAGAAGGCTCGAGGTCGTCTTTCCACAGTGTTGGCCGGTCGCGGCGACGAAAATCTTGTGTACCATGGGCTTCTCAGGGTGAGGAGGGGTTTGTCTTTGAGTGGCGCGGCGCCGTCAAGAGCAGCAAGAGCACCGAGGCGACAAGAAAGCCCGCCACACGAAGGATCGAGAGCATGTCGACGACGCCGGAGTCGGCGCCGAAGCAGCCGCATCGCGTGTCGATTCCGCGGACGACGACTTGAGTCACCGCGATCAAGAACATGAAGAAGACGGCGGCGGTCGCGAGCGCCGCGGCGCGGAGCCACGGGCTGCGCGACGGCAAGATCAGGAGGAGGAGGCCGAGCAGAAGCTCGGTGGTTGGCAGGGTCGCCGCGATGAGGGGCGCAAGAGTCGGGAAGAACTGATAGCCGGCGACCTCTCGCGCGAAGACCGCGGGGTCGGCCGCCTTGAGTACGCCGGCATAGAGAAGCACCGCGCCGAGTGCGATTCGCAGGGTCCAAACCAGCATTCCGCGTCCGATGGAAGGTCTTGGAGAGGCCATGCGGCGACCGGCGTCGTCAATGTGCGTCGTCATCGGGTGACCTATTCGGGGCCTGGTTTTCGCATCCTTCGCAGGGCCCGGAGGCACACGCGAGACCCGCTTGGGCCCAGGCGTCGTAGCCGCCGAGGAGCAGCTTCGCCGGCCAACCGCGCGCGAGAAGCGTCGATGCGACGGGCCGCGCGTCTTCGGTCGTTGCGCCATATACAAGCAGGATCTCGGCGCGATCAAGCAGCGCGGCCGCGTCCTCGATGTCGCCTTCGATACATGGCAAGTGAATTGCGTTGGGTATGTGGCCGCGTTCGAATTCAGCGCGAGAGCGGACGTCGACGATCAGGGCGTTGCTTGTGCGACAGAGTTCGGCTGCTGCCTCCGGCGGTATCTCTTCCGCGGCGACCGCGGGGGCTTCACACATCGGGGGTGGCTGTTCGGCAGGCATGACGGTCGTGCCACGAACCATGCTCACGCCCAAACCAAGCCCCGGTCCCAGCGCCAGCAGGAGGCTTGCGCGGAGTAACACGCCCTGCATGGTGGGCACTCTACCTCAATCCGCCGATTTTGCTATGAGAGAACTCAGGACGGCGGTGCGTTCGCTGCGGGCTGGGGCTGAAGCTGGGTTGCGAGTTTCGGCTCGGCCGTCGCCAGCGAGCCGGTTCTGAGAACCGAGCGCGTCACTTGACACTTGCGGGATCGGTCGCGTCGAATGCCGGCGGCGAAACGGGTGAGGCCGTCTTGGCGATGCTTTTGGGCCGCGGGCATGGAGAGGGGAGACGCAAAGATGGAGGCATCCGAGCGAACGTCGTCGGAATTACCTAGGCTATCGAAGGGCACACGACCGAGCTTGCGGAAGGTCGGTCTGCATGGGGGCGAGACGAAGGATGACGCGAAGGCGAATCTTTCCGCGCTTCTGCGCGAGCGCGCGCCGCGCTTTGGATCGGCTTCGATCTTTGTCGCGATCGTCCTGCAGGTGGTCGTCGTCCTGGGGCTGGCGGCTCTGGCTCGTTTGGTCTCCGTCCGTCTCGAGAATCTGAATCAGCTTGCTCACGCGCAAAGCGATACGGTGGAGAGGCTTGTGAGGCAGTCTGTACTCTTGGCCGCGGATGGCGAGACCCTTCGGGGGCAGGTCGCCGATCTGCGGGCGTTCGTCGCGAGTCGATCGGCCGAGGACGTCATCTTCCTCAAGACAGTCATCATCAAGCCAAAGATCGATCGACCGAGAGCGCGCGAGATCTCTCGGCTCGTTCACAAGTATGCGTCGCTTCATGGTCAGGATCCGGACCTGGTGCTTGCGATGATCGCCGTGGAGTCTGATTTTAATCCCGAAGCGGTTTCGCATATGGGGGCGACCGGTCTGATGCAGGTCATGCCGCAATGGAAGAAGGTTCTGGGGATCCAAGAGTCCCTCACAGACCCGGAGACTTCGATCAAATACGGGCTGCAGATCTTGGGTTTCTACAAGTCGATGTACAAAGACATCGAGACCGCCCTTACCGCGTACAATCGAGGCCCGGGCCCTGTCGACTCCGCGTTGATGCGCGGGCGCGACCCGACGAACAAGTATGTGCCGCGCGTGATGAAGACCTATGAGATTCTCAAGGCGCTGACGGTCGGTGAGGCGTGACGGGGCGTGGGCCTCGTGTCTTGCTGTGCGTCTGATGTCTACATGACCCGCCAGTTCGGGTGAGGGCGGCCACAGATGCACGAGTGGCTGCCCAGTCGCGTATCAACGTGAGAGATCATCGGAGTGGCCCCGGGCGCGCGCGCAACTGCATCGGACTCCTAGAGGCCCGAACGGTCGGGTGCGTTGGCGAGGGCACGATGGTTCGCTGAGAGAGGGAAGGTCTGGGTTGGCTTGACAGTATGTTGTCGGCCGCCTAACTAGCCCTGGTCCCACAAGGGCGCTTGGATCGCCGCCTGTGGAATGAAGAGGAGAGGACAAAGTGATGAAAAGGCTTGCACTCGTGTTGATGGTGGCGGCGCCGATGTCGGCTTGCGGTGGTGGAGGCGGTACGACCCAAGGCCAGCTTACACCGCATTCGCAGGTCGTCGAGTACCCAGAGTGGGTAAATAAGGGGTCGGGCGCTTTTGGTGGCGAGAAGAAGGTATTCTACGGCGTCGGTTCGGCTTCGGGGATCCGGAACCACTCGTTGGCGCGGTCGACCGCCGACAACCGTGCGCGCGCGGAGATCTCGAAGGTCTTCGAGACGTACACCGCATCGTTGATGAAGGATTACTCCGCGTCCGTGACGGCCGGAGATTTTAGCGCATCGTCCGAAGAGCAACTCGTGACGCAGGCGATCAAGACGTTCTCGGCCAACACGCTCAACGGCGTCGAGGTTGTGGATCACTGGATTCACCCGACGGACGGAACGATCTACGCGCTGGCTCGTCTGGACATCCAGGGCTTCATGGATCAGATCAGCAAGGCCAAGGAACTGAACGCCAAGGTGAAGGAAGCGGTTCAGCGCGCGGCCGAGCGGTCGTTTGCGGATCTAGAAGCCGAAGAAGCCAAGCACGCGGACGAGTAGCAGACAGCCGATCGGCGAAGCGATCGAGCAGCGCGGAAAGGGTCGCGTCGCGGGTGTGGTGCGGCTTTGAAGGGGAGTTGGGCGTGAAGGCCAGACCTCGGAAGATCGTAGGGTGGATTTGCGCCTCCCTCCTCCTCGTGGCATGCAGCGGCACGCGGCCGCCCGCTGAGCCAGGTGCTCATGCCTTCGGGCCGGCGAGGCGTGCGAACGTTCCGGAATGGGTTCTCAGGATGCCTCGAAGGTCGGGCCAGATCTGTGCCACAGGCGCGGTCGACCCGACCTTCTTTCGGCAGGATGGTCGCGTCCACGCCGCCGAGTCGGCGCGGAATGAATTGGCCCGCACGATTCAAGTCCAAATCACGAGCGTGATGTACGACGAGCAGTCGACGCGCGGTGGTCAAGTTGACCAGTCGGTGGTGACCGAGGTGACGGGCTCGATCACCGAGGCTGTCATCTCGGGCGCTGAGATCGTCGAATACTGGTACGACGAGAATGGCGATGTTTCGCGCGCAGGCATGACGTACGCCATGGCTTGCATGTCCACGGACGCATCGGTCGCGGAACTCGCAGAACGTATGAAAGCGGCCATGCCAGACGAAGACGACGCCGAGAAGATCGAGGCGGTACGCCAGCGCGCCAAGGCTGCGTTCGATGCTTTAGAGGCGGAAGAGCAGAAGCGGGCCGATTCGACCCGAGCCGAAGACGAGGATTGAAGTGGGAGAAGTTATGTCAACGAGACCGAGAGTGATGACAAGATTGTGGCCGAGGCTGGGCGCGCTGGTGCTTCTCGGGCTTATGCCGACACTGTCTGCATCCGCCGCGTTGACGCCCCGTGAAATCTACAAGACGAAGGGCAAAGCGGTTGTGCTCGTCTTCGCAACGGACGGCTCTGCTCAGGGCTCGGCCGGGACGGGTTCGATCATTAGCGCTGATGGCGAGGTGATCACGAATGCCCACGTGGTCGCGAAGGACGGACGGACCTACAAGAAGGTGTTCGTCTATCTGAAGCCGGACAAGCTTCGCGGATCGATGAAATACGACTTGTCGCAGCGGCTGAACGCGACGGTCGTCGATCTCGATCCGAATCTCGATCTGGCATTGCTCAAGATCGTCGACCCTCCCGAGGGGCTTCCTACGATCGACTTCGTTGATCCCGAGGCCGTTGAGGTCGGTGAGCCCGTCGTTGCGATCGGTCATCCGGAAACGGGTGGGCTCTGGACGCTGACGAGCGGGACGATATCCGCCGTTGTCGCGGACTTTCAAGGGATTGAGGGGAAGGACGTCTTTCAGACCGACGCATCGGTAAACCGCGGCAATTCGGGTGGTCCGCTGCTCAACGCATATGGGCAAATGGTGGGCATCAACACGAGCATCTCGCGTCGGGCGGCCGACGGGCTCGCGATCACCGACATCAACTTCAGCCTCAAGAGCTCGGTCGCCGTCGAATGGCTCGGACGACGAAAGCTTCTCACCCTGGCTTATGTTCAGCCGGTCGATCCGACGGAGCCGGCAGGCGATGGAAAGACCGGTGGCACGGCCGTCGCGATGGCGGATCCGCCCAAGGATCCCGACGAGAGCCATGCCTCCGCGGCGGCCCCGGCTCAGCCCGCGAAGGGCTATCAGGTGGATGGTGGCGATGGAAAGACGAAGATCGTGGTCGTTCCGCCCAAGAAGGGCCAGGATGTTTCCGAGGATCCGGAGTGGCTTGCCGCGGTGACCCAGGGGGCGAACACGGCCAACGTGTCGCGCAATGCATCAGGCATCGGCGCGTCCGAGAAGGGGAGCAAGAACGCGAAGGGGGCGACCGTTGGCAAAGGAACGGCCGGCGCCAAGGTGAAGCCAAAGCTTTTGACGAAGGCGCGCCCTTACAAGCTCGATCCTTTCGTTCGCGACCGCGTTCGCGAGATCAAGGCCATGGAGCGGATGATGGACGATATGGCGAAGGATCTCGAGGAACGGCGCGGCGGGAAGAAGAGCAGCAGTCGTAGGCCGAAGGCCGACGGCATGGGGCTGTGGTAGTCCCATGGTCGGCGCGGTCCGTAGCCTGTCATGGCGGGTGTTGCTGGGGGCGCTCACTTTGGGGGTGGGGCTCCCTCTCGCGGGGGCCGCGCCCAGCTCGTCCAAGTCCAAGGACGACCTGAAGGTTGTCGCGGTTGTGCCTTTTGGGTCGCCGTCCCGCTACAGCGAGATGGGGCGGAACGCTCAGCCGACCTTCATCACGGAGTTGGTGAAGTCGAAGAAGGTCCGAGTCGTCGATGAGAAGCGCACGAAGGGCGTCGTCGACCGCTTCGCCCGCGAAATGAGCGGGATGTACGATCCCAAGAAGATCCGCCAGATCGGAAAGTTTCTCAAAGCGGACTATGTGGTTTCGGGGCAGATCTCGGATACCGGAGATGCCTTCACGATGACGGTCCATGTCACGAACATCGAGACGCTCGAGCTCGAGATGGCCGAGGACGTCGATTTCCGCGGTGCCGCAAAGATGAGGGTCGCGGTTCGGACGGCGGCGAAGAAGATCGCGGGTCTCATAAGCCAGGATGAAGCCGGGTCAGGTCGACATGAGGCCTTCCTGAACATCGACGCTCGTCACTTCTACGACACGGCTGACGCGTGCATCGAGGCGCTCGGCGGTCTGGATGCGTGGCACTATGAGGGCGAGATCGACGAGGAACTCGAGAATCGGCGCGTTCATGTCAAGGTGAGCCGTGGCAAGCCGCGGCCGGGGCTTCCACTTCAGGTCTTCGAGGAAGGGCTCGGCGAGAACGACAAGCCGGTGGGCGTTGTCTATGTGATTGAGCCGGATCAGCGAAAGGGCGGATTCGTCGCCCAGTGGATCAAGGAACAAGACAAGACGAAGAAGAAGCGCGGAGATTTCGGACTCGGCGCTCGCGTGTCGAACGCTGGCTATCGTTACCGAATTGCGATTGGCGAGCTCGTCGATGAAGCGGAAGACAACGAGGCTTTGGTCAACATGTTCCGCGAGAAGCTCTTCGAGAAGCTCGAGGAATCGTCGTCTTTCATCGGCAAGTCGGAGGATTCGGTGACTCGCGTGGTCACCAGTCTTGGACGTGGACCCACGCGCAAGAAGAATCTCGAGCGGCTTCATCATCTCGGGGTCGATTTCGTGGTCGAGGGGAAGTTCATCGGTTCGCCGGGTTCGCGGCGCGCTGATTTCAAGGTGATCAGCGCCGTGACCGGCGAATCCTGGGGCACGCTGCGCTTCGAGACACGCATTTAGGTGTGGCGATGCCCGCTCGGTCGAGGCCGGGGGCGACGCTCCGGTCTGAGAGCGAGATTGCCAGCGGCGGCGAGGGCTTGTCTGACCTCCCGTCGCGTGTTACTGGCCCGGGCCTAGCGAGGAGGATGTCCATGCAATTGGTACGAATGTTGGTCGTTTCGGCGGCTCTTTTGCCCGTGGTTTCGTTTGGCTGTGGTGGTCCCAAGAAGGTGACCCGGACCGCGGCCGACAGCACCGAAGGGGGCGATCTGTCGGGCTACTGGAACGACATCGACGCTCAACAGGTCTCGAAGGCGATGATCGAGGACTGCCTCACGAACGCGTGGGTGTCGAACTTCCAGGAGGAAAACGGAGGCAAGAAGCCGGTTGTGAAGCTGATGGGGGTCATCAAGCGTACCGACGACCGGAACGTCAACACGGAGTATTTTTCGAAGCAGCTCGAGCGCCAAATGCTCAATTCCGGGCGCGTACGGGTCGTGGCGGCCTGGGGTCAGGACCAAATCAACGTGGTCGCACGCGATCGGCAAGCGACGCACGCCAGCGACGACACCGCGAAGAGCCACGGCAACGAGGTTGGCGAGGACTTCACCCTTCAGACAATCGTCAACTCGCAGAACGAGTCCGATGGCGGCGGGAAATCGGTTCGCGCCTACCTGGTGAACATGGAGCTCGTGAACACGGAGACGAACGAGAAAGTCTGGATCGGTGAGAAGCAGATCCGCAAGGTGATCGATCAGGCCGGGACCACCTGGTGAATCGTCGCGTAGTCTGATGGAGGAGAGATTGAGCGTCATGCGTGGATGCAACGAGTTGGGATTGAGACTTCACACCTTGGCGCTCGTCGCCTCGTGCTCGGCTGGGGTGGGGGCCTGTCGGCACCAGGCCGACCTTCGCCTCCAGTATCAACAGATGCGCCCGAACATCGTGAAGGGCGACTGGAAGACGGCGGCCGCTCAGCTCGAGCAGAGCAAAGACAAGGTGTACGGCGAGAAAGATCGTGTCATGTACTGGCTCAACATGGGCACGGTGCTGCACCATGCGGGCGATTTCGAGGGGTCGAATCAGAACCTCGTGAAGGCCGAAGAGGCGATTCAGGACCTTTGGACGAAGTCGATCTCTGCCGAAGCTTCGAAGTTTCTCGTGAGTGAGACGCTTCAGTCCTATCCAGGAGAAGATTTCGAGAAGGTCCTTCTCTATTACTACACGGCGCTCAACCAGCTCTTCTTGGGCAAGCCTCAGGACGCACTCGTCGAAGCGCGTCGCGCCGACGAGTTCCTGAAGAAGATGCTCATCGAGTACGACAAAGAGGGTGGGGCCGGATCGCTCTATCGGCAAGACGCCTTCGTCCTCTGGTTGGTGGGTGTGCTCTACGAGATGGAGGGGAGCTACAACGATGCTTTTCTCTCTTATCGCGACGCTTACCTCTCTTACGAAAAAGAGTACGCCGGTCAGTTTGGCATTCCGGTGCCGGTCTACCTGACGGAAGACGTTGTGCGGACGGCCGCATTGTCCGGGCTTCGCGACGAAGCCAGCGAATGGCAGAAGAAGACGGGCGCCTCTGGCGAGAGCCTCGAGCACATCAAGAACCGAGACGCCGAGCTCATCATCATTCATGAGAGTGGTGAAGCGCCCTTCAAGCGCGAGCTGTTCTTTGATGGCAAGATGCCGGACGGATACGTGATGCGGATGGCGCTTCCGGAGTTCGTGCCCCAGCGGCATGGCATTGCGTACGCGGAGGCGAGCGCGGAAGGCCAGACGGCGCGAACCGTGGTGGCTGAGCCCGTCACCAACATCGCGCTCAAGAATTTTGCGCACCAACTCCCGGCTCTTCAGGCGCGGGCCATTGCGCGCGCCATCGTCAAGTATGTTGCGACGAAGGGGGCCGAAGCGGCGGTGAGCGGCGGAGACAACGCCAGCTCCGGCCGAAAAGTGGCGGGGGCCTTGGTTGGACTCTTTGGGAACGTTGCGGCGGCCGCGTCCGAGGCCGCAGACCTCCGCGCGTGGACGTTGTTGCCTTCGGATATTGGTGTGCTTCGCATGTGGTTGCCCGCTGGGCAGCACGAGGTGGCGCTGACCTATCACGCGGACTCCGGGGCTCAGCTTGGAAGGACCGATCGCGTTGCGGTCGATCTCCAACCCGGGATGCGAAAGATCGTCAGCGTTCGAACCTTCGACTGACCAACGTGAAGAGAGGAGTCTTCCGATGAACTTTGCTCGCATTGGATACATATCCTTTGGGCTCGTGTCGCTTCTTTGGGCGTGCGGTGGGGCCAAGGCGGACGTGCGACAGGCCGGTGGTGTCCCGGCGAACGCGCCCGAATGGGTGAACCGCGGCAGTCGCGTCGAGGCGGGGTCCATCTTCGGGGTTGGATCCGTATCTGGCATCAAGAACACACCGTTGGCCCGCGACACGGCCGCCAACCGGGGTCGAGCCGAGATTTCGCGCATCCTCGAGGTGTACTCGGCGTCCCTCATGAAGGACTATCAGGAGTCGGTGTCGGCAGGGGCTTCGGGCGCTTCCAGCGAAGGCCAGATGGTTCAGCAGGCGATCAAGACGTTCTCGGCGAACCTGGTGAACGGGACCGAGGTCCGCGACATGTGGCTTAGCCCCACCCAGGGCCCGGGCACGTGGTACGCGCTGGTGGAGCTGAATTTCGCGCGCGCACGAGAGGCGGCTGCGGCCCAAGCCCAGATGAGCCCGGGTCTTCGCGCGTGGGTCGACGAGAATGGGCCGAAGGTTCTGGCCGATCTCGAGGACGCGGGACCGAAGGGTACAGCGCATGCTGGGGACAACGACGGGTCGGGGGCCCGAGACGGGGTCTCGGGGTCGGACGGGCAATCGTCGGCCGCGAGTCCTGTGCCCGTGGCGGAAGCCCCGCGAGAGCCTGCGGTCCCGGCCAAGGTCGGGGGCCCGGCGCCTGCCTGGACCCAGGGCCGGTGTGATCGTGAACGCTATCTATGCGGGGTCGGCGACGGGGGTGACCGAAAGATCGCGGACAATGACGCGCGGGCCGAGCTCGCGCGGATCTTCAAGTCGAACATCCAGGCGGTGACGAAGAGCTTCGAGGGCGCGGCTTCTCAGATCTCGAAGAAGACCGGAGAGTCTTGGATAGAGGTCCAGAAGGTTTCGGCGTTTTCGATGGTGTCGACCGACAAGGTTGTGACGATGTCCGAGATCCTCGAGCGCTGGGATGATGGCAAGGGCCGGCTTTGGTCTTTGGCCGTGATCGATCGCGCGCGTGCTGGGGGCGCGCTCCGGGATCAAATCGAGCAGAAGGACGGACTGATTGCGTCGATGTTGTCCAAGGCTGAGGAGGCCGGGTCCGATAACCTCAAGAAGCTGAAGGCGCTCAAGGCGGCGGTCATCGCGCATGTGGAGCGCGAGGCCCTCAACAGCGATCTGCGGGTGATCGATGCCAAGGGGAAGGGCATTCCAGCGCCCCACGAAATCAACGAGATGCTTGGCATGTTGGGGGACGCGGCGGCGGCGTTGCGTTTCGGTTTGGCGATCTCCGGTAGCGGTGCAGAGCGGGTTCGAGATTGCCTGGAGCAAGCGTTGACTGAGCGTGGCTATCAAATCGAGGCGAACGTCGATGAGGACAGCGAGGATGATCTGGATATTTCCGGTAGTTTCGATGTGATCGTCCGCGGCAAAGTGAAGAACGAGAGCCGAGGTGAAATCGCGGGTAAACACGTCGTTCAGACCACGCTCACCCTGAAGCTGATCAACGCCGAGACCAGCAAGGTTTTGCGGACGATCACAGGTTCAGAGAAGGGAACGCGGCCGACCATCAAGGCGGCGGCTTCGACCTCCGCCTTCAAGATCTGTCAGCAGAAGGTGCCTTCGATGATCGCGGACATCGATCGCTTCTTCGGCAAGTAGGACCTCAGAGAAACCAGCGGTCGTTCGATGGCTATTGTGTGAGGGCGCCCGAACGCACAGAATTTGAGCGTGATGGCGCGAGGCTCGCACGCAAAGAAGTGTATTCCGGTCGCTTCCCTCTCTCTGCTGGCGCTTCTTTGGGCCGACGTCGAAGCGTTCGCCTTCTCAGCGTCTGGGCACCGCTGGTTCGTCGATGCCGATACGCCCGTGTCCTATCAGCTCGAGCCGAGTGGTTCGGACGACGTGGTCGACGGCTCAGATCTCGTCGCCATTCGGCGTGCCTTCGCGACCTGGGAAGGCGTTTCCTGCGCCTATCTGACGTTCCGAGAAGCGTCGTTCGTAGAGCCAGCGACGATCGGCAACGATGGGCACCATCGCATCTTTTGGGTTGAGGACGAAGCCAGTTGGCCGGTCGATGCCGGGACGCTGGCGCTGACGTACACGTTCTACACGCTCGACACGAATCGGCGCATCACGGACGCCGACATCATCGTGAACGGTGCGAGCTGGCGTTTCACGACGGTCGATGCCGAAGTGGGCGCCGGGTCGCCGCCGAGGGTGGATCTCGAGACCGTTCTCTTCCACGAGATTGGCCACTTCTTCGGTCTCGACCACAGCACCGACACGACGGCCGCGATGTACCCGTCGAACAATAAACTCATCCAGAGAGCGCCCGCGACGGATGACATTCAAGGCCTTTGCTCGCTCTACGGAAACGGGACGCCTTTTCCTGGGACACCCGCGGGTGGGGCGACGGTCGGGACGCCGTGTGCGCAGGGGTCAGATTGCGTCGATGACCTGTGCGTGGCTGACCCCGTCGTGGAGAGGGCGTATTGCACTCGACAGTGCGTGTTGGGGCAGTCGGGGAGCTGTCCGTCCGGCTACCCGTGCACGTTGGCGGGGGCGTTGGGTGCGCTGTGCCTTGTCCCCCCACCCGTCGACGAGCTTTGCGACATGTGTGCGACCGAGGCGCATTGCAACGGTGGGTTGTGCGTCAAGATCCCGGGTGTGAATGGCGAGCGCTCGTTCTGCTCGAAGCCTTGCGATCCGACACCCGGCCACGCGTCGGGATGCCCGACTGGGTTCACGTGTGTCACGGGGAGCGTCGGGGCAACGGTGGTCAGTGCGTGTGTGCCCACGAGCGGAATCTGTGATCCGGCGGGCAAAGGCGGCTTCAATGAGATCTGCTATGCAAACGAGACATGCAAAGCAGGTTTCGCTTGTTTGCCGTTGCCGGGCGGTGGGGCTGCCTTCTGTTATCCGCTTTGTGAAGCGAGCGCGGTTGGGTCGCCTTGCGCGGCCGACCGGAGCCTTTGCCTTCCGGCGGCCGACCGCGACAACGTGAACGCCTGTTTTACCATCGCGCACGCCGGCGAGCCGTGTGTGCCCGAGGAATGCGATGGCGATTCTTTCTGCGCGTACGATGAGACGGAGGGGCTCGATTCCGCGGTCTGCTATCGCACCTGTGATGTTTCGGCGGACCAATGTCGGTCCAACGAACAGTGCAAAGCGTACGAAGGTTTGTCGAGGCGGCTTTGCGAGCCCGGGGTTGGCTTCAAGTATCTCGGCCAATCCTGCGTCGACAGCTCGGAGTGCGCATCGGGTCTTTGCAGCCTGTATCGGAGCGCGCGCCTTTGTACGACGCCTTGTTCGACCACGAATGCCGACGCTTGCGCGGCCGGACTTCGCTGCATTCCGGAGACCGGGTCGACCCAGGGGCTGTGTTGGCCTGAGTCCTTCACCGATCCGACCGCGAGTGAAGACGCGCGACCGGTTTCGGCCGAGAATGGCGGCTCGTACTGCGTCTGCGATGCGACGAGCCGGTGTGACCCCGATTGCGATTGCGACCCGGAGTGTGGGGCTTCGTGCAGCTGCCGCGACGCGAGCGCAAACGGGCTGGGGGGCGAGGCCCCGTCGACGCCTTCGGCAACCTTCTTCGGCTTTTGGGCAATGTTGGCTGCGCTTGTGGGATGGCGGGCTTTTGGGGCGCCGCGTGGTCACCGCAGTTGAGCAAGAAGGAGAGGCTCGGGTGGGGGCAAGGGGGGGGCGGCTAGCGGGGCTAGCGGGCGATCTTGAGGTCGCCTGAGTTCCGGGGTTCGAGGCGGTAGCGATCGTACGCGTAGTTGACCACGCCCGTCACCGACTCGAAGCGGTCGCCTTTTGTGCGCATATCATCGGGGCGAGCGTGGTCGTCGCAGGCGCATGGCTTGTTGTCGGAGCAATCGGCGAGGTCGCCGTTGTAGTCGTAGTCGAACGCGCTCCCTACGAAGATTTGGTCGCCGAGACCCCAGTTCCCGCGATCTTTTCCGTTTTGGTCGGCGATACAGACCGAAGTGACCTCGACATCGACGACTTTGACCAGTGCGCCCTCGTACGGATTGCTGCCGGCGGTTGCCTCTGCGGCGAGATCGGCCGATGTGACCACAACGGGGGTGATGGTGGATGTGCCGGAGCCCTTGAGGATTTCCGGGAGGTAGATCTGGAGCGCGCCGTAGTAGCGTTGGATGCGTCCTTCGACATCGACGTTCTCACCGACCTTTGGACGATAGCGGGCGTCGTCTTTCGCGTAGATGATCTTGATGCCCGCGTTTCGGCCGTCTTTGATCGAGGCGTCCTGCGCCCACAGCGATCTCAAAGTGGCGTTCTCATAGCCCCCAACCGCCGTGACGACCACGTTCGAAAGACGTGCGCGTACGCATGAGTCGGCTTGGTCGTTGTTGGTGCAGTGGTCCGGCTTCTGGTGAATTTCTGGGATAGAGCTCAAGAACACGCGGGGCGTCTTGGATTCGATGTCGGCGCCCTTTCGCGGCGTAAGAAGGTACAGGCCGGCGCTGAAGGGGCTTGTGCCGAGTCGCAGCACGCCAGTGATGCGCTCGAATCCTTCAGATGCTTGGACGCGATAGGTCGTGATCTCGGTGGAGACGACGAGCGTGTTGTCGATCTCGAACGCGTCGAAAAGAACTCCGGACCCACTTTGGGACGGGACTTCGAGCTTGGTGGCGGTGACGTTCGAGACTTGTACGAGCATGCCTTCGTAGGCTTCAGCGCTCGTGCCTTGCGCCAGGAGCTCCGGGCTGGCGAACGCGACCGGGCTGACGGTTGCATGCCCCGTGGTCGAGAATGTGCGGACCCTGACCTGCGCCTGCGGCCGCCCTCCATCGGGGCCGAAGAGGCTGTATTGACCTTCGATGTCCACGACATCTCCTTCGGCGGGCGCAGATTCGACCAGCGAAGGGTCGAAGACAACTTGGACCCCAGCGTACTGATTGGGACTGAGCGATGGGTCTTGCACAAAGAGCCCCCAGAGTTTGACCTCCTGAGTATCCTTGTCCGTGGATACGGCGAAGGGCGCGGTTGTGGCGACGACACCCTTCAGGGTGATGGGCTCGTCGCGCGCCGGTTGTCGCGCGCTGCCGAAGAGCTTCAGATCGCAGACCGTGAGGCTCCCGCTCTTCGGGCATTCCGTAAGCGCGAGCGGTGGCGTTGTAATGACGCCGGTATCGCCGGTCGGCGTTGAGCCTCCGTCGGCCAGAGAGGTCCCGGCGTCCGGGGTGAACGCAGAACCCTGGCGCGCCTCGGAACCGCACGCGGTCAGGCTTAGCGAGGCCCAGATCAAGGTTAGAGCTTGGACTGGGAAGGGGAGGAGCTTGCATCGAATCATTGGATCTCCACGCAGCGAACAGACGCCGACGCACGGCGCAGGGTTCGGTTCAAGGGCACCCGTTTGGCTCTAGAGGTGGGGTATGGGGGTGTCAACGGAACAGGATCCGAAGAGCGGCCGACGTTCGACTGAGTTGCACGCCGTGGTCCGCCTACGGGGCGTCGTGCCATGGCGCGTTGCCTGTTTGTCACCAACCCTCGGATCTTGGACGGATGGATTTCTACATTCCGGGATCGAAGCGATCGTTGCGGTCCGCGTCTCAGCGAGGCTGACTTCTCGCGCGGTCGGCCCTAAGCTGGGCTCCGCGTGAACATTCGACGAGATGAGAGCCACGGGCGCCTACGCGCAGCGTTCGGGATCGGTATCGGCGCTTTCGCGCTCGTTGCTGGGATCGCAGCCAGGTTGTTTTCGCTGACGGGACGCGCCGGCGAGCCGGTGCTTGGCCTCGACTGGGCGGTGGTGGGCGTGGCCCTGGCGCTCGCCGCGGTGATGTCGTCGTGGATCGCGCGTCCGCGGCGAGACGTACTCCTCATGCTGGGCCTCTTACCGCTCACGGCACTCTTAGGTCTCGTGATGGCGATTTGGGGACTGATGGACGATGATGTGCTGCCCACGTTCGTCCATCAGGCGTTGACGACGACCGGAGGCTTTGCGCTCGTCTTTTCCGCAGTACGCTTCGCGCGCGCCCGCGTCGATCGGATCGAAATGCCGTCGGCTTCCTTCGACCGCAAGCGCAAGGTTCGCCTCCGAAAGCCCGGAGAAAAGAAGCGCGCCCAGGTTGCCGTGGGTTCGCTTGCCCGGGGCGATGTCTACGAATTGTCGCCAGGGGAGGATATCCCGGTCGATTCAACCATCTTGGAGGGAAGCGGCTTCGTCGATGAGTCCTCGCTCTTTGGGGCTGAGCTTCCGGTCGCGAAGAAGCCGGGAGACTACGTCTTTGCTGGGACTTTCTCCACGGTGCCCGAGCTTGTTCTTCGCGCGGAGCGCGGTCTCGACGAGTCGCTCGTTGCGGTGGGGGATCGGCTTCGGGCTTCGTGCCTGCAGGATCTCGCGTCGCCCGGGAAAGAGATGATCGGCGCTGCCATCGGGATCGCGGTGGTGGCGGTCGGGGCGATCGTTGCGCTCTTTGTCGTGCGGTCCGACCAGACGTGGCTCGACCTCATCCCGATGCTCGCTGGGATGGGGCTCGCCAGCCTTTCCGCCGTTCCCTCACTTCGCAAGGCCAAGCTTTGGTCGGATCTTGCGATTCTTTCGCGGGCGCACGGCGTGATCGTCTCGCGCGCCAAGGACCTCGAGGCTCTGGCGTATGTTCGGCGGTGGCAGTTGGACCCGAACCTGCTCGCCGCGCCGGGGCAGGTTGAAGCGGTGGCGCTTGGCGACCTCGCGCCCGACGAGGTGATTCGAATTGCCGCCGCGCTCATCGAGCACGACGATACCCCCGAGCTGTTGTCGCTTCGTGCGTTCCTCAAGAAGAAGCATCTGACGCCACTGGCCGGTGCTGCGCTTCGTAAGGAACAGTCCGTCTTTCATGGCACCGTCACCGGCCATCGCTGGGTCCTCGGGCCGCAGCAGGCGCTGCGCGAGCTCGAAGGCATCGAGCTCGACGTCTCAGCGGAGGGGCCGGTCGAGTTTCTGAGAGGTCGGGGCCTCATCACCTGGGTCTTGGCGCGGCGTGACGAGCGGGGCGGCGTGTTCGGCATTCTGGGCATTGGGGTCGAGTCGCACAAAGAGGCTGCGGATGTGGCGCGGTCGCTTGAGGCGACGCTACTGCCAGGACTTCCGGATACGACGCGACGGTCCATCGCCGAGGCGGCGGGGATTCGCTGCGATGGCGCCCCGCTCGAAGCGCGTGATGGCTCTTTGCTGCTCGAGAAAGCGCCGACGCCGAGCGCAGGGCTTCGCATTCGCGTCGTGCGGCCGGCGCCTGGACTTCGTATTTCAGAGACCGAAGCCTCCCGCCTCCTCGATCCCGCGCTGCCGGGGTTCGGTCATTTCGCGGCGGCTGCAAAACGACTGCGGCGCCAGGCGAGCATCGATGTGGCAATCCTTGGCGTTGGCGCACCGATGATCGCGGTGGTCCTGGCGTGGCTCGACGTTCTCGGCGGATTGAGCGGCACGCTGATCGGCGTGTCTTCTGTCTGGCTTTCGGGGCGGCCCATCGTCGGCGGACGTCGCCCGGGGTCTTGGCGTCGCCCTAGAGGAGCCGGCGCTCCCAGGCGCGCGCGAGAAGCCCGCCCAGCACGAAAGAAATCGCACCCAGGCTGAACACCTCGTCCCGCGAGTACCACGCGAGGATGGTGGTGAGCGCGCAAGCCAGGAGTCCGAGTGTTGCGAGCTGCCACACGGAGCGCGGCAAGATCAGAATCAGCGCCATCGCGACCAAGAGCGGCAGCCCGAAGAACACCGTGCGGAGAATCGCCTCGGTGCTTCGCGTGACCGAGCCCCAGTTGTGGAACAAGATGTCCGCGAACACTACGACGGCGGCGATGGCGAGGAGCAGCACCGCGGCTGCGGCAGCATCCTTCGCGATCATGGCGGTTCTGGCATATTGGCGTACGTGAAGATCGACGAAGGCCTCGAGGGCGGTGTTGAGCGTCTCCATGGTGAGCACGACAAAGACGCAGAAGATGAGGCTCGCGCGGGCTGCGATGTCCAGCGGAAGGGCCATCCCGACGAGCATGACGGCGAGGCCGGCCACCCAGTGAATCTTCATGTTGCGCTGGGTCAAGAGCGTTCGTAGCACGCCATCGGCGGCGTACGACACCGAGGCTACGAAACCTCGGCGCTGAGACAAGACCGAGAGTAAGGCGCTTGAGTCGTCAGGGATCTGGCTCTGAGAGGCGCTCAACGTTCCGTCCGCATCCGCCTGAGCAGGACGTAGACCGCCCCGGCGCCGCCATCATGCGGTCTTGCCGTCGCGAACGCCAGTACTCTCTTTGCGATGCGTCCGCGCTCGAGCCAGGACTGGAGGAGCCCCTTGAGAACCGGGATGTTGTCTGGTGAGTTGAGACCTCGGCCATGGACGATGAGTACGGCGCGCTGGTGGGCACCTTGACACTCGGCGAGGAAACGCTCGACGGCCTCGCGCGCCTCATCTCGGGTGAGACCGTGCAAGTCGAGGTGAGCCTTGATGGTGTAGGCGCCGCGTCGCAGCTTGGAGACGATGCGGCGGTCGAGCCCCTCGATCGCGCCCTCGAGGAACTCGTCCGAGGCGTCGATGTCGAAGTGCGTGCGTCCTTCGACCAGATCGAGGAGCTCTTCGTACACTTCGGTATCTTCGTCGTGAAGTGGTACGTGGTCCGCGTTGGGGGGTGGAGGATCCGGGTGCCATCGCCCGCGTGGATCGGCGTTCAGTGGTTCTAGGCCGTTCATAAGCCGCGCGAAGTCGTCTTCCGCACTGGGCTGCTCGGGGGTCTCGGGCTCGGGCCCCTGGCGTCGCCCGCCCGAGACTCTGCTTCGCTCGGCTTCGTGCGGGTCGGGCGGCACGGATTCTTGGATCTTCTGCTTAAGATCGCTCCGATGGGCCACGAATGGGTTGTTGAAGGGCGCGCTCTTGTTCTTGTTCTTGTTCTTGTTCGGGTTGCTGCCGCGGCTGCTGCGCCTACTCGCCTTCTTCACTGCCGCGCTCCAAGTTGGCCGCGCGACGGAAGTCGGTCAGGCGCCAGCAAGGGTCGAGAGGCTGCTGCGCGAACCGGTTCTGGAGCGGCGAGGAGGACGGCCCGCTTGAGGAGCAAAATGCCGGTGATGAAAGGCACGGCGCATAAGAGGTCTATGGCATAGTGGAAGCGGCAATAGACCGTCGAAAAAATGAGGAGCATTGCGCATGGCAGCATGATCCAGAAAAAGACGCGAGCCCGGCTCTTATACGCGTGGAAGAGCACCAAGATCGTGAGACCGGTGTGGCCGGACGGAAAGCAGTCACGAAGCATCGGGATATGGAGAAAGGAACGCCGGATATCATCCGCGAGCCACAGCCCGTGAAGCTCCTGCGTATAGAACGGCGCAAGGTCGAAACGGGGCCCGATCGCGGGCACGAACACGTAGCTTACATAGCTCAGCATATAGAACATGAGGACGGTCAACAGGTAGTCGGCCAGGGCGTCGCGGTCTCGTCGCAAGAAAAGCAGGATGCCGAGCGCAAGTTGCCAGAAGAAGAAAAGGGCGTAGGCGATGAAGAGAACCTCGGTGAGCCACGGCCGCTGGAATTGCTCGAGCCACACGGACGGCTGCACGCCGAAAAGAAAGGCGTCGATGGCTTGAAGGTCGCGGTCGTAGGGCACGGGCGAGACGAGATCGATCAGCGGATTGAGGCGCGAGTAGGTCGTCCAGAGCGTGACGATGACGTAGAAGCTCCCGGCGAACTGGGCGAGGCGACTCGTGGATGCGGTGGCCCAAATACGGCATCCGATGCCGAGGACGGCGGCGCCGACGAGGGCGCCCGAGACTTCGGCCCAATCGGGAACCCGTCGCGCGTTCAAGGCGATCGCCAGGCCGAACAGCAACGGCACCGAGATCGCGAAAAGATCGGCTGGTCGGAAGGTGACTGCCGAGTCGGATCGCTCGTGGGATCGCACGTTGCGCCCGGCGATTTCGTGTTGGGTCGAAGCGCCATCGCGATGGCGTTCGGGCTTCGACGGCTGTCGGCTCACGTGCTGCAAACTCGCCTAAGCCTAGCAAATGAATGCAAGTTTGGCCTACGGCAAACGCTGGACGACGCGGGTACGATGTGAGACCCGCTTAGAACCGCTTGGATGGAGGGCGGCATATCATGATTCGACCTGAGGATGTTCACCCGACACTCGCGAAGAGCATGTTGGTCGATGGGTACCCGTTTGTGCTCGATATTGAGCGCAGTCACGGGCAATACCTCCACGATGCGCGGACGGGTAGGGATTTTCTGGACTTCTTCACCTTCTTTGCCTCACGCGCCCTTGCGTTCGATCACCCTCAACTGAGGGGGCCGGAGTTCGACGCGCGGCTACTGCTCGCCGCGCGGACGAAGCCCAGTAACTGCGACGTCTACTCGCAGGTCTACGCCGAGTTCGTGGAGACCTTCCGGAGCGAGGCGCTCGGCGAAGGGATGAAGTATCTGTTCTTCATCTCCGGGGGTGCGCTTGCGGTGGAGAATGCGCTCAAAGCGGCCTTCGACTGGAAGACGAGGCGGAATCTTGCCGCTGGGGGTGCGTGCGCTGAAGCATCCGGGGATCAGGTGCTGCACTTCAGGCACGCGTTCCACGGTCGGAGCGGCTATACGCTTTCGTTGACGAACACGTCCGATCCCCGCAAGACCGACTACTTTCCCAAGTTTCCGTGGCCAAGGGTGTCGAGCCCAGCCGTGGTCTTCGACCGATGGGGAGAGACGGATTCGGCGGCCACGGAGCTCGCCGAGGCCCAGGCGTTGCTCGAGATCGACGAGGCCTATGACCGACTTGGGGCTGAGCGAATCGCGGCGATCATCATCGAGCCCATTCAATGCGAAGGAGGCGATCGCCACTTTCGTCCCGAGTTCCTGGGCGCGCTACGAAGGATCGCCGATGAGCGCGGGGCCTTACTCATTTTTGATGAGGTGCAGGTGGGCATGGGGTCGACGGGTTCGAGGTGGCACTATGAGCGCCTGGGTGTGGTTCCCGACATCGTGAGCTTCGCGAAGCGAGCGCAGGTCGGCGGGATCATGGCGGGGCCTCGTCTCGACGAAGTCGACAATGTCTTCAAAGTGGGTTCACGCATCAGCAGCACGTTTGCGGGCAATCTCGTGGACATGGTTCGAAGCCAAAGAAATCTGGAGATCCGACGCGACGAGCGCTTGCTCGAGAACGTACGGGCGAGCGGCGATGCGTTGCTCGCAGACCTCCGCGACCTCGCCCATCGAATGCCGGGGATAACAGCGCCACGCGGCGCGGGCCTCCTTCTCGCCTTCGACGTACCGAGTCGCGAGGCGAGGCGTGTTTTCTTACAGGAGACCCAAGCCGACGGCCTGATCTTGCTCCCCTGCGGAGAGCGCAGCGTGCGCCTTCGCCCGGCATGGGACGTGAGTGCTGACGATTGTCGTCGCGCGATCGAGGTCATCGGCGAGGTGGCAGGGCGGGTGTTGTAGAGGATGTTCCTCGTCGGCAAGCCGCGCGATCCCACGACTCAAGCGGGTCGGTGCTCGTTGGCCGCAACGGCCGGTCGTGCGGCAAAACGGCGGAGTGCGCGCGGCTGAAGTCCGATGGGCGTGAGAAGAGGCGTGTTCGGTTCGAGCTCGTCGAGACGGCTCGGATCCCTCAGGCCAATCGCCGGTAGCCCCTTTCCGGAGAGAGATAGATCGTTGATGATGGTGTTCTCGCGGCCTGCGAGGCGCGAAAGCGCGATCAGCGAGCGCATCCCGAGATGTTCGGTGTCGTCGAGCTCAACCAACAGGCGCGGCCAGTCTCGCGATGGGGCTCGGGCGAGGGCGCCGAGATGTCGCTTCAACGATTGGAGCTCTTTGAAGGCCCCGGCATCAAGATAGAGGTTCCGGCCCGTGAGCCATCCGTAGCGATCGTACGTGAGGGTGAGTGGGTCGACGCCTTGATGGAGGAGGCTCATGATGTTGCGATACTCAGGGTGATCCGTTGCCAACCACGGAGCGGGCGACGCCTTGAAGATGGCTTGGCCAACGCCGGGCTCGTCCCACGCTTGATAGACTTCGCCGAAGACGCGATCGATGTCGCGCGCATTGCGCACGATGGATTCGATGCCAGGGTTCGTCCAGATGACGTCGAAGGTTCGATGTGTCGATCCGTGGGGGGTCACGAAGCGGGTTCGGTCGATGTGCCCCAGGGCGTCCTCGAAGCCGAACTCTTTGGCCAGCGTCAGAAATTGGCTCATCTCGTTGCGCGTCGTTTGTGCGGTGTCGGTGGTCCAGCGGTGGCGGTAGTGAACCTCCGGCGGCGAAGCCTCGCGGCGACGGTCCTTCGTGTACAGCAGCTCCTGGAGCCGGGTCGTGTTGCCTGAGAAGAAACGGGTCAGGGCCCCACTCTCGTTCAAGGTGCGGGTGGCCCGGACGAAATCGACCGCGCCTTGGCGGGTCACCGCGCGGCCGGCGCTGGTCTCGAAGCCGGGTGGGAGCGCGTCGCGCTCGAGCCAGTCGTAGGTGCCCGTCGTGAGTTCCTGGGCGCGAGCTCGACGTGCGAAGGGAAAGCCCACGACCGTCGCTTGGGCGATTTGCTGGCGCCCTTGCGCTTCGTCGATCGTTCGGTCTTGCGCGAGCGGGCCCGATGAGACGATTGCGTAGTTGCGTGCGTCGGTCAGGTCGAGGCGAAGGAGCGCTTCGTAGACGCGCTGCTGCCCTGGGTCGCTGAGATCGAGCCGATATCGATCCCGTCGGCCCTCGCGTTGGGCGTCGACCACCGAGGCCGCGAGACACGAAGACAGATCGATGTTCAACATCGGCCGGACGATGTCTGCGAACGTGGAACCCCATGGGGGTTCGTCGTCGCCGCCGGCTTGAGGCGACGCGAAGACGGCGGAGAATCCCGCGAAAAGACCGAGGCTCTCGCCCGCTTCGTCCTGGCGCGAGACTTCCACGTCAACCGTGTCTCCGGCGCGTCGGCGGATGTGGATCTGAACGCGCTCGCTCGTGGTCGCCGCTCCGCCTACGCCGGCGAACGTGCCCGCGTCGGGACCCGGCGCCTGGACAATGCCAAGGCCGAACGCGAGACCTGCGTCATACGAGGTCAGCCCGTGCCCCGCAATGACAACTTCCGATCCGGGCGCCAAGGCACGGGCGCGCGCCGGCGAGAAGGGAACGTCGAGCGCCGTCGCTTGGGCGGCTTCAATCGCCGAATGTCCCTCGCCGGCTGCCGGCCGAATCTGAAAGACGCGGAGCGTCGTTCCACCCTTGAATCCGAAGTAGAGTGGGCCATAGCCGTAGCCAAGCCGCATGCGCGGAAGGACCGCCGTAAGGGAGGTGACCCAGGATGTCTCGCCCGCCGATCGCTCCGGGTCACCAGCGACCAAGGGATCGCTGGGGTCGAGGCGCTTCGCCTTGACGGGAAGGACCGTTCCGATCTCAGCCGTCAGGGGCGTCACGGTTGATGAGGCGGCGGTTGTCGCGGCGGCGGTGGGGCCGGGTGCCTGAGCGGCGAGCGCTTGGTAGCGGCGGCCGATGGACGTATCTACGAGTGGGGTCCGGGGGGCGGCCAGGCGGCCGTCGGGGGTGCGACGTCCCGCAGTCTTCTGGTCGAACCATCGGAGCGGTGCTTCGAAGACGGATCCCGTGAGATTGCTCTCGCGGGCGTTGCCGTTCGAGCTCGCCCCGGACCCGGATGCGGACCCAGCTTGGGCCGGATGAAGCGCGGTGTTTGCGTCACCGGAGCGCAACGTCGGGTAGGGTGGGCTGGGTTGTCCGATCGGAGGAAACACAACCCGAGACTCTCCCACGCCGGGGTACGACCGCCGACCGACATGAAGAGGAAAAAGCCCCGCGAAACGGAGCCGCTAGGATGCGAAGAGGCCCGCGTTTTCGAGGTTCTTGGCGAGTCTCGCGCCGACGTCCTGGACCTCGGGCTTGAAGGCGTGGCCGGTGAGGCGGAGGTGGGCGTCCATGTAACGCCGCGTGAGCAACAAACGAATCTCGTCGGTGAGGGCTGGCGGAGGGCCGTCGCCGCGGTACCCGTGGGTGTCGATGAGCCAGGCCCGCAGGTTCTCCTTGTCGAGCATCGCTTGCGCCTCGCCGCGCTCGAATCGCTCGGCGTAGGTATCGGCCATCCAGTAGCGAGAGCAGTCGGGCGTGTGGATCTCATCGATCACGCGGAGCGTCCCCTCGGTATCGAGACCAAGCTCGTACTTGGTGTCGACGAGGATCAGACCATGCGACGCCGCGTGGGCTTGACCACGCTCGAAAAGTGCGAGCGCCACCGCGCTTGCTTCCTCGAGCGCTTGCGCGCTCATCAGCCCTTGCTCGACGATGGCCGCCATGGAGATGGGTTGATCATGGCCATGCTGGGCCTTTGTGGTCGGTGTGAGGATTGGAGCTCGGAAGGCCTGGTCTTTTCGAAGGCTCGAAGGCAATGAAATGCCGTACGCACCCGCTGCTCCGCGCTCGTAATCTCGCCACAGAGAACCGGTGATGTATCCGCGCACCACGAACTCGATCGGATAGGCCTCGCAGCGCGTGGCGACGACGACGTTCGGATCGGGGATCGACAGGACGTGGTTCTTTACGATGTCCTGAGTCGTCTCGAACCCAACCTTCGCCATTGCGTTCAGAATCTGACCCTTGTGGGGGATGGTGCCGAGCACGACGTCAAAGGCGCTGACGCGGTCGGTGGTGACGAGGATGAGTCGGTCACCTTGGCGATAAACATCGCGGACCTTTCCTCGATAGAGGGTCCCCAGGTTGGCAAAGTTCGTTTGCTGGAGGGTATGCGCGAGCTGCGCGGCGAGATCGGTTTCGAGTGCGTCCATCGGAGAAGCGGGCCGGATATCACCCCAGCCGTGGGCTTGTCACCCCTTTGATGCGCTCGAGTGGGACTTGCCACCCAGGCCCAGCCGTGGTTCCAACACATCTTCCGTGGCAGAGCATCAGACAACCGATGCCTCGTCGTCGTCGTCGCCTTCATCGGCCATCGGCGCGGATGGGGTCGGGGATGCCCACCGGATGCGGGCTGAGACGGAAGTTGAGAGTCTTCTCGGCCCGGACGTTCGGACGCCGGTGGGGATTCCGCGTGACTACCGACCCCTGGATGTTTCGACCCACCCGATCTTTCGAATTCAACTGACGGACTTCGCGGGGCCTTTGGACCTCTTGCTGTTTCTGATCCGGCGACACGAGGTCGACGTATTCGACATCCCCATTCAGTTCATTACGGAGCGATACCTCGCGACACTCGAGCTGGTGGCCCAACTGCCCATCGACGTGGCGTCGGAGTTCTTGGTGTTGGCTACGGAGCTCACCCACATCAAGTCGAAGATGCTCCTTCCCGTGCAGGAAGGCGTGCCTGTCGAAGCCGCGATCGACGACGAAGGCGACCACGACCCGCGGGCGGAGCTGGTCCGGAGGCTTCTCGAATATCAGAAATACCGCAATGCCGCGCTTTGCCTTGGTGAGCGCGAACAGCTCGGTCGTGAGGTTTTCAGCCGGGTGCCGCCCGTGCCCACGGCGCTCGAGCCGCTGGATCCAGAGTTGAAGACGGTGAACGTCTTCCGCTTGGTCGAGTTGATGGCGCGAATCATGCGAACGCATCCGACTCCGCACGAGATTCAGTACGAGGTCTTCAACATCGCCGAGCGCATTGACTACATTCGGGCTTTTGGCGATGCCCGAGAGGGACGCTTTGCCCTCGTGCAGCTTCTGGATAACATCCGATCTCGGGCCGAGCTCGTCGTTACGTTCATCGCTGTGCTCGAGATGACTCGACTCGGGTTGCTTCGTCTCAGCATTTCGGAGGCGCCGGTGAAGCGGCCGCGTGCGCGACCCGACGATGAGGACCCGTACGTCGAGGACCGGCACGGCGGATCGGGTGAGGGCCATATTCCCGAGGGCCATGCTCCCGATGGGCACGGCGATCGGGATCGCGGCGACCGCGCTGGGGATGCGCTGGAGTGCGCCTCGGACGGTGAGGTCGGGGACGACGCCATTCCCACCATCTGGGTCGAGCTCACGGGGAAGGATGTTGACCGACAAATCGTGGACGACTATCGATAGCGCCCGAGAAGCTTTCTTTGGCGAGATTCTGTGGTAAATGTCTCCACTTGTGAAGGCCAGGGATCTGAACCTCAGGGACGGCCTGTCGTTCGATTTCGAGTCGGGCGTCACATCCTTCCGGAATACGCGGCTGCTCCTTTTCGATGCGGATGCGATGGGTCTTTTAAGACAGGGCGTCTATGAGCAGGTGGGCTGGGATGCAGCGCGGCGCATCTTTTTCCGCTTCGGCTTTCAGCATGGCTTTTCTGATTTTCTCCAGATCGAGCTCAGCCACACCTTTGACTCGGAACTTGAGCTTCTGGCTTCGGGACCCGTGATGCATACGTGGCAAGGGCTTGTTCGGGCCCAACCCACCGAGATCGATTTCGATCGTGATACCGGGCGTTTTCACTTCACCGGTGACTGGCTGAACTCCTACGAGGCCCAGCAGTACCTGACGTTCAATGAACCGTCATCGACACCCGTCTGCTGGTCGCTCACCGGATACGCAACCGGCTGGTGTTCGGCGTTCTTCGGCCGGCCCCTCCTCGCGGTCGAGTCCCGGTGTGTGGGCATGGGGCATGATACCTGCGGGTGGCTCATTCGACCCGAGGCAACGTTTGGCGCCGATGAGGATGCGCTTCGAGAGGCCATTCGAGATCTGCGCCCGAAGGTGAACGGGGAGGCAGCCTGAATGGGGCAGAAGCTCTTGGAGTACTATCGCTACATTGAGCAGGCGCAGGGGATGCTTGCTCGGCTCAAGCTTGCCCAAGAGACGAAGATGCCGTCGACCCGGGCCGCGTTCGAGCCGGATACCGTAGAGAACATCGAACGATTCAGAAAAGCCGTCGAGAAGCTCACCGGACAACCTCCGCCGCCTTCTTTGTGAGAAGCGAACGCGGGCCCCAGAAAACAGCAGCCACAACCGCGCCTGTCGTGGGCCCCGAGTCGCGGCGTCAGTCAGTCGAGCGTTCCGCGGTCGGCCGTGTAGGCCGCGACGATCTTCGCCTCGAGGTCGGCCATGTCTTCGGGCTCGAAGCCCAGATCGGCGAGCGATTGGCTTTCGTCGAGTTCGTCCTGGGCTTGAGCACGCGCTTTCGTTCCCAGGCCAAGCTTGTGGCAGAGGAGGTCGGCTGCGTTGGTGACGCGGACGAGGTCAACGCTCTCTTCGGCGAGACTCGAGGCGAGGTCGGGCTCATGGTGAAAGAGAACCGCCTGTTGTAGGTGTGACGACAACTCCCACCGCTTCACGAGCACCGCGCCCACATCGGCGTGCGTGAACCCGAACACCGCGATTTCCGCGTCGAGTGTCGTCAGGCGATCCGCGTCGGCCGCGGTCATGGCCTTCTCGAATTTCTTGCGGTCCCCGTGGTTCATCACCACCTTGCCGATATCGTGCATGAGGCCGGAAACGAAGGCCTCGTCTGCGTTCGGTATCCGCTTGGCGCGGGCGAGGAAGTTCGCCACCACGGCGCAAGCGACCGAATGCTGCCACAAAATCTTCTCCACCGCGCCGAACTGCTTGTAGATGGAGCGACACGATGCGGCGACCACAACGCCTTTCAGGACGCGAAATCCCAGCGTCATGCAGGCTTGAGGGATGTTCCTGACCTCTCGCGCGGGGCTGTACAGGGCAGAATTCGAGAGCTTGAGAAGACGCGCGGTAAGGCCGTGATCTTGCGAGATGATCTTCGAGAGCGCCGTGGCGCTGACGTCGGCGTTCGCAAGCGCCTGCAGCGCTTCGGCGGCGACGACGGGAATTGTGGGGATCTCGAGGTTCTTTTCAACCAGCGTCGACAGATCGCGAGGGTTCGGTCCCATGAATACCTACAGTCTCCCCTGCGCCCGCGCACCGTTGCCCACGACGCCGCTCAAGTGTGCCAGAAGAATGATCTCAGGGAAAGGGGCGCGTCTTTGGTCGCGACACCCCGGGTGCCACGGACCCATGAGTTCGAGTGACTCGCGACGCGCACTGAGTCGAGCCGAACCTTTGACCGGGGTGACGACCTGAGAATGCGCGCATGCGCCGGCTCCTGCCGCCTGCGAATGCGTCTGCGCGCGGAACGGCGGGTGGCACGTGCCTTGCTGCAAGAGCCGTCATGGTCATTCGCGAGATTTTCGGTGCATCAGCGCTTGTCGGACTTCCCTTGGTCTTTGTGTCGAGCTCGGCCGTGGGCGCCGAACCGTGTGGTGAAGGCCAATATCGTGATCTCGCCTCGGAACGGTGTGAGGCGCTCGAGGTGTCGCCCAGCTTCCGAGGTTTCACGACCGGCGTGGGGGTTCTGGTTGCCTGCTACGAACCATCGTTGCGAAGCGCCCTCGCGAACGCGGAGTCTGAACGTACCGAAGCCGGCGAGGTTGCACCGAAGTCACTTCATCTTCCCTCGGATTGCGTGTTCGAGTTGGATCGGCCGCTTGCGATTCCGTCGCACGTCCGTGTTCACGGTCATGGGGCGAAGCTGCGCTTTCATCTCGAAGCGCAGGCTTCATGCGATGCGCACACTTCGGGCAACCGCACGTCATCGGTGGTTGCCGTCATGCTGCGTCGAACCGAGAACGTCATCCTCGAAGACCTCAGCATCGAGATTGCCGACGCGTCGAGCTGTCAGACGGTCGATGCTTTGCGAATCCAAGGCGCGAAGAACGTCCTCGTCGACGGTGTCTCAGCCTATGGGGCACGAGGTTCCTGGGCGGCCGGCATCAAGGTGTGGAAGTCGCGTGATGTCGTGGTTCGGAACAGCTTTGCTCACCGCAACACCCGTGGCCTGCTTGTGGCCGGTGGGGCCGATCGGGTCTCCGCTTACTCGAATTTCCTCGTAGACAACGAGCTTTACGGCATCGTGGTCTCCGGCGCTGGCTCCGAAGTCGCGGGCAACCACATCGTCGGCAGCCCGCGCAGCGTCTTCGTTCGTCGCGGTAAGGCGCCGGTCCGGCTGCACCATAACGCCTTGACCGTACTGGGCGGAAACGCCAAACGAGCCATATGGATCGCCAAGGACAAGGGCCAGCGTGGGCGCCGGGCGGCCGTGGTTGTTCATGGCAACCGCATCCTCGATGCGCGTGGTGAGCGCGTCGCGGTCGACGGCCAGGAGGTGGCTCAGGTTGCGCGCAACTGAGCCACTCTGCATTGTCTCACAAGGTCAGCCTTTGCTTTGCCTTCCATTCGGTGTCACCTTGATCTTCGTAATGCATTGGAGCCGCCCTGGCTTGGTTGGCCCTCGGTCGAGAGCGCCGGGCGGATAAGATGACGGGGAATCTGGGTTGGGGCGATGAAACTTCTGATTGTTGATGACAGCAAGGCCATGCAGATGCTCGTGCGTCGCACACTCCGACAAGCGGGCTACGGCGACCACGCGATCAGCGAGGCGGATGATGCCGAGAAGGCACTCGTCGCCGTGAGGCAGGATACGCCGGATCTCGTGCTCTCGGATTGGAACATGCCCGGTGCTTCGGGTCTCGATCTGCTCAAGTCGATCACGAGCGAGGGGATCAAGACCCGATTCGGGTTCGTGACTTCTGAGGGAAGCGACGAGATGCGTCAGGCCGCGGAGGCGGCGGGGGCTGAGTTTCTGATTTCGAAGCCCTTCACCGTGCAGGCCTTTCAGGCGGCCTTGGAACCCATCTTGGGGACTGCGGCGACCTCTGGCGCGTCGAGTGTATCGACGCCGACGAAGCCGGTTGCCCAGATGGACGCGATCCCGCTTCGACCTGGTCGCTTGCCGCAGGAGGGGGACCTTCGTCGATTCCTGGGAGAGCTGTTTGGTCATAGCGTCGACGTGAACTCCGGCGCGAAGTTGGCGCTGGTGCCAGGCCCCATCGTCGTCGCGTCGTACGAGGACTCGGGCGGCGAGGTTCGCGCCCTCTTCGCGGCCGACATTCCAGGTGCGGTCTACTTGGCGGCGGCGCTTTCGCTCATTCCCGGGGGGCCGGTGAAGGACGCGATCAAGAGCAAGGTCCTCGATCCCGCAATCATGGCCAGCTTCCGAGAGGTCGCCAATGTGCTCGCGGCTGCGATTCAGGGCGCGAGTGGGCAGCACGTGAAGCTGGTCGATGTGTGCGCCCCACCGGCAAAACCGAGCGCCCTGACCTTGGCGCTCGCGAAGAAGCCGAGTGCGCGCCAGGATTTTCGTGTCGAAATGTCCAAGTACGGCGCGGGGATCGTTTCGTTCATTCTGCGCTAGGCCGCCCAACCGCGAACGCCCAACAACATCCGCCTGGTCCTCAATCCTCAAGCAGCGCCGCGAGCGGTCGATGTCTCTGCAGGCGGTCTCGAAATATGGCATCGTGGTTTCGAAGCGTTTCTATTCGTAACAAGGTCGTGGTCATGGGGGCGGCGGCCTCCATCGTCAGCGCGGCGGCGATGGTGTGGGTGGCGGAGCTCGGACACCTGCGGCTCGCGGATGGGCAGCGGGTGGAGGCGGACATCGCCACGAAGGCGTACACCTCACGCGTCGCGCTCGACGTGCGGGCGATGTGTGAGCTCGCGAACCAGCTCATCGTCGGTCGCCTCGACGCGGCGGTGACCTTCCTTGGCGAAGTGGTCCGTGTAGAAGGCGCCATCGACAGAATCGATGGCCAGGCAACCTGGACCGCGATCAACCAGGAGACGAAACAGGCGAGCACGATCGAGCTTCCGAAGTTCGGCGTGGGGGGTGCATGGCTCGGCCAGACGTCCTCGCCCGACGCGGTGGTCCCAGTCGTGGACGATCTCCGGCGGCTCGATCGCGATGCGACGGCGACCATCTTCCAGCGGATGAACGAGGCGGGGGACATGCTCCGCGTGGCGACGAACGTCGTGCGCGCCGATGGGCGCCGCGCCGTGGGCACGTACATTCCGGCCCATAGTCCGGTCGTCCAAACGGTGCTCTCGGGGACGAAGTATCGGGGGCGAGCCTTCGTCGTCGATAAGCAATACCTAACGGTCTACGAGCCGATCAAAGACGGTCGGGGGCAGGTCATCGGCATGCTGTATGCCGGCGTTCCGATGACGTCGCTCAAGACCGTAGCCCAACAAATCCAGAAGATCGTCGTCGGCAAGACTGGGTACGTCTTCGTCCTCGGCGGTACGGGTGAAAAGCGCGGACAATACATCGTGTCCAAGGGTGGCCTCAGCGATGGGAAGAACATCTGGGACCAAACGGACGACGGCGGGCACTACTTCATTCGATCGATCGTCGACCACGCCGTGGCGCTCAGCGGCGAAGACACCTACCACGAGTACTACAACTGGAAGAATCCTGACGAACCCGCGCCCCGCAAGAAGGTCGCGGCGGTTGCTTATTTCGAACCCTGGGACTGGGTGATCGGTGCGAGCGTGTACGAGAGCGATTACCACGACGCGTGGCATCGCGCGGAATCAGCGCTCGCAGAGATCAGAGGCCAGTCATTGGTCGTCGCGCTCTGCATCGTGGTGGCGGTCTGTCTCCTGTTTTACTTTCTGGCCCAGGTCACGATGAGGCCCCTTCGAGATCTCGTCTACGCGGCCGACCGCGTGAGTCGAGGTGATCTCGACTTGGATCTCGATGCGGAGGGTTCGGACGAGGTGGCCGAGGTGACGAGGGCGCTGGGCGGCGTCGTCGAAAACGTGGGTCGTTTGGTTGGCGATGCGAATCAGCTTCTGGAGGGTGCACTTGAAGGCGAGCTGGGACGGCGCGCTGACCCCGGGGCGCATGCTGGCGGCTTTCGGCGGGTCATCGAGGGCATGAACTCGACGCTCGATGCGGTATCGGTTCCGATCGGCACGACCGCTCGCTATCTCGACCGCATCGCGCGCGGTGACCTGCCGACTTCGATCCCGGAGGCCTTCGTGGGTGACTTCGTTCATTTGAAGACGAGCCTCGAGCGATCGCTTGCCGCGCTACGGTTGCTCGACGGCGGAATTCGGGAGACCGTCGATGCGCAAGGGCATGGCCGCATTAGCGCTCGTTGCGCCGTCGAAGGCCTGGACGGCGCATACCGCGAGCTCGCGCTCGGCGTGAATCGCGCCCTGGACGCGGTGATCTTGCCGCTCCTTCAGGCGACGGATCTCATCAAGCGATATGCGGCGGGCGATCTGTCACAGACGATGCCCGAGCTTCCGAACGAACAGGCTGTTCTGTCCGAGGCCGTGAACGGCATTCAGGCCAACGTGATGGCGCTTCTCCGCGACGCCGAGATTCTGGTCCAGGGCGCGGTGGCCGGCAACCTGAGCCTGCGCGCCGACGTGAGCATCCACCGAGGTGACTATCGAAAGATCGTCGAGGGCATCAATGCCACGATGAGTGCTCTCGTTGAGCCCGTCCATGAAGCCCGGCGGGTCCTGGATGAGATCGGTCAGTTCGATCTCCGGGCTCGCGTTAAGGGGGACTACGAAGGCGAACACGCGCAGATCAAGAACGCGGTCAACTCGGCGGCAGGCGTTCTCGATCATGCGCTTCAGCAGGTCTCCGCCGCGGCGGCGCAAGTCAGCGTGGCCAGCGAGAAGATAGCGGGCAGCTCGCAGTTGGTCGCGGCCGGCGCTTCTCAGCAAGCGGCGGCGCTCGAGCAGACGGCGGCCAGCCTCGAGGAGATGGCCAGCAAAACGCGGGAGAATACGGCGAGCACGGTGAACGCGAAGCGCCTCGCCGAACGTGCGACGTCGTCCGCAGAGTCGGGTCAGGTGGTCGTGGAGCGCATGGTCGGATCGATGGAGCGAATCCGAGGCGCAGCCGAGAGCACTGCGCAGATCATCCGCGACATCAACGAGATCGCCTTTCAGACGAATCTTCTTGCGCTGAATGCGGCGGTCGAGGCGGCGCGGGCGGGGGATGCGGGCCGCGGCTTCTCGGTGGTCGCCGAAGAGGTGAGGAACCTCGCCCTTCGGTCGAAAGGCGCGGCGGAGCGGACGGAAGCGCTCATCAAGGAATCGGTCGTACTGGCCATCGAAGGTGGGGAGATGTCGACCGAGGTTAACAAGACGCTCCTCGAGATCGCGCAGGCGGTCCACGATGTTCAGGGCGTCGTTCACATGATCGCGGAGGCCAGCGAGCACCAGGCCATGGGCATCGAGCAGGTGACGCGAGCCGTCACGGAGATGGATCGGACGGTCCAGCAGTCGGCGGAGAGTGCCGAGCAATCCTCGAGCGCGGCCCAAGATATGGCGAGTCAGGCGAGGGACTTGGCCGACACCGTGAAGCGCTTCAAGCTGGGTGGGGACAGAGGCGACGTGGGCGCTGCAGAGCGGCCGCGGCCGCCGATCAACCGACGTTCGAACGGATCTCGCGCCTTCCTCTCTTAGCCTACAGCGACCACAAGCACCGCAGGCGAGCGCTCGTGGGTGTGGATGTCTCCCGAAAAAGTTCTCAATCATACCTAAACTGAAAACGGCGGCGGTCGAATCAACCCTGCGGACAGACCCTCAAACGGAGGTATTTAAGTGAATGAGCGAATGAAAAGATGGAACGGGGGCGCATTCTTCGAGCGCGCTCGCGTGACGAAAATTTTGGCCTTGGCCTTTGCGGCGGGCAGTTTTTCCTGCGGTGGAGAAGATCTCAGCGGAGGTGTCCTGCTCGACAACGAGCCGCCGACGCCCGGTATCGAGGAGCTGAGTCAGCCTCTGACGCCTCTGGCGACCGAGTGCGTGTTCGCGAGTGAGACGGGCGTGGCGACGGTGGTTGTCGCGGCCGAGGAAGTGGCCGTGATTTCGAAGCGTGCAGTCGACGGCGCGTTGCTCGTGAACGGCGAGCAGTGTGGTTCGGCCACGACGAAAACGACCAAGCGCATTCTCGTGAGCGAGGACACGAACGCCACGGGTTCGCAGACGGTTGTCTTCGACTTCTTGAACGGAACGTTCGGGCAGGGAAGCGCGACGGCCGTTGGTATGACGATCGATCTCGGAACGGGCCAGGACGCCCTGAAGTTCCGCGGTTCGAAGAGCAATGACAGCTTCGTGTTTGGTGCCGACGGGTTCAATTCCCGCCTGGATGCGTACAACGACGCGACGTTCGCCAATGTCGAAGAGTACGTCTTCAGCTTGGTCGGCGGGAACGATACGTTCACGGCGGCCGGCGGCAACGGAACGGGGTTGGCCGCGACGTCATCCATTGCCCTCTATGGCGGTGAAGGTAACGACACGCTCACGGGTGGCGATGGCGACGACTCGATCTACGGTGGTCCCGGGAACGATACGTTGCGGGGTGGCGATGGCGATGACTCGCTCTACGGCGAAGAAGGCAATGACATCTTCGACGAAGAGGCTGAATCCAATGGGTCCGATACGTTCGATGGCGGCGCCGACACGGATACGGTGAGTTATGCGAGCCGTACTTCGAGCGTAACGGTGACGATGTCGACGACGACCAGTACCAGCGGCAACGACGGTGCGATCGGCGAAGGCGATGACGTGGGCACGGGGGTTGAGGTTGTCAAGGGCGGAAGCGGCGACGACAGCATCACCGGGTCGACCGGCGATGACACGATCTACGGCGGCGACGGCGATGACACGATCAGCGGTGGCGACGGCAACGATACGCTCAACGGCGACAAGGGCGATGATACCATCGCGGGTGACGCGGGCGCCGATACGATCAGCGGCGGTGATGGCGACGATACCTTCGACGAAGGCAGCGCCAGCAACGGCAGCGACGTGTTCAACGGCGGTCCGGGTTCCGATACCGTGGACTACAGTGGTCGGAGTGTTGCGCTGACGATCACGATAGACAACACGGCGAACGATGGTGCGAGCAGCGAGAACGACAACGTGAAGTCTGACGTCGAGAACGTGACGGGCGGGTCGGCAGGCGACTCGATCACCGGTTCCTCGTCGGCCAACATCATCGATGGTGGCGCAGGCGATGACACATTGAGCGGCGGCGCCGGCGACGACACCTTCCTGCAGGGAGATGACGACGACGGCTCCGACACGATCTCGGGCGGTACCGGTTCCGATACGGTCGACTACTCAGAGCGGACCGACGACCTGGTCATCACATTGGATGGGACGGTCGGCGACGGCGAGTCGGGTGAGGGCGACAACTTGGGAACCGATCTCGAGAACGTGCTGTGTGGCGCGGGCGACGATACCGTGACGGGCAACAGCAGCGACAACGTCCTCGACGGCGGGGATGGCGCGGATGGGTTGAACGGCGGCTCCGGCGATGACACGCTCCTCGGCGGCGACGGCGACGATACGCTCAATGGTGGCGCCGGCGATGACGTCCTCGACGGTGGTGACGGGACCGATACGCTCGATTGTGGCGCCGGATCCGGCGACATCGCGCTCGAATCAGGAACGAATTGCGAATTGTAGTATCTTGACGATGGCCGACAGCTCGGGAACCCCCGGGCTGTCGGTCTCGTCCTCCTCCAATCAAATTTCAAGACGAAGGAGTTGCGTGTGAATCCGTCGATTCTTTTCGGATCTGTGTGCCTTCTGGCGGTGATGACAACGTGGGGCTGTGGCGGCGGCACATCTTCCGGGACCGTACGGCCTGATGGTGGTGGCGCCGGCGGCGATGGCGCGGGCGGCGGTGACGGGGGCGGTGGCTTCGCGGATGGCGACGTCGAGGAAGGCTCAGGAACCCCGCCGCGGTTTTCGTTTCTTTCCGCGCGGGTCGTTGGCCGCCGCGGGCTCGATCTACGCCTTCAGATTGAGGCCGAAGATGACGAGATGGACATCAGCAGCGTCTCCTTGCGCGCCTATGGGCCGGGTGGCTCGAGCGTCCTTCTTCGCGACAGTGACCTCGACGGTGAGCTCGACGCACCGGATCGCGCGTATCCATTTCCGGCCGTGTTCGACGGCAACGTCGTGAACGATGTTCTGACGATCCCTTCCTTCCTGGCGAAGGCTCCGAACACGATCTCGGTCGACATCGTGTTGCTCGATCGCGCTGGCAATCCATCCGAGATGCGCCGCGCCGAGGTCGTACCCCAGCCGGTACGCAACCTCGCCGAAGCCTGTGATCCGACCTGGCAGATCGATCGCTGCAAGACTGGCCTCGCGTGCCGAGGTGAACCCGCGGCGTGTGTCGAGGGCGTTCCGCCGGTCATCTCGCGGGTGAGCTACCTTCGCGATCCTGAAGGCCCCAAGGTTCTGGTGATTGGCACCGACATCGATCAGGACGTCAACGCGTTGAACATCGGCTTTCTCGACAAGAGCGGCCAGCCCAAGTTCATGCAGCTTGCGAGCGACTTTGAGCTTCCCGCCCCGCCTTTGGTGAGCGGCTTCCGGGTCGAGGAACCAGACTCGAGCACGGGCAACAACTTCTTCTTGCAGCTTCAGGCGGGCGTTGGATTCGAAGAGGATGTTGTGCAGGTCAGCGTACGAGCCGAAGACGAAGGTGGGCGCTTGAGTGACCCCAAGGTTGCCGCGATTTCTTCGACGCCCATGCGCGGCGCGGGCGCGGGATGTGACCCGCGCGGCTTCGACCGCTGCACAGCGGGCCTCGTGTGTTCGCCCGGCATTCCGGGCATCTCGAATACCTGTCAATATGCGGGGCGACTGCGCACCATGGCGTGCAATGCGGCACCCACTTTGGATCCGATGAACGGAGCGAGAGAAGTGATCGGCGAGACCGGTACTTCGAGTCTTTGGGATGCTCCGGCCGGATGTGGTCCGCGCGACCCGATCGATCGCGTGGAGTCTGCGGTCATGTTGCATCTCGCGACCGGCGTATCGAAGATCGTCCTCTCGACTGAGCACCCGGAGACGAATTTCGACACGATGGTCTACGTTATCCCGGGGTGCGCAACCACGCCTACGCCTGCGCTTGGCTGCGCCGATGACCTCGAGAACACGGTTTCATCTCGGCTCGAGCTCACGAACCTTGCGGCCGGTGACTATCTGGTGGTCGTCGATGCTTGGGGCGTGACAGGTGGAAGCTTCCGCCTTTCAGCGACGGTCGAACCATAGCCGACTCGAGAGTCCAATCAACCGCCAGCAGCCAGCCGGCCACTCGTCAGTCAGCAGCCAGCAGCCAGCAGCCAGCAGCCAGGCGGCCACTCACTCAGTCAGTCAGCCAGCAGCCAGGCGGTCACTCACACCGAAAGCGGCGAACCTCCGGAAAAGGCCGATTCAGGCGAGGCTGTTGGGTGTCGGTGCAATGTCGTGCTTGCGCAACATTCGTCGCAGATTCGAACGATCGATGCCGGATTGGCGGGCCGCGGCCGAGAGATTTCCTTCCGTTGACCGGAGAAGCTCCGACAAATAGCGGATTTCGAAGGCGCGGACCACTTGCTCCTTGGCTGCGTGGTACTCCGTCGCGAGCAGCTCGGCATCGGATGGTTGTTCGGGTGTTTGGTTCGGGCGAGAACGTTCGAACGCCGTGACCTGAGTCGGAAGATCATGAAGCGCGATCCGACCGTCGGTGCTCAGCGTTGCCCCATACTCGATGGTGTTGGCCAACTCGCGGACGTTCCCCGGCCAGTTGTAGCGCACCAGGGCCTCGAGCACTTCGTCCGAGAACGAAAGCGCGGGTCGTTCGAGCCGTTGTGCCACCTTGTTGAGAAGATGGTGGGCGAGGAGCGGTATGTCGTCGCGTCGTTCTCGCAGGGGTGGCACGTGGATTCGGAACGTGCTGATTCGGAAGTAGAGGTCTTCGCGAAAGCGTCCTTCTCGCATAGCCCGCTCGAGGTCGACGTTCGTCGCGGCCACGATGCGAACGTCGACGTGGCGGGAGCGCGTGGAACCGACGGGACGGATTTCTCCTTCCTGGAGGGCCCGCAGGAGTCGCACCTGCGTATCGAGTGGAAGGTCGCCGATCTCATCAAGGAAGAGCACGCCACCGTCGGCCGCCTCGAACAGACCCCGGTGTGCCGATACGGCGCCGGTGAAGGCGCCTCGTTCGTGGCCGAAGAGCTCGCTGTCGACGAGCGAATCCGCGAAGGCGCCGCAGTTCGCCGCCACGAAAGGTCGGGTCGTTCTCGAGCTGCTGGCGTGGATGGCGCGCGCGATGAGCTCCTTGCCGGTTCCGCTCTCGCCGGTGATGAGGACGGGGGCCGAGGTATCGTGAAGCCGTGGGATCATGTCCCGGATACGATGGATCTCAATGGACTCACCGATGAGCTCTCGGTCGGGCGCGAAGGCGAGCAAGCGTTCCTTGAGTGAGGCGTTCAGGCGCCTCAGGCGTCGACGCTCTGACGCCGCGCGAATCCGGCAGATCGCGTCGTCGAAGTCCGCGATGGGTTTGCAGAGAAAATCATAGGCGCCCATCCGCATCGCCTGCACGGCGCTCTCAATGGAACCCTGGCCCGTGATCATGATGACCTCCGGGCTGTGCGGGAGTGCCTTGAGCGCTTGCATCAAGGTGAGTCCGTCCATTCCGGGCATTCGGAGGTCGAGGAGGGCGACGTCGACCTCGGTGTCGGAACGCTGAGCGTAGGCGAGGGCGCTCGTTGGGTCGGCGTAGAGCTCGACCTCGAACTCGTCCTCGAGAAACTCCGCCCAGGATTCGAGGATGGAGGGCTCGTCGTCAACGATCAGGACTCGAGGCGGTTCGTCCACGGTCGGAGTCTAGCGTCTTCGGGGCGTGATAGGCAGGCAGGGTGAGCACGAACAGGGCCCCGCCCAAGCGGACACTGTCGGTGACGAGAATGTTCCCTCCATGGCGTTGAGCGACGGCGCGGCAGAGCGAAATGCTTGCGCCCTCGACCCGTGAGCGAGGTCCTTCGGCGAGCGAGAACTGCGGAGCCTGGGCATCGCTTCGTAGCGCGCCGCGAACGCGAGCACCGGAGTCCTCGACGAAGACGTAGATGTTGTCCTGGTCGCACGTCACCGACATTTGGACCTGCCCACCGGCGCATACGGCCTCCGTTGCCGCCTGGACGAGCTGGTACAGGACGAAGTCAATCAAGCGGCGCTCGCCCTGACAGCAAGGGGCGACGTCGGTTTTGGTCACCGCGAACGTGTGTGTGTCGCTCCGACCTATACGGGTCAAGACTTCGCGGCCAAGCGCTTCGAGATCGATGACCTCCTCCGCCCTTGGAGGACGGTCCAGCGAGGCCTCCGCGAGCTGGTGAACCACCTCGCTGCATCGCTCCACTGACTGGCATATGATCTCGAGGTACCGCGCGCGCTTCTGCTCGGGAACGGCCGTGCGCTGCGCCAGCCGCGCGAAAGCCGCGATGATGTGGAGCGGATTGTTGAGCTCATGGGCGACCAGGTCGGGCAGTGATTCGAAGATTCCTACGCCGCGACCGCTCGGATTCGGGACCTCAGCGTGCAGGTCATGACCAAGGTCATGACGAAGGGTATGATCGGGCGGACCGCCATGATCATGTTCATGATGACCTCGATCGGGCGCATGCCCCGATCCGCGGCTATCCCTGCGCGGTTCGGCGGCGGGCTGATCGATGAGCTGAAGTCTCATGGGTCTTCGGTGTCCGTGTGCGTGCGAACGCTGGTTGGGATATTCAGCAACGATCGTGCCGAGTGCCCGCGCGCGAGTCTCTTCATGAATCGAGTCGCCAGCCGGGGGTCTTCTGAACCCTGGGGCCCTGTGACTCAGTTTTTGTCGGCTTGCCGACGATGGATGTGTTCGGCGAGTGAGCGCGTGTCGGAGGCTTCGTGTGGACCGCGCGCGCGTGTCGAGGGCGCGTGTCGGATGGTGGACGCCTTGTGGGCGCCCAGGCAGAGCTGCTAGCCAAGGACTGTCGTTTGTGAGCTCACCATCGTCAGTCTCGTTCCCTTCGCCGGCTTCGGGGTCGATGGCCGGACTGGTCCTGGTGGTCGATGCGGACCCCGAGGTCCAAACGTTTGTTCGTGCCTTGGAACCGTCCCTGGGACTCGCCCTGACCCTTGTCGGCGATGTGGCGGCGGCGCGCCATCATCTGACAACGGATGATGTTGCGGTTGTTATCGCGGGCGAGAAGACACTGGGCGAGGCGGGAGGTCTTGCGTTCCTTACCGAAGTGCGACAGCGATGGCCCCGCTCGGCTCGCGTGCTGTCTGTACGTTCGCGCGACTTCGGCCTGCTCCGTCGCGCCGTACACGAGGCGCGGGTGGATGACGTTCTGATTGTGCCTTGGACGATCGAGGCCCTTGTCGACGTGTTGAGCGCGCTTGCCACGGAACGATCGCCGACCGCGGACCTCTTGCTTCTGGGCGGGGAAGAGGTGGCGGAGCGCCACGCGAAGACCGTTGATCGCCTTTGGGCACTCAATCGAGCGCTCAGCCACTCGAACAGCGCGTTGTCGGGGCAGGTTCGGGTTGCCGATCGGACGGCTTCGAAGTTCCGAGGTCGATGGGAGCTCGTGCTCAACGCGATCTCAGATGCGGTGATCGTGATCGACGGCGATTTTCGCCTTCTCGACGCGAACGATGCGGCCAAACGCGTGTCTTCGTCGATGGGGACGCCCGGGGCCTCCCATTGTCACCAGATGATGTTTCGACGCGATGAAGTCTGCATGTACTGCCCAATGTGGAATGGCGATGACGGCACTGTCGATCTCGGGATGTTGTCTTCTTCCCGTCAGTTCGAAGTACACGCATATCCCATCCCAGGCGACGCGAAGGCTCATCTATGCATCTATCACGACGTGACCGACGAGGTGGCGTTTCGAACGAAGTCCGCCCATGTCGAAAAAATGGCTGCGATCGGTCGACTCGCAGGCGGCGTTGCGCATGAACTCAACAATCCGCTTCACGCGATCATGGCGTTTTCGAAGCTGGCGCAGCAGAAGATGGAGCGCCCCGAGAAGCTCGCCCGATACCTGGAGGTGATTCGCGAGAGCGCCGATCGGTGCAGCAAGATCGTGCGTTCTCTTCGAGACTTTTCGCGCACTTCGAGCGAGGACGAGTACCGCCGCATCGACCTGTGGGAACTGTGCGTCGGGGTCGTGGAAGTCTTCCGGGCCCTGGATGCTCGGATTATCGAGCTCGTGGATGGGGCTGGTCATCGAGTGCCCAATACCGAGGCTTCGAGCTTCCTCTGTTTCGGTAATCGGAACGAGCTTCAGCAGGTCCTCGTGAACCTGGTGCAGAACGCGCTCGATGCGTCCCCCAAAGACGGGCGAGTCCAGATCCGGGCAGCGATCGCGCGGTCAGAGGAACGCGCCGACGACGGTGCCCACGAGGTCGCCGGCACGAATCGATGGATAGAGATTTCGGTCGACGACCAAGGCGCTGGCGTCGAACTCGACGCGCGAGAAAAGATTTTCGATCTTTTCTATACGACGAAACCGGAGGGCGTCGGGACTGGTCTTGGGCTCGCGATTTGCGAGAGCATCGCGAAGCGCCATCAAGGAACTCTGTCGGTTGAAGACAGTCCTGATCTCGGGGGCGCTCGATTCGTGCTCCGATTGCCCGTGGATCCTTCCTTAGTCTACTGAACCACGAACTCCTGAAAATATAGTTTGTGGATCTTTCCCTCGCCGATGATCTTCTCGACGCGCGCGATGAGCTGTTTCTGAATCTTGATCTTCGCCTCTTCGCCGCTCGTGTCTTCGACGCTGAGGCTCGAGAGATATCGGAGCAAAGAGTCGCGGATGGCCGGCTTCGCCCGTTCGATGTCGTCGACCGCCTCCTTCTGCGCAACCTGAACATCCATCGTGGCCTTCAGATAGCGCGCGCTCCCGCGCTCATTCAAGTTCACCACGAATGAATCGAGGGGCGTGAGTGGGCCATCGGCAGGCAAGCTGGAATGCGCGACCTCGACCGGTTTGGCTTCGACCACGATGGGATGCTGGAGGGTCATGATAACGAAGGCGGTTGCGCCGAGATTCACGATCGCGAGGCCGAGCCCGACGATACCGAGGATCGTGCCGATGCTCTTCGCCTTGGCGGGCTTGGGTGCTGACTCTGACGACGCTGTGTCACTCATGGTTCATTCCTCTGGATGGTTTGATTCGGCTCGGAATAGGACAGCGCGGACGGGAGGGGCTCGCGGGGGGCCTCGCGGGGGGCCTCGCGGGGGGCCTCGCGGGGGGCCTCGCGCACCGTCGGGCGGCCGTGCTCACCGAAGATCGGAGGCTCGAAGATGACGACTTGGCGCTCTCCTTGCGCATGCCTCTGGGCTCCACCTTTGGCGACCGCGCGGGGATGCGTCGCATCCCTGGTTCGCTCGGGCTCGGCGACTTCGTCGTCCTTGTTCTTGGCTTTGTCCTTCTCCTTTTCCTTGTCCTTCTCTTTGTCCTTCTCGGTATCCGGTTTGTCGCCTTTGTCGCGCTCGACGGGCACCTCCTTGGGGCGGAGGACGAGGTCGACCCGTCGGTTGCGAGCTCGGCCCTGAGGCGTTGCGTTGCTGGCGATCGGACGATAAGAGCCGAACCCCGCCAACGAGATGTCTGCCGGGCTCGCGGCGCGGTCCCGCAGCATCAGACGCGTGACCGAAATGGCGCGGGCCGCGGAGAGCTCCCAGTTCGTGTCGCCACCGTGACTGGTGAACGGCGTGCTGTCGGCGTGACCCTCGACGATGATCGTGATCCGATTGCGACGTGCGCTGAGACGGCGCGTAAGCGCCCTCAGCGTCTCGGCGGCCGATGCATTGATGTCGGACCGACCGGAGTCGAAGAACGCGGCTTGGGCAAGACTCACGACGATCTGTCCCTCTTCGCGCCGGACCTCGATCTTCCCTTTCAAGGCCGCAGTCTTGGCCAAGGTCTCGAGATCCTCGGCCAACTTGCGCATTCGCTCGCCAGCGCCTTCTCCGTCGCCGTCTCCGTCTTTGTCACCGTCCTTCGTCGGATCCTTCCCTTGGCCCATCATTCGGAGGATCGCCTCCGGAGACATCGGCGGGGCGATGATCGACGCCGGCCCCGAGCCGCCGGCCGGCTTGCCCGGAAAAAAGTCGATATGGAACGCCGTCATCATGGAGAACTGAAGCTTCCCCGCTTTCTTCTGATCCACGGTGGAGATCGCGTAGAGCGTGGTGAAGAACGCGAACAAGAGGGTAATGAAGTCGGCGTACGAGACGAGCCAACGCTCGTGGTTCACGTGCTCGGGATGCTTCTTCTTTCGGCTCATGCTCGCGCCTCGGCGCCGGCGGCCTGTCCTTCGGCCTCCTTGCCCTTCTCGACGACGAAGGCACTGAGCTTCCGCTCGATGAGACGCGGATTTTCACCCTCGGCGATCGCACAAACGCCTTCGACCGCGAGCTCCATCTTGACGATGTGCATCCGAGAGCGGGCTTTGAGCTTGCCCGCCATCGGAAGCGCCAAGAGGTTGGCCGCACCGACGCCGTAGACGGTTGCGACAAAGGCCACCGCGATGCCGCCGCCTAGCTTCTCAGGCTCCGATAGGTTCTCCATGACGTGAATGAGACCGAGCACGGCGCCGATGATTCCGACGGTCGGAAGATACCCGCCTGCCGCCTCGAGGACCTTGGCCGGGCCCTCGAGGTGCTCTTCGTGGTGACCGATCTCGGTCTCGAGGGCCTCCCGCAGCACCTTCACGTCGGTGCCGTCCACGGCGAGCTCGAGGGCCTTGCGGAAGAAGGGATCTTCGATGGCGGTGACTTCCTTCTCGACCGACACGAGGCCGTCGCGTCGCACCTTGTTCGCGAGGCTTACGACGGTCTTGACGACCGCGTCCAAATCGACCTTGTCCGGCATGAACACCTGCTTGATCTCGGAGAGTGTTTGCTTGAGGACCGAACCGGGGAACTGGACCCCGAGGGCTCCGACCGTTCCCCCAAGCACGATGAGCGCTGCGGTCGGCTGCATGATCGAGCCGATGTGGCCGCCTTCGAGGGCTTGACCGCCTAGGATGGCTCCGAGCGCCAAGATGATGCCTGCGATGGTTGCGATATCCATGTTTTTCTCTGCGTCTCGCTACTCAGTATCGTCTTGCCTTTGAACCAAGGTGAGGGCGCCGGCCTGAACCTTCGTGAGGAAGGCGACAGCCTGTTCGACCACCTCTTCGACGCTTTCGGCCACGTGGATGCGATCTCCGTTCGTGAGCACCAAGAGTGTGTCTGGCGTCTGCTCGACGAGCGCGATCGACTGGAGGTTGACCACGAGTGGCGTGTTGTTGAGACGTCGGAGGCGAAGCATCGTTCTTCCCCATGATTCGGCCGCTTTAGGGCATCCTTGAGACTCGTGGCGCTCGGCGAGGTCCATCGGGCGCACCTTGTCAGTAGGCGACGCTGATCGCCTTCGCGCCGAGCAGCGCGGCGCCGGTGGCGACGGCGGTCTGGGGGTCTTCGCTCTTGATGAAGGGACGACGGAGCACCTTGACGACCTGCTTCTGCACCAGGGGGACGAAGGTCGTCCCGCCGGCGAGCACGATGCCGGCCAGAGCATCCGGACGCACCTGGGTCGCCACCATGGCTTCAACGGCGGTTCGCATCGACCTTTGAACCAGACCACTCCAACACGACTCGGCGTCCGGTCGCTTCACGACCAGGTCGAGCTCGGCCCCCCGGGTTCCGGGGATGGCATCGGGTACCCGAAGGCGCGCGTGGTCGAGCGAAGAGAGCGCGCGTTTTGCTTGCTCGCAGGCGACCTGGATCCGATCCCAGCGAACGACGTCCTTCGTGACATCGACTTGCTTCTGCTCCCAGACGTAGGAGGCAATGCGCTTGGCGAGCGCCATGTCGAGATCGTCGCCGCCAAGCATTTCGTCGCCGTCCGCTCGCAGCACTCTCAGGTTGTTGTCGGTCTGTCGGATGATGCTCACGTCGAAGGTCCCGCCTCCGAAGTCGTAAACCATGAACAGCCGCTCTCCCTTGAATTCGTCGAGCCCATGACACAGCGCGGCTGCGCAAGGCTCCTCGACGGTTCCGATGACATCGAGGCCCACCATCTTGGCGGCCTTGAGGGTCGATGTTCGGGTTGCGTCGTTGGCCTTGACCGGGAGCGTGAGTATGGCTTTGTTCACGTCCTTCCCGAATAGGACCTCGGCGCGACGCTTGAGGTAGCCGAAGATCATGGACGCAACCTCGGTTGGCGTGTGTTCTCCGGTCTGGGTGATGATCTTGACTCCCGACCTCTCCGTCGAGATCTGGAACGGAGAGTTCGCTTGGGCAACACGGAGCTCAGGCGAGTCGGGTGCGCACCCAAGAAGGCGCTTCACGCCGGCTACGGTGTTTTCGGGATCGGTGGCGCGCAGGCGCTGAGCGTCCGCGCCGACCAACGGATAACCTTTCTTCGGAAAATGGACGACGCTCGGGACGCATGGCTCACCCCGTCCATCCAGCGCGAAGCGCATCTTTCCGTTCACGAACGCGGCGGCGGTTGAAAACGATGTTCCCAGATCGATGCCGAGAACCACTTCTGAGCTCACATTTATGGAAATCGGCCAGAGTCGCGTCGAGTTGAGCCTACCTGGCCGTCGGGCTGGGCGATATGTGTTGGGGCTGTCCTCTGGGGTGCGCGGGGCGGCCTTGGGCGAGCGCCGGTGCCCACAGGTCGATCGTACAGGCCGCGGTGGACGACGCGCGTCGAGGTGGCCGCTGTATGACGAGACGTTCCCGATGCTTGAGCGAATGCACACGAGACGAACCTTCGACGACGCGTGTGTGCGCTTAATGCCAGCCCTCCGTATACGCACCCCGTTTGCAGTCTAGATTGCTCTTGCTCCGGAATGATGGGATGGCCTGCGTGTCGCTGGGTCTTTGTGGAAAAGATGAGACGTGACGAAGACTTGAATCTCTAGATGCGTGCGCCCATATTGGGGCGACTCTATGGAGCGGATGTCCCTGCAGCTTCCGAATTTTGTCGTCGTCGATGACGAGCCGAACGTTTGCGCAATGCTTCAGCGCTACCTCGTGCGCCGCGGCTGTGGCGTTCGCACCGCGACAACTCTCGAGGATGGACGGCGGATGCTCGAGGAGTCCCCAACCGACATCTTGCTGGTGGATTTCCGGTTCGCATGGGGCACGGGCGATGAGCTCGCAAAGTGGGCGCTTTCGACGGGACGTGCCAGCTCAGCATACTGCATGACCGGGAATCCGGAGCCGTCGGTCGTAGTGTCGGCCGTGCGCGCCGGGTGCTCGGATGTGCTCCCCAAGCCTCTTGAATTGGCGCGCATCGATCAAATGATCGAAGCGTGTTCGACGGAGGTCACCACAAACCTCGGTGATTGGATGAGCGCGATCGCCCCCAATATCTATGGCACGGATCCCGAGTTCCTCGCCCAGCTCCGAATCGTGCGTGACGCGGCGGATACGAACTCGACGATCCTGATTATGGGCGAGAGCGGTACCGGAAAGGAGCTCGTGGCCCGCGCGATTCATGATGCCTCGCTGCGCGCTCATGGACCGTTTATTCCGATGAACTGCGCCGCGGTTCCGGACGCGCTGCTCGAAGGCGAGCTCTTTGGGCACACGAAGGGCGCGTTCACCGGTGCTCATGCCTCGCGCGATGGCCGGTTCCTTGCTGCGTCGAAGGGGACGCTCTTTCTCGATGAGATCGGAGACATGCCCGCGTCGGCGCAAGCCAAGCTCCTGCGCGTGCTCGAAGACCGGAGCGTAACGCCGCTCGGTTCCGAGGTGCCGATCGAGGCCGATGTACGAATCGTGGCCGCGACCAACAAGGACCTCGATGATCTCGCGGCTCAGGGGCAGTTCCGAGCCGATTTGCTCTTTCGTTTGAGCGTGATCGTGATTCGCCTTCCACCGCTGCGTGATCGACCGGGCGACATCGTGCCGCTGGCGCGGCGCTTCGTCGTCGCTGCGAACGAGCGTCTCCAACGAGAGGTCGAGGGGCTCGACCCGGGCGCTGAGCGCGTCTTGGGCGAACATACGTGGCCCGGAAATGTGCGTGAACTGTCGAATGTGATCGAGCGGGCCGTGATCCTGAAGAAGAAGGGCCTCATCACGCCGCGTGAGCTCGCACTCCGACTGGCACGAACGCCATCGACACCCGGTTTGCGTCCAGCACAGACCAACCGAGAGGATGCGGCGCCCGTGCGGGGGCCGCGCCCTGTCTCGGTCTCGGCGCCCAGCACCTTGAGCGGTGGAGAAATCGCGGAGGGGGGCGACGAGCGAGAGAGCCTCAACCTGCGGAGCCACATCGATCGGCTCGAGCGCGAGTTGATCTCGATGGCGCTCGAACGCACGAAAGGGAATCGGACCGAAGCGGCAGCTCTCTTGGGGCTGAACCGAACCACGCTTCTTGAGAAGCTTCGTCGGGCGTCGGCGACGTAGTGCACCCGCCATTCGGCGCGCCCACGCCCCACGCGCGCGCGGTTAGCGCAGGAGCGCAAGCAGGCCCTCCGCTTCCTTCGGCACCGCCACGATCAATGCCTCGATGGCATGAGGCTGAAGTCCCAGTCGATACGGCGTGTCGACTGCACGAACATCGATTTGGGTGGAGCCCTCCGGATCTCCGAGCTGATGAGCAAGAATATCAGCGCACTTTACGAGCATAGGGTACTGAAGCGACTCGAGGCGCGGGGGAACTTCGTGATGATGCCGGACGGACTCCTGGGCGACCTCGGAGAGGCCCCAGCGGCCCGCGGCGAAAGCTCCGATTTCTTCGTGGACCATGTCGAGCAGCGGTCCGAGGCCACGGGCTTCGAGGACGAGCTCGTTTCGAACGGCCGGCGTCGCCCGACTGAACGCCTCGAATCCGATGCTGCGTCCGACGTCGTGCAGGAGACCCATGATGAAGGAAAGTTCCGCATTGAGGCCGAGGTTGCGCGCAATTCCCTGGGCCGCGGCAGCGGCGAAGATGCTATGCCGCTGGAGCTGAACGAGCTCTTTCTCGAACTCGCGGATCTTCATGATGCGGGCATTGAGGGCGACTTGGATGATGATCGCCTTCAGGGGCTCGACGCCCATCCTCACGATGGCGCGCTCGATCGACGGATTTTTGCTACCTCCACCGGCGGAGAAGGCAGGGGACTGCGAAAGTGCGATGACCCGCCCCGCGACCGCAGGATCGGTGCGGACGAGACCCGCGATCTTTCCGATGTCGCTGCTCGGATCGTTCGCCATCTGAAGTGCGAGCGCTGCGGTCTTGGGGAGGACCGCCAGCTCGTAGTTGGTCTCAATGAAGCTCTTAATCGCACGACCACGCAGAGTGGACGCGGACGTGCTCGACTTGCCCTGGCGCTCCATCCACCGGTCGCTGTCAAATCCGGCGACAGTGTCCGTCCGGGCCACGGGGTGGAGTTCGACCAAGTTCGGTTTGGCTAGAGGGCAGGGTGTTCGAATTGTTGGATCGAATGTTGCTGACCCTCGCCGCCGTGAGTCAGGTCTTCGATCTTATCGGAAAGCTCGAGGGATCGCTCGAGTACTACCGAGAGCGACATGAGGTGGTCGCGGGAAACATCGCCAACCTGGATACACCGGGATTCCGAAGCAAAGAGCTCGCGTCTACGGCGGATGGCTCATTCGGGGGCGCGGTCGACGAACTTGTGCGGACGAACTCCAGGCACCTGGCGGTCGGGACCGGGGGCGCCGCGCGCGCGGACGTCGTCGAACGGGACGACGAGGGCGCCGGGCCGGACGGAAACAACGTTCGGCTGGAGGAAGAAATGGCGAAGCTTGAAGCCAACCGAGTTGGCTTCCGGGTGACGTCTCAAGTGATCGCGAGGCGCCTTGCGATGCTCCGGTATGCGGCCGGCGATGGAAATGGATGATGCGCGACGGAGCCAGCCTTAGGGCGAGCCGAAAGATGGGGCCCATGGCGAAGACGAGGACGAAGGCTACGACGGCGAATGTGAACGCGAAGGGGAAGGCGAAGGCCCGCTTGTCGACACGGACAGCGGCCAGAAGGAGCAGGCGATGGATCTCTTCTCGAGTTTGAATGTCTCGGCGTCGGGGCTCGAAGCGCAGCGGACAAGGCTCGATACAGCGGCCTCGAACTTGGCTAATGCGTACTCCACCCGAAGTGCGGACGGTGGACCTTATCAGAGAAGGAACGTCGTCCTTTCGGCGGTGGATGGACAAGGCGCCGACGGCTCGGTCGAAGGGGTCGAGGTTGTCGCGATCGAAAAGGACCCGGGTGCGCCGCGGCTTGAGTACGATCCCGGGCACCCAGATGCCGATGAGCGTGGTTTCGTCGCCTACCCCAACGTGAACCCGGTCGAAGAGATGGTCGACATGGTCACGGCCACGCGCGCCTATCAGGCCGGTCTCACGGCGATCAGCTCCGAGGTCTCGATGCTCGAGAGTGCGCTCGAGATCGGGAGGTAGGTGACGCATGTACGACGTAGCAGGGGTCAGAAGCGTAGCCAACTTGGCTCCGGTGCGCGGTGTCGAGTCGATACGAGGCGTATCGGAGGGCGCGGTATCGGGCGAGAAGGGCGTCGAGGGGAAAGGCTTCACGGAGGTGCTCGCCGAGGCGGCCAAAGGGGCGCGCGCCGAAGAGAATGCGGCGATCGAGAGCGTTGAGGCCTTTGCGCAAGGAAGGACGGGTGTCCACGAGGTCATGATCGCCCAAGAACGTGCGTCGATCGCGCTGCGATACGCGGTGACGCTCAAGAATCGCGCGATCGAGGCCTATCGCGAGCTGATGAATACACAGGTCTGAACGGCCTGGAAGGGGCCGGCCTGAACACGACGGAACGGAAACGAAGACGACACTATGGCGATTGAATGGGCAAAGATTGGAGAGCAAAGCCTGGCGCTCTGGCGTTCTTTGAGTCGCGTGCGTCAATTGCTTGCCGGCCTCGTCTTGGTCGCGCTCGTCGCCGGTATCGGCTATCTCTCGCTCGCTCCCAGTCGAGAAGAATATGGCGTGCTCTTCTCTGAGCTCGCTCCGGACGACGCGGAAAGGATTCTTGAAAATCTTCGCGCGAGCAAAACGCCGTATCGCTTGTCGGCGGAGGGCACGACGATCGAAGTTCCGAAGACCAGCGTGCACGAGATGCGCATCGGTCTTGCCTCGCAAGGTGTGCCCCTTGGCGGCGGCGTTGGATTCGAGGTCTTCGATCGTCAGTCATTTGGGACGACGAGCTTCGTTGAACAGATGAACTATCGTCGCGCGCTCGCCGGTGAGTTGTCGCGAACCATCGGATCTCTCGATGCGGTCGAGAGCGCGCGCGTGCACATCGCGATGAAGGAGCGCTCTCTCTATCGGAAGAACGACAGTCCTCCTTCCGCTTCGGTCGTTATTCGAATGAAGCGCGGAAGATCACTCGACCGCACGCAGGTGGCTGGCGTCGTCAATCTCGTGGCCTCAAGTGTGGAAGGCCTATCTGCGAGACGAGTTACGGTCGTCGATGACGAGGGCAGCGTCCTTTGGAGTGGCGACGGAGACCACGCGCCGATGGAAGCGCAGCGAGATATCGAGCAGCGCCTCGCACGCCGCGCGCGTGAGATCGTCGAGCGCGTCGTGGGGCCGAATAACTCCGTTGTCGTCGTGACCGTCGAGCTCGATACCGCGCATACCGAACGAACCGAGGAACTCTACGATCGTGATGGGGCAGCCCTGAGAAGCGAAGCCGTCACCGAAGAGCGTCTCGGTCGGCCGGGGGGCGCGGGCGTGAACGCCGGGGGCGTCGCGGGCGTTCGCGGAAACATGTCGCGAACGAAACCTTCGGACGCGGTAGAGATCGTTGACGACGAGCCGAGCGAAGGGGCGTCAGACAGTGCGGCTGTGGGGGGCGCCGATGAGACGGAGCCGTCCGCACGGCTCAAGGTGGCCTCGACACGCAACTTCGAAGTGAGTCGCGTCGTGAGCCACGTCAAAGGGCCCAAAGCCAAGATCGGGCGTCTTCACGTGGCGGTGTTGGTGAACGAGACGCCGGCGCCGACGGCGAGCAGCACCGCCTCGGTTGCGGGCGAGCGAGGTCCGCCCGACCTCGAGAAGCTCGCCGTGTTGCTTCGCGAGGCTACGGGCCTCGATCCGTCGCGCGGCGATCGACTGGAGCTTCGGAGTATGCCGTTCGTCGATGAGCGGGAGGTCTCGCTGACGGCGGAAGTGGCGGCGCCGCCCGGATGGCTTGAGAGCGTGCGAGAGCTCTTGCATCAGTATGATGTACCCCCGTGGGTCCTGTTGGCGGTGCCTGCGGGTACGGCTGCACTCGTGGTCCTCATGTTCTTCGTCCTCGTTCTGCGCGGACGGCGGCGCAGGAGAGAGAGAGAGACGGCCTACGAGGTCACTGCGGAGCCCATGACGGCGCAAGAAATGGAGGACGCGCTCGCCGAAGGCGGCAGTCTGGCGGCTGGACACGGTGCGCTCGCCCTGCCTGAGCCTACGCCGCGTGAGCGTGCGATCGCGGCGGTTCGCGCGAATCCGGAGCTTGCTGCGCGCGTGTTGGCCATCTGGGTTGGCGAGGTTACGCCCGGACAGCAGCAACCGATCCGAGGTGAGGCGAGATGAGCGACGTTCAAGCGCGAGTAACGGAGCTCTCGGGTGTGGAGAGAGCTACGCTGATCTTCTTGGCGCTCGATCAAGATCTTGCGCAAGAGGTGCTTCGGCACATGAGCGAGGAAGAAGTACAGCGAGTGCTCGAGTGTGCACAAGGGCTCGATCCGGCGGTGGTGGATGCGGTCGATGGGACCTTCGAGGCCCTGGAATCCATGATGAAGAGCACGCTTGCCCTGCATTTGCGGCGGGCAGGCAGCTACCTGCAGGACTTGGCAGGCCGCGTTCTCGGCCGCGAGAAGGTGTCGCTGTTGTTGAAGCCGAAGGAAGAGGAGCTTGCGTCGCTGAAGGCGATCAAGGCGGCGCGTGCCAACACGCTGTCGGAGCTCTTGGGCGAGGAACATCCGCAGATCGCGGCCGTGATCGTCTCTCAGTTGCCAAAGGATCAGGCGGCGAAAGTCGTGCAAGGAATGAGCACCGAAAAGAAGGTCGATATTCTGACCCGAATGGCCAGCCTCAAGGAGATTTCGCCCGATATGGTGGCGATGGCTTCGAATGCACTCGTGAACACGCTTCAGGCGGCAGGCGGCGTGTCCGGCGGTGAGAACCAAGAGCAGTTCAACGGTGTGGCATTCGTTGCGTCGCTGCTGAATGAGCTGCCACGAGATGCGACGGAAGAGTTGATGGAGAACCTTGAAGAAGCGGACCCCGAAGTTGCGCCCAAGATCCGTCAGGCCATGTTTATCTTCGAGGACCTTCTGCGCGTCAGCGTTCGGAATCTGCAGACTTTGATGCGTGAAGTCGCGACGGAACAGATTCTGATCGCGCTGAAGACGGCAAGCGAGGAGCTGCGGGAGCATTTCCTCTCCGCGGTCTCTTCGCGAGCCGCACAGGCGATGCGCGAAGACTTGGCGCTCTTGCCCCCGATGCGTATCTCCGATGTCGAGCAATCGCAGCAGGAGGTTATCGAAATTGCGCAACGGCTTGCGTCTGAAGGCCGGCTTACGTTGCCGGGCGCCGGCGGGGAGAAGCTCGTATGATCGAACGATGGAAGGTCCAGGCGATCAAGGGCGAAGGCGCGACGCCGACGGCGCCGTGCGCCCTTTCGGATGTTGTGCCGAAGGTTCAAAGTCCAGGCCCGTCGACGTGGCTTTCGGATGTCGTGCCCCAGGCGCTGGACTTGGGCGACGCGGACGCGGCTCAGCGGATGTCGAACGAACGTGGCGCGCGAGCCGTGAGAACGGGGATGACGGAGAGAGCGGGACGAGGCGAAAGGCTCCCACCCAATGACGGGCTCGTGCAAGGTGCTCAACGGGATGACGGGGGCGAGGTCACGGCGAGCGCAGGGTCGCTTGCTCATGGGGATCTCGGTCCTCGGGGCGGCGCCTTGGCTCCTGCCGCGGGTCTTCGAGGAAGCGGGGTGGCGAATGGCGTTCGAGGTGACGAGCGTCTTCAAAGGCCCTTGAGTCCGACGACGACGACGACGGCCTCGCCGGTCCAGGCCTTCGAGGAGCTCCGAGCTCGCGCCGAAGAGGCGGGGCTAGAAGCAGCCAAGTCGCGCGTTGACGCGGTTGAGCAGGCCTACTTCGAAGCGATCGCGGATCTGGTCGCGGCCCGAAAGCGGATCGTTGCGTCCCATGAACGCCACGTCGTCGAGTTGGCCATGATGGTTGCGAGGGAGGTGCTGCAGCGGGAACTGACGGTCGACGGCGATGGCATATGTACGCGGCTAGAACACGTGCTGCGCGAAGGAGATGGAGAGCGTGTGGGCATGGTCGTTCGGATCGGAGCGGCGGACATGGACCACATACGTCGATGCCGACCGGACCTCTTGGCGCGAGGGACGGAGTTCGTGGTCGACGAGGCCTTTCAGCCAGGCGATTGCGTCGTCGAGGAACACGACCGGGTGACCGATGTGTCCGTTGCGCGCAGCCTTGAGGCCGTAAGACGGGCGCTGCTCGATGTGGGCTTGTTCGGCTCGCTGGATGCGACGGTTGCGGCGGGGCCAGTGTTCGAGGAAGCGGGGCCGATGTTCGAGGAGGCGGGGCCGATGTTCGAGGAGGCGGGGCCAATCTTCGCGGAGGCGGGGCCACATGAATCTTGAACTCGATCTACCGCGGGTCGTCCCGATCGTTCGCCAGCACGCCGCGCCCATTTCGTACGGTCGTGTGGGTCGGATCAGTGGGCTCTTGATCGAAGCAACGACGCCCGGCGTGAGCGTTGGCGATCTCGTCGAGATCGAGCGCGACGGAGACCGCGTTCTGGCCGAGGTGGTGGGATTTCGAGATGACCGTAGTCTTATGATGCCGTTTTCGGAGGTTCGAGGCGTTACGCCGGGTGCGATCGTTCGACCCGCGACTTCGGCCGGCTCGTTCCCGATGTCGAGCGATTTGCTCGGTAGGCTTGTCGACCCTTTCGGACTGCCCGTGGATGGCGGGGCACCGATTGAGGCCGCGACGCTTTGGCCGCTCGAACGAAAGGCTCCGCCTGTTGAGCTGAGAGCACGCATCTCCGAGCGATTCGAGACGTCCATCCGCGCCATAGACGTCCTGCTCGCGTGCGGTCGCGGTCAGAGGGTCGGCCTCTTTGCTGGCGCGGGAGTAGGCAAGACCGTGTTGATTCGGCAGATCGCGATGATGTCTCAAGCCGACGTGACGGTCATCGGGCTTATCGGTGAACGCGGCAGTGAAGCGCGAGATATCCTCGACGGCGGGCTTGGCGACCGGACGGTGGGGGTTGTTGCAACGTCCGATCGAACGCCCATGGAACGTTGTCGAGGGGCGCGTGCCGCGACGGCGGTGGCGGAGTTCTTTCGGGACCAAGGCAAGAACGTTCTTCTCATTCTGGATTCGCTCACGCGTTACGCGATGGCGTTGCGCGAGATCGGCCTTGCCGCCGGAGAACCGCCGGCAACCAAAGGCTATCCGCCCAGCGTGTTTGCGGCGTTGCCTCAGCTCCTCGAGCGGGCTGCGCCTATCCGAGGGGGCGGCTCGATTACCGCATTCTACACGGTGCTCGTCGAAGGCGACGATCTCGCGGATCCGATCGCAGACTCTGCCCGATCATTGCTCGACGGCCACATCGTGCTTTCACGTGAGCTCGCGGCACGGGGACATTTCCCGGCGATCGACGTTCTCGCCAGCGTGTCTCGCGTCGCGCGACAAGTCATGACGGCGGATGCACAGAGTCTCGAACAGCGCGCACGCACGGTGTTGTCCGTTAAGCGTGAGGTGGACGAACTTCGCAGTCTGGGTGCCTACACCGCGGGCACGAATCCGATCTACGACGATGCGGTGGCGACGGGTGCAAAGATCATGGAGTGGAGCCGTCAGACGCCGCTCGACGAAGCGAACTACAACCAGAGTGTCGCGCAATTGGCGGCAATTCTCAATCAAGGTCGCGGACCGATGAGGAAAGTGTCGACATGAATGGGCGAATCAAAGTCCTTCAACGCCTCAAGGGTGTACGAAAGAGAATGCGCGATGTTGCCGTTGCTCATGCGGCCGATGCCGCGCGGCGGCACGAAGAGGCGGAGTCGGTGCGCTGGGCAAAGGACGAGGAAAAGTCGGCGGTTCTCGAGAGCGCCACGACGAGACTTTCGGGCGATGTTGCACCGCGACAGTTTGACCTCTTCGAACGCGAACGGATGCTGGCGACGGCGGCTTTAGATGGAGCGGTTGCCTTCGCGCAGGAACGGCAGCGCCAGGCGGAGGTTGCGGACTCGCTGGCGAGGCTCAAGGCTCGAGACTTCAAGCGCGCCGAGCGCGTGTTGGAACGCGCAATCACTCAGCAGAAGAAGGACGAGTTGAGAACCGAGCAGAAGAACCACGACGAACTTGCGGCGACGTTGGGCGCACGGGGGTTGCATGAGTCGAGTGAATGATGTCCCGGTTACATGTATCCTGGGTCTGTCCTCGCAAGAGACGGGCTCGGGGCACGTCGACCGCCGCGACGCTCAGGGGGCGGGCGCTCCGCGCTTCTCCACGGTCCTGAAGGACGCTTCGGGACGCGCCTGGGCGCAAGCTCTGGAGCAAGTTCCGGATCAGAACCAGGAGCAAGTTCCGGAGAAAGCCTCGGAACAGCATGGAGACCTAGTGGAGGGCGAGGAGCCCGTTGCGGTCCGCGCGCATGAGATCGCATCTCCCAAGAGAGATGCCGATGGGCATACAGAAGCCCGGTCTCCATCGGAGCCGGTCGGGGTTGGCGCGGCGAAGGTGGCGCTTCCCGCGGTCGACGGGGGTCCTGCTGAGGCTCACGATTCTGCGGCGGGTGATGCGTGGATCGCATCGACGGTTGAGGCTTGGGATCAGGAATGCCTGCCCGCAGCCGCCGATGCTCGGCGTGGTGGGGCCGAGGTCATAGAGGCTGTGAGGCCTGTGGGGCCTGAGCGGGAGCCCAGGCTTCCACGCGAGAACGCCGCGCATGAGCAGGCGTTGCCGTCGGACGCCATGGGCAGGGATAGGAAGAGCGCGAGTGGAGAAGCGATGATTCCGATGCCGGCGCGCGACGCGCCGACGGAACGGATGCCCGGGCGAAAGCAGGATCCGACCTCGGGCGTTGTTCAGGGCACGGCGATCCGCGACGAAGAGATCGAAGGAGACGTCGAGCCGTCGACCTCTTCGTCGTCGTTGAATGCAGCAGACCGGGACGGGCAGAAGCACCTCGGGCGTTCAGATGGAATGCGAGGGCCGCGCACGGAACTCTCGGCCGCCGACGGATGGGCCGCTCTGGGATGGGTGAATGCGCCCATGACGTTCGAGAGCGTCTTCCAGGGTCCAAAGCATAGCGTGACCCTGGAGGCCGGGATGGATCGGCGCGGGGGCGCGGGCGATCAAGAAGCGACGGCGATCGCGACGCCGACCGCGACGCCGACCGCGACCCCGACGGCGACCCCGACGGCGACCCCGACGGCGAGCGTGCAGAGCTTCATGGGCCGCGGGCTCGGTATCCAGAGCTATCGGCGCTCTCCCATTTATTCGGTGGTCGACGCGATGCGGGGGCCTTCGGATACCGCGAGGTTGGCGAGCCTACCGAGCGCGGCGAGTGAGCCGAGCGCGGCGAGCAAACCGAATGGGGCGAGTGTCTCGAGCGCCGCGAACAAAGCGAATGGGATGAGTGTGCCGAGTGCATTGATCGAGGAAGAATCAGCGGTCTCGGTGAGCATTCTGAGCGCGGCCAGCGGAGAGATCGCAGGCGACGCACCCAACGAGACGAACATTCCGCTGGTGATGCGCGTACCGAACGAAGCGAACGCGGCCGTCGCGAGTACGCCGGGGTTGGCGAACATGCCGGTCGAAGCGAACATGCGGGCCGAAGCGAACACGCCGGTCGAAGCGAACATGCGGGCCGAAGCGAACACGCCGGTCGAAGCGAACATGCGGGCCGAAGCGAACACGCCGGTCGAAGCGAACATGCCGGTCGAAGCGAACATGCGGGTCGAGACGAACACGCTGGTCGAAGCGAACGCGCCGGGCGAATCGAACACGCCGGTCGAAGCGAACGCGCCGGTCGAAGCGAACACGCCGGTCGAAGCAAGTGAGCTGCTCCGTGCTCACCCGGAATCCGGAGCCTCCGGCGATCGACGATCGACGGGGTGGCGTAGTGACGCGTTCGATATTCGTCCCGTGACGAGGACGGACGATCTGGCGAAGGCTGCGGACACCGATGAGGGGAGACGCCTGGGTGCGCAGAGCATGTCGATGCTCTATGCGGAATCGACGGATGGAATACCGAAAGTCGGCGCGCTGGCTCCGTTGCCGGGACAGATGCCGGGCGATGCGTCGGGCGCCGGGTCCGAAGTGGACGCGCCCACCTCGAACGCGCAGGACTCTGTTGGACACAGCAATATGCGGAGCGAAGGCGATGCAACCGGGCTTGCGTTCGCGTTGCGAAGTGCTGGGGCCCTCGGTTCGGCGCAGTCCGGGATACGAAGCCATGCGTACGCCGGGCTGCGACCGACGGACGTGAGCGCCCCCGGTGTGCCCGTGCGCACGGAAGGCTCGGCTCGCGAACCCGCGGAACGCCCCGCGGAGATGGCGACGGAATTCGAAGCGACGGGAGATTTGGATGTTTCCGGCGCCCCCCATGCGCGAATGAGCGCCCCGCCCGAAGGTGATGGCTGGGCTCCGGTCGGGCGACAGACGACGCGTCAGGATCCGATGACGATCTCGTCGGTGGGTGATCCGCTCGATGCGCGACTCGAGCGCAGTGCGTCGGCTGAGTCACCAGATTCTTGGGCGACCGCTGCCGAGTCTCGGGGACCGTTGCATGACAACCCGGCGGCCCGGTCAGCGGGGATGATCGAGTCGGAAACAGCCATCGAAGAGGCGTCGAACGCGACAATTGCGGGGCGAGCAGCGCCAGAATCCAAGACTCCGATCGCGAACGCGGCGGAGGAGGCTTGGCACACGCCTCCCCGCCTCCGAGGGCGGGCGTTTGAGTCCGAGGCTGAGTTCGAGTCCGAGGCGGAGCCCGAGTCGGACTCGACGCCGGAGTCTGCGCTGGCGCCACAGCCTGCCGCGGGCCGCGCTTCGGCGCTTTCCGGGTGGGACGCAACAACGCGCCAGCCGACGAGCCCGCGGTCGATCAGCTGGGAAGCGACGACTACGCGGAATGCGCATCGGGAAGCTTCGGGTCAAGAGGCGTTGGGTGGAGAGGCGTTGGGTGGAGAGGCGTTGGGTGGAGAGGCGTTGGGTGGAGAGGCGTTGGGTCGAGAGGCGTTGGGTCGAGAGACTTCGGGTCGAGAGACGGAGCGGCTCGCGGCGACGGGGCCGGCAACCGTGAGCTCGCAGCCCGTGATTCCGCCGGCGGCGCGTTTCCGCGCGGCGACTATGCCCGATTCGTCGACGAGGGCCGAGGCGGACGATGATCGAACGGCCGCCGCCGCAGGATCGATTGGGGAGGGCGCGGGGCGCCCAAGGACGCCTGCGATCGGTGGGCGTCTACCTGCAGCGCCAGTGCAGACGCCCGAATACAACGAACAGAGCCCAGCGGTTCGCCCCGCCGCGCCCGATGTTGTGGAAGAGGGCCGCGCCGCTGAAGTGCCTGGACGTGAGCACGAAGGCCCGAGGATGAGGCCCGGGTCCGGGTCGGTGCGAGGCGAATCCGCGGGCCGCGTTGCTCCGAGTCAGGCGTTGACCTGGCTCGACGGCGTTGACGCGCTGAGAGCCTCGTGGCGACGGGAAGCGGGTGACGATGGGCTGCCGCTTCGGGTTCGAGGTGTTGTCGAAGGCTGGGCGAGGTACGAAGCCTTCTCCACCTCGTTCCCGACGATGGATCGGAAAGACGCACCACGCGGTGCAGAGGTGGCGTTGGAGCGCCCGACCGAGTTGACTCGATTGCGCTCGGCGTCTGGCCCGAGGATATCGGCCACGGGTGAAGAACCGGCACCGAGGCTTAGCGCTGCGGGCGCGAAGGGCCGTGATGCGGATGGTGCGAATGGTGCGAATGGTGCGGATGGTGCGGATCCGCAGACGTCGTCACTTCGGACGTCCCCAACGCGGTCGCTTCCCGAGAGCTGGCTGAGCGTTGTTTCTGACCGCGCCGTCGAGCTGTCCTTGGCTGGGCGTCGCGACGCGGATCCATCGCCGAGCGGCGCCGCGAGAGCGCCATCGCACGCCTCGTCGGGCGAGTTTGTTCAACCGTCGATCCACCGGTCCCACGTCGTCGTGGGCGAGGGCGATGAGCGCGTCGTTCTGAGTGTTTCGGTTCGAGGAACGCACGTACGCGTCGTGGCGCTTGCGGCCGATGAGTCGACGGCTCGTGCGATGTCGCACTCGATGCGCGACCTCCAGAGCGCGCTCAGGACGCACGGACTCGAGCTGGATGGGATCTTCGCTGACTCATCGGAGTCGACGCGTGAACGGCGCCCCGATGACTCGTCGGGTCGAGGACATCAAGAGGATGCCGAGGATGAAGGCCGGTCACGACCTCTTGGGCGAAGCCGTCAGAAGAACGACGGCGGTCGCGTGTTCAGGGTCATTGTTTAGGAGACAACATGAGTATCGCAAATGTCACAGGCCCTTTGTACGATCCGACGCAGTCGTCGCCGTCCGAAGCCGTTACTCGCACTTCGAAGGACGAGTTCCTCCGACTTCTGGTTGCACAGCTCCAGCAGCAGGATCCGCTCTCGCCTCAGGATGGTGCTGAGTTCGTGGCCCAGCTCGCGCAGTTTGCCTCCGTGGAGCAACTCGCAGAGAGCAACCAGCGCCTGGCGTCGATCGAAGCCGCTCAGGCCGCCGGCGCTCGCGCTGGGTACGCCGAATTGGTTGGCCGTGTCGTGTCCGTGCGGACGGATGAAATCGCGCTGCCGCTCAGCGAAGATGGTCAGACCGTATTGAGTGCGCATCTCGACAGCGCGGCCAGCTCGGTCGAGGTGTCGTTCTTCGATAGCAGCGGGCGCGAGGTTCGCAAGCTCAATCTTGGCGCGCGCGGGGCGGGTGATGTCGAGGTTGCTTGGGACGGGAGAGATGAAGATGGCATTCTTCTCCCGGACGGACAGTATACGGTCAAAGTTCACGCGACTGCATCCGGTGGCTCTCCGTTGTCGGCCTACGCGCAAGTTCGAGGCGTGGTCGATTCGCTCATGTTCGAGGGTGGGATCGCGCAATTCAAAATCGGTTCTATGACGGTGTCGCCGGGCGACATTATGTCAGTGCATCGCTAGTAGATAAGGAAAAGGAGAAGAATCATGTCAGTTTGGTCATCGTTGTTCACTGGTTCGAGTGGACTCAATGCTTTCGGCGATGCGCTGGGTGTCGTCGGAGATAACATCGCAAACGTCTCTACGGTCGGGTTCAAGTCGTCCCGCGCATCGTTCTCGGATTTGCTGGGCGGCAATGCTGCCAATACGCAGCGCGTCGGGATCGGGGTGTCGATGGAAGGGCCTCAGACACTCTTTACGCAGGGAACTCTGCAACAGACCGGGCGTGGGCTCGATCTCGCGATTCGCGGGAACGGGTTCTTTGTGCTGCGCGGAAATCACAGCGGCATCGTCGGCGACTATTACTCTCGAGATGGTCGAATTCAAGCCGATCGCAACGGCTATTTGGTTAATCCTGAGGGCCTGCGACTCCAGGGTTATGAGATTGATGCGGCGGGGAATCTTTCGCCGGCGATCGGTGATCTGGTGGTCGAAGATCAGAGCCCGCCCCGGGCTACGAGTTCCGTTACGGTGTCGATGAACCTGGATGCGAGTGTTCCGCTCCCGGCACCCTTCGATCCCGCCGATCCGGCCGCCACGTCGAACTATGCCACGTCCATGACGGTGTATGACTCGCTGGGCAATGACCACCGAGTCGACGTATACTTCTCGAGCATCGGGGGTGGTCAGTGGGACTGGCATGCGATGGTCGATGGTGGCGAGACTGTTGCGGGGGTGGCGGGGACTCCGTTCGAGATTGCGTCCGGGAATCTGTCCTTCACGACCGATGGCGCGCTCGACACCGAGACGTCGCTCGGGTCGAGTGTCGACTTCCTGAACGCGACGGCGGGCCAGGTGATCGACTTCGATTTCGGTGATGCGATCACCACCGAGGGTGGTACCGGAGTGAGCGGGACGACGCAGTACGACGGAGACTTCAATGTTCGCGGATTGGCGCAAGATGGGTTGTCGGTGGGCACCTTGAGCGACCTTCAGATCAACGAAGAAGGCATCATGACGGCTGTGTACTCGAACGGGCGTGCGTTGCAGGTCGCGCGGCTCGCGCTCGCGAATTTCAAGTCGGAGGAGGGGCTGATGCGCGCAGGAAATCAGCTCTTCGCGGAGACCGCCGACTCGGGGTCAGCGCTCGTCGGGGTCGCCGCGTCGGGCGGTCGTGGTGCGCTGAGCGCAGGCGCGCTCGAAGCCTCGAACGTCGACTTGGGTTCGGAGTTGGTTACGCTCATCGCGTACCAGCGTGCCTTCCAAGCCAACGCGAGGACGGTCTCGGCTTCGGACGAGATGCTCGTGGAACTCGCGAACATCAAGCGATAGGTCGGCGCTCAAGCCTAAGAGGACGCCTCTCGTAGGGCTTCGCGGGCAGCGCAGGCCTCGTCGACGAAGGCGTTCACGTTGCCTTGGACCATGGCGATGCGTCGCGCGCGTTCGCACTCCCAGTCGTCGACCGGATCGATCTCCGACCAGTTCTCGAACATCGCGCGATCGTCGTCTTGGATGAGGCCGAACCCGGGATACACGGAGTCCATGTATTGGTAGGTACGCGCGATGTCTCCGCGGATGTCGGTCGATGGCTCGACCCGGTCGTGGTCGAGCTCGAAGTCGCAACCACCGAAACGTCGCTCTTCGCCATCGATCTCGCCCATCGAGCGATGGCTTCTGAGTTCGTTCAGCTTTCCGATGGCGGGGTAGAGGTTGTACATGTCGGATTCCATCGCGCGAAATCGCGGATCGACCTTCGATGCGCATCGGCGGCCGGTGTAGGCGAGGCCTTTGCTGTTCACGCAGCGCGCGTCGCCGAGCTGCCAGGCTTCAAAGGCTCGACCAAAGACTTGCACGGGGACCACATGCTCCCACTCGACCCGATGGGCCCTTGGCTGATCAGGTTCGGGAGCATAGCGGCAACCGGTGAAGTCAATCGAACTCCGGCTCTCGTATGGGCAGCCACAGTAGAGGGTGACTTGATGGTCGGCGTAGATCGTCTCTAGATGGCGCTTCGCCTGGGTGAAGGACGTAGTGCCGGTATTTGCCGCGCCGGCCTGGGCCGTCCCGACGGCAAACACTTCGAGCGGTATGAGCAGCAGGGTCGCGCCGAGCACGCACCGATGTGAATCATACGTGACGCGGGCAGTTTGCAACATCTTGGAGACGTTTCGAGACCCGAAGGACGTGAACGGCCTTAACGGTGGATGGGATGTTCGATAGGCGTATTCCTAGGGGGGTGAAAATTTTCCCGCGAAAGTGGGATATAGGTGAAAGACGTGTCGAGATTGACGGATGCCGACATTGTTCGGCTGGAGCGCGCGATCAGCGCTTCGATCGCGGCGGATCGGGTTCAGGTTCCTCCGTTTCCGGCGATCGTGGTCAAGCTCCAGACGGTCCTCGCGTCGGCCGATGCCAGCACGAACAAGATTGCGGCCACGATTCAGTCCGATCCCGTGCTCTCGGCCGAGGTCTTGCGCGCTGCAAACTCCGCACTCTATCGGTCCGACCAAGCCATCTCGTCTCTTCAGCAAGCCGTCGTGCGTCTCGGTGGGCGTGTGATCATGGAGATCGCCTGCGCGGTGACTTTCAACAAGCTTGCCGGAAAGTCCGGCCCTCTGGAGCCTTTGAGGGCAGGGCTTTGGCGCGACGCGCTGGTTACGGCGCATTTGGCGGCGCGCTTAGGGCACTTGCGGCGCCTCGATGTCGGCGAGCTTTTCATCGCCGGCTTGCTTCACAATTTCTCGGCGGTGGTGGGCATCTCGCACATCGAGGGTTTGCTGAACGCCGCGCAACCCGAGCTCATGCTTTCGGCGGAGGAATGGTCGGTTTTGGCCGGCCGCTTCGTGTCGGACCTCGCCGCGCTGGTCTCGAGCAAATGGTCACTTCCGGCCCTCGTCACCGACATCATGCTGCATCCGCTCGATCCTTTGCGCACGGATATCGGGCACCGCGAAGCCGCGAAGGTCGTGACGTCGGCGGCGCTGATGGCTGACCTACTGGGGCGGAGCCCGAGTCCCGCGTTGGACGAGCTCGTCAAAACGTCTGCGCTGTCCCCCGATGAAGCGCAGGCTCTTTATGAGATCATCCCCGCGATTGCGGAGGCGGTCATCGCCGTGACGGATATGCGACCGGCGGCCGCACCCAAGAAGCCCGTTGCGCAACGCATCACGCTGAAGCCCACGAAGCTCACAGGCTCATCTTATCCCTGCGCACTGAAGGCCTTGCGGCAGGTCAAAGGAAGCGAGCCGGTGGCGTATGAGGTCGACCTCGTCCTGATGGATGGTCTCGTGTTGCACGGCCCGACGGCTCTCAAAGAGCACAGTCTCAATCGCTTCATCATCGAAGGCGGAGAAGAGCCATTGGATGTGTTCGTCAACGTCCTGATGACCGTCGCCGACGGTAAGACCTTTCGGGTCGAGGTCGCACCGTTTGGCCTCAAGGGTGCGGCGCGGAACGGATGGTACGCGTTGTTTCAGAAGGCGCGAGAGCTGCACGAGGCGACGTCGAAGTCTGTGACCGGGCCTGCGCCTCGCTGAGGCCATCTTCGAGGGTGGACGGAGGGCCTCCGCCTTGCGTGGGTGGGCAATCGAGAGTTGGGTTGGGTGCGGGCGTTGATGCCGGTGTCGGTGGGGCGGCGCTCTGTTCCGTTGTGGGCGGACTTGCTCGCTGTTAGCCGGGACCGCGCTGTCGTCAATCGCCCCGACAAGCCGCAACGCATCGTCGACGTTCGCTGAGGGATCGTCTCTCGCCTCGGCGATGGTCTCGCGATTGCAGGGTCCTCCGGTCGAATGGACCCGGTTCTCAGCAGCGACGAGTTCGCAGCCTTGGAGCACACCATGCGTGGAGGGGGGCAAGCGTCGGCGGTTGCGCATCGATCGCCCCCTCGACCGCAGCCTGTCGCACTGATCGGCGAAGAGCGCGCGAGCCTCAGCGTGCGGCCGTCATGTCTTCGCCTGGCCAATCGATATCTGCAGGTCGCGCCGAAGATGATGATGCGCGCCTTCGGGGTGCCGTTGGAGCTGCATGTCGCAGGCGCAATGGTACGTCGGGGGCAAGACCTCAAGGATGAGCTGGCCGGCATGTGGCTCGGTGCGCTGAAGATCGAAGGGCGTCCGGGGCAGATCTTGGTGGCGGTGGGTGGTCCGCTGATTGAGCTTGTCGCCGATCGCTTACTCGGGAGCCCGCCGGACCGGCTCGAGAATCGCGAGGAAGCTCCTGCTTCACGTCCACCCTCGGCGGCGGCGATCGGCGTCTTCACGTGTGCGGGAACGATCCTCGTCAAAGCGTTTATCCAGGCGCTCCGGGACGAGCAGACGGTTGATGCGGAGGAGATCTACGACCCGACCGCTATCGAAGCCCTCAAGCTCCAGTTCATCGAGGGCGGGATCCTGATCTCGACAGATCTCGCTGTCGGCGGACCGGCGCCGGCGCGCATCCACTTCATCTCGAGGCCGGAGACGGTCATGGAGCCCCGGCAGCCTCCGCGGACCTACGCGCTCAGCGAAGAGGCGATCGAGGCCGCGCTTGGAAGCGTCATGGCTGAGATCCTCGTTGAGCTCGGCCACGCACAGATCACGATCCGGGAGCTGACGCGGCTTCGGCCCGGGACGGTGATCACGCTGAACCAACCCACCGACGCGCTTCTGCCGATTCAAGTCGAGGGCGTCGTCAAAGCTTACGGGATGCCCGTGGTCGATCGTGGTGCCATGGCCGTCCAGGTCGTGTCCGAGAGAAAGGGTGCCGACAAGTGAAGGAGGAAGAGATGCAAAACCAGACGGACTCGGCCACGGGGCGAGGCGGAGAGGTCCAGATTCCACGCGGCTCGTCACCTGCAGCCTCTGGTGAGGATGCACCTCGAGCCCGAAGCTCGGGTAGCCCATCTGAGGGCGTGACGGGCATTGAGTCGCTCCTGGGTGACATCCCGCTCGAGCTCTCGGTTGAACTCGGACGAACCAAGCTTTCTCTGCGTGAGATTGCGGCTCAACTCGGACCCGGGTCGATGATCGCGCTCGAGAAGCTCACCGGGGACCTGCTCGACATCCGAGTCAACGCAAGACTCGTTGCGCGAGGTGAGGCGGTCGCGATCGGGGAGCGATATGGAATCCGTGTCGTGCAGGTCATGGGCGAAGATGGAGAGCCGCGATGACCGCGCCGGACCGGCTGCCTGGGCCGCAACGGCCGACAACCCCGAATGCCGAAACGCGGAGGCTCGTGCGCATGGGCAGTGCTTGCTTCGCGCTCTCGTTGAGCGTGGGCGTGAGCGTGAGCGTGAGCGAGGCGAAGGCGGCACCGTCGTCGTCGACGAAGGCTGAGTCCGTCCCCTCGCGCCCATCGAAGGCGATCGAGGCGCCCGCAGCACCGAGTCCCGTGCCCGAACTCACGCCTCCTCCTCCGCGGCCGTCGCCGATCGAACGCACGCAGGCCTCGGGTGATCATGGGGGGCCGCTCGACGCGCGTCGGAAACTGGGCGCGGGCGTTGGTGCGGGCGTTGGTGCGGGCGTTGGTACAGGCGTTGGTACAGGCGTTGGTACAGGCGTTGGTACAGGCGTTGGTGCGGCCGTTGGTGCAGGCGTTGGTGCAGGCGTTGGTGCAGGTGCAGGCGTTGGTCCATCGGCGCCGACTCCGTCTTCCGCTTCGGGCGGGCAGACGTCGTGGTGGAGCCTCGTGGCGCTCGCGCTCCTCGCCGGAGCCGGCTCCGCGCTTTGGCTCTTCAAACACCGGCGTCCAACCGGTGGCGGGGGGCTCGACCTACGTGTCCGCTCGGCGCTCAGTCTCGGCGGACGCTCGCGGCTACTCCTTGTGGAAGCGGGGCCCCGCGATCTCCTGATCGCCGTGACCGATCGCGGTACGCGTCTTCTGTCGGAGTGGCCTTCTCCTTTCTCCGGCGAGCTCGGAGCGCGCGCGGCCCTGCCTGCTTCGGGCCTGTGGATGGATCCTGGGACGCAGCGGGACACGCAGCTGGGCGCGGGAGACGACATGGGGGAGGACGCCGAGCTCGAGGCCCACGTCGACACGCGCACAGACGCCGGCGATCGCGACGATGCCGGCGAAGAGGAAGACGATGACGCGACACTACGGCGCGCCGCAGGGCTCGGCCCGGCCGCCTTCGGTCTGACGTTTCGACAGTCCTTGAGCACACTGGCAGCCTCGAGAGCCTCCTTCTTCCGCCGTGCGCCTCGGGGCGGCGCTGACGACGATGATGAGGTTGAGGTTGAGGGGCCACGGGCCGGGCGTCTCGCGCCTCGGGGCGGCACGCGAGGGACCTCGGCTCGGGCCGGAGGCGGCGCGGATGGGGTGGCCAAGGGCGAGTTCGAGACTCGCGACGACGAATTTCGACGCGCGCTCCAGACGGAGGCCGTGGCAGGTCTCGTGAAGCTTCGGAGTCAGCGCCCCGGTCCGGCGGCTCCGGGTTCACGACCTGCGAGGACGCGAGACGCGGCTGCACATCAGGCCATGGCGCAGTTCAAAAGGCGGTTGCTGCAATGAATCAGACGCCAGGAAGTGCGCTGAATCTCGCGGTGATGATCACCCTGGTCGGACTCGCGCCCGCCATCGTGCTGACGTGTACGACCTTTGCGCGGTTCGTGATCGTCTTTGGGCTTCTGAAGGCGGGCCTTGGTAGCGTGGGCGGACCCCCAAGTCAGGTCATGGTGGGCCTTGCGCTCTTCATGACTGCGTTCGTGATGGCGCCGGTTGGCGCGCGTATTCACGAGCAAGCGCTCGCGCCCTATTTGGCGGGCAACCTGGACGAGGTCGGTGCGTTCGAGGCCGCGACACCGACGATCCGAGGATTCCTGGTCGAGCGAACCCGAGAGAGCGACCTCGCGCTGTTCTATGAAATGGTCGATCTTCCACAGCCAGAGACATCAGACGACGTTCCGCTTCGCATCGCGGTACCCGCGTTCTCGATCTCCGAGCTCCGGACCGCGTTTCAGATGGGACTTCTCATCCTTCTTCCGTTTCTCGTGATCGATCTCGCGGTCGCGATGGTCCTCTCAGCGCTGGGCATGGTCATGCTTCCGCCGACCGTCGTTGCGCTGCCGGTGAAGCTCTTGGTCTTCGTCGCCGTGGATGGATGGCAGCTTGTTGTTCGCTCCTTGCTGCGAGGTGTTGTCTCATGATGTCCGCGACGGTGCTCGACGTTTGGCGTGCGGCGCTGACCAACTGCGCGATGGTTACTGCACCTTACATCATCGTGGCGTTGATCGTCGGGCTCATGGCTTCGGTCTTTCAAGCGATGACGCAGATTCAGGAAAACATTGTTGCGTTTGCGCCCAAGGTTATCGCGGTCGGACTCGTTCTGGCGCTCGCCGGAAACTGGACCCTCGACATCATGACGACCTTTCTTCGTGAAGTGACCGTCCTGATGACCGAGATTGGCCACAATGTTGGACCCCATTAGATGATGAACGAAGCGGACATCGTTCGAGTTGTGCTCGGCGTGACTCGATGTGCGGCTTGGGCGCATACGGCCCCGGTGATCGGCGACCGCGTCGTTCCGGCACGCATTCGAGCTGCGGCTTGTGTCCCGCTTGGCTTCGCGATCTCTCTCGCCTGGGCACCCCGGAGCTACGACGAACTGTCGGTCGCCGTGCCGAGCGAGATCTTGCTGGGGCTCTCACTTGGCTTCATGGCGCGCCTTCTGTTTCTTGGGATCGAGTTCGGTGGACAGCTCATCGGCGTCCAGCTTGGGCTTGGCTTTGCGCAGAGCTACGATGCGCTCAGCGGTGAGGAAGCACTCGCGACGCGTCGTATCGCGGGCGTTCTTGCTGGTCTCGCGTTCTTGAATATGGACGGTCTCGAGTCGTCCGTTCGCGCGCTCTCGATTCAGGGCCTCGTTGAACGAGGCGGCCTTCTGTCGATCGACGCCATCTTGGGTGGCGGGAGTGCCGTCATGCAGGCTGGGTTTCGCATGGCCGGCCCTATGCTCCTCGCGGGGTTTGTCGCGAACGTCGCTGTTGCGCTGGCCGCCCGTGCTGCACCCGCGCTGAACGCCTTCTCCGTCATGCTCGCGCTCTTTCTTCTCGTGGGCGGGTTCGTCTTGTTCGGCACGATCGGGACTCTGACCCAGGAGATCGAGTCCATAACGAGAATGGCGATCGAGAAGCCGCTGAGGGTTCTTATCCAATGAGCGTGCCGGATCGCGATCGCCGGATATTCAAGCCGACGCCGAAGCGCATCGATGACTTCCGAAAGGAAGGCCAAATTGCGATCTCGAAAGACCTCACGACCGTGTGCACGCTGGCCGGTGGAAGTGTAGCCCTCATTGCGAGCGCCTCGTGGTCGATGGAATCCCTCGCTGACTTTCTGGGAGAGGTGATCTCAAACCTTCGCCCCGGTTACCACGAAGGCTTGATGCTGGGCGCGGTGCGGGCGCTCGCGACGGCCTGGGTTCCCACCATCGTTGGATGCGGTCTGGGGTATGCGCTCGCCGCCGCGCTTCAGCTCGGATATCCACCGGCCACCGGAAAGATCAAGATCGACCCGAGCCGGTTAGTGTCACCGCAAGCCCTGTTGACGACGCTCTCGCCGAAGGAAGCTTTCGGGCGTGCGCTGAAGGCGGTGGCCAAGGTCGCCTTCGTCGGCCTCATGGGTTTCTGGGCGCTCGAGGCCGACCTCGATGTGTTCTCGTCCACCGCGATGCTCGAACCCAAGACTTTGCTCGAACGGGCGATCAGCACCTCGACGAGGCTTCTGCTTCAGGCGGGCGGCGCGCTCGTCGTTCTCGCGGCGATCGACTACGGGTACTCTCGGCGAACCCTCATGGCCAAGATGATGATGACGCCCGAGGAGTACAAGCGAGAGGCGCGTGAGCAGGAGGGCGATCCTGCGATTCGTCGACGAAGGCGCCAGCGAATGCGTGAGCTGGCGCGTCGGCGCGTGAGCGCCGTAAAGACCGCTGACGTCGTTCTGGTGAATCCGACCGAGTTCGCGGTCGCGCTTCGCTATCGGCCAGACAAAGACCGCGCCCCGTGTGTCGTGGCCAAAGGCCGACGCCTGCAGGCCGAGCGCATTCGCGAGATCGCACGGAAAGCCGGCGTTCCGATCGTTCCCCGGCCGCCACTGGCGCGGCTTCTGTACAAGCTCGTGCCAGAGGGACGTGAGATTCCGGCGAATCTCTATCGTGCCGTGGCCGAGGTGCTCGCCTACGTCTACCGGATCCGAAGAGGTGCGGCATGAACGCGGCCGCTGCGACCCTACCGAAGACCTCGGTCGCCAACACTCTCGGGGCGATCAGCGTCCTCGGTGTTCTGGCGATCACGATCGTGCCACTTCCGGCCTCGGTGCTGGATGTCCTCCTCGCGGCGGCCCTGTGTCTCGCGATCCTGACGTTCTTGGTCGCGATCTACGTGGAGAAGTCGCTCGACTTTTCCTCTTTTCCATCGCTCCTCCTCCTGGTGACGCTTTTTCGGCTGGCGCTGAATATCGCGACGACCCGGCGAATCTTGCTCCACGGAAATGAAGGGACCGAGGCGGCGGGCAGCATCATTCAGGCGTTTGGTGAGTTCGCCGTCGGCGGAAACTTTGTCGTCGGGGCCGTCGTCTTCCTCATTTTGGTTGTGATTAACTACGTCGTTATCACCAAAGGCGCCGAGCGCATCTCGGAGGTGGCAGCTCGATTCACTTTGGACTCAATGCCCGGAAAGCAAATGGCGATCGACGCCGACCTTGGCGCCGGACTGATCGACGAAGAAGCGGCCAAGGTCCGCCGGAAACTCATCGAGCAGGAAGCAGATTTCCATGGCGCGATGGACGGCGCATCGAAGTTCGTGCGTGGAGATGCGGTCGCTGGTTTGATTATCTTGGGCATTAATATCGTGGGCGGGATGGTCGTGGGCGTGGCCCAGCACGACCTTCCATTTGGCGAGGCGGCGTCGAACTATACGCTGCTGTCGATCGGCGATGGTCTCGTTTCGCAGATTCCGGCGCTTCTCGTTTCGACAGGGGCGGCGCTGCTTACGACACGGAGCAGCGCGGCCGGCGTTCTGACCAGTACGGTCGCCGCTCAGCTCTTCAAGAACCCGGCGCCGATTCGGGTTGCGGCCGCGGCGCTTGGCGTCGCGGGTTTGATCCCCGGGACACCGCACATTGCACTCTTCGCGCTCAGCGGGGGCCTCTTCTACCTTGCGGGCAGCGGCGCAACCCGGGCGCGGACTCAGGGGCGAGCCGACGCGGCCTCGGCGGCGGCGGGCAAGGCGACGCCGAAGCCAAGCGACCCCGCAACGCAGAAGGCTGAGATCGAGGCTCTGTTGCCGGTGGAGCTGTTGTCGCTGGACGTGGGCTTGGACCTTCTCCCGCTCGTCGACGTGTCTAAGAGCGGCGACCTCCTTACTCGAATTGCATCGCTTCGTAAGCAGCTCGCTCTTGAGCTTGGTTTCGTTGTTCCGCCCGTTCACGTGCAAGACGATCTGCGACTTCGCCCCGGTGGATACCGGCTTCGGCTTTCGGGTGTTCAGGTTGCTCAGGGGGAGGTCAGGGCGGGGCGTTTCTTGGCGGTGGCGCCGACGGAGGCTTCGGTCTCGCGACTCCACGGGGAGATGGTGCGGGAGCCCACTTTCGGCCTTCCAGCCAAGTGGATCGCGGGCAGCGAGCGCGCGGCCGCCGAGGCGGCGGGGTGCACCGTCGTGGATCCATCGGCAGTGATCGCAACCCACCTTACGGAGCTTGTGCGTCGACATGCTCACGAGCTGCTCGGGCGCAAGGAGGCGCAAGATCTCCTCGACTTGGCGGCGAAGACGAATGCAAAGCTCGTCGAAGAGCTCACGCCGAACCTCCTTCCGCTTGGAGAGATTATCAAGGTTCTTCGGATGCTCCTGCAGGAGAGTGTCTCGATTCGGGACGTTCGAAGCATCCTCGAGGCCATGGCGGACTGTGCGAGCACCACCAAGGTCCCGAGCGAGCTTGCGGAGTTCGTTCGACAGCGCCTATCAAGACAGATCACGCGCGCGCATATGTCGCAAGATGGCCGGCTCGAAGCGAAGGTGTTGGATCCAAAGCTCGAGGACCTCTTCCGGAGTGGTGGCCGCGGGGCCGATGCGCAGGCGTTGTCGCGCGCAACGGCGGCGCTCGAGTCGTTTGCTGAGGATGCGTCCGCCCGCGACGAGAGCCCGGTGCTCGTTGTCGCGCCGGATGTTCGCAGCGCTGTGGCGGCTATCGCGCTTCGCCATGTGCCGGGGTTGTCAGTCATGAGCTACCGCGAAATTGATCCGTCCGTTCCGTTTGTGAGTCGCGGCATCGTCGCCGTGAAGGAGAACAACGCATGAGGTTCAAGAAGTTCAAAGGCCAAACACTTGCTGAGGCGGTCGCGCTGGTGAAGAAGGAACTCGGACCGCACGCCCTGATCATCAGCACCAAGGATATCAGTCGTGGTGCGAAGGCCTGCGTCGAGGTGACGGCGGCGGAAGAGACCGACCACGGAACGGGAGAGATCGGGCCCGCGAGCGGGGCTGGGGACGTTGAGGCGGGCGGCGTCGCGGTCGGGAGTGGGAGCCGAGGACCGTCCGGTGGTGCTTCGATGGTGCAGTCGAGGATCACGAACGACGACATCGAACGTTTCGTTGCGCCGCTGCGATCGGAGTTGCGGGCGCTCAGAACGGTGCTCCGCGCGGAGGCCGATCCGACAGCCTCCGAGGTGCGGCGTGAGCTGGCGGTGTTGCGCGACATGGTTTCGAGGATGTCATCCGGAGAAGATGAGGATGGTCCGCACGTCGAGAATCTTCGGCATCTCGCGTCGAAGTGCGAGATAGCGACGCTCGAGAATGCGCGAGTGACGGCTCTCGTTGGGCCAACGGGCGCCGGAAAGACGACGACGATCGCCAAGCTTGCGGCGCGGGCGGCGCTGATGGAAGGTGAACGGGTCGCCCTCGTGAGCCTGGACGCGTACCGCGTGGGTGGAGAGCAACAAATACGCATCTTTGCCGACCTTATCGGGATCCCCGTGGTCATGGCGCGAACACCCAAGGAGGCCAAGTCAGCGATTGCCTCCCTTTCGAGCTACGACCGCATCTTTGTCGACACCGCGGGGCGGAGCCCTCGAGATACCGTCGCCATCTCTGACACCGTTTTGGGCCTCCTCGAGCTCCCGGAAGTGGAGATCCATCTGGCCATGGCCGCTGGCACACGAGGCGCATCCATGGATCGGTGGATGGGCCTATATCCGGAGAACGCGGTGAAGCGATTGCTGTTCACAAAGATCGATGAGGCCGATGACCTTGGTGAGCTCGTGCGTGCGCCGGTCCGCCTTGGGCGCCCGATTCGCTACATCGCGAACGGTCAGAGAGTCCCCGAGGATCTCGAGGATGCGACGAGGGAGCGCCTGCTCTACCTTGCGACTCACGGTATGGCTGCGAAAGAGGAGGCTGCATGAAGGCGCTTGACCAAGCCGCGACGCTGCGCGCGCGCAGAACACCCGACGAGCGGAGCCGTCTCCCCCACCGGGTCAAGCGGATCCTTGCTGTCTCGGGAGGGAAAGGCGGGGTGGGCAAGAGCAGCCTCTCCGTGAATCTCGCGGCGCTCTACGCGTGTCGCGGTGAGCGGACCATCATCCTCGATGGCGACTTCGCGATGGCGGACCTCAATCTCCTCTTGGGCGTTGCACCCTCGCGGAGCGTTCTTGACGTGCTTCAGGGCGAGTCGGTGGACTCGGTTTTGGTTCAAGCGCACGGAATCTTCCTCTTACCCGGGCTGAATGGCAGTCATCAGCTTGCGAACTTTGACGGCATGCTTCGAACAGGCTTGCGGCGCATCCTGCAAGAACTGGTCGTGGATTTCGATACGATCGTGATCGACACGGCGGCTGGCGTCGATGATACGACGATGGGGCTCGTTGCCTCCGCAACCGATGTCATCTTGGTGGTCAACGCTGAGCCGCTGTCACTGGCCGATGCTTACGCGGCGCTCAAGATTCTCAAGACTCGCCACGGCGTAAATCGCGTGTTGATCGCGCCGAATAACGTTCAGAGCGAGCAGGAGTCGGAGACTCTGCTGCAGCAACTGCGGGCGCTCGTGGACCGCTTCTTGGGTATCGAGGTGGTGAACCTTCCGTCGGTGCCGTTCGATGGGCAACTGAACGCTGCATGCGCCGCTGGCATCCCGCTCGTGATGGCTCGGCCTGATGCGCCTGCGAGTCGCGCCCTGTGTCGCATGGTGCAGAAGATCGACGGGCTGACGCTCGACGACATCGACGCGTCCGCGCGCGGCTCGACCGCGAAGGTGGGTTCGCCGACTTCGGAGGCAGGCTCTGGGGGGGCGACGGTTGGTGCTGCGCGACCGGGAAGCACCACCCACGTGAGAGGGACGCCGAGCGACGTCGCGGTGCTGGAACGGCCGGGTGATGCATCCGGAGCAAGGAGTCGTCCCGAATGAGAGGCTACGCGAATGCGACGCCGACCGTTCCGTCCGAGGCACGAGATCGGTTGATTGCCGAACACGCCGACACGGCCCGACGGATTGCTTTGCGGCTGGGCCGGAGGCTGCCCCCCTGGATCGACGAGGACGATCTCATTGCGACGGCGATGCTTGGGCTCGCCGAAGCCGCCGACCGCTACGACCCGTCGCGAGAAGAGCCATTCCTGGCGTTCGCGGAGCGGAGGATTCGCGGGGAGATTCTCGACGAGCTTCGCCGGGGAGATATCTTGCCGCGTCGGGTTCGGACGAAGGCGCGCGAGATCGCCGAGGTCGTTCGTGGGCTCGAGCAGAAGTTGGGGCGCCCGGCCGAAGATGAGGAGATCGCGGAGGCCCTCGGTGTGTCGCTCGAGGCGTACCAGAAGGAACTCGAGGTGCTGGTGCATGTCTCGGTCGTCGAGCTGACATCGGAAGGTGAGGCTAGCCTGGTCGGGCCTGGCGCGAGCATGGCGCTGGACGAAGAGGTCGAACGCAGGCGATTGATTGAGCTCTTCTTGGGCGCTGTAGAGCGCTTGCCAGAACGCGATGCACTGATCCTCGCTCTCTACTACAACGAAGACCTGACGTACGCGGAGATCGGAGAGGTCTTGAGCGTGAGTGAATCACGTGTCTGTCAGCTCCACTCGCGGGCGCTGATGCGTCTTCGTAGCTCCATCCCGCGTGAACGAGGGCCAGCGTAATGGAGAGAGGGCTCTACATGGCCGTGTCGGGCGCGCTCGCCGCCGAGCGTTCGCTCGATATCACCGCCGACAACATCGCGAACGCGAACACCGCGGGCTACAAAGCGAAGACCGCGGTCTTCAGTGAGGTTCTTTCGGCGACGGGCGGCGATGGACTTTCGCAAGTGGCGCAAGTGAAAACCGCCGTGGATACAGCGCCGGGCGTGCTCCGTGAGACCGGTCGTGCACTTGACTTGGCGGTCGAGGGCGACGGGTTTCTCGTCGTCGGGACGGACCACGGTCTCATGCTTTCGAGGAGCGAACGCGGACAGGTGTCCTCCGATGGCTACCTGGTGACGGTCGATGGCTTTCCCATTCTCGACGGGAGCGGTCAGGCGATCTCACTGCCGACCAGCGGAGAGCTGGTTGATGTCTCGGGCGGAGGCGTCGTGAGCGTGGGCGGCGTTGAGAGCGGAGAGATCGGCATCGTGCGCGTCGATGGTTCGCAGCTCGTGGCCGCAGGCTCGCGCTTCGTTGCGCCAAACGCCGCCGTTCGTGTTGCACACGAAGGGGGCAGCGTGGTGGGCGGAGCGCTGGAATACTCGAACACCAATGCGGTGAGAGGCATGGTCGATGTCGTGCGCGCCTCGCGCGCCTTCGAGATGTTGACGAAGATGATCGAAAACTTCGGCGAGATCGATCGCCGAACGAGTGAGCTCGGCAAACGCTGAGCGAGACGAATGAGACGATGCGTGCGCGTCCGGAAAGGTCGCGGCGGGATAGGTTCGCGCGGCCCGCACCCGCTAGGTGCGACCACGCGACCGTTCAAAGGGAGAAGCGATGATACGTTCACTGTCGACCGCGGCGAGCGGAATGGAAGCCGAGCAGACCCGTCTTGACGTGACGGCCAATAATATCGCGAACGTCTCAACGCCTGGCTTCAAGAAGAGCCGCGTAGAGTTCGAGGATATGCTCTACAGCGTTTCGCGCGCGCCCGGGGCTCGGACCGGAGCGGACTCGATGTCTCCGACCGGTGAACAGGTGGGCATGGGCGTCCGAACGGTGGGGACCGATCGCGTGTTCTCGCAGGGCGACATGCGGCAGACGAGCAACCCGCTCGACGTCGCCATCGAGGGGGCGGGATTCTTTCCGGTGAGCATGCCCTCGGGTGAGGTTGGCTACACGCGTGATGGTTCCTTCAAGCTCGACGTGCAAGGTCGGATGGTCGATGGAAGCGGTCACCCGCTCGTCTCGGACGTCGTGATCCCGCCCGATGCCCAGTCGATCTCGATCGCACCCGATGGCGTGGTGATGGTGACCGTCGCCGGCGATGCGACGCCGACGGAGGTCGGGCGCATCGAGCTTGCAACGTTTGCCAACCCCGGTGGGTTGCTCGCCCTCGGACACAATGTCTTCCGCGAGACCATCGCTTCGGGCACGGCGATCGCAAGCACTCCGGGGCAAAATGGTACGGGAGGACTCGCGCAGGGAACGGTCGAGATGTCGAATGTGAAGGTGGTCGAGGAGATGATCGACCTCATCTCGGGACAGCGAGCGTATGAGATTAATGCACGTGTGATTCGAGCGTCGGACGAGATGCTGCAGCAGATCTCGAATCTGAGGTGATGCAATGTTGCGGGTTGAAGGTCTAGCTGCATCGGCTGCGTTGGTCTTCGCGGCGCTGATCAGCGCGGGAGGGAGTGCGAGTGCTTCGACCTTGCACGATGGGCAAGAGACGGGAAGCGACGAGGTCGAGGGCACGGTCGAGGGCGCGCTGGAACGCGCTCTCGAGATGTCGCTCGACGGACGCTTCGTCGGCGAGGTCGTGAGGGCCCCGTCCGCCCTTCGGAAGCTCGACCGGGCGGAGTTTCGGATCGTCTGGCTGAAGGCGCCACGTGAAGGTGTCCAAAGCGTCGTCGTTCATGTCGTCGACGATGACGCGACCAGCAGCCGGCCGCGCCCTCGGAAGTTCTTCGTCGCGGTTCGGCTGCGCGCGCCGAAGAACGTGCTTGTGGCGACTCGAGCGCTCGCGCCTGGGGAGATGATTCAGGACGGTGATCTGATCTTTGAGCGACGAGCAGAGAGTGCGGGTCAGGTGGGGACTTCTCTCGACCCGAGGGCCCTGGTCGGACTTCGTGTGTTCGAGGCTATGGCCCTTGGAGACGTGGTGACCCAGCGCGCTATAGAACTCCCACCGCCCACGGCTCGAGGCACTGAGGTGGAGGTCGTCGTGCAAAGAGGGGCACTGACGATCGCGACTCGAGGCACGCTCGAGCGCGGCACGCGTCCCGGCGCAGAGGCACTGGTCAGGATTGGTGGGGGACTGGAAGGCGGGTCGAGACTTGTGCGGGGCGTGCTCGTCGGAGGCCGGGTGCTCGCGGAAAAAGGGGAGACTGCGCCATGACGTTGACCACGACCCCAGCCACAACCAGATCAACGAGCACGAGCACGAGCACGAACAGGAGCACGAGCACGAGCACCTGGAACCGCCGCGGCCTTGCGGGCAAGGCGCGTCACGCGAGACACGTGAGGCACGTGAGATGCGCTAGACAAAGGAGGCTTGGGCGTTGCGCGACGCTTCTGATGGTGGGGTTGAGTGCGTGCGCTCACGAACGGCCCAGCGTCGAGCGTCGACACCGCGCGTTCGAGCCGGGTGTTTATGCCGTCTCCTCGACCATCGGCGCGGGGAGCTTGGCCGCAGGCGCGAATTTCGGGCTCATCGAAGACGTTCGGCCTTCGAATGTTGGCGATGTGATCGTAATTCGGATCGAGGAATCGGATTCGGCGTCCCACGACGCGAGCACGAAGCTCGATCGATCGAGCGAGCAGAGCTTTGGGCTTTCGGGCGCGCTCGAGAAGCTCAAACCGGATGTCGATTGGAAGGCGCTCTTCGGCGCGAAGTCTGACTACGAGTTTGCGGGCGGAGGAAAGATTCAACGCCGGGGCCAGGTGAGCGCGATGCTTCCGGTTCGGGTTCAGGCGATGCTGCCGAACGGCGATCTCTATGTCGAAGGCACGAAGGTCGTCGTGATCGGTGAGGAAGAACGACATCTTTATGTGAGCGGAATCGTCCGGCAGACGGACGTGGGCGCGGACGGATCGGTGTCGTCGTCGCGCTTGGCGGATGCCGAGATCCAGTACTTGGGCGATGGCGATGTAAGTGACCAGCAGCGGCAAGGCTGGCTGACATCACTTCTCCAAGTGATCTGGCCGTTCTGATGGGAGGACGAGCTATGCACGGATTGGACGTGACACGAGGCATGTTGTCTGGAGGACGAGAGCCTGTGTCGGGCTCGCGTCGCGCCTGTCGGTGGGGCATGTCGGGCATGCCGGGCATGTCGGCGGCGTTCGTGATGATGCTCGTTGTCTTTGGGGTGGCTCCGGAGTCGCGTGCCGCGCGTCTCAAGGAACTCGTCGAGGTGCGCGGCCAGCGGCCGAACCATCTCGTTGGGTTGGGGGTGGTGGTCGGTCTTGCGGGCACGGGCGATGATGCGTCGTCCTTCATGGCGAAGCGGCCTCTCTCGACGCTGTTGAATCAGTTGGGCACGGCCATCAATCCGGCGGAGATCAGAGCCAAGAACGTGGCGATGGTGATGGTCACGGCCGAGCTGCCGCCGTTCGCGAGGCCCGGCGTTGATTTCGATGTCGTCGTCTCTTCGATGGGTACGGCGCGAAGTCTGGAGGGCGGAACGCTCGTTGCTACGGCGCTCAAGGGCGTCGATCGGAAGACCTATGCGCTGGCTCAGGGCCAGCTCACGGTGGGCGGCTACGAGGTGACGTCGGCGTTCTCGGGTTCGTTTGCGCGCAAGAATCACGTCACCGTGGCTCGAATTCCGAATGGTGGCCTTGTGGAGCGCGAGATCCCACAGGTGATGCCGACGGACTGGCTCGTTCTGCACGTCAAGGAACCGGATTTCACGACGGCGGCTCGAATCGCCTCCGCCATCGACCGAGAGCTCGGCGAAGGCAGCGCTGAGGTCCGGGATCCGGGCGCGGTCGCGGTGCAACTTGGCGCACGGTGGAAGGGACAGGTCGTGGATCTCGTATCTCGCATCGAGGCCTTGGAAGCTACGCCGGACGCGCCTGCGCGCGTCGTCGTCGATGAGCGAACCGGTACCGTGGTGGTGGGGGGCCAGGTGACCTTGGAGCCGGTGTCGATCGCGTACGGGGGGCTGCAGGTCGAGGTGAACGAAAGACTGAGCGTGTCGCAGCCGAGTGCCTTCGGCGCGGGCAACACGGCGGTCGTACCCGATAGCCACATCGAAGTCGAGGAGCGAGGAGGGCGACTTCGGGTCGTCGAAAGTGCGACAACCGTGGCCGATGTTGCGGATGCGCTGAACGCGCTTGGGGTCAAGCCTCGCGATCTCATTCCCATACTTCAGGCATTGCGGGCGGCGGGCGCGCTGCGGGCCGAGATCAAGGTTCTGTGACGGCGGACGTCGAGTGATGGTCGAAGGGGTACGTGAGGGGACGTCGAAGGATGGGCAATGCGGATTGAGGGCGGAGTCGGCGTAGCGAGCGCCAAAGGTGAGACGACGGGCGAGTCGTCCGATGCGCAGGCGAAGGCGCTTCGCGACGCCGCCTCGGGGATCGAAGCCTATTTCTTGCGTTCGCTGCTTCAGGAGATGATGGCGAGCGCGGGCTCGATGTTCGGCCACGATGCTGCGGGCTCGTCGGTTCGCGCCATGTTCACGGAGACGTTGGCGGAGGCGGTGGCGAAGTCCGGCGGACTCGGGATCGGCGAGCAGATCGTCGAAGGGGCGAGTGGCGCGATCGGTGCCGGCGGAGAAATCGGTCCGAGGAACCTAAAGGATGCAGCCATCAACGCGATGAGGCCGCATGCCATGACCGGGAGAGCGGCGTCGAGGGCGCTCGCGCTCTCGGCCTACCGCGCATCGGGGGTCGAAGGCTTGAGCGTTGCGCCCGTGCGAGGTCATTTGACCGACGCCTTTGGCCCGAGGTCTGATCCCTTCAGCGGGGAGCTTCGCGAACATCACGGGATCGATGTCGGCGCCCCGCGCGGAACTCCGGTCATGGCTGCAGGACGTGGCATCGTGAAGCGCGCGGAGGAGACGTCCGGCTATGGAATGATGGTTGTCATCGATCATGGGGACGGCCTCGAGACACGGTATGCGCACCTTGATCGCATCGATGTCGCGGTAGGGTCGGAAGTGAACGCGGGCGCATCGTTGGGGGCGGTCGGGAGCACGGGCCGAAGCACTGGACCGCACTTGCATTTTGAGATTCGCCGCGAAGGGAAACCGGTGGATCCCCTAAATGTTCTTCCGGCCCTCAAGTTCAGCTCGGGGTGGTCGACTCGGTAAGTCAAGGGCAGGGTCTAGAAGATGCGCATCACCGGTCCATACGATGTTCAAGGTCTCAACAGCAAGATCTCCTCAAGCGAGAAAGCACGAGCGTTGGAAGGGGTGCAAGACTCGACAGGTGAGGTGGACCCCCGTGCGGTCACGCGCATTCGCAGGGTCGAACGAGACGAGGGTGCTTCCGCCGCGGCGTTGCTGGCCGAGAACAGCTCGGAGGAGGCTTCGACGATCGTGAAACGGAGCGAGTCGGAGCGAGCGGGTGCGGTTCGGGAGCTCAAGGAAGAGGTCGAGGCCGGGACCTACGACATCGATCGCAAGAAGCTGGCGGAGCGACTGGCCAGCGATGAATTGGAGCGCTCGAGGTTAGAATGAAGAATCACGCGACAGATGTATGTCGCGAGGCTGAGCGTGCCTCTGGGCAGACGGTTCTCGACGACATCTTGTCCCTGCTCGGGGAAGAACGAGACGCCGTCTTGGCGCTCGATGTCGCACGCGTTCGAGAAATCACGGAGCAGAAACGCGAGCTCGCGGATCGCCTCGAACAGCTCGAAATGGCTGCGTTGCAAAGTGCATGGCCGCAGAAGCAGAGGGCTCTCCTCAACGAAGTTCGCGTTCGGGCCCAGACCAATGCGCTTCTGATGGAGGACGCGTCGGAGAGTATTGCCGCCTTGCTTCAGTGCCAGGTCAGCGCCGAGACCTATGATGCACGGGCGCGAATCCAACAGAAACACGGGTCTTTTGGAGGGAGGATTGTCTAGACAGCAGTCCACGTAGTGCGAGGTAAGTCATGGCCGGGTTGTTCTCATATCTAGATCTCGGTGCAGGCGCGCTGCTGGCGACGAATCGAGGCGTCGGCGTGGTTGGACACAACGTCGCCAACGCGGCCACGGAAGGCTTCACTCGCCAGCGCGTCGATTTTAGCGCCATCCCCGGGACGCCTATCGCAGGCGGCGTGCAGTCGCTTGGCCCGACGCGTATTACGGATCAGCTCCTGACCCAGAAGGAGTGGAACGGAGCGGGGGAGTATGGCCGTGCCTCAGACTTGGCGCGGGCACTTTCTTCGCTCGAGCTGGGCATGGGCACTGACACTCACGACCTCGTGCAAGCGATCGCGAGCCTCTTCGGCGGCATCATGGAACTCGAAGCGGCGCCGGTCGATACGGAGCTGCGCAACAACGTCGTCGATGGCGCCGAGGGCGTGGCGAACATGTTCCAGACTGGGGCATTGGCGATCCAGCAATCTCAGTACGATGCGGACGCCAACATCGAAGCGTTGTCTGCGACGGCATCGGGGTTGGCAAGTAAGATTGCAAGTCTCAACCGGGAGATCGATCGAACCAATCCGTCGCCTGATCTCCTCGATCAGCGGGACCTCGCGGCTCGCCAGCTGACGGAGATCGTCGGGGGCCGGGCCCGGGTCGACGAAGATGGGCACATGCGGTTCGTCTTGGATGGTGGCGGGGTCTTGGTTGATGGCGAGCGATCGGCCGAGTTCCAGACCAGCCGCGATCCTGACCTCGGGGGTCATGTCCGGCTCGAACTGGTCGATGGCGTACACGTGGACGACGTGACCGGCAATATTTCGTCCGGGCGCCTGGGCGGGCAGCTGACGTTCCGCGATTCGGTGGCGCGAGATTCTGCTGAGCGGCTTGACAATTTGGCTTACGAGTTTGCGACGCGCTTCAACGAGGTGCATCGAAACAATGCTGCACTCGATGGTTCCACCGGGCACGACTTCTTCACCGAGCCGGGGTCCATTGAAGGCGCTGCGTTGGGCATGTCGATCTCGGCTTCACTCGAAGCCAGCTCCGACAATGTGGCGGCGGCCGCACCGGCGACGGGACCGGGGGATACGAGCGGCCTCTCCGACCTCTTGAACCTTCGAGACCAGAAGGTCCTCGCTGGGGGCAGCCGGAGCCTGCTGGACGAAAGCATCGATTTCTTGTCGGACCTCGGGGCTCGCGTGAATCGTGCGAGCTCCGACGAAGCCTTGGAGCAAGACAAGCTGACGGTCCTCGGATCGTTGCGGGATTCACTGTCGGGCGTGAGCGTGGAGGAGGAGATGACGAGGCTCTCGGCGCTCCAGCATGCCCAGGAGGCGAGCGTTAGATTCATCGCGACCGTCGATAGCCTCCTCGGACAACTCATCGAGCAGGTGTAAGGGCGCTTTCGCGGTTGCGGAGAACGCCGGGGAGGATGGTGTGATGCGGGTGACCGAGTGGCGTCTGATGGAGAACGCGCAACGCGGCGTGGGCAACGCTCGCAATCGTGCGGCGCAAGCCGGCGAGGCGATGAGCTCGGGCGTTCGAGTCTCGAGGCCGTCTGACGATCCCGTTTCCTGGGCCGAGGGCGCCCGAACGCGCGCGCGATTGGCCGTTGCTCGTGGGCAGAAGTCGGCGATTCGAACATCGATGGAGAATCTCGCGGAGACCGAGCTCGTGTTCTCTTCGATTGGCTCGGCGCTCTCGCGAAGTTTCGTTCTCGCGACTCAACTTGCGAACGGGACGAACGATGCCGATTCCCGAAACCTGGCCGCGGCCGAGATCGAGGATCTCAGGGATGGCATTCTCGGCGCGGCGAATTCTCGGTCGGCGCGCGGTGAGTATCTCTTGGCCGGCGTATCGAGCCTCACTCAGCCCTTTGACGCGGCCGGAAATTTTGTCGGCAGCACGCTGGGTCGAGCCGTCCAGATTCGAGAAGGGCAGGACCTGAACGTCACCGTCGAGGGCGATCACTTGGATGCGGCCGTCAATGTCATCTCGGTCATGGATGCGCTCGCGGATGGTCTTCGGACCAACGATCAGGATGCGATCCGGAGTGCAATGGATAGTCTGCATGTGGCCATTGGACAGACCGCGGGGGCACAGAGCGAGGTCGGTCGCCGAGTCTCGGCGCTGCAACTGGCCGATCAGGATCGGGAATCGGTGGAGATTAGTTTGATGGAGACCTACGCGTCGCTCATCGAAGCCGAGCCTATTGCTGCCGCAAGTGAACTTGCGGAAAGCCAGATTGCGCTCGAGGGTGCAAGGGCGGTTGCCGAACGATTGGTGCAGATTGCTGCGGGCAGTCTTGGCTAGCGGCTTCGGATGGACTCCGTCGACATACTTTCGAGAACGTCCGACTCAGGCCTGATCTCTGGTTGCGGCGCCCTGGATCGCGGTGTTACGCACGCGATGTCGGGTTGTGGCGTGCATTCATTTCGTGCGATGTCAAGGGTGTGAGGGCTCAAGGTTGCAGAGCCTCCGGTCGAATTAAGGAGTGGGCGCTATGATAGCGCTCTGTAAACGACACGGAGGTTTTCTAGATGGCTCTTTATATTAACACCAACCCGGCGTCTCTCGGCGCACAGCGGAACTTGGGTGCATCCCAGAAGAACTTGACGAACAACGTTTCGCGTCTGTCGTCAGGTCAGCGAATTACGGTCGCCGCAGACGATGCAGCCGGTCTAGGTATCAGTGAAAAACTCAAGGCTCAGATTCGTGGCCTGGCGCAAGCGCAAAGGAATGCGAACGACGGCATCTCGATGGGGCAGCTCGCCGAAGGCGCGATGAACGAGCAGGCGGGCATTCTGGTCCGTCTTCGTGAACTCGCAGTGCAGAGCGCGAACGGAACCTTGGGTACGGACGAACGAAGCTTCATCTCGACAGAAGCGGGTGAGCTTGTAGGCGAACTGGACCGTATCTCGACGGTTACAGAGTTTAACGGTGTTCGGATGCTCGGCGCTGATGCCGGTGATATCGACATGCAGGTCGGTATCCGTGGTACAGCCGACGATACGATTACCATGACGTTCACGGCGACGGACTCGGCGACGCTGGGTGTCGATGCCTTGGATTTCGATACGCAGGCCGGCGCACAGGCCGGGCTCGATACGATTGACGCCGCGATCAACACGCTCTCGACCAGTCGTGCGACTCTGGGTGCAGCTCAGAATCGTCTCGGTGTTACGGTGAACAACCTCTCCGTCGCACACGAAAACCTGTCGGCCGCGAATTCTCGAATTCGCGACGTCGACGTGGCGGAAGAGACAGCGGCGCTGACCCGGAATCAGATTCTGTCGCAGGCCGGTATCGCCGTGTTGGCCCAGGCGAATCAGCTCCCGTCGGCGGCCCTCTCGCTCCTCGGGTAAGACATCGAAATAAGCGGAAATTGATGGGCTCGGGCTTCCGAACGAGCTCGCGGTTTAGGATACTGATGACTGATGGCTGGCGCGGGCCGTGTTTGGCCCGCGCCAGCGATCGACGTCGAAGTTCGTCTTTGGTCGGGACCAAAGACGCGCTCGATGCGTAGCCTAAACATGGCTGGAGGTGCGTCGTGACGACAGGCTTTTCTGGTATCGGAGCGGGCGTCGACTTCACGGGCTTGATCGATGCTGCGGTTGAAGCGGAGAAGGCCACGATCTCGGGGCTTCAGACGCGAAAGACCGACGCAAACCGGAAAGCGAGTGTGCTTGGTGATTTGATCACCAAGCTCAAGGCGCTGGACCTCAAGGTCAAGGCGCTCGATACGCCGGCTGAGCTCTTCGGGACCTCGAGCGAGAGCTCGACGACGCCGACGGTCAAGCAGGCCTTGTCGGGGGACGAGAGCAAGCTCGTGGCGAGCGCGACGTCGAGCGCGTCGGTGGGAAGCTACACGATCCGTGCGCTCAACCTCTCGGCTGCTCAAGTCAATCGATCTCGGACCTTCTCATCGAGTGATGGGGAGATAGGCAGCAGTGGCTCGTTCGGCATCACGGTGGGCGATTCGGAGCGGGTCGACATCTCCTTCGATTTCTCGGAGTCGCTCGAGGACGTGGCGGCTTCGATCAATGCCTCCGATGCGAGGGTGCATGCCGCGGTCGCGTACGACGGCTCAAGCTATCAGCTCGTCGTAACGGGTGAGCCGGGGGAGGAGAACGCGATCAGCTTCGATACGCTGGCCGGACCGGATATGGAGTTCGGACTGAACGAAGTCCAGGCGGCGCAAGATGCACGGTTCCTCGTGGACGGCGTCGAATATCGTTCGTCATCCAACACGGCGACCGAGGCCATCGAGGGCGTGACCTTTCACCTGCTTGAGGCCAGTGGCTCAGACGTAAACCTTACGGTTGCGGAGACTGCCGCTGCGAGCACCGAGGAGGATGGGGCCAGCACCTCGACCGAGACCGCGCTTTCGCGTGTGGACGAGGTGGTGAGCGCTTACAACGACGTGATCAAGGCCCTTCAGACGCAGCTTACCGATGATTCCACGGGGAACCGGGGTAAGCTCTTCGGCGACCTCACGCTCCAGAGTCTGCAGCGTGGATTGGGCGGGGTCATCGGCTCGGGCTACGGTCACGAGGGTGGCAATGTCTCGATGGGAACGTTCGGCATCACGATCAACCGCGATGGGTCATTGACGCTTGACTCTACAAAATTCAGCAATGCGGTCGACTCAGATTCTGCAGGCCTGGAGGCCTTCATCTACGGAGACAATGGTGAGGGTGGCATTACCGGCGGCTTGAGCGAGTTGATCGATCGCTTTACGCAGTCGACGACTGGCATCTTGTCATCTCGGCAGTCGCTCCTGAAGGACGAGGCGAACCGATTTGACGAACAGATTGAACGAGTCGAGGATCGAGCGACGCAGCTTGGAGACAGGCTGAGGAAGCAGTTCGCCGCGCTCGATCGCTTGATGGTGAATTTGAACAGCCAGACGACATACATCGCGGCGCTCTTCAACGCCTGATGTGATGACGGTGAAGAACAAAGGAACGCGAACAAGATGAACGCGAGAGCCCTAAGCTGCTACCGAAGTGTCTACGTCGAATCGGCGCCGCCGGCGGACGTACTGGATCAGCTCTTGACGAAGGCGTTGTCTTGTTTGGACGAGGCCGCTGTCTTTGCTGAGGCGAAGAACGTCAGAGACAAGGCCGCTCGGGTTGATCGCGTCCTCGCGATCGTCGGAGAGTTATCGGCCGCGCTCGACCACAGCGTGGCTCCGGAGCTGACGGGGAATCTCGAGCGGCTCTATGATTTCGCGGCCGCGCGCGTGCTCGAGAGCAGCGCGACCGGCGAGGGGAAGGGCTTTGGTGAGGCGGCGCGGATCCTCAAGAGCGTGCGCGACTCGTTTCGAGAGGCGAGAGGCGTTCGAGGGCGGGGGTGAGCGAAGCTCGTCAAGCGCTGCTGGAAGCGCTTCTTGCCGCCACGGGGTCGCCGCCGCCCGTGGAGAGCGACCCGGAGACCGTGATCGACGCGGCTGAGCACAGCGCGCTTCGTCGAGCGGTCCTGCTCGACCAAATCAAAGCGAGTTCGGCGGCTGGCGAAGGGGGGGAAGACCCTCCTTCTTCGGCGGAGCTCGCCCTACAGGAAGCGATCTTGGCCTTGGACGCGCAGTGGGCGGAGGCGCTTCGGTGGGCGCGGAAAGGCTTGGCGCAGCGACGACGCTCGGTGGACCGGCTCCGAAGGGTTCGTGCGCTCGACGTCCCTTGATTTTGGGCGTGCGTGGTGGGGGTTGCCGGCCGGGGGTGGTGTGGCGTCGATCGGTGGGGGTGATTTCGTTTGACCGGTTTCGACCAAGTTCGTACTGACCGCCAGCGTCGACATGTCTCTCGCTCCGGAACGTATTGGCTCGGTGATCGAGTCGCTCCTGCTTATCAGCCCCGAACCGGTCGGCTACGCGCGACTCGCCGAGATCATTCGGATCGAGGAACCCGAGGTCTCGGAGACTGAGGTTTTTGAGGCGATTGAACGTCTCGTCGCGCAGTATCGCGACGACGCACGGGCGGTGGCGCGCGGCATACGCGTCGAAGATCTGGGTGACGCTCTGCAGTTCCGGACCGTGGGCGAGAATGCGCCGTTCGTCCGCCGGCTGCTGGCAGCGAAGCCTCAGAAGCTGTCGAAGGCCTCGCTCGAAACGCTTTCGGTCGTTGCCTATCGGCAACCGGTGACCAAGCCCGAGATCGAGTCGATTCGGGGTGTCGACTCAGGGGCGGCGCTCAAGTCGCTCTTGGAGCACGATCTCGTGAAGATTCTCGGCAAGCGGGAGGAGATCGGGCGTCCCATCATCTATGGGACGACGCGGCACTTTCTCGAGTTCTTTGGCCTCCGTTCGCTGGCCGAGCTCCCGACGCTGCGCGAGTACCATGAGCTCGACGAAGAGCATCAGCGGCAGGTCGAAGGTATCGTGCACGACAAGCGCAAGCTCTCGGATCTCGCGGGCGCCGTTCATTTCCTGAGCGAGCGCGAGCAAGACCCGGACTTGGAGGCGCTCGAGGAGGCGGTGGGCGTTGCCGATCGCGTGCGGCGCGCGGCCGAGCAGATCTTGAATCCGGGCGCCCCCAACGAGGCGGAGGCGTCGGAGGCCTCGGAGGGATCCGAATCGCCGGATGATCTCGCATCAGAGGCCTCAGACGCGTTGGGCGATTCGTCCTTGGTCGACCACGCGTTCGCGTTGGGCGATGCGCCTGGCTCGGAGGATTCGTCGGCACTGGGCGATGCGGTTGCGTCGGGTCACGTGGTGGCACTGGACGTGGAGGATTCGCCCGCGCCAAACGACGAGCCGTTTGCCTCGGACGGTGAGGCGAGGCCTCTTGAGTCTTCAGCCGAATGAGTGAGGTTCGCCTCCAACTCATCCTTGCGCGCGCGGGTGTGGCCTCGCGCCGCGCGGCCGAGCGCTTCATCGCCGACGGTCGCGTCTCTGTGAACGGCGTGGTTGTTCGAGAGCTCGGCGCGAAGGCCGATCCAGACGCGGACCGAATTGCCGTCGACGGCCGGCTCGTTGCGGAGCGAGAGCCGAATGCGACGATCGCGCTCCACAAGCCGGATGCCGTCGTGACGACGATGGACGACCCAGGAGGGCGGGAGTGTGTGTCGGCGATCGTCTCGAGCGAGCCGTATCGTTTGGTTCCGGTTGGGCGCCTCGACTACCACAGCGAAGGGCTCCTGCTGCTCTCCAATGACGGGGCCTTGATCAACCGCCTGCTTCATCCGAGGCATCACGTCCCGAAAGCTTACGCCGTCGAGGTCCCCGGAGAACCGACCGACGCGACCCTCGAGATCCTGCGGAACGGCGTCGCGCTCGAGGACGGCCCCTCTCGGCCCGCCGACGTGCGCGTCCTGGAGACGGACGGTCGGCGCACGTGGCTTGAGATTGTCGTTCGCGAGGGACGCAATCGATTGGTGCGCAGGATGCTCGACGCCGTGGGCCACCCCGCCCGCCGGGTGGTTCGCACCCGTTTCGGCTCGATCGCACTCGGCGCGCTCCGACCCGGGCAATATCGCTATCTCTCGAAGCGCGAGCTGCGCGATCTCTACGCGCTGTCCGGCCTTGATGCGGGCGTTCTCCAGACATCGGCGGCAGGGTCCCCAGGGTCCCCAGGCGTGTTGGGTGTGCCGAGGCGCGGCCGCGGGCGAATTCCCGGATTGGAGACGAGCGATCCAAAGGCGCGACGCAGGGTTCGTTCGCGCGGGTTGGGGCCCCGCCGCGGCGGATGAAGGGTAAACGTGTTAGCTTCCTAAGATTCTACAGGCGCGCGAAGTGGCCTGTTTTCGGACGGCCCAACTGGATTCGGTAGCCCGCGCCCGAGAGGCGCTGAAAGAGGTCGCTGACGGTCGACGACGCCATGACCATCTGCAGCAACGCGGACTCGGCTTTGGCGTCGTAGCACTGGACCGTCGCATAGGGCAGGAACACGGGGTCGACCGGTCGGGGTGGAAGGCGCGCGAAGTTGTATTCGCCCGGCTCGTTCGAGAGCGCGAGGACCAGGCGATCGTCGCGGTCGAAGACTGACCAGACTTGAATCTCCCCCGTCATGGTTGATGCGCCCCCACCTTGGTGCCTGGTGCCCCCAAACAAGCGGAATGTCGCTCGGCCATTGACCCAGGGACCGCGCCTACGATAACCGCCGGTGCACGATGGTGGAAGGCCTCAGCATGGATGGTCCTCGGCTCATTCAGGAGCGGAAGCGCTCTCATATGTGCGGCGACCTGAGAGCAGCGGATATCGGGCAGTCGGTGGTCGTGATGGGGTGGGTGCAGACCTACCGCGACCTGGGCGGGGCGGTCTTCATTGATCTCCGCGATCGAACGGGTCTCGTCCAGGTCGTCTTCGACGAATCTTCGACCAAGGAGGCCCATGGGATTGCCGATCGAGTCCGGGGAGAGTGGGTCATTGGCGTTGCGGGCAAGGTTCGGTCGCGTGGCTCGAACGTCAACCCGAAGCTGCCAACGGGCGAGATCGAGATCGAGGCCGACTACATCGAGGTCTTCAATCGCGCGGAGACGCCTCCGTTCGAGATCTCCGATGACGTGGATACGAGCGAGGACAAGCGGCTCGCCTATCGCTATCTGGATCTAAGGCGTCCTTCGATTCAGCGGACGCTGCTGATGCGTTCGCGTCTGAACCAGGTCGCGAGACGGTCGCTCGTCGAGCAGGGCTTCACGGAGCTCGAGACGCCCTTCATGGTAAAGTACACGCCAGGCGGGGCGAGAAACTTCGTCGTGCCGTCGCGTCTGAATCCAGGCTCTTTCTACGCGCTCGCCGAGAGTCCGCAGATCTACAAGCAGCTCTTCATGATCGCTGGGTTCGATCGCTACTTTCAGATCACGAAGTGCTTTCGCGACGAGGACCTGCGCCAAGATCGGCAACCAGAGTTTACGCAGATCGATCTCGAGCTGTCTTTCGTCGACATGCGCGATATCCACCAAGTCGTCGAGCGGATGGTTCGTTCGCTCTTCAAAGAAACGATCGACGTGACGCTTCCGGATCCTTTCCCGGTGATGACCTACGATGAGGCTATGCGTCGCTACGGGTCCGACAAGCCGGATTTACGCTTCGGCCTCGAACACGTGGTGCTGACAGATCTGGTGAAGCAGCACGACGGCGGCGGTGTCCCGCTCTTCAAGCAAGCGCTGGCGCAGGGGGGCATCATCAAGGCGATGGTCGTACCCGGTGAGCAGCCTCTCAGTCGGACCGAAGTCGACAAGCTCGAGGTCGAAGCCAAAGGCGTCGGTGCGGCCGGTCTTGGCCGGGCGAAGATCGCCGAAGATGGAACGTGGACGCAGTCGCCGTTCTCCAAGGTCATCGAGGATGGCCTTCGCGTCGCCATCAACGAAGCGACCGGCGCAAGGCCGCAGGACACCATCCTCTTTCAGTTTGGTCCTCCGAAGCTTGTACACACGGTGATGAGCCACTTGCGACTCCACCTTGGCCGCAAGCTCGGGCTCATCCCCGAGGGCGCTTGGAAGGTCCTTTGGGTTACGGACTTCCCGCTCTTCGAGTACGACGAGAAGAGCCGTACGTATGTGGCCGCGCATCATCCCTTCACTTCGCCGCGCCACGAGGATGTTGACCGCTTGACGAGTGACCCTGGGGCCTGCCGAGCTTTGGCCTACGATCTCGTGCTCAACGGCAATGAGATCGCGGGCGGCTCGATCCGAATCCACGACCCGGATGTCCAGGCGAAGGTCTTCGACGCCTTGTCGATCTCGGCTGAAGAACAGCAGGCGAAGTTTGGGTTCCTTCTCGAGGCGCTCTCTTTTGGCGCCCCGCCTCACGGCGGCATCGCGGCCGGCATGGATCGGTTGGCGATGCTCATCGCAGGCGGGCAGTCTCTGCGCGACGTGATCCCATTTCCGAAGACGCAAAAAGGCGCGGACCCGATGTCCGGCGCCCCGACCCCGATTCAGGAGCAGCAGCTCGCGGACCTGTTCATTCGCTCGATCGCGCCGCCCTCGAAGGAATCGAAGGACGGGACAAAAGAAGCGACGAAAGAAGCGACAAAAGAAGCGACCTGATGACTCGACGCCCCGGGTTGTCGTGGGCTCACTCAGTGCGAGCGACGAGAGGGCTCTCGGCGCCTACCACTTTTTGCTCGCCAACTTGTTCTTCGCCGACAAGACAAGGCGGGCGTGCATTTGCGTTCGTTTGGCGATGTTCATGATTTCGGAACGCGGCAGACGGTCGAGCAGGCGAACCGCGGTCTTGATCGGCGTCTTCGGGTTGTAGACGAGGCCTTTGGTGATCTGCAGATTCTGCGTATAGCTCGGGTTCTCCGCGATTCGGTCCAGCACGAGCGGGTTGGTGGAGGGCATTCTCGCCATGAACGCGATTTCTTCGAGTGTGATGCGCGCGTTCTTGAGGAGGTACATGTGGATCGCGCGATTCGGATCGAGCGCAAGCGCCATGCGTTCCTCGCGATTTCCGGAAAGCGCGAGATTGATCTTGTCGTCCATGCCCATTCGCGCGAGGCGTCGCCGCATCGGCATTTGGTCTTCGTCCGCGGTGGGAACTTCGGCCGCCGTGATGAGCAACTGTGCACCGGATGATTCCATCCGAACCTCGTTTTTGAGGCGCGCGCGTGCGTTTGAGCTGTTGATGTAAAGAGCAAGCTTTCGGAGCGATGGCGCGCGTGCATCCAGCCGAAGGGTGATGCGGGTCGTGCTCACCTCCTCCATGGACGCCCACATCTCGAAGAGATTGTGGCCCGGGAGCGCGATGCGGAGCCGCGCCGCGCCGCCGACTTTGCAGTCTGGGCGATCCCGGTCGAGGTTGATGAGGAAGATCCGATCACGATCGATGGCTTCGTACACGCTCAGAAACTCAGATAGATGCGGGTACTTGATCGCGAAGACCGTGTACTTGGTGCCGGGCGCCGGCCCACGGCTGGAGCGGGCACCCGAATCCGCGTCTCCGTCGTCCGCTTCCTCTCCCTCCTCTCCGTATTGGTCGTCAAAGAGCGTGTCGTCGTCGATGGCGTCGAGCAGTGGGTCGTGGTCGTCGTCGTCGTCGTGGTCGTCGTCGATGGCGCGCTCCTCGTCGACGCTTTCGCGGTCGAGCGCCGCGAGATCGTATTCGTCGGTGTCTCCGTCGAGACCGAGCTCGTCTAACGTTGGGTCGATCTCATCGTGAAATCGCGACGTCGGCACGCGAAGAGTGTCACCTGCGATGGGATCGATCAGAGGTTTGCGGAGGGCCGAAGTCGAGGTCGCAGTCGCAGTCGAAGCCGAAGCCGAAGCCGAAGTCGAAGCCGAAGCCGAAGTCGAAGCCGAAATCGAAGCCGAAGCCGAAGCCGAAATCGAAGCCGAAGCCGGCGCTTTCGCGAGACCACGCCTGGTCGGCGTTTCCTCCTCAGCTTCCTCCCGAAGGACGAGCGGATCCCGCGCTCGCTCCGGGGCCTCGCGTTCGATTGCCTGGCGGAATGTTGGCGTTTCGAGGCACTGGTCGAGGTTCGCGAGAACGCCGCGGCTCTCCTCCTCGAAGCTTACGAGGAAGCCTCGCTCCGGCACGAGTTGACCTACGCGGGCCAAGAACGAGAATCGCTCCCCGTCGGGCGCTTCGATGACGACGTCGATGGCGCTGTTGACCTCCGGTGCCTGCTGGGCGTCTTCCCAAGGAACGAGCATCCCACCGTGCGCGAAGTAGGCACCATGGTCGGCGTCGAGCGCTCGGTGCGTGGCATAGCAAAGGCGGAACGACAAAGACACGCCGCCCGCATATTGCATGAGGCGCGGCCTGAGCCCAAGAGGGGCCGAACCATGAGCGCTGAGGTATGAGCGCTGAGGTTCCTCGCGATTCAGCTACTTCAGACCGCCGATTTCGGCTTCGACCGCTTGGCGCAGGCGCCCCTGGGCGAGCAAGGCGCGCGCCGCTTCAATGTCGGGATGAAGGATCCGGTCGACGTCCCAGTAGGCCACCTGTGATCGAAAGGCCGCATGCGCTGCCGCGATGCCTCGGCCCGGCGAAAGTCCGACCAAGTCGATCGCCTGCATGGCGGCGAGGAGCTCGATCGCGAGGCATATTCGCGTGTTTTCGACGACTTCGACGGCCTTGCGGGCCGAGGTCATGCCCATGGAGACGTGATCTTCGCGGTTGGCCGACGTGGGGATGGAATCCACGCTGGCCGGGTGGGCGAGCACCTTGTTCTCGTTGACCAGGCTCGCGGCGGTCACTTGAGCCATCATGAGGCCGGAGTTGAGGCCCGGATTTCGCACGAGAAATGCGTCGAGACCCGAGAGCGCGGGGTCGATGAGTTGCTCGACGCGGCGGTCGGAGATGCTGGCCAGCTCGCCGACCGCGATCGCCAAGAAGTCGAGGGCCAACGCAAGCGGCTGGCCGTGGAAATTGCCGCCCGAGAGAATTGCATTCCCTTCGCCTTCCTCGGCAAACACGAGCGGATTGTCGGTGGCTGCGTTGATTTCGACGGAAAGTGTATTTCGGACGAAGGTGAGGACATCTCGGACCGCACCGTGCACCTGCGGCATACATCGAAAGCTGTAGGCGTCTTGGACCTTTTCGCACTCCGCATGGCTCTGAGCAATGGCACTGTCGGCCAATAGCCGTCGAAGGTTCTCGGCGCTGGCGAGTTGGCCCGCGTGCGGGCGGACCTCCTGAATCCGCGCGTCGAATGCGACCACCGTGCCGCGGGCGCCCTCTGTGCTTGCGGCCCCCGCGATGTCGGCGATGGTGGCCAATTCCTCGGACTCGATGAGCGCAAGACATCCGAGCGCCGTCATCGCCTGGGTCCCGTTGATGAGGCAGAGTCCCTCCTTGGCAGCGGGTCGAAGTGGTGTCAGGCCGGCGCGCTTCAGCGCGACGTCGGCGCGCACCCGCGTGCCGTCGACGATGACCTCCGATTCACCGATCATCGCGAGCGCCAAATGGGCGAGCGGGGCGAGATCGCCCGATGCGCCGACACTGCCCTTTCTGGGGATGATGGGGAGCAGGTTTGCGTTGAGCATCGCGATGAGGAGCTCGATCGCCTCGGCCCGAATCCCCGAGCGACCGCCGGCCATGACGTTTGCGCGCAGAAGCATCAGGGCGCGCGTCTGGTCGGGGGTGAGCGGCTCGCCGACGCCCGCGGCGTGGCTTCGCAGGAGATTGAGCTGGAGTTGCTCGAGATCAGTCGGTGGAATCCGTACGTTCGATAGATAACCGAACCCCGTGTTGACGCCGTAAACCGCACGCCCGGTCTGGGCGCGGGCCTCGACCAATGCTCGGGCGCGTGCGACTCGATCGCGCGCGCCGGGTGTAAGTTTCACGCCCACGCGTTCGACAGCGACGCGTCGAACGTCTTCGATCGTCAGCGTCTGGCCGTCGAGATCGATGACGTGGGCTCGAGAAGCATTGGACGTCATGGATGCTAAAGAGCAGTCGCGGCGCGCGCGCGCAACAGGGACCACAATTCCCTCGACCCGACCCGAAAACTCGTCGATCCGAAGATCCGTCGCCCCGAAGATCCGCCGACCCGAGCCCGTGACGCATACCCGGGGATCATCGTCACCGGGATGGACCGGCCGCGCGGGTGGCGGTACGGTGTTCCACGGTGTCCTTTCTACCGCGCCCTCCGGCCAGCGCTGCGTTGGTGGCCGACCTTGCACGCATCGTGGGGTCCAGACGGGTGTCGACCCTTGATGGCGATCGCCTCATCTACAGCCGCGACGCTTGGGCGCGGGACCTGATTCGCGTGCGCGGTGGGCAGTTCCCTTGCGCGCCATCCTGCGTGGTTTGGCCTGGGTCTGCAGCGGAGACTGCGCGCGTCTTGGCTCTTGCGGAGCGACTTGCGGTGCCGGTGGTGCCGTTCGGCGCCGGCTCTGGGGTCGCGGGCGGCGCGCGGCCGATGGAAGGCGGCATCGCGCTCGACGTGAAACGGATGAGCGCGATCCGACAGCTTGACGCCGAAAGCCTGCGGGTCGAGGTCGAAGCGGGCATCGTGGGCCAGCGCCTCGAACGACGTTTGAATGGGCACGGGTTGACGCTTGGTCACTTCCCATCGTCCATCGGGTGTTCGACGCTTGGAGGGTGGCTCGCGGCGCGCAGCGCCGGTCAGATGTCGACACTCTACGGGAAGATCGAAGACATGACCTTGGGACTTGAGGTCGCCACACCGGGACACGTTCGACGGCTCGATCGTGGTCCGCGCGGTGCGCTGGATGGCCTCGATATCAACCGACTGGTGATCGGGTCGGAAGGAACGCTCGGCGTGATTACGGCGGCTGAGCTTCGCGTTCGTCCGATCCCGGCTCGGCGGAGCTTCCGTGGATATCGCTTTCCGAGTGTCGAGGCCGGCGTAGAAGCGATTCGCCGCATCCTGCGGATGAACATCAAGCCGTCGGTCGTACGCCTTTACGACGCACTCGACACGCTTGTCGGGCGAAGCCATGGCCGGGATAGCGACGAGACTGAGTCTCTTGAGGCGCGCTCGCTCGAGGGACTCGGGCGCGCTCGCCAAATCATGGCCAGCGAGGTGGCATCGCGTTTTCCGAACCTAGCGAAGACCCGCCTGAAAGCGGCGGTGGTGAAGACCGCCGTGAGGGCAGCGTTTGGTTCTCCGGCGTTGCTCAATCGTGCGCTCGAGTTCTTGCGCGAGGAATGTCTCTTGATATTGGGCTTTGAAGGCCCGCCTGCGATCGTTGCGGTGGAGAGCGCCCACGCGCAAGAAGTCTGCCTGGGTTGTGAGGGCGATGATCTGGGCGCGGAGGCGGGTGAGCATTGGTTCAAGAACCGGTACAACGTCTCGTTCAAACAATCGAAGTTGTACACCTCCGGGTTGTTCGTCGATACGATGGAGGTCGCGGCGACGTGGGATAGACTCCTGCCCGTCTACCGATCGGTACGACGCGCGATCGCCAAAGACGCGTTCGTGATGGCCCACTTCTCACACGCCTATCCCGAAGGCTGCTCGATCTACTTCACCTTTACGGGCCCAGCGATGGGGCAGTCCGATGTCGAGGCTGCGACGGAACGCTACGACCGGATCTGGAAGAACGCGATGACCGCCGTGCATGAGGCCGGGGGCACGATATCTCATCATCACGGTGTCGGTATGCTCAAGGCGAGTGGCATGCTGCGCGAGCATGGACCGGGCGGCATGAAGATCCTGAATTGTTTGAAGGATGCGTTCGATCCGGCCGGCGTCTTGAATCCGGGTAAGCTTGGGCTCAGCACCACGACGCCGAGGTCGTCGGGCGAGCGAACGGTGCCCGTCGACGTCGCCCGACGTATGCGTGAGTTCCCGCGCGAGATCGCGTCAACGGTGGGCGAGGGCAACATTCGCCGAGTGCACGGGCGCGTCTCTATTCGACCGCCCGACGAGGGTTCACTGGCGGCGCTGATGCGGGTGGCGACCGCCCGTTCGGTCCCGATCGCGACCGACCAGACAGGATTTCGTGTTCCGGCGGGGGCGTGCCGGGTCGATCTCTCCCGCTTCGAAGGCGTGGCACGAATCTCTTTGCATTCGTTGTTTGTCGACGTCGAAGCGGGGATGCCGGTGGAGCGAGTCGAATCGTTGTTGGCGGCGCACGGCGCGACCTTGGGGCGTCTTCACCCTCGGGCTTATCGCCGCAGCGTGGGCGCAGCGCTCGCGCGCAATCTTCTCGTGCGTCGTGGTCCGTTCTTCGGCGATCTCCATGACGTGTGTTTCGGCCTTCGCGGACTCCTCGCACACGGGGTTGCCTTCGAGACGCGCGCCGTCCCGAGATCGGCCACGGGGCCGGATTTGAATGGCGTGGCCTTGGGCGCGGGCGGACGGTTCTCGGTGATCACGAAGGCGACGCTCCGAATCGCCGTGAGGCCGCCGAAACAGAGAGAGGTCGCCTATCGATTCCCTTCCCCGCACGCCGCACTCGACGCGGCCCGAAACGTTCTTCAGCGGGGCGTTCGCCCGATCGCAGGTCGCGTCCTTTGGGATGATGCATCCTTCGTCGTTGAGCTCGGGGGCGCGAGCGATGAACTTCTCCAGGCACAGCTTGCGATCTTGGCCTCGAGTGCGGCCAACGCCAAAGGCGAGAAGGCGGAGCTGTCTCGCAAGGCCGACGGAGGACGATTCGACGCCGTGGTCGAATGTGCCGCGCGCTGGTCGCGCGTGTCGGCGGTCGTCGAGGCTGTGTCGGGCTGCAGAGAAGGGGCCGTTTGGATAGACTTTATGACCGCCGAGGAGGCTACGATTGTCTCAACGGTCACGACGCGCGAAGGACGTCACCGCATGATTCAGGCGGGGGTCGAGGCCGGTGGTACGGTCGTCGCGGGAACGCGACGAAGCGAAGAGGCCGAGGGCGCCTTCGACGAGCGCGCCTTCGATGCGCGCCACGTCGACGCACATCAAGCCGACGCACATCAAGTCGACGCACATCAAGTCGACGCACATCAAGTCGACGCACATCGAGTCGACGCGCCCCACGCGGAGGCGTATCACATGGATACCTACCGCGACGTCGAGGACCGCCTGTCGCTGGCGCTCGACCCGTCGGGTGTGTTTCGGGGGAGGCGCTAGTCGAATGTTTCAATCGGAGCTTCTCTCAGCGTCTTTGGCTTTCGAGGACGCGGCTGTGGCGACCTGCGAAGCTTGTCCACGCCTTTGTCGTCACGCGTGTCCGGTTGCCGAGGTCGACGGACGGGAGTCGACTTCGCCGCATGCGCTGGTGACGTTGAGTGGTCTGTTGAAACGCGCGCGCATTCGGGCGGAATCCGTCGCGCCGTTCATCTATCACTGCACCGATTGCGGTGCCTGCACTTCGGCGTGCCTCCACAAGAATGATGTCCCCCGAATCGTGACGCTCGCTCGGCATCGACTGTTGCTCGAGCGAAGTGCGCCCGCTGAGGTCAAAGAACTCTGCGGTCGGTTCGGTGTTGCGGGCAATCCTCAGGGCCGTTCGCTGAGAGATGCGTTGGACCAGGTCTCGGAGGTTTCGGGGCGACCGATCGTGTCGGAGGCACCGACCATCTATCTCCCCGGCTGCATGACCCTTGATCGGTCGCCACAGTCTGCGATTGATTTCTTGCGGGCAACGTCCTTGCTTGGCGTCTTCGGGGTTGAGCTTGCCCGCTCGTCGGACGCATGCTGCGGACTGCCGCTCTATTGGGCCGGCGACCTCGAAGGCTTCCGCCAACACGCCCGCCGCATCGCCGACCAGTTTGCACATGTCGAGCGCCTGATCGTGCACGACCCGGCGTGCGCATTGGCGATGCGCGTTCGCTATGCCGAAGTCGGCGTGCACCTTCGTGCGCGCGTCGAGCACGTTGTGCCGTTCTTGGCCGAGGCCTTCGGGGCCGAAGCTTCGACACCCCGCGAGGGCGCGACGCCGTCGTGGCATGGCGTGTTGGCGATTGCGGACAACTGTGCAGCGTCCCGGGGCCTGGAGCTCGGCCAGACGCTGCGAAGTCTCGTCCGTCGCGTAAGCGGGTGCGAACCTCAGGAGATCACAACGCTTTCTGATCGCGAGGCGGATTGCTGCGGCGCGGGGGGGCTCCTGCCGCTCACAACCCCAATCTTGGCGCACGAGATGGCCATGGCGCGTATCGAGACGTTCCGAACGTCAGGTGGCGACACGCTCGTGATGCCGAGCCCTCGGTGCGTTGCGCATCTTCGTGAGGTGGACCCGACGGTGAACGTCTTGGATTTGGCTTCGTTGGTGGGGCGAGTTTGACCCATGATCGCGCGTTCGAGACGCGATCACGATGATTCGTCTATGGCTGTGTCGGTGTCTGGGTGATAGGCAAGCGGTCCATGTCTTTTCACACGTGCGTGATCGTGAATCCCGCCAGTGGCGGCGGGGCGACGGGACGAAGATGGCCGGAGATTCGAGCGACGCTCGACCGACAACTCGAGCGATGGGACAGCGAGTTCACGCTTGGCCCTCAAGACGCGACGCGCATCGCTCGGGAGGCGGTCGCGGCGGGCTACGAGATGATCGTAGGTGTAGGGGGCGATGGGACGATGGGGGAGATCGTCACGGGTCTGTTCGAGACGGATTCCGAGGGGGTGACCGAGCGTCTGAAACGACCCGATATGGTCTTGGGGGTCGTTCGCTATGGCACCGGCGGTGATTTCGCCCGATTCTTGGGGCTGCCGAGCCGCCTCGACCGCGCGGCGGATCATCTGTCCGGGCGCGCGACACGACCCGCAGACGTCGGGCTTGTGCGCCACCTCAACGACCGGGGCGAGGAGGTTCGCTCCGGATTTCTCAACATCGCGTCGTTTGGGCTCTCGGGCGTCGTCGACGACAAGGTCAACCACACAACGAAGCTTCTCGGGGGTCGCGTGTCGTTCCTGGTCGGCCTGACGCGCGCCTTGGTCGCTTTTCGGCCGCAAGCTGTGCGCGTTTCTGTCAACACCCAGCTCTTTTATGAGGGACCGCTCGTGACCGGCGCGATCGCCAATGGACAGTACTTCGGTGGGGGGATGAAGATCGCGCGCGACGCCAAGATCGACGACGGGCTATTTGACGTTGTTTTGCAACTTCGCTCAGGCGTGAAAGAGGTGGTTTCAATCCGCGACGTCTACACCGGATCCATGGCGGATTGGGCGAGCGTGATGACGACGCAAGGCACGGTCGTCGAGGCCTCACCGGTTGATCCTGAGGCTCGGGTTCTCCTCGACATCGACGGTGAGCAATCCGGCATGCTTCCGGCTCGGTTCACCATCATCCCGCAGGGGGTTCGGCTGAAGGTCTAGGGTCGCCCTGACGCCCAAACGCCCAACGTGCGCGGCCCGTCGCGCTCGCCGGGCGGGTCCCCGCAAGGTATGATGACGGCGCTTTGCAGTTTGGCCCCGTGATACTTGAGGCGCGTACGGATGGAGGGGCGGACGATGTCTGAGCCGGCGAGGGCGCGAGGTCTCCTCGAGGCGCAGCTCTTCGTGGACTCCGTGCTTCGGGGGCTTGGTCTCACGCCGGCTTCGGTGCCTTCCGCAGTGCGCCGGCGCCTCGACGATCGCGCGCGGTCGGCCGACCGCGAGCTGGTCATCGGCCGATATCTCGTCGTGGGCGAGTTGGGTCGTGGCGGAATGGGGCTCGTTCTCGAGGCCTGGGATCCTGAGATCGAGCGACGGGTTGCGATCAAGACCATCGAGCCCGAGCGGGTCGCGGAGGAGGAGCGCGACGAGATCATCGAGCGCTTTCGGCTCGAGATGAAGCTCGTCGGCTGCCTTCGGCACCCCGCGATCGTGGCCATCTACGACTCGGGAAGGACCGAGATCACCTTCGAAGGCGGCGCCGATTCGAAGACGCTTCACTATTATGTGATGGAATTCATCGAAGGCGAGTCGCTTGCGCAAACGCTCAAGCGCCGGCGGTCGCTGTCCGACATCGAGGCGGCGAGCATCGCTCGCGACTTGGCAGAAGCGCTGGCCGTTGCCCATCGAGCCGGAATCGTTCACCGCGATATCAAGCCTTCGAATGTCTTCTTGCGCGATGGACGTCAGGCCGTGCTCCTCGATTTCGGAATCGCCAAGACCGAGAGTGTCGCCATCACCAAACTGGGGCAGATCCTTGGCACGCCGAGCTACTTGGCTCCGGAACGGCTGCGCGAACGCCCGGCTGACGTAGACGGGCGCGCCGATATCTTTTCGCTTGGAGTCTTGCTTTACGCGATGGTGACCGGGGAGGCGCCTTTCCCCGGGGATGACGTCTACGAGGTGATCGACAAGATCGCGCGCATCGATCCTCCGAAGCTGCCGGCCGGGGGTGCTGCGCGCCAGGTGTTGGCCGCCGTCGTGGACCGCATGCTGGCGAAGGACCCTCGCGCTCGGTACCAGTCCGCCTCGGACGTGAGCAATGCACTGAAGACGGTCCTGGCGGCGGCAGATCTCGAGGCGGGCTCTGGCGCTGGACGGATGGCTGCGCGCGCCGGTCCTACGTCCGCCTTGGCGATGAAGACCGACCTTGTCTCGGGATTGGTTCTCGCCGAGGAGCCGAGCGACGCCCGCGTGACGACCGTGGCCTATTTCGACGCCCCGCCGGTGGATAGCGAGCAGTGGTACGTTTCGCCCGTCTTGGGGGGCGGAGCCGCGGGCGAATCCTCACCCGTTGAAGGCGGCTTTGATGAGGATGCGGACGCTACGCCACCGGAGTCCGATCCCTCCTCCGAGGGCGGGGCGAGCCCGCGGCGCGGGTTGCTTCCGCCGCTTCGGGCCGAGCCGGTGAGGCCCGTGCCCCGAAGCGATACAAGAATTTTGCCCACGCTCCTTTGTGGAGACGACGAACGCGACACCGGCGACGTCGATGGCCATGGCCATGGCCACCGACGTCGTGCGTCCGCGCATCCTGATGCCGACGATGTGCGCACCGACGACGTGCATGACGACGATGTGCATGACGATGATGTGCACGACGGCGATGTGCGCGACGACGAAGTGCACGACGGCGATGTGCGCGACGACGAAGTGCACGACGGCGATGTGCACGACGGCGATGTGCATGACGACGATGTGCACGGCGAAGGTGTGCACGACGACGATGTGCACGACAGCGATGTGCACGACGACGACGTGCACGACGGCGATGTGCACGACGACGACGTGCACGAGGATAGCGATGCGACGCAGGCTGACTACATGGCGCACGGTCCGGACGTCGACGAGACGACGGATGACGAGACGCTGGCCGAACCCGAGCACCCGGCGGATGGTCGGCTGATCGACGCGTTGAGAGGCCAGGTCAAGGCCCACCCCGTGGCGTCCGCGGTCAACGTTCCCGCGCCACGAAGCCGGGCTGCAGCGCGCATCGAGGTTGCACTCGTCGACGAAGAGGAGGTCGTCCTCCCGGCGCCGGCGGACGTTTCACGGGGTGGCGGCGCCCACCGTTCGACGCCGCCTGGGCCGGCATCGAACGAGGCGGGCTATCTCGCACTGATCCGCAACCAGCCTGTTGTTCGGCGAGATCCGACGCGCGCGAGGGATGGAGTGGAGGCCGCGGTTTTGGCGGTTGCCGTGAGCGGCGCTTCGTCGTCCCACGCCCCGGATCTCGTGCCGCCCGCGCCCCGAAAGAGCGCCGCAATCGCGCGCCGTACGGTTGCGGTGGATGGAGCGAGCCCGTCGCGGGCGAGTGTTCGGGCGATGGACATTCGGGTGGAGGCTGATGGGCTTCATCGGGACGAGCCGCGAAGGCACATACTCCGCCGCCGACTCGTGGTGCTTGCGGCGTCCGTGTTGGCCTCGGTGGCCTTTGGGCTTTGGTTGGGTCGGCGTGAATTCTCACGATCCGAGGGGTCTGGCGTCGTCACGATCACGCCGGCGCCGACGCCTCAGGCGAGAACGCGTCCCGCGGTCGATGGAGACCGAGCGCGCTTGTCGGGGGCCCATGACCTGGGTTCGGTACCCGCCGCACCCGCACGTAGCCTTCCGGCCGAGGAAGCCACCGAGGTCGACCATGACCAGGGGCGCTCGTTGCCCAAGGCAAAGGCGTCGCGTGGCGGTGAAGCGCTCGGACGGAGCAGAAGTCCGGGTGGGCGAGCGTTGGCGGTCGGCGGCGACGAAGACGAAGAGGACATGCCCCCTGAGCAGCGCTGTACGCTCATCATGCGCCGCAACCTGGGCCAGCCTAAGGACGCGATTCAGGCGCTCGGGGCGCTTCGGCGCGATCATCCCAGGGCTCCATGCATTTTCTGGCATCTCGGCGTTCAGTACGAGAAGCTTGGCGACCTCCTCGCCGCGAAAGCGGCGTTTCGTCGGTACCTGATGGTTGAGCCGACGTCTGATCGTCGAGATGCCGTCGAGCGTCGCATTCAGGCTCTGGATCAGAAGCTCGAGAGGCGCTAGGGGACAGCGTCGAGGTTGTATGAAGCGACGCCCTCTCATTGTTCAGAAGTTCGGTGGCACGTCCGTCGGGACGATCGAGCGTATGCAGAATGTGGCCCGGCTCGTTGCCGGGGAGTATCGGAGCGGGCACGATGTCGTCGTTGTGGCCAGTGCGATGGCCGGTGAGACGAACCGTCTCATCGAGCTTGCCCATCTGGCGTCCCCGGATCCGGAGCCTCGTGAGCTCGACTGCCTGCTCACGACCGGGGAACAAGTATCGGTCGCTTTGCTCTCGATGATCCTCAATCAGATGGGGATTCCGGCTCGATCGATCCTCGGGTTTCAGATGGGCATGCACACCGACACCGCGCATACGAAGGCGCGTATCGTGGCGCTGGACCGTGCGCGGTTCGAGGCGTCTATCGATGAACGCATTGTGCTGGTGGCGGCGGGGTTTCAGGGCATCGCGCCGGATGGGCATTTGACGACGCTTGGACGTGGAGGCTCCGACACGACCGCGGTGGCGATCGCGGCCGAGCTCGATGCTGACTTCTGCGACATCTATACGGACGTCGATGGTGTCTATACCGCCGATCCGAACGTCTGCCCGGATGCACGGCGCCTTGAGCGGATCTCGTACGAAGAAATGTTGGAGCTTGCGTCGACGGGCGCGAAGGTCTTGCAAATACGGAGCGTCGAACTCGGCATGAAGTACAACGTGCCGTTGAGGGTCCGCTCGAGCTTCAGCGGTGGACCGGGAACGCTTGTCGTGAAGGAGGAGGCGGCGATGGAAGACGTGTTGGTGGCGGGTGTCGCGTGCGACAAGAACGAGGCGAAGATTTCTTTGCGAGCGGTTGCCGATCGACCGGGGATGGCCGCGCTCATTTTTACCCCGCTGGCCGAGGCGAACATCGTCGTGGACATGATCATTCAGAATGTGGCGCTCGACGGGACCACCGACGTGACGTTTACCGTTCCGCGCACGGACCTGAAACAAGCCTTGGCGGTGATGAATCGCGCCTCGAGTGCGCTCGGGATCCAGCGCATCGAAAGCGACGACCGAATCGCCAAGATCTCCGTCGTAGGCGTCGGTATGCGATCGCACGCGGGCGTTGCGACGACGATGTTTCGCGCCTTGTCGGACGAAGGGATCAACATTCAGATGATCTCCACCTCCGAGATCAAGATCAGCGGTGTCATCGAGGCGAAAGACGCCGATCGGGCCCAGCGCGCCCTTCATGCGGCCTTTGGGCTGGCTCGGGCGCCAAGCGCGTCCACGCCACGCGGAACGAAACCCAAGACGGCGGTCGCTAAGAAGGGAACCGTGGCCAAGCCAAAGCGTGGGAGCACGGCCACGAAGCGCAAGCGGGCACGTTAGACCGCCCGACGCCGATGGGCGCATCAAGCTGCGGTCGGTCGCATCGCAGATCTCGGTCCGCGCAGGGTCCCGCGCAGGGTCCGCCCAAGGGGCCCCACGTCTATTCTGGCGCGCGGAGATGTCAGGCCGAGGCCGGAACGACGTACTTGGCGAAAGCGGCGCTGGAGAACTGCATCGCGTGGTCGATGCAGTCTTGTGACGTGATGTTCGCCGCGCAGAGGTCGATCAGCTCGGCGATACGACCGCCCTCGTAGAAATAACCGCTCTTGCCTTCCGAAATGGCCTCGATCACACCGAAGCTCCTCAAGCCGATGCTCGGTGTTCCGTAGAACGCGGCCTCCAAATACACGAGGCCCATGGTCTCATTGGCACGCGACAGCAGCCAGAAGACGTCTGCGAGCTTGTAGTAGGTTGCCAGCTTCTCTCTCGGCAATTTCCCGAGGAATCGCACGCGCTCTGTCAAGTTGTTCTCTTTGACCATCGCTTGGAGTCGGTCTCGCAGGGGGCCGTCGCCGGCGATGAGCCAGACGTATTTTGCGCCTCGATCGACCTCCTCTTTGAACAGTGCGAACTGGTCGAGGAAGCCCTTCTCTTCCACGATCCGACTTGCCGAGAAAAGCAGAGTTGCTTCCGCGGGGATGCCGATGTCGGCTTTCGTCTGGGTGATGGAGGCGGGGGGCTTCATGCCCTCGAGGTCGAGCCCCGCGTAGTGATGGTCGATGTTCGGGCGCCGGGCATCGGTCGGGATGCTGTTGCCGTAGAGTTCCTTGGCGTACTTGCTGACGGCGATGACCTTCGCGGAGTGGCGGAGTGCCCTTCCGCAGAACGCCTTGATCTGGAAGACATGGTGTTTGGTGCTCGTCCTTTTGAAGATATAGGCTGCATCGTCCCCATGCGCGATGATGACGCACTTCGAGAGCTGTGTTTTGTTGAAGAACAGTCCCGCAACATAGACGGCAACAATATCATTCAGAACGATGGTGCCGAACGACGACAGCTTCGGTCTCAGCCTGAGTAGAGCTTTTAGGTAGGCCATGGGCCAGATCAGGGTGGTTCGATGCACTCGGACGTGTTCTTGGGCCTTCGCCTCCGGAGCAGGTCCCTCATCGCCCGAAAGCAGCACGACCTCGTGACCCATGGCCACCAGGTTCGCGACGAGTTGGCTCGCCACCACGCCGGCGCCGCCACCGGCCGGGGGATATTCGTCGGAAAAGACTAGGACGTTCACGCTTGATCCTCCTGGTTCGAACTCAAGCACTGCGCTTTGTCGGTGGTCCGTGGTCCGGGGTGTGATCGGCACTGCAACTGTGACGACGTGCGACGCGATGTTGGCCGCGCGCGAAGGCTCAGCGCGCGCTGTCTTGCATCCAGCGCCAAGCCGATTCGATGATGACCTCCAGGTCTTGGCGCTTCGGGACGAAGCCGAGCTCGCGGCGGATTTCATCTGCGCTCGCCACGAGCACGGCGGGGTCGCCTGGTCTACGAGGGCCGACTTCGGATGGGACGGGTCTCCCGGTGACGCGTTCGGCCGTGGCGAGGACCTGCCGAACGCTGTAGCCGTCGAGGCCGCACCCGAGGTTGAAGATCTTGGACGGAAACTTTCGACGGGCGAGCGCCTCGAGGCTCATGACGTGAGCCTCGGCCAGATCGAGAACATGAATGTAGTCGCGGATGCAGGTCCCATCAGGGGTCGGGTAGTCAGTGCCGAAAATCGTGACCGCCCGACGGTCGCCGCGCGCGGGCCTGGAGGACGATCGGGATCAGGTGTGTCTCCGGGTCGTGGCGCTCCCCATTTCGCTCCGATGCGCCTGCGGCGTTGAAGTAGCGGAGACTCACGAAGCTCAGGTCGTAGGCTCGGCTGTACCAGCCGAGCGCGTCTTCGAAGGCGAGCTTCGTTTGTCCGTAAGGATTGGTCGGCTTCGTTGGGGTCTGCTCGGTTATGGGTTGGGCCTCGGGCTCCCCGTAGACGGCCGCTGAAGACGAGAATACGAAATACGGCACTTCGGCCGCATGCATGGCCCGAAGGAGGCTCAAACCGCCGACGACATTGCTTTCGTAGTACTTCGCGGGCTGCGCCACCGATTCTCCGACCAGAGAATCGGCGGCCATGTGAACGACCGCCTCGATGGCATGTTCAGAAAGCGCCTCTGTGACCCTCTCGAGGTCGAGGACCGAGAGCTCGACGACGGGCACACCGGGTGGAACGGCCTCCCGGTGTCCTTTGGAGAAGTTGTCGAGCACGACCACGTCGTGACCACTGTTGAGGAGCACCTCGACGACAACGCTTCCAATGTACCCGGCACCTCCGGTCACCAACACCTTCATGAAGATCTCCTGCGGCGCAGCGTACCACACCCGCTGCTCGAGAAAAGGCAGGGACTTGGAGGCAATCATCGCACCCACGCCGTGGGTCAGCGTCCCGATCCGTGGGCTAGGATCATACCGCCGCCGCGCAGCGGGGTTCTTTTCGGAGCCGCAAGCCGCAAGGCCGCGTTGATCGTCAGCGCCGCCTACTCGCGCGCCTTTGCGCGATAGAACTCACGGTTGAGGCGTGCGATGTTTGAGACGGAGATCTGCTTCGGACATTGAGCTTCGCACTCGTACTCGTTCGTGCAGTTCCCAAACCCCTCGGCCTCCATCTGCTCGATCATGCTCAGGACGCGTCGCTCGCGCTCGACCGCGCCCTGAGGCAGAAGCGCGAGATGGGATACCTTGGCACCCACGAAGAGCATGGCGGATGCGTTCTTGCACGCAGCCACACAGGCGCCGCAGCCGATGCATTGTGCGGCGTCCATCGCCAGGTCAGCGTTGACCTTTGGGACGGGGAGCGCGTTCGCGTCTTGGGGCGCGCCGGTGTTGACGGAAACGTAGCCACCCGCCTGGATGATGCGGTCGAAGGCACTCCGATCCACGACGAGATCTTTGAGGACCGGGAAGGCTCGGGCCCGGAAAGGCTCGAGAACCAGCGTCTCACCGTCCTTGAAGTTGCGCATGTAAAGCTGGCATGTCGTGGTGCCTTCACCGTCGCCGTGCGCGCGTCCATTGATGACGATGCTGCATGCGCCGCAAATGCCCTCTCGACAATCGGAGTCGAAGACGATGGGCGACTTCGACTCGCCCTCGAGGCGGTTGTTCAAGATGTCGAGCATCTCGAGAAAGGAGGTGTCGGGAGAGACATCCGAGACCTCGTGAGTTTCGAAACGTCCAGGTTTGTCGCGGGCTGGCTGCCGCCAAACTTTGAGCGTGAACTTCATCTCGGTACCTACTACTTGTAACTTCGCTGCGTGAGTTTGACGTTCTCGAACGTCAACGGCTCTTTGTGGAGCTCGGGCGTGACGCCGACGCCTTTGAACGCCCAGGCCGAGACGTGACAGAAGTTCTCGTCGTCACGTTTCGCTTCGCCGTCCTCGGTCTGATGCTCCTCCCGGAAATGCCCGCCACAGGATTCCTCGCGAGACAGCGCATCGGTTGCCATCAACTCGGCGAACTCGAGGAAGTCGGCGACGCGGCCGGCACGCTCGAGGCACTGGTTGAACTCCCCCGGACTGCCCTGGACCGTGACGTTCTCCCAGAACTCTGCACGAAGGCCCGGGATTTCTTTCAGGAGATGCTCGAGACCGCCTCGCGTTCGACTCATCCCGCAGTACTCCCACATGAGCTTTCCGAGCTGACGATGGAAGCTGTCGACGGTCCGCTTTCCATTCACCGACAGCAGCTTCTCGGCGCGTTCGCGTACTGCGGACTCGGCTTCCGCGAAGGCTTCGTGCTGGGTCGTCTGGCCGCCCAGGCCGGATTGCGAAGCGATGTATCCACCAATTGTATAGGGCAGGATGAAATAGCCATCGGCGAGCCCCTGCATGAGTGCGCTTGCACCCAGGCGGTTGGCCCCGTGATCCGAGAAGTTTGCTTCCCCGAGCACGAAGAGCCCCGGGATGGTCCCCATGAGGTTGTAGTCCACCCACAGGCCACCCATCGTGTAGTGGACGGCCGGGTAGATGCGCATGGGGACGTGATAGGCATTTTCGCCCGTGATCTCTTCGTACATATCGAAGAGGTTGCCGTACTTCGCCTGAATCGTTGCGAGGCTGTCTCGCTCGATGGCATCGCTGAAGTCGAGGTAGACGCCGTAGCCACCGGGCCCAACGCCCTTGCCTTCGTCGCATTGCGCTTTCGCGTTGCGGGACGCCACGTCGCGCGGGACCAGGTTGCCGAAAGAAGGATACCTGCGCTCGAGGTAATAGTCGCGCTCGCTCTCGGGTACGTCGCGTGGGGAACGCTGGTCGCCTTTGTTCTTTGGCACCCAAACACGCCCGTCATTTCTCAAGCTCTCGCTCATGAGCGTCAGCTTGGACTGGTGATCGCCGCTTACGGGAATGCACGTCGGGTGAATTTGAGTGAAGCACGGGTTCGCAAAGTAGGCGCCCCGACGATACGCGCGATAGGCCGCCGTTACGTTGCAGTTCTTGGCGTTCGTGGAAAGGAAGAAGACGTTCCCGTAACCGCCCGTGGCAAGGCAGACCGCGTCCGCAATCCACCGCTCGAGTGCGCCCGTGACGAGGTCCCGCGTGATGATCCCGCGCGCCTTACCATCGATGACGACCAGGTCGAGCATTTCGTGCCGCGTGTAGAGCTTGACCTTCTTCGCGTGGACCTGGCGCATGAGCGCGCCGTATGCACCGAGGAGGAGCTGCTGACCCGTCTGGCCGCGGGCATAGAACGTTCGAGACACCTGCGCGCCACCGAAGGAACGATTGTCGAGAAGGCCCCCATATTCACGCGCGAACGGCACGCCTTGCGCGACGCATTGGTCGATAATGTTTACGCTGACCGCCGCAAGGCGATGCACATTGGCTTCGCGTGAGCGATAGTCGCCGCCCTTGACCGTGTCGTAGAACAGCCGGAAGACGCTGTCGCCGTCGTTGCGATAGTTCTTCGCGGCGTTGATGCCGCCCTGGGCCGCGATGCTGTGGGCGCGGCGTGCGCTGTCCTGGAAACAGAACGACAACACATCGTACCCAAGCTCGCCAAGCGACGCCGCAGCCGAAGCGCCGGCCAAACCGGTACCCACCACGATGACTCGGTGTTTCCTCTTGTTGGCCGGATTGACCAACTTGAGGTTGAAGCGGTGACGGTCCCATTTTTCTTCGAGGGGACCATCGGGAATCTTTGAATCGAGAATCATGACGTCCTCAGTTCGTGGGTACGAGGTAGCACCAGACCGGCAGCGTGATGAATCCGGCGGCCAGAAGCCAGCCGATGGCGAAACCCGTGCGGCGGAAACTCTCCCGCCAGCGAGGCTTGATGAGCCCAAGCGTTTGGAATGCGCTGGCCAATCCGTGGCTCACGTGCATGCCCACGGCGAGCATCGCGATGATGTACGCGCCCACCCACGCCGGCTCTTTGAATGTGTCGACGACAAGGCCCCAAAGGCCGTTGTTCACGTCTTGATGAGAAGTGAACTTGAACATCTTCACGTGGACCACCAAGAAGACCGCGATGATGATGCCACCCGCAGCCATGGTTCGCGACGCCACCGTGGCTCGTCCGGCGGTTGCGGCGACGGCGTAGCGCACCGGTCGGGCCCGGCGATTCTCCAACGTCACGCGAAGGCCCGAGTATATGTGAAGAAGCAAGAACAGGATCAGGGCGGCTTCGACGACGTAAAGCAGTGAGCCTAGGCTTGCAAGGAAGGCTGCGTATCCGTTGAAGGCGTCGGCGCCGCGCAAGAGGAGAAAATTCCCCGAGAGGTGGCCGACGAGGAATCCAATCCAGGCCAAGCCCGTGAGGGCCATGAGCGCCTTCTTTACGATCGATACAAGGTTCATGAGGCTTGCTCCGGGATTGAGATGGGCGTGAGACTCCGCCGAGTCAAGTAAATTCGCCGCGTTCGGTTTATGCCTAATTTCATGTTCTTTGGCTGGGGATGCGGGTTGTTTTGAACTCGGCAGACCCAACCCGGTGTTGGTATGCAGCACCGCGCAAGATGCGATCGCACGATCGGGCGATCGATGTTCGAAGGCGCGTACGAAGATATGATTGCTCGCGAAGACACCGGAAATGTCGTGACCTTGATGCCCTGGGATCGTTCGGTCCGGCGCGCGCTTTCGCGCCAGAAGTTTCGAGAGATCTTGGGCCGAAAAGATGCCGACGAGGTCATCCGAGGCATGACCCCACTGGACGCCTACTACACCGTGAAGCTTCTCGGCGTGGAAGACGCCGGACCGATGCTCGCGTTGCTTGAGCCGACGCAGATCACCGCGTTGTTCGACCTCGACGTTTGGCGCGGTGATCACTTCTGTGTGTCCGATGTCCTCGTGTGGTTGGCGGCCTTGGCTGAGTGCGGAAGCGAGGTGCTGAGTCGAGCGATCGAGGCGCTGGATGTGGAGTTGCTGGGCGCTTTGCTTCGTCGTCGGCTCTGGGTTGTCGCGAAACCAAAAGACGATGACGAAGTCGAGGTTGGAGAACTCCCGGATTGGTTTGCGCGCGTCAATGCAGAAGAGACCTTGACCGCAACCCGGGACGGTCGGTTTCTCGTTGCCGCGCGGCGGGTCGATGAGCTCGACGCGCTCGAGTTCGATCACGATGGCGCGCGAGGTTCTCGAACCGAGGTCGACGAAGAGGAGCGCAAAGCGATCCTTGCGCTCGTGGAGGCGCTGTACGATGGGACCGACGCGACGCGCGCGGTGAGGCTTCTCCAGATGGCTGCGTCCGATTTGACATCGTCGCTCGAGGAAGATGCGCTTCGTTTTCGCGAGGCTCGGCTCGAGGATCTCGGGTTCCCTCCGCTGGCGCGTGCGCTCGAGATCTACGGCCCTCTGCCCCCGCAGGCGCCGGCCGCATCGGCGACGTCCGCGGCGGCGACTTCGTTGGCGACGGCGACGGCGACGGCGACGGCGACGGCGACGGCGACGGCGACGGCGACCGCGAAGCCGGCCGGGAAGTCGGCCGCGGACCTCGAGCTCCCCGTCCTTCATGTGACGTCGTTTCAGAAGGCAAGCCTGCTGCGTGAGGCTCTCGGAACGATCGAGAGTCTGGATCGCATACGGCGGCTCGAGTCGGAGCTGACCGCGGCCGCGAATGCGGCGCTCGTGGCCGATCGGGTGCAGCCTGGCGACGCGGTACGATTGCGGGAGGTTCTCACGCGGATGCGTGGGTATCTGAATCTTGCGCTTGCTCAAGCGGCCGATCCGCCGTCGCGTGGCCGCGACAGATCTCAGAGGGATGAGCATCAGAGCAACGGGTCGGGCGACCCCGACGCCTCAGATGTCATCCATCGAGCGGGGCGCCGTCTCGAGACTTCACAGATTCGGGATCTCTTTCGCGAGGGCTACGCGCTCACGTTGTCGCGGGCGACGAGGGCGCGGCGTCTCGCGGGGTTCATGTCTTACTTCTCGGACGATGAACGCTCGGTGCTGACGGCGCTTCTTCAGCGCCGGCCGGTCTTCCCGACGGTTCTGGATGGCGACCGCCGGCTGCGCGACCCGGACGAGGACGGTCAGGACCCCCGTTTTCGCGCCTTCCAGACGGAGCGTGATCTGGAGGCGGTCGACGCGGTTCTCGATGAACTGGAGCAGCTCGCCGAGGTCGCCCGACGCCTCGACCTCGTGACCAGGAATGTTCAGCTCTCTTCGAGCACGATGCCGCCGGAGAACGAGCGGACGTTCGAGCTGCTGCTCGTCTCGTTGGTGGCTGCTCAGATGGTGCACGGCCGATTCGATCTGGTTGGCCTTCGACGCGCGGATCTCGAGGTCCTTCGGGGTGCGCTGGCCGACGGGGCCGGCCTCGATCGGGCGATCGCTGGGTTCGTCGAGAAGATCGAGGCGCATGATTCGCGGCCCCCTTCGGATATCCTGGCTCGTCGTGTCCGAGGCGGCTTGGAGAGCCTCGCGCGGGCTTTTGATGCGCTAGGCGAGGGGGCGGCGATCGACCCGCGCTTTGTGGCCGGCGTGCTTGTCGACCTCGTCGGGTGATGCGCACAGAGAGGTACGAGGCTTGACCCGAGGCCGCGCAAGCGGAACGCTGCGCCCACGATGAAGGGTTCGATGCCCCACCGACGCGAACGATCTCACTTTGGCCTCGTGCCGCTCATGCTTCTGATCTCTGGCTGCTACGCGCACGCTCGGCGGGACGCGCCCGCGCCGCCTCCTTCGGCCGCACCGACCGATATGGTCTCGATTCCCCCGGGTTCCTTCACCATGGGCGATATGAATGGTGAGCCGTCCGAGTATCCTGAACGCCGCCTGACCCTCGATGGATTTCGAATCGATCGCACGGAAGTGAGCAACCAGGCCTATCGTCTGTGTGTGCGCGCCCGAGCGTGCGATGCTTCGCCGTATCTCGATGACCCAGTGCTCGGCCGCGATGATCACCCGGTGGTCGGTGTGACTTGGGCCGACGCCTACGCGTTCTGTCGCTGGGTCGGGAAGCGACTCCCGTCGGAAGCCGAGTGGGAGTATGCAGCGAAAGGGTCGGATTTGCGGAAGTGGCCATGGACGGGAGCCTTCGACCGCAAGAAAGCAAACACCTCGGGCGATGAAGATGGCTACGCACAGACGGCGCCGGTCACGGCGTTCGCAGAGGGCGCCGGCCCGTTCGGGACGCTCAACATGGCGGGAAATGTAGGAGAGTGGGTGGTCGACTTCTTCGATCCGACCTACTATCGAACCGCGCCCTCGTCGGTCCGGGGCCCATCGCAGGGGCGGGAGCGCGTGGTGCGCGGTGGGTCGTATCGGGACGCAGCGCACACGGTTCGGGTGGCGGCGCGGCGACCAAAGATCCCGACGGAGGCCGACAACACCGTGGGCTTTCGTTGTGCCGCTGGCGCGTGACGGACGTATCGCGGGTCTGGATAAGTCGCGGGAATTGTTTGCTTCATGCCTGAACACGTCCCGCTGGGCATTAATTTGACGGCATCCTCTCCCTTCGATACCGTTTCCAGCAGATGACGACGAAGCGATCTGCCTCCACCCACGGGAGAGCGCGTGCTTCGGTGACCACTGAGTCTCCGGATCGAGCGCTGGACCCTACCGAAGAGAAAGTCGTCCGAATGATGAGAGGATTCGTCGCACCTGATCACACCCCACTCGCTCAAGTGGGCCAGAACCATCCGGAGACGGCAGCACGACTTCGCGAGATGGAGCTTCGAGCGCTCGAGCGGAGCGGCCGTCTGGCGGAGCTTCGGAGCGAAGCGGGTGTCGCGGTTTCCACGAAGCAGAAGATCATCGCACGCCTGCGCGGTCAAGAATCCGACTAGGTTGCCCACGCCCGTGAAGCCTCGGGCGCCAAACAACGATGGGTCATGGCAGGGCAGCGCACGACCATAGGGCGATATCGCCTGATTCGCCGTCTAGGCGCGGGCGGGATGGGGGTCGTGTACGAGGCGGTTGACCCGCGTGATGAGTCCAGGGTCGCGCTGAAGGTCCTCTTGCCGCATGCGGCGGAGGAGCAGGAAGGCGTTCTTCGCTTCAAGCGAGAGTTCAGGGCGTTGGCGCGCCTTCGCCATCCCAACATCGTGCGCGTCTTCGATGCGGGGATCGAAGAGGATGTGCCGTTCATTGTGATGGAGTTTCTCGAGGGTCGAGATATCCGCCGGCACCTGCGGTCGATCCCCGAGGGCCCCGCTCGGGAAGGCGAGTTGCGTAGATGTCTGCGCCAGATCTTTGGCGCGCTTGCTCACATCCACGCGCGGCGCATCGTGCACCGTGATCTGAAGCCAGAGAACATCTTCGTCCTGGGTGAAGGGCGCGTTAAGCTCATGGACTTCGGGGTTGCTCTCCTGGCGAAGGCGCCGGACAGCCATGCTTCGCTGCTGGGAACCTTCGCGTACATGGCTCCCGAGCAAATGACGACCGGTGAGATCGATGGCCGGTCCGATCTGTACGCGATCGGCGTGCTCATGTACGAGATCCTGACGGGTGGCTACCCGTTTCCGGTGGAGCCGCCCGCCGCCGCGCTCCACCACCATGTCCATACGATCCCGGAGCACGTACGACACCGAAATCCGAAAGCCGATGTGACCCTGGCTGGGCTTACGCATCGGCTCATGGAGAAGGATCCCCTCGATCGGCTGCAGTCGGCGGAGGATGCGATTCGGTACCTCGCGGATGGTGATGCCCTCGAGCTGCCGGTCGCTCGGCTTCCGGCTCAGCTCTTTGAGCCTCGTTGTGTGGGTCGTGCGGGCGAGGTTGCTCAGCTCGAGCAGTGGGCGGCGGAGGTCGCCGATGGCCGCGGGGCCATCGTACTCATCGAAGGTCAGAGCGGAATCGGAAAGAGCCGGCTCGTAGGGGAGCTCTCGAAGATCATACGAAAGCGAATGCACGTCTTGCGCGGGGTCTGCGCCTCGGAACGGACGGCAGCATACGGAGCCATCCAGCCCATCCTCGATGAAATCGCCACGATCGCGGGGCGCTCCTCACCCGACGTCGTCGAGCGAATCATCGGCGCTGAAGCCCGCCTCATTCATGCGATCTCGCCCAAGCTTGGGCGCATGGCGGGGGCGGCTCAGGTCGACCAATCGAACCCTGCCGAACGTCGGCTGCGGCTTCACAAGGCGGTCGTAGGTGTCATTGGACGCCTGGCGCTCTCGAGGCCGTTGATGCTGGTGGTCGAAGATCTTCATTGGGCTGACTCGTCGACGCTCGAGCTCCTGTGGGATGCGGCACGTGCCCTACTTGGCCCGCGGCCTCGAGGTGATCCAGGAGAGACGGTGTGTCCGGTGCTGCTGGTCCTCACCCGTCGATCGCTGGCTGAGGGCCCGGACGCGTCGGAACAGCTCGTTCGTCGACTCCAAGATCGTCGGCGAATCGAACGTCTTGTGCTCGGACCGCTCGACCGCGTGGGTGTGGGCGAAATGCTGCGGACGATGACCGGTGTCCCGCACCCGAGTCCGGCGGCCATCGAAGCGCTCTACGCCGCGACCCAGGGGCGGCCGCTCTTGGTGCAGGACACCGTTCAGGCCTGGACGAGCGAAGGCGTCTTGGTCCGCCGTGACGGTGGGTGGTTCTTCCGGGACGCGCCGTTGGCCGCACGAGAGCAGGGCGCGGATACCATCCCGCCGGAGCAGCTGGATCGAGCACAGGTGGCGGGTGCGAGCGCGCCGCTTGCGGCCACCAGGACCCGTGCGACCCCGAGCGCCGGGGCGATGGCGGATGGAACCGAAGCCGCGTCCGAGAACGAACGTGGCTTCGGCGTGCGAACTGCGATGGCGGCTGATGGGGCACGCCGCATGCGCCTTGAGCACCTGGATCCGGCCGCTCGAGCGCTCCTCGAGCAACTCTCTCTGCTCGGACGTCTCCTCCCGGCGGAACTGCTCTCTGCGGTCGCCGGTGCCGACGAGAGTCTCTTTCTCGATGCGATCGATGAGCTTGTGCGCGCGGGGTTGTTGATCGAGGACGTCGTTCCGGGTGGCGTTCAGTACCGATTCTACCACGAAGGCTTTCGGGATGCCGTCGCCCGCGGTCTGACGCCTGAGGCGCGAGAGCGAATCCACTTCGGGATTGCCGTTCGGCTCGAGAGGACCCTCCGCGCACGGCGAACCGAATTCTCGCACATATTGGCGCGACACTTCATCGCGGGCGGGGCTGCGGGGCGCGCCATTCGATACCTGCGTAAGACCGCTGCGGCTGCGGCTGAGCGCGGGGATATCGAAGCTGGGATGCGAAGGCTGTCAGAGGCGATCGAATTGCTCGACGAACTGCCGCGAACGGCGGCGTCGGCAACCCGTCGCCTCGGTGTTCTTCTCCAACAAATCGACATGCTTCTCGACTTCGGTCGACTGCGTGAGGCGCTGGATCGCGCCGACCCGCATGCCGCTCACGATGCACGTTCGCCGTGGACGATGTCGGCCGAACTCTGCTTGCGTCGGGCGGCGGCGCAGTACGCGCTGGGGAACTTCGAGGCCACTTTGGAAACCTTGAGTTGGCTCGACGGGCGCGCGCCGAGCCGGTCGATCGGGGCTCGATCTTTGGAGCTCGAAGCGCGCGCGTATGTTGCGCAGGGCGACTACGCGAAAGCTCGCGCGATGCTTGAGGCGGGGCGAGACATCGCCAAGTCGGGCGGTCTTACCGATCTAGCCGAGGATCTGGACGCCAAGATCGGCGTCGTGCTCGTCCATCAAGGCGACAACCTTGCGGCTCTGGGAAAGCTCGAGCGGGGGCTCGAGCGCGCGCGTACGCGCAGCGACACGAGGATGATGGCCGAGATTCTCGGGTTCATTGGTCGCGTCCAGGTCTCGCGCGGTAACAATACGGCCGCGGTGGCCTGCTATCGTGAAGCGATCGATCTCGCCGAGGCGCGCGGCGTACGAGCTGAGCTCGAGCGATGGTCGGGCGAACTTGGAATGCTCATGAGCGCGCTCGGGGACGTCGAGGGCGCGCAGCGCCAGCTCGAACTCGCACTGGAGCTGGCTCGCGACTCGGGCAGTCGGCAGGGCGAAGCGATGTGGCGTGGCGAACTTGGTATCCATCTCCTCAATGCCGGTCGCTTCGAGAAGGCCGCCTCGGAGTTGACCCGCAGCTTGGGGATCGCTCGCGAGATTGGCTTCACCCTCTATGAGGGCTGGGCCCTCGTCTATTTGGCCGCACTGGCCCTCGAACGTGATCTCAGTAGTTTCGAAGGCGCTCGGGCCAACATTGACGAAGCGCTCGAGGTTGCAGACGTGTTGGGGCATCCAGAGCTAAGGCTCATGGCGACGATTCAGCTCGCGAAGTTGTGTCGTGCTCAAGGCGATATCGGGAGCGCCCGCGCGATCGCGGAAGAGGCCGAGCGGCTCGCCGCCGCGGCGCCAAACCTCCGGCGCAAGGCACGGGTGGCGAGGGAGATGGCTTCGCTTTCGCTGGGGGGAAGGGCGTAGGCCCGCGCGTCAAAGCGTCGTGGGCGATGGCTCAAGAACGATGTGACGTGGGGCGGCGCTGGGGCTCAGCGCCCGAGTGAACGGCGCTTGCCTCTTGGTCGGGGACGGGCCAGGGCAATCAAGAACAATCCACTCAGCGCGACGAGCGATGCAGCCCCGTCGGGCTCCGTTCGACCCTGGGCTAGGTTCTGGCACCCACAGCCACCGTCCTTGTCGCCATCCTTGTCGCCGTTCGCTCCGGTGGGCGTCGTCTCGGCGGGGGCTTCTTCAAGAATGCGGATCACGAACGCGCGGGCCGTCTCGCGCGCACGTCCGTCGCGAACGCCAACGAGGATGTTCGTTGCCCCAGGCTGAGAAGGCCCTTTGCCTGTGCTCTTGATCTCGAGTGCGCCGGTCACGGGATTGGGGATGGGCAGGAGTCCCTCCGGCACGCGACCTTCGATGATCGTCCACTCGTAGGGCTGAGTTCCGCTCAGCGCCACGATGCTCGCCTCGTACGGCTGACCGATGATGACGGGAGGAAGCGCCGTCGTCTCGATCCTGAAGGCGGCGTCGCTGGCTGGTTCGTTCAGCGCGATGAACTCGAATACGTTGCGGTCTAGACCACGCAGATTGCCCGCTGCGGCGTCTTCCGCGATGACAATAAGTCGGAACGAACCCACCTGAAGCGGCGTACCTTCGAGGACGCCGTCGCTCGAGAGCGTTACGCCTTCGGGCAGCCTGCCTTCGGGCGCGACGCGCCAAGTGATCGGTGGGACGCCGCCCTCGGTGCGGAGCGTTTCGCGATAAGCCCGCCCGTACGTCGCGGTCGACAGCGGTGCGGGGACGATGAGGAGGTTCTCATTCGGGACCACGCGCAATGACAACGATCGCGCGGTGCTGAGCGCGCCATCATCGACGGTGACCTCGACATTGAACTCGCCCTCTGCTTGGGCGGTACCCGTGATCATGCCTGCGCCTCGGAGCGACGCCGCGGGTGCGCGCTCGACCCGCAATCCCGCGGGTAGGCCGGTGGCCGACCATGTGACGGTGGCCGTGGGTGAGGCGCCGACAGCCAGCAACTCAGCGAAGTATTCGCGACCGACGGTCGTGCTGGGAAGACCTCGATTCAAGATCGTCAAGGGATCCTGTGGATCGACGACCATCACGGTCAGTTCCTTCTCGGCCGAGAGCGATCCGCTTTGCATCTCCAGGGTGAAGTTTTGAACTTCGACGCGCGTTGGAGTGCCGAAGACTCGTCCCGAGGCGGTGTCGAGCTCAAGCCCTTCGGGCAGCGCTCCGCGCGTGATGGCGAGTCGAGGTGCATCGTGGCTCCCCGACCAAGTCACCATGGCTTCGTAATGCTCTCCGAGCCTGGCGGCGGGTAGTCGCGCGGTGAGGACTGTGAGCCGACTGGACGTGATGCTGATCGGCTCCTCGAGCGGCCGGCCGTTGTTGTTCTCATCGAGCTCATCCAACGTCGCCTCCGGGTCGGCGAGGACGCCGATGTAGTAGAGGCCTGGGTTGATGTCGGGGGGCACGGTCACCGTGAGGGTGGACGTGGTGCTCTGGCTTGCGCGGAGGTCGACCGGAAAACGGCCAAGTTCGTAGTCCTGAGCCGAGATCACCGGATTCGTGGACAGCATGACGGCGGCCATCGCGCCCGTCGCTGCCTCTCCGCCCACGTTTGCGATGGTGGCGTAGGCCGTCAAGGTCTCGCCACCCACCGCGGTCGAGTGCTCAACCCCGACCGAGCGCGCCACGAGGTCCGGCGCCCCGTGGAGAATGCGGGTCGGCTCGCTCGCCACGAGCAGGTTGTTCGACTCATCCGACTCCGCGATCTGCTCTTCTCGGTCTACGTGAAGACCGAAGTACGCGCGGCCTACGCCCAAACTGTCGGGCGGCGTGACCGTAAGCTCCATCGACCGACGCTCGAACGGCGCAAGGGTGACCGACGTCGAGCCGAGCAAGATCGGGGCATCGAACGCCTTCGTTCGGGAGACCTCGACGCTGACATCGAACGGACCGATCGGGTCGCTGTGGAGGCTTTGAACCACCACGGTGATCGGGGTCGGAGCCTTGAGAAACGCGATGGACGGCGCCGTGACGGCGCTGGCCAGAATCTCGACGCCGGCATCTTGGATCACTGTAACCTTCGACCCTGAGAGGTCCTGAAAATCGTCGGTCGAACACTGCGCGTTGCACGGGGGCGTATGGAACTGAATGCCCCGCATGCCTTCGGCGTCTTGCATGCCCATCGTTGCGTCGAAAGTGTCGCCGGGGAGCGAGAGATCGCCGTAGTGGATCTCGATGCGGCTCGCGCGGCCCTCGAACAACCGGAGTTGAAAGCTCACGCGGGTCCCGCCGCCCGAACCCGAGAAGCCATAGCGACCGATGTTCTGGAACTCGACCGCGAGAATGCGGTTCGGGGCGGTGCCAAGGACCTCATAGCCAATGGTTCCATCGGTGAGGCGAAGATCATCCCAAAATGGCGCAATGAAGGCCCCCGCGCTTGGACTCTGTCCTGGTGTCGAGTTGCCGTTCGAGGTCGGCTGAGTGCCTGGGAAGACAACCAGGCCGTTCGCGCCGACCGCCATCGTCGTCTGTTCCGCGTCGTAGAAGCGGAAGGGGAACGGAAGAACGACGGACTGGCTGCCATCGTCGACGTCCGTCCACAGGATCGTGGGGTTGGAGAGCGGATGATAGGCTGCCGATTCGACGCGCAGCACGTAAGGTGTACCGGGAATCAGGCTTTGCGACTGTGCGCGTGCGTTGTCGACCGCGCCCAGGATGGGCGCAAACAGCCCGACGAGAGGCAAGGCCTGGCGAATGCGGGTGCCGATCCGACGGCTCGCCCGGGCCCCCAAGGCCCGCACGAGGCTTCGTCGCGCGGATGGACGCGTCCAAGCCAGCGCAAGGAGCAAGACGGCCAGCGCGAGGATTGAGCTCTGCGAAGAACCGGCACTCGGCGTGGCCGCCGTGCTGCAGCTGCATCCGTCATCTTTGGCCACCGGTGCGGCCCTGAGCGCGACGACTTCGATCGACATGGGTTGGACATCGGCCCGCAGATCCGCATCGGTGACGCGGACGGTGAACGCGAAGAGGCCGGGCTCGGTCGGGGTTCCGGAGAACACGCCGTCTTGGAAAGTGAGCCCCGGAGGAAGCGTGCCTCCCCAAGCCTCGACGATGTCGAAAGTGTAAGGCGGTTGGCCGCGGATCACATTGACCTTGGCCTCGTAGGGCTCTCCGACCTTCGCGGGGTCGAGCTCGGTGGTCGAGATTGCGAGGTCCGTCCCGCTGTCGACAACGAAGACGAACTGGGCTGTATCGTAAAGACCCGATTCATCCTGGGCTCGAGCCACAAACGGAAACCGGCCGACCTTCTCTGGCGTGCCCGCCAGGAATCCGTCGTCGGCCAGGTGCATACCGGGTGGTGGCATCCCGACGATCGACCAAGTGCACAGTGTGCATTCCAGATCGCCGGCGACAGCTCGAAGCGGATTCGAGGCTTCGTAGTCGACGCCGATCGTTCCGGGGCTGAGTTCATCACCGATGACCTGGAGGAGCTGGTCTGGGCTCGAGATGTTGAGGGCTACATCCGTCGTCACGTGGGTCCCGACATCATCGGTCACTTCGAACGCGACCAGGGTGTGGGCCTGCTGAAGCGGGGTTCCGGAGACGACGCCGTCAGGCGCGAGTACGAGTCCCGGTGGAAGCTCTTGGCTCGCCGCCCAACGGTAAGGGGCCACGCCGCCCAGCGCGAGAAGCTCTGTTCGGTAGTCACGACCGACGACCGCCGAAGCCATGACGGTCGTCATGACGCGCAGCTCGATGGTTGGGGCGAGGATGCGAATCGTCGAGTGGAGGTCCGCGTAACCCGTCCCTGCATGGGCACGGATGGTGAACTCGAAGAGGCCTTCGCGCTCCGGGGTGCCGACCAGCATTCCCGTTTCTTCGTTCAGACCAACACCGTCGGGGAGCGCACCGCTTTCGACCGTGTATACTGACGCGAACGCGCCGCCGGTGGCCGAGATGGCGGCCTCGTACGGAACACCGAGGGTGCCGTTGGGGAGTTGGACGTCGGCGAATCGAACGTCGCTTCCGAAGACCTCGAGCATGGGCCCCGTGATCGCGTTGTTGGCCTTGGTGACCTCAGCAACCGCGCTCGTGACATCAAGAAGGAGGCCGAGATAGTAGGTGCCCGCCGGGAGGTCGGCCGGTAGCGTAATGCGCTCGAGTCGGTAGTCGTCCTCGCCGGTGTCGAGCGCCGCGGAGAAGCGCCCCACGACAGGATCCTCGGCGTCGATGACCGGGTCGGCGGAGAGCACGTAGGCGTACTGGAAATTCGCGGCGTCGGCGACGCCGATGTTTTGCACGAGCCGCCGGATCTCGAGATTTTCCCCGGCCGCCGCGCGCGGGCCGGCGTCCAGGATCGCACCCGTGAGGTCAGGGACCGGCCAGATCACCGCGATGGGATCCAGGCGCGCTCGGATGTTGTTGGTCTCCGATGACTCCGGCACCTGTGAACGGATGTCCGCGAACAAGCAAAGCCACTGTGTCGTCGAGGACGTGAACGTGGGCATGATGATCTCATCGGACAGGAATCGCTCCTCTTGGGCGTCGAGGGTCGTCTCCTCGGACACAAAGACCTCACGGTCGGTCGTTCGGCAGATGTCGTTGCTGGAAAGGTAGTAGGCATAGCGGAAGCGGCGAGCGGCGGCCACGCCCGAGTTCTCGATCACCGCGTGTGCCTCGTAGGGGAGGCCGATGAACGCAAAGTCTGCGCCGGTGACCTCGCGGATATAGAGGTCTGCGCCAAGAAGACGGCCGGGGAGCCCAAGATGCGCCACGTTGTTCGATTCATCGACCTCAGGCTCTTCGTTGTTGGGGTCGATGACGACGAAGATCTGGTAGACGCCAGGGGGAAGGGTCGTGGGCGCCAAGAACTCAACCGTCACTGGTGTTTCGGCTGCACCGCTCAGCGATGTTGAGGCGAGCGCGACGCGCGCGTCACTTGGATCGAGGGTGTCATCAATCGAAAAGTAGATCTCGACGCCCAACTGCCCGTGAAATCCTCCGCCGGGTGACTGGATTGTCGCCCTGAGCTCGAGGGGCTCGCCGGCTTCGAACTCGTCGGGGTCGAGGGTTGCGCTCGCCCCAATGATGCTGAAATCGCGACCCACGACGACTGTTTGCGTGGATGGAACGATGTTGTTCTCTTCGTTGGATTCGGCAACGGCCTGCGCAGGGTCGACCACCGTGATCAGGAAGTAGTACCCGGCGGGCACGGCCGCGGGCACCGTGACGTCTGCACTCTGCTCGATCGAGCCTGCGGCTGGGATGGCCGCTGTGAATTGTCCCAAGGGGATGTCTTGTCCATCGAGCTGCGCGTCGGTCGATAGGTAGAGCGCGTAGCCAAACGCGTCGAGGAACTCGGCACCGTCATTGCGAAGAGCGACGACCACAGGCGTTGTCTCTCCGGGGCTCAGTCCAGACGGCAAACCGACGTCGCCGCTTGCCGTGAGGTCTGGCCCGACCACGATCGCCGCCGACGTGACGAGCGCATTGTTCGTCTCGTTCGTCTCCGCGATTGCATTTCGCGGATCGAGAACCAAGACCAGATTGTAGCGGCCTGCGGGGACGTCGGGCATGGTGACGCGAACCGAGATCTCCTCGGCCGTCTCGCCCGCGAGTCGAGCCGTTGGGCCGCCGAGCAGAACATCTTCGGGGCCATACGTGCCGTCGAGGGACGCGTAGATCTGCACGAGCATATTGCTCGCCCGCGGAACGCCATAGTTGCCGATGTGGAGTGTGAGGTTCAGGCGATCACCCGTCGCCAAAGGACGTGGGTTCTCGATGTCGATACCGAGCGGCGTGAGCTCGTGTGCGGTCATGAAGGTTGGGCCGACAATGATGTTGTCGGTCCGGTCGGCCTCAGAGAAGGTGTCGGCTGGATCGATCACCATGATGAGTCTATAGATCCCAGATGCTGTCTCCGACGGGATGTCCGCCGTCATCGGGATTTCGACGGACGTGAGCGACGCGACATCCTGAGTTGCCTGAGCGATGAGCGTGTCGTCGGCGTCGAACGCGTCGTCGGCGGATAGATAGATCTCCGTCACGGCGGCGCTCGCGGCGATGGTCCCCGTGTTCACGGCCTCGATGGAAGCGGTGACCGAACTCCCTGGGAAGGCTCCGTTTGGCCAAGCGAGGAATGATCCCGTAAGCGCGACGCCCGGCACGGCTTGGACCAATGAAATGCGCATATTTTCGAGCGCGGCGAGGTCCGACTCGTCGCAGGTGGTCGTGCATGCGGTCGAAGCAAAGAACAGGGGACGGTCGTTGGTCGGCGATTCCATACCCATTGTGGCCGTCGCGCCATTCGTGCCTCGCGCAGTGCCGTAGTCGATCTCGATTCGACCGCCGGGCCCCTCAAAGAAACGAACCATGAAGTTGATCTGCGAGCTCGAGGTGCTGAGGAGCGAAACGTCGCGGAACTCGACCGTGACCGTGCGGTGCGGGGCCTGTCCTGCGATCTCGTATCCAACCAGCGTGTCCGTGCGTCCCTCGAGGCTCAAATCGTCCCAAAACGGCGCGATGAAGCCGCTGATCGAGGACGAGTTCCCGGGGGCTTCATTCGTGTAGCTGATGAACCCCGCGCCGAAACGCAAGGCGCCGTTGGTGCTCACCTCGACCTCCGTGAAGGCGTCACCATAGAAATCGAACGTGAAAGGGAACTGAATCGTTTGGTCGAAGTCGTCGCCCGTCGTCCAAAGGATCGTCGGGTTGACGAGCGGGGCATACGTGATGGGGCTGTCGTGTCGGATGTAGCCCGTGGCGCTGGTCGCTTGAGCCCTGGCCGTGCCGGCCGTCATCGCCGACAGCAGGAAGGCCGAAAAGGCCCATGAACACTTCTTGAACAAGAATTTCCGTGATTGCATGACGGTTGAACTCGCTTCCTTGGACGATGAGCTACAAACACTCGGCGACGTATTCGATGCTGAGCTGTGCGCTTGGCTCAGGGGTCGCGAAGGCCGAGAAATTGATTGAGTTCGTTCCAAAGTCGTAGGCCCAGTTCTCGGTGCCTTGTGCTTCTCGGCTTGGAATTTCGCGACCGTCCACCACCACGCGGATGGTGTCGATCACGGGTTGATTCGTGAGAAAGAAGCGGGACTTGAAACCAAACGCGCTCGCCGAGAGCTCTTCGAGAGAACGCGACCAGTCGTCGGTGCAGATCGATTGGAAGACACCACCGGTTCGCTGCGTCACCGCGATGTACCGCTCGCCGGAGAATGCATTGCCGCCGGTTCCGTCGCAGCCGCCTGGATCGCCGACGATCGATGAGGCGCTAAAGAGGTTCGTGTTGCGGAAACCTTTGATGCTCAAAAAGTAGTTCGTGTAGAAGTCGGTGCTGTTCGGCGACTGGTCCTCCTCGTCGGAGACGAAGATGATGGAGAGCACTGCGTCCGGGCGCAAGAAGCCCGCATTGTGCCCGAAGATGAGGGGGTTGGAGAGCGCCAAGTAGGCGCCTTCGAGGCCCTGCTCGGTCGACGTCTCAGTTGCGCCGACGGCCGCGTTGCGCGCGAAGACCACTTCGGGCGAAGGCACGGACTGCGGCGTGACGATTCGATCGGCCGCGCTCTGGCCGGCCCCGAGCTCGACAGGTACGAGGCGTCCAGCTTCGGGGGGCGAGCCTTCATTGATGTCCGTGGTCGTGACGCCGATCTGGTAGTCGATGACCTGTGCGTTTGCGAATTGGATGAACGCGTCGAAATTTGCGGCGAGCGAGGTCTGCTCGTCGCCCATCGAGCCCGAGTCGTCGATGACGAACAGGAGGTCGACCTTCGGTTTCCCAAGCTGCTCGAACTCATCGATTTGGCGGGTGTCTGCGTCGCTCGAACCGACGCCTTGAAGGGCAACGATGTACTGTACCGCTCGACCCGCGAACGTGCCGTCAATCTCGATGGCACCGGCGTAGGCTTTGTCCGTGTCCGCCGCGAAGCTGACGTTGAAGTCGATGGAACCGCCTGGAGGAATCTGGAGGCTGGCGTCGGGGAGCGGCGCGGGAAGGCGCGTGATCGTGAACGCCGTCGTCGACGTAGGCGTAAGCTCGATGCGGTCGATCACCGCGTTGGTTGTCCCTGTGTTGTAGATGGTAATGCTGCGAGCGCGGGTTCGGCAGCCGACCCCGATCACGCCAAAGTCGAGGTCACGCGGAACGATAAGGAGTGTGGCGCTCGCGCCTTCGCCGAGGAGGGGCACGCCTACGAACGGCTGTGTCTCGCTCGAGATCGAGAACTCGACCGTGCCTTCGTTGAGACCTTCGGTCTCCGGCGCATAGCCTACGCGAATGGTGGTCGAGCCTCCGGGACGAATGCGTTCCGACATGACGTCGCCCTCGGGCAGGGAAAAGGCGATGTCGGAATCGGGGAGGATGCGCGCGCCCGTCAGGAGACAATCGTTCTGTCCGCGATTTCGAATCTCGAACGCACGGCTCAAGCTGCGCCCGAGCTCGACGGCGCCATAGGTGAGACGGGGCGGAACGACCTCGAAGTTACACGAGGGCAGGTCGATGCCTTCGCCGGTGAGTGAAACGCGAAGCTCGGGCTGGTCGGCGTCGTTCGACGCGACGAGCAAGATACCTTCGATCGGACCTTCGGCTGTGGGCTGGAACGCGATCGGTACCTCCATCGAGCCCCCGGCTCGAATATCTGTGGCTCCCACGCCATCGGCGAGCTTGAAGGGGCCCGACTCGATGCGAATGTCCGAGATCTTGAGGGGCTGCGCGCCGATGTTCTGCACGAGGATCGTGCGACGTGCGGGCGCGATGAGCGCCACGAGCCCAAAGCGAAGCGTGTCGGGCAGGGCGCGGATGTTCGGACCACCTTCTGACCCCTTGAGCGTGGTCAAGACCGTTGGGCCCGAAGTGCGGATCTCGAGGCGCGCCTCGTCGATGTCTTTCGGCGCCGGGCAATACTGCACGTCGATGTCGAGACTGTCGCCTTCGGCTAGGATGTGACTCGCCGACTCATCCGCGCGAAAGGCGCCGGGGTTGCTCTCTTCAGCGTCCGTCCCGACGACCCGCCAATCGAGCACTGTGACCTGGGTGTTCGCGATGTTCTGACAGTTGAGCGTCTTGGTCACGCAAGCGTCGGCGTTCACGAACCCAAAGTCGAGAGCCTTGGGGAGACACGTGAATGCTTCGGCGACGCCAGTGCCCTCGATGCGAACGCGCGTGTCGCAGCGCGAGATCTCGCATGCGCGGAGCAAGAACGAACCTCGCTCCACGCTGTCAGCGCGGTTCGGTGAGAATTGCACTTCGAGTGTTGCGCTCTCTCCGGGGTTCAGGGTGAATCGGCCGTCGACCCCGACCTCTCTGCCTTCGACCGAGACGCAGAAGACCTCCGCGTCGCCGCCACGTCGATCGCAGCGATGCGTCTTGTCGGACGAGCGCGTCACGACCTCCACGCTCGCCGGGACCTCGCCGCTGTTCTTGGCTTCGAGGATCATGGTCTTGGTTGTGCCGACGACGACGTTGCCGAAGTTGAGGCTCGCCGGGGTCAGCGCGAGGAGTGTGTCGGCGCCTTCTCCCTGGAGCTTCAGTTCCGTCGCCGGGACGTCGGTGCCGGCGGGGGTAATGAGGATAGCTCCGGTGCTCTCACCGAGGGCGGTCGGGGCGAACGTGATCGTGAGGAGCGCGTCGTGCGCGGGGCTGATCTGCGTGCGGTTGAGCTCGAAGCGAAACGCCGACGCAAACGGCTCGACCGGCGCGACGCTGTCGAGGACGAGCGCGGCGTTGCCGGCGTTATGGATCTTGACTTCGATCGTGGCTTCGGCCCCGAGCGGGACGCGCCCGAAGACGGCGATCTCGGGATCGAGCACCATGACGGCGCGGCTTTGGCCCAGGCCGTCTTCTCCTCCCCCGATGCCGCACGCGCTCGTGAGCGTCTGCGTCAGCATCGGCAGCATGAGGGCCAGCACCGCGTGCCGCGTGTACGTGCTCGAGCGGCCGCCTGGTGAGGACGCTTCGCGGCTCGATCCTCCGATCCGCCCATCCGGAGGAGAGGACGAAGACGGAGAAAGACTCCGGTCGAAGCGACGAGAACAAGAGGTGGGTTTCTTACGCATCCATGCCTTCATGATCGAGTGAATGCGCGTAACGACCGTAAACGCACCCTGGTAGTCAATAGGCCCCCAAGCATCTTCGTGTGGATTGCTGGCTTTGTGGCCAGTGTTGGACGGCCATCTTCCTCCCGATGACGTATGCCATCCCCGCATCGAGACGCCGATTCAAATTGGCCTTGGGTCCACCGTCCGCGGGGGGACGCGCCGAGTGTTGGGTGAAGTGTCGTCCTCCGGGTGTCGGAGACCGCCGCGCGTGGAGAGGGGGCAAGCGACGTGATAGCGTTCCATCGCCGTGGTACCCCGAGAGGCCTCCGAAGACGACTGGATGGGGTTCGGAAAATATCGCCTCCTCGAGCGGATCGCCATGGGCGGGATGGCCGAGGTCTTCTTGGCGGTCCGCCGGGGTCTCGAAGGTTTCGAGAAGGTCGTCGCGTTGAAACGCATGCGACCTCATCTCTCTCGCGAAGAGCCTTTCGTGCGCATGTTTCTGCACGAGGCCAAGCTTGCGGCCCAGCTTCAGCACCCGAACATCGTTCAGATCTACGACCTCGGTAAGGTCGACGCGAACTACTTCATCGCGATGGAATATATCCCAGGACGGGATATGTCCCGCGTGATTCCCAAGGCAGAGGAACTCGGGATCCGCTTCCCGCTCGAGTATGCCATGGCGATCGTCTCGTCGGTCCTCGACGGCCTCGCTTTTGCGCACACGAAGACCGACGATCTGGGCGATCCGCTGCACATCGTGCATCGCGATGTGACGCCCGAGAACATCATGGTCGGGTGGAATGGGAACGTGAAGATTCTCGATTTTGGGATCGCGAAGGCGGTCACCCAAAGCGATGAGACTCGAGCCGGCGAGATCAAAGGCAAGCTATCCTATATGTCGCCCGAGCAGTGTTTGGGCAAGAGTCTCGATGGGCGCTCCGACATCTTCACGCTCGGCGTCGTCCTGTACGAATGGATTACCGGCTACAAGCTGTTCACCGGCGAAAACGAGATGGCTGTGCTTCGGTCGATTATCGACGGACGCATCTATCCCCCGTCGTACTTTCGCGAGGACCTTCCGGAAGGCGTGGAAGAGATCCTTATGCGCGCGCTCGAGAAGGACCGGGATCGACGGTACCAGACCGCGCGCGACTTCCAATTCGAGATTCAAGCGTGGCTGCGCCAGCATGCCGAGTTCAACCCCACACCCTCGCATCTCGCGACGTTCATGCGGCAGCTCTTCGGGCCGGAGATGGATGCGGAGCGCCTGGCGCTTCACGCGGCGAAGACCCGAGAGCGTCCCGTGCTTTCGCTTGCGACCACGACCCCTCCGACGCCTCCACCCGAGAGCTCCGATGATCCTGCGGTTGGAGAAGCGCTTGGTCGCGCCAAGACGCCGACGTCCGGGCACGATGCGGCGGAGGCCGCGCTGATTGTGGTCGATGACGATGAGGCCTTTTTTGGCGGTGAACCTGAGGATGTCGGGCGAAGCGTCGTGGTTGACCTTTCGCCCGGAGAGTTCGCGCGTCTTCGCGCCGCAGCGCTGCGAAACGGCGTGGTGCTCGAAGATCTCGCGGCCGACGTTCTGCGGACGACCCTACGGTATCTTTGATGAGGCAACGCGCCCTATTCGATGGACGCGATCACGACGACCGAAAGAGCGATCGTGAAGATCGCGAGGGTCAGGCCGAGAAGGATCGACCACTTGATGACGCGTCGCGGGACACTCGGACGCTCGCGGAGCAGCATGGGCGGGTTCATTCTTCAACCTTCGTGAGCGATGTCGTCACTCATGGCGCAAATCTATGGCGCAAATCTATGGCGCAAATCATCACGCGAATCACGCAATGTTCACCATCCGCGGCCGATTTCGCTCTTCAGCGACTCGATGTTCTCGATCCATTCTGCATAGCTCTCGAGTTTGGCGGCGTTGCTCTTCGCCAGCGATCCTGGACGTCGGCGCAGAGCGTTCGCGAGGACACGATAGTCGCAGATCTCGCGCTCACCTAGCGCCTTCATTTCCGGGACCGGCGTGTCGGTGTAAAGACGGACCTCGGCCTTGTCCGCGCGCACTGACGGGGGACACGGGATCTCGCGAGGCTTCAGGGGACCCGCCGCGGGGACGGGGCCGAACGTTTCGCGCGCTTGCCGGCCCGCATCGCGAGCGGGGACCAAGAAGCGACGGGCGACGACGCGCCGTCCCCACAGTTTTCGGATCGGATCGATGACGACGCCACGCCCGCTCTCGCTGTGCGTGATCCGATTGCTGCCCGCGTAGACGACCACATGATTTGGGACGCCTGTGCGGTCGACGTAGAAAAAGACGTCTCCGGGCTGGATGCCGTCGGATGGATCGAGTGGGTTCACCGGTAGATCGACGCCGAGATTGATCTGCTGCTTCGTCGTGCGAGGAAGTTCGACGTCGAACAGCCGGCGGTACATTCGTCGGACGTAGGCAGAGCAATCGATGCCGGCCTTCGAGTCGCCGCCCCATTGGTAGTGCGTGCCGAGCCATTGGCGGGCGAAGTTTCGGATCCTGGCTGCGCGCGATGTTCGGTCCGCGGCTTCGGTCGTTTGGGCACTCAGTGCGAGCAAGAGGACCACGACCCATGACGCGATTCGTGTCCGGGCCCACATCGAGGCGATGGTACCTCGGGCGTGCCCGGAGTGTCCTCTCCGAATCACCGTCCGATTGACTCCTCCATGGCCGTTTGTTACCCGCCCAGGGGTGCTGGAAATCCTGATTCGCCGTCCTTCGAAGCCCTATGCCGTTTGGTTCTTGCTCTGCCTGGGCGCGTTGCCGCGATGCCAGTGTGAGGAGGATCAGGCGTTCGTTCCTTCCGCGTCCTTCGACCCGGCGAGCGTCCTTGATTTCGGAGATGTGCCCGTGGATGGCGAGCGAACGCTGGATGTGTTGGTGCGCTCTACGGGCTCCGCGTCTTTCTGCGTGACGCCCTCCTTCTCGGCCTCCGAAGCACGGGCGGAGGACTGTGTTCCAGAAGAGCTGGGGCACCTCGACCAGGCAGGCTGCCCGTGGCGCTACGACTTCGACGCCGCGCTGCTCGAGGGCCTTGCGCCATCGGCGACTGCGACGATCTCCGTGACGTACCGCCCGTGTCCCGAGGCTTGGGATGGCGACACGCTGAAGCCCGACTTCGATTTGAGCGCATGCAACCCGAACAGCGAATCGGGCGAGCTCACGATCGTGGAGGAGGGCCGAGCGTGCTCGGCCACGAAGAACGGGCGCCGGTCGCTGAGCCTTCTCGGGCGCCCGGTGTTTCAGCCTTCCGCCTCGGTGTTCTGTCCCACCGGGGGCGGACAAGATTGCTCGGCCCAAGATCCGACGCTGGTCGCGTGTTCGACCTTGTTCTTCGGCGAGGTGGGATCGGGCGAGCCGCCTTGCGATCTCGTCGTCGAGGTCAAGAACCGCTGGCGTGATGGCAGACCGGTCGCGCCCCTTCAGATCGATCGGGTGGAGATCTGGGTCAACGAGCTGAATGAGGCGGAGAACCTGGCACCGCGGGAAGGCGCGGAAGCAGGCTTCTCGGTGCGTGATTTGACGGGCGCGCGGCGCGAAATCTCCGCTGAAGCGCCGGTCGTCGTTCCGATCGAGCCGAACGCGACGACGGGCGCGGCACGGTTCAAGGTTCGCTTCGACGGCACGAAAGCGGGCGTATGGACGGGTGAAGAGCAGAAGTCGTCCGGGATGTACATCTACACGAACGACCCCGACCAGCCTGTCATTGCGCTCTCGGTCTTTGCGCAAGGAACCGCCCCGGAAGCGGATTACTACCCGGAGGTCATTCAGTTCGGCCCGGTGCGCACCGGTACGACGAAGACCGCGACGGTCAGCCTGCGCAATGAGGGCAATGCGGATCTCATCGTCACGAAGCTCGAGATCGTTTCGGCTTCATCCGAATTCGCGGTTCGCACCAGTCTTGGTTTGGCGACCCCGATTACGCTGAGCGGAAGCGGAATGTCGATTTACGTCGACTACACGCCAGCCGACGCGGGCATCGACAACGAGGTGCTCGCGATCACGACGAACGACGCGTCGCACGTAGGCGGCCGGATCGAGATTCCGCTCAGCGGAGGTGCATTGCCCAAGCTCCAGGTCGAGCCGAGCCAGCGGGTCGTGTTCGCGAATCCTGAGCCGCCACCGGCGCCTCCGCGCAGCGAAACCATTACCCTGTCCAACATCGGATTCAGCGATCTCACGATTTCCAAGCTCGATTTGGTCGGACCCGGCGGCGATGGGTCGCATCCATCCGTGGATGACTTCTCGATCGCCGGGTGTGCCGGTTTCCCGTGTGTGCGCAGCGATGTGTTGTGTGCACCAGGGCTCAATTGCCAGTCGGGCGCCTCGATGGTTCTCGAACTCACGTACAAGAACACCGATCTGTCGACCACAGACCAGGTCGAGCTCCGGATCTCGTCCGATGATCCCAGCGATCCTGAGCATTTGCTCATCCTCTCCGCCAAGGACGTGCCCTGTGTCTACCCGCGGCCGATCATCACCGTGCTGACCTCACCGACCTGTGCGGGCGCCCCGATCCGGGCGGACGCAACGGCCAGCGTGGCCGGCGACTCCGACGATCGGTCCATTACCGACTACGAGTGGTTTTGGGTTCGCACACCGGGGCCAGCCCCGGTCTTGACGCCGCTGGACGGGGTTGAGACCTCTTTTACCACGGGGATCGACGACAGCGGCATTTACATCCTTGGTCTCAAGGTTCGAAATGATTGCGGAGCCTGGGGCCTCGATGTTGCTACGGAGACAATCCTCGTGAGTGACTCGTGTAACTAAGGCTTTGGTCGAATGAGTCGCATGAATCGCATGAGTCGCATGAGCACGTTGGACGCATCCGCGGTTCGCGCGCGACTGAGGTTCGCGGTCGAGAATCTGAGGCGCGCCGGCCTACGGACCCAGGCCGTGGATGCGGGGCTCTCAGAGCTTCGCCAGATGCTCGAGCGGCGGGCCGGCGTGCTTCGGCAGGCGGCGCTCGAGTCAGAGTGGTCGTCAGGCGGCGAACAGGCGCCTTTACTCAGAATGCGTTCGGCCCAGGCCCAAGCGGTGGTTCATCTGGCGCGCCGCGCGGCGCTCCAAGACATCTTGCGGTCCGAGGCGCGTCTGGTGTTGGTCGCAAGCATGGCCGTTTCGCGCTGGATTGCGGCGCTGGCGGAGCTCGCGCCCGCGCCCGTGTCTGAGCGCGTCATAAGGACGCACATCGACGCGGGTCGGCTTGCCCATCGCATGTTGGTGACACTTCGGCCTCGGGCTGGTCTCCGGAGCGGCTGTGGCCAGCTTGCGAGCGCGACGGTCGTGGCCGAGTTCGTTCATCCGGAGAATCTCCAGTGCGTCGAAGATGAGATCGAAGAGGGGCTCTTCCGGGGGCACCGCCTGGCCCGGTCGGTCAACTCCGAAGCGCTGGCTGTGCAGGCCGCTGCGCGTGCGCTCTCGGAGGCGTCCATACTCCTCGGGCGCGTTGCCGATCGGGCTGAGCCGGCCCTCGATGCGCTCCTTCTTCGTGCGCGCACAGTGGAGACCGAGGTCGCGCTCGAGCTCTTTGGGCGCCGAGATCTCGGGTAGAATTGGGTAGAAGACCCGACGGCCTGGATTGGGTCGACTTCCCGGGATCTGTGGCTTAGGTTGCCCACCTGACAATGCGCGCGGCAAAGGTGAGTCGGCTCAGTGAGTCCAAACGAATGTTCGAGTCGGACCTCTTCGAGTTCTTTTCTCGAATTCCTCCGTGGCAGCCTCCGGCTATCTATCTTCCGGTGATCGCGTGGTCGAGCTACCAGGCCTTTGCCGTGGGGACCGGTATCGTTTCGTTTCTCGGGCTGTTCGTGGTCGGCCTCCTCGCTTGGACGCTCATGGAGTACTGGCTCCATCGCCTCGTTTTTCATTATGCACCGTCCAGCCACTTCGGGAAGCGGCTCATCTGGTACGCACATGGGGTGCATCATGATTGGCCGAACGACAAGCTTCGGTTGGTTTTTCCACCGGCGGTAAGTCTCCCCATTGCGGTCTTGGCGTGGATCCTGTTCACCATGGTGTTTGGCGAGTTCGACCGCTACGCCGCGTTCGTGGGGCTTGTTTCTGGCTACCTCGCGTACGACATGCTTCACTACTATGCCCATCACTTCGTGCCTTCGACGCGGGCGGGACGCTATCTCCGAAAGTACCATTTGATGCATCACCACGGAGATGAGGACGCGAAGTACGGCGTTTCATCGCCCTTATGGGATCTCGTCTTTCGGACGACGGGGCGACCGACCTCGCGCGCCTCCTAACTAAGCGAGGGCGCCCCTCTAGGGCGAGGGAGGTGCGTTCTCGAGGACGAGATCGCCATCCTTGCCCGTACGCATGAACTGCCGACTTTCATACCAAGCGGGCGCGATGATGACGGGAACGCCGTCGGGGACGTCGATGACGCGATGCACGTGATAGTGCCCGATGAGCGCTCTTTGGGCCCCGAGGGCCTTGGCTCGGCGACCGAGCGCGAAGAGGCCGGGCATGGGTAGGCCGCCGTCTTTGATGGTGCGGTTGGTTGGGCGCAGCTTGGCCTCGACCCGAAATGCCAGCTCGCGTCCGAGGGGACCGGGAAGGTGCTGGAGAAGCCACGTCGTCGCAAAGTTCCGCGATAGGCCGTACCAAGTGGCGTAGGCTCGATCGCTGGGATTCGTTCGATCGCCGTGCACGACGAGGGTCGGGACACCGCCAATGTCGAGCACCGTTTCGTCCGTGTGGATCGCATCGAAGTAGTTCGTCCGCAGGGCGGGGGTGATCAAATAGTCGCGGTTTCCGACGATGAAGGTCGTGCGTCGTCGATGGACGCGGCGAGCGCGCGCAATGCGTCGCATGACCTCCTCTTGACGGTGAGTCCAAAAACGAGGCTCACCAAGCCAGACCACGAAGAGGTCGCCGAGAAAGAGCAGGTCAGTGGACTCGGCCGCTGCGGTTTCAATGAGCCGGCAGAGCGCGTCATCGCTCGCCGGGTCTTGGCCCGCATGCGAATCGGCAATGATCCACATGTGGTTGCTCTAGCGCGGCGAGTCGAGCAAGCCAAGTGCGCTCGTGGCGCGAAAGGCGTTGTCGTTCGAGGGCGGGCGATCGATGGTGAGCGTCCGTGGAAGGACAGGACGAAGCGGGGCCGGGACCCGTGAACGACAAGGCGGCGGCCGGGGCGACCGATGACGCCGCGGCGCCTCGCATTGAGCGCTTGCCTGAGCACGTGGCCAATCAGATCGCGGCGGGGGAGGTCGTGGAGCGACCGGCTTCGGTGGTCAAGGAACTCCTCGAAAACGCGCTCGATGCGGAGGCCCGGTCGATCGAGGTCGAGGTCGAGGGGGGTGGGGTCTCGCTCATTCGGGTCACCGATGATGGTCTCGGGATGGGGCCAAAGGATGCGCTGAGATGTCTCGAGCGCCACGCAACGAGCAAGATTCGCTCCGCTTCGGACCTCGAGACGGTGACGACTTTGGGGTTCCGCGGAGAGGCGGTGCCGTCGATCGCTTCCGTCTCGCGCTTCACCTTGGCGACGACGCAGCGAGGTGCTTCAGAAGGGACCCGGATCGTCGTCGAAGGGGGCGCGTTGCTTGAGACGCGATCCACGGGAGGCATTCAAGGCACGGAGATCGAGGTCCGGGATCTGTTCTTCAACCAGCCCGCCCGACGGAAGTTCTTGAAGCAGCCTTCGACCGAGATGGGGCACATCGCTGAGGCTGTCTCGCGTCTCGCGATTGCGCATGCGAAGGTCGCGTTCAAGCTTCGGCACGGCGCGCGTGTCCTCCTGGATGCGCCGCCCGAGACGCCCCTCGATCCGCTTGGCCGTCTCTCGCGCATTTTGGGGCCGAATGTGGCCGAGCATCTTTGGCCCATCGCCCCGGTGGCTTCCGTCGCGCCTCTGGGGGTGGACGGCGAGATCGGTGCCCGCGAGGTTCGAGTGTCCGGGTTCCTTTCGGCGCCTTCGCTTTCTGAGCGTACGGCGCGAGGTCTCTACGTGTTCTTGAACGGCCGGTTTATTCGCGATCGTACCGTTCAGCACGCCGTGCAGGACGCGTACCGAACGTTGCTCGAACGGGGCCGGTATCCCGTCGTCGTGATCGCGCTTGATCTCCATCCGTCGATGTTCGACGTGAACGTGCATCCGCAGAAGACCGAGGTTCGTTTTGCGCGAAGCCAAGACGTGCATCGGGCGGTGGCGAGGGCGCTGGGACAGACGCTGGTCCGGGAACCTTGGCGCGGGCGGCAAGTCTTCCCAATGGGCGCAGGGCCTGCCTCGAGTGCGGGCGTCTTGGGTGAGGCTGCGCTTCATGCCGACGAGGGTCTCGAAGATGGATCGGGGAGGCGGGCCGACGAGGTGAGGCTCGGCTTGTGCGCGAAGGATGCCGATCCGGAGAGCTCCGCATCTGGGGCGGGGCGCGGCACCAGTGCGGTCCATAGTGCGGGCCGTGGACCTTCTTGGGATCTTGGCGACAGCCCCGACGACCGAGGGTTTGGATCTTGGCACCGACCGTCCGGGGCGTCGTCGTTGCGCGGCGGATTCGGCGGACTTGGGGGCTTCAGTGGATCGAGTGGTACGAGTGGTGCGAGTGGTACGAGTGGATCGAGGAACGCCGGGGGCGGAGCGCGTGTCGGGACGAGAACGGTTGGGCCGCCCTCGCCGGCGCTGCGTCTTTTCGAGGTCGGCTCCGGGGTGAAGGCCTCGGCCTCGTCCGTCGCGCGGTTTTCGGATCTGGAGCCGGTGGGGCAGGTGCTCTCCACGTATCTGGTCTGTCTGGATTCAGGGGGCCTCGTGGTGATCGATCAGCATGCCGCGCACGAGCGGATCGCGTTCGAGAAGCTTCGGTCGCAGCATCGTGGCCGAGCGATCGACGTGCAGCCCCTGTTGGTCCCATTGCCCATCGAGCTTGATCCGGTGCGTGCGTCAGCGGCGGTCGATCATCGCGAGAAGCTCGCGTCGATGGGGCTTGATATCGAGCCATTTGGCGGCTCCACCTGGATGGTCAAGTCGAGCCCGGCGCTCTTGCAGAGGGCAGATCTCGAGCAGGTGGTGAAGGACCTCCTGGATGATCTCCGAGAAGTTCCGGCGACCACCGCTCTCGACGAGGTGGTGGAAGGACTCTTGGCGCGGGCCGCCTGTCATTCGGTGGTCAAGGCCGGGGATCGGCTCGGGCGCGAAGAGATCCGCGCTCTTCTCGAGGCGATGGATCGGGTGGACTTTGGCGGGCATTGCCCCCATGGTCGACCGGTTTTCGTGCGATGGACGGAGCGGGACTTCGCGAAGCTCTTTCATCGAGCTTGATGAAGGGGCGCCTTTGAAAGACGCTCCACGCTCGGCGACGCCTGGGGCGCAGGGGGCGGCGCACCAGGCGAGACGTGCAACGCGCGGGAGATCCTTCGAGCCATGGACGAATTGTTCGCCGTCGTCGGTCCGACCGCAAGTGGCAAGACCGATCTCGCGATCCAGCTTGCGATGCGGGTGAACGGCGAGATCGTCAGCGTTGATTCGGCGCAGATCTTCATCGGTCTTGATGTCGGCACCGCGAAGCCGCCCGCTTCGGTGCTCGCGTGTACGCCACACCACGTCGTGGACATCGTGTCTCCAGATGTTCAATGGTCGGCGGCTGACTATGTTCAAGCCGCCGACACCGCGATCGCCGACATCCGTGCGCGCGGCAAGACGCCGATTCTCTGTGGAGGGACGGGCCTTTGGATGCGGGCGCTGGTGAGGGGTATTTTCGAGGCGCCGCCGATCGACCCCGAGATCCGCGAGGCGGTGCGGGGGGAGCTTGCGACGAGGGGGCCTGAGGCCATGCATGCGGAGCTGAGTGTGTGCGACCCCGTCGCGGCCAGCCGCATTCAGTCGCGAGATCCGCAGCGCATCGGGCGGGCGCTGGAGGTTTTTCGACAGACGGGCATACCGATCTCGACCTTTCAGGCCCAACATGGGTTTCAGGATCGTCGGTACCGCCTGCTTGGTGTCGCGCCCCGTCGGTCGCGCGCGGACCTCGCGGTTCGAATCGAGAAGCGCGTGCAAGAGATGTATGCGGGTGGGATCATCGAAGAGGTCGAGCGATGTCTCGGTGCGGGTCTTCGCCGTGATGCGCCGGGGCTGTCGATTATCGGCTATCGCGACGTGGTTGCGATGCTGGAGGGGCGAATGACACGCGAAGAGGCCGAGCGCGCGACGGCCACGGCGACACGTCGGTATGCGAAGCGGCAGGAGAACTGGTTCAACCACGAGCCCGACGTCGAGTGGATCGAGCCCACGATCTCGATCGATGCGCTCTTCACGCGGTTGCAGAGTCGGGAGCGAACAGGATAGCGATGCGAAAGGCAGGCATGAAAGAGCTGGAGTTTGAACGACCCATACTTGCGCTGGAGCGTCAGATTGAAGCCCTGCGGCGGACGCTCGCGGGGCGCGACCAGTTGGCCAGTGTCGTGTCCACGAACGGCCACGGGTCGCGATCGCGCGTGGGAGAGGGCGAAGAGCGGGTGGCGGGGCGAGGTTCGGCCCGGGGGCGAGGAAGAGGCCGCGGTGCACGGCGGACGCCTCACCAACAGGCGACCTCTCCGACCGCGGCCCGCCTCGACGCGCAGATTCAGCGACTGGAGCGCCGTGCCGCTGCGCTCAGCTCGCAGATCTTTCGGCGGCTCTCTCGCTGGCAGGTTGTGCAGCTCGCGCGGCATCCTGAACGGCCGCTCACGTTGGACTACCTGCGGCTGTGTTTCTCCGATTTCGTGGAACTTCGGGGCGATCGGTGCTTTGGGGATGACCGCGCCATTGTCGGGGGGCTCGCGCGGCTCGACGGCCAGGTCGTGATGGTCATTGGGCATCAGAAGGGTCGGTCGACCAAGGAGAATCTCGAGAGGAACTTCGGGATGCCGCGCCCAGAGGGCTACCGGAAGGCGCTGCGCCTGATGAGGCTTGCCGAGCGCTTCGGGCTTCCGATTGTTTCGATGGTCGACACGCCAGGTGCCTATCCGGGGATCGATGCGGAGGCGCGCGGCCAGGCGCAAGCCATCGCCGAGTGTCTGGAGGTGATGGCCGGTCTCATGGTTCCGGTGGTCTCTGTGATCGTGGGCGAAGGCGGCAGTGGAGGCGCCCTCGCGATCGCGGTCGCCAATCGCGTGCTCATGCTCGAGTACGCCGTGTACTCGGTGATCTCACCCGAGGGCTGCGCGTCGATCCTGTTCAAGGACGCATCACAAGCGGAGCGCGCTGCGGACTCGCTGAAGCTGACGGCGGATGACCTACGGGCGCTGGGGGTGGTGGATCGCATCGTGCCGGAGGCGACCGGCGGTGCGCACCGCAACTTCGCGACGACGGCTGAACATCTTCGCGCTGCGCTCGTGAGCGAGCTTCAGGCCCTGCGACGTCTCGATGGAGACGCCCTGAAGGCTTCGCGCTACGCACGGTTTCGCGCCATCGGCGCGCTGGATGCGGCGTCCCTGGCGAACATGTCCACCGGACCGTCGACGGATGGCCTGGACGCACCGATGGTGCGCGGATCGGTTCTCAGCGTGAGCCCGAGGAAGGGCGAGGGCGCGGTTCGGCGCCTGAGCGCGGCGACCAGCAGAACGACCGCGGCGAGCAAGAAGTCGGCGGCGAGCAAGAAGTCGGCGCCGAGCAAGAAGTCGGCGGCGAGCAAGAAGTCGGCGGCGAGCAAGAAGTCGGCGGCGAGCAAAACGTCGGCGGCGAGCAAAAAGTCGGCGGCGAGCAAAAAGTCGGCGGCGAGCAAAAAGTCGGCGGTGAGCGAAAAGTCGGCGGTGAGCAAAAAGTCGGCGGCGAGCAAGAAGTCGGCGCCGAACAAGAAGTCGGCGCCGAACAAGAAGACGGCGCCGAGAGGGACAAGGCCCACGCCGTGAGTGCGGCCGATGACCAGCCGAGTGCGCGGGTGACGGAAGAGGAAACGCGCCGCGCCATTGCCGCCGCGGCGCGTGGATCGGCTGGGGGGCTCGATCCCACGCTGGTCAGTTCAGAGATCGGACTCGTCGCGCCGTTTCGTCCCCCCAAGATACGCTCTGAACTTGCGGAGGAGCTGGGGATCGATGAAGGCGACATCCTCGATCTCTCCGCCAACGAGAATGCTCTTGGTCCTTCGCCGAAGGCGAGAACGGCGGCGATTGAGGCGCTTGGGGCTGCGCATCGGTATCCGGATGGAGGGGCTCAGAGTCTACGGGCCGCACTGGCGGATCGTCATGGCGTGACGCCGGCGCAGATCGTCGTCGGCAATGGAAGCTACGAGCTCATAGACCTACTGGTTCGGACCTTCGTGTCACCGGGCGAGACGATCGTGACGGGCTGGCCTTCGTTCGTCGTCTATCGGTTGACGGCCTTGTCGTATGGGCGGGAGGCTTTGTTGGCCCCTCTTCGTCACCATCGCTACGATCTCGCGGGTATGGCGGCGCTCGTCGACCGGCGCACGAAGCTCGTCTTCATCGCCAATCCGAACAATCCGACGGGCACCTATCTGCCGCGCCGCCATCTTGCGGCCTTTCTGGCGCGCGTCCCACGCTCGGTGATCGTCGTCCTCGACGAAGCCTACGGAGACTTCGCAACGGCCGTCGATTTTCCGAACGGAGTGGTCGACTTCAAGGGACGCCCGCGGCTGGTTGTCCTGAAGAGCTTCTCGAAGGCGCACGGTCTTGCCGGGCTTCGCGTGGGTTATGCGATCACGGATGCGGCGCTCGTCTACCACATGGATGCGGTGAGGCAGGCCTTCAACGTCGGATCGGTGGCCCAGGCTGCGGCCTTGGCTGCGCTCGGAGACGAGGAGCACTTTGAACGCAGTCGGAGGTTGGTGCGGGACGGGCGGGTCGAGCTCGAACGACGGCTGATTCAGCTCGGGCTCGAAGTTGTTCCCAGCCAAGCGAATTTCGTTCTTGTTCGCCTCCCGAACGACGCGGCGCCGATCGTCGAACGCTTGAGGCAGAAGGGGATTCTGGTGCGGGATCTCCGTGGGTACGGGATGCCGGATGCCGTCCGAGTGACCGTCGGCACGCGGGCCATGAATCTTCGGTTCTTGTTGGTCTTGGAGGACCTGCTGCAGGGGGTCTAGACCGAGGGGAACAGGTCAGGTGGACGCCCTCGCGTTGGGGTGTCTTGCCGGTACAGGAAAGAAGTTGACTGTCCGCGGCCGTCCTACCGACGCTGACAGGCAGACGCGGGGCAGGAGAAGGTGCATGCGAGGCATGATCGTGGGTTTAGGCGTCCTGTCGGCCGCCGCTGTTGCACTCGGCGTCTACGCGACGCTTTCCGAGCCGTCGGAGTCGGCTGGGCCCGAACGAACCAAGCTGGGCACGGTAGGCTCTACTGAGAAGACGGCCTCGAGGATGTCGGACGAAGAAAGAATGGCCTACCTCGACCAGAACGTGACCCTCGGGGGGCTCGAGGCCAGCCCCAAGTTCGCACCCGACGGGAAGACGCCGGCTCCGGGGCTTCTCGATGTCAAAGGAGAGATTGAGAATCGCGGCGAAGAGACCCTCGACCGACTCACGATCATGATTCTTCCGCTCGATGACGATGGGCAGGTGATGGGCGCATATCCAGAGAACATCACGCGCGCGTCCCCGCTTGGTGCACATGAGAAACGGGCCTTCAATCTCGTGATCCCCGCCCGGGAGGGGTTTTCGGGTCGATTGCGACACAAACTTCAGTAGGGCATGGCCGAGAAGTTTCCAAAGCCGTTCGGACCGTATCGCTTGCTGAAGAAGCTTGCGCAGGGGGGCATGGCCGAGATCTTCGTCGCCCAGGATGCACGGGGCGACATCTGCGCGATCAAGCGAATCCTTCCCCATCTGGCGCACGAGGAGAGCTTCATCCGGATGTTCATCGATGAGGCGAGGATCGTCTCTCATCTGAAGCACCCGAACATTGCGCAAGTCTACGACCAAGGAAAACACGACGGCTTCTACTACATCGCCATGGAGTTCGTGCAGGGGCACAGCTTGCTCGCGTTGTTCGAGCGCGCCCGATCCCTGAAGATGCAGCACCCACTTGGGTTGCTTGGGTACGTGGTCGCGGAGGTTCTTTCGGCGCTTGGCGCAGCGCATTCGGCGGTCGACGCCAAGGGTCGACATCTTCGGATCGTTCACCGCGATGTGACGCCCCAAAATGTGCTGGTCTCCTACAGCGGTGAGGTCAAGCTCATCGACTTCGGTGTGGCCAAGGCGATCGCGCGGCTCACGGCCACCGAGGCCGGCTTCACGAAGGGCAAGCTCTCTTATATGTCCCCCGAGCAGGCGCGCGGAGAGCCGCTCGATGGGCGATCCGATTTGTTCTCGGCCGGGATCATTCTCTACGAGATCACGACGGGTAGTCGGCTTTTCAACAAGGAAGGCCCGGGAGGGATCCTCGGGGCGATCGTCAACGAACCGATCCCGGCACCCTCGCAACGCATGCGCAAATATCCGCGCGAGCTCGAGGACGTCGTCATGCGCGCGCTCGAAAAGCGGGTCGATGAGCGTTGGGCTTACGCGGAGGAGATGCGCGATGCGCTGATGCGTTTCGTTCGCAAGGAGCGTCCTCTCCCGGGGCGGTCGAGACTCAAGGACCTCGTGCTGGACGTCTTCGGTGAGCCCGAGGGGCAATCGCTCATCGATTTCGCCCGGGCCTCCGCCGAACGAACGCCGGAGGCTCTCGAGGAGGCCTCGGTTTCGGCGTTTGGAATGTCTCGTTCATCGCCGATCAAGGCGGATGAGACCCGCATGATGAGTCCCGAGGAGATCCCGTCTTCCGCGGATTCTCGGCGAGGCGCAGCTCTGGAAGTGACCCGCGATGGGGTGCCAGCGCTCCGGCCTGCGGTCGTCGAATCCCAGGTCGAGATCCCGGAGCCTCGGGTCCCCTGGCTCGTGCGCGCCGCCCGTTTCCTGGGCGCGCTGGCGCGGGACCTGCGGGTCTCCTGGCGCACGCATCGACGTCGGTATCTCGCCGCCTTCGGGATTCTCGGCGGCTTCTTGCTTGTGGGCCTGGGCGTTCGGCTGGGGGCCGCGGGAATGATTGGACGATGGGTTGGTGGCGGCGTCGCGGCCATTCAAGGTCTGCGCGCTGCGGCCAAGAGCGATCAGGCCGTCGCGGGCGACGCCGATGCCGGATATGGTTCGCTCCGCATCGTTTCCGAGCCACCCGGTGCCGCGATTTCGGTCGATGGCCTTGGCATGGGGGTGGTCACGCCCCAAGAGCTTCATCAACTACCGGTCGGGCGTCCAGTCCGTCTCGGTCTTGCGCTGCCCGGATACACATCGAGAGAAGAGCAAGTGACGCTGTGGCCGGGGCAAGAGGTCAAGACGCTCGCCCTGACGCTGGACCGGCTGATGGGGGCTTTGACGGTGCAGACGTCGCCCGTGGGCGCCGAGGTCTGGGTCAATGGGGCGCTCAAGGGGCGCTCGCCGCTGACACTGGATGGGCTTCCTGCAGACAGCCGAGTCGAGATCGAGGCACGGCTGCCGGGTCGAAAAGCGGCCAAAGCCACCGCCCTCGTCGCCGAAGGGCCGCCCCAGCGGGTGCAGCTCGACCTTCCGATAGAGCAAGCAGAGCGACCTCCTGGCGCCCTGGTGATCGAATCAACGCCGGATGGTTGTGATGCGTTTGTCGATGGGGCCCGGGTCGGGACGACACCGCTTCGAGGCCAAGACCTGAAGGATGGCCTTCATGAGGTTCGTGTCCGCTGCGAGCATTTCAACGACGAAACCCAGACGGTTCGCGTGGAGGCTGGGCAAGAAAGCCGAGTGACGTTCGCGCTGACCCCCGTCGATTTCGGATACATCACGGTTCGCGTAGAGCCGACCGTGGCCGGCACGACGATACGGATCGATGGGGAGGCGCTTGCATTGCCGGTCGAGTTTCGTCGGGTGATGCCCGGGCGTCACGAGATTGTGGTCGAGAACGAGACCCTGCTTCGACGCAAGGCTTTCACCGTGGACGTGAAGCCGGGGGCGCGAATCGAGCGAATCGTTCACCTCCACCGGTGACACGGAGGTTTCCATTCGGCACAACGAACGGTGGAAGGAAGAGGGCGAAGATGAGTCGGAAGCAGGGCGTGCGCCCAGTGGTGGTCGCCATCGATGGTCCAGCCGGGGCCGGAAAGAGTACGATTTCTGCGTTGGTCGCGGAGCGAATGGGGTTGGTTCGCGTCGACACGGGGGCAATCTATCGCGCGCTGACGCTCGCGGTCATCGAGGAAGGCCGTACCGATGACGAAGCGGCAGCGTGCTTGGGCGCCTTGGATCTACGCTTCGAGGGTGGGCGCTGCTTCCTCGGGACGCGTGATGTCTCGGATGAAATCCGGACTCCAGAGGTGACGGCGCGGGTGAGTTCCGTGGCCGCGCAGCCCGCCGTGCGGGCGGGGCTCTTGTCAGCTCAACGTCAGCTTGGCCGAGCGCATGGTCGGGGCGCGGTGCTCGAGGGGCGAGACATTGGCACGGTCGTCTTCCCAGATGCCGACGTGAAGATTTTTCTGACGGCGTCCGCGGAAGCGCGCGCGGAGCGGCGCCTGAAGGAGCTGGCTTCGCGCGGCGTCCAGTCGAGCTTTGAAGCGGTTCGCGCGGCGCTGATCGAACGCGATCGGTTCGACTCCGAGCGTGACGTAGCGCCCCTGGTTCAGGCGCCCGACGCAATCTGTGTCGATACCACCGGCAAGGACATTGCCCAGGTCGTCGAGGAGATCTCAGTGATTGTTCGGGATCGATTGGCGGCGCTCCAATAGGAGGCGACTGGGTCCACGAGATGGTCGGAATCCCCGCTCTACAACGCTCTGCTGTTGGATCTGCGCCGGGGCTCCCGGCTCATCCGGGCGGCTTCTGAACGAACAGTTTGAAGAACCCGAATTCGGCGCGACCCGCAGTATAGAGCACCTTGAAAATCGTCTGATAACTCGTCTGCCGGTCGGCGACGATCGCAATCTTTCCGACGAACTGTGTGCCGCCAAAGTCTTCGATCCGCTTGAAGTAGGCGGCCTTGTTTTCGAGGATCTCGTAGAGTGGCTCGACCAGGTAGCCGTGAGGGCCTTCGGGAAGATCCTCTGGCCGGAGGAGTCCCTCTGGCGTCAGCTCCGTCACGAGTCGCTTGTCGACAAGGATCTTGTCGCGCGTGATCATGACCATCAGCGCCTCATCGATGTTCAGCTTGGTCGTCGAGTGCGGCAGCAACAGGTTCTCGACGCTTACGTCTTGCGATGATGCCGAAAAGCTCTTCAAGAGAAAGACCAAAAGAATGGTCATCATGTCGAGCATCGGCGTGATGTTCAGATAGGCGATATCGGCTTCGCTTGTACGTCGATGGCGCTTCGTCTTGCGACGCTTTCGGGTCGCGTCGTACATCGCGTAGGACGTCGGACCACTGCTCTCCTGGCTCTGCGTCGTCATGTTTAGGCTCAGCTCCTCTATCAGCGAATCTCGGTGAAGGCTACGGCCGGGAAGAGATCTCCGCGCGTGTCGTCGCGCGAGGCATCCAGCGTCTTGACGACGACCTCGTACGGGGTCGTTGCCTCGGCCGCCACGTAGAGTCCGGTCGTCTCGAGCTCCGTATGCTCGTTGGCAATCCAGTCTTTGATCTCCCTGAGGCGCGCCTTGAGCGCGGCGAAGTTGTAGTTGCCATCGGGCAGCAACGGGATCGTGGGGGGCCTCTTTTCGACGCCTTCCTCGGTGATCTCGCCCGAACCTTCCTCCGTCTCGCCAGGCAGAACACCGCCACTGGCTGCGATGTAGAAGCCCTCACGCGCGATGCCCACCGTGAGGCGAAGCTGCTTCTTCTGCTGTTCGGGGTTCTGTTGGGCGTCCGACGGACCAAGCGAAGCATAGCTTGGCGCGGTCACGTCGATAAGCCCCAAAGACACCAGCGTGGCCTGCACGACCAACAAAAACATGATCAGGTTCACGATGATGTCGAGATACGGGACGATGTTGAGCTCGCCTACCTCCTCCTCTTCGACGTGCCCCGAGCGCTTGCGCCGAACATACGTGAAATCGGTGTATGTGTAGTTTTGGGTTTCACGTCCGGTATAGTAGCCGGACTGTTTTTGACCCGAAGAAGGGGACTCTGAGCCCGTCGTCATTCAACGTCTCCAAGGGGCGGAAAAACTATCGTCCTTCCGGAAGCTCAGCCATTGCACGCCGCGCGAGCATGTTTTCAAGCTTCAGGCTGTGAAGCTCGATCTCTTCAATGATCCGCTTGCCTTGCGACGAAACAACCAAGTGGCCACAGATGCAGAAGACGGCGATGAACAGTCCGAACGCGGTGTTGTTCAGTGCCTCCGAAATGCCTTCGGTGAGCAGGCGCTGCTTGTCCTCCGGGGCCGCCGCACCGATGGCACCGAAGGCCGAGATTAGACCAAGGACCGTTCCGAAGAGCCCGATGAGCACCGCGATGTTGGCGATCGACCATAGGGCCGGGATTCGACGCATGACCTGAGGCGTCACCGCGAGCGTCTCCTCTTCGATCGCGTTGCCCAGCTCAAGGACGCCTCGGTTGGCGCGAGTGAGTCCCGCTTGCAGCACGCGAGCCAGCGCAGCCTTCGGTGCCGCTTTACAGAGCTTCACGGCCTTGTCGATGTTGTCGCTCACGACGAGCTTCTCCACCTGGGCCATGAAGCGCTCCCCGTTCAAGTTGAACTTGAAGAACACAGCAATGATCCGATCGATCACCATCGCGATCGAGAGCAAGAGAAACAGGAGATTGAGTTTCATGGGCCAACCGCCCGCTTCGAAGAAGTGCCCGAGTTCTGCCATGGCGGTGCTGTCTTCCTATCCGGTCAAAAGCCGCGACCAAGTACTCTCGTCTTGGCCTTCTGGCTGGTATGGTTATGGTTTCCTTACACAAGGGGCTGATTTCAGCGCACTCGGCGATGACGTCTGCCCCCTTGAAGCGGCCAGAATCTAGCCGCGTCCAAAACGCGTGTCAAACGGGGCGGCCGATCGGCGCGCCTCCGGGCCAAATGCTCGATCCTCCGCGCCCTCGGATCCGCGACTGGGCCATGATGGCCCGGATGCTCGCTGATATCGCTCCATCTCCGAGCCAGGGCCCGACGATGGGCACGCGGGCCCATCACGATGGTCTCAATGACCTCCTGGCTCATTCATGGCTCATGGCTTGTGACCATGGCTCAGGGCTCATTCATGGACGTGGCCAACGACCGTGACGTCCGCTGGAGCACGCTTGCCTGTACCAAGGGCGTGGTCGAATGCGTCCACACGGTACCAGGCGTCGGATGCGAAAAAACCCGACGAGATCCCGACCGAATCCCTTTGACAGACACATTCGAGGCCCTTAGGGTGCGCCCATTCGACGCGCTGCATCCGGCGCTGTACTGGTCCGTACTAAAGCCCAACTCGTTGGAGCACAGACGGTTCCCGCACATCGACGTGACGGAGTCGGTTCGACTCCTGGTCAGGCGACGAACTGAAATCATAAAACCGATGGCCGAGACCAACACCCATTCGACCGACAACATCTCTTTTGGCGACCTCCTGGAGCAAAGCCTTCGCGAGGACGAGCTGCGAGAGGGCGACATCGTCCGCGGCACCGTAGTCGCCATCAACAAAGACCACGTGATCGTGGATATTGGATTCAAGGCGGAGGGCATGGTCCCTCTCCATGAGTTTCCGCAGATTGATGGCAAAGTGCAGGTGCGGGCGGGTGATGCGATCAACGTTTTGATCGAGTCCAAAGAGCACGAGTCTGGCTTGTGTCTCCTTTCCAAGGAGAAAGCGGATCGGATGCGCGTGTGGGACGACATCGCAAGCGCCTACGAGAGTGACTCGACGATTGAGGGCATCATCGTTGGCCGTGTTAAGGGCGGCTTGTCTGTCGACATTGGCGTGAAGGCTTTCTTGCCGGGATCGCAGGTCGATCTTCGACCGCTACGAAACCTTGATAAGCTCATCGGTGAGAGATTCCAGTTCAAGGTCATCAAGTTCAACAAGCGTCGGAACAACATCGTGTTGTCGCGTCGCCTCGTGCTCGAGCGTGAGCGCGAGGAAAGCAAGCGCAACACCTTGGCCAAGCTCCAGGAAGGCGCGATCCTCGATGGCGTGGTGAAGAACATCACCGAGTATGGTGCGTTCGTCGATCTCGGCGGGATCGATGGGTTGCTTCACATCACCGACATGAGCTGGGGACGTCTTGGTCATCCTTCAGAAATGTTCAAAGTTGGCGATGAAGTTCGCGTCAAGGTTCTCAAGTTCGACGCGGCGTCCGAGCGCGTTTCGCTCGGGCTCAAGCAGATCCAGGATGATCCATGGATCGACGCCGACAAGAAGTTCGCCGTCGGGGCCAAGGTGTCCGGCACAGTCGTGAGCCTGACCGACTACGGCGCATTCGTTGAGTTGGCGCCGGGCATCGAGGGTCTGGTGCACGTGACCGAGATGTCTTGGACGAAGCGCGTCAAGCATCCTTCCAAGCTCGTCTCGATCGGCGACGACGTCACCGCGATCGTGCTCGACATCGATATTTCGCAGAAGCGGATTTCGCTGGGCGTGAAGCAAACCGAGCCGAATCCGTGGACAATGCTGAGTAAGAAGTATCCGGTCGGAACGGTGATCCGCGGACCGATCCGCAACATTACAGACTTCGGACTTTTTATCGGGGTCGAGGAAGGCATCGACGGGTTGGTTCACATTTCGGATCTCTCCTGGTCGGGCCGGGTCAAACATCCCTCCGACATCTACGACAAGGGCATCGACGTCGAAGCGGTGGTTTTGAACATCGACGTCGAGAACGAGCGGTTTTCGCTGGGGATCAAGCAGCTTACCGACGATCCGTGGCGTGCGCTGCCGGATCGCCTTGAACCGGGGGCCTCGCTCGAGGCGCGTGTGCTGAAAGTCGAGCCTAAGTCTGCTTGGTTGGAGCTGGAGCCGGGCATCGAAGGGCTCATGCCCATCGAGGAGTATTCCGGCTCGGGGCTGTCGGATCTGACCGTGGCGCTGAAGCCGGGTGATACATGCGAAGTGCTTGTTTACGACGTCAACAACAACGAGCGGCGCATCAGCGTTAGCCGTCGGCGCCTGAACGGATAAGTCCGTTGTCCGAAGACACGGCTTGTTTCTCGTTCCAGTTCATGTCTCTTCTCGCGACCCATGGGTAAGCGCCTCGTCATCACCGAAAAGCCCAGCGTTGCTCGAGACATCGTCTCGGTGCTGGGCGGCTTCGAGGATCATGATGGCTACTGGGAGAACGACGAGTTTCTCGTCACCTTCGCCGTCGGGCATCTTTTGGAGCTACTCGAGCCCGAAGACCTGGACCCCAAGTACAAGCGTTGGACGCTCGATACGCTGCCCATCTTGCCGGCCGAGTTCCCGCTGAAACCCAAGCCAGGGGCCTCAGAGCGGCTTCGACTGATCAAGAAGCTCCTCGAGCGCACTGACACCGTTGGACTCGTCAACGCTTGTGATGCGGGTCGAGAGGGTGAACTCATCTTTCGTGAGATCGCGGAGCACCTGGGATCCAAGAAGCCTATCGAGCGGCTTTGGCTCCAGTCCATGACCAAGAAGGCGATTGTTGAGGGGTTCCGGTCGCTCGAGAACGGCGAAGACTACGAAAATCTCTCGCGGGCCGCCCATTGTCGAAACTACTCGGACTGGCTGATTGGCATGAACGCCACGCGCGCGCTGACGCGGAGGCTCAAGAGCCGGAGCGAGAATCAGGCCTGGAGCGCAGGGCGTGTTCAGACGCCGACGCTCGGCATGCTCGTCAGGCGCGAGGTCGAGGTTCTCGGGCATCGCCCGGTCCCATTCTGGAAGATCGCGGGGACCTTTGAGCACCGCGGATCGACCTACGTGGGGACGTGGTTCGATCCTTCTTTCGGCGCCTCGAGTGAGGATGAAGAGGAGGAGGTCGAAGGTCAGAAGGATGATCGCATCTTCGATCAAGGCCGAGCGAAAGCCATCGTGGAGCGGATCGCGGGCCGGGCTGCTTTCGCGGAGGAAACGCGCAAGCCATCGCGAGAGACGGCGCCGCCGCTCTTCGATCTGACGAGCCTTCAGCGCGAGGCCAACCGTAAGTTTGGTTGGTCAGCACGGCGAACTCTCAATGCGGCGCAGCGGTGTTACGAAGGGCACAAGATCCTCACGTATCCGCGAACCGACTCCCGTGCCCTGCCGACGGATTATCGAGGATTCGTAGACCAGGCGATCGACGCGCTTGGTACGTCGGCTCGCTTTTCGTCCTTCTGTGCGCGGCTGAAGCGCGAGGGACTCAAGAACGACGACAAGATCTTCGACGACAGCAAGATCAGTGACCACTTTGCGATTATTCCGACGGGGGTGGTCCCAGAGCGCCTGGACGGTGACGATGGACGCCTATTCGAGTTGGTCACGCTCCGATTCTTGGCGGCTTTCTATCCGCCTGCCATTTGGTCTCGGGTCGAGCGGCTGACCACGGTCGACGGAGAGCGCTTCCGGTCTCGCGACAAGATCCTGCAAACGCCCGGCTGGCGGGAGGTCTTCAAAGAGGCCTCGGACGAAGCCGCCGAGAGCCGACTGCCGCCGCTTGTTGAGGGCGAAGACGAGGCGAAGGGTGTGGCCGTTGAGGCCAAAGACTACGCGATTTCAGAGGAAGAGACCAAGCCCCCGCCCCGAATCACGGAAGCGCGGCTTCTTTCGCTGATGGAGAATGCTGGCAAGACGATCGAGGATGAGGAGCTGGCGTTCGCGATGCGCGATCGCGGGATTGGCACGCCGGCGACGCGCGCCGATACGATCGAGAACTTGATTTCAAAGGGCTATGTCATGCGCGCGGGCCGAGTACTCCGTCCGAGCACGAAGGGCATTCGGCTGATCGATATCCTGGGTAGAATGCGCGCGGATCGCCTCGCTTCGCCGTCCCTGACAGGCGAACTCGAGCACTTGCTGAGCGATGTCGAGCACGGGCGCAGCGGCGAAGAGCGCTTCATGAAGGAGGTCTACGACTACACGCGCGAGATCGTCGACCTCACCAAGGCCTTCGAGTTCGAAGATCTCTATCCGAACGAGGGTGTCCTTGGGTCGTGCCCGCTGTGCGGTCAGCCGGTCTACGAGCGTTCCTGGTTCTACCGATGTCTTGAGCCCGAAGGTCTTCCCAAGCGAGCGCCGAAAAAATCGGACAAGGCACCAGAGGGTCCGGTCATCGAGGACTGCCCGTTTCGTATCTGGAAGGACAAGTCGGGTCGCTACATCGATCGGAGGACCGTCGAGGAGCTTCTCCGCGATGGTCGTTCTCGTCCGTTGTCCGGTTTCTTGACGCGGCAAGGACGCACTTACGACGGCGTATTGGAGTTCGTGGACGGCGAACTCGTGCTTCAGAGGATTGCGGGCGGTACGGCGGACGGTCAGGACGACGGCGATGCACCGGGCGTGGCAGAGTATGAGGTAGACGAGCGGCCAGTTGGGCGTTGCCCCACGTGTAAAGATGCCGACGTCGTGGAGACGCGCTCGACGTTCGTTTGTGCGCATGGCCTTGCGGTGCTCCGAAAGATCGGCCGCGACGATGCATCGATGTTCGCCCTAAAGAAGCGCGAGATTCCGGAAGGAGAAACCTACTGCTCGTTCCTTTTGCCGCGCACCGTTTGTCGCAGGGAGATCACGCGGGCGGAAGCCGTGCACTACTTGGAGAATGGTCGCACCGAGGTCCTGACTGACTTCATTTCGCAGCGAGGGCGCCCCTTCTCCGCGACGCTCTTTCTGAAAGACAACGGTCGTCATGGCTTTGAGTTCCCGCCGCGGGGCGGGGCCGGCGCCGGCGCTTCTTCGTCGGCTGGGGATAATGCCGGGGCACAACGGAAGGCTGGCCGGGGCAAGGTCCGTGGCCGGAGGAACGCACAGAAGGGCGGCGATCTGGGCGGGAGCTCAGGAACCAAGGCGACCGCTGCATCGAAGACGGCCACCTCGCCCGAAGCGCGTTCGCTGGAGGGCGCTTCGCCGCCGAAGACGGCGGGATCGACGAGGAAGGCCGCGTCGACGAAGAAGGCCGCGTCGACGAAGAAGACCGCGTCGACGAAGAAGGCTGCGTCGGCGAAGAAGACGGCGTCGGCGAAGACGGCCGCGTCGACGAAGACGACAGCGTCGGCGAAGAAGACTGCGCCGGCGAAGAAGACTGCGCCGGCGAAGAAGACGGCGTCGGCGAAGAAGACGGCGTCGGCGAAGAAGACTGCGTCGGCGAAGAAGACGGCGTCGGCGAAGAAGACCGCGTCGGCGACGAAGACCGCGTCGGCGACGAAGACCGCGTCGGCGACGAAGACCGCGTCGGCGACGAAGACGGCGTCGGCGACGGCGTCGTCGAAGAAGGTTGCGCCCGCTGAGCAGGTCGGGGTTCCGGAAGCTGTCAGCTTCGACGAGGGGCCCGAGCTGGGTTGAGACGACCCTTGACCGGCATCGACCGTATTTGGTACCCGCGACTTACGCGGATCTTGATGCCTCGACGCCGCCGCCTAACCTGCATGCTGGGGCCTCTCCACGAGGCTGAGGTCTGAGGTCTTAAGGGTGAGCGAGAAACACGTCGCGAGGAGCATCAATGAGCGGATTCCGTCCGCTACGAGAGGCCGTGCGGCTAGGGCGAATACGCCGAGGATGACGACGATGAGCAAGAGGTCTGCGTCGAAGACGCCAGTGGCGAAACAGGGCAGCCAGAAGACGGCGAGAACCACGGCGAGAGGCACGGGTACGTCGAAGTCAGGCCCGTCGAGCAAAGGCCCGGCGCGAGACGTGCGAAAGAAGACCACCTCGACAACAGCGCGGGCGACCGCGCCGCGCGACGCTTCTCCGAAGAAGCGAGTTCGCGACGTCCCCGCGAGCGCAACGCGCTCGAAGTCCCGCAAGACCGCGCAGCCCGCCGAGGCAAAAGCTGGGGCTGCGGCGGGTGCGACGCGGCGAAAGGCGTCGACCTCGGACGTCGGCAAGCGGGTCGTCGGTGCGAAGAAGGCTTTGGCGCCAAAGAACGCAAAGAAAGTCGCTTCGAAAAGAACGGTTTCCGCAAGAGCGACTTCAGCGAAGGCTCCATCGGCCAAGAAGGCTCCATCGGCCAAGGCCAAGAGCAAGCCTACGGCGAGAGCTTCCGTGCGCGCGAAGGCAACGGGACTGAAAGCGGCCGCACGCTCTCCAGCCTTGCCAAAGGGCAGGCCTGCGGGGGTGGCTGCGCAAAAGCCGGCCAAAGGAGCGCCGGCGCGCGCGGTGTCGGGGCGCGGGGCGAGCAGCGCCAAGAAGAAGCCGGCCGGCAAGGCCGCCGACGCTCGGAGGTCTCTGGATGCCTCGAAGGTCAAGTCGGTGCGTGCTTCGACAAAGAAGGCAAAGCCTGTTCGTGAGAAGGCGACCAAGCCGACCAAGTCGACCAAGTCGACCAAGCCGAGCGCCGATCGGCAGGTCTCTTCGCGCGCCCCCGCCCGGGGCGAGAAACGTGTTTTGCGCGCGCTGCAGCGCGTCGAATCTCCGACGGACATCCCGGTTGTGAAGCCCGTGATCGGGACCGACGGGAATAGCTTGTTGACCGAACCGGCGGCGTCGGACGTTGCTGCGGATATGACGAAGGCAGCGCCCGCCGTTCGTGTGAAGCGTCCGGGCGTTGTTCGGTATGCCAAGGGTGAGCGGCCCGTGCGCGGCTTGCGTGCGCGCGATGGGCGCGGGCATGAGTCTTCCACGCCCGAGGTGCTGGCCGCCAAGGCGGCGGACTCGGTTCCCGAAACCTCCCTTCACCGCGACGCGTCTGATTCCGTCGATGAGGGCGAGCGCGACGCGGCTGAACGTGGGTTCTCGGCTCGGAAGATCTCGGTGGCTGAGAAGAAGCGTGCGGAGGCCGAGGCTGCGTTTCACCGAATTGCGCCGGCCCTCGCGAGGCCCGCCGTTGCGGAGACCGTTGAGCCTCCCGCGACGATGGCTTCCGCGTCGGTGCAGACGGCGTTCGAGCGACGGATCAGCGAGCGAGACAGCATCACGACGTCACTTCGGCTCGCGACGACGCCGGAGGATGCGCTCAAGGCAGCCCGTCTTCTGGCCGACCGATATCAGCTCCCTCCGGACCAGCAGCTCCTCGTGAAGATCATCTGCCTCGATGACCCGGCGCTGACGAAGTTGGCGCTCGAGGAGCTCCTGGAGCTCGACGATCGCGGACGGGTGCGACCTAATGACGACCTCGTAACGGCGGTGAGCACGCTGACCGCGGGGGATCCGGAGACCCGGGAGCTTCGCGGATTGCTCCTCGAGAAGATTGGCGCGAGCGGGCATCGAATCTCCTCGGGTTCGTGAGCTCGAGGCTTCGAAGGGGCGAAGCCGCCGATCGATGCGCGGCAGAAAGGTGCGAGCGAAGTGGCCAGCGACCGCGTTCCCTTTGGGTCGACGTTTGTGGCGCTTCCGACGCCGTTCGATGCGCGCGGGGACATCGATGGTTCCGCGCTCGATCATCTCACGGACTATGTTTTGGCTCGACCCTTCGAAGGCATCGCGATGCTGACGGAGGCGGCCGAGGATGTCCTGTTGTCGAGCGATGAGCGGCTCGAGATCTTGGATCGCATTGCAGCGCGGGTGGCGAGAAAGAAACGGCTGCTCGTTGGCGTTTCCGCGGCGAGTAGCGCCGAAGCGGTGACGCTTGTTCGGCGCGCCGCGTCTTTGGGCGTGAACGGCCTTCTCGTTGGGCCTTACCGCGTGCCGGGACTCGGCTATCGCGAGCTCTACCGTCACATCGAGAAGGTCGGACGGGCGCACGAGGCCGGGCGGATCTATCTCGTGGTCCGTCCCGACAACGCGGTCGATCATCTGTCGCCTGAGGAAGTGTCCACGTTGGCGAAGCATCCGCGGGTCAGCGGCGCGTTCGTACCCGGCGGCACCGGCGAAATGTTCGATCGTTGGTCGAAGCGAATGCGAGATCGAGAGGGCGATGTCCTGTCGGGATGTTCGCTGACTTTTGCGACCGATGCGCATCACGGCGCGACGGCGGTCGTTTGTGGTGTGGCGCTGATCGCGGCGGACGCGACGAAGGCGCTCATCGATGCGGTACGGAACAAAGACAGCAAATCGGTGACCGCGCTCTCGAGCCGGGTGCACCCGGCCGCGGAGCTTCTGGGGCCGCCCAAGGTGGGTGAGGAGGCGATGGGGTGGCGTCGGCTCGTGGCGCGGGTTTCCGGGCGGCCGCTCGCACCGACCGCCATGCGCCCCATTGTTTCGGCCGCCTTGGTCAAGGGCGCGCTTCAATTGCTTGGGCACCCAGTGCAGAATGTCGTTCGGCCTCCCTACGAGAGTCTTTCGAAGGCTCAAGTGGATAACCTGAGGAGCGTCCTAAAGGTCTCGGGCCTCATGTGAAGCGTCAGATGAAGAAGGCGGCTTGCGTATCGTCCAAAATCCGGCGCCCGACGGATGGGCGCTTGACGAAGAAGCGCGGCTTCGTTAGCGGCCTGTTGTGTCGAAGGGGAGTCTCATGCCTTACCGGATGCGCATACTAGGATTGATGTTGGTTTTTACGGGGCTGCTCGGTGGTCGCTGGGCACACGCGGAGAAGCCGCTGATCGGCTACGTGAATTTGCAGCGGGCGGTGGTTGAAGTCGAGGAAGGGAAGCGGGCCCAAGCTTCCTTGCAGAAGAAGATCGACGAGAAGAAGAAGGCCATCGAACCCAAGGAAGCTGAGCTGAAAGCGCTTCGCGATGCCTTGGAAAAGCAGTCGGTCGTCAAGAAGGACGACGCCGCTACACGCAAGCAAAGAACGGAGTTTCAGCAGAAGCTCATCGAGCTCCAGCAGACGATGATGAAGGAGCAGCAGGAACTCCAAGGTATCGAGCAGAAGGAACTGTCGGCCATCACCGCCAAGATGCGCAAGGTGATCGAGCAGATAGGGCGCGAGGGCGGCTACACCATGATCCTCGAGTCGACCGACGCCCGGCTCCTTTTCGCGAAACCTCACCTTGATCTCACCAATGAAGTGATTCGCAAGTACAACGCGAAGCACAAGTAAGCTTCGTCCGTCCGGCCGCCTTCTCTCCTCACGCCTCGTGTCATTTCTCCCCAAGCCTTCGCGAGACCAGACATCCCGAACGTCGGTCCTTGAAAGGGTGGCTGGGTTCGTTCGTTTGTGCGGGCCATCACCTCGCCCGCTGGGAGCGGCCTATTGCACCGACCAAGAATCGACAAAGTGGTGGCAACGCGAGAACCTGGATGGTCGATAATGGGTCCGAAGAATGCGCGAGGCCGGTGACGCGCCGGCTCGAGGGCCGGGTTGCGGCCGGGGGAGTTGAAGATGGCACTGACGGCTTCGGGACCGGATGCAGGCAAGCATTCTGCACATCTGTCGACGGGTCCCGACTCCGCCTTACCTGAGCCGGCGGATTCTTTGACCTCGATGCCCGATGCGTTGACGACGTTGACGAGGCCGTCGGCTGAGTCGACGACGAAGTCGGGTGCGCCGCGTACAACGTCGGATGCGCGGGCGACGAGGTCGGGAGCGCCGCGGACGACCTCGGATGCGCGCGCGACGAATTCCGTTTTGCCGACGTCAACGTCCGATGTCCGGCTCGCGCACGATGCCTTTGTCTCAGCGGCCCCGGCGGTGGGTGCGGTTGAAGATCGAGCGCTGGGCGCCCAGGGCGTGCGGTCGGTCGCGCGCGACGAGACTGCTTTGCCCCGGCAGGTCTTGGCCAAGATTGGCGACCGCGAGATCAGCAGTCTGGACGTCGCTCGGGCTGCTGATACCTTCGAGCATCGGGCGGCGCAAGCGGCACTCCTGGCTACTTTCGGACGTGCGCTTGGGATCGAGGCGAAGACGGACGAAGCGCGCGACGCCTATGCGGCGCGCGTCTTTGATGAAGCGAGGAAGCAAGATCGACTTGCGCTCTTCGAGGGCATCCTGACGCGTGAGCTCGAAGCTTCCCTGAAACTCGCACTTACCGATCTCACGACGTTGGCGCTGCTCGACAAGATGCTCGAGGCGGCGACGGGCCCGATGCCCCCCGATGAAGACGAGTCCTTGAGTGCGCGGATCGAGCGAAGAAGGGTGCGCCTTCAAGAAGTCCTTGCGCAGGCGACCGGCGGCCAGGCCTCGCCGGCCGAAATGAATCAAGCGCTGGACATGGTTCTCGACCACGCGTTCGAGGAAGCGCTTTGCGCGCCGCATCAGGCGAAGTTCGACGCAATGTTCCCCGGCTGGACGCCTGAGATGCGGATCGCGGCGCGAGCGGCGCTTCTTTCGCTCTACGTACCGTCCCACGATATTCTTGCGGCCACTGCCCTTGCGCATGACTTGGACATCGGCGGCCCGGCGGCCGAGGCTTCCAAGTTCTTCCGGATTCTAGGGCGGTCTGATCTTTCGGTGGGCGACCTCGATGCCGCGGGGACCTACGAGGGCGGCGAACTCAGGGAGACAGCGCAGCGCCTCCTTGCGCGAGCGGACGTCCCGGACCCCGTCGCTGACGGGCTGACGCCCATTCATTTCGAACTCGAGGACGGCAAGCTCTCTGCGAAGGTCGGCGAACCGGTTCACGCTAAGGTTCTCGACGCCGTCCGCGAAGGGCGGGTGCATTGTCACGCGAAAGCGTCTCAGCAGGGCCTCTATTTCGAGGCAGACCCAGGCGTTTCTGTCAGCGAAACGGACATCAAGCAGGCTCAAGCGGTCGTCTCGGCGCGATTCTCGATCGCGGCGAAAGCCCTTTTCGACGAGTTGGCGGGACGCTCCCGATCGCGCATCGATGAACTGCTTCGTCCGCTCCTCCCGTTTCTTGGCGCGAAGACGAAGAGTCTGTTCTTCGAAAGCCCCGAGGCTTCTCGTGGGCTCGAGGAGGCCACGGTTCGCGCCGCGGTTCGCCAGGAGCCGGTGGGAAAGCTTCAGGAAGCATTTGGACGGGTAGGCGTTCCGGCTGAGCGCCGACAGTCGCTGATCGATCTCCTTCACCGCGTACGGCTGCTTGACCGAATGCACCCGATTCCGGCGGCGGTTCGAGACGTTCTCCTCTCCGGCGACGCGAAGGAAGTCACGATATCACTCTTGCCGGGCAAGACGCTTGATGCGAGCGAACGTTCGACGCTTGCGCTTCTGCAGCGAATGCTCGTCCTGAATGGGCTGCTTTCTCCGAGCGTCAGCTATGGGAGCGTGGATGATGCCACGGCAACGCAGCTTGCACAGCTCCAGCCCGACGGCGAGGGGCTTTTCCGCGTGGATAGCGCATCGTTTCGGGCGCTCATGGGGACAACCGCGCGGCTCATGAACGTGGATGATGAGATCCTTGGCGGCCTTATTCTCCGCAACCCGGTTTTCCAGGTGCACCGGGCGAGGGGCGGTCGCGCCAACCCCGTGCGGCTGATGCAAGCCTATCTCGCCGAGAAAGGGGTCGACTTGGGGCCGGCGGACAGCGAGTTTCCGGCTCGCTTCGCGGAGGCCCTGCATTTCGCGACCGAAGCCGGAGTCGATCGCGCGGCCTTGCGTGCCGCGGAGCGCGACATCGAGCGATGGCACCGGGAAGCTCTGGATGGCGGCGCGCCAAAGGTCGGGCCCCGACGGCCCTCGATCGCCAGCGGCACCGGTGTGCAAGTCTTGCCTCTTACGCCGGAGAATATCGGAGGCATTTTGGGCGCGCGGGTGCTCATTTCGAAGGAACCGTTGGCCTTCTACAGTCCGGGCCTCGAGCGAAGCGTGCCCGCCAAGATCAACACCCTCACCCGACTCATACCGTACGCGCTTCCCTCTGCGTCGCGTAGTTTGAAGCCGTCGCTGAATCCGCTGAAACGAGGCCTCTCGGATGTAACGCTCTATGATCCAACGGTCGCGCTGAAGCTGCTTCTTTCTCGATTCCGCGAGACGAAGCCCCCGATAAATGCAGAAGGCGTGATCTCGCGTCATCTCGGTGAGCAGGACGTTCTCGATCTCCGTGATCTTCGTTTCGGACGGATGACCGGCGAACAGGCCGAGAACCAGGCGTATGCGCGGTGGACGCGCGTCGCGGAGTACATCCGCGACGGTAGGGTCGTTCTCGCCGATCTTGCCCACGATGTCCCGAGTTCAACCGATGTCGGGCGCGACGTGAATTTCGTCTTGGGTGAGCTTCGGCACGTGGTGGCGGCGGTGCGCGCGAACGCAGCACCTTTCGTTCGCCCCGACGCCGCCGTTCGCGCTCATGGTCGAAAGAATGATCCACTCCTCGCCTTTCGAGATCCCCTGCTGAAGGCCAAGGAGATCGTCGTCGATGCGCTCAAACTCTCATCGTCCTCCGGGGCGGGGCGGCCGAGATCAGGAGCGCAGCTCGAGGCCTCCGACGTCAAGGCGATCTCGAATCTGCGAGCGACGATCGCGGCGCGCTACCGAGATGCGCTCTCGAGGCACGAGGAACTCCGACTATCGACGGCACTCACGGCGAAACGATTCTTGGACCGATTCGAACTCGACGCGCCGCTCCTTGATCGAGTGGACGAGGCGATCCGAGGTGGTCGACTTCGCGTTGCGGAGCATTCGATTCGCTCGACGCCACGCGATGCTGAGCTCGAGCTCGCGGCCGAGCGCGTGAAGCAACTCTTCATCATGGGCGCCGAGGTCTTTCAGACGGAGCGTCGCGAGAAAGCCCGGGGCGGTGTTGCGAGACTCGAACGGGCAGCGATTTCCGCGACTCATCACCTCTTCTTGTTGCCGAATTTCGGCGACGACGGGGTTTTGTTCAACGCGTTCGACGATTGGGCGCTCTTGGCGCTCAAGCTCGAGATGAACGAAAAAGGACTGAAGCAGGACTTGTCGGTCAAAGCGCCAGGAACGGATTCGCCCGACCCTGAGCGAGTGTCGAGGCTGTCGTCGGTCGGGCCACAGATCATTCGCTACGTGCTCGCTCACTATCCCGACTTCATCGGTCGGAGCACGCTTCAAACGCTGACGACCGGAATGCCGTCGAAGTTGCCGGGAGAAAAGAAGAGTCGAGCGCTTCTTCTGCGCGTTGCGGAGGAGATGGAAGCCGGACGTCTGGCGCCGTGGGATTCGCCAAACGTGACGGCGCGGCGATCCGGAATGAACCCGAAGTGCAAGTTGACGGAGTCGGAGAACGATCAAGCGCGGCTCATCTTTCAGGCGGCGCTCCGCGACCTGCCGGGGAACAAGAACCTCTTCCGAAGCGCGATCGGTGGCCGTGATGCGGCATCGGCGAAGGAACTGGTGACGCGCCTCGTGGGGCTCGACGGCACGGAACTGGCGCCGTTTTTGCGCTCTTTCGCCCTCCAAAAGGGTCTCATCGACGCTGACAAGATGGGCCCGATTCGAGAGTCACGCATCCATGGACCGCTGCTCGAGGCGGCGGCCTCGATCGCGGATGACACCGCGAAGGCATACCGGAGCGATTCGCCTGAGCTCGCGACCGAACTCGATCGCGCAGGTAAGCTCTTACGTGCCGCGGCTCGGAGCGGCAAGGTCGTGGATTTGGGGCGAGAGATTCAGACGACCAGCGAAGGCAAGGCGCTCCGGACGATCCTCTTCCAGGCCGTGATGGGTCTCGGCTCTACGCACCAAATGGAGTTCTTGGACTTCGATGAGATCCTGGGTCATGCGCCGGCGAACCTGCGGGTCGACGGTCCGCTCGAGAATGTGGTGGCGACGAAACCCCTCTTCAGTTCGTTCGACGAAGTCTTTGCGGCGGCTGGACATCGCATCCCGTGGCGGGACACTGGGTGGGCCACGCGGGCGAAGAACTTCAGCCCGACGCGCGTGTGGCAGACGTCGATCGCGAGCTACGTGCTCTTTCAGCATATGATGTCGACGCTGATCGGCTACGATCTGTGGGTGTCGCCAGCCGTCCAGTCGGCGAAGGCGCTGGTCAAAGGACATGTCGCAGAGACGCCGCTCGAGCGGGAAGAGGCCCACGGCGACTTGGAGACGACGTGGCGAAGGTGGCTCGACCTGTTGGCGATGTTCACGGCGTTCAGCTCGCCCACTGGGTTTGGGCTCGACATTGGCTATGAGCTTCAGCGCGGGAATCTCGACGTCGCGCTCGGAAAGAGCGTGCCCTATCTCCCGTTCATGTGGATGGCCGGCGCTGGGATGGCTCACGCCGCTCGACAGCAGTGGACGCGGAGGCGGCCGTATTCCGTCGTAGAAATGGCTGGGTATACGGCGGAGCCGGCGGAACAGGTTGCGCGGGGGGTCCTCGAGGCTTCCGCGCCTGAGGCGAGTGCCGTGCGGCGCTGGGCCGCCGGCGCATTTCGTCGGACCGGGGCCGCAGTGGATGCCGTGCTCGAGCCGGGGAGTCTTTTCCTCCGCCCGGTCGCTGGGATGCGGGAGGCCGCGCGACGTGCGGGGCCGACGCGATACGTCAACCTCGGCGCAGCGCCGAATGACGTCGCGGGCGCGGGCGCGCTCGACGAGCACATCCTCAGCTTCATTAGAGGCGTCGCTCATCGAAACGGTGCGCCTGGAGTCTTGGAGGTCACGCTCCAGTCGGGCGGGAAGGAGTTCCCGCCCGTTCGCGTCGGCGTGCAGGCGTTCATCGACCTCGCGAACTGTCGAGACGGCAAGATCCCGGTCGAGTTGGCGGAACGTCTGGGGATGGTCGGCGCGCATCGAAAGACGATGCTGCGCGCGCTCTATGACGAGGCGCAGAAACTTCCCGCTGAGCTTCGAGTTCGCCGAGTCCCGTTCCGGCGGCCGGACATCTCGTTGCGCGCGCTCGCGGAGGATGCAGGCGCGGTGACGGAGTGGGCTTTTGGGGGGATGGAACATCTGGGGGTGGACCGAATTCCCATTCGAAACAGCGAGCTCTTGCATGGCATTCGTGCCCATTTCGAGAACCCGGCGACGTTGGAGGCGCAGCTGCCGGCGAACCTCAAGAGGTACGCGACGCTGATCGCGGACATCGCGGAGCATTTCCGAGACGTCCCGCTTTCAGAGGTTCGCGGGTTCGCGCGGCAGGCGCGTGTGCTCGATGCCGCGTCGCAACTCCGCTGGATCGGTCGCGGCGGAGGCGCTCTTCTCAGCCCGACGAAGGCTGCTGTGCTTGGCATCGCCACTACATGGGTTGCGACGCGGATGGTCCTCAAGCATCGTGACAAGGCGAAGCAGGCGAAGCAGGCGAAGCCGACGAGAGCGAGGAAGCCGACGAAAACGACGAAGCCGACGAAAGCGACGAAGCCCACGCAAGCGACGAAAGCGCAGGCGGAGCCGAACGCAGAGCCGAACGCAGGCGAAGCGAAGGCCTTTGTCGCCCGAACCAGAACCTTGCCGACCTCCGCCGCTCTGCCTGCCGCTCAGGCGCTTTCGACGACCTCGGTGGGCGCGCGCGAGGGCGTGGACGACGCCCGGGCCGCGAACGTAGGTCCGCGCGTCGCTGGGCCGAAGACGGACGATGCGGTAAGCTGAGCAAGCCTCCTCGGGCGAGGCTCGGGAGAAGAGTATGGCGGGGAATACGTTCGGCTCTGTTTTTCGAATCACGACCGCCGGTGAGTCTCACGGGCACGGGAACGTGGTGATCATCGATGGCTGCCCGGCCGGTTTGGCGCTGACGGAGGCGGATCTCGCGGTCGATCTCGCGCGCCGTCGCCCGGGGCAGAGCCATCTCGTGACCCAACGCGATGAGCCGGATGAGGCTCAAATCTTGAGCGGTGTGTTCGAGGGACGCACGACGGGTACGAGTATTGCCATCGAAATTCGAAACCGGGATCAACGTTCGCGAGATTATGCGAACCTCGCGTCGACCTATCGACCCGGGCACGCGGACTACACGTACGAGGCGAAGTACGGCGTTCGTGATCACCGCGGCGGTGGGCGTGCGAGCGCGCGAGAAACGGCGGCCCGTGTGGCTGCGGGCGCGGTCGCGAAGAAGCTGATCGGTGAGGCCTTCGGGGGGCGAGTGGTCGGCTATGTTCGGCAGATAGGGTCGCTCGTCGCGCACATCGAAGATCCGGCGGCTGTGTCCCTGACAATGGTCGAGCAGTTGCCGGACGGCGGGCCCAATCTCGTGCGGTGCCCGGATGCGGCGGTGGCGCTCGAAATGGTGGCCCTCATCGAGCAACTCAAGAAGGCGGAGGATTCCGTGGGCGGTGTGGCTGAGGTCGTGGCGACCGGGGTCCCGCCTGGATTGGGCGAGCCGGTGTTCGACAAGTTGAAGGCCGATCTCGCGAAAGGACTCTTCAGTCTTCCCGCGGTTCTCGGGGTTGAATATGGCGAGGGGTTCGGGGTCGCCAAGCTTCGAGGGAGCGAGAACAACGACGTCTTCACAACCGAGGCGTCGGGTCAGGTTCGAACGGTGACGAATCGCCACGGAGGCATGCTGGGCGGGATCTCATCGGGGATGCCGATCGTCGTGCGGGCCGCGGTCAAGCCTACGAGCAGCCTTTCGCGTGAGCAGCCGACGGTCGACCGAGACGGCCGAGCGACGACGGTGAGAACGAAGGGGCGCCACGATCCCTGTTTGCTGCCTCGCTTTGTCCCGATGGCGGAGGCCATGGTGGCGCTCGTCCTCGCCGATCACTGGCTTCGCGCACAAACGTCACGCCTCGAATGGGTCACGTTGTCAGCGAAGCAAGGGATGTGATCGCGGTCAGGTGCTCGATGCATGGGGGCCCCACTGCGAGGACGGAGAGGATGGCGGTCGCTTGTTCGGGGTCGTTCGTGAACACGACCCCGGAGGCGAGTCGTCGTGGGGCGGCGGGCGCGAGGGTCAGCGGAAAGGCGCGCTCGAGTTCCTGGGCCAGGACGGGCGGCGGCGCGAGGCCAGCGTCTTTGAGATCACGCACGCGAAGGTGTCGCCACTCGCCGATCTGCCCGGGGGCGAGGCGCCCAGCGAGCGCGCGCGCGATGTGCCCCATGGTGAATCGCGGGTTGACCTCGACGATGGGTTTGACGATGTGACGTCCGTCTTCGGCGCGATGGACGAGCACGTCGACGCCGGCCGGACCTTCGTGCCCGAGCAAGGCAAGCTGGTGTGCGACGTATTGGGCGACCCGACCGAGGCGGCGGTCGAATTGCTCGTCCTTCTTTGCTGAGACCTGAAGATCGCGCAGTAGGGAGGTGGGGGCATCGAAGAACGCGGAGCTGGAGCCGAGGCGATGACCCAGGTAGCGGCCGCTTGGGCTTGTGAAAAAGCGGGTGAGTTCGACCGAATGCGCGGTGCCTTGCGGCGTGACGAAGAAGGTCAAAGACAAGTCCATAACGCGGTCGAGGTACGGCTCGATGAGAAGCGCTCGGTCAACGCGTTGGGTATGGTCGGCGCGCTCAACAGGGTTGGCGAGTTCAGCGCGGTCGATGGGCTCCTTGTGCTCGACGGTTGTTTCGAGATGACCGAGATGACCGAGATGACGCTCGATGAAGGCGCGTGCGGTCGGAGCGGAGAGGGCGGCGGGGGTGGCCAGGACGATGCGGTGACGACCGCTGGAAGAGAACGGGGCTTTGATGAGGACGCGTTGTCCGCGGGCCCAGAATGCCTGGGCGACGGACACGACTTCATCGAACGTCGATGCGGCGTTCCCCACTTCGCTGGCGTCGCCGAAGAGGTGACGGCAGTCCGGGTTGTCGTCAAGGAACGACCGCAGCCAGGTGGCCGCCGAGAGCTTCGAGAAGGCCCGGGCCTCGTCGAATGATGGAAGTGGCGTGGCCGCGGGCGGCCAGCGTGAGGCGTTGGTGCGAAGGTGAGGGGAGACGCCCCATGGGACGAGCGCAGCGATCTTCGACTCCGGCCAGGGTGCATCCGGTTCCCGAAACTCCGGCAGCGTGAAACCGGCGCGGATGAGGTGCGTGAGGTGCGCGTTGCTCGGACGACGAGGCACCTCGACGACATCGGATTCGTCGGCGAGGAACATCATGAGGGGGGCGAGATCGGATTTGAGCGCATCGAGCGCGGCTGTTTGTTTCGGCGAGTGCGTGGACCCGCTCCGCGTCGCACGGGCGATGTCGTCTTCGCAGGTCGGGTTGAAGACGAACACGCGCGGTGGACGCCCGCGTGTATGGCTGAAGACGCGGAGCTCCTCGATGAAGCGGTCGGAGAGTCCAGCGGCGCGCCGCGCGCTGACCAGGAATCTTGGACCTCGGGCCCGCCGCGCGCTCAAGTTCGACGGAAGCGCACGCAAATAGGCTGCCCAGTCGTCTTCGTCTGGCGTACGCCAGACATTCAGCCAACGCGTTCCAAAGCGTACGTGTCCGATCTCGTCCCTTAGGATCCGCTTCAAGATCGCACTGCTGGCCTCGTCACCCACCCGCGCGAACGCGCGGCGGAAGTCGTCTGCGTAGTCGAGGTTCGCTTGCTCGAAGGTGAGGCTCATGCTGGCCACGAACGCGAGGGGCGTCTCGATGTTCGACATCGAGTGCCAGAGGAATCCGTTGAGAGGATATTCGCCCAAAGCGCCGCCCAAACTGGCGATGCGCTCGATGTACAAGCGAAGGTGTTCTTGCTCGTCCCGGATCGTTTCGACGAGGCCTAAGCGGAAGGCCGTCGGTGCGTCGACGTATCGAAGGAGAGCGAGGGCCATGAGTTCGATCGCGAGGAGTTCGTGGTTCGCGAAATGATGAAGCGCAATCTTGGTTGACTCGGCCCGTTCAAGATCCCGAAGGCGTGGAAAGGGCGCGGCCTTGATTTCCCTCGAACGGAACGCGAGCTCTGGTGCGCGGGTAGGCTGAGCCGGGGGCGCGAAGGCGCGCCCCGGGTTCCCATCGGTGATCTGACCGGGGTCGAGGAGCTTATGTTCGAGTCGACCGCTGAACAGCAGCGTCTGGGCAAATTCAAAGATCTCCATTCGAGGTCAGGCTCAGCTTCTGGCTCGGGCTCAGGTCCTGGCTCGGGCTCAGGTCCTGGCTCGGGCGGGGGCGGCGCGTTAGCCCCCGCTGCTCTTGTTGATCTTGATGGCGAGGTTCCGGACGCCGATCGGGACGTTTCGGGACTTGGCGACCGTTTTGATGTCCTTCTTTTGAAGGTGGGGGAGAAGCTTCATCGCTTCGGGAAGCGGCGTCTTGGGATTGCTGACCAGCCCGACTTTGACTTGGTAGTTTCGGACCCAGTTGTTCTTCTTGTCTCGGCAGATGTGCGCAATGACGTCCTGATGAACGCTTCGTGATTGCGCGATCGTTACGATTTCGCTCTCGTTGATGAGGGGCGAAGTCGCGGCCGCAAGGGCGACGAGTCGGTTGGTGTCTCGGAGGAGGATCGAACGCGCCTGCTTGTTCCCCTTGGAGGCGAGCGCGATCTTCTTTCCGGCGGTCATGGCGCGGATCCGTTGCTCAAGGCTGAGGGAGCCGCCCTCATCGTCCTCGCCTTCATCATCTTCGTCGATCAGGCGCCGTTCGCCCAGCAGCGCGCGCTGCTCCGCAGTGAGGAGCGACTCATCGATCAGCTCCAGCGGAATGTCGATTGCACTCGCGGCTTTCAAGCGTTCCTCGCCGGTCAGGCGAAAGAACGCCTCCTCGAACTCCCGAGAGTCTTCGAGGACCACGCTGTTGCGCACGAGGAAGTCGACCACGCGGTCGACCGTCGATCGGAGCGCCTTCGCGTTGGTCGTGAGTGCGCGCGCGATCTCGGGGCACTCGAGGATGCGGGCCTGGTTGTTCGCGATGAGCTCGCAGACGGCCTCTGAGCCGCGCCGCGCAACCTCGACGAACGCGAGGGTCGGCGTCGTCGGGTTGAGGAGCAGCTTCTCCGCATACTTGTCGTTTTCAGCGAGGACTTCCGCGAGGTAGCCGAGGACGCTCGGCTCGGCCGACTTGTCAGGAAGGACCGCGTTGGCGATGCGTTCGTCGAGGGCCTGAAGGCTGTTGCGTGCGGTCTCGGCAACCTTGGGGTCGGCGTCGAAGGTGAGCACGAACTGCGCCGTCGCCAACTCGCGAGGCGCCATGGGCGCCATGCCCTTGGCCGCCATCAACTTCATGGGGGCGGGCGTCGAAGGTCCGGTGACGCGCTGTACCGCCTGATGACGTTGCTCGAAAGGAATTGGACAGGGCGCCTCGTTTGGCGTGTCGCTCATGCTGTCTGCGTATATGCCACGGCCGACGGCCGAGGGCTATTCGTCCTCGTCGGATGCCACGAAGCCCGATTCTTTGATGATCTTCTCTTGGGCATGGGGCGGAACCTGCTCCATGTGCCCGTGCTCCATCGTGAATGCGCCTCGCCCTTGGGTAATGGCTCGGAGGCTCGCTTCGAAGGTCTGCGCCTCGGCGAGGGGCATCTGGGCCTTGACAACCGTGTACTTCCCCTGGGTCTCGGACCCCAATACCCGGCCGCGCCTTGTGTTCACATCACCCATGACGTCGCCCATGTTCTCTTCGGGCACCACGATCTCCATCTGCATGATGGGCTCGAGAAGTACCGGTCGAGCCTTCGGAATGGCTGATTTCAAACCCTTTGCGCCGGCCATCTGGAAGGCGACGTCTTTGGAGTCGACGGGGTGATATTTGCCGTCGAAAAGCCGCACGCGAAGGTCGGTGAGCGGATATCCGGCAATGAATCCTCGCGCGAGCGATCGCTCCATGCCCTTCTGGACGGAGGGAATGAACTGGCGCGGGATCGCACCGCCGACGATTTCGTCGTCGAACTGGAATCCCGTCCCGCGCTCGGCGGGGAAGAGGTCGAAGAAACACACACCAAACTGGCCTGCGCCTCCGGTCTGCTTCTTGTGCTTGCCTTCGATGTTCTTCACGGGCGCCGTGATGGTCTCGAGGTAAGGGATTCGCGGGATCCGGAGTTCGCATTTGACCCCGAACTTTCGGCTCATCTTCTCGACCGCAACCTCAATGTGTTGCTGGCCAGAGCCGGACAACAGGAGCTCGCCCGTTTGCTCGTCGCGGCCGACGACCAGGCCGGGATCTTCGTCGACGATCCGTCGCAGGGCGTCGGTGATCTTGTCCTCTGCGCCCTTGTCGGAGGTCGACAGCGCGCGTGCGATAAGCGGCGGCGACAGCTTGACGGTGTCGGCCTTCCATCCGTCGGCGCTGAGTGTGTCGCCCGTATGGACATCTTTCAACTTCGCGACGGCGAAGATGTCCCCGGTGGGCGCGCGTTCGATGGCGTCGAGCTTCTTGCCCACGACGCGCTGCGGCGTTCCGAGTCGCTCAGTGGAGCGCTTGCCGGCGTTGTGAAGCTCGGTATTGGACACCAATGAACCGGAGAGGACTCGGATGACCGAGATGCGTCCGGCGTGTTGATCGACCATCGTCTTGAAGACGAGGCCCGTCGCTGGTCCGTTCGGATCCGCGGGGCGCTCGCTCGGCGTGTCGTCTAGCCGGCCCGGCCATGCGGCGCGCGCGAGCGGGTTCGGGAAGCTCTCGACCACGAAGTCGAGAAGCTCGCGGACGCCGCGGTTCGTCGTGCCCGAGCCACACAGGACGGGCACGATCGCGCCCTCGGCCATGGCCTTGCTGAGCCCCTCGATGATCTCGCGGGGCGTGAGCGTGCCTTCGAAGTACTTCTCCATCAGCGACTCGTCGGCCGCCGCAATGTCTTCGATGAGGGCATTGCGGGCCTCGTCGGCTCGGCTCTTGAAGTCGGCAGGGATGTCTGTTTCCTCGAACTCGCCCTTGTCGCCATCCTTGAACAGATGGGCGCGTTCGTGGAGGAGGTCGACGACCCCTTTGAATGCGCTCTCCGCGCCGATCGGGATCTGGAGTGCGGTCGCCTCCTTGCAGAGGTTCTCTTTGACGTCGGTGAGCGCCTTTTGGAAGTCCGAGTTCTCGGCGTCGATCTTTGAGATGAAGATGGCGCGCGCGAGCTTGAGCTCTTGCGCCCAGCCCATCACGCGCTCGTGCATGGGTTCAACGCCATCTTTGCCCGAGACGACGCAGACCACACCGTCGGTTGCTTGCATCGCGACCCGCGTATCCTTGAGGAAGTTGCCGTCGCCCGGCGTATCGAGGAGGTTGATCTTCGCCTTGGCCCATTCGAAAGATCCCACCGAAACACCGACGCTCATGACGCGCTTGTGCTCCTCGTCTTCGAAATCGAGCACGGACGTTCCGTCGTTCGTATGCCCCAAGCGGTTGTTCTCGCCCGCCGACCAAAGGGCGGCTTCGGCGACCGACGTCTTCCCGCAGGCTTTGTGCCCGATGAGCCCTACGTTACGGATATCCTTCGATTCGAAGACTTTCATGGAGCTGTGATCCCCTCTCGTCATGGCAGCCCCTCGGGGCCGACCGCCGGCGCGTGACAGGCGCTCCGGTGAGGTTGGGAAGCTAGCCGCCCGCCGAAAGACGGTCAAGCAATCCCGATCGTGGCACGTGCCTTTGCTTGCCCCGGGGCGAGATCAGGACGGGGCCGTCAGCGGGCCGGTCGACGGGCTCGCCGAGCGTCGACATTGAGTACGTAAAGCAGCCGAAGACCTTCGAGCGTCAGGGTCTCATCGACCTCGGGAATGGTGGCGGTCTCGCGAGCGATGAGCGGCGCCAGGCCCCCCGTCGCCACGACGTGCTCCGGTCTGGCGCCCAACTCGGTGAGCATGCGCCGCACGACGCCGTCGACGAGGCCCACGTAGCCGAAGTAGGTCCCCGCTTGGATCGACTCCATGGTGCTCCGGCCTATGACCTGGTCGGGGCGCGTGAACTCGGCCCGGGGCAGCTTCGCTGTGCGGCGGAAGAGGGCGTCCATCGAGATCGAGATGCCCGGGGCGATCGCACCGCCGGCGTATTCGCCGTTGGCCGTGATGGCGTCGAACGTCGTGGCGGTGCCGAAATCGACGACGATACACGCGGCCTTGAATCGCGCGAACGCGGCGACGCCGTTGACGATGCGGTCGGCGCCGACGTCTTTGGGCGAATTGTAGAGGACGGGCATGCCGGTTGTGAGGTCCGGACCGACGACGAGCGGCGCGACGCCGAAGAGTCGCGCGGTCAGCTTCTCCATCGTTCTCGTCAGCGCGGGGACGACCGATGCGATGATGACGCCATCGACGACGCTGTTTGGATGACCGGCCTCTTGGAGGAGGAGCTTGAGGAGGAGCGCATACTCGTCGTCGGTGCGGGTAGCGACGGTTTCCATCCGCCAGCAGTGGCACAGGCGTTGGTCGTCGTAGAGACCCAGCGTGATGTTGCTGTTGCCGACGTCGACGACAATGAGCATCGGCGGCCTCAATACTTGATTGCGTCAGGATTGACCATCTCTCCGCTCTTGATGCGACGGGGATTCTTTCGGATCATGGACTCGTCTCCCGGGGCGCGTCCCGAGAAACCGGCCTCCATGCGCAGGAAGTCCTCCCAGAATACACCGCGCGCCCCGAGCGCTGTCTCGAGTGTCAAAACGAACCCGCGCTGGCCGATGATGAACGTGGCTTGGACCACCTCGTTCTTCAGCTCTGCGTTGTTCCGCTCTCGGTACGTGAAAAAGCGGCGGCGCGCCTTTACGCCCGAGATGGTTGGGGTGTCGGCTTCGATCAAAGCATAACCCGGTGACTGTGCCTTCATCTCTTCTTCGACGCGCGCGTCGAAGTGGTTCACGTGCACCCGCGGGGGAAGGCTTCGAATCTCAACGCTGACCTTCGCGACGTAGCCGCGGTCAGGATGGCGGCGCCAGAACACGACGAGTTGGGGTTGGTCCGGGTCGGTTTTGGGATGCCAACCATCGGGGAGGTCGAGGTCGAACCGTCCTTTGGGGTCGGTCCATATCTTCGGCTCGCCCTGACCCATGAGATCCTCCCATGGCCCGGCACTTGCGACACGGAAAGTGCCTACGGTTCCGATGGTCACGAGGCTGACGAGGCCGAAGAGGACGACCCCCATCGTCGCGAAACGCTTCGCGATCGAGGTCGAACGAGGCAACCATCCTTCGCGCACCATGACCCATCGAGCGTAGGCATTTGGAGGCCGGATGACAAGCTTGCGTGCGCCGGTCTTTGCTATCCCTCGACCTTGCCGGTGCGCCAGGCGAGCAGGATGGCCTGGGCTTCGAAGCGCCCTTCTGGGCCGGCCGGTGCGCACTTCGTCGGCGATGGGTCCTCGCCGCCGGCGAGGGCGTCCGTGTATTGGCGACACGTGGGCCAGTCACACAGCCCGCAATCCGTGCCCGCCATCACCTCCATGAGGAGATCTGAAACTTGGTTGCGGTCGAGGCCTATGGCGCGCGCCGCGTGCTTTGATGTGGCCTCTTGCGGTGGATCGAATGTGCTCTTGTCTTCCGGTTGCGGTGGAACCTCAGGCGCGCGAACACGCGGGAGGTCCGCGGGCGGAGACCGAAAGGCGCGGGCCTTCGCGGCCGTGTGAACGAGCCCCATGGCTTCGAGGACCTGGCCCCGCCGGGCGCGCGGCGCGTCGTAGCCTTTGATCGGCTTGAAGGCTTCGACTGCACCGTCTTCGGGCACGAAGCGAAAGACCAAGTTCTCGACGAACGCGGTGGAGGCCTCGAAGTGGGGCGTGTGCGCGATCGCGCCGGTTGGGCAAGGCTCGCTGCAAAGACCACAAAACATGCACTTCGCGATGTCGATGTCGAACCGACTCATCACGAGGCGTCGCGTCTCCTTGTCCTTCTCGGCATCGATCTTGATGCAGTTGATGGGACACGCGCGCTCGCAGGCTAGGCAGGCGGTGCAGATGTCCGCGTCGACTTCAAGGAATCCGCGATATCGAGCGGGGAGCGTTTCGTGAATGGGCTTCGGGATTCGGTCCGGATACTGCACGGTCGACGGTCGACGAAACATGTAGCTCATCGTCACCGACATGCCCTCGAAGATCGAAGTTGTCGCGGTCCGAATATGGTCGATGTATTCCTTGAATGTCGCCGACATGAATCTTGGAACTCTTTCTTGGGGTGCTTCGCGAACTCGCCAGAGGGGATCTAAACCAGCTTCCACGGAGGATACCAGGGTGTCTCGTCTCGCCAAACCTCGAAGTTCTCCTTGTCGGCCAGGTAGTTGCGTCGCGTCTTTACCACGTAGCGGAAAACGACGAACGCAGCGACGACGGTCATGAAGAGGCGCATGATGAGGCCAAGCAGGCTGAAACTGTAGACGACGAGCTCCCACGCGACCGTGCCGATCATGCACACGAGGCTCAGCGGTACGAGGTACTTCCAACACAAGGCCATCATCTGGTCGACGCGAACGCGGGGAAGCGTCCAGCGGAGTTGGATGATGACAAAGACCACCGCGAGCGTCTTCGTCGTGAAGATCCCGAGCTGGAGCCCATTGAGCGCCATCGGCTGGCGGATCGCAGGCCATGCGACACCCGTGATCTCTTGGACCTGGGCGTCGAAGGGCGCGGTGAACTGGAGGACCGTGAGCACAGCGAGGCCCAGTCCGGCGAGCCATGAGAACGCGATCGTGCCATCCAGGGAGAGCTTGAGCACGCCGCGAAACACCGGGTGACCCGTGGCCTCGTTGCGGGGCGGAATCGCGGCTCGGTCGATTGCGGCTCGCGCGGCGGCACGTGCCTTGGTGAGGGCTCGAGCGAGCCAGAGAAACGGAATGGCACCAAGAACGGTGAGAACCGCGAAAATGATGCCCGTCATCTGGTCTTGAACAATCCAGGCGGGGTACGTGCCGTCGAGCGCTTGCTCGCCGAACGGAATCTGCCATCCGCCGAGAAACAGCGCGACGACGACCGCTGCGAGTACCCACACGTTGGCGAACTCCGCCAAGAAGAACATGAGAAAACGCATGCCCGAGTATTCGGTGTTGTAGCCGGAGACGAGCTCTGATTCCGCCTCCGGGAGGTCGAAGGGCGTCCGGTTGCCTTCCGCCAACTGCGCGACAAAGAAGATCACGAAGGCGCCAAGCGTGAAGGGTGACGCCGCGACCGCCCAGTCCCACGGGGCCCCGCCTTGAGCTCGAATCAGATCCTGCATCGACAACGAACCGGCCATGACGACGGCCGTCATGGCCGCGATTCCAGCTGGGATTTCATACGAGACAACCTGGGCTACGGAGCGCATTCCGCCGAGAAGGGCCCACCGGCTGTTCGAACCCCAACCCGCCATCAGCAGACCGATCACGACCAACGACGTGACGCCGAGGACGAACAAGATGCCAATGCCAATGTCGGTGGCGATCAGTGCGCTCGAAAACGGCATGGCCGCGAAAGCCATCAACATTCCGGCGACGACGAAATACGGGGCGAGCCGGAATAGCCGCGGGTCGGCGTCTTGAGGTACGAGGTCTTCTTTGAAGAGGCATTTGATGCCGTCGGCGGCCCACTGAATGAATCCGTTTGGGCCCACGCGGTTCGGTCCTACGCGTGACTGCATGCGCGCCGCGATGCGCCGCTCGAAAAAGATGAAAAGACCGGCGAAGTGGAGAGCGAAGGCGAAGACGACGAGGCTCGCTGCCAACATGAAAAGGGCGTAGACGAGCTGCGTATAGGCCCAGCTCGAGCTGCTCACGCCAAGGACATGATGGATGAATCGGTCAGCCACCTCCTGAAGCGCGGGCAGACGCGTCGCGGGGTCGAGGGGGGCGGGGTCTTGGACGAGCAGGTCCGGGTTCATCGTGGTCTCCTAGTGTCCTATACACCGTTCTCGCTGGTCTGGTCCGTTTCGTGAAACGCGCCGAACGCGTTCAGCTCACCGATCTTCATCCATCTTCACCTATCTTCGTCGGCCTTCGTCGACCTTCATCGATCGAGCTCCGGCGCGACGACGTCGAACGAGGCGAAGAGCGCGACGAGGTCGGCGATCAAAACCCCGGCGCCGAGTGCCTGCATGATTTGGGTCGCGGTGAAGCTGCCGGTTCGAACCTTGAGACGATAGGCGTTCTCTTCCCCATCGGTGACGACGTAGTAGCCCATCTCGCCGCGTGCCGATTCGACCGGGGCGTAGGCCTCATCGCGCTCCGGCTTGAGCTTTCGCGAGACCTTGGCCATGGTGTCACCTTCCGGGATGCCTTCGAGGGCTTGCCGGAGGATCCGGCAACTCTCCTTCATCTCGAGGATGCGGACGTAGTACCGGTCGTAGCTGTCGCCGACTTCTCCGCACCAGCCACGGCCGACCGGCACGTCGAACTCGAGCTCGGGGTAGACGGAGTAAGGAATATTCTTGCGGACGTCGAAGTCGACGCCGCTTGCGCGAAGATTGGGGCCAGCGAGTCCCCAGGCGATGGCCATGTCGCGGTCCACGACGCCGAGATGCGCGAGCCGCTCGATGTAGATCTTGTTTTCGGATGCGGCGCGGTTGAATTCATCGATGCTTGGTTCGAAGTGGTCGAGCCACCGAATCACGCGCCGATCGAACCCCGGCGGAAGGTCAGCCATGACCCCGCCGATCCGCATGTAATTGTAGGTGAGCCTGGCGCCGCACAGCGCCTCCATGAAGTCGTTGATCGCTTCACGTTCTCGCAGCCACCAAAGGAACGGGGAGTAGGCGCCGACGTCCATGACCATGGTTCCGGTGGCCACGTGGTGAGAAGCGATGCGGCAGAGCTCGCTCGCAATGACGCGAAGGTAGTACGCGCGCCGCGGGACCTCATCGACCAGCCCCAGGATGCGCTCCATGACCATCGCGTACCCTTCGTTGGCCGTCATCGCCGCGACGTAGTCCACCCGATCGGTGTAGGGCATGAAGCCGTTGTAGCTCACCTTTTCGGCGATCTTCTCGATCGAGCGGTGGAGGTAGCCAACCTCTGGAGTCACCCGCAGAATCATCTCACCGTCGGATTCGACGCGAAGATTGATGACGCCGTGCGTGGATGGGTGTTGAGGCCCCATATTGAGCAGCATGTGTTCTTCACGCGGCGTACCCGCAGAATTCTCTGCACGACTCGCTCCGGTGCTCGAGCCTGACCCCGTGCTCGAGCCTGAGATCGTGCCTTGTTTCGTGCTGGTGTTTGCGCTGGTGCTCATGCATCACCTTTCGCGTCCCCGGCGTCGGAGCCGGCCTCCGGCTTCGATGCCGGCTTTGTTTTGGCTTCGGCCTTCTTTGCTTTCGGGTCGACCCACCCTTCGGGCGGTGTGATGGGTGACGTTCGAACGGGGGGCGGTGCTTCACCACGGGCCTCGCGGAGCGCACGGCGTGCCCGATCGAGCTCGGCAAATGCATCGAGCGGGGAAGCGCGCGTCGTCCCGATGCCGTGGTAGTCGGGCTGTTCGACGTAGTCTTTGCGGAGCGGATGACCAATCCAGTCTTCTGGCAGCATGATGCGGCGCAGGTCGCTGTGCTCGAGATAGCGGATGCCCACGAGGTCGAAGGCTTCCCGTTCGAACCAGTTCGCGGTGGGCCAAAGGCGCTCCACGGAGGGCACGTCGGGGCGCGCGCGGGGGACACGGACTTTGACCACATGCGCTTGACCCGTTTGATAGCTGTACAAGTGATAGACGGACTCGATGGAGCCTAGCTTCGGCCAATCGGTGCCGGTCACGGAACGCAAGAAGTCGAAGGCCAGTTCGGGGTCCGTCTTGAGGAATGACATGACCTCGATGAGTTGTTTGGGGTCTCGGACGAGCGTGACCGGATCGACGGCGTCCTCCAAAGCAACCGCGCCTTCGCCAAAGCGTGCTTCGATGCGCGCGTGTATGGCCCGTGAAGGCTCGCGGGTCTTAGACTTTGCTCGGACGGGTTCTTGTTTCGAAGCAGCCATCGCTCACCTTCATCGCGTTTCTTACGAGACGCGTATATCATCCCTTCACTCGAGAGGCGGTCACCCGCGAAGGCTCACGTCACCCCAGGACTCGGCCGCTCAGCTTCGCCGCCCATCGCTCGCGCATCATCTTGTCCTGGATGCGCATGAAGCCTTCGGTGAGTGCCTCGGGACGCGGCGGGCAACCAGGAACGTACACATCGACGGGAATGATCTTATCGACGCCCTTGCACACGGAATAGGCGAGCTGAAACAGGCCACCGCACGTGGCACAGGCGCCCATCGAAATCACATATCGAGGTTCGGGCATCTGGTCGTAGAGGAGTTTGGCCCGCAGGGCCATCTTGTAGGTCAACGTGCCGGCCACGATCATGAGATCCGCTTGACGCGGTGTTGCGCGCGGGATGCCTCCGAACCGGTCGAGGTCGGTCCGGGGCCCACCGGTCTGCATGAGCTCGATGCCGCAGCACGCGAGGCCAAACAGCAGATACCAAATCGAGGACTTTCGGTTCCAGTTGATGAGGCTGTCGAGCTTGGACAGCACGACCATACCTTCGTCACCGGCCATGAGGCTGTTGTCGTTCGTCATCGGATGACTCCTTTGAGCCGCCGTGTGGAGATCTGAGGCTGCATTCGTCGTTGTCCTCGTCATTCCTTTGCTGATTTGACCCACTCGAGGTCACCTTTGCGCCAGGCGTAGGCGAGGCCGGCGACCAAGATGGCCGTGAAGAAGAGAAGCTCGACGAAGGCGAGCCACCCGGCCCCATTCAGCATCCAGCTCCGGAATGCGGCAGCAATCGGGAAGGTCAGCGCGATCTCGACGTCGAAGACGACGAAAATGAGGGCGACGACGTAGAACCGTGGGTTGAAATTAAACCAAGCCGGTCCTTGAGGGCGCTCTCCGCATTCGTACGTGTCTCCCTTGTCTTTGCTTGGGAATCTCGGTGACACCCAGCGCGCGAGGCTCAGCGCCACGAAGACGAATCCGAGCGCGACGAGCGTGAAGATGAGGACCTGTGCAAAGTCGAACGCCATGGTTTCCCTCGAACTCTCGTGACCCCGGGTCCTCCTATTGAAGCAGCCGCTTCAAGTCAACGTTGGCGACGGTCGTGGAAGCACCTGTACGAAATTACGATGGCCATCCGACGGATGGTCCTCAGGTCCGTAGCGCACTAACGGAGAGTCTCGAGTGTCGGCTTCGCAACAAAACCAGATCTCGGACGCGCGGTCCGAGGACTTCAGCGGCGATCACGCCTCCGATTCGAAGGCGCGCGATACGGCCCAGGCGGAGGAAGAGGTGCGCCATGCTTCCGTGTGCGAGGGGCCCGACGTCGGCGTCGAATCGGACGAAAGCGTTGAGATGGTCGACCGGTCCGAGGCGCGGGAAAGGTGGGAACGAGTCGGGCCTTTCGAGGTTCGTGCCCTGGTCGCGCGCGGACCGGGAACGCTGTTCTTCGACGCGTACGATGCGGGTGGCGCCCGGCGGCTGCTTCAGGTCTCGCGGCTTCGGGCTTGCCTGAACGAGCACGAATACGGCGCGCGGCGAGAGGTTGAGCGGACGGTCGCTCGCCGAACGGCGGAGCTCGTTTCGAGCGGGGAGGCGATTGTCCACGCACACGGTCACGCGGAGACGCCTGCCTTGGGCAGAGTGCTGTTTTGGGCTCTTCCTTGGCCGGCGAGCGGTGCCCCGCTGCTGCCGCCGCCCGTCTTGCGACCCGCGCCTTTGGGCGCCGGATCTTCGGCCACGTTGAAATGGCCCGAGCGTGACGTCATCGGACTTGGCTTGAAAGTGGCGTCCGTCCTCGCGGCCGGACACGAACGTGGCTGGGCCCATCCGACCCTGACTGAGGAGGTCCTCTGGATAGGTGAGGGGGTTGACGGAACGATCGTTCCTCTCGGCGTCCCGATAGCCATTCCGGTCGGTTGGTTGGACGAGAGCGTCGCTGCCCTGCGCCTGGCGCCCGAGGAGCGGCTCGCCGGACGGGTGGGCGCCGCCGGCGACATCTTTCGACTCGGGGCCTTGCTGGGCGAGCTCGTCGACGATCGGCGCATCTCGATGTCCCTCGCTGATCTGCTGGCGCGGATGACCGAGGCCGATCCCGATCGGCGCCCGTCACTCGCCGCGGCGACGCGAGCGCTCGCGGGTTTGCTGCGAGGCTCGCGTCCCGGTGCACGACCGGCTTCCGGATCCGAAGCCATTACGGCCATCGAGTTTGCGTCGTCGCTGGCTGGCCCCACCGTCATCGACCGCTTGAGCCCACATGCTGGGTTCGATCCGATCGTCGGGGCGCGGTTCTCCGCTGTGGAGGAGCCCGTCCCCGCGTCTGCGCTGCCGTCGGGGTCCGCCGAGCACATGGGCCCCGCGGATGCGGTGCCTTCGGACGCGCTTCCTTCGGACGGGCTTGGGTCGGAGCAAGAACTCGCAGCCCTCGCTGCGGCTTGGGCCGAGCCTGTACTCCCGAGTGGCGAGAGCCCCTGGAGCGCCGTCGTCCATCCCCGCGGGGCATATTTCCACGGTTACGCCCTGTCCGACGGCGTGTCGGGCGAGATGTCCGCCCCGGACGCCTCGCTCACGAAACACCCGGCCGCATCGGTTGGGTGCGAGGATGACCGCGGGATTCCGCGTCCGGCGCCGTTCGGACGGCGGAGCGCCACTGCGGCCCTTGAGGTCGATGAAGGCGACGACGATCTCGACGTCGAGCTCGCGGCGGCCGCCGCCGTTCCGCGCTCGGGACGGGTGGTCGTCGCGGCGCTTCTGTTCTTGGTTGTCTCGGGCATCATGGCCTTGCTCGGACGGTCGGGCGATCAAGCCGGTGACGTGGCGGCGGTCGTAAGCGAGCCGGAGGTGAATGAGCTCCACCTCGATGTCGATCCGCCCAGTGCGCTGGTCGTCTCTGAGGCGGACGGTCGGGTCCTAGGACGAGGGCCGCTCACTTTTTTGGTGGGCGCAGAGCAAGGTGGCGTGGTCCTTCTTGTCGCGAAGGGGTTTGAACCTCTCCGACTTTCTCTGCCGCAGCGAGGGCACCTTCGCGTGGCGCTGACTCCGCTTCCCGAGATGACCTGCTCGATCGAGATCACGTCGCCGGAAGCGAGCAGCCTGACGGGGGTTGAGGTCGACATCGGGGCTGGTCCGAGCCACCGGATTCCGGGTGCTGCCGTCATTCGGCCGGGGTCGGGACGGGGGCGCGGGGCGCGTTTGGTTCGATGCCCTGAGCTCGGGGGTGATTCGGTGGTGCGGCTCCATTTCGAGAAGGTGTCTCGAGCCTTTCGCCTTCGAATCACGGAACCTCGAGGGCAAGTCGCCTTCGTCGACGGGCGGCCCATCGGAACGATCCCGACCGAAATGCGCACGACGAGTGCGTTTGTTTCGCTGCGTGTGGGGCCCGAAGGTTCCTCATCGGTCTCGACAGATCTGCATTGGGTCTTGATGCAGGATGATGCCGAGGTTCGGCTCCCGAGCCAGGTGGCTGAGGCTTCGACGCCGAGATCTTCGAGTCTTCCTGGGCTTTCCAGTTTTTCCACGTATGCCGGTCTTCGCGCTTCTGAGCCGCCGAGGGATGAGACCCACGGTGATGGGGAATGATGGGCGCGTCGTGATAGCGCTGGCTCAGGGCCGGGAATCCTGGTAGTCACGACCTCGGCGTGCACAGCTACGGAACGCTTCTAATTCTCTTGATCATTGCGCTCGGGATCGCAGGTCTTCTCCACACTTTGGGGACGGTCCTCGGTCCGAAGGCGCGCAACCCGCTGAAGGACCAGCCCTTCGAATGCGGGCAAATCGCCAAGAGACCTCTCCGGCAGCGGATCTCTGTGAAGTTCTATGTCGTGGCGTTGTTGTTCATCCTCTTCGATATGGAGGTGGTCTTCTTGTACCCCTGGGCTGTGGTCTTCAAGGACCTCGGCTGGCTTGGGTTTTGGAGCATGATTACCTTCACTTCGGTGCTGGTGCTCGGGCTCGTGTACGTCTGGAAGAAGGGCGCCCTCGACTGGGAATAGGCCGTGCGCGCCGTGGGCTGAGGAGACAGAATGTCGAGCGAGAAGCTCTTAGGTCAGGAAGCGGCGGTGACAACCGTGAAGGCGGCGGAGGGTTTTTTCCGCCGACTTCTGAACAAGAACGAGACCGTACAGAACGCGGTCAACTGGGGGCGGCGGTGGTCGTTCTTCCAGTATCCGTTCGTGACCGCGTGTTGTGGCATGGAGTACATGGCCACGGCCGGGCCCCGCTATGATTACGCGCGGTTTGGCGCCGAGCTGCCGCGGTTCTCGCCCCGGCAGGCCGATTTGTTGATGGTGGTCGGGACGATCAGTCACAAGCAGGCCCCCGTCCTGCGAACCGTTTATGAGCAAATGGCCGAGCCGAAGTGGGTCATCAGCTTTGGTGTCTGTGCTTCGAGCGGTGGGTTCTACCGCAACTACGCGACGGTTCAGGGCATCGATACGATCATTCCGGTCGATGTCTATATTCCTGGTTGTCCTCCGCGCCCGGAGGCCGTTCTCGACGCGATCATGATGTTGCAAGAGAAGGTCAAAGAAGAGCGACGTCCACTTCTTCCCATTGTGGACTGACGAGGGTTTGGCGAGCACGAGGGTGAATAGGCAGAGGTGCAGAGGTGCGCGTGTGTCGCTGAGCGGTGAGTTCGCGCGGCGTCGCTCAGCGGTTGTTTCGCTCGGCTTCGCCTAGGATGGATGCGGTTGCGTGCATCGCCACGGATCGCGGAATGGAGCAAAGGCTGTGAGCGCAGAGGCTTTGGAAAGATTGGTCGATCGTTTCTCGTCGGAAGTCGTGCGGACGCATGCTGAGCACGGCGACGAAACCGTGGTCCTTCGAGGCGAACGGCTTGTCGAGATCTGCAGCTTCTTGCGAACGGACCTCGTCTGTGCGTTCGAGATGCTGTCCGATCTGACCGCAGTCGATTATCTCAACGTGAAGTCGCCCCGGTTCGAGGTCGTCTATCACCTCTACAGTCTGTCGCGAAACCACCGCCTCCGGTTGAAGGTCGAACTCGAAGACGGCGAGCCGGCGGTGCCTTCGGTCATGAGCGTCTGGAAGTCAGCGAACTGGATGGAGCGTGAAGCCTGGGATCTCTACGGTATTCGCTTCGAAGGACATCCGGACCTTCGCCGGATCTTGACCTATGACGAGTTCCAGGGGCATCCGCTCCGTAAAGACTACGACATGGAACACCGCCAGCCCCGGATCCCGCCTCGCGAGGGCCAGCGCCACCTGTAGCGATGGTGGCCGTTCCAGCTTGAACGTCCCCGCAAACAAGCTTGAACGTCCTCGCAAACAAGGCCGGGCGCGGACGCCCGGCTCGACCGACGCCAAATCAATCGAGATTGAGCTGAACGACGCGCTCAATGCCGTCGAGGGCTTCGATGGCTTTGAGGACTTCTGGCGTGACCGGCCGTTCGATCGAGACGACGGCCTCGGCGAGCCCCGAATCCTCTTCCCGTTTCGAGAGATTGAGTCGCGAGATGTTGACGCCCGCCTCGCCGAGGATGGTCCCGATGCGCCCAATCACGCCGGGGCGATCGAAGTGGCGGGTCAACAAGATCGCACCCTCGGGAACGATCTCGAGATGTGTCCCATTCACGCGCACGATCCGTTCGTCCTCACCGAACAAGGCGCCGACGATCTCCGTCTTTGAGCCGCCGCCGTGCACCTTGAGAACAATCGCTCGCGCGAAGTCCGTTGGGAGCGACGTGCGTTCCTCGACGACGTTGATGCCTCGCTCCTTGGCCATGTAGGGCGCGCTCACCGGGTTGACCTCGCAGGCCAAAGCCGTTTCGAGGACCCCGGCGAGCATAGCGGCGGTGACCGGACCCATCGGAAGCTCTGCGAGATCGCCGGCGTAGATCGCGCGGATCTCGCGCACGCCGCCTTGGTGGATCTGCGCCGCCATCTTGCCTGCCTTGCGCCCGAGTCGAATGTACGGCCCGAGGGTGCTCATCAGGTCGGCGGAGACCGTCGGGGCATTGACCGCGCTCTTGATGACGCCCTTCACGAGGTACTCGATGATCTGTTCGGCCACGGCGACCGATACGTTGACCTGAGCTTCTTCGGTCGATGCGCCGAGGTGGGGCGTGAGAACCACGTTGTCGAGCCCGAGCAGAGGATTGTCTTTGGCCGGCGGCTCCTCGACGAAGACGTCGAACGCCGCGCCTGCGAGGTGGCCTTCCTTGAGGGCCTCGGCGGCCGCGCGTTCATCGACGAGGCCTCCGCGCGCGGCGTTGATGAGGAACGCACCGGGCTTCATCTTCCGGATGGCGTCCTTGCTGATGATGTTCTTCGTGGCTTCGACCATCGGCACGTGCAGCGTGACGAAGTCCGCGCGCGTCAACAGCGCATCGAGCTCGACGGCCTCGACACCGAGCTCCCGAGCCCGCTCGGGCGTGATGTACGGATCGTACGCGATGACCTCCATCTTGAGGCCGAAGGCGCGGTTGGCCACGATCTTGCCGATGTTGCCAAGTCCGATGATGCCGAGCACTTTGCCCGCCATCTCACGGCCTTGGAACTTGTTCTTCTCCCACTTGCCCTGCTTCATCGACGCGGTGGCCTGCGGGATTCGACGCGCCAAAGCACACATCAAGGAGATGGCGTGCTCCGCCGTCGTGACGACGTTGCCCTCGGGCGTGTTCACCACGAGAATCCCGCGCTCGCTCGCGGCGGGTACGTCCACGTTGTCGACGCCGATGCCTGCTCGACCGACGATCTTCAGATTCCGGGCGGCCGTCAGGATTCGGCGGTCCACTTGGGTTGCGCTTCGAATCGCGAGGGCGTCGTAGTTCCCGATGATGTTCTCGAGCTCATCAGGCGTGAGGCCGACCTTCACATCGACCGAGATCCCCTCGGCGGCTTCGAAGACCGCCAAGCCCTCTTTGGCAAGCTTGTCGCTGACCAGCACTTTCCATGGTTTCGCGCTCATGGGCGGCACCCTAGCGCGGGCGTGTCGTGGCGGCCAGAAGAACTGTCTGCGCGCGAAGTCTGCGCGAAAACCACTAATGACGCACGTGCGCGTCCGGCCGATCTGGGGCCGCAGGCCTCGGGGCATGTTCCTTCGAGCGCAATCGCGAAAAAGCTGCTAGCTCTTCTCTTCAGTCGTCTTGTATTGGCCCATCCGCACCTCCGATGAAGCGTATTCGCAACTTCTCCATCATCGCCCATATCGACCACGGGAAGTCCACGTTGGCCGACCGTATCCTCGAGCTGACCGGCGCGCTGTCTCAGCGCGAGAGCACCGAGCAATTCCTCGACAAGATGGACCTCGAGCGCGAACGCGGAATCACCATCAAGGCGCAAGCCGTTCGCCTGGCGTACAAAGCCCAAGATGGTGAGACCTATCAGCTGAACCTCATTGATACCCCCGGCCACGTCGACTTCACGTATGAGGTCTCGCGGTCGCTCGCGGCGTGTGAAGGGGCGTTGCTCGTGGTGGACGCGAGCCAAGGCGTGGAAGCTCAGACCCTTGCGAACGTCTACCTCGCGGTCGACCAGGATCTCGAGATCGCGCCGGTGATCAACAAGATCGACCTCCCGAGTGCGCGCCCCGAGGAAGTCATGGAGGAGATCGAGGAGCTCGTGGGCATCGAAGCACACGATGCGGTGTTGACGTCTGCCAAGACGGGACAGGGTGTGGACGCGCTCTTGGAAGCGATCGTGACCCGCTTCCCGCCGCCGAAGGGCGATGCGGAGGCTCCGCTGCAGGCTTTGATGATCGACTCGTGGTTCGATCCCTATCGAGGCGTGATCTGTCTCGTTCGCGTGAAGAACGGAACACTGAGGAAGCGGATGCAGGTCGCCTTCGGCCAGGAGCCGGGCAAGGCTTTCGAGGTCACCGAGATCGGCGTGTTCTCACCCCATTCGACGCCGATCAACGAGCTTTCGGCCGGAGAGGTCGGCTTTTTCGCGGCGGCGATCAAGGACGTGCGCGACGCCCGCGTAGGCGACACGGTCATGGAGGCCGAGCGCCCCGATACGCCGGTTCTTCCCGGATTTCGAGCGGTCAAGCCGATGGTCTTTGCCGGCTTCTTTCCGATTCAGTCTTCGGGCTACGAGAACCTTCGCGATGCGCTCGAGAAGCTTCGTCTCAACGATGCGGCCTTCAGCTTCGAACCTGAAGCCTCCCAAGCGCTTGGTTTCGGTTTTCGATGTGGTTTCTTGGGGCTCTTGCACATGAACATCGTGCAAGAGCGGCTCGAACGCGAGTTCGACGCGGAGCTCATCACCACCTCACCCACCACGATCTACATCGCCACGATGAACGACGGTGAGACGAAGTCCATCGACAATCCAGCTCAGCTCCCACCGGCCGACAAGATGGAGAAGCTCGAAGAGCCGATCGTCACGGCGAAGATCCACACCCCGGCAGAGTATGTGGGCGCGATTCTGAAGCTCTGCGAGGACCGTCGCGGTACTCAAGTGGGCATCGAGTACTTGGCACGAAACCGAGTCTTGGTGACGTATCGGCTCCCGTTCGCTGAGATCGTGTACGACTTCTTCGATAAGATGAAGTCAGCCAGCCGAGGCTATGCGTCGCTCGACTACGAACTCTCGGGCTACTCGGCGGCGCCCCTCGTTCGCCTCGACGTTCTCCTCAACGGTGAGCGAATCGACGCTCTGTCGATCATCGTGCATCGCGATCGCGCCTATTTGCGTGGGAAGCTTCTGGTTGAACGGCTTCGGAAGATCATCCCGCGTCAGCAGTTCGACGTGGCCATTCAAGCAGCGGTCGGAGCGCGCGTGATCGCGCGCGAGACCGTGAAGGCCTACCGCAAGGATGTGACGGCGAAGTGCTACGGCGGCGACATCACACGAAAGCGAAAGCTGCTCGAGCGCCAGAAGGAAGGAAAGAAACGGATGAAGCAAGTGGGGAGCGTCGAGATTCCGCAGGAGGCCTTCCTGTCGGTGCTCAAGGTGGACGACGAGTGAGCCGGGCACGCCCAAAGCGAAAGCGCGGCGCAACGTCGCGCGCAGCCGGCGCGAGCGCCCATTCGGGCCTCGGGACTGGGGCTAGCGCTGGCACTGGCGCTGGGGCGGATGAGGACGCAGACGTGGAGGTAGATGCCGGTGCGGTCGGGCTTGCGCCCACCCGTCGGGCCCTCAAGCGATCGCGTGCCTTCGTGAATGATGCGTCGCGCCTGATCAAAAAACACGGCGCAAAGGTCTCGGACGCCGACCGGAACACGGTGTTGGCGGCGATCGAAGGGCTCGACCTCGCGATCCAGGAGGGCCACGACGAAGCACGTCTCAGCGCCGCTGAGTCGTTGCTGGAAAGCAAGGTCGACCGGGTGTTTGCTTTCGCACGAAAGAGTCCGGCGCGTGAGTACGCGGAATCGATCGTACTGGCGCTTCTCATTGCCGGCCTGCTTCGCGCCTTCGTCGTAGAGGCCTTCAAGATTCCAACCGGGTCGATGATCCCGACGCTGGCCGTGGGCGATCACATCTTCGTCAACAAGTTCTCGTATGGGCTCAAGCTCCCATTCACACGGTTCTGGTTCACGCAGTGGGGGCAGCCGAACCGTGGCGATGTGATCGTCTTTCAGTATCCGCTCGATCCATCGACCGACTACATCAAGCGAGTCGTCGCGGTCGCGGGCGACCGTGTGCACGTCCGAGGTCACGATGTGTTCGTGAACGGGGCACCGCTGTCCCACCGAGCGCTTGGGGTTGAGGCCATTGTCGATCCGTCGGCCACGGATCTCGAGGGCATCGAGCGCCAAGGGACCGCGTATGCGGAGACGAGCGCGGGCGGTGAAAAGGAATACACGGTGATCTACGAGCGCAATGGCGAGGAACGCGTGCCGTTTCCTAGCCCACTGGAGCCGCAGCATGATGGGCTCGAGTGCGCGCTCTCGAAGGACGGGACAGTCCGCGAGTGCACTGTCCAAGAAGGGTTCGTCTTCGCCATGGGTGACAACCGGGACAACTCGTCGGATGGGCGCGTATGGGGTGGTGTTCCTTTGACCCACCTCGAGGGCAGGGCGTTGTTCGTCTGGTTCTCCGGGACGATGGGGGAAGAAATCAACATTCTCTGGGATCGAATCGGGATGCCTGTTCGTTAGCGATTGACTTTTTAGCTGGACGAACGTGAAACGCCTGGTGGGAGCATCGTTGGCGGTGGGCGACAGGAACGAAGTGCGACTGGCGGGCGCGGGCAGCCACGGCGTGATTGAAGCGGGTCTCATCTTGCAAGAGGCGGCTGCAATTTACGACGATCTCAATGCACATCATGTGCAGAGCTACGGGCCCGAGGCGCGGAGCGATGCCGCAAGGTCCGAGGTCATCATTTCGGACGGTGACATCGACTATCCGAAGGCCACGCAGATCGACGTGTTCCTGGCGACGACGCAAGAGGCGCTCGACCGCTATTTGGGCGACGTAAAGCCCGGCGGGCTCGTGATCGCGGACGACGACGTCGATACGGACGAGGCCACGGGCTTTCGAGTTCTGCGGCTTCCGCTCATCGCGACCGCTGAGCACGAGATTCAGAAGCCGAGTCTTCTGCATGTGGTGGCGCTTGGCGCGTTGGTCGAGGCGTCCAGCGTGGTCTCGAAGCCTGCGATCGAGGCGGCCGTGAAAGACCATGTTCCGAAGGGCGGCGAAGAGCTCCATATGAAGGCGCTCCTTGCGGGCTACCGGCTTGGCCATCGCGGCGGAACGCGCGATGGGCACACTTCGGCCGGCTGAGCTTTGGCCCGGGGTGCTGGGGCGTGTGTCTGGCCTCGCGTTCGGTTTCCCGCCTTGACTCCGTGGCCCAAATTGCCCACAAGGCTTGGCCTATGACGCTTGAAAGAACGCTGAGCATTGTGAAGCCGGATGCGGTCCAGAAGAACCTCGTGGGCGCGGTCCTTGCGAAGTTGGAAGCGGCCGGGCTTCGAATCGTGAACACCAAGATGATGCGCCTGACTGTCGGTCAGGCTCAGGCTTTCTACGCGGTCCATCGGGAGCGACCCTTTTACGAGAGCCTTGTGACGTTCATGACCAGCGGTCCGGTGGTGGTCAGTGTGCTCGAAGGCGAGAACGCGATCGCGAGGAATCGCGAGGTGATGGGCGCGACCGATCCCGCGAAAGCCGCGGAGGGCACCATCCGAAAAGCCTACGCCGAGAGCATTGAGCGCAACGCCGTCCATGGCTCCGACGCGCCCGAGACGGCGAAGGCTGAGGTCGCGTTCTTCTTCTCTGGCTGCGATCTTTGAGGTTAGGCTCGCCGGATTCATGGGCTCTCCGCTGACCGATCCGGTCCCGATGTCGATGTCATCCTCCCGTACCGATCTCGATCTCGATCTCGGTCGCGCCACGGACGGAGCGAGCCAAACGAGCGTCTTCGATTTGGGCCCGGGCGATCTCGCGGCATTCGTTCAGACGCTCAACGAGCCCGCGTATAGGGCGGCTCAAATCTCGCGATGGCTGTACCAGCGAGGGGTTACCGACTTTGAGGCGATGAGCGACCTTTCGAAGGGTCTTCGGCAGAGACTGGCTGAGCGCCTCTTCGTGCCCGCGCTCAGGGTTCATCGGGTCGAGCGGGGCGTCGACGGGACGACGAAGTATGCTTTTCGAGCTTGGGGGGGCGACGTCGTTGAGGCTGTTTTCATCCCCGATGCCTCGGCGCCGGGGCGGAATACACTCTGCATTTCGTCGCAGGTCGGGTGCGCTCTCGACTGCAAGTTCTGCTTGACCGCATCGCTTGGGCTGGTTCGAAACCTCGCGCCGGGCGAGATCGTGGATCAACTCACGCGGGTTCGGCTCGACCTGGAGGCCGAGGCCATTCGCCAGTCGCCGGAGGCGACGGCGCCCCAGATTGGGAACATCGTGCTCATGGGCATGGGCGAGCCGCTCCAGAACTATGGGGCGCTCGTCAAGGCGCTGGAAATCATGTCTTCCGAGGACGGCCCCAAGATTTCTCCACGACGCATCACGGTGAGCACGGCTGGTTTGGCGCCGAAGATCGCGCGCCTCGGTCGCGACACCGCGGTGAATCTTGCGATCTCCTTGAACGCGACCACCGACGCCGTGCGCACGCAGATCATGCCGATCAACGCGCGGTGGAACATCGAGGCGTTGCTTGCGGCGTGTCGCGGCTTTCCGCTGGAGAGGAGACGCCGCATCACGTTCGAGTACGTGCTGTTGGGTGGTGTCAACGATTCGGATGAGGATGCGCGACGCCTCGTGAGGCTTCTGCGATCGTTTCGGTGCAAGGTGAATCTCATTCCCTTCAACGAACATCCATACAGCGCCTTTGAGCGCCCATCTCCGGGGCGCGTCGCGGCGTTCCAGGCGATTTTGAGCCGAGCGAGGATGACGGTCTTGGTGCGAACGCCGCGGGGCGATGACATAAGCGCTGCGTGCGGCCAGCTCGGTGCCTTGGTTGAGTCGCCGCGAAGTCGTCTTGCCATTGTGTCCTGATCTGTGCGCCCTGCTACGCCGTCTCTTCGGATCGGGCCCTTACTCCGGGAAATCGCATTGACCCCAAGCTTCAGCCATCTCGCGCTGCGCTTTGGTCGTTTCGATCGGGGGATCGAGGTCTGGGGGAGGCATGCGCCCGGACGTAATGGCGCTCAGAAACGCGACTCGGTGGGGTGCGATCAATTCGTAGCGGTTGAAGTTCAAGTCGGCGGGCGCGCCTCGCCGACCCTCCGCGAAGCGTTCGGTGCTGTGGCATTGAATGCAAGTGGTGGCCACGATCTCGGGCTGGATGTCCTTTGTGAATGTCGGCGCATCTTCACAGTCGAGGCTGTCCTCCGAGGGTGCGCACGCCATGATGGATGCGACGAAGACGACGGAAGCCAGCGCGCGAAGTGGGCGAGGGAACACGACGTGAGTGTGGGCGGGCCTCTTCGAAAGCTCAAGCCCTCCCGAGATCTCAAGCGCTTCCAGGGTGCGCGAGTCTGGGTTCCGCGGGCGTTGGCCGCAAAGTCGTTGACCCTTACGGGTGCTTTTGTTACCCGCCGCGAACGATGGGTGAGCCACTCAAGATCGGTGTCATTGGCGGCAGTGGACTTTATGAGCTCGAAGGGCTCGAGAAGGTCAGCCGGGTAAGTATCGAGACGCCGTTCGGCGCTCCGTCGGATGCACTCCTAACGGGCGAGCTGGCCGGTGTTCCGATGGTTTTTCTTCCTCGGCACGGCGTTGGCCACCGCATCCTTCCGCACGAGATCAACTTCCGCGCGAATCTGTGGGCGATGAAGAAGCTCGGGGTGACCGAGATCGTTTCGGTTTCGGCGGTTGGATCCATGAAGGAGGCGATCGTTCCCGGGCATCTCGTCCTCGTCGATCAATTCATCGACCGTACGAAAAGTCGACCAAGCACGTTTTTCGGCGATGGGATCGTGGTCCACGTGCCGTTCTACGAGCCGACTTGTCCGAACATGAGGCGAGGACTCGGTCAGGTCGCGGACGAAATCGGGGTCAAGACGCACATGGGCGGCACCTATGTCTGCATCGAGGGCCCCACGTTCAGCACGCGGGCGGAGTCGTTCTTGTATCGGAGCTGGGGCGTCGACGTCGTCGGGATGACGAACATGCCGGAGGCCAAGCTCGCGCGCGAAGCCGAGATCTGCTACGCGACGATAGCGCTCGCGACGGACTATGACTGCTGGCACGAGACCGAGGAAGCGGTTTCGGTCGAAGCTGTGCTCAAGACCTTGGCGCGAGAAGTCGAGCAAGCAAAGCAAGTGATCGCGGGTTTCGTGAAGGCTCGCGCGGCTCATCCCGCCGGACCCACTTGCCCGCTGTGCCCAGTGGCCGCACGAGGGGGCATGATGACGGCCGCCGAGCACGTCTCCGACGTGGTTCGGAAGCGGCTGGAGCCGATCATCGGTGGATTCTTGCCTGCGGGGGGCGAATAGGACCGACCAAGAGCAGCTCAAAGCCAGGGCAGAAGGCAAATCGAAGGTACACGTTACACGTGACACGAAGCGCGTGAGAGAAGAGAGGGTGGAATGAGTGTTCTTGTTGTTGGGTCCATGGCGATTGATTCGGTGCAGACCCCGTTCGGATCGAGGCCGGAGGCCCTTGGCGGAAGTGCGACCTTCTTCTCGATGTCGGCGAGCAACCTGACGTCCGTTCGATTGGTGGCGGTGATTGGCGATGACTTTCCCGCCGAGCATGTCGACATGTTGACCAAGCGCAAGATTGATCTTGCTGGCCTCCAGCGTGTACCTGGCGGCAAGACGTTTCGGTGGCAAGGACGCTATAGCGAGAATCTGAACGAGGCGATCACGCTCGGGACACAGCTCAATGTGTTCGCTGACTTTCGACCGACGCTCCCTGAGCACTACCGGGATTCGGAATATGTGTTCCTCGCGAACATCCATCCGGTGCTGCAGGCCGAGGTGCTCGAGCAAGTCAGGGCGCCGAAGTTGGTTGCCCTCGATACCATGAACCTCTGGATCGACACCGAGATCGAGGCGTTGAAGAAGGTCCTCCGCCGCGTCGACATGCTGTTGGTCAACGAAGGTGAAGCGCGCCAGCTATCTGGGGAATACAACATCGTCAAGGCGGCACGGGCTCTGATGGCGATGGGACCTTCGAGGATTGTGATCAAGCGCGGGGAATACGGCGCCCTTTACTTCGAAGGGACGCACATCTTCTTTGCCCCGGCCTATCCGCTCGAGTCGGTCTTTGACCCGACGGGCGCCGGTGACACGTTTGCCGGCGGCGTGGTGGGGCATTTGGCGCGGACCGGTCGCCTCGAGACCGCCGACGTCCAGCAGGCGATGGTGATGGGATGTGTCATGGGCTCCTTCACCGTGGAGACCTTCTCCGTGGATCGCCTCATGAAGGTCACGCCGCAGGAGATTCGTCAACGGTTTGGACGGTTTCGGGGCCTCACCACCTTCGCAGACCTGGCCGACGACTTCGAATAGGCGGTTCGCGGGTTGCAATCGCCCGCACTCATTTGACCCGAGCTAGGCCTGCTGATAACTCGCTCTGTGGTCATGGGGGTGGACTCTTGGGCGCTGACCGATGTGGGGCGGGCCCGAAAGCACAACGAGGACGGATGGCTGATTGATGATGAGATCGGTCTCTATGCGGTCGCCGATGGCATGGGCGGTCATGCGGCCGGCGAGGTTGCATCGGCCTACGGCCTTCGGTGCGTGCAGGAGCAGCTTCTCAAGCGGAAGCCGCTCCTAGACGAGTTCACCCAGAATCCTACCCCCGAGAAGCGGGCCCAGGTCCTGCGCGAGGTCGAGCTGGCCATCAACGTCGCGTCGAGCGCGATCTTTCACATGGCTCAGCGCGACAAGAAGCGTCATGGGATGGGAACGACGCTCTCGATGATCCTGCTGGCGAGCAACAAGGCTTTCATGGCGCATGTCGGCGATTCGCGCGTCTACTTGGCGCGCGCGAACCAGATTCACCAACTCTCCGAGGATCACTCGTACCTTTGGGAGCAGATCAAGAAAGGTGCGATCACGGTTGAAGAAGCGCGACGGTCGCCTTTTTCGAACGTGATCACGCGTGCCGTCGGCATCACCGAGACCGTTCAGGTGGACACGCTGGTGTTCGACATTCTGCCTGGCGATACTTATCTGTGCTGCTCGGACGGGCTCCACGGCTATCTCGAGGGCGAAGCCGAGCTGGCGCAGATTCTCGCGGCCGAGGACGGCGAGGAAATTCCGCGGCGGCTGGTTGGATTGGCGAATGCGCGCGGCGGCAAAGACAACATCACGTGTGTTGTCGTCCGGGTCCCTGGCGACGCGGGCGACCCCTCGGCCGTCGACATCATCGAGAAGCTCGATATCCTGCGAAACATCCCGCTCTTCCGGCACCTCAACTACAAGGAGTTGGTCAAGGTCCACAATCAGACGACCCAGCGAACGCTGCGGGCGGGTGAAGTCGTGATCCAGGAGCAGTCCGAGGGCGACAAGTTCTACGTCATCCTTTCGGGCGAGGTCGAGGTCACGAAAGGTGGCCGTTCGCTCACGATTCTTGGGCCTGGGGTGCATTTCGGAGAGATGGCGCTGGTCGACAGCGCACCGCGTTCCGCCTCGGTGAGAACGCGTTCCGAGACGTGTCTTCTGAGTTTGTCGCGGGACGCCTTTCACTGGCTCGTACGGACGGAGCCGGTGCTGGCGTCGAAGCTTCTGTGGAGTTTTCTGCAGGGCCTTTCGCTGCGCCTTCGAGCCACCAATGAGGCGCTTTCCGATGCTCGGAGCGAGTCGGCATCGCGGCCGCCGTTTGCCGAGCTCGATGAAATCCGGCGCGAAGCGTCGACGCTTGGGACCAATGAGGTGCATGCGCAGTCGCCGTCCGATGGGCGGTTTTCGAACGGCTTCTCACCGACCCCGAATCCGGCCGGGGCTTCGTTGAATGCGGCGGTCCGATCCCCGGAAGGGGCCGCCAGTGATTTGAGCGGCGAGGAGGTGCTCGGGAGAGCATCCAAGCCGGTCGGCGCAGGGATTTCGGAATCGGACGATCCGTAGAGGACCGAATTAGACGCTGAAGTGTGTTTCGATGAAGGTGATGGTGGTTTCTGCCGTCATGTACGGAACGGCCGCGACTGATTAATACTGGGGTTGATCATGGAGTTCTCGGACATGGCGGCGCAAGACGAGGAGACCAGGGTCTCTTCGGTCTCGCGCATCATCGACAAGGCGATCTCGACCCAGAGCTGCCTTGTGACGATCTATGTGGGCGACGATCCGCGGCGCGCCAGTTCGCAGGACCTCGGCCGGCAGTATCCGCTGCAGGGCGAGACGACGATTGGCCGAGGTGCGGAGAACACGATCGTTCTCGATATGGACAACGTCTCTCGGCGTCACGCACGAATCCTGAGTGAGTCCGATGGGCACTTCTTGGAGGACCTCGGGTCGACGAACGGAACGTATGTGAACGACGCTGAAGTGAAGTTCAGCCGTCAGCTCGTGAACGGGGACTTGCTGAAGATCGGCGGCGCGATCATGAAGTTCCTCCAAGGCGGGAACATCGAAGCGCTGTTCCACGAAGAGATCTATCAGCTCACGATCATTGACGGCCTCACGCAGGTTCACAACAAGCGCTACTTCATGGAATTCATCGATCGGGAGATGGCGCGGTGTGCCCGCTACGACCGACCGCTGTCTTTGCTCCTCTTCGACATCGACAAGTTCAAGCTGATCAATGACCAGCATGGGCATCTGGCGGGGGATGCGATCCTGAAGCGCCTGGCGGAGGTCGTCTCGAAGCATATCCGGAAGGAGGAGGCGTTTGCACGGTATGGCGGAGAGGAGTTCGCGGTGCTCATGCCGGAGACGAACGCCGAACGCGCGCTGATCTTTGCCGAGAAGATACGTCGGAAGGTCGAGTCGACGGTCTTTTCCTATGAGGATCGACGGATCCCGGTGACCGTGTCGATCGGCGTTGCCGAGATGGCGAATCACCGCGATCCAAAGGCGTTCATAAAAGCAGCGGATGAGCGCTTGTATCGAGCCAAAGAGAACGGCCGTAATCGCGTCGAAGGTTGATTGCTTCGCAGCCAATCGGAAGCCCGCTATCGCCTCGCTCGCGGGTGATTCTGGACCTATTTTCTCCTCTTTTTCCGCGATGTTGTGGTACGGGCGGAGCCTTGGTGGGCGGGGTCGAAACGCTATCGGCTTGCTGGGAATCAGTCAAGAGCCTGACTGTGATTTGCTTTACACAGATTTTCGGGTGTGGTACCTTTCCGCCGCGCTCAGGGTACGTCGACAAACTCGGTCGGCGTAAACTGGGTGTGGTAGAGGACCTCAGAACTATCTAGAGACGACTTACGTGTATAAATGCGCGGTCTGCCTACTGTGACCTACTTTTCGGGAGAATTCTGGGCTGTGAGCCTGGAGTCAACAGAGAAAAGCAGAGAGCTGAGAGTTGTAGGCGACCTCCGTGGAGGCTTTGAATGGATGAACTGTCTTTCCAAGTAGGGGACAAGGCGTTCTACCCCGCCCATGGCGTGGCTGAAGTGACGGGGATAGAGAGCCGCGAGGTCGGCGGCGATAGGCAGACCTTCTACATTCTGCGCATCCTGGACAATGGGGTGAAGGTGTTGGTGCCGACGATCGCCAACGGACTCCGGGAGATCATGGGGCCGGACGAGGTCGAGGCCGTTTTCACGGTGCTTCGCGAGAAGGAGATCTCGGTCGAGAGTGCGCCCTGGAATCGACGCTACCGCGAGTACAAGTACAAGATTGACTCGGGTGAGCCAAAGCAGATCGCTGAGGTGCTCCGCGACTTGTATCTCTTGAAGAACGACAAGGATCTCTCATTTGGTGAGCGGAAGATGCTCGATACGGCGAAGAGCCGGCTGGTGAAAGAGCTCTCCATCGCGCGCGCCATCGGTGAGGAGGAAGTCGAGGAGCAGTTCACGGAGCTCTTCCACGTCTAGGCGTGGTTGGGGCGGGTTCCCTCGCGCTCTTTGGCCGCATTAGCCGGCCGCCATCACGGACAACTCAAAGATAAAGACATCGACATCGCTCGATGTCGGCCACTAGTATGTCGGTCTATGGCTGTTCGTGTGTACAACACGCTGTCCCGGCAGAAAGAGGATTTCGTGCCCACCGTGCCGGGCGAGGTGCGGATGTACGTCTGCGGTATTACCTCCTACGCGCCGTCGCACATTGGCCACGCACGAGCCTATGTGGCCTTCGACGTCGTTCATCGTTGGCTGAAGCGCAGTTTCCGCGTGACGTATGTTAGGAATTTCACGGATGTAGATGACAAGATCATCAAGGCGGCGGCGGATCGGGGAGAGGATCCGAAGTCCCTCGCGTCACGATACGCGGCGCAATTTCAGGAGGACATGGCGCGGCTCGGGTGCCTTCCACCCGAGGTGGAACCGAAGGTCACCGAGCACATCGGGGAGATTGTCGCCTTCATTGAGCGTATCGTGGCGCGCGGCGCAGGCTATGTCGTAGACGGGGACGTCTATTTCGACGTGGCGAAAGACCCGCATTATGGCCGTCTTTCGGGGCGAACGATCGAGGATGTCGAGGCGGGAGCCCGCGTCGAGATCGACGCCCGCAAGCGCTCGCCGCGTGACTTCGCCCTGTGGAAAGCCGCCAAGCCAGGCGAGCCTTCATGGCCTTCGCCGTGGGGCGCTGGACGACCGGGGTGGCACATCGAGTGTTCGGCCATGGCCGCCAAGTATCTCGGTCCCGTCTTCGATATCCACGGTGGCGGCAAGGACCTCGTCTTTCCCCATCACGAGAACGAGCTTGCGCAGAGCTGCGCGGCTCATGGCACCGACCAGCTCGCTCGGTACTGGATGCACAACGGCTTCATCAACCTGGCGCCGGAGGGGTGCCCAGCCTGCGGGGCGATGCTGGATGAAGGGCAGACGGTTGAAGCGGGGCAGTCGTGCGGAGCCCCGGATTGCGGCTACGTCTACACCGAAGACGACCTCAAGATGTCGAAGTCCCGGGGCAACTTCTTTCCGGTGCGGGACGTGATGGACCGATATGAGCCGGAAGCACTTAGGATGTTCTTCCTGAACACGCACTACCGAAAGCCCATTCAGTTTTCGGTGGCTCATCTTCAGGATGCGGAGCGACGGCTCGATAAGAGCTACGAGACGCTCGCCGGGATGGACGAGGTGCTTGCGCCTTTGGGCGACGAGGCCAAGCGGGCCGCGACCGCGCGCATCGAATTGCGTGGTACTCGGTCTGATGCCTCAGCCTCGAAGCCGTCGAAGCCTTCGAAGCCGGGCACGGCGGAGATCGGCGCCGAGGCTCGCGGGAGAATTCAAGAAGCGCTCGATGACGATTTCAATACTGCGAAAGTCATGGCGGAGACCGCGGAGCTCCTTCGGGTTGCGAACGATGTGTTGACGGAGACCGAGAAGGCGCGATTTGGGCGACGTCTCCCGTCCGACGAGCGCGAGCGGCTGCTGGCGGACATTCGGGAGGTGCTGCGCGAGGCGGGCGAAGTGCTCGGGTTGTGGCAGGCAACGCCCGAGGCTTACGTTTTGAGACGGCGCACGATCCGACTTCGTGCCCGCGGATACGAGCCGGCTGAGATCGAAGCGTTGATCGATGCCCGACGACGGGCGCGGATCGAGAAGGACTTCGGGCGTGCGGACGAGCTTCGGGACACCTTGGTGTCGCGCGGCATCGTGCTCAAGGATCGTAAGGACGGGACGACCGCGTGGAGCGTCGAGGAGGCGTGATGGGCGAACGGAAGTTGAGCGTGGCGGTGACGCGCGCGCCGAGAATGCGTGCGGTGAGGCGCGCGCATTGGGGTTCAGCGGGGCTGGTTTTGAGTCTGCTCGGGGCGTCGTGCGTTGGGCCGAGCCGGGCCGAGATGCAGGAGCGCGAGATGGAAGCGCGACGCATCATGCGCGCGAAGGCGGTTCATATGCCGCCAAAAGGCGTAGACCCTTGTGTCGGGGTGACGGTTCGTCTCACCGAAGACAACGATGAGGCGAGGGCGGAACGCGCACTCTTTGCTTCTCGTATCGACGACGATGCCGTGAATGCGCTCGTGGATGCGGCAGGGCTCGACCGGTGCCGGGCGGCATATCAAGAAGGGATTGAGACGGGCGGACTCTCTCCTGAGGTTCTGCTGCTCAAGCTCGGCTATGCGGTCGATCCGGAAGGACGGGTTTGCGCGGTCGTTGAACGGCAACGCGAGGACCCGCTCGACACGGGCGCGATTCCACTGATCGAGGATGTCGCCCGCTGCGCGAAGGATGTGTTGTTTTCGGTGCAGTTCCCGAAGGGGCTGGTCAAGGAACGAGAGCGGATCGTCCGGTTCCTGTCGCTCAAGGTGGATCCGCTCACAGCCGAGGCTGGCAAAGAGGCGCCGTCGTCGCCGCCTGCGTCGTCATCGGCCTCTCCCTCTCCCTCTCCCTCTCCCTCGGACGATTGAGGGACGCCGTGCGGTTCGAACTGACGACGGCGCTGAAGCCGATGGGCGATCAGCCGGCGGCCATCGAGGCACTGGCGGAGGGCGTCCGACGTGGAGAGCCTGCGCAGCTTCTCCTCGGTGCGACCGGCACGGGAAAGACGTTCACGATTGCCAACGTCGTGACGCAGATCGATCGCCCGACCTTGGTCTTGGTTCACAACAAGACGCTCGCGGGGCAGCTTTATGGCGAGTTCAAGGAACTCTTTCCGGCGAACGCCGTGGAGTATTTCGTCAGCTACTACGACTACTACCAGCCCGAGGCCTACGTCCCTTCGACCGACACGTTCATCGAAAAGGATTCGCTGATCAACGACGAGATCGATCGCATGCGTCACTCGGCGACGCGGTCGTTGCTCGAGCGCGACGATGTCCTCGTGGTTGCGAGCGTAAGCTGCATCTATGGAATTGGCGCGTCGGATGTCTATCGCGGCATGACGCTCGATCTTGCGCCGGGACAAGAGATCGAACGCGACGTCGTCTTGCGGAGGCTCGTCGAGCTCCAGTATGAGCGGAACGATTTTGACTTTCGCCGGGGCTGCTTTCGGGTGCGCGGCGATGTCGTGGAGGTCTTTCCGGTGTACGAGGAGGACCGGGCGCTTCGGATCGAGTGGTTTGGCGACGAGATCGAGGCCATTCGCGAGATTGAACCGCTCCGCGGGATCGCAGGCAGCGCGCTTCAGAAGATCCGGATGTTCCCGGCCAGCCACTACGTGACGCCGCCGGATCGACGCGCAAAGGCGATCGAGTCGATCCGTGAGGAACTTGCGGTCCGCCTCGCCGAACTCGAAAGCCAAGGGCGGATGGTGGAACGTCAGAGGCTCGAGCAGCGAACGACCTACGATCTCGAGATGCTCGAGACGACGGGGATGGTGAAGGGCATTGAGAACTACTCGCGGCATTTGTCGGGTCGGCGGGCTGGCGAGCCCCCGCCGACGCTCCTCGACTACTTCCCCGACAATTTCCTGATGGTGATCGACGAAAGCCATCAGAGTGTTCCGCAGCTGGGTGCGATGTTTCGGGGTGATCGAGCGCGCAAACAGACGCTCGTCGAGTTTGGCTTTCGGTTGCCCTCGGCGCTCGATAACCGACCGCTCAAATTCGATGAGTTCCTCAATATTCCGAAGCAGACGATCTTCGTGTCTGCGACGCCGGGCGACTTCGAGCTCGAACAGACGACGGGGGTTGTCGTCGAGCAAATCATTCGTCCTACGGGATTGCTCGATCCCGCGATCGAAGTTCGGCCGGTCGCACAGCAGGTCGATGAGCTCTTGGAAGAGGTTCGCGTGTGTGCCGAGCGCGGTGAGCGTGTTCTCGTGACCACCTTGACCAAGCGCATGGCCGAAGATCTGACCGAGTACTACCAAGATCTCGGGGTGCGCGTTCGATACCTGCACTCGGACATCGATACGCTCGAGCGATCGGAGATCTTGCGTGACCTTCGGCTGGCGAAGTTCGACGTTTTGGTCGGGATCAACTTGCTGCGCGAGGGGCTCGATCTGCCAGAGGTTTCGCTTGTCGCGATCCTCGATGCCGACAAGGAGGGCTTCTTGCGCGGGGAGCGTTCTCTCATCCAGACGATTGGGCGGGCGGCTCGAAACGAGCGCGGCAAGGTTATTATGTTCGCGGATCGCGTGACGCGATCGATGCGCGCCGCGATCGACGAGACGGATCGCAGGCGCAAGAAACAGGAAGCCTACAACCAGGCGCACGGCATTACGCCGACGACCGTGAAGAAGCAGATCCGCGACCTCCGGGAGATCGCCGGATTTCGGTCTGAGCTCGCGGCCCACGATCACCGCGAGGATGATCTGGCGGCGATGTTTGGGCTCGACGATGTGGCTGAGCTGCCGCGCCTTCTCGCACGTCTTCGCGCCGAGATGATGGAGGCGGCGAAGTCGCTCGACTTCGAGCGGGCGGCCGAGCTTCGTGATCAGGTGCGGTCGATTGAAGCGGCCCAGCTCGGGGTGAGCGGACCGAAAGACAAGGGCCCGCCGCTGGAGCCGGCCGGCGCGCGGTCTTCGCCTTCGAGCGCCCGGGCAGAGCGGGGGCAGGGCAAAGCTTCGGCCGCGGGCCCGCGTTCGCGGTTGCGGTCGCCGCGAGGGACCGGGGGACGCCGCGGGCAGCGCCCGTAGATCCGGAGGGCATGAAACGTCTGTGACCTGGACTGAAAAACATGCGAGATAGGGCCTGTGAGCTCCTCCACACCGAGACCTGACGATGAGGCCGTCGAAGCGGGTGCCGCGGGAAGGGATTTTATCCGCGACATCATCGACGAGGATAACCGAACCGGGAAGCACGGTGGTCGCGTGGCGACTCGGTTCCCGCCCGAACCGAATGGATTTCTGCACATCGGGCACGCGAAGTCGATCTGCCTGAACTTTGGCCTAGCCAAGGAGTACGGTGGAACGTGCAACCTGCGTTTCGACGACACGAATCCCCTCAAAGAAGATGAACGCTACGTGCGCGCGATTGAAGAAGACGTGCGCTGGCTCGGCTTCGAATGGGACGCCGAGTTCCATGCCTCCGACTACTACCCGGCGCTCTACGACTTTGCCGTGAAGCTCATCAAACAGGGCGCGGCGTACGTCTGCAGCTTGTCCGACGAAGCGATCCGCCAGTATCGAGGGACCGTCACCGAGCCCGGGACGCCGAGTCCCGATCGCGATCGCTCCGTGGACGAGAACCTCGATCTCTTGGCACGTATGCGGCAGGGCGAGTTCGACGATGGCACCTATACGGTACGGGCCAAGATCGACATGGCGAATCCAAACATGAAGATGCGGGATCCGCCCATTTATCGGATTCGCCACGCGAGCCATCATCGAACCGGTGACGCGTGGTGCATCTATCCGATGTACGACTTCACCCATTGCCTCTCCGATTCGCTCGAGGCGATCACGCACTCGATCTGCACACTCGAGTTCGAGAACAATCGAGAGTTGTACGACTGGTTCCTGGACACGCTGGAGGTCCAGTACCACCCCCAGCAGATCGAGTTCGCCCGTCTCAGTCTCGCGTACACGGTGATGAGCAAGCGGCGACTCCTTCGCTTGGTCGAAGACAAGTACGTCCATGGCTGGGACGATCCTCGGATGCCGACGATCGCGGGTATGCGTCGCCGAGGCTATACGCCGGAAGCCATTCGCGCGTTCTGCGAAAAGATCGGGGTCGCGCGTCGGGACAACTTGGTAGACCTCGCATTCCTCGAATATTGCGTGCGCGACGACCTCAATCCGAAGGTCCCGCGCGCGATGGCGGTGCTCCGACCGCTGAAGTTGATCATCGATAACTACCCCGAAGGTGAGGGCGAGACGCTTACCGCGATCAATTTCCCAGACGACCCACCGCGGATGGGGGAGCGAACGATTCCGTTCTGCCGTGAACTTTACATCGAACGCGAAGACTTCATGGAGAAGCCGAGCAAGGGCTACTTTCGTTTGGCCCCCGGTAAAGAGGTCCGCTTGCGGTGGGCCTACCTCGTGACGTGTGTGTCGGTGACGAAGGACGAGCACGGAGAGGTGACCGAGGTGCATTGCACGTACGACCCCGAGAGCCGTGGCGGTTCGCCAGCCGACGGCCGAAAGGTGAAGGGCACGATACATTGGGTGTCGGCGGCCCATGCGCGGCCGGCCGAGGTCCGCCTTTACGATCGTTTGTTCACTGTGCCGTCGCCCGACGCCGAGGAAGACTTTACGGCCGTGCTCAACCCCGAGTCGCTTCAGGTGCTCGAGGCCTTCGTCGAGCCTTCGCTCGCGGAGGCTGCGCCGGGCTTGCGTTTTCAGTTCGAGCGCCAGGGATACTTTATCGCCGATCCGGATGGGACGAAGGACCGTCCGGTCTTCAATCGCACGGTGGCCCTTCGCGACGGTTGGGCGAAATTGGCGAAGGCCAACGTGACTCAGGGCTGACCGGATGAGCCGGGGCCGGCGTGAACGCCCGACTCAAGGCTGGCTCAGGTCAGTCGTGAAGAGCGTGTCGACGGTCGGAAAGATACGGACGACGCTGGCGTCGGCGTCTTTGTCGTTGGTGTCAGAGATGCAGAGAAGTTCGGGGGCCCCGTCCCCGTCGATGTCTCCCAGCACATCGACGAAGCAGGAATCCTCGAACATGCCGGCTTCTCGCCATTCGGCCGGTTGGTCTTCGGGACGCGATGACCGGCGGCGGAACGCGATCGTGAGCCAGGAGGCTTCGCCGTTGGCGGAGGCTGTGCCGTGCCCGGCGGTCCCCTCGCCCATGCTGGGTTCGGCGTCGCCCAAGTTGAGCTGCGCAAGGAGTGACTCGCCGCGCGCATGGACGTAGCGGGTAAGCGCAAGATCCAGCGGTGCGTCGCGCGGTACGTCGGCATATTGCGTGCGGCCTTCGGGGGACGCGAGGAACGCATCGAAGGCTGCGTTCGCCGCGCGCCGGTCGCTGTCGTCGTCGGCGACTTGACGCCAGGTTTGGGGCGGAAGAGGAACCATCGAGAAGAAGAGGTATCGCGTCCCCCGAGGGGTTACCGTGGGTCTTAGCGTGGCGGGGGCGGTGGCGGTGGCGGGGGCGTTGGGGTCGAGGCCGAGGGTGACCGACGTCTCGGTGATCTGGATTGATTCGACACGCGTCGCGGGTGTTACGGCGAAGGTACCGAGGGCTGTGCTCGTAAGGGTCCAAAGGCTTGCGCCGATCTCGAGCGGCAGAAGATCGAACGCGACGAGGCCAAGAGACGACACTTCGAGGGCGATCTCGTTGTGCGATCGCCCGTGGGTTCGCATGTGCCGTGCTAGGCTGGCCCGGGTCCGGCGGGCATCGCCTTCCGGGATCGAGTGCACGGTGGCGTCGGTGAGCCTTACTTGGTGGTTCGATACAAAGACGCCGAAGGTTGAGACGAAGGGGGCGAGACGACTCATCTGGGAAAGGCTCGCCACGGTGACCCTGTTCTCCGATTCGAGGGCGGCCAGCCGTGTCGCGCATGCGTTCCGCAGCTCCGCACCCGCATCGGCCGGGGAAATGCCGGAATGGTTGGCCACGCTTTGGGTGGTCGGATCGTCGTGGGCGCGCGTCGGATCGCCCGCCAACTCGTTGGACGTTGGGGGGCAGCCGGCGAGAATCCCGAGGAAGACGACGCCGAGAATGGCCCCGCGGTTCCACACGGGGCGAGCTTACATCGGGGCGGCAGCCTCAGCGAGCCCTCCCCATCTCCAAATACGCTTGAGCCCGCCGCTCTCGGCAAGCGAGAATGGATAAGTGTCGACCGCGCCAAAAGGGCCGCGCCCGATGGGCCCAGCGGAGGTCGAGGTCGAGCCCAGGGCTGACGCGGGCCAATCCCGACCCCTTGTGCGCGAAGCTTGGCTTGAGCGTGCCTCCCTTCTTCCTGCGACTCCCGGCGTCTATTTGCTCAAGGATCAGGACGGTGTCGTCGTCTACGTTGGGAAGGCCAAAAATCTCCGAAACCGCGTTCGCTCCTATTTTCAGGCGCGATCGTCGGATGGCCGCGAGTTCATTCGCCGGCTGGCTTCCCTCCTGGGCGACATCGAGACGGTGATCACGCGATCCGAGAAGGAAGCGCTTCTCGTGGAACGCGAGATGATCCGCCGGCACTCGCCGCGATTCAACGTCATATGGCGGGACGATAAGCAGTACCTCTGTCTTCGCGTCGATCCGACCCACGAATATCCGTGGGTGGAGGTCGTGCGCCAGATGGGCGACGACGGGGCGCGCTACTTCGGGCCGTTCCACTCGGCCTCGGCGGCGCGACGAACGTTACGCGTCGTCAATCGACATTTCCGCCTCCGGACTTGTCGCGACGCGGTGTTGTATCACCGAACTCGGCCTTGTCTTGAGTACCAGATTGGCCGGTGTCCCGCGCCCTGCGTCCTGGATATCGATCGCGTCCGCTATCGCGAGAGCGTCGAGGATGTGCTCATGTTTCTCGACGGAAACGGCAGAGCCCTCGCAAAAAAGCTAGAGGGACGCATGTGGGAAGCGTCGGAGCGGCAAGAGTACGAGGTCGCTGCGCACTATCGCGATCAGCGTGACGCCGTCGAACGTACGCTAGAGCGGCAGCAGGTCGTGTTCTCGACGCTCTCGAATCAGGACGTCTTCGGCTTGTACCGAGAGCGTGACATGTTGGCGATTGCGGTGCTGGAGGTGCGTCGGGGTCGCGTCGAGAATGTCACGACGCAGCTCTTCCGCGAGCCGACCGAAGGAGAGGACGACGAAGTGCTCGAGTCCTTCTTGCTCCAGCGATACGCCGCGACCGAAGCGCCGCCGGAGGAGATCCTGACGCCGGTTGCTCTACGATCCGCGGACGCGCTGGCGGAGATTCTCGGGGAGCAGCGCGGGCGGAAGGTCCGCGTGCTGCATCCGAAACGAGGCGATCGGCGGGCGCTCTTGGCGTTGGCGGCCGAAAACGCGGCGCACGGGTTTCGCGAGCAGGAGAGGAAACTCGGGAACACGGGACGCGCTTTGGTTGGGCTCAAAGAGCGGCTGCGGCTCACTCGCATCCCCGTGCGGATCGAGTGCTATGATATTTCGAACTTTCAAGGGGCCGAGATCGTGGGGTCGAGGGTCGTCTTTGAGCACGGTGCCCCGAAGAAGGCTGCCTACCGTCGATATCGTGTGAAGACCATCCACGGGCAGGATGACTTCGCTTCCCTCTACGAGGTCTTGTCGCGTCGTGTTCGCCGCGGGATCGAGGCCGACGACCTTCCCGACTTGATGGTGATCGACGGTGGGCGCGGTCAGCTCAATGTGGCGAAGGCCGTGTTCCGAGACTACGGGATCAAGGGCGTCGACCTTGTCTCACTCGCGAAGAGTCGAGTGGTCGGCAGCGACGCCGACGACGCGACGGTCCGATCCTCGGAACGCGTCTTCCTCGTGGACGAAGAAGACCCGGTCGTACTCGCGCGGGCATCGGCCGAGCTCCACGTTTTGACGCGGCTTCGAGATGAGGCGCATCGGTTCGCGATCAGCTTTCATCGTGATCGCCGCGGTTCGAAGGGGCTGCGGTCGAGGCTTCAGGACGCACCCGGGATCGGGCCGCGTCGCCGCAAGGCGCTCCTCTCAACGCTCGGGAGCCTGAAGCGGATCGAGGCGGCCACTCGGGCAGAGCTGGCTGAGGTGCCCGGTCTTGGTCGCGCTGCGGCCGAAGCGTTCTTTCGGTGGCTCCATCCGGATCCCAGTGATGATCTCGCGTCTTCAGGGGGTGCGATCGATAGGCCGGCTGGCGATGAAGCGGGGCATACCCAGGACGCGAACGCACCCGATGGGGACGCATGAGACCGGGTTGACGAAAAACTGGTGGATCGTCTTGACTTGGCGCAGGGTTACGCATACCGGAGACTTCGTCGCGGGAACGGAAACTTCGTCGCGGGAAGTGCATAGGACTCATGAGGCTTTATCGAAAGATCATCCCGAAGATTTCTAAGGAGATCATCGCCACCCTTCGGGCGGACGGTGACATCGAGGTCGATGACCAGAAGCAGGAGGAAGCCGAGCTCGACGTTGCCGCGATACTTGTCGAGTATTGCAACGCCGAGGACCGCCTGAATCAGGAGACCAAGGATGCGTTGACGCGTCGAGGTCTCTCCGCCGAGCGATTCAGTCAAGTGAAGAAGGGGCTCTCCGAGGCTCGCAATCACAAGACGGGTGAGGAGGGCGTCGAGTACGTCATCAACCAGATGCTCGAGGCGCTGATGCATTCACGGAACATCGAAGAGGTCTTCGCCGAGGACCACGAGATGCGGCGAAAGCTTGCGCAGAATCTGCACAAGTATCTCGGGATCGACGAAGAGCTCGATCGTGAGGCGCGGGGACGTCTTCGCAACCTTCGTGAAGGCTCGGCGGAGTGGGACATCGAGTACGAGCGCATCGTGGGGCAACTCAAGCGCGCCCGTGGTCTTGGCTAGTTCTGTCCGCTCGCTCATAGGGGCAGGGCACTTGGGCTAAGCCGGGCGCCGGGCGCCAGGCGCGAGGTTCTGACGGTCGCGGTACCGACTCATCGACTCATCGACTGGAATCGACCAGCGCGAGGACGATCGGCTCGCCGTACGAAGCCACCAATGCACGGGCGTCTCGATCATCGATGACGATGAACCGGCCTCTTTGACCGGGTGAGAAACCACCGATATCTGTGCGTCGTAGCCCGTGTGCGGCGCCTAGGGTGATCGCACGCAAAGCCTCCTCGACCCTCAGGCCGAAGTGGGTGACGGCGAGGGTCGCCATGAGAGGCAGGTTGTGGGTGGGCGATGAGCCGGGGTTCGCGTCGGTCGCCACCGCAACTTCGACGCCTCCGTCGATCAGTCGGCGCCCGAGACCTGGACACGTGTCACCCAAGTAGAAGAGAGCGCCCGGGAGGAGGGTGGCGACGACGTTATGCGTGGCCATGGCCTTGATCCCGGCGGCGGAGACATACTCGAGATGGTCGGCCGAGGCTGCGCCGACCTCAGCGGACAGTTCGGCGCCGCCCCCGGCCGAAAGCTGGTCCACGTGGGCGCGCGGGATGAGTCCGTGGGCGCGCGCATGCGCGAAGATGGTGCGCGCCTCGGGGATCGTGAAGGCGCCGGTCTCGACGAAGACGTCGCAGAACCGGGCGAGTTTGGCTTCGGCCACGCGGGGCAGCATCTCCTCGACCAGGACTTGGATGTACCGAGAGCGCTCGACATCGACGGGTATCGTGTGCGCGCCCAGGAAGGTCGCCTCGACGTCGTACCCCTCACGCATGAGCTCAGCGATGATCTCAAGGATCTTGATCTCGGCGCCCGTTTCGAGGCCGTACCCGGATTTGATCTCGGTGGTGGCGATACCGAGCTCTGCCCGTCGCGCCAGGGCCTTCCGGGCACGCGAGGCGAGGTCGACGGGCGCAGCGGCTCGTGTCGCTCGAACGGTTGTCTGAATGCCGCCGCCTTGGGCGGCGATCTCGGTGTAGGTTTGTCCGCCGGCGCGCCGAGCAAAGTCCTCGGTGCGGTCCCCGCCGTAGATGAGATGGGTGTGGCTGTCGATTAGGGCGGGGAGAACCGCGCGTTGCTCAGCATCATAGACGGGAGCTTGGTGAGCCTCCTGTGGCGCGTCCCTTTCAGGACCGACCCAGCGAACGCGGCCGCCTTCGATGTAAAGCCCCCAGCCCGCATGGCGCTCGACCCCTGGCCCGACGGGGTCGGGCACGCACAGCTCGGAGGCGTTCCGGACGAAGAGGTTGGTCTTGGGGGCCTGGATGGTCATCCCCGGGGCTCCGGCGCCTGCCACTCGATCGGACGCACGCGGAAGTCATGGATGCGCTGCTCGACCTCCTCGACCGGGATCTCGAGGCGCGCCGCGGCTTCGGGGATCGCGCGCGTGGCACGCAACGCTTCGACCAAGGCGCGCCGCGCCGCCTTGGCCGCGAGCTTTGCTTTCACTTTCGCCTCCGCTTCCGCTTCCGCATCCGCGTCCGCCCCCGCGTCTGGGGCTGTGGTCGCGTTCTTTGCTGGGGCGCCCGCGGTGGCCGTGGTGGCCATGGCCTTCAGGGCCGTCTCGACGGTGGCTTTGGTTTCGGCACGAGGGCGATCGCGCCGCGAGTCCGGACCTTGTTTGAAGGCTGCCATGGCGCGCCTAAGGCGTCTGCGAACGAGGGCGCGTCCGAGGACGCTCATGGTCTCGAACAGAGGGGGACTCGCCAGACGTCCCGTCGTGGCCCATCGCAAGACCATGAAGAATTCACCGGTGGTCCAACCATGATTCTCGGCCGCAGCGCGCGCGGCGGTTTCCAGGGCGTCGGGCGAGAAGTCGACGAGCGCTTCGACCGTTTCGGTGTAGGCCTCAAGAACGACGCGCACATCCTTGGCGCCCTTGTTCTTGAGGTTCAAGACGTTGAGGTCGAGGTCTACGTCTCCCTTGAAGAAGTAGTCTGTAGCTTCGATGAACTGCTCGCCGACGTCGATGCGCTCGCGTACCAAGGGCATGATCTTCTTTATGTAGGCCGGGTTGAAGACTTGCTCGGTCACGAGGCGCGCCACGTCGTCGTTCGTGAGACGTTCGCGGAAGTACTTGCCGTTCAGCCAGGTGAGCTTCTCGAGGTCGAAGATGGGGCCGGTGAGCGAAACGCGGTCGAGCGAGAACGCCGCAAGAAACTCATCGAGGGTGAAGATCTCGCGACCATCCGGCATGCTCCACCCCAAAAGGCCCAAGAAGTTGACGACCGCCTCCGGGAGAAAGCCTCGCTGCTTGTAGTCCATGATCGAGACCGGGTTCTTGCGTTTCGATATCTTGGAAGTGTCCTTGTTCCGAAGAAGCGGGAGGTGAACGAACACGGGCGGGGTCCAGCCGAACATTTGATAGAGGATCACATGCTTGGGCGTGGAGCTGATCCACTCCTCGGCACGGATGACATGTGTGATCTCCATCAGATGGTCGTCGACCACATTGGCGAGGTGATAGGTCGGAAATCCGTCGGACTTGAGTAGAACCTGGTCGTCGACGTTTTCATTGGAGAACGTGACGTCGCCGCGGAGACGATCGTGGATGACCGTGTCGCCCGTCTTCGGCATTTTCATCCGGATCGTGAACGGTTCCTGGCGGGTCAGGCGCGCATCGATCTCAGCCGGGTCGAGGTCTCGACAGTGGCCGTCGTAGCCAAGGCGGTCCTTGTTTGCGCGCTGCGTTTCGCGCAGCGCGTCGAGGCGCTCCTTCGTACAGAAACACCGGTACGCTTGCCCGTCGCGGACGAGCTGCTCCGCGTGGGCGCGATGGATCTCGCGCCGCTCACTTTGCCGGTATGGGCCATGAGGTCCACCCACGTCGGGACCTTCGTCCCAGGAGAGACCGAGCCATCGAAGGCCGGCCATGATCTCCTGTTCCCACTCCGGCCGGCTCCGCTCTTGGTCGGTGTCTTCGATCCGGAGCACGAGCTTGCCCCCGTGGCTTCGAGCGAACCCGAGGTTGAAGAGTGTAATCCACGCGGTGCCAACGTGAGGCTCCCCGGTTGGGCTGGGGCCGATGCGAACCCGGACGTTCTCCATGATGACGCCCGATTAGCATAGGGGACGGACGCGAATCCCAACAAACCGTCCGGCTTTTGGAAAATCTCCTCAGTGTGGGTAAGGTGGGGGGCAATGAGGAAGAAATTCGGCGAAGTCCTGGTCGAGCAGGGGGCGATCACCCCCGGGCAGCTCCGGGACGCGCTGGCCCTCCAACGACGGCGAGGCATGCGTCTAGGCGCCGCGCTCGTGAACCTCGGACACTTGAGCGAGACGCAGCTTGTCTCCTGCCTGAGCAGCATCCTGCAGATTCCGATCGTCGACTTGACGAAAGTCGAGGCCAGTCCGGAGGCCGCGGCCCTCGTGAAGGGGACCTATGCGGCCGACCATGAGCTCTTTGCGTACGCCCTCCAGTATGGAGAACGGAATCGAAGAATTCTGAGCGTCGCGATGTCCGATCCGCTCAACGTGCGCGTGATCGACGAGCTGAGCTTCGTGACGAACGCGACGATCGAGCCCCGGCTTGCGCGGCCGAGCGACATCGATGCCGCGATCCGAAAGCATTACGGCGGGCAGGCGAAATGGGGCCCCGATTTCAAGACGTCGATGCCCGTACGATTGCCGTCTGACTACGGAAGCGGCGAGATGACGATTGTGCGCCGCGGCGGCGGCGAAGAGGTCATCGACACGACGACCGGCAATCTCGTGTCACCGTTCTATCGGGGTGAAGGAGACAAGGAAGCCGGAGGCTCGAGTGCCGCGCCCCAATCCCCAGCACCCGCAGCACCCGCAGCACCGGCAGCACCCGCAGCACCGGCAGCACCCGCGGCGCCGGCAGCACCCGCGGCACCGGCAGCACCTGCGGCACTCGCCCCACCCGCAGCACCCGCGCCAGCGGCGCGCCCAGCGCCGGCAGCGCCTCCGGCATGGGCCTCCGCGCTCAAGCCCGGAATGCAGGCCTCCCGTGCGGCGCAGGCGACGTCCTCGATCCCCGTCGGTGCGCCTCGGCCCCCCCTGGCGCAAGGTGGACTCGCCGGGCCGCCGCCACTGCCGGGGGCGGTGCGGGGTGCGCCGCTTGCGCCGCCGCCGCCGCTTCCGGGGGCCGCAAGTGCGCCGCCGCTGCTGTTGACGGATTCGGTGGACGACGCCCCTGGCCCGGCTGGGCAGAGGCCCTTCGATTCGGCGGACCTTCTGGCACCGGCTGCCTTGGTGAGCGGCGCTTTCGAGACAGCTGGAGCCCTCATGTCAACGACGGGTGCGACGCTGAGCGCCGACTCGATCGTCGAACTCGAGCAGAAGTTCTGGGCCCTGATGCGGATCCTGGCGCGCAAGGGCCTTCTCACGCGTGAGGAATTCATGGCGGAGCTTCAGACCGAGGCGCTTTGGCGACGAGGATAGCGTGCTGCCCCGGAGACCTGAACGCGCTTACGGCTTGGGCGCGGATGGGGAGGGCGTGGCCGAGGAAGCAGGCGAAGCTGAAGGCGATTCTTGCTTAGGTGCCGGGTCTTTCTTCGGTGGCGGGTTGATTCGCATGGTCTTCAGTTTCTCTCTAAGTGCTGGATCGAGGCCCGTCGGCGGGGTTGCCTGGATCTTGCGGGTCGAGGCGGGCTGCGTCATCTCGGCTCGCTCAGCGGCGATGATGCTCGCATCGCCTTTGACGAAGTACTCAATCTTCGCTTCGTCCTTCCACTTGCCGAGGGCATCGCGGATGGCTTGATTGCGGGCGCGGGCGAGGAGCGAGCGCTCGATTTGTTCACGGACCTCAGCAAAGGGGAGCGTTCGCTCCTTTTCGTGGGCTACCTTCTTGATGATGTGGAATCCAAACTGCGTCTCGACGATCGGGGAGATCTTTCCGATCGCCAGAGCCCAGGCTGCGTCTTCGAAGGCCTTCACCATGCGTCCGCGTGCGAAGTAGCCGAGATCGCCGCCCTTGTCGCGGGTTGGATCCTCCCCGTACTCTTTTGCGACGGCGGCGAAGTCGGCACCCTTCGCTTTGGCTGCGCGAAGGGCCTTCTCGGCGATCTTGCGCCGCTCCAGTTTGACCTCGGGGGTTGCATTGGCGTCGACGCGAATGAGGATGTGGCTCGCTCGAATCTGCTCTGGCTTCACATAGCGCGCCTTGTTGGTCTCGTAATAGGTCTTGGCCTCTCCGTCCTTCAGTGTGACCTCGTCCGAGACGTGCGCGAAGACCTTCTCACGAAGAAGGTTGGCTTCGAACTGGCGTCGAACGTCGTCTTCGGAGGTCCCTGCGCGCTCAAGGAACGCCTTGAAGGCGTCTTCGGAACCATAGCGCTTTTTGTGCTCGAGCCACTTGGCGGCTTGCTCGGCCGGATCGATCGTGATCCCCATGGTCGCTGCGCGTTGCTCGATGATCGCGGTGTCGACCAGGCGTCGAACGATGTTGTCTTTGAGCCGCTCCCGGAGCGCCGGTTTGACTTCGTGCCGCGCCCGTTCGTAGCGCTCGATCGTCTGCGTGTATTCGCGGTTGAAGAGATCGCGCGGAATCGCGACGCCATTTACGGTCGCGACCGGGCCGTTACCCTCGGGGAGCTCGACGTGCTGTTTTGCGGTACCCTGAGGCGCGTCGGCCTTGGCACCCGCGGCGGTGTTGTTCTCGGCTCGAGGCGCCGAGGCTTCGTCCTTGGGCGCTGAGGGGCAGGCGGAGAGCGCGAGTCCGAACATGATCGAAAGCGTGAGCGAGCGGCGTCTCGCAGCCTCGCGAAAGGTTCGCGAGGTGACGGGCCGGTGTTCGTCGCGCGCGATCGGGGAACGAGGTTGGATCTCTTGGCATTCGGTCATCGGCTTCTGGGCTACAAGCGTTATACGTGCGGGTCAACTCGCCCGTGCCCCCAACATGCGACCAGCGCACCATGCGCGATGCCGTCGGTCGCCCGTTCGGGTCGGCCTCGGCCCCGGCCAAGACCGGGTCTGAACCTTGGAGACGCCCTAGAAGGCCGGACGAGGCGTGCTGCTGCGTCGCCGTGATTTCGGGATGCGCGGGTAGCGCTGCATCAGCGCAACGAAAGAAGGTTGGTCCCGAAGTAGGTCGAAGACGCGATCGGCTTCGATCCAATCCCGGACGCGCGGCGCGTCGAGGGCGAGCGCGCGGGCGAGTTGATCGACGGCCTCGTCTGGGCGCCCCCATGCGCCGTACAGTGTGGCGAGGTGGTACGTCGCCGCCAACTCCTCCGGCGAGGACTCGATGGCTCGCAGAAAGTTGCTCTCGGCCTCGGCGTAGAAGCCTTGGGCGGAGTAGGCGATGCCGAGATCAATCAATGCGTCGACGTTGTTCGGCTCGGCCCGAACGATGTCCTTGAGGAGGCGGATCGCTTCCGCGTACTCACCGACGTCGACCAAGGAGGCGGCGAGCTCCTGGCGCGCACCGGTGTCTTCCGGAGAGATTTCGCAGGCGGTTCGGAACGCTTCGATCGCCTTCTCATGATCGCCCGCGTCGACGTGGCATAGCCCCAGGTTCACATGGGCGTCCGAATAGTCGAAGTCGAGCCGAATCGCTTGCTCGTATTCTTCGATCGCCATGTCGTGGGCCATCGACGAGAGAAAGCAGGCGATGTTGTAGTGCGCAGTGGGGCTGTCGGGTTCGAGCCGGAGGGCTTCCAGGTACTCGCCCAGCGCGAGAATGTATTCGCCCTGCTCGCTGTATACGGTGGCCAGGTTGTCGTGGGCATGCGCCGAGGTTGGGTCGAGCTCGATGGCCCGCTTGAAGGCCGTAACCGCTTCGTCGAACCATCGACGATCCGCAGCCTCGATGCCCCGAGCATTGAATTGATCGCTCTCCATCTGACGGGTGACGCGGTTCCCCTCGTCGTCGGTTCTCGACATTCAGCACATTGAGATACCGGCGGTGGTGGGGGGCCGTCAAATGACTTTCCGTCATCCGTCGAACAACCGATCCCCGGCGGGGCGGGCCGTGGGACTAGATTGTGCCCGAATGACCCTAATCGAGCGACACCACGAGGCACACGACGATCGCCCTCTCGATCCACCTATCGCGCCGCGGGGCCGCGTGCGCGTACGCGGACGCGTACGGACGCTTCGGTTTACATTCCGACTAGGCCTCGTTTTAGGGAGCGGGGCGGTTGGATGCGCTTCTCTCGATCCGCCGCCGGAGACGGAGGTGCCCACGGCCGCTGAGGTCCGGACCTTCTTCGGTCTCCTGCCTGGGAGCGCTTGGCGATATCGCCGGGCGACCGGCGGGACGGCGCGCGCGTACATAACGGGCCCCGATACGGCGAGCATCGCCGGCAAGACCGCGTACGTTCGCCGGGTACGGCTCCAGGAATCGGAAGCCATCGAGGAAGCTTGGTTCTTCGATGGCGACGCCGCGGACGGCGCCCTGCGAATCCTTCGGATGACCGAGCTCGCGAAGACGAGCGCTGAAAGCGCGACACTCCTGACGCGTCGGTTCGAGCAAGATCCGGTCCCAGAGATCGGAAGGCTGAGCTATGCCGCCCGTGACGGAGCGCTCAAGGAGCCTACGCTCAAAGCCGGTGCCCGTTTCGACACCGAATCCGTCGCTCGACTTTGTACGGAGGAATGCGGTGAGGGAGAAACGGAGACGCATCGGTGGTCGGTGCTCAATGCCGGGGAGGCCACTTTGCCGGTGGGTTTCGAGGCGTACGGCACGGCGACGGTTCGCATGTCGTATCAACGGGGCGGAGCGCGGCCGGCGAGCGCTACGTATGATTTCGTCCCTGGGTTTGGTTTGATTCGATTCTCGGACTTCTCCGGTACCGACTACCTGCTCTGCGCGGCCTACGTTTGCCCAGACGAAGCTGGCTGCATCGGCGATGCGGAGCTAAGGTGCGCACCGTGATACAGAAGATTTCGGCGTTCTTGTTCTGCGCGGCCTTGGCGTGCAGCGGCGTTCAAAAAACCAAGGCCCCGGATCCGATCCTCGTCCGCGTTGACCGACTGATCCCAAAGTCTGAGAACCTCGACGCCGTGAAGGCGACGGTCCGTCTCGTCGTCGAGAATCCGCGGGACGACAAGATCCAGATTTTGAAGATCGATCACGCGCTCGATACGGGCGCCGTTGCGGGCGTCATTCGTGGTTCGATTCCGAGCGGAGGGATCCTGGAGGGGCGACAACGCGCCGAGCTCGAGTTCGACGTGCGTGTCCCGCTGCCCGACGATCCCGGATCCTTCGCAGCGCTCATCCAGAAAGGCAGCCTTCCATCCGAAATCTCGGGGATGGTTCATTTCTCCGATGGAACAAGCACAGGCTTTCGTCGAGGTGGAGAGCTGGTGACGCCCACACTCCCCAGCTTCGTGGTTCACGAGGCCCAGGCCGCGCTTTATGGCGAGGGCCGCCTCGAAGTCGTGCTCTTCTTGCGCCTCATCAACGACAACGGTTTCTCCGTGACGGTGCAGGGCGTGGAATACCAAGTCTTCCTTGAAGATGTGGAGACCAAGAGCGAACAAGTCCTGGGCATGACGCTCGTTGGAGGTTCCGCCCAGGAATTCGAAGTGAGCACGACGCTCCGCGCAGGACAATTTGCACCCCTGCCGGCCGTGCTCAAGCAAGAGCTCATTCATTACCGCGTTGTGGGCGTCGTAAGCCTCTCTCAGATCGATCGACCATTCGAGCATCACGGTGAGATATCGATCCCAAAACCCGCGGACTCGTAGATTGACCGTTGGAGCGCCCAACCGGCTTGAGCATCCTGCTCGGCACCGGCTTTGCGAGACTTCGAGCCGCGCGCGCTTTTGGCGAGGGCGGCTCGATCGAGATGTGTCAGACCATCATTCGCGCGACTAGGAGCCGCGATCCTGGCGCATCTCGATCACATCATTGGCCGATGGGATCTTGCGCAAATCCTTGCGCGCGACCCGCCAAGCCTGCTGAACGATCCAGGACAAAGACCGGTCTTGCCGCTTCGCCTCTCGCTGCATCTCCGCGAGCATGTCCTCTGGAAAATAGAGGCTCTGCTTGACGCCGCCACTCATAAAATAGCTCCTCTGCGAAACGCTCATTCGCGCGCTGACAATGTGTGACGCTGTGCGGCTCACGAGGTCAGCGGAACGAAGAGTGCGCTATTCGTCGCGGCCGCCTGACTCCAAGACATCATTCACGGACGGAAATCGCATGATCTCCGTTCGAGCGATGCGCCATGCTTGCTGGACAATCCACGAAAGGGAGCGATCCTGCCGGTTCGCTTCGTCTTGGATTTCCTTCAGCATCTCCTCTGGGAAATAAAGAGACTGCTTTCTTTTATCAGTATTCGCCATCGATTCCTCACTCGGCCTGCATCAGTCCTTGTGACCTCGGGCATCATGGGGCTGACCGGAGTTGGTGTCAAGAAGCCGGACCAAACAGGGTTCGACGGGGGCGGGCGACAGGTGAAGTGGGGGGCCTGGCGCTGTCGGATCTGAGGCGCGCGCACACTGCGGGCGCGCATGCATTGGCGCTGGCCAAGCAATCAAACGTCGAGCTCTTCGGCCTTCATCATTGCGGCGCGCTGCATGATGAACTGAAAACGCGGCGCCGCATCTTTGCCCATGAGCGACTGCATCGTTGCTTCGCATCCGTCGTCGAGCATGACACGCAGCGTGCGCCTTCGCTTGGGGTCGAGCGTCGTCGCTTTGAGGTCGTCCGCGTCCATTTCTCCTAGACCCTTGAAGCGGCTGACGTCGACTTTCGCATTCTTCGGAAGCTTCGCGATTACGGCGTCTCGCTCCGCTTCGTCGAGTGCCCAAAACGTTTCCTTCGCGGCGTCGACGCGATAGAGCGGAGGCTGCGCCAAGAAGATGTGTCCACCTTCGATCAAGCCGGGCAGGTGTTTGGCGAAGAACGTAAGGAGCAGCGTGGCGATGTGATGGCCGTCCGAGTCGGCGTCCATCAGGAGGAAGATCCGCTCGTAGCGGAGCTTCGACTTGTCGAACTTTGACCCGATCCCGCAGCCGATCGCGGATACGATGTTGCCGATCTCTTTGTTCTCAAGCACCTTCGACAGCGACGCCTGCATGGTGTTGAGGACCTTGCCTCGCAGCGGCAAGATCGCCTGCGTTTTTCGGTCGCGCCCTTTCTTGGCTGAGCCGCCGGCCGAATCACCCTCTACGATGAAGAGCTCCGAATTCCTCGGGTTCGTGCTCGCGCAATCCGCCAACTTGCCGGGGAGATTGAGCCGATGCGAGACCGCAGACTTTCGAGTGACCTCTTGCGCTGCAACGCGCGACGCCTGACGAGCCCGCGCCGCGAGCTCGATGCGTTCGCAGATCCCGTCCGCGATGGTGCCGTTGTGCAGCAGCCACTTTTCGAGGGCAGGACGAACCAGGTTCTCGACGAGGCCTTGCACCTCGGGATTGTTCAGGCGGCCTTTGGTCTGGCCTTGAAACTGAGGCTCGCGGACGTAGACGGAAAGGATTGCGACTAGGCCCTCGCGGATGTCCTCGGCCGCGATCGTGAGTCCCTTGGGGGCTCGACTCTTCGCGCTCATATAGGCACGCATAGCCTTGACGATGGCCTGCTTCAGACCAAGCTCGTGGGTCCCTCCGTCGCCTGTTCGCACGCCGTTCGCGAACGACTGAACGAGCTCCTCGGTGCCGTCCGTCCAACCCAGGATGAGCTGTGTCCGTGGATACTCGTCGGACTCGAGCCCGAAGAGTTCCTTCTGCACGAGCTGCCGCTTTCGCTCCGCGATGAGCTTCGGAAGGTATTCGACGAGGCCATGGGCGTGGTGATAGTCGATGTCCTCGTTCTCGCGCGTGTCGCGATAGCGAATTGTGACCGTTGGATTGAGATACGCCTTTGCGTCGAGCAGGTCTTTGACGACCTTCGGATCGAAGCGGGCCGTCATGCCAAAGATCGCCGGATCGGGCCGGAAGTGGACCGTCGTGCCCGTCTGGCGCGTCTTTTCGAGCTTCTTGAGCCGGGAGGTCGCCTTCCCGCGAGCGAAGCTCTGGGTCCACTCGAAGCCGTCCCGCCGGACGGAGACGTTCATCTCCTCGCTCAATGCGTTCACGACCGAGGAGCCAACGCCGTGAAGCCCGCCTGAGACGTCGTAGCTGTCGCCATCGAACTTCGCGCCGGAGTGAAGGGTCGTGAGGATGACTTCGAGCGCAGACTTCTTGTGTTTTGGCATGATCCCGACCGGGATGCCTCGCCCGTTGTCCTCGATCGTGACCCCGCGATAGTCCTCATCGAGCGCGACGCGTACGTGCTGAGCGTGACCGTTGATGACTTCGTCGATCGAGTTGTCGAGAATCTCGCGGAGGAGATGGTGGTAGCCGTGGGCGTCGGTTCCGCCGATGTACATGCCTGGGCGCAAGCGAACCGGCTCGAGCCCCTCGAGGACTCGAATGTCGGCGGCATCGTAGGTCGTCTTCGTAGGTCGTTTGCGTGCTGTCGTCATGTCGTTAAAACCACTTAACAAGGTGTTCTGGAGAGCGCTCTTGAGCTTAGTTCGAGAGATCGGGCACGGCCGGCAACGGCCACTCTGCGCTCGCAAATTGGGCGCGCTTCACGACCGGTTTGCCTCGGCCTCCGCGCGTCGTCAGAAGAGCCTCTGCGAAGAGCTCATACCGGCGCCCCTTATCGGTGAGCACGACGAGCGGACCGGTCCGCGGGGATGGGGTTCCTACGGCCGCAATGAGTGCAGCCTCTGGTCCGAGCTTCATGAGCTGCGTGCCCTTGCCGGGGCCGGCGAGGATGCTGAGCTCTGAGATCTCGACCGCGATTCCGTGGCCGTCGTCGGCCGCAGCGATGACGAAGCGCTGCCCCTCCTCCCGGAACACGGTGATCACTTCGTCGCCGTCCTTCAGGCGGGCGAAGCGCCGGCCCGTGCGGGTGGATGGGTCCTTGTGCGTGAAAACCGGGAAACGGAGCGCTGAGCCCTGCTTCGTGACCGCCACCGCGTAGGGGGGGCACGGCGTGCCATCTTCGTAGACCTCTTCCTCCTCGGGCAGCTCGACCACCCGTCGATCGAAGGAAAGGACACCGACCACGCGCTCGCCATCGGCGAACTTGAACATCTTCTGGACGGGGTCTCCGTATCCGGTCGACGCCGGGATGTCCGCAATGCGCGCGACGTAGCAAGAGCCCGCGCTCGAGAAGAAAGCGACCGACGCGCGCGTGGAGCCCGCAACGCAGGCAAGTACGCGGTCCCCGTCTTTGAGGCGCGTGTTCGTCAGATCCTTCACGCGCTGCTGCCGCTTGACCCAGCCGTGTTCGGTCACGATCACGATCGCGTCCTCCTCGACAATGAAGTCAGCCTCTGAGAACTCGGGTGCGTCGTCCTGGCCAACGATCCGAGTGCGACGACGGTCACCGTACGCGGCTTTGAGCTCGGAAAGTTCGCTCCGCACGAGATGCCAGCGCTTCGCGTCGCTCTTGAGGAGACCTGCGAGTCGGGCCGCCTCCTTCCGCTTCTTCTCGGCTTCTTGTTGGATGACCAAGATTTCGAGCTTTGCGAGGCGGTAGAGCTTCAGCTCCAAGATGGCGTCGGTCTGAATCTCATCGAGCTTGAACCGCTTCATGATCTTCTCGGCGGCATCCTGCTTGCCTTCACTGCGGCGGATGATTCGAATGATCTCGTCGAGCGCATCGAAGACGGCTTCGAAACCATCCAAGATGTGAAGTCGCTTGTTCAGCTCGTCGAGTTCGAAGGTCAACCGCTTGGTGATGACCTCGAAGCGAAAGTCGAGGAAGTGCTGAAGCATTTCCTTCAGATTGAGACGACGAGGCACGGCGACGTCTGGGGCGGCCGATGGCGTCAGGCAGGTTAGGTTGACCTGAATGTTCGACAGAAGCGGCGTGTGCTTCTGAAGGTAAGCCATCACGAGGTCTGGGTTCGCGCCCTTCTTCAGCTCGAGGACCACGCGCACCACATCCGTCGACTCGTCGCGCACGTCGACGAGCGGTGGCAGCTTCTTCGCGACGATGACCTCGGCGATCTTCTCGACGAGCGTGCGCTTCTCGAGATTGTAAGGGATCGAGGTGATGACGAGGCACGCGGCGCCGTTGATGGTCTCCGGCTTCCATTGGCCGCGAACCTTGATAGACCCTTGGCCCGTCTCATAGATTTGACGGAGTTCGGTTCGCGACGAGACGATCTCGCCTCCGGTCGGGAAGTCGGGCCCTTTAAGCTTCTTCATCAACCCCGCGATCGAGATCTCGGGGTCGGCGGCCAGACCATCCAATGCATCGCAGACCTCTTCGAGATTGTGGGGCGGGATGCTCGTAGCCATACCGACCGCAATGCCCTGGGCGCCATTGACCAGCAGGTTTGGAAACCGGGCGGGGAGGACCACCGGCTCGAACTTGGTTGCGTCGAAGTTGGGCCGATACGGGACGGTCTTCTGACCCAGCTCGGACAGGAGCTCGAGCGCGAGCTTGCCGAGCTTGGCTTCTGTGTAGCGGTAGGCTGCCGGCGCATCGCCGTCGATGGATCCGAAATTGCCTTGGCCCTGAATGAGGGGGCTTCGCATGACCCAGTCTTGCGCCATCCGGACGAGCGTGTCGTAGATCGCCGAGTCTCCGTGCGGATGGTACTTGCCCATCACGTCACCGACGATTCGCGCACATTTCGCGGGTTTGTGGTCGGGCGCCAGCCGGAGCTCATGGAACATCGTGAAGAGGATCCGTCGCTGGACGGGCTTGAGACCGTCGCGCACGTCAGGCAAGGCCCGCGCGGTGATCACGCTGAGGGCGTAGTTCAGGTAAAGACGTTCGGCCTCGGCGCTCAGGGGCACATCGATCGTTCGGTTATCCATTTGTTCAGCGGCCCCCTTTACCGGGCGCGGGGATCAGAGGTCAATATGGGAGCGGGATCACTTGTTCCGCCCCCTTTCTGGGCGCATGCGATGGATTCACGGCCGGCCGTCCTCGACTCACTGAACTCGAGTCCATGAAAGCCGGCTGGTGAGGGGAGTCGAGCCCGGCGTTTGTTCGAAGTCGGGGATGTGGACGATCTGCTAGAGTTTCCTGGCGTGTTGACCGTTGTCGCGGCTTCGTTTGCCCTCATGAGCGTGGCGCCCTCCGCTCCGGGGCCTCGTACGTTCGGAATGGTGCCCATGCTTGCGACCGGTGCGGCACGCCCGCGGCCCGCGCGTCGAGAAGCGAACAGGGAGGACCGCGGCGAGCCCGATGTGAAGGACTACTTCCCAAGGGGCACGTTCCAGGCGGCAAAACACATGGTCGATCGCGGGCAGTCACGCCAGGCTGTGGCGCTCCTTCGCCGACTTCTTCAGAAACACCCCGACGCGCGGGATGGACATCGGGCTCGATTTCTCCTCGCGCTGTCGTTGCTTCAGATTGGCGAGTACGAAGGCGCGGCGGACATGTTCCAGGAACTCGTGTTGGCGTATCCGGAGCTTCGAGACGATCACCTCTTCTACCGTGGGCAGGCGCTCTATCTCTTCGGAAGCTACGTTCAAGCCTCGCGCGTGCTCGCCGACGTTGACGAAGAGGGTCCCCGTGCCCGAGAGGCTGCGCGGCTTCGGGCGTGGTCGCTGTACAAGGCCACCGATTTTGAGCATCTGACGATCTGGCTCGAGGAACTCCAACGCCTCAGAGGGGACGACCTCGACTCTGAGCTCCTCTATGTTCTCGCAAAGGCCGAACGTCGCGTCGGCGAGCGTCGAAGGGCTCGTGGTTTCTTTCGTGCGGTCTGGCGCCGCGCCGATTCGGAACGGTTGGCCGGGAAAGCGCTCCTAGAGCTTGCATCCTTGGAGGGCGGTGGTCGCGATGGGCTTACGAAGACGGAGCGCGCCGTTGTCCTGCGTCTCAAGAATAGGCTCGCGTCTGGGCGCGACTTCGATCGAACGCTCGGGCTTCTCGAGCGAGGGTTGGGGGGGCGCGCCGCCGGCTTGCTGCGAGCGGAGGTCGCAGCGGCCCGCGCACGGATCGCGGTCTCGAGGGGAAGACGAGCCGAGGCGCTCGGACATCTGCGGCGTGCGGTGCGGTGGGTCCCGGTAGAGATGACCGGCGTGCGCGCGCGTTTGTCGCTCGAAGAGGCAGAGACATTGCTCGCGATGGAACAGGAGAGGGCCGCGCTCGTCGCTTTCGATCGATTGGCGGCGCGGTTCTCGGCGAGCCCAGAGGCCGAGAAGGCTCTCGTGAAGAGCGCCGATATCCTCCTACGAACTCGACGCTACAAAGAGGCCGAGGAACGTTGCAATACCTTGCTCTCGCGAAGTCCCGATACGCCTCATCGCGTGCAGTGTCTTTGGAACGCCGGGTGGGCGAGCTTTCGGCAGGCTCAATACGAAGACGCCGAAGCGCGCTTCGAGTCGCTGGGCGATCTCAATCCGTCGGCGGAGATGCTGGCGTCGAGCACCTATTGGCTGGGGCGCAGTCGTGAGATGCTTGGCAAAGCCGACCTGGCCCAAGCGGCGTTCGTACGCGTGCTCGAAGACTACCCGTTGAACTACTACGCGGCACTTGCGGAGAGCCATCTGACCGCGCCTCACGATGATACGGAACGTGCGCAGATGCCGACCGTCGAAGATGAGGACGGTGGCGCCGCGGGCGAGGCTGCCGTGGGGGATGATCATCGCGACCCGCGAGCCAAAGGCGATTCTAGCGAACCAGGGCTCCCGATCGAGCTCCGACGCGTCGCGGAGTACATGCGTCTTGGTCTTCGGAGTAAAGCCGCGAGTGCATTGCGATCGTTCGAGAAAGCGAGCGACAAAGATGGGGTGATGCTCGAGGCGCGCGCGCTTCAGATGATGACGGCGACGTACGCGAAGTTGCGCATGCCCGAGGATGCACGGAGGCTCCGAGAGCTCGGTCTTCGGCAGTATCCCGCGTTCCTGGACGATCCTGCCGCGCTCAAGCTGGCCAAGCAGGGGCATCCGATGAAATATGAAACCGAGATCCGACGCGCGGCTGCGGAATCGGGGGTGCCGGAACATCTCCTCTTTGCGCTCATTCGAACCGAGAGCGGCTTCAAGGCAGACGCCGTGTCCAACATGCGGGCCTACGGGCTGGCGCAACTGATCCTGCCTACGGCGAGCCGCATGGCGGCGGAGCTGCGCGTGGGACCCGTCTCTCGCGCCCGCCTGCTCTACAACCCCGCCCTCAACGCGCGGCTCGGTGCTCGGTACCTCAAGTCACTCCTGGACCGATACGACGGAATGGAACCGCTCGCGATCGCCGCCTACAATGCCGGACCGGCCGCGGTCGACGCGTGGCGTCGAAGACGAGTTCGGCGATTGAGCAGCGTCAACGGATCAGGGGTCGGGGTGGCGGTGGCGGCCGATGAGCTGGCCGAGGAGATCGCGGTGGCCGAGACGAGAGCCTTTGTGAAGGGTGTTCTTGCTCGAGCGCGCGGTTATGCCGTCTTGTATGGTGGCCCCGCGAAGTCGCAGCCCCAGCTCAAACAGCCGGAAGTTCCGCCAACGCTCGTGAGTGGACCACTCTCAGAGCCGATCGATGTGCCGGGCCCGGCTGATTTGCGTTGGTCGTCTCGCGTCGAACGCCGATCCGACGTTCCGGCGCGCAAGCGAAGTCGGCGGCGCGCCGGCTCGGTCCCCGCATCGGCGGAACGACGACTCTAGATCGACGATGTCAGAAGGGCGCCAAAGTTCGCGCCGAAAGACAGTCGGGGCGTCTCGAGCGGGTGACGAGTGTCGACAAACCCCAGCGCTCCGCCTCCAAGAAATTCGGAAAGGGACGAAGAATGTGGATCCCTCCGGGGAGAGACACGATCTCGTCGGTCGGCGCGGCCTCGAACTCGAGGGGGCAGATGCCGGCGATGGGATGAAAGCGCGCGAAGTAGATCATCCCAAAGAGCACGTCTTCATCGCCGGAAGCGAAGACGTGGACTTGGCGCGAACGTACGGCCGACTCGGGCCATCGGACCGCGATCGTGCGAAAGCCTGTGTCGCCGAGTACCGCGATCTGGCCGGTGTCGGTGCCAACGAACGTACCATGGGCGTCCAGGCGCGCGATCGAGACGGGGCGACCCGATCCGGGCTCGAGTGGTTCGATCGTCATCTCGGATCCGGCACGGTAGTGGACGACCTGGTTTGGGTATTCGCCGAGGCCGGTGGCCAGCGCTTCCCCCGGGGCCACCCACAGCACGTCGTGGGCTCGACCGAAGCCCGAACCGGGGCTCGCGGGTGCACTGACGAGTGTCCAATCGCTGCCATCGAATCGCTCCAAGTTCCCCGTGGCGCTGACCAAGAAGATCTCGAGTGGTGCGCCGCCCCGTGCCCCATCGACCCGCAGGGTTGAGTACGTCGTCGATGTGCGCACGTCGAAGCGTTCGAACGCGGCGAGCCCCGAGGCGAGCTGGCCATGGGCGATGGCGCCGTCGGTGCCAACCAGCCACACCGATCCGTCCGTGTCCCGATATCCGGCGCCGTGAGGAAAGGCGATCGTCGACGAGCCCGCGTCGGTCGGGGTGGGGACCTGCGTCACCGTGCTGTCGCCGGAAATCCGGAAGAACTCGCCGTCCGACGTCGCGAGAAGCGCTGAGTCGTCGTCGCCTCGTACCATCAGCTGGGGGCGCGCGAGGGCGCCGCGGGCGATTGCGAACGGAGGCTGGGCCGGCTCGGCACCTGAGCCGTAGAGTTTGCACAAGTTGTCTTCCTCGACCGGGATGCGGTGCACGAGATCGCGGATGCGTGCAACCTCAGTTGCGTCGCCGAGAACCTGGCGCCATGCGCTCGCGTCGGCGTGCGACGACGCGTGGGGGCCCAGATCGAGCGCGTAGATGGCGATGGGCGGTGGAAGCGACGCCTCTTCGGCCGGGCTTTCGGCGAGAGGAAGCGGACCCTTCTGCACGCCGATGACATCGAGCGGACAGGAGAACGTGAGGGCGTAGGCGTGCGCGCGCGCCGGTCGACTGAATACCGGCATCTCCGCGACAGGGCGAAGAGGTACGCCAAATGCGGATGCATATCCGCCATCGTCGTCGGTGACGAGCAGGATCATCGACGCGGCCGCGGTCGCCGTCGCATCCGAATCCGCGTCGACGTCCGCGGTAAGGGGCGGCATCGGAATCGGGACATAGTCGTGACAGCCGACGATGAGTGAGCCGACAACGAACGGGACGAGGAATAGGAATAGGAATAGGAATAGCAAGAGGAGGCGGAGGCGGAAGTGGAGGCGGAGGTCTTCCCGGCCGGTCATGGGCGCGACTCCGGTCGGGTACCGTTGAGCGCGGCCGCGACGCCATAGGTGAGGATACCGGCGGCGAGTCCCGTGCCGAGCTGGATCCATGGGACGTCGGTGTCATCGCCCCACGCGGCGGTGCCGACAGCCCAAGCACTTCCGCTGATGATCATCGACAGCCCAAGCGGCGCGAGCATCAGGCCTGGGGGGTTGACGACATCGCCGTGTGTGTAGGCCTCCTTGTCGTAGTTTGTCGTGATGAAGGTGCTCGAGGCTGAGCACTCGAAGCACGAAGTGACGGTGTCGTCGGGGCGAAGGATGCTCGCCGTGAGAACAGCGGCGCCGCTCGCGGCGAGGACCAGACCACTCCAAAAGACGACCGGGCGTGCGAAGGCGCGCTCACTTGGGTCTTCGCCCGCGCCTGCGTCAAGAATTGGGACGTCGAGCGCGGTCGTGGCGCCGCGCCGGACGCGGATGGTCTGTTCGAATTGGTCGCCGCTGGGCGAACGCACGTTCAGCCTGTGGGACCCCGGGCGAAGGCCGAGAATCTCGGTGGCGCCTGCGGCGAGCGTGCCGACGCTCGTCCCGTCCACGATGACCTCGAGCCCTTCTCTTGACGATTGGACGACGACTTGCCCGTATGGTTCCCAGTGTCCGAGTGGTTCGAGGGTCGCCGAGAGGTTGTCGTCGAAGATCTGCTCAAGGAGGCGCATCAGCGCGTCGTGGCGATCCACGTTGCGACGAGGCGTCAACAGCAGGACCGCCTCGTCGCCAATCGACACTTCGGCGTCGTCCTTCCAGCTCGGCCGACTCCGATCGGCGTCCTCAATGAGCTTGACGGCTTTCTCCGTGTCGAGAAGCAGGGCGGTGACGCGGTCGCGATCCGTACCGATGGGGAGGCTGGTGAGCATGAGGACGTAGCGCGGATGGTTCTCTGCCCGTGCCTTCTGCGCGAGGCAGCTCAGGCGCCCCAGACATTCGCCGACGATCGCACTGTCGAGTTGATGCACGAAGAAGTCGGTGTGTGCCAAGAAGAGGTCGGCGACCTTCCGGATGATCTCGGAGTGCGTCGCGGTGGCGATGGTTCGGCCCGGCGAATTGAGGATGAACGCGATGGGCGTCCGATCCTCGATGCGCAGGATCTTCGAGGCCGCCCGCGCTGGCTTCGGAAACAGAAAGATGCTCAGGCCCGCGCCGACGCTCATGCTCATGCTCATGCCTACGCTTAGGCAGAGGCTCAGGGTGTGGCCCAGGAAGGCGCGAGCGATCACATGCACGACCGGGGATCCTAGCGCGTTCATGGCGGCCTGTTAACATCGAGGCCTTTTCGCGGAGGCCTCTCGTCTCGGCTGTATCATGCGGCGAAGCGCTTTGCTCCGGAGGTGCTCAATTGAGGAGGTATCGATCGATCAGCCATGGTTGGAGGCGTCGCGACATCTCAATCGGCGTTCGGAGCCATTCTTTGACCTTGGGGTCCTCGCAGCCGATCCGTGCGATGTCTGTGATCGTGGGTCGGACGCTGTTTCGGCCGCGGATCTCGGTTCCAAGGAGGACGAGGGCGCTTTCGAAAATCGAAGCGAGTTCGGCATCGAGGTCGGTGGCGGCGACGGTCGCCAGTCGGGCGGCCACGTCGGCGTAGGTTCGGGCGAGTGCGCTGTCGTCGAGGTGCCGGGCGACTTTCTTGAGCTTGGCGAGGGGATCCGGTGGACCGCTCAGCCAGTCGTCGGGTAGAAGGCGCAAGCCTTCAGTGGTCCGAAGCGTTCTCTCCGGATAAAGTCGGCGCTCGATCTCGTCGGTCAGCAGGAGTCGGTTCCAGCCGACCGGTCCGCGAACCTGTCCGTAGTGCTGACGGGCCGTGCCAAGGTCCTCGATCCCCACGCGGCCGTCACGGTCGCCAAACGAAAAGTCGATCTCGATCGCGGCGCTGCGGAGTCGGGGCTTCAGCGCGAACTCGGCCTCGTCGAGGTAGACGACGGCGTCCGTGCCTTCGTCCACGATGCGGGCCTCCAGTTCCCGTGCGCGCGCCAGGAGCTGCTGCAGGGCTCGCCGCTTGATATCCGGCGTGCCGGGCCGGGTCGCGATCTGAGAAAGTCGCTGAACCGCGCCCCCGATGTCAGCCAGGCTCGCTAGCCCGGGTTCGGCGCGCTCGATGCCGCCGGGCGACATATGCTCGATGGAGAACGCGGTTTGCCGCAGCACCGGTTCATGGACCCTGCTCAAACGTCTGGCGCCCGACACGTCCCTACATCTAGCGGCCCCGCGCGCTGAAAGTCTTGCAACTTTCGACCGATGACGCCCCCCGCCTTCGGAAACCATGCGCGGGCCAGTTGCCGAGACCACTCAGGAAGTGGCATGCATGGTGGCCTCGTGGTGCCGGGCGTGTCCGTTCGTCAGTTGTTCCCAGATCTTGGGCGGCGGACCCTGATCCTGGGGGTCGTGAATGTGACGCCGGATTCGTTCTCGGACGGCGGTCAGTCCTTCGCGCTCGAGGGCGCGGTGGACACCGCGCTGCGTCTGATGGACGAGGGGGCCGACGCCCTTGACATCGGGGGAGAGTCGACGCGGCCGGGATCCGTGCCCGTCACGGTCGACGAAGAGCTACGCCGCGTGATCCCGGTGGTCGAAGCGTTGTCTAAACGGGGCGTTGGACCCATTTCGGTCGATACGACCAAGGCCGAGGTTGCGCGGCGAGCCCTCGAGGCTGGGGCAAGCCTGGTCAATGACATCTCGGGCATGAGCTTCGACGATGAGATGCCACGGGTCGTCGCGGCCGCCGGTGTCCCTGTCGTCTTGACCCATACGCGCGATCGACCGAGCCGGATGCAACTCGGGACGATTGAGTATCCGGGCGGTGTGCTCAAGAGCGTAGAGGCCGCCCTCAGCCTCCGCATCGAGGCTGCGCTCGCGGCGGGGATCGGTCGGGCGAGCCTGGTGGTCGATCCCGGGATCGGCTTCGGGAAGACGACGGCACAGAACCTCGAGATTCTCCGGGGTCTTTCGATTCTGAAGCGATCGCTCGCATGCCCCATCCTCGTGGGGACCAGTCGAAAAGCGTTCATCGGGGCGATCACGCAAAAGGGCGTCGAAGACCGCGCGTTCGGAACCGCGGCCTCCGTCGCGCTCGCCATCGCTGCGGGCGCCGACTTTGTGCGGGTCCATGATGTGAGTGAGATGGCGGACGTGGTCGCGGTTGCGGATGCCGTGGTTCGGCCGACGACCGTGCCCCCCGAAGAGGCGGGCAGGATTCAAGGAGGAGTTTGAGGTGCTTGAACGTAAGTTGTTCGGGACGGACGGTGTCCGCGGGGTTGCGAACGAATACCCAATGACCGCCGAAGTGGCGCTGAAGCTTGGGCGCGCGATCGCGCACGTCAGCAAGCATGGGCATCACCGGCATCGGATCCTGATCGGAAAGGATACGAGGATTTCGGGCTACATGCTGGAGTTCGCGATCGCGTCTGGGGTCTGCTCGCTCGGCGTGGATGTCATCTTGACCGGCCCGCTGCCTACGCCCGCCATCGCCTTCTTGACCCGCTCGATGCGTGCCGACGCCGGTATTGTGATCAGCGCGTCCCACAACCCTTTCCAGGACAACGGCATCAAGTTCTTCGGAAGCGATGGCTTCAAGTTGGCCGATGAGATCGAGGCGAGGATAGAGCAGCTGGTTGAGACGGGCCTCATCGAGTCGATTCGACCGACGGCGATGGATATCGGGAAGACGAGGAAGATCGAAGACGCGCGTGGTCGCTATGTACAGTTCGTGAAGCAGGTTTTCGATCCCGAGCTCTCGCTGGATGGGCTCAAATTGGTCGTCGACTGTGCGCACGGGGCCTCGTACGTGGTGGCGCCCCAGATCTTCGAGGAGCTGGGCGCGCAGGTGATCCCGATCGGGGTTGCACCAGACGGGCGCAACATCAATGCGGCGTGCGGGGCGGTTCACCCCGAGAAGCTGTGCGCAGCCGTTGTCGAGCATCGGGCGGACGCGGGGATTGCGCTCGATGGCGACGCCGATCGGGTGATCGTGGTCGATGAGCGCGGCAAGATCGTCGATGGCGACGCCGTGATGGCGATCTGCGGTCGCGATTTCATGGCCAAAGGTAAACTGCCCAAGAACACGCTCGTCGCGACGGTCATGTCGAACGTGGGCCTTGAGCGATCGATGGCCGAGGTTGGGGCCAAGGTCGTCCGGACGCCGGTCGGCGATCGTCATGTCGTCGAATGCATGCGGGAAAATGGCTACGTCCTTGGAGGCGAGCAGTCTGGGCACCTGGTTTTCTTGCAGCATACCTCGACTGGGGACGGCTGCGTCGCTGGGCTGATGCTTCTGGAAGTCATGGTGCGCTCCGGCCGAAAGCTCTCGGAGTTGGCGACGGTATTCGAACGCCTCCCGCAACATCTCATCAACGTCGCGGTAAGCCGAAAGCCCCCGATCGATACGCTGAAGGAAACGAGTCGCGCCATTGCGGACGTTGAGCGTGTTTTGGGACAGGACGGGCGCGTTCTTGTGCGGTACAGCGGGACGGAAAACAAGCTGCGGGTCATGGTCGAAGGACCGGACCCGGACCGTACCCGAGCGCAGGCTGAGGAAATCGCCGAGACCGTCAAGAAGGAGATCGGCGTTTAGGGTGGGCCGTCCGGGCCGAGAACTCTGAGGCCAGCGGCTTCGAGCTCAAGGGGCGGAGGAGGATACCGATGGGGATTCGTTGTCGTTTGGGTGTGAACGTGGATCATGTGGCGACGCTTCGCCAGGTTCGGCGCGCCATGTATCCCGATCCGGTGGAGGCGGCTCTCCTTTGTGAGTTGGCGGGGGCCGATCAGATTACTGTCCATTTGCGGGAGGATCGGAGGCATATCCAGGATCGGGATGTCGACCTCCTGCGGCGCGTCGTGAAGACCGAGCTCAACCTTGAGATGGCGGCGACCCAAGAGATGGTCGGCATTGCACTAAAGGTTCGGCCGGACACGGTGACACTGGTCCCGGAGCGGCGCGACGAAATCACGACGGAGGGCGGGCTCGATGTCGCACAGAACCGCGAGCCCATTCAGCGCGCGATTCGCTTTCTGAAGGAAGGCGGCATCCGGACGTCACTCTTTATCGATCCCGACCTCGACCAGGTTCGAGCGTCGCACAAAGTGGATGCCCATGCGATCGAGATCCATACTGGGCGCTACGCGGAGAGTCGCAGCTTCAAGGAGCGCACGGACGAACTTGCGAAGATCCTGGATGTCGCGAAGACCGCCACCAAAGTTGGAATGGGCGTGGCGGCAGGCCACGGGCTTCACTACTACAACGTGCTTCCGGTCGCGCGCATCGCCGAGATCCAGGAACTCAACATTGGCCACGCGGTGGTGGCTCGTGCGCTCATGGTGGGCTTTGAGCCGGCGGTGCGTGACATGGTTCAGCTTCTGCGCGAGGCGCGCGCGTAGACCGCGTCGTCCCCGTGGCGTCGGCGTCCCCCGTGGCGTCCCCGGTGGCGTCCGTCAGCAGGGGGAGGGCGGGATTCGCAGGTTGCCTGTCCCCATTCAGCGTGGTAGCGACTCCGCACTGATCGCGATGAGCCACGACGATAGAGAGCCGAATTCGGTCCCCTGGAACCCACGTTCTTCTGGTGATTCGGGGCAAAGCGCGCCACCTTTGGCCGTTTCCTCTTCCAAGCGCGCGCGGCTTCGGCTTGCGCTGGGGCTACTGCTCCTGTGTGGCGCCGCCGCTTGGGATCGACCCGCCTTTGCGCTTCAAGGAGGCGAGGAGCCGGCCTCGTTGCCGGTGCTTCTCGACAAGCGGTTCAGCAACGGCGGCGCCCATCAGCTCTCGCTGATGTTCACGACGGGCATCGTCACGAAGTTCGTCGAGTCCGTGGGCGGCATGATGACGTATGAGTACAGCCTCACCGACTTATTTGGTGTGGAGCTCTCGGGCGGATACTTCTCTGGGCAAGAGTCCGACATCATGGCCCAAGTTCGCACGAAGCTTGCTGAGGAGCCGGCGTTTTCTGACCTCTACCAGTTGCAGTGGCAGGCCAGCGCCGATCTGGTTCTCGTGCCCATCTACGGCAAGGTTTCCTTCGCCTCCACCTTCGACCCATCGTTTGATGTCTACGCCTTGCTCGGGGGTGGCGTGGCGGGCGTCCGGCGGCAAAACGGGGCCGGTGAGACGAAGGCGTTCGTCTCCAAGACAACGCCGGTCTTCAACTTTGGATTGGGCTTTCGGCTCTACTTCTTTGAGACCGAGGGTGGGCAAAGCCTGGCGCTTCGTCTCGAGGTCCGGGATTTCGTGTTCCCCGAGCCCGATCCCAGCGAAAGCGGTCTGACCTATGACTTGCATGCGCAGGCTGGTTTTCAGTTCGCTTTTGGAGGCGCGCGATGACGACGACAACTTTCTCGCGGTCCCTGTTCGCGTCTAAGCGCCGGCTTGGTTGCTTGGGACTTGGCTTGAGTTCCTTGGCGTTTTTGGTCCTGCCCGCATCGTTCGGGTCGCTGGCCTATGCTGAGGATGCGCCTCCGGCTGGCCCGGAGGTCGCGGAGGTCGCGGAGGTCGCGGACGTCGCGGCGACGACCGAGCAGGCGGATCGCTCCGAAACGAAGCCGTCGGAGGATGCGTGGACTTCGGCCGCGGACAGCGCCTTCCCTCGGATTGCCGACAACGAAGAGACGATCTACGCCGTTCAGCGCAAGGCGTATCTGCTCAAAGGGAAGCTCGAGCTGACGCCGCTTTTCACATCCTCTTTCTCCGACCGGTTCGTTCGCGCCTTGGGGCCTGCCGCGAGCGTGACGTATCACGTCGCCGAAAACTTTGGGCTCGAGGCCTTTGGGTTGTTCTTGTTCCCGTCCGCTTCCGGCTTGACCTCCGAAATCTTTGCCGACGGTCTCTTGCGACCCGAGGTCGCGAAGCTGACGCAGATGCTTTGGGCTTCGGGGTTGGGTTTTCAGTGGAGCCCTGTTTACGGGAAGATGCAGATCTTCGGCGCGCCGCTTGGAAACTTCAGCTTCTATGTGGGCGCCGGGGCAGCGGTCGGAATGACACGAGTTCGGTGCGAACCGACGAAAGCCCTCGATCCGAACCGCGGGTTCGATCCACCGGTTTGCCCAGAAACTTCGGCCGATGTGGTCGATGGTAAGGTCGAAGAAGTCTACGAGCCGAACACGCTCAGAGTGATGGCTTCGGTGGCGGGCGGCGTTCGCTTCTATTTCTCGAACACGATAGGTTTGAAGCTCGAAGTCCGCGACTACATCTTCCCGGCGCGGGTCTATCAGCCGCCCGAGGGCGAGATCGCCAGCGAGCAAGTCTTCACCGACGCCATCCGAAACAACATCTTCATCAACGCCGGGATAAGCTTCCTTATCGGGGGCGAGGAGAACTGATCGTATGTGGACCCATCGAGGCGCTTTGCCTCTGCGCACCCTGGCCTTGGTGTCGGTGGCCCTTGCCTGCGGCGGGAGTCGTGTCGCCTTCGCGGAAGGCATCGACCAAGCCATTCGCACGTACAATGAGGACAAGTACGCGGACGCCGCCTTTCTCTTTTACGATGTCATGCTCGCGGCCCCAGATCCGGCGACGAAGGGCAAGGCCGAATACTATCTCGCGCACAGTCTTTACAAGGCGGGCTATCTTCTGCCCGCCTACCAGTTCTATGGTGAAGTCTTCACGTCGGGTGAGGGACATCCGTATTTCCTGAAGGCCGTTCGCGGGCTGCTGCGCGTGGCGGCCGCCCTGGATGACGACACGCTGGTTCCGGGCGTCATCGATCGTGGATACTCTCGGGCGTTCGGATATTTGGCTGAAGCCGACAGCGATGCGGCCCACTACCTGATCGGCATGATCACGCAGCGGCGCGGCAACTATGCAGAGGCGAAGTCCTTCCTCGAGGCGGTGGGCGAGCGGTCGCCGTACTACGCGAAGGCTCGCTACCTTCTCGCCATCATGGCGGTGAAGACGGTGGCTGAGCAGGGTTCGGATGACTACTCGGAGGCGATTCGCTACTTCTCCGAAGTGGAGCGCCGGCTCGGTGAGTCGAAGGCGAACGAAGACAAGAAGCTCCATCACCTGGCGGTGCTCGGAAAGGCGCGCGCCTACTATTCGCAGGGCGATTTCAAAGGCAGCGTTGAATTCTACGAAAAGGTTCCTCGATTCTCCGAGGACTGGTACGACGCGATGTTCGAGTCTGGATGGGCCTACTTCCAGACGGGGCAGTTTGGGCGGGCGCTCGGCATGGTGCATGCGATCCAGTCGCCATACTTCGATGATCGATATCGCGCCGAATCCTGGGTCCTCAAGGCGACGACGTACTTCCAGCTCTGTCATTTCGATCGTGTCCGTAAGACACTTGATGACTTCTTCAGACTCTACGAACCCGTTGCGGAGGCGCTGATCCCTTGGCTGGAGGGGGAGCACACGGACGCGGAGATGGTGGAGGTCGTGGTTGATGGGAATCCCGCCTTCCCCGAGCAGATTCGCCGGCAGCTTGCCAACAACCGGCGTTTTGCGAGGTTCTTGGGCCATGTCCGTCGCGTCGACAGTGAACTTGCGCGTGCGACCGCGGAGTTTCCGGAGGGCCGATTCAAGGCGGCGCTCTTGTCCTTCTTCGAGCAGGAGCGGGAACAGCGGGTCGCGCTTACGGGAAAACTCGTCCGCCAACAGCTCAAACGTGAGGTCGCGTTCTTGGACGACTTCCTGAACCAGGCGCGAATCATCAAGTTCGAAACCGCAGACGCCGAGCGGAAGATGCTCGAGGCGGGCAAGGATATCACCAAGGGGCCGCGTGCCAAGGGCCCGCGGCCCATCGTTCCCGACGCGACGTACCAGTATTGGGCTTTCCTAGGAGAGTACTGGCTCGACGAACTGGGCTACTATGAACATTCCATCAAGAATGAGTGCGTACCCGAAGTGTTTGAGTAGAGTTTTGCGTCATCGGATCTTTGCCGGCTCGCGGCCGAGCCGGCGTCTCGTGCAGAGTCCAGGCGCGCCGCGCGCCACGAGAGTCGTTGCGGTGCGGGGGACTGAGGACGTTTGATGAAGGCTTTTTGTGTTCGACTCCAGCCGCGACGGGCGGCGCTTCAATACTCAACCTCGACTTCGATTTCGGCGCGGCTGTGTGGCGGCCTGATCGGGCTTCTCGTCCTGGGCGGAATTCCGGGCGTCGATGGGGACTTCACCGTGGGATCCACGCCTGCGGTCTGGGCTGCCCCCAGCGGGAAGGCTCGGAAGGGCAAATCGAAGCCGAAGAAGCGAGGTCGGAGGAAGAAGACCGCTTCTCCGGGCGAGGGATCAAGCGCCAGCGGGGCAGAAGGTGAGGCGGCGGCCTCTGATACGACGCCGGCGGGGTCGCAGGCGGCCAACGAGGCTCGTCTCGGCTCGGAAACGGCCGCGTCCTTTCATGTCGACACGATCCTGGATGAGCGATCGATCTCTCGGACACGTCAGGCGGACGAGAAGCGCAATGAGGCTATCGAGGAGCTCAAGAAGCTCATTCCTCGGGCGCGAGAGAGCCAGAAGGCGGAGATGATCTTTCGGCTCGCAGAGCTCTACTGGGAGAAATCGAAATACAAGTACGGACTCGAGATGGATGCCTACGAGAAGGCGCATGCATCATGGAGCGACGGTGGCGGGCAGGGGCCGGCTCCGGAGCTGAAGGCCTTCGTACGCGAGTCTGACCTCATCAAGCGCAATGCCCTGAAGCTCTATGAGAAGGTGCTGACCGACTACCCAGATTACCCCCGGAACGACGCGGTTCTGTTCTACCTCGGCTACAACGAATACGAGGACGGCGAAAAGAAGAAGGCGGTTGACCACTACTGGACCTTGGTTAAGCGATTCCCAAAGAGTCGTCTCGTCCCCGATGCCTATCTCCAGTTGGGCGAGCACTTCTTCTCGGATAACGATGTGGTCCGGGCACGGAAGGCCTTTGAGCTCGCCCTCTCGACCCAGGAGGCGCGCGTTCACAACTATGCGCTGTATAAGCTCGCGTGGTGCGATTACAACGTTCAGGAGTTCGAGCGTGGCATCAAGCGCCTCAAAGACGTGATCGAACGTTCCGAGGAAGGCAACAAAGACAGGAAAGCGGTTCAGCTCAAGTCCGAAGCCTTGCGTGATCTCGCGTTGTTCTTCTCGTCGGTCGACCAGGTTGAGGAAGCGTACGCGTATTTCAAGGCCAAGGGCGGCGAGGAGATTGCGCTTCGGTACATGACCGCCCTTTCTAGCCTCTACCAGAAGCAGGGAAAATGGCCGCTTCAGGTCCAAAGCTGCCGATTGCTCCTCGAAAAGTTCCCCATGAACGACAAGGCGCCGGAGCTCCAAGCGCAGATCGTCCAGGCTTATTCGCAGCTCAACCAGAAGGACAAGGTTAGGCAGGAGGTCGAGCGCCTGGTTGATCTCTATCGCCCCGGTACCCCGTGGTCCGAATCGCAAAAAGCCCGCGGAGCGCAAGGCCTGGCCGCGCTCGAGTATGCCTACGACGTGACGGAGTCGAGCCTTCGCGAGCTGGTGACGGATTATCACCGCGATGCGCAGAAGCGCAAAGACGTCGCGACCTACAAGCTCGCGCGCGACATCTATGCGAAGTACCTCGATGCCTTCTCGGATACCGACTACGCCTATCAGATGCGGTTCTTCTACGCTGAGGTCCTCTGGGCGCTGAAGGAGTGGAAGCATGCCGCCGAGGAATACGGGCGGGTCGTTCGAACCAAGACCGAGGGCAAAGCACCCGGAAAATATGCCCGGCTCGCCGCGTACAACGCGATTTTGGCTTGGGAGAAGATGGCGGCCGAGGGTGAAACAGGAGCGCTCACGAGCGGCATGAAGATTGTGGAGTCGAAAGAGAAGGGGCGAACCGACGCGCGTCGCATCACCAAGCTCCGGCTCAAGGCGCTCAATCAAGGCGAGAGCTACGAGGAGCAGACGATTCCCGACGTCGAGCTGTCGCTTTCGCGGGCCTGCGACGTCTACTTCAAGATCGCGGATCCAAAGGATGAGGAGCTTCCGGCCATCAAGTTCAAAGCGGCCTACGTCTACTATCGGCACAATCACTTTGTCGCGGCGGCCGAGCGATACTTCGAGATCATTGAGCGATGGCCCAGCGATCCGCTCGCCAAGAAGAGTGCGCATCTCATCATGGATTCGCTCAATGTCCAGGAGAAGTGGGATGAGCTCGAGAAGTACGCGCGCGCCTTCTTGGATAACGAGCGCCTCGCGGGGCGAGACCCGAATTTTCACAAAGAGGTTCAAGCGTTGCTCCAGGGTGCCGCCTACAAGTCTATCCAGGTCGCGGAGGTTGCGGCACGCAAGTTGGATGATCCCGAAAAGGGTCGAGCCTTGGGCGCTGTGGCGCGGCGGTTCCGGAGACTGCGCAAGGAGTTTCCAAAATCTCCCTATGCTGACAAGGCCCTCTACAGTGCGGTGCTGATCTACAATCAGGCCAATCAGCTCGACCGGGCCATCAAGGCGGCCACCTTGATGGCGTCGGCATACAAGGACTCCGAGTACTCGGCCGAGAATCTCCTCCTTCTGGCCGGATTTCATGAGCGCATCGCTGATTTCGAAGGCTCGGCGGACCTCTACACGAAGTTTTTTGAGACCTACCATGCGAAGGCCAAGCGCAACCCCAACCCGAAGGCGGCCGATGCTCTCTTTAATGCGGGCATCTACTATGAAGGTTTGGGCGACACGAAGCGAGCGGCGGACCGCTTCAATACATACGTTCGCGAATTCGCTTCGCGTCCAGATGCGGCCGACGTTTACTGGCGCATCTGCGACTTGAGTGAGCAGGAAAAAGCTTGGAAGCAAGCCGCGGAGTGCTTCGACGCGTTTCAGACGCGATTCAAGAAGGCCGACCCGGGGAAGGTCTTCGAATCGCGGTATCGCGTAGCGCTGAATCTCGAGAAGCAGAAGAAGAAGCCGTTGGCTCTCAAGGAGTACAAGTGGCTCGTCAGCGAGTTCCCAAAGCTTCCGGCGGCCGCGCGTGAGTCGGACGGCGTTCGAACGGCTGGCGCACGCGCCGCGTTCGAGTTGCTCGAGCCCGAGTATGAGAGCTATCGGCGTCTGAAGGTGACGTTGAATCGGAAGTCATTGTTGAAGAAGGCTCAGACGGCTGACGAACTGGCGTGTGTGAGCACCGATGACAAGGCGTGCAAGACGCAAGGCAAGTTCTTGGCGATTCTCGGCTACGGGAGTGGTGATTACGGCATCGCCGCGCTGACTCGGATGGGGCAGGTCTATCGAGGGATGGCGGACAGCATCCGATCGGCGCCTATTCCGAGGAACCTTACCGAGGACCAACTGGAGATCTACCGCGCGGAACTCGACAGCGTCGCGCTGGGCCCGGAGGAGAAGGCGATCGAAGCCTTTGAGAACGCATTGGGCAAAGCCTACGAGCTCAACATCTACAATGCCTGGACGTCGCTTGCGCAGGAGAACCTTCGGGAATTGAACCCGAACAAGTTCCCCGATCCGCAGAAGCCGAAGTTCATGGGCGCAGATGGCTTGGTGGTCATCTCAATCCGAGGCGAGAATACGCGCCCGGCGAGCGGGGGTGGACAGGGATGAATCGAAACATCGTCTTTTCAGGGCTGGGCGCCCTCGCGCTCCTCGCTGCCTGTGCAACGCAGTCTAAGGCGCCGCCTACGAAGCCCACGGCTCTGGTTACGTCGCCGACGCCCAGAGCGACGTCGCCCAAGGTCGCTTTGGCGCCCGTGAACGAGGCGTTTGATCGGGGCGATTACGAGGCGGCGCAGAAGGGCTACGCCTCGATTCTCAAGCGGGAGCCGAGCAACACCGACGCGCTCTTCAACTTGGGGGTGACACTACAGCGCCTTGGCAAGCTCGAGGAGGCAAAGGCCACCTATGAGCAGTTGATTTCGGCGAATCCCAACGACATCTCCGCGTTCACGAATTTGGCGGTCGTTCTTCGACGACAGGGTGCGATCGATGCGGCCATCGAGGTGACGCAGCGCGGCCTGGCGCTCGACGCATACAATGCACCCCTGCTGAACAATCTGGCTGCGTTCTATCGACAGAAGAAGTCCTTCGATGCGGCGATCGATGCACTGCGAAAGCTGTTGATGCGGCACCAAGATGACTTGGACGCATACAAGAACTTGGCGCTTGTTTATGCCGACCAGAAGAAGGTCAAGCTTGCTCAGACGATTCTGGAGAACGCCTTGCGGATGGCGCAAGCCTCAAAGCGCGAGGACCCCGACCTGTTTGTGAACCTTGGCATGGTGTTCCTCGCCCAAAGCGAGACCGGCAGGGCGATGGCCGCCTTCAAGAAAGCGGTCGCCATTGAGCCGAACCATCTCGAGGCGAACAACAACATGGGTGCGCTCGCACTTTCGCATCGGGACTATGCGCTTGCTGCACGTTGTTTCGAGATTGTCGCGAGGGCTCGTCCCGAGAGCTATGAGGCAGCCTCGGCACTTGGCTATGCGTACCAAGGATTGCAACAGCTTGAACCGGCTGCGCGGTCGCTCGAGAGAGCGCGAAATCTAAAGCTGAAGACGGCGGTGGCGCGCGCAGAGGTCAGTGTCGACGATGAAGCGGAATTGCTTCTGCAGCTTACGATCATCTACCAGAACGCCAATGAGCCCGACAAGGCGCTCGAATCTGGGAAAGCGTATATGGCGCTCAAGAATGTCTCCTGTTCGGAGGAGGACTTCGAAGGGTTCTGCGGGCGCATGAATGGCGTGCGTTTGATGAAGACAATGGAGAACCAGCCACCACCGACGCCTCAGGAGACGGCCCAGAAAGGCGGTCGGCAGGAAATCTTCACCGACGGTCCCGAGGGTGTCGAGACGGGTACGGGGACTGGGGACGGCGCGGAGCCTACGGACGATGGAGAGCAGCCGTAGCACACCACAGACACTCGGGAACTTACCCGCGGTTTTGTTGTCTCACCTGGAACGGGGCACGGGTTGCCGGCCGTCATCGCTGATTATAGCGCGGCTTGGTCCTGGTTGCTCGTGGTGGTCTGAAAGGAAGAAATCATGAGACGAGGAATGACACACTGGGCCGTTGTCGCGGCGTTCGTGGCGGTGCCGCTTGTCTTCCACTCAGCGGACGCGCGAGCGCAGGCTGAGAACAAGGTCGTCCGCGAAGCGGATCGTACCGTGTTCAAGAAGAAGACGGTTATCGACTTTTCCGACCTGACGATTCAAGGCGAGCTTACGAAGCCCGAAGGGTCGTATCTCTTGAATCGGAAGAAGACGTCGTTTCAGACGCTGCTCAAGATCCGGGGAAATTTTCTCCCCGAACTCATCAACTCGACGGATAACCTCTAGGACGTCGAGGAGGTAAGCAGCACACGGCCAGATGACGCGTCGTCGAGACGACCGTCGCGCGAGTTAGAAAGAGGGCAGAGCGAAGTGTCACAGGCGATCGGTCTAGAGATCACGACGGACGGCGGGGCGCGCCGTCTTGCTGAGTTTGCGACGGACAGTATCCTTGTCGGTAGCGGCCCTTCTGCGGTGCTGCGGCTTGAGGAAGCGGGCGTCTCCTCCATTCATGCGGTCATCAAGCTTAGCCCGACGGGCGTGGCGACGGTGATCGATTTGGGTAGCGAAGCGGGTACGTCGGTCAATGGCGAGGTCATCGGCGAGCCGGCTGAGTTGAGGCTGGGGGATCAGATCGGCCTTGGGCAAGCGGTGCTGCGGGTTATGATGCTTGGAGGTGCGCGATGGTCCGAGGACGAGACGGTCCGGGCCCCAAGTGCTGTTTCGGCCCGCGTTGATCCGGCCGCGGATTTGGCCGAGCCGCCTACCGAGGTGATGGACGCCGCGCCCGAGGAGATGCTGGCTGCGGGCGCCGCCGCACTTCACGCGGCACACCGCATCAGCGAGCTTGAGCCCGTGGATCTTCGGCTGCTGGCTGCGCCGCTGCCCGAGGAAAACCGACCGACGCGGGACCAATGTGCGCTTCAGATTTCGGTCCTGTGGGGCTCGGAGATCGTGGACACGGTCATGGTTTCGGACGCCCGTGCGGTGACGGTCGGCGGTCGGGACAACGGCTCTTGGTGGTCCAAGAACTTCGCGGCGCGTCGAGCCTTTGATCTTGAGATTGATGCGCCGCTTCCGGCTGAGACCTTCACCCTTGCCATCAACCGAGGCACCGAAGCGCAGATCATCGTTCCGGACGCAGCCGATGTCGCCCTCCGGAAGGAAGATGGAAGTGTCGCAAAGACTCTCTCTCTTTCGCCGACGGACTCCGTTTTCCCAGCAAGAGTCTACACGCTCACCCTGGGAGAGCGGCTTGCCTTCAAGGTCGGCACGGTCACCTTCTTGGTAGAGTTCGTTCGGCGGGATGCGCGGATGGGCAAAGTCGCGGCGATGGATTGGTATTTCCCGCGCGTCTTTGCGATTTCGGCTCTGCTTCACGTCTTTTTCGTTGTCGCCGCATTCATTACCCCTGAGACGCAGCGGAGTCTCGTGGACGAGCTTCTGAAGAACCAGAACCGTTTTGCCACGATGATCTTGAAGGCCCCCGAGAAAGAGAAGCCGCGTGACCGGCTGGATCTCTCGGGCATGAAGGGGGGCGCAAAGCACAAAGGTGAGGAAGGCAAGTTCGGGAAGAAGGAGCTGCCGAAGAAGGATGCACTCGCATCGAAAGCCGGGGCGCCACGTGTCGATCCCAACAAGCGGGAGAAGGACCGGAAGATCGCGATGCAGGCGGGATTGTTGGGCGTGCTGAAAGGTGCGGCCGGCGAAGGCGCGGTGTCGAATGTGTTCGGACCGGGTGGGCTCGGCACCGGCATCAACAACGCGATGGGCGGCCTTCGCGGGAGTGCGTTGGGCGACGCCGGCGGCGCGGGCGGGCTTGGAACACGGGGTAGCGGCTCGGGGGGCGGCGGCAATTCGCTCGGGATTGGTGGCCTCGGGACGCACGGTCATGGCCGAGGCACCGGAGGTTTCGGAAACATCGATCTCGGTGGAAAGGGCAAGGGCACCACCCGCCTCGTGCCAGGGCGAACGGTCGTGCGAGGCGCACTAAGCAAGGAGGAGATCGGCCGGGTCATTCGTCGGAATCTGCCGCGCTTCAAGTACTGCTATGAGAAACAACTCTCAGCGAATCCGAATCTCTCGGGCAAGGTCGCGGTCTACTTCACGGTCGCGCCGACGGGTGCGGTTGCGCAGGCGAGCATTCGAGAGTCCTCGATCAGTGATGCGACCGTAGAGGGCTGCGTTGCGACGGTCATGAGGTCGCTCAAATTCCCTAAGCCTCGGGGTGGTGGCATCGTCGTTGTGACCTATCCGTTCGTCTTCGAGTCGACCTAGGCTTTCCTCGTTTTCGCGCCGCATCGGCTTGAGCTTCGCCCAACCCTCTACATTCAGCCGCCGTCCTTGGTTTCGTGTTGCGACACGTGCAGGATGGGTCCGCCATGTGTCGGAGGCGTTTCGAATTTTGGTATTCGACCCCGTCTTGAGCATGCTAGCGTGCGCGCCGAATGCGACAGGCGAACCGATTTACTGCGATGGCAATGTCCCGATCGTTCCTCGGGATCTTGTGGGTCTTCTCAATGTTCGCGTCGCCCGCCTGGGCTCAGGCCTCGGACCCGGCGGCCGAGGCTTCTGATCCGGCCGACTCTGGAGCGGGGGATGCGTCGGACGGGTCGCCGCGCGTCGCGGAGCCTGAGCCTGAAACCGAGCCTGAGACCGAGCCCGAGCGTGCGTCTGCGGTGGGGTCCAGCGACGGCGTGGAGGCGGGATACGTTTCGGGCGAGGCCGATTCGGTGGCGTCGACGATTCAACGCGGTTTCTTCGTGCAAGGCGACCTGGGGCTCTTTACCACCCTGGGCGGGCGCTCGAACGTCGCGCCCTATGCGAGTCGGTCGCTCTCGAATGTGGAGCCTCAAGTGGCGATCGTTGTCGGATACGACGTGCTCCACGGCCCGAAGTACGCGTTCTCCGTGGGCGCCCGCTTTGCCGCTGCGTTCAACAGTGGTGCGGGTCGGATCTCGGCGGAAGAGGCGGCTGCGGCCTCGGTGGCCACGCCCGACGTGGTCAGCGGGACGGCGGTCACCAAGAGTGCTGACTACGCGATCATGGAAGCGGGTGTTCAGCTCGGATTGTCGTGGATGGTTGCGGAGCGGTTTGCGCTTCTTTTCAAGGCAAACGGGGGCGCGGGGATCGTCGATCCGAATCCAACGTTGGTCGCAACGGCACCGGGTGCGGGCGGCGCGTCGTTGTCCCCGTTGTTTGGGGTGGCGCTCGGCACTGAATATTTCCCGCTCCTGACCAATTTCTCGATCGGGGCGGAGGTTCGATTCCTGGGCGTTTTGGTGCCAGGAGCGGGCGGAGGAAGCGAGTTTATCCCGGGTCTAGCGTTGACCGCTCCGGTGAAGTACACCTTCTAACCGGGACGTGCGGATGGGCTGGCTTGAGCGTCTCGAAGAATTCCGCAAGAAAGATTGGTCGGGCGCGTCGGTGGCCGAGCGTGAGGCCAGTGCCAAGGATGTCGTGGAGATCTCAGCGTTCGCATCGGGCGCCGCGACATTGGTCCCCGTTCCACTCGTAGACCTCGCACTTTTGTTGCCGGTACACACTGCGATGGTCATGACGGTCGGCCGGATCTATGGTCGAGATCTTTCGAACGCCGAGGCCGCGCGCGTCGTCGCCGAGCTCGGTACGATCGCGGGCGTCACCGTGGCGGGTCGGGCGGCGATCAGCGTCCTGAAGGGGCTCCTTCCGGGGCTTGGAGGGATGCTGGCCGCGCCCGCGGCTTTCGCCATGACTTGGGGGTTTGGTCGCGTCTCGATGGCGTATTTCGAGGACCCGAAGTTGTCGCGGCAGCACCTCAAACAGGTGTTCGATGATGCGGTGGCCGAGGGTCGACGACGATTCAGTCGTGAGGCGTTTGAGCGTTTTCGACGGCGCAGTGCCGACGCGGGCGATGTCGAGGACGCAGGTACATCCGGGACGAATGCTACGCATGACGAGGATGAGCTCGCGGAGAGTGCCGAAACCGTGACCGCTCGGGCTGCGGGCCGAAACGAAGGGGCCTCCGAGGAAGCGCGAAAGCAGGCGGAGCGCGCTCGGCCGAAGAAACGCACGCTGTAGGGATTGCTGCGTGCATGTGGCTCAAAAATCCTGACGCGCTGCTGGTCGCGCTCTGGAAACAGGAGCGCTAGCATGCGCCGGTGACCGAGCAGGCGGTGATCGCCGGAATTGATGAGCGATTCGATTGGCGTCGTCTTCGGGCGAAGGATCCGGCCGCGCTGGACGTCGCGGCGGCCGAAGCGCACGAGCTCGCGCGGATCGTCGCGACGCACACCATTGTGGTCGAGCGCGACGCCGTCATCGCCGAGTTTGATGAGCGCCATCGTACGCTCTCGGCGGCGATGTGGTCGCCAGACGCGTTGGAGGGCTACGGGCTTCATTCGAGTTTGGGTGCATATTCGCTGGCGAGAATCGCGGTCGGCTGGGTGCCTTCGGGGCACACGGGTCATCGCCACGAGCCGCTGCGCACGCGGATGGTTGTTCAAGCACTCGTGGATCAGGGCGTGGACGAAACGACGGCCGAGTCTGTGGTGGGCGACTGGGAAGGGGTGGCGCCCGGCTTTCACCCGGATGCGAAGGGCTTGTCGATTTCAGTCATCGCTGGACTGGCCGAGCGCTCGCTCATGCGAGACGAACGCGACGCGGCGCTTGCGCAGGTAGCCTATAGTCCGCGATGTCTTCACCGGCTGGCCGCGACGTGCAACTTGGTGGCCTCGGTCCGAGCTCTTCTGCCTTGGATCCCATCACCTCGGCTGGGCCCAGAGCTCGTAACCGGGTTCGGGGCGCTTGCGCTCGGGCGTCCGGACCGCGTCCGAGAGCTCGTGGGAGATTCTCCTGGACCGGTCGCGCTTCGAGCCTTGGCCGAGCTCGCGTCGGCGCTGGTCGATCTCGAGGCGGGTTTGAGCCCCAGCCTGGATGATGGAGACGCCGATGTACGGTTGCCGACCGGATGGGCCGAGGAGAGCACGCGCATCGATGACCCCGCCGCCCGCGAGACCATGGGCCTCGGCGGTCAAGGTGGCCGCCACGTTGATGTCGACGACGAGCAGGCGCACGAGCACGAGCACGAACACGAGCACGAGCGCGAAGAGGCGAAGCTGCGCGGGCGCGATGATTCAGGCACCTACGATGATGCGCCGGAGGTGGTGGGTACGCGCCCTGTCGACGTGGCGGATGACACCGTCGACCGAGACCCGTTGCTTTCGGTGGTTAGGCCCCACGCCTGGGAGGATGACGTCACGCCTTTGGATGCGCAGACCTTGGCTGCGTGGACCTCGGCGCTTCAGTCCGTGTCGTCGTTGATCAGTCGACGCCGGGCGCTCCTGGGCTTCAAGTTACCTCCGCGACCCGACAGCGTCGCCCGAACGCCCCTCGCGCCCGATCCGCGTGGGCTGCGGGTTGTTCTCGAGCGGATCGGGGGCCGCGACCGGCTCGAGGCCGCGATGGGCGAACCGACGGCTTGCCTTGAAGGCTCGCCGCTCGAGAGTCTCTTCCCGCCGCTTCTGGGCGTTCTCAGAATGATCGTCGCGGCCGCCGAAGGGGTCTCGGTTTCCGAGACGACCATCAGGCAAAGTGGTGATTTCGCGTGGTTGCTTTCGCGCGCACGCGCCTTGTCGAAGGTGGTTCAAGGCGATGTGGACGGGGCCTTGGACGCTGTCTCAGGGCTGTCGTCTGAGCTCGCGCCCGAGCGCCGCTGGGCGGAGAGTCGTCGCGATCGATTTGGGCGAGGTCCAGTGGAGCCAGCGGCCAGCTCGGAGTCGAGACCGGCCGCTGCGATTCTGCTGGCCGATCTGATACAACAGCTCGCGCGCACGCTCGCGGGGACGCTATGACCGAGACTCGACGACAGAGGAAAGACCGGGCATCGAAGGCTTACGCGGAGGGGCGGTTGAACGAGGCGATCGAAATCTATCGGGAGATCATCGCCGACGAACCAAATGAGATCGGGGCCCAGCTGAAGATTGGCGACATCGAGAGACGGTGCGGGCGAAGGAAAGAGGCGGTCGCAGCGTATCGCACGGTCGCCGTCGCGTACGCGACGGATGGCTTCCTCCTGAAGGCGATCGCCATCTGCAAGATGATCCTGCAGATCGACGACCGTCACAACGACACTCAGAACATGCTGGCGGAGCTGTACGCGGCCCGTCGGACGCCGACCGCGGCCTTGCCGGGGTTCGACCGGGAAGCTCTGGTGCCGCCTTCGAAGACACCGTCGTCGCCCGAACTCGAGCGGCGTTCGGGTCCGGGGTCGTCGGCCTCTGCGAGGACCGACGACACGGCCCTCGGCGTGGGCGCTGGCGTGGGCGTTGGCCGGGGCGACGCGGGCGTCAAGGTCGGCTCGGGCTCAAGGACTGTGGATGGGGCAGGCATAGGCACGAGGGGGGCCGAGGCGGTGGCCTCGGGCTCACCGGGCGGGGTGCCACCGGCCTCGTCGACCGATGTGCGGCGATTCTGGCCCGCTGCGCGTCCGGGACTTGGGTCGGCGAAGCTGCCGCCCGCGAACGCGGATGATCGCGCGACGGCCCGGGACGCGACGGAGGTTGAGGATGCCCCGATCGAGCTTGTCGTTCGGAGTCGGTCGACCCGATTGGATTCCGGCTCTCTCTCGAGTTTGGGACAGGCTCAGATCCCGCTCTTCTCCGAACTTCCAAAGGAGGCTTTCGTCGAACTCTTGGTCAAGATGGAGATGCGGGAGTTGACCCCCGGGACGTACGTGATTCGTGAGGGTGAGGTGGGTGACTCGTTCTTCGTTCTTGCGAGCGGTCGCGTGCGTGTCGAGCGTAGACGCAGCGACTCGAGCCAGGTCGTCCTCGCGCGGCTCACGGACGGGGCCTTCTTCGGTGAGATGGCTTTGCTGCAGCATGGAGCCAGGACGGCCTCGGTCATCGTCGAAGAAGAGAGTCAAATCTTGGAGATCAGCAAGGGGCTGCTCGAGGACATCATTCAGCGCTACCCGAGCGTTGCCCGGATCGTACGCGACTTCTACAAACACCGTCTCCTCTCGACCGCGATGGCGACGCATCCGGTCTTTCGACCCCTCGACCCCGGAGAGCGCCGCCGGTTGATCGAACGCTTCGAGAGTCGCGCGTTTCCTGAGGGGTCGGTGCTCCTGGAGGAGGGGCGACCAGGGTCGGGTCTGTATCTGTTGCTTCACGGGCGATTGCGCGTAACGAAGACGCAAGATGGTGTGTCGGTCGCCGTGGGCGAGCTTGGGACCGGCGACATGTTCGGTGAGATGTCTCTGCTCACGGCGGCGCCCGTCGAGGCCACCGTCGTCGCGCTTTCTGATTGCTTCGTTCTCCGCTTAGGCAAGGACGAGTTCGACCGGGTCGTCATGAACAACGCTGAATTCCTGGCGCTTCTCTCGGGCCTGTCGGCTGAACGCAGGCGAACCAACGACGAGATTCTTGAGCAGGTCGAAGCCACGAACTCGGTCGGATTCTTGGTCTGATGCGACATTCTGCCGGGCTCAAGTTCCGCGCCGAGCCGGGGGGCGTGCGCGTCGATCCACGCCAGCTCACCCACTTGAGCGTTGCGTACTCGACCGGCTCGACGCCTCGCCAAGGAACCCGCCTTTTGATCACCTCAGTCTTGAAGAGGCCGATCACCGTCTCGGCCAGGGCGTTGTCGTACGAGTCCCCTACGGTCCCCACGGAGCTTTCGATCCCGGCCTCACGAAGGCGATCCGCGTACCGAATCGAGAGGTATTGAACGCCGTGATCGCTGTGATGGACCAGCCGGACGGCCCGCTCACGGACCTCCGGTGAAAACTTGCTCCGTCTCCCCATGGCTCAATCCCTTCATCAATTGAGTCTCCGGGAAAGCCGGGGCGGTTCACTCCTTGGTGACTTGCCAAGGACCTCGACACTTGTTGTGTGCCCATACGCCCGCATCGCCGACGAAGTAGGTATGTGAGTCGGCAACCTCGAAGTTGTAGACCGTCTCCGTCGACGGTGAAGCGACCACGCCGATGAGCCGCATCGTCCCGTGGAGCGCGTCGTCGTGTTCGCCGATATCCAGATTTCCTGCGCTGTCCCGTTCAGCATCGTCCAGGGACAAGAGCGGGTGCTCCGCGGTTACACGCAGCACCTGTGTCGTCCCGTCCGCGGCCTCAAAGGTCAGTTCGAGTACTTCGCGGTCGGGGGTGACGAAGACCTCGGTGACCGGTTTCCATCCCTCCTCGCCGGTTTCGTCGTCCCGAGCCCAGACGCGATCACCGACACCTACCTCCTCGATGGGTTGGAGGCCCTCTTCCGTCGCAACTAGCGTGCCAGCCGCGAAACAGACCTGAGACGCCCCCCTTGCGGCGTCTGCGGCCCGATCTCCTGCGCGTGCTGCGTCGGCAACATCGGTTGCGGTGTCGACGTGCTTTGCGCCTTTGGCGACGCGTCCCGCCCAGGCGCCTGGAATATAGGGAAGGCGGACGGCGCCGATCGACCAAGCCAGGAAGAGCCCGTTCGACCAGGACGGCTCGTTCCAGAGATCATGGAGAGAGACACCGATGTCGATGGCGTCGAGGATGGTCTCGACCGGGACTCGGCCGGTGGCGTCTTTGTAGCGGTAAGGATTGTTGAGGCCGTAGGCGAAGCGGTTGAATCCATCGGGCTTTGTAACATCGACTTCGAGAAGCGAAGCCGGGTCCTGGCTGAGGAAGCGACCGTACCTCGGGTCGTAGAAGCGCTCGCCCAGCTCATAGAGTCCAGTGGGATCGAGCGGGCGGTCGAGGACTTCGAATGCCCGCTCGCCGACGCCGAACCGTCGACGTCACCGAACGGACGCGGCGAGTCGCGCCAGACGACCTGACCGTCGCGGTTCGTGACGGCGAGGATCGCGCCGTGCGCATCGTGGTGAAAGATCCGAACGTCTTCCGTTGATTGCTGGGCGAAGGCGGAGGACGTCGCGGCCGGAATGACCGCCGTCCACGACAGCAAGAGCGCGAGACTCGACGCAAGGAATCGTCTTGCTTCGCCCTTCAAGCTCTTCGCACTTCGCATGGCTTTCAGATCGCTCACGCCTTTCAGAACTCTAGGATCCTTCGGAACCCGCACTGCGTCTTGCCTCATCACGTTGCTTTGCCTCGTTGCGTTGCGTCTCGTCCTGTCTTGTCTTGCCGAGCCCGCTGATCTGTTGATCCGTTGATCTGCTACTCGTTGAGCCATATCTGAAGCGCCACGCGATCCTGTTCTCCCTGAATGTAGCCTGAGGCGATCAGGTCGAGGTCGCCATCCAAATCCCCGAGACTCGCGATATCGGCGCGAACCGGTATGTTCCCTTGCATCAGTGTCCCTTCCCCAGACGGATTGCGGGCCTGATTCACAAGGACGCCGAGGTATGTGTGTGAACCACGCGTCTCTGGGAAGACGAAGTCAAGGAGTCCGTCACCGTTGACGTCGCCGCTTTCGGCCCCCGGCGATAGTGGGCTGGAGGCGCGCGCCGCGACGAAGGCAAAAGGTTCGTCGTTACGCAGCCACTCGCGTCGACCGCTTCCCCACACATCCAAGTCTCCATCGCGATCCCAGTCGGCCAAGAGAACCGTATCCCCGAACGTCGACTCCGCGAGCCTAAGGATGTGGCCGAGATGGCCTCGGCCGCCGCTCGGTGGAAGCGCGACGCTCGAACCGGAGGGTGTGAAGTGGCCGGATCCGTCGTTAGTGAAGACCATGGGTCCCGTATCGCGTCTCCATATGAGCGCGTCGAGATCACCATCCATGTCAAGGTGTTCGAGCCGAGCGAACGCCCCGCATGGCCGGGCGACCGGCTCGAGAACGCTCTCAAAGACCGCGTCGATCGGCGGCTCAGGGGGTGGGGGCCGATAGGGCAATCAATCGGCTTCGACCATGCCCGGAGCATTCGGAGAACCGACGCAGGTGTGCGACGCGTCGCATGTTGCGCGCACTCTGGCCGGTTTGGAACGGCACAAAGACGTGATTGTCGTTGAGTTCTGTAGCCTGCCTGTGGCGCTCATGAAAAGCAGTCCACTTCTGCTCTGCAGAACCAGTCCACATCGAGAACGGAGTTGTGAACGTGCGGGAGGAGGCAAGAGCGTCGAGGGACTGACAGCGCACGGAGAGGGTAAGGTTGGATTCTCAGCTCTGAGGCTCACGCAGGGGCGGACCGTCGATCTTGATCGTGTGACACTGGTGTCGCACACGGCTGAGCAAGGCCTCTACCATCTTGGGATTTCCGAGGAAGGAGGCCCACTCGGGGTAGTCGAGATTCGTCGTGATGATCGTCGGTCGCCGCCGATACCGCAGGTGCAGTTTGGTGGGCGCGCGGCGCCTTGCCCGGGTTCATCCCCGGGTAGGTTTCCGCGCGCCCCCAGCCGAACCCGGCGTGCACCTTTCGTTGTGCACCGGGCTCTCCCTCGACGTTGACGCGAAGTCAGGGGTCTTCATCCACGCGTGCCTGTATCGCTCGACGCGCTGGAACACCATCTCGAACGGGACGGTGTCCCCGTCGCGCCACCGCCACGTGCGTCCGCCTGGTTTTCGCCAGCCGTACCGCGCGTAGAGGCGCCGCATGTTGACCTTCTCGTGTTTGGCCCGAAGCCATGCATCCTCGAGCGAGCTCGCGAGCAGTTCCCGGGCGCTCAGCCGCGCATCATCTCGGACAACGGGCCGCAGTTCATTTCGCGCGACTTCAAGGCGTACATCCGGCTCACCGGCATGACCCACGTGCGAACGTCGCCGTACTACCCGCAGTCGAACGGCAAGCTCGAACGGCTCAACAAGACGGTCAAGGTCGAAGCCATCCGGGTCCGCAATCCAGGCTCCCTCGACGAGGGCCCGCAAGGTCGTCGAGGAGTTCGTGCGCCACTACAACTCCGTGCGCCTCCATAGCGCGATCGGGTTCATCACGCCCGATGACATGGCGGCGGGCCGCGCCGCGGACATCTGGCGTGAGCGCGACCGCAAGCTCGAAGCGGCCCGCGAGCGACGCCGACAGCGGCGCCTCAACACGCCCCCGAACTCGCCGACGCCGCCTCCCGCGAACGTGGCCGCGTAGCGCCGACTCGCCTCAGGTCGAGGTCGGCTGGCACAGGCCTTCGGCCGGAATAGCGACCCCCCAAAAGGGTCGCCCGGCCGAAGGCCCCTTCGTCGTAGCCGCGGAGTTCGACAGCCGACCGGCACGAAGCCGCGTTCTGCGTCCGTCACCTCGGTCGCCGCGCGGATGGTGGTCCCCGAGGAGGCCGACTACGTTAGACTCAAACGACGAAGTCGCGTTCACGCTGAACCAGCACAATGTCGAAGCCGCAGGCGCTCTCTTGGCTCCAGGTCTTTCGCTTGCTTCTCGATGCCGTAAAGCGCTTGGTAGGCGTCGATCGCGATCGCGGCGCGAGGCTCTCCGCCGTCGAGGGCCTTCACGAAGTATCGACGAGCGTGCATGTGACATCCGCACTCGATGATGTCTTCACGCGCAAACGCCTGGTCGAAGACGGTGGCGGCATCGGCCACCGTGTAGCCCGAGCGCAAGCGCAGGAAATCGGCAGGTCCGATCGTGTGACCGTCCGCGAACGTCGCGTGCCCGGAGGGCGCGAACAGATACAACGCCACGTCCTGATCGCCGACGAAGCCCCAAAGAGTGCCCAGCTTCTTGCGGCGCTTCGCACTCTTGCCGTCGCTAGTGAAGAACGCGAGAGACGTGCCATCGAGATGGAGGACCTCGGCTTTGAGCTCCGCGATCTGGAGCGCGCGCCACAGCGGTTGCAGGAGCTCGGATCCGTAGCCAATCTGGTCCGCGAGCGTCGAGACCGACAGGTCAACACCCATGCGCGCGTAGCGCTCCCGCTGCCGGTGAAGAGGGAGGCCATCGCGGTACTTGTCGACGAGCAGTTGGGCCACGAGACGCGGCCCGAACTCACCGCCGGCCACCACGCGATCACCGACCGGCGCGCGAGCGAAGTGCGGTGCTTCGCACGCATCACACGTGAGCTTCTCCCGGCGGTCGCGACGCACGATCACACGCGCGGGCACGAGCTCAAGGACCTCGCTGATATCATAGCCTGCGGATCGCCGCTCAACACCGCAATTCGGACAAGGGCGTTCGGCATCGGGTACCGAAATCGGGTTGTCTTCGCGCGGCAGGTGTGGAGGAAAAGGCGTCCGGCGCGGTCGCCTTGGTGGCGGCTCTGTGCTCTCGGTCGCCCGGCGGTTGCGCTCCTCCTCGACCATCTTGCCCAGCTCATCCGCCGGCGACTCCACCTCGAAGGTGACCGCTGTCTTGGACTTCCCCGTCGCGTCAGCGGGTGCGTAACTGGTTACAGTCTCGAGCATCAGCTTCAGCTGGTCGGGAGAGACCTTCTCCGTCGTCTTGAACGCTCGGAGCTTCTTCGCGAGCGCCAGCTCCAGCTCTTCGTTCCGCGCTACGAGTTGGGCGACCAGCTGGACTACATCGTCTTTCGCACCGGAGTCGAGGAGCGAGCGGAGGAGTTGAAGCACCGTGGGTTCGGAAGCTGGCGATGCGACGGAGCGGATGGAGAAGATGGATCACATCAAGCAGGTTGATGCAATATGCATTGCGAAGACTCTGCGCCGTGTCGACTGTGCTGCGAAGGTTCGCACCGTGGCGACTGCCGACCTCGGTCCCACGTGATGCCTTCGAGAAGAAGGGCGAGCTCGTGAATGTCCAACTCGACGCACACCGCGTCCGCCGCCTCGGGGAGCGCGAACGTGCCTCGCTCGAGCCGCTTCGCTACGATCGTGTAGCCGCCTCGCGTCCAGACGATCATCTTGGCGATCGTCCGCCTGCGGTTGAAGAAGATGAAGATGTGTCCGCTGAGCGGGTCCTTCCGAAGCACTGCTCGGACCTCGTTGCTCAGACCATCGAAGGACTTGCCCATATTCACCGGCGATCGGCCCATGTAGATCTTCGTCGACCGAGGTACCAAGAACATCGTCACCGGCCCTCAATGTTGCGCGTGAGCGCCGCGATCCATCCTGGCTCCACGCAGGTCGGTAACTCTATGTTCACACCGCCGACCGAGCGGACCACGATCGCCGGTGCCCGGTCCTCGGCCTCAAGGCCAAGCGCGTCCTCGTATCGGACGCGAACCGGTACCAAGCTGACGTCATCCGGGACGTTCGTCCGACTCCCCGTCGGTCCGAGCCGCTTTCGCCACCAATAGACCCGCTGCGCACTCACGCCTTGCGACCGTGCGAACGCGACCACCGACTCGCCACTTCGCTCAAGCGCCAACAGCATCGATCGTGCTTCTGCTTCCGACCATCGACGACGAGAAGGGGTTGTCCTTCGCTTCTTCGAAGTCATGGACCAGCATCGTCGCCCGTCTTCTCGTCCCCGATCTCGGAATTTCTCGGCGCTCTACCGTACGCTCACGTCATGAACATTGACGTCGTCTGCGTCTCCTTTGCCTCGGAGCTCGCGCCCGCCGTTCTTGTACGACCCAACCAGCTCCTTTTTCTTCGTGTCCACAGATATCGCCGGCTGATTCGCTTCGAGTTGAAGGCGAAGTATCTCGTTGATGTGCTCGAACTGCGCGTTTCGGTCCGGATGCTGCGCGCCCTCGAGGCGCTTGCGATTCGCCTGAAGGCTGTAACCAAGCTGTTTAAGAAGACTCGAAACCTCCTTCATGCTCGTCGAATGGCCTTGCGCAGCCAGCGCCTCGACGATGTTTCGCTGGCTGCGGGCCGTCCACAAAAAGGGCGATTCTGGATCGCCGCGCGTTGTCGCTTCGACCAACGCCTGCAAGTCAGGCAGCAGAGTCGGGTCCTTCTCCGTTGCCTTTTTTCGACCCGCACCTGGCCGCCTGCTGCGTGTCGGATCCATCGGTGCAGCGGTCCCATCTTCGATGCTCCGAACCTCCGCGATACCTCGGCCGAGTTCGAACGGTCGCTCCTGAGCGGCGGTTCGAGGTTCGATCGCTACATGGCTGGAGAGCTCGAGGCGCTCACGGATGACGAGCGGGCGGGGCGAGCGCTCTTCTTTGGGAAGGCGCGCTGTGCGGAGTGCCATTCAGGCTCCGCCTTGACGTCGGACAGTCGATTCAAACTTCACTCTTGACGCTCGTGATGCAAGGGGACGGCAACCTCGTCCTCTACGACAAGGCAGGGCTCCCGGCCTTCGCGACGTACACACAGGCAAACTGCGGAGCGGTGGACTGCCGTGTGGTGTTCCAAGGCTACGGAAACCTCGTCGCCTACCGGGGTCGCGAATGGGGGCCGTCCGCCGCAGTATGGAGCTCGGAATCTTCAGGGAAGACATGCGACGGACAATGTCTCTGAAACGCTGGGACAAGCGGTCGATCGTGCGAGTCGGGGTGCCTGGCTGCCTTCCAGTCCGATGGCAACCTCGTCGTGTACGAGGGCGGTCTCCCCATTTGGGCGTCACTGACCGCGGGACGCGGCGCATGGCTCGAGCTCTCTGGGACGCTGCCGCCAATATCCATTCTGGACGCCCGCCTATCGCGGATTTGGTAGCTCGCGATCAACGCGGCCGAGGCGGCGGGTCGCCTTGCACCGCCAATTTGGGTGAGCATCGCGATCTGTCGGGAGTGTGGGTGAGGTCGGTACGTTGTCAGTGCGGCCCATGCCGGCCTTCATCGCCGCGTGCCCCAACTGCCTTTGCTTACTCAGCTCTTCCTTCAACTTCCTCACTTGAGCGTCCGTCGTCTCCACCCCTGAGCCACCCCTCCGATTCGCAAGGGATATCAGTGGCTTGGCCGCTCGGTTACTGCGGAAGTCTAATTGTCGCCAGCCGGGAGACGGGATTGTCGCTGAGCAACAACACCCGAGAGCACGAATCGCACGCACCTCGCGGAGGTGGACGAGGTCCCGATTCCCGACAATCTCTAGATTGAACCCGGGGTTTGCTCTGCGATTGACTCTGTTCGCCTCGCTGAGCTCCGGCGTTCGGTTTCGGTTCTGGTTTTCATTCAGAATCTAGTTTTCGATTGTCAATCTCCCCGTGATCTCGAGAAGAGGGCCCATGTCTTCCGCGCGACGACGGCCCAGATCGCTCCGCAATCTTCTTAGACTACGCCCGACATTCCTTGCCTCGTGCCTGATCGTGAGCACGAGCTCGGTCGGCTGCGGCGCCCCGGACGACGCAACGGAAGACACGGCGTCGCAGGCCGCCACCGCAAGCCGTGAAACGGCAACGCAAGAAGACGGTGCCGAGGCCAGCGAAGAGAACGCACGCGCAGGAAGGCCTCCATTTCGTCCACGTCCTTCGTTTCCAGCCGCCCTTGGCGATGCTTGTGCCTTCCCACCTGTCTCACCTCCGCCTCAAGAGAACGTCGGTGCAACGGTCGGTGAAGCGGGCGTTTCGGGTGGAACGGCGTCCTACCGCATTCCGATTGTGGCACCCCCCGGGCGCAGAAGCGTCGCACCACAGATCGCGCTGTCGTACTCGAGTGGGACAGCCTTACGCGGTGGCGGTGAGGCTGGCATAGGCTGGTCGGTGGGTGGATTTTCAGTCATCACCCGGTGTCCACAAACGGTCGCGACCGACAGCCGGCTTCACGCGGTCGACTACAGCCTCGAGGATCGGCTGTGTCTCGATGGACAGCGATTGATGCTCGTCAAAGGGGTCTACGGGCGATCGGGGTCCGAGTATCGAACGGAGATCGAAAGCTTCAATCGCATCATCCTGCACGGAAATATCTCGAAGGTCGCCGTAACCGAGAAGCTCGAACCCTCGTTCATCGAGGTCCAATCCAAAGATGGGCGAACGTCGTACTACGGCGGTGCCTGGGCAGGTGATCGCGGCGCGCTCGAGTCTCTGTCGCCGCCCTTCACGCCGAGCGCGATGGGGGCGGCCATGCTCGAAGCCTGGAACGCCCCCCATGCGTGGTGGATCCGCCTATCGCACGATCCTCAAGGCAACAGCATTGCCTACGACTACGTCAACCGAGACGGCGAGTTTCTGCCCGAGAAGATCGAGTACACCGGCATTCTGTCGCCGAGCGACCCTAAGTCTGAGCGGCGAGGCAACCGAAGAATTCGTTTCGAGTTCGAGCCTCGCCCCGACCCCGACGTGCGGATGCGCGTCGTGCTCTCCGACTTCACCTTGGTTCCCGACTCGCTTCCGCCTCCGAGCTTGTTCCCTTCGCTTCCGTTGGCTGAGACGCGCCGTCATCGCCTAAAGACAATCGTGAGCGAGGTCGCCAGGGACGTTGTTCGTCGCTATGAGCTTCGGTATGCCGAGAGCCGAGCCACCAAGCGCTCTCTTCTCTCGTCGGTCACGGAATGCGCAGGCACGCCATGCACCGACGTCAATCGCTTGCCGCCGACTCGATTCACATACCAAGACGCGCCCGCCGCCTACACGGAGGTGAGGCTGGCGGAAGGGGAAGACGTTTGGGTCTCTCTTCTGAGTGACTTCGACGGCGACGGAACGCGCGACACCGAACGTATGACCCGCGACTGCCACGTCCAGAGTCGCTGGACGGAGGACTACGTACGGCTCTCCGGTGGTGGAACGATGAACGTGTTGAACGAGCCATGGAAGGAGTGGCTCGATCGCGCGTGGAATGTCAGAAGCCGGTCTGACTTCGACCTGGATGGCGCCTCCGATATCCTCGGGGTCGTCGATGGCCGCTTTGCCTTCGTGAGCCGAGGGCAAGTCAAAACCACGTCGCTCGAACTCGACGATACGGATTTCTTGGTCGACGCCGCCGACTTCGACGGCAACGGTCAAACCGATTTGCTCATTGACCGTGGCTCCTCGGGCGTAGGCCGTCATCTTTCCGCGATTCTCCAGTGCACCGCGGCCGCTGCCACGACGTTGAGCTTCTGCGACGAAGTCCCGGTCCCGCTGGGGTCGAACCCCGCTTCGCGCGTTTCGGTGCGCGTCATCGGGGACGTCGATGGAAACGGACGTCCCGATTTGTTCGTCGACTGGAACGGTGTCGGAAGAAAGCCAAGCAACGAGACGCCGCCTGTGATCATCCGCCCGGCCATTGTCTTCGCGCTCCAAGACCCGACCAGCCCTGAACGGATAAGCCTTCGCTTCGAAGCCGCCCCGCTCTTCGAGCGCGGCGGTCCCGTGGCCTCGTTCAGGGAAGAAGAGAATGGAGGTCTCGCCGACCTCAACGGCGACGGCCTGATCGACGTCTTCTCGTTCTCCAAGGTGGCGAACGACACGTACACGCCCGCGGTCTGGATCAATGGCGGCGGCCTCTTTCGTCAGGCTCAGGTCACGGGCCTGACGCAACTCGGCATCGAGAATCACCACGTAGGTTTGGTGTCGGCTTTCGACCAAGATGCCGATGGGCGCGCTGAGATCCTTATCCCGGGCGAACTCCGAGTGCCCTGGTGCTATGAGGAATCCTCGGGCACGGAGCCCAAGGAGTACTGCGCGGGCTTGAGCGGAGCCCACAACATCACCGCCAACGCCGTCGCCAGGGCGTCTGACCGCAGCATCTATCGTTGGGACGCGCTCGACTTCGTAGACGATGGCCAAGGCGGATTCATTCTTGAGCGGCGTCCAACGCCCATCGAAGCACCACTCCAAGGAACCTCACCGGAAGACTTCTTTGGCGACGGTTTGACGGATCTCCGCATCGAGCTTCGCCGAACCTTCCACATCGTACCCCCGATTGATGGCGGTGGTGGTGGCGGTGGTGGTGGTGGTGGCGTTGGAAGCCATGATCGTGGCGTTTGCACCCCCTCGTATCCGGTCGGGTATTGGAGAGGCAATCCTGGCTATGGAGTCAAGGTTCTGAAGAACCGAGGCGTCGTGCCCGATCTCTTGATTCAGAGCGATGATGGCCTCAGCGTTACGTCGACATGGAGCTATCGTTCGTTGTCGAGCCAAGGCGTCTCCTCGTGCTCAAACAAGCTGTACGAAAACCATGGGCGTGCGGCGGTAGACGCCCATCATTACCTGTTTACTTCGTCGATGAATGTCGTGGCGCGCTTTGAGTCGAGCAATGGACTCGGAGATCGCAACGGTCGTTGTTATCTGTACGAAGACGCGATGGCCAACAACGAAGGCCGTGGCTTCCTTGGGTTCAGGAAGATCACGGAGTTCGAAGACGTCAAACCCGGAGTGCCAGGTTCAAAGCCCTCTGACCAAGCCGGCTCGCTGGCGAATAACCTTCGAACGACGACGACGTATGCACAACAGTTCCCATTGGTCGGCGTGCCGATCGACGTTTCGACCTACCTCGCCGACGATGACGCGAGTTGGAAGCCCTTCAAGCGTGTGACGCACCGGTGGTCGAGCCGATGCGAAGCCGACGCCGATGCTGCGTCTTCGGGTCAGGTCTGTGTGAACCGCCTGGACGAAGCGATCGAGGAGGTGCGTGATGTGGCGTTGTCGCGAGATTGGATCAGCACGAAGGCGACAACGTATACGTACCTTGTGGACGACGAAGCGTACGGCAACGTGTCGATCGAGCGAACCGAATTCTTGGACAAGTTTCAGGGTCAGATTGTCGAAAAGCGCAACACGTACGACTACTCTTCAGCCCATCAATGGTGGATCGATCAGCGGGTTCGCCAGGAAATCGAGTTTGAGCCGGTGGCGTATCGCGGGCAGCACGCGATTGTGGGTCTCCGTGAGAACAACCAGAAGATCCTCACGACCCAGACGGACTACTATCCGGACGACGGAAGCCCGACGTCTAGGCAACCGCGCTCGGAGGTTGTTCAAGACGGCAACGCTACCGAGCGTCACGAAGTTGATTTCGATCGGTATGACCGCTTTGGAAATCTTCTCACGCAGACCATGGAGCGCGCGGGTCGACAACCGCGTACGACGCGGTATGGTTACACGGATGACGGCTATTTCCTGACCTATGTGAGGAATCCGCTGGGTCACGAACGCTTCTTCGAGACCGATCGCAGGAGCGGCACCGTCACGAGAACGATCGATCGGAAATCGACCACGGCTGGGGCTTCGTCTGCGGCTTCAGTCGAAGCATCGTCCATCCTTGACGCGTTCGGACGGGTTGTCGAGCGCCATGCGACCGGCACCACCCCCGTATATCAAAGGACGGCTTGGTGCCGAAGAGGACCGGACTGTCCGCCCGAGGCCAAGTTCAAGGTGACCGAGATGGGCGTAGGTCAGCCCACCCACACTCAGTTCTTCGACGCGCTGGGCCGCATCGTTCAAGAGACCGAGACCGGCTTCGACGCCCCCGGCGTACCGGCGCGCGACATCGTTGTCGTAACGCAATACGATCGCAGAGGCCACGTCATCGCGAAGAGTGAGCCGAGCGAGGTTCCGGGGGGTGCCTACTTTACGCGATTCAAGAACTTCGACGCGCTGGGTCGCCCGGGACGCAAGGAAGTCGACAAGGCCGGCTACACCGACGCCCAAGGGGGCCCCGACGAGTCGTTCGTCACAGCGTATACGTATAACGGCTTGACGACCGAGATCGTGCTCGATGGCGCGCTTCGCGCTTCGCGCACCGTCGACGGACTCGGGCGGTTGATCGAGACGGTCGATACGATGGGCTCTCCCACGCATTACCGCTACGACGGTCAAGGTCACTTGATTCTGATTGAGGACAGCGCAGGGAATCAGACGCGGGCAGAGTACGACAACATCGGCCGAAAGATCTCCTCGAGCGACCCCAACCGAGGCGACTGGCACTTCAAGTACAACGCGTTTGGCGAGCTTGTGTCCTTGACGGATGCAAATCGGAATCTCATCGAATACGTCCGAGATCCGCTCGGCCGAATCGTTGAGCGACACGTCGGGCACAAACTCGATGCCGCGTGGTTCTATGACACGGTCGGGAATGGGCTCCTCGCCAAAGAAGTCGCCTACGACCGAGACACGGGCGACGAACGCTTCGCGCGAACCTTTGCGTATGACGCGATGTATCGGCCGCACCAAGAGACAGAATCCTTCGACGGCGAGACGTTCACGACAGAGACGGCTTACACCTGCACGGGCGAGGTGCTTGGGGTGAAGTATCCGAACGGCGAGTACCTCAAGTTCGAATACACGCCCTCCGGATACCTCCGGACCGAGAAGGATCCCGCGCCTTATGACAGCTTAATGGTCGCCCGTCCCGAGGTCACCTATCGCGAGGTCTTGGCCCAAAGCCCTCGCGGGCAGCCGCTCCTTGAAGCCTTTGGCAACGGTCTTTTCGGAAAGACGGAGGTCTTCGAGTCAACGGGTCAGGTGCGTGCGATGTGCGTCGGCGTCGATGCGGTCTGCAGCCAAGATCGTCAGTGGCTCGAGTACGGCTATCACGACCCCTTTGGAAACTTGACGGACCAACGAAAGAAGCTGAACGACGTTTCGAGACCTCAGGGTTGGGTTCGCGAAACGTTTGAATACGATGCGCTCCAACGGCTTCGGACCTCCACGAGAAGATGGTCAGGCCCAAACGACGATGGATCCCGCTGGGAGACTTCGGACCGCTATGCGTACGACGCGCTCGGCAACATTTTGAGCAAGAGCGACTTCGGCGAAAACTATCGTTATGGCGACGGAACTCGAAGCAACCGCGCCCACGCAGGCCCGCATGCCGTTCTCTCCTTTGAGCGGGTGTGGAGCTCGACGGTTGCGCCGCCGACGCGTGTCACGGTCGACGACTTTCGGTACGACGGAAATGGGAACTTGGTCGTTGGTGATGGGCGGACCATCCAATACTCGATCTTCAACACGCCGCTTGAGATCTTAGAAGGCGACACCACCACCACCTTCGCCTACGACCCGAACGGTCAGCGGTACAAGCAAACCACGCAAAGCCCAAGGTTCGGGCGCACCATCCTTCGGGTCCGCGATGGGTATGAGAAAGTGACCGAGCAGCCCCCGCCGTGGGTAGGGACGCAGCCCAAGCCCGTCGAGAAAGTTTACGCCGGCAGCTCCGTGGTGGTCGAGCGACGTCGCTCAGGTGCAAGGACGCTCAAGTGGCTTCACAAGGATCGCCTCGGCTCCGTCGAGACTGTGACCGACAAGGGTGGCCGCCCGACGGCGTCGAGTGCCTCGGGTCAAGGCGAGGTCGTGGAAATCCACGGCTATGACCCCTTTGGCCTTCCAAGAAGTGGACAGTGGGAGAGCGGCAGCGGGCGGCTCCAAGGACATTACGAAAGCGCGGCGACGACCCGAGGCTTCACGGGGCAAGAACATCTCGATGCGCACAGACTGATCCATCTCAACGGCCGCGTCTACGACCCTGGCCTCGGGCGATTCTTGAGCGTCGACCCCATCATCGCCGACCCGGCGAACGCGCAGAGTCTGAACGCCTACAGTTACGTTCTCAACAACCCGCTGAGCTTCATCGACCCAAGCGGCTACCTCGCCTGCGAAGTCAGCGCGAACGCACGACTTTCGTGCAACTACGACTGGCTCAAAGACGGCGCCATCTCGTCAGCAAAGGACGCCGACGGCATCGCCGTGACCTTCTCGGATGCGGAGAGTGGCAGCCAGCTCGTCATGCGCGCCGAGAACGGACACGTCGGCTTCGCGCTCGACGGCTCGTCGATCGAACCGTCAGACATCGGCAGCCCCTATCGAGAAGCATTCCAGACATCCACGGACCCGCTCAACGTCGCCCAGCGCGTGGAGCAAAGACACACGTTCGTCGGTGATACCGTCAAGAAGGTCCAAGACGCAGCCCCCACAGAGAACGAAATGAAGGGGCTCATCATTGCGGCGGGCGCCATCGGCGCCCTCCCCGCAGTGTTGAATCTCGCCATCGGATCCGGATTCGCACTCGCCGCGACCGAGATCACCGCCGCTGAGGCCGCCGGCGTAGAAACTGCTGCGATCGGCGCCGGATCCGCCGGCGCGCGCATCGCTGCAGCTGCAGGGGGTGCGGGTAGAGCAACCGTTTCGCTCGATACGAACGCCCTGATCGCAGCTGTTGAGCGGGGGCAGTCGATCCTCGGTGGTCGGGCTCCGGTCGTGCCAATCACGGTCGCGAAGGAGTTCCTCAGGGGCGGAGGCTCCTCTGCAGCGCTTCGCGAGTTCCTCACCGCCAATGGTGGACGCATAGGTCTGGCGGGGTCAGAAGCAGCCGCAGCGGGCCTGCGGCAGCAAGCGGCGGGTCTCGGACGGGCGCTCCAGCTCGGAGACTCGCGCGTCGCTGCAGGAGCGATGAGGGAGGGCATGCCGCTTATCACCAACGATAGGAAGTTCGGGAACTTCCTGCGCGCGATCGGCTATCCCGTGGAGGGCTTCTGATGAGCGCCTACAACATCGTTGCGGGCGTCTCGGTGACCTGCCCGCAGTGCCAGGCAAAGGTTTCGGTCGGAGTGCAGTTCAAGTTCGGAGCGACATGGCAGTATCGTTACGTCGTCGGCGATCTCCTCCGCTGGGGCGGCAACGACGTGGGAACGCCGGGACGAGCGCGAGTTGTTTCGGATGGAGCGGCAGATTCACCTTGCCCTGCTTGTGGCTACGCGGGCGATTGGGACTTCTACGTCTTCATCGAGCATGACCGCATCGTCGGAGTCAGCGAGGCAGACGGAACGTACGACTTCGTTCGCGCCGGGCGCACGCATCTGGATTTAGGGGACGGCTCGGAGAGCTCAGGGAGTCCGCGCTCCCGCTGAGGTCGCCGCAGGATGTAGACGGCCGCGTTCAGCCAGCGTGCAGATCGCGTGTCCCCGACCAGCCGGCACCCCGGCTTTGCCTGCACGCGGACACCACGCGCACCGACCATCACCCCAACAATCCCTCCCACCCGACGCCCAGAGCGCGAGCCCACCGGCTCCTACGTGCTCTTCAAGGCCGCCGACCCCGCCGTGGCCAGCTTCTTGTGACGCTTCGTGTCCTTGCCCTCGCTACTGAAGAACGCGAGGGACGTGCCATCGAGATGCAGGACATTCGATTTGAGTGCCGCGATCTGGGCTGCACGCCAGAGCCGCTGCAGGAGCTCCGCGCCGTACGCAACCTGGTCCGCCAGCGTCGAGACCGAGAGGTCGACACTCATCCGTCGAGATCGTTCCCGCTGCCGGTGGAGAGGGAGGCCATCGCGGTACTTGTCGACGAGCAGTTGAGCGACGAGACGGGGTCCGTACTGGCCCCCCTGCACGACCCGATCACCGACCGGCGCGCGACTGAAGTTCGGCGCGTCGCAGGCGTCACACGCGAGCTTCTCCCGGAGGTCCCGGCGCACGATCACACGCGCGCCCTTGAATGCTCGGAGCTTCTTCGCGAGCGCAAGCTCCAGCGCTTCGTTCCGCGCCACGAGCTGGGCGAACAGATCGACCACATCCTCCTTCGCACCGGAGTCGAGAAGAAGAACGGAGGAGCTCGAGACCCGAGGGTTCAGAGGCTGGCGAGACAACGGAAGGGACAAGAACGTAGATCGCATTACACCGACGTGCGCAACACAGATTGCAATAATCCCGCATCGTGTCGACGGTGCTGAGATGGCTCCCTCCGCGGCGACTGTCGACCTCGATCCAACCCGATGCCTTCGAGGAGAAGGACGAGTTCGTGGCTGTCCAGCTCGACACACGCCGCGTCCGCAGCCTTCGGGAGCGCAAACCTGCCTCGCTCGAGGCGCTTCGCAACGATCGTGTAGCCTCCTCGCGTCCAAACGATCATCTTGGCCATCGTCCGTCTTCGGTTGAAGAAGATGAAGATGTTGACCGGCGACCGGCCCATGTAGATCTTCGTCGACCGCGGTACCAACAACATCGTTAGCGGTCCTCAATGTCGCGCAAAAGAGCCGCGATCCAACCTGGGACACAGAGCTCGGCACTCGATGACCACGCCGCCGAGCGACCGGACCACGATGACCGGCGCGCCGAGATTCATTGGGGCGAGGCCCATCGCGTCCTCGTAGCGGACCCGAACCGGAGCCAGGCCGACAGCAGCCGGGATCGCCGCCCGGCCTCCCGTCGGCTCGAGCCGTTGTCGCCACCAGTAGATACGCTGCGCAGTCACACCTTGCGACCGTGCGAGTGCGGCCACCGACTGGCCACTTCGCTGCAGCGCCACCAGCATCGAGCGTGCATCTGTTTCCGACCAACGATCCTGAGCCGGCGTCGCACGCGCGCGTGCATCGGGGATCGTACCGAGCGAGACCATCACGAAGGGTGTACATCCCGAAGGCGGACGGGCGGCAGCGGCCGCTCGGCATCGCTGCGCTGGAGGAGAAGCTTGTTCAGCGCGCCGTCGTCGAGGTGCTCAACGCCATCTACGAGGTGGACTTTCTCGGCTTCTCGTATGGATTTCGGAGGGGACGCGGCCAGCACGATGCGCTGGATGCGTTGGCGACCGGAATCAAGCGGAAGACGGTGAACTGGGTGCTCGATGCAGTCGGCTTTGAGTATCGATCGGACGCCGAGCAGTTCCTCGAGGGCCTTCGCGGACGCTTCGCGAAGTTCGCCCTGGAACTGCATCCCGAGAAAACGCGTCTTCTCGAATTCGGACGGCTCGCCGCCCGGAATCAACAGGCCCGCGGGCTCGGCCGGCCTGAGACGTTCGACTTTCTCGGCTTCACGCACATGTGCGCGAAGACGCGGAAGGGGCGGTTCATGCTTTCGAGCCCAAAGAAGGGCGCGTTGCTCGGCGCGACCGTTCCGATCGCAGGGGGCGTGCTCGGCGGCACCGCGGCGGCGATCGCGAAGCTCGCGCAGGGCCAGGGTGCCGCGGCGGCGTTCGGTTCGTTCGGTCTCTGCGGAGGCCTTGGCGCCGTGCTCGGCGCCGTGTTGGGTGTGTCCATCTATTTCCGACGCCGGCAGCGAAACGAGGACATCGTGGGCGATGGAACGACCTCCTCCGGGCTCGACGGAGCGCGACCTCCTCTCCGACCCGGCTTATCAGAGAGACCTCGATCGGAAGATGGCGACCGCGCAAACCGGCTCGCTGCTCGGCAAATTGGCTCTGGTTGGTATTGGCGCCGCGGCCGGCGGCGGCTTCGGCAACTCGGGCGCATCTCGAAGGTAGAGCGCCGCGGCCGGTGCTCGTGGCGCCGGATTTCCACCAGTGGCCAGATAGGTGCGGTCACGTATGGCGAACCGCTCTCGGTTGGCATCTTCGACCGCAGTCATGGCGTTGTTTGTCACACCGCAACCGCGGGAACCCGCGTTGCGCGGATGTACGCAGGAGTTTGCGCGGGGACTCGACGTCGCGCACATGCCGCGCTGAGAACCTCTCGTCTCGCGACCGCAGCAGAGATGCACGCCTAGTGTGTCTCAACCTCCGGAAAGCGCGCGTTCCGTCGGACTCGACGAAGGTGCGAGTCTCTCTCTCCACATGGAGGCGACCCTTGGATAGAACCTTGGATGCCGCGTTGGAGTCGAGCTTGGAGAGCCCGCAGAGCCCGCAGAGCTTGGAGAGCTTGGATAGGTCGGAGAGCTTGGAGCGCCTGGAGAGCTTGGAGCCCAGCGCGGAGAGCTTGGAGCCCAGCGCGAAGAGCTCGACGGCGACGGAGAGGAGCTCGCCTCGATCTGACGACGACCCAGGCTGGGGTGCGGATGCGCTGATCCCTGTCCGGATGGTGAATGAGTTCGTCTACTGCCCGAGATTGTTCTGGCTCATGCATCGTTGCGGCATCGAGGCTGAGAACGAGCATGTCATTCGCGGCCTGAGCGTGCACCGACGCGTCGATAGGGCAGGGGGCTCCATCGCTCCGCCGACCTCGAGTGAAGTCGGCGATGCGTCACCGTGGCAGGCGAGAGGATTGATGCTTGCATCGAGTGATATCGGTGTGACCGGGAAACTGGATCTCGTCGATGACGCGGGCGGCGAGGTGATGCCGGTCGACACCAAGAAGGGTCATCCGCCTGAGGAGGGCGGGTTGTGGCCGCCCGACGAAGTACAGCTGGCGCTCCAGGGCATTTTGCTCCGCGAGGCCGGGTATGTGTGCACGCGCGTGGCTGCGTACTACGTGGAGACGCGCCAGAGAATCGTGGTTGCGTTGACGGATGAGCTCGTTGCCAAGGCGAGGGCGGCCGTCGAAGCGGCTCGCGACGTCGCGCTAGCCAGCGAGAGTCCGATGCCATTGCTCGATTCACCCAAGTGTCGAGGTTGTGCGCACAACGCGATTTGTCAGCCGGATGAGATACATCTCCTTCGACGTTCTGATGAAGCGAGCATCTCCGATGAGGAAGACGAAGATGCCGCTTCCGGTGGTCGAGCGATTGCGCGCGAGTCTGTCGACGCGGAGATGGATGGCCCAGGGATGGATGGCCCAAAATGGGGTGGTCCAGAAAGGGGTGGTCCAAGACGTGTGGGGATCCGCAGAGTCATCCCCGCTGCCTCGGATGCGCTCCCTGTGTATGTCGGAGATCCAGGGTCGACGATCGGCGTCGAGAAGGAGAGCTTGGTCGTTCGGCCAAGGGACAGGTCCGTCAAGCCGAGTCGCGTGGGGCTTGGTACGGTCTCGAGCCTCAACGTTTTTGGAGTGGCTCAGGTGACAACGCCGGCGATCCGCGCGTGTCTTGAGCGTGGCGTGCCCATCAACTGGTTCTCCTCATCTGGTTGGTACTACGGACGCGCCTCGGGCCACGAGAACAACAACGTGCTCGTTAGGATTGGCCAGTATCGCGCCTTTGAGGGAGAGAGAGCGCTCGAGATCGCGCGCGTCTTGATCGGCGACAAGATCGCGAATAGCCGAACGCTCCTGCGCCGCAATGGATCGAGAGATGGCTCTAGCACGTCCACCCTCGATCGCCTGCGCGAGCTGACCCAGAAGGCGAGGGCGATGTCCTCGGCCCAGTCTCTCCTCGCTGTCGAAGGTGAGGCTGCGCGGCACTATTGGCAGCACTTCAGCGAGATGACGAGCCGCGAAGGGGAGGCGTTTCGAATGCATGGACGAAACAGACGACCACCGCGCGATCGCGTCAATGCGATGCTTGGATACGTTTACGGTTTGCTCGTTCGCGACACGACTCACGCGGTGGCTACGGCTGGCCTCGATCCGTTCCTCGGCATGTACCATACCCCTCACCACGGACGCCCCTCGCTCGCGCTCGATCTCATGGAGCCGTTTCGGCCGCTCATCGCCGATTCAGTTGTCTTGGGTGTGATTCGCCGCGGCGAGGTCGATGCCAAAGGTTTCGTCGAGACCGGCCCGAGTGTCGTGATGCGCACGAACACGCGGAGATCAGTCGTTGCTGCCTACGAACGTAGGATGCGGGAGGAGATCAAGCACCCGGTCTTAGGTTACACGATTTCCTATCGCCAAGTCCTTGGCGTTCAGGCCCGGTTGCTTGCGCGTCGGATGGTCGACGAGATACCGGCCTTTCCGTCATTCGTCACCCGATAGAGGTACAGAGAGGAATCTAACCGAATGCACTGCTACATCATCTCCTACGACATTGCGGACAACGATCGCCGGAACGCCGTGTGTGCCCTAGTCCTCGCGTTCGGAGAGCGCGTGCAATACTCTGTCTACTCATGTATCCTTAGCGCGCCTAAGTTCGAGGAGCTCCGTGCCGCGCTGACGCCCATGATCAATCACGCCGAAGACCAGGTTCTGATGATCGATCTCGGGCCGCTCGATGGGCGAGGATCTCGCTGCGTCTCGTCGATCGGTCGCTCCTACTCGGGAGGACAATGGGCACCGCTGATCCTTTAGACTTCCGTGCTCACCGTGCGAGCGCGGAGGTGACACCCGAATCCCCGGCCGCGCTCGCAGACTCTTTGACATCCGAAGATTACTCGGCTTTTTGCCCCTGGCGTCTCCGAGGGTGGCCGGTCTCTGGTTCTTCACTCCGCCTCCTCAGAGGGTCGCTCGCAAGTCGGTCGATTTGGCGCTATCATGACGCAGTGTTGGGCGGTAAGCCCTTTCCGTCTCTTCATCGAGACGGCCCCATTGAAGCATCACGAAATGGCTCGTCTCGCTCTGCGCGTCGTCGTCGACTTTCCGTCTCTTCATCGAGACGGCCCCATTGAAGCGTTGAGGGGGCACGCATCGGCAAGGTTTCATCGCGCGCCGACTTTCCGTCTCTTCATCGAGACGGCCCCATTGAAGCAGCGCCTGGATGGATTTCCTGATCAAGATGATCAGCTTTCCGTCTCTTCATCGAGACGGCCCCATTGAAGCACTGTGCGAAGGGGTGTATCGTCTGTTGGGAGAGAGTTAGGCCTTTCCGTCTCTTCATCGAGACGGCCCCATTGAAGCAAGTCTCCGCGAGCGAATCCGCTCGCGAACTTTCCACTTTCCGTCTCTTCATCGAGACGGCCCCATTGAAGCACATCACGACCGAGCGCATAGAGCGCTGCGACCTCGCTTGCACTCTTTCCGTCTCTTCATCGAGACGGCCCCATTGAAGCGAGGGCGAATGGCGATGGAGTCTGAAGCCTGCCGGTGCTTTCCGTCTCTTCATCGAGACGGCCCCATTGAAGCCCTAGCCGATCGCCATGGGCACGTCGCGCCAGGCACCTTCTTTCCGTCTCTTCATCGAGACGGCCCCATTGAAGCCCGACCTTGGACTGCGATGTCGGTGTTGTGGAGGTCCCCTCGGCTTTCCGTCTCTTCATCGAGACGGCCCCATTGAAGCGAGGCACATGCCGGCACTATCAGTGGTGAGGTCTACGTCGTTCTTTCCGTCTCTTCATCGAGACGGCCCCATTGAAGCACGTGTAGGCTGGCTGGCACGGGCACGTGGACGCTCACCTTTCCGTCTCTTCATCGAGACGGCCCCATTGAAGCCGCGTGTGACGACAGACGTCCTCGACCTTGGCGCGTCGCCTTTCCGTCTCTTCATCGAGACGGCCCCATTGAAGCCTTGTAGCGACCGACCATATGGATGCGCATCAGGCCCTTTCCGTCTCTTCATCGAGACGGCCCCATTGAAGCTCAGTGAATCGGCGCCGGCCTACGTCCATAGCGTCACGGACTTTCCGTCTCTTCATCGAGACGGCCCCATTGAAGCCGCACCTCGAGCGAGGCTCTCGAATACTGGACCGCGGCCCCTTTCCGTCTCTTCATCGAGACGGCCCCATTGAAGCCGTAACGATTGCCGACCTGCTTGTCGCTGCGCTTGAACTTTCCGCTGGAGCGCTCCCCAAAAACGGCCCACCCGTGCTCTCGAGAAGCAGTCCACCCGACGCTGTGGCGGGTGTGCGACGAGAGGCTGGCTGAGGTCGCCGCCGTCTGATAGTCGAAATGAGCGGGCAGAAGTTGGGGGTCGGAGGTAGAAGCTCCGAGCCCCCAGTGTCTCCACAAGGCCGTGGGCGACGTATCGTCGTCGCATAGAGGGGCCTCGTAGTCCAGCTTCCCCTTTGCCCCGCCCAAGGCCGTGTCGATCAGGATCTGGGCAATCAAGTGTTTGGATTGTGGGCGTAGGTTCTTGCTGTGTCGTGGATGCTTCCACGGTCAGCGATACTGCTCAGGTGAATGCCGCTCGCGATCTCGTCGCCGGCAGTGCCGCGAAGCGCAGGCTCGGTATCTCGCGAAGCGCAAGGGCCGGGTTCGAAGAGCCGCGGCGTCAGCCGCGTACCGCGGGCGCGTCCAAGATCTCGGCGAATCTCGAGGGGAGAGGTTGATTCGTCATAGATCAGGGTGTCGGAGCCTGCCGCGTTTCGAGGCACAAGTTCTCCCGTCTACGGCCTGCTGCGAGCGGTGCGGTGGTTATGGGCCCGTACGTGAGTGGCACTGACGCAAGAGCGGGTGTGCGATGGAGTTGGAGATCGGTCAGCTTGAGCTTCGCTACGAGAAGCTACGGCGGAGGAACGCGCGCAAGGAACGGCAACTGGTCGGCTCACTCGCGGAGAAGGGGCAGCTTCTGCCTGTCGTGGTGGTGCGTGGCGACGACGCCAGGCATGTACTCGTTGATGGCTACAAACGCGTTCGAGCGCTGAAGTCGTTGCGGCATGACTTGGTGCGCGCAACCCTATGGGAGCTGGGCGAGCTTGAGGCTGTGTTGCTCGAGCGCCTAATGCGGACGAGCGAATCGGACGGTGCTCTTGAGCAAGGCTGGCTCCTGGAGGACCTCAACGAGCGCTTTGGTTTCTCCCTCGGCGAACTGTCGCGCTGCTTCGACAAGAGCCAGAGCTGGCCCGAGGCAACGCTCGAACCAGAGCCAGCCGCCCATCCGGACGCTATGAGTTTGCGCCCGGCGAAGAGATGCAACATGACACCTCGCCACACCAAGCCCAAATAGGCGGGCGATTGCGCAAGGTGCAGATCGCCTCGCTCGTGATGTGCTACTCGCGGATGCTCTTCGTTCAGATCTACCCCTGCTTCACCCGCTTCGAGTGCAAGGTCTTCCTCACCGGCGCGCTTGAGTACTTCGGCGGAGCGGCGGGGCGATGTATGATCGACAACACCAACGTCGTTCGACTCAAGGGCACGGGCAAAGAGATGGTGCCTGTGCCCGAAATGTCCGCGTTCGGTGAGCGATTCGAGTTCGTCTTCGTGGCGCACGAGGTTGGCGATGCCAATCGCTCGGCACGCGTCGAGAACCCGTTCAAATGGGTGCAGAGGAATTTCCTCGTCGGGCGGGAGTTCTCCGATCGGGACGACGTCAACATGCAGGCGCGGTCCTGGTGCGAGGATGTCGACGGTCATGTGAATCCGGGAGATCTGGACGCGGACAAGATCGACTATGTCGCCCGGGATGCTTTCTATTCGGGTGTGCCGACTGCGTCCGACGTAGCGCGGATTCTATCGTCTCTTCGAACGATCGAAGTGAAGAAACACAACAAAGGTGGCCTCAGCGTTCAGTTTGGTGGCGCTCATCCCGAGGCGTACCACTTGTTCTCGATCAGCACCTCCGCCGTCTCTGCCCTTGAGATGTTCGTCGCGACCCGAGCGTACTTGTTCGAGCGTATCTACTGCCATCAGAAGGTTCGCGCCGCGGAGGTAATGTTGACCCGCGCCCTCGAAACCACTGTTGCCTCGATGCGTGAAGAGTCGTGGTCTTGGGCGGAGATCCTGAAGTTCTTGTTGCACCCGTTCGGCGACGATGCCGTCTTGTCTCAACTCGCAAGTGGACAGGTCTGGGATTCCGCCGGAGCGAGCCGCCTCTCATTGGGCTCAGTTACCGAACGCGAGCAGATTGTGGACTGGGCGCGTCGACTGCAGCGACGAGCACTCCCTCGTCGCGCATTGGCGTTCGCGAAGCGGTTGGCTCCCGGAGGTGAAGAACGGTGGACCATCTTCTCCGGCGCGATGAACGTGGAGGAGACCCGACGCAGCCTCGAGTCACAGATTCGAGTGACGGCTGGTGCCTCGACCAAGGATGACGTTTTTCTCGACTGGGCTCCGCGTCATCCCATCGAAGAGAATCCGGAAGTGTGGATTGAGGACCCTGCTAAGCCCGGGCACCTGGGGGAGATCGGACACTTTATCAACGTCGAGCAGCAAGCGAACGCTTACCAGGGAGTCAAACAGATCGACTGGATCTTCGCCCCGGAGGAGAAAAAGGCGGATGTTGCAGCAGCGACGGCCGTACTTCTCCAGGCTCGTTTCGGCTTGTTGCTCACAGCTGAGGCTCTGACGCGTTCAAAGATCGCCACAGATGAGTTCACGGCGGCCCTGAACAGAATGCAGTCTAGGCCTGACCTAAAAGAATATTACGATGCGATGGGGCGTGTCGCCGACGGCCCGGGGATGGCGAAGTTGACCTCGCTGCCCAACGAATGGATCCCGACGTTGCCCCGCCAGTGGCTTCAGCCCATCAAGGACACGACAGCGAAGCGCTTGGCGGATGAGCTCAATGCCGTGCAGCTGCCCGCAACCTGTCAGGCGGACCTGGAGGTCGTGCGACAGGTCTTCAAGAACGTGCTGAACTACGTCGATGCCAAGTACAACGGTATTGATCTTGATGAACGGGCGAGCTCCGCTCAAAAGAAGCTCGAAGCGATGCTGGCAGAGGATTTTTCAGACCACCTCCGCATGCACGAGGACTTCAAGAAGTTCTTCAAACTCATTGAGCAACCCAAGCAAGGGGCGGGCATTGTCGACTTTCTCTGTGTATCCAAGGTCGCGGCCCACAGAGACACCATCATCGAGCTGAAGGCAAAATTGAAACCCGTCGGAACGATCGCCGTGGAGTCTACCGGGCAGCCTCTTCAATATATGACGTCCGAATCGTCGAGAATTGCGATCCTCGTCGCGTATTTCGCTGAAAGCGACAACGTTCAGATCGAAGACACGATTCAGGTCTGGCAGAGCAAGTCGGACACTTCGCCCCGGGCAGTCATTTGCGTCGGCCTGAAGCAGCGCGGCGACCATCCAAGCGCTCTCGGTAAAGAGGCTGAGCCCGCTTCCAAACCAGCAGCTTGAAGCAGCCCATTCAGTACCCTCGAGCTGGATGGTCTGGGATCGTGCAGGCCTCGGCCAGAGGTTGTGGTACACGTCTCAATCGGTTTTGGCGGAGAGTTGGTTGAGCGCCATCTTGATGAAGACTTGGACGAACTCGTCCTTTCTTCGCTTCGCGCCGTCTCGAGCGCGGACTTCACGCGCGGCTCATCGAAGTTGCCGAGGGCTTGGGCGGCCGCCGAGCGCACGTCGCCTTGGACGGGCACCTGACGTAGCCGATCGCCCGCACGCTCGCACAGTCGAGCGCTGGATGGAGAGCATGAAAAACCGGGGGCAACGTGTCCGTGGCGAATTCCAGCTCACGCGGCCACCGGAAGCTTGAAGAGGTCCCCACAGTGCGACTGCCATCCGAAGCTGGCGAGCTCGGCTCGTGCGGGCGACGGCCCTCCAGCCACCACGGCCGGTGTGTCTCCGCCGAGCGAAGAGTGCACGCGGTGCGCATTGTAGTAGTGGCGAAAGGAGGTCAGCTTCCGCTCGAGATCGACAGCGTTCCAGAACAATGTCTGGTCGAGGAGTTCTCGACGAATCGTGCCGATGAGCCGCTCCACGAACGGGTGGGAGATCGGGACGTAGGGAACCGTCTTGACTTCATCGACCTCGAGGACGCGGAGGTTCGGTGTCCAGCGATGAGACCTGAACAAGGGGTCGTGGTCCGTGCTTAGACGTTCGGGGGTTCCTGAGCCCGAGATGGCATCATTGAACATCTGGCAGAGACGAGGACCATCGACCGGGCCAGGCTGTATTCCAAAGCCGATGATGCGCCGAGTGAACTGATCCAAGACAACCATGACCCAGTGCGTCGTGAGCGCAATGGACTCACAGCGGAAGAGGTCGACGCTCCAGAGGCTGTCCTTCGCATGGCCCAGGAACGTGAGCCACGAGGGCCCAGACCCGCCGGTCTTCGGCCGGTAGTGCTGGGCCAGCACGCGTCGAACAACGTCCTTGTCGATGTCCACGCCGAACGTCTTGCAGACGATCGAAGCGATCCGTGGGCTGCCGAAGCGAGGGTTCCTTTCCTTGATCGCCACGATGGCGCGAACGAGCTCCGTCGATGGACCTTTCGGGCCCGGCTTCGATTTCGGACCTGGTGAGAACAAGGCGTGGTACTTCCGCCGAACGAGCCCACGATGAAAACCGAGCAGCGTGGAGGGCCGGACGACAACGGCCACCTTCGAGATCCGCTTCGGGCTCACAAGCAGACTGCCAAGGCCGAGGATCAGACGGTCGATCGGCCGGAGACTCGGCGCGCGACGTCTCGCTCGACGGAGGACGAGAAGCTGGTGCCTGAGGAGGGCATTCTCGGCGGCGAGGCCTTTGGCTCCGCCCGTGCCCAGCACCCGAATGGTCGCCGTCAGAAGCATCGTGACAAAGCTGAGGACCACCGCCATTCGTGCGGATGTTCCTCGGGTCGTGAGGCGTTCACAACGGTTCACCGACCGTTGTCAAAGCGATTGATTCTGCGCCAGAATTGGAATTCGCCACGGACAGGAAGCGGGACTACGCCAGACCAGTGAGCAGTGCTGATACCGATCACCTAACGGCGAAGCAAGTTCGCCTTGTGACCTACGTTCGCCTTCGGCTCTCTGCGCGGGCCTTGAACGGCCCTTGCTCGATACCGATCACCTAACGGCGAAGCAAGTTCGCCTTGTGACTCGACCTTCGCCTGCGGCTTAGCACGCGCGTTCCTGATTCAGCTCTGGGAAGGGGACGTCACCCAGACGGCCCAAGGCATGTCACCCAACACATTCATCAGCGACGGTAAACATTCCCGGCCCATGCGAGCATCGAGCGTTCGGCCGGAAAGGGCCTCGATCCAGAGGCGTCCGACGAGCGCGTCGGTGAGGAGCACGGTGTCGGCCAACCGCTCGAGGCCTGGCAGGACGCCCGGTGAAGGCGCGAGTAGAGAGAAATGCCGACCGACACAGACGAGGGCCACGTCTTCCGCCTGGCGTCGAATGAACGCCACGAAATGTTCCGCGGCGGGACCGCGGATCTCGACGGGTCGATACTCTCCGGTCGCAAAGAGTTCGCGGGAACCTCTCCACGCCGTCAGAAGGCGCGTCCAGAAGACCAACTTCGGGAGCCCTTCCACCCAAGAGGAAAACAGCGAAGCCACGTGTTCGGGGGTGAGGCGCCCAAACATTCACGAAGACCCTGAACATCTCACCCCATCTTCATGTGCTCGTTCTCGACGGAGTCTTTGCGAACGAAGAAGAGGGTCCCCGTTTCGTCGAATGCCCAGCCCCAACGAATCGAGACCTTCTTTCGTTGGCCCAAAGGGTCTTCAAGAAGATGGAGAAATTTCTCGCGAAGAGCGGATATCTCCGAAGCTGCTTGTGGGTAAGCGTCCCGTGTGCGGCCTCTGGCCCGCGCTCGAAGGCGGCGAGCGTCTGCTCGGGGACGTAGTTGGAAAGCCATCGAGGTTGGAGCTTGTCGCCTGGTGTTTCGACGGTCGGCTGGCCTTCGGGACGGGGCTTCGCGCCGCGCGAGGGACCGCTTCCGGGGGGCGTGTCCGCGGCCGGGTGCGACGGTGATGGGCATCTCCGAGGGCATTAGGGCGTGGCTCCGGGTTCTTGAGCGCGAAGATTCGCCACGTCGCGTCGCCCGCGCGTGCTGCGCCATTGAGATCGGTTCGAAGGATGGAGAACGTTGCCGGCGCGTGCTCCCCGCGCGTGCAGAGCGCCGGGACCATCCCACGCGATGTCGATGCCGCGCGACACATCCTCGGCATCGCCAGGAACGTCGCGCACGTTCACGAGACCGACGCCATCACCCTCGCGCTCGTCACTTCTTGACTCGCTTCATGGCTACGGCTCGGGAGCTTCACCGAGAGCCGCGCACGAGACAAGATGGGGGCCGGCGGTTTGTCCGTCAGCGCAGCGAGAAAGTCCGAAATTCGACGAAGACACGAACAAACGAGCGCCATATCCGAGGCCTTCCGTCACGGCATGAAACGGGCTCATGGCGCATTGTGTGCGCGCAAGCGGTTTCGGAATACAAACCACGAAAACCGGAGTCGGGAATCCTGCATCGGCTCGTCTCGACCCACTTTGACGAGTTTGTCGAAAGTTTTGAGGACGCCGATTCCTGTGAGTCCGGGTTGCCGACATTTGTCCGTAAAGAATTTGAAGAATTCCTCGACTGCGGGATCTTGGAACGCGGTTTCGTCCTTCTCTTCTGCGACCGATGCCAGCGTGAGCACGCTCTGGCCTTTTCGTGCAAGGGGCGGGCGATTTGTCCGAGCTGCGGTGCACGACGGATGCAGGAGACGGCGGCCCATCTCGTCGATGACGTGCTGCCCGATGTCGCGCTGCGGCAATACGTGCTGAGCCCGCCGTTCGAACTGCGCGGTCTTCTCGCGTGCAAACGAGAGGTCTTGGCGAAGATGGTGAACTTCTTCGTTCGGGCGATCTTTGAGCAACTGACCACCTGGGCTCGATGCCAGGGTCTTGCAGAACCGAAATGCGGAGCCGTCACCTTCATTCAGCGATTCACGAAGACCCTGAACATCTCACCGCATCTTCATGTGCTCGTTCTCGACGGAGTCTTCGCGAACGAAGAAGACGGTCCCCGTTTCGTCGAATGCCCAGCCCCAACGAATCGAGACCTTCTCTCGTTGGCCCAAACCGTGTTCAAGAAGATGGAGAAATTTCTCGCGAAGAGCGGATATCTCCGAAGCGATTCGGACGCTCTTGAGGAAGCCTCGCTGACACCCTTGGAGCGCTGGTATGTGCGCGGCCTCGCGGAGCCATCGATGCTGTCGCCAAGTCGCATCGTGGACGTCAAGTCCACGGCGATCGAGTGTGGTGGATTCAGTGTTCATGCTCAGGTTCGTGTTGCCCAAGGCGATCGACGAGGACGAGAAAGGCTCTGCCTATATGCGGCCCGTCCGCCATTCGCCGAAGATCAACTTCGCATGAGCGGTGATGGGCGAGTTCGGCTGACGCTTCGTCGTCCAGCGAAGAACGGGCAGGGTGCGATCGTTCTATCACCGGTACAGTTTCTGAGACGCCTCGCGTGGCTCGTTCCTCCCCCGGCGCAGCATCAGGTTCGCTACGCGGGCGTTCTGGCTTCGGCCTCGAAAGTGCGGCGCGCGATTGTTCCAAGGCCCGCACCCGCTCTTCAGCTCGCCTTCCCGATCGAGAACATGAGGCCTCAGGTTCAGAAGCGCCGCATGTCGTGGGCCAAGCTGTTGGCCCGGGTCTATTCGATTGATGGCGAGCGCTGCTTGAGTTGCGGCGGCCGCCTGAGGCCGATCGGTGCGGTGACTGAATCGAGTCACGTCAAGCAGACTCTCGGTCGGATGAGACGTCAGCGATGCGCCCGAGATCCCCCTCAGCTCGCCCTCGATCTCTGATCGACGCCACAAACCGACCCAAGATCCCAAGCTCCCCGGGCTCGGCGCTTCTTGTCCGCGCGGTCGCATGGCTCGTCCGCTGGGGAGAGGTACGTCTGAACGCTGCCCGCAGGCTACGGGACTCAGCGGCAGTCCCGTCTTGTGCCGTTCCGAACCGGCCACACTGCGCGCAATATGTGACTCGTCGCACACCTGCGTCGGTTCTCCGACTCCTCCGGGCATGGTCGAAGCCGATTGATTGCCCTATCGGCCCCAGCTATTTTCACGGGCATTTCCTCCCATCCATGAGCGCTTCGAGGGACCGTGGAGTCAAGGTGCCCAAGACCCACTGCCCCCCTATTGCCGATATGCGCGACGCAGGGAAGTGCAGCAAGCATGTCACTTTGTTCCGAGACAGCCCACTGCGTCGTCGTGCTCCACCGCCGGAGCACGAGCAAGACGTGGACGAGGCGTAGCGGCCCTGTTGCCAAGCCTCGGGTGCACTGCTCGCCCACTCGTGTAGCCTCGGTGGACATGGTAGGACCACTGGTCGGAACGACCAGTGGTCGGCGGAAGTCGTCCTCCCGCTCGAGCTCCGAGTGATGTGCCATGGTTCTAAGCGTGAGGCAGGCATGAGCGAGCCAGGTGCGCCGTTTAGCGCTGGCGATCTGGTGCGGCGAAAGAGCCAGCCAGACGCCGCCGGCGTGGTGGTCGGAGTCGACTGGGACGAGCAGCTCGAGGAGTGGACGGTCGGGGTCCGCTTCGGAACCGGGATCCGGGGTCTCGTCGCGGATATGCTCGAGGCCGTGCCCGAGACTCCTGATGCGTGGGGCGATCTCTCATCCGGCCGCGCGGCCAGCCTGGGCGCTTTCCGAACGGTGATGACCTACGAGCGACTTCGGAAGCCGCCGAGTCGGATCGCAGCGTCGTTCGGTTCTGCACGAGCCGTCTTCCTTCCCTACCAGTTCAAGCCGCTCCTGAAGTTCCTGGAGAATCCGAAGCAGCGCCTACTTGTAGCCGACGACGTCGGCCTGGGGAAGACCATCGAAGCAGGTTACATCCTTCGTGAGCTCCGCGCGCGGCGCCATATCGAGCGCGTGCTCATCGTCGTCCCCGCGCGACTTCGCGAGAAGTGGAAGCGGGAGCTCGAGCAGAGGTTCGACGAGCGGTTCGAGATTGTCGGGGGGGCTGAGCTCCTCGCGTTCAAAGAGATCGCTGCCGGCCGACGCGACGATCGATTCCTCTGGATCACGTCTTATGAGTCCGCGCGCAGCAAGGCATTTGTCGAGCTTCTTGAGGGACTCGAGCCGACGATCGACCTCGTGGTCTTGGATGAGGCGCACCGTCTTCGCAACCCACGGACGTGGCAGAATCGTCTGGGCAATGCACTGGGCGTCTGCGCCGAGGCAATGGTCCTCCTCACCGCAACCCCGATCCAGACGGAGCTCGCGAACCTCTATCATGAGCTGCGCGCGCTAGACGCGGATACTTTCTTCGATGTCCGAGCGTTCGAAGAGCTCGAGTCGGCGAACCGGCCCGTCGTGCGCTCGCTCCGTGCCTTGAGGTCGTCGCCGCCAGACTTCTCATCAGCTCTAGTGGCGATTCAGCAGCTTGGCTTGCATCGGCTCACGGCGAGTTTCCTCAACGAGCCGTTCTTCCGATCGATTGCGGAGCGCCTTTCCCGTGGCTCAGAGCTGAAACGCGGGGAGAGAGTCGAGCTCGAGCGGGATATCGGCGAACTTTCGCCGACCGGCGCCTACATCACGCGGACCCGCAAGCGCGAAGTCATGCGCGAGCGCCCGCAGCGCGAGGCGCAGGTCTTCTCTGTCGTTCTGACTCCCGAGGAGCGTAGCGTCTACGATCTCGTCGAGCAGCTCTGCCGCGAGATTCGCCCGGACCTCGATGATTGGGCACTCACGCTGTATCTTCTCACGGCATATCGGATGACCGCGAGCTGCATACCGGCCGCCCTCGAAGCCTTTCGAGCCCGGCTTGAGTTGCCGGACGTCACCGCGCTAACTGGGGAGATCGATGACGCGGAGGAGGATGATGAGGAGCGAGGCGACACCGATAGTGTTGCTGTCGGCTCGGCGGAGCGGCTCCTTCTTGGCCGCCTCGGCTTCGCACCGTTTCCGAGTGGCCTCGACACCAAGTTCGATCGGTTTCGGGATGCGCTTGAGCTCGTATGGGGTTATGATCGCGAGGAAAGTAGGGCACCTCGCAAAGTAATCGTTTTCTCTTTCTTCAAGCGGACGCTCGCCTATCTCTCTCGGCGACTGGACGGGCTTGAGATCGGCTTTCGCATTATTACGGGCGATGTTCCGATCTCCGAACGCGAAATTCGGATCGAAGAGTTCGCGAATGACCCAGGAGCAAAGGTTCTGCTCTCCTCGGAGGTCGGCAGCGAGGGTATCGACCTCCAGTTTGCTTCTGTCGTCGTCAACTATGACCTGCCCTGGAATCCCATGGTGGTTGAGCAGCGCATCGGCCGTATCGACCGGATCGGGCAAGAGGCGAAACGCCTCGTAATCGTGAATTTGGTTTCGAAGGAGACGATCGAGGAGCACATCCTGTATCGGCTATATCGGCGGATCGGGATTTTCGAGGACTCCATCGGCGACATCGACCCTATCCTTGGCAAGAAGCTCGAAGAGCTGACGCTCCGCGCGCTTCGTGGCGAGCTCACGAGAGAGGAGATGACGCGGCTCGCGGATGAGACGGCCGATGTGGTCTGTCGGGAGGAGCGGGACGCGCGGCGGCTCGGAGACGACGCGGACGGGTTGATCGCGGCGGATCAGGCGTTCCTTGATGAGATCCAGCGGCTCGCGGGGTCCCGGAAGGTGCCGACTCCGGAGGAGCTTGTCGTCTTTCTCAACGAGTTCTTTGAACGGCGGTACCCGGGTACACGTCTACCAGTCGGCATCGCCTCGGGGCTCGTCGAGGTCCACCTCCCCGACACGCTTGGCTTCGATCTTCGCGCCGAGCTCTCGGGTGACCCAGCCACTGCCCGGTTCGCCGCTCGAGTCGAGAACGGCCCGTTTACTGCCACGTTCGATCAGACTGCATCCACCCGCCATCCCCGCGCCGAGCTGTTCTACCTGCGACACCCGATCGTTCGCTTTGCGCAGGTCTCCTTGCATCGAGGGCGCGACCAGATGCATCGAACCTTCGCTCTCCGGGTCCCAAGTGGGGCGCTCGATATCAAGCCGCCGCCGCCGGGCGAATACGCATTTGCTGTCGGCCTCTTAGATCTAGGCGGTGTGCGCCCGCGGACGGAGATCGTTCCGGTGGCGATCTCGATGAAGGGCGGAGAGTTGTTGACCGCGGAGCTTGCCGAAGCGCTGTACCTGGCCGCCCTCGGTCGAGGAGAGTCCTTTCTTCGGACGCCGACCTTCTCGGACTCGGTCGTTCGACAATGCGCGGAAGCACTTGAGGGAGAGTTGGCGAAGCGTCGGTCCCTCCTCACGCAGCGAGAGCGAGAGTTAAACGAAGTAAGATCAACGAGACGGCGCGCGACCGTGACCGGGATCTACGATTCTCGGCTCCGCCGGCTCGAGGATCGGCTGCGTGCCCATGAGCGAGGCGAGGCCTCGACGCGGGTGCTGAAGATGCTCCGTGGAAAGATAGAGAAGGCCCGGCGAGATGCCGGAGAGGCCGTGGCACAGCTCTCCGCGTGCGAGCAGCTCACGGTCGAGTCCGAGGTCATCGCGGTCGGACTGCTCGAAGTGGTATAACAGACTGATGGAGCGGAAGGTGGCGGCGGACGCGCGGCGAGTCCATCTCGGGATCGACTATGGCACGTCCTGGTCGAAGGTGGTGTTTCGCGACTACGAGGACCCGCAGGGCGACCTCGCGCGAGTGGTTCCCCCTTCCGATGCACCCGATGCACCCGGAGGCGCCTCGCTTCAGTTCCCGTCTCTCGTTACTTGGCACGAAGAGCGCCTTTGGTTCGGCTGGGAGGCCGAGCGTCGGCGACCTGCACGCGGGGCGACGCCGTACGGTTCCGTCAAGGTCCGGATGGCGCTTCCCGATGCCTTTTCCGGCAGCCGGATCCCGTTTCCGGAGGGCCTTGGCGCAAGGGAACTTGCGGCACTGACCGTGCTCTACCTGGCTCAACAGGGCACGCGCGCCGCCCAGAGGCACACGAGGCGCTTCGGATGCGAGCCCAGGGTCTCAATGACGATCGGCGCGCCGATGAGCCAGCTCAACGAGGACACACTCCGCGGAAAGTTTGTCGAGGTTGCTCGAATGGCCAATTGGATGCTGTCGAGAAAGGCGCCCGAACTATCGGACGGACTGTCCGGGCTCGACGCGCGGCGATGGATCGATGAGGCCTCAGCAGCGATCGCGAGCAAGCCGTCCAATTGGCGCGCTTGGGTACGGTCGGAGGTCGAGTCCGCGCTCATCTGGCCATTTCGGTCGCCTTCCGTTCGCCCCGGCCTCTATGCGGCGATCGACGTTGGGGCAGGAACGACTGATTCGAGCTTCTTCCGGATCACTGAGCGATTCGATGGGACGGTCTTCCAGAAGCATGGCCTTGCGATCTTCGGCGCGGCCTCAGGCCCGCCCGGCGTCGACGCAATCGACGCGGCCATTGCCCGGCCTGGGGAGGATCCGCTCTCGGTGCGCATGCGCGAGAACGAGCGCCTGGGGGCGATGGGCGGCGCATCGAACCTGCCGGTGTTCGGATCGATCTTCGAGAAGTACCAGGAGGCCTTCAGCCGCGCGTATGCAAAGGATGAGCGGCAGACCCAATGGTTCCCGTATGGGCTGTTCCTTGTCGGAGGCGGGGCGCAGATCGAGCGCCTCCGCGCGCATCTTCGGCGCCGCCCATGGGAGCACCTCGACGGAGATCCAGAAGTCCTCTTGGTCTCGATCCCAAGAGATCTAGCCGTGGACGGTGGTGGCGCCTTCGGAAACAGCGAAGTCGCATTCCTGATTGCATACGGCTTATCGTTCATCGGAGCCGATGTGCCCGAGGCGCGCACGCCGGACGAGGTCCCAGGCTTCTATCCCCTGCGATCCGTCTCGGAGGCGGGCGCATCGGGCTCCGGTTTTGCGGGAGCCGCGAGACCATGCACGGCCTCACATGGTTATGATGAATGCGCTTTTTGCGGGGGCTCGGGATGGGTGTTACCGCCGACGCCCAACTTCGGTGCGCCGCCGATCACCTCCGTCACGGTGCAATGCCCGCACTGCGGCGCGACGGTGGGCAAGGTCGCTGAGGACGCCCACCTCCTCGGCTGCCCGAAGCGCCCCGGCCGCTTGCGGCCGAGTATGGGGCCCTCTGTAGTTGCCCGCACGCCGCAGCATTCCCGGCTTCGGGAGGGTCCGCTGCAGCCTCCGCGAAAATCGCGGAAGTCCCGGGCTACCAACTCGATCGCGAGCGCAACGCTCATTCAATGTTCGGAGTGTCCCGCCCTGGTGAAGAACCTCGAGAAGCACATGCGCAAGGCTCATTCCGCCGGACCCAGCGGTCAGTCGCGGCGTGTGGCCAAGTCCGTCCCGAGGGATCAGCGCTGTCCGAACTGCGGATTGCGATTCACGGCCGAGAACCTCGTGGCTCACCAGCGGCGGTGTGGCAATGACGCCGAAACTTAGTGCTATGTGCGTTCCCGTGGTCAGGATCGCGCCTGTTCCGAGATGAAAGTCTACGTGAGCAGCGACAATTACACGTGCCGGTCGGGGATCGCCTAAAGCCTGACCATGTGAGCAGGTTCGCGCCCGATGGCTCGGATGCTGACGGATCAGCAGGTCAGGCTGCTGAGGCAGCAACGAATGGAAGGCAAGACGCAGGAGGCCGCGGCAGCGGATCCCAGTCAACAAACTCAAGAAGCGATGGATGAAGGAACCGGAATTCAAGCAGGGGTTCGATGCTTTGGAGGCCGAGTTTTCGATCAGGATACCGACGCGGTCGCCCGCATCGTCGACATGCTTGAGACGTATGGGACGGCGCTCCCGTTTCCCTACAGCAGCGCCGTCAAAGGTTCCAGGTTGGCTCTGCGAGAGCTGCGCGTTCAGTCCCAAGGAAAGCCGTTGAGAATCTTTTTGACCATCAATGCCTCCTTGAGGCGGACGATGATTCACGCGACCGGACTCAGCCAGATGCCCTTGAGGGAACAGTTACCTTTCTTCGCCGGCGAGTACGAGGCCCTCTGTGCCAACGGGCGTGAGACATCTTCCTGATCCGAAATTTGTGTAGCTCGTCGTCGTTCCCGAACCACGGTCCACGCCCCAGAGGGCGCCGAGATCCGTCCCAACTCCGACGCCCCGAGAGGGCGCCAGGGAGAGGGGGAGGTACGGAGGGGGAGAGACTACGAAGCTGTGAACAGCAGGTGGATAGCCTGCGACGGGCGGAGATGGGAACACGTCGATGCACGTGACGAAGAAGAAGCAGGATGCACCGGACTCCGAGGTTCTGGAGCGGCCGAAGAGGCGGAGGTACATCGCCGAATACAAGCTCCGCATCCTGCGCGAGGCCGAGGAGAGCGATCGCGGTGAGGTGGGCGCACTGTTGCGCCGAGAAGGGCTGCACTCGTCGCACCTGACCGAGTGGCGGAAGCAGCGGGATCGCGGCGCACTGGCCGCCCTGGAGCCGCAGAAGCGAGGCCGGAAGCCAAGTCGGCGACAGGATCCGGTGGCGCGGGAGAACGAGCGCCTCCGCAAGGAGAATGCGCGGCTGGAGCGGAGGCTGAAGCAGGCCGAGGCCGTCATCGCGGTCCAAAAAAAGTCTCGGAGATCCTGGGCATCCCGCTGAAGGACGACGAGAGCGAAGGGAGCGAGTCATGACGACGATCGAAGCCATCGCCTCTGACGAGCAGTTGCCGGTCGCGGTGCTCTGCGAGGCGCTCGCCGCGCCGCGCAGCTCGCTTTACCGGCGACGCACGCCGAAGCCGGAACCGAAGGCGCGCCCCACGCCGGCGAGAGCGCTGGCCCCCGACGAGCGCGCCGCGGTGCTCGATGTTCTGCACAGCGAGCCCCAGCGGAGGTCGTAGCGACGCTTCTCGACGAAGGAAAGTACCTCTGCTCTACGCGAACGATGTACCGCATCCTGGCCGCCGAGGGCGAGGTGAAGGAACGACGCGACCAGCTTCGACACCCGCACTACGCGAAGCCGCCCTTCTCCAAGAGCTCCGGTGAAGTATCTGGCCGCGAAGGATGCGGGCGGCGCCATCCGCAAGTTCGCGGTCATCTCGTTCTCGGGTGCTGCGCGCTTTCTGCCGATCGATCCCAAGGCGACCGCCGACCAAGTCCGCGACATGATCGACTACGAGTATCGAGCGATCGTTTCCGAGCGGGGCCAAACGATCGCAAGCGAGCTCGAGCAGCGAGGTTTCGGCAAGGCCCAGGCCGTCGCGATCGCGCTGCCCGAGAAGGCGGCGGACTTCCGCGCGCGGGCGGTCGTTCTGGAGTCGAGCGACCCCGGGGTCGGGGCGGACTTTGCGTTTCTCACCTTCCGCGACGAAAGCGGGCAGGATTCGCTCAAGTGCGTCGCCGTCGTTGGCGAAAGGCCCAGATTCGTCGCGGCCAACTCGACCGCCGAGGTCCCGACTGATCTCGACGGCGCGCTCGAGAACGAAGCCAAGGATCTCGCAAACCGCGTCCTGCCGACGAGCGCTCTTTCGAACGCCAAAGACATCAATCCGAAGTTCGTCGAGTTGATTCGACGTGAGCGCCTCAAAGAGGTAGATGTGACCGGCTCGAGCCTTGACACGGAAGGGTCAGCGTTCCCGCCCATCATCTTCATCTCCGGCCTTTCGGCACGAGGCGAGACTCGAAACCTCGCTGTCGCGGAGTGTCTCGGCGAGCTCCTCGCCTGCCCTGCCGACTCAGACGGCGTCCCCGACGGGCTGAAGTCCGAAATCGAACAACGCATCGCCAAGTACCAACCGATCCTCGACGAGATCCGTAAACGGGGCGCGCGCCCGACCTACGACCTTCTCAACAGTCTCGATCGAAGACCCGGCGGCATGGAGCAATACGAGGTCACCGCAACAAGCGAGGCGGTCCGCATCAGCGAGATCGGTGGACGTTTCAAAACTGAGCTGCCCCGTCAATGAAAGAAACGCGCCAATTGCACCGCGAGGTAAAGACCAACAACGTCAGCGGCAAGACAGGCGAACACCGCGTGCCGTGTTGCACGCACGCGCACTGCACCGAAGTACACCGCTAGAACGTAGAAGGTCGTCTCAGTGCTCCCCGCCATGACCGATACAGTAAACCCGGGAAGGGAGTACCTGCGCCGGATGCTTTTCTGGAGGCGGCACGGCGCGTCGGGTCAGAGCCTTCGCGTGCCGCCGTCGTGGAGGACGCGATCGCCGGCGTCGAGGCTGGGCGCGCCGGCCGCTTCGGCTGTGTCATCGGGGTCGATCGCAGAGGGCAGGCACAGGCGCTGCGCGAAGCCGGCGCCGACGTCGTGGTGACGGATCTGGCCGAGGTCCAGGTGGCGGTGGAGCCGTCCTCCGCGTGGTCGCTGGTGTTCGAGGACTTCGATGCGGCGAAGGAGGGCATTCGGGAAGCCTTGTGCACTCTGGGAAATGGCTACTTCGCGACGCGCGGTGCCGCCGCCGGTGCCGTGCCGGATGGCATCCATTATCCGGGGACCTACGTCGCCGGCGGCTACAACCGGCTCTCTACGGAGATCGCCGGCCGGGTCGTCGAGAACGAGGACCTCGTCAATTTTCCCAGCTGGCTCGCGCTGCAGTTTCGGATCGGCGAAGAGGACTGGTTCGATCTCCGCACCGTCAAGCTCTTGGCCTACCGGCAGGAACTCGATCTGCGGCGCGGCCTGCTGCTCCGGCGCGTGAGCTGTCCGTCAGCGCAGCGAGGAAGGACTTCCGAGACGCCGACCTCCGTCTCCTTCGGGCGATGATTTCCGAAGGCTCGAACGATCTCTTCCTGACGGGAGACGCCCACCAGCGCATCTACAGGCACAAGGCCACGCTCGGCGCCTGCGGCATCAACATCCGAGGCCGCTCCCGTCGGCTCCGGGTGAACTACCGGACGACCGAGCGCATCCGCAACTTCGCGGTCGCGCTTCTCGAAGGCGTGGCGGTCGACGACCTCGACGACGGCCTCGACTCGATGAAGGGCTACCGTTCCCTGCGCGAGGGTACGGACCCCGTCGTGAAGCACTTCCCGAACCAGGCCAAGGAAGCGGATTTCATCATCGGGCAGGTGGGGGCGTGGATCGAAAAGGGACACCCTACGCGTGAAATTTGCATCGCGGCCCGGACCCACGACCTTCTCGACACCATCTACGAACCGACCCTGACGAAGGCCGGGATTCCGCACGTCACGGTCAAGACCGACGCCGAAGCGGACCTCGGCGATGGCGTTCGCCTCTCGACCATGCATCGCATGAAGGGTCTGGAGTTTCCGTGCGTGCTGCTCGTCGCCGTCAACGACGGCATCTTGCCCATGCGTCGTCCCGACGAATCGATCGTCGACACGGCAAGCCAAGAAGACTTCGAACAGGTCGAGCGATGCCTCGTCCACGTCGCCGCCACGCGCGCCCGCGATGACCTGGTCGTGACATCTTTCGGGACCGCCTCCCCGTGGATCCGGAGAAGCGCCCAGGCATCCTGAGCGGTCAAAGGTCAGAGAGAAGGACGACGACAACGACAGCCCCCTCGCATTGCATTTTCGATTCTGGCGCTGGGCCTCGGCCGGCATCCACTATCCGGCGCGCCGCCTGCAGATGTACAACGCCGTTCGCCGTCGCGTATGCGGTGGCGATGACTTCTTTCCGCCGCTTTGACGGGCCAACTCGTGACCTCCCAATTCCCGACGACCGCTAGCGCACACGCTCAGTGGTCCGGCAGTAGTGATTCCAGAACGTCTCGGTGAGCAGCTTCGAGTTCGTTTGTAGCCGAACGATCGATCTCGTAAGGGTATCTCTCAATGTCAGGTATCCATCTTTGTTGGAAAGCTCGTACTCCATCGAGTTAGTGAAGATGCGTTCGAGGAGCAGCGGTACCTGCGCTTCCTCGCTTGTGGCCAGCATTCCCACGGCTACCCCGGTGCTGAAATCAATAAGTCGGGCCAGCGGGTGGATGTCTCGATATAGCGTGGCTTTCTCTGGAGAGTCGCAGAGGACTATGACCGGCTTCCCAAGGCTCAGCGCCATAGCCGCTTCGGCGTCCTTGCCAAAGCTGTCCCTGTCACCCGCGAAATATACGAGCACCTTAGCGCACTTCACCATTAGACACTCAATCAGTCCTTTGTCCTCCGGACGCTCTGCCGCACTGAGTGTTGGGTCAAAGTATCGAAGATTTAGCTCTTTCAAGTTCGCCGCGCCAAAGATTCGTGAGCACCGCTCAGCGGTCTGCTCAAAGTGCTGAGCCTCGCGCATGCTGGTGGCGACGTAGACATCCAGGTCATCGACCATGGAGAGGTACAGGTTCGTATTCTCCGTTGCGCACTTACGCACACGGCTGGACTGTTCGCCTAGTTGATCGAGTGCGACGCGAAGATCAGAGGTGTTCTCAAAGACTCGCTCGCTGAGAGAGTGGATAGCGAGCTTCGCCTCGTCTTTGCCTATCGCCGCGAGAATATCAGGCAGGCGCCTCTCTCGGTCTTTCTTCCAAGCTTCCACCAAATTATTAAGCTCGTCGGTTCTGAATTTCTGGGCGATCTCTGAGTTGAGATGCAGCTCTTCCCTCGCGATTTGGCTTAGGTCGAGATACCCGCCGCGGCTGCACATCCGAGCGTCATCGAAGATTCCACGCTTGAAGAACGTCGCTATCTCTTGCTCTGTTTGGTCACGGAGCCACCTGTACGCTGCTCGAATGTTGCCAAAGAAGAGAAGGCCATCAAGGAACATGCGATAGAAGCCAAAATAGAGGCGCATCAGGCTCGAAATCGAGTCGTTGTCGTCACCGGAGTAATTGGATAATTCGGATAATTCTGGCAAGGAGTAGGGAAGTTTTCGTGGCGACGAGGAAAAATAGTACGAGAAGCAGCCCTCGGACATGCCGGCCTCGTGCCCAAGCAGAAGAAGTTGGTTGAGCTGAGCGCGGGTCAGTGGATCTCGGTTGACGTCCCTAAGCCGAGTGACGATTCGCTCGTCACTAAGGCGGAGCCAGCTCTGAATCCCACCCGTCTCGGAACCGAGGTTTCGTAGGCGCTCTAGCGCACGGTCAACTTCCGGAGCGGCCTGGACGGGAACTCTTGTCTGTCGACCCACACTCGAGACTCGCGCGTCTTCTTGCTTCGCCGAATTCGTCATTCGGGGGGATCTTGTGGAGTCGCTCGGGAAGGATGCAATGGCCACACGCAAGAGATGCTGGTGCTCAAGCCTACGAAAGAACATATTGGCGCATCCCGGTCGAAGGTTCTCCCACATGTTCAACTGTTCCCGTCCAAGTCCGCAAGGTTTGAAGTTTGCCTGGATGTCGGCGACATCTTCGTCGGTGACAAGGCCAGGCGTCTCGAGGGCATGCGGTCCGCCTTCTCATATTTCGCGGCCGTTTGCCGGCTCATCCCCGCCTTCGCGGCGGCTGTCTCAAGGGTCAAACCCTTCGATCTTTCCTTCATTAGAAGCCTCACCTGGTCGTCCGTGACCGTCACGCGCTGCTCCTCCCAGAGATGCAGCAAGACGGCACGAGTTTCGGTGAGCCGGATGTCAAAAAATATTGATCGTCAGGTCAGCCTATAGATGTCGCTGCCCACGAATAGCGAGCCACGCGCGCACCGCGTCGGCCACATCCTTCCACAACACCAGGGCGCGCTGCCGTCTGCCCTTGCCTTGAATGCGCAGCTCCAGATAGCGGCCATCGAAAGTGACCTCCGAGACGCGAACTCCGACGAGCTCCGAGACCCGGAGCCCGCCCGCCGTCCCCAGATAGAACATCGCTCGGTCGCGAATGCCGAGTCGCGTCGTGGGGTCGGGCGTGTCGAGGAGCGCCTTGGTTTCCTCCGGGGTGAGGTACGGCACCAAGGTGGTGTCGGTGCGTTGTGCGGGGATCGCGAGGACGCGGCGAATCTGCTCGATCGCCGACGGCACGACCTGGTGAGAACAAGGCGTGGTACTTCCGCCGAACGAGCCCACGATGAAAACCGAGCAGCGTGGAGGGCCGGACGACAACGGCCACCTTCGAGATCCGCTTCGGGCTCACAAGCAGACTGCCAAGGCCGAGGATCAGACGGTCGATCGGCCGGAGACTCGGCGCGCGACGTCTCGCTCGACGGAGGACGAGAAGCTGGTGCCTGAGGAGGGCATTCTCGGCGGCGAGGCCTTTGGCTCCGCCCGTGCCCAGCACCCGAATGGTCGCCGTCAGAAGCATCGTGACAAAGCTGAGGACCACCGCCATTCGTGCGGATGTTCCTCGGGTCGTGAGGCGTTCACAACGGTTCACCGACCGTTGTCAAAGCGATTGATTCTGCGCCAGAATTGGAATTCGCCACGGACAGGAAGCGGGACTACGCCAGACCAGTGAGCAGTGCTGATACCGATCACCTAACGGCGAAGCAAGTTCGCCTTGTGACCTACGTTCGCCTTCGGCTCTCTGCGCGGGCCTTGAACGGCCCTTGCTCGATACCGATCACCTAACGGCGAAGCAAGTTCGCCTTGTGACTCGACCTTCGCCTGCGGCTTAGCACGCGCGTTCCTGATTCAGCTCTGGGAAGGGGACGTCACCCAGACGGCCCAAGGCATGTCACCCAACACATTCATCAGCGACGGTAAACATTCCCGGCCCATGCGAGCATCGAGCGTTCGGCCGGAAAGGGCCTCGATCCAGAGGCGTCCGACGAGCGCGTCGGTGAGGAGCACGGTGTCGGCCAACCGCTCGAGGCCTGGCAGGACGCCCGGTGAAGGCGCGAGTAGAGAGAAATGCCGACCGACACAGACGAGGGCCACGTCTTCCGCCTGGCGTCGAATGAACGCCACGAAATGTTCCGCGGCGGGACCGCGGATCTCGACGGGTCGATACTCTCCGGTCGCAAAGAGTTCGCGGGAACCTCTCCACGCCGTCAGAAGGCGCGTCCAGAAGACCAACTTCGGGAGCCCTTCCACCCAAGAGGAAAACAGCGAAGCCACGTGTTCGGGGGTGAGGCGCCCAAACATTCACGAAGACCCTGAACATCTCACCCCATCTTCATGTGCTCGTTCTCGACGGAGTCTTTGCGAACGAAGAAGAGGGTCCCCGTTTCGTCGAATGCCCAGCCCCAACGAATCGAGACCTTCTTTCGTTGGCCCAAAGGGTCTTCAAGAAGATGGAGAAATTTCTCGCGAAGAGCGGATATCTCCGAAGCTGCTTGTGGGTAAGCGTCCCGTGTGCGGCCTCTGGCCCGCGCTCGAAGGCGGCGAGCGTCTGCTCGGGGACGTAGTTGGAAAGCCATCGAGGTTGGAGCTTGTCGCCTGGTGTTTCGACGGTCGGCTGGCCTTCGGGACGGGGCTTCGCGCCGCGCGAGGGACCGCTTCCGGGGGCGTGTCCGCGGCCGGGTGCGACGGTGATGGGCATCTCCGAGGGCATTAGGGCGTGGCTCGGGTTCTTGAGCGCGAAGATTCGCCACGTCGCGTCGCCCGCGCGTGCTGCGCCATTGAGATCGGTTCGAAGGATGGAGAACGTTGCCGGCGCGTGCTCCCCGCGCGTGCAGAGCGCCGGGACCATCCCACGCGATGTCGATGCCGCGCGACACATCCTCGGCATCGCCAGGAACGTCGCGCACGTTCACGAGACCGACGCCATCACCCTCGCGCTCGTCACTTCTTGACTCGCTTCATGGCTACGGCTCGGGAGCTTCACCGAGAGCCGCGCACGAGACAAGATGGGGGCCGGCGGTTTGTCCGTCAGCGCAGCGAGAAAGTCCGAAATTCGACGAAGACACGAACAAACGAGCGCCATATCCGAGGCCTTCCGTCACGGCATGAAACGGGCTCATGGCGCATTGTGTGCGCGCAAGCGGTTTCGGAATACAAACCACGAAAACCGGAGTCGGGAATCCTGCATCGGCTCGTCTCGACCCACTTTGACGAGTTTGTCGAAAGTTTTGAGGACGCCGATTCCTGTGAGTCCGGGTTGCCGACATTTGTCCGTAAAGAATTTGAAGAATTCCTCGACTGCGGGATCTTGGAACGCGGTTTCGTCCTTCTCTTCTGCGACCGATGCCAGCGTGAGCACGCTCTGGCCTTTTCGTGCAAGTTCGCCATGTCCGGACGGACACCCCGTGGCATGAAACTGGTAGGATGCGCCGCGTTGGTGGTGGCACAGAGATCGGCGTTTCCTTGGTGCTTCAGCCCGTGTGCAAGTTGGATCCGGAGCTCTACGAGCACCCCGTACTGCGCCATGGAGTCCGCCTATGCGGCTTCGGGAGCGCGCGTTCTAGATTTCGATCACGAGAGCTCCACGCCATCACCGACAGGAGTGTGTGGTGGAAGTTCTTCATGCCCGTTGCGCGGGGCTCGACGTTCACAAGGACACGGTCGTGGCCTGCATTCGAATCGCATCCAAAGGAACAGCGACGCAAGATGTGCGAACTTTCCAGACGACGACTTCGCAGTTGTTGGCGTTGTCTGACTGGCTGAGCGAACAAGAGGTGACACATGTCGCGATGGAGGCGACGGGCGTCTACTGGAAGCCGGTTTGGCACATCCTCGAGGAGTCGTTCGAGCTCGTCCTCGCGAACGCCGCCCATATCAAGAACGTTCCCGGGCGCAAGACCGACGTGAACGACGCGATGTGGATCTCGGATTTGCTCGCACATGGTCTGATCCGAGGCAGCTTCGTTCCGGAGGCATCCATCCATGAGCTACGCGCGCTCACGCGAACGCGCAAGCAGCTCGTCCGTGAGAAAGCCCAGCACATGCAGCGGATTCAGAAGACGCTCGAGGATGCGAACATCAAGCTCGCATCGGTGATCACGGACATTCTCGGAATGACGGGACGCGGGATCCTCGAAGCTCTCATCCGCGGCGAGACCGATCCTGAGAAGCTGGTCGACCGCAGGCGTGGTCGTCTCAAGGCCACGCGAGCTGAGCTCGTCGAAGCCCTGCGCGGTCGCGTCACTCGGAATCATCGCTTTCTTCTCGAGCTTCACTTGAACCAGATCGACGCCCTCGACAAGTCGATCGAGAGCGTGGAGAAGGAGGTCGGCGAGCTGCTGGAGCCCTTTCGAGCTGCCGCCGAGCTCCTGAAGACGATCCCAGGCGTCAGCGATACCGTCGCCGATGTGATCATCGCGGAGATCGGGGTCGACATGTTGCGCTTTCCAACTGCAGGGCATCTCGTTTCCTGGGCAGGTCTCTGCCCTGGCAATGATGAGAGCGCCGGCAAACGTCGCTCCACTCGCGTTCGAAAAGGATCTCCGTGGCTCAAGACAACGTTGGTCCAAGCGGCATGGGCGGGATCCCGTACGCGCGGAACGTACCTGCGTACACAGTTCCTGCGCCTCAAGACTCGCCGCGGTCCTAAGAAGGCCATCATGGCGGTCGCCGCATCGATGCTGACCGCCATCTATTACATGCTCCGAGACTCCGTCCCCTACCGCGATCTTGGCCCCGACTACTTCGACCGCATGGACACGACCAAGGTGACCACCCGCCTGGTTCGCAGGCTCGAGAGCCTCGGGTTCCATGTCGAGCTCAAGGAGGCATCCTAAGCGAAAACGATCGTCATCAGCCGTGGTTTCGTTCTAGGGGCGGGCGATTTGTCCGAGCTGCGGTGCACGACGGATGCAGGAGACGGCGGCCCATCTCGTCGATGACGTGCTGCCCGATGTCGCGCTGCGGCAATACGTGCTGAGCCCGCCGTTCGAACTGCGCGGTCTTCTCGCGTGCAAACGAGAGGTCTTGGCGAAGATGGTGAACTTCTTCGTTCGGGCGATCTTTGAGCAACTGACCACCTGGGCTCGATGCCAGGGTCTTGCAGAACCGAAATGCGGAGCCGTCACCTTCATTCAGCGATTCACGAAGACCCTGAACATCTCACCGCATCTTCATGTGCTCGTTCTCGACGGAGTCTTCGCGAACGAAGAAGACGGTCCCCGTTTCGTCGAATGCCCAGCCCCAACGAATCGAGACCTTCTCTCGTTGGCCCAAACCGTGTTCAAGAAGATGGAGAAATTTCTCGCGAAGAGCGGATATCTCCGAAGCGATTCGGACGCTCTTGAGGAAGCCTCGCTGACACCCTTGGAGCGCTGGTATGTGCGCGGCCTCGCGGAGCCATCGATGCTGTCGCCAAGTCGCATCGTGGACGTCAAGTCCACGGCGATCGAGTGTGGTGGATTCAGTGTTCATGCTCAGGTTCGTGTTGCCCAAGGCGATCGACGAGGACGAGAAAGGCTCTGCCTATATGCGGCCCGTCCGCCATTCGCCGAAGATCAACTTCGCATGAGCGGTGATGGGCGAGTTCGGCTGACGCTTCGTCGTCCAGCGAAGAACGGGCAGGGTGCGATCGTTCTATCACCGGTACAGTTTCTGAGACGCCTCGCGTGGCTCGTTCCTCCCCCGGCGCAGCATCAGGTTCGCTACGCGGGCGTTCTGGCTTCGGCCTCGAAAGTGCGGCGCGCGATTGTTCCAAGGCCCGCACCCGCTCTTCAGCTCGCCTTCCCGATCGAGAACATGAGGCCTCAGGTTCAGAAGCGCCGCATGTCGTGGGCCAAGCTGTTGGCCCGGGTCTATTCGATTGATGGCGAGCGCTGCTTGAGTTGCGGCGGCCGCCTGAGGCCGATCGGTGCGGTGACTGAATCGAGTCACGTCAAGCAGACTCTCGGTCGGATGAGACGTCAGCGATGCGCCCGAGATCCCCCTCAGCTCGCCCTCGATCTCTGATCGACGCCACAAACCGACCCAAGATCCCAAGCTCCCCGGGCTCGGCGCTTCTTGTCCGCGCGGTCGCATGGCTCGTCCGCTGGGGGAGAGGTACGTCTGAACGCTGCCCGCAGGCTACGGGACTCAGCGGCAGTCCCGTCTTGTGCCGTTCCGAACCGGCCACACTGCGCGCAATATGTGACTCGTCGCACACCTGCGTCGGTTCTCCGACTCCTCCGGGCATGGTCGAAGCCGATTGATTGCCCTATCGGCCACGAAAACCCCGTGCAGGATGGCGTCGTACACAGGTCCCGCATATGGCAGCCCGAGCGCGAGGAGAGTGCTGCCGCTAAACACGAGCCATGCTGCGCCGAGAAGAACGCCCGCTGCAGAGAACCGGGGCAATCCCCCGCGCTGCAGAGTTCGCCTCGCCAGGTCGAACCTGAGCTGCCAAAGGCCGATCACAGCCATCAGACCGCCTGCAGGTCTCAACGCGCCGTCCAGGCCACAGCTTACCAGCGATACCCTGACCGCGAGCGCCGCGGCGCAGAGCACCAAGATCACCTTGGCCCACGCGGGCGTTGGCGCGAGCCGAGACAGCTCGAGTCGCTCGGCCGCGATCGTGAGGACGAAGAACGTCATCCACGCTGGCGCCACGTCGCGAACGGGATAGCCCATCATCCAAGAGACGTTTCCGAAAACCAGAACAACGGCTCCGAGAAGCATTAGCCAAGTGAATGCCGCCGATTGTCGTCGGATGATGGCCGCGTTGACTCCTACCAGCGCAGCGGCGGACAGGACACCGAGCCATCCCGCCCAAGTGAGGCCGAGCAGCATCGCACTCGCCGCTGCTCCGCCAATCGCCGCGGCTGCATATCCCCAGCGACCGCCCAGAGCGACGGCACGCTCCAGAGCAATCACGGTGCCGAAGACGCCCACGACGAGCATCGGTCCATGGTCCACGGCGAACCTCGGCCCCCAACCGAGCACCACGCCAACCCTGGAGAGACCGGCCAGCACCCCTGTCGCAGCGGCGACCGCCACCACGAGCAGTAGAGCTCGCCGGAACCGGGTTTGCGAGCGTGCGCGAGCAGGCGTTGTCGTTGCCATCGTCTAGCCCCAGCCCAGCATCCGCTTGGCCTCCTCGGACATTCGGCTCGGATCCCAGGGCGGATCCCAGACGAGTTCGACCCGGATGCTCCCCAGCTCGGAAAGCGCCACGAGCCGCTCTTCTGCATCCCGCACGATGTGCTCCCCCAACGGGCAAGCCGGAGTCGTCATCGTCAGCCGAACGCACACACCGTTCGGGTCCACATCGACTCCGTAGACGAGCCCAAGGTCGACGATGTTGATGCCCAACTCAGGATCGATGACCTCCCGCAGCGCGCTTTCCACGGCCTCCGAAACAGGGGAAGCGCTCTCTGATTCTGATTTGATGGTCATCGGCCTTCGACCTTCCTCGGCGATCGCATGCGGCGGGCGGATGCCAGCGCCCCCTTGGCCGTGCGATGCACATTCGGACCGTCAAAATGCCGTGCCACACGCACCTGCGGAAAGGACTCCGCGCGTTGGGCCAAACGGGCGAGGTCGCGGTCACTCAACCGGCGCTGACATTCTTCGTAGACGCCGTCACGGCCCTCTTCCTTCGCGTCGTGCTCCGTAAGCAGCGACAGGATCTCGCGGCACAACGCCAGGTCGGGAGTCGGCACGAGCAGAGATGTGAGCGCAGCGTGGTCGATTCGCAGCTCGTGAGCTCGATCGAGTGGGATTCCCCCGCGTACCTCACGAACGACCGGCAAGAGCACCCTCTCCTCGATCGCGATGTGACGCAGCAATCCACGCCGGAATTCGGCGAACGCTTCCGGATCGAGATCCGGTGTCTCCATGGCGCGGTCCAGGAGAGCATGAAGCCGCGCGTGGTCTGCCACCAGATAGCTGACGATGCTCTCGCTCACCATGGCGTCCCCCTGACGAGCATGAAGCCGGCAGCAACAAGGGCCAGCGCAAGGACGACGTTTACCCGCCCGAGTACGGAAGGGCACTGGATCACGTGCGCAACGGCTACGGCGATGAGCTGCTTGTGCTTGCGGGAAAGGGCGCCCTCTCGAAACACGGCCTTGCTGAAGTCGTGGAACGTGGACGCCACCTCGGGAGCCAGACTCTTGCGGCGCTTCGCGAGATCGGCTGTCGCCTTTGGGAACATGTCTTCGGTCATGGCTATGCGCTCCTGTCTCGTGGATGCGGCGCTGACGTTCGCGCGCGGCATGCTTCATTCACAGCGTCGAGCGCCGCGCCGTCCAACCTCTCCTGAACAGCTTCGAAAAGCACACGTTCCTCGAAGCGGACGTGGTCTCTTAGCAGCGCACCGAACCGGTCCAGTCTGGTCGCGATATCGTGCTGGTCGTCGGACACGATCCGGCGAAGCGCCGCATGTTCGTCTCGTGTTCTCTTTGCGAGGGCACCACCTCCGGCCCGTTCCAACGCGGGTAGAATGTGCTGCTCCTCGACTGAGAAGTGGGGCGCCAGCTCGCTGTGGAAGCGGCGCACAACCTCGTTCCAAACCACGACAGACGCTTCGGGTTCTGCGGAGGCCGCAGACGTCGCGCGCCGCGCAAGCACGAGCGCCTGATGGTGATCGTCACTCAGCTGCCGGAGTCTCCGGTCCCGTTTCATCTCCCCATCCTCGCCGCCTGATCCTACTTGCTTGCGGGCCAGCCCAGCGTCAGCAGGAACGTGCTGTCGGTGTCCGCATACACGTCATGCGGCAGACCTGCTCCCATCACCAGGAGTTGGCCCTCCGGAACGTCCACGCTGCGTTCTGGGAGCTGCAGGCGGATGTGGCCGGACAGGGTCTGAACCGACGCGGTAACGCTGGCGTGGTGCTCGGAGATTGATTTTCCAGCCTTGAGCGCAACGACAACAATGCGCAGGTCCGACGATCGGATGAGCGTGCGCGCGGTCTGGCCTTCGCGAAGGTACGACTCCTCCGCTCTCAGCTCTCGGGCGACATTCGCAAGGTCGAAGGTCACGCCATGTTCTGGCGGTGCAGGTGTGTTCATGGCTCATCCTCCTGGGTTGTTGGCGGCGTCGGCCCGGGTTGTGGTCGGCTGTTGTGTCTTCGCCTTCGAAGCTCATCAATGATCGATGTTTGGATCTCGCGCGACAGAAGCTCGCGGATGGCGGGGAAAACCACGCTTTCCTCGAGGCGCAAGTGCTCCTCGAACTGCGTCTCCAGTGCCAGGGCGGTGGTCGCGACCTCGCGTCGGGCCGTCTCGTCATGCGGGCGGTTTCGAAGCATGTTCGTCGCCCGGAGCAGGGCGTTCAACTTGGGCTCGTGCTGCCGGTGTTGACGCGTCGTGGCGTCGAGCGCCTCGTCTACCGTAGGCGACAGCCCGCGCAAACGTGGCTCGATGCTCTCTTCCTCATCGGCGACATGGAGTGGAAGCGCTTGAGTGAAGTAGCGCTCCACATCGATGCAAGCCTGGGCAATCTGGTCGGGGGGGACATCCTGCCGCGACCCGGCTTGACGGGCCAAAGCGACGAAGCGGCGGATCCGCTGGTGGCACTCGCCGAGGAGGTCGAGCAGGTCTGCGGCGCCCGTCGCGCGATGCGTGGATAGCTGGCTCAGCATGGCGCACTCCGTGGCGTGCTTGGTATATGGCCGCCATCGTCCTCCCAGCGGCAGATGGCACGCGGGTTCAGCTTGTCGTTTGGGTAGACGGCAACACGTAAAGAGTCTGCAGCCGAGACCTGTCGGACTGGGCTTCGAACGGTACTCTCCAGAGCGCTCCAGGCTCTCTCCAGCGACGCCAGAGCGGAGGGTTCGAGGAGCGTGGCAAACAACTGAGGCGGGCATTCGTACGGAGATCCCGGGCACCCTTCCGCGAGCAAGCGCTGGCTGTCGGCGATGACTTCGGCCGAGATGTGGAAGTCCCCGCACTGTTCGCACCGAACGTGAACGTCGATGTTTTTGAGAATGTCAGTCATGGAAGCCTCCGTTCTGTTGCCATCGGACCCGTCGCACTGCAGCAGCGTCAATGCGAGTGCGCCTCCCCGCCGCTCACCGCCAGGTGGAGGGCGCGAATGTAGTGGATGTAATCTACGTAGGCAGCGACGTATCTTCTGCCGTCAGCCGGGCTACGCTCGGCGTGCCGGCGAAGCTGGGCAACCCGGGCGAACCGCTGACGAATGGCTGCCTGGACGCGGCCAGCGACGGCGTCGGCCAGTGGATCCACCGACCCCCGTTGAAGCGCCTGGTCGGCAGCATCGACGCCAGGTTCAACCGCGGAGCCGGCCGGCTTCAGGCCGGTGTACGGCGCACCCTCGCCGGCGCGGTGCAACCGGACAAGAGTCTCGAAGAAGTACGTGTCCGCGAGTGCGCGCGCTGGTTCGCCTAGTGCCCGGACTCTGACCGTCTGGTCAAAAGCAGTGCGCACCTCCGCCTCGGACTCGGCCGAAATCCATTTGAGGACTCGATCCACGCGGCCAGCAACGAGTGCTGCGCGTGCGTCAGTGACAACGGGCCCGTCGAGTCCATCGCAGTGCGCTTGCGCCTCACCGGGCGAGCCCAGCAGCATGACGACGGCCGCCAGCGTTGCGAGCACCATGGTCCGCATAGTTGATGTGAGCTTGTTCATTTCAACGTCTCCTTCTTCATGCATCGGGCTCGGGTAGCTTCAGTCGTTCAGCGCCCGCGGGAAGAGCACGTTGTTCTCGAGGTGGATGTGTTCCATCAGCTCGGACTCGAGTTTCTCGAGCCCAGCGTACAGCGCGCGCCAAGTGCCGCAGGCCTCCGCGGGCAACGCGAAGTCAGAGGTGATCTCGCGGATACGCTTGAGGTTGACACCATGGTCCTCGTGCTCCTGCATCATCACGCGGATGGGCATGTGAACCGTTTGGCCCCGGTTACCCGAACGCAGCGCCGGAAAGAGCATCTGTTCTTCCTTGGCGAGATGATTGCCAACTTCTGCGTGAACCAGTTCGAGGTGTTCCGCGAGTCCGCGGGGACAAGTGGGCTTTGCACCGTGCACGCGCTCGACCTTCTTTGCCGCTTCCACGAGAGCCGGAAGGTCCTTGCGAAGTGGCTCGTGGTAGCGCGTCAGGATGTGGTCGATCAGCTCCGGCACCGGTCGCGTGTCCCATCGCTGCGGCCCATCGTCGACACCAGCACTCTGGGCCGTGATCTCAGCGGCCACAACGGCGGGGTCGATCCCAGCGTTGCGGCACGCTTCATCGAGCTTCTGGCCACCGCCGCAACAGAAATCCAGTCGGTGGCGCAGGAACACGGAAGTGGCTGCGGGGTGTGCGGTGGCCAGATTGCCAAGTGTTTCGTTGCAGTCGATCATCGTCAGCTCCTTGTTCGAGTCCATGGCGCTAGGTGCATTGCAGACAACGGGCCAGACAGTCTTCTCAATCAAAACCACAGCTTACAGAACTCGGTTATCCAAGCCATAACCGACGGAAGTTATTGCTCGAATAACTGCGTTATGCTAGTGATAACATCATGGACCAGCAGGACGCACTGCTGTCGATGGCCATCGATCTGACAGCATCGCTCGGCTCAAGCGATCGGCTTTCCAGGCTGCTCGACGCGCTACGCAAAGCGATTCCCTGTGACGCTGCCGCGGTGTTGCAGCTGGCGGGTGATGAGCTAACTCCGGTTGCGATCCATGGGCTAGCTCCCGAAGTTCTCGGGCGGCGGTTCAGCCGACGCGAGCATCCTCGACTCGACGTCGTTGTGGCCAAAGGCACGCCCGTTCGTTTTCCGGCCGACAGCCCACTGCCAGATCCCTACGACGGATTGCTGTTGGTCAACCCGGACGCGACGCGTGATGTGCACGCATGCCTGGGCTGCCCATTGCTGGCGGGAGATACCGTGATCGGAGTGCTGACCGCGGACGCGCTCGAGCCCGGCGCATTCGATGCTATCGACGAGCGGTTCTTACGAATGCTCGGCGCGCTCGCCGGCGCGGCAATGAACACCGGGCGCCTTTTCGAAGCGCTCGAGTCGGCGTCTCGGCGGCATCAGCGAGTTGCCAGTGTCCTTCAGATGGACGCTGCAGGACGCGATGGCGGAGGCCAGATCCTCGGGACCAGCGTCGCTATCCAGCGGGTCCGCGACGAGATCGAGTTGGTCGCGCAGTCCGATTTTGCCGTGCTGATCACGGGCGAGACTGGCGTGGGCAAAGAGCTCGTCGCGCGGTCGGTCCACCACAGCTCCGCGCGCCGGGACGAGCCGCTCATCTACGTCAACTGCGCCGCTCTGCCCGAAACCATCGTCGAGAGCGAGCTCTTCGGTCACGTCCGCGGGGCCTTCACCGGGGCCAACGCCGACCGCGCAGGAAAATTCGAGGTGGCCGATAAGGGCACACTGTTCCTGGATGAGGTGGGCGAGCTTCCCCTCTCGGTGCAGCCGAAGCTCTTGCGGGCCATTCAGGAAGGCGAGATTCAGCGCGTCGGTTCGGATCAGGCACTGCGTGTGAATGTTCGCGTGGTAGCCGCTACAAACCGAGACTTACCCCGGGAGGTCGACGCGGGGAGGTTCAGAGCCGACCTGTTCCATCGTCTCAACATGTACCCCATTCGCGTTCCACCGCTGCGCGAGCGACGGTCAGACATTCCGCTCCTCGCCGGGTTCTTCTTAGACCTCTATCGCCGGCGTCTTGGGTTGGGGCCAGTACGACTCACCGAAGGAGCAAGACAAGCGCTCACCGGCGCACCCTGGCCGGGAAATGTACGCGAGCTCGACCATCTTCTCGGCCGTGCTGTCCTGAGGGCGAGCACGGGCGCCGGCAGGGACGCTCCAACATTGATCGGTCCTCGGCACCTGCAGATCGGACGTGACACATCCGAAGCCGCCGATCCCAATGCCCTGCCAGGGGTCGCTGCAACTGCTGCGGTATCGGGACAGACGCTCAAAGAAGCCGTCGAGGAAACGAAACGGATTATGGTGAGCCGGGCCGTGGCCGCACACGAGGGCAACTGGGCAGCGGCAGCTAGATCACTGGGCATGGCTCGCGGCAACTTGCATCACATGGCGCGACGCCTCGGATTGCTCGAGCGTGAGTGATAGGTCTTTCCATGCAGGTCTCGAGCTTCATCGCGGTATGGACGACCACCGTCGATCCCGTGCACCAACTTCGACCATTGCCCAGGAGGTGACTCATGCCCCAACACGACTCTGACCCAGACCAGCTTCCACTCTCGCCCTGGTGGCGCCGGGCCGTGGTGATCGTCATGATCTGTGGATTCGGGTTGCTCGGTCTGGTGACCGTGAAGACCTATCAGGGAGCGCCCCCGATCCCCGCGACGGTTGTGGACGCGACGGGGCAGCGGCTCTTCACCGCCGATGACATCGAGCACGGCCAGGACGTGTTCCTGAAGTACGCGCTCATGGAGCACGGGACGCTCTGGGGGCATGGTGCCTACCTGGGGCCCGACTATTCCGCCGAGTACCTCCATCGCACGGTGGAAATCGGCCGAGACACCCTGGCGCGAGCAAAGTACGGAATTGACTTCCGGGCTTTGGATGAGCCCCGGCGCCTGGAGATCGGCGAAGCGCTCAAGCGCGCGCTCAAGCAGAATCGCTACGATCCGGCCACGGCAACCCTTCGGTTCACGACGGTGGAGGCGGCGTCCTTTCGTGCTCAGCGGGCCGAGTGGACAGACTATTTCGACGGCGCCACACCGGCCGCCGGCCTACCCCGCGGCTTCATCAGCGACGAAGGAGAGTTGCGGGATCTCACGACCTACTTCGCATGGGCGGCCTGGGCCACAACCGCCCTTCGCCCGGGAACGGACTACTCCTACACCAACAACTGGCCCTACGATCCGGAGGCTGGGAACACGCCCACGGCGTCGGCCTATTTCTGGAGTGCCTTGAGCCTGGTGGTGCTCCTGTGCGGCCTCGGCCTCATCCTCACGGTCTTCGGAAAGTTCACGCTGGGCTGGGGCGCCGATCAGACGGCCCACGTCGGCGAGGGCCGACTCGCCACCTGGAAGGTGACTCCGAGCCAGAAGATCCTCGGCCTCTACTTCGTGGTCGTTGCCATCCTGTTCATGGCGCAGTCGGCGCTGGGAGGCGTCATCGCCCATTATCGGGTTGAGCCCGGGGCCTTCTACGGTCTCGATCTCGCCCGCATCTTGCCCTACAACCTCGCCCGCACCTGGCATCTGCAGACCGCGATCTTCTGGATCGCTACGGCCTGGGTGGCGGGTGGCCTCTTTTTGGCTCCCCTGGTGGGAGGGGCGGAGCCGAAGCGGCAACGCGCCGGCGCGATCGCCCTTCTCGTCGCGCTCGCCTTCGTCGTTTTCGGCAGCCTCCTTGCCGAGATGGCGAGCATCAACGGAGCGCTGGGCAGCCTCTGGTTCTGGCTCGGGCATCAGGGAAGTGAGTACCTCGACCTGGGCCGGGTGTGGCAGCTGCTCCTGGCCGCCGGCCTGGGCTTCTGGCTCTTCTTGATGTACCGCGCCCTCCGGCCCGCGATGAGAGAGCGGGGCAAGGGAGAGCTTCCCACGCTCTTCTTCCTCTCCGCCATCGCCATCCCGCTGTTCTACGTGCCGGCGCTCTTCTATGGGCCCCACACCAACTTCGCGGTGATCGACAACTGGCGGTTCTGGATCATCCACCTCTGGGTGGAGGGATTCTTCGAACTCTTCGCCACCGTGCTCGTTGGCGTGATGTTCGTCCAGATGGGGCTCGTGACGGTGAAGTCCGCCACGCGGCTCATCTACATGGACGCGATCCTGTTCCTCCTCGGCGGCATCGTCGGTACGGGCCACCACTGGTATTTCACCGGCCAGAGCACCCTGAATATGGGCCTGGCCTCCTGTTTCAGCGCTCTGGAAGTCGTACCCCTCACCCTGTTGACGCTGGAAGCGTGGGATTTCATCCGGCTGAAGGACCGGCGCTGCTCCGACTGCGGCGAGCCGCTGATCGGCAAACAGAAGTGGACCATCCGGTTCCTCATCGCGGTGGGGGTCTGGAACTTCATCGGCGCGGGTGTGTTCGGATTCCTCATCAATCTCCCCATCGTCTCTTATTTCGAGATGGGTACCACGCTCACCGCCAACCACGGTCACGCGGCCATGTTCGGTGTGTTCGGAATGCTCGCGCTAGCTGTGCTCGTGTTCTGCCTTCGGGCCCTGGCGACCGATGAAGCCTGGGGCCGGGCCGAGAAACACGTCCGCCGAAGTTTCTGGGGCCTCAACATCGGCCTCGGGCTGATGCTGCTGCTGGACCTGTTTCCGGCTGGGGTGCTTCAGCTGTGGGATGTGTTGGTGAACGGCTACTGGCATGCCCGCCGGCTGGAGTATCTGATGGGCGGCACCTTCCACACACTCGAATCGATCCGCATCGTCGGGGACCTCATCTTCCTGCTCCTCGGTGCGGTCCCCATCGTGTTCGCGACGCTCATGCTCGTCTTCGGAAAGAACGTCAGGTCGGAAGCTTGAAGTGCCTCGCGATCAGGAGCAGTCAACATCTATCCCTCATGTGGATCACTATCGGCGCGCTGTAGCGTTCATTCTTCCACGGCCCCTACACGCGCCCCCGAGTGCCCCGACCCCCGACCGGCCCGCGGTCCGGGACCTCAGCCCGCTAACCCGGCCACCACGGGCCGCACAGCGCCCACGGTCGCGCGGCACATTGGTTCTCCGGGTGCTCTCAGCCCAAGTACCCGAGAAGAATGAGGTCCCGAGGTGATATCAACTCATGCATCAATTCGGGCTCTCGCAGGGGGTTCGTCTAAGCACGGGGCTACCCGAGCCATTTTTGCCCAACGCGAATACCCTTGGGCGCCAGGTAAACAGAGGGCCTCATCGGGATGACCGGCGAGGCCCTCTTCTTTTTCCCGTTGTTCCGCGGGGTCTTGCGCATCGGTGGTGATCGACGCGTGCTCGGTGGGCGGTGATGCTCAGAGCACGCGGTCGTTCGCGAGCTGCCGGTCGAGCCCGCAGAGAGCCGCGTCTGGGGCTCAGAGCCGGGGAGAGCTCTCGGGCGCGAGTTTAACAGCGCGCGGCTCTGAGCTTTGCAGCTCGGCCCCTTGCCAACTTCGCACCCGCCGCTTCACAGCCCGCACGTCGTTGATGTCGCTCGCGTTGTTGTCGTCGGGCGCTGTTTCGACGGTCGGCTGGCCTTCGGGACGGGGCTTCGCGCCGCGCGAGGGACCGCTTCCGGGGGCGTGTCCGCGGCCGGGTGCGACGGTGATGGGCATCTCCGAGGGCATTAGGGCGTGGCTCGGGTTCTTGAGCGCGAAGATTCGCCACGTCGCGTCGCCCGCGCGTGCTGCGCCATTGAGATCGGTTCGAAGGATGGAGAACGTTGCCGGCGCGTGCTCCCCGCGCGTGCAGAGCGCCGGGACCATCCCACGCGATGTCGATGCCGCGCGACACATCCTCGGCATCGCCAGGAACGTCGCGCACGTTCACGAGACCGACGCCATCACCCTCGCGCTCGTCACTTCTTGACTCGCTTCATGGCTACGGCTCGGGAGCTTCACCGAGAGCCGCGCACGAGACAAGATGGGGGCCGGCGGTTTGTCCGTCAGCGCAGCGAGAAAGTCCGAAATTCGACGAAGACACGAACAAACGAGCGCCATATCCGAGGCCTTCCGTCACGGCATGAAACGGGCTCATGGCGCATTGTGTGCGCGCAAGCGGTTTCGGAATACAAACCACGAAAACCGGAGTCGGGAATCCTGCATCGGCTCGTCTCGACCCACTTTGACGAGTTTGTCGAAAGTTTTGAGGACGCCGATTCCTGTGAGTCCGGGTTGCCGACATTTGTCCGTAAAGAATTTGAAGAATTCCTCGACTGCGGGATCTTGGAACGCGGTTTCGTCCTTCTCTTCTGCGACCGATGCCAGCGTGAGCACGCTCTGGCCTTTTCGTGCAAGGGGCGGGCGATTTGTCCGAGCTGCGGTGCACGACGGATGCAGGAGACGGCGGCCCATCTCGTCGATGACGTGCTGCCCGATGTCGCGCTGCGGCAATACGTGCTGAGCCCGCCGTTCGAACTGCGCGGTCTTCTCGCGTGCAAACGAGAGGTCTTGGCGAAGATGGTGAACTTCTTCGTTCGGGCGATCTTTGAGCAACTGACCACCTGGGCTCGATGCCAGGGTCTTGCAGAACCGAAATGCGGAGCCGTCACCTTCATTCAGCGATTCACGAAGACCCTGAACATCTCACCGCATCTTCATGTGCTCGTTCTCGACGGAGTCTTCGCGAACGAAGAAGACGGTCCCCGTTTCGTCGAATGCCCAGCCCCAACGAATCGAGACCTTCTCTCGTTGGCCCAAACCGTGTTCAAGAAGATGGAGAAATTTCTCGCGAAGAGCGGATATCTCCGAAGCGATTCGGACGCTCTTGAGGAAGCCTCGCTGACACCCTTGGAGCGCTGGTATGTGCGCGGCCTCGCGGAGCCATCGATGCTGTCGCCAAGTCGCATCGTGGACGTCAAGTCCACGGCGATCGAGTGTGGTGGATTCAGTGTTCATGCTCAGGTTCGTGTTGCCCAAGGCGATCGACGAGGACGAGAAAGGCTCTGCCTATATGCGGCCCGTCCGCCATTCGCCGAAGATCAACTTCGCATGAGCGGTGATGGGCGAGTTCGGCTGACGCTTCGTCGTCCAGCGAAGAACGGGCAGGGTGCGATCGTTCTATCACCGGTACAGTTTCTGAGACGCCTCGCGTGGCTCGTTCCTCCCCGGCGCAGCATCAGGTTCGCTACGCGGGCGTTCTGGCTTCGGCCTCGAAAGTGCGGCGCGCGATTGTTCCAAGGCCCGCACCCGCTCTTCAGCTCGCCTTCCCGATCGAGAACATGAGGCCTCAGGTTCAGAAGCGCCGCATGTCGTGGGCCAAGCTGTTGGCCCGGGTCTATTCGATTGATGGCGAGCGCTGCTTGAGTTGCGGCGGCCGCCTGAGGCCGATCGGTGCGGTGACTGAATCGAGTCACGTCAAGCAGACTCTCGGTCGGATGAGACGTCAGCGATGCGCCCGAGATCCCCTCAGCTCGCCCTCGATCTCTGATCGACGCCACAAACCGACCCAAGATCCCAAGCTCCCCGGGCTCGGCGCTTCTTGTCCGCGCGGTCGCATGGCTCGTCCGCTGGGGAGAGGTACGTCTGAACGCTGCCCGCAGGCTACGGGACTCAGCGGCAGTCCCGTCTTGTGCCGTTCCGAACCGGCCACACTGCGCGCAATATGTGACTCGTCGCACACCTGCGTCGGTTCTCCGACTCCTCCGGGCATGGTCGAAGCCGATTGATTGCCCTATCGGCCTCGAATGTGATCCAGGCTTCTTGTAGCGGACGCAGCATCGATCGCGAGCGTGGAGACCCTCGAGGGGCGACCCCACGTGCTCGAGGCCGCTATTGCGTCGCGCGACGCGCAGCTCGCGGAGCGCGACGACCGAATTGATGCTTTGACGAAGCTTGTGGCGGAGCTGACGGAGAAGCTGAACCAGAACTCTCGGAACTCGCACCGACCGCCGTCGAGTGATGGCCCCGGGGCAGGCACTCGACTCGGAACCCCGAGGCGTGGCAAGAGCAAGCCCAAGAAAAGAATCGCGGGGGTCAGAAGGGGCATCGGCTGCGCATCGCCTGCTGGCTGCGCCTGATGCTGTTGATTCGACCGTGGACCTGTTCCCTGACCGCACGCAGTGGCTGCGCTACAGCTCTGCCGAGAACGAACGACCCCGAGGCATACCGCTATCAGCAGGTTGATCTGCAAGACCACCGGCCGCACACGACCGAGTGGCGCCGACACAAGGTCCTTTGTAGGCGGTGCGGCAGCTCGACCCGCGCCGCCCATTGCGTGAGCTCTTTGGGATCCGCATTTCGCTGGGCCCATGAGCGCGATGGAGGGACGCGCGACCGAGGCGTTGGCGCCCGCATACGACGAAGCAAAAGCGGAGGTCGAGCAGGCGCTCGTCAAACACGCCCATGCGTGACGGTAGTAGGCGCTCCACCCGCGCAGCATCGGGTTGAGCAGGTCGAGGCGCTCCTTCAACGACGTGTTGCGCGTGTCGCCGCCGAAGCGAATCCCGACCAACGAACGGAGCCGCTTGCTGCGGTCCTTGGGAATGACGCGCGCCGCATGCGCGTTTCGTCCGGGCCGGAAGCCGCACGAGCACGGATAGAATGGGGCGGGTTCGACACGAGGCCGCAATCCAAGGTACTCCCTTCTCAGCATGGATGTTTCTTTCCGAGCATGTTCCAGGCGCCAACGCCGGCCCGAACTTCGCGGGTCGATGTGTCGGGTCACTCGCCTCGTGATGACTGGCCTTCTCCTCCTGACCTCTAGCGTGTCGGTCGCGACGCCAAAGTCGTCGGCGACGAGCGCGCTCCTTGCCTTGGAACGAGAGGCGACGTGTGTGCGCGACTTGCGAGGGCGTGTCGAATGCTTTGGGACGTTGCGATGGGGGCCCTTCGCCGAAGGCGTACGACGCGCACTGGCCGATCGCGCCGTAGTCGATGCGCGATTCTATGACGGCGGCGGCATCGGCCAAATGGAACGCACACTCTGCCTGCTCTATCGGGACCGGAGCGTGCGCTGCCTCGATAGTGAGGGCTCACGCTCGTCAGTCCTGCTTCGAAACGTGCGGGCCCTCGAGTCTTCGCATATGTATCCGGTCGCGGCGATACGGCAGAAGAGTGGAGTTTGGTGTCTGCAGATGGGTGGTTCTTGTCGCCCTCTCGCTCGCACCGACGACCCTGACGAGCCGTTCGACATGAGGTCGGACGACCGAGTTCTCGCGTTCGGCCGTGACCGGATCGTACTTTCGACGGGCTCGATCTGCGTCGACCCGTACCCCTGGCGATGCCGCGCGCTCTACAACGGGCCTGAGCCCGTGGGACCGCTTCGGGCAGTCAGTGAGGCTTGTCTCATCACTCGCGAAGGGCTCGCTTTTTGTGATCCACAGAGGACCGTCGTTCCGCCGGAAGCTGATCTCGCAATCACGTGGGATCGTCGGCCTGGGCCGCTTCCGTCGGAGGATGTCTCTTGCTCTGACCGCGACGCCCGCCCGCCCGGAGATCCCGTCCTCCGCCGGGTTCGTTCGTTGGATAATTCAACTTCGATCTTTGGCACCAACGCATGGACCTGTGCCTACCGGAGGCGTGGACCTTTGCGTTGCACCGGATATCTGCCCGGACGTAGCGCCTTGCTGCCTGGGAGCTCTGCCAAGGCGGCGCGATCTGACGGTCCCGTGCCCGGCTTCGAATGTGTCGTCAGGGCGGAAGGTTCTGTCGGTCATCTCTGCGCGCAGGTCTGCGATGGGTCTTTTCGGTGCATGGGAAGCAACGTGTCGGGAGAACTTGGCGTGCAGCGCATCAAAGACCGCGCCGTTCCAGCAGCCGACGGATTCTCGTCGATCGATGCGGCTTCCCGGTTCTCGTGCGGAGTCCGACGCGACGGTTCAGTCACCTGTTTTGGCTACTGCAACCCAGCCGAATATACGAGTATGACGGCCAAGACGTGCAACACGTTGGCGCTTCCGACCGAGGCCGAACTTCCCGGACCGGCGGCTGCCGTCTCTGTTGGCGACGCCCTCGTCTGCGCGGTCTTGACCGACCATCGGCTGGTTTGCTGGGGACTCAACAGCCGTGGGCAGATCGACCCCGCGATGGCTTCCGATACGTACTTGTCGCCTCGAGTGCTTGAAGAGGTGGGGGAAGTGGATGAGATTCATGTCGGATCATCGCACACGTGCGCTCGCTCCAACGCTCGGGTTCGATGTTGGGGCGCCAATGATCTCGGACAATTGGGGCAAGGACACACTGATCGCGTATCAGGCGTGGTCGATGTCTCAGATCTCGGTGATGTGGTCTCGCTCGCCGTTGGAGACGCGATGACTTGTGCGGTTAGGTCCGATGGGACGGTCATGTGTTGGCGACATCTTCGCCGCGCATCGGAGAATCGCTCACCTCCCCGTCCCGAGCTTCGAACCGGCGTCGCGAAGGCTGTGCAGATCTCGCTGAACTCTGGCCCCGCTTACGCGAGGCTCGCGGATGGCCACGTCGTGACGTGGCGAGATCTCAGTGAGCCCGCCGTCGCAGTGCCCGACCTGCGCGATGCTGTGTATTTGACGACACCGTATGCTGGGAACGGAGCGTGCATCGTGCGCACCGCAGGCGATGTCGTCTGCGTCAGTCCTGATTCCATGTTTCCGCCGTTGCCCGAGCGGGCCTTCGATCAGGCCACCCCCGACGGACCACGAAGAGTCCTCGGGATCGAAAGGGCGTCGGCCTTTGAACTCGGCGGTTCGTTCGGCTGTGCCCTACTAGAGGCCGGAGGGCGCCTGGTCTGCGTTGGGGTCAACAAACTCGGACAACTCGGTGGGGGTGACCTCCTTTTTTCGGACGAAGCTCTCACCATGCCGAGTCTTTCGCCCCGCAGACGATGAGGGCCCCATGCGGCGTACGGATCGCGCTCTGTAACCTTGCTCGTGCTCGGGCGGCTGCTTAGTGCTCGTGTTCTTGCTACTGCTACTGCTACTGCTACTGCTCGTGTACTCTGGGGCCTGTGGTGAGCTCCAAGTCGATGGCGTCCTGAAACACGGCGAAAGGCTGAGCGCCGACGATCCTTCGACCATTGATGAAGAAGGTCGGGGTTCGCTCAAGACCGAGCTCCTCGATCGCCTCGACAGCGCACGGGTCGTGGCACCCCCCATGCTTCTTGAGGTCTTTCTTGAAACGCTCCACATCGAGGTCCAGTTCGTCCATCAAGCGAAAGATCGTATCCTCACTGAGCGACGCTTGGCTCTTCAGCAGCCTTGCATGCATCTCTGGGAATAGGCCCTGCGTCCAGGCTTCCATACTGGCTCGCGCCGCGAGCTTGGCAAACTCGTTGTGCCGGTTCTGCGGGAAGAAATAGTAAACGATGCGCACCTTGTCTCCGTACCGACGTCGAAGCTCGCGCAGGTTGGCGTCTGCCGTTGCACAGAAGCGACATCCATAGTCCCAGAAGGCGAGGATCGTCACCGGGGCGCAACGCGGGCCCTGAGAAGGGCGCTCTTCAGCCCTGATCTTCGCAAGAAGAGATGCCTTCACAGCCTGCTTGTACTGCGATTTCCATTCTTGCTCGATCTTGACCCGCCGAGGAATGCGTCGCTGAAGCAGCGCATGAAGGCGACGCAGCGGGACGCCACGGGCGAGATGGCCGTCGGCTTCGAGAATGGCCTGCTCCACGTGGTAGCCCAACGATAGGTGAGCGCTCGACGGGCGGCCATTGACATAGGCGATGCCAGACTCGGGGACTGCCAGCGCCTGGGCTGCTTTGAAGTCCTCCTGCACGAAACGACGAAGACGTTTGCTGTTGATGGCCTTCATGAACTGCTTCTCGTTCAAACCGAGTCGAGAAGCGAGGTTCCGCAGCAGGTCGCGACTGATCAGCTCGGTGCGGTTCTCGAGCGCTTCGAGCATCGCGTCGGCGGCGCGCTGTTCATGAGCCGCGTAGATCGCGACGCCGGCGAGCAAGTCGTCGGGAAGTCCGGTCGGGAGCGCTCGCCAAACGACACGCACGTCTCTTGGTCGCTCCCTTCGTATGCGGCGGACGAGCGGCAAGAAGGACGGCCACCCTGAACGCTTAATCAATGACGGCCAGACAACGATCTCGACCTTGGCCGTTTTTGGGCCCTCAGATATGCTATAACTCGCAGTCCCAATGACGGTCTCGGGCCCCCACGCAAAACGGCCTGCAATATTCGGCGCCCGCTCGTATCCCTCACCTACGGTCGCAGCGTAGACCTCAGCGGGTGGAACGCCTTGCGCCATGAGGGTCTTGGCCCGCTGGAGTGCGTCGTCAATCGCCGTCTCGAAGGTCTCGATCGGCTGTGCGCCAACGATGATTCGACCGTTGACGAAGAACGTGGGCCTTCCTGGCGGAGAAAAGAAGCCCTCGAGCCAGTCATCGAACCAAAGGACCTCGTCGACTTCGCGGGCCTTGCGATCGGCATCCCACCGGCCCACATCGAGGCCGATCGCCGCCGCCTGCGCCCTTTGCACGCTGTCATCGAACGGATTCTCAGTTGAGAACAAGTGATCGTTCATTTCCCATGAGCGTCCCTGACGCGCCGCCGCGACCACCGCTTTCGCGGCTGCCCGACTCAACCCGTAGGATGGAAACTTGAGAACCACGCGCAGGCTGTCCTTGTAAGTCTCCATGAGTTGCTTGAGCGTCTGGAGCGCGGTCCGGCTGTGTTCGGATTCGTGACTCGCGAACATGATCAGCGTGACTGGGGCGTCGCTTCGGCCGTAGACGGTGGAAGCGCCGATCGGAATTTGGTAGACCGCAGACGCATTCAAGCGGTCTTGAATCGATTGCGGGCTTTCGAACGGCCTTTCTGGGCATGCTTCGTCCGGTCGGGCTGCGACACCAAGCGCCGCGACGGCGCTCGATTCCGGCGCCGAGATTGCGATGGGCTCCTTGCTCGAAGGCTTGGCAGGAGAAGCGTCCTCGGTCGATGGCTTGTTCGCGCTGGTCGGGCGTGGGCCCGTAATTGGCTCATCGTGCGTCGCACCGCTTTCGGGCGGCGGTTGATTCGACCGTGGTGGATCCAACTCGGCGAGCGGCGCGTTCGATGCGCTGCTCGACGGGCGAGCCGTCTGTTGGGCGGCCGAGGAGCACGCGCCGAGGATAAGCGCTGCGCTCCAGGGAATAACCGGGGTGCGGTACTTGCGGTTCAATGTCGGCATGCCTGCGAGATATCCACTACACCCCGTCCAAGAAATGCGCGAGGGACCGAGGAGCTGCTGCGGAGGTCGCGTAGCGTGTGGAGGAGGACCGGCTGTGAGAGAGACCGTTCCGCGACGCTCTGCGTTCGCTACATCCCGCCACAACGAGGCTCAACACCACAACGAGGCTCAACACGCGAAGTCGTGCAGGCCCCCGTCGGGCCCGAGAGTGTTCCGAGCCCGAGAGTCCACGCTTCGAGAGCGCGTCGTCACCCGACGCTGTCCACGTCAAGGTCGCAAGCTACTTCGAGGGCTCGGCGTCGCGCCGCATCTACATCCGGAGAAGCTGGTTGAGGAGACGCAACATGTGACTCGTCGCACACCTGCGTCGGCTCTCCGACTCCTCCGGGCATGGTCGAAGCCGATTGATTGCCCTATCGTCCCGAGTACAAATAGCGTCGCCGCTCTAGGTTTTCGGGCTTCGGGCTTGGTGGCGTCGGCGTTCCGGCTTATCTGCTGCGCTTTCTCGCAAACCGAACGATGACGACCTCGAGATCATGTCTCGTGGCGTCGAGGTTCCCGACCCCTTTCACTTCTTGTCTTTCGAGTTCCTCGCACATGATTCGTTCTGCTTGGTCGATCTGAAAGCCGCCACTGCCCGCTCCGATGATGGGAAAGGCGATCGACCGTAGCTCAAGCGTTCGGGCTACATGAATCGCGCTCTGGACGGATCCAGCAATAGACTCGCGCGAGGCTCGCCACAGCACGTTGATGCCGGCGACGTGGATGATGGCCTTGTAGTGGAGTCGACCCGCGCTCGTTGCGACCGCACCGCCGAGCGGGATCGGTCCCTTCCGCGCGAGTTCGCGAAAGGGCGCGGTGCCTGCCTGTCGTTTGATCGCACCGGAAACGCCCTGAGGGATGAGAAGCCACCAGGGAATGATGTTTCGATTCCAGGCATTGACGATGGCTTCGGTTTCCTGATCGAGTAGGTCACCTTCGACGATGCGTGCGCTCATCTTGTTCGCTCTGCTTTTGTCCAGAGAAGGGTGGGGGGACTCTTCGCGCTTACGAGCACCGTGGTGGGTTCGCGTCCGGGTTCGACGAAGACGATCCGCGCGATCCGACCGTCTGCGAGCAGTTCTGCCGGGACATGGAACTCCGGAGTTGCCGGAGAGGCTTTGCCGTTGAAAACGAACTGCATTCCGCTCGGAACGACCAGGCAATGCGGGTCGAAGGGAATCGATGACCACTTGAAACTTCGTTTGTCGTCTCGCGGGTGCAAATCCCGCCCGGCGAAGGGCAAGCCCACCCAGTCGGTCGCGAGGCTTGTGACGGCGACGGCGACGGCGACGGCGACCAGTGGTCTCGAATGATTCGGACGACATCTTTCTCGTCAGTAACCGCGGAAGGAACGGCCCTTGTGGGCTCTAGACACACCGTAGGTGCACTGGGGAACGACATCGCGAGGTGCTCGAGTTCAAGGAGAAGCGAGACCGCGCGCGTAGGCTCGACCTCGATCCCGACGGGATGACCGAGCTGATCTGCAAGCAAGCGCGGGCGCTGCAAACCCGCCGAGGCGTTTCGGCGAGCTGATCACCGATCACCGGACCGGCGAAGACCGTGCCCGAGTTCGCAGATGCGGTTGCTGCCCACGCGGGCATCATGCCAGCGTAGTGCTCTGCAGCCAGCGGACTGTCCTGGTACGGCTCGCCTGATGTCCTGGACGGCTCGTCTGATGTCCTGGACGGCTCGCCTGATGTCCTGGTACGGCTCGCCTGATGTCCTGGACGGCTCGCCCGGTGTCCTGGACGGCTCGTCTGATGTCCTGGACGGCTCGCCTGATGTCCTGGACGGCTCGCCTGATGTCCTGGACGGCTCGGCCGCTGTTCCGGACGGTGTTGGCGCCAGTCATTCATTGGAAACCCCCTGGGCCGATCGCTCTATCGCCCATCGATGTGCACTGAATGTACGTCAGGAACCGATAGATCGAGCACTGATCGATTCGAATAAACCCCACACAACCAACAAAAACCCTTGGCCTGAGGTGACGTTGCGCCGATGCGAAGGGACTCGAAGATCGGAGAAGCAAGAGATGGCAAAGATGCGACGCTACACCCTGGTGGACTTCGAAAGAGAGCTCGCCGACATCAAGGAACCCAGCAACACCTTTCCGGGGCCGATTCACGTGCTCTTCGGGGAGGCCGTCGATGTCGCGCGGTTCTTCGCGGCGCACTGGAGAACTGTTGAAGACGAGGAGGGCGAAGTCGTGAGGTTCGGGCTCGACAGCCTGCGATCGCGGCTCCCGGCGCGCACTGGCGCCGAAATCCTCTCCCTCGTCGAGTTGGCGCAGGATGCGCAGACTCGATACCGGCTCGCCGTCCGAGGTCCGACGGACGTCGATACCGTGGGGCGTGCGTCGTTCCTGGTCTCTGAACTCGATGCCGCGCTCGCCTATCTGTTTGATGATGGCATCGAAGATGAAAAAGACGTGCAGCTCGCTCGACTGCGCGACGCCCACGCCGCAATCGGCGATAGCGTCGACGCCATCGCCCAGGAGCTTCGCGAGTACGCAACGCTTGCTGACAGGAATCGCAAGGCGCTCGACGGCTTCGGCGGCTTTGATGTCGCGCTGATCGACGAAGCCGCCGCGCTGGTTCGACCACTGCTCGACCGCCCCGCAAACGCGGCGATGCAGACCGAGGAAGCGCGAAGAGCGATCGCGTTGAGGAATGGGCTGCTCGAGTTGCTCCAAAGACGCGTCGGGCTCGTGCGAGCCGCCGCGCGTTACGTCTATCGCCACGAGCCCGCCACGGTTCGCAAGGCCACCAGCGCCTTTGAGCGCCGCCGCCGTCGAGCGGCCCGCGCCAATACGCAGCAGCGCACGGGAGCGAGCGCCGATGCGCAATCGTCGTCGTCGGCCGGCGACGACATCTAACTATAACTAACGAACTCTAACCAACGAACTCTAACCAACGAACTCTAACCAACCAACTAAACAACTAACCAACCAACTAAACAACTAACCAACTAACCAACGCAGCGACTCAAGGGTGCGCCTCCTCAACGAGCGAAGGCGCGGCGGCGGCTCAGGAATGCTCCTTGGCGCGCCCATGGCGTTCATTGACGTGATCTTCGTCCGTCTCGCGCCCTGTCGTGTCGTCTGATTTGCGGCCGACGAGGGCGAGGTCGGAGAGGGCATGAGAGGGCGTCTTCGCAGCCGAAGCAGCATCCCTCGGCCAGACATCGTCGCATCCTCGCCCGAAATCCACTCGAGTGTGTGCGCTCGCGAATCCAACGCGTAGGTGGCGCTGGAAGCCCTTGAAAACCTTATCGCGCTGTCTGCCTTGGGCGGCGCAGGGCTTCGTGGCGGTGCGGCGGCGATGGACCGCTGTCGGATGGTGGCGTGCGATCAAAGAGCCTGTGAACAGGCCTCGGTTTTTTACGCGCGTTTCGGCAGGTCAGCTTGCACGCACACGGGCGCAAAGGCGTTCAGTATGTGTTCCGCGGCCGGGTTGCCGCAACTCATCGAACGATGTCTCCGTCGCTGGCCTCCGTTCTCGAAACGTTGACCAAACAGCGGCTTTATCTCCTGGGCCGCGAGTTTGGGTATCCGGTCGGCCGACGCGTCGACAAGAAGACGCAGATCGCGTCCATCCTGGACTGGAACGGGATCAAGCTCCAACACCTGCTGCGAAGCATGACGCGCGATGAGCTGCGCGCGGCCTGCCGGGCCCACGATCTGGCGGCAAACGACCGAACGCGCGCGCCGCTGATGAAGCGGCTGCTCGAGGCCGACGACACCATCGACCTCTCGGAGGTGGACCTCAAGCGACCGCGACGAGAGTCCGGCGATGGCCTGCCCAAGCCCGGCCAGATTGCACGGGTCCGGCAACGTCAGTATCTCGTCGATTCTGTCGAGCGCGCGGGTGTCGAGCGCGCGGGTGTCGAGCGCGCGGGTGTCGAGCGTGCGGGTGTCGAGCGTGCGGCTATCGAACCCTTGCGCGTGGGCTCCCAAGACCTCCCCGTGCCCGAGACGCCTTCGCGGCTGTTCGAAGAGCAGACGCTCGTCCGGCTCGTGTGCCTCGACGACGACGCGCCCGGACGCACGCTCGAGGTGCTTTGGGAGCGAGAGCTTGGCGCGGCGGTGATCGAACCCGAGACGAGCGGCCTCGGACATCCAAAGGAGCCGGACGATCCGCGCGTGTTTGCCGCGTACCTCCACGCGCTCAAGTGGAACTGTGTGACGGCGACTGACGCCAAGCTGTTTCAGTCTCCGTTTCGCGCGGGCATACGGCTTTGGAACCACCAACTCGTGCCGCTGCGCGCGGCCCTTTCGCTTCCGCGCGCAAACCTTTTCATCGCCGACGACGTGGGGCTCGGAAAGACCATCGAAGCCGGCCTCGTCATGCAGGAGCTGATGCTCAGGCAGCGCGTTCAGCAAATGCTGATCGTCGCTCCAGCCGCCGTGTGTCTTCAGTGGCGGGACGAGATGTGGCGACGATTCGGGCTTCGCTTCGAGATCTACAATCGCCGCTTCGTGGCGCGGCGCCGGCAAGAGCGCGGGTTCGGCGTGAATCCGTGGACGACCTTCCCTCGATTCATCATCTCGTATCAGACGCTTCGGCGACCGGAGTACCAGGAGCCGCTTCTTAGTCATCTGGCGGGGCGCGCGCCTCGAAGCTTGCTCATCCTGGATGAGGCACACACCGTGGCGCCGGCGAGCGCCAGTAAGTACGCCGTCGACTCGAAGATCGGGAGAACGGTCGAGGCGCTCGCAAAGCAGTTCGAGCACCGCATTTTTCTGTCGGCGACGCCGCACAACGGGCACTCGAACAGCTTCTCGGCCCTGCTCGAGATCCTCGATCCGCAACGCTTCACGCGCGGTGTCCAGGTCGAACCAAAGGACCTCGAGCCCGTCATGGTCAGACGGCTCAAGCGCGACATCAAAGCGATGGGCTCCATGCGGCTCCCCGACCGGCGCGTTCATCAGATCGATCTCGTCCACGACAAGGGCACATGGTTTCAGGCGTGGGACGCTGGCGAAAAACGACCGATGGCCGAAGGCTCGGATGCGGAGCTCGCCTTGGCTCGGCTGCTCGAAGATTATCGGATGGCCGTCGAAGTCCGAAACAAGCGCGGCGAGCTCGTGCTCGTGAATCTCCAAAAGCGCCTGCTCTCGAGCGTGGAGGCGTTCTTTAGAACGCTGAGTGTCCACGCAGAAGGCCAAGGCCAAGATCAACTTCAACGTCAAGGTCGAGGCCAAGGTCAAGGTCGAGGCCAAGGTCAAGGTCGAGGCCAAGGTCAAGGTCGAGGCCAAGGTCAAGGTCAAGGTCGAGGCCAAGGCAGCGAAATCGTCGCATTGGGCGACCGGGACCACGAACGCGACCACGAACGCGACCACGACCACGACAGAATCGCAGCGGGCGAGGATATGTCGCAGGGCCTGGAGGATGAGCTCGAAGAAGGTGCCGAAGACGATGTCCTCGAGGCGCAGGCCGCCGAGCAAGTCCGCCGCACCTCGCGTGCGATCTTTGCGCAGTCGGTGGAGGCACAGCGGATTTTGCGCGAGATGCTGAAGCGCGCGCAGGCGAGTCGACATGAACCGGGCCCCAAGGTCCTTGCGCTCATCGATTGGATTCGACGCAACCAGTGCGCCGCCGTTTCGCCGGGCGGTGTTCACGGCAAGATCGCTCAGCGTGACCTGGCCTGGAGCGAACGTCGCGTGGTCGTCTTCACCGAGTACGGCGACACCAAGCGACATCTTGCGCAGGCGCTTCGGGCGGCATGCGCCGGGACCGAAGACGGGGACCTGCGCATCATGGAGTTTCATGGCGGCATGTCGGATGAAGGCCGGGCCGAGGTCCAGCGCGCGTTCAATGGGCCTCCGGACGAGCATCCGGTCCGCATTCTGCTTTGCACCGATGCGGCCCGTGAAGGTGTGAACCTCCAGGGCGCGTGTGCCGACCTCTTTCACTTCGACGTCCCCTGGAACCCGGCGCGCATGGAGCAGCGAAATGGCCGCATTGATCGAACGCTTCAGCCCGAAGACGAGGTCCGCTGCCACTATTTCTTTTACCCGCAGCGTACGGAGGACCACGTCCTGAAGACACTCGTGCGCAAAGTTTCGGTCATCGAAGAAGAGCTCGGTTCGCTCGGCGAGGTGCTTCACCAGGAGATGGCCAAGACGCTCGAAGAACGCGGGGCCTCCGAAAAGGCGCGCGCGATGATCGAGGCGTGCGTGATGTCGCCCGAGCGCATCGCTGCCGCCAAGTCGGAGTGTGAGGCGCTTCGCCAGCAGGCGCGCATGCGAAGAGAGGCCGATGAGGCGGGTCAGATCAAAGAGAGCTCGCAGAAAGTGCTCGACTTCAACGAAGAGCACTTGAAAGACGCGATCGACGTTGGGCTTTCGCTCCTTGGACTCGCGCCCCTTTCGCCTCACCCTGACATTGCGGACGCATACCTGCTGCCGAAGATGCCGGAGAGCTGGGACGGCACGCTCGACAGCCTGCGTCGTCCTCGGGCGCGCGACGAGTCGTTCTGGGATTTTCGGAACGCGCCGCCGCTTCCGGTCACGTTTCTGCCGGTCGAGCGCATTTCGTCCGAAGTGCAGCACCTGCATTTGCAGCACCCTTTCGTGCAGCGCATGCTCGCGCGCTTCGGTTCGGGGCACGATCTCTCGCGCGTGACGGTCGTCCCCACGCGCGAAACCGGCCTCGTGCGCGTGATTGCGTTCGGCCGACTGTCGCTCTTTGGCGCCGGGGCCACCCGGCTTCACGAAGAGCTCGTGCCGGTCGCCGCACCTTGGTACGAAGCCGACAACCACCCCAAGCACCTCAAACCGTTTGCGTCGGAAGCCGACCGCAAGGCGCTCGAGCGACTCGAACGGACCTTGGCTGAAGCGGGCGGGTCGACTGCGGGCGGGTCGACTGCGCGCGACACGACGGCGCGCGACACGACTGCGCGCGGCACGAGACGGGTCTCGGCCCAGGTGCGAAAGCGTCTCATCCAGGCTGCGCCCGGCGATTTCGCCGCGCTTTGGCCTCACGTCACCGAGGAGGCCGATCGGCGCGAGCGTGATGCGACCGCGCGCCTTTTGGCGCGCGCCGAGAAGGAGGCCGACGACCTCCGCGATCTTCTAAAGCGGCAGGCTTTGGCGATCGAAAAGAGCTTGCGGCGGCAAATGCCGCTGTTTGGTCCGAGGGAAAAGGAACAGGCGACGCAGTGGGAAGAAGACAAGCAGCACATGGCGCGGCGGCTCTCGGCCTTGGCCGAGGAGCAAGCCACGGAGCCGGCGGCGATCGCGCGTTCCTATGAGGTCGTGCTGAGGCGCCTCGAGCTCGTCGGTCTCGTTTATCTGTGGCCGGAGTCGAAGTGAGAGCCTGAGCCGCACGCGCGGAAGAGGGAACCATCGTGTCGGAGTCAGATCGCAGAATTCATGAAGAGTGGCTCGGCATGGTCCAGCCGATCGACGGCCTCGTCTTCGCCGTCCCCGTCCTCGAGGAGGCGCAGGTGGCCGTGCGACTTCCGCCGGAGCGGCAGCACGCGCTCATCGCGCAGTGTCCCGAGCGCCGGGAGGCTGGGGCGGAACGTCGCCGCATCGCCGATCTCGACACCTTCTTTGATGTCGTCCTCGACCTTCGCCCGGGCCTCTTCGACCGCGGCGATGCGCTCCCTGCAGCGCTTTCGCTTTGGGTTCCCGAGGGCAAGCAGAAGCTCGCGCCGACCTCGGCACTGCGGCGACGCGACCGCGTTGGCGCCGCCGGCTCAGCCAATCCAACGGGTGCCGCCGGCCCAGCGGGCCAAGCGGCCCCAGCGGCGCGCACCGAGGATGAGACCGAGACGCCCGAAAGTCGCGCCGGCGCGGACTATCTGATGCTGGTGTGGGAACTGCCGGCGGGTCTTGCCTTCCACCGGGCCGAAACCGAAACCGGTCCGTGGTCGTATCCACCGGCCTCGAAGTTCGAGCGGCTGCTTCGCGCATGCCGCGTGCCGATGGGGCTTCTCGTGAACGGCGAAGCACTTCGGTTCGTGTACGCGCCCCACGGTGGGTCGACGGGCTCGATCACGTTCTCGATCGATGCGATGACCGCAGTAGGCGGTCGTCCGATCTTCGACGCCTTCTCGACGCTGTTCTCCGGTGCGCGCATCTTCCACAGCCCACCCGAGGCATCGCTCCTCGGCCTGCTCGAGGAAAGCCGCAAGCGGCAGGCGCACGTCACCAACGCCCTCGCCGAGCAAGTACATCGCGCGCTCACGTTGCTGCTCGCGGGGTTCGAGGCCGCCGGTGAACGCGACGGCCGGCGCCTGATGGGCACGCCGGCCCAAGACCAGGACCAAGACCAGGACCAAGACCAAGAAGTCGATGTGTATGGCGGCTTGTTGTGCACGCTCCTTCGGCTCGTTTTCATGCTGTATGCCGAAGACCACCGCGACGCCGAGGGGCGCGGCCTCCTGCCGGTCGAGCATCCGCTCTATCAGAAGCACATCTCCGTGCACGGGCTGTTCGACGAGCTTCAAGAAGACGCCGACCGATACCCCGACACGATGGATCGTCGCTTTGGCGCGTGGTCTCGTCTCTTGGCGGCGTTTCATGCGGTCTACGAGGGCGCATGGCATGCGGAGGGCGCATGGCACCGCACGTTCCTCATGCCGCCGCGTCGCGGTGAGCTGTTCGACCCGAGTCGCTATCCGTTTCTGGAAGGTTGGGACGATGGTCCCCCGGTTCACGGAAAGGATCGCGCCGAGACGCGCGTTCCAAGCATCGACGACGGGACCGTCTATCAGATTCTGAGATGCCTCCTTATCCTGGGGGAAGACGACCGCAAGGGCCGCGGTCAGCGCCTCGCCTATCGCGCGCTCGACGTGGAGCAGATCGGGAGCGTCTACGAAAAGCTGATGGGCTATCACGTCCTCGCGCTCAAAAGCCCCGGCGTGGCGGTCAAGCCCGACGCCGTGTGGGTCACCGCCGGCGAGCTGCTCGCGCTCAAGCCGGGGCAACGTGAGGCGTATCTGGTGCAGGAGGCCGGCGTGCCGGCGGCGTCCGCCAAGAAGGTCGCCGCCGCGCTCAAGGCGGCGCGCAGCGAGGCGAGCATGATCGACGCGCTGAGGCCGCTGTCGGTCGCCGGACCCGATGCATCCGACGCCTTCGCCGCCGGCCGTCTCGTGCTTCAGCCGGGCCCCGAGCGCCGCCGGACGAGCTCGCACTATACCCCGCGCGAGCTCACCGAGCCGGTCGTCAAACACACGCTCGACCCGATCGTCGCCCGCATACGCGCGAGAAATGGCGGCGCCGAGCCGACCTCGAAGCAGCTTCTGTCGCTCAAGATCTGCGACCCCGCGATGGGCTCCGGCGCGTTCTTGGTCGCCGCCTGTCGCTACCTGGCCGATCTCGTCGTCGCCGCGTGGACGCGCGAAGGCGAGGCGGAAAAGCTGGGCTCGACGGCCGAAGACGCCACCGTCATGGCCAGGCGTCTCGTCGCGCAGCGTTGTCTTTACGGCGTCGACAAGAACCCGTTTGCGGTCGGCCTCGCCAAGCTCGCGCTGTGGCTCGCGACGCTCTCGAAGGACGAGCCGTTTACGTTCGTGGACCATGCCCTTCGCCACGGCGACTCACTCGTGGGTTTGGGCCTCGAGCAGATCGAAGCGTTTCACTGGGCGCCGCCGGCAGACGACCACGACCAGCTTACGCTCTTTCGACCCGACGTGCGCGACGCGCTCGCCGAAGCGCACAAGCTGCGCCGCGCCATCGTCGATCTCGCGGGTGAATCGGGCCCGATCGCGACGCGCAAAAAGGAGCTCCTCCTGAAGGACGCCGACGACGCGCTCGCCCGCGCGAAGACGATCGCCGATGTCGTCGTCGGGGCCTTCTTCGCGGGCAACAAAGACGCCGATCGCAAAAAGGAGCTCGGGCGACGGTGCGCAGAAGTCGAGCAATGGCTCGCCTCGGGTGGGGAGAAGACCAAGGCCATCGCGGACTGGCAGGCGGAGCTGCAAAGGCAAGATGTCCCGCCGTTTCACTGGATGCTCGAGTTCCCCGAGGTGTTCTTCGCAGACCGAGAAGAGCCCTTGGCCGACACCGGTGGAGCCGGCGTCGCCTATATGGACGCGTTCATCGGCAATCCACCCTTTCTCGGAGGCGGCGCCGTTTCCAGCCGGTTCGGCGACGCCTATCGAGACTGGCTGCTTGCTATGCATCCTGGCTCACACGGAAACGCGGACCTCAGCGCGCATTTCTTTCGACGCACCGACACCCTCCTCGGAACCCATGGAACGATCGGTCTCTTGGCAACGAACACGATCGGTCAAGGCGATACGCGAACGACCGCGCTTCGCGCCTTCCTTTGGCCGCCCGATCGAGCTTATCGAATCTACCGAGCCGAGAGCAGCAAGAAGTGGCCCGGCGCCGCAAACGTTTCGTACGCCGTGGTTCACATTGCGAAAGGCGCGCTCGCGAAGCACCAGGCAGGTGCGAATCTCGACGGTCGGAGCGTGAGCAACATCAACTCGCGCCTTCGCCCAAAGCCCGAACGGAGCGACCCAGTGCTGCTCCGCGCGAATGCCGAGCTGTCCTACTTGGGTTTCAAGATCTATGGCCAGGGCTTCACTTTCGATGACAAGACGGCCGAGGCGACGGCGGTTGCGGAGATGGCGCGGCTCATCAAGGCCGACCGTCGAAACAAGCAGCGCATCTTCCCGTATCTGGGCGGGAAGGAAGTCAACGACAGTCCGACGCAGTCGCCGCATCGGTATGTCATCAGCTTTGGGCAAATGCCGCTCGAAGAAGCCGAACGCTGGCCCGACTTGCTCGCGATCGTTCGCGAGAAGGTGAAACCGGAGCGCGATCGTCTGCGAGACAACGCGGATGGGCGTCGACTGAAGGCGTTCTGGTGGCAGTTTGGTCGGACGCGCCCGGAGCTCGCGCAGGCCCTCGCCGGGCTCGGGCGCTGCTTGGTGACTTCGCGCGTCACCAAGCACCTCTTGTTTTCGTGGCAGCCGACCGATCGCGTGTTGAATGAGAAGCTCTACGTCTTCCCCTTCGAAGACAACGCGCGCATGGCCGTGCTCCAGTCGCGCGTCCACGAGGTCTGGGTACGCCTCCTCTCCTCGACGATGCGAAACGACCTGAACTACGCGGCCTCCGACTGCTTCGAGACCTTCCCTTTCCCGGCCACGGCGCTTGGCCCGACCTCGGCGCTCGAGCGGCTGGGCGAAGCGCTCGATGCGGCGCGGGCGCGCATCATGACGGCGCACGACCATGGCCTGACCGTGCTCTACAACAAGCTCAAAGACCCGGAAGAGGCCGACCCGGAGATCGTGGCGCTGCGCGCGCTCCACGAAGCGGTCGACCGCGCGGTGATCGCGGCCTACGGCTGGGAGGCTTCGTCGGTGCCGGTGCCGCCCTATGCGTCTCCCGCGGATTCGCCCGAGCTCGTGACGTTCGCCGACGAGGTCCTCGACCGCCTCTTTGCCTTGAACGCCGAGCGCGCGGCCCGCGAGTCCGCCAAACCGACACCCGAGCGCGCGACGCCCACACCGCGACCTGCGCGCGACACCTCGGCGCGAACGCTGGCCGCCACGGCCCGGCGAAGCGGCACCAAACGGGCGGCCGCCGCCAAAGCGCCGGTCGTCGAAGGACAGACGGCGGAGGGCAAGACGGCGCGAACCCCGAGCAGCGTCGCGGTCAAACGCGCGCCGCGCAAGACGTCGAAGGGGCGGAGGACGGCGTGAATCGCGGCGAGCACGAAGCGCCCGGCGTGCACGCTTCGACGCGCTCGAGCGAGGCGCGCGAAGGATCGAACGCGACGGCGAGCGAGGTCTCGCCGGCGGCGGAGACTGTTCGTCGGCACTTGGTCGACGCCCTGACGGCGGACTTCATCGGCCCGTTCGACCCCACGCCGGGCCAACAAGAGATCTTGGCGCGACTTCCGCCGTCCAGACGCTACTTGACCGGATTCTTGGCCCCGAAAGGCGGCGCGGCGACCGTGGCTCGAGCGCACGTGCCCCTCGACGACGCCTCACTCGCCGCCGAGGCCGCAGGTGACCTCGACGAGGGGCGCGACGCCGTCAGCGGGGACGCGACCGACGACGCAACCGACGACGCGGCCAAGCCACGCACCGTCTGCTGGCCGTCGTCGATCGGCATGAGCCTCCTCGTTCCGCCAGAGACCACCTCGCTGAAGGCCACGCTGACGTGGGCGGATTATGTGCGTGAAGACCGACCGCGCGCAAGCGAACCGCCCGACGAGCGCACGACACCCGCCGCGCACGGCGCCAAAGCCAGGGTCGACGCCGGGCTCGAGGCCGATGCCGGGCTCGAGGCCCATGCCGGGATCGAGACCAAGGACCGCGCTTCACGCGAGACATTCTGGCATCGGACCGACCGATGCGCGCCAAACCTCGTCGTCTCGCTTTCCTCGTCCTCGACAAAGACACCGGTTCCAGACAGCCGTGGCCTCGAGCTCGTGGTTCGCGTGCGACCGGCGGACGTCGAGGGGCTGTTGCCTGGAACCAAGTCGGTTTCCATCTTCGTGGTCAATGCGCGCAGCCCGATGGCTGAGCGCGGGCGCGCCGACGAAGCCTTCGCGTTCGGTGTTCGCCTGACCGTTCAGGTCGCCGAGGGTCTTGTTCCTCGGCCCGATGTGGCCGGCACACACGCGAAGGACTGGGAGGACCGCGTTGCGGCCCTTCAGTATCGCCACCATCGCGCGTACGCGGTGGGTCACGGCGTGTCGGTCGCCGTCAAGCCACCGCCCGACGAGGGCCATGGGCGGGTGACGGAGGTCGAGACCTGTTGGCTACCCAAGGCCAAGGTCTTGTCGGTGAAGCCGGCGACGCTGAAGGACGACACCTTCATCGAGCTCGACATGGAGAACCTCGCCGCGCTCGACGACGACGCCTCGGTCGAACGCGCGATCGGGCCGCTTCCGAAGGCGTATGCGGCCTGGATCGCCGCACAACGCGCGATCGAGGTCGGGGCCCCCTACGAACCGACGCGCGATGCGCTGATGAGAACCGCCGAGCGCGCGTGTGCACGCCTCGCCGAAGGCATTGCGTGCCTGAAGAGCGACAAGGTCATCCGCGAGGCGTTCTGCCTGGCGAACCGCGCGATGGCCGAGCAGTCGCATGCGCGTACGCGCGCCCGGACGCGCGCTCAGGTCCGGACGGGTTCAAACGAAGCGTCGACGGAGCATCCGCATCCGCATACGCATACGCATACGCATACGCACGCGCATCCGCCTCGCCGGCCGGCGTGGCGGCTGTTTCAGCTCGCGTTCGTGTTGTTGAATCTCCCAAGCATAGCCGATGCGGCGCATCCTGATCGCGAAACGGTCGAGCTCATCTTCTTTCCGACCGGTGGCGGAAAGACCGAGGCCTATCTTGGGGTCATCGCGTTCGCGCTCGTGCTGCGCCGACTTCGCGGACAAGCGCGGCGCGACAAGGGCCTGGGCGTAGCGGTGCTCCTTCGCTACACGCTCCGACTGCTCACGCTCGACCAGCTCGGCCGCGCCGCGACGCTTGTCTGTGCGCTCGAACGGGCCCGGCAGTCGATGCCAGATGGCCGCTTCGGCGCGGAGCGGTTCGCGCTTGGGCTCTGGGTCGGCCAGTCGGCGACCCCGAACACCCTCAAAGCCGCCGACGAAGCGTTCGAAGCGTACCGTGCATCGACGTCGACCTCGGCGCGGTCTCCGTGCCCGCTCGCCGCGTGCCCATGGTGCGGCCGCGCCTTCGAAAAGACGAGCTTCACGATCTCGCCGAGGTCCGAGGACGGCGTGCGCGAAGTCCTCGTGCGTTGTGCGGATTTCGAGTGTTCGTTCTCGTCCGAAGAGGGGGTCCCGGTCGTCTTTGTCGACGAGCAAATCTACCGCGAGCTGCCGTCGTTTCTGATCGCAACCGTCGACAAGTTCGCCATGCTCCCGCTCAAAGGAGAAACGGCCTTCCTCTTTGGGCGGGTGAGCAAGCGGCGCGGCCGAACGTTCTTCGGGCCGATGGACGAAGGTCGACTCAAGGGCGCCGACGCGCTCCCCGAGGGCCTCCTTCCGCCCGAGCTCATCGTGCAAGACGAGCTCCACCTCATCGCCGGACCCCTCGGCACGATGGTCGGTCTCTACGAAACCGCGATCGAGGCCCTCTCGACGCGCACCTATCTCAGTGCGGATGACCAAGCGAATCGCCGAGACGACAAAAACGGCGTGCTTCGTCCAAAGATCTTGGCCTCGACCGCGACCGTCAAACGCGCCACCGAGCAGATTCGAGCGCTCTATGGGCGGCGCCAGTCGGCGCTGTTCCCGCCACCCGGCGTCGACGCGTGGGACACCTTCTTTGCCGAGGTCGACGACGAGGCTCCGGGCCGCGTCTACATCGGCGTCGGCGCATCCGGGCGTGCCATGAAGGCCATCTTGATCCGCACCTACGTGAGCCTGATGGCGGCGGCGCGAAAGCACTTTGACCCGAGCGGTCCCGCCGACCAGGCCGCCGACCCCTACATGACGCTCGTCGGGTACTTCAACAGCCTACGCGAGCTCGGGGGGATGCGGCGCCTCGTCGACAGCGAGGTGCGCCAGGCGCTCAAGAGCGCCGCCTCGCCGGGACGCATGCCGGTCGGACGGCGCGAAAACCTATGGTTTGCCAATCGCGAGCTCGGTTCGCGAGTCGAGGAGCTGACGAGCCGCGAGAGCACGGCGGCGGTGAGCGCGACGAAGGACAAGCTCGCGCTTCCAAAGACGGATCCGGGTGGCCTCGACATCGTGCTTGCGTCAAACATGATCTCCGTCGGCGTCGACATCGACCGGCTTGGCCTCATGGTCGTCGCCGGCCAACCCAAAACCACCAGCGAATACATCCAGGCCACGAGCCGCGTGGGCCGAGACAGTGCGCGCCCCGGACTGGTCGTCACGTGCTTCAATCTCCACAAAGCGCGCGACCGCTCCCACTACGAGCACTTCGCCGCCTACCACGAATCGTTCTATCGCTCCGTCGAGGCCGCCAGCGTCACGCCTTTTGCCGGCCCGGCGCTCGACCGTGGCATGGCCGCCGTGCTTGTCGCCATGATTCGCCACGCGCACCTCGACCTCGTGCCGCCCAAGGGCCTGATGAAGCTCCACGAACATCGCGCGCTCGCCGAGGGCGAGGTCGAACGCCTCGCCGCGCGCGCACGCGAGGTGACAGGCACCGATGCCATGGCCGACACGGTTCGGCGGCGCGGTCGGTCGTTCCTCGACCAGTGGGAACGCATCGTCGGGCAGGCCACCGAAGATGCCGGCGACCGCGTGTACTCGCCCTTTGACGAGGGCGGAAGATCGGGCAACCCGATGCTTGCGCCGGCTGGCGCTCGTGCCGCCGGTGCCGTGGGCGGTGCCGCGGGCGGTGCCGGTGCCACTGCCCGTGCGGAGCATGAGGATGATGCAAACGTGTTCGAAGCCCCGACCTCGATGCGCGACGTCGAGGCCTCGGTTCATCTTTGGGCGTTGCGGTCGCGATGAGCGATGAGCGATGAGCGACGAGCGATGAGCAATGAGCCATGAGCAAGCGGACCAAGAGCCCTAAGCCCTCTGGACGAGGCCGATCGACGGGACGGTCCCGCTCGTCTCGCCCGGCACAGCATCCGCCGCCCGATGGGCGCGTGCGTCGAAGCCAAGCCATCAGCACCTACGGCCCGGGCGCGATGATCGATCTCGTCGACCATGCGGTGATCGTCGGCGGACTCAACCAGTGGCACTACGGAGACCTGCCGAGGGAGGCCTACGCGATCAAGGAACCGCGGCTTCGCGATCTGCTTCTGCACACCCTCAAGAAGGTCGACCCCGAAGGCGCGCTCGATCTCGAAACCCCGTTTCGCCTCCCTCCGGCGGGCGATGACCAAAACGTCTCACGAAACAACGGCATCGGCGCGTTCGAGTTCCCGGGATGGTTCGTTTGCCAGTCGTGTCAGGCCCTGACCGGGAGGAGCGTGCTTAGCACCGAGGGCGCCTCCTCGAAGCGTCTGGTGCACGACTGTGGCGGGAGGCGAGCCGGAGGACTCGCCATGCCGGTGCGCTTCGCGATGGCGTGCGCGAAGGGTCACCTCCAAGACGTCCGGTGGAACGCGTTCGTACACTACGGCAATCCGTCGTGCCCAAACGGCACCGCTTCGCTCTTCCTCCGCGAAGGCGATACGCGAGACTTTGCCGACATCCGCGTCCAATGCGAAAGTTGCGGCAAGCGCAGGATGCTCGCCGACCTGTACAACCCTGAGCTCGCACCCAGGTGTGATGGGGAGCAGCCGTGGCTTGGCCCGAACGTGCGCGAGGACGGGTGCGAAGAGCGACCGAGGCTGATCGTTCGAACCGCATCGAACGCCTACTTCGCGCAGGTGGTGAGCGCGCTGTCGATTCCCGACACCGGCAACGAGGTGCGCGATGCGGTCGAGTCGGTGATTGGAAAGCTTGAGATCGTAAAGGACGCCGACGGACTCCGCTTTGCTCGCCAATACTCTGACGTAAGCGAGGCCATTGGCCGGTATGCCGACCCCGTCGTGCTCGAAGCGCTCGCCGCGATACGGGCCGGGAAGAAACCGGAGCGCGAGCCCCTTCGCACCGCCGAATATCATCGGCTGATCGCCGAGCCGATCGAGCAGCCTGGAGACCTGCCGCCCGTGAACCGACAGTACTTCGCGCGCGCCTGTTCGGTCGAGCGGGCGCTGCCGGCAGGATTCCGCAAGCTTGTTCGCGTGCATCGGCTCCGCGAAGTGCGGGTCCAAGTGGGCTTCACGCGACTCGAGGTCCCGACGCCCGACCTGCAGGGCGAGTTCGACCTCGCCGTCCAAACGGCGCCGCTTGCGAAAGGTAGCACTTGGCTGCCGGCGGCCGAAGTCCTGGGCGAAGGCTTGTTCTTGGCGCTCGATGAGGAGGCCGTCCTGGCGTGGGAAGAGCGAGCGTCGGTGAAGGCGCGCGCGAGACTTCTCGAAGACGGATACAACGAATGGGCGGACACGATGGCGGTGAAGCCTCCGCCCTTCCCGGGCGCGCGCTACTACATGCTCCACTCGCTGTCGCATCTGCTCATGACGGCCTTGGCGATGGAGTGTGGCTACGGCGCGAGCGCGCTGAGCGAACGCATCTACTGCAGCCTCCCGAAGGAACGAACCCACAAAGACAAGCGCATGGCGGGCATTCTGATCAAAACGGGCACCGCAGGGGCCGAAGGCACGCTCGGCGGCCTGGTCAACGAGGGGCTCAACATCACCAAACACCTCAGACGCGCCTTCGATCTCGGCACGCTGTGCGCGCACGACCCGGTCTGCGCTGGCCACCAGCCGAAGGAAGATCTCGAAGGGCGGCTCCTCGACGGCGCGGCGTGCCACGGGTGTCTCTACATCGCGGAGAGCTCGTGTGAACGTTTCAACCGCTACCTCGACCGTGCGCTGGCAGTTCCAACCCTTGGCTGCCCTGAGGACCTCGCGTTCCTGAGAGAGCGTCCCTGAGTGAGGCACGGCGCGGCGCGGAGTGCGGAAGGCAGGCGAGGGTGAGGCGAGGCGATGCACGACGACGGCATCAATGGCATCAGCGCCAGCAACGGCAACGGCAACGGCAACGACGCCAACAACGGGAACGTTGGCAACGATGGCAACCATCCGGATGATGTCGATGGGCTGACGAGGCTCTCCGTCATCGAGCTCGAGCGGCTGCGCGTGGCGATCGAGCGTGACGACCTCGGCTGTCCGTTCACGACGACCGACCTCTCGGCGGCGCATTTCGATGAAGACCTGAAGGCGCGCGCGAGATGCCTGAGCGGCCTAGGCAAAGAGGCGAGCCTTGCGGCGCTCCGCGTGGCGCTGGCCGAACGTGCGGCCCAAGCGCGCAACACCGCCGAGCCCGAGCTCGTCTGGACCGGCCCGAACGACGACCGAGGAACCGGCCGCGACACGGGCGTGCTGCTTCGCGAGCTGTTCGAGCAGGCGCGCGTCTCGGTGCTCGTGTGTGGCTACAGCTTCGACCACGGCGAGACACTGCTCGAACCGCTCTACCGGGCGATGGTGCAACACAACGTTCGCGTCGACCTGGTGATCAACCTCCCGCGCTGCGCCCGAGATCAATCGATGGAAACGCATCTTGCGATCGCGCGTGAGCGATTCCTGGCCAGCAATTGGCCCTTCGGCGCCCCCCATCCGCGCCTTCTCTTCGACCCGCGCACGGTGCAGCCCGATGCCGTCAGCTCGATTCATGCCAAGCTCGTGGTCGTCGACCGCCGCTTCGCATTCATCACCTCGGCCAACTTCACCGATCGCGGACAGACACGGAATCTCGAATGTGGCGTTTGTTTTCGTCACGAACCCACCGCGACCGCGATGCTCGAGCACTTCCGGCGGCTGACGTTGCTGGGCCTGCTCAAAGTCTTGTAGCATCCTCGCATTCTGTCGGGCTTGCCGGGCCCGACCTTGTCGGACGTCCGAGCGGATTGTACGAAGCATGTGTTGCCTCCTCGATCCCGTTGCGTACGTCCATTGACCCGGATGCGCGCGCATTTCATTCCGTTTGACTCTGGTGTGTCGTTCTTCAACGAGCTGGGGTAGCGTGCCTAAGCCGTGGCGGACGACACCTCCGTTCAGATTTTCCCCCCGGAGTATCCGCGGACAGAGCTGGTGATCGGGCTCGTGGGTCCCGTGGGCACTAACCTTCGATCGGTCGAAGAAACGATCAAGGAACGCCTGGAGCTTCGATACAACTATTCGGTCGACTTGATCCGTCTCAGCCACCTCTTGAAGGGCCTCGGCTGGAAGGATGAACTCAAAGAAGCGGACGAATACGATCGCTATGACACTTACATGAAGGCTGGTGGTGACGCACGCGCAAAGCGGAACGCGGCGACCTTCTCGCCTTGGCGGCGGCAAACGAGATCAGGTCCAGACGAACGGATGGCTCGAACCGACCATCGACCGCACACATCCTGCGATCGCTGAAGCACGTCCGGGGGTGGTCTTTATTGGCCGAAGTCCAAGGAACGTGACGATCAACGAGATCACGTACGCGGCTACGACTCGAACGCAATGCGGCGAGACCAGATCATCCTTGCGGTCATGCGTGCGCTGAAGGGTAAAGAAGAAGCCGCCCCGGCTCTTGAGTTCAATGTGTTGCCCTTCGTAGACCGTGCCCATTCCGCCCGCGCCGATCCGGCGTACGATGGCGTATCGCCCCACGACGGTGCCTATCGGGATGCTGTGCAGCGGGCTGCCCGTGACCCGGTACGCATCGAGCGACATCGCAGCCGCACTCGGGGCCGGCTTCGAACTCGTCGAACAGGCTGACGAAGAGCACACCACGCCCTGGGGCGCGGCGCAGTCCTTCGCCTAAGCGCTCTGCCGGAGTTCTGAATGAGCGAGGCCACCGCCCTCGATCCCGGCACTTCCGGCCCCGAGATGAGGCGCCGTGAAGCTTGAGACTCCACGTCCCTCGGTCGCGGATTGGGTGGAGCTGCCCGCCGTCATGCGATCAACGTCCGATGCCATGTGGAAGATCAGAGAACAACCCCAGACGGGTCGCCGATAAATCTCACTCAACAAACGCACGGCCAGGCGTCTCGCTTTTGGGGACGGCGCGCCGGATGCGCCGCAGTTTGAGGACTCGAACACGATCTCTGGGCTCATGAGGGCCCCGAACATCAGGGCAGCGCGGGCGAGAAAAGTTCTGCGAAGAGAGGCCGATCTAGGCCTAGGCCTAACGCGGAGAGGGCAGATATGATCGCTATAGCAAGAGCATCAACCAACACACAGGCTCCCAACCCAAGACGATCGATCCACCATGCGAATCGAAAAGCGAACCCGCGCATGACGGATCGGGTGGGCTTCGACCTCGTGGCCAACTACACCGATGGCATGCGCCAGGCTCTCGGAGGTAAGGTCAGCGCATGGCCAACCCGTGGGGGGGACCGAGACCAGAGTCTTGTTCAGGTCGTCAGCGACATCCTTCGTGGGCCGGGTCCGCTGGCCGCGAGGTTTGCCAATGCGGGCGTGACGGTAGGCTTTGCACTGGCGGAGCGACGTACAGCTCTGACGGAGGATATTCACGCGCCGGGGGGCGCTACCGGAGGGGGAGGGGCTGAGGCGTTCGAAAAGGTCAGGGCGCTCGTTTCTGGCATCTCTCGCGTTGACAAAAACATCTCGGAGCTCATGGAGCGGTTCCCTCCGCAATTTAGCGAGATTGCGCGCCATGCCGCCGTCGACGCTTACGCCGCCGCGAAGAATGAGGATGCCAGGGTCCGAGAACACAGTCCTGATTCACTCAGGGGGCGCGCGCAGGCTTTGGAGACCAGCTTTGGGCGTGCTGGGCGCGACCGTGACCAACTGATTTACCTCGAGCCTCAGCTGGTTGAGTTGCTCCAGGATGTCGGTACCGCGATCGGGGCAGCCGAGGCTAACGGAAGGTCCGTTGCGATGGCTGAGGCTCTGGGGCCTGTGCTTGACGCGATGCGGTCAGCGCCTGGAAACATCTTCGAGCTGCGAGCGGAGCGCGCGGCGATCGAGGTCAGTCGCACCGTGGAGCAACACGAGCAAGCCTTGCTTAGAGGTCTCGGCGAGGTATATCCATCATTGCAGTAGAGTGAAACACTCGGGGTGTTCCGCTTGAATCTGGCCGCGAACGGTCATCTCGAGGTCGGCCACGAAGTCGGCGTTCACCAGGCGAGATGCTGCTTTGCGACCTTGTCGACCACGTGTTCGTGGCTCTCGAGTCCCCTGTGCTGATTCGAGCGCCGTCGCCGAGAATCTCGAACAAAGCGGCCAAGCATCGCCGCGTGCTGGCGCCTTACGGGGGCAGCTGCTCATGGCCGTTGGTCGGAAGCAGAAGCACGCTCGATGCTGGTGGCGCTCGAACGAAGTCGCCAGTCGGTGGTCGCATTCGCGCGGTCGCAAGGTGTGAGTGCGCAGCGGATCTACTGGTGGCGACAACGGCTCGGACCGTCAGGCCGGACAGCGGTCCCGGATGATGTCGGCCTGGTTCCGCGAAGAAGCTCCGAGCGTTCAAGACGACGGAGAAGGTCTCCCCCAACCAGCTGAAGCTTCTGCTCGAGACCGTATCCAGCAACGCCCTCTCCGAGACGCCGGCCAACGCGGAGGGCGAGTCCGAGGCAGAGGAGAATTGTCCCGAGAACACCCGAGCCGGCGGCCTATCTCGTCGATGACGTAACGCCTTCCGCGTCATGGCGCCAAAGCAGTGACCGGCTACGCATCGCTGACCAGCGAGGGTCTCTGCGAAATGTGTTGCTTCGGCTGGATCGCGACTTCCTGCAGCTGTCGCACTCTGCTTGCGCTGCGCGTCACGAAGTCGCAGGAGTCGCCCGCCATTCTTGCGGCGCTCGGGGCGGCGCTCAACGAGCAGTTCGATACGCCGTCCGGTGTACCCGACGGACTCGAGCTGCGCAGTGACCACGGCCCGCAGTACACCGGTGAGGACTGCCGCGAACTCTGCGACCGCTGGAGCATCGAGCACACGTTCGCGCCGGTGGGGCGCCCAACCGGGAATGCCGTCGCGGAGCGTGTCATCCGCACCATGAAGGAAGAGTGCATCTGGCTCCGGGACTGGAGCTCCCTGGCCGAGCTTCAGGAGGCTCTCGACGGCTGGCGCAACCGAGGTTGACGGCCAGCCGCGCGAGAGGAGGCATTTTCTTAGGCTGAGTGTCTTGAGGCCGATAGGGCAATCAATCGGCTTCGACCATGCCCGGAGCATTCGGAGAACCGACGCCGGTGTGCGACGCGTCGCATGTTGCGCGCACTCTGGCCGGTTTGGAACGGCACAAAGACGTGACTGCCGTTGAGTTCTGTAGCCTGCGGGCAGCGTTCAGACGTGCCTCTCCCCCAGCGGACGAGGAGTGCGACCGCGCGGACAACAAGGGCCGAGCCCCGGAGCTTGGGACCTTGGGTTGGTTTGTGGAGTCGATCAGAGATCGAGGGCGAGCTGAGGGGGATCTCGAGCGCATCGCGGCCGTCGCATCCGACCGAGAGTCTGCGCGACGTGACTCGATTCAGTCACCGCACCGATTGGCCTAAGTGGGCCGCCACAGCTCAAGCAGCGCTCTCCATCAATCGAATAGACGCGGGCCAACAGTTTGGCCCACGACATGCGACGTTTCTGAACCCGAGGCCTCATGTTCTCGATCGGGAAGGCGAGCTGAAGAACCGGTGCGGGCCTTGGAATAATCGCGCGCCGCACTTTCGAGGCCGAGGCCAGAACGCCCGCGTAGCGAACCTGATGCTGCGCCGGGGGAGGAACGAGCTCCTGGTCGATCCAGGACGTGCGGCCCAACCATCCACCCTCTTTGCGGCGCGAGATGCTCCCGTCGCCTCGGGTGCGTCGTGAATTTTGTGATCCCTTCATGATCCCTAACGAGCTGAGCGAGCCGATCTCCCAATCTAATGTGCGAAGTCCTAACGCGTGCTGATTCCGGCAGAAACTCTTTTAGGAATGCGTAGTTGACACGTCCGTTGGTGGTGGGCTTCACTCGCCATCGATTCGGGGCGTAGCGCAGCCTGGTTAGCGCACTTGACTGGGGGTCAAGGGGTCGGAGGTTCAAATCCTCTCGCCCCGATTCAAACAAATCCTGAGGGGCGCGCCATCAAGCAGGCGGCGCGCGAAGTCGAAGAGCTTCCAACTGTGTCTTCGAAACTCGGTGAGCTCGCGCGCGTTGCGCGTGTGGATGGGCTGTTGTACAAGTCCGGTGCGTCATGACGGGAGTTCCGGAGGCATCCTCTGCGCCCTTCGAACTGAAGGGTGGATCGTTTGCGCTCATGGTCCTTCGGCTTCGGGATCCGAACGATCCGAGTTTCTTTGCCTTGCTAGAGGGTAAGATTCAGCAGGCGCCAAACTTCTTCCGGTCCGCGCCGATCGTGCTCGACCTCGAGGGCGTTGCTCCGGGTTGCGTTTTCGACCTGGAGGCGTTCGCGGCGCGTCTGCGCGCCCTTCGGTTGATCCCTGTCGCCGTGCTCGGGGGCAGCGAGGGGCTGCAGCGCTCGGCCTCCAAGGCGAACCTCGCCGTGATGCCCGAGGGCAGCGCGAGGCGGACGCGGGAGCCGTCCGGAGCTCGGGTTCTTGAGGCTGGCCCCGAACGCCTTGATGGAGCCGGCCGTAGTTCCAATCCTCGCGATTCGGGGGGGCGCGATGCGTCGCGTCGGGATGCCGTCGAAGCGGGTGACCTGGAGTTTGCCGGACGCGAGACGCCGCCCGCGAGAACGACGCGCGTCGTCACGGAGCCCGTGCGGTCGGGGCAACGGATCTACGTCCCGCATGGCGATCTGGTTGTGACCGCTCCTGTGAGCCCGGGCGCGGAACTGCTGGCCGACGGGAACATACACGTGTACAGCGCGCTCCGCGGTCGCGCGATGGCGGGACTCACGGGCGATCGCTCGGCTCGAATTTTTTGCCGGAGTCTTGAGGCCGAGCTGGTTTCGATCAGCGGGCTCTACAAGGTGAGTGAAGCGTTCGACGTCTCGCTGGCGAAGCGGAACGTGCACATTTACCTGGACGGTGATTCGTTGCGAATGGATGCGATGGTGTGAAGTGTGCTCGCTTCGTCGTAGGATCGAGTTTCGGAGGTATTGATTGTGTCGACAGTGATCGTGATGACATCCGGCAAGGGTGGCGTTGGAAAAACGACCTCCAGTGCGGCCATGGCCACCGGTCTTGCGCTGCGCGGTCACCGAACGGTGGTGATCGATTTCGATGTTGGGCTGAGAAACCTCGATCTGGTGATGGGATGTGAGCGACGCGTTGTGTTCGACTTCATCAACGTCATCAACGACGAGGCGAAGCTCAACCAAGCTCTGATCAAGGACAAGCGCGTCGAGAATCTCTTCATTCTCCCGACTTCGCAGACCCGGGACAAGGACGCGCTCACAAAAGAAGGCGTCGAGTCGGTGTTGAATACGCTGAAGGCGGAGTTCGACTACATCATCTGCGATTCGCCGGCTGGTATCGAACGCGGCGCGCTCATGGCGCTGTATTTTGCCGATCACGCCATCGTCGTGACCAATCCAGAGGTCTCGTCGGTGCGCGACAGCGACCGCATTTTGGGCGTCTTGGCCGCAAAGTCACGTCGAGCGGAACTCGATCTCGAGCCTGTGAAGCAGCACCTGCTGCTCTCGCGCTATGACCCGGCGCGTGTGGAGCGCGGGGACATGCTGCGGGTCGAAGACGTGCTCGAGATCCTCTCGATCCCGCTTCTTGGCGTGATCCCCGAGAGCCAGGCGGTCCTGCGGGCCTCGAATACCGGCGTGCCCGTGATCCTCGATGACAAGTCGGCGGCCGGACAGGCGTACTCGGATGCGGTCGGACGCTTTCTGGGCGAAGACGTTGAGCATCGCTTCACGGATGCTCCGCGACGAGGCTTCTTCCAAAAGCTACTTCGGAGGAGCGCATGAAGCTGTTCGATTTCCTGAGGCTCCCGGTCGCGCCCCGCCGAACGGCCAGCGATGCTAAGGAGCGTCTTCAGATCCTGCTTGCCCATGAACGTGCCCAGCGAGGCGGGCACGATTTCTTGCCGCTTCTGCAGCAGGAGCTGGTCGCGGTGATCTGCAAGTACGTTGACATTGGCTCCGACCAGGTCGAGGTGAAGCTCGAGAAGAGTGGCGATCTCTCGACGATCGAGGTCAACATCGAGCTGCCGGTGGACGCGAAAGCACTCAAGAAGCGGTCGACCGACGTTGCGCCGAAGGCCAGTGAAGCCTCGGTGACCCCACCTGCCTGGTAGCTTCTTGGCGACGGGCGCTCGTTGCGCACCAGCAACCGGCCGCCAGGAAACCACCGCCACGAACCAACTGCCATCAACCAGCCGCCATCAACCAGCCGCCATCAACCAACCGCCATCAACCAACCGCCATCAACCAACCGCCAAGGGCGTGCTAGCCTTCTTCTCGGCGCTTGGTCGCTTAGGGCTGGAGCAGGGGCGACCTTTCGGCTAGCGTCGTCGTTCATGCGACCAACCCGAGTAGCCTCCTTGTTGTTTGAGATGGCCGTTTCGCGCTCGTCTCGGGAAACGGTCCGCGACGCGGTGAAGAGCGCGCTCGACAGCGCGCGTTCGGAGCGCCGGACAGCCGACCATGCAACCTTGCGGGCGCGCTCCATCGTCGATGAATCAAGGCGCATCCGCTACGGAGCGCCGCCGGCGGAGTTCGAGGACGACATCGCGGAGCTTTGGTTTCCACAGGTCGATGATGACGAGATTCGTCGCGCGAACGATGCGCTGTTTGCTCGATTGCCCCGTGAGTACGACGAGTTGCTGCGCCATTACACGGAACTGGAACGCCCACCGACGTTGCCGGACGACTACGACGCGTTCCTTGCGATGTCGTTCGCTTCCAAGGGGTCACTTGGCTTTTTCGCTTCCGGACCCGCGCTCCTGGATCAGAAGGTCCTTGAGGTTGGGGCTCAGGCCGGGGAGATGGCGAAGCGTTTCGCGCCTTACGCCAAGACATGGTTGGGCGTCGACGCGTCGGTTGCAGCACTCAAGATCGCCCGCCTCGTGTGCCCCGAAAATGCGACATTTCTCCATCCCTCCAAGCATGTCTCGCTCGCGGTGCACCACGGTTCGGTCGATACGGTCGTGGGTCGGAAGATGTTTGTCCACCAGACGCTGGATGAAGCACGGGCCTTGCTCGGGTTCGTCGAGCCGTTCCTCGTGACCGGGGGGCGCGTGTTTGCGGAGTTCTATTTCCCGAACAGCGACCGGCCCCGGCCGCACACGTATCCGGCTCCGCATCCTCCGGCCGACGTTCCGGGCGCAGTCTTTGCGTACTCTCGCTCGAACGTCGAGACGCTCATTCGAAATCGGCCCCTGCGCATCATTCACGACGACGAGCGGCCCAGCGTGGAGCGGCGCTACGTGATTCTCGAGAAAACGGAGCTCGACTACTAGCGTCATGGGCGGGATGGTGATGGGCACCGTGGCGGACGATGCTCGCTTCGACGTATTGGTGATCGGCGCGGGGCCCGGCGGTGAAGGCGCCGCCATGCGGGCAACCAAAGGTGGTGCCCGGGTCGCGATCGTCGATCGCCTCCGCCAGGTCGGTGGGCGATGTGCACACTCGACGACGATTCCGTCGAAGTCGCTGCGTCATTCGGTAGGGGCACTCTTGGATATGCGCCGAAGCCCTCTGCTGGGGGGGCTCCTCGAAGGCGTGCAGTTCGGATTCCCGCAGCTCCTCAAGAATGCGGAGTCGGTCATCCAGCGCCAGGTCTCGATGCGTCGTGAATTCTACCAGCGAAATCACGTCGTGCTTGTTCATGGGCATGCGCGCTTCACGGAGCCGGACGCGGTCGAAGTGGAGCTCGATGGCGGGCGACGACGAATCTTTCGTGCCGACAAGTTCGTTCTCGCACCCGGTTCGCGGCCCTATCATCCGGAGGACGTCGATTTCGAACACGCATGCATCAAGGACAGCGACACGATTCTGACGCTTACGCAGACGCCGGACGTGCTGACCATCTACGGCGCAGGCGTAGTCGGATGTGAATATGCGTGCATCTTTCGCAACCTTGGAGCGAAGGTCAACCTGATCAACAGCCGGTCGCAGCTCTTGTCTTTTCTCGACGATGAGATTGTGGACGCGCTGGCCTACCATCTTCGCGACCAAGGCGTGCTCATTCGCCACAACGAGGAATATTCGCGTGTTGAGGCCGACGCTGATGGCGTGACCGTTCACTTGAAGTCGGGGAAGAAGATCCGCTCCGATATCCTCCTTTGGGCTCAGGGTCGCACCGGCAATACGGATGATCTCGGGCTTCGAGCTCTTGGGCTCGAGGCCGACGGCCGAGGTCTGCTCGAGGTGGACGAGTTCTATCGCACGCGAGCGCCGAACGTCTATGCAGTAGGGGACGTGGTTGGCTACCCGTCGTTGGCGAGCGCAAGCTACGATCAGGGACGATTCGCCGCCGAACACATCGTGGAAGGCGCGTGCAACGTCCGGCTCGTGCGCAATATCCCGACCGGTATCTACACTTCACCGGAGATTAGCTCCCTTGGCCGCACCGAGCGGGAGTTGACGGCGGAGGGCGTGCCTTACGAGGTCGGGCACGCGCAGTTCCGGAGCTTGGCGAGAGCGCAGATCACGGGCCAGACGGTCGGTGTGTTGAAGATTTTATTTCACCGAGAAACGCTCGAGATCCTCGGGATTCACTGCTTTGGCGATCAAGCGTCCGAGATCATCCATATCGGGCAGGCCATCATGTCGAACTCGGGTGAAGGCAATACCATTCGCTACTTCACGAACACGACCTTCAATTATCCAACGATGGCCGAAGCCTATCGTGTGGCCGCGCTCAATGGACTCAACCGCTTGTACTGACTCGACCGGCCGCCGTGACGTGAAGATGCGCTGGGTCGTAGAACTATCTGAGAGGCAGGAATGATGAAGAGAACGAAGTGCGTGGCGAATCTGGCACCGGCGGGTGCGGTGCTGTGCCTGCTCCTTGTTGCCTTCCCGACGCTCTTTCTTTCGCCTCGAGGTGCGTTCGGGGCGCAGCCTTCTTCCCGCGAGTCCGAGGCAACGCCGCACATCGTGCTCGAGAACTTTGCCGGGCCGAGGGCGCGTCCGATTCGCTCGAGCGTTGCGAAGGGATTGACGGTCGAGGGGCGTCGAGTGATCTTTGTGAGCCCAAAGACGGCGTCTCGTACGGCTCGCCGATTGCGCGTGAACCTGAGGACCCCGAGCGGCCGCGCTCGGGTCGCCGAAGCGCTCAACATTACGGCCTGGGTCTCCGCCCGTGTTGGGGCGAAGGGCGGGTGGCAGGCCTCAATCCAGATCATGCGCGGCGCCGATGGCGAGCCGCTGCCCGCAGTGTCGGTGGCGTCGACGTCGAGCGCCGATCTCGCGGAGGCGGTGACCGACGCGGTGTGGACGGCGGTGACGGGGCTCTTGACCTCGGAATCAGAGAGCACGAGTGGCATCTCGGATGGCACCTCCACCTCGGATGGTGGCTCGAAGCCGTGGTCGCCGGGTGGGGTCGATGGGGCTTTGGGAGGCTCCGCGGGGCGTGATGTCTCCGCGTCGGGGGGTGAGGCCCCGAGTCGGACCGCCTCCGAGAGCCCTCCGGAGGGCGGCGGATCTTCGATTGGGGCTTCGAAGACGTCCCCGTACACGCGGCTTGAGACCCGTTTCGGCCTACTGTTCCTTTCGCGAAAGCTTTCGTACGCAGGAGATACGGGCGGCGTTCTGCGGCCCTACAATCTCAAGTTCGGGATTGCGCCGCGTCTCGAAGCTCGGGTCTATCCTGCGGCATTCTTTACGCAAGGTGCCTTGCAGCACATCGGGCTTGTTCTTGCGGGCGAGATGGCGCTTGGCTTGAAATCGAAGAATGTCGAGGGCACGGAGTTTCCCACCCGCGCCTTGGCTTTCGATGTTGGCGTGCTCGGACGCCTTCCACTCGGTGATCACGAAGCTTCGCTCGAGGCGAGCTTTGGTCAGCACGTCTACGCAATCGATGTCGCGGATGGTGGTGCTGCGCCCGGAGTCCCCAAAGTCCGATACTCGTTCCTGCGCTTCGGTTTGGGTGGACGCTTCGCGGTCTCGGATGCATTTTTCCTTCGCGCAGGGTTCGGCTACCGTCTCGTGCTCGGACTCGGCGAGATCGGCGACGACGCCTGGTTCCCCCGGGCGTCGGGGTCGGGACTGGAGGCACGGGTGTCGGGCGGTTTCATGTGGTCGCCGGCCCTCGGGGCGGAGCTGGGTGTTGAGTTTCGCCGGTTTGGGATTACGACGAACGCCGTGTCTGGCGACACACCCGAGGCTGAGAGCGCGACCGACCAGTATCTGGGCGCGACCGGCGCGATCGTTTGGCAACTGTGACCCCGCGTAGGTCTAACGGTCGCCTGACCGCGGTTCCTGGCTTCGCGATCGAGGTTGTTGGGTTCGTCACGCACGCAACGATGGACACGCCCGACCGATAACCGCTGAAATGGGACATTGGCTCCAAGGTAGGCTGGTGTGGGCCGGCCGACTTGTCTGTTCTGCGGTGAGGTCCCATTGACGACGTTGAATCTGGTCCCTGTTGCGCGATCGATGTCTCAGGCACGAGGGCTGCCGCTCACGGTCTCGGGCTCGGTCTCGGGCTCGGGCTCGGTGCTTGGGTCGGTGCCGGCCTCTGGCCCGATGCCTCCTTCTCCCGCCCCACCGACCCCCGCGATCCTTTCGGGTGCGCAATGCGAGTTGCATGGACCTCTCGCGCTCACCGAGTCGATCTATCTTGGCCGGGGTCGGCTCTTGTCACTCAAGCTGGGGATCTGCCTCGTGCTCGTCCTCAATGTGCTCGACGGGATTCTGACGCTGGTCTGGGTTGAAAGCGGGCTTGGCACGGAAGCCAATCCCCTCTTGGCGGGGCTCATGGCGGAGCCGGTTCTCTTCATGATCGCGAAAGTTGTTGCCGTCTCGCTGGGGGTCTCGGTTTTTTGGCGGTACCTAGCGCGTCCAATCTCGGCCGTGGCCGTCGTTGTCTCCAACACGGTCTATCTGGGTGTTTGCCTGTACCATCTGATGTTTCTCATGGTTCTCCTGGCCGACATCTAGGCTTCGCGTGGCCTGGCTGTTCCCGCGCATCAGGTATCAGGACAGGACTAGGTATCAGGGGAGATCAGCCGAAGCGCCGACGATGAACTGATAGCCGCGTTGGACGTCTCCGAAGTAACCGCCGGGAAAGAACAACGCGCCTTGGACCTCGGGCTGTACGTTGGCGATGGGTGTGAAGGCGAGGGTGACGTTGGCCTCCGTCCCGTAATGCGTCTTGCCGGTATCTGGCGGTGGCGCCAGCGCGTGCATGCGCGCGATCGTGCATGATGCAAACAGAAGATCTCGGACCTGGGTCTCGGCTTTGAGACCCACCGCCGCGAGACCTGCGCCGTCAGGCGCAACCGACACGACGGTTGATGATGCGCTGTTCGTCGCGATGCCGCCATTGAAGAAGATCGACGTGTAGGGGAGGAACGGGCTCAAACTCACGAATCCGTGGTAGCTTCGGCCGCCGGTCGATTCGGTCCCGCTCGTGCCCTGGGTAATTTGTCCGCGATCCCCGCTGGCGAGTATGCCGAAGAGCGACAGCTCGATCGCGCGGATGGGGCGATATTGGATCTGGCCTTGCGCGAAGTAGGCATTGAGCGCGAGCCGCTGCGAGCCTTCGGCTCCGGCGAACGTCTCGGCTTCGATGACCTGCGCCAGCCGGTCGGTGGCGGCACTGGCGAGGCGTGCAATCTGTGCGTTCGACAGGTCGGGGCGTCGTCGTTCGATGGCTGTTGTGAGCGCCGGGAGAAGGCGGCGGGTCGAAGCCTCGAGGATGAAGGCGCGGTGGGCTTCATCGGGCGACACGCGAAGATCGCTCGTGCCGAAGCTCGCCAACGCTGTGAGTTGCACGGAGAGTTCCCTTTGGACTCGCCAGCGGAGGCTCAAGCCCGTCCACGCAAGGAATCCGCTCGACCGTACCTGGAAACCTATGTCGCCTGCGTTGTAGGCCTCTGTCGCCGCATCGACGTAGTCGAGCAGGATCTGATCGATCTCGTCGGCGAACAGGGGTCCGAATTCTGCCTCGAAGTTGGAGGCGATGGTGGCGGCCTGGTCGCCAAACGCTTCCAGGCGGCCGCGGCCAAAGGCCTCGCCAAGAAGTTGGGCGAGGACATCTTGGGTGTCGAAGAAGAGTGCGCCGATGAGTCGTACTTCGGTGTTGCGGCCGAGGTGGAGCGCAGCTTCGGCTTCGATGATGGGGCTTTGTTTGAGACGCCTTGAGAAGGTTCCATCCGGCAGATAGGCTTGAACTCGAAACGAAAGAGGAAGGCGCTTGGGCGCGTCGAGTAGCGTCAGGTCGAGGTCCGCCAAGAGACCAAACCCATACGCGCTGAAGATGGCGCCTTCGCCCAGATGGGGGCGAAGCTTTCCGAGGCGGATCTCGAGTGCGCCCGCCTCACCCACTTGCGCCGCGATGAACGTTTCGCCAAGCATGAGCGTTTCGGCGACGACTTCGGCGGGTGCGCGCCCGTCGAGGGTGACGCCATGAGCGCTTGCGGAGAAGAGTCCTGAGTCAAGGCCGAGCTCGACGAAGAGGCCATCACTGAGTCGAAGCTCAAGTCCCGCCATGAAATGCGCCTCGTAGGCGGCGAACTGGTTCGGCGCGTCTGATGGAAGATCGGGGGCTCTCAGCAAGGAACGGGTCAGCGATTCGGGGACCGATGCTTGCCGTAGGCGTTGGAGGAGATGCAGGGACCACAGGGGTGCTGGCGCTGGCGCTGGCTTGGCAGGCGGCGCCGGCTTTGTTGTGGGCGCAGATTGGGGCGCAGATTGAGGCGCAGATTCGAGTGCGGCGCGGGTTTCGGTGACCGGCGCGTCGATACCCAGCAGCAGCAAGCTTACGAGTCCAAGGCGCATGCGCGGTCCGTTCACGGGTCTACTCCAGGTTGCCCCATCGCCGAAAGCCCTCGTAGCCTCGATGCTCGGGGCGACGCGCTGCGGTTTGGGCGTGACCGCGACGATCGATGATGCATAGGTTCGGCCACGAGGTCGGAAGGGTGCCGAGTTACAGATTCCAGCTACAAAAGCCCGGCCTGAGCAGTGCGGTCCAAAGAGGGGTACCGATCCTGGTCCTCGTCTTCGTTCTTGCGGTGGTTCTGAGGCCTGCGGTGGCGGCCAGCATCGCTCCTGCCACGTTTGCCCTCGTCGGACTGATCGCAGCCTTGGGAAGCATGGCCTATGTCTTGATTCGGCATGCGAAGCAGCCGGCGCCCTGGCTGGAGGTCTTCCCGGATCGGCTCGTGGTGGCTGCTGGCGGCGAAGGCGAGGTTGCGCTTCATTTCCGCGACCTGGTGGATCTGGCGGTCGTGCAGCACGGGCGAGAGGCTTATCTCCACATCGGGACGCGCGACGGGCGCGTCGTCATTCCGGTGGCCGCTTTTGCGACCCAAGAAGATGTTGAGCGGCTCATGACCGAGGTTCGTGCGCGGGTCACGGCGTTTGTCGCGGATGGCGCGGAACGCCTCGAGCTCTTCGAACGACGCGCGAAGGCGCTGTCGTTCATTCCGCAGGGGCGTACGCCCGTCACCCAGGTCTTGCTGCTGCTCCTCGTCGTGGGCTACGGACTCGAGGATCTCTCGGGCGCGTTCACGGACATGACCGGGCTGACACTGTTGGCGCTCGGTGCCAATTCGCCCATCTTGGTGCGATCGGGCGAGGTCTTCCGGCTCGTGACCGCCAATTTTTTGCACGGATTTCCGCTCCACCTGTTCTTGAACGCGGTTGCGATTTGGAATTTGGGGAGCGTCATCGAGCGATCGATTCGATCTCACCGGCTTCTGTTCGTATACGTGATGTCCGCGATCGGGGGATCGGTCGTCTCCGTCGCATGGAATGCGAGCAGCATCTCGCTTGGTGCCTCGACCGCTGCGTTTGGGCTTCTCGGATCGTTCTTGCTTCTCCACATCCGAAAAATGGTCCCGGCTGCCTTCCGGCAGACCCGTTTTTGGTGGGTCGTGACCCTGGGCGTCAATGCGGCGCTGCCGATCGGGATCATTCAGGCGAACGCCCAGTTCGGGATGTCGCTCCCGTACATCGACATGGCGGCGCACGTTGGCGGGTTGCTGAGTGGTGTCTTGGCGACTTGGGTTGTGCTTCCGACTCGGATATCGCTTCCGCCCACGAAGCATGCGCCGTGGTATGTGCGTGCTCTGGCCGGTCTTACGGTGATTGTGCTCGTGACCGGAGTTGGGTTGGGGGCGGTGAACTACTTCAATCCTCGGTACACGGGCCTTCAGCGCGCGACACAAATGCTGGAACGCAGCGACCTGTTGGATGCCATGGGCAAGAATCAATTCGCCTGGCTGGTCGCGATCGATCCGAGCTCATCTCGACGCGATCTCGAGCTTGCACTCGCCGCGGCGAAAGCGGCATGGGCGGCGATGTCGGAGCCGAACGCCCGAGATGGGATCGAAGACACCGTGGCGACGCTCGAGTACCGGCTAGGCGCTTTCGATGAGGCGATCGCGCGCGAGGCGGGGATCCTGAGCCGGTCGCCGAACAACGTGTACGCGTCTCAGCTCGCGCGATTCCTGGCGGCAAGACTCGAAGCGGCGGGGCCTATCGAAGGACCGGATGTTGGTGCGGGTTTGGCGTTGACGACGGTCGCCGACAAGGACGGCGTGCGGATGCTCGAGGGCATGATCTCGTCGGGCCCGTCGACGGATGGGGTGGTGTACGCGCTTGCCAAGCAGGGTGAGACCTTGATCGGACTCTTGAGGCTGCCTCTCGAGGCGGGGGTGTCGGGTGCCCTCTCGACCGAGAAGCTGGGAAATGCGCCTTTTCCTGAGGGTACGACCTTCGTTCCTGCCCTCTTTGTCTCCGGGAAGTTGGACAAACGCCACTGGCCAATGGACAAAGAGGTCTCCACTTATGCGGTTTCTTCACCCGGAGCACGATGAAGCGCTCGAGGTTTCGCTGGCTGATGTTTTTATCGTGCCGAATCGTTTCGACGGCGCTTCGCGCCTCGATGTCGACCTGACCCCCGCTGACTTCTTGGGGGGGTCGCACCCGGTCGTGGCGGCGAACATGAACGCCGTGACGGGCAAGCGGATGGCCGAGACGATGGCGCGCTATGGCGGACTCGGCGTCCTCCCGCAAGACATGGATTTGCGGACGGTCGAGCGGATCGTTCGGCACGTGAAGCGCGCGCACGTTCGGTTCGATACGCCGTTGTGCGTGACGCGAGAGGCCACACTGCGAGACGTCCAGGGGATCATTCGCAAGCGAGCCCACGATATGGTCCTGGTTGTTGATGAGACGGAGCGGTTGATTGGGATTCTTACGCGCGCCGATATCCGGGATCACGACCAATACACCCTTGTCGAACGGGTCATGTCTCGTCGTCTGGTGACGGTGTCGAAGGATACGAGCAATCGTGAGGCCTATGACTTGATGGAGGCCGAGCGGTTGAAGGCGGTTCCGGTGGTGGATGGCGTGGGTGTGCTCGTTGGCATTCTCACCCGCGATGATGCGGTTCGCCTCGAAGTCATGCGGCCGTCGGTGCGCGAACCTACGCAAGCGCTGATGGTTGCGGCGGCGATTGGGATCTCGAGCTCGGTGGCCGACCATGCCGCGCGATTGGTCGACCTCGGTGTTGACGTCTTGGTGATCGACACCGCGCATGGCCATCAGCGCAAGATGCTGGAGGCCATCGCGGCGGTGCGAAAACGGATCGGGACGGTGGTGCCGGTCGTGGCCGGGAATGTTTGCACCGCGGAAGGCACCGAGGCCCTGTGCGACGCGGGCGCCGACATCGTGAAGGTGAACGTTGGCCCTGGCGCGATGTGTACGACGCGGATGCAGACAGGCGTGGGACGACCAACGTTCTCGAGCGTGCGCGCGTGCGCCGAGGCCGCCCGTCGTCGCAACAAGCATGTGTGGGCCGACGGCGGCGTGCAATTTTCGCGAGACGTGGCGCTCTACCTCGCGGCCGGCGCATCCCGCGTGATGATCGGGACTTTGTTGGCGGGAACCTACGAGAGTCCGGGCGATATCAAAGAGGACCGAGAAGGTCTCTTGTACAAAGAGAACTATGGCATGGCGAGCGCGCGCGCCGTGAGCGATCGGACGACCGGTCTCCGGCGGTTCGAGCAGGCGCAGCGTCTGCTCTTCGAGGAAGGCATCTCGACCTCGCGCGTGTATCTGCGGGAGGGGCGCGAGAGTGTGGGCGCGATCCTCGTCGAGATCCTCACCGGTTTGCGGTCCGCGTTTGCCTATGTCGGCGCCACGAAATGCGAAGAGTTCTTCGAGCGGGCGGTGGTTGGGATCCAGACGGCCTCCGGATTCAAGGAGGGACGCGCGAAGCCCGAGGGTGTGAGAAGCGACGGTTAGGCGTGAAAACCAGTAACTCGAGAGCCGATGGCGGTGTTTGTATGTAGGGTAAACAGTGGATAGACCGGCGCGGCGTGCCTTGAAGGGGTGCGATGTCGGTCACGAGCGAGGCGGGAGGGCCGCCGTCGTGCTACCCAACTATGAGCGATGCCTATCGGTCTCTTGTTTACGGCTTACCTCCTCTCGGCGACGCCTTCGGCTCCGGTTTTGGGGTGTGCGGACCTTCCACGCCTGCTCGAATCCTTCGAGCGGATTCACTACGCCGGTCGACGAGTTCGTAACGTTGCGGCGGAGCGCACGGTCGAGGAATTCATCAAGCGGATCGACCCATCTCGGACGCTTCTTCTTGCCTCGGAAGTCGAAGCGCTTCGCAAGGAGCTCCCGGCTGTCTTCAAGAGCATCAAGTTCGGTTCGTGTGCGGTCTTAACGCAGGCGTCCAAGCTTGCGATCAAGCGGGTGGAAGAAGACGAGAAGTTTGTTCGCAAGCTGTTGAGCGGTCGGCGGTTCAAGCTCGATCGCAGCGTGGAACTCGTCCTCGATCCCGAGAAGCGCGGGTACCCAAAGACGGCAGCGGAGCGCCGTGACATCGTATCGAAGATGGTCCAATTTCAAGTCGCCAATTATTTGATCGCCGGTAACGACCTCGAGACCGCCAAGAAGCGACTGATCCATCGCTACGAGTTGGCGACGAAGCGACAGCAGGAATATCTATCGGACAGCGAGCTCCCGTCCTTGTATGCCGAGGCCTATGCGGGTTCGCTCGATCCGCATTCGACCTTCTTTACGGCCCGATCGCTCGAAGACTTCCAGATTCACATGCGGCTTTCGCTCGAAGGCATCGGCGCGGTGTTGCGTTCCGAGGATGGCTTCACTGTGATTCAGTCGCTCGTGCCGGGTGGCCAAGCTGAGAAGCAAGGGCAGCTCCGACCGCAGGACAAGATCATGGCCGTGGCGCAGGACGGAGAGGATCCCGTGGACGTTATCGATATGGCCCTACGCGACGTCGTGGAGCTTATTCGAGGCAAGAAGGGCACGAAGGTGACGTTGACGGTCCTGCGCGAAGGGAAGACGACGAACAGCTTTCCCGTGACCATCGTACGCGACCAGATCGACGTCAAAGAACAAGCGGCCAAGATCACCTATGAAACGCGCGCGCCCGTTTGCGAACAGGGCGAGAACGCCAAGCCGAAAAACGCGAACGACGAATTCCTCTGCCGCAAGCTCGGCGGACGTCCCATCAAGGTGGCGGTGATCGACCTCCCGTCATTCTACGGGGGCGATGAGCACGGACGGTCCTCCTACCGAGATGTCAAACAACTTCTCGAAGAGGCCGCTAAGAATCATGTGGATGGGGTCGTCTTGGATCTATCCAAGAACGGCGGCGGTCTTTTGAAAGATGCCGTGGAGATTTCCGGATTGTTCGTGAGAAGCGGTCCGATCGTTGCCACCAAGTCCTTTGACGGGGAGGTCGAAGTGCTGGAAGACGACGACGACGTCGTCGACTATGCGGGACCGGTCGTCGTTCTTACGAGCCCGCTCAGCGCATCGGGGGCCGAGATTCTCGCCGGTGCGCTCAAAGACTATGGCCGGGCCGTGATTGTCGGCGGCGACCACACGTTTGGGAAAGGCACCGTACAGGTTCTCAACACGCTGCCGGGAGGGGTTGGGGCCATCAAGGTTACGACCGGTATGTTCTTTCTTCCCTCGGGGGCGTCTACTCAGCAGCGAGGCGTTCTCTCGGATGTCCGGGTCCCATCGATCTTCAATCGATCGGACATTGGAGAGAAGGAGCTGGAATACTCGTTGCCTCCAGAATCGATTCCCACGTTCGCGACGGACAGTGTCGAGGGCGAAAATGGTGCTTCGCGCTGGGTACGTCTCGAGCCAGGTATGCTGAAGGTTCTCAAAGACCGATCGGCGAAAAGAGTGGCTGGAAATGCCACACTCCAGAAGATCGAGGAGGAGCTCCGCGAGGAGAGTCGCAAGCGCGGGGTGGTACGCGTAGGAGAGATGCTGAATAAGGCCCGGGACGCCAAGAAGGCGAAGGATGAGGCGGGCGCAGCCAAGGGAAAGGTCGCCGCGCCGGCCGGTGTGGGCGCTGACCTCGATGGCGAGGGTGCGTCGGACGGTGAGAACAAGGAAGAAGTGGAGGCGATGGATAAGGCCTTCCTGGAGGAAGGGACATCCGTGCTCGTAGACCTCGTCGCCCTGGTCCGGGAGCGAAGCGGCACGGTGAGCTCAGCCGCGACTGTCCGGTGAGCGAGGCCCGCCATGGTCCTGCCACGTGAGGAAGCGCAGGCACCACTGCTTCAGTCTGCACAGCAGTGAAGAGGTCGTCCGTATACGCGAAGTGGGTGAAGCGCGCGATGTCGACCGATCATGCGGCGGGGCGATCTTTGCGCGCGATGATCTTGAGTTTGGATCGAGCTCGATGATCTTGGTGGCAGAAATCTTCGTGTGAATCCCGCACTGTTCGATGGCGATGTCCGTTCCCGTGAACAGATGGTCCGTTTCGACGCGACGGCGACGGCGACTTCGGACCAGAGGCTCAGTCACAATGATGCGTTGATTTCGCTTGGGTGCGATGTCGTGGGGGATGTCGAGGTCTTCCATCTGGGTAAGGGCGTAGGCGATTTGATGGGCGCGGGCCTCCGATGACGACACCACTTGGGGCGTCGGTCGCTGAGGCTTGGGCGGTGGCGGGGGTTGGATGGGCGTCGGTTTGAAGGCACGGCGGATGACCACCGAACGGCTCGCCGATGAGCTTCCCGGTGAAGGCAGGACCTTGAGACTCGAGTCGCGCGGATCGTCCCCAGAGAGCGGACCGAACGTGGTGTGGGCCTCGGCGATGATTCGATGATGTTTCGCGCTCACCGACCGATTTCGTAGAGTCGAAGGGTCGACGAGACGTGTGGGTTCGGTGTCGCATACGGCGCGCAGGCGGAGCTGCCTCGTGTCCAGCGGCATGTCGGCATCGGATGCGTACATCGTGCCAGACTGTTTTTCGTTGCGAAGACTTGTAATCACAAGCCGTTATCGTGCGGTGTTGCGCAACATGTTCGGATATCCGGGCTGTCACACGGAAGGTCCGGACAGGCGCCGCCGACTTCGGGTCTTCGCTCTTCGCTCTTCGGGCTTCGGTCCGGGACAGGCTCAGTCGTCGCCGCTCGCCGAAGGCGGTGCGCTGAGCAGTCGGTCCATGGCGCTGTCGAGCGCCCGATCGGTCTTCTTCGGCGCCTTTCGTCGTCGGCGCGGCGTTCGCTTCTTGGGTGTCGGCTTGGAGGACGGCTTGGCTGCCGCCGGGGACGCAGCCGAGGATGACGAGGCGGCTTCTGGGGGCGGTTCCGGCTTGGCTTGCGCTTTGGCATCCGGTCTTGGCGCGGGCAGCGAGGGCGTGGCCTTGGCGGCGGGCGCGGTCTCTGGGCGCGAGGGCGCGCCCGATGAGAGGTGCGCCGGCGCCGTTGACGACGGCTGCGCGGTCGCTGGCCGCGGTGCGGTCGGGGTCGTGGCCTCTGCGGCCGCAGGCACTTCGCGGGCGGACGACGCGGCGCTCGGACGGTTTTCGACCGGTTTGAGCGTCAGTGTGGCGCCGGGGGCGCCGGGCGTGGTCGTGGGGGTGAGCGGGGGCGGGGGCGGGGGAATGGGCGCCGGCGTTTCGCGGAAATACAGCGCGGCCGCGGACCCGCCGAGGATCACGACCAGCAGCCCGATGAGCAGCGGGGCCCGGCCCGTCGACTTCTTTCGTCGAGGACCTTCTCGGAGGTCCTCGGGATGCAAATCAAAGGAATCGCCGGCGAGGGTTGGCCCCCGGTCAAGTAGATTGTGACCTCTCGTCTTGGGGGCGCTCACCTGTGGTCATGGACCCTAGCAAAGGATGTTCAGAGAGATCCAGGGGATGCTTGCGGCGGCGTCACGGGCAGTCGCCGCGCCAGCGGGCGACCTCGTCTTTCAGGACCGTCTGCGCGGCCGCGAGCCCTTCGCGGTTCGATCTCTCGGTGCAGTCCAGGGTCTTCTCGACCGTCGTCCAGTCTCCCAGCGTGTACTTGTATTCGAACCACGCGCCGAGTTCGGCCTCTACGAAGCCCGTCGCCTTCCCTTGTTCGGCCGGGGATAGAGGGTTTGCGCGCCAGCCCTGGCTCGAGGTGGCGATGTGGATGATAGCGCCTTCAGGCGTGGATTCAGGCACTTGGACCTCGACCGGGACCAGGATGGTTGGTCTCAGTACGGTCAAATCCGGATCATAGCTCAGCGTGAGCTCGAAGGTATCGACGTCGGGGAGGGCGACGGTGAGGATTCGGCGCTGCGCGTCGTATCGCCACGAAGGCCCCTCGTCGAGACCCGGAGCGAGGTCGGAAGGGTGGAGCGGGACATGGTTGAGGCTGACCATTTCTGGGGCGTTGTCGATGCGTAGCCAGCGGATCAGAAGCCGGCGTTTGGGCGTCGCCAGTTGCCCACCGAGGCGGGAGGCCGTTAGACGTGCGCCTCGCACCTGGGGCTCGAGCGTGTAGCGAACGGCTCGAAACGCGTCTTGTTCCAGGTGGTCGAAGGAGAGGCCGTCGTCCTCGTAAAGGTCGAAGAAGGACGACGTTGCCAACGACGAAGAAGGTGAGGACGCAAGGCCCGCCGCGGCTTCCGCCGCCTTGGTTCGTCCACCCATCTGCAATCGGGGCGCGGGGCTCGCGAAGACGTCGAGCTCCAGCGTCGTCTCTGGTGGCGGGGTGGTGCTGTTCGCATCTGTCCACCGCGGGACAAGCGCGCCCGCGCGGAGAAACGTTGGGCTGCCCGCGCTCAGCGGTGCGTGGACTCGGATCGTCGTCGGACCATCAAAGGCGGCGAGGCTCGTCGCGTCGAGCCAACGCCCTGCCGGCAGGTAGACGTCTCGATCGGTCGCGTCCTCTCGGAGAATCGGCGCGACGAGAAGCGATGGCCCAAGCATCGCCTGGTCGTCGATATGGGTGGCGATCGCGTCGTCTTGGAACTCGAGGAGCATTGGACGAAGGATCGGAATGCCGGTGAGGGAGGCCTCACGGAACACGCTGTAGAGATAGGGCATGCGCTGGTAGCGGGTGCGCATGACCTCGCGGCTCAATGTCTCGACTTCGGCGCCGAACGCCCACGGCTCTTGATCGTTGACGTTCGTGGTGACGTGTCCGCGGAAGAACGGGGAGAGCGCACCGAGGCTCATCCATCGTGCAAACAGCGCGGCCGATGCGTGGCCCGAGTAGCCTCCGACGTCGCTTCCGATGAACGGTATGCCCGAAAGGCCAAGGCCAAGCATCATGGGCAGACTCTGCTCCAGGCTCCACCAGGTGCTTGGTGCGTCACCCGTCCAGACCGCGGCATACTGCTGGATTCCGGCATAGCCGGATCGCGAAAGAATGAAAGGTCGCTCGCTCGGACGCAGCGCTTTGAGACCCGCGTAGGTTGCGGCTGCTTCGAGCAAACCATAGATATTGCGCACTTCGCCGGTTCGAACGCCTTCCGGGTGACCGTCTGCGCGCACCGGCAGGTGTTCGGGGAGGGAGTTGCCACGCCCGCTCTCGGGCAAGGTGGTGGGCTCGTTGAGATCGAGCCAAATGCCATCGATGCCGATCGACGCAAACCTTGCGATCTCCTGGGCCCAAAACGCGCGGGCGGAGCCTGACGTGAAGTCGACGAAGGCCGACGGTCCTGCCCAGCCGAGGCCGGCACAAGGCTCACCCAAGTCGTCGAGGATGAAATGGCCGTCTCGCGCGCCGTCGGCATAGACGCGCCATTCGGGATCGATCTTGATTCCGGGGTCGACGATGGTCACCAACCGAAAACCGAGCTGATGGAGCGTCTCGGCGAGGCCCTGAGGATCGGGGAATGTGGACGGATCGAAAGTGAAGTTGCGAAAGCCGTCCATGTGTTGAATGTCGAGCCACAACGCTTCGGCGGGCAGTGACTTTCGCCGAAACGTTTGCGCGAGCTCAACGACGCGTTCGGCCGGTGAATAGCCCCAGCGAGATTGATGGTAGCCGAGCGACCAGCGGGGAGGGATCGGCATGCGTCCGGTGAGCTGGGTGTAGCGTTTCAGAACATCGTGAACGCGCGGGCCGAGGATGAGGTATTGCTCTAAGCTTCGGGCTTCGGCCTCGATCGTGTAGCGGGTCGCGTCCGTCTCGGCCAGGTCCAACCTCATGAAGCTTGGCGTGTCGGTGAATAGGCCATAGGCGACGCCCTCGCGGAGCCCGACGAAGAACGGCACGCCAAGATAGAGGGGGTCGGCGTCAGGTGGAAATCCACCGTACGCATGGTCATAGGCGTCGGTGTTCTGGAATATGTAGCGTCGCCCGCGACGGTCGAGGCTGCCCGTTCGCTCCCCAAGGCCGTAGTAGTGCTCGTCGGCGGGCGCTGCGCGCGTCAGCCGCGCGATCGGCTTTTCGCGCTCATCGACGGTGACGGACGCGCGCTCGAAGCCGTTGCCATCGTCCTTGAGGAGCGTGTGTCCAGCTTGATCCGTCACCTCGATGGCGCACCGCTCGGGTTCGATTCGAACCACGAGCTCGGGGGTGCAGAAGATGGCGGCGTCTCCATCGCGCCCGATGCGCGTCGGGGGCGGCGCTGGATGCCCGTCCGGCACAACCCAGGATCGCGGGGCTTCGCTTCCCCAGGCGCGGTACGCGAGCTTGAGCATATGCGCCCCGACCGTTTCGACGACGACCATGTTGCGGTCGCATCGCGCGGCGAGGGAGGCTCCGCCGGGGTAGACCTCGATCCATGCCGGCGCGGGTCCGGACGGGCACGTCGCAAGCGCGTCGGGTGGACCGCCGTCGTTGATGGGACCGCCGTCCGGTCCGCCGTCCGCGCGTGGCCCGTCGGCGTCGAGCGCTGAAGCGTCCTTTGCGCTGTGCGGCGGGCGAGCGTCGAACGTCCCTGTTTCCGCGTCACGGTCCCCGCCTCCGTCGGACGGTTCAGGTGAGCTCGTTCCTGCGTCGATGTTTGAATTCGAGCCATCGATTCTTGGGGCAGATGCTGGTGGATTGGGCTGACACATGACGAGCCATGGAAGACACCCAGCGAACATGAGCCAGCGCGTGGACGAGGGCGCAATCAGCTTCGGAGAGAAGGGCGCTCTTGCACCAGGCACCGGGCGTGAACCGAGAGGGCGCGCATCCATGGCCTGCACTTTTTCACGGGGCTTGAATCTCGAAAAGCGCTCAATGACCGAGGTGTTGGCGCGACGCAAGCAGGCTTTCTTTGGGCCGATTCTGTGGGCCGAGGGTTGGGTGATGAAGACGTTGGCGCGACGAGAACCAGCGAGAATGCGCAACCTATTGCTGATCGGGCCCTAAGCTTCGCCGGATACGTCCTCGATCGCCGAGGTCATGTCGCGGTGGGCGTCGGGGTCGATGGTCAAGAGTCGCCACAAGCTACTCCGAAACACTTGGCGCATCTCACTGCGCTCGGAGGTCGCCTGATAGACTGCGTGGATCGCTTCCATCTCGTCGTCCGCGCTGTGGGCCCCGTGTAGGTCGGCGTAAGAAAAAACGCCGGCCGGCGCGCGTTCGAGAATCTCGCGCCAGTCTGCAGAGACACCGTTTAGGTGGCTTCGTGAACGAGGCAAAATGCCGAACAGGCGCATTCTTCCCCTCACAACCTCGAGGAGCCAGCGCCGTCGTCGTCGCCAGAGCGGACCGGTCGTCTCCGAGATCGTGCGCCCCTTGAACGAAGAGAACGTCTTTGTTGGGCCGGCTCGGTGGGGTATCAGTGCGGCGGCGAGGGTGAAGGCGACGAATCCAGCGAAGGCCGCGATCCGTTCAAGGATGCGGGGGCGTTCGTTGGGCTGCCTGAGCGAACTCGAGACCAGCATTTCGACGCAGTCGATGCGCGCGCGATGTCGAAGATTCAGAAGCAGGCCGCCGTCGAGATAGGCATCAGTCAGTTCAGTGTGACCCGTGAGATACGTGAACTCCGTGATGACGGCGTTCTCGATGACCGACGGACCCTCGACGATCGTGCCTTTGCCTAGATTGACGTTCGGGCCGATGACGCAGTTCGGGCCAATGTGGACGTGGTCTTCGATCCACAGCGGCATGCGGAGCTCTGCGGTGGGATGGATCGAGCAGTAGCGACCGACGGCGATGAGCCGGATCCCTTCCATCTCGGACGAGGCCATCAGATCGAACCACTCGCGTCGAAGTCGGAACCACAGATCGAGGAGCGCCCAGCCATCTTTTGGCGTGGGCGCAGCGGGTCGACCCAAGGTATCGGGCAAGCGATTCACGGTATACGCGGACTCCATCGTCTCGGCTTTCATGACCGGGACGACGGTCCATCGGATGGGCCACAGCGCTGCCGTTTCCATCGCGGCCCGAACCTCGGCCGGGCGGTCACCGCAGACGAGGGTTACGAAGTCGTGCCCGCGATCGACCGCGTAGTCGAGCCAGTGGAAGAGGAGAGGCTGATCGCCGACCTGCCACAACACGAACGGCACCGACGCGCGACGTACCGTGTCGAGGTGCTGCCAGTCGGGGAGCAGCAACATGAGTGGCTTGGTGGGGCGCGGTTCGTGTTCTTGGTCGGTCATACAGTCTGACTCAGCCGGATTCGTCCATGCGCACGAGGGTTCGAGATCGGGCGCTAGTAGGCCCCGCGCCCCGAAATCACGGCGGGCACAGTCTTGAGCAGGATCTTGAGGTCCGTCCAGAGACTCTCGGAAGCAATGTATTCGAGGTCGAGCCGAACCTGCCCTTCGAAGTCGATGTCACTGCGGCCGCCAATCTGCCACAGGCAGGTGATGCCGGGCTTCACCTTCAGCCGTCGCAGCTGCCAGGCTTTGTATCGCGTCACCTCCTGCGGCAAGGATGGGCGAGGTCCAACGAGGGACATTTCCCCGAAGAACACGTTGAAAAACTGCGGGAACTCGTCGATCGAGTATTTCCGAAGGACGCGGCCCACCCGCGTCACCCGCGGATCGTCGGCCATCTTGAACGTTACGCCCTCGGTTCCGTGTTTGTTGTCGGCCATGATCTTGGCTTTGATCGCTTCGGCGTTGGGCACCATCGATCGGAACTTCAGCATCTTGAAAGGGCGGCCGCCTCGACCGATGCGCGTCTGCCGAAAGGTGATCGGCCCGCCGTCCTCGAGTTTGACCAGGAGGGCTGAAGCCAGGAAGATCGGGCTGAAGGTCAGGATCGCGCAGGCGCTCCCCAGGACGTCGAGTGCGCGCTTTACGCTCGACGCCAAGCCAAATGTCAGCCTCCAGACTATACGTTTGTATAGTAGTCGACGTCGCCACGCCCGGATGCGGCGTGGATCGAGCGGCGTCTCCCAGCGGTCGAGCACCCCGCCGGAATCGAATCGGGGTTCCGGTCGCAAGCTGGGCAAAGCTAAGGGTATAAAATCCCTCAGTCAATGTCCTCCGAACAATGTTGCGGTTGGGGCTAGGCGGCGGGATGTTCGCCCCGTAAACTCCCTCCCCAGCCGTGGCTGAACCATCCAAGCTCTTCAATTTCGACTTCAGCGACGATGGCGTGGCGCTCCGAATCGCGGTTGCGCGCGCCAAGTTCGATGTTTCGTGCGCGAGCCAGTTCCGCACTGAGATCGACAAGCGGTGGAATGAACGCATTCATAGGGTCTCTCTTGATTTCACGAACGTCGAGTTCATCGATAGCTCGGGCATCGGCGCGCTGGTGAGTCTGCAGAAGCGCCTGGATCCCAGCGTCAGCCCGCTCGAACTCCTCAATCCGAGCCCGGCCGTGACCACGGTCGTCGAACTGTTGAGACTTCATCGGGTCTTCAAGCTGACCCATCTCGATGGGGCGGGTGCGCGGTCGGCGGAGCATCTCCCGCCCAGCTAGTCCTCAAACAAGCGCGCCCCGCGCTCTGTTCACGGATCAAAAACGAAAAGCTTTCGATAATTCGAGTGTCCTTGTGAGAACAACTTGATCCCCGGAAGGCTTTTCGGATGAACAGGAACATACGACGACGCATCGAGGCTGAGAAGATCAAGATCAAGAGTCGGCTCAAGTCTGCGACCCAGGTGAACGAAGGCGGACCCGTGCTCTCGGGTGGCAACGCCTGCTCGACGCTCTCTGAACTTGCATCAGGCCGTGTTGAGCAGGGTGCTCAGCCTGGTCGGCGCGCACCATGAACCGAGAATGGAGGTCAACGACAATGACAGACTCGGGCCCATTTTCTCGCTTGTTTGAGGGCTAGTACCACCAAGCCAGTACCACCCGGCCGAAGTGGTGACGCTTTGACCCGGGTCTTTCGGCGCCAGGGCGCTACTTGTCGTTGACGGACGCGGTGGTTCCGTCCAGTCGCAGCGCAATGTCGGTCATGGCCGCGACCCAACGTTTCTGCGACCGGCCGCCGACATCGAAGTTGACCTCGACGAAGCCTCTCTGAATCTCGACTGAGATCGGCACGACGCCGGCTGGTTGGTCGTCGATGCGAACGGCCATGCCTTCCGGCTCGGTGATGTCGAGATTGACGGACGTGAATTGTCTTCGTCGGTCGAGGGCAGGCGCCTGAGGGCCGCCCATCGACGGACACCGAAGAATCCACGCGCCGCGCACATTCTTCGCCCGGACGATGGCGGCGCCGGGGACCCGAACGCGCGCACCGACGCCGATCGTGGCCGCGATGCCTTCGAGCTGGGCTCCAGAAGGGATGTCGGGGACGACTTCGCACGATGCGTCCGGGTCGATGCGCTCGAGGGTCGTGCTGACGCGCCCTCGATCGGGCAGCAAGAGCCGTTGCGGCGCGTAGCCGGGCGCACCCACGAGGACGGCGGTTGGCTGACGCCGGGGAACGAGGATCCGTACCGGCGCGGTGCCGAGAACGCGGCCGTCGATCTCGCCCACGATCTCGGCGCCGGGCGGGTCGGCATCCACGACAACCTCGTTGTCGGCCGAGATTACTGAAAATGGCGTGTCGGATTCGATCGAGACGCTGGTGATCAACTCCGGAAACAGCACGGCGACAGCGACGGCGATCGCGAGCAACGCGAGACCGACGATGGCGAAGAGGTTTCGACGCGCGGCAAATGGGTCGAAAGCGTCGTCCTCGTCCTCGAACTCGTCCTTGGCCGACTCCGACTCTGAGTCTGACTCTGACCTTGACTTGGACTCTGCGCGTTCGGCTGACTTGGGTCTCGGCGCATCAAACTCAGCTGTCGCGGTCTCGGCTGAAGACGGGCGTTCTGTGGCCCCGATGTCCCGGGACGGTGCCGAAAGCACGACGGTGTCGCTCGGTGCGATCGTGGGGCGATGCGCAGGTTGAGCGAGCGGGCCGGTGGTGGTGCTCGTGGCTGGAATATCGGCGAGCGGATCGCCCGGATCGACGAAGCTGAGCGTGCTGCGCCGCCTGATCTCCGAGGTGGATGACGCCACGGATGGTCGGAGTCGCGTCGCTTCCTGCGCGGCTTGAAGGGCCGCCCGCGGAAAGTTGAGGATCGTTGGGTTGTCCTCGTCGGCCGCGGCGCGAATGGCCTCGGGAAGTTGTTGGTCGGCGATCGTGTCGGCTTGGGCGATGCCGAACGGTGCGGGTGGCGTCGGCGTGGGTGAGGCGAATGCCTGCCGTGATGCCGCTGGCGCCGCCTCCGGTGCCGCCGCTTCCGGCGCCGCCGCTTCCGGGGGGGGCGTGGTTTGCGCTAGTCGTGCGTCGAAGTAGTCACCGACGAGGCCTGGCCATCGTGCGGGCTCGTGGCTGCTTACGGTTCGAGCGAGCTCGGTGAGGTCGAACTCGTAGGTCCTGTCGCGCGAAATCGGCGTGATGACGACGACACCGGTGCCAATGTGGAAGTTGATCTCGCGGGCCTCGAGGTCTCGCCGGATCAGGCGGACGAGTAGGTCAAAGCGCTCTCGCGTGAGCATGTAGGCCCATGACGGCACGCCGGCACCGGACGCGGACGGGACGTCTTGGGCGCTCGATGCGCTTCGTCCGGGATGTGTGGCCTCCTGGGCTGTCTCCTCGATCTTATCACGCACGATCGGCCCCGGGATCGCGAGTGTTGCGTCCGGGGCATCTTCGGTCGAGCGGTCGTCGAGCTTCTCGATGTCGATGAGGGCATCGATCGGGCGGATGTAGCGGTAGCTTGGATCGGCGTGGTTGAGAAGCGCGAGGATTCGGGAGAAATCGTTGCTCAGTCCGCCAAGGGGGGCGGCGAAGCGCGCGAGTGCACGGCCAACGCGCCAGAGGTCTCCCGAGCGAACGGGGCCTTTGCGCGAGATTTCCTCGGGTGCGCGCCGGGTCGCGCTTTCTGGTGCGCCGATGAGCCATTCGTCGGGAACATGGACGGAGAGGCCACAGAACCGAACTTCACCAGCGGCACTGCGAACCATGAGATCGGCCGAGAGCAGCGGATCGACGAGCCCTCTTTGGTGTCGAGCCTTGACCCGTTCGAGAAGCGTCTGCGCAATGCGGGCGAGCTGGGGCTCCGAAGTGACCGCGACTGGTTCGGGCGCTTGTCCGAGCGGTTCGGCTTCGGGAGACCAAGGGAGGAGCCAGTAGACGAGGCGTTCGCGGCCTCCTTGGTCGACGCCGTGCTCTCCTCCTTCGTCTTCCGCGCGATGGGCGCTCTCGACGACACCCTGATCGAGGATGCGCACGTTCTCGGCTTCACTTGCTTGACGCGAGATCTCGGGAAGTCGCTCGACGAACTTCGCCCACGCTTCTTCGCCCTCGATGGTCTCCGGTAAGCGGCACCGCGCGAGCTGTAGAAGCCGCGGGGTTCCATCGTGCTCATGGGCCTTGAAGAATTCCATCCCGGCCACCCGAACGAGCGAGCGTCGAAGGCGGTAGGGGCCGACCGATTCCAAGTTGGGTTTTGAACTCGCCAGCGGAGACTCCTGTTCGCGCTGTGGTTCTAGCAGGTTCTAGGGTTTGGGGTCGAGATAGACGATCACAAGGCTGCTGTAGGCGCGAAGTACGTCCGCCACGAAGAACCTCGTGTCCTCTTTGGGGCGCGCACCCTCGGGTTGTTTTCGGACGAGATCTGGTGTTTCTGCGTAGGCGGCGAGCGCCAGTCGTACCGAGTCGAATTCGCGCACCAGCTCACTCAGATAGCGCGCACCGGCCAAGATGTTCTCGCGGGGATCGTAGGGATGAGTCATCCCGTCGCGGGCCACGATCTCCGGGGGAATCTGCATGAGCCCGACCCTACCCGAAGCCGAGGTGCGTCCCGGGTGAAAGGAGGAAGCGGTATCGATGACGGCGCGGATGAGTGCAGGATGTAGCCCGGTTTCCTGGGCCGCCTCGTCGATCAGCGGCTGAGCGACCTCGAGGGGCAAGCGCAAATCAAGCTGAGCTCGGGTTCCAGTCGGCCGTCGGTTCGGTGGGCGCCAGGCCGTGCCATAGGTGGGCTGCCGTGACCAGCGCGGGGTATTTTGGGGGCTATTGCCTCGACTTGGGGCTTCTCGCCAGCTTGGGCTCGAGACCCCCGACGGCCCGGTGAAGCCAAGGGCGCTCGAGCGGTCAAGAGGCTGCCACCCCTTGGCGAATCCTTGACCAAGGTTGCCTACCGATCGCCCCGATCGCGCGTGCCCGACGACGACGCCCACATCGGCCACCGCCGTGGACGGCTGCACGTTTGCTCCGAAGAGGACCAAACCGCCGACCACGATGCGCGATGCGAGTTCCATCACTTACCTTGACTATCGGCTCGCACCGTCGACGTGTTGCCCGAAACCGATCGAGTCCTTGGTTCGCGGGTATCCTCAGTCGCGACTGATGTATCGACCGGACGGTATGTCTTTTCAGGCAGCTTGTTGAGTTCCTGCGCAATCGCCCAGCCCGAGATTCGAAGGGGATTCCAAATGTCCCCCGCTTCATAGTACCGACCGGAGTCGCGCAAGTTGTCTTCCGATCCCACGATCGGGCGATGGTTCTTTCGGGCGTGTAGAATCAGGAAGTCTCGGTAGACCTCGTCCTCCGTTGGAAGCATCGGGCGGCGAAGTCGTCCGTCCAACACGCTGTCGAGCTGCCGAAGGGCCGCGGGCGAAGTCGCGACGTCATCGACGAGATCGAGGAGTTCCTTCTGGATCTCGGCGACCGCAACCTTGCTCTCGCTGCGCACGCGCTCCTGTTTGAACTCGCCTTCCACACGCATTTCCTTGTCGGCCAGGATGTCTCGGCCGCGGATCCATCGCGCGCCTTCTACGATTCCGTACGGAATCATGACGCTGGCTACGTTCCACTTCCGACTGAAGCCGATGATCAGAAGCAGGTTGCTCGCCACGAAGAGGGTGTCGGAGAACAGCGCGTCGTTGCGCGAAAAGTCCTGGTACCGCCGTTCCACGCGATCGCGGATTCGGCCGGCGCGGTCGAAATCGCCCTGGCTCTCGGTGGCCCAGCAGTTGATCTTCGTCCGGAGTCGTTCGGCGAGGCGCTGAGATGTCGAGGCGTTGATTAGGCGCAAGTCCTGTTTCTGACGAACGAAATTCTGGAGCGCATCGACCTCTCGACCATCGATGATACCGTTGCGATCGCCCGGCGGGGCACCGTCGAAGTAGTCGACGACGTCAGCGACCGCTTGGTCGTTGACGTCCCCATGCCCTTCGAGATCGAAGTACGGGGCCAATTCGTTCGGGATACCCCGAAGTGCCTTGGCCGTGACCTTTGCGGTGGCTTGCGGGGAGGCGGATTCGCATGGTGTCTGGCTCACCCCCGCTCTCAAGCTGGTCACGATCTCATTTTCGCGGCTTCTCGGGGTTTGTTGTGCCGAATGGGCAGCGCATCGATTCCTGTGCGCAAGCGGGTCTCGTTCGAGTAGAAGCGAACTCCATGCCAGAAGTCGCTGAAGGTATCGCGCATGCTCGTCGGATGGGCGTCGATCCGGAGCACGGACTCTCCTCTCCGGCGGCCGAGGAGAGCCTGGCCCGCCACGGCCCGAATCGACTGCCGGCGCCGAGGCCACGGCGCGCGTTCGCGATCTTCCTCGATTCCCTGAAAGACAAGACGCTGCTGATTCTGATGGGGGCGGCCGTCTTGTCGCTGGGCGTCGAGGCCGTTCGCGCGGCCTTCGAGTCTGGCTATTCGCCCCACTACGTGGACGGATTTGCGATCTTTGCTGCGATCGGGATCGCGTCCCTGGTTACGACCTTCAACGAGGTGCGTGCCTCGAAGAAGTTTGGCGAGTTGTCTGCCCTTCGCGCCGACGTCCCTGTCAAGGTGCTGCGCGATGGTACAGTCGGCAAGCGCTCCGTACACGACGTCGTCGTGGGGGACGTGACCTATTTCGATGCCGGTGATCGTCTCCCCGCCGACGGCGTGCTGCTCCGTGGCGTTGAGGTCGCGATCGACCAGTCGACCCTTACCGGTGAGTCGGAGCCGGTCGAGAAGGGTGGCGAGGATGTCGAGCTTCGTGGCGGTACGACTGTGACCGCGGGCTCCGGGGCCATGATTGTGACCGCGGTGGGAGCCGCATCTGAGATCGGGCGACTCCAGCTCAGTTTATCGCAGGTGGAGCACGAGCCCACGCCGCTTCAGGAGCGACTCGGTCTCCTCGCCGATCGCATTGGCTGGTTCGGACTCGCTTCCGCGATCCTGACCTTCTGCGCGCTCGCGATCTCTTCGTTTGTGCGAAACGAGATCCAGCTCGCGCCGACGATGGAGACGATCGGTGCGCTTCTCCAGTATGCGCTCATCGCAGTGACGATTGTGGTGGTTGCAGTTCCCGAGGGGCTCCCGCTCGCGGTGACGATCAGCTTGGCCTACAGCGTACAAAAGATGGCCCGGGCCAAGAACCTCGTTCGAAAGTTGGCGAGCTGCGAGACCATGGGTGCCGCGACGGTGATCTGCTCCGACAAGACGGGAACACTGACCATGAATCGCATGTCGGTCGTCGGAGGATGGTTGGGCGGCAAACGATTCGATGCTGCCCCCGAGATGGCCGACCTCCCGCCGTGGGTCGTGGAGCGCATCACGGAGGTCGTGTCCGTGAATTCGACCGCGTTTATCGAAATACGCGATCAGACGACGAACTACGTCGGCAATCCGACCGAGTGCGCGCTCCTGGCGTGGGTCGCGTCGTGGGCCAAAGATTGGGCGGCGGTCCGCAAGTCTGCGGCCATCGTGCGGCAGATCGGTTTTACTTCGGAACGAAAGCGGATGTCGACGCTCGTCGAGGTCGAGCCGCCGTCCGCACAAGATCGAGGAGAAGAAGATCGACGCGACGAAGAGCGGCATCGAGGAGACCGAAACGGGCGCCGTTTGCTCGTCAAGGGTGCGCCGGAAGCCATCCTCGATCGCACGTCGTCCGTTCTCGAGACGGACACTGACCGCGTCTCTCCGTTTTCTCCAACGCGCCGCGCGGAAGCGATGACCATGCTCGAGGCGTTCTCCGGGACGGGTGCGCGGACGCTCGCGCTCGCCTATCGGACGCTCGAGAAAGACGAGGTGGCCGACGCAATGGTTGACCCAGCCGCCGAACGTCTTGAGCGAGACCTGGTTCTGATCGGGCTCGTCGCGATCGCCGACCCTTTGCGCGAGGACGTGCGCGAGGCGGTCGACGCTAGCCTCCGGGCGGGCGTCGAGGTCAAGATGGTGACCGGCGATAACCTTCTGACCGCCCGTGCGATCGCCACGCAAATCGGGCTCATCAAGGAAGGCGACATCGTTGTCGATGGTCCTACGTTCCGAGCCATGAGCGACGAGGACGTCGCGCGTGATCTCGGCCGCTTGCGCGTGCTCGCTCGCTCGGTCCCGTCCGACAAACTCCGACTGGTGGGACTTCTCAAAGCGGCGCGTCATGTGGTCGCGGTCACGGGCGATGGCACGAATGATGCGCCGGCTTTGGCGTCGGCTGACGTTGGCTTTGCGATGGGGCTCACGGGCACCGAAGTGGCCAAGGAAGCCTCAGATATCGTGCTCCTCGATGACAACTTCGCGTCGATTGTGGACGCGATCTTGTGGGGTCGATCGATCTTTGCAAATATCCGGAAGTTTCTTCAATTTCAGCTCACCGTAAACGTCGTTGCCGTGTCGACGGCGTTCCTCGCTGCCGTCTTGGGTTTCGGTATTCCATTGAATACCGTGCAGCTCCTTTGGGTGAACCTCATCATGGATACGCTCGCCGCGCTCGCGCTGGCGACCGAAGCGCCGACTCGAGACCTCCTCGACCATCGTCCCCACGGTCGACACGAGCCGCTGATTACGTCGTCCATGTGGATCCAGATCCTGGCGATGGGTTCGGTCATGGTCGCGATGCTGGTCGTGATCATGGCGACTGACTGGGTGCTGGCCGCTTCGGTTGCGTCGAACTCACGGCTGACGTTCGTCTTCAATACGTTCGTCATGATGCAGCTCTTCAACGAACTCAACGCGCGCGCCACGCGCTTTGACGCGAGTGCTTTTCGGGGACTGAGCCAGAGCCCGCTGTTTGTGCTCGTGGTCGTGGTAACGCTGGTCGCACAGGTGGCGATCGTCCAGCTGGGCGGCGCCTTCTTTCGGACGACGCCTCTGTCGTCGTCTGAGTGGGCACTGTCGGTGGCGATCGGGAGCTTGGTTCTGCCGGTCGGTGCCTTCGTTCGCGCATTGGGCCGGCGGTTCGTCGTTCGCCGGCCAATCGGGGACCTCAGTGCGCAGCTTGGGCGGTGATCGCAAAGATGCCGATGGCGTTGGTGGTGCGAGAGGCCGCGAAGATCTGCGTCGATGAGGCTGAAAATAATGGCCCGAATTCACTGTCGTCGATCGCGGCGTAGCCGGCGATCCAAGGTCGCCAGTGTGCGCGGTCGATGACGGCGACAACGCCGGCCGAGCGAGCCGCGATGAGCGAAGAGTCCGGGATGAGCTCGAGGGCGTCGATGGCGCCGAGGCCAGGAACCGCAAGGCGTCGAACCGTAAAGGCCTCCGTCAGTGAGAGCTCGAAGTAGCAGGTTCGGTTCGGCACGCTTTCGGCGCACACGTCGGTGTAGGCAAGGGTCGTGTCGTTGATTCGCCGGAGGTTTCGTATGTCAGTCCCGACGGCGAGAATGTCCAACTGACCGTCGTCGTGGATCCCGACGATCGCGCTCTCGCCGAGGTCGGATGCCTCGCGTCCGACGGCGATCCATGTCGATGTCGAGTCGGGGACGGGGACGAGGTCGAAGAGCGGCGCGGCCAGCTGGACCGTGAACACGACCTCGGAGAGGGACAGGAGACGGCGGCCGGTGAGGGCGTACTCGACTGACGGGAAATGGCCAGGCGGGGTGGTCGTCGCGGTTGCGACGACGACGGTACTCCCGGATATCGCGAGGGCTTCGATGTGACCCCCGACCACGAGAGACTCGTTGGCGCGGACGTCCTCGAGCGGGATGCTCTCGGTGTCGAAACGCGCGAGAGCCGCGCCGCTCGCGAGGATGAAGGCCCGGCGCTCGGGGTCCTCGGCCATCTGAACGTCTTGTGTCTCGGTGCCCGGTTCCCAGGTCAACTGGACCGGTTCCGACGGTCCGTTGGGGTCGTTCGGCGAGAAGGCGAACAGCGATGGGCGGCCTGCGAACGTTGCGATGGCGAGGACGATGTCGCGCGCGTCGCGTGTGGACAGCGCGAGGATCTTGCGGATTGGGCCATCGCCGACGAGGACGCTGGAGGTCTTCGTGATGAAGGGCGTGGGTTGTGTCTGCTTCTCGAGGAAGAACCCGAGGTGGTCTGGGATCGAGACGGGTTCGGCATCGCAGGTGGACGATGAGCATTCCAGGAGGCTGTAGGCCGAGCCGTCGCGCCAAGCCTCGAGGGTGCCGCGGCAGCACCCCGGATCGCGGCCCTCGGGGGCGTCTTCGGGCGGATAATTCAGAGCGAATGTGATTTGGTCACTGGCGCCCGCTCGCCCCAGCCAAGACCGACCAGGCGCAGATTCGGCGGTGCAGTCGTGAAGGATCGACACGATGCATTCATCACGCTCGACGGCCACGGTGCAGATCGCGCTGCGCTCGAGATCAGAGAGCCAATATAGGCCGGCCTCGAAGGTTGGATAGGGCGGCAAGCATGTCTCGGCCGCCGCTCGAGGCGGGCGGAAGCCGGTGCTGGACCACGAAGGCGATCCGGGAACGCCACAGCCGGTCCAAAGCCCGACAAGTATCGCCGCCGTCGACCTCGCCACGGGGGGGCGATGCGCGCGCGCCTGTCGCGCGTCTATGGGCTTTTGCCCACCGGTGGCTCGGGTTCTGCTTCGGTCTGACCATGGGCGTCCGTCTTGGCTCCTTCGGCATCGGCCATCTTCTGCTTCAGCTCGGCCAAGTCGTCCTGATGCGCGCTTGCTTTCGCCTCGATCATGCCCATGTTGCGCATCTTGTCCTTGAGCGCGGCGAGATCCTCCTGGACGTTCGAGCTCTCGAGGGCCTGGATCTCCTTCTCGAGCTGGTGGGCCGGATTGCTCGTCACCGCTGCGATCTCCCACGTCGCCTCCGCTTCTGCTTCGTCTCGTTCCACGCGTGCTTCGAGCGCGGCGAGTCGATCGAGCGCGCTGTTGTCTTTCGAGGCGCTGAGCGTCTCGGCGATGTGTCGCTGCGCCTCGGCGCGCTTCGCGCGCGCCAGCAAGATGGAACGTCGTCTTCTGGTATCTTCGATCTTGGCGCCGAGCTCCGTGAGCGCCTTTTTCAGTGCGTCGACGGCGGCTCGTTGCTGAGCAAGTTGCTGCTCAAACTGCAGGGCTGCCGACTCGTGCTCTCGCTTCTTCGCGAGCGCCTCGACGGCGAGATCATCGCGGCTGGCCTTCACCGCCGCCATTGCCTTCTTCTCCCACTCCTGTGCGCGACTCGTCTGGACCTCGTGCTGCTTCTGGAGCCGCTTCTCATCTGCGATGGACATGGCGACCTTGCTCTTGGCTTCGATGAGCTGTCGCTGCATGTCTTCGATCGCCGCGTGGAGCAGCTTCTCCGGATCTTCGGCTCGTGAGATCAGATCGTTGATGTTGGACCTCAGGAGGTCGCCAATGCGCTGGAAGAGACCCATGAAATCTGCTCTCAAGGGAGCTTGCCAGACCCCTGCGTCCTAGACAATCGATGGGTGGCCTGGTCTGGGCTTCTGCGTTGCCTCGGGTTTGCGGGGCATCACCATTGTGGATGATGGAGCGGTTGGGCATGGTGGGTGGGTAGGCATGCGGGCTGGAAGACCACGATTTCGCACGGTCGCGCTCGCCGCGGCGCTCCATGTCGTCGCGGCCCGCGGGAACAACGTCTGGGCCGCCGAGGGGTCCAAGAGCAATCTGCTCGAATTCTTGGCGGCGCGCAGTGATCTGTCCCCAGAGGCGCGTCGCCGTTGGGTGCTCGAGACGAAGAAGAGATTCGGGGGCGCCGCTCTTGACGAGGAATCGAAAACGCGCTTCGAGATCGGTGTTGCGAAGGCCATCATCGCGTCGGCCATTTTCATGCAAGTGCCACCGAAGCGCGGTGTGGCCGCCGCCTGGGAAGGATGGCACGGTGCGTTGGGGTATGTTCCTCCGCCCATCGCGATCGAGTATCAGATCTTAGCCCTGCAAGGGAGAAGGCCTCGAGGACGCCCCATCGATTTGGCCTTCAATTTTCCGGAGTACTACAACGAAGAGATCGCGCCTGACGTGGTTGCGTTCTGGGAGGCCGGGCTCAAAGACGGAAGCATCCCGGAGTCGGCTCGTCGGGAGACGCTCGAAGCGCTCGAGGCAACGCGTCTCAAGATGCGGCCGCTGCTCGTCGACAAGCTTCGTCTCATTCTGATGCTCGACCGCGAGCGCGCGGCGCTGAACGAGCGGGCGTCGGCACGCCGCGCTGAGATCGACGAGAACCTGAACGCGATCGAGGCCGAGCTGCGGCAGTCGTTCAGCGCGGTGGCGGCAGGCCCGGAGGTCCTCGACCGCGGGCGCGCCCCGCTCGAGCGCCTGCGCGTACAGCTCAAGGCCATGGGGATGTCGCTGGGACCAGAAGATCGCCAACTGGCCGAGCCGAAGGCCCCGTCCGTCGGGTCTCCGCCCACCCGTTCAGAGGGCAAGATGCCCAGCGGCGATTTGAAGGACGGCGGAGCCTCATCTCAAGGGACTGCGCGGGGGGCAACCGGGCGGCCGGAGGCTGCAGACCGGGGGGGTACGCAGCCGACGGCACGGACGGCACCCAAGGAGCGGACGGAAACATCGGTTGCGGTCGTCGAAGCGCGCTACGACGCGCAGCTACGCCGCGCCGTCACGCCGTGGCTCGGGACGCCTTATCGGTTCGGCGGCTCCACACGTGGGCGGGGCACCGACTGCTCCGGGTTCTCGAAAGCCTTGGTTTTTGAAGGGTTTTCTGTGAACCTGCCTCGCGTTTCAAGGGACCAATTCCGCGTGGGCACGAAGGTGGACCGCGAGAATCTGCGCGCGGGTGATCTCGTCTTTTTCGACACGGTCGATGGCGGGCGTGTCAACCACGTGGGCATTTACCAAGGGGAGGGCATGTTTGCCCATGCGAGCTCGAGCCAGGGTGTCGTGTACGCGGAACTCGGGGCGCGCTACTTTCTTCACGCGTACCGGGGCGCAAGGCGCATCCTCTGGTACCCGGGGCAGGACTAGCTGAGCCCGCAACGTGCGATGACTGAGAAGACGCGGCAGATCTGGCGGGGCGTTCGGCGCGCGGTGGGCGTGCTCGCGGTCTTGCTCGGCTTCTTGTTCCTGGGCGGGATGGGGTTCCTTCTTTGGGCCTTTGAGTCAGGTCGGGCGGCGGACCTTGTTCGAACCCAGTTGAGCCAGCAGCTTCACGACGGCTGCGGACTCGAGTCGGAGTTCTCGGAGCTCACGGTGGGCTTGTTCCCCCCCAAAGTCCACCTTTCGAACCTCACGGTATCCCATCTCGATGGTCGGCGGGTGCTGGCGGTGGAACAGGTCATCGCCACTTTGCGAATTCTGCCGCTCTTTTACGGTCGCTTCCAGTTCGGACGGGTGGCGGTTCTTTCTCCGCGGGCGGCGGTCGTCGTGAGGGGTGGACAGCTTCTCAACTTGCCGGTGTGTCTGCGCGACGGCGAGGACGCCGCCTCCGAGGGGAATGAACGGTCGGCGGTTCCGATGGTGGTCGGAATCGAAGAGCTTGCCGTGAAGCGTGCCAGCCTGGACCTGAGCGTGGACGATCGCTTTCAAGCAAGATTGGGCGGCATCGAAGCCTCGATTGCGTCCGGACGACTCGGCGGATCGGATCTGAGCCTAACGATCGACCAGGGGAACATCATGTTCGCCGGCCGGGAGATGCCTCTTCGTCGCCTTCACATCCTTGGGCATCTCGAGGGGCTCGCGACGCGGCCTCGTGCGATCGCGGTCGACGAACTCGAGATGCGGCTCGGTGACGTGGCGCTTGCCGGCTCGGGGTCGGTCGACCTGTTGGGGCCCGTCTACGCGGCCACCCTCGATGTCTCGCTTCCGCTGGCGGCGCTTCGCGACGTTTCGCGCGACGTGCCCGAAGTCTCGGGCCATGCCGAGGTGAAGATCGCAGTGTCCGGGTCGGTCGATGCGCCGCGTGCGAGCGGGCACCTCCGGCTCGTGCGGGCGCGCGTTGAAGGCTTTGGTCTTGGAGACGAAGCGAACCTCGATTTCCGAGTCGACCGACTTGGTGCCGACGTGGATGCGTTCGACATCCTTCTCGGAGGGGGCCACGTGCGAGGCCGAGCGCGCGTCGAGTTCGATGAAGCGCTGACGACTTCCATCACGACGGAGGCCGAGGACCTCTCCTTCGGTCGGGTGATGGGTATGGTTACGGTCCCAGGATCCTGGGTCGATTTTCGTGCGCGCGGGCCGGCCGAGCTCAAGGGACGCTTGAACCCGGTGCGTCTCTCGGGGCCGTTCGACTACCGTGTGAGCGAGTTTCGCGTGTTCGACCGAGCCTTTGATGCGGTATCGCCGCCACGGATGGACGTAGGCGCGGACGCGGCGGTGGGCGGGGGCGCTCGAGCGGCCGAAATGTTCTCCGTGCGCCGTTCGCTGAGGTGCAAGGGGCGATGGACCTTCACTGAGGATGGGCTCAGCTTTCGCAAGGCCGAAGTGCTCACCGGCGAGACACGGGGCTTGGTCGAGAGCGTCGAGATTGGGTTTGAAGCGGGCGGCGGTCTCAAGATCGTCGCCGATTTCCCTTCGTTCGACTTTGCCGACCTTGGGACGATCGCGGGAATTGCGTTCGAAGGTCGGGGCCGGCTTGGCGTGAACATTCGAGGTGACTACGCGCATCTTGGTGGCACGGGTACGCTTGAGCTCGAGGACATCGCCGTCGATCGCGTGCGCCTTGGACGTGGCGCCGCGAACGTGTCGTGGACGAACCTGACGCGTCTTCAATTCTCGTCCTTGCGAGGTCGGCTTCGCAATACGCCGTACTCGGGGACGGTCGGCGTAACGCTCGTCGATGAGGTCCCTCTCACCTTGCTGGGGACGATCTCGGGCGGGCGCATCGAAGATCTATTGGCGGCGATGGGCATCGACGGCGATGAGTGGGGCTCGCCGGCGGGCGACGTCTCGGGACAGTTCGATCTCACGGGTCCTGTCCGGGCGCTGACGGGGCCCGTCGATCTGAGTCTTGCGCACATCTCGGTCGTCGGGGAGACGGCCGAGACAGGCCGGGTGATTGCGCGATTCGATCGCGGACAGGTGATCGCCGAGAGCGTCGAGCTCAGGAAGCGTCAGGGGCAAATCTTTGGACGCGGCGCGATCGATCCGCGACGAGGGGAGGCATCGCTCACGGTCCGCACCCGAAACGCGCACCTCTCCGACATCGATCTCTTGCGCGCAAGCGCGCCGAAGCTGGACGGGCGGCTCAGCTTGGCGCTTGATCTTGCGGGCCCTCTGTCGGCGGTGACCGGAACGGTCACGGCGACGCTTCGCGAAGTTCGCGCGGGTCCTGAGCGCATCGAGGACGGCGCGCTCTCCGGCCTCGTCCGTGGTTCGACTCTGCTGCTCAAGGGGCAGCTCGCGGGGTCGGGGCTTGGGGTTGCGGGTGAGGTACGGCTTCGCCGAAATCTTCCCTATCGCGCGGAACTCGCGTTTGAGGCGCTCGATGTCCCCCGGATCGTCGCCGGTCTCGAGGGGCATCAGGCGTGGTCCGGCGCCGTTACCGCCGACCTCTCGCTGGTCGGCGAGCTGCTTGATTGGGGCCGATCCAGCGGCACGATTCGCCTCGCATCGGGTCGCATCGAAGGGGACGCGGGACGTTTTGAGACGGGCGGTCCGGCGCAGCTCCGGCTTGACCGGGGTGTCTTGGCGACGGATCGCGTGACGTTGGTCGGTTCGGGCGTTCGGCTCGTTGCCCACGGTCGGCTGGGGGCCGAGGTTCTGGATCTAGGCATCGATGGTCGCGTCGATCTTTCGCTGATTCAGGGCTGGTCTCCGCTCGTGGAACGGGCGGGCGGGGTCCTTCAGCTCTCGAGTACGCTCCGAGGCCGGCCGAGCAACATGTACATGGTCGGAAACGGCCGCGTGGAGAGCGGTCTCTTGGAATGGCGCGGGGTGAGCCAGCGGCTGACTGGGTTGTCGGCGGAACTCGTTTTTAGCCAGTCATCGGTCTTGATCGAGCGCTCGGTGGGGTACTGGGCGGGGGGAAAGCTCCGCGCTTCAGGCCGTGTCCTCTTGGATGGATTCGTGCCCACCGAGGTTGATGTGGCGATTCAGCTCGATGACACGCATCCAACGCTCTCATTTCCAGAGGTCGATCTCTCGGGTCGGATTTCGGGTCGGCTGACTTTGGCGGGGCATGTCGATAAACTTCGGCTTCTCGGTGATCTCAATGTTCAACGAGGACGCGCTCGCCTGCCAAATCTCGATCTGCGTGCGATGGTCGGGCGCCAGGTTTCCTCACGCGTGTACGACCCGACGTCCGAGGTGATCGAACTGAACGTCAACTTCTTGACGAAAGATGGGTTTCGAATCCGAAATGACACGACGGAGATCGAGCTCCAGGGGGCTGTGACGTTGACGGGAACGAATCAACGCTGGGGCATGCTTGGATCTGTTTCGGCGCAAAAGGGTGGCACGGTGCAGTTCTTTGGCCGTGAGTATGAGGTCGAGACCGGAATCGTGCAGTTCACCGACCGATACCGGTTCGTTCCTCGATACGACGTCGTTTTGACCACAGACGCCTGCGACGCGAGGATCCGCACCAACGTCGTCGGGACGCTCGACGACAGCCCAACCATCAACTCGACGAGCAACCCGGAGATGGACGAAGAAGACATCACGTCGTGTCTCATCAGCGGCGTTCCCGAGAACCTGGACGGCGAACGCCTCGCGCCCATCGCGAGCAGCGCCTTGTGGCAGCTCTCGGGCGTCGATCGCCAGGTCAAGAAAGTGATCCCGCTTGACCAAATCGAGGTCAGCACCGAGTACTCGTCTGAGGCCCGTGCCTACGAACCGCGCGTGCTCGTCGCGAAGGAAATCATGGACGGTCGGCTACGCCTTGAGTACTCGAGCTCGCTGGTCAAGACCACGGATCAACGGGTGGCGGTTCGTTGGCGACTTACGCCGCAGCTTACCCTCCAGGCCGGTTGGGCGTCCTCCGAAAAGGTCGGGTACGGGGATCTTGGCGTCGATCTCAAGCGTCGCTGGGAGTGGTGACCTCCATGCGCGCGGTCGATCGTCGACGGTCTTCGTCCCCGGTGCCGTTCCCTGGCCAACGCCATCTCCCGCGCCTCTTTCCCCTTCGTCTTCGTCTTCGCCTCCACCTCCACCTCCAACTCCACCGTCTTCTTCTTCTTCTTCTTCTTCTTCTTGAGACGCTCGCGATGACTTGGCCTTTCTCGGTCTACGGCGCGGAACCGGCTGACCGAGAGCCTTTGCGGCTGACTCCGCCGACTGAGTTCATCGGACGGCCGGTTGCGCGTGTCACCTTCACTGCGCCGCCGTCCGAGGATCGGGATGAGCTTGCCCGACTCATCGGGATCGGGTCCGGGACGCCCTATTCACCCGGGCTCGTTCGAAGGGCGGTTCGTCTCCTCCATCAGCTCGATCGATTCGACAATATCTATGTGCGTGCGGCCCGCGTGCGCGGGCAGGTGGAGCTCGAGTTCGTGCTACCACCCCGCCGCGTCGTGCGTGCGATCGAGATGGGGGAGGTACGTGCACTTTCGGCAACGGAGATCGAGTCGATTCTCGGGTTGAGTGTCGGGCGAGTTTTGGACGACCGCACCTTGGCCGATCGCCGCAAGGCGTTGACCGAGGTCTTGCGACGACGCGGGTATCGGAGCGCGGCCGTAGGCTTGGCCACTGAACGTCTCGACCTCGAGGGCGGGACCAAGATCATCGTGCGCATCGACGAGGGTCCAACGACGGTGCTGCGGACGCTCGTGATCGAAGGCGCTCCGGGCGTGGCGCTTTGGAAGCTACGTTCCCGAATCGCCGCCGCGCCCGGCGAAGTGTTGGATCTCGTACGGCTCGAGGCGTCTTTGGGGGCGGTTCAGAAATACTACCGTGGGCGCGGGTTCCTCGACGCGCGCGTGGATGAGCCCGAGGTTCGCGAGCTCGATGAACGCGCTCAAGGACGCCCCCTCGCGGACGTCGTCGTCCGCGTCTACGCGGGTCCGCGGGTCGAGATTCGATTTCGCGGTCACCGGGCCGTTTCCACGAGCTGGCTCATGTCGGATGCTTCAGTTTTGGCGGAGTCAGGGACGGGACCTGCTGGATTGCTCGAGGTCAAAGAGCGTGTGATCGCCCGCTACGCGCTTCTCGGCTACTACCGGGTCCGTGTGGCACCGGCGGTTCGGGTGACGGCGGACCGGCGGAAGAAGCAGATTCTCTTCTCCATCAAGGAAGGACCACGAGGTCGTGTGGCCAGCTTGAAGTTTCCGGGGAGCACGGTTTTCTCGGAAGAGGAGCTGGATGAATGCGTCCACGACAGCATCGTCGCGGCGCTGGGGGCAGCGCTCGACCGACCGGGCGTCGATCCCGAGGTCGTCGCGCTCTCGATGGGCGATCGTTCTTTGCGGAAGCCCCGCGATACGCCTCAGCCCAGTACGACCCCGCCCGACCCAGAGCGGACATGGCCTTTTCAGCGGAGACGAACCCTTGTTTATCTCGAGAAAGCCTACCGCTCGGCCGCCGATGTCGTGGCGGACCGGTATCGAAGTCGAGGCTATCAGAATGTTCGCGTGGATCGACCCGTCGTTCGACCTCGTCCTGGCGGGAGATTGCTCGACGTGTCGATGGAGATCGATGAGGGCATCGAATGGCGCATTGATGCGGTGGCGTTCACTGGGCACGAGGCCGTAGGCGGCGCGGAGCTCCTGACCACTTCTGGCCTCGAGCCGGGTGAGGAGGGTGGTCAGCCTCTGTCCTTCACCGCCATCGAAGAAGGGCGGCGCGCGATCTTGAGGACGTATCGCGAGCGCGGTTTCCTTTACGCAAGCGTGGGCGCTACGCTCCGTGACGTCCCCGAGCGAGGCCGCCGCGGGGGCGGGCTGTCGCTCGTCGAAACCTCAACAGCGGCTCGCTACTCGCCGGAGGTCCTTTGTCGAGCGTCCGTCGCCAGGAACGCGCCCTACTGCCCAGTGCAGGTCGTTTTTTCGATCAACGAGGGCCCGAAGGTCAAAGTGGGAAAGATCGTCGTCCGCGGTGTTGAGCGGACCGAGGAGGCGCTGGTGCGCGACGGCGTGATCCTCGAGGAAGGGCGGTTCCTTCGCGAGAGCGACATGACGACCAGTCGAGCAAACCTGTTGCGCCTCGGCGTTTTCGATCGCGTGTCGGTCAGGCCGTTGGACGAAGACGAGGTCCTGCCGGTGAAAGACGTGCTCGCCCAAGTTCATGAGAGGACACATCTTTCGTTCGAAGTTGGGGCGGGTGCCTCGACCGAGGAGGGGATTCGTCTGTTCTCAAGTTTCGGTCATGCGAATCTCCTCGGGCGGGCGATTCGCTTTCAGGCCAATGCGAAGCTCAACCTTCAGCCAAATGCCTTTCTGTTCGTCTACAACGACCTCATCCGAGACGCGATTCGCTCCTTCTACGACGAGTTCTCCGCGTTCGAGCGTATCGAGCGCGAGACAGCCGTTGGGCTTTCCTTCCCGCGGCTGCTCGGCCTTCCTCGCGGTTTTAGCGGCGGTGTCGATCTGAGCGTGCTGAGACGTATCGAGCCGACGTTCGTGGAAGATGCGCGAATCATGACCTTGATTGGGCACTACAAGGGGCTGAAGCCGACGCTCTTCGGAAAGGCCCGACCGCTTACACTGCAGCTACGCGCCGACTTCGATTGGTCTGATGTTCGCTGTAACGAAGCGCTCATCTCGACCGAGAACGTGGGGCGGACGGCAGACCTTTGTGGCGCTGACCGTCCACTTTCGGGGACGAGCATCTACGTGAACGCGGGGCCTCGGGTCAGCTTCGACTTGAGAGACGATCCGCTCGACCCTCGGGCCGGCGTCTACGCCGAGGTCGAGACCACGTTTGCGAAGGGGCTCGACCCGGGGAGCCCGGACTACTGGAAGCTCGAGGGGCAGCTCAATGTCTACCTGCCGCTGAGCCGTGGCGGGACGATCTTGGCGTTCTCTCTGATCGGCCGGCGTCTGTTCCCCTTCGGCGCCGAGGAGATTCCGATCAATCGTCGATACTTCGCGGGCGGTCGATCGACGGTGCGCGGCTACCCGGAGCAAAGTCTTTTCCCGCAGGATACGCCGCGCGATGATGCGGGCGTCGTACTTTCGGCGGTCTCGCCCGGGGGCGAGCTTCTGGTCGCTTCGAAATCTGAGATCCGACTGCCCGTGTTCTCGAGTGTGTCGATCGTCGGGTTCGTCGATGTCGGGGACCTATTCATCGATGCCAATCGGTTCACGCTCAACCGGAAGACGCCCATGGGTGCGGGCGCGGGCGTTCGGGTCGCAACCCCGGTTGGCCCTATCGCCGTCGACGTAGGCGTGCCTTTGAATCCGCGAGGGGATCCGGGAGAACAGTCCTGGACGCTTCATTTCGCGATTCGCAGCTTCTGACCTGAAGTGGATCCAACCGCTGGTTCACAGCGTGCACCAAAGCTCGCCGACGCTTGAGCCATGGACGTGCGGAATGAAATGGGAACGCCCGTGCGACGCTTTGTCGTGACGGTTAGGCGGAACTTTTCTAGCCTTCTTTCGCTTTGGATGGTGCCCGTGACGTTCCGGGAGCGCTCCCATCGATCCTCCATCGACCTCTGGTGGTCGCGGCTCTTGCCTTCGTCGCCGGTGTCTTGAGTGATGTATGGCCCGCCGGTACCTCTCGTGTTTCCATCATCGTGGCCGCGTCGGTGTTCGTGAGCCTTGCGCTCTTGGTCTGTGTTTGGCTGGCTCACCGACGGCATCTTCTTACGGGGCTGGTGCTGCCCCTCCAATTCTTTGCCGTGGGCACGGCCGCGGTCGCGCTTGATCCGCCGCCCATGGCCGCGGTCCTCCCCGCTACGCCAGGGGCGATGGGGGTCCTTCTGCTCGAGGGGATCGTGCTGAAGGCGCCCGAGCAGCGAGCGGGCGCGGACGTCTTCGTGGTCGATGTCGTGGGTTCGAGCACGGTGTTGGGGCGCCCGCTTCAGCCCACCACCGGCCGCATGGTCTTGAGTATGGCTCGTGCTCACGGCCCAAGCCGGCTTGCGGGTGTGGGCGACAGCGAGCGTGAGACCGAAGGCTACGGCGGGCGGCCGATGCTCTGTGGCGAGCCTGGAGATCGGATCCGGTTTCGGGCGCGGGTTCATTCACCCAAGCCCGCCATGTTCCCGGGCGACGTCTCGCGTCGTGCACAGCTTGCACGGCGCGGCATCGCGCTCACCGGTGTGACGGTCGAGCCGGTAGAGGGGCGGGGTTGCTTGCGCACCGAAATGCGTGCGCGGTGGGGGCCACGGCTTGCCGCCGAATGGCTGAGAGGTCGGGTCTCGGCGGCGATTCAAGCCACCGCGAGCCCGGGCGCGGCCGGTCTCATTCGAGCCCTGGCGATCGGAGATCGGTCCGGCGTTTCCGACGACGATCGACGCGCCTACGCACGCGCCGGCCTGTCGCATCTTCTCGCGGTGAGTGGTCTCCACCTCGGGATCGTCTCCGGCGTCTTCGTCGTGGGCCTGACGTGGGTGTTTGTTCGACGCCCACGAATCGCGCTCGGCATCGGGGCCCGCCGGCTCGCCGCCGCGGTGGGACTCCCGTTCGTTGTCGCGTACACCCTGTTGGTCGGCGCTGGGCCTTCGTCGGTGCGAGCGGCCATCATGCTTGCGGTGGGTTTGTTTGCGATCATCGTTGGGCGCACGCGGGACGCCGCAACGACGCTTTCGGTGGCGGTTCTCGCCATGCTCGTTCTTTCGCCGCGCGCGGTCGACGACGTTTCCTTTCAGCTTTCATTTGCGGCCGTAGCGAGTCTGATGCGCGTCTATCCGGCGCTCGAGCGTCGGTGGACCAGCGCCCTCATGGGCGCTGGGGCCGGGCCTTGGGCCCTGGTGGGCCGCGGTTCGGGCGCCTTCTTTGGACGTGGGCGTCGCCTCATCGCCCGCATGAAGGAAGCCTTCTTGGCGAGCCTCGCGGCCACGATCGGGACGTTGCCGGTCATGGCGACGCACTTCGGCGAGGTTTCGGTCGTTGGTCTCGTCGCAAACATCCCGGCGGTTCCGTGGGCGTCGCTGGTCGTCGTCCCGAGTTCGCTCTTGGGTGGACTCGTCGCCGTCGTCAATCCCGAATGGGCAGGGCCGGTGCTTTGGGTTGCGTCGCGCGCGGTCGAGGCGTTGTCCTGGATGGCGGCCAAAGCGGGTGCGCTTGACGGCGCGACGATCGCGGTTCCGCGACCTGGCACGATGGGGTGCCTCTTGTTCTATTCGGGCGTGCTCGGGTTGACGACGAGGTGGACTTCGGCTTGGGGCCAATGGGCGAGGCGCGTCGCGGGGCTCTTGCTCGGAATCTTCGTTCTCTTCGTCGCGGGCGGACCTGGGTTCTTGCGGGCGACGACTGAAACGCGCGTGACCTTTCTTCCCGTGGGTCAAGGAGACGCCATCGTCATTGAGTTGCCGGGTCCGAAGACCGTCGTGGTCGACACGGGGCCCATGTGGCGGGGGGCGCATACGGCGGCGGAACGTGTGTTGATCCCGTTCCTCAAGTACCGGGGTGTGCGGCACATCGATGTCTTGGTGATCACCCACGCGCACGCGGACCATATCGGTGGGCTGGCAACGTTGGTCGACGCCTTCCCCATCGACGTCCTGTGGTGGACGGGGGATCGGCGCGAGGGGCCGAAGGCTTTGCTCGACGTGGCCGACGGTCTTGCCGCGCGGCACCCACCACTCGACCATGCGCGACTCGTTGCGGGTGATGCCGAGCTGGAGGTCCTGGGCCCGGTCCAGCCGGCGACGGCGTATGAGGACGTCAATGATGGCTCCGTGGTGCTTCGACTCAGGGTCGGCCGGCGCGTCGTGCTCCTTACGGGCGATGCGGAGGCGGTGAGTGAAGCTGAGCTCGCGCGTAAATTTGGCGGGATGCTGAGGGCGGACGTTCTGAAGGCGGGACACCATGGGAGCCGGAGCTCTTCGAGTGAACGTTTCCTGGATTGGGTCACACCTCGGCACGTCGTCATGACGGTGGGGGAAGGCAATCGGTTTGGGTTTCCGCACAAGGAAGCGCTTGAGCGGGTTGCACGCCATGGCGCGGAAGTCTGGCGAACCGATCGCGATGGCGCGGTGACGGTCATCATCGGGGAGGACGGCGCCCTCGATGTCTCGGGCTACGCGCGGGGCACGCGAGGACGGCAAGACTGAGCCCTGACCGTTCGTCGTCCATGCCTACAGAAGTCGACTTCGTCGGACGAGCCAGATCGCGACGCCGACGATCGAGGCGCACAAGGCCCAGAAAAATGCGTATCCGAATCGCCAGTGGAGCTCCGGCAGATTCTGGAAGTTCATCCCATAGACGCCGCAGAGGAATGTGAGCGGCATGAAGATCGTGCTGAGGATCGTAAGCTTGGTCATCGCCTGGTTGGTCTTCTGGCTGACGATCGACATGGAGAGCGTGAGCGCCTGCGTGAGGCTCTCGCGGCCCACGAGCACGTCTTGGAGGATTCGCTCGATGGTTCCGGCGATATTTCCAAGGAATCCTTGTGTGGCTTCGCTGATGAACACGGTCTTGCGGGAGGCGAGCTCGCTGAGCACAGCCCGCGCGGGCACCAGCACGGAGCGGAACTGGAGAAGAGCGACGCCGGTTTCAGCTACGGCCTGAAAGACGCGATCGTCCACGGGCTTCAAGAGCGCAACCTGAAGTGCGTCGACGCGTCCGTCGAGTTGCTTGTGGACGGCGATGTAATGCTCGGCCAAATGATCCCACAACTCGTAGACCAAAAAGCTGGGCGTGCGGGCGAACCGAACGAAATCTGAGCCGTACTCAGCACGGACGCTGTCGATGAGGACGCTCGGCCCCTCGTGGAGCGTCAGAAGAAACCGCTCGGCGACGATTGCGTCGACTCGACTCAGCGCGAGGTCACCATCCTTCTCCACTCGGCAGACGGCGAATACGAAGTGAATGTGGGTGTCGTATCTCATGACCTGGACACCCGGGTGACCATCGAGGATCTCTTCGTATTCAGCTTCCCGAACCAGGCCCAGCTTACGAATGAGCGCGCGCGCTTCGTCCGGACGTCGAAGATCGACGTCGAACCAGACGAAGTGTCCCATGCTCATCGCCTGGCAGGCCGCTTCGATCTCGACCTCCCGGTGCGTCTTCGAGGCGAAATCGAATTCAACGGCTCGGGCTTCGAGTCCCATCCCATCTGTCCAATCTATCGGTCCTATCCATCGGTTTCATCGAACGCGGGGTCGGGCATCAAGAGGTCGTCGAGAAGGTTACGGGGGCGGACGATGGCCGTCGCGTCGGAGCGCGGCGCAGGCCTCGGGGCGACTTCGAGGTCGAGGTCGAGGTCGAAGCCGAGGCCGGAAGGACCGGGCCGTTCAGTTTCGAAGAGGGTCGAGACAGAGAGGAGAACGCGCTCATTGAGCGACAGCTCAGGACTCACGCGGCTGAGGACACGCTGGACGTCGCCGACCGTACGTGCGCTGCGGGCGACATCGGTCGAGTCCTTGTCGTGAGCCGTCATGGTTGTGTTCCGAGCCCGGGGTCGCAGTGAGTACAGCTCCCCACAGGCTGTCCCTGTCGCTACATGGCCGTGAATCCGGAATCAAGCGCGACATGTCGCTTCGACGGCTGGGCCTTTTGTGAACGACTGTCCGCTGACCTTGGGACTTATCGTCGCGGGCCTTCGCGTGCATCGCGCACACGCTTCAGAAACCGGCGTTCCGCCTCGGAAAGTGAAGCCAGCCCATTCAGCTCCGCGCGCGCGAGGAGGGCCCGGACCTTGTGCTCGCGTCGGGACTCGCGCCACTGACCAAGACGCGCGATCGGGCCGAGGCGCCCGCGGGCTGGCCCGCGGTGAGGGCTGGGTCGGAAAACCTCGCCGCTCGGATCCGGGATCAAATGGATGTGGCCGAGTGTCTGGTGCGCCTGAAAGAAGACGAAGAAGGCAATCACGCCGAGCGTGGCCTCGGCCAACAAGAGCGCTGCGATACCCATAGCCCCCGCGATGACGCGAGCGACCCGGCAGGCAAGCGCCAACCCTGGTCGAAAGCCTCGGCGATACCAGAGCCAAGACATCAGGACTCGGCCTCCGTCGAGCGGGTAGGCCACAAGCAACATGTTGAACCAGAAAAGTCCGGCGTTCGTCTGGACGAAATCGTGCAGAACGAGTGCGCCTAGGCGGTGATCTTGCCAAAGCGCGCCGAAAGCGCCGTCGCCCAGCAAGGGCAACAAAAGGCCGATGTCGATCGGACCACCCAAGGCAGCGTATACGCCCAACCCGACCGTGGCGAGCGCGGCGTTTACGAGCGGGCCCGCAAAGGCCACCACGAATTCCATCTTGGGCGACCGAGACCTCGACACCATCACCATGCCGCCGATCGGCGTGAGCACCATTTCGCCCGTGGGCATCCCGAAGTGGGCCGCCGCGAAGACGTGGCCGAACTCGTGCGCGATCACGGACGCGAAGAGGAGGAGGATGGGGAGGAGAACGAAGAGCAGAAGGAACGTCGGGGAGGTGCTGTGTTGGGCCGCCCGGAGGACGTAGTAGATCGAGAACGCCGGAAGAGACCAGTGGATCCGAACCTCGGTGCCGAAGAGCCGAAAGGCGCGGAAGCTGAAATTCCAATCCACGGGCCGAGCCGCTTACGCCTTTGAGCTGTTATCGGGCCGGAGCACAACGACCGCGAGCGGTGGAACGTTGATCGTCATCGAGTAGTTGCGACCGTGAGTCGGGATCGGCTGGGCATCTTGACCCGTGCCGGCGGGATAGTTGCTGCCGCCGTAGACCTCGGCATCACTGTTCAGCACCACCCGCCAGTGTCCACCCGTCGGGAGACCCACCTGGTAGTGGTCGCGCGGAACCGGCGTGAAGTTCAGAACAAACACGACGGCGTCGCCGCTCTTGCTTACGCGCATGAACGACAGCATCGAATGTTCCCAGTCGTTGCAGTCAATCCACTCGAAGCCCTGCGGTTCGCAGTCGCCCTCGAACAGCGCGGGTTCTTGGCGGTAGAGATGGTTCAGATCCTTAACCCAGTGCTTGAGCCCTTGATGCGGCGCGTAGTCGAGCGCGTGCCACTCGAGACTCTCGTTGTGTTTCCACTCCGGCCACTGCCCAAACTCGCCGCCCATGAAGAGGAGCTTCTTGCCTGGTTGCCCATACATGTAGCCGTACAGAAGCCTCAGGTTCGCGTGCTTTTGCCAGTCGTCTCCGGGCATCTTGCCGTACAACGAACCCTTCCCGTGGACGACCTCGTCGTGTGAAAGCGGCAGCACGAAGTTTTCGTTGGCGTAGTAGAGCATCCGGAACGTCAGCTCATGGTGGTGATATTTGCGGTGCACCGGATCGAGCGACATGTATTTCAGCGTGTCATGCATCCAGCCCATATCCCATTTGAGATGAAAACCGAGGCCGCCGATTTCGGGAGGCCGTGAAACCATACCCCAGGCCGTGGATTCTTCGGCGATCGTCAAGACGCCCGGATACTGCTTGCCGATCGTGCTGTTGAGCTGCCGAATGAACTCGAGCGCCTCGATGTTTTCGCGGCCTCCGTACTTGTTCGGGATCCACTCGCCTTCCTTGCGGGAGTAGTCGAGGTAGAGCATCGAGGCGACAGCGTCGACACGGATGCCGTCGACGTGAAACTGCTCGAGCCACATGCAGGCGCTGCTGATGAGGAAGCTTCGGACTTCGTTGCGGCCGTAGTTGAAGATGAGGCTCGCCCAATCAGGGTGGTAGCCTTGGCGCGGATCCGCGTGCTCGTAAAGGTGTGTGCCGTCGAAGTATGCGAGTCCGTGGCCATCACTTGGAAAATGCGAAGGCACCCAGTCGAGAATGACGCCAATCCCGTTTTGATGGAGATGGTCCACCATGAACTTGAAGTCGTCCGGGGTTCCAAAGCGCGACGTGGGTGCAAAGTAGCCCGTCGTTTGATAGCCCCACGAACCGTCAAAGGGAAACTCGGTGCATGGCATCAACTCGACGTGGGTGAAGCCCATCTCGACGCAGTAGCTCGCGAGGTGCTCTGCGAGCTCGCGGTACGTCAGCCAGCGATTGTTTTCCTCAGGGACGCGGCGCCACGAACCGAGATGGATCTCGTAGATGGAAACGGGCGCATCGATGCGATTGTGCCGGATTCGTTTCTCCATCCACTCGTCGTCGCGCCACGCATACTGCGAAGACCACACGACGCTCGCGCTGCGCGGGGGAACTTCGGCGTAGAAGGCCAGGGGATCCGCCTTCTCAGCCTGGTAGTCGCTCTGCCGGGACTTGACGTGATATTTGTAGATGGCACCGGTCGCGACGCCTTCCACGAAGCCTTCCCAAATGCCTGAGTCGAAGCTTCGGATCGTCAACGCGTTCTCGTCGGGTCGCCACCGGTTGAAATCGCCGATGACGCTCACGGCCTCGGCGTTGGGCGCCCAGACCGCGAAATACGTACCGGGTCGGCCTTCTCGATCGACCATCGGGTGGGCGCCCATGTGCTCATAAAGTCGGGTGTGGGTACCCTCGTTGAAGCAGTGTAGATCGACTTCGCCCAGTAGGCTTCCGGTCGAGGGGGCGACGCGAGGTGTCGTCGGAGGCGCCACGGGCTCTTTGCTCTCTTTCTCAAAGAGCGCAGCCGCCGGCTTTGCGGCGATCGGCCCGCTTGGGGTCACGGGCGCGGTTACCACGGCCGCGGCGCTCGACGCCGTGGAGATTGGTGCTGCCGAGGCCGGTGCTGCTGAGGCCGGTGCTGCCGAGGCTGGTGCTGCTGAGGCCGGTGCTGCTGAGGCCGGTGCTGCTGAGGCCGGTGCTGCTGAGGCCGGTGCTGCTGAGGCCGGTGCTGCTGAGGCCGGTGCTGCTGAGGCCGGTGCATCGGTTTTCGGCGCCACGGTGCCCTGTGCGCGATCCTTGGTCTCGGGGCCCCCGGAGCTGGGCGATGACTTGGCGTCCTTCGCCGCGCGTGTGGTCATCGCGGGGTCGGTCAGGTTCTCGGCACCAGACTGAACTGTGCCGTTGCGTCCGCGTTGGGAGGGGTTTGCCGGCGGAGAAGTCTCGGCGTCCGCGGACGGCTTCGCCGACCGTGTGGAATGCGGCTGCACGTCGGGCTTTGTCTGTGCTGCTGCGCCGGCTGGTGCACCTGAGCCCTGGTTGCCCTTGTCCGTCTTCTTGGATGTCTTTCGTCGTTTGTCTTGTGTCCCCATAGATTACCTTTTGGCGCTGCCACGGACACTTAGTTCACAGGCGCGTGCTCCCGTCAAAGATGAACCGCCCCGTTTAGGCATTTCCGCGCGCTCGAAATCCAGACCCACGTTCGCGTCTTGGGCGCAACCTGATATAACTCAGAGGTGGCGACCAGCCGTCGAGGGCTCACGCGAGATCTTCTCCCCCATGTCAGCACGTCGGTGGGCATTTCGGATTTGCGCATTGTGTACCAACCAATCCTCGACCTGCAGAGGCTCGAGGTCTTTGGCTACGAAGCCCTCGCGCGGTCGACGGATCCGAGCTTTCGCGGTCCTTTTGAGCTATTTCGCGACGCCATCGAAAGGAACTGCTGTGGAGAGCTTGGGCGGTCTCTCCGGGAGCTCGCGATCGAGGGATGCCCATATATGCCGCTGTTCTTGAACATCCATCCTCAGGAATTCGACGATGGATGGCTCGTTCGGCCCGACGACCCCGTCTTTCGCCACGAGCCAGCGGTCTACCTCGAGATCACCGAATCCGTTCCGTTGTCGCATCACGCCTACTGCAAGAACACGCTCCAGGAAGTGCGCAGCAAAGGCATTCGGCTCGCGGTGGACGACCTCGGCGCTGGCTATTCGAATCTGCGCTACATCGCGGACCTCGAACCTGAGGTCGTGAAGCTGGATCGGGAACTCGTCGCCGATCTCCCTGAAAACCCGCGCCTCTTCTCCCTCGTGCGGTCGGTCGTTGGGCTTTGTGTTCAGCTCGGGGCGACCGTGGTGGCGGAAGGGATCGAGCGTGAGAGCGAATTCGACGCGGCCCGGGAGGCGGGGGCGCATTTTGGGCAGGGCTTCTACATCGCTCGACCCGCGAATCCGCCACCGACCCCGGCCCGTGTCATTGTCGCCGATCGATAGCACACGTGCTCGTCGGACGTGTGGTATGCAGGATCTGCGAGATGGAGCACGCCTCGACACCGAACGACTCACCCTCCAAGAGCCCCGACGACTCACCCCCCAAGAGTCAGGACCACCCGCATACCTCAAGGCGGCCCGCTGAGCGCATGCCGCCACGGCGTGCGTCTTCAAGTAGCGGGGCTCTCCTGTTCGTGACCGTTGGTTTGGTGGCGGGGGTGGGGTTCGGTGGGGCCTGCGTGGCGCTCATGAACCTCTCCGAGGGCGATGATCGCGTCTTTCGCGCCGGGCGAGACCGGGTGGGCGTGGTCGAGCTTACGGGGGAGATCGTGGATGCGAAGGAGATCGTCGCGCAGGTGCGAACCTTCGCTCGACGAACCGATCTCCGAGGCCTCGTGGTGCGGATCGACTCCCCAGGCGGCGCGGTTGCGCCGTCGCAGGAGATCTTTTCTGCGATGCGTTGGGCCTCGAAAAAGATGCCGGTGGTGGCCTCGATGGGAAGCATGGCGGCGTCGGGTGGATTCTGGGCTTCGCTCGGTGCCGACTACGTGTTTGCTTCGCCCGGAACCGTGACGGGTTCGATCGGTGTCATCACGCAAAGTCCTGACCTGAGAGGCATCGCGGAGTTGGCGCGTGTGAAGATGCGGACGTTCAAGTCGGGACCTCTCAAGGACGCAGGAAATCCGTTTCGAGAGATGACCGCGGAGGATGAAGCGCTCTTCATGGGCCTCATCAACGACATCTACACGCAGTTCGTCGATACGACCGCCGAGCGCCGGAAGCTCCCGCTCGAGCGCGTCAAGGCGTTGGCCGACGGTCGCGTGCTCACGGGCCGCGCGGCGAAGGAGGCGGGTTTGGTCGACGAACTCGGGGACCTGTATGATGCGGCCCGGAAGGTCGTGGCGCTTGCTGCGTTGCGTCGGGGCGAGGATTCCGCAGCCGTTCCGAACGCGACGTCGGCTGACGTCGACGAAGACCCAACGTTGGTCTACCCCCGTGAGCCGGGGCCGAAGCTGATGGATCTCTTGATGGCATCGATGAGCCAAGCCGCGGTCGGCGCCGTATCAGAAGGCGTCTCCCGCGGACTCGCCGAGGGCCTGCAGCGCGGGACGGCCCTCGGCACGCCCGTACGAACGGTCGAGCTCCGCTGAGCGCGGGCGGTGGGGGCGTCTTGGCCAGGAATGCCGGATCTGGCGGCGCGGCGCTCCGTCTCAGCGTTTGCGCGCTCCGCGGTCGAGGTCGAGGTCGAGGTCGGGATCGGGATCGGGAACACGGTCGAGCGCATGTGGGATGGCCATGTGGGATGGGCCTTCGCGATGAGTCGACGCGAGTCGCGGTGTTCCGCGTGATCGGTTAGCATCCGCCCGATGTCGGGTCCGCAAAAAGGCGTGGATGGCCAGCCTCGGGGAGCGTCGGTGTCGAAGCCGCCCAGACTCACCCTTGAGCATCTGCTGGACTTGCTCATGGAGGCGCAGGCCATCGATGGATCGACCAAGCGCGATGTGCTCTCCAAAGAGGAGGTTCTGCGTGCCAAGTTCCTGCGGAACAAGTTTGGTCCTCAGGGGAGCCGGCGGAAGGATTATCGCGTTTCGCCATCCGAGATCGTCGACACGGTTCAGATCCCGCACCCAGATGCGCCAGGGCGCACGATCGACGAAGACATCTTGGCTCAGCTCCTCGCGCAAGCGACGTCGACGCCGTACAAGAAGATCGATCCACTCGAGCTCGACATGGGGCTCATTACGCGCAGCCTTCCGAAGGGCTTTGCGCGTCGGCATCTCATCCTACCTCTCTCGCAGCGGGGAACGTCTCTGACGGTTGCGATCGCGGATCCCTACGACACGCATGCGCTCGAAGAGTATGCGCGGGCCACCGGCCAGAACGTGGACGTCGTCGTCAGTTCGAAGCGCGATATCGTCAACGTCATTACGCAGGTTTATGGGTTTCGGCAGGCGGTGTCGGGGGCCGCCGCCGACGCCACCGCCGGCGTCAACCTGCAGAATCTCGAACAGCTCGTTCGCGTTCGGAGCTCGGAGGAGATCGATCCCGGGGACCAGAAGATCGTCGCGGCGGTCGAGTATCTTCTGAACGCGGCTTTCGAGAACCGGGCGAGCGACATTCACATCGAGCCGAAGCGCGACGTGACGAAGCTTCGATTGCGGATCGATGGCGTGTTGCATGATATCGGCGAGATCCCGTCGGCTGTTCATCCCGCGTTCGTCGCCCGCATCAAGATCCTTGCCCGGATGGATATCGCGGAGAAGCGGCGTCCCCAAGACGGCCGTATCAAGACGCAGAAGGGCGAGCGAGAGATCGAGCTGCGTGTCTCGTCGTTGCCCGTGGCGTTTGGCGAAAAGGTGGTCATCCGAATCTTCGACCCCCAGGTTCTTCTGGCGGATGTCGTCGATCTCGGATTCACGACCAAGGAACGAGATGTCTTCGAACAGTGGATCTCGCGTCCGCACGGGCTCGTCCTCGTGACCGGACCGACCGGCAGCGGCAAGACGACGACCTTATACTCGACGCTCAAGTATCTTGCGCGTCCCGACGTGAACATCGTCACGGTCGAAGACCCGATCGAAATGGTCTACGAACCACTGAATCAGGTGGCGGTGCAGGCGAAGATCGACGTGACGTTCGCGATCGCGCTGCGCACGATTCTGAGGCAAGATCCCGATATCGTCATGGTCGGAGAGATCCGAGATCGTGAGACGGCCGCGATGACCGTGCAGGCTGCCTTGACGGGGCATCTCGTGTTCTCGACGCTTCACACGAACGACACGGCGGGGTCTATCTCTCGCTTGCTCGATCTCGGGGTCGAGCCGTTCATGCTTGCTTCCGTCCTCACCGGCATCGTGGCTCAGCGGCTCGTGCGGCGCGTCTGTAGCGAGTGTGCGGTCCAGAGCTATCTGTCGGACGAGCAGATCGTCACGCTCGGAATCCCGGTCGAGCCGGGCGAGAAGCGAAAACTCCCCGTCAAGCGGGGTGAGGGATGTGTTCGGTGCCGGAACACGGGCCTGTTTGGGCGGACGGGCATTTTCGAGATGCTCGACGTCAGCCCGAAGATCAGGAAGCTCATCGCGGAGATGAAGGACAGCAAGGAGATTCACAAGGCCGCCGTTCTCGATGGCATGACGCCGCTCCGGCAGGCGGCGATTCGTAAGCTCGCTCAGGGCGTTACCACGTACGAGGAGATCTTCCGCGTCACGGCCGAGAGCGATGTGTAGGATGCCAGCGCGCTGAGCTTATTTGGAGCTCATTCGCGGCGCGCCCGCGAAAGATCTCACGGGGCGGCGGGGGCAACTCGACAGAAGGCCTCGATGGCGCGGTCGAGGGTCGAGAGGTCGTGCGCCGCCGAGAGTTGGACCCGAATTCTGGCTTGGCCTTCGGGCACCACAGGATACCAGAAGCCTACGGCGTACACGCCTTCGGCCAACAGTGCGTCGGCGACCGACTTGGCGCGGCGCGCGTCATGAAACATGACGGGGACGATCGGATGGGTCCCGGGACGAATGTCGAAGCCGGCCTCGGTCATGCGTGCTCGGAAGTACCGCGTGTTCTCGAAGAGCTTTGCGCGTAGGGCCGCGCTGTCCTCGAGGATCGAGAGGACCTCGAGCGATGCGCCGCAGATCACCGGGCTCAGCGTGTTCGAAAACAGATAGGGCCGCGATCGTTGGCGCAGGAGTTCGATGATCTCCTTCTTACCCGTCGTGAAGCCGCCGGCCGCGCCGCCGAGGGCTTTGCCAAGCGTAGAGGTGATCACATCGATCCGGTGGGCGACGCCATGGAGCTCCGGTGTCCCGCGGCCCGTCGGACCGACGAACCCCGTGGCGTGACTGTCGTCGACCATCACCATCGCGTCGTATTTTTCCGCGAGGTCGCAAATCGCGTCGAGCTTGGCAAAAGTGCCATCCATCGAGAAGACGCCGTCGGTCGCGATCATGCGCAGGCGATGGTTCATCGACTTTTTCAGCTGCGCCTCGAGCTCGTTCATGTCTTGGCTCGCGAAACGAAAGCGCGAGGCTTTGCAGAGGCGAATCCCATCGATGATCGACGCGTGATTGAGCGCGTCCGAGATGATGGCGTCCTGATCGGTGAGTAGGGTCTCGAACAATCCGCCGTTGGCGTCAAAGCAGCTTGAGTACAGGATCGTGTCTTCGGTACCCAGGAAGACTGAAATGCGCTGCTCCAACGCCTTGTGGATCGTCTGCGTACCGCAGATGAAACGAACCGACGAAAGACCGTAGCCGAAATCCTTCAGGGCGCGCTGCGCCGCTTCGATAACCCGCGGATGGTTTGCGAGCCCGAGGTAGTTGTTGGCGCAGAGGTTGATGACGCGGCCGCCTGGCCTGGCCGCGATCTCCGGTCCCTGCGGCGATTCGATGACGCGTTCGGTCTTCGTGAGACCGGCGGCTTCGATTTCGGCCAAGGCCTTCGCCAAGTGGGGCTGTGCGGCTTCGAACATTGCGCGGAGTGTTGGCCGCCGCGGTTGGGGCGGTCAAGCGAAACGCTTGGCGCTCCAGTCAGGTCGCTGGCTTGAGTCGGCGTTCGGCCGCCGCGCGAAGAACCACGCCCGACTCGAGGCTGATCAGGACGGCCCGGTCTACGGCCGCCATCGCCTTGATCGGGGCAAGGAGCACGCTGCGCTCGATCTTCGCTGGCCCCGGGTCGAGCAGCACAAGGTGGCCGTCGACCATCGCGATGAAGACGATGGGGGCTCCCGCCGCGCCGGCGATGGCCACATCGGCGATGGCGGCAGGCATGGTGAGTGCCTTTCTGTGCGGACCCTCGGTTGGGTCGACGATGCGGACTTGGTCGCCGTGGATTGTGAGGAGAAGGTCGGACCGGGCGACGATCCGGTCGCCCGCCTGGCGTTCGAAGGTCGCCGCGGGCCGTGGACGGCCTGTGTTTGCCTCGAGCGCGATTGCGCAGGTCGCCGTGATCGCGAAGACCGTGGCGTCGACTGTGAGAGCGCGCTCGATCTTCAGGCCCTGGCCGAGGGTCTGGCGCCAGATTCGTCGGCCGGTCGTCGGCGCTCTCGCCTCGAGCGTCTCGGGGGCGTCCGGGGTCCCCAGGAGAACGAGTGCATCCGAGGCGCCCAGGATGACGGACGTCGGATCGACCGGGATGCCAGGCGAGGGCGACAATCGGTGGGGCGGTCGCTCGAACGTTTCGAAGATGAAGCCTTCGGTGTCGGTGAGCCGAACGACGCCCCCGTTGACATACGCGACTTCGCGATCGCGCGGCGCCCCTCGCGTGGGTGTACCCTTCCGGACGTCGACGAGCCGACCTTCGATGACGGCGTACGCGCCGGCGGCGGGCCTCAGTTCTGCGCCCGGAAGGCGCCAGGCGATCCGGTCGGCGGCCACATCGAACGCGGCGACCTCGTTCCCGGTCCGCACGAGGATCATGTCTTCTGCGGTCGCGAATTCGTGCGCGGCGCCCGCAAGTTCGCCCTCGTGGTCGAGGTCGTCAACGACCCGAATGCCCGCGAGGTTTTCGAGGGCCTGGCGGCTCTCCACGCGAAGAGATGGTGTCGTCGCGTCGCGCGTCGAGACCTTGAGCCAAGACGCGAGGGCGCGGTCGCGTATGAGCGCGGTATCGGCCCGTGCTTGGATCGCGAGGGCTTCGATGTTCTCGGGAGAGCGAGCCGTGACCGCTTCGATCGTTCGTGCGGCCTCCTTCGCCTGGCCAAGCTGCAGCAGGCACCGGGCCAGGGCGATTTCCGCATCAGTTCGCAGGGCTTCGACCTCGCGCGGGTTGTGCGAGAATGCGTGCAGGGTTCCATCGGCGGTCACAAGGGCGCCACCCGTCTCGTCGACCGCGACGGACAGGATCTCGCGGTCCAGCGCGAGAGTTCGCGTCACGCGCGGGGGTGTGGCGTCCAGGTCCATGATGTCGAGCTGATTGCGGTGGGCCAGGAAGATCGCGCCGGCGCCGACGGTCGCGTGCGCGATCGGCGCGGAGATCTTGGTTCGCCACGCGCGCCGTCGCTGGCCATCGAGGCGCATGACGGTGCCTCGCCTCGGATCGAGCGCGATCGCGTCCGGTCCGTCGCTGACCCGAAAGACGGGCCCGGTCACGCCCGGCACTGGGGAGACCGTCGCCCTCGCGACGATGTCTTTGGTCGCCGCGCTGGTTGCCGCGCGGGTCGCCGGCTCGGCGGTGACCGCGACAACTCCGGAGGCCCGTCGCCGGATGGTCGAAACATACAAATGGCCGCCCGCGGCGGTGGCTGGCCAAGCTGCGGCCCGAAGCGCGCCGGTGCGCGCGACGATCGTGCCATGCTGTGCGTCTATGAGGACGACGTCATCGCTGCCTACCATCGCCCAGATGCGGCTGCCTTGCGGTGAGGCAATCAGTGGGCTTGAGATCTCATCCCCGAGGCCGATGATTTTCACAGGCGTTCCGTCCGCGGACTGCACCGTGAAGACTTTGGTTCCCGCCGCGATCGCGACGTGGGGGGGCGCCTGAACGGGGCCCGCCGCGAGATCGAGTCGTGGGTCGAAGCGCCAGAGCACGCTTCCGTCACGGGTCGAGAGCGCGCGGAGTTCGTTCCGGTCGGCGATCAGCAACGCCGCGGTGTCCGGACTCTCGACGATTTCGGGCGCGGGGTCGTTCATCGATGTCCGCCAGCGAACGCGCCCGTGTTCGGGTTCGAGCGCGATGACCTCCTTCGGCGTCAAGACAAGCAGGAGACCGCTCGCGGTCGGGATGACACTCTGCTCGGCCCAATCTGCATCGAAGTGCCAACGGGCTTCACCGGTGGCGCGGTCGAAGGCCGTGAATCGACCGCCGGTGAAGGTCACGATGCGCGTCTTCGCGAGCGTGATGTGGGTGCCGAGGCGTGCCGCGTTCTCTGTGGCGGCGGTCATGGAGGCCCAAGAAGTGATGGCCACGTTGGGTTGAAGCGTCCGGATCGCGTGTCTCAGGAGCGGGAGCGCTTCGCGATCCTGATGCGACGCCCGCAGCGCCTCGGCGCGCGCCACGAGGGCGCGGAGGTCTCGGGATGGATGTGGTCTTGCCGGGGCCGGTGTGGGTTTCTGGCGGCCGCCAAAGGCCGATGGGCCAGAAGAGAGAAGGAGGCCAAGGGTGAGCGTGACGAGGCGGGCGACGGGACGCAAAGGGGCACGATGGTTCAATGGCATCCTCACGTTCGATCCCTCGCATCAATCCACTTGGGTGTCGCCCAGGGTGGGGCTATGGTCGCCGGCGATGCGACAGCTCCCTCTCTCTAACCTTTTTCGGAGTTCTTCTCGATCCCGGGATCCACGGTGGGCGTCGACGCCGCCCGGGTCGCGGCACTCGGTTCCGAGCCGTCGGTCGCGTGCGCCTGCGCCTGTGCGGTCTGTGCGGTCGCGTGCGCGGCCGGGCGCCTTCGCAACATTCGTCGCGGCCTGTGGTCTCGCGGGGCTTTCGGCACCGGTTGCGCTCGCGGCCGACTCGGTCGTCGTCCTCCGCAAAGTCGTTGGGCGCGTCGAGGTGCGCCCGGATCCGAAGGGCGATTGGATCGCTGGCTCTGACGGCACCACGTTGCCGGACAACGGACGGGTGAGGACGGGCGCTGCGGCTTCCGTCGCGTTCATTTTTCCTGACGGCTCCGAGTCGAGAGTGGCGGAGCGCGCGGAGCTGGTTGTTCACCCCGATCGAGAGAAGAAGCAGCCGAGCGGTGTCGTGCTGTTCTTTGGCCGTCTTTGGGCCAAAGTCGCTCATCGAGGCGAAGGTTCGGCGGGCTTCGAGGTGAAGTCGGCGAATGCGGTGGCCGGTGTCCGCGGTACCGAGTTTGAGGTCGGGGTCGCGGACGATGGCTCGACGCGCGTCATCGTTTCGGACGGCCGAGTTGCGGTGAGCGCCGATGCCGACGACAAGGAGGTCGACGTTGGCGCTGGCTACGAAGTCGAAGGCGATGGTCAGGGGCACCTGCGCTCGCGTTCGAAGGCCGGGCCAGATCCAAAGTGGGCGACCTGGTTCTCTGAGCGCGCAAAGGCGCTCGAGAAGCGGGGCGTCGAGGTCGCCAAGAACCTGAACGGGCGGCTCGACCGACGCCGGGCGAAAGTTGAGAAGCTGCTCGCGGAGCAGAAGTCGCTGCGCCAAGAGATCGAGCGACTCGAGCGCCAAGCGAAAATGGGGCGTCCCGCGGGAACTGCGCTGAAGACGAAGCTCGAAGCCCTTGAGCGGGTGACGGCCCGGATCGAAGACATGAAGCGGCGTCTCGATGCGGCCTTTGGGATGTTTGAGCGATGGGGCGAGGTCGCGGGCGCCGGTCGCTTCCCGGGCGCCGCGACGCTTCGGGCGATGTCCGTGGACGTCGGCAAGATCGCTCGCGATTTTGCCGATATGATCGAGGAAGGCACTGACCTGTCCGAAGAAGGCATGGAAGACATGATGGAGGACATGGGTAAAGGCAAACGCGATAGACCCACCCGGGGGGCCGACGAGGAGCTCTTCCGTTGAGTGCTGAGTCGTGGGCCGTACGTCCTGGCCACGCGAGAGAGGCGCTGAAGCGGTGCGAAGGGCGATCGGGAGCCCAGGCTGGGGACCGAACGGTCAAAAAAGGTTGGCTTGAGAATTTGGAACGTTGCCCTGGGCGCATGATTCGGCTAGCGTCCGCGCCCGCTTAGGTTAGTGATTTCGGATCGGCCTCGGCATAAGGAGGGTTCAGGCATGAGCGAGGAAGAGAGCAACGGAAAGAAGCAGGGGGAAATGCTATTGGTCCAGAGCAAGGTTAGAGAATACATCCGAGAATCGGACATGATGTGCTCCTCCGACCTGGTGGAACAACTGAACGCTCAGGTCCTCGTGATGCTCGACCGTGCCGTGCAGCGCGCTCGAGACAACAACCGGAAGACTGCGCGCGCTTGCGACATCTGAGGTTTTTGTTCGTCGGCGCGGTTGACCTCGCCCGCGGCTGAGCGGGATTCTGTCGTGTATGAAGTTTCGCCTCCGGCGGCGGGTGAAGAAGATGAACCTCTGCACTCGATGCGAAGCGACGATGGAGCGACGGACCTCGATTCCTGAGGCCGCGGGTCGGCGCTACTGGGGCGACGTCGAGCCGTACGTCTACGTGGGCGACTCTGAAATCCATCACTTCATCTGCACGAACTGCGGCAACTTGACAGCGATCCAGCTTCGCGAGGCCGCCTGAGGTGTCGCGACGTCGCGTCGGATCGCGCGACGGTTCGAAGGCCCTTGGTCCAGAGACGCCGGCCACGAGGCCGCCGGGCCGCCCAAAATCGGAGCCCGCAGCTGACGGCACCCGGGGGAGCGACAGCCACGGGGCGACCGGCGATAGGGCCGCCGGGGCCGGTCTCCCCCCGAGTCGGGCGCCTCGATTGTCCGAGGGTGACGCGGGGAACTCGGGTTCCGGGGGCTTCTGGCCAGGCGAGTTTGAGCGCGGCCTAGGAGATCCGAGCGTGCCGGGGCCGCAACTGGCGTGTTTGGGGTGCCTCGGGATTGCGCGCCACCTGGCCGTGTTGCTGGTGCGCGGTCGGGCGGATCGGTCGCGGGCGGAGACGATCCAACTCGTCGTCGACCGCCTCGTGGAGATCGGTGTTCCGGAGCTCATTCGGCGGGTTCTGTTCGAGATGGAGCGGCTTCCGGTCGTCGACATTCATCCGCTCGAGGTCATGGCCAGGCTCGTCGATGCAAGGCACGATTTGCTTTCGGATGTGGCGTGGGGCGAGGTGATTCTGAACAAGCGCGCCCTCTTGGATCAGGTGTTTCGCGTTGGAGAAGTCATCGACGTCTGGGTCCCCCTCAACGCCAAGTTGAAGGCGTTTGCGATCGAAGGCGGCGGGGGCGCGCCGGGCTACTGCTTTGCACCAGGCCCTCCGGCCCGCTATACGCTCGAGCTCGAGTCGCCCGGTGTTTTTGACCTTCTGGTGCGCGCCGAGATTCGCAAGAAGCACTATCTCGATCGTGCCTCGGTGCGTGTGGACCGCGAAAGTGCTTAACTCCCGGGGTGGGCGTGGGCGTGGGCGTGGGCGGGTCGGTGACAAAGCGCGCTTGGTTCGAGCGACTTCGAAGGCTTGAGCGACTTCGAACGACCGCACCGACCCGACGATGCGAATCGACCAGCCTTAGCTTCAGGGGCGTTCTTGGGGGCCCGCCGCCGGCGGTCTGGTGGGTGGGGCTGATTGCGGTGCTCGGGGTGGAGACCACGTTGGGGATCGCGTGTGGCGATGCGCCTGCGCGCGGTGCAGACGCGGGGCTCGCGCTTGATTCAGGCGCGCCGAGGCCCGATGCCGCAGTGCTTCCGCGGGTTGATGGCGGGCCCGCGACGGATGGTGGCCGGGGCGCGCCGTCCTTGTTCCGGGTAACGCCAGCCTTTGGGCGCGTCGAAGGCGGAACGCGGGTCGTGCTCCAGGGGGCGTTGTTTGAGGAACCGGTCGAAGTCTTCTTTGGATCCAGGGCCGCAACCGATGTCGTGCTGCTCGACGGCGCGTCGATGGCCGCGACGTCACCCCCGGGCGAGCTGGGGACGTCGGTCGCGGTTCGCGTCCTGACGCCGGGAGGCGAGGCGGTGCGCGAGGCTGCGTTTCGCTATCAGCGCACGCTTCGGATCGATCGTGTGACGCCAGATCATGTGTTCGACGAAGGTGGCACCTTCGTGCGGATCGAAGGCGCTGGCTTTGATGAGCATACCTTGGCACTCGTGGACCGGAAGCCGCTATCGGGCGCGCGTGTCGTCGACGAGTCGGAGATAGTCGGATATGCGCCGCCGCTTCGGCCCGGACGGCCTCAAATCATGGTCGTCCATCCAGAAGCGATCGCGGAGCGGTCCGATCTGCTCGTCGTTCGGGGCCGCCCTCGACTCACGGCGATTGTTCCGGGCTATGGTCCGATAACCGGAAGCACGCAGCGGTTGGCGGGGCGAAATCTCGCGCAGGTCGAGTCCGTCAAGATCGATGGCCTCGTGAGCGTAAGCTTCGAGCCGATCGACGAGGGCACGCTCGAGATCGCTGTTCCGGCGTCATCGGTCGAGGTTGGCGTACACGCCGTCGAGGTCGAGGCTGCGGGCTCGGCTTCGTTTCTGAGAAACCGTTTCATCACCTACGATCCCGCGGCGACGTCGCTTCAGATCTTGGGCGTTCTCCCGGCGAGCCTGATGGCCGATGCGTCGGGTACGACGGCCCCGAACAATCAGGTCGTCACGCTCGTGGGGTCGGGCTTCTCGTCCGAGGTCGAGGTGTGGATCGGTGGGCTTCGTGCCGTCACGGCGACCGTGGCGCCGCATGCCGTCGAGGCCTGGGTGCCAGGCGGCGTGCCCGTGGGCCCGGCTTCCGTCACGCTTCGAGCAAGCCACACGAGCACCGCAGCGATCGTTCTCGAGACGGGTCTCGTTGTGAAGCCCGAGTTGGCCGTGTTGGATATCGAGCCCGCGCATGGGCCCGCGCTGGGGGGCACTTCGGTGACCCTCGAGGGCCGAGGTTTTTCGCCTGGGTGCTGGGCGTCGATCGGCGCGGTGCCACTTGGGGATATCGTTGTCGTCAGCGATCAGGAGATGAGGGGGCGAACCGTCGCGGGGGCGCACGGCCCGGCCGATGTCCGAGTGACCTGTGCCCATGAGTCCGACGCGGCCAATGGGGCTGATGGGGCTTCGGGTGGCCTCGATGGATCCGACGGGGCCGAGAACGCGGCGAGCGTAGAGGCGATCTTGGCGGACGGGTTCACATTCCAGGCGCCTTTTGAGATCGTCCGCATGGATCCGACCGAAGGATCCATCGCCGGCAACACGTATGTTTCCGTCTTTGGGAATGGTCTGACGACGCCGAATGAGGTTCGGTTCGGTACGCAGCCTGCGGCGCTGATCTCGCTCGAGAACGGATCGATCCTTGGATTGCGGACCCCTCGAAAAGAGACAGGCGAGGTAAGCGTGGAGGCGACTTGGCCGACGGCTGCTGAATCGACGACGTTGACGCCCGCCTTCGCCTTCTACAACCCGCGTCTCGTGACGGGAGGCGCGTATGGCGGAGAGATTCGCGGCTCGGTGAACGTCGCGGTCATGACGCCGTCCGGCGATGCGCTTTCGGGCATGTGGGTTCAGCTTGGCGAGGATGGAGACGCGCGCCTCGCTCGGCCAACGGATGAAGATGGCTTAGCGACCATCAGCGATCCCTCGATTCGTGGTCCCCAGACGGTCACCGTGGGTGGGACCGAGGTCGAGTTCGTAACCTTTTCGGCCCTAAACGCCCAGAATCTCACCGTGGTGGCCACGCCGTTTCCCGCGAATCCGCCCGAAGACGCGCCCATTGATCCGTGTCCTGAATCGGCGTCGCCGCCCGTGGTTCGCGGTCGCGTGTTCAAGCTGAAGTCTTCGATCGATCCCGCGACGAATCCAGAGCTGGTCCCGGTGGTCTTCGTGACGTATTCGCAGCCGAGTCCGTTTCAGTCGAACCCATCCGATGTGCCCGGTTCACCGCCACCGCTTCAGACCGACCAGGTGTTTTCGGAGGGCGACGCGTACGAGATCGCCGTGCGTCGCACGGGCGTGGTTTCCGTGTATGCCGTGTTCGGGAACTACAACACGGAGACCGGCGAGTACGCGCCTTTGCGAATGGGTCTGGTTCGGAACGTTGCGGTTGCGGCGGGACAAGTCGTCGAAGGCATCGACCTTGCGCTCGAGATCCCGCTCGATCAGCAGGCCGTCGTTCGGCTCAACGGTTTGCCTGGGCAGTACCCAGGGCCCGCCCAGAATGCGGTCTTCACCTATCTCAACCTTGGGTCCGACGGCGTGATTGCGCCGGGATTCTTCACGTGGGGCACGGGACGTGCGGTCGACGGAGATCGGGTCGAGCTCGACGGCCTTCCGGATCTGAGCGCTCCGCGGTTCGTCTTTTCTGGTGGCGCATTCACACGTACGAGCCAGGGTACGCTGGGGCGGCCATTCTCGCTGAACGTGCGATCGTTTGGCGGCGATCTCGCCGAAGGTGTCGACCTCGGTCCGTTTGTGGGAATGCCTCAAGATCTTGCGCCGAAGGCGGGGCAGATCTTGACGGGGGGCGCGTTCGAATGGGCTCAGCCGGGGCTCGAGCCGGATTTGACGGTGATCCGGGTGCAAGATACCCGATTCATCGGGGGACAGTGCTGTGTTGATGACAACGTCAACGGGATTTGCGAGCCGGACGAGGAGGTCCAAGGTGGTTTGGCCTTCCCGCTGAGCTTCGTACGCTGGAGTCTCTATGCGCCTGGCGGACGCACGCGGTATGTGATGCCGCCCGTTGTTGCGGGTGAGGTCTCGGCGTTTGAGCGCCCGAACGCCTATGGATACACGCTCGAACAGGCCGTCGTTCCGCGCTTTCGTTTCGACGAGTTCAGCTCCACGCAATTCTCGCCCTATTTCTGGGAGAGCTGGAGCGTGACCCAGTCGTGGTTCATCGCTAAGGAAGAGACGGACTGAGTTTCGTATGCGTGCGTTGGCGGCAGGCAGCCCATGGATCTGCTTGATCTTCATCCTTTCGCCGGGATGTGCGGGAACGGATTCCGACGGGGTCACCTGCGCGCAGGCTTCGGATTGTGTGATCCCGGGGACGAAGTGCGATACCGCGCGTGGTCTCTGCGTGTGCCAGACCGACGACGCGTGCCTCGATGGGTACTTCTGCAATGCCGCCGGCGTCTGTCAGGCGCGGGCGGGTTGTGAATACAACGGCGACTGTCCCGCCGACTCGTTTTGCGACGGCGCGTCTGGGCAGTGTTTGGCTTCGTTTTCCGCCACTGCGGAGGCGCTCTGTGGTCTTGCGACCCATTGTCCCTTTGGGACGGTCTGTAACGATGGGCGATGTGAAGATGGTTGCTTCGACGATGGCGATTGTGTGCTGGGCCAGATCTGCGTCGAGGGGCAGTGCTTCGCCGGTGATGGCGTGTGTCGTGACTCGAGCTTCTGCGATTTCGGAGAGCTCTGCGGTGGCGACGCTTACTGTGCGTCCGACGTCGTGGCGAGTCGACCCTACTGTCGCGGTTGCTCGGCGCGGACGCTCACGAACCCCGCACCTTGCGATGATCCCCGGAACTTCTGCCTGATCAACAGCCAAGAGACGGGCGGGCTTGCGACGTTCTGTGGCGTCGATTGTTCGTTGGGGCAACCGTGTGCGAATGGGTACGGCTGTCACGACGTGGTGATTCTGACGGATGATGTTTGCGCGTCCGACGCTGAATGCCAATGCCCGCGCGCATCGATCTCTTGGAGCACGCGTGCTTGCATCATCGACGCCGCCTGTGTTCCGCGGGTGCCCGGCGGCGCAGAGGATCCCGAGGCGACGACCTGCGTCGTCGAGAATCACGAAACATGTCGGGAAGGACGCCTCGAAGGAGAGGCGGCAACGTGCATTGTCCCGAGAGGTCAGACCGAGGGCGCCTGCGTGTGCGTGGGCAATGACGACTGCGAACCGGGCGCAACTTGTGTTTCGGGACAATGTTGTGGCGACGTGTCAAAGCCCGGGCGGAGCTGCACTTTCGGTGAGAACCGAGTCTCGGGCTTTTGCACGTGTATGACGGACGCCGATTGTCCGCGAGATGTCTGCGACCCAACACGCGCAGCTTGCCTCGTGACCGGTCGTCCGTGCACGCCCGGGAACGACGACTGCGGGCCGATCGCCTGCATCGACGGCGGATGCCAAATCGGGCAGAATTGCGCACCTCTTCAGGGACTTACGTGCAGCATCGTGGGTGGTGATGGCTGATCTCGAGGCGAACATCAGCGGCTCTTGGCGAAGTCTTCGCGCACGATATCGGTGGTCGAGAGCGCTCGCCTTGCTGCGCTCGATTTGCATCGCGGAGCTCATGTTCGGATCCTTCGTTCTTGGGACGGCGCTCGGTCCGGTGCCCCTTCGACACATAGAGGTGATCCTGGGGAACGCCGTCGCCGTCACACTTGGCATTGCCATCTTTGCTTCGACCTATCGTCGAAGCCTTGGTCGCGGCGCGATGGTTGTCGCCGACGTCCTCGAAGGGTCGCGGCGCGCTCGGCGACGGATCCTCGTCTTCTCAGATCATCTGCTCATCGACGACGAAATCGTTATTCGTTCGGGGATGTCGGCTCAGCTCGAAGGAAAGGTGCTTTGGGTCCGATACCCGGACCCGCGTTTCTTTGGACCCGTGCTTCGCGAGTTTCAGGGCGATCGCACAACGCTCGAGAGTTTGCGCACAGCCCTCGGCGCGGCGCCCGAAGGCGCAACCTAAGCGCCAACCGGTCCATCCAGAACGCGGCCGGTCGAGGTTTCCGGCTCAGACCTTGAAGCTCGAAGCTTTGAGGCTTCGACTTCAGGCTTCGAGCTTCAGGCTTCGAGCTTCAGGCTTCGAGCTTCAGGCTTCGAGCTTCAGGCTTCGAGCGATGGTCTGACGTTGGCCTGGGCCCAACTCGCCATGCGACTCACGTCGTGGCCGCTTGGATACTGAAAGACGCGAAGTTCAAACTCAGGAAGGATCGCCAGGATGTGATCGAAGATGTCGGCTTGAATGGCTTCGTAGTTTGCCCAGACTTGGTCGTTGCTGAAAAGGTAGACTTCGAGCGGGAGACCGGTGGGGCTTGGCTCGAGTTGGCGAACGAGGAACGTGAGCTCGGGATGGGTCCGAGGATGCGCACGCAACCAGTGGACGAGGTACATGCGAAACGTACCCAGGTTCGTCATCGCGCGGCGGCTCACGCGATCGTCGGGGCTGATGCCCATCGCGCGGTTGTGCGCTTCGATCTCGGCGCGCCGTTCCTGCATATAGGCGCTCAGATACTTCACCTTGGAGAGGCGAGCGAAGGCGGCTTCATCGAGGAATCGTACACTGGTTTGGTCGATGAGAATGGCCCGCTTGATGCGTCGTCCGCCTGACTGCTTCATGCCGCGCCAGTTCTTGAAGGGCTCGGAGATCAACGCATACGTGGGGATCGTGGTGATCGTCTTGTCCCAGTTCTGCACTTTGACGGTGTGGAGGGCCATCTCGATCACGTCGCCGTCGGCGCTGAATTTTGGCATCGAGATCCAATCCCCGATGCGCACCATGTCGTTGGTCGCAAGCTGAATGCTCGCGATGAAGGAGAGGATGGTGTCCTTGAAGATCAGAAGGACGATCGCGGTCAACGCGCCGAGGCCGGAAAGCAACGCCCATGGCGATTGATCGAGGATCACCGACACCGCGACGATCGTGACGACCACGACGTTCAGGATCTGGACGATCTGCAAATATCCCTTGATGGGCAGCTCTCTCGCGCGCGGCGTTCGCTCGTACATCCGATTGATGGCGGTGACGAAGCCGTTGATGCCCCATCCAAGAATGCCCGCCACGACCCCGAGCACCATGCGCTGCACATTCGACTGACCGGTGGGTGACAAGAAATAGCCTGCCTGAAAGACGACGAGGGCAGGGGCTAGGTACGCAAGACGCCGAAATATCCCGCTTTCGACCAGCGCATCGTCCCACTTGGCCGCGGTTCGATGCACGAGGAACTCGATCGAACGAACGAGCACGCGTCTTGTGATGAAGTAGGCCAGAAAACACAGGATGATCGTCGCGAAGAGCCCGATGAGAAAGACGATCAGCTCGTGCGCGACGACCCAGCCGACGAGATCGTCGACGAACTCGATGCCGGTCGGGCTGGGCGCCGCGACCCGATGGCGCCGCGGTGGGACGTTGCCCGCCGCGACGACGTTCTGGGCGAGCAGGAGAGGATACCAGCAATACCAGCAGGTTGAGGTCACGGCGCCTCCGAAGGACGCGCCCCGTCGAGGCCGGGACGGCCATCACCGCGACCGCCACCGCTACCGCTACCGCCACCTCCACCGCCACCGCTGCCGCCACCGCCACCGCTGCCGCCAAGACCACCGCTGCTGTTTGAAGCATTGGAGATCCGCAGGTTGTCGAAGCGGATCGTGTTCTGCCAGTTGTTGAAGGCGAAGCGGTTGTGCCCCGGACCGGAGAGTGGCTCCGGATCATGGAAGCTCAAGTAGGGCCGTCCGTCCACGAACCAATCGATCTGACCACCTCGCTTCTCGACCCGCCAGTGGTACCACTGGTCCTTTGTGGCGCCGGTTGGGCGCTTGGAGACCACGGCGGTACCTTCCGCGCCGTGTTCATCGAGGCGTGCGATGATGGACTTCGAGTTGCTCCAGCCTCCCATGATGAAAATGTAGCCTGACTGGTGCTTGCGCCCGTCGGTCATCAGCTCGAACTTGGTATCGACGGCGTCGGTCTTGCTGAGTGCGTCGAACTCGACGACGACGTCATCTGGAAGATCGATCTGAAGGAAGAGCGGGGCGTTGTTGGCACCCGTCGTGAGCAACGTCCCGTTGTCGAGGGTCCAGTGTCCGCCGCTTGGGTACCACTCGGGACCGAGCGGCTGCGAGAAATCGTTCTCGTAGGGCAGGTGCCCTTTGGGCTCGGTTGTGCGTTTGCATCCCGGCGAGGTTGATGCGACCAACAAGCTCGCGAGCGTTGCACCCACAGTAAGGCTTTTCACGAGCGACACTTGTAGAGGCCGAAGCGCAAGGGGTCAACGGAGGAGCGCGCCGCAGTCGATGGGACGCGGAGAAGATGTCGGAACGCGATAGGCGATCGAGACGGTCGTGTTTGCGGGGACACCGCGATCACCTGCGAAGTAGATGGCGTTGCTTGCCGGTTCGTAGATCCAGCCGTGGTCTCGATCATTGGGGATCACGCGGCCGTCGATCTGGACGCAGAGCGGTGCGGTCTGCTCACAGGTGGACTCGTCGGGTGGGGCATCATCACAACACCGCACGGATTGCTGGCAGTCGACGGGTCGGGTCAGACGAAACTTCTTGGCGAGACCGGCGGCGTCGACCCCGAGAGCGTCCAGGATCGTCGCGTAATTCTCTTTGCAGATCGACACGAAGATGCCGCGGCGTGCCAAGAGATCGAAGAAGCGATCCTGGTTCAGGCTGCAGGCCCCCTGGACACACTGAAGGCAGTTCCCGGCCGAGCACTCGAAGACACCGCAGTCGGCATCGGCTTCGCATGATGCCGCGGGGAGGCAGAATCCCAAGAGGCCGTCGACGGGGCGAACGCATCGTTCGGTCGATGCATCGCAACGAAGGCGAGCTTCGTCGCAGCTCCTGAGGTCGCGCGCAAGGCTCCGACTGTACATGGCGAGGGACGCGTAGCGTGTGCTCGGTTCCGCGTTGGTGGTCTCGCCATCAACAGAACAGCCTCCGACGGCAGGGCCGGTCGGGCCGTCGGAGTCTGGATCTCCGGTGATCGCGCTGATCGAGACCCGACTGTCGTTCCCCTGACCTTTGAGGGTCGAAAAGATGCGGTACATGTGAGAGACCTCTCCGAAGGAGCTGTCTTCCTCGTCGGTCACGAAGACGATGAAGAGCGACGCCTCATCGCGAAGAAATCCTGCATTCTCGGTGGGCGTGGCGCAGGTTTCGCCGTCCTTGACGTCTCGGCAGAGGATGCTTTGAGCGTTGTGATTTTGCGGCGCACGCGTGTCGCGTCCGAGCGCCATGGCCGCGGCGCGGATGCCTTGCTCGTATCCGGAGCCGGAGGTCCCCACGCGCACGATTCGGTCGAAGGCTTGCTGCGCATTGGGGGTCGTGGGGGTCACGAAGGTCAGAGCTTGGGCCATGTCGCAGTGGCTGTTGCGTGGCTCGGGGTTGGAGGCGCCGGCGGTGGCCCGACAGTCCTGATCGTCGCCTCGGCAGTAATGGACGGTGTTGCCGTAGGGCGGTTGGCCGAGGGTCTCGGTGCAGACTCCGACCGTCCGAAGACGACCGCCGTCGAGTGTCGCGCGTGTGTCGGTGCTGATGACGCCGATGTGGTAGTCGGGTGGGTTGCAGGGTTGACGGGATACAAGGCATGTCTTTGTCGCAAAATCACAGAGATCATTCGGCCGGCCCGTGCCCTGACAGAGCGTGAGTGCTTCAATGAACGCGTCGAAGTTGGCGGCGAGCGCCGCTTGCTCGTCGAGCATTGTGCCGGAGTTGTCGATGACCCAGAGGATGTCGACGAGCGCGGCCTCTCGCTGAGCGAGTCGATCGATTTGGAGGGCGGGCTCCGGGAGGCGCCGCAGGATGTCGTCGGATGGACATCCGGCGAAGGTCATGGAGGCCACGAGGGTGACGAGGCTGACCAGGGTGACGAGGTCCGGGCGTCCTAGGCGTCGTGTTGCCCGTCCTGTGCGCCGCACGAGGGTTATGAGGCTTATGAGGCTCACGAGGGTTATGAGGCTTATGAGGCTCACGAGGGTTATGAGGCTTGCGCGTCCGATGGGGCCGCCGAGTGGATCGAGGGTTGTGCGTGTGGCGAGGGGTTTCACGATCGACGTGAATCGCAGCCGTCCCATGGACTGTGTGAGTGCCGCGCCGCGCGCCCCGAGTCAAAATGGGTGCTTCAAACCTTGACTCTTATCCTGACGCAGCGAGATAGGGACAGTCCTAAGCACGATGACCACCGAGACGCCGAGCCCAGAAACCCGAAGCACGCCTGAGCGCGTCCGTTTTGATGACATGCCGCTGTCGCCGGAGGCCCGGCTCGGGCTCAAGGCGCTGGGGTACGAGCTTGCGACGCCGGTGCAGGCGGCGACGTTCGAGCCGGCGATGGCCGGCGAGGACCTCATGGTTCAGTCGAAGACCGGGACCGGGAAGACGACCGGCTTTGGGCTGCCGATGATCGAGCGGATCTCGACCACAGACGGCCTCGTCGATCCCCAGGGCATCATCCTCTGCCCCACGCGCGAGCTCGCCATCCAGGTCGCGGAAGAGCTGGCGGAGCTTGGCGATCCAAAGGGCGTCCGGGTGCTCCCGCTCTATGGCGGAGCACCCCTTGGGCCGCAGCTCAAAGCGTTGACCGCGGGCTGTGACATCGTGGTCGGAACGCCGGGGCGTGTGCTGGACCATGTTCGTCGCCGGACGCTCCGCCTGGTCCACAGCCGCATCGCCGTGCTCGACGAGGCGGACGAAATGCTCTCGATGGGCTTCTGGGAAGAGGTCACGGCCATCCTGGATCAGCTCCCCCGGGAGCGGCAGACGCTTCTGTTCTCCGCGACTCTGCCGGACGAGATTCGCCGAACGGCTCAGAATTACATGCGCAAAGCACGCTCGATCGATATCTCGCGGGATGAGCTCACCGTTGAGAACATCGAGAACGTCGTGTACGAGACGGACGAGCGTCTCCCGCGTCCGCGAAACCTACTCTACGTGCTCGAGGTCGAGCGACCCGACAACGCCATCATCTTCTGCAACACGCGGGACGACGTCTCTGTGGTTGCTGCCTTCTTGAGGCGGCAGGGCCTCCATGCTTTGGCGATTTCGGGCGACTTCGCACAAAAGGATCGCGAGCGCATCATGCGCCGGATGAAGGCGCGCGAGCTGCAATATCTGGTCGCGACCGATGTCGCGGCGCGCGGCATCGACATCTCCGACCTTTCGCATGTCATCAACTACGCGTTGCCCGACTTCACGGAGGTGTACGTTCATCGCGTTGGGAGAACCGGACGCGCCGGAAAGAAGGGGGTTGCCGTGTCTTTGGTGAGTGGTCGGGACGAGATGACCTACACGGAACTCGAGCGGTTGTTCGGCATTCACTTCGAAAAGCGCTCGTTGCCGCCGCACGACGAGATCATGCGTCTTCAGGCCGCGCGTGTGCACGCGGACTTGCTCAAGACGGCGCGTGACGTCGAGCTTGCGATGCTCGTCCCGCTGGCCGAGCAGCTCCTCAAACAAGAAGGTGCCGCCGAGGTCTTCGCCTATTTTCTGAAAGGACATTTTGCGGCGCTGGAGGCGGAGCGCGCACGTCTGCCCGGGACAGCGGGTGACGGGCTGCGCGCGGGCGCAGACGGCAAGGATGGCGACTCGGCGGATCTGGCGGGCGGTTCGGCTGGTCGCCGCGACGACGAGGACGAAGACCGAGAGCGGTCGCGATCCCGGCGCGGGACGCGTCGTCGTCGCGATGAGGGCCGCGCCGGAGGAGATGGCGGCGACCGGAACGAACGACGTGACCGTCGCGAGGGCTCGAGAACGCGGTCTCAGAATCGCGACGCTGGAGCCGGGCGAGAACGTAGCCGCGATGGTGGAGCGCCCCGCGGCGCCGAGGCCAGTGCGGAAGCCGTCTCGCCCGACCGGTCTCGACTCTTCGTGAGTCGCGGGAGCTCGGATGGCTATGATGACCGACGGGTTCGTCAGCTCGTTCTCGATGCGGCGGCGAGTCAAGATGGCGAAGCGATCTTTCGGGTCGTGCTCCGACGTACGCACGCCTTTGTCGAGGCGCGTGGGGATGTTGCAGAGGCCGCGATTGCGGCGGCCGCTCGCGGTGTCGAGCGAGAGGACAAGCCCGTGGCGATTGAGCCTGCGCGGACCCGAGGATCTTGATCGATGGGGGCGAACGTCAGCGCGTTACGCGCCGAGGACGCGGAGGAGAGGGCCGCAACGAGAACTGAGCTCGCGATGCTGGAGCGGCTCCGGACCCTTGAGGTCGGGAGCCCGCGCTACACGGTCCTTGCGAGTGCGATCGACTTCAAGCGTTCGTGGATTGAGTTCGCGGAACACTTGACCGAAGTGCGGCGCACCAGCGCGTTCAAGTCATGGGGCTACCGGACCTTCGAAGCGTATGCGCAGCACGAACTCCATCTTCGGCGCGAGACCGCCCAGAAACTGGTTCGCTCCTACGACTTTCTGAGCGCTCATGAGGCCGATAGCCTTCGGTCGGCCCGCGAGGTCGAGCCGACCGCGCAGGGGCACGTTCTGCCGGATTATCAGGCGCTCGCTGTGTTGGCGGAGGCCCGTCAGAATCCGAACCTTTCCGAAGAAGATTACCGAACCATCCGAGACGAGGTCTTCGAGTCGGACCCGGTTCCGGCGCAAGTACGCAAGATGGTCCGAGAGCGGGCGCCCGAGGCGCCGAAAGGTGAAGAAGAGCCCGACGAGCGCGTGCGTCGATGCCTCGCGCTCGCGGAGCGGCTGTATGGGATGTTGCTCGAAGCGAATGTTCCCCCTGCGGTGTGCCAGCATGCCGAACGAACGGTCGGCGGCCTTCGGCGTCTGTTGGATGCCTGAGCTCTGATCGTCGCTTCCGATCGTCCCTTCCGATCGCCGATGTCGAGCGTCATCAACGTGACCGCAACCGCAACCGCAACCGCAACCGAGACTGGCTGACCGTCCCATCCGACAACCTGTCGGTTCTCGTGGCCGGGCGCACGTGGATCGCCCGTGGGCGTTTGCGGTTCCTTCCGGCACGCCGCATGCTCTACAGTCGTGAGATGGCTGCATCTTTGCGCGCAGGCGCGCTGTCGGCCGACGCCGCGACGACGTCGGTTTCGGCGCTGGCCTCGAATACAGGGGCCTTGCGGGCAGGAGGGTCAGCGTCGGACTCGGGACCAGCGTCGGACTCGGGACCAGCGTCGGACTCGGGACCAGCGTCGGACTCGGGACCAGCGTCGGACTCGGGATCAGTGTTGGACCCGGCCTCAGCATCAGAGCCGGGATCCGCAGTGCGGCTCGGGTCGGCGATGGGATCAGAGCGAGCCTCGGGCCCGGGCGGGCGCGGGATGCGCGCTCGGCTCCGCGAACACGTTGCGACGATCAAGCAGGCGCCGAAGACCGCGAAGAGCGTCATGGCCTCCATTCGGACGATGTCGACGGCGAGCGATCGAAAGAAGCTGGTCGATGCGTTTGTGGCGGCGATTGAACCGCTGGTCGGAGGCCTCGATCGGCGCGGTGACGCGTTTTCGGTTGGCTACTCGGCTGAGCTGAGCGCGTTGGCCGGTGCGCTCAAGGGTTCAGAGTTCTTGTATATTCGGGGGCGCGATGGTGTGCCGGCGCGACTCGTAATTCATCGGAGTCGTGGTGCGGCCGCACGGCCGCTCGTGGGCATGGCGACGCATCTCTACACGCGCGTTTACTACGGAAGCCCCGAGGGGATTCGGCACGCGGGGATTCGACGAATCGTCGATGTTGGCGCCGGAGTCGGGATGGCAGGCGTCTCGGTGGCTGGATTCACGGCGAGCACCCCGGATGGGGCGGGCGTTACGGGGTCGGCCAAATCGATCAATGGATTTTTCGGGATGGGTCTCCCGCTTCTTCAGGAGTCGGCCGTGGCCGCAGTCCAGGAGAAGTCGGAGCACGCGATCGACCTCACGCCCGCCGAGGAGAAGGCCATCGAGGGGGCGATCGCGGCCGCCCCAGACGCCGCCCGGACTCGGGCCATGGTCGACCGCGCGACCAAGGACGGACCGGTGCCAGCCTTGGTGGTGGGCGCCAATCAGCTTGCCAAAGGGGCCGTCGTCCTTGCGGCCGAGCGTCGAGGAGGCTTTCCGTTTCTCGGACTCAGGACCGGCTCGCTGGCGGTTCGAGCGATGCTCCCGGTGACGCTCGGCATCGATCTCGTGAGTTTGGGCACCGCGGCCGCGTCCGATCTCCGCTCGGGGGACGAGTCGTTCGCGCGAACGCGTCAGGTGGCTGGACGGGCGGTCGGCGGTACGGTTGGGGCCGTCGGAGGGGCGCTCTTGGCACTCGTGTTCGGACATTTCTTCCTGGGCGGCGTCAACAAGGTGGTCAGAGGCGCTGGATGGGTCGCGGAGCACGTTCGCAGTCCGGCCGCGATGGTCGACGCGCTTCGCCGGGGTTTGCCGGCCGCGAAAACAGATGCGGTCCTGAAGGCGGGCGCCCTGATCGGAAGCGCCTTTGGCGCGCTCTTGGGCGACGGTGCGGGACGGATGTTGGCGGCCTCACCGTCAGCGGGCGTGGCCCTAGGTTCGAGTCGCAGCCAGGCCTCGGAGAATGGCGAGGAGCTCGTCGACCATGCGCAAGGTCAGGCCCCAGATGCAGCGTGACTGATAGTTGTAGCAGGGAAGGGTGACCGGGACGTCGGCAATGGCGCGTCGCATGTGTGTGCGGTGGCGCGGGTCGAGAAAAAAAGAGATCGGGATCCAGACGACTTCTTGGACCTCGTGATTGAGCGCGAGCGGCGGTGCCTCACCGACGCTGAAGACAAAGGGCGAGATGATGAGCGGAACCGGTTTTCCGTGGGCGGTCGCGGGGACGGGCGAGAGGGCCCCGATATTCTGCCCGTGTCGCTCGAGATCGAGACCCAGTTCTTCCCGTGTCTCGCGGACTGCGGCGTCGAGTGGTGTTCTGTCGACCGGATCCATCCTCCCCCCCGGAAAAGCCATGTGGCCGGACCAGGGATCGCGCGGGTGCTCGGCGCGGCGAATGAAGAGCAGCTCGAGCGTTGACGTTGAAGAAGTGCGGAAGATGGCCGCAACGGCGGCCTTTCGAAAGATCCGCTGGAGCGGGGGTCGGGTCGGCTGGTGAATCGCGAGGGCGCGCTCGATGTCTTCTAGGCGGACCGTGGCGCCGCAAGTTTCGCATGGTCGCACGCGGCCGGCGAGGGATTCGTTGCGTCTTCGTGCAAAGCGTTGCACGCCCATGGGATGACTCAGCGCCACATCCTTGAGTTTGGCGGCCGCGCGTTGTTTGCGGAGGCCCAGCGCCTCATCCCGCGCGGGTTCGGGGTTGCGCGGCGGATCTATCGAGAGGCCTGCCTGGAGGGCCGTTTTCAGCCCGACACGATGGGCCTTCGCCCGGAGGCGGTCGAGGCCTGGCGGGCCGCGTTTCGGTTCAGTTTGCCGCGGGTCGTTCGGAGCGTTGCCGAGCCCTCCGCCTTCGACGGCGACACGATCAAGACGGTCCTGGCGACCGAGGAGGGCCTCGAGTTCGAGATGGTGCGGGTGCCGATGGGCGGCGGCAAGTACACCTTGTGTGTCTCGAGTCAGGTGGGCTGCCGTCTTGCTTGTGGCTTCTGCGAAACCGGGCGCATGGGCCTTCTGCGCAACTTGAGCACGGCGGAGATCGTGGGTCAGCTCGTCCTGGCCCGTGGTTTCTTGGGCTGGCCCATTCGCAACATCGTCTTCATGGGGATGGGCGAGCCGCTTGATAACGCAGACAACGTGATCGGTGCGTTGCGCGTGATGAACGATCCGTTCGGTTTGTCCTATGGACAGCAGCGTCTGACGATCTGCACGGTTGGGCATCCCGACGGCCTGGCCAAGTTGGCGACGCTTGGTTGGAAGCGTCTCGATGTTTCGATTAGCTTGAACAGTGCGACGGACGAAGTTCGGGATCGCGTCATGCCGATGAATCGAAAGGTCGGGATTGCGGCCCTTCGCGATGCGCTCGAGCGATTTCCGCGGCGGGCGAAGTTCGTCTATGGCATCAACTATTGTTTGATGCCGGGGATCAATGATCGCCGCGAGGATGCGGAGGCCGTTGCGGCGTTCTGTCGATCACTTCGTGTCATGGTAAACGTTATTCCGTACAATCCGGGGACGAAACCGCTCGCGCGGGCGCCCACGGAAGCCGAGGTCGCTCAGTTCATGGCTTGGCTTTCGTCGCTTCACGTTCCAGTGACGCGACGGGTGACGAAGGGGCGCTCCGTCATGGCCGGATGCGGTCAGCTCGGGAACATCGAACTGCGAAGAACCCGTCTGCCGATCCGAGAAGGCGATAGCTGTTGAGAAAGCGATAGCGGCCGAGAAAGCGATAGCGGCCGAGAAAGCGATAGCGGCCGAGAAAGCGATAGCGGCCGAGAAAGCGATAGCGGCCAAGAAAGCGATAGCGGCCAAGAAAGCGATAGCGGCCGAGAAGGTGTGACCGCGCCTCAATCGCTCGAGGGGGCGTCAACGACCGAACCGCGCCTTTCGAGCTTCTGCTTCGGCGATCGCGTCGAGGAGTGCGCGCCCGCGGAGATATACGGTCCGGAACTCCTTCTCTTTTTTCGAGAGCTGAGCTGATTCGTGAAGGCTGAACTCTTCAGAACGCTCGACGCGTCGTGCGAAGTCGTCGAAATCGTCGACGTTTGCCTTCACCCGATCCAAGAGTCGGGCCGAGATTGTCCGCGCCTCCTCGATCAAAGATTCATCATATCGAGAGGCGAGCTGGAGGTTGACGTGACCTCCCCGCCGATAAATCGTTGCCGTTTCGTTCTCCTCGGTGCTCATCCGGGAGCGCACGCTAGGGGGCCGCTTTCGTTTCGTAAAGAAGCGACTTTACAATTCGATCGAACGGCGCGAAACGGATTTCTTGTTGGCGTGACACTAAGAGCCCAAGGGACGGGGTGCATGCTGGTCTCCATGCGGTCGCGAGGGCAGGGGGTGAATTTAGGCGGAACAGGGCTCGAACCTGCGACCCACGCCGTGTAAAAGCGTTGCTCTACCAACTGAGCTATCCGCCTGCTGGGGTGCTCGACTACGGAATCGGTGGCATATCACAGGCCGGCACACTCGGGTAGTCTTTCGCGATGCGTTGTCGCGAATGCGTTCTGATGACACGAATGGCTGCGGGCGCGTGACCGCGGGAAGGTCCCTCGCCGGGGTTCCGTATGCCTTCGAAATGTGCGACGCATGAGACGAAAGTGACGGCGGAACGGCACGGTGCTTCGAACATGTCACGCATGACGAGCTCGCGCTCCGAGCTGGGGCAGTTTGGTCCCTATTGGGTGGTCGAACGGATCGCCAGCGGAGGCATGGCCGAGATCTTCAAAGTTTATCGGGACAACTGGCCCGACCAAGCTTTCGCGCTCAAGCGTATCCGGCCGGATTGCGACGATGACGTCGAGTTTCGAAAGATGCTCATGGATGAGGCGAAGATCTGCTCGCTTCTCAACCACGAGAACATTGCCTCTGTCGTTGAAGTCGTTGAGGTCGAAGGGCAACTCGGGCTGATCTTGCAGTACGTCGACGGCGTTGACCTCGGACGGCTCAAACGTTTCGCGCGTGAGACTCGACAGGACTTCTCGCTCGAGGCTTCGGTGCACATCGTGCGCGAGATCTTGGAAGGCCTCGACTATGCCCACAACATCAAGGATGAGCAGGGCGACTATCTGAACGTGGTTCACCGCGATGTTTCGCCGGGCAACGTGATGGTGGACGTCGACGGCCGTGTTCGCTTGGTCGACTTCGGCATTGCGCGCGCACAGAATCGGCTCGCGAAGACCGAGGCGGGAAACGTCAAGGGCAAGTTCCGGTACATGGCGCCGGAACAAATCAAAGGCCACATCACCACGGCCTGCACGGACGTCTATTCGACGGCCTTGGTGCTCTGGGAGCTCCTGGCCGGCAAGCGGATCTACGATGACGTGGGCGTGGCCCAGCTCATGATTCGCGTTGCGAACGCCGATCTCCCGACGCTCGAAGACGCCCGCCCAGGTCTACCCGCTTCCATGGATCTCGTCTTCCGAAAGGCGACAGAGCTGGACCCCCGCGACCGCTATCAGTCGGCGCGCGCGTTCGCAGATGCACTGGACAGCGCGCTCATCGAGTATGACTCCGAGCGCTGCCGGAGCGATCTTCGTCGCCTTCTCATTGGCGCGCGCTGTCTCGACCAGGAGCGGGGCCTTGGCCACGCGGTCGTGCGCGCTCGAATCGCGGCTGAGAACAACCTCGAGGACGCGATTATGAACGCGCTTCAGTCGCCAGACCGGGTCGAGCGTGTATCGCTTGAGCGCCATCAGGTACTCGAGGCCGAGCCGTTGCGTCGATCGGAGCGCCGGGTCGCGAGCTTGCTCGCCCATGGTGAGCCGCTGACGCACGAAGTCTCGCCTCGAGCGACGACTTTGGGACCTTCGACCGCGAGCTGACGGAGCTCGCGGTCCCACGATCCATCCGTTGCATCCGTTGCATCCGTTGGTTGGCGTCGAGCTTGCGTCGATCGCGTCGCCTTGCGACGCGCTTCGCGAGAATGATCTCGCCACGGGTCTCGCTGGTTCCCCACGATGGTGATCCTCGGCGTCTTGGCGATTCTCATTCCCGAACGGGAATCTAAGGCATCTGATAGCCAAGGTTAGGACTTCCGATTCCCGATCGGGAATATAGGCAGCCGGTGGACGCTCGTTGGTTGGAACGATTCCCGTACGGGAATTCTGACTTCGCGCGGCCGCGCGGAAGGGGAAAAATCCGAAGTCTTTGGGCTAGGAGTTCATCGAATCGAGGAACTCTTGGTTGGCCTTCGTCGGTCGTAGCTTCGACAGCATGAACTCCATCGAGTCGATGACGTTCAGCGGATGCAAGAGCTGCCGGAGAATCCAGACGCGCTTCAAGACGTCCTGCGGATGCAGGAGTTCCTCCTTGCGGGTGGCCGACTTGTTGATGTCGAGGCACGGGAAGATGCGCTTTTCCATCAACTTCCGATCCAAGTGGATCTCGGAGTTACCGGTACCCTTGAACTCCTCGAAGATGACTTCGTCCATTCTGCTTCCGGTATCGACCAACGCAGACGCGATAACGGTCAACGAACCGCCCTCTTCGATGTTTCGCGCGGCGCCGAAGAAACGTTTCGGCTTGTGGAGTGCGTTGGCATCCACACCACCCGAGAGAATCTTACCCGACGGCGGGATCACCGTGTTGTAGGCGCGCGCGAGACGCGTGATCGAATCGAGAAGGATAACGACATCTCGCCCGTGCTCGACCAACCGCTTAGCCTTCTCGATCACCATCTCGGCCACCTGGACGTGCCGGGACGCTGGCTCGTCGAACGTCGACGAAATCACTTCGCCGTCGACGCTACGCTCCATGTCGGTCACTTCTTCCGGGCGCTCGTCGATCAAGAGCACCATCAGCCAGACTTCAGGATGGTTCGTCGAAATCGCGTGCGCGATGTCTTGCAGCAAAACCGTCTTACCGGCTCGCGGAGGCGAGACAATCAATGCACGCTGACCCTTTCCGATCGGCGTGAGGAGGTCGATGATCCGTGTCGAGTAGTTGTCGTTTCGGTACTCGAGCTGAAGCTTCGACTGCGGATAAAGGGGCGTGAGGTTGTCGAAGAGGATCTTGTCGCGCGCAACTTCGGGAGGCTCGAAATTCACGCTCTCGACCTTCAACATCGCGAAGTAGCGCTCGTTGTCTTTGGGCGGTCTGATCTGCCCGCTGACCGTGTCGCCCGTCCGAAGGTTGAACCGTCGGAGCTGCGACGGGGAGACGTAGATGTCGTCCGGGCCTGGGAGATAGCTGTAATCCGGGGACCGAAGGAACCCGAAGCCGTCGGAGAGGCACTCAAGCACACCTTCCGAATAGATTTGTCCGTTGGCGGCGGCATGCGCGGTCAAGACCGCGAAGATGAGCTCCTGCTTTCGCATGCCCGCTGCGCCTTCGACACCCATCTCACGCGCCATGCGCGTGAGCTCGGAGATGCGCTTCTCTTTGAGCTCCTTCAGATTCATCTTCTTGTCGCTCAAGTCGATGCTTGGTCCACGCACCTCTGCGCGCGATGTGCCCTCATTCGTGGTGGTCGTCTCGTCTGTCTCGGGGATGTCGACCGCGTCACCGCCGTGGTCAGGGCCTCTTCCAGAAGTTGGGGGGCGACGTTTCTTGCCGGGGCTGCGGCGGGGAGTTTCGGTTCCTTCACCGGTCATGTTTTCGATACCTCAGTTGGTTGAGTGCGGCTCACCCGTGCCGTCGTCTTGAGCCACGCATCGCGCGTCGTCAGAGCCAACGTTCGGATTCTTAACGAAAAGACGGGCCGCGCCGCGGTGACCCTTTCAATGGTTTGTCGAGAAAACGCAGCGCGCTGGGGAACCTTTTCCCTAAACGAGCGCTGCGAACGTTGAGACGTTAGGGGTGTGAACCGGCGAAGTCAAGCGGGTTCTTGGTCTTTGTCGCCGGCCTTTCCCCGTCCGCGAGGGCGTCGGCGCCCCGGGCACCGACCCGAATTCTGGGTGTCTCCGTCCCCCGTCTTCCGTCCTCTGCCTTCTGCCCGCTTCCTTCTGCCCTCAGTCTTGGTCCTTGGTGCTGTGCCAGGCTCCGTGCTGCGCCTTCCTTGGTTGAGAGCCCCTGCTTGGGTCGGGGGCGCGTCGATCATGTGGAGAGATCGAGCACCACCGGGGCATGGTCGCTTCGCTTGTCCGCTGCGCGGGCCGCGCGGTCAACGAAGCAGCCGGTGGCCCGTTGGAGGAGCGGCGGCGAGATGAGCATGTGATCGATGCGCATGCCGCGATCGCGTTCGAACGCTCGGGCCTGATAGTCCCAGAAGGTGTACAGACGCTTGTCGGAGCCCTGAAAGTGTCGGAGCGCATCCGTGAGTCCGAGGTCGAGGAGCTGTGAGAAGGCTTCGCGTTCGGGTGGGGAGACGTGGGTCGCGCCCCGGAAGGCCTCGATGTCCCAGACGTCCTCATCGGCCGGTGCGACGTTGAAATCACCCGCAACCACCAATGGGACATCGGCGCGCGCGTGTGGCTCGAGCAGGGTGCGCAGCCGAGCGAGCCAGGTGAGCTTGTTTGGATACTGCGGCGAGTCGAGGGTCTGGCCGTTCGGGACGTAGACGCTGAGGACCTGGATGTCCTCGATCGTGGCTCCGATGATACGGCGATCGTCGGTGTCGGATTCGCCCGGGAAGCCTCGGAATACGTCTCTGATCTCGGCGCGACTCGCAATCGCGACGCCGTTGTAGCGTGGCTGTCCGAAGAAGACGACATCGTATCCGAGGTCGCCGAAGCCATCTTCGGGGAACGCCTGATCCACCACTTTGGTCTCTTGTAGGCAGACGACATCGGGGCGCTCGCTTTCGATCCAGTCGAGCACCTGGTCTTCGTGCGCCAAGATCGAGTTCACGTTCCATGTCGCGATGCGCATGAGGGAGGCTCTGTCCGAATGTCGACGATTTGCCAACCTTCAGCTCCGCAGAGTTGATCGAGGTCTCTTCGCCTTACTCCCGAGGCACGCCCGACCGCCCGACCGCCCGACCGACCGAGGAGCCTTGATCCGCCCGCCAGGCTCCGGGCACGGAAGGCTCGCCTCTCATCCGGCCGACTCGGGCTAGGCGTTGCGGGCCCAGGCACCGGAGTTGGCGGAGAGGATCAGGCGTCGATGATCGGAAGGCGACTCAGGGAGGAGCGGATCGGCTCGGCACTTGCGTGTTCGGTACGGCGGGCTACCTCGGGGACTGGCCGCACGTGAGGCGGCCGCGCATGCCAGGCTTCGAGGACCTCGGGGTCGAGCATATGGGTTGGTCGAATGTTGCTGAGGGCGTTCATCATCGTGGCGCGGACGTTGGGCTGCACGGCTTCGAGCCGTTCGATGAACGCACCCATCATGTCTCGCTTGAGACCCGGCTGAGAACCGCAAAGATTGCAGGGGAGGATCGGGAACGCTTTGCGGCGAGCGTACTCCGCGATCTCCGCTTCGCTGCACTCGAGAAGAGGTCGAATCACGCCGAGCGTCCCGTCGTCCGTCGTGTAGTGGGGAGGCATGGCTTGCATCTTCCCCGCGAAGAAGAGGTTCAAGAGAAAGGTCTCGAGGGTGTCCTCGCGATGATGTCCGAGGGCCAGCTTGTTGCAGCCGAGCCTCTGAGCGGCGGTATAGAGAATGCCTCGTCGAAGGCGCGAACACAGGGAGCAGTACGTGCCGCCTTCCTCGACGTGTGTCTTGACGACGCCATACGTGTCTTCGGAGAGAATCTCGAAGGGCAGACCCCTTTGCTCAAGCCACCCGACCAAGGGTGCACCATCATAACCGGGTTGTCTTTGGTCGAGATGGACGGCGATGAGTTCGATGCGAAAGGGAAGCCGGTCCTTGAGGGCGGCCATGAGCTCTAGCATCGTGAAGCTGTCCTTCCCGCCCGATACGGCGACGAGAATCCGATCTCCCGCGGCGAGGAGTTGATAGCGTTTGCATGTTCGCCGAACTTGCTTGAGGAGACGGACCTTCAAGCGATCCACCGCTTCCTCATCCGCCGCGGTCGATTTGGACAACACGGGAAGAACCGTAGCGAACCGGGCGAAGAACGTCATCGACGAATCGAGGCTCGCGGTCTTATGGGCTGCGGTCTGGGGCTGCGGTCTGGGGCTGCGGTCTGGGGCTGCGGTCTGGGGCTGCGGTCTGGGGCTGCGGTCGGCGGGACGCCTCACGCCTTGTCTGCATGGCGAACGAGGCGTGCGACGGCATCGCTGAAGGTCTCCTCAGGGAGAATCAGGGATATGACAGCCGACGGCATGTCTTCGATCTCGAAAAGATAGCCTGGATGCACGAGGACGTGTGCTTCAGCCAGCAAGCGTCGCGCCCACGTTTCGTCGTCGAGCGGCGTCCGAAGGGCGAGGACGGCGTGCCATCCGGCCGAAATCGGGCGCGCACGTATGTTGACGCTGGTCGCGGTCTGAGTCGAGAGCGCCGCCCAGTTCCGCCGGAGTCGACCCCGAAGTTCGGACTGCCATCCCTCGACTTGGTCTAGGATATCGGGGGCGGCACGCTGGATCGACGACGAGACCGAGAGGAACGTGTCCCCCATGATCTCGAGGCGCGCCATCGCCTCATGGACGCGTGCAGGCACGCCGCTCGCCACCATCCAGGCGAGCTTGGCTTGCGGCAGACCCGCCACCTTCGAGAGGCCGGAGAGCGTCAAGGCCAGCGGGACGGGCGCGTCGACGGCGCTGTGCTCCGTGAACGCTGACGTGCGATCGTCATCGAAAGCATGACAGAAATCGAGGAACACCTCGTCGCTCACGACGGCCGCCTCATGTGCGCGCGCCAGCCGGTAGATCTCTGCACGCTCCTGCGACGACAACAAAGAACCGGTCGGGTTGTTGGGACTGACGAGGAGAATGGCTCGAACCTTCGGCCCGCTCTCCGATTCGAGGCGATCGCGAAGGTCGTCCATCGACACGTACCAGCGTTCACCGTCGAATCGAAGTCGATACGGGCACAACGAAATGCCCGCAGCCTCCGCGAGGAACGAGAAGAGCGGATAGCTCGGGGTGGGCGCGAGCACGGCCTCGCCCGGGTCGGCCAGAAGGCGAAAGGAATGAACGTACGCTTCGCTCGTTGAGGCGGTCAGCATGACGCGCTCCCCAGGAACATGAAGACCACGACGTTCGTAGTAGGCGCCCACGGCGCATCGCGCGTCGAGCGTCCCGAGTGGCTGCGGATCGTAGGCGCACCCGGATACCTCATCGAGGGTCGCCAGGGGACGCTCTGCGAGCTGGGAGGACGAGAGTCCCACCCGCGTGATGTTCGACTGCGTCAGGTCGATGAAGTCGTCAAAGCCTCGCGCCTGTCGGGCCTCGAGCGAGAGCGCGTTCTCCTCGCGCGACCACCGAGTACGCTCCGAAAACACACGTCCTCAAACGTGGGTTTGCGCGCCGGGTCAATCGTCTCGGCCGATCGACGACGCCCATGACGGACGACGCCCACGACGGACGACGCCCACGACGGATGGATGCCAAGGCGCTCCAGGCGTCCGGACCTGTCGAGCTAGAGATGGGCGTCGTCAACCGGGGCGGGCACGGCGATGTGTCCCGTCGCGCGACGACGACGATGCTCTTGTTCGTGCGCCTTGCGGGTCCTGACGACGAGTGCCTCGATGTACGTGGTCGCTTCGACCAGATCGGCTCGACGTTGAAGGAGCAAGGTCACGCTCCCGCCTGCCCCTCGGATCCCGAAGTGAGGCGGCTCGGTGGCGATCCAGAGCCCTGAGACGTCAACGCGCACGGCACGCCGACGGGGGCGGGTGCGTATGTACGCGAGCGCCCGTCCGTCGCAGTCCAGGCGACGGTACGGCGGCGCGCCGACCGTCATGACCGTGCCTTCGCGAATACCGAGGTCGCCGCTGGTCGCGAGGTCGATGAGCTCGGCAGCGATCCGCTCCAAAGCTCCGTGGGTGAGGTCAGTGCGAGGTGATTGCATCCGAAGGCAGGTAGCAGATTCTGCGCCAAACGTGAGACCAGGGCATAGGGGGCGATTCGTCCGGGGTGTCGTGCGGTCGACCCGGCTCGGACGGACAAAGCGGGCCGCGTGACGCTCAAGCGCCGAGATGAAAGGTGAGAAGCACATCGCCGACGATGTACTCGGACCCGTCTTGCAAGAGCGCTCGCTCGATCTTCTCGGTGCCACACCAAACGCCGTTGGCGGCGCCGAGGTCGTTGATGTAGTAGCCCTCGGGCTCAGCCGTCAGCGAGGCGTGTTTTCGCGAGACGCGCTGCGATCGCAAGATGATGCCGCACTGCTTGCTCCGGCCGATAAACGTTTCGTCATCGGTGATCGTCCAGACTTCTCCGGTGTTCGCGGTGCAGGTGAGCTGCGGACGGTCGAGGACCTCGTTCGGCCCCGTTCTTGGCAAGCTGAGGGAGGCTGCGCGATCGACGCTGGGTACGGGTGCGGGTACAGGTGCGGGTACAGGTGCGGGTGCGGCTCGAGGCGCATCCGGGGTACGCGCGCCACCGGGGAGCGGCCGCGCCCGAGGGACGGACGACAGGCTTGGGCGTTGCTTGCCACCGGCTGGAGAAGGCGAACCGCCCGCCGAGGGCGCAGCGGCTGCAAGTGGCGCGGGCGTGGGCGTCGGCATGGGCGCAGGGCGAGGGCTGGGGCTCGCCTCGGATCGCGCGTGCCCAACGTCGGCTTGCGAGCCCGGCCTTCCGTTGGAAGGAGCCGACGACGGCATCGGCGCCGAAAGCTGGGCATCGATGTATCCATGGAGCGCTGGCGGATGATCCTGGGTTACGAAGTCGATGATCGTGTGGATCAGGGTGCCGCAGGATGTAGAGAGCACTTCTTCCGGACACTGCGCGAAGAGCTTGGCTTGGTCGCCCGAAGGTTGAGGCAGGGCGCGAACGTCAATGTTCCCGAGCGTGACCTCGACCTCCCGCGTTTCGAGGAGGACCAGTCCGGTCGTGACGTGAGGAACAAACTCCGTGATGTCCGTATAGGCGAGACGGCCGTCCACTTCGAGCGTGATCTTCAGGCGTGCCCGGCGGTCTTCGCCAATGACCGATGAGAGCACGATCGATCCGCGCGGCAGATTTCCTGCGAGGCAATGAAACTCGTAGAAGATCGTCTCATCACTGCACCACGATCGAAGCAAAACCGGCCCTTGCGCGATCGTCGATAGCCAGGCCGTTGCGCCGCGGGCCCCCACGTTGTCGCCGAGATGAGCCCAATCGATGATCTGAGCGCTTCCCAGCGGAATCCAGTGAGCCGAATGGTGTGCCGTCTCTGACCCCACGAGACACTCGGTTAGCACTCCTGCACATTTCGCGCGAGACGGTGATGGGCAAAGCCGATGAGCGACACCAGAGTTAGGGATACTACGAAGATCAAGACAAGTCGGGTCCGGCGCCAAAGGCACCTCAAGGCCGATGTTTGTCTACCTCATGCGTGGGTCGAGACTAGCCCAGCGGGTAGAGGACCAAGCCGCTCGGCACCTTCGGATAGAAGAAGGTCGACTTCTGCGGCATGATTTCCTGCGCGTTTGAGATCGCGATGACCTGGTCGATGCGGGTGGGATTCATCAAGAAGGCCGCGTTGACTTGGGCATCGTTGGCCGCCTGACTGGCAGCGTCTTTCGCATCTTTGGAGTACCGCAAGTTCTCTTGCGCGGCTTGTGCTTCGCGGCTGATGCCGAGGATATGCTCCATGATCACGCAGTGCAGGATCGTGACGTCGAGACTCCGATGAAGCGGGTGTCCCGGCAGGCTCTTAACGAGATCGAGCGGCGCGTCCTTGCGGAGCGTCAGGAGGTCGGTGCCGGTGCTCGTCACGCAGGCGAATGCCATCTTGCCCTCTCCCGCAGCGGCCAGGGTCTGGACAAGGTCCGCGGACGGCGCGACGGCCGTGATCTCGAAGAACGGTTCGAGCGCCTCTTTGAAGGCAGAACCGTTGAAATTCGGCAGGCTGTGGAGGATGCGATGGGTGGGAAACACCACCATCCCCGGATCCTCGACGGCCGCCGAGAACGCCAGGATGCTCTCATACGCAGGCATGGCGTCGAAGTGCCCCAGTTCAACGCTGTTCGAACCCGAACCCGGGCCGCCGTCCGAAGCCGCGCTCGTCGGGGTCTTGGCTTCCTGCCGGCGCTCGTCACGGTAGGCGAGGCCTGTCTCGTAGCGATGGTGACCGTCGGCGATGTACAGCTTCCGGACACTGATGGCCGAGGACAGGGCTTCGATTCGTTTCGGGTCGCGAACGTGCCAAAGCCGGTTTCTAACCCGATCCATCGTGGCTTCCACCAAAGGAGGGTCGGCAAGAACACTCTCAAGGATCTTGTGGACCTCTTGCTCCGGATCCTCGTACATCATGAAGACCGGCGACAAGTTCGCCTTGGTTGCCCGGAAGAGCCGCAAGCGATCTTGCTTCGGCCCCTTGAGCGTTCGCTCGTGCGGTAGAACCGGCCCCTCGCCGAAGCGCGTCAAGCGGACCGAGCTGAAAAAGCCCGTTCGAGTCCGCTCGACCTTGTCGGGGCCGGTGAACGTTTGCGCCAAGACATAATATCCGGGTTCGGAATCCTGCGTGAGCGTTCCCTCGCTCAGCCAGGCCTCGAGGAGGGCGTTGGCGCGTTCATAGCGCGACAAGGCCTCGTCGCCAGGCTCCGCGCGATTGAGGTCGACGCGGACGATGTTCTTCTCGCTGCGCGCGTAGAGCTCGTCTTGGAGCTCGGGGGAGATCACGTCGTAGGGCGGCGCGATCACCTTGCTGATGTCTCCGACGTGATCAGGCTGATAGCGGATTGCTCGGAACGGACGGATATCTGCCACAGTTAGGGCCTCCCAATGGAAAAGTAGTCGAAGCCCATCTCCCTCATTGTTCGCGGATTGTAAACGTTTCGCCCGTCGAAAATGGCGGGCGTCCTGAGTGCGCTCCTGATTCGCCGATAGTCGGGCCGCCGAAACTCGTTCCACTCAGTGACAACCACGAGAGCATCGGCGTCTTGCAACACCGCATAGGGGTCCTTCTCGATGGTGATCCGATCGCCAAAAACCCGCTTGGCCGTCTCATACGCCTCAGGGTCCGTCCCCGCGACGCGGGCTCCGCGCGCCAGGAGAGCCTCGATGATCTTGATCGAGGGCGCTTCACGCATGTCATCCGTTTCCGGCTTGAACGCGAGGCCCCAAACGCCGAACTTGAGCTTTGAGAGGTCTTCGCCGAACCGCCGAATGATCTTGTCGACCAACACCGTTTTCTGGCGCTCGTTCACCTCGCTGACTGCCCCCAGAACCTTGAGCGGCATGTCGTTGAGCTCACCGGTCTTGAGGAGCGCTTTGATGTCTTTTGGAAAACAGCTCCCGCCGAACCCAACCCCAGGGAAAAGAAAGGACGATCCGATCCGAGGATCGCTGCCGACGCCGGCGCGGACCTTCGTGACGTCAGCGCCGACGCGCTCGCAGAGGTTCGCCATCTCGTTCATGAACGAGATGCGTGTGGCGAGCATGGCGTTCGAGACGTACTTCGTCATTTCGGCCGACGCCGTATCCATGAAGACCATGCGGCTCTTCGTTCGGTTGAAAGGTTCGTAGAGATCGGTCATGACCTCTCTTGCGCGCTCGCTGTCGCTCCCGATGATGATCCGATCCGGGCGCAAGAAGTCTTCGACCGCGGCGCCTTCCTTCAGAAACTCCGGATTGCTCACGACGTCGACGGGGATATCTGTCACTTCGGCGATTGCGCTGCGGATGCGCACGGCGGTGCCAACCGGTACCGTCGACTTGGTGACTACGATCGCGGGTCCGGTAAGCGACTCGCCGACCGCCTTCGCGACCGCCAGGACCATCGACAAATCCGCGCTTCCGTCCTCGCCCTCCGGCGTCCCGACTGCGATGAATATGACTTCCGCGTTCGCGACGGCCGCCTTGAGGTCTGTCGAGAAGGTGAGGCGGTTCTTTTCGACATTGTGCTGGATGAGCTCCTTGAGTCGGGGCTCGTAGATGGGGACCTCGCCGTTTCGTAAGAGGTCGACCTTCCGGCTGTCCTTATCCACGCAGACGACGGTGTGCCCCGTCTCGGCGAAGCACGTCCCAGCGACCAGTCCGACATAGCCTGTCCCAATAACCGCAAGATCCATATGGGCGTCTGATCTACCTCATTGCTTGGATCTGGAAACGGGCCCAAGGGAGAAAAACGACAGGTGAGCGGCCGTTGGGCGCTCGGCTGCTGCTCGGGTGTCGGGTATCCTAGATGTAGCAGTCCGTCCTAGACTTGAATGCGGCGAGGCGAGGGCGCGTCGTCGACGTCCGTGGGCGGCGGCTCGGATGTGCTGGTCAGCTCGCGCAGCTTGAGCCCTCGTCTCGAGACGATGAACAAGCCCAAGAGCGTGACGGGGACGTAGTGTACGAGGTGCATCATCAACGCGAACGCGGCAGCCACGCCGTGAGTGTCCTGGCTGTAAAGTGAGAGCGTCGCAATGATGAGTCCTTCGTACACGCCAACGAAGCCCGGTGAGCTCGGAACGGTTAGGCCGAGCGTCAGGACGCACATGACGAGCGCCAGACCAGACAAGGGAATCGCTAGCCCAAAGGCGCGCTGAATAACCGCGTAGATGGCGACCTCCGAGAGCCATATCCCCACCGAGAGAAGCACGATGCTCACGGTTCGCTTCCGGTCGCGGAGCACCGCGACGCCGCGCGCGAGCTTGGTCAACGTCGAGGTCACGCGGTCGAGGCGCCTCGCCGGCAGCCAACGCAGCATACGTTGCGCGATGAGCAGTACCTTTGACTCCGCGTGTGCGACGAGGAAGACCGTCAGCGACGCCGAGATGAAGACGAACGCCATGGACTGCCCTATCGCCCCGACCCAAGGGGCCTCTGGGGGTTCAAGCCACAAGACCGCGCCGAGCAAAGCGACGACCGTCGTGCCGTCGAGGATTCGCTCGAAGAGCACACTCGAGAAGACCGAGCTCCGTGAAACCGCCTCCCGGCGAGCAAGCCAAAGGGCCCGAGAAACATCGCCAAGTCGTGCCGGGAGCACGTTGTTGGCCATGGCGCCGACGATAAATCCCTCGGTCGCCGAAGCGACGGATACCGGCGCAAGAGGATGAAGAATGAGCGCCCACCGGAGACCACGAAGAACGAACAGGGAGACGTACGACAGAGCGCCGATGGCAATCCATCTGCGGTCGGCGCCCTCCAACGTTTGCACTACGGCCCGAACGTCGAACTCGTGGGCGAGCACGACGAGGACGCTGATCGACACGATCAACCCGAGCACCGTAAGTTTCTTATGCGACACAGCCATAGCGGTTGTTCAACCGTCGGTACGAATCAACCGTCGGTCGGTACGATCATCCGGGTAGCACGCGGAGGCTCGCGTGGCCATGGCGCGAATGCTCGGTCCGCGGGTGTTCGACGGGCAAATGCTCGAGCCGCGGATGCTCTGGGCGCGGCGGGGCCGGGAAGAGGATCTGGGTGACGTGACCGACGATGTCATAGTCGAAGGCTTCAGTGATCTCGACCTCCACGATGTCGCCCGTGCGTGCTTCGCCGTCGTTGATATAGGTCGTCCCGTCGATCTCGGGCGCTTGCCCTTTGTGTCGCCCCGTGAGAAGCAGATCTGTTTCGTCCGACACGCCATCGACCAAAACCGCGAGGCGACGTCCGACGTAGCTCTCCATTCGCGCACGTGACTTCTTGGCGAGCGACGTCATCAGCCGGTCGTAGCGTTCGTCGATCGTCTCTTTGGGAACTTGGTCCGGGAGATCGAAGGAGGGCGTGCCTTCTTCGCGCGAGAAGCGAAAAACGCCCACGCGCTCGAAATCTTGCTCTTCGACGAAATCGAGGAGTTCCTTGAACTCCGACTCGGTCTCACCTGGAAAGCCGACGATGAAGGACGTGCGCATGACGATCTCGGGCACGGAGGCTCGGATGTCGCCCAGGAGCCTCTCGATGAAGCGGCGTGGCCGACCTCGTTGCATGCGTTTGAGGATCGGGTCCGCGATGTGTTGAAGAGGCATGTCGAGGTACGGCAGAACCTTGGGTTCTTCCGCCATCGCCTCGAGGAGGGCCCGAGAGAACGGCCGTGGGTAGGCGTAGTGGAGGCGGAGCCATCGTACGTGATCGACGCCGCCCAAAGATCTCAAGAGCTCGGCCAGCGAGGCGCGTGGCGTGAGATCGGTCCCGTACCCGGTTAGATCTTGCGCGATAAGATTTACCTCCACGATGCCACGCGCGCCCAGGGTCGAGACTTCGTCGACGATATCGTGGATGGGACGACTTCTCTGAAGCCCGCGCATACTGGGGATCGCGCAGAAGGAACACTTCTGGTCGCAGCCCTCGGACACCTTCACGTAGGCGGAGTGCGGAAGGAACGTGTTCACGCGTGGGGTGGTTGCCTGATGGAGAAAGCGTGGCGGCTCGATCTGAATACGGGGAACGGGAAGCAAGGATGAGGATTGGGCGGCTTCTGCAACCGAGGCATAAGCTCCGTTGCCCAGGAGAACGTCAATCTCCGGAATCTCGCTCGCGATCTCCTGGGCGTAGCGCTGTACCAGGCAGCCCGTAACGATGAGTCGACGCGCGCGCCCCTCGGTCCGATGGCGAGCCATCTCGAGAATGACGTCGATGGACTCTTTCTTCGCGTCTTCGATGAAGCCACACGTATTGACCACGATGACATCGGCGTCCTCGGCCTCATCGGTGACGGTCATGGACGCGTCTTGCAGGTGGCCGAGCATGATCTCCGAGTCCACCCGGTTCTTGGGGCACCCGAGGGAGACGAAATGGACACGATTCGTTGGGGGAGGAGCCTCAGCAGTCATGCGAATGAGACAGGCTACGGATTTGGCCCGCATCCGCAAGCAATTCGAGCGCGGATGACCCATTTCTTTGAAAGCGTGACCTTGGGAGCATGGGACCGATGGTCAGGGGCGGGGCGACGGAATGCTTTCCGCTGAGTCCGCAAAGATATCGACCGGGCCTCTAGCTCTCCGCCGCCGCGCGCTGAAGTCGTGCGAGGTGAGCCATCGTGCTGCGGATGAGCGCGATGATACGCGCATTTTCGCGTCGTCCCTTCATTTCCTTCAACTTGGGAATGGCCCTCGGGTCGCGAAGATCGACGAGGGCCGCGACGGCGGCTCCGCGCACGGTGATGTCCTTGTCGTCCATGGCAAAGAAGATTGCGGATGATGCTTCTTCGCCGCCGACGACGCCTGCGATGCGCAGTGCGTGGGCTCGGGCCCTCCGATCGCGGCTTCGTCGCGCGACCATGAGATAGGTCTTCGCATCGATGTGCTTGCGCAGACGGGCGAGTGAGCGGGCGGCGGCCCGGGAGACCTCGGGGGATCGTGCCCCAATAAGTCGCGCGATGGGCTCCACGACCGATGGGTCGTCGAGGTGTCCGAGGGCATCGATGGCCGCGGCTTGCACACGGTAGCTCGGCATCTGGAGCCCACGCAGGAAAACGCGGCGAGCCGTGGCGTCGGGGAGAGCTCCGAGGACCGAACCTGCAAACCGCCCGGCTTCATCGGCGTCAGCCATGGCCTCGAGCAGTGCGTCCGCAACCGCGGGGGTGACGCGCTCGGCGAGACGCTCCGCGATCGTGCGTCGAACCTGTGAGTCGGGATGGGTCTTCAGAAGGCGGATGAGCGTGTCTTCGATGGTGTCGATCGGCCAGCGCTCGAGCGCGCGGCGGGCCTCCATCGAAACATAGGATTCCGGATCAGCAAGCCGGTCGACGACGGCCGCGACATCGCGCGCATCCCCGATGGATGCGAGCCCGCGGACGCATGCGGCACGCACGGCGTAGTGTGTGTCGTCGAGCGCTCGACCGAGCGCTCGACGCGCCCGAACGTCGCGTGACCCGCTGATATAAACGGCGGCCTGCATCCGTGTTCGCCAGTTGTCACTGTCCCGCAGACGCTCGAGCTGATGGAGGACTTGGAGACCGCGTTCTTGCTGGGCGGAGGCCAGAACGGGAGAAAAGACACCGAGGAGGGCTATCGCGCGCACGGCCGTGCACAAGACCGGCCGACGATGAATCGAGGGACGATGAAGGGTGGGCGGCGGGCACGAGCGCATCGCGCTCTATGGTGTCACGAAAGACCGGTAAGATGCCGCCACACCCTGTTGAGCACGATCTCGGTCTTGGCATCGTTCACGTGTAGGCGACCCTCCTTCGTCTCGACCGGATGAAGGGTGGCCTTAAGTGCTTGTTCGAGCGTCGCAACGAGGAGGACCGCGCCTTCCTCCATCGGGCTGCCGTCACCCGCGGGTCGCAGCTGAGGTAGGTGTTCGAGGGTCGCGGTCGGGATCTCCACCATCATTGGAAAAAAGCGTTCTGTGAGCATGCCTGGGCTGGCGAAGACGGCGGGGCCCAAACAGGTTACGTCGGCCCGATCGACCGCGATGCCTGTCTCTTCGAGGACTTCACGAACTGCCGCGGCTTCGGGGGCCTCGTCGCCCTCGATGATGCCGGCCACGACTTCGGTACAGAGAATCTGCCCCGTGACGAGGTGCACCGGATACCGAGCCTGCTTTCGGAGCAGAACCTTGACCCGGGGGACGGGGCTTGCGGCGGACGCGGTGGTCCAGCGGGCCGCAGAAGTGGACGCAGAAGTGGACGCAGAAGTGGACGCAGAAGGGGCCGCAGAAGGGGCCGCAGAAGGGGCCGCAGAAGGGGCCGCAGAAGGGGCCGCAGAAGGGGCCGCAGAAGGGGCCGTGGAGATGAAAGCGGCTGGGGTCTCGACTTCGCGGGCGACGAGGGCGACCGCCACCGCATCGCGTCGTCCGGGGGCACGGTCGACGTAGTCCATGAGATAGGTCTCGGTGCGGCGCCCATCGGACAGCAGCGTCTTGGCACGGAGGCGATGGCGGCGAAGAAATCCGTCAAGCGGCGACGAGACCGACGATAGGTTCTGGATGATCTCCACGCCGATCGCGCAGGGCGGGGCGTCTTTGGACCGCGGGGGGCCCGAACGGGAGCTGCTCATGCATCGCGAATCCTTCCATAAGCGGCCTGGAAAGGCTTGTCTCTTTGACGGGTCGACGCCAGGATGCGCGGCAGGGATGGGTGGGGGCAGTCGTCATACGGCCATTGTCAGACGGACCTGGAAGGAGACGGAGAGACTCGAGGGTGCCGTGCTTGAGGTGGAGCCCGAACTCGCGGCTCGATACGTACGCCCCGGGCAGGTCGTTACGTTGTCGTCGGTCCCGGGCGGCGAGAAGGTGTATCTTGCACTGGCGTCGTTTCCGGGCGAGCGCTTTGCGCTCGAAGTCCTTCTGGGCGCGGGCGCCCAGCAGAAGTTGACGCTTTCGGTCGGACAGGAACTCGAGATCAGCGAACCCTTTGGCGCAGGCTTCCCGCTCGACCGAGCGTCCGGCCGAGAAATTCTGATCTTCGCGGTCGGTTCGGCCATCGCCTCGGTCCGGCCACTGATTGAGCACTTCCGTCGCGATCGCGGGCAGTATGGGCGGATTCGAGCCTACCTCGGCGCGCACACCACGAATGATTTTCCGTATCGGGCGGAGTATTTCGGGTGGTCGAGTGATCAGGTCGAGGTGATTCAGTCGATATCTAGGCCGTATGTTCAGGATAGGTTTCGCGCGGATTCGCCCCCGGCGTCTGACGCTATGGCCTACGTGAGCGGCATGAAGGCGATGGTCCAGGGCTGTACGGAGGCGCTCACTGAGTCGGGCTTTTCACCAGATCGAATTGGCCGAAACTGGTGAATCGAATTTGCGGGCGCCGGGATTGGCGAGGGGGACGACATGCGTGCAAACGCGATCGAGGATGAGGTCCGGGCACTGAGGGAAGGGGCGGGCGTCTGCCGCCGAGAGGAACGAGCCGTGCTCAGACTCTTAGGCGCCGACCGTGTTCGTTTTCTCAACGGAATGGTGACGAACGACGTCTCGACGTTGACGCCGGGGCAAGGTCTCGTGGCCATCAAGACGACACAGAAGGGCCGCATCGAGGGCGTCCTTCGCGTACGCGCCTTGGAGGATGCCTTCGAGATCGACGTTGAAGGTTCGGTGAAGAACCGTATCCTTTCGAGTTTCGACCGATTGATCATCATGGACGACTGTTCGATCGCCGAGCACCCGGATGCGTTCGCCGTGATCAGCGTGCTGGGGCCGCGCGGCGACGCCGTCCTCGAGGCCGCCGGATACAAGCACCGCCCAGCCTCCTCATACGCCTTCGTTCAAGCGCCCGACGGTGTAGTGATCGTCCGCGACGACAGTTTAGGGGTCGTTGGCTACGATCTACACATTCCTCAGACAACTCAGGCGAGTCAGGCGAGTCAGGCGAGTCAGAGAACTGAGGCGACTCAGGCGACGAGCAGCTCGGAGCAGACCTTGGAGACGGCCTTGGGCACAGTTTCGCGCGGGGCGCCGAAGCCGGATGAGCTTCTTGCCCGCGTGGTGGCTTCGGGTGGCCATCGTGTCTCGACGGATGCACTCAATGTGCTTCGCGTTGAGGCTGGACGCCCACGTGATGGCGTCGATCTCGAAGAGGATACGCTTCCCATGGAGGCGCGACTGGAAGACGCGATCTCGATGACCAAGGGCTGTTATGTCGGTCAAGAGGTCATTGCGCGCGCCACGAACCTGGGAGGCATCAAGCACATCTTGGTGGGGCTTAGGTTCGGCCCCGCTTCGAAAAGCATACCGGAACGCGGGGCCATCTTGCGCATGGCGTCGGATGGCCGCGAGACCGGTCATTTGACCTCGGCCGTGTTCTCCTTCGCACTCAACGAGGTGATTGCGCTTGGGTATGTCAGAAAGGCGGACGACGCCCCAGGCACCCGATTGCTCGTCGAAACCGGGGATGGCAGCCAAGTCGAGGCGACGCTTTCGCCCTTGCCTTTCCTACCGCCGGCGTCGGCCCTCTGAACGTTCCGCGAGCCGGTGGACGGTGGACGGTGGACGATGGACGGTGGACGGAGAAAAATGCGTCTGGTCTCACGACGGTCCGGCGCTGCCGCGGCACCATCGGACCGAGCGCGGCGTAGACATCAACGCGTCCAGGATTGCTGGGCTGCTGCGTTGCAGCTCCAGACCTGCACGTTGCACCCGTTTTCGCTCATGCATGGCGCGTGGACGTCGAGACACTGACCGCCGGCGTTTCGCAAGGCGCCGTTTTGAAACGTCCATGATTGCTGCGGTGTCCCGTTGCAGTCCCAGACCTGCACATTACACCCGTTCTCGCTCATGCACGGCGCATGGACGTCGACGCACTTGCCGTTCGCGTTACGCAATGTGCCGCCGACAAGGCTCCAGGTCTGCTGTGCTGCGCCGCTACAGCTCCAGACCTGCACGTTGCACCCGTTTTCGTTCATGCAGGGTGCATGGACATCTAGGCAAAGACCCGAAGCCGAGCGAACCGGGCCGGTCGATGCCGGGGGAGGCTCTGGCGTTGGGTTCGGCGTTGGGTTCGGCGTTGGGTTCGGCGTTGGGTTCGGCGTTGGGTTCGGCCCCGTGGGCGTGGGCGTCCAGGATTGCTGGGGCGCCGCGTTGCAGTCCCAGACCTGCGCATTGCATCCGTTTTCGTTCATGCATGGCGCGTGGACATCGAGACACTTGCCGCCGGCGTTCCGTAGTGTGCCGTTCTGAAGGGTCCATGATTGCTGCGGTGTTCCGTTGCAGTCCCAGATCTGCACGTTGCATCCGTTCTCGCTCATGCATGGTGCATGGACGTCGACGCACTTACCGTTCGCGTTACGCAATGTGCCGCCGTCAAGGCTCCAGGCCTGCTGTGCTGCGCCGTTGCAGCTCCAGACCTGGACGTTACACCCGTTTTCGTTCATGCAGGCTGCATTTACGTCGAGGCACAGGCCTGACGCCAGTCGGATGGGTGCCGTTGGGCCGGCGGGGGGCTGCGGCGTAGGGTTCGGATTTGGTTGGGGAGGCGTGGGCGTCGTACCTCCGGAGCCGCCACCCGTTCGACGCATCCAAGCAAGCGCTTCGGGTTGTTCGTTGAGGCCACGCAGTTGGGCGCCCTGTTCGCCAAGGGTTCGATAGAGAAAGGCGAAGAACCCGACGACCCGGGGGTCGGCTCGTGCGAAGGCGAGTGCAGGCTCGAGGTGGCGGGTTATGAGTCCCTGCTGACCATCGGGCTGAGGAAACCGACTGCTGCCGTCATTGATGAATGCTTTCGGTACCAGGTACACTTCAGGCGGTGGATTTCTCACGGAGGCGGTGAGCGCCATGAGCTTCTCGTACAGCCTTGCGTCAAAAGCCTCTTCGTAGTCCTCCGTGCCGACGAAGTCGTAGCTCGGGGGATATCGTCGCTCGAACTCGCGCGGAACTCGCTCGAACAAGTGGACCGTGCTGCTCCAGAAGTTTACGGCCATCTTTGCTCCGGGAACATCTCTTCGCACGAGCGCGGCAATGCGTTCGAGACCCTCTCGTCGACGAAGCGGTTCCGTCTCTTCTGAGCCAGGAAAGCGGCTGAACTCGGGTTCGTCGATGGGAATGAAGGCTTCGATGACGTCACTGTTGCGACGAATGACGTCCTTCTGCTTGTCCCATTCCGCATCCGCCGTGTCGCGCCGAAAGACGTGGCAAGGGCAAGATGGGTCCCACTCAAAGAAGATGGGGGCGAGGGACAGGAAGATCTTGAGATTCTGATCGCGGAATCGAGCGAACTCGCTGTCCGTAAACCCGATCTCCGCGATGAGTGTGTTCGAGTGGTCTGCTACAGCTCGAGTTTCGTCGGCCCGGTCCGCTTGATAGTAGCCGAAGTACCGCAGACCCTCGGGGGCTATGGAGGCAGCCTGCGTCAAGTCGTCCGACGGTTCGTCGCTCGGTGTACATCCGGAGAGCAAGAGCAGCAGCGTGAAGGCGCTGAGCAGTCCGTTCCTCCGCGTGTGAATGAGATCGTCGTTGGCGCGTGTATACATGGGCAGTCCTCTCTCTTGAGACAGGTGCTTGAGACAGGTGAATCGGAACACCTGGGAACAAGAGCCTCAAGAATCGGGCCAGAAGGAGAACGAGAGGAAGCAGACGCGGAGATCCACCCCCCGGGAACATACTGGCTTGTTGCATGAGACGGAGGCGCCCGTCGTGGTGAGACAGTGGAGACCTGCGCCTCAGGCGCAATCGTGGGCCGCCTACTGCGAAAGGGAGACCGTCTTGAAGCGCCGAGTACCCCGCCTGATCACGACCGCGGAAGCGAGAAGCGTCAGAAACAGGAGATCAAGCCCATTGCTCCCCGGCGGCGCATCTGCAGGCCGGTGGATTCCGCAGCTGCAGCCACCTTCGTCGTCGCCCGCTGGCGAGGATGCGCCCCAACTCAGCGCATCTCGGCCGCCGACGGTGGCGTCCGGGCGGCTCGACGTTCCGGCATCGGCGAGGGCAGGCGAGGGCGGCGCGGCGTCGCCCGGGGTGCCGACATCGAGTTGGGAGCCCCCGGCGTCGGCTGCTTCTGCATCGGTGACGTCTGCATCGGCGACGTCTGTATCCGCGGCGTCTGCATCGGCAACGTCTGCATCGGCCGCGTCTGCATCGGCGACGTCTGCGTCGGCAACGTCTGCGTCGGCAACGTCTGCGTCGGCAACGTCTGCATCGGCAACGTCCGCGTCGGCCACGTCTGCATCGGTTGTTTCTGCGTCGGCTGCGACGCCGCCGTCGGAATCGATCTGCGGAAGGGCGATGTCAGAGAGTCCACGGGGGAGGATCTGGTACGTCTCCGGAACGGGTGCTCCGGGCGAAAACTGGCCAAAGATGCCCGACAAATCGAAGCGCCCGGTGGGCGTTGGCGCGCCCGCGATCTGGCTGCCGGCACTGATGCGCACCGCCAGGGTGCCTGTCCCGTCGACGATGTACACCGTATCGCCGCTGGGCCAGACGGTTGGCGGATGACCCAAATCCTGACCCGGACCGGCGACCAGTTCTGCATCATGGACGCCAACAAGCTGCGACTCCAGATCCTCAGGCGCGAGAAGAAGCTCCGCGATGGTCAAGAAGCGGGGTTCGGGGCTCGTCGTCGTGCCCAAAGATTCAATCGTGAGCGTCGGGGCGTCGCTTCGGGGGTCATCGCCAATTTGGCGAAGATCCGCATAGCTGCTCAGGCGGCCGGTGATTCGAACGATATCGCCGGGAAGCAAGGATGTGGCGAGGGCCGTGCGTGAATAGACGTGAATCGAATCGGCGCCTTCGAGATCGCGAACGAAGAAGTCGGTGCGTGCGGTGCTGAAAGCGTCACCGGCCGAGGTCACGATGGCGTCCACGCGCACGGCGTGGTTGTCGTACAACAAGATGTGGCTCGCGTCTTGTTGGCGCGCCGCGGCGATCGTGACGATCGCGCCGGCGGGGAGGACGTTGTCCCAGAAGAAAGCGGAACTGCCGGCGGTGGGTGAGGCATTTGCGGGCAGCGTCGTCGCCGCCCCGAGCGCGTCGGTCGCCTGGAAGTAGTATCGAAGATACCGGTCATGAAATCCGGTCGGTGGGTCGCCCACGAGGCCCGGGAAGATGATCTCCGGTGTACCCGAAAGCTGGTAGCGTCCGGGCGCAGCGGCGTCGGCCGCGAGCGGCACGTCGATGAAATCCGTCGAGGTCGGTGCATTTGGGGTGTTCGCGAGGGCGAAGTAGCCCACGACCGAATGCACCCCGTCGAGGTCCGTCGCCGAGACCTCGAAGGTGGTCGTCTCCCCATAGAAGAGCACGTTCGGTGTTGCGTGCGCGTCACTGAGCAGGGGCCCGCGGTTGCTTGTTGCACCCATCCCCTCGCCCGGCGTTGGCCGCGGTGAGATCTCGAAGTCATCGGCGCTGTTCCCGCTGAGGCCGATACGGCGGAGGCTTTCGCCTGAACCGGCCGTACCTGGGAACGGGGCACCCGGGATCTCGGCTCGGTCGACGACCCACTCGATACCCGACACGAAGGCACCGGCGGCGTCGTAAAGCGCGACGGCGTCCCCACCGTTCGCGAGCTGGATGGCCGAGGACCCTTCGGTGACGACGAGGTTTGGTGTCCCCGGATCGTCGTCTCCTTCGGCGAATTCGTAGTCAGGCTGGGGTCTCGAGAACCCTTCGCTCGCCGCGAGAAGCTCGTAGCTCGATGCGGAACGGGCAAGGAGGATGACCTGCTGCGGCCCAAGTGTCGAACCCGGAGGGAACGCGTAGCGACGTGGGCTCGTGGGTCCGAAATCCTGAAGGACGAAGCCTTCAATCGAGGCGCCGACCGGCCCAATATTCTGGATCTCGATCCATTCACTGTCGTCGGTCCCGGACGGGTTGGGTTGAACTTCGGTGAGGACGACTTGTGCCCGCGCCACGGTCATGGCGACCGGCGACGCGAAGAGACATACGCCGGCTGCGAACATGGCGACCGCGCGGCGTGTCGGGCGCGCGGCGGACGAACGCGCGATGGAGAGCGAAACTCGGTCTGCCCGGAAGCCCTGCGGTTCGCGCGCGGGACCTCGCGAAGCCGCGGCTCGGCCCAAACGCATCTCAGTTTTCATGTGCCGTGGCATAGGGTCCTTGACCCAGGGAAATCAACCGATCTCTTGCTCTGGAGCATTCGGGTTCAGGCGTGAACCACGGCGCGCGGGGAGCAGCCTTGTGACTCGCGGAGACGGCCTTGTGACTCTCGGAGAGCAGCCTTGTGACTGTTCGGTGTCGAAATGCGGATGCGGTCTCGCGCGCGGTGTTTTCGGGGCAGCCTTACTCGGCCGGAGCGTTGGCGTCGAGGTGGATCACGCCGCCATAGGTCTCGGCGTCGAATGCTTCGTCTTTTTCCCGGCGGAATTCCAAGCCTTTTGGCACCCAACGCAGAGACTCCCAGTCGATCTCGTTCTGATGGTCCGCAAGGAAATCCTCGGCTTCGCGCTTGGTTCGCGCCCTGATCAGGACGTGGGCTTCGCGTTCGTCGGTGACCGCGAAGGTGAAAACCTTGGTCGCCCGAGGGGCTGAGCCTGCTGGCTCGGCCCCGCTCTGCTTCCTCTTGGCCCCGTTTTTCTTGTCCGTCTTTTTATCGATCTTTTTGCTCATCTCGACCCCTGGTTGGTCAGCGTTCGGCTCCAGTGCTACGCGCTTTTCGCGCGGTCCGCCACCCGAAATCGAGGTTCTTGGCGCTCGCGGCCTGCGGTCGGAATCAGCGCGAGAGGCCTTCGATCGAGCTCTCGAGCAGTGTGCACGTCGTTGGACCCGATGGTGCATTGACTTGGTAGCCGACCAAGAAGCCCGTTGCTTGGTCGTAGTACCGTTCGTTGGTGAGTTGCCCGGGTTGCGGAATGACGTAGGTCGCGTAGCCGCCGAACGCGCGCTCCCTTTGCACTGTGCCCACATCGGTCGGTGCGCCGATGTGTCGCTGTTGCGTAGGAAGCCACAACATGCCGAGCGAATGCATGGGAATGAGGCGTCGCGCCGATAAGGCCTTGTTCGCGACGACCGGGTCCTGGCCGAGCGGGGGGTCAGAGTCGAGCCGGATAGCGTTCGGACCCTCGACGGTCAAGTTGACCGTCGCGAAATACTGGCTCGATGAGGGGCCTGCGCTGACGACGAACGCGTATCTAAACGTGTCGCCCGACTCGACCGGCGCGGCCTCCTTCGGCACCTGTTCGCACCCGGTCGCGCCCCCCCCGAGGCCGAGGAGACCGAGGAGACCGAGGAGACCCACGGGGCTCACAACGCGGAGCGGCCGAGGGACAGCAGGGCGACGAAAGCCGCGCATCGCTCGTGAAGCGATGGACTCGTCGATGAAAAGGTTCCACGCGAGGGCGATCATGTCGACGCCATGATGCCCAAGCGGTCGGGGCGAATCAATTCGTGGGCCGGGGGGGCCTCGCACCACACGCTCGCCCACGCCAGACCGGGATGGGCTCTGGACGGTCGGCGCCCTTAAGGTGGGCTCGCCGCGGCCGATGCGCCATGAACGGCTCACGCCGAGATCGAGACCGAGATCGAGACCGAGAACCGAGAGCGGGACGGACATCTCAGATCGGATCTTTCGCCCTTCACGATGGCGACCGAGCGCGCTAGCTTCGGCTCGCCTGTGTTTCCGACATTTCTTACCCTGACCTCCACTCCAGAGACGCTCCGCCTCGTGGCGTACGTCGTGAGCGTCTTGCTCGGAGGCTTCATCGTCTTCGACGGCTGCCGCGAGCACGGGCGCGCGTACCTCGGGCGTGCGCTCGTGATGGGCGTCGGTTTCGTGGCTGTCAGCTTCGTGCTCATATCGGCGTTCATCACGCCCGCCCGGCTGCCTGAGAACTTTGCGATCCCCCTTAGATCGTGGGGGTTGATGGTTGTGCTCGGGATGATGGTCTGCTTTCTCGTGCAGCGTCACTTCGGCGTGCGGGCAGGGCTGACGAGTGATCAGATCTTGTCGATTTGGATCTACGGCGGATTGGCGGCCGCGATCGGTGCGCGCCTTCTTCACGTCGTCGTCAACTGGAGCGACTACGAAGCGACGCCGCTCGCGGCGCTTACCTTCTGGGATGGCGGTATGGCGTTCATCGGTGGGGCGATCGCGGCGCTCGTGTTCACGATGCTGTACCTGCGACGACGAGGGCTTGGGCTTGGGTCGCTCGATGCCCTGGTCCTTGGCGTCGCGCTGAGCCACGGCATCGGTCGAATCGGTTGCTTCTTGGCGGGATGCTGTTACGGGCGGGAGACGAGTGCCTCGGTGGGGGTATCGTTCCCGCCCGGAAGCATCGCGCAGTTCGTTTTCGCCACCGAGGGCCGCATCGCGCCCGACGCGTGGACGCCTCATGTGCATCCGACGCAGCTCTACTCCGTCGTCATGTGTTTCGCCGTCGGGTTCACGCTGCTTTGGCTTCACCGCCAGCGCGAGACGGTACCGGGCATGGTAACGGCCGCGTATCTCGTCCTCTATCCGTTCGGCCGGTTCCTGGTTGAACTGGTGCGGGGCGACCCGGAGCGGCAGTTCGCGTTCCGATATCCGACCGACGACCCGTTGATCCTCTCCACGACCCAGACGGTCGCCCTTTTCCTCATCCCGATTGGGATCTTCGCATACGCGAGACTTCGCCGCCGACGCCCGCTTCGTTCGGCGGCTGAGGCGGTCGAAGTTATGCTTTCGCCTCAGGGTTGAGGCGTCAGAGTCAGGCTCAGGCTCAGGGTCAGGGTCAGGGTCAGGTGGAAACCGGCCGTTGCTCGGCCGGAAGCGCGGCGCGAAACGTTTGATGCAGGGCTTCGAGGTGTGCGTCGAGCGTTTCGAGGGCCCACGATGAGGTTTCGATCGGCGGCAGGAAGCGAATCGAGATGGGAACCTTGCTGAGCCTAAGCCCCGACTTCACCCAGGCTTGATGCGCCCCCACCGTGACCATGGGCATGATCGGGTTCCGGGTGTTGAGCGCGAGATGGCCTATCCCTTTCTTGAAAGGTCTGAGTCGACCGTCTGCCGCGCGCGTCCCTTCCGGCCACATGAAGATGTGAAGCCGATGTCGCAGCAGAAAGCGGCTGATGTCCTCGAGATCTCGCTTCGCTCGCTCCGTGCGCCCTCGATCGACGAGAACGTGACCCGCCAGCCAGAAGATGACCCCATAGAATGGGTAGTAGAGGATCTGCCTCTTGGCGACGCCGACCGTGCCGAGCGGGGTCAGCCAGATGGACGTGAAGGCATCGAAGATGGACGTATGGTTGCCGCAGAAGATCACCGGGCGGCCGGGCGGAAGGTTCTCAAGGCCCTCGACGACGATCGGGCACCGCGAGATCCACATGATGCCGCGGCCAACCACGTGCCCAAAAGCATTGGTGAGCCGGATGCGCGCCACTCGAGAAGGCAAGAGCACGAGGAGCAGCACCAACCCAACCGTCATCATGACTCCGAGGAACAGCATGCCGGCGGTGAGCTTCACGACGGTTGACCACACGACGGCCCGCCTATCGCACTTGAGCACGCACAGTCAAAGAGGTGTCGCGAAGAGAAGGTTCCGCGGGGAACGATCTCGAAGAGAAGGGTCTTGAAGAGAAGGGTCTTGAAGAGAAGGGTCTTGAAGAGAAGGGCTGGCCTTGGCGCGGCTCGGGCGCTATGAGTCCTCTCATGAAGCTCGAGAATATGAGGCTGATCGTCACGGGTGGTGCCCAGGGCATGGGCCGCCATTTCGTCCAGCGTCTTGCGGAATCCGGCGCGTCCGTGGCGGTCGGAGACGTTCAGCCCGAAGGTCTCGAGGCCGTCAAGGAATCGTGCCGCGGGCTGCCCGGTCAGGTCTTCAGCCGGCCGCTCGACGTCTCGAAGATCTCGGATCTCAAAGCATTCGTTGATTGGGCCTCGGAAGCGATGGGCGGCTTGACGGGGCTCATCAATAACGCAGGTATCTTGCGCGACGGTCTGATGGTTCGAAAAGATCGAGAGACAGGCGAAGTGGTAACGCTCGACGAGGCGGCCTGGCATGCCACGCTTGCCGTCAACCTGACGGGCGCGACCTTCATGGTCCGAGAGACCGTGGCGAAGATGATCGCGACCGACCAAAAAGGCGTCATCGTGAACATGTCGTCGATCGCGCGGTACGGGAATCGAGGTCAGACGAGCTACGCGGCGACGAAGGCTGCGATTGCGGCCAATACCCGAACGTGGGCGCTCGAGTTTGCGCGTTTCGGCATTCGCGTCGGAGCGGTTGCGCCCGGCATGATCGAGACGCCGATGATCCAAGGCATGAATCAGAAGGCGCGTGACGCGCTCGTGAATATGGTTCCCGTCGGTCGAGTGGGCTTGCCGGAAGACATCTGGGAAGCCGTGAGGTTCATTATCGCCTGTGACTATTTCACCGGTCGGACGATCGATGTTGATGGTGGCCTCTCCATGTGATCAAGACCTCGCTCGCCGTTCGCAAGACGCGATCTATAAGACGAGATCTATAAGACAAGACCTATAAGACGAGAGCTACAGGACGAGAATGATGCCCCGCGCAGGGCGAGCAGTCGTCCGCTCGAGGGCGTAGCAGTACCAGGCGAGCTGCCGTCGGCTCTTCTCTTCGCGTTCCGCATCGAAGCGGCCGGTCTTGAAGTCGACCACGATCGATAACGCGCCTTCCTCGAAGACGAGATCGACCGCGCCGTCGACGACCTCATCGTCCTCGGTCGTGACGAGCACCGGAAGCTCTCGATGACAGACCGAAGCCGCGTGGGCGCGGCGAATGATCTCGTGCCGATGGAGGCGTGCGATCGTGTCGCGCGCCGCCTCGACCTCAGCGCGGCTTGCACCCAGGGTTCGACCGTGGTGTTCGGCGAGGGCCAGAACCATGGACGCCTCTTCATCGAACGCGGCGTCGCGAGCGATCGCGTGAACGAGGGTGCCGAAACGACGTCCTTCGGCGGCTGCGCCCGGGAGCCGGATAACCTCGATGGAGGATTTGAAGGGCGAGGGTGGGTCGACGTCCGTCTCGCTCGGTGAGAGAACGGATTTCGACAGGCGCCCTCCTTGCTCGAGCGCCAACGTCCGATCCGATTGCCACGCCTGATAGCGCGTGACCGAAAGCGCCGCTCGGTCCGCATGGGGCGGGTTCTTGGCCAGAAACGACTCGTCGTGAAGACCGGCGGTTGGGGCCGGGACATCGGCGATGAGCGCCGCGTCCCACCAGACGACGTCCCCGGATTCGATCGCGTGGACGCCGGGTCGGATCTGGGGCGATGGGTGTCCGCTCTCCGGTACGCTGAGCACTGTGTTGCGCCCGAACGGCGGGCACTTCGGCGAGGGGGATGCGGCGCTGAATGCGCTGGTCGGCGGGTAAATCGCGCGATCGAGCGGGGCGAGCCAGCTTCGCTTGTCGCTCTCCCAGAACAGGCCGCGTGGGCCTTCGCCGATTCCAGGCACGACCAGCACGTCGCGCGCTCGAGTTGCGGCGACATACGCGAGACGGATGCCCTCAGCCTCATCGCGTCGCCGTTCTTCGGCGGCATGCTCCAAGAGGTCGATCGGCGCGCACTGGAGGATGCGGGCCGCCCAAAGCTGGCGCTTGGGGTCGATGAAACGATCCGGAACCTCGTGCGCGATCGGGTTCGTGAGGTCGGCCAGGATGACGACCGGAAACTCTAGGCCCTTCGCGGCGTGCACGGTCATGATTCGGACGCCTTCCGCTTGCTCCTCAACGTGGCTCGCGTCGGCCGACGATGTGCTCTCACTTTCGGCGGCGAGACGATCTACGAAGCCGCGAAATGAGAGCCCTCCCTGCATCTCGAAGGCTCGCGCGCGGTCGATGACATGTTGGATGTTGGCGAGCACGAGGTGACCCGTCTGCCTAAGCGCAAAGCCCGCGTGGGCGCGCGTCGCCGACAGGAGCTGGCTAAGCACGTCGGCGACGGGACGGTCGTTCCGCGCGTCGTGAAGGTCCGCGAGCAAGGTGAGCGCCCGCCAGACGGGCGCGAGGTCTTCGTGTCCTCCGAGGTCTTCGTGTGCCTCGAGGTTTTCGCGGGCTTTGACGCCTAGGGATACGTTCAGTTCCTCCGAGAACCGTCGCGAAAGCGCCCGGGCCTTGAGGGGGTCGAATGGATGGCCGCCCGCCCGATGGCGGAAAAGAAGGTCGTCGGAGATCGAAAAGAAGGGCCCTTTCAGTGTCGCGAAGACCGAGAGCTCGTCTTCCGGCCACTCGATGGCCGTCGCGGCGGCCCGCAACGCCAAGACCTCCTCCCGTTGATGAAACGAACGGGAACCGACGAGTACATGCGCGATCTTCTGATTCTCGAGCGCTTGGGCGTAATCGCGGGTGATGTCCCGGCCAAAGGAAACGTAGCGGCGGAACAAGATCGCGACGTCGCTCGGTGCGATGGCTCGGTATTTCGAGGGCTCGACGAGATCGCGGATCCGCCACTGGCTGTCCTCCAGCATCCAGCGCACGAAGCTTGCGATGGCGGCCGGCTGAGCGCGTTCGACGGTACCACGGAAGATGCCCGCGTAGCGCCCGTGCAGGTGCGGCACCGGAAGCGCGATCAGCGCCGGCGGCGCGGCGGTCTCGGTCTCTGAGGGCGGACCGCCGGTCATGGGCATGTATCCGGGCTGTCCGCTTACCTCGTCATAGAGGAACTCGGGGGCGAAAGCCGCATTGAGCGCAGCTTGGATCGGCTGCGTTGCGCGAAAACTGCGAGAAAGTTCGAGGACGACGACGCCGCGCGATGCGAGGTGCGATTTGACGTCGTGGTAGAACAGCACATCGGCCCGACGGAAACGATAGATGGACTGTTTGGGGTCCCCGACCAAGAAGAGTTTCCCGGCTCTCGGGTGGGTCTCGCGCCAGTCTTCGGTCGAAGGATCTGCGGCCGCTAGGAGGAGAAGGATCTCCGCTTGCAGAGGGTCGGTGTCCTGAAACTCATCGACGAAGATGTACGTGTATCGCGCCTGAAGATGTTCGCGAACGAGCGGGTTCCCTTTCAGCAATCCTCGCGTGAAGAGCAGCAAATCCATGAAGTCCAGCTTGCCCGCCTCCCGTTTCAGTGCGTCGTAGCCCTCCACGACCTCTTGGAGCTCGCTTCGAAGCAGCGTTGCGAGCTCGGCCTCGGCGACGATCTGATATGCGGCCAAGCGCTCGACCAAGGCCTCCTTCTTGCGGAGGAGCTGTTCGCGGGTCCCCGGTCCACCGTAGCGACCCGTTCCTTTCTTCTTCTCTTTCTTGAGTCCTGAGAGCACTGCGAACAGGCGAACCTCCCGCTCGTCGAGGAGCGACCCGGCGTCGGCATGATCGCGTTCAGCGGGGGTGACGGCGTCGGTGCTCACGGCGGTGACGGCCGCGTGGGCGGTGACCGGCGCGTTCGCGGTGACGGCGGATGCCGCCCGCCACCAAGACGCGAAACGCCTCGTTTCCCGAAGGCCTTCATACAACGCGTCCTTCGTTGATTCGGCCTTTGCACTGTCGTCTGCGACATCGAGGACTTCGTGGGTCAGCGCATCGATCATGGCCACTCGATCGAAGGCGGGACGACGCCAGGGCGTCTGAAAGTCACGCCATTCGGCGAGCATCCAGGCTGCGCTACGAAGGCGAACGGACGGCGGCGAGAGGTCGAAGGTTGTCGGCTTACGCGCGAGGATGCGGGCGAGCCCTGGTGGTGGCGCCGCAAGCTTCGCTTCGAACCAGCGCGAGAAAGCCTCCGCGAAGAGCGGATTGTCGGCGCCGTCGGTGATCTCCTCGAATCGCGGATCGATTCCGGCTTCTATGGGCCGCTCTCTAAGAATTTCACCGCAGAAGGCGTGGATGGTGCCGATATGTGCCTCCTCGAGCCGGGCGAGCGCGGTCTCAAGGCGAACGCGCTCACCGTCGGGGAGGTCCGCGGTCAGTCGGCCCAAGTCGAGCGCTTCGCGAAGACGCAGCTTGAGTTCGCCGGCTGCTCTTCGCGTGAAGGTGACAGCGACGATCTGGTCGACCGTGGCCCGGCCGGTGCGAATGAGGGCGACGATGCGCTCGGTGAGGGCGGTGGTCTTCCCGGTGCCGGCTGCAGCCTCGACCAGTAGGCTCTCATCGAGGCGGTGCCGAATCGCGGCGCGTGCTTCGGCGTCGAGCCGGCCTGGATCGCGGTCGGGTGGCGATTCGTTGTTTTGCACGTGCACTTTATGGCGTCCAGCGCAGAACCCTGGCAAGCCGCGTTTGGGCCGGGATGTTTGTCGCCCAGGCTGCGAGCTTCGGCTCTTCAGATCATTTCGAACTCCGCGCAGACTTCGGCACCGACCTCTGCGAGTCGGGCTTCGAACTTGTGCGGATCGTCGAAGAGCAACTCGAGGGCGACCCGAAACGGAACCCCTTGCGCAAGCGGTTCGAGAGCGAAGAAGACCTGCTCGCCTCCCAAACAAAGCAGCAGACGGCGCGTTGCCTCTTCGGAAATGTCGTTCCAGTGTGCGGCCAGCACCACCGCGGACGGCGCCTTCCCGCGCGCGTAGCCGGGGATCTTCAGGGTCCTCTGCCGGGCAACGACGACCTCATGGATGGTGCGGTCGACCAACGCCGGCGAGAATGTGACGATCCCGTAGTGCGCAGGTCCTTTCGGTACGGCTTCGGGCAGCGGTGCGCCGACCGAGTGGGCCAGCGTGCGGAGCAATGCTTCGAGACGCCGCCCCGATTCGAAGTGCGATAGCTCCTGGCATAGTCCGTCGAGACCGCACACGACCGCGCTTGCGGAGGGCGGATCTTCGCCGCGGGCGCGAGCGTGGGCGTGGGCGCGAGCGGCGGGCAGGACGACAGCGGCGACATAATCCTCGACACCAAGATGCGAAGCCTCCTCGTGGCACGCTGGTACCAACGGCCGCTGATGGCAACCCAGCGCGGCGAGCTCCGCTTCGAGGGCTTCGATGGCATCGAGGGTGTCGAGGATGTCAAGGGTGTCGAGGGTGTCGAGGGTGTCGAGGGTGTCGAGGGCGTCGAGGGCGTCGAGGATGGGCGTGGGCTGCTGGATCGACTCGGGCCCGGACCCTGACGCGGATTCGGCGTTGGAATCGGCGCCAGCTGGGCTCGCCGAACCGCGGTTCTCCGCGTTGCACATCAGCCAGTTTTGATAGCGGTCCAACCGTCGAAGAAACTCGGACGTGTCCGTTCGGTTGATCCGGCTTACGATCGCGGAAACCCAAGGCTCGGGCGCGACGAAACGCGTTCGGTCGAGCTGAGCCCTCTGGCGCGGGACAAAGACGTCGCGGATCCATTCCAAAGCCGTGGGCAAACGCGATGGTCGACCGGGGGCGAGCGTCTCGTCTGCTTCCGGGTCGGAGGGCGGCGTGCGATCCTCGTACGCGTAGCGTCCGGTCAGGATCGTGCGAAGGGCGTCTTCCAGTTCGTGCAGCAGCGCTAGACCCAGTGCATTCCCATCGGCGCATGTCATGTTGGTGTCCTCGTGGCGGCAGTCAGCATCCGACTACCGGAGCGCGCGCAGCGCCTCGAGCGCGGCAAGTTGACTCATATCCTTGCGCTGCACCCGTTGCTCCTCGTGCGTTCCGCAAACGGGTCGATAGTCGCAGTAGCTGCATTTTCCGAGTTGGGGCGCAGCCGGCAAGCGACCACTCGCGACGGCGTCGTCGATCGTTTCGAGAACCTGACCCAAGGACCCACGCGACGACGCGTTGATCTCGACCTCGATCGCGTCGAATTGTCCGCGCTCGGTCCCGTAGCTCAGACGTCCGCTTTGGACGGGCTTGCCCAAGCGGGCCTCCATGGCGAGACCATAAAGGAGCGGCTGCAGATGCTCGCCGCCTCCCACGTAGCGGGGTGGTGGCTTCGGGAGGCGCCCCGTCTTGTGATCTGTGATGCGAAGATGACCCGACGTGTGGTGCTCTTCGACGAGATCCACGCTGCCACGCACGAGGAAGCGAGAAAGGATCTGGATCGGTTCTGGCCGGCTCTCGGGGTCGCGTCGTTCGAGCTCGTCGGCCAGCCCAAACGCGAGCTCGGCGTGGATGGGACGCCAGTCGCTGCTCCGCGCGGCCTCGACGTGCAGGGCCTGGTTGATGTCCTGGTGCAGCGCCTGCGTTTCGCGAGCAAAGATCTGAGGGATCGCGGGCGCGAGTCGTTCTTCATAACGAGCGAAGACCTCGCGCACGACCCGGTCGAGGACTCGGGTCGCGGGTTCGAGGCGCGCCTCGTTGACGGGCAAGAGCCCTTGCGCTTTGAGCGCGAAGAATAGATCGAACTGGACGTCGTGGTAGATGCTGCCGCGTGTCAGCGGATCGAGCGACTCGACCGTCGTGAAATCCTCGCGTAGCCTTAGGCCATGGAGGGCGTGGAGCAGGAATCGATAGGGACATGCGGCAAAGGTCTGAAGCGATGTTGCAGAATAGGCGCGCTCCGTCGGACGGCGCGCGGCAAGCGCCGCGACGAGATGTGCGTTGTCGTCGTCGAGCCAAAGACCGTCCGCGCCGGAGAAGCGATGTCGAAAGCGCTGTGCGCGTGCACGCAGGTTTCGAACGAGGCTGTCGTTCGGGGGTGCGCCGTCGTGGCCTTCGATGAGATAGCGGCCTCGTCCTCCGATCTCATCGGAAGGTAGATCGCGAAGTGCACCGATGATGGAAAGATCGTAGTCCGCATCGTCGACCGCGGTCTCTGGCGATCTGGGGGCCGGCCAGCCCGGCCGGTTCGACGCCGATGACTGGGCGCGTTGTTCGAGACCCCGAAGCGACGGGACGCGACCCTCGGCACCCCTAAGGATCTCGAGCGCGTAGAAGGACGGAACGCGGCCCTTGCCCTCGGCCAAGTCGACCGTTGGATAGGAGACCACGAGCTTCTCGCGTGCTGCGCCGAGGCCGAGCCTCAGCATGTGCCGCTCGTGGCGCACGCGCTGCGGGCGAAGTGCGAAGGACGGCCCGGCGATTTCGATTCGCGCCTGATCGAGGAGCAAAGGATCCTCAAAGGCCTTCTCGGGAAAGAGACCCTCAGTAAGGCCGGGCACGAAGACCGTGTGAAAGGCCCGGCCCGCGGCTTCCTCGAGATGGCCGATGAAGACGCGACCGAAACGTTGGCCGCCGGTGGGTACGCGTTCGTTCTTTAGGCGCCGCGTCAGGACCTCGCGGACCTCACGAAGCGTGACCGGTCCGACGTCCGCCATCGGGCGCAGCTCCGCCAGGACCGCAAGCACGGGTTCCGGATGTCGAAGCGCCATGCCGGCGAGCGCATCGAGGTGGTCGAGCCATACACCCCAGGGCGCCGCGCTCGGCATCGCGGCCAAGAAATCGATGACTGGGAGCGCGAAGCCTTCGAGGTTTCGAAGACGTTCGAGATCATCCTGCTTCTTGCGTGCGCGCACCGGATCCTCGACCTCGAGCGCCCGAATCTGGGCCTGGAACTCCTGTTCGAGGCCGCGAAGACGGCGCACCCACCGATCGCGGCCCCCAATGACGGCTGCATCGACGAGCAGATGCTCCCAAGACCGCGGTGTGTGGAGCGTCCCGGCGCTCTCGGGGCCTTCGTCGTTGTCTCGTCGCGTTGACGCCTCGGGTCGACCATGCGGCCGAATATTGGGGTGAGGCGAGCCTCGGGGATCTCGCTCCGAGGCTTCGGGGACCGCTTGTTCGTCGGTTTGTTCGTCGGTTTGTTCGTGGGGCTCGAACACATCGGTCGCAAAGACGAGCTGGATATCATCCTTGGGCGCGACCCAAGGCACGGTCCTTGGTTTCGGTTTGGCCTCAGCGTCGAGCGGAGGTACCTGCCCGAGGGACAGGTACTCCGCAAACCGCCGGGCCGACAAGCGCTCCCCCGCACACGCCAGCAAGGCCAGGAGCGCACGTCCGCTCGTTTGCGGTCGCCGGGTCCCTTGGGTGAAGAAGGCCGGTATGTCCGCGCGCCGCAACGTCTCTTCGATGAGCGGTTCGTAGATGGACGGGTGGCGCAGGAGGATGGCCATCTCGTCGAATGCGACGCCTTCTTGGCGCGCGGCGACAAGGATGCGACGCGCGATCTCGAGCACCTCCGCCGACTCGCCGCTTGCGGCGAACAGCTCGAACGAGTGGTCCTCTGGCTCCGCCTCCGGCGGAACGACCGCGACCTCGTCGCGGGGAAGCGCCCTGAAGGTCCTTGCTTGCGCCCGCTCGAGGGCCCGCCCGCGGCGGCTTTCATCCGGGCCGTCCGATGGAACGCGGACCGGATCGACGAGGTCAATATCTTCGAGGTACTCGGCGCGAACGCCGAGCGCCGCTTCGAGGCGGGCGATGCCGTCGTCGTCGCCGCGAAGCGCGCCGGCCAGGACCGAAGGGCTCGCATTGCTGAGTGCGCCGACGAAGCGTTCTTCGGCGCGCGTTGCCGGTGCAACGTCGAGGAGGAGGATCGGCCGTGCAACGAACGGATGTTCGCCCCGCTCGACGACGGTCGTCGCGATCTCGAAGACATCGCTCGGATCGGCGAGCCTGTGGGCGGCGAGCGCTGCTTCGTAGGCCTTGAGCAGTGTCATGAGGTCGGCGCCAGCGGGGCCGAGCGGCGCGAGTTCGGACGGGCCAATTCCTTCCCCACGCAGATCGCGAATGGTCTCGGCAAGCGCCCGCGCGAATCCTGGGCTTTTCGCGGCGGCTGCGAAGGCTCGAAGGCCTCCGTGGAATTGCGCCTGGTGCGCGGATCGCGCGGCGAGCGCTTCGCAAGCGAGGAAACCGGCGGTGCCCTTCTTGCTCCGGGCTAGATCGCGCGTAGCAAGCTCTCTTGCGAGCTGGCGAAGCGTGAGCCGGACGACACCTATGCGCCCCCGTTCGTCCGCGCGCAGAATGTCGCGCGCAAAGTCGTCGGCAGCCCTTCGGGTCGTGCCCACGACAAGGACCGAGCCTTGGGTCGCGGTGTCGAACAGCCAGCTCGACATCACGGCGAGGCGGAGGTCATTTCGACGCGATGCGACGAGGCGTTTCATGGTTGGCTGCGAGCCAACCACCTTTTTAGGCTCAAGTCAGCGCTGGACGTCGATCGAGGGCGCAACTGGAGCGCTCGACCCATACTATGTGTGAGCGCGTCTTAACCGATGGAGACTTTGCGGTTTCGGTCGTCCAAGTCCTGAGCAGCGGCCTTCCCACCGGGATCGACCCCATGGTTCAGGAGCACAGGTTGGTGATGGACCGCGGACGGACAGCGGTCGCGACCGAGGCCGATACGCAGGGATCAAAGGTGATGCTCCGCGCGACCCTGACGCGTAGACGCTAGACGGTAGACCGCAGGGCGACTCGTGCGTCTTCGGCGGTGACCACGAGCCCTGGAACTTCGCTTTGCAGACGTTGCTGTCGTTGCAGGTTCGTCCGCTGGTTCCACTCGACCAGAGGACGGTGGCGTCCGACTTCCGGTACAGTACGAGATTTCCATCGGCCTGCATGTACAGCCTGAACCTGGCGGTCTCGGCATATTGGTTCTGCTCGATCAGAATGGTTCCCGGGGAAAAAGACACCTTGGTTGCAAGCGCGAACTCGGCGGTGACGGTACGGGCTCCGGTCATCGCTACTGTGCAGGTTGCCTCGTTCCCGCTGCACCCGCCGCCACTCCAACCCGAGAACTCCGAACCCGAGGCGGCTTGGGCCTTCAGCACAACGGACGTCGCCGCTTCGTAGCTCTCGGTGCAGTCGCTGCCACAGTTGATGCCCAGGGGAACGCTGGTCACCGACCCGGAACCGATTCCTTGCTTGCTGACCTTGAGCAGGGACTTCGCGACCCAGAGCGTGGTGCTCCCGGCACGAATGGCGCGTATCACGGTGGGGCTCTATGACGTTGCGCTTCTCCCCGGAGGGGACACATGCCCCCCGGAGGGTCAACGATCGTTCAGCCTGGCTGCCGACTGCAAACCCTGCCGGTTGTCGCAGTCGGCGGTCGATTGTCGGCGTCGGCGTCGACTCCGCAATCCCACCGTTTTCCGGTGACATCCTCAAGATGCCCGTTCAGGGGCCCCGTTGAGGGGTTGGGTCGAGTTGTGTGATTCGCGGTGGCATGAACACGAACCCAGCGCTTGCTGAGCGCATCGCGAATCAGAAACGCTGGGCGTTGGCCCCGAGCGACGACCAGAGGTGTCAGGTGGCAGAGGATTCCTGAGTCGGTGCATCATCCTTCAGCATCGAGCTGGGAAAGGCGAACCGGATGGATGTTCCGTGGCCACTCTCGCTGGCAATGGACATCGTGCCCCCCAGGGACTGAATGGTCGCATTGACGGCTGAAATTCCGATGCCTCGACCCGAAAGCTCCGTGACCTCTCCCCTCGAGGAGAGCGCGCCCGAGTAGAGAGCCTGTTCAAGTTCCGCCTTGGTGGTCGTCTGGAGCCCGATCTCGGCGGCACGCTCCGCGAGCTTGGTCCACGCGATGCCTCGGCCGTCATCTTCGAAGGCGAAGACGACCTTGTCTCCGACATTCTCGAACGAGAGCACGATGCGTCCGTGGGGCGGCTTCCCCAGCCGACTTCGTTCATCCGCGTCTTCGAGACCGTGGTCGACCGCGTTGCGAAAGATGTGAACCAACGATGGCCAGAATCTTGCCCAACGAGCAGAAGGAAGTCGCAGGGGCGTGGGCTTGATCTCGACCTGAATCTCGGGCTTTCCGTATCGCTCGCCGAGCGCCAGGACTTGCTCCCGCATCGCGGCGAGTCGTCGCGCCGCCGGCTCGTAGGCGAGAGCGCCCAGGGCGGATTCGAGTTCGGCGTGCGGTTGCCGTGACCGAATGGCCGCGAGGAGGCGCGCGTGTTCTTCTCGGCTCATGATAATCTCAGATTCCGTGCCGGCGCCCAGGTTGCTGACGACCTCCTCGACCGATCGCCATCGATTCGACAGCTCTTGAAGATCGGATGTGCTCGGGTGCCGATCATCTTCGGACCACTTCGACTCGAGGCGATGGCAATACTCTGCGATGCGTTCGACGCCAAACAAGGCGGCGTTGCCCTTGAGTGTGTGGATGTTGCGGCGCATCGCTTGCTCGTCTTTTCGGTGCATGATGATCGCATCGACGAGGGTGCGTGATTCGCGGAAGAAATCGATGAGACCGATGCGGTTGCGCACGTAGTGTTGGAATAGGGCAAGGGCCTCTCGTTGGAGCGCCTCCGAGCGTTTGAACTCGACCTCTGCGGTGATGTTTCGGATGACCACCAAGATCGCCTGAAATGTGCCATCTTCCTGCAAGATGGGGCGGTACTCGAGCGCGAAATAACGCCCGTCATGCGAGAACTGCTTGGGAAGCTGGTCGATCGCGACCTGAAGGGGCAGGAATCCATCGTGAAGGGCTTCGCATCCGAGCGTCATCCAGTCGGCGATCTCTTGTCCGGCGACGGTTGCTATGAAGTCGAAGAAAGTTGCGCCATCCGCGGGTGGGCCGAACCATTCGTCGATCATCTTCGAACGTTCGTCCGCCATCTTTCCGTGAGATGTGACCGTCACGAAACCCTCGCCGGCGTTGTCGAGGATCAATCGCATGTCGTTGTTGCGCGCTTTGAGCTTCGCTTCCCGGTCTTGCACGGCGCTCGACATCGCACGTAGAGCGGTCGCGAGGTCGCCGATCTCGTCCTTCGATTGCACGTCGATGGTTGCCCTTTCGCCGCGCTCCAGGCGATTTGCGGCGTTCGAAAGCATGTGTAGTGGCCTTATGATTGCAAAACGCGCGAAGAGGAGAAGGATCGAGGCAAGAAAAGTTGCAAGAGTTGCCGAAAAGATGATCGCCTGGTGTTCGCCTGCCTCATCGGCCGCGCGCTCGCGCGCCAAAGAGAAGGCGATTTGCACGACCCCGACGGTCCGCCCGCTCAGATCGACGATCGGCGCCGTCGAGATCAACATCTGACCGTAGCTTTGCTCGATCTGCTCCGGTACGCGGTCGGGTTTCATGACTTGTTCCGTGGTGCGTTCTCGTGGCGATGCCGGAGGATGCCCGCGCCTCGGAGTCCGGGCCTGCCGGTAGTATAGGCCGAGCCGTTCGGTGGGCATGGGCGGTTTGTCGTTGCTCACCAGCCATGCGCCTGCGTAGAGAACATCTTCATTGGACTCGAGAAGATCGAGTTGTTCTTGCGTGGTCTGAGTGTCGCCAAAGACAACGGGTGCTGATAGACCAGCGGCGGTCAATTGAATGACCATCCTGGCCGCGTCTTGTTTGGCGGCCTTGATGTACTCACGGTGCCGTCGGCTCACGGCGACGTGCACGATGGCGGCGAGGGCGGTCACCACCACTACGGTCGCACCGGCGATTTTCCATCCGACCGAATGGAAGCGCAGACGGTGCGCGTTTGGCCTCATGCGTCCTCCGGCTGAGCCTTATACGCCGAGCGCAGCTCCTCGGGTGGGATCCCGCGGCTGAACGCGAATCCTTGCGCAAAGGAACAGCCCTGCTGGAGGAGATAGTCGATCTGCTTCTTTGACTCGACGCCCTCGGCGACGATTTGAAGACCGAGCGTGCGCCCGAGCGCAATGATCGCCGACGTGATCGCGCGACAGGATGCATTCGTCACGACACTTCTTACGAATTCAACGTCGATCTTCAGCGTATCGATCGGGAGCCGACCCAGATAGCTGAGGGATGAGTAGCCCGTCCCGAAGTCGTCGACGGCGATCGTGACCCCGAGTGCCTTAAGGCGCTCCAACGTCCGAGTCGCTCGTTCTGAGGTCTGCATGATGCAAGTTTCGGTGATCTCGAGTTCCACGAGGTCGGGCCGGACGCCTGTCTCGTGCAGGATGCGCGCCACGTTGTCGACGAAATCAGACTCGCGAAATTGGCGCGAAGACACATTGATCGAGACATGGATCGATCGCCCCGCAAGCGTCCAAGCGTGAATCTGGGCGCATGCGTGGCGAAGCACCCATTCTCCGATGGGCACGATGAGGCCACGATCTTCGGCGACCGGAATGAATTCGCCGGGGGATATCGCCTCGCCGAGGTGCGTCCAACGAAGCAATGCCTCCGCCCCGACGGTCTCGCCCGTGGAAAGCTTCACCTTGGGTTGGTATACGAGGCGCAATTCATCCTTTTCGAGCGCACCGCGTAGGCCGTTCTCGAGCTTGGCCCGTCGCATGGCGCGTTCGTGGATCGAGGCGGAGAAGAACTGAAAGGTGTTACGCCCCTTTTCTTTGGCTTCGTACATTGCGGCATCGGACTGCTTGAGAAGTTCCTCCGGCGAGTCGCTGTTCTCGGGAAAGAGCGAGATCCCGATACTGCAACTCACGAAGACTTCGGCGCCCTCGATGACGACAGACTTTGAAAGCCGGTCGGCGATTCTTCGTGCGACCACCTCTGCGTCTTCGGGCGCGTTGAGGCGATTCAGAATAATGATAAACTCATCGCCGCCCAGACGAACGGCGGTGTTCTCACGGTCGACGCCCGTCGTCGATGAGGTTGTTGGCTTAAGATCGACCGAACCATGACCGCTCGCGACAACGGAGTCCCCGTGGCGAATCGCACGACTGATGCGGTTGGCGACCTCTCGGAGCAGAAGATCCCCGGCCGCATGGCCGAGGGTGTCGTTGACGCGTTTGAATAGGTCCAGATCGAGCCCCATGACGGCCACCCGCTCCTGGTTGCGTTGGGCCGCCCCGATGACTCGTGCGAGATGCTCGTTCAAATAGGCTCGATTCGGGAGCCCGGTGAGGCTGTCGAAGTACACGAGACGCGCGATGCGGGTCTGGGCGTCCTTCAGCTCCGAAATGTCGAGAACGGTTCCGAGAAGTCGGACCTCGCCGTTCGGCTGATCTTGGACGAGCTCTGCTTCCTGAAGCACCGTACGGATAGGGCGAGCGCTGGTCGACGACAGGCGATACTCGATCTGGTGAGGTCGTCGATTCTCGAAAGCCGTGCGAACCAACGCGGCGTCGCTCGGGTGGACTTGCCCGAGAAGGTCTTCGACTTGCACGGAGCCGCGGATCGGTCCGCAGTCGAAGATCTCGAGGAGCTCGAGGTCGCAGGCGAACCGATTGGTTTCGAGGCTCCACTCCCAACTCGCGAAACCCGCCATGAGGCGTGCGCGAGAGAAGCGCGTCTCGGCCCGTCGTCGGTCTTCGTGAACCTTCTGCGTCTTCAGAGAGCGCCCGACGGCGTGAACGAGCAGACGCTCGTCGGCGAGAATTTCGACGGCGGACGAAGATCCGAAGATCTCGATCGCAGCGTCGATGTCGTCGACGACCACGATGGTTGGAAGCGTGTTCTCCGGCATGCCCTCATGGAGGAGCGTGGCGACTTCTTGGGCGCCTCGGGGGAATCGTCGGCCGTCCACGACGATCAGGCGAATGTCGAGCTCCGTGAGCTTCTCGAGGATTTCGCGCGGTTCGTTCGAGTGTACGACCCGGAGTCCGGTCGAAGCCAGGGCCCGCTCGAGGGTCGGCGAGGGCGTGGGCGCGACGAGTAGGACGAGCGGGGGGCGGTTCTCATTCATGACTGTATCGTCTAGCCTGTTCGTTCAACGAGCTTCTTCACAACCGCGACGAGCTGTTCCGGTTTGAATGGTTTGACAATCCATGCACTTGCGCCTGCCTCCTTCGCGCGGCGCATGAGCTCCGGACGGCCTTCTGTTGTAAGCATGACCACCGGAATATCGACGTACTTCTGCATGCGTTTGACTTCACTGACCATCTCGAGGCCGCTCATCCGAGGCATGTTGACGTCGCAGAAGATGAGCACCACGTCGTCGTGCATCGACAACTTCTCGATCGCGTCCATGCCGTCAGACGCACAGATGACGCTGAATCCATGGTTCGCAAACGCCGACGAGACGAGCGCCTGCACCGTGTGCGAGTCGTCGACGACCATGACCTTCTTTGTCGTCATAGGAAGATCACCGTGCCTTCGACGTTGGGATCGGATAGGTCATCGCGGAAGAATGCTTCGGACCATGTGACAGACTTCCGGAGTTCTGCGTCGACCCACACGTCGAGATCGCCGGTTCCGGTGTCGAAGCTGGCACGGCATGTGTGCCCGTTCGCACCCACGAAACGCATTCGCGCACCATCGAGGGCGATCGGAGCGCTCACTCGGAAGTTTATTCCGTGGTTCCCGAGCCGCAGCTTGATTCGCCCGACGAGCTGATTCGCAAGCTCGCTTGTCCAGTCGAAGAGCATGCGTCGATTGGGCGCGGCATCCTTTTGGATAGGGTGGCAAGCGGCGACAACCGCAGCGTCGATGCGGAGCGAAAGAATACCGCATACATCGCCGACGAATCCCGCGACGCCGACCAGAGAATCGGAGTCGAAGGAGACTCTCGACGAAGTCTTGCCTTCAATCGCCATTCCGTAGGCTGTAAAGAGCTCGGGAGTGCAGCGCAGCACGTAGCGCTCTGCGAGCTCGACCCAGCGTTCTTCTCCGCTCGTGTTGGACACGCTTTGTCTGATCTGTCACGAACTCGAATGCAGACGCTAGGCGACGGATTCCCAACCAGTAGGGCTTTGGGGATCGAGGTGGGTGGGTGTCCTTCCCTCCCGATGTCACGACGTGGGTGGTCGCGTCGAGGACTTGCCTTGCGCGGTCTGACGCAATGCGGTGGCGCATCCTCGACGGTGCCCTGAGCGCATGTTAGGTCTTTGCGGTCGGGAAGGGGTGGCGTTTGCGCGCCTGGATGGCCCCGGGGGAGACGTGACGTCGTTGGGGGTTCGGAGAACGCGAGGCGTCGCCGTGGCGCTGGGGATCGCGGCGGTTCTTGTTTGGATCCCGTTGCAGGCCGTCGCGAAATCCCGCGGAGAGGTTGACGCAGCTCTGGAGGCTGCGATCCATCTGAAGGCGATCGGGTATGACCGAAACCTCGTGCAGCGATCACTCTCGGAGATTGTCGTCGCGATCGTCTACGAACCCAGCTCGAGCACCTCGGTACAGCGGTACACCGAGATGTTGGGGGCCTTTCAGCGCGCTGGAAATATAACGATCCGTGACTTGAAGGTTCGTTTCGTGTCGGTTCCGTTCAAGACGCCGTTGGACGTGGAGCTCGCGAAGGCGAAGGCAACCGTCGTGTATGTCTGCCCGGGTCTCGACGATTCGCTGCAAGAGATTCTCGCCGCGGCCGCGAAGGTCGAGGCCCCAACGCTTGCGGGGCAGCGATCGTACGTGGAGAAGGGCATAACGATTGGCGTGGTGGCCAAGGGGAAGAATCCCGCAATTCTCGTGAATCTGCCGGCTGCTCGGCGGATTCGTGCTGACTTTGGTGCGGCCTTTTTGCGCCTGGCCGAGGTCGTGGAGTAGGTGCGGACTGTGAGTTTTGTAGGTGGGGGTCGTGAATGCGCGGAGTGAATAATTGGGCGGCCAGGCCGACGTCCGGACGTTGTCCTCGGCCGATGATCGGAGCGGGGCTCGGCGCGTGCCTGCTTCTTGTTCCCGCGGTCTCGGCGTATCCGGAGGCTGCCTGGGGCGACGAGGGGCCCCCTGCGCTCAGCTCGGTCCAGACAAGCAGTCAGGCGCTTGGGGAAGGGGCCGAAGCTCGTGAAGCTCGTGACGCTCGCGAAGCGAGCGGAGTCCGCGGAGGCAGCGGAGTCCGCGGAGGCAGCGGCGAGGTTGAGGTTGCGGGCGAGGGCGGCGATGAAGGCGAAGGCGGGGATGAGGGCGAAGACGAGGACGCCAACTATGAGGCGGAGGACTTGGTCGATCTCTCGCTGGGCGAGCTCCTGAAGCTCCCGATTTCGGTGGAGACGGCGTCGGGTCAGCGTGAGCCGTTACGGGAGGCTCCGGTCCCGGTCACGGTCATTACCGACGACATGATTCGTGCCGTCGGCGGTCGAACGCTGTTGGATGTCCTCGTCGCCTATGTCCCAGGCATGACGAGCATCATCGACCACAACGAATACAACGTCGCGATGCGCGGAATCTATGCGTCCTCGCAGCAGAAGATTCTCGTGATGCTCGACGGGCACCGACTGAACCAACGTGCCTATGGAACAGCCGCGCCCGGGTTCGGGATCAGCATCAATCCCGACAAGGTCAAGCAGATCGAGGTCCTGCGTGGGCCCGGATCTTCAGTTTATGGGAACGCAGCGTTGACGGCCGTGGTCAACATCGTGACCAAGGACGGCGGCGACATCAATGCGGCCAAGCTTCGGATCGGCACGGGCAACTTTGGTCAATGGCTGGGCGAAGCCACGTTTGGGCGCCGATTCAACGAGTGGAGCGATGTTGTATTCTATGGCCAACTCTACCGAGCCAAGGGCGAACGCGTTCAGATCGCGGCCGCAGACGACTGGGTTCAAGACCTCGGTACTGAGCAACCACGTTCCGGGAATCTGTACGTGGGAGCGGTCAAAGTTCCGCTCAATCATGATGTAGGGCTGCGGCTTCGGGCGGGAGATCTGTCCGTCTTTGGGCAGTCTCGTTTCGAGAAGCTGACCGAGTCCTATTCATCGAGTGGACGAACGGGCGATCTCTACGACTACGACAAGATCCGGACCTTCAACGGCGTGGGGACGGGGCTAGGGATGCGGACGATGTCCTTTGGCGCCGAGTGGTCGCGTCGTTTGAATACGTCGTTGAAGATATCCGTCAAGACCGCTTGGGATCATTCGAGCGTTGAGGGCGTCCTGGTCGGGAACCGGACGGCACCGCCCGGATGGGATGTCGATACGATGGGCCCTCCGCCGCTGCCGCTGGTCGACAATAGTCAGATCTGGCTCACGTGGACGGAGGATGCTTATCAAGCGATCCTACAAGGCATCTATGACTACGATCTCGGTGGGTTCGGTCGTGGAACTGTCCTCGCCGGTGCTCAGCTCGATGTGTGGTGGCTGCAAGACAGTGCGCTCCCTTCGGGCGTTGGCGACTTCGATGTCTTCGCCGACGAAACGCGCAAGCGCGTGTTGTTCACCGGGCGGGAGGGCACCTATTCGGCCTTTGTTCAACTGAAACACCGCCTGTCTGATCCCGTTCTCCTCAACATCGGCGGGCGGCTCGACTATCGCGAGCGCCGAAACAACGATGGTTCGGCCGCCTCCGAACCGCCGGAGCAAGATGACATCGTGGTTCTCAGTCCGCGAGCAGCGGTCATCGTTACGGCCAATGATGCGCTCGATGTGAGTCTTTCGTACTCCGATGCGTTCGTCGATAGTCCGTACTGGTATCGATATAGCTCGTTGCAGGCTTACACGGGAGCGTACAACCTTCGACCCGAACGGATGCGATCGGTCTCGTTGACACCGACGTTGCGTCTTCTCGAGCGACGCTTCGTCAATACGCTCAATATTTCGTACAGCAACCTTCGCGATGGTATCTACCGGATTCCGAACGCGGCCGCCGGCGAGTCGAACTACAACAACGCGGGCATTGTGAATTCGGTCAGCCTCGAAGACGAGATTGCGTTCATTGGAGATTGGTACCGCATTCGGGGGAACTATACCGTCTTCGTCGTCACGGATGTGGAGGAGTACACGGCCTTCGATCGCCAGTCGACGCGCCCGATCGTGAACGCGCAAGATGGTGACCATCGTTTGTGGAATGTTCCCATGTTCTACGGGAATCTGATTGTCGACGTGAATCCGATCTCCAGCATCCTCGACGACGCCTGGGTCAGCCTACACCTTCGGCACGTGGGGGCTCGGCAGTCGCCGATCCTGCGCGTTTCACAGAACCGGCCGAATCGTATCGATAACGTCGCGAATTCGGAGCCTGATCTGTTGCTCGCGGATGTCGGGGTTCGGGCGGAGAATGCATTCCTCCCAGGGCTTGGCGTTTCGCTCTGGGTCTACAATCTCTTCGGCTCGCGGTGGTATCAGGGCGGGAGTACCCAATTTCCATATCCGCAGCCGGGTTGCTGGGTCTTCGGGACGATCTCGATGTCGACGGACCTCTGAAGCCGGAGGCCTCTCCCCACTGCAACTCACCTTTCGTCCGCCGGTGAGACGTCGAGGGCGAGCACTCTTCGAGCGGCGGCGGATCATCTCAAGATCACAGGGTGACGTCGACAACCGGTGTCACGGTCGAGCAGTTGAAAATTCGGCCCCCTCTGGTTCTTGGAACGGTTCGATTCCATAGTCCGAGACTCCAGTTCACCATCTTGCCCGACCCATCGAGGACCTGCTGGCCGTAGAGTACGCGGCCATAGGTTGGAGGGCCGCCACCAGGCCAAACGGAGCCGGGTGCAAGATCGATCCCAAAGTACTCCACGATTCCGCCTTGTCTTTCGTTACGGATTCGACGTTGGACGTCGTCGTAGTTGGAGTAGATCAGCACCCACCTTACACCCATGTTTCCGCCCAAGTTGATCTTGCGAAGCGCGTGAATCGTGTTCCCCGTCGAAGAGGCGATGGGCAAGCCAATGCTTCCCTCCGACTTGAGCTGGCACGCGGCCGGCGCGGCCCCACGACTGACCGCGTTCGACATGCCGATGAAGGCGGCCCAGTTGTCGGTGGCGCGGCCGGGCCACGGAACGGTGAAGCGTGTCTCCTGGCCGAGTCGGTCTGGAAGCAGGATCTGGCTCGGTAGGAGCGGCAGGAGCCGCGGAAACTTCGAGGTCTCGGGCCACAGTGGACCGCCCCAAGTCTGTGCCGTCGCACCGGGCGCCGGTGCCGTCGGGCTGCTCGGGTTCTTCATGGCACCCGTTGAGTAGAGCCCATGGACGCCGTTGGCCATGCCGTACACGTCGAGTACGCCGAACGGCACGACCGCGCCGGTGCTCTCGACTTCGAGTTCGATGAGGTACCCTTGGCCCGTTACGTAGTTGATAAATGGGCGTGGCTGCCAAGGCACGCCGATATAATTGCGAGTCAGGCCTGGCAATTTGACACGACCGGCGTTTGGAAACGTGCGCGCAAATGCTGTCCGAGCGTACCAGATGTTGATGTCCTGCTTCGCAAGCGCGCCCGAGTACAGCGTCTTCTCGAAGAGCTGGTTCATGTTCGATCCGGTCGAGTTCGGCGTGAACACCGGGATATCGTGCCAGTTCGACACGTTCAGGGTCAGCCCGTCCTGCGATTCTTCGACGTTCTCGTCGTCAGCCTCGGGCCATCCGTCGGCGCCCGTCCCGCAGTGACTACTAAATATGGCCGCGACAAAGGCGCCCGTGCGGACCGCACGGCCCGGGTGGCTGAGTCCCGTCGATCTCCAACTTGTCTTCATGCGCAATCTCCCTATCGGTCGTAGTGTGGCGTGCTTGGACGGGCCTCTTGCAGACCCCGGACCGCGAGCGATCGACAGCAAAAGCTTCGTTCGAAGATCCGTTGGAAGCCGCGGTGTGCCATCTAGGAGTGTCGACCGGCTCGGAAACTGTCCGCTGCCACTCGCCATCACTCACTCGCCATCAGGAATCGCCGTCAATCGCGATCAATCGCCGTCAATCGCCGTGAAAGGGCCCTGCACGGCCCCGCAGGGTCCTCGGGCCTCCTGACGAGGAGTCCTCGGCCGACTCTTCGAGCGTGCAACAACGCCCATGACTCGTCTTAGGGCTGAGCCACCACGCTGTGAAAGACTCCTGCGGTCGTTTGGGTGACGGCCGCGGGCGAGAAGAGTCGAAGATGGTCGCCCGAGGTCCTTTCCGGTAGTTGTTGCGAACCGAGCAATGCGGCTTGCAGTTGTTCGGCCGACAGCGGGCCAGAACGAACCCATTGCGTACCGACAGCGGCCTGAAGGTCGCGAGCCAGCGCACGGGCCGAACCGGAAGCGTCCGTCGCGCTCGCCGCGCTCGCCGCATCGACCCCGTCGGCGACGGTGTTTGCTCCGCCTTCGCTGGGTTCACCTCCGACCGACAGCCAGACAGGCCGGTCGAAGGAGAGCGCGAGCAACGCGGTCCCCGAGTTGAGGATGTCGTGGTAGGGGAGGGCGACGAGATCGGCGGCGCGGAAGAAGAGCTGCGTTTCGTCGTCTTCGATGTGACGCAGCGTGAGGCGAATACGGGGGTCGTTGCCGGCGGCGTTGCGGATGAGCTCTGCGGCACTCGGGTCTCGAGCGCGTCCCGCCACGAGAAGGACGATATCGGGGGGCAGAGCACGAACGGTCTCGATGAGGGCCGGGACGTTCTTGTACGCCTTGATGTGCCCAAAGAACGTGATGACGGCCTGCGTCTCGGGCGGAAGGCCAAGACGTCGGCGGGCCTCGATCCGGTCGACGTCGTCTGGATATGCACCTCGGTAGTCGGGATGCCGAACGACGAACGACGGTTTGTCGGCGATCTCGGGCCGCGCCTGGCGTGCGAAATCCAGACTGGCTTGACTCAGCGCAATCGTCGCGTCGACCAGCGGGAGAAAGCGCTGCCAGAAAACCGCTTCGGTCGAAGGATAGCGACGCTCATGGGCGCGAAGGTTGTGCATCGTCCAGACGATCTTGGCCCCTCTTTGGCGGGCCGATTTGAGCGCAAGCAAGAGGGCGTGGGTTGTGAGCCGTGCGCCCAGAAGTCCGTGGTTGAAGGACGACTCAGGCCAGTGCACATGGACGATATCGGGCCGAGCCAAGAGCGCGGCGGGACCGTACTCGACCACTTGGATTCCATAGCGGTCCATGCCGCCGTAGATGCGCGCATTATACGGGTTTACGGCTTGGTTCTTGAACGCCGGCCGTGCGACCACTCGCAGGAGATCACGGCTCATCGTCCCGGCTCATCGTTCCGGCTCATCGTTCGCCGGTAGCAGTCGGCCCGTATGCCGTCAACGCGATTGGCCGGGGAGAAGACTCAACGGCTCGGTTCGGAGGCGGCGACGTGGTAGGCCTCGGGACGTTCGTGCGCCGCCGTCGGTAGCCGGGCGCGGAGGTCGCGAAGGCGCGCGAGATCGATCTCCGCCAACGCGATGCCGGGCGCGTCTGGACAGGTGGCGAGGACCGTGCCCCACGGATCGACGATCATCGAGCGGCCGAAGGTTCGGCGGTTCGGTGCGTTCGCGCCCACCTGCGCGGGTGCAAGCAAGAAGCACTGGTTCTCGATTGCGCGCGCGCGGATCAAGACCTCCCAGTGGTCGCGCCCCGTCGGGACCGTGAAGGCGGCGGGCACCGAGAGGATCTCCGCGCCGGCGCGGGCGAGGGCTCGATAAAGACCCGGGAAGCGAACATCGTAGCAGATGCTGAGACCGAGCTTTCCGAGGGGCGTATCGACGACCGTCGCCGACGTCCCGGCCTCGACGGTTGCGGACTCGTGGTGGGTGGCACCCTCGCCCAATTCGACGTCGAATAGATGGATCTTCCGGTAGCGCCCGAGGCGGGCGCCGTCGGGCCCGAAGACGACCGACGTGTTGAACGCGTGCGTGTCATCCGAGGCGATCTCGGGAAGAGTCCCCGCGATCAGATGGATGCGCAGCGCCCGCGCGAGGTCAGAGAACCTCTGGAAGGTCGGTCCATGGATCGGTTCCCTTAGGGTCAGCTTGGTGCGCTCGCTTCCCATGAAGCTGACGTTTTCCGGTAGAGCGACCAACGTGGCCCCACGCCGGGCGGCGTCTTCTACGCCCTGACAGGCGCGATTCAAGGACGCTTCCACGTCGTCGGTGGTCGTGAGCTGAACGACAGCAGCCAAGAAGGTCGACATGCCGACAGATGTACCCCAAGCGGGGTCGTTTCGTGTAGGGTCCGCCGGCCATGGCTTTTGAAAAGGTCGACCAGGCCATCCCGAATTTCCCGAACCTCGAGCGCCGCATCTTGCAGCTCTGGGAAGATCGCAAGGTCTTTCATCGTTCGTTGGCCGAGACCAAGGACCGACCCGAATTCGTCTTCTACGAGGGACCGCCGACCGCAAACGGGCTTCCGCACAACGGGCATGTGCTCACGCGCGTCATCAAGGATCTCTTCCCGCGCTACATGACGATGCGGGGCTATCACGTCGAGCGGCGCGCCGGATGGGATACGCACGGACTTCCGGTTGAAGTGGAGGTCGAAAAGGAACTCCGAATTCGGGGCCGCGAAGCCATCTTGGAGTATGGCGTCGATCGATTCGCCGAGCGATGCCTTGCGTCGGTCTTTCGCTATACGCGCGAGTGGGAGCACATGACCAAGCGGATCGGCTTCTGGGTCGACCTCGACAAGGCCTACGTGACATATCACAAGCGTTACGTCGAATCGGTTTGGTGGGCGCTGTCGCGACTGTTCGAGAAGGGGCTCCTCTATCGTGGCCACAAGGTTGTTTGGTGGTGGGCGCAGGGCGGTACTGCGTTGTCGTCCGGCGAGGTCGGAAACGCTTACAAAACCGTGGACGATCCGTCCGTCTACGTGCGTCTACCCCTCGTCGGGGAGGATGCGTCGCTTCTCATCTGGACGACGACCCCGTGGACCCTTCCGAGCAACATGTTTGCCGCCGTACACGCCGATCTCGAATACAGCTACGTCTACGATTCCGAACGCGGCGAGACGCTCGTCGTCGCGCGCGAACTCGTGGCCCGATTGTCCGAGAAGTTCGGGCGTGGGCTCGAGGAGCGGAAAGTTGTTTTGGGCCGCGATCTCATCGGGCGACGCTATACGCCGCCGTTCGATGTCTTCACGAAAGACACGCATGGCGCGACGGACGGGGACGACCGCTACTGGCGGGTCGTCGGAGGCGACCGTTCGCATACGACCGCACCCGATTGGTTTGTGACCCTCGACGTGGGGACCGGCATCGTCCACCTGGCGCCGGCCTTTGGTGAAGACGACTGGAAAGTCTGGAGAAAGGAAGAGCGACGGGAACTCGAGACGACGAAGCGCGATCTCAAGTTGCTCTGCACGGTCCGCCCGGACGGAAAGATGGATGAACGTTTGGCATCACTCGGTCTCGAGGGCACGTGGGTGAAGGATGCCGATCGCCCGCTCATCCAAGACCTCAAGGCGCGCGGGATTCTCGTTCATCACGAGACCTACACGCACGAGTACCCATTCTGCTGGCGGTCCGACAGCGATCCGCTCATTCAGTTCGCGCGCGACGCGTGGTTCATCCGTACGACCGAGAAGATCGATCGGGTGATCGAAAACAACGGCCGGGTGGTTTGGGCTCCGGAGCACATCAAGGAAGGCCGCTTCGGCGATTTTCTCGAGGGGAACGTCGACTGGGCGCTTTCTCGCGAGCGATTTTGGGGCACGCCGCTCAATATTTGGGTATGCGAGACCTGCGGGACGATGGAGGCTCCGGCTTCTTGCGCGGCGATCGAGAAGCGAAACCCAGAGGCCTTCTCGCGGTTTCACGCCGATCGCGCGGCGGCACGCGATAAGAACGAAGATCTGTCACTCGATCTGATGGTGCACAAGCCATGGATCGACGCCGTGACGATGCCGTGCGTGAAGCCTGAATGCGGTGGCACGATGAAGCGTGTCCCTGAGGTGATCGATTGTTGGTTCGACTCCGGGTGCATGCCGTTCGCGCAGTTTGGCTACCCGCACGCGGAGGGCAGCGAAGAGCGCTTCAGACGAGCGTTTCCCGCTGACTTCATCTCGGAAGCGATCGATCAGACGCGCGGGTGGTTCTACTCCTTGATGATGATCTCCAACCTGCTCTTCGAAGAGAAGAGAGAGGCGCATCCTTACAAGCGATGCATCGTCCTCGGCCACGTGCTCGATCAGTTCGGGAAGAAGGAATCGAAGTCTTCCGGGAATTATACGCCTCCCGAGATTATCTTGGACGCCGTTCGAATGGAGCTCGCGGTCGTCACGATGGATGCCCCGTACGCCAAGGACTTCAAGCCTCCGCGCCCAGGCGAAGCGCTGATCGGACCGGAGGACCTCGACGGCCTCGACCTGAAGGATGGAAGCGAGGTCGTGCTCACGTCGCCGTCGATCTCCACCTCCGTCTCGCGTGTCCCGGCGGAAGCCACAGAGAGGGCGGAGAAGACGGAGAAGGCGGAGAATGCAGAGAAGACGGGCGACGTTGCGGACGATCGCATTCGACGCCGGGTGAAGCTCCGGGTCGCGGGCAAGCGTACGCAAACGACGAAGACGGGACTCCCTCGACGCGTCGTGATCCTCTCCGAAGAGGACATGAAGGCCCTCGCGCTCGAACCGGCGCCCGCGGACGTCAGACCGGCCGAGGTTCCGCGTCTGCCGATGCGCCAGCGCGTGATGGTCGAGGATCAGAGCGTGCCGGCACCGGGCGCGGACGCCTTTCGCTGGTTCTTCTTGGCGTCGAATCCACCTTGGAACAGCACCCGTCATTCGCTGAGCAACGTGCGAGCGCTCCAAAAGGAGCTGCCGATCAAGCTTCGCAACGTTTACTCATTCTTCGTCACCTACGCCAATATCGACGGCTTCTCGCCCGTCGAGCACGAGAAGGCGAAACGTCCGGTCAAAGAGCGGGCGTTGCTCGAGCGATGGGTCATCTCGGAGCTCGAGAAGACGAAGATGAGCGTCGTTCTTCACATGGATGCGTTTCGCTCCTATGAGGCGACGCAGGCGCTCAACGAGTTCGTAGAGGGCCTGTCGAATTGGTATGTCCGCCGATCGCGCGACAGCTTCTGGGCCGAAGGCAAGGGGCCAGAAAAGCTCGACGCGTATTGGACGCTCTATCAATGCCTCCGCGATCTGGCACTCATGATCGCGCCGTTTCTCCCGTTCGCGGCCGAAGATATGTATCAGAACCTCGTCGTGCGTCAGTACGGCGAGGGACATCCCGACAGCGTGCACCTGCGGCTCTTCCCGACCGGTGATGCGTCGCGCGTGGATGAGGTGCTCTCCCAGGATATGGCGGAGGTTCGGGCGCTTGTTTCACTCGGACTTCAGGTGCGTGCGAAGACGAAGATCAAGGTGCGGCAACCACTGGAGGAAGCCGAGATCGTGCTGTCGGCACCGGAGCGCGAGGCTGCGCTGAGCCAGTACGTGGGCATCATGCAGGACGAGCTCAACGTGCGGACCATTCGATTCGTTCGGGCCGCCGAGGAGTATGTGAGCTACCGGGTGAAGCCTAACTTCCAAGCGCTTGGAAAGCGGCTCGGACCGAAGATGAAGGCCACGCAGGCGGCGATCGCGGCGAAAGATCCGGGTGAGCTTCAGCGAGCCTTGGACAAGAACGGGCGTGTGACGCTCGACGTCGATGCGGGCACCGTCGAGCTCACGAAGGAAGACCTCGTCGTGACCGTCGAAGCGAAGGAAGGGTTCGCGGCGGCCGGAGGACCGGTGGGTGTCGTGGTGCTGAACACGACCTTGTCGGATGCGCTTATCGAGGAGGGCCTGTTCCGTGAGGTCCTCTCCAAGGTCCAGGGACGACGCAAGGACCTTAAGCTCGACTTTGCGGCGCGGATCTCTTTGTCGCTTTGGGGCTTGAGCGAGCGTTTGGCGGCAACGTTGGAGAAGCGCCGCGAGGAGCTCGGCCGGGAGACGCTGGCTTCGGACGTCCGGTTGGTCTCCGAAGTCGCCCCGAGCGACGTCTTCGAGGCGACGGTTGGCGATGAGAGGATCGGGATCGGCATCGTCGATCTCGGCACCCCCGGGAAGAAGAGCGATCGTTTCGATGCGGCAGGAACGAGCCGTTCGTAGCTTTGTTTTTCGGCGGGCCGATGGTGGATCGTGATCCGGACTGATTGCTCATCCCCACTCGGCGAGGTTCGCCGAGTGGGGCGCAAATCTTCTGACGAGCCACCCGAAGAACTGGGTGAGCCGAGTGTACATCGATCTCGGATCAAATTGAAAGTTCGGTGCGGTTGCGCCAGGTGACCTTGTGGGTCACTGAACCACGCTCTCCTTTTGGCCAGGGGATCGCAGGCCATCCAACATAGAAGAAGCCGAGGCAGTGTGCGGGAGGCGCGACCTCGAGAAACGATGCGACGGCCGGGTGAAAGGCCTTTTTCCCCGATGACCAGAAGCCACCGAGGCCAAGCGCGCGCGCACACAAATGCATGTTTTGAACGGCCATCGCCACCGAAGCGAGCTCCTCGTGCGGCTCGATCTTTGGGTTCGGGGAAGGGGCGCAGATGATCGCGATGACGACGGGGGCGTTCGTCATCTTTTGTCGCAGCTTGAGGTACGTCGGATCGGTCTCGGAGACGGGGGACGATCCGACCTCCGCGCTCGCGAGGACGCGGGCGAGATCGAGGCGCGCATCGTCCGTGAAGACAACGAATCGCCAAGGCTCGGTTCGACCGTGGCTCGGCGCCCAGTTCGCGGCCTCGAAGAGTTGGTCGAGCAGATCCCGGGCAACAGGATCCGCTTTCATCGATTCGGGTTTGATGGAGCGACGCAGACGAATCACGTCCATGATGTTCATGGCCGCAGCATAGGGGACGATCTACGCGCCTCGACGCTCTTTTTTCTTGCCAACCCGAGGTGCTTGAGCGAGTAACGGTGTCGGAAGAAACCCTTCTCTCGGCGGCGGCCGAAAGAAAGGTGGGAGCCTTCGGGCCGCCCACCTTTTTTTATGCCTGGGACCGAATGGAGTCGCTGGTGACGAAGAGCACCGAATTGGTGGAGCAGGTAAAGGCGCTCATCGACCCCGTGCTTGGTCGTGAGGGATACGAGTTGGTAGACGTCGAGTACGTCTCCGACCGCGGCCGGCAGATTCTGCGGATTTACATCGACACGATTCCGCCGGGGACGGCTGAGCGTGCGATCGGTGTTGAGGATTGCTCCAACGTCTCTCGGGTCGTGTCCGACCTGCTCGATGTGGAGGATGTTGTGCCGGGGCAGTACCACCTCGAGGTGTCTTCGCCCGGTATCTATCGTCCGCTCACGAAGCCGGAACACTTCGATCGCTCGGTCGGGGCCAGAGTGAAGATCAAGACGTTCGAGCGAATAGGGGACCGAAAGGTGTTCACGGGAATCCTCACGAAGCACGAGGGCGGCCTGCTGAGCATCCACGTGGATGGCGCTGAGCGGCAGCTTGAGCTGAGGCAGGTAGCAAAGGCGAACCTAGAGCCAGATCTCTCGCGCGGCGGGCCGGTTTGAAGCCGACGGAGCCGGCGCAAGGACCAGAGGACGTTTGATGGAACTCGTTAATCTCTCGGAAATCATTGACCAGGTCGCCAAGGACAAGCGGTTGGCGAAGGACATCCTCGTGGAGGCGCTCGAGGCCGCGATGTTGACGGCCGCGCGCAAGGTCTATGGCATCCAGCGCGACATCGAAGCCCACTTCAATGAGGACAGCGGCGACGTCGAGATCTTCGAGTTTCGCACCGTCGTCGAAACCGTGAGCGATCCAAACACCGAGGTCCTCATGGACGACGCTCTCGAGCTGGACCCCGACTGCCAGATGGGTGACTCGCTCGGCATCCGAATCGAGAAGGCGGATCTCGGCCGCATCGCGGCGCAGACGGCCAAGCAGGTCATCATTCAGCGCGTTCGTGAGGCGGAGCGGGAGAAGATCTTCAATGAGTACGCGGATCGCAAAGAAGAGCTCGTCACGGGCGTCGTGACGCGCTTCGAGCGCGGCAACTTGATTGTAGACCTCGGTCGCGCGGAGGCGGTGCTGCCGATGCGAGAGCAGTGTCCGCGCGAGTCATACCGGTTGAACGATCGGATCCAGGCTTATGTCGTCGATGTGAACAAACAGGCGCGCGGTTCGCAGATCGTGTTGTCGCGTACGTCACCGGGGCTCTTGGTCAAGCTCTTCGAGAAAGAGGTGCCGGAGATCTACGAGGGCATCGTCAAGATCGAGGCGGCGGCTCGGGAGCCGGGGGCTCGATCGAAGATCGCGGTCTCTTCCTCCGATCGCGACGTTGATCCGGTGGGTGCTTGCGTCGGCATGAAGGGCTCCCGCGTTCAAGCGGTCGTGCAGGAGCTCCGGGGTGAGAAGGTCGACATCGTTCCATACAGCGAGGACCCCGCGCGATTCGTCTGCAACGCTTTGGCGCCGGCCGAGGTGAGCCGCGTGTTGGTCGACGAGTCCAATCACGCGATGGAAATTATTGTTCCGGATGATCAGCTTTCGCTTGCGATCGGGCGCCGCGGGCAGAATGTGCGTCTCGCGTCGCAGCTCGCCGGATGGAAGCTCGACATCGTGTCTGAGGCCAAGGTCAAAGAGATCAAGGACCGAGCGTTCAAATCGCTTGGCCGCTTGGCGTCGGTGAACGATATTCACATGCAGACATTGTACAACTACGGTATTCGGTGTGCGCAAGACATCTTGCAGACGGATGTGAGCTTCCTCGCTTCGATTCCTGGGATCGGCGAGGAGATGGCCGCTCGCCTCAAAGAAGACTCCAAGCGTGTCGTGGCCGAGGAAGACTCGGAACGCAAAGACATGAAGCTCGAGGAAGAGAAGCAGGCGCGGATCCAAGCGAAGGAGATGTTTGGCGACGCCGATCGCCGAAAGACGCGCATGCCGGAGGCCGAACGGATCGTCCGTGTCCGGGGCATGGCTTCGTCGCTGGTACCGAAGCTTGAAGCGGCTGGAATCTTCTTCGTGGAAGATCTGGCGGAGCTGACGGATCTGCGCGGTGCAGCGGAGCGTTCGGGGCTGTCGGCGGAGAAGCTGGACGCATTGCGGCATGCGGCTCTGCGATTCTTGGATCGAGAGGCGGCGGGCGAGGCTCAGGAGATATCGGACGAGAACGCCGGACCTGAGGAAGACTACCAGCCGTCAGAGTACCTTGCGGAGACGTTGAGTGCGGGGGACACGTCGCTCTCGGCCTAAAGGGTCGACGGATGGGCAACGACGGTTTGACGATCTTGGATACCCAGATGAACATCAGCGGCGGCCCAAAGAGAAGGTGTGCCGTGTCGCGGGCTTCGAGGCCCAAGGCGGGGCTCCTGCGGCTGTGCTTAGCCGAGGACGGCACGCCCTTCGTGGATGTGCTGGGGCGAATGCCAGGTCGCGGCGTCTATGTGGAGGCCAAGCGAGCCGCGCTCGCGGAGGCTTTGACGCCAAAGGGGCTTGGACGTCTGTTTCGGGGCCAGGCGCGGATTCTGGACCCGGAGGCGCAGACGCAGATACTCATCGCGACGACGACTCGCCTAAATGACCGGATTTTAGAGCTTATTGCATTTGGATGGCGCGCCAACCAGGTGATTTTTGGGGTGGACTACGTCGCTGAGGGGCTGGTGCACGGCGAGGTTGCCCTGGTGTTTGTCGCAGAAGACGTCAGCCCGCGCGCCGCGCAAGAGATCGCGGACGTGATTTCGCGGCTGGACGAACCGGTGCCCTTGATGCGATTCGCCACCAAGGCGTCGATCGGTCATGCATTGGGGCGCCAAGATGTCGGTGCGGTTGGGATTCGTCCCGGGACCTTCGCGCAGCGCATGCGCGAGGCGTCTGACCGGCTGAGCGGGCTTTGTTTGAGGGAAAGTGATTAATGGGCAAGAAGCGGATATTCGAAGTCGCCCGAGAGCTCGGCTACACGAACCGAGATCTGATCGACAAGCTTCAGAAGCTGGGCTTCGACGTCAAGTCGCACTCGTCGAGCGTTGATGCCGACGAGGTGAAGCGCTTGCTCGACAAGGCCGAGGCAGAACGTCGAGCGAAGACGGACGAGCGGCGCATCAGCCGCGGCGTGATTCGGCGGCGTCCGAAGGATGCGGACGATCGACCAGGTGCCGGCGAGAACGCGCAGGCGTCGTCCACCGATGAGGACGAGAGCGGCCTCGATGGCTCGGAGCTGGCGGGTGACGGCTCGACTTCTTTTGATCTGAGCGATTCTGCGGATGGATATTCTGCGGATGCTGAGGATGGCGTGCCGGATGTCCTCGTCGCCGCTTCGCGCGACGAAGAAGATGTTGGCGGGGCTGAGGATGCCGCGTCCGAGTCGGTGGGCGAAGAGCTCGTCGGTGCGGACGGACAGAGCCATGATGAGGCGCTCGAGGCGACTCAGACCTCTGAGCTCGAAGCCGCCGAAGCGCCGGCCGCCGGGGTTGCTCCGGTGCTGGCGGAAACGACGGTCCTCGGTGAATCGTCTCGCGAGGTCGCGCCCGAGAGCGCGCAAGCCTCCGATTCGGTCGCACTCGCGGTGCCCGATGCCGAGCCCCAGGCCGCGTCGAGCGCCGCGCTGCCCGCGCGGGGGGCGCAAGAGGCGTCTTTGGCAGAGCCTGACCTCGGCGAAGCGACGACGACGGCTCGAAGCGACGACGACGAGCCCCGGCGTGAGCGTCGCGAGGCGCGCGTGGCTCGCCCGGATCGCAAACGAGACGAATCCTACGATGAGGAAGAAGAAAAACCCGAGGTCGAAGATTTCGGAATCTCGGAGTTTGATTTTATAAATATTAAACGGCCAGAGAAGGAAGCTCGTGTCGCGCCTCCCCCGCCGTCTACGGTGGTCGCGGTGAAGAAGACGGAAGAACTCGCCAAAGGTAAGATCGTACGGACGATTGATCCGAGCGTTCTCAAAGCACGGTTGGGCGCATCCAAGCGACCTGAGCCTCCGAAGGATTGGGGACGCCCCACGCCCGAGGTAGAGGTTGCGGCGTCTCCCAAACGGGAGCTCGAGGTGCGCAAGGATGCATCGGGCAAGCACCGTGAGTTGGTCGACGTGCGCAAGGAGGCCGCGAAGGGTAAGAGCGGCCGGAGCGCTCGGCGGCGCGACGAGCTCTCAGCCAAGGATCTGCTGGAGGTTCGGCGTGGCCAGGTCTACTACCCGGCGCCGAATCGGAAGCGCGTCAAAGGTGCGAAGAAGGTGGTTCGGCGTCCGGATCTCGCGGAGGCGAACCGCAAGCCGATCGAGATTGGTGATGCGATAACCGTCGCGCAGCTCTCTCAGCAGATGAGCTTGAAAGCGAGCCAAGTCATTTCGTGGTTGGTGCGACATGGCGTCATGGCGTCGATGAATCAGCCTTTGGATCACGACACGGCGGCGACCGTCTGTCAGGAGTTCGGGTACGAGGTTCAGTCATTGCAGTTCGACGAAGAACGACACCTCTCGGGCGTGAGCCTCAAGGCCGCGCGCGCAGGTCACGATGAAGACAACTCCTCATCCCGCGCCCCGGTCGTGACGGTGATGGGGCACGTCGATCACGGGAAGACATCTCTGCTCGACTACATTCGGCATACGAATGTCGCGGGCGGGGAGGCCGGTGGCATTACGCAGCGAATCGCTGGCTACCAGGTGACGACTTCGCGGGGGCCAGTGACCTTCCTCGATACACCGGGCCATGCAGCGTTCAGTCAGATGCGTGCGCGTGGCGCCAACGTGACCGATATTGTGGTGCTCGTGGTTGCCGCGGATGACGGTGTCATGCCGCAGACGCTTGAGGCGATCGAACACGCCAAGAGCGCGGAAGTGCCGATCATCATCGCGATGAACAAGATCGATAAGCCTGAGGCGAATACCGACCGAGTGCTGCAGCAACTCGCGGATCAAGGCTTGCTCGTCGAGGATTGGGGCGGCGAGGTGCTCTGGAAGCGCGTCTCGGCGAAGACGGGCGAGGGCGTTGAAGAACTCCTTGAGCAGATTGCGTTGCAGTCCGAGATCATGGAGCTGAAGGCAAACCAGGACGCGCCGGCGGTGGGCGTGGTGGTCGAAGCCCATCTCGATAAGGGACGGGGACCGGTGGCCACCGTGCTCATCAAAGAGGGGACTCTGAGAACCGGCGAGATCGTCGTGGTTGGCGAGAATATTGGCAAGGTTCGCGCCATGCTCGTGGATGGTGGGCGGCAAACCAAGGAGGCTTTGCCTTCGACACCGGTCGAGATCTTGGGGCTCGATGGTGTTCCGAATCCGGGTGAGGAGCTTCGCGTGGCGGAGAGCCTGTCCGACGCCAAGCTTTTGGCTGCGCACCGACGCGAGCGGCGCCGTACGGTTGAGCTTGGGGAGCGATCGACGTCCTCCTTGCAGGATCTCTACGACCGGATCAAAGCGGGTGAGCAGAAGGAGCTGCGGATCATTGTCAAGGCGGATGCTCAAGGCTCTGCCGAGGCGGTTCGGGCAGCGCTGTCGGCACTCTCGACCGAGAAGGTCAAGGTCTTGGTGATTACGGCGGCCGTCGGCGCGATCGTGGAATCCGATGTCGAATTCGCGCGGGCCTCCGACGCGATTGTGCTTGGGTTTGGTGTCCGACCGGATACCAAGGCTTTGAAATCGGCGCGATCGATGGATGTGGACGTTCGAACGTACGACATCATCTATGAGGCGGTCGATGAGGTTCGCAAGGCGATGGAAGGTCTCCTTTCGCCGGTGGCGAAGGAGCGATACCTGGGCCGAGCGGAGGTCCGCCAAACCTTCAGCGTTCCGAAGGTTGGTACAGTGGCCGGGTGCATCATCGTCGACGGCGTGGTCGCGCGGCGTGCGAGCATTCGTCTCCTGCGCGACAGCAAGCCGGTCTATGAAGGCAAGTTGTCGAGCCTGAAGCGCTTCAAAGACGACGTTCGAGAGGTCAAGGAAGGCCTTGAGTGCGGTATGGGGATCGACCGCTTCAACGACATCAAGGTGGGTGATGTGATCGAGTCCTTTGAGATGATCCAGGTCCAGGCGACGCTGGATGACGCGGTGAAGGAAGATCGTCCGACCGCGTGATCTCTCCTCGGTGCGCAGAGTGGATCGAGCCGTGGTGGTTGGTGTCCTGGAGCTCACGCTCTCGATCGTCGAAGCCGATTCGCTGAAGGCGAAGCGGAGAGTCGTCAAGAGCGTGGTGGAACGGATTCGACATCGCTTTGGCGTCGCCATCGCCGAGGTCGATTTCAACGACGAGCATCGTCGCGCTTGCCTCGGTATCGCGATGGTCGCCAACGACCAGGCGTATGTGAACTCGGTGCTGGACAAAGTGAGGTCTGCGGTGGCCGACTACACCCTCGGCCAGGCGGATCTTCAGGATGAACGCCTCGAGCTGCTGCATTTCTGATATTTCCATTCCTGATATTTCTGATGGCACGCACGAAGAAGAAGCCCCAGCGAGGCGCCGGCGGTCGGCCCGTCCAGGTCGGAGAGTTGGTTCGCCAGACACTTTCCGAGGTTCTTCATGAGGGTCACATCAAAGACCCTCGCCTCGAGCGAGCGTCGTTGGTGACGATCACCGGCGTCGACATGTCACCCGATCTGAAGCTTGCTCGTTGCTTTGTGTCCATCTTCCCGGACGACAAGGCTACGATCGAGGATGTCCTCGACGGGCTCGGTTCGGCTTCCAACGAGATGAAACGAATGCTGTCCGCACGCACAGGACTTCGTTTCACACCGCATCTTCGCTTCGACTACGATGGAAGCATCGCAAATGGCGCGCGGATGGAGGCGCTTCTTCGGGACGTTGTGGAGCAGGACCGCGGCCAACACCCACAACAAGATCCGAATCTGAATCCGAATCCGAATCCGGAAGAAGAGTCCGCGGGCCAGGATTCTGATCCGTGAGCGGCCGGCGGCCACGGGCCGACGCCCAAACGGGTGTTTTGGAGCTCGACAAACCCCGCGGCTGGACCAGCCACGATGTCGTCGCCCGCGTTCGGCGCATCTTTGGGCAGCGCGAGGTGGGCCACACGGGGACGTTGGACCCGATGGCTACGGGGCTTCTCGTGCTGACGCTGGGACGAGCCACCCGGATCAGTCGGTTCATTGAGGCGACCGAGAAAACGTACGAAGGTGTCGTCGCGCTGGGCTCTTCAACGACCACCTGGGATGCAGAGGGCGACGTGGTCGAGGAAAGGCCGGTCCCCAAGTTGACAGCCCAGGAGATCGAGGCGGTAGCGGCCAGTCTCCGGGGGAATCTCGAGCAAGAAGTTCCCGCCTTTTCCGCGGTGAAGGTTCAGGGCGAGCGGCTCTACGCGCGCGCCCGTCGCGGGGATGAGGTCGTTTCGCCGAGGCGCTGGGTGCGGATCGAATCCTTCGACGTGACGAGTTTCGACGGCGAGCGCGTGTATTTTCGGACTCGCGTTTCGAAGGGCACTTATGTGCGCTCGTTGGCGGTGCAATTTGGCGCGGCCCTGTCGCTTCCGGCCCACCTTGCGAGTCTACGGCGGACCGCCGTAGGCGCCCGGACGGTGGGGGCGGCGCGAAACCTTGCGTCGCTCGAGGGCCTCCCCCATGAGCTGAGCTCGATGGCCGACGCCCTCGCTCATCTGCCGACCGTGGTCCTGAGCGCGCGGGCACTCTGGGAGGTCGCCCATGGCCGACCGCTCACCCGCGAACATCTCGGTGAGGAAGGGCTTCCGGCCTCGGTGACCCGCGAGTCGTTTCTGGCCTTGAGGGGACCGGACGGCGCGCTTGCAGCGGTAGGGATCTCGTTGTTCGAGGGCGCTGACGCGCCCCGGCAACCGGGGTGCGAGGCGCTGCTACGCTATGCGTGCGTGTTGGCTCAGCCCGACACGCTTGGATGAATTAGTTGTTAACCCGCGCAAAACGATCGATTGACAGGGCCTGACGCGCCTCCTAGAAGGGTCCGAGTTACCGAAATTGTTCTCGAAATAGTTGGGAGTACAGTAGAAATGCCTCTTCTTCAGGAGAAGAAAGCCTCAATCATAGGCAAACACGCACGCAAAGAGGGTGATACGGGCAGCCCTGAGGTCCAGATCGCCCTCCTTACCGCCCGAATTGATGATCTCCAAGGCCACTTTTCGGCACACAAGAAGGATCACCACAGTCGACGGGGCCTTCTCAGGATGGTGGGACGTCGTCGCCGACTTCTCGACTATCTGAGGAGCCGGAGCGAGGCCCGCTATCGTAGCCTGATCGGCGAGCTTGGACTTCGCAAATAGTTCGTGTTTCTAGGGGCTTACGCTGAGATGAAGGTTCCAGGGAACACGGACTAGACGTCCGCCTCCGGATGGTCGATGATGCCTCCGAAGAGGCGTTCGGCGTTGGTAGGTCGAGCAATGGGCTGAGTGGGTTCTTGAGGTATTTGCGTCTTCTGACGAGCCATCCGAACCGCTTTTGCTTTCGTCCGCTCAGCTCATTGCTCGATCTACCGACGCGTTCGCGAACACGCCCAACGGTTCCCTTCTCAACAAAACGTCAGCCCCTTCGCTCGGCGACCATGAGCGCCGGATGAGCGGTCTTGTCGGGGCCTTCAGATCCTGGGCCGCAGGCGCAGTTTTGCGCACAGAGAGTTGGGAAGAGTTATGACGCATATCGAGCGGACCGTTCGGGTTGGAGACAAAGAGCTCAAGTTCAGCCTGGGCCACATTGCAAAGCAGGCGGCGGGGTCCACCCTCGTCTCCTTTGGTGACTCCTCAGTCCTGGCCACCGTCTGCGTGGCGAAGGAGCCGCGGCCGGGCATGGACTTCATGCCTCTGACGGTTGACTACATCGAAAAGACCTTCGCGGCTGGTCGGATCCCGGGCGGATTCTACAAGCGCGAAGGGCGACCGCGAGATCACGAGACTTTGATTTCGCGCATCATCGACCGCTCGCTGAGGCCGCTTTTCCCGAAGACGTGGCGATGCGAAACGCAGGTGGTGGCCACTGTGCTTTCCTATGATGCAGACCATCCGACGGATGTTTCTGCACTGGTGGGCGCATCGCTCGCGTTGTCGGTGTCAGAGATCCCGTTTGCAGGTCCGATTGCGGCGGTTCGTGTTGGACGTGTCGATGGGCATCTGGTCGCGAACCCCGGGCAGGACCAAAGGGAACGTTCGGACATCGACCTCATCGTTTCTTGCAGCCGTTCGGCGATCACGATGGTCGAGGGCGGCGCGAACGAAGTCCCGGAATCGGCGATTGTGGACGCTCTCTTGTTCGCACACGAGACGTGCCTGCCTTTGATCGAGTTCCAGGAGAGTCTGCGGGCCGAGATCGGCAAGACGAAGCGGGAGCCTCCGATGGCGGAGTCTGACCCGGCGATTGCCCACCGGGTCTCCGAATTGGCGACACCCGGGCTGAAGGTCGCGATGGCCACGGCCGAGAAGGCGGCGCGGGCCGATGCGTTCGACAAGGCCAAGAACGAGGTCGTGCAGGGCCTGAAGTCTGAACTCGGTGAGGAGGCCTTTGCCGCGAAGGAAAAGCTGGCGAAGGGTGCTTACGGCGACCTCAAGTACAACATGGTCCGATCGATGATCGTCGAGACGGGTCGCCGCCTCGACGGGCGCGGGACCAAGGACATCCGACCGATTCTTTGCGAAGTGGGCACGCTCCCGCGAGTGCACGGTTCGGCGCTGTTTCAACGCGGCGAGACTCAGGCGATCGTGACTGCGACGCTCGGCACGAGCCAAGATGAGCAGAAGCTCGACACGTTGGCCGGCTTCTCGTTCAATCGCTTCCTTCTGCACTACAACTTCCCGCCGTACTCTGTGGGTGAGACGAAGCCACTTCGATCGCCCGGTCGGCGCGAGATCGGGCACGGGAAGTTGGCAGAGCGTGCCCTCGAGCTGTTGCTGCCGAGCCAAGAGGCCTTCCCGTATACCGTTCGCATTGTCTCCGAGATTACGGAGTCCAATGGGTCGTCGTCGATGGCGACCGTTTGCGGGGCGACGTTGGCGCTGATGGATGGTGGCGTACCATTGAAGTCGATGGCGGCCGGCATTGCGATGGGGCTCATCGAGCACGACGGCAAGATCGCGATTCTCTCCGACATCCTGGGCGACGAGGATCACCTCGGCGACATGGACTTCAAGGTCTGCGGAACCCGCAATGGCGTTACGGCGGTCCAGATGGACATCAAGCTGACGGGTGTGAGTCGAGAGACGCTCGAGCGTGCGCTCGACCAAGCGCGCGAAGGCCGCCTTCACATCTTGAACGAGATGTCGAAGACCATCGACGCGCCGCGCGCGGAGATCTCGAAATGGGCGCCTCGAATCACGAAGATCAAGGTGAAGACCGAGCGCATCAAGGACGTCATCGGCCCGGGCGGCAAGGTGATCAAGGACTTGGTCGCAAAGACCGGAGCCTCGATCGACATCGCAGACGACGGAACGATCAGCATCGCGTCGGCCGACTCGGATATGGTCGAGAAGGCGATCCGCCTCATCAAGGACATCACCCGCGAGCCCGAGGTGGGCAAGATCTACTTGGGCAACGTCCGCAAGTGCACGGACTTTGGTGCCTTCGTGGAGATCTTTCCGGGAACCGATGGCCTCGTTCACATCTCCGATTTGGCAGAGAAGCGCGTCAACCGCGTTGAAGACGTGGTGCGCGAGGGTGACGAGGTCCTCGTGAAAGTGATCAACATCGATCGTCAGGGCAAGATCCGGCTGTCGCGCAAAGAAGCGATCGGTCAGAAAGCTTCCATCGACTAGCTCACACCAGACTGGCCCGATCCGGTCTCCGGCGGATGATCGAGATCGAGATCGGGATCGAGGAACGCCCGTGCCTGTTGTGAAACCGATACTCAAGGTTCGACGCCTTGGCGATCGCCCGAAGCATCTGCCTCTCCCAGCCTACGGAACCGAGGGCGCGGCGGGACTCGATCTTGCGGCCATGGAGTCGGTCGATATCCCGGTCGGGGGACGTGCCATGGTCAGGACGGGCCTTGAGATCGAGCTGCCGCCTGGTCACGAGGGACAGGTTCGACCTCGTTCGGGGCTCGCGTGGCGCCATGGGATCACGGTTCTGAACACCCCCGGTACCATCGACGAGGACTATCGCGGCGAGATCAAGGTCTTGCTCATCAACCACGGGCATGAGCCCTATCGGATCACGTTGGGGGATCGAATCGCCCAACTCGTCGTTGCGCCCGTGACACACGTTCTCGTTGAGGATGCCGAGGCCTTGAGCGGCTCATCGCGCGGCGGCCAGGGCTTCGGCCACACCGGTCGTTGATCGGCCCCTGAGTTCCAGACCCCGGATTGCGTGGCCTCCCGAGATGGCGCGTTGACCGATGCCCCCGATGGGGGCCTTCGCGTATGAGTCAGAGCGGGGGACTGGAACCTTTCTCTGTCCAGGGATAGAGAAGAGCCTACCTCTTAGGGTCTCTTAGAGTCGGAAACAGGAGTCGACGTCTTGCTCTGTTATCGCTGCGGAAGCCACGTCCAGGATGGCGCGACAGGTTGCTCAAATTGCGGAACGCAACTTTCGTCTGGTGTGCGTACCGGGGCGACGACGGCGGAGGTCCGCGCTCGGCAGGCATCGAGCGCTCGGGCGTTTGGCGTGGTGTTCAAGACGGGCGAGATAATCGCGGATCGCTACAATGTCCGCGCCATTCTGGGTTCGGGGGGCACCGGTGTCGTCTACCGGGTGCTCGATGAACACAGCCGCACCGAGGTCGCGCTGAAGATCGTGAATGCGAAGCTCGTGCAGACGGTCGACGAGCGGCGGCTGCTTTCGCGTCAGATCAAGCTGTCGCGGAAGCTGAAGCATCCGAACGTTGTGCGGATCCTCGATGACGGCTGGCACGGCGAGCGCGCATTCTTCACGATGGAGCTGCTCGAGGGCCTTTCGCTGCGTAAGATCATCGACCTTCGAGTTGAGAAGCACCAGGTTTTTCAGCCGGCCGAGGTCCGAGCGATCTTTATGCAGCTCTCGGATGCGCTCGATCGGACGGCGCGGACGACTTTTCACGGGAACTTGAAGCCCGACAACGTCATTGTGCTGCCAGACCTCCTGAAGGTCACCGACTTTCCTCTTCTGAGAGGGTTGCCGCGGAAGCCGTTTCTCGCGGTGCAGAAGTCGCGTGGTCACAATTTCCGATATCTGGCCCCGGAGGTCCGGCTCGAAGTTGCGGAACTCGATTCGGCGGTCGACATCTACAGCCTGGGGGTCATCCTCTCGGAGATGCTCACGGGCGTGCCCTACGACGACGGCAAGCCCGGTGCGCTCGAGAGGACAGCGGCGCAGCTTGGACCTCGAGTTTCCGACCTCATTCGTCATGCGGTGGCGCGAGAGCCGCGCGAACGTCACCGTTCACCCCGGAGATTCCTCGACGACCTGATGAGCAGCCTCGCGGAAGGGCCCGAGGGGAGTGCATCGCTCTTGTCGTTCGCGAGTCCCGGGGACGATGGGGCTCCCCACGTCGATGAGCGCCCGGCACCACCGTCTGCGGTCGACGATCCAACCCGCAAGGTCGAACTGGCGGAATATCGTGCGCTCGAGGTCGTGCACGCTGCGGTCGTCAACGAGAGCGGGCGCGAAGAAGCCGAAGAGTTTGGGACCCAAGCCGATGAGTCGGGCCGTGCGCTGTCAAGCGTTGCGCGGTCCGGCGCCCTTGCGGGCGGCGAGGACGGCGCTCGTAGGGGCGAGCTCGCTGACCACCGCGCGGCCACACAAGCGCACGGCGACGAGGCTGAGTCACAAACGCCCGAAGGCGGCCGCGTCGAGGAACGGGCCCTGGGCGTCGAGGAGCCGGCGCTGGGCGTCGAGGAGCCTGGTGATGGCGACCGACCAAAGGATGAAGGCGCACCGACCGATATCGATCGGCTGACCATCCATGCCCAGCCCACGACCCGGCCGCGCGAGGGCTCGGGCAGTTTCTCCATGATCGACGACGATATGATCGAGGACGCGGAGCCCGCGTCGAGTCATGGGGTGATCGTCGAGACGATGGACGCATCCATGGGTGCATCCATGGGCGAGAGCGCGCCGCCCGACATCGGCTCGGAGCTGTACCCGCTCGACGTACCCATTGCGGTCGAAGAGGAAGACAGCGACGAGCCGGAGCTTGCGCCACGGGGCCCGTATCCGTTCTCGAGGCCGCATCCGGCACTCGCGCAGAGTGAGCATGACGCGGGTCTCTTGGTGCTCTCGCCGACGCATGGCTTGGTTCCATTGATTTCGCCGGGTCTGGACCATGATTTCGCGCTGGATGCTGAGCTCCCGGGCGAGGAATCAGAAGAGGAGACCATCGCATCGCTGGATGGGCTCGATTCCGATCAGACGCAGGCCTTCTTTGACGCAGACATCGTCCGGCAGTCGGCGCTCGACGAGCTGAGCGAGATCAGCAACTCCTCGATCCATCTCCTCGATGCGCCTCATCGAGGCGGGCACGTCGGGCACGTCGGGCACGTTGGGCCCGTCGATCACGCGCCCACGCACCTTGGCGCGCCCGACGTCGCGGCCGGAATGGCCGCGCTCCGCGAAACCTCGGCGCCCAGTGCCCCGTCGGCGAGCGAAGGCGCTGCGGCGATGGCGTCCCTCCTCCCGCCGGCCGGTGATTCTTCAGCGCGGCGTCCGCTCGATCCTCTCGCTTTCGAACGCACCCCTTCCGACGCTGCGGGTCGCAGGGGTGCGGGGGCCGGCCTGAATCTGCCCGAATTCAATCCCGGAATCCCGGCGAGCGACGTCCGAAAACCGAGACCGGCGACCCGGCCCCGGCTGGCTGCACCGATCACTGACACCGTCGCGCGGCCGATGAAGAAGCCGGGGACGGTGCGGCCGGCGACGATGCCTTCGCTCGTGCGTGCGATCCCCATGGTCACGGCGCGCGTTACGCCGGCGGCGACGCCGGTCCTGTCTATGATTCCACGGAGGCTCCGCGGATCCGATGGGTCGATGCGGCGCGCGCTGTGGCTGACTGCAGCGATGTCGGCGTTGGCGCTGGTCGTCGCCGTGGTCGTGGTCTTTCGAGTGATGGCCGCACACAATGCTCAGCTCGAGGCGCTGCACTCACAGATCGCGGCCATGAGGACAGCGGCCCATGAGGCCGAGATTCGAGAGCAAACCGCCAAGGCAGAGGCCGAAGCGCGGGCCGCGGACGCCGCCCGCGCCGCGCGCGCCGAGGAGGCTGCGCGCGAGACCGCGGAAGCGCAGAGGCTCGAGAAGCAGCGTGCCGAAGCGGCAGCCAGGCAGCACGATGCCGATGCAAAGCGCCTGGCGCGGGTCGCAAAGACCTCGGTCAGCGATGCGAAGGATGAGGCAGAAAGGGCTGCCGAGCTGGCTCGTTCTCATGCGGTTGCTCGCCGACGGGAAGCCGAGGCGGCGGCCGCCAAAGAACAAGAGGCCCGTGAACTGGCGGCGCGAGAAGCCGCCCGACGCAAGGCCGAAGAAGGTGCACAGCGCGAGGCTGAGGCCCGTGCGCTTCGTGAGGCCGAAGCACGCCAACGCGCCGAAGATGAGGCGGCGAAGCTATCGGGTCGGTCGTTCACCGAGAAGCCTCCAACCACCACGCCGCGAACGCCTTTTCGGTCGAGTTCGGCGGAACCTGGTGAGGGTGCAGCGGCTGAGGGCGGGGCGCCACCGACCGCGTCGGGGCGCGCGCGCGAGGACGGCGCTCAAGTCGCTTCGTTGGTGGGCGGCGGAGCTCGTGAGGGTGGGGCGCCTGACACCAGCGCCGCGGCGCGATGCCCAACAGGGATGGTCTTTGTCGATGCCGGTGGGTTCATGATGGGCTCGGCGCCGAACGATCCGGAGCGAGACTTCGAAGATCTCGCACTTTCGGCGGTCGACGTGAGGGCCTTCTGCATCGATGCGTTCGAGTATCCGAATGGTCGTGGCCGTCGTCCGACGACCGGGGTTACCTGGGAAACGGCGGGTGCACGATGCAAGGGACGCGGCAAGCGCCTTTGCACCGAGGGCGAGTGGGAGAAGGCATGCAAAGGGCGAAGCGGAGCGCGCTATCCCTACGGAAATCAGTGGGACCCTGATGTGTGCGCCAGTGAGGCGCCGGACGGCACGGACCGGCCCCTCGGTCTCTCGGGCACGTTCAAGCGCTGTCGCTCGGGATACAATGTCTTCGATCTTTCAGGCAATGCGGCCGAGTGGACGGCCACAAAGGTGGGGTCAGCGGTGATCAGCAAGGGCGGCGCCGCCGACCGGCCCGGCTACGACACGCGCTGCGCTGCGCGCCGGAAGCTCAAGCCTACGGCGGCCCCAGAGTCTATGGGGTTTCGTTGCTGCGCAGATCTTGCCTCACCGGCCTCACCTTGAGGTGACTCAAAGGCCTTGAGTCGGGCGAACCGTTTCGTTAGCAACGCTGAGTGATTCCTCGATACACGCCGAAGGACCTCGGCCATGTTTGGTCCGACGAAAACCGAGTTCGTTCTTGGCTCGCGGTGGAGTTGGCCGCCTGTGGGGCGATGGCTCGGATCGGCCTCGTCCCGCCCGATGACTTCGAGCGCCTGTCTCAGATCGCCAAGAGTGTCGACTTCCAGCGCCTGTCGGCGCGTGCGCTCGAGATCGAAGAGACGACCAAGCACGACGTCATTGCGTTCTTGAGCGCCTTCGAGGAGGTTGCGGGCCCGCCGGCGCGGCACATTCACTTCGGCATGACGTCGAGCGACGTGCTCGATACGGCGCTCGCGCTCCTGCTGGTCGAGGCGACCGACATCATCCTCCGTGATGTGGACGACCTTCTCGCTGCGTTGGCCGAACGTGCAGAGGCGCATCGGAAGACGGTGATGGTCGGGCGGTCCCACGGCATTCACGCCGAACCGACCACCTTCGGCCTGGTGTTGGCGGGGTTCTACGCGGAGATGGTTCGGAATCGCACGCGACTCCGTCGCGCACGCGATGAGATCGCGGTGGGGAAGATTTCGGGCGCGGTTGGGACGAGCGCCTATCTTCCGCTCGAGGTCGAGGGCGAAGCGCTCAAGTCGCTTGGCTTGCGAGCCGAGACGGTTTCGACCCAAGTCGTAGCGCGCGATCGCCATGCGCAGTTCTTCGGAACGCTGGCCACCATCGCCGCGAGTCTCGAGCGATTTTCGGTCGAAGTTCGACACTTGCAGCGCACCGAAGTGAGAGAGGCGGAGGAGCCTTTCACAGTCGGCCAGAAGGGGTCGAGCGCGATGCCACACAAGCGCAACCCCATCTTGACAGAGAACGTCACGGGCCTCGCGCGCCTGATGCGGGCCTGGGCGACGGCGGCCTACGAGAATGTCGCGCTCTGGCACGAGCGAGACATCTCTCACTCTTCCGTCGAGCGCGTCATCGCGCCCGATGCAACGACAACGCTCGCCTTCATGCTGCGGCGGCTGACGCGGGTCTTCAAGGGTTTGGTTGTCTACCCCGAGCGCATGAAAGAGAACCTTGCGTCAATGCGAGGCCTCGTTTTTTCCCAGGGCGTGCTGCTCGCACTCACCCAAAAGGGGATGGCTCGCCAGGCCGCCTACGCGATCGTCCAGCGGTGTGCAATGCGGGTCTGGGATGAGGGGCTCGATCTCATGAGCGCGCTCGTGGAAGACGATGAGCTGAGACCGCACCTAACGACCACCGAACTCGATCAGCTTTTCAGCCTGGAGACACAGTTGGTGCGCGTTGATGCGTTGATCGATCGAGCCCTGTCCCTACAGGCGTAACTTCGTCTAATCCCTTGCGCCTCCGGCGTCTTTTGGCGACCAGCAGCGTGTCGCGATGCGCCCGCTCGTGGTAGTCTCCACCCGCGGCGGACGGCGCTCGTCCAGCGCGCACCACCGTTGGCTGAGGTCTTCGTCTATGTATCCGATCGTTCGACGTGAGTCGTTTTCCGATGCGACCTTTCTGTGGGAGGTGCTTGCGCCCGATGTCGCGCGCGCGGCGCTGCCGGGGCACTTCGTCATGCTTCGCCTGCACGAGGGCGGGGAACGTATCCCGCTTACCGTGGCCGACTTCGACCGGGTGCGCGGGACCATCACCATGGTGATCCAAGCACTCGGCAAGACGACGATCGAGATGCGCGACCGCTATCGAGAAGGCGATTCGTTCGCAGACTTTGCGGGCCCACTGGGGCTGCCGCAACACATTGCCTCCGTGGGCCACGTGGTTCTTGTGGGCGGCGGGCTCGGTGTTGCTCCAGTGTTTCCGCAGCTCCGCGCGTTCAAGGAGGCAGGGAACCGCACGACGGCGATCGTCGGTTTTCGGCGCCGCGATCTCATGTTCTGGTCTGAGAAGTTCGAGGCCGTGAGTGATCGTTTGGTCGTCTGCACCGACGACGGGAGCTATGGTCGTGCGGGGTTTGTAACATCGGCGCTGCGCGAAGTGCTGGATACAGACCGTCCAGACCTGGTCGTGGCGATAGGCCCGCTCCCGATGATGCATGCGTGCGCCGAAGTCACGCGACCGTCCGGCATCCGGACCATGGTCTCCCTCAATGCGATCATGGTCGACGGAACCGGAATGTGCGGTTCGTGCCGCGTCACCGTGGGTGGAAAGGTTCAATTTGCCTGCGTCGACGGCCCTGATTTCGATGCGCACGCGGTCGACTTCACCGAGCTGAATGCACGGCAGATTCGCTTCAAAGTGCTGGAAAACGTCGCAAAGGACGACTACGCGCATGTGTGCAACCTCGAGCAGCAGCTCTTCCGTGAGGGCAAGCGCAGCTACAGGAAGCTACGCGATGTTGCGCCTGAACAGCACAAGATGCCGGAACGCGACGCCCAAGAGCGCGTGCAGAGTTTTCAAGAGGTGAATCTTGGCTACTCGACGGCCGACGCTCTGGCGGAAGCCGAACGCTGCATTCAATGCAAGATTCCCACATGCATTTCGGGCTGTCCGGTCTCGATCGATATTCCGCGGTTCATTCGGCACCTATTGGTTCGAGATATGGACGGGGCGCTCGAAGTGATCAACGAGTCGAATCTCTTCCCATCGATCTGTGGCCGCGTTTGTCCCCAAGAAACGCAGTGCGAGAGCCAATGTATCATCGGCAAAAAGATGGCGCCGGTTGCGATCGGACGGCTCGAGCGCTTCGTCGGCGACAACGCGCGACCTCGTCCAGCGCGACCGCGTACCGGTCCGTCGTCGCTCGGTCGGGTGGCGATCGTGGGCTCGGGACCGGCCGGGCTTGCGGCCGCGGCCGACCTCGTACGGTACGGGGCCGAGGTCACGGTCTTTGAAGCGCTGCATGTGGTAGGCGGTGTTCTTCGGTATGGCATCCCTGCGTTTCGACTTCCGCGGGAGATCATTGACCGCGAGATCAAGCAGCTCGAGGGGTTAGGCGTTCGTTTCGAAACGAACAAGGTCATCGGCAAGACGTGGCGCGTCGATGAGCTCCTGGAAGGGGAAGGATACGACGCCGTGTTCATCGGCGCGGGCGCGGGTGCGCCTGCGTTCCTCGGGATCCCGGGTGAGTTCGCCGGGCAGGTCTATTCGGCGAACGAGTTTCTCACCCGAGTCAATCTCATGGGCGGCGAGCGTTTCCCATATCTGGATACGCCCATTGCGATCGGTAAGAAGGTTGTCGTGATCGGGGCCGGCAACACGGCGATGGATTGCTTGCGCGTCGCGCGACGTCTGGGCGTCCCGGTCGTGCGCTGCGTTTATCGGCGGTCGGAGGCGGAAGCACCCGCCCGCATCGAAGAGCTACGCCATGCCAAGGAGGAGGGCGTCGAGTTCCTTTTCTTGCATTCGCCCGTGGAGATCAAGGTCAACGAAGCCGGCGATGTGTGCGGCATGCGCGTCCAAAAGATGATGCTCGGCGCGCCCGACGACCGCGGCCGGCGACGGCCGATGCCGCTCGATGAACACGTCGACTTGGAGTGCGATACCGTGATCTACGCGCTTGGAACGCGTGCGAATCCGATCATTGCGCGCTCCACCCCCGGCCTCGACCTGAACGAATGGGGCTACATCGTGGCCGACGAGACAACACAAGCCACGAGCCTCCCCGGCGTGTTTGGCGGCGGCGACATTGTGACCGGCGGGGCGACGGTCATCTTGGCGATGGGCGCGGGTCGTCGGGCTGCGCGCGCGATTCGAGCGTATTTGGCGAAGGGTACGCGATCTTGGCCCGTGAGCCGAGAAGAGGCAGAGCGGGACTTTGCACCGCGCGAACTCAGCGAGGGTGAGGGCCGGAGTTGCCCAAAGTGCCGGCAGCCGCTCGAGGGCGACGAATCCTACGTGTGTTGTCGTTCGTCTGTGCTTTCCTGGAAGTGCACAGAGTGCGCGAAAGTCAGCGAGGGGTTCGCGTTCCCGTACGGACTCTGCCCGATGTGTGGCGGCAAGCTCGAGCTCTTGCGTGCGCGCGAGGCGCCCGACAACGATCGGGCGCTGCAAGCCATACGGACCGCGTTCGAGATCGAGTTGGGTGGGCGGTTGTTTTATGAGCGCGCGGCGCGGGTCGCCGGCGACGGGCACTTGCGTGAGCTCTTCGGCCGCTTCCGTGAGATGGAAGGGGAACACATGGAGACTTTGTGTCGTCGCTATCATGTTGAACCGCCCCAGGACGTTGCCGATGGGTACGACCTCGATCGCATCGCCGCTCGCGTCGGCGTCGTTCACGTTCCCGAAGACCCACAGACGTTGTTCGAAATTGCGATTGGACTGGAGCGGCGGGCCGTGGCGTTTTTTGAAGAGCGAGGCCGGAACGCTGAGGTGGGCTCGCCTGAGGTCGATCTCTACCTGGAGCTGGCCGCCGAGGAACGAGAGCATGTCGCTCTGCTTTCGACGGAACTGGAGCGGTGGAAGGCAAAGAGGCCCGGACTGTTGGGTTAAAGGGTCGTGACCTGGCGGGCGTTTGTCGGAGAGCCCGAATCGACAGCCGAAGCTCAGCCTCCGGTGAAAAGACGTCCGACCGGGATCTTTTCGGGAGCCGTGAGCACGGCTTACGTGACGTGGACGTGGACGTGGACGTGGACGCCTAGTCGCCGAAGCGGATGCCTTGAGCGAGCTCGAGCTTCGAGGACCAGTTGATGGTGCAGGTCTGGCGGCGCATGTACTGCTTCCAGCTGTCGGAGCCCGATTCTCGGCCGCCGCCGGTCGCTTTCTCACCGCCGAAGGCTCCGCCGATCTCGGCACCTGATGTGCCGATGTTGACGTTCGCGATGCCGCAATCGGATCCACGTTCAGAGAGGAAGGCCTCCGCCTTCTGAAGGTCGCGCGTGAATATCGAGGAAGATAGGCCCTGCGGTACCCCGTTGTGCTGGGCGATCGCATCTTCGAAGCGCTCGAACTCGAGGAGATAGAGAATCGGCGCGAACGTTTCTTCTTGGACGATGGGCATCTCGTGGTGTGCTTTCACGAGTGCCGGCTGCACAAAGAATCCGGGTCGTTCCAGGCGCTCGCCCCCAAAGACGAGCTCGGCACCCTGGCCCTTTGCGATCTCAAGCGCCTTCATCATGTCTTCTACCGCCGTGGCATTGACGAGCGGGCCCATGAGGGTGCGCGGATCGAGCGGATCCCCGATGCGGACTTGTCGATAGGCGGCCTTGAGCGCTTCGGTCATTTCGGCCGCGATGCTGCGGTGGAGCAGCAACCTCCGCGTTGACGTGCATCGCTGCCCAGCCGTGCCGACGGCACCGAAAAGGACGGCGCGGGTCGCAAGGTTGATATCGGCGTCGTCCATGATGATGACGCCGTTGTTGCCGCCGAGTTCCAAGATTGTCCGACCGAATCGTTGCCCGACGACCTGAGCGGCGTGCTGGCCCACCGCACATGAACCCGTGAGACTGATCAGCGGAATCGCCGGGTCTTTGAGCATGGCTTCGCCAACATCGCGTCCGGGGCCGATGACAAGCGAAGCGACGGGTGGTGCGTTGTTGGCTTCGAGCACCTCACCCAGAATCTTCTGGACGGCGATTGCGGTGAGGGGCGTATCGGATGATGGCTTCCAGAGAATCGCGTCGCCAGAGACAAGTCCAACCGCCGCGTTCCATGCCCAAACGGCGACGGGGAAATTGAAGGCCGTGATGACTCCGGCCGTTCCGAGCGGATGCCATTGCTCGAGCATTCGGTGTCCCGGCCGCTCCGAGTGCATCGAAAGGCCGTAGAGCTGCCGCGAGAGCCCGACCGCGAAGTCACAGACGTCGATCATCTCTTGCACTTCGCCTTCGCCTTCGGCGCGGATCTTTCCCATCTCCATCGAGACGAGGGCGCCGAGCGTGGCCTTCTTTCGACGAAGGGCCTCGGCGAGCTGGCGGATCACATTGCCCCGCTTCGGCGCCGGCCAACTTCTCCACGCCAAGAAGGCCTTGTGGGTCTCGGCGCTGACTTCGGCGTAATCCGCCACCGTGGCCATCTGCACAGAGGCGATGGGCTCGGCGGAGGCAGGATTCAGGCTCACGATCTCTTTGCCGCTGGCGGGCCGGAAGGTGTTTCCGATTGCGACGCCCGAATTCTTCGCTTCGATACCCAAGTCTTTGAGTGCATCCACCATGGTTCAATTCCTCCTCGGTCGTGGTGCGGGGTCGATGTTGTGCGACGCCGGACCGCTGCACGTTATCCCGCGCGAGACGCGATTTGCCCAGCGAATTTCAAGTTGGTTGGGGCGCTTGGTCGAGCGCGCGTCCTGGCCCTTGCCGTGGGCGGAGGACCCTGAGATCATGTCGGCGATGCCGAACCGAGGTGGATGTCGCGCGCGGAACGAGGGGCCAGGGCGGGTCGATGAGGCGTGGCCCCAACGAGTTCCCGCGATTGAAGGTTGTCTCCCTCGGCAGGTCTCCGCTTCGGGACGGGCGCGATATGCCGAAGCAACGAAGCGCTTCGGATTAAAGCTCGAGCCTCTGAGGCGTCTGCGGTGTCTGAGGCCTCCGTTGAGTTCGATGCGCACGATACGTTCGATTCGTTCGATTCGTTCGGAGAATCTGAGTGATCTCAAGTGTCGCAAGCGTCGCATGCGTATCGGAAGGCTCGGTCTATGTTCTATGTTCTGCGCCTCGTTTCTCTTGTCGTCTTGCGGCGATGAAGCGCTGGTCCTTCGGAGCCTTCTCGATGACCCCGTATCGATCGAAGTACAAGCACCGGCGCTGGGGTTGCGTGCGGACTGCGGTCGACCGCTGAGCGCGCGCGTGTGCGAAGATGAGTATGCGTTCGTGGGTCTTGTCGAGCTCGGCCCCCGCCAAGAGCGGACACTGACCCTTTCTGACGGGAATACCCAAGAATGTGCGCAGCTCCTCTGGCTGCGGCTGGTGCGCTTCAAAGCGAGCGGACCGGTAAGCGATCGGGGAACGGTTTTCTTGCTGCCGGCTGAGGTCGAGATAGAGGTCGGCGCGGGCGCCCTTCATAGCGTAGCCTTCGCGGAGGGTACCGTACGGCTCGATGAAGTCGGGACCGGTGATGCGCACCAAAGCGGTCCGCCCGTCGCCTGCGATCGGGCCGAGTAGAGTGGGACAACCAAAATGCCATGGGTCGAGATCGTAGACCGCACGCGGATCGAGGCGCTCTTTGCGGACGATCCGAGGACGTTTCTTGAGGTCCTCGACGAGAACCAGCGAGGCGTGGATGGGCTCGTGACCGTGTTCGCGCCGGAGTCCCCGCCGGAATCCCCGCCGGACTCCGTGACCGATACCGCCAAGACCTGTTTCGCCGTGCGCTGGGGACAGCGTGCGCTTGGACTCGGAAGCAAGGCCGTGCTGCGCGCGTTTCGCGTTGGCGATGTCGAACGCCTTATCCCGGACCTCCCGTGGCGTGGACATCTCGAGGTGCGACTTCCCTTTTGGGCTTCGGGGATCGTGGGCGCCATGTTCCGAACCGATGCCCTGACGGCGGAGGCGACCTATGAACTCAAGCCAGAGGCCGTTCGACCGCCGGCCGCGCTTTCCTATTGCGTCGAGGTTTCGAAGGACGAAGACGATATCCTCGGGCCAATCTTCCCGAAGCGAGTGCCTGGTTCACCTGCGTTTCTCCTTGCGCCGGGTGGTGGACTTGCGAGCCTTGCGGCCGTCACACATCAGTACGGTGGTATGGCTCGCGTGTCGGTCTACACCGTGGAGGAAGCACGCGGCCGCGGTTTTGGGCGCGCGGTCCTCGTCGCGCTTGCACGCGCGCTGATGCGTCAGAATCTCGTCCCGACGGTGACCGTGGACCTAGGCCGAGTCGCTGAAGTACGGATGGTTGAGGCCTCTGGATTCTCGCTCCACGACGTGGGGCTTCGGGTTCTGCTCTCTGGACAGCAGGAATAAGTGGAAATGCTCATCAGAGGCTGGCTGATGGGCGGTTCTGCGCCGGATTCTTTCGAAAACTCAGAAGCTTAAGAGAAAATACGCATGCGCAACGGAAGACGCACTGCGCACTGCGCTATGCGCGTCTTCTCCTCGAACGCAAGCCGGATCCGTGAACGTAGTGTGCCGTTCTTGCGTCACTTTTCCGATCAGGGCGTCGTTGGCGTGACGTTTGCTGCTGGCCCCGAGGCGGGCACGCCCGCCGAAGAAGACGCGAATGATGCAACCGAGCACACATCCCCTCCGGCACCTCGAACCGCGCGAAGCAGGGAATACGCCCCAGACTCGGACGATTCCCCGGGAGGTCCGCGCCGCGGTGCTCCTGAACGCGCACGCCAAGCGCGTCAACGATCGTGTTCGAGCAGAGCTCGCGTCGGTTCTTCCAGCAGAAGACATCTTTTTCGCAGAAAATCTCGCGGACGCCCGTTCGCAGGCCGAATGCGTGCTCCATCGACGATACGACGCCGTTCTGGTGGGTGGGGGCGACGGCACGCTGACGACGACCATGAACCTTCTCCTCGATGCGCTCGATTCGACGGCAAAGGGCGGTACGAGGCATGCCCTGCCCGACATCGGCATTTTGCCCCTCGGGACGGGCAACGGTTTGGCGAATCTTTCCAAGGCTGGGCACTACCTGCGCGACGCGGGGATGATCGCGGAAGGCTTGAGGCCTGCGCGCGTCCCGCTTCGACTTGTCCGTGACCGGAGCTCAGGCTGGAGATTTCCGTTTGCGAGCATTGGCTACGATGCTCAGGTTCTGAACGACTACGTTCGCGTCGGTGAAGGCGCGCGGAGTGCGTGGGGCAAGGGCCTTGCGAAGAGTCTGCCCGGGTATCTGTACGCCATCGCAACGCGCACGATCCCCACGGAGATGCGTGCCAAGCCCGTCACCATTCGCGTCAAGGCGCGGGGCGCATGCTCGATGATCGATCCCGAGACGCGCGAAGAAGTCGCCCTCGAGCGAAGTACTGTACTGTTTGAAGGTCCGGCGAGGGCGGTACTGGCGGGAACGGCCCCGTTCTATGGCTTCGGACTTTGCGCCTTGCCCTTCGCGCGCCGACGCACCGACCGGTTTCACCTCCGGGTGTCGACCGCACCGATCGCGCATCTGCTCGGCAACCTTCCGAGCATGTGGAAGGGGACCCTGCGCTCGCCCCATCTCTTCGACTTTCTGTGCGAGGCCGTGACCGTCGAAACGTCGAGTCCTTTGCCGCTTCAGATGGCGGGTGACGCGCGAGGAGAGACGAGCTGTCTGGATCTGGATCTCTGTGAGACGGCCTTTCGCTTGCTCTCGGGGTCTGCGGCGTCCTGAACGCGCCCGTCCGGGACCCCGGACCCCGGACCCAGGATCCAGGATCCCTTCTCAGGGGCTCGGGCGCTCGCTTCGGTTCGCCCGTCGTTCGAGGGCGGACGAAAGAAGCAATTCGAGTAGCACGAACTTGCCGTCGGGCTCGAGGAGGCCGTGTTCCGCCATTGCGTCCGCGACCGCAAGCGTGAAGAGATAAGTCCCGGAATCGAGGTCCTCCAGGAGGGCGGGCGATAGCGCGAGTGCATCCGGCGGTGGGCATCGTCTTGCTGGCTTCGTTGCGGAAAACGACCAAGAACCGGGGGACGCGCAGCGGTCCGCACGCCCGGAGGCTCGAAAGAGAACTTGCATCCGTTGGTGCGCCGTTGGCACACCCGCTGCTTCGTGGGCGGCACGACGCAGTGTCGCCGAGAGCGGAATGCAGCTCGTCGCGAGGTCCTCGAGCACCAACCGAAGTCGGATTCTCGGCCGACCCGCGGCCGACGACGGCGGATGATCGCGCAGCAACTTGCGACAAGCTTCGATGTCGACTTCGCGCCCGCCACCGCCATCTCCGCTGACATCCGCATCCCTAACGGCGCCAGCATCCTGCCCGATCTCGACGTGGTCCATCCCACGGGCCTCGACGGCCAGGCGCGGTCGTTGGGCTACGCGAGGTCGTGGGACGGCTGCATGGATTGGCGTCTGTTCGCCAAACACGATGCCGATCACGATGAGCAGCCCCCAAGGGACGCGCAGATGGCCGACCGCGCCCACTTGGACTCTGAGCCTGATGCAGAGCGCGATGCCGGTCCGCGTCCTGGTCCTGGTTTTCGTCCCGAACCAGGCGTGTGCATTTTGGGGCCGCGGTCGATCCATTACGGAATCCATGTCGCAGGAACGCGCTTCGCGTCGAGCTCCTTCATGCCCTCCAGTTGATCTCTAAGCGCGAGAACCGCTGGATCCGTTGAGGACGTTGTCTTTGAAAGGAACCGATCGATCTCGTCGATCGCGTCCTTGCGGCTGAGCTTGGCGAAGTCCGGCGCGGTCAGTTTCGCGCCTTTGTAGCCATCGCGGATCGTACCCGCCTGCTCTTTGGCAAACGACTTCGTGATGACGTCGAAGTAGATGAGCCGAATGGTTTGGTCCCGCTTGGCCTTGAGCGCGTCTCGCTCCGATCGAGGCAAAGACGGGTGCTCGAGCACGCGCTGAATCGACTTGTAGTATTCGCGAAGAGGCCCGCGAGCGTGATCCGTGACTTGCTTCGTGCCGTCGAAGTAGTCGGGAAACGTGCCTTCCTTGGCCTTCAGGTCGTCCTTGAGGTCCTTCAGTTTTGGCAGCGGTTTGCCGTCATCGAAGCCGCTTTTCTGACTCCACACGACGCTCCCGTGCGCGATCGATCGGCTGAGGCTGTTGGTGCGCCCGCGGGTCGCGGCCTCCCAAGCGAGCTGGTGTGATGGTGCAGAAGACTCGGCCTTGGGCGCAGATTCGTTGTAGGCCATCGCGGTGCGGAGGTTCGGGAAGGCTGCGCGCCAGTCTTCCGTTGTGCTGCGTCCAAGCGAATAGCACCCGGATAGATGGATGTCTTCGATCTGGCCGGCCGCGCGCGGCATCGCGCTGGCGAGGTCCATCAGCGAGTCCTTGGGCAGGCTGCCCCGGTCTCCGAAAAAGTCTCCGCCCACGGAGTGCCCGGAGACGATGAGTCGCGAAGGGATTCGGCCGCCTTTTTCCGCTTTGGCCCAGGTCTTGGCGATGCCGGCCATCTCGTCGCGCCCACTTTGAGGCGCCTTTTCAATGGCGTCCGCGACCTTCTTCGACTGGTCCGGAGGTAGCCCCAGCGTCTTCGCGAAGCCGGTGATGTCCGCCTTCTTCGAGAGATCGTAGGTCTTGCCATCGTCGCCGGTCACGGCGCTCGAGTCGCTGCCGACCTTGATGACCGACTGGCCCCGCGCCTTCGCGCGCCGCTCGAGGGCGTCGGTTTCGTAGTGATTGGCGTCGCGCATTCCGACGTGCATGATGTCGTCGTTCGAGCCTCGCGGCCCGTTGACGAGGGCGAGAGAACGAAGCGCCTGGACGCCGCTGGCGTCGGCGATGGCGTCCAGGCGACCACCCATCTGGGTAAGATTACCCTCCACGCCCACGAGACGAACGCTCTTGCTCTTGCCGTCTGTATCGAAGTGGTCGAGGCTCTGAAAGAGGGCTTTCTGCTCCTTCTTTCCGCTGATCTGTCCGTCGCCGTCGAGATCGGCGCTGGCGACGTCGACGCCTTTGAGACGCGCATCCTTTTCGAGGGTCGAGACATCCATCGATGTGCTCTTGAGCTGCTTCGTGAACTCGCTACGGGACAGGGTGACGGACTGGCTCATGATCGGTGCTCCTTGAACTCGTGACTCGTCCCCCGCTCTTGGTCTTTTGGTCTTTAGGTCTCGGGCGACGACTCGAAACGGATGAGCACGATCGGTGCCAGGTCCTCCCTTCCGGCCGCGATCGAGAACCGCGCTCGTGCGCCATTTTCTCCGCAACACCGGGTCGCCGTCCTTGCCCTTTGGGCGTCACTGTGACGCAACATGGGGGGCCGGCCCTCATGGGCCGGAGGGTGGCCATGTCTATTTTCTCGTCGACCCGTCGTGAGATCCTGACCTCGTTGCTTGGATTGCCGTTGCTGGCGGCGTGTCCGCGAAAGACCACTTCGCTGGACGTCGATGGGGGATACGTCGACGATCTGCAGACGGACGGACATCGTATTCGCGACGGGGCATTCACGTCCGAGTCTCCGGACGCCGCGCCTTCGGGTTCTCTGTCGGTGCTCGTCCTGGGCGGGGGCGTGGCCGGGCTCGCTGCGGCCCGGCGCTTGGTGAAGGCCGGTCTGAAGAGCGTCCGCGTGATCGAGGCGGGGGAGGAGCCGGGCGGGACGGCACGGTCGGGTACGAGCCCGGTGACGCGTTACCCGTGGGGCGCGCACTACTTGCCGGTGCCGGATATCAGCAACTCGGCGCTCGTCGAGTTCCTGTCCGAGATCGGGGCGCTCGAATCGACGTCGACGCGTACCTCGACGCTCGATCCACGTGACGCCGTGATCGCGCGCGAGGACGTGCTCTGTCGCGATCCAGAGGAGCGTGTTTTTGCCGGTGGCCGTTGGCATCGCGGCCTGTTTCCGGAGGCCGTCGCGTCCTCCGCCGACCTTGCGGCGCTCCGCCGCTTCGAGGCTCGCGTGGACGCCTTCGTGGACCCACGCGGCATTGGCCGCCGCGGCGCGCGCGCCTTTTCGATCCCGGTGGCGCATTCGGCGGACGATGCGGTGGCGGCCGAGCTCGACGAAATCTCGATGGGGGCGTGGCTGGCGCGCGAAGGGTTCGAGTCGCCGCGGCTTCGCTGGTACGTCGAGTATGCCTGCCGCGACGACTTTGGAGCCTCGCTCGGGGACACGAGTGCCTGGTATGGACTCCATTACTTCGCGGCGAGACGCGGGCAACCCAAGGGCACCAGCGCGCCTTTGATGACTTGGCCCGAGGGGAACGGGTTCTTGGTCGACCAATTGATTTCGGGTGTGGGCGTGGAGAAGATCGAAACCAACACGCTCGTCACGGAAATTCGCCCGCGAGGTGACGGTCGGCGAACCGAGGTTCGCACCTGGAATCGAACCAACCACCGAGCGGAGTGCCTGACGGCCGATCATGTGATCTTCGCACTCCCGTCCTTCCTACGCCGGCATCTGCTTCGTGGCTTCGATCCGGAGCCGGTCGACTATGCGCCCATGACCTCACCTTGGCTGGTCGCGAACATCTTCCTACGGGCGCGCCCGCGATCCGTGGGCTTCGAACCCGCGTGGGACAACGTGATGTTCGACAGTGCGTCCTTGGGTTACGTGGTGGCCACCCATCAACGCGGACGAGACTTTGGGCCGACTGTATGGACGTACTACCTTCCGCTGGTACAGAGCGATGCGCGGGCGAGTCGACAACAGCTTGCTTCACTCGCGTGGTCGGATGCGGCACGAGCTGTGCTCGATGATCTCGATCGCGCCCATATCGGGCTCCGTCGGTGCGTGGAGCGGATAGATATTGTGCGGTGGGGTCATGGGATGGTTCGACCGACCGTGGGCACCTGGCGTGCGAGAGATCGACGACGAGCCCAAGAGCCGGTGGGCGCAGTTCATTTCGCGCACACTGACCTCTCTGGGGTCGCGTTGTTCGAGGAGGCCTTTTATCATGGCCTTCGTGCCGCGGACGAGGTGATTGCGCGAAGTCGCACGGGGTGAGAAAAACGCCGGCCCGTTTTTGGGGGCACCCGCAACCATTGAGCGCGCGCGCCGAAAACCGTACCGGCGGCAACGCTTGCGTGGCGCGCCCAGAGGAGCAAAGGCAGCCTATGACACGGGTCGATTCGGAGATCGGGGTATCTCGGTTGGCGTCGCTTATCGACGCGTTCGGGAATGGAGACGCGCAGCTGACGGCCGACGAAGTGCGCGATTTTCAGGCGAAAGGTTTTGGGGCGGTGCTCGCCGATGCGGCCGGGATCGATGAGTTTCAGGCTCGCTCCGATCGATTCCTCTCGGAGATCTCTGCCCGCGGACCACTTCGCGCGCCCCCGCCTGGACTGCCCGACGTCGTCCGCTTCCGTGGACATGTGGACGCCGACGGTACGCTCGTGGCGCGCATCAAGGCCTGTCGGGGGATGATTAAGGACCCCGCTCTGTTTCAACCGAAGAATGCCGTGGCTCTGCTGCGGTGGCTTAACCAAGGCCTCGCGTGGACTCGGCCTGAGAAGATGGCGTTTCGCCCCGGTGAGGCGAAGGCCTTGTTTCAGGAACTCGGGCAGTTCGTGGCCGAGGTCGAAGATCGCCTCTATGGCTTCGGTCCCGAGTATACCGCCCAGCATCAGGACGCCATTGTCGCGATGAATCGCCTGCGAAGCTACGTAGGCGACTATCTGATGATCAACTATCGGGAAGACGTCCTCAAGAATGAGCGCTTGCCTGCGTTCGTCGGAAAGGCGGACGGCCTTCACGTTCAGTGCTACGACGTGGGACTCCAGTCTCTGCCCGACGTGGACGCATTCCCCGACGTTTTCCTCCTCTCGATGGACTCAGGGAGCAGCGCCGGCCAGTGCATCAAGAGGATCACGGCCGAAGATGGCTATGAGAGCCATGCCGCGCTCGTCGTGCGCGGACACGACGGGAAGCATTATCTCGTCGAAGCGGGGACTGGCCACGGCGCGTCGGCCGTGCCACTCGATTTGCCTCGTCTCTTTCACAAGAAGGCACGGGTGCAGATTCATTTCCTGCGAGACAGTGCGTTCAAAGATGAAGACGCGAAGAAGGCATTCTTCAATCGTGCGCGCGACTTCGTGGATGTGATCAAGCGGAACCGAAATCCCTATGACTTCACGCTGGGCCATTTCGAGGTTCCGGCCTCGGGTGAGAGTCTCGCGATCGGACGCGAAACGCCGCTCATGTGCTCCAGTCTGGTTCAAGCCTTCTTCTACTGGTGTCCGCTCGATGCCTTTGCGAGCGACGCACATCGCGAAAACTTCGGCATGGTCGACCCGGCGAGTGGTAAGAAAGTGGCGGGCTACACACCTTTTCTTCAGGCGTTTGATTCTGGGGTAGGGACGAAATCGATGCTCGATCTCTGGCATGTGGCGGGGGACCGGACCGTGATGCCTTCGGCCGTTCACAACCCTCTCACCCGGACCGTCGCCGAGGTACGCAACCTCGAAGGAGATCGCCTCGAGCGCCAGCAAATCGAGAGCGCAGCGACGGCGTTCTTGATGAACGAGCTCTTGAATCGGCGAGGCTACGCCCTCGACGAATCGCTCAAGGCGAAGGCACTTCGAGCCATCGTGATGGGCCTACACACCATCACGTTCCGCGCCCTCCTTCCCCTCGAGGGAGATGAGATGACCGACGAGGTCTTGGAGACGGTCCTGACGCACATGTTTGCTGCCGAGCCTTTCATCGAGTTCCTGCAACGGCAAAACGAAGCCTATCGCGAGGAAAACGGGGTTGGAATGACCTTCTACCAGCTCTGGAACGCCGCCCGCGAAGCGTACGACCAAGAACTCGATGCTCGGCGTGGGGGAACATGTCCCCAGCCGAAGTTCACGAACTATGTCATGCCACCCGAGCTGCTTGCAGCTCGCACGTAGAGCGCCCGACTACTTCGCACGGGTCTCGAGAAGGACCTCCTCTCGGAGGTAGCCGGAGGTCCCCCCTGGCCCCTTGACGAAATACCAGCCTCGAGGCGCATGCCGCTCGAGGACGGTCACGGTCGAGCCACAGACGAGTTCGCCGGCGATGGCGGCACCCTGCTCAGGGCGCATTCGAACTTTGACGTCGGCACTGACGACGCGCTGCGCGCCCTGAGACAGAGAGAAACGCGTGCCAATTCGGTTCGCTTTGGTCCATGGGCTCACGTTTGCGGGCTCGGTGCCGCGGTAGGTCCGCGAAGGAATGCGAGGGAGCGGACGGCCGCGAGGTGTTGGGGCCGCCCGCGAGCGATCCTTTTCGATCGTGGGTCCGATCGATCGCTCCGAACCCGTGATGCGTCGCAACGCTTTCGATGTGGCCTGCCGTGTGGCTCCGGCGCCTCCCGAAACGGAGGCCGCGACCGGGGCGGGCCGAGGCCGTTGGCTCGGGGGCGCCGCGGCTCCGGCCTCTTGGCTGCCCGCTTGGGGTGCGGGGCACGGACTCGGCGCCCCAGCGTTCGGCGCCGACTTCTTCACCATGGCGTTGATTCGCTCACGCCCGGTGCCGATGAAGATTTGCTTCGTCTTCACGCTGATCTCTCGGGTCGGGCTGTCGTCGGCGGCGGAAGGAGGGATGAATGCGGAGAGCGCCGACTTCCATCCTGAAAAACGATCGGCGTTCGTAGCTTTCGGATGAACAGCCAGCGGTACAGGACGGTCGGAGCTCACGCCGAATGGGCGCGCGCGTATCACCGACGGCTTGGCTGGAGATCCGAAGGCGCGATGAATCCATGTCGAAAGCAAAGTCACGAGCATGGTCAACATGGGTCGCGAAGCGCGTCGCGCCGACGGACGCACGATATGACGCGTGTCTTGGCCGTCCTCCACGACGCCTGCGGTGGCCTTTGACTTTGAGGGTGGCACACCTTCGCGCGGGGCAGTGGCCAGGGCGAGTCGGTTCCTCGACCATGCGTACGTGCGAAGGAAAAATTCGCGGAGCCGCGCGAGTAGGAACAGAACGCTCTCAGAGCTTGCTTCGAGAGCGCGACTCAGGCGGCGGAGCGCCTTCTCGATGCGCCAGCGCCACGCACGTTTGGCATCCTGCGCGGCGCCGACGACCGAGTCTTGGTCGAGCATTCTTGGCGCCGCGCGGGCGGAGTTTCGCGGACGAGCAGGTGAGCGTGTGGCGCCGGCGAAGGAGCGCTCTTGCTCGAAGGCGGCGCCGAATTCACTGCTCGAGAGTGCGGAGCTTGGGCGGTGGTCCATCTCGGCGGGCATCCTTTCGTGATTCGAGCGGCGCGCTCGGTCGGGTGCGACCGACGTACTCGAAATGCTTCACATACAATTAGGCGTTTGCGCCTAGGTCTAGTCAACGCGATCGTCGGCGGATGCGGCGGGGGCCGATGGTGATTGACCTCAGCCGACGCTCGTTTGATTTTCGGCGCGTGCGTATAGGAAACCTGCTGAGGACTTCATGTCCCATCTTTTCGTTCGAGTTCTTTCCTCCGAAGACTTCGGCGGCCGAGGCTCGTCTTTATCAGACCATCGCAGACCTGCGGTCGTTGAATCCCGCTTTCGTCTCCGTCACGTACGGCGCGGGCGGCTCGACGCGCGATAGAACCATCGAACTGACTCGTCGTATCAAACGTGAGCTTGGCATCGAAGCGATGGCCCACCTCACGTGCGTTGGCGCGTCTCGAGCCGAGATCGACACGGTCCTGGATACGCTCCAGGCCGGCGAGGTCGAAAACCTGCTTCTCCTACGGGGAGACCCGCCCCGCGACGGTGGACCGTTTCAGCCGGTTGCGGGCGGCTTCGCGTACGCAAGTGAACTGACCGAACATGTCCAGAAACGGGGGACGTTCTGTCTTGGGGGGGCTTGCTATCCCGAAGGGCACCTGGAAGCACCGTCGGCGGCCATCGACCTCGAGAACCTCAAGCGAAAGGTCCATGCCGGCGCCGAGTTTCTGATTACGCAGATGTTTTTCGACAACCGAGTGTACTTCGATTTCGTCGATCGGGCCCGAGCTTGTGGAATTCAGGTCCCGATCATTCCGGGGATCATGCCGATTCAAAGTGTAGAGCAGATCAAGCGCCTCACGAAGATGTGTGGTGCAACAATCCCCGCGGCGCTGTTGAGCGCAATGGAAGCGCGCGCAAATGAGCCCGAGCGGGTGCAAGAGCTCGGCATCGTGCATGCGACCATCCAGTGTCTCGGACTCATCCAGGGCGGTGCGCCCGGTGTTCATTTCTATACGTTAAATCAGTCGACCGCGACGCGAGAGATCGTCACCGCGATTCGAATGAACGCACGAGTCTAGACGAGTCGATGGAAGAGGCGAGGGGTGCCCTTCGAGGCGTCGCGTTTCCGAAGGACACCCCCCGCCGGAGGGACTGGGGAGAAAGGTGGATTTCGCAGCGCTTCGTAATCGTCGCGCGTCGCGCTACGCTGGATCGCTTGCCCGGGCTTCGACTGTCGCCGGGGCCGCTGCGGGTGCCGTGCGCCCTGCGTCGGGCGGCATCATGCTCGTCACGCCCGCGACGTCGTCCGCCGGATAGGCCCGCATCCGCATTTCGGTGATGTCGAGGCCCAAGTGCTCTTCTTCATCCGTGACGCGCATGCCCATCGTCGCCTTGATCGCGTACCAAAGAACGGCTGAGCTCGCGAAGACGGTGGCTCCCACGGCGAGCACGCCGAGCCCTTGCATCATCAGTAGCTTCGCGCCGCCGCCGAACAGAAGACCGCTCCCGACATCGCCATTGAAACGGCTCTCGGCAAACAGTCCCACCGCGAGCGTACCCCAGATGCCGTTGAGCAAGTGGACGCTGGTCGCGCCGACCGGGTCGTCGATTCGGATCCGATCGAACATCTCGACGCCGAGGACGACGATAACGCCACCTATCGTCCCGATCGCGATCGCCGAGCCGGCCGACACGAAGGCACAAGGCGCGGTGATGGCGACAAGACCCGCCAAGCAGCCATTCAGCATCATGCTGAGGTCGAAGGCCTTGGTGCGAAGGTAAGCGGTGATGAGTGCGCCTGAGATACCGCCGAGGGAGGCGAGGAGCGTCGTGGTCGCCACGTGGGCGATGGCCGTCGGGTCGGCCGCCATCGTGCTGCCCGCGTTGAACCCGAACCAGCCCACCCAAAGGATGAAGGTGCCGATGGTGGCGAGAGCCATGCTGTGGCCCGGAATCACGCGGACGCCGTCCTTCGTGTACTTTCCTTTCCGAGCGCCGAGGATGAGAATACCAGCCAAAGCGGCCCAGCCGCCGACGGAGTGAACCTGGGTCGAACCAGCAAAATCCCAGAAGCCCATACCGGCGAGCCAACCGCCGCCCCAGATCCAATGTCCGGTCATTCCATAGACGACGGCCACCAGGACGAGGGAGAAGATGAGGTAGCTCTGAAACTTGATGCGCTCAGCGACGGCGCCCGAGACGATCGATGCCGCGGCCATGGCGAAGCAGGCTTGGAAGAAGAACTTCGCTTCGAGCGGGACACCCGTCCAATTCAGCGACGGGAAGATGCCCGAATATGCATCACCCATTGCTGGGCTGTTGTCCGGGCCAAGAAGGAACCACCCTCCGGTTCCAATGATGCTGTTGCCTTCGGCGAACATCAGTCCAAAGCCGATGAAGAAGAACGCGAGTCCGGCCATGGCGGCGACCGTGAAGTTCTTCGCGAGAACGTTGACCGCATTCTTGGCTCGAACGAAACCCGTCTCGAGCAGTGCGAAGCCCGCGTTCATGAAGAACACGAGAACGCCGGCTACGATCACCCAGACCGTGTCGAGTGCCACTTTGAATTCAGCCATCTGGGCGTTTTCTTCAGCTCTTGCCACCAGCGGGATCGCCGAGAGTGCCAGCGCGCTGAGCAGAGTCTTAGTAGGTCCGAGCGCGATTCTTCGTCTTCTTCGTCCGTCCATTGTTGTGGGAGTCTCCTTTTGTGGGGAGCCGTAGCAAACGATGTGCCTTACTGTGCGCCCATGCCATGGACCGCGCTCAACGACGGATGTGTATCTTTCACATTACCAAGCCGACGAAAACGTAGGAATTTGATGTCGCGCGGAAGGTTTTCTCTAGGGGTTACAGCTATCTTTCGCCATTCCTACACTCGTGTAGTTTTGCGGCCGCGGGAGGTTGCGAGCGGCTGTGGGTGGTATGGCGAGCGTTAACTACACGGCCGGACCTCGAGATCCGGCGCTAGAGGTACTCTTTGAAATCTGTCGGCTTCTGGACGCCCGGGTTGAGCTCGAATCGCTGCTTGACCGCATTCTCGAGGTTCTCGCCAACGGTCTCGGTATTGTTAGGGGAACGGTAACGCTCCTCAAGCGGGATACGAAGGAGATCCTCATCGACGCCGCCTTCGGCCTGACCAGTTCCGAGCGGGAGCGCGGACGGTACCAGCTCGGTGAGGGCGTCACCGGCCAGGTCGTCGAGTCGGGCATGCCGCTCGTGCTCCCGCGCATCGGCGATGCGCCCGAGTTTCTCGACCGGATCGGCGCTCGCGAGAAGGACCGCGACGATCTCGCGTTCATCTGCGTCCCGGTCAAAGTCGAGGGTGAGATCCTGGGGGCGTTGTCGGTGGACCGCCCGACGCGCGAGCCAAGAACTCTAGAAGATGACGTGAATCTTCTCTCCGTCGTTGCGCTCATGATCGCGCAGATTGTGCTGTCGCGCCGGGCGGCCTTCGAACGGGCGCCGGAACACTATCCGGGGCGACCGGCCAACGTGATCGGCAGCTCCAAGGCGATGAAGCCTGTCTTCCAGATGATTCAGACGGTTTCGAGGAGCGACGCAACGGTGCTCGTGCGAGGCGAGAGCGGCGTAGGCAAGGAACTCGTGGCGGAAGGCATTCACGAGAGCTCCCGGCGAGCTGGCCACCCCCTGATCAAGGTCAACTGTGCTGCACTTCCCCAGACGATTCTCGAGAGTGAGCTCTTCGGGCACGAGAAGGGCGCCTTCACGGGCGCGATCGAGCGCCGTCGAGGGCGATTCGAGTTGGCGCACGGCGGCACCATTTTTCTCGACGAAATTGGGGATTTTTCACCTACGACGCAAGTTACCTTGCTAAGAATCCTCCAGAACAAGGAGTTTCAACGCGTCGGTGGGTCGGAAACGATCAAGACGGACGTCCGTATCATCGCGGCCACGAATCGCGACCTCGAGAAACTGATTGAGGAAGGTCTTTTTCGACAAGACCTCTACTATCGCCTCAATGTGTTCCCGATCCACGTACCGCCACTGCGCGAGCGTCGTGCCGACGTCCTACTCCTGGCCGATGCCTTCGTCGAAAAGTTCAGTCGCGCGAACGAAAAGGACGTCCGCCGGATCTCCTCGCGCGCGATCGACATGCTGATGGCCTATCACTGGCCGGGGAATGTTCGCGAACTCGAGAATTGCATTGAGCGGGCCGTCCTTCTCGCAGATGATCACGTGATTCACGCCCACAACCTTCCGCCTTCGCTGCAGACAGCGGAGGCGACGGGAACTGGGAGCCAAGGTTCGCTCGATGCAACGCTCCACGCCATTGAGCGCGATCTCATCGACGACGCGCTCAAAACAGCCCGCGGCAACATGGCGAAAGCCGCGAGAAGCTTGGGTCTCACCGAGCGCAAGATGGGCCTTCGAGTTCAGAAGCACAACATTGACGCACGCCGCTACCGACTGAGTGGAGGCTAACCGGGCGGCATGCGACGGGCGGGCTGTCAGCGGTCTCGGATGGTCTCTCTCGCGCCGGCGATGCTCGCGGTCGGTGCTGGCCTCGCGTGGGCACTGACGGGCTGCGTCGACGTACAAGAGCTCGGTCTTCCGCCCGCGCGTGCGGCGGGGGGGGCGGTCTTGCTCGTGGCGGTGGCGCCGGGCGACAATGCACGAGTTTTTGCGGTCGATCCGGTCTCGGACGGCGCGTCGGGCTTGTCGCTCCGGCAAGACGATCGCTTGTTGGCGCTCGTTTTTTCGGACACGCTTGAGGCGATGGGGCTGTCGTCCGGCGTTCAGGTCGTGCGCGGCTATGCGCGTCCTGTTCCGTTCCCCTTCGATGTGTATGAAGCGTTGGCGGGGAGCGGCGATGAGCCTGTAACGTCAGATGGGGACGAGGATGTCGGGCGGGGAGGCGGAGCGAGCGAACGGCGGACCTGGCGGCCCCGGCGCGTCGCCGAAGTTCAGAGTATCGTCGATGCGATCCGTCTGCCGAGTTTTGGTTCCGGCGACTGCGAGGCGCGCGCCGGTTGTTTTCGCGTTCGACCGGATGAAGGCGGTCGCCTGGATGCGTACTGCGAGGTCCCGTGTCAGTTCCCAGAGGTCCCCGAAGCGGGCGACGTGGAGGTCCCGCGCGCGCCGGATATGCGGAGCGACGCGTGCCCCGCGTCCTGGCGCCTGAATACGCCCAGCTCGTCCGAGGACGTCTCGACCTGTGTGCCCGCGTCGCGCGTACCCTGCCCGCCGGGAAAAGTTCAGTTTGGAGATTCTGGCGATTGCGCGGCCGTGGATATCGCTTCGTGCCCCGCCGATGGATGGCCGTTGGCCGATCGTCTGGACGTGGGCGGCGCGCCGGTGGTGTTCGTTGATCGCGGGGCCGCGTCCGGGAGCGCGTCGACACCCGACGGGACCAAGGAGCATCCGCATCCAAGCATTTCAGCCGCGCTCGCCGAGGCCGCAGCGGGGAGCACCCTCGCGGTTCGAGTCGGCGAGTACGAGGAGACGCTCGTCTTCGAGCAAGGATTCCAGCTCATCGGCGCGTGTGCGGCCGGCGTCGTCGTGCGGGGCGGCAGCTCCGCAGGCCCTACGTTGCGCGTGGGGCCAGGCGCTGGCGCCCACCTCGAAGGGATCTCTATCCGTGGCGAGCAGCAGGCGTTGGCCCTGGACGGACCGGCGGAGGTCCTTCTGCGTGGGGTCGATGTCTCTGCGACGTCTGGACCCGGCATCATCGCTCGAGGTGATGTGCGCTTGTCGTTGATCAGAACCGCCCTGGGGCCTTCGATGCGATATGGGGTGTACTTCGAGAATACGCAGTCGGAGAGCTCGACGGCGACGCCAGGACTGGAACTCGAGCACGTCGTGGTTCACGATGTTGCTGGCGACGCCATCTCGCTGCGTGGTGCAGGTGTGCGCGCCGTGCTCAGTGACGTGGTCGTCGAGAGGAGTCGCGCATCGGGTGGTCTGCGCGGCAAAGGACTCGAGGCGCAAAGCGGAGCGCAGGCTCAGATTAGCCGATGTCTGTTCGCAGAGAATGTGTCGCACGATGTGTCGGCGGATACGAATGCTTCGATCACGCTTCTCGACGTCTGGATTCGAGATGGGCGAGCCGAGGGCGAGGGCGAGGGCGAGGGCGGCACGAGCGGAGGTTACGGCCTCGAGATCTTGCGCGGAGGGCATATCGCGGCACAGCGGCTGAACGTGCAAGGCAAGCACTACGGCGTCTACGTGGGGCGCGGCGGGCGAGCGACGTTCGAAGACACGCGTATTGTGGACACGCAGGACATAGGCATCGTCGTCCGTGATGGTGGAGAGATCGAGGCGATGAAGCGCACGCTGGTCTTGAGGGCTCGGCGGGCGGGCGTCGATATCTTCGATGCACCCGCATCATTGGAGAACGTGACGGTTGCGCGAACGCGCGCGGTTGCACCCGACGACGATGACTACTGCTCCGTCCACGAATACGAAAAAGGAGCGGGACTTCGCATCCGAGGCGCAAGTCGGGTGCGGGGGCATGGCGTTGCGGTCGTCGAGGTCGAAGGGGCTGGCATCGCGGTTGGCAATCGACAGCCGAATCGAATTGGCGGTGGTCCGATTCTCCCGAGCTGCAATGATTCCTTCGTCGAAGACGTTTCGCTCAATGACGTTCGAGTGGAGCGCAGTGTTGTGGGGGTTGCGTCGTACTTTGGCGCGGCCATCTTCCAGAACCTCGAGCTCAGCGAGAATCGGGTCGCTGGAATCGATCTCGCGCTCGGCCGTCTCGATGTTTCAGATGCCCTCATTACCGGCACGAACTCAAGCGCTGGGATTCTGCTCTCGACACGATTCCCACACGCGAACGATGGGCGTCTCGGAGTCTCGGTCCTCAAGCGCCTTCGCGTGGCGCAGCACGCGGCGGGGATCAGGATCGATGATCCGAACGAGGCCTTTGTCGAAGAGGCCGCGATCGAGCACAACGCAATCGGTCTTCAGATCCGCCAAGCCGGTTTCGACCGCCATGCGCTCCGGGAATCGATCGCCTATCGACACAACCATCGCGTCTTCGAGGAGTAGTCACGCCACGGAAGCGTGCTTTTTACACAACGCCCGAAAATGTCCTGAATTGGTGACCCAAGCGCCTGGCTCGCGTTGAGCGTGTTACCTCTTGGTGATCCACGAACAACGTATTGACGTGCTGCGTCAGGGAACGCACCTTTGGCGGAAATCTTGCAGGCAAAGCGGGTGCTTACGCAGGCTTCTCAGACCTGGATCGACACGAAGCCGGTCTAGAAGTGACGCGATAACACCTCCAGGAGAAGGAAAACCATGATCCAAGAAGTATACGGAATCCTCTCACCGGTCGCAGGCTGGGCGATCGCCGTGGCTCTCTTGCTCGGTCTCGGGCTCGGCGTGATCGGCGCGCGCTTCTGGATCTACGCCGTGTTGGCGTTTCTTCTGTGGATTGGGTTGGGTGCGCCCGCATGGGCCTTCGGCGTGCTCTTGGTTTTGACGGCGATCGCTCTGATTCCGCCGATCCGCCGTGCACTCATCGCACGGCCGGTCATGACCGTTCTCGATCGCCTGAAGGTCCTGCCCGTAATCTCGGAAACCGAGCGCGTCGCGCTCGAGGCCGGCACCGTCTGGGTCGACGGAGATCTCTTCTCCGGGCAGCCCGACATGGAACGTCTTGCGACGGCCGATTATCCGGGGCTGTCCGAGGAAGAAAGAGCGTTCTTGGATGGGCCGGTCGAGACGGTCTGCCGAATGACGGATGACTGGGAGGTCAACCGGAACCGAGATCTTCCACCTGAGGTCTGGGCGTATCTCAAAGAACAGAAGTTCTTTGGCATGATCATCCCGAAGGATCGCGGCGGCCTCGGCTTCTCGGCCTCGGGAAACAGTGCGGTCGTGGCGAAACTTGGATCGCGGTCGATGACGCTGGCGATCACGGTGATGGTTCCAAACTCGCTTGGGCCCGCAGAGCTTCTTGTTCACTATGGAACCGACGCGCAGAAGGAATACTACCTGCCTCGCCTTGCTTGCGGCGAAGAAGTCCCTTGTTTCGCCCTGACCGAACCGGGCGCGGGGTCTGATGCCGGATCGATCACCTCGCACGGCGAGGTCTTTCGCGGCGCGGACGGGGCGCTCTATCTGAGGCTGAGCTGGAACAAGCGATACATCACGCTGGCCGCGGTCTCGACGGTGTTGGGGCTTGCCTTCAAGCTCCGAGATCCGGACGAACTGCTCGGGAAGGGGCAGGATCTGGGCATTACGTGCGCGCTCATTCCGACCCATACGCCGGGCGTGGTCTTGGGGCGGCGTCACGATCCGATGGGCGTGCCCTTCTTCAACTGCCCGACGACCGGGCGCGACGTGGTCGTGCCGATCGACACGATCATCGGCGGTGTGGATGGGGCGGGCCAGGGTTGGCGAATGCTCATGGAGAGTCTTGCCGCGGGGCGAGGCATCTCGCTGCCTGCGACGAGCACGGCCGGGGCGAAGTTTGCGGCCCGGGTCGCCGGAGCTTACGCGGCCGTTCGACGGCAGTTTGGTCTCCCGATCGGGAAGTTCGAGGGCATCGAAGAGCCGCTCGCGCGGATCGGTGGCGCTGCGTACACCCTTGAGGCGGCGCGACGCTTTACGTGCGGAGCCCTCGACAAGGGGGCCAAACCAGCCGTCGTGACGGCCATCGCCAAGTACACGTTCACAGAGATCTGTCGCGCCGCGATCAATGACGCGATGGACATCCTGGGCGGTGCCGGCATTTCGCGGGGGCCACGAAACCTAATGGCCGGCGTCTACACGGCGATGCCCATCAGCGTCACGGTAGAGGGCGCAAACATTCTCACGCGTACCCTCGTTGTGTTCGGTCAGGGGGCTATTCGGTGTCATCCGTTTGCTTATCGCGAGGTCAAGGCGCTGGGAGATCGCGACGTCGTCGCCTTCGATCAGGCTTTCTTCGGACACATTGGGCACGTGTTCCGGAACACCTGCCGCGTGATTGTCTTTGGCGCATCTCGAGGTTTCCTCGCGCACTCACCGGTGAACGGCCCGGCCGCACCGTACTATCGGAAGCTCGCATGGGCGTCGGCATCCTTTGCCTTGCTTTCGGATGTTGCGATGGGATTGATGGGGGGTGACCTCAAGCGTCGGGAGGCCCTCACGGGTCGCTTTGCGGACGTGTTCGCTTGGCTCTATATGGGAACCGCGGTTCTTAGACGGTTCGAAGCGGAAGGACGACAGGCCGAAGATCTACCCTTCCTGCATTGGTCCATGCAGCATGCCTTCGAACGGATCCAGAATGCTTTCGAAGGGCTGCTGCAGAACTTTGGGACCGGTTTGCTTGGATGGTTCTTCCGCGGACCGGTCGCGATGGTGCTCAGAGTCAATCGATTCGGTCGACCACCGGCCGACTCGGTCGGGCAGGCGGTGGCGCAAGCGCTTCAGTCACCCAGCAAGCTCCGAGACCGCCTCACGTCGGGGCTTTATGTGCCAACCGATGAAGCGGAATCGCTCGGGCGACTTGAGCATGCTCTCGTCCTCGCCGTGAAGGCAGAAGGCGTGCTGCACAAGATCAAGCAGGCGATTCGAAGCGGAAAGCTACCCAGGCGGAATCCAGCCCAGTTGCTCGATCAAGCGGAGGCCGACGCGATCATTACGAGCGACGAGCGCTCGATCGTGCGTGAAGCCGAGGAGGCGCGTAATGACGCCATTCAGGTCGACGACTTCACGCTCGCCGAGTACATGGAGATGTCTGCGCATCGAGCACGCGGTGGCCTGCCCGACGACGCGCTCGCTTCATCGAACGCGAGCGTCATGCCTGCTGCATAGCGCGCGGCGCGCGGCCAGTGTACAAGTCGCCCATGCGACTTGGCTTGATCGGCGCGGTAGCCTTCTCGGTTCTTCCGTTGTTGTTCATCAGTCAGCGGAGCCAGGCTGGGCTGTCGGCCGGCGTGAATGGGCACGCCTGGATCGGAGGCCGTGGCCTCTTTGCGCTCACGCTTCGAGCCGACACGCCGCTCGCTGGCTCGGCGACCGTTGGGGGAAGGTTTGGAGCCGTGGTCGCCACCGAGCCGTTCGAGCCGGGCGTGCCGCTCGACTTGGCGCTGACGATTTGGTTCGGGCGCGTGTATCTCGATGGGCTGTTTGGGCCGTGGCTCTTCTTTGAGGGACCGTCCAACGTTCGGATGCATGGGGCCGTCGGTTCGGGGCTTCGCCTTGGCGGGCGCGGTGGCCTGCGGCTAGGGGTCGAAGTCGGGTGGCTGGATCCCCATGCCATGCTCGGGGTGAACCTCGCGACATCTCTTTAGCCCGTCGCCGTCCGCAAAGAAGAAGTAGGTCTTGGACGCTGTTTCCGGTAGCGTTTCGCACGATGAGCATCAATACGACGCTCCAGGCGGCGTTCGACGTTCTGCTGGCTTCCGAGCCTTCCATGACCTTTTTCGAGGCGCAGACTGAGCTTGTTCAGCGAGGGGCCGTCGAATACGCAAAGGCCCAGGATCTCGCCGTGCATGCTGAGCTTTTTCGCTATTTTCAGCGCGCGAAGGAGAAGGCGACCGCCGGGCGTTTCAACGCTCACCTTTAGTTGGCGCATGGGGTTGCGGACTGGGAGCGGTGAGTTCGAATTGCGCGATGGCATCGCGCGCTGCATAGTTGGGGCTTCGCGATGGCGGACCGATCACGTCATATTTCAAGGCGCTTCACGCTCGGCGATTTTTTGGTCGACCGTACGTTCCCCGACCTCGCCGCGGTCCTCGAGCCCACGGAAGCGCATATTCGCAATCTCTCGCGGCTAGCCACCGTGCTCGATGTGCTCGTCGACGAATTTGGCGGCGAGTGGGTCATCCTGACCGGCTTTCGAGATGCGGCGCTCAATCACGCCTGCCGACGTGCGGGGATGCCGGCCTCCGTTGAGTCTCTGCATCTCGATGGCTGCGCGGCCGATGTGAAGCCCGACCCGAGCGTCGACCTCGAGCGGGTCTATCGATGGATCGGCGAGCGGACACGACCTGACCTGTCGATTCACGAGGCTGTGTACTACCCGAAGAAGGGGTTCATGCACCTCGCGGTCGAGAGTGATGTAAGGCCGTCCGCCAAGCGCATCATCATGAGGACTTAGTTTCGCGTGGCGTTCTGGCATCGGGGCAGAGCTGGCGCTGGGCCGTCGGCCGCTGGATCGGCCTGGGATGAGTTCGTCGGCGACGGCGAGTCGCGCGAGGCGACTTCGTTCGATCTGCAGTCAGGAAGGACGCGCTGGGAGACGCGCATGGCCCGGCACCGATCCGGTCGGCCGACTTCGCGGGTCGATCTGGCGCTTCCGGCGTTCACCTTGATCCGAGGAGGAGATCTCTTTGAGCGCGGAGGTTCGACCCGAACGCGTCGATGGGCGAGTGACGCGAGCCTGCTCGAGGTCTTTCGGAGCGAGCAGCTCCGGGTCGTCGACAATGGCGTCGACCGGACGACCGTGGGTCTCGCCGTAGAGGGGCTCGTTCGGGTGGTGGCTGGAAATGCCGCGCTGTGCCGCCGCATGCTCTTGGCAAAGCCGATTCGCGCGATCCTCATTCCGCGCGGCTCCGACTTTCGGCTGTTTGGCTTCCCACGCCATACGAATCCGCGCTCGGCCGGGATCTTCTGGAATCGTCCCGAGGACGCGGAGGCTCTGCTCGGGCTTCGCGAAGAGTACGTCAAGCCGAAGCCTTGGTTGATGATCCACGAGATGACGCACGCGGTTCACCTCCTTGGGCTGACTTCGGAAGAGCGAGCAGACATCGAGCGGCTGCTGATGCCGGTCTATCGGAGCCGGATCTGGGTCGAGGAGGCTGTGGCGATCTACGCCGAGCGCGTCTTTGGCGCGCAGTATACCGAAGACGACATGAATGCGCCCGGCCTGTATGGGAAGACGCGCCGCGATTGGGATCCGCAGCACGTCTTCTCGCTCTTCATGCGAATGCTGCTGATGCCGAGATAGCCGGCCGCCGAGATAGCCGCCGAAGAGAGGCCTAGGGCGCCGAGGGTGTTGCGGCTGCTTGCTCGGTGCCGACCTTGGCCCACGTGTCGACGGTGCCATCGAAATTCTTGTCGACGCCGACACGATCGAGCGTGAGTCCGTTGAAATACTCCCACCGGTCGATCTGTCCATCCCCGTTGGTGTCGACTTCCTTCCGCTCGAGTTGCCCTTTCGCGTAGTACCGGAAGATATCGGGGCGACCATCGTTGTTTCGATCGCGCTCCGAACGCACGATGACACCGTTCTCAAAGAACCGCGTTTCGTCCACGTTCCCGTCGTAATCGGTATCCCATTCTTCGCGTACGACTTGGCCCTGATCATCGAAGTAGCGCCAGATGTCGACGCGCCCATCCCAGGTCATGTCGATGTCCTGCCGGACGAGAACCGACTTCTTCTTCCCGGCCACGGCGGGGTCATCGACTTCCTTGTAGTACTTCGTGAGCTCCGGAACGCCGTCGTTGTTGAGGTCGGACGTTCGGACATCGGTGGTTGTGCCGTCCTGTCCGCCTCGTACCGGGGCGGGCGCGCTGGCCGTGGGGCCGGTCGGCGCGCCATCGCGCGCCTTTTGGGTCGCGCAGGCCGACAGCCCGACCGCGGCCGCGAGCACCGTGGCCGCGAGGGCCAGCGAAGCGAGAAGATCGTGGACAACCTGGGGGGTGGCAGAACTCTTCATGATGGCGGCGGGAGGATCTCCCTGGTGGAGAGTGCCGTCAAGGTGCGAAGGCTATCCTCGACGCGATGAGGGGGGCGGCCGAGCGGCAAGCGGCTCGAGGACCGCGGGCTCGAGCTCCTCAAGGTGGTACAAGGTCTGCCTTTCGGATACCGTCATGAACGCGAGTTGTCCGGCACGGACGATGCGTTTTTCGAGAAGGTAGAGTTCCGCCTTACGGTGGTACAGGCGCCGCACGGCGATGGAGAGGTCCTTGCCGTCGAGGTCCTTGGCGCCGATGGCGGTGCGGAGCTGTTGGGCGAATCGCGCGCCCCGCCCGACGAATGCCTCCGTGAGACCCGCGTCTTCGAGTCGGGGCCGAAGGTCTCGGGCCGCCGAGATGATGCGCTCAAGCTCTGTCAGGAGGTCTCGAGGATAGCCCTCGGCGAGCTCGGGCGAGCTGCTCGCGAGTCGGGACAGGGCGGGTGCGTCGCACGCGAGGTTGATGCTCGCGAGGAGCCGGATCGTTCGCAACCAGGCGCGAACGCTGGCCAGCAGTTCAATGAGCTGAGCCATTTGCAGGGGCGTGTCCTTGTTCTTCGCGCGTTTGTCGGCAAATAGCCGGCGGACTTCCTCGATCAGGGAGGATAGGTCATCGGGGGCGAAATCGGGGATTCCGTAAGGGGTGAGTTGTGGAAGGTCGGCGCGGGCGATCGGCACGAGGCGTTCGGCCGCCGTGAGAAGAGGGGGCGTGCGATAGGCCGCGCCAATGGACAGGAGGATCTCTTCCCGGGGTCGATGAGGTACCATGGGTCTACGATCCGGTGCTGCCGTGACCTGGGCAAGAAAGCAATGGTTGCATTCGTCTGCGGGCGGAGAGGTTCTCTCTTGCCGTGACGAGGGCGGTGGTCGGGTGGCCCAAAGGGCGAATCTTTGCGGCGAGAAGGGTCGACTTCTGCCTGGGCGCGCCCTAAATAGCGGAGCGTGACCTCCAATACTGGCCAGACGGCGGTGGCCGCAAGTCCGAACTCCCCTCCGCGGGCGGTGCTGATCGGCGCCGGGTCATTGGGCCGTGCTTTTCTCCGTCGCCTTCGGGATCGAGGGTCCCCAATCAACCTGGTGGGCCTGATGACGGCGCACCACGGGCGCTTGGCGAGCCGCGAGGGGATCGATCCGGCGAATGCGCTCCAGTTGATCGAGTCCGAGGGCCTCGGGGAGGCCGCGCCGACCGACATCAGGAGGCTGCTCGACATGGCGCAGGCCACCGTGATGATCGAGTGCATCCCGCAGAACATACGAAGTGGTGAGCCTTCCCTGAGCTTCCTCAGGCAGGCCCTCGATGCGGGGGTGAATGTGGTCACCTCCAATAAGGCCCCCATTGTGTTGGGCTATCGCGATCTCCGCCATCGGGCCGCCAAGTCGAAAGCCCAGTTCCGCTTTGAATCGACGGTCCTCGACGGTTTACCCGTTTTTGGCGCGATGTCCTTCATGCCCGATGTCACCCCCATCAAAGTGCGCGGTGTGCTCAATGCAACGTCTTCGCTGGTTCTTGAGTCGGTGGCGCTTGGGGCGTCGCGGGCACGTGGGCTCGCTCGCGCTCAGGCCCAGGGGATCGCTGAGGCGGACAGTGTGCTGGATCTGGATGGATGGGATGCGGCGGCGAAGGTCGCCTTGCTCGCCAACGTGTGGATGGGCGGTGCCCTTCGGGTCGTCGACGTGAATCGCTCGGGGTGCGACGCGGTGAAGGACGATGAGATTCGCGAAGCCGCCCGCCGCGGCGCGCGCTACCGCCTGGTGGGTGAGGTGGAAAAGCATCCCGAGGGTGCGATTCAAGCCTCCGTGCGCCCATGTTTGATCGAGGTGGATGACCCTCTCTACGGGCTCATGGGGGGCGCGGGCGGGGTCACTGTGACAACCGACGCCCATCAGACTTTCACTTGGCTGCAGGGCACATATGGCGTGGATGATGCTGCGTTTGGGCTCATCCAAGATTGCCGCGCGATCGCGGCCGGAATGCCACAGATCTAAATCCACGGTTGGGCATTGAATTTCGTTCGGTTTCGGATCTCGGTCTGGATGGCGGTCTGGGTCTGAGAGGGCGCGGTTCTGGAGGGCGCGGTTCTGGATGGCGTCGCTGTCCCACCTGCGTCGCTTCCGGGCGCAAGGATTCGCGTGATACTTCGTGGGACCAGTATGGCGGCGACGACGCAACCGGTCCTGGTTTATGGCGACGTAAGCGATGCGGGCTTCGAACTCCTGGCGCGTCAAGACCTCGACCTTCGTTGGGCACTCAACTTGGAGGAGGCGACAGCGGTTACGCGCGCATTGCCCCTATCTCTCGTCTTGACGAGCGACGCGTTTGCGCTCGACTACTTGACGTCGATTGATACCCGTTCGCGCCCGCCGGTCGTCGTTTTGGTTCACGGGCAGGCGGGCTGGCAGAACCGCGACCGGTTTCGCACCGAAGGGGCACTTGCACTGGTGTCGGCCCACGACCGAAAGAGCGTCGTGGCCGCGATCTCCGAAGTAACGGGCCTTGCGTTTCGTTACTATCCGCGGGTCCCTTTCCAGGGGATCGTCGACGTGACTCATCGGGGAGAGACTTTCTTTCTCCCCGGGATCGATCTGAGCGCTTCCGGAATCTCGGTGCGCGACTTCCCGACCGCGCAGCACGGGGATCTGGTCGACATTGCCTTTGATATCGAAGAGCAGCCGGTCTCGGTGTCTGCGATGGTGATCCGGTCCTTCGAGAGCGAGGGAGTGCAATGTGTCGGGCTGTCGTTCCTCTCGTTGCCCCCGGAATTCAAGCAGCGAATTGCGCGCGTGGTCGAAACCGAAAAGGCGGTCGCGGAGGATGCTTGGCGAAACGCCGCGGCGGCGGGCGCTTCGCCGGGAGGCCACACGATGGACGTGATTCGTGAGCTCGGTGGGGGAGAAAGCGTCAATCAGACCTACTTTGAGATGCTGCGCCATGCAGTCCGTTCAAGATCCAAGACGGTGGCGGTGCTCCCGTCTTGGCTCGGCGATGTACGGCGTCGATTGGTCTCAGAGGAGCGACGCTTTCTCCGCGACGAACCGACCTCGTCTTGGGCGGAAGCGACCGTGCGTGCGCGGATCGATCTTGGACGCCAGGGGCTCGGGTTTGATGGCGACCCCGTTTACGGTCCGGCGCTCGAGCTTTGTGCGCTTCTCGGGGACCAGGCGGCGACCTCGCCTCCGGATGTTCTCACGCAGGTTACACAGGTTCGAGCGGACCTTCTGCGCGCCACGAACGTACTCGTGCTCGCCAGCCGAGAGGCCGGAGGCGGCGCTCCGACCGCGCGAATAGGGGATGCTGTTCCGCCGGCGCACGTGAGCTCAACCCAGCTGAACTAGACCTCAAACAAGCGCGCCCCCCCTCTGTTCACGGATCAAAAACGAAAAGCTTTCGATAAATTCGAGTGTCCTTAGGATTTTCAGAATTTCCTCCTGGCGTGCGTGAACAGGATACGTAGACATGTGTCGTGGCCGCGTACGACTTCACGAAGAACGAACAACGCGCGACGGATAACGGTCACGAGGAACGTCCCCCGAACGACGCGCACGAGCACCCGCACGCCACGCCATGACGAACAGCGTGGGAATCGATCGCCGGGGCTCCTTTCCGCACGAGAAACTCGATGCCTATCGCATTGCTCTTGAGCTCGCGATATTATCGACTCGGGTCGCCGTGAAGATTCGGCCGCCGCCGATCTGCTGAAGGTGCTGCAGCTCGATAAGAGTTCCGACTCCGACGAGCTCAAACACCTTGCCGGTCGTGTATCAGCGATGCTGACGCGCCTGATCGCCCGCCTCGAGTCGTCGTGGGGTCGTGGTCGAGCGCGTGCGCGTGCGGGTAGATCGTCGCGGGTGGAGCGTGGAGCGTCGGCATGGAGCGTGGACGCGTCCGTGCGCAATCGCGCAACCCGTTCACGGATCAGAATCGAAAAGCTTCCGATATTCGAGTGTCCTTACGAAACAACTTGAACCACCGGAAGGCTTTTCGAATGGACAGGAACATACGACGACGCATCGAGGCTGAGAAGATCAAGATCGAGAGACGGCTCAAGTCTGCGATTCATGTGAACGAGGCCGGACCCGTGCTCTCGGGTGGCAACGTTCGGTACGAGCTCGCAGGAAAGACCAAGGCAATCTCACACGGCGGCATTGGGGCCGTCCAGCGCCTCGTCAAGAAGACCGGGCTCACCAAGCACATCGATGACAACCTTCATCTGCTCAAGATCAAGGTGCCCTACCACGAGTCCGATCACGTCATGAACATCGCCTACAACGCGCTGTGTGGTGGCCGAACGCTCGAGGACATCGAGCTTCGACGCAATGATCGCGTATTTCTCGAGGCTTTGGGCACACGCAGTATCCCGGACCCAACCACGGCTGGAGACTTTTGTCGGCGTTTTTCGGTGGGCAACACCGACGGCGAGTGCAAAGAGGGAATGGATATCTCGTACAACGGTATCTGGAGCTGTCACGCCTTGCTGGTGACGCTCGCGAACACGGCGGAGCCCCTTTGCATCGCCAGCCGAGGCGCCAATCGCCCGTCACACGAGGGCGTGATCCCGTACTTCGAGCGCGCGGGCGGAGAGTGGCTCGAGTGACCTATACCGAGAACTGGAACGCCGCGCAGAACGAGAAATCCGCACGCAGCCACGGGCGCGACCCACGAATGTCCAGGATCAGATCGTTCGTCAGCGAGGCTTCAAGGTACTTCGAACCGAGAGCGAGGAGATCGTCGATTTCAAGCATCAGCCCAACAAGTGTTCCCGTCCATACCGAGTCGTCGCCCTGCGGAAGAACATCTCGGTCATGAAAGGAGAGAAAGTACTGATCCCGGAGATCCGATATTTCTTCTACATCACCCATCTGACCGAGCTGAGCTGTCATGAGGTCATCCATCAAGCTCGGGCACGCTGCAACCAGGAGAACCTCCTCGGCCAGTTGAAGAGTGGTGTTCACGCTCTTTACGCGCCGGTGAACACGCTGGTCGCCAACTGGGCCTACATGGTGATGGCTGCGCTGGGCAACGAAACACGAGGAGCAGCGTAGCCGCGTACTCGCGATGGAATTCCGAACCTTCGTTGCCGCGTTCGTGAATGTGAGCAGGGTGCTCAGCCTGGTCGGCGCGCACCATGAACAGAGAATGGAGGTCAACGACAATGACAACGTGATGAACCGACCGGTACCGCCGGGACGGAGATCCTCGTGCTGCGCGTCGTTGCTCCTCCGACGAAGATGCGCGACGGTCGTAAGCCGCTTGCCTCGACTTCAGCCAACTTCTGGGTGCCGAAGGAGAGACTCACCCGACTAGATGTGCTCGGCTGAGATTTCGAGCCGCTCTTGCGCAGACCTCGAGCGCGGATCATGGTGTGGCGATCTCCAGGGAGGGGATCGTATGGGCAAGAGGTCGGTCAGTGTCGAGGTGACGCCGAAGCAGAGGGCTGTGCTCGAGCCACTTACGCGGGCGAAGGTGGCGCCACAGCGGTTGGTGGAGCGGTGCCGGATCGTGCTGATGTCAGCCGAGGGCCGAAACAACGAGGACCAAGCAGACGAGCTGGGCGTGGACCGGCAACGTGTGCGGCGGTGGCGTGTCCGTTGGGTTGGAGCAAGCGCAGCCCTGGTCGATGCAGAGAATGGAGGCGCGAACGGCAAGGATCTGGAGAAGCTGATCCTCGGCGTGCTTGAGGACAACGAGCGGAGTGGCGCACCCTCGAAGTTTACCCCGGAAGAAGTGGCATCGATCATCGCGTTGGCCTGCGAGCCGCCTGCGGAAAGCGGACTTCGGGTCTCGCACTGGACGCCACCGGAGCTGGCGCGCGAAGCGATGAAGAGGGGGCCGCACAAGAGTCAGTACTGGCTGACTTCGCGGGACAAGCGCGAAGCGCCCGAGCAGCACCAGGCAGACGTCGAGAAGCTCTGCGACACGTACCGCGACGCTCCCGAACTCGCGGCCGTGGGTACGCACGTGGTGAGCACCGACGAGAAGACGGGGATGCAGGCGCTCGAGCGCCTCCACGAAACGAAACCGGTGCGACCCGGCCTCGTCGAACGGGTCGAGTTCGAGTACATCCGCCACGGCACGTTGTCGTTGATCGCGAACTTCGATGTGGCGACGGGCAAAGTAATCTGTCCGTCGATTGGACCGACTCGCACCGAGGCCGACTTCGCGGCCCACATCGACAAGACGGTTGAAAGCGATCCTGGGGCAACGTGGATCTTCGTCGTCGACCAACTCGACACGCACCGATCCGCGAGCCTCGTGCGGCTCGTCGCGCGGCGCTGCGGGTTGGAGGAGGCCCTTGGCGTGAAGGGCAAGCAGGGCATCTTGAAGTCAAAGAAGACGCGCCGGAAGTTCCTTGAAGATCCGTCTCATCGGATTCGCTTCGTCTACACGCCCCGTCATTGCTCCTGGCTCAACCAGGTCGAAATCTGGTTCTCTATCCTCGCCCGGCGGCTTCTCAAACGATCCAGCTTCACTTCGATCGACGATCTGCGATCGCGCGTTTTCCAATTCGTCGAATACTTCCACAGGGTGCTCGCCAAGCCGTTCCGCTGGACCTATACGGGTAGGCCGCTCCAGGCATGAGATCGGACGCGCATCCGCGGTGGTCCATCCGCTGCGTTCGACCGGAACGATTTCCGGAGCGAACGTCGTGGACAGAGCCGAGCGGCTTCCGGAGATCATCCGTATGAAGGGAGACAACATCGCCACGCGACTCGTGGACTTTGGAGCGTCGGTCGTCCGGCTCGTGGCCCCGCTCCCGCAAGATCGCCCTGGCAAGCACATTGCCGATCAGCTTCTTCGCTCGGCCACGTCGGGCGGGTCCAACTACGAGGAGGCTCGGAGCGCCCAGAGCCGGCGAGACTTCGTGCACAAGGTGAGCCTCGCGGCCAAGGAGATGCGCGAATCGGTCTATTGGCTCGGCCTGGTCCAACGCGCGAACCTGGCCCCTCAATACGAGATCCCGCCGTTGCTCCGCGAGGCCGGCGAGCTGGTCGCAATCCTGATGAGCTCCGCAAAGACGGCGGGCTCTGACGAATCCCGCTGAGCACTCATTCCGATGCCCGGTTCACATTCACATTCCCCGCTCCGATTGCTGTTCCCCGTCCCCTGTTCCCAGCTCCCAGCCCCCAGCTCCTCTCCGTTGTCGCCCATCGTCCGGGAGTGATTGGCGTCGCATGAACGGGGACCCGGGAGCAGGGAACCGGGCATGAGGAACGCGAATCGGAGCGGGGCATGTGAATGTGAACCGGGAACAGTGAACGAAGGGATCGGCATTTCGGCCGAGCACATCTAGGTCGACGTTGTTTGGTTGGCCTTTGCGCGCCGCGAAAGATCGCGCTGCCTCCGTGCCAACTCGGCTTGCAGGACCTTCGAAGGAAGTGAACGACCGATCAACTCGGTGACATGCAATGACGCGAGGATGAGTCGATCAAGATCCACCGAGCAAGGGCACCCCATCCCGTCGAGCAGATAGACGAGATCTTCCGTGGCAAGGTTGCCCGCGGCGCCTGGCGCGTAGGGGCAGCCTCCCAGTCCGCCGAAGGAAGTATCAAAGGTTCGGATGCCCTCGTCCAAGCCGGACACGACGTTCGCAAGTGCGGTGCCTCGCGTGTCGTGGAGGTGGAGCGCGAGACGGTCGGGCGACACCTCGGTGAGAAGCGAGCGAACGAGGTTCTTAACTTGGCGGGGGTTGCCGACGCCGATGGTGTCGCCGAGGCTCACCTCGAAGACTCCCATATCAAGGAGTGAACGTACCAGTGCGTGTACACGGGCGGTCGCGACGGCGCCTTCATAGGGACAGCCGAAGACGACGGAAATGTAGCCGCGCACCCGGATGCCAGCGGCGATGGCGCACGCCGAGACCTCGGACAGCACGGCGAGCGCTTCGGAGATCGACTTGTTGATGTTGCGCTGGGTGTGGGTCTCGGTCGCGGACAAGAAAATCGCGACCTCGTCGAGGTGCGCTCGGCGGGCGCCATCGAGGCCGCGGCGGTTCGGTACGAGCGCGCTGTATTGCACGCCCGGGCGTCGCTCGGCGTCGTGGGCGACGCGCTCGTGATCGGCGAGCTGCGGAATCCATCGGGGCGATACGAAACTCGTGAGCTCGATCCGCGTGAGGCCGGCGTCGGCCAGCATGCGCGCAAGCACGAGCTTGTCGTCGGTCGGCACGAACGCGGGCTCGTTCTGGAGGCCATCGCGCAATCCGACCTCATAGAGGGTGACCTGTTCTTCGATCGACATGGGTCGATGGCGAGCGCGATGTCGGCGGGCGCCCCCCCTTCTTCTGTCACGTTAGGAAGCCGCGCGTGCCGTGTCAAAGCGGGGAGCCGAAGAGCCAAGTGGCGGGCTCGAAGGAACGGCTCCGCTCGGGCTTGACTCCCGCGGGAGGGTCAGGGAAACGACAAACCCATGAGCAAGAAGACGTGCCAAGAGGTGTTCGAGGTCGACATCGCCGAACGCCTGAAGGCGAAGCCAGAGGTGGCGGAGGCCATCAAATCCTCCTACCAGTTCGATCTGACTGGCGAGGGCGGCGGACAGTGGGTCGTGGACTTAACGAAGGCTTCTGACTGGGTTTATGCCGGCCAGATCGACCAGGCGGGTGTGACGATCACGATGTCTGCGTCGGATTTCCTTGAGCTTGTCGCCGGAAAGCTCAATGGGCAGATGGCGTTCATGACGGGCAAGCTGAAGATCAAGGGCGACATGTCGCTTGCGCTCAAACTTCAGCAGATTCTTGGCTAGCGCCCGCTTCAAGCCTTCAACTTCGCAGCCCTTTTCGCGATCTGAATCAAACCGTCTTCTCGGTCGCAACCTTCTTGTGAGGGAGGGCCGACCCGCGAACCGAGCTCGACCGAACCTCGGGATGTCTCCTCGCATGGCGTTCGTGTCTGTTTGGAACAGCCACGGCCACCCGGTGGTTCACGGAAGGTGAGCATGCTTGGGGTGGCATGAAGCGTGCGGATGTCGGCGGAAAGACCGCGAGATGATGATGGCAAGGTCGGCTCAACCCTCAGCTTCGTCCAACCCGCACCCGCCCGTATCGACGATCCGTTTGCCACAGGATCCCTGGGCGCCTCGGGGCGGGGACGACGGCGGTCGGAATCTGCATTTGCTCGAGCCGTTCGAGCGTGAGCGCACGGATGACGCTGAATATCTGGCTGCGAAGGTCTCCGACGCCGAATCTCAAATCGCGGCGCTTTTCGCTCGGGTTCAAGCCTTCGAGGATCTGAAGGCCGAGGGCGCGCTCTCCGCCGCCGATGGGCTGGCGCAAGAGATCATGAGCTTGGGAACCGAGCTGCAGAAGACGATCCGCGATGCGGCGCAGTCGCTCCGCCCCGTGCCCCGCGTGCTTCAGGGCGCGGATCTTCAGCTTCGCCTTCGGCTGTTGCTCGTCGCGGATCGTGCGGAACTCTGGGCGGGGCTCAGCGATGCGACGGGACTTCTTCTGGCCAAGCATCGTGCGCTCCTTTCTCGGCGCAGCATCGAGCCCGTATACAGCTTCGTCTTGGAGCTAACGCGCCTCCTCGATGCCATGGTGCCGATTCGAGATGCGTTCTCCCACTTCTTGGGTCACGGGCATACCGATTTGGCGGATCTGCGTGCGGCGGAGCTTGCTCAGCCCGAGGCCCTATTCCTGGGGATCTTTGAGCAGTGTGCTGCCCACGTCGGTTCCTTCGCACTCAATGAGTCGGTCGAAGTCACGCTGGCGCGCATCCAGCTTCTCCTGCTTGGGCAAAGCGGAACCGAGCGTCTTCGCATGATCCCTCTCGAACGCGTCATGTCGCATCTGGTGACCCTGTCGACACCGCCCCGCACCTGGCCGTTTCCGATGGTGGATGCCAGCGAAGAGATGTTGGAACGAGTCGCGCCCGCCGGCGCCAAGCCGGAGCCGGGAGCCGGGCGCTCGGGCCTCCGGCGAACCCTCTTCGAGCAATTCTGGTCGTCCGATCCGAACCGGGTCGAGGTGTCGCCTCGTTCCTCTTCGGCGCCGCGACCGTCTTCGGCGCCGTCCTTGTTGGTCGTGACGGATGTCGTCGAGTCGCTGGCTGAGTTCCTCGATCTCGCGGACCCTTCCAGCGTCGATCGCCGGCGTGTGGAAGGTCTTCTGCGTTCGCTCAACTCTGGCGCCATCACGACCACAGATCTCGAAGCGACGATCTTGCTCACCCGGCTCGATGAGCGTCGAGTCCGGCTGATCGCACGGGGGCATCTGCTTCGCCCCAATTCGCCCATCGACGGCGCGCGACTCGCGCTCGTTGCCCATGTCCTGATTCTTCTCCGACGCAGCAAGGAAGCCCGACGTCGAACGGGGCAGGCCAATTGGGGCAATGAGGAGAGTTCACGGCCGGAGTCCGTGCTTTTTCGAACCCGCTTATGACGCGCCCATCGCATGCAAAGCGCATTTAGAGCGCATGTTGAGCGCACCTAGAAGGATGCACCAGGCCTGGGTAGGGCGCGGGAAGAACGGTGGTCGACAAAGGAGGGCGGGACGACTAGGGTGCGGACAAATGCGAATCGCGCACGACATGGTCGTCTCGTTCGACTATGAGCTTTCAGACGACGATGGGTCCGTGATCGACGCCAGTGGTGACGAAGGACCGATGACCTACTTGCATGGTCACGGGCAGATCGTGCCTGGCCTCGAGAAGGAACTCGCGGGGAAGCAAGCGGGCGACCACCTGAAGGTTGTCGTCCCCCCCGCCGACGGCTATGGCGAGCGATCCGAGCCCCCCCAAGTGATTCGGGTCGACCGTTCGGAGCTCCCCGATGACCTTGAACCGGAAGAAGGGATGGGCATTGCGTCGGTGGATCCGAACGGCGACGAGATCCTCCTTTGGGTCAGCGAGGTCCAAGAAGATGCGATTGTCCTCAGTCCCGATCATCCGCTCGCAGGCATGGCGCTTCATTTCGACGTCACGGTGCGCGAGGTTCGGATGGCCACGCACGAAGAGATCGCGCACGGTCATGTTCACGGGGACGATGGGCATGACCACGGCCACGAATGAAGCATCCGCGTCTCGCGGTCTCGGGCCTTTCAGGCCTCACCGAAGGATGGCCGACTGAGCGTTGGCCCTCGAGATGAGCGCCGTCCGAGTTGCGGCGCGTCTTGGGCGCACATAAGAACGGATTTCATGATGTCTTCACGCAACGAGATTTTGGTTGAGGTTGTGGCGAGCTCTGAAGCGCCCAAGGCAATCGGACCCTACAGCCAGGCGATTCGGGTGACCGGTGCCGCGACGATTCAGTTCTTCTCTGGGCAGATCGGGCTCGATCCGAACGCGGGCGTGCTCGTCGACGGAGGCGTCGAGCGCGAGGCTCAGCAGGTGCTCGAGAATCTGGCCGCCGTCGCCAAAGCCGGTGGACTGACGTTGCGGAACGTCGTTCGGACGACGATCTATCTAACGGATCTGAGCGACTTCGAACGAGTCAACGCGGTCTACGAACGCTACTTCCCGGCACCGTCGCCTGCTCGGGCGACGGTGGGCGTTGCGGCACTGCCTCGTGGTGCGCGCGTCGAAATCGACGCCATCGCCGTCGGCCCGACTTAGTCGCTCATCGTCGTCTACAGGGTCGTCTACAGGGTCGTCTACAGCGTCGTTTACAGCGTCGTCGGTGATCGGAGCACAGGGTCGGCTCCAGGGTCAGACGTCTCAGCTGGGGATGCGGGGGCAAACCAACAGTGGCCACGCTCGTCGGTCCGAAGAAGGCCACGCCCCAGAGCTCTGACGACGGCGGGAAGGAGCGCATGCTCTTGCGCCAGGATGCGGGCCTTCAGGGTTGCCTCATCATCCTTCTCAAGGATCGGGACCGCGACCTGAGCGAGTATTGGGCCGGTATCGACGCCGGTATCAACAAGATGAACTGTGCAGCCGGTGATCTTCACGCCGGCCTCCAACGCCTGCCTCTGCGCGTCAACGCCCGGAAAGGCCGGGCACAGCGCGGGATGAATGTTGACGATGCGATCCGCAAACGCGTGGACGAAATGCGGCGTGAGTATGCGCATGAATCCCGCGAGCACGACCCAGTCGACCGAATGCACGGACAGCTCGGCGATCAGGGCGTCTTCAAACTCGGTGCGCGTCTTGTGCGCGCGGTGGTCGATAAGTACGGCGGGAATGCCGGCCCTTCGTGCGCGTTCCATCACCGGCGCCTTCGGGTTGTTGGCGATCAGGACGACGATCTTCGATGGGGAAAGGTCGGCGTCGAGCAAGGCTTGGAAGTTTGATCCCGTGCCGGACGCGAGGACAGCGATGTTCGACAAAGCGTGCTTCTCCCTTACGCCCAGGCTACTCCGGCCTCTCGCGTTTCTTCCGCGGCGGGCCCGATTTCTCCCATGATGAGGCCGGTCTCGCCCGCGTCGGCGATGGCGCTGAGCGCAGTTTCTGCGTCGTCCGGTGATACGACGACGCACAACCCAATGCCCATGTTGAACGTGCGAAACATCTCCTCGCGCTCGACGCGCCCAGCGTGCGCGATGCGATCGAAGATCGGAGGGACGGTCCACGCGCTCCGGTGAATGTGGGCAAGCGTCCCGGGCGGGAGGACGCGCGGAAGATTGCCCTCGATGCCACCCCCGGTGATATGCGCGATCGCTTTCGGTTGAATGCGCGCTTGCAGCCGGCGCGCGAGATCCGCGTAGATGGGGGTGGGGGTCAAGAGTACTTCGCCCAGCGTGGCCTCGAGACCCTCGAGGCGCTCATCGAGCGTGTGACCGGCGCGATTGAGCAGAGCCTCTTGGGCCAAGGAATATCCGTTGCTGTGCAGGCCCCGACTCTGAACGCCGATCACTTGATCGCCCACTTGCGTTCTTGCACCGTTGATCATCGCGCTTCGCTCGACGATACCGACCGCGAACCCTGCGAGGTCGTACTCGCCGGGACGATAGAGACCCGGCAGCTCGGCCGTTTCGCCTCCGACCAGTGCGCAGCGGGCCTGTCGACACCCCTCAGCGATGCCCGCGACGACCGCCGCACCCACATGGGCATCGAGTTTGCCTGTACCGAAGTAATCCAAGAAGAAGAGGGGGGCCGCACCGGTCGTGATCACATCGTTGACGCACATGGCGACCAGGTCGATGCCTATGGTCGAGTGCGCGCCCAGAGCGAAAGCGATCTTGAGTTTGGTGCCGACGCCGTCTGTCCCCGAGACGAGGACGGGATCTTTGAGCCCGGCAGCAAGCGGGCTATCGGCGAGGCTGAAAGCCGATGCGAAACCGCCGACGCCGGCGAGGACACCCGATTGCCAGGTGGATTGAGCCGTCCGTTGGATCTTCTCGACGAACGCGTCCGCCTGCTCGATGTCGACACCGGCGTCGCGATAGGTGAGCGAGGGGCCGCTGGATTCTTGCACTGCGCGTGAGACAACCCATTCCCAGCGGCGTGGTCAAGCGCCGAATCCGCGGGTATGGGTGAGCGGCAGCGCGGCTGGGGGTGAACCGCGTTTCCCCTCGCGGTCATGCTCATCCACCCAGGCCAGGAAGCGGCGATGCTCCACCAACTCGAAAAGCGCCAACCGCATGACGTCCCGAGGCGAAGCCTGAGGGAGAAGGCGCATGGCGTCTTCGAGGAGGACCCGCTCTTCGTCTCCGAGGGTCAACGCCTCAGCGTCCGGAGCAAGGTGGGGGCGAAACCGTTCATCCTGGCGCATCGTCGCTTCTCCTAAGAAAACGGCTAGTCGTGCACATTCGTTAGTTCATGACCATTTCTGTGTCAAGCAGGGTGGTTCGGGATCTCGGGGCGCGAGGCGCGGGACTCTGGGGCTGAGAAGGCGGATGGACGAAGGTTTGTCGAGGGCTGGACTTCGAGGCCGAGGAACAACGTGATATGTTCACGTCCACGTTGGCCGGCGTTTCGGAGGACAATCTCCCGGCGGACTTTGGCAAGTACCGACTGACCCGGCGCATTGCCACCGGAGGGATGGCGGAGATCTTCCTCGCGCATCCCATCGCCGCCCCCTCTGAACTCCTGGTGATCAAGCGGATCCTCCCGCACCTCGCGAAAGAGGCGGGGGACTTCCTTTCGATGTTCCTCGACGAAGCGCGCATCGCGTCTCAGCTCAACCACGAGAACGTCGTTCGCATCGAGGACGTGGGCCAGATCGACGGGGCCTACTACATCGCCATGGAGTACGTTCATGGTGAGGATATCAGGCGAATTTTCAACCGCGCGTTCAAACTCCAGCGCTCGTTGCCTCTGTCCCATTCGATCCGCGTTGTCGCCGACGCGGGGATCGGTCTCGGGTATGCGCACAAGCTGAAGGATCTAACCGGACGGCCCGTCGGGCTCGTGCACCGAGATGTCTCGCCCCAGAACATCATCGTGGGCTACGACGGGCAGGTTAAGATCGTCGATTTCGGGATCGCGAAAGCAGCGGGGAAAGTAACCCAGACGCGCGCAGGTGTTCTCAAGGGGAAGTATAGCTATATGTCCCCCGAGCAAGCGGTCGGGGACGGGATCGATCATCGGACCGACATCTTTGCACTCGGCATCATCCTGTACGAGACGACGACCGGGACGCGCCTTTTCAAGCGGCACAATGAGCTTGCGACGTTGCAGGCGATCATCAAATGCGAGTTCGCTCCGCCGAGCGATGTGCTTCCCGGATATCCGCCGGGGCTTGAGCGGGCGCTCATGAAGGCGCTGGCAAAGGACCCGGCGGATCGATATGCGCACGCCGAAGATTTCAGCGCGGCGCTCAACGAGTTCACGCGTTCGACGGGGCTTTACGTCGAGCGCTCAAAGATCGCCGAGTTCCTGGCTGAACTCTTCAACGACCGCCTCGCGGCCGAATCGGGAACAGGTGGCCCTGTCTTGCCCAAGGAGCAAGAGCTGAGGGAAGAGCTGGCGCAGCCTGGCGGCGCGAAGCCCGATCCCACAGCCTCGCCGTTGGCGGCGCGCGTTTCCGCGGACGAGGTATCCGGGCTGGCGGATACGACACCGAGCCACCGGAGTTTGCGCGTCGATTCTGACCCCCACAGTCTCGATGGGTCGAAGCCTGAGGTCGGATCGCATGACTCGTCGCCGCCTCGTCGAGCGAGCACTCGCCCCATCCGACCGGGCTCTGGCCCCCGCCCTGACCACGAGCCCGGGGTTGAGAAGCATGATGGCCGCGCTCAGGCCGAACCCGGGCGTGCTTCTCGAGGGACGGACATCGACGCAGGGAGGGAACGGTCGACTTCCGGCGCTTCGGGGCCGGCCGAGGATGCGGTCGATGATCCGGACGCGCGCCCCACCGAATATGCACATCCGAGCTTTCGCCCTAGCCATCCGGAGGGGCGGAGCCTTGGTCCACGGAAGTTGGGCGACGCGACGGCACGGGCGTTGAGCGCGACGGGACAGGAGCCCGGTGGCTCAGAGGGCAGCATCTCCGTTTCGGGGGTTTCAGAGCGGCTCCACACCATAGAGCCCGCAAATCTGCCCAACAAGGATGAGCGGCGCAGGCACGCCCGTCGATTCGAGGTGACCGAGCGCGACGTCGAGACCGTCGATGGGTCGGGCCGCCAGGCAACGGGACGGGTGGTGTTTTGGGGTGGACTCCTGTTGGTGGGGCTTGCTCTCCTCGCCGTTCTCGCGGGGTTTGTCGTGGCCTCTTTTGGGCGGCCTTCGCCGGATCGTGGCCGCCTCGAAGGAACCTCACGCGTGGAGGATGTCGAGGCGCCGTCTGGGGACGACGGCACGCCGTCCGTGTCTGGGACCGCGGTCATTCAGGTGATGACTGAGCCGGGGGCCGAGGTCTTCTTCGGGGGCACGGCGCTCGGGCTCGCGAGCGAGGATGGACGATTCGGCCCGGTCGAGGTGCCGAGCGGGGATGTCGAGCTTCGGGTCGCGAATTCGGCGATCGGATTCGAAAGACGGCGGATGGTCACGGTTCGTGGCGGCGGAAACTATAGCTTCGAAATTCCCGGACGCGTGGGGTGGGTGCGACTGGAGGTCAGTCCATCGACCGCGGTGATGGTCGATGGAAAACGTTTCGGCTTGACCCCACTTCCTCCACTCAAGCTGTTCGAAGGCGTTCATGAAATCCGGCTCGAAAACGCGCAGATGGGTCGTTGGCGCGTGCTCAGTGTGTTGGTTTCGGCCGGGCAGGAGCACGAGATTCGCGTGAATCTCGACGAGACCGGACATCCGCTTTGATTGGATGCACGCTGCTGTCCCCGGGGGACGAAGCGTTCGATCGCGTGTATGCAAGCTCCCCGCTTGACGTCGAAGGCAAGCCACTTCTACACGTAGGTAGGGCTTCGTCGACGTCGCGATCGGACGACGTGATGCCTTGAATGACGCATGATGATCACGACGACTCTTATCACGACGCTCCTCGTTTCAGCGGGTATCGGTGGCCAAGCGGAGTCGCCGGCCGACAAGCTGGTTGGTCCGATGCATTTGGTTATTCGAATGGACGAGGATCTCTTCACGCTTTTCTCGGCCCTGAACGCCCTCGGATACGCCCGCGAGACGACGCACGGAGGACCTCCACTGGAGGCGTCTGTTTTCCACCCCATTCGCGCTCGGGTGAGGGAGGCCGTTCAGAAAGCCTCACGGACGGGTTCAGCAAAGACCTTGCGGGATCTCGTCTCCGCCCACCCGGAGCCCATCGAAGTGTACGCCGAGGCCGTGCTTGCTGGGGCTCGGGGCGTAGCCCCGTCGTCGAGGGCGGCCGCGCTTCTCGAACTCGTTCCGACGCTTTCGAAGTTCCGAGAGGAGGCTGGCCTCGGGGCTTTGTTCGATGAATTGGCGGAGGAACAGCGAACGCTGGCGAAGCGTCTCATGAAAGATGCCGGCAAGGATCTCGAAGCCGCATCAAAGATCGTCGGCGAAAGCGTCGTCTTCCCAAGCGGAACCGTGGTGCTTCCGAATTGGCTCGACGCGCAAGATGAGGTTCGGGTGGTTGCGACCGCGGGCGAACGGTACCTGATCGTTGGCGCTGCGGATCGGCCGGCACGGCGTTCGATCCTGCTCATGGCGATTCGTCCCCGCGCGCGGAGCTGGATCGACGCCGGATTTCGCGGCGCGAAGAAGTTCCAGTCGGATTGGAGTAGCCTGAGTCGCGGATCTGCGGTGGTCAAACGCTTCGGCGATCCGCGCGCGTACCTATCCGAAGTGTTGGCGCAAGCGATCGCACATCGCGCCATGACCAACAACAACGCCGAAGAAGATGAAGCCTTTATCGAGGCGACGAACCGTCAAGGTCTTCCGTGGACTCGGTCGGCGTTGGCGATCCTCGATGCGTCCGCAAAGAATCCAGGCGAGAAGCTCGCCGACATGTTGCCGTCGCTCCTGGCTCGGCATGGGCCCGCCCGATGACCAATGACAGCGATGAACACCTCGAGCCGGCGAGCACGCCGGTCGGCCAGCGCGACGAGGAAGCCGAGTGGGGCGAGCCACCTCTCGGCGAGGATATTGCGCATTTCCTCAAAGAGCGCTGGAGCCGGGATCCGGGCGATCGGGTGTCCGTTGAGGTCGATGAAGCGGCACGCGCGCTTTCTTGTCGGCTCGTGAAAGCGCGGGCGCGCTTTGATATTCGCCTGACCTATCGGCGAGGTGCTGGTTCGCGCGATCCCTGGATGCTGATGGCCGACACCTTGGATGCGCTTTACGGTCTGCTCGAAGAGTCGGGTTACGCACATCGCGAGCTCCCCCAGGGACCCGATGTGGAGCATCTCCAGGCGTTCTTCAGCGTCTCAGTTGAGAAGGTTGCGCCGGACCTCGAGGCGCTCGCAAACCAGTGGCTGAAGATGTCCACGGACCCGAAGACAGCGTAAGCGTCGCACAAGGAAGGGCGACTTCCGCCGCGCCTTATTCTTCGAAGATGTGGATCGTGGTCTCGTCGATCTGGATAACGTCGCCGTCTTTGAGAAAGGCCTGAAGCTTGGGAAGGCCGTTGACTCGCGCGGCCGATGACGATCCGAGGCGCACGAGCAGGAGCGACTCGAAGACCCGAACAAGCAGGCTGTGACGTCCCGCGACGAAGCGCCCCTCGATGCGAATGTCCGAGTCGCTGTCGGCGCCGAGCACGGTGACATCGTGCTCGAGCGTGCAGCGCGCGAGGACGTTGCCTTTGGCGCCGAAGACCTCGAGTCCAAACCTGCGGGCCTTCGCCCGAAGCTTCAGGTTCCGATCGAGCTCTCTTTTGTCGACCATCATCGTCGACAGGACGCGAGAAACGGATGAGTGGCCGCGATCCAGGAGGTCCGACAGGCCCTCGCCATGCAATGCGTCGTCTTCCTCGCGCAGGTTGTACCACGCGTCCAAGTTTGGGTCCGGCCGCACGTCGCCGCGTTCGTCGTGGATGTCGACCTCCTCGACTCGCAGTCCGCTGCTCGGAGGTGGCATGTTGTCGGGTCGCTGCCGCGGGCGTATCGACGGCGGTTCCTGCGCCGCCGCGGGGGCGGGCGCGTCTCGGTGTGCGACCATCTTTGGCTTCGTCTTCGGCTTGCCTTTGGCCTTCGCTTTGGGCTTCGTCTTTGCCTTTGGGGGGACGGGCGCGGCGGCTGGGCGCATGGACACGGGGGGCGCAGGCGCGACTTCGGCGCCCGGATCCTCGGGATCCGCGGACGGACGAATGTGGGTATCGGTCGATCCCGGAGGTGGAGGGCGTCGGTCGGGCCCACCGTACCGAGCCGCGTCATGGATGTATTGGACGGCGTATTCGGCGAAGTTCAGGACGTCCCCGTCTTTCAGGGGGTATGGCCCGATGATGCGTGAACGATTGACGTACGTCCCGTTCTGACTTCCGAGGTCTTTGACGACGAAGCGTCCTGCCTCGAGCTCGATCTGGCAGTGTCGTCGCGACAAGCGCCGCTCTGCGATTTGGATGTCGCAGTCGGCGCCTCGGCCGATGACGCATCGATCTCGTTCCAAGACGAACTTCTGGAGTTCAAGGTCGTTGTATCGGAGCACGAGGAGACCTTCGTGTTGGCGGTCGGGCTCGAGATCCGCGGTTTCCTCGGCGCCGGTGGTGGTGGGACGCTTGTCCGAGAGGTGGGTGGCCTCGAGCGAGTCGTGTCGACTCAGAGGGACGCTTGCGGCCGGGGTCGAACGCGCGTCTTGTACGCGTTCGTCGAAGGTGAAAATGAATTCGTAGGTCCCGAGGGTCACGACGTCGGTGTCTTTGAGTTCGTGTGTTCCCTTGATGCGGGTTCGATTGACGAAGACACCGTTTTGGCTCTCGAGATCGCGGATCTCGAAGCTCAAACCACGCCTGAGGACCTCGGCGTGTCGCCGCGACAGCGCCAGGTTGTTGATGACGATGTCATTGTCTTGGGCGCGGCCGATGGTCGTTCGGAGCGGGTTGAGGACGAACCTGCCAACCTCCCGACCTTGGAGCACCAACGTCAGGTAAGCCACCTGGTTCGACCCTAGCACAGCTTCCTTCGACCATCGAGATATGGGAAGGCCATCGTGGCCGCGAGGTATCCGGCCGCGGCGATGGCGAGGACCCCCCGGAAGCCAACCTCGGTCGCGAGGATCAGAGCGGTCACGGTCCCAGCAATCGAGGCCAGACTATTGAGCGCGAAGGCCCAAGGGATGAGGTGGGGGCCGGCCGCGCTTGTGCGCAGGAGGCCGAGCGGGAACGGACGTCCCAGGAGAAAACCGGTAGGCAGCACGATGAGGAGGGCGGCCACGACCCGAAGGACGGCGGGCCATCCGAGCGCGGCGTGCACGAGGGCACCCAAGGAGAGCGCGAGTACGCCAACCCAAAGAGCGGCCAGGAGCGGGCCCAGCCAAGCGTGGGAGAGCCGCTTGGCGCGATGGCTCCCGAGTCCCGCGCCGATGAGAAGTCCAGCGAAGACGGTCGCGAAGGAGAGCGCGGGCCGGCCGAGGAGAAGGCCAAGGTTTTGGACCAGCGCGATCTCGATCAACATGAAGCCGGCCCCGAGGCACGCATAGTAGGCGGCGGTGACGATAGCTGTGGACGGTGCGATCGCGAGTCGGCGTCTCTTACCCAGAAGGAGAGGCCCCGCGAAGAACAAGAGGCCGATACAGGTCGTCTCGACGAGGAGGACCAGCACGGAGAGTTCCGCCAAGGGCTGCTCTTCAAGGGCCATCCTTGCCGCCTGACCGGCGTGCGTGGCGCGGGAGAGATCATGCCAGGTGAGATCACGGAAGCGCCGACGTTGATGAAAGAACGGTCGATCGTCGGTGGCCGGTGTGAGGTTGAGGCCGAACTCTTCGTCGGGGCCCTGGCCCTCGTCGAGCGGGCGCTCGGCCCGCGAAGGCTCAGCGGGTCGTGCCCGACCGAGCGCAGCGCGCAGCACGGGATCGTTGGGCGCATGGTCTGGTCCAAGAACCTCGGCCAATCGCGAACGTGTGGCGAGACGTTCGCGAATCGCTTGCGCTTGGGCCGGCGTAAGCGGTGCGTTCGAGGTCAGGACGGCGGCGTAGAAGCTCATGCGCTCGGCTTGCTCGACCCACGCGATGGTTCGCGGTTCGGCCTCGCGTTGCAGGCGCTGATGGGCCTCGGCTATCGTCGCGAGAAGTCGAGGCAACTGGGCCTCCGGACGCGTGATGAATAGAACGCCGCGATCGGTCAAGTGCTCGAGGAGCGCGTCGACGGCCTCGGCGGTGAGGAGAAAATCCTCGGTGAGGTGCATTGCGCCGCCGGCCGTCGCGGCATTCGAAATGGTGTGGATCATGACGATGACGTCATAACGGTCCTCGCTCTGCTCCAAGAAACTTCGCCCCTCATCGACGATCGCGCGGACGCGGGGCTCATGGAGCAGATCCGGCGGGACGTACTTGCTGATGAGCGGGTTGATCTCGACTGCGTCGACTTGACCGCTTCCGAATGAGAGCGCTTCGACGACCTCCCAGCCAGCGCCAGAGCCGATGATCAGAACCCTGGGCTTCGGTGCCGTGATGTCATACGGCAACGTCGCGTCGCTGGGCGTCGGACGCCAACCGCTGACGGGCACGCGCACGACGGCTACGCCACCATCCACGATGAGGCGAACATTGTTGGGCGAGAACTCGACGCGATCGATTCGCGCGAAGCTGTTCCAATCCGTGCGCGTGGTTCGTTGCTTGTCGCGCAGAATCTGATCGAAGGGCTCCCCGGTTCGAGCGACCTTGGCGTGCGATATTCGAAGCGGAAAGACTCGCCCGATTGTGGGCGCCGTGATGATCGCAGTCAGCGCGAAAGCGGCCGGGACCAGGCGCACGAATGGCCTTGTGTGGATGCAAAACGCGGACGCGGCAACGAAGCCGAGCGCGCTTGCGATCATGAGTGCACCGGGGCCGTGGGCAAAACCAATCGCGAAAAGGCTAACGAAGCTGCCCGCACCCGCACCAAGGAGATCTGAGGCGTAAAGTGACGGTGCCTCGGCGACATATCGGTCGAGCAGAACCGAAATGGAAAGGCCGGCCCCAAAAAAAGGCAGTGCGTACAGCAGATAGATCGCGGCCAGGCGAAGGAGCTCGACCTTCGACCGGCCAAGCTCGAGGGGTTCGAACGCGATGAATTGAGAGATCAGCAATGTCGTAGGAAGACCGATCGCGAAGATCAGGGCTCCGACCGTTGCGAGGCTTGGTGTAGAGATGGTGCGCAGGCGGAGGGACAGCGCGACGGCGAGCGCGGCCGCGCCGGCACCGAACAGTGCCGTCGAGACAATGAGGAAAGCGAGGTGGTGAAAGAGCGTGACCGAGAGAATTCGGGTGAGCGCGACCTCAGCCAACAACGCCCCTCCGGCGAGGGCTGCGATGCCGACGAAACGCTCGTTCGCGCGCACCCGCAGGAGGTTAGAGGCAAATGGACTGAGAGGCTAGCAGCCTCCTTGGCCTCGACGCTCGTTTGGCGCCCACGCCGAACCTACGTTCAGTTGGCCTCCGACCAGTCGGCGTCGATGACGTTGTCATCATCCTTCTTCTTCTCCTGGCCAGCGCCTGTCCCCTTTTGGCCAGTCCCCGGGCCTGCACCAGGCCCGTCGGCGCCGGGCGTCGGACCCGTGCTTGAGGACTGGTAGAGATGCTCCGCCATCTTCTTGGAGGCCTCCATCAGGTTGTGCTCCGCCGTAGCCCACGCGCTTGCGTCCTCTTGCTTCAACGCCGAACGCGCGCCCTCGAGGGCCGTCGAGACTTCGCGCCCGAGTTCCATCGGCAGCTTGTCTTTCGCATCCGTCATCGTGCGTTCGACTTGATAGACGAGCTGATCGAGCTTGTTCCGTTGCTCCACTTGCTTGCGGCGATCTTCGTCTTCTTTCTCGTGGGACTTCGCATCTTCAACCATCTGGTTGATTTCGGTTTCGCTCAGACCCGAGGATGCCTGAATCTGGATCGACTGCTCGCGCTGGGTCGCTTTGTCCTTCGCTGAGACATGAACGATGCCATTCGCATCGATGTTGAAAGTGACCTCGACTTGCGGCACACCGCGGGGCGCCGGCGGAATTCCGTCGAGGATGAAACGCCCAAGCGTCTTGTTGCCAGCGGCCATCTTGCGTTCGCCCTGGAGCACGTGGACTTCCACTTGGCTCTGTCCGTCGGCGGCGGTCGAGAACGTTTCGGACTTCCGCGTTGGGATCGTCGTATTGCGTGGGATCAGAGGCGTGAAGACGCCACCGAGTGTCTCGATCCCAAGCGACAGCGGCGTCACATCGAGAAGGACGATATCCTTCGCTTGGCCGGTCAAAACGCCGCCCTGGATCGCCGCCCCAATGGCGACGACTTCGTCCGGGTTCACGCTTCGGTTGGGCTCCTTGCCGAAGAACTTCTTCACTTCTTCCTGGATCAGGGGGATTCGAATCGAACCTCCGACCAGGACGACTTCGTCGATCTCCCGCGGTGTCTTCTTGCCGTCTTCGAGGCATTTCCGAACCGACTCGAACGATCGCGACACGTACTCGCGGATCAGGGCCTCGAGTTTTGCGCGCGACATCTTGAGCTGGAGGTGTTTCGGTCCCGTCTGATCGGCCGTCAAGAACGGCAGATTGATCTCGGTCTCGAACGCGCTCGAGAGCTCGATCTTTGCCTTCTCCGCGGCCTCCTTGAGACGCTGCACGACCATCTTGTCGTGGGAAACATCGATGCCTGTGTCGCGGCGGAACTCGTCCATCAACCATTGCATGATGGCATGGTCGAAGTCGTCGCCGCCCAGGTGAGTGTCGCCGTTTGTCGAGACGACTTCGACGACTCCGTCACCGACTTCGAGCACCGAAATGTCGAACGTTCCACCACCGAAGTCGTAGACGGCGATGACTTGGTTGACCTTCTTGTCGAGCCCATACGCCAAAGCGGCCGCTGTCGGCTCGTTGATGATGCGTTTGACCTCGAGACCCGCGATGCGCCCGGCGTCTTTCGTGGCCTGTCGCTGGGCGTCGTTGAAATACGCGGGGACCGTGATGACCGCTTCCTTGACCTCTTCTCCGAGGTAGGCTTCGGCGGCTCGCTTCAGCTTCTGAAGAACCTTGGCTGAAATCTCAGGCGGCGCGTATGCCTTGCCACGGATCTCGATGTGCGCATCGCCGTTGTCGGCCCGATGAACTTTGTACGGGACGCGCTTAATCTCCGTCGGAATCTCGTCATACTTCATGCCCATGAAGCGCTTGACGGAGTAGACGGTGTTTTCTGGGTTGGTGATCGCTTGTCGGCGGGCGACTTGGCCCACCAAAATCTCGCCCTTGTCGGTCCATGCGACCACAGACGGCGTCGTTCGCGCGCCTTCTTCATTGACAATGACTTTTGTTTCGCCGGACTCCATGATGGCGACCACTGAGTTGGTGGTCCCGAGATCGATTCCAATCACCTTTGACATAGCTTCGCGGTGCTCCTTGTCGCTTCTCTTTCCGTGAATTGCGGGGCCCGACGTTTTGTTGGAGCGCCGAGGCCGCGGTCGCGACGGAAGTTAGACACACCAAAGGCTCCGTCAAACCGAGATCCCAAAGCGAATTGCGGGATTGAAGCACTGTGGGCTTCGACAGCGAGCCCGTGATAACCCTGTACGTATGACGACTGAGGGGCGTTGGCAGAGCTCGGGAGAAGCGCTTAGACTCTCGAGATGTCTGTCCGCCGCGGCAAAGAGCGCGCTCGGGTTCTGAGCCCGGCGATCTCAACGCTCGGTTTTGTGGTTCTCTACGCCTTTCTCTGCCGGCCGTTTTGCGGACTGGGCGAGGGCTCCAGGGGAGCGGCGCGGTCCTCGATGGGTGGGATCGAAGGTGCCCCAGGCTACCGGATGGAGGCCGCGTCGACGGCATCGTCTCTCGACGGCGCTGGCGAGTGGCGTCGAGGCCACCGCGTACGGGCACAAATTTCGAGCATCGAATCACTGTCCTTGTCTCGGCCGCACCACGCTAAGCGGCGAGCGTTGCCGAAGACCGAGGCGGAGCTGCTTCGACTGCTGCGCGCCGAGCGTGCCATCGTGTTCGACGCGTCGGAGGTCGAGGTCGTTCGCACGCCAGAGCGGAACTTCTCCGATGAGGAAGGCGGACGGATCATTCTGCGTCGCGCGTCGGTACGGTCCCCATGATTGGCGAGAAATCCCACTCTGTTCGTACTCGCTGTTGACAAAGGCTCGGTCTTTAGCAAGTCTCGCGCGCCTCGGACGGATGCTGCCCGGGTGGCGGAATGGCAGACGCGGTGGATTCAAAATCCACTATCCTCACGGGTGTGTGGGTTCGACTCCCTCCCCGGGCATCTAAGGATTCGGATGAGGCCGAACAAAACGTCTAGGGTGTGGATGTTTCCTGCAGGGACGGTGAGCTGTACGGCGCATCTGACGGGCGGGTGTCGGGGTCGTAGGCGAGATTCGGCGCCAACCATCGCTCGATCGTTCTGACATCCATCCCCTTGCGTGCCGAGTAGTCGATGATTTGGTCCTTCTCGATCTTGCCTACGCCAAAGTACCGAGCGTCGGGGTTGGCGAAATAGAAACCACTCACCGATGCGGCGGGCGTCATGGCCATGCTCTCGGTCAGCGCGACCCCGGTGGTCGTCGTCGCAGACAGCAACTCGAAGATCGTCTGCTTCTCGGTGTGATCTGGGCATGCAGGATATCCAGGAGCCGGTCGAATGCCTTGATACGCCTCTTGTATGAGCGCGTCGTTGCTTAGAGTCTCGCTCTTCGCGTAGCCCCAGAATTCTCTTCGTACGCGTTCGTGTAGATGCTCGGCGAAGGCCTCCGCAAGCCGATCGGCAAGAGCCTTGATCATGATGCTCGAATAGTCGTCGTGCTCGGCTTCGAACTTCGCAACGAGACGATCGACACCGAGTCCGACGGTCACCACGAAGGCGCCGATGTAGTCTACGACGCCGCTGCTTCTTGGCGCGATGAAGTCCGCAAGGCAAAGATTCTTCCGATCGCGTGACTTCTGAGACTGCTGGCGAAGCATGTGGAGGACGGCTCTGGGCCGTTGGCCACGCGCCTCGAGATCGTAGACCTCGATATCGTCGCCGACCGAGTTCGCGGGAAAGAGACCAAAGACGCCACGAGCCTCGAGAAGGTTCTGGTTGACGATGCGCTTCAGCATGGCCTGGGCGTCTTCAAAGAGCTCCTTCGCGTGGGCGCCCACGGTGGTGTCATCCAAAATGGCTGGATAGCGGCCTTTGAGCTCCCACGTAGCAAAGAAGGGCGTCCAGTCGATGCGTGGAATCAGTCGCTCGAGCGGATAACCAAGCAACGGCGTTACGCCGAGGCTCTGGGGCCGGATTGGGGGCGTGCCTCGAAAATCGAGTTGAACGGCGTTCTTGCGGGCGGCTTCGATCGTCGGCCTTGTCTCGACGGCCTTCCCTTCGAGGCGCTCGCGCCGAAGCTGCGCGTATTCATCGCGAACCTCGGCCACGAACCGCTCCCGGGCTGAGTCACTCATGAGCTGGCTCGCGACGGTGACGCTCCGCGAAGCGTCGGTAACATAGACCGTTGGACCGCTGTAGTGCGGCGCGATCTTGACCGCGGTGTGAACACGGGACGTCGTGGCGCCGCCGATGAGGAGGGGGACGGTGAGACCTTCGCGTTCCATCTCTTTGGCTACGTGGGCCATTTCATCGAGCGAGGGCGTGATGAGTCCGGAGAGCCCGATGATGTCGGCGCTCTCTTTCTGCGCGGCACTCAGGATTCGGCTCGCGGGCACCATGACCCCAAGGTCGATAATGTCGTAGTTGTTGCACGCGAGCACGACGCCCACGATGTTCTTGCCGATGTCGTGCACGTCGCCCTTGACGGTGGCGAGGACGATCTTGCCTTTTGAACGGGTGTCTCCGCTCTCTGCTTTGGCCTTTTCGATGAAAGGAACCAGATGCGCCACCGCCTTCTTCATGACGCGGGCACTCTTGACGACCTGCGGGAGAAACATCTTTCCCGCACCAAAGAGATCGCCGACGATGTTCATGCCGTCCATGAGCGGACCTTCGATGACTTCGATCGGATGCTCAAACGAAAGCCGGGCTTCCTCCGTGTCGTCGACGATGTGGTCGGCGATGCCTCTGACGAGCGCGTGGGTCAATCGCTCGCGAACGGGCTTCGTTCGCCACTCGGAGGCGGACTGTTCGCGTTGCGCCCCCGCTTGATTCTTATAGGTCTCCGCGATCTCGAGGAGTCGGTCGGTCGCGTCGGGGCGCCGGTCGAAGAGCACGTCTTCGACGCGTTCCAGAAGAATCTTGGGGATCTCTTCATAGATGGCGAGCTGCCCCGCGTTGACGATGCCCATATCCATCCCGGCCCGCGTTGCATGGTACAGAAAGGCCGAATGCATCGCTTCTCGGACGACATCGTTGCCGCGAAACGAAAATGAGATGTTGCTTACGCCTCCGCTCACGAGCGCGTGCGGAAGCTCGCTCTTGATGCGCCGCGTGGCGTCAATAAAGGCGAGAGCGTAACCGTTGTGGGCTTCAATGCCTGTGGCGACCGCAAAGATGTTTGGATCGAAGATGATGTCTTGGGGCGGAAATCCGAGGTCTTGCGTTAGGATTCGGTATGATCGCTGACAGATCGCGAACTTGCGCTCCGCGGTATCCGCTTGTCCGTCTTCGTCGAAGGCCATGACGACGACGGCCGCTCCAAACCGGCGTGCGCGTTTTGCGTATTCGAGAAATGAGGCTTCGCCTTCCTTGAGGCTGATGGAGTTGACGATGCATTTGCCCTGGACGCACTTGAGGCCGGCTTCGATGACAGACCATTTGGAAGAGTCGATCATGACCGGGACGCGACTGATCTCAGGCTCGGTCGCGACGAGGTGAAGAAACTTCTCGATCGCCTGTTCAGAATCGAGCATGCCTTCGTCCATGTTGACGTCGACCACTTGGGCGCCGTTTTCGACCTGCTGCTTGGCAATCGCGAGCGCACTTTCGTAGTCACCGCTCTTGATGAGCTTGCGGAAGAGGGCGGAGCCGGTGATGTTGGTGCGTTCGCCAACATTGACGAAGAGCGAGTCGGGTCGAATGGTCAGCGGTTCGAGCCCTGAGAGATGGCAATAGGGTTCGAGACTTGGGCGAGTGCGCGGAGGGACGTCGGCCACGGCCTCGGCGATGGCGCGGATGTGCGCTTCGGTCGTGCCACAGCAACCGCCGACGATGTTGAGGAGCCCGCCTTTCGCAAAATCGTGAATGAGCGCCGCCATGATGTCGGGCGTCTGGTCGTACTCACCGAACGCATTGGGTAGGCCCGCGTTCGGATGAGCGCTTACGTAGGTCTCAGCGATCTTCGACACCGCCTCGAGATGGGGTCTCAACTCCTTCGCCCCCAGTGCGCAGTTGAAGCCGATCGCGAGCGGGGACGCGTGGGCGACCGAGTACCAGAAGGCTTCGGCGGTCTGTCCGGAGAGCGTTCGCCCGCTGGCGTCGGTGATCGTTCCCGAGATCATGATGGGGAGGGACTGACCTCGTTCCTCGAAGAGCTGCTTCACGGCGAAGATCGCGGCTTTGGCGTTGAGCGTATCGAAAACTGTCTCGATCAGGATGATGTCGACACCGCCGTCCATGAGAGCGCCGGTCGCGACCGTGTACGTTTGAACGAGCGCATCGAACGTGACGTTTCGAAAGCCGGGATTGTTGACGTCGGGAGACAACGACGCCGTGCGGTTCGTCGGCCCCAGCACACCGGCGACGAAGCGAGGTCGGCCGCTTCGTGCGGCGGACTCGTCGGCCTCGGTTCGTGCGAGCGCTGCGCCCGCGAGGTTTAGGTCGTGGACGATCGATTCGAGCCCGTAGTCGCCTTGTGACATGGCGTTGGCGTTGAACGTGTTGGTCTCGATAATGTCGGAGCCCGCATCGAGGTAGGCGCGATGAATTTCGCGGATGACGTCCGGTCGCGTGAGCGACAAGAGGTCGTTGTTGCCTTTGAGGTCGATGGGACTTTCGGCAAAGCGTTCGCCTCGGTAGTCGTGCTCGGCAAGACGATAGGCCTGGATCTTCGTCCCCATCGCACCATCGAGGATCAAGATGCGTTCGTGAAGGTGTGTCTTCAAGATGTCGGTTCGGTTACTCACGATCGGTTCTTCCTCTTCTGGCTGGATGGTCTTTCGGGCTTCACTACTTCTACTGCTCTTGCAGCTCTTGCAGCTCTCGCGGCTCTTGCGGCGACGAAGGTTATTACGCGAAAGCGCGGCGCTCGGCGCTCCTCGTGCGTCGTCTCGAGGCGGTGAACGTGAAAGCCCGCGCGTTCGAGGTGTCGACGAAGCGCCGCCGCTCGGAAGCCAAGGTTTACATGCCCGTACTGACGCACGGTGTCGCTATGCTCGTGGATTTCGAGTGTGACGCCGACGAGTATTCCATTCGGTCGTAGGACGCGCTGTACCTCGCTGAAGACCCTCGGCACGTCGGTCGCATAGGTGAGCGCATTCATCATCAGTGCGCGATCGAAGCGGTGGGCTTCGAAAGGCAAGGCATGCATGTCGCCTCGCACAAAGGCAACCGACGTGGTGGGTGAAAGGCGCGTGGCCGAGTCGAACCGGCGCTCGGCGGCTTTGAGCACCGCTTCACTGATGTCGAGGCAGGTTACGCTTCGGCACGACGGCGCGAGAAGCGCCGCCATGACGCCGTCCCCTGATGCAATGTCGAGCACATCGCCGAGATCCCCGCTGAGCCCAGCCAAAGCTCGGGCCGACGACTCCCAGGTGCGTCCGGGCGAGTAGTGGCGATCCATCTCGCCTGCGACGCGGTCGGCCCAAGTCTCACGCTCGCTTCGGGCACGGATGACCGCTCGGGCGCGCTCGAGGTCGCCGTCGAGGCGAGGGTCGAGGAGGGCCGTGCGGAGCGCGGTCCAAACCGTATGCGCGTCCACCTGCGCCGATGTCTCTTCGGTCATGTAGAGTGATGCGTTCCCGAGGCGCTCGACGCGCACGAGCCCCGCCTCGCGCAGCTTGCCCAGGTGCGTAGAGACCCTGGATTGCCCGAGCTGAGTCACTTCGCAGAGCTCCGCGACGGTCATCGGCTCGTGGGCGAGGAGCGCAAGCAGCCGTAGTCGCGACGCATCAGCCAGGTTCCGGCAGAGTTGATGGGCTGAGCTCAGGTCCAACATCCGAATATTCGGATATAGGGATATAGATGCGGCGTGTTCGAGTCAAGGCAGACTCTAACGGCCTTCTCGGCTCGGAAGGGGCCTCAGGCCAAAGCGGTGGATGATCGGTTTGAGGATGCCCGTCGGTGCGTTGTTGTGCGTCAGACCTGTGGGACGGCGGCGCGTGGTTGCTCGGGGCGCGGGCGGTCCTCGTGGTCGTCGTCCACGAAGACGACGCGGGCCTGGTTCATGATGTGCTCGAGGGACAGTCGGTAGAGCAGTGCGTCGGCAAGCTGCATCGCTTCCTTCTTGTTCTCGGCAAGATCGCGGCGGAAAGCCTCGAGCGACACGCCATTCGATTGGCAGAAGGCCTCCATCTCGGCCTTGAAACGCTCCTCGGTGAGCACCACGATCCCCTGTGCAACGAGCGCACGAAAGGCGGCGACGACTTCGAGGTGACGCTCGGCGCGGTCACGAAGCTCCGCATCTCGAAGATGATTCGAGAGCGAGGCCTGCTGGGTCGGAAACGGCAGACCCATGCGGGCCATCGCGGAGCCTTCGCGTCGAGCCCACTCTTGCCGAATGTGTTCATCGACGCACGTGGATGGGATCTCGTCGACTTCCATGATTTCGAGCATCGCGTCGAGCACACGATCGACGGCGATCGCGCGAAGCTCTGCGACGCGCTCGGCGAGCAAGGCCTGGCGAAGGATTTCCCGCAAACCGTCGAGAGAGATCCCGGCCTCAAGCGTATCGCGAAAAGCCTGGCTGTTTGCGTCGGCGGGCAGGACTTCGCGCGCGGCTTTGATCTGCACTGATGCCCGAACCTTCTTAAACGCGTAGCGCTGATCGCCGACGTCTGCGCCGAGCGTGAGGTCGACGAGACAATGGTCGCCGACTCGGTGGCCCACCAGTTTGGCTGCGAGTTCAGGAAAGAGCGCGGTTTCGTCGAGACGAAACTCGACGTCGGTTCCGATGGTGCCCGGTATGACGTGTTCCTTGTCGAGGAGCGCGAAGTCCACGAGAACTTCATGGCCGGGCTCGAGGGTTCGTTCACCAACGATGGCCGAAAACGTGCCTCGAGCATGTTCGAGGGCGCGCAGGCGTGCATCGACGGCGGCTTCGCTCACTGGGGCGACCTCGCTCGTGTGAACCTCGACGTAGATCGCAGTCAAGTCGGGGGGGGATGCATTCGGGATGACCAGCGCCGCGCTCCGGCCCGAAGCGTGGCGCGCCACAGGCGCGGAGGTCATGCGGTTTCGGATGATCTGTTCAGCGGCGACACCCGCGTTGGTTGTGAAAGCCATGTTGGTTCCCTCTCGTCTCGTCTCGTCTCGTCTCGTCTCGTTAGTCGACGGCGGCGGCGGTCATGCCGGTCAGGAAGCTGAGGCTTCCGAGCGTGGCGGAAGCGAGAACGTTTACGCCCGGGATGATCGATGCGACGCCGTTGGCCGTCGAGAGCGCCGCCGTTGTCCAAGCAAAGAACTTCTTTACGCCGCTTGCCTTGGGATCCTTGCTCACGTTCAGGGCGTAGTTGAGGTCATAGCCCATCGCGAGTCCGGGAACGAGGCGGCCCGCGATCGAGGCCCCCCTTCCGAGGACGCCTTTCGCGGCGGAAGATACGGCCTTCTCAGCGACATTCTTCGCGACCCGGTCGTCGGCGGCGAGTCCGAGCCTTTTCAGCTCTTCCACGACGCCGGCAGCCGGAATTTTTTGGCTGGCCATCTTCTGGGCAAGGGCCTGGCCCTGCCGCTTCGTGACCGTCCTGGCGACGGAATCGATCGCTTTCGCCCGTGCTGCTTCGGGGACAAGATGTGCAGAGCTTTCGACTGCGCTTTTGATGGCTGCTGCCGTTGGCGGGGGCCGCCCCGCGAGGCTCGCCTCGACGGCCTGCAACAGTTTCGCGTGATCGGGGCGGGCGGCGGCGGCCACCTGGCTGGGGATGGCCCGAAGACCATTCCACGCATTGTTCCCAATCTCGCGCGGCAGCCCGCCCAGATTGGCCGCGATTTGACCGGCTCTGGTGGTTGCGAGGTTCTTGGCCACGTCTTGCGCTTTGTCGAGGCCGTGCTTCTGGATGAAATCGACGCTCTTCGTCCAGTTCGGGGCACTTGCCCTGAGAAAGTCCGTGGCCAGGCCTTTGCTCAGCGCATTGTAGCCTGCCAGACCGCCAAGCCCAGCGGCGGCGGCGCGACCGGCCGCCCAAGCATCGGAGTATGCCGACGGCTGCTCGCCGGCCGGGCCCATGTATCCGAGGCCGTCATATCCGACGCCGTCATAGGATGGTCCGTAAAGCGCGCCGTAGCCGGGCGCGTTCGCCACCGCAAGCGCCTGTGTGTTGGCCAACGGATGAGCGGCGGCGTACTCGAGGGGAATGCGCCCCGCAGTGAGGAACGATGGGTGAAGGCCCGCGTAGTAGTTCATACCAAGCTCACGTTAGAGCAAGGGCCGTGCCGGGCTCGAAAAGGCCCTTATGAACGCGTTGTGGGTCCCGTCGTCGGGTGAATCGGACAGTCTGGCGGGTGCGGCCGCCCGTCATCCGGGGTCCGGGTTGGCCCCGATCTCTGGGCCCGAAGGGGAGGCACCGTCCTGGCTGAGACCGAGCGAGGCGAGGGCGTCGTCGAGCGCGTGGACGAGCTCGGCCGCGGTCGGGAACCGTTCGGCCGGCTTTAGGGCTAGGCAGTGAGCTAGAATCTGCCGAACCCTTTCGGGCACAGCGATGTCGGCGGGGAGTTCCGGCGGGGGCCGTGTGAGCCGTTGAGCCAGCGCGGCAAGGGTGCCTTCGAACGGTGGCCGGCCCGCGATCATCTCGAACAACACGACGCCGAGCGTGTAGAGATCGCTTCGCCCGTCGATGGGGTCGCCGTTCGCTTGTTCGGGCGACATGTATTTGGGCGTTCCGAGGAAGGAGTCCTGCTCGCGGTCGGTCGTGGACGCCCGGGCGGCGACGCCGAAATCAACGAGGCGCAGGCGCTCCGCGTCGTCGATGAGAAGCGTCGTTGGTTTGATGTCTTGATGGAAGACGCCTTCGAGATGAGCGGCGGCGAGCACATCGGCGGCGCGGCGGGCGAGCTCGAGCGCGCGCCGAAGGGGGAGTGGTCCTTCACCCAGAACTTCGGCAAGCGGACGCGCATCGACGAACTCCATGGCGATGAAGGTCAGTCCGCGCTCCGTACCAAAGTCGTAGATGGCCAGGCATGCCGGATGATGAACACGGGCCGCGAGACGAGCCTCGAGGAGGAATCGCTTCATCCCTTCTTCGCTTGCTCCGGCGCTTGGGCTGAGCACCTTGATGGCCACTCTCCGCTCGAGCACGGTGTCGCGTGCGAGATAGATGAAGGCCGTGGACGTGCGTTCGACTTCTCGCTCGATCTTGAATCGCCCGCGAAGCACGCGTCCTTCGAGCGAAGGCGGTTGAAAGAAGGGACTCTCGGTGACGAAACCAGGGTGCGTTCGGACTTCGGACGTCAACTCGATCGGGTCCTCCTCGTCGCCGGCCATGAAGTAAGCGTCTCGTCGTCCTCCAGCTTCTCTCCGCCCTCCGTCGGTGTCTCCGTCGGCGGCTCCCTCGATGTTTCCATCGATGTTTCCATCGACGTCTCCGCTTGCTTCTCCTTCTTTCTCGGGACTGAGGAGGCGTCGCGGCTCTGCGACGGACAGCCTGAGCGCGTCTGAACCCTCGTCATCGGGGCGGCCGTCGTCGTCACGGCGGTTGCTCCCACTGGCGTCACCCGCATGGCGGCCTCGTGGGGGTGGAGCGTTCGCGGGGGGCTCATCGCCAACCTTCAAGAGAGGCGCGAAGGCCGGCGCCGTGATCGGGTGGCTGAGAGCGCCTGATGGCGATGATGACGATGTCGGTCCGGATGCGGGGATGAGCCCGGCGCCTGTGCTCTCGGTGAGGTGTCGCAATCTTCGTTCGGCGTCTTTGTAGGTGGGGTCGCTCGTCCAGAGGCGTCGATATGCGGCGCGGGCGTCGGCAAAGAAGCCCTCGGCCTCGAGAAGGCGCCCGAGCAAGTAGAGCGCGTCGTGGGCGTCGGCGCCCACAGGAGGCGAAGCGGTGGCGAGCAGCAGCGTCCGAAGGATGGTGATGGCCCTTTGTCGTTCGCCGACTTCTTCCAGGATCTCGGCGGTGAGGGTCTGGGCCGTGACGTAATGGGGGTGCGTGGGCGGATAGGACGCCAGGCATCGACGAGCGTCCTCGTACAGGGCGCGCTCGCCGCGGCGGGCGCGTTTCAGCAGCTCTTGCGCGGCGGCTAGGAAATGACCGCGGGCACGATGGGCGGCGATCGTGCGCTCATCGGCGTGCTCGAGGAGGGCGTCGGCGGCCTCGGGCTTCCCGCCGGCGCGAAGGCAGCGTGCGGCGTCATGGTCACGTCCGAGTTTTTGGAACAGTGAGGCGGCCGTTTCGAAGTTTCGCGCGCGCTCGTGCGCCTCCGCGGCGCGAGAGGGATCGTCGGCGAACTCGTGGATGATCGCCGCCTGGGCGAAGTCGTGCGCCTGTTCGTAGTACGCGGCGGCCTCGGCGAGGTAGCCTTCGGCCTCCGCCCGCGCGGCCAGGAGAAGCAGTGCTTGGCGCTCGTCACCGCCCATGCGCGCGAGGTCGGCGGCAGCCAGAAGATCGCCGCTCGACGCCATGAGATCGCTCGCCTCGCGCAGTCGACCGGCTGACGCAAGGATCGTGGCGGCGTTGGCGAGATGTCCACCTTGGATGAGTGCGTTGACGGCCTCCGTGACGAGGCCGATTTCGCCGTAAAGCGCCCCCGCGCGGGCGAGCGCGGCCGCGCGCTCCGCGCTCGTCAACGTGATTCCGCGAGGGCTATGGCCTGCGACCATCGCCATCAGCAAGTCGGCGGATCGTTGCTTCTCGCCTGCGCGTTCGAAGAGTCCGGCCGCCCGGGCGAGATCGCCCAGCTCCTCGAAGATTTCCGCGGCCTTTACCAATTCGCCGGCCCGCTCGAAGAGATCAGCGGCTTCCAGCGGTTCGTCGAGCGCGCGGTGATGCTCGGCCGCGCGCCGAAAATCGCCGGCTCGAAACCAAAGACGTGCGGCGCGTTTTGGATCCTTGAGACGTTCGGCGACTTCCGCGGCCGCGCCATACTCGCGCGCGCTCACGTACGCCGCGATCGCTTCATCGAGCTGTTGGGCCCACGCCGCATCCTGGCCCTTCTTCAGGGCCCGTTCGGCCTCCGCCAGGTGCTCGGCGGCACGTTTCAGCGCGGACACCGTGGGGGCTCCCGCCACCGAACTCGATCTTCGTTTGAAGGGGTTCAAACTGGTCTCGAAGGCTAGAGCCTATCCGAACTCATGACGGGCGCGAAGCCTACCGGGGAACTACGCAGCCGAGACCACCGAGGTGAGATGGTCAACCAGGTCCATCTTCGTGAGGATTCCGATGAGGCGCCCAGATTCGTCGGTGACGAGACCGACCTCGCCCCGTTCGAACACCGCCAGCAAGGCGCCCGCATCTTGGTCCACGGACACGGTCGCCACTTGCCGAATCATGACTTCGGCAACGCTGTTCTCGAGGGAAATGTGGCCCTCAACCAGCGCGCTGAGAAGGTCGGATTCGGTCACGATGCCCGAGAGACGATCGCCGTCCATTACGGGAAGCTGGCTGATTCCATGGGTTTTCATTCGACGAACGACGGCGGCGACCGGCTCTCGGCTGGCGGCGGTGAGGAGCGGACGGTCGGGCAAGCGGCGAAGCACGTCGCCGATCGAGTTCTGGGCCCAGCGTTGTTCGGTGAAGCCGTTCTCTTGCATCCAGCGATCGTCGACGAACTTGGTCATGTAGTTACGGACCGAATCCGGGAGGATGACGACGAATCGCTTCCCGGGACCGGTGCGACGAGCGACATCGAGGGCCGCGTACATGGCGGCCCCGCTGCTTCCACCGCACAAAAAGCCCTCCTTGAGGATCAGGCGCCGCGCCATGAGGAACGACTCCTTGTCCTTCGTCTTCACCCACTCGTGAACGAGGCCGCGATCAAGGACGTCGGGAATGAAGTCGTATCCGATGCCTTCGACCTTGTAGGTGCCGATCTCACCTGGCCCGGCCAAGATCGAGCCCACCGGGTCGACGCCTACGATGCGAATGTGGTCGAGTCCGTCGTCCTTGAACCGCCGTGCGATGCCGGAGATGGTCCCCCCGGTGCCCGCCGTCGAGATCAGATAGTCGAACTCGCCACCGTTGGTTTGGTCGAGGATCTCTTGGGCGGTCTCGAAGTAGTGGGCATCCGGGTTGTCGGGGTTCGAGTACTGGTCGAGGATGTGTGAGTTCGGGATGACGCTGTGGAGCTGCTTGGCGACGCCGATGTGGCTGTCCGGGGCATCCCAAGCGGCCTCGGTCGGGGTACGGATGATCTCTGCACCGAGCGCCTCGAGCACGACCTGCTTCTCGCGGCTCATCTTCTCCGGCATGGTGATGATCATTCGGTAGCCGCGGACCGCAGCCGCCAAGGCCATGCCGATGCCCGTGTTGCCGCTTGTCGGCTCGATCAGCGTGTCGCCGGGTTTGATGCGACCCGCACGTTCCGCTTCGAGCACCATTCGCTTTCCGATACGGTCCTTCACGGAACCGCCTGCGTTGAGGAACTCGCACTTCGCGAAGAACTCGCAGCCCGTCTCCTTGCCGATGTGGGCGATGCGGACCATGGGCGTGTGGCCGATGGCATCGAGGATGGATTCGAATGGTTTTGACAAGGGCCCTCCGGATTGCTCGGCCCCTTCTGCCCGTGAAAACACGCCGACTCAAGCCGGAAAACGTCGCAATGGCTCCGATCGTTGGCCCCCTCATCCGACAAACGACCGACGCAGGAGGGGGCGCAGGACGACGTCCGCAACGCAGAGCGGCCCGTTGCTGAGCCGATGGAGGTGGATGGACGTGAATGGCGGTGGTACGGGGCGCATCCCCCAAACGCCCTGAGGGGCCGTGACGATGGGCTCGTCGGTGCGGCTATGCGAGCAGCGCCTGTGCGCGCGCCAAGTGCTCAGCCACGTTGACGCCATGGGGACAGGCGTCGTTCGCGCGCTCGAAATTGAGGACCTTCAGTCGTGATCGCGTCTCGGCGGGGAGCTTCGCGAACAGGGCACGGGCCTCATCCACCTCGCCATACGCCTCGTGATACATCACGTAGCGCATGACGGTGCCGACGGGAATGGCCCCGCCCACGGCTTCTCGGCACAGGTGGTCACAGCCATCGCAGGCCAACGATCGGGTCTCGGCGGCGTACTTTTCGATGGCTCGCCGGTCCAGCGCGCCGAGCTCTGTTTTGTCTACGGCGGCGGCGATGTTCTCCTTGAGCTTCTTGAAGTTGTCCATGTGTGAGACGGCCGCCGTGATCCTTGGATCCGCCCAGACGGCCTTGAGAACCGCCTGAAACTTGTTCCATTTGCCCGTCTTCTCGAACTTCTTCCAGGCGTCGGCAAACGAGGCTTCGGAGCCCTGCGTCTTCATGGCGATCAGCCCGACGTCGGCCTTGTGCGCGGCGTCCATGGCTTTGTTCAGCGCCTTGTCGCCGTATTGGCGGAAGTTGTACCGAAACATGACGGACTCGACCCACGGGGTCACGGCCGCCTTCTCGAGCAGCTCCGGAACGTTTGCGTTGTGACACGAAAAGCCGAAGTGGCGGATCTTTCCCTCCTTCTTGAGTCGAGCGACCACTTTCTCGAGATCTTTGTTGAGAAAGTCGGCGTTTTCGAGCGCGTGGAGGAAGTAGAGGTTGATGTAACTGGTCTTCAGTTTCTGGAGGCTTTCGTTGACGGTCTTCTCGAATCCCTTTGGATCGTGCGCGTCACTCTTGGACGTAATCCAGATCTTGTCGCGGATCTTTGCGCGCGTGTGAAAAGCGCCCACGGCGGGCTCACAAGAGCCGCCCCCGTAACAGTCGGCGGCGTCGAAGTAATCGACGCCGAAGCGCATGGCTTCGGCGAGCTTGGGGTCGAAACGCGGATCGAGGCGCATCGCGCCGCCGAAGAGGAGAATAGGGATTGCTTCCCCAGTCTTGCCCAGGATTTTGCGAGGTACTTGAGGGAGCGCGGAATCCTTCCCGGCTGCGAAAGCCGCGGTGGGTCCGAAGGCGAGACGGCCGAAGCTGCTCGCTGCGCCAGCAGCTCCCGTCGCTCCGGCCGCTCCGGCCGCTCCGATGGTTAGGATGTCTCGTCGCGTGAAGCGCTTTTTCATCGTTGGTTTGGTTCCTTTCTCTGGGCGAGCAACAAGGAACGCGCCTTCGAACGGCTTTCGCCGATCGCCGTGACGTAGACGGCGGCGTCGTCCAGGACTGGGCACTCATGCTCGCAGATTCCACATCCGATGCAGAGCTCGGGGCGCATGTAGGGCTTGTTGAGTGTGACGGTCGTACCATCCCAGCGCGTGTGTTCTTCGTCGTAGGTCCCGATCGCCTTTGGGGTGACCGGGCAGACTTCTTCGCAGACGACGCAAGGTGTCTCCATCGCCCAAGGGAGGCATCGTCCTCGGTTGAAGAAGGCGGTGCCCAACACGATGGGGCCCGCATCCGCGTAGTCTTTCATGCCGAGCTTTCGGTCGACGGAGATCTTCTGGATGGCGCCCGTCGGGCAGACTTCGCTGCATAGTGTGCAGTTGAGTTGGCAAAAACCTACCGAGAAATCCATCACCGGCGTCCAAAGGCCTTCGAGTCCGCTCTCCTTGAGGGTCGCCGGTTGAAGCACGTTCGTTGGGCACACGTTGATGCACTGGTCGCATTTGATGCAGCGCTCGAGGAACTCGGGTTCCGCCACTGAACCGGGAGGACGGATCGCCTTCTCGTTGAAACCGCGGTCATTCACGTCGCGCGAGAGACGCAAGAACGGGAAGCTCAGAACACCCACGATCGAGGCGAAGAGCCAGCGACGTCGCGGAACGTCGGGCGTGCGGCGCTCTGTCTCGAGGTGCTCTGAGATCACCTTGCGACCAAAGAGCGTCGCCGTCTTCGCCTTCACCGTGCCAATGACACGGTCTTTGATCGAGACCGGAAGCCACCGAAACGAGAGCGCGTCTTCTGGGCAATCATCAATGCAGTTGAAACATACGAAGCACTCACTCTTGCGAAGGGCTTGGTGCGGATCCGATGCGCCTTCGCAGTGCTTGAGGCAAAGATCGCAGTCGGTACACTTCGTGACGTCGCGGTCGATGCGCCAGAGTGAAAAACGCGAGAGCACCCCGAGGAACGCGCCGAGTGGACAGAGCACGCGGCAGAAGAATCTTGGGATGACGAGGTTCATGCCGACGAGGCCGAATATGATGAGGCCGACGAACCATGCCCCGGCAAACACACGTTGCTCCGCGGCGCCGGGTGCCGACGAGAGAAACGAGGTCGGAACATCGAGACCGTGCCCGAGCAGGGTGCTTCGCAGGTGCTCGGCAAGCAGGTCGGAGGCGGGGAAGAAGGTGACCACGAAGGTGCGCGTCAGGAGGCAAATTGGGTCGAGGAGTCCGATCTGAAGCGCGCCGAATCCTGCGAGGATCAGGAACAGCGTGAGGATGTAGTACTTGAGTTGAAACACGGGCCGATAGCGGTTCTTTTCGATGTTCCCCTTGTTCGAGCGAATGTTGAAGATCCACCCGAAGAACTGGTGCATCGTTCCGTATGGACACATCCAGTTGCAGAAGACCCGCCCGAGGAGGAGGGTCGGCACGAGAACGAAGAGCGCGCGCCAGAGCCATCGGTAGACCGTGTGGGTCGAGATGGCGGTCGCGAACGCGACGAGCGGATCGACCTCCAAGAAGAGGGATACGGGGTAGCCGCCCAGGCGAGAGAACCACGTGAAGAAGAGCAAGAACGAGAAGAGCGCGAAGAAGAATGCCTGGCTGATGATGCGGGTGGTCGTGATGCGGAAGGTCCGTGCATACCACGGTGAACCGTCCCGGTTGGGCTTGAGCCAGGCGGGCCGAATCAAACCGTCGCGCGTCTCTGCGCGTGGTCGAGCCGGGGCGCCGCTCGGTTTCGGAACGTTTACTTCGTGGCTCATCCGACCTGCGCCTCCTTGAAAGGCAACGAACGCCAATCCGGGTTGCCGAGGTTCTTCCGGGCGGCTTGCTCGAAGTAGGCGGGAAGCGATTCGTCGGCGCGGCCGAGGAGATCTTGCCAGCCGAAGGCGTCGGCGGCGAGGCTGTCCGTTGCCGCAACGATCGTCTGGCCGGGGCGCACATCATCGAGGCTTCCGCCGGTCGGACCGCTTCGAAACAGAACACGGGTTCCGTCCAGCACCACGAACGTCGGGCGCATCATGAGCGCGAGGTCGGTGATGATACCATGGATGTCTTGGTGAAACTGGTTGCGTCGCCCGCCGAGCAAGCCATACCAGTTCTTCGTCGTCATGGAGGCGCGGCAAAGATTGTGGTCTTTCACTGGCGCGAGGCCGATGACTTTTGTTGCGTCACGAAAAGGCTGCCAGAAGAAAGGCCAGTGCTCGATCCACCGCGCACCGGGAATGTGAAGCGTTTCGAAGTCGCTTTTCTTGGGAAGATAGAGACGAGCGCCAGCCTCGAGGCTGGCCCGCTGAATACCGCTCCGAACGAAGCAGCTCTCGGGAGACTCGATCGGATTGTCTGCGACGCGAACTTCTTTGGCGCCCGCGTCACGAACGAGCTCCACGAGCGCTTTCAAGACCTCGGGGTTGCTTGTCGCGCCCAGAGCGGCTGCACGTTCGAACGCGACATTGGGTTTCACGACGACGATGTCGCCGGGCTGGATGAAGCGGCCCATGCCGCCGATCGCATCGACAGCGGCCTTGAGCATCGCGACGACATTTTGGCCACGCGCGATGCCGAGCACGGCACCGCCGGGAACGTTGGGCACGAGGAAGCCGTTCTCCGGGAGACGAAAGACGGGTTGCTTGGGCTTTCCACGCTCGCCGTCCGGGTCACGCAATGAGCCTGGCCACGTGGGTGGTGCGAGTGCCGCCCACCCGGCACCGGCTGCGATCGCGGAGACGGTGCCGATCTGGCGCAGCGCGGCTCGACGGTCTATCCGCTCTGGAGCTTCCTTCCTGTCGCTGGGCTTGCCGCCGGACCGTGCCATGTCTTCCTCCTTCGCCGCGCTCGTTCCTCGGTCTCAAGGGCCTCTTCCGGAACCGAGACGTGACTTGAGACGTTACTCTTCCGTCTTCGCAGGTTCGCGCGCGTTCTCGTCCATCGCGCGAGCATGGAACTCGGCCCCTTTCGCGTCCAGTCCCTGTCGCAGCGACTCGAGTCGGGGGGTGGCCTCGGCGGCGGTCTTTGCGCCTCGTACACCCATGACCCATGCCCCGTGAGCCATCGCGGTCGAGATGGTACCTAGATAGCGGTCTTGAACCCAAGTTCCCGGGCGATCTTTCTCCGCGCGCGTTCCGTATTCGAGGAAACCAGCCACAAACGCGTGGGCAAGGTTCGTTGCATCCTTGTCGGATGGGGAGGCAACCACGAAAATTTGACCTCCCTCGTCGTCGATGGGCGCCGCGTAGACCTGACGTCCGAAATCGAACGAGAAGGCATTTTCGCTTTGGTATTCGATTTGGCCGACGTCGTATCTCAGTGTTTCGGCCAGGAGATCGTACCCCCAGGGAAGAGGCTCGCTCGGCATGGTGGATTGGAACGAGGCGAGGATGTGCCGAAGTGCCTCATGAACCACGGGTGAGTCCTCCGATCCGATGAGGCGGATGTAGGCTCGCCCTTGGACGAAGTAGAGGGCATTGCGCGCAGCGTGGCCGATACCGGACTCAAGGACACTCGCGGTCGAGGGGGTGCCGCGCTCGCCCGCATAGGTGCCGAGTGCATTCGCCGCGTTGGGAAGCACGTAGAGCTCGATGTCGATCACCGTCTCGGGCGCAGCGGCTTGAACCAGGGTTGCGAAGACGAGTCGCTCACAGCCGAACGACTTGTAGTAGTCGGCGCGGCCGTTGATCTTCTCGTAGAGGTGATCTGGGTCGAAGCTGGACACGACTGTCTCGCGCCAACCAGGCGGGGCGATATCTTGCGGCAACGGGCCTCGGTCGGCCGGCGGGTGGACTGAAGCGCCCTCGCCAAGCGCCGGTTCGGTCCCGAGGAGCGATGGGTCGGGGTGACGTCCCTTGTACGCGACCCAACCAGCGGTCATCGCAAGCGCAACCAAGATCACCAGGCCCAACCGGAATTCGAACAGTGAATATCGCTTTCGATAGTGACGGCGGCCGTTGCGAACAAAGATTCGCGTGTCCTGGTCGGCGGGCGTCGGCATCCGCTCGCATGCTCACGTCATTTGATTGCGAGGTCAATCGGCGCTACTTCATCGCACATGACGGAAACACATCGTCGGCGCGCCAATACAGATCAAAGCCAAGGAGGCGAAGGCCGCTTCCACGTTCGTCGCTTCGTGTCGGCGCTTGCGCACGCGTGGTTCGTTCCTGCAACGCCCTACGCCACGGTTGGCACGGTTCGACGCGCAACCGCCATTTCCGCCGCAACCGCCCTTGGTCTCGGCGTCGGAGCTCTTGGGTGCGCGGCTTCGACCAGCGCGCGATCCGAAGAGGGAGCCTGCCGAAGTCGTGCGCAAAGCGAGTACAGCCAGTGCGTCAATCCACTCTATTTCGCGCCCGGTACGCCGCACGAGACCGTGCACAGTCGTGATGCTCAGGCCTGTCGCGAAGCCTACCTTCAGGCGCTCGATGTCTGTGCCCAGCTCTCTTCGCCGGATGAAGTCGTTCCGGAACTGGCCCCGCTTCACACGCGCACGAGTTCAGGAGCGACGACGGAGACCGGGACGCAGCCGAAGCCGTCGAAGCCGGCCTTCGAACGCCGCGAGACTTTGAAAGGAAATGGAGACTGAGCGCGCAAGTTCTGCGGTGCAGGTGCGAATCTCTGGAGGGCAGGGCTCGACAACACGTATGGGAGAGTTCATTGTGGACCCGGTGGTCGCCCACGAAGTGAAATGGACCCCGGAGGATCCGCACACCGGTGAGATCTTCATCCGCGCCTTGACCCCATTTCAGGCCGAGCTTCTTCACACTGTGTTGCGAGAAGCGCTGCTCAACCACATCGAGGGGGTGGCGGTGACAGGCGTTCGGCTGGAGGGCGTAAGCAATGTCTTCGACGCCGTCCCCGCACTCGAAGGGGGACTTGCGGAGCTTGTCCTCAATCTCAAATACATCAGGCTTGATGGCGCGCTGTGTCGGCCGGGCATCTATCCGTTCGCGGCGCGCGGTCCCGGACGGATCGAGAGCGGACGCCTGGTCGATGCGCTGGGGGAAGGCGTCTTGAACCGAGACCTCAACCTGTGCACGCTTCATCCCGACGGCGAGCTACGGATGGAGCTTCGCGTTGAGCGCGGTTCCGGTTCCGCGCTGACCCATAGCGAACAACCGATGCGAGACGGGTTCCTACCGATCTCCGCGATCTTCGTTCCCCTTCGGCTGTCGATTGATGTCGTCCCCGAGGAGGGCCAAGACAGCGGCGGTCGAGTCTCTTTGTCGGTGAGGTTGAGGACGAGCGGATCGCTTTCGGCGGCCGAGGTGTGGTCATCGGGCCTCACGGCCGCCAAGAGTCTCCTTGCTGCGTCGCGAGATGCCCTCGACGCGTTGTCCGTCCAGGTGGCCGCGGGGTCCTAGGCCGAGCCCACTACGGTGCGGCGCCGAGGGTCGTTCCCTCCCGGCTGAATTCGATCGGGTACGTGATGGACGCCGGTCCGTCGGGAATCGAAGCTACGCTCATCTCAGATGCTGCCTTCACGACACACGCTTCCAGGCCCTCGGCGTGGACGTCGCTGCTCGTGACATGCGCGTTGGTCACGGCCGTCGAGTTGGTCTTGAGGTCGAATCCAAGAACGATCTTGCCTCGCACATCGGGCGCGACGGCAAGCGTCTGCTCGTAGCACGCAAGAAACTTAGGCTCGGCGCTTTTCGTTGCGTTGTCGAGGTTGCGCCGGTCGCGGGCACTGAGGCCCCCGCTCGCGCAGCCAATGACCGTCAGAGCGGTGATCGCGACCAGTGTGGTGCGGCTAAGATGAAGAGTGAGTCGCGCGAGCGGAGTCATTCGATCCTTGCGGGCGCGCCCGTGTCTGGCGGTGTCTTGCGTGTCGATCATCATTCGTCGGAGCTCCCATCGTCGTTGGCGACCATGTCCGCATGTTGCGAACGCTCGAGGATTACGAACTCGACCCTGCGATTTTGTTCGCGCCCTTCGGGTGATTCGTTGTCGGCGATCGGCCGCGTTGCGCCGTAGCCCTTGGCTGAGAGTCGTTGGGGGTCGATGCCTTGTTGGATCAGGTAGGCTCGAACCGCCTCAGCGCGCTGCTTTGAGAGCTTCATGAGCCGCCGGCGGTTCGGCGCTTCGGCGGTGTGCCCCTGGATCTCGATCCGCGTAATCTTTGGGTTCTCCTGGAGGACCCGCGCAATCTCGTCGAGGATACTGGTCGACTCGTCGAGAATCTCTGCCTTCCAGGACTGAAACGCGATCTTCTGATCAATCTCGACCTTCGAGTCCGTCACCGTGATCCCCGTCGGTGGAGGGTCTTCTTCCACGACCGGGTCTGGGGGTGGCGGTGTGCTCACGACGATTTTTGCCGGTGACAGCGTCATCAGCTCGACCGCTGCTGACCCGCACCCGACACTGAACATAGTGGCCGAGATGGGGACTCCAATCTTCAGCCAAGCAAGACGTGACATGATGACCTCTCCCGCAGGCGTTCTCTTCTCATGGGCCCGACCTGCACCCACATCGTAGAGCCAGTAGGAGCGACGGGTCACGCGTTTTAACGGGCAAATTCAGTGATCTCCCTCACCGGCGGGGGCGTGCGCTCATATCAACAAAATGTCTGTAAATCCGGATGGATACGGTGTCCGAGAGCAGCTCCGGGTGCCACTGGACCCCGAGCACACGAAGCGACGGGTCGCCGGTCAGCCCGATGGCCTCGATGATGTCGTCGTCGGCGCGCCCGAGAACTTCGAGGCCCTCACCGAGGACATCGACGGCCTGGTGGTGGGTGGAATTGACTTCGAATTCGTGCGCGCCCACCAGCTGCGCGAGCGAAGAGGTCCCCTCGATCCGTACTGAATGGTTGGGCTGTTGCGGGGAGGTCGGCTGCTCGTGGTCGCGAGCCTCGGGGTGCATCGCGCGGATGTCCTGCAGAAGCGTTCCGCCTCGGACGACATTCAAGAGCTGCATGCCGCCGCAAACGCAGAGCATCGGCACGTCTCGAGCCAAGGCGCTTCGGATCAGCTCGGCTTCGAAGTGCGTTCGTTCGAGCTTCGATTCATCGAGCCGAACACCGAGGTTGCGCGCCTGCCCAAAGTACTCGGGTGGAATGTCGAACGCGCCGCCGGTGACGACGAGGCCCTCCATCCACTCGCAGTGGTCGGCCAGGACGTCTTTATCCGTCGTAGGTGCAGCGAGCAGTGGCGTTCCGCCCGCCTCGACGATGCGATCCGCATAGGCCGCCTTGAGCTCGTGTGTTTTGAGTGGAACGCCGCGCCGGAGACGTTCGCCGAGATCCATCGTAACGAGGATGCGGGGACGAGCCTTTCGGTTCATCGCAGCGCCGTGATGCCTTCCGCCGTGCTGCGGGCCGAGCTTTGGATACTCTCGGTGGCTCGGCGAATCCGTGAACGTATCGACTCTGCTTTCGCCTCGGGCCCTGGAGGGTCGGTCGTCGGCGTCGTGAATGAGGTGAGGCCACTGGCCATCGCGATCGCCGCGGCACCGGTTTCCCAGACCGCCGGGATGCGCTCGACTGTAATTCCGCCGATGGCTACGACCGGGAGAGGATGAACGCGCTCCACGACCTCCCGCAATTTCGCGAGACCAACGGTGGGTGACGGGCGGGCCTTGGTGGACGTTTCGAAGACCGGTCCGAAGCCAATATAGTCGACCAGGTTCGACTCGACACTTGATGCATGCGCCCGCACCGCGTCGTCGAGCGTGTGGCAGGAGAGTCCGATGATGAACGGCGATGGACACCAAGGGCGAAGGTCCGTCGGCGAGAGATCGCTCTGCCCAACGTGAACACCGTCCGCGCCGGCGAGCTTCGCGATGTCGGCTCGGTCGTTCACGAGTACGCGAACATTCGGTGGACGTCGTTCGATAATCCCCCGCGCGACGTCGAAGAGGTCGCGGTCTAGCAGCGTCTTTCCGCGAATTTGTATCGTTTGGATGCCGCCCTCGACGAGGAGATCGAAGACTGCGAGTGCATCACGCGGTGCGACGCAGCCGCCGACATCGAGGAGCGCATAGATTCCGTTCACGGACGCCCCGTGTCGCCGCCGAGCCCAAGGGCCTTCAGCCGCGCCCGCAACGTGTTGCGATGGATGCCTAGAACCGCAGCCGCTGCGCATTGGCGGCCCTGCGCAACCTCCATCGCAACTTGGACGAGCGGGCGCTCGAGCTGAGGCATAATCAGAGCGTACATGTTCTCAGGAACGAGGCCCTGATGCTCCGAGACGTAAGCGCGAAGTCGCGCGAGGACGAGCGTTTCGAGTGCCTGCTCCTGGACACTCGTCGGTGGTGGCGGAGAAACAGCCGCCAGGGAGGAAGTAGGTGGCGAAGAGAATGCGGGCCCAGCGGATTGATGCGCGGCGGGTCGATGAGGACTCGCAGGACTCGCAGATAGAAGGTGCGCCGGCTCGTGATCGTGCGTGCTTCGATCCACGCGTTGGGCTCGTTCCATTCGCGCGGCATGCTGTCGGACCGCGTGGCTTGCGTCAATGCCCGTGGAACACGCGGAAAGGCTTCCGAACTCCACGGCACAACTTATGCAAAACGGCGCGGGACTGTGGTGAGTCCAACGCAAGAGAGAGGCGCGGTCTCGGAAGAGATCGCTGAAAAGGCACTGATCGCCGAGGGGTATCGGATCGTGGCGCGCAACTGGCGTGGCGGAGGTGGGGAGATCGATCGGATCGCGTGGGATGAGGAGGTTCTCTGCTTCGTCGAAGTGCGCGCGCGAAGCGTTGCGACGTTTGGCGGACCGGCCGAGACGGTCGACGGAAAGAAACAGCGCAAGATCGTGCGGGCGGCGGCCGCCTACTTGACGCGGTTCTCATCGGCCAGCATGCCCGCCGTTCGATTCGACGTGGTCGCGATCTTGGGCGCAGTGCCCGCGTCGGGGCCATCTTTGGCGTCGTCTGGCTCTTTGACGATCTTCCGGAACGCGTTCGACGCGTCCTCCTGGTATAGTCGCTAACCCATGGATGCCGAGCCCAGGTCATGACGGGGATTTTGTACGTGGTCGCGACCCCGATCGGGAACCTCGGCGATATGACGTTTCGCGCCGTCGAGACGCTCAAATCTGTTCAGCTCATCGCCTGCGAAGACACGCGTGTGGCACGGAAGCTTCTGCAACACTACGCGATTTCGACCGCCGTGGTGGCGTACCATGCCCACAGTGATGCCTCGACGAAGGCACGAATCCTCGCGCGTCTCGAGGCCGGCGACTGTGTCGCCCTCGTCAGCGACGCGGGGACTCCGCTCGTAAGCGACCCGGGCGAAGATCTCGTTCGGGACGCAATTGCACGGGGGATCGAAGTCGCGCCCATCCCCGGTGCGAGCGCGATCCTCGCGGCCCTTGCATGCGCGGGTCTACCTACCTACTCGTTTCTGTTTCTTGGATTCCTCCCGCGTGACGCGGGTCGGCGGCGCGAGGTTCTTACACGCTTTGTTGCGGCGGACTTTACGCTCGTCGTTTACGAAGCGCCGGGCCGCGTTCGCGATACGTTGAACGCCATCGCGCGAACGCTGGGCGAACGGTCCATCTGCGTCGGCAAAGAGCTCACGAAGCGCTTCGAAGCGTTCTTTCGAGGGACGACCGCGGAGGTGCTTGCCGCGTTGCCCGAGACGCTGCGCGGAGAGTTCGTTATCGTCGTCGGGCCATCAGAGAGCCGTACCCACGAAGAGAAGGGGCTCTCAGACGTTCTCGCGGACGTACGACGGCTCATCGACGCCAACATGTCTGCGAGTGAGATCGCGCGAACGATTGCCGGCGCCCACGGTATTCCGAAGAGGCGTGCCTACGAGATGGTTCTCGAGGCGAAGGCAGAGGTCGGAGACTGACGGGGCAACTCGCAGCTAGGTCGGTGGCACGAAAGGTCGAACGAATTTCGAACGTTTCGAACCGGACCTCGAACAACCGGACGCTGTTTCACGGCACAGCTTCGCCGTCGGGCGCGGCTCGATGAAGCCAGGTCAGGTATTCGACGTTTCCGTCGCGCCCCAGGATCGGAGACTCCACCAACCCATGGCGCGCCCATCCTTGGTCATCGGCCGTGCCATGGACGCGATCGATGGCTGCGCGCCGCGGTTCAGGACCCGTGACGACACCCCCTTCAAGCGCTTCGCGCGGGCATTCGAACTGCGGTTTGATGAGGGCCACCATCTCCGTGATGCTGGGCAGTTGGACCGTGATAGCGGCGACGACGGTCGTGAGCGAGATGAACGAGACATCGATGACCGCAAACGTCGGCGCTCCGGCGGGAGGGCGCCCGGAGCGCGCCGCGCTTGCCTCGGCCGCGCTTAGAAGCATTGCGGCGTCGAGATGACGAAGGTTCGTCCGCTCGAGAAGGACGACACGGGGATCGTTCCGGATTCGCCAAGCAACTTGTCCGTAGCCCACGTCGACGCCATAGACCCACGCCGCTTCGCGCTGAAGCAGGCAGTCGGTGAATCCTCCGCTGCCGATGCCGACGTCGATCGCTGTCTTGGCGGTGACGTCGAGGTCGAACGCCCGCAGCGCGTGTTCGAGCTTCAGGCCTCCCCGCGAAACGAAGCGACCGGTGTGCGCCTGCTGGTGCGCAAGGCGAAAAGAAGACCGCGGATCCAGACGGTCGCCCGGCTTCTCCACCCGCCTCATTTGGCCACGGTCGCCTTCGGCGATGACGTGCCCGGTCATGATGAGCGCGCGTGCGGCTTCGATTGTTTCGGCGAGCCCAGCCTCGAAGACGAGAACGTCGGCCGCTTGCTTTTTCGGTGTTTTCGAGGCGGCCCGCATCGCGCGATTCAGTCGCTGACGTTGTTCGCGTCGCCGCCCGACGAGGTCTCGCCCGTGTCTTGCGTCGTCGTCGAAGAGGTTGAGACACAGGTCGGGCCGCCGTCGAGTGTCGCTGTGCTCGTCGCCGTCGTCCCGCAGTCCATATTCGCGCCTGCATCTTGCTTGATCTGTATGTCGCCGGGTCGGCAGATCCCGAAACGGGCCTCACAATATCCGCCATGGCCGCACTCGGAGTCTGTCTGACATCCGAGGACGCACACGTTGTGCACGAAGTCGCAATGATGATGCGTTGGGCACTGGCTGCTCACTTGGCAGGCACTGTCTTGGCCGCAGCTCAAGAGCGCGGTGGCCTGTACGAGGGTGGCCAGAACAACGAGCGACCGCCCAAGTGACCACCAAAGTGTTTGGCGGCCCAACCAGGCAGTTGGGCTCAAGAGCGTAACCGCTTGGTCTCCAAGCCGTGGCTGGGATCGCCGAGGACCGCGGATCATGCGCACCTCCCGACGAGAAAACGGGCAAGCTCGGCCAGCGGATGGGCGCGATCGCCAAATCGGTCGAGGGCGGCGATGGCCATGCGGCTCACCGCGGCCGCTTCGGCCTTCGTTTCCGAAACGCCTTCGAGCTTCGCGATCCCATCGTGGTCGAGGACATCATCGATGAGCTGAAACGCGAGACCGAGATCGGCGCCAAACGCGCGGAGCGCGCGCAGATCGTCACCGGCGGCACCCGAGAGGATCCCGCCAAGCGCCACCGACGCTTGGATGAGGCGGCCCGTCTTCCGCCGGTGAACCGAGCGGAGCTGGGTTCGCATCGCTTCGCGGTCGACCTCGACCTCGACCTCGACCTCCGGTGTGCGATCGCTCGGCCCCGACATGAGCATGACATCCACGTGTTGGCCCCCGATCATACCCGCCGCGCCCGCGCATCGGAAGAGCTCACGAGCCGCGCGCATGCGGTCGCGCGCACGAACCTTCTCACGACGGCCAAAGAGATTCGGGGTCGCCAGGATGACGATGGCTTCGGTGAGCAGCGCGTCTCCGGTCAGGATCGCCGCCGCTTCGCCGAATTGCTTGTGGCAGCTCGGCTTGCCGCGGCGCATGTCGTCGTTGTCGAGGGCGGGGAGGTCGTCGTGAACGAGCGAATAGGCGTGGACCATCTCCACGGCGCACAGACCCCCGAGGACATCCTTGGCGCGCCCGCCAACCGCGCGCGCACCCCCGAGGACCAGCGCGGGCCGGAGTCGCTTTCCGCCGCCCCCGAGCGCGTACCTCATCGATTCGAGGAGCGCCGCGGGCGCGTCGTGTCCCTCGGACGGCCCGTCGGAGGCACGGCGACGGGCGATGGTGCTGAAGACGGTCTCGAGCGCGGATTCGACGAGTGCCGCGGCCTCCACCAGGAGCGAGGGCATCGCTTCCGCGAGGACCGGCTTCACCGCTCGGCCTCGTTGGGCTCGGGGGCCTCAGTGTCGGTGCGCGATGCGAGCAAGGCGTCGACGTCGGCAGGTTTCGTTTGATTGCCGCGCGTAAGCTCCTCGATCGTCCGCTCGGCGAGGGTCAGGCGCGCGTGGCCTTCCTGCGCCAGCGCGACACCTTGCTGGTAGGTTGCGATCGCAGCCTCCAAAGGAAGGTCGCTCGATTCGAGCTTTCGCACGACGTCTTCAAGACGGGACACCAACTCTTCGAAGGATGTGTTCTCCGGGGCGTTCAAGGTGGTTGATTCTTGCGGCCGCCGGTCACTCATCGTCAAGTCTCGTCGCGCGCTTGGGCGCGGTTGGTGCGGTTGGGATCACCGATCTCGAGCACCTGGGCGCGGATGTTGCCCTCGGCGAGCTCGATCCGGATCTCATCGTTGACCTTGACGTCGACGGCGCGGCGCAGGAGGCGCCCGGTTGGGTCGCGCGCGATCGCGTAGCCACGGGCCAAGACCGCCAGTGGGCTGAGTGACTCGAGCTGAGCGATCGCGAACTGAAGGCGTGTGTTCGCTCGGTCGAGCCGCTGCGCGAGGGCGGTGTCTCGTCGCGCTTCGAGCGCGGAGAGTCGATGCGCCATGGCTTTGGTCCGGAGCAAAGGGTCCTTTCGCAAGAGCCCGTGCTCGAGCGTTGATAATCGCTGGGCGTTGCGGCGGAGCGCAGCCCGGATTGCACGCTCGGCTCGAGTCGCGAGATCGTCGACGTATTGGCTTCGACGCCGAAGAGCTGCGCGTGGATCGCGGAGCTTGGCTTCGAGCGCCATGATGCGGCGCGAGGCGACGCCGATCCGCGCATTCATCGCACGGTGAAGTCGATGCGTGAGGTCGGCCCATGTCGCCCGGGTTCGTTGGCGGAGGGGGGTAACGACCTCGGCCGCGGCGGTTGGCGTCGACGCGCGATGATCGGCGACCAAATCGACGACCGTCGTGTCGGTTTCATGGCCAACGCCCGTAACGACCGGCGCTCGCGTGGACGCGACGGCGCGCGCCACGATCTCTTCGTTGAAGGACCAAAGGTCTTCAATGCTCCCGCCTCCGCGGGCCAAGATGATGACATCGACAGCGCCGAGGGCATCGAGCCGCTGAAGCGCGCTCACAATTTCTTGTGCGGCCCCCTGTCCTTGGACTGACGCAAAAGAGAGGACGATGTGCGCGTACGGGTCTCGACGAAGAATGGTTCGAAGGATGTCTCGCAGCGCGGCACCGTGGCGGCTCGTGACGACGCCGATGACGCGAGGATAGGCGGGCAGGGGACGCTTTCGGCCCGGGTCGGTGAGTCCTTCTTCTCGCAGCGTTTCCACGAGGCGCGAGAACGCGATCTGCAGCGCGCCCAACCCCTGAGGTTCTAGGTGGAGCACCGACAACTGCACCGTGCTCGCGCGCTCGTAGATGGTCAGTCGGCCCCGCGCGATCACTTGTTGCCCGTCCTGAGGGCGTCGTCCGAGACGTACGAGATTGTCACCCCACATGACACATTTGAGGGTCGCGGCATCGTCCTTGAGCGTGAAGTACGCATGTCCCGATCGGGCGTGGACCAAGAAGTTTGAGATCTCTCCGGAGACGAGGACAAGGCCGTGTGCTTGCTCCATCTCCTGCCGGAGAAGCCGCTGGAGCGCGGAGACCGTGAGAACCTTTGGGGTGCGCTCCGGGGGGGCGGCGGGGCGTCGGCCGCCGGCAAATGTGAAGGGAAGCTGCGGCATTGCGGGTGGACGTTATCATGACGTCGACACAAAGGGGTCGACGTTCTGAGGCCCGAAGCCGGGGCGCCGGGCGTGGCAAGCCCGGCGATCGGAGGTTATGATCTCATCCCATATGAAAGGGCAATGCGCATCATGGCCGACGATGTTGGCCATCAGCTTTGGGGCTCTTGGCGTTCTGGGGACCCTTGGCGTCTTTTGGACGGCCGAAGACGCATATGCTGAGATCTACAAGTACACCAAGCGCGACGGAAGCATCGTGTATACCGAGGACCTTGGCGAACTCCCTCGTGATCGTCAGGCCTACTACCGGTCACAGGAAGCGCAGCGCGAAGAACGCCGGCGCGCGCTCGAGGCGCGCGTGGGCTCCGATGTTTTGAAGGAGCGTGAGGCGGAGCAAAAGCGAAAAGCCGTGTTGGCCGCAGAGCTGGAAGAAGCGGAACGACAACGCCGTCTTGCCGCACTCGATGAGCTCTTGAAGGGGATCCGGGCCCGGAGATTGGCGCAGAAGTCCGATGAGGCCTCGTGGCGTTCACGCATCGAAACGGCGCGCACCCAGATGGCGGAGAAGCTCAAGGCCTTTGGCAAGACCCAAGAGGAATACAATCGAATTGCGGTCCAAGCGAGCTACACGCTCCTCCCCGGACAGGCGGACAAGAAGAAGAAGCTGAAGGAAACGCTGGATACGCTCGAAAAAGAGATCGACGCGCTTGTGATCGAGATCGAAGAGACGATTCCGGATGAAGCGCGAAAAGCGGGTGTCCCGCCGGGCTGGATCAGATGAGCACGCGGGCGAAGCGGCCTCGATCCCGCGCTATCATGCGCGAGGTCTGACCTGAAACGAAGTGTTCGGGCCCTCAGTGCGGCGTTGGGGCGGCGGATGCGCCCCTTGATGCGTCTGTTGCGTCGTGACCCTTAGACGCCGGGGCTGCGCCGTCGCTCCGAAAACGCTCGAGCTGTTCGATCGAAGCCGGGAGACCGAGGCGAGCCGCATATTCCGGGTCGTCGCGAGCGAGCGCTTTCCAGGCCGAGAGCCCGATCTCGGGGTTACGGCCGCTCTTGAGCATGATGAGGCCGAAAACATAGCGGACTTCGGGATCGGTCGGCGCCTGACGATAGGCCGCCTCGGCAACGTCGAGCGCCTCTTTCGTTTGCTCAGCGCGCCAAAGGGAACGCGCGAGGCCAGCCAACGCCGTCGGGTCGTTGGGCTCGAGTGTGAGTGCTTCGCGGTAGGCCGCGATGGCACCGCGGTGGTTCTCGGCCCGCTCCGCCTCCATCGCTTTTTGAATCGCGAGACCGAATGGCTTGAGCTCCCCCACTTCTTGACCCTCTACGCCATGGGCGTGACCGGCGATGGTGGGCGGCGCGCCCGGCTCATGCCCGGAGGCGGTGGGCGCCGTCCCTTTCGATGGCCTGACCGCAGAGCCCGACGGTCCGGGATGCTGCGCCGTTGGAGGATGACCGCGCGGCGGCGTCGGATGCGGATCAGTCATTGATGCCCCGCGACCGACTTCCGGCGCTTCAGCGGACTCGGGCCCCACGGACTCGGGACCCAGGCTCGCGTTGAGCTGCTCGAGCATGCTGCGGGCGTAGGCCGCCCGAGGATGATTGGGCGCAAGGTCGAGGAATCGCTGATAGGCGCGGCGGGCCTCCAGGAGCGCATCCTTTCGTCCATCGGACTCCATGAGACCGGCGAGCGTGAGGAGACAAGATGGGTTGTCTCGATTGAGTCGAAAGCAGGCCGTGAGATGTTCGATCGCGCTCTTCACGTAGCCGAGTCCCAGGTAGGCCGCCGCGAGGCCGGCCTCGACTCGGTCCCCTTTGTCACCAAGCTCCGCCGCTCGGCGAAACGCATCCGCCGCCTCAAAGAGGGCGCCCCCTTCAAGATAGGCTTCGCCGAGGTCGGCGGCGGTTCCGGCGCTTGGCCCAGTCGATGCCATGCGGGTCTCGAGTTCTTGGACACGCGCTTTCACCTTTGGATCGAGCGCCTTCCGCGCGGCCTTCAGATCCAAGTCGCAGCCCACGACGAGGGGTAAGAGCGCCACGACAGTCCAACCGGCGGCGAGAGGGCGCAGCGCGAGGCACATGGGCGCAAGATTCTGGGGTTATCCTTTGAGTGTCAACCTCGGCGCTCGCTTTGAACGTGGGTTCGTGGTCTCTTCCGCTGGGCAGCGTGGTGGTCGCATGAGCGAAATCGGATGGGAAGAAGTGGTGATCGGCGTCGGGAGCAATCTCGGGGACGCGCGCCAGAACATCGATGAAGCGCTCCGACGTGTCGACGGACCTCGAACGCGATGGCTTCGTCGGAGTCGGGTGTTTCGAGGCCCCGCGATCGGACCGGGAATTCAGCCCGACTACTTGAACGCGGTGATCGAGGTCGAGACCTCGTTTGCACCGCATGATCTCCTCGGTTGGCTCAAGCACATCGAGTCGTCGATGGGACGCGTCCCGGGCGTGCGGTGGGGCGCGCGGGTCATCGATCTCGACATCCTGCTTTGGGGAGAACGGGAGCAGGTCGACGATCGGTTGACACTTCCGCATGTGGCGCTCGGCGGCCGAGCGTTCGTGCTCGAACCGCTCTCGGACCTTGGGCCACAGCGATGGGTGCCGAGGCTTTGCCGGACGGTCGCCGATCTGTGCCACCGGCAGCGCTTCTTGGCACCCCCGCTCGAGGTCGTCGATGAAGTCGTGCGTCGGCGGGCGCCGTCGGAGACTTCGTCACCCGTGCTCGATTTGGCGAGGGCGCTGATGGCCATCCCATCCGTGACCGGCGACGAAGGCCGCCTTTGCGCGTGGGTCCGCGACCAGCTCATCCGCGAAGGTTGGCGCGTCGTCACCCAGGTTGTGCCACCCGAAGGCGTTGAGGATGTCGGGGTTGTTGGGGATGTCGAAGATGTCGAAGATGTCGAAGATGTTGAGGGCGGCGAAGGTTTAGAGGGCCTCCGCTCGGATCTCCCAAGGCTGAACATCTTGGCGCGGAGTGACGCGCACGATCTTCGAGTGGTTTTCACGACCCACCTCGACACGGTTCCGCCGTTCATTGCGCCCACTGAAGACGAGACCTGGCTCTACGGGCGAGGTGCATGTGATGCGAAGGGTATCTTTGCGGCGCAATGGGTCGCGGCTCGACGACTTCGGGCCCGCGGGGTCGAGGGCATCGGTCTGCTGGCTCTCGTGGGTGAGGAGACGACATCGATGGGGGCGAAGCGGGCCCACACGCTGTTCAGCGGGGCGCGCTGGATCATCAACGGCGAGCCCACCGAGCTCGTCTTGGCGAGCGGCGCCAAAGGTGTCCTTGCGCTCAGGCTCGAAGCGCGCGGGATTGCGGCCCACAGCGCGTATCCCGAACGAGGACGTTCGGCAACCGATGCGCTCGTCGAGGTCCTGCACGCACTTACGCATACGCCGCTACCCTCTCACGTGGCCTTTGGGGCAACGACGGTCAACGTGGGCCTGTTGGAGGGCGGCGTGGCGCCCAACGTGGTGGCGCCGCATGCGCGGGCGGTGGTGCTCATTCGACTTGGGGCACCTTCGTTTGAGGTCGAGGCCGCCGTGCGCGCGATCGTTCGCGATCGGGTCGAACTCACAGTGCTCTCGCGCGCCGAACCGCATCCCATTCATGTGCCCGCCGGTTACGAGGGCGCGTTGGTTCGTTTCGGATCCGACATACCGCACCTCGCTCGACTCGGCACGCCGCTTTTGGTCGGGCCGGGGTCGATTCACGATGCCCATACCACGCACGAGAAGGTGGCGAAGGGCGATCTCGATCGCGCCGCAGATTTGTATGAGCAGTTGGCGTTGACGTTGATCAGCGACGGATCTCGCGAGTAGACAGGTCCGATGGCGATCATCATCAACCGAGTGTACACGGGCGTAGGCGACGCGGGTCGAACGCGGCTTGTCGGCGGACAGGAGGTCGAGAAGACCGATGTCCGCATCGAAGCTTACGGTACGGTCGATGAGCTGAACGCGGTGACGGGCGTTCTGCGTGAGCACCTGCTCGGTCTCTCGCGGGCTGAGATTCGACCGGAGGCGCACGAGGGCGCTGATGCGAGCGATCCGACGGGAAGAAAAACCTTGAACGCCCTCATGCGCATTCAAAATGAATTGTTTGATTTGGGCGGTGAGCTCGCCACACGCCCTGAAGACATCCACCCGCAGCAGGTGCTGATCTCGCCCGACGATGTCAGTCGTCTCGAGACCGAGATGGACACGGAGAACGCGCGGCTCCCGACCCTTCGCTCGTTCATTCTCCCCGGAGGCGGAATGACGTCCGCCTTGTTCCACCAGGCGCGCACAGTGGGACGGCGCGCCGAGCGCCGGGTGATCGCACTGCATGCGATCGAACCGCAGCGCGACGAAGTTCTGCGCTACTTGAATCGGCTGAGTGATTGGTTCTTCGTCCTGGGACGAGCGGCGGCGCTTCGCGAAGGCCAGCCCGAGGTCCTATGGGTGCCGGGCGGTGCTCCGCGTTGCGGAGAAGAGGTTCGGAAGCGTGCGCAAAGGGCTGAGGCTCAACAAGAGGGCGAATAGACGACGTTCGATACTCGATTCACGTAATCGACGATGAGCTGGAGGTCTGAGGGATCGATTCGGCTGAACTTGACCCCAAAGCCGATCGGCGTTCCGGGTTGAGCGCCGGTGTTCTGCCAAGCCACTCGGCCGACGGCTTCGACCGCGTGATTGGAGTCCGGGAGCTGGAACGTCATGTCGATGAGTTCGCCGATCTGGAGCATCTCTTCGGTCGCCAAGAAGATGCCGCCATGAGAAATGTCGAGAGTTTGAGACGTATAGACCTTGCCACCGTTTCGGATGGACATCGAAAAGTGGCAGGGGACTCGTCGCATGCGCCGCTGCGTGGGCGCGACCGCAGAGGGTGATGCCGATCGGGGCGGGAGCCGTTGCCCGACCGCCGCGCGCACCTGAGTCTCTGGAAAAGGCGCAATGCTGGTCTCGCCATTCGGCATCGTCGAGGGAGGTGCGGGCGTGGCGGGATGAATATCGACGGAGGAATCGCTCATGCCGAGCGGGGGCCGAGGCGCCGAAACCGTGATCGCGCGCCCGACCAAACTGGCAATCCGCTCGACCAGGAGCCCATCATCGAAGGGAGCCTGGACGAAGTCATCCGCCCGCTGCGCGTTGTCACGGATTTCCTGCGCGGACAGGGCTGCTGCCTGCCCATAAAGAACGACCGGAATTCCCGCGTGGGCGCGACTCGTCTTGAGCTCGACGCACACGTCGGCGCCTCGCATGTCTTCGATGAGTAGACTCGAGACAACGATGTCGGGGCGGAAACGCGGCGCCCGATCGATCGCCTCACGTCCACGACGTGCCGTTTCGACCAGGTAGCCGGCCTTCCCGAGTGCGGCCGCATAGCGCGCATTGAGCTCGGGATCGCTGTCGATGAGCAGGATGCGACGCCGACGCTCAAGGCTGCCCAGCGAGTGGCGAAGGCTCTCCTCGGTAACCGGCTTCTCGATGAATCCGATGACGCCAAACTGCTCGGCGGCCACACGCCGGATGTGCGGATCGCGTCCGCGCTCGGTCATCACGAAGACCGGGGAGGAGCCTGTCGTGCGATCTCGATGGATGCGCCCGAGAAAGGTCAGAAGCGGCTCGTCGGGCAGCGATTGGTCGAGAAGGAACACATCGAAGGGGCGACCGCCATGGGTAATCAACAGTTGTGCCTCGAGCGCGGTGTGCGCGCGAGAGATATCCCACGGGTCCGACGACTGAGCTGCGGTATCGATCGGGCGTGCCAGCAGGGACTCGGAGACGAAGCGCGTGAGCGCGCGGTCCCCCGCGACCACGAGAAGACGCCTCACGCCATCCTCCTCGCGTTGCCGGTCTGAATCCTCACGTTGTCGGTCTGAACCTCGGTCTGAATCCGCGAAACTCGTACGACCGACAAGGCACAAAGTTCAGCGCACGGAGCTTGCATCGTTACGAATCCAGACGCCCCGCACGAACATCGCCGAGGTCTCGATGAGATAACCACAAAGCGCCTCGACGCGCTAGCGACGGTCAAGAGCGCACCGAGGTGTTCCAAAGGCGGACAGGCGTCCCTTCGGACGGAGGAAGAGATGGCTGGTCAGACAAAGGCGCAGGAAGAACGCCGGCACACACTCGGCTACGTTGTCGCCGAATGGCGGTACTCGGCGGCGTTCACGTTGTGGCGCTTGAGGAGCTGCCAGAGGTTCTTGCGGTCGAGCCCGGCGCGTCGGGCTGCGTTGGTTATATGCCCGTTCTCCAACGCCAGGAGGCGCACCACGTAGCGCCGTTCGAAGTCGTCCAGCATCTTGCGCTTCGCTGCCGCATAGGGCTCTACACCGACCTCGCCGGTTATCGCGGCCGACGAGAGCACGGTCTGCCCAAGCGCGAGATCTTCGGGCCGGATCCATGGCCCGTTGCTCATGACGACCAGCTGTTCGATCTTGTTCTCGAGCTCCCGGACGTTCCCGGGCCACGGATGCTGCGTGAGGGCCCTGAGCGCGTCGGCGGAAAAGCGGACCTGCTTTCCGAGCTTCCGATTGACGCGTTCAAGGAAATGGCTCGCAAGGAGGTCGACATCGTCGGGCCGGTCGCGCAACGAGGGCAGGACGAGGGGCACAATATTGAGGCGATAGTAAAGGTCTTCGCGAAAGAGGCGCTGGTCGACCGCGCGCCGCAAATCTCGATTGGTGGCGGCGACGATGCGGACGTCCGCGATCTTCGTCTGCGGCGCGCCGAGTGCCTTGTATTCCTTGGACTCAAGAAACCGCAGGAGCTTGACCTGGACGGTCAGCGGAACTTCGCCAATCTCGTCGAGAAACAGCGTGCCCGTGTCGGCGGCATCGACGAGGCCATGCACGTCGGACCGAGCGTCGGTGAAAGCGCCTCGCCGGTGCCCGAACAGCTCCGACTCGAGCAATGTTTCCGGGAGGGCGCCGCAGTTGACCGCAACGAAAGGCGCCGAAGCCCGCCGGGATAGATCGTGGAGTGCGCGCGCCACGAGCTCTTTGCCCGTCCCCGAATCTCCGTAGATGACCACCGAGGCTTCCGTTTGCGCGATCGTGGGAAGCTGCCGTTTGAGGTCGACCATCTTCGGGCTTCGTCCGATCAGTCGATCCGTGGGATGAGACTCGAGACCGCCCCTCAGGCGCTCAACCTCCTTGGTGAGCGCGACGCGCTCCACGACGCGGCCGAGCCGATGAAGAAAGACCTCCTTGCTCAGCGGCTTCGTGAGGTAATCGTCCGCGCCGCGTTGCAGATACTCGACCGCGCCCTCGATCGAACCGTAGCCCGTCATGATGATGACCGGAATCTCGGCGAACTCGCGCTTGACCAAGGACAGAAGCTCGTCGCCCGAGAAGCCTGGCATTCGGACGTCGGTGATGACGATGTCCGCACGACCATGCCGAATGAGTTCGGCTGCTTCGTGCCCGTGTCCGACGAAACGAAGCTCCAGGTGCTGCTCCCGCTCGCAGAAGCGTTTGATGAGATAGTGATTGGTCGGGTCGTCGTCGACGATGAGTACACGGATAGCAGGCTTTGGTAGGGCAGGCTTCATCGTCGGCGCCTCTGTGGTCGAATGACCGCGGGCCTAAGCCTCATAAATTCCATATCTTAGTTCGTATATCACTCTAACGAGGCTAAATCACCACGGATGTTGCGGTCTAATAACCTCGGTGTCACCGATCTCGGTCGAATCTGCTTAAGCACAGATTTGGTATGAAACTTGTTATAGGCAGTTTTGGAGGTCGAGAGTTTCTAAGCCTTCGAGCGTGTCCCCCCGCGCTGAAAGCTTCTGGACTCCTGGACCTTGGTTTTGCAGGGACAAGCACTGGACGGACTGGGAGCCCCCCTTCCTGATTCGGCCGATGCTTGTCCCTGCCTTTTTTTGTTCTCCGTTTTTGACTCTGCTCAGCCAGTTTCGTTCTGTTAGGGCTCGATGGCTGCGAGAGACCTGCGGTTTCGGAAGTTTCATGGGCTTGGAAACGATTTCATCGTCCTCGAAGACGTGCTGGATGCGCTCCTCTTGTCGGCCGAGGGTGCCCGTCGTCTGTGCGATCGTCATCGTGGAATTGGTGCGGACGGGATCTTGACGCTGCTGCGCCCGCGGATCGAGGGCGCGGACTACAGGCTTCATATCTACAACCGCGACGGCTCGGTGCCGGAGATGTGCGGCAATGGTCTTCGGTGCGTGATGCGGCATGTGGCCGATCGGATGCGCTGCTCGAGCGCGGTTTTCGACACGGACGCCGGTCTTCGGCGTGGCTCCATCGAGGGCGAAGGCGATCGAAACGTGCGGGTGGGGCTGGGTGATGTTCGCTTGCTGGCGAGCGAGTCTCAGCTCCTGGAGTCTTCTCCGGCCGTCGAGGGCGTTGGGCTCTCGCTCGGCAATCCGCATCTCGTCTTGAGGCCCCTGGGCAGGGAAGACGAGGCTTCGGGCTCGGAATCGATTCCGGGCGCCTCCCTCCTCATGCTTGCGCAACGGCTTGGCCCGGAGCTGGAGCGACATCCTCGGTTCCCCGATCGAACGAACGTCGGATTCTTGCGCTTGATGAAACCTCAGACGATCGAGCTGGTGGTTTTTGAACGCGGCGCGGGCTTGACTCAGGCCTGTGGCACGGGTGCGGCGGCGGCGGCTACGGCTGCGTGTCGATGGGGCCTCGTGTGTGCGGCTGAGCCGGTGGTCGTGCATCTGCCTGGTGGCGCGCTCGAGGTCCGCGTCGAGCCGTTTCACTCCGCGTCGACGGGCGGGCTCGCAACCTCTGAGGCCGGATCTCTGCTTGGACACGTCGAGCTGGTCGGCGATGCGCAGCACGTCTTCGATGGGGCGGTTTGGGTGGAGGGTTCGGATCTCGCCCGGAGTGTCGATTGAGCCTCCAACGTCGAGCCGCGTCCCGCCGCGTTCGAGCGATTCGCGCCCTGCTGGGCGCCTTCGCGTGCTTCGCCCTGGTGCTGGGGGTGTCTCGCCTGGTCGATTTGGGTCTCATCGAAGGCGATACGTTTGGGGCTGGAGATTGGCGCCGGTCGACGACCGGACTCCGCATGTGGCGGGAGCGTCCCGAGGATGGCGTCCCGCGGACGTTCGGCCAAGGTTCGGCGCTCGTGGCGGGGGAAGAACTTCGGTTTTCGTATGGCCGGACGCGCTATCTATATCTTTGGATCTTCCGCATCGATGCAGACGGGGCGTTCGAGGTGCTCGTCCCAAGTGCCGATGGACCGAGAGCGGACTATGGATATCGCGTGAACCCGGCCGGTGAGGTCCTGTCGACCCGCTACCGAATCCGCCCGAACGACGATGGCGCCGTGATCGCGGGTTTCTTGAGTGGGCTTCCATATCAGGCCGACCAGATTCGCGCGGCGGCCAAAGCCGTCGAACGGCAAGGGCCGGGCGCGATCGTTCGTGGGCTCCCGGTTTCGGGTCAGCGGTTCATTCGCCGTCTGCACGTAGAGCCCCAATGAACGGTGCACGTGGCGCCCGAATGAACAGGGCGGGCGTGTCATCATCGTCGCGTATAGTTGGGCGCTTCCTTGGTGACGACGACGTCGTGGACGTGGGATTCGCGCAAGCCCGCCGCGGTGATCCGGACAAAGCGTGCCTTCTCGCGGAGCTCAGCGAGCGTGACCGCACCCGCATACCCCATGCCTGCCCTCAGCCCACCCAGGAGCTGCCAAATGGTTTCATCGAGTGACCCTCGAAACGCCACCCGTCCCTCGATCCCCTCGGGTACGAGCTTCGAGGTCGCGGTACGCGCGTCCTGCCCGTATCGTTCCGCAGATCCTTGTTGCATGGCGCCCAGGGACCCCATCCCACGATACGATTTGAAGGCACGCCCCTCGTAGAGCACGACTTCGCCCGGAGACTCGGCAACGCCGGCCAGAAGAGAACCGATCATCACCGCATGGGCCCCCATGGCCAGAGCTTTGACGATGTCACCCGAGTACTTGATCCCGCCATCGCTGACGATCCCAATCCCGCTCGTGCCGCTTGCCCGCGCACATTCGGCAACGGCCGAAAGCTGAGGGACGCCGACACCAGCCACGATGCGCGTCGTGCAGATCGATCCCGGGCCGATGCCCACTTTGACCGCATCCACCCCCGCATCCATCAAGGCGTGGGTGCCTTCGGCTGTCGCCACGTTCCCGGCCATGAGTTCGACGTGGGGATGCGCGAGTTTGGTCGCCTTGACGGCGTCGATGACGCCTTTGCTGTGGCCATGGGCGGTATCGATCACGAGGAGGTCGACGCCGGCCTCGACCAGACGTTGGGCGCGGTCTGGTCGATCTGGCCCCACGCCAAGCGCGGCACCGACGAGGAGCCGTCCTTCGCGATCGGTGACGGCGTCCGGATGGCGCGCGCGCTTTTCGAGATCTTTGAGGGTAACGAGGCCTACGAGAGCACCCATTCCGTCGACGATGGGGACGGTTTCCTTCCGATGCTGGTGCATGAGGCGGCGTGTCTCTTCGGGCGGCGTACCTTCTTGGACCGTGATGACATGCCGCGTCATGGCTTCCGCGATGAGACGGTCGTGGCGATCGACGGCGCGAATGTCGCGGCTCGTCAGGATCCCCACCAGACGTCCGTCGTCGACCACGGGGAACGACGAGAATCCGTGTTCCGCCACCAGGGCCAAAGCGGCCTCGATCTTCATCGTAGAAGTGACGGTCACCGGATCCGAAATGATGCCAGACTCGAAGCGCTTGACCTTCCGGACCTCGGCGGCCTGGGCTTCGGGCGAGAGGTTCTTGTGGACCACGCCCAGGCCCCCAAGCTGAGCCAACGCGATGGCGAGACGGGCGTCTGTCACCGTGTCCATGGCGGCGGAGAAGATGGGAATCTTGAGCCTAAGATTTCGCGTCACTTGCGTTTCGAGCTCTGCATCTTTGGGCAAAGTCTCTGAATAACCTGGCCTGAGCAGGACATCGTCAAAAGCAAGACCCTCGGGAAGATCGCCGGCTAACATCTTGGATGGTGGATCTGGGCGGGGGTGCTCGGCGGGTCAAGTGCGAATTGCCACGAGTTGTTCCGTGCCAGTTGGCTTTTGGACGCGGAGCGAGTAGGGTGCTCCACAGACAGGGCTCCGCGTAGTTTGGAGCCCCCCTTACACCGCTCGCTGAGGCTGAGCGGACAAGGGAGCTGGATCATTGGCTTTGCATCGGCTCGGTTCTCATTCCATCGCGATGAACGCTGATTTCGTGAACCCGAGCAACGCCGGCCCCCGCGGGGCCCTACGCGGGCGACGCGCGCAAGGATGTCGAACATCCGCGTGCATCGCGCCCGAACCCCGGCGGAGATTATGCCAAGAAGCAAAGAACCGCTCCCGGAGAAAACACTCTCATGACCACCCGCATGCTCGTCAACGCGACGGAGCCCAACGAGCTCCGAATCGCCATCGTCGAAGACGGTGAACTGAACGAACTCGATATCGAAGCCGCCGAACAGAGCTCTATCAAAGGAAACATATACAAAGGGATCGTCCACAACGTCGAAGGTTCGCTGGCCGCGGCGTTTGTTGATTTCGGCGCCCACAAGCAAGGATTCCTGCCGCTCGATGAGGTCTCCCCTTCGTCGTATTTCCGGAAATGGACACAGTCCGAGCCCCCCAAGATCAATGACGTCCTTCGCCGTGGGCAGGAGATTGTCGTTCAGGTGTCGAAAGATGCCATTGGGGAGAAGGGCGCTGCGCTCACCACGTATCTCTCGTTGCCCGGACGCTACACGGTTTTGATGCCGGGCAGCGACGCGGGCGGCATTTCTCGCAAGATCGAGGACGAGAAGGTTCGTCGCCGCATCAAGGCGATGGCCCAGAAGATCACTCGTCCCGAAGGCAGCGGCTTCATCGTACGGACGGCGGGGTTGGGCCAAACACGCACAGCCATTCAGCGCGACATCGATGCGCTGGCTGAAGCGTACGATCGAATCTCCAAGGCGGCCGCGATCGCGCGAGCACCCTCGCTCCTCCACGCCGAACCGGACCTCGTCTCGCGGACCCTCCGCGATTTCTACGACGAAGACATCGACGAGGTCTGGATCGACAGCAAAGAGGAGTATGAAGCGGCGGTCGCTTACTTCGAGGCCCTGATGTCGCAGGACGTCGCGAAGCTGCATCACTATCAGAACGCGATCCCGATCTTTGCCTATTACCACGTCGAGGAGCAGATCGAAGCTACGTTTGAGCGACGGGTCGCTCTGCCGAGCGGTGGCTCGATCGTCATCGACGAAACGGAGGCCTTGGTCGCCATCGACGTCAACTCGGGAAAAATGACCTCGGAAAAGGGCCACGAGGAAACCGTCTCCAAGACGAACATGGAGGCGGCCGAAGAGATCGCGCGGCAGCTGAAGCTTCGCGATCTGGGCGGCATCGTCGTCATCGACTTCATCGACATGGAGCTGGCGAAGAACAAGAAGCTCGTCGAGACGGCGTTGGCCGAGGCTGCGGCCGAGGACAAGGCGCGCTACAAGATCTCTCGCATCAACAGCAAAGGCCTGTGTGTCCTCACGCGTCAACGGATCCGCCAGGGTCTGCGGCGCGCGTTTCAAAGGCGCTGCGACGCGTGCGGTGGGACCGGGTGGCTGCGGACGCCGGAGGCCCATTCGTTGTCTTTGCTTCGCCGCGTGGAAACACGTCTGGCTCAAGGCGGCGTCGGTGAGGCGCGGGTCTCGACGCACAGGGAGACGGCCGAGTATATTTTGAACCAGAAGCGAACCCAGTTGCTCGCGCTGGAGCGCGAGTATGGCTGCCGGATACTCGTGACCGTGCGTTCTGAGATGGACCGCGGAAAGGATGACGTCCTCTACCTATCCAAGGGTGAGGTCTTGGCCGAGATTACGGACAAGCTGCCGCCCCGCGAAGAACGTCGAGCCGATCGCTCCAAGAAACGCCGTGCCCGCAAGAAGCGCGGGGGACAAGCGAGTCGCACGAAAGATCTGGCCGAGACGGAGGCCAACGAGGGCGAGGCCCGCGGCGCGGCGGCATCGGGAGGGGCGAGCGCTGCGGCTTCGTCGAAGTCGGGCGGCTCGTCGAAGTCGGGTGGCTCGTCGAAAGATCGGGTCGAAGGTGGCGAGAAGGCAAGCCGCCGGAAGAAGCGAACCAGGAAATCCCGTCATGAAGGCGCGGCAGGGACGACGGAAGCCGGCGATTTGTCCGAGGCGGTTCCGGCGGGTGAAAACGGGGTCACCTTCACCGGCCGGCCGTCGCCGGAAATGCTCGAGCGCCTGAAGGCGGAGCGGAAAGCGCGGATGCTGCGTCGTGGTCAGGATGGCGCCGCACCGGAGCAGGCGCCTACTGCGGCGGCCGATGGCGCGGTCAAATCGGGGGCGAAGAATGCGACCGGGCGTGACGAAGCGCGCACGCCGTGGGGGCAGGCTGTGCCGCCTCCGGGCGCGCCCACGCCGGCGCAAAAGGATCTCTACTTGGTCGAGCAAGACGAACAACCGCGGTATGCTGGAGATCCTGGTGCATCTCCCGCCAAACCCACCCCGGGCTCCGACCCGCTTGACCGGCGCTCGCTTGAAGAACAAGCCCGAGCTCGGAAGTCGCTCCTCGAGCGTATCTTCGGCGGTCGCTGAGGCTTTGCGCAGCGACGGCGCCCCCCTTCGGCTTCGGCGAGGGCACGTCAAGCTTCGTGCGCGGACGGCAACGCGTCGATGTGGGCTCCGCGCCGCAATCTTCGCGTGGGTCGGCGTTTGTTTCTGGTTCTTCGGACTCTGCCCGCATCTGGCCATCGCCGCGCGCCCGACGGTCGCGATGCCGAAGGTCGCGGGCGGCGGCGCAACGGGTGTGCGGATAGGAAAGACCGTGGCTTCGGTCTTTCGCAGCAAGGGCCTGCGCGTCATCGGTGACCGCGACCTGCGCGACTCAGGGCGTTCGTCGCCTCGAGCTGGAGGGTCGTGGCGCCTCGATGCCGCGCGCGCGGTGGGCGCCGACTTTCTCGTCATCATCAAGAATTCGGGCCGGCTCGGACGCTACCGGGCGGAGGGGCGGGTTGTTCGCGTCGAGGACGGGCGCGTCATCAAGCGCGCATCGCAGAGCTTTTCGCGCAAGGGCGCCGTGCGCGCCGCGCGCGCCTTGGCGAGATCGCTCGTCGATCGAATGCGCTCTGCGCAAAGGGCCGACGTACCGGCCTCTTCTTCATCGTCACGCAATGCGGAGGAGGATCCCTCCGCGTGGATGATGCGACCCGCCGAGGGCACCCCACCAAGCGGCGCCCAAACTGGAGAGTCATCGACGACGCCCGGCACCCCCGACGGTCCTGGGGCCGGGGCATCAAGCCGCAAGGATCTCGACCCGGTCTCGGAACGCGACCCCGGGGAAACGAGATCGCGTCGGTCGTCCGAATCGGGTCGGCGAATCCTGTCGTTGTATCTCGGCGCCGGCGCCCGGGCTCTGAATCGATACGCACTGGTCGCACAGGGTGCCTCAACGGGACACGACTACGCCGTGGCGCCTCTCCTGCTTGGGCTTGTGGAAGCCGATGTTCGGATCCCGGGAACGGGGGCGGAGCTCCGGCTTCAGCTCTCGACCGCTTCGGTGCAGTACGAGATTGAGGTCGATCCTCCGATCACTCCGACCGATCCGAAAGGACGGTTCCTCGATGGTGTGCTCGGTGCGCGCTATCTCTTTGGTCTGGCGACGATCGGCCGCGAGGGTGTCTTGGAGCTCGGCCCGGCCGCCGTCGTGAACCGGAACTCTGTTTCCGTGGACCGCCAGGATCGAGACATCGTCACTGGGTATGGTGCATGGTCGATCGGCGCCGGGGGCGCGATTGTCCTCGAGGGCTCGCGCGCCTGGCGTCTGGAAGCGGAGGCCACGATGAGCTTCGTGACGCAGTTCGTAGAGTCTCCGGTGACGAGTGGAACCAACGGGCGGGGCCTGAGGTTCGACACCGAATTGAAAGGGAGCTTCTGGTTCAACGACAACGTGGGCATCTTCTCTTCGGCGCAATATGGGTTTCAGCAGATCGGATTCACCGGAAGCGGGACGCGGGGGGAGGGCCTTCTTCGTGTCAACGAGGAGGCACCACCCGTCAAAGATGCCACGCTCCTCACGAGCGATCTCAAAATCTGCCTTGGAATCGTCGCGGGGTTCTGAAGCGCCGATCTTGGCTCGAGTCCGGCGACCGCAACTTGGCCGTGGCCTCTCGTTTCGAGGCTTCACGAGAAGGGCGGGGCGGGCGAGGAATGACTTGTCCGCGGCGGCCGGCCGGGTATGTTCGCGTCGTGTCCTCAACGCGGAGACGCCGTCGGCTCAGTGAAACGAAGATTGTAGAACTCGGGCGACGTGTCGTCGCCGATGAAGCCAAGGCGCTTCGTGAAGCGTCGCGTACGCTCGATTCTGATTTTGCGCGTGCGACGATCGCGATTGCCGATTGCTCTGGCCGGTTGGTGGTCGCCGGGATGGGTAAGGCAAACTTCGTTGCGCAGAAGATTTCCTCGACTTTTGCGTCGACGGGTACGCCGTCGCTGTTTCTCCACCCGGCGGACGCGCTTCACGGCGATCTCGGACGCCTCAGCAACGGAGACGTCGTCCTGGTCCTCTCGCACTCGGGCGAGACGGACGAGATCATTCGTCTCTTGGAATCGGTTCAAGAAATGAAGGCCACGACGCTGGCCATCACGGGGTCGAAGGCGTCCACGCTCGGTCGAATGGCGCAGATCACCATCGAGATGGGCCGCTGGAAGGAAGCGGGCACCGGGCTTGCTCCGACGACCTCGACGACGGTGATGTTGGGGCTCGGCGACGCGCTGGCGATGGCGGTGCTGGAGCTCAAAGGCTTCACAGAGGATTCGTTTCGCCTGTTCCATCCGGGCGGAGCGCTCGGCCGTCAGCTCATGCGGGTGCGGGATGTGATGCGCCAAGGCCCGCACCTTCCGAAGGCCACACCGCGTGCGACGTTGTCCGAAGTCATCGCCATCATGACCCGCACACCCGGGCGGCCGGGCGCAACCACGGTCGTAGGCGCAGGCGGTCGATTGGTGGGCATGTTTACCGACGGCGATCTGCGACGGATGCTGGAGACCGGGGACGTCGATCTGCGGCAGCGGATCGGTGAGCTCATGTCGGCGAGCCCCAAAGTTGTTCGGCCCGACGACCACGTCAGGATGGCCAGCAAGCTCATGCGGGCCCACAAGATCGACCAGGTCCCCGTGGTCGACGAGCGCGGGCGTCCCGTGGGACTCCTCGACGTTCAGGACCTCCTCGCGCAGCGACTGCTATGAGCCCACGGTGCGGAGATAGGGATGGGGATGCTCCCACCGTGAACGGAGGTCGAGCATCGTTTGCGGCCCTGGACGCGGCGGTCGTCGTGATGGGCAAATTGCCGCGTCCCGGGAGAGTGAAGACCCGCCTCACGCCCGCGGTCTCGTCGGAGGCCGCGGCTTCTCTTTACCGCGCATTTTTCGCGGACGTTGTGCGTGCCGTCGATTCGGCCGGCGAAGAAATGTCGTTTAGGCGGGTCTTCGCCTGCGCGGAGATGGACGACGCGGCAGCCCTGGCCGAGGCGAGGGCGATGGTCCCCGCGGGCTGGATGGTCGAGCCTCAGGAAGGCCGTGATCTTGGCGCGCGGATGGAAATGGCGCGAATCCGGGCCCGGGCGCGGTCGGTCGTCATCGTTGGATCCGACGTGCCCACCCTATCGAGCGCCGGGATCCTCCGCGCCCTTCGCGCGCTCGAGGCGCGCGCCCGCGAGCCTGAGGAGAAACCGCTCGCTGTGCTCGGCCCATCTCTCGACGGTGGCTTCTACCTGATCGCCGCCGATCGCCCCATGACTCCGCTTTTCGGGGGCGTCTCGTGGTCGACCTCGACCGTTCTCGCCGCCACGCTCGAGAACGCACGACGTGAAGGGTTTGACCCGCTTCTGCTTGAGCCCGCACGGGACGTCGACGATTGGGAGGATGTCGAGGCGCTTTTCGGGACGCTGCACCCCGAATCGGCCTCCGCGGCAGCGCTGAGGGCCCTGGGGTTCGGGGCGTCGCGCCTTGCACCTTGACCGGCCCGGAGCCGTCCGGCCCACGACCTTCCGACCCCGCCCGACTGTTCGCCGATCCGAAGCGCTTGCCCGATCGCAGCAATTCAAGTAGCCGAAGGAGGCAATGGCAAAGTCTGGACGCGAGCTCATCAAACTGGAGTCGACGGAGGGCACGGGTACGTTCTACGTGACCTCGAAGAACCGCCGCACGACCACGCAAAAGCTCAAACTCAAGAAGTATGATCCGAAACTTCGGCGGCACGTGCTGTTCGAGGAGAAGAAGCTGAAGTAGTAGATCGGATCGTCGTGAGCACCATCAAGATCTCAGAGAACCATCAGCTCGGCGTCGAAGCCGCGAAACGGGCACTTTCGACCTTCGAGGAAGACTTGAAGAAGTTCGGCATGCGCTTGGTCTGGAGCGGCCATGCCGGAGAGCTGAAAGGTACGGGTGCCTCGGGAGATGTTCGCGTCAGCGACCACGACGTTCAAGTGACCATCAAGCTCGGGCTCCTGGCAAAAGCAGCCGGGATCGATGCCAATCGCTTGAAGCAGTCCATAGAGAAGCGTCTCCGCGCTGCACTGGGGTAGCCGGTCGCGATTTCGAGCGCGGTGTCGTTAGCGCCCGCGCTTTCGTCCGGTACGACGGCGGGCATGGGCTGCGCGCCTTCTCTCGCCGGGCTCGTTCACGCGTTCACCTGCCGCTTCGGTCGTAGTAGGCTCCTTGTCCAGAACGCTCGCGCCCGGATCGGGGGCTCCGGTGATGGCGCCGGCCTCATCGGCCGGCATGGACGGCATCTCGGCTGACGTGGCGTGGCGGCCCTCGGGCGGGATGGGCTCGATGACGATCGCAGGCGCGGGCCGGATGAAAGCCCAAGATGCGAGCGAGATGGTCCCCAGCGCGAGAAAGAGCGCAATCCACACCAGCGGACCGGTGAGGGCACGCCACCCAAGCGCGCGTGCGGCCACCGCGATCGCGGAACCTGAGGGTGCAAAGGCTGTCAGCTCCGAGAGGTGCGCGGGCTGGTGGTTCGGCTGGGCGCCGGTGTTCGGACCGGGAACGTTGATGATCGCGGGCATCGAGCCGAGCCAACCGGGGGTTCGCCGCTCGCTCGAATATGGCGCCTGTGGAGGCTCGATCCGGGGCCTCAATCTCAAGCTGCTCAAGCCACCGGCCGGTCGGATCGTGTCGGGCCGATCCGCACGGGCGGGTCGGACACGAACGAGCTCGGGATCGAAGGGTGCGGCATCGACCTGGAGCAAGCTCGTCATGAAGGCGCTCACGACGTGGTTCGCGAGCGGAATGGGCGTTTCTCGGAGCGCTTCATAAAGTGCAACTTGGAACGCACGCGCCGTCTGAAATCTCGCATCGGGATTCTTCTCGAGCGCTTTGTAGATCGCGGCCTCGATCCCGGGGGGACAGGCCGCAGCGCTCGGGATGGGCGGGGGCGGCGAGTCGAGTATCGCCGTAAGGGTCGAGAACTCATCGACCCCGGTGAAGGGTCGCGCCCCCGCGATCAGCTCGTAGAGGCAGATCCCGGCGCAGAAGATGTCGGATCGCGCATCGAGCGGGTCGCCTTGTGCCTGTTCGGGGGACATGTAACCGAGCTTGCCCTTCAACATCCCGGCGACGGTTTGCGCGCGAATCGACGCCGCTTTCGCGATGCCGAAATCGACGACCTTCACCGAGCCTTCACGAGAAACGAGGATGTTTTGAGGTGAGATGTCGCGGTGGACGAGGTTGAGTGGGCGCCCGCTCGGTTCTTCGCGGAAGACGTGCGCGTAGGCGAGTCCGTCGAGCGCTTGCGCCATGATCCAACCTGCGAGCTCCGGCGGAAGGACGCGGCCCTTCTCTTGGCATCGACGCAGGATCTGTCGCAGATTCAGGCCATTTACATGTTCCATGACGATGTAAAGTCGACCTTCGTCGTCCTTGCCCATGTCAAAGACCTGCGCGATGTTCGGATGGTCGAACAGTGCGGTCACCCGCGCTTCGTTGAGGAACATCTCGGAAAACGTGTCATTGACGGCGTGCTGAGGGAGGACGCGTTTGATGGCGCAGCGCTTCTCGAATCCGCTCGGGCCGAGGTACCGGGCGAGATAAAGCTCCGCCATCCCCCCCGCCGCGATCCGGTGGAGGATTTCGTATCGGCCGGCGCGCCCCAGTCCCCTGCTATCCCACACGGATACGTGAAGGGTGTTCGAAGCGCGAACAGAGGTCAAACGCAGCCTCATCGCGATGAAGGAAACCCGTGGTCTTTGGGCACCCGAATCCTCAACCATGAGTCCACGAGGGCTTCGACAAAGGAAACGGACGGCGCGTCGCTCGAACCGTGCTAGAGGGCTGGGCATGGTGAAAGGGCCGGAAAAATGGTCGGGAAGAACTGTCGTGATCACCGGCGGCGCGCGCGGCATTGGCGAAGCGACGGCCGCGGCGTTCCTCTCTCACGGCGCACGGGTGGTCCTTTGTGATGTCGATCGTGAGGTCTTCGAGACGGCGAGTCGCCTTGGGTGTCAGGCGCGCCTGGTTGACGTTCGAATCCTCTCGGACGTGCGGGCCACCGTCTTGGACATCGAAGAGACCACCGGTGCGATCGACGTGTGGGTGAACAACGCGGGCATCATGTTGCTCGGTGGTTTCTTGGAGCAACCAGACGATCAAGACCGTCGTCAGATCGAGATCAACCTCGTGGGCGTGCTCAACGGCATGAAGGCGGTGCTTCCCCAAATGGTCGCCCGAGGTCGTGGTCACATCGTGAACGTCGCGTCGATGGCAGGGCGAATCGCCGTCCCCTATGCGGCGACCTATTCGGCGACCAAGTTCGCTGTCGTGGGGCTGACGGAAGCCGTCCGACTCGAGTTTGCGCCGGCGGGGATCGATTTCAGTTATGTGATGCCGGTCCCGGTCAAGTCTGAGCTGATGTCCGGCGCCGGCACCATGAGGTGGCCGAGGCCGGTCGAGATCGCGGACGTGGCGGCCGCGATCGTCGAAGGCGCGGCCGCGCGACAGGTCGAGATCTATGTTCCCCGTCACCAGCGAGCCCCCGTTGTGCTCTCGGGCCTCGTCCCGCGACGGATCTACGACCTTGCGGCGAAAGCGAGCGGACTGACAAAGATTTTTGGGTCTGTCGACGCGCGCGCTCGCGCGGCCTACAGCGCGCGTGTTCAGGGTTCCAAACCCCTGGTTGGGTAAATGCCGGGTGGCCGAATTCCGGCCGCCCCGTCTGGTGGAGGCAAGGCCCAGACTCTTTGGTACAGTGACTGTGCGTGACGAAGGGGACCTCGGGTACTGAAGCGTCATCGGCCAGACCTCCGCTGAGGCTGAGGCTTGGGCTGGCGCTGAGGCCATGGCGTGGGCTTGAGAGGCGGCTGTCCTCCGCGCGGTTTTCGACCTGGGCGGGGACGGCGCGCGATCTGTTCCCCCTGACTCCGCTCGGTCTCTTCGTGGCGTGTGCGTCTCTTGGATCCTACGCGCTCTTCGCGGTGCCGCATCTCGACTACGTTCTGCAAGTCGTGAGCGCGATCGGATTTGGCCTCGTCGCCGTGATGATGGTCAGCACGATCCTCGGCGCGTGGCTGACCGCGCGGACGCTGCAAAAGAGCCCGGCGGGTTCGTCGGAGCCGATCTCCTTTGAGGCACGCCGGGGGTTTGGACGGGGCCTCCGTGTTCGCCGACTCCGGTGGATGCCGGCGCTGGAGGTCTCCTGGCGGTGGATGAACCCGAGCGGCGTCGCCGTCCATCTCGAGGTGGCGGAGGACCGACGCTTCTTGAACGGGCGCGTTGAGGCGTTGGGGCGCGCATACGGCGATCGGATCGAACGACGGCTCGTCGTCGAAGACAGTTTCGGGCTGACAAGGATCTGTTTTCGCCACTGGGAGGCGCGCTCCGTCGAGATATTCCCGTGGAGCGGTGCGCTGCGTGGTGGCGTATTTTTGCGTACCCTCATTGCGGGCGATGAGGTCGCCCACCCGGCGGGATCTCTGGCGGGCGAACGCGTGGACCTGCGCCGATATGCCGTCGGCGACCCACTTCGTCTCGTCCTGTGGAAAGTGTACGCGCGCAGTGGACAGCTCGTCGTGCGCACGGCGGAACGCACGGTGGCGCCCAGAGTTCGTGTACTCGGCTACTTGGTGGCGGCGCCGGGCGATGAGCCGGCGGCGGCGGCGGCCCAAGTCGCGATTGAGTCGGGACGAATGGGTGAGTCGTGGGTGTTCGGTGCCGACGGCGAGCCAGGCGGCAGCACCACGGTACCAGAGGCACGAAGACGCGTGATCCGGTCCGTGGCTGCACGGAACACGGGCGATGGGTCCGCGGCCGGACTTCGGGCGTTCGTCGACGGGCAGCAAGGGCCGGAACCCTCGCGACTCGTCGTGTTCGCGCCCGCGATGGCGGGCGCGTGGACCCTCGCGGTCAAGGAGGTCGCTCGTCGCGTTCCGACGCTCGTCCTCTTGGCGACCGACGGCCTTCTCGAACCCTCATCCAAGGAGCTGTCTCGGTGGGCGAAGGCAAAAGCTAAGGTGACGCATTGGCTCAAGACGCCCGAAGCTCTCGAAGGCGGCCAGCGCCAGAGCCACGACCAAACCCAGAGCCACGACCAAAGCCGGAGCCAGGGGAGGGGCGGGATCGCTGGGGCGGCAAGAGAACCGACGGAGAATGACGCCGCGGCGATCGGGGCTCTGGCGCGGCAGCTGGCGGCGAGCGGCGTCGAGGTGCAGTGCGTCGATCGCACGAGCGGACGCGAGCTCGATCTTGGCCGAACGTGGAATGCCAACGTTGTCTCAGCGCCGTCCGCCTCCGCTCGAGTCGATGTGGCGAGGCGTGCCGTCTAATGTTTCGACGGTGGGCGCGGTCCAGTCGAACCGAGCGAGGTTCCCGGTTCGGCCACGCAAGGACCGCCGGTTGGGCGCGTGCGATGCATGGCCTTACGCTCGGCATCCTTTCGGCCATTGCCTTGTCCACGTGGCTGATGCCCGCGGGGTGGGTGGCCGCTGCGGTCGGCGTGACGGTCGGGACATTCGGAGCGGAACGGATGCATGCGGAGGGTTACCGTCTTCGCGTTGCGCCCATCGGGAGCGCGTTGAGCGTGCTGCTCGGATACGTTCTTCACGCCGCCCTGACGGACAGCGTGAGGCTCGCCGCCCTCTTGTCTCCACTTGGCGTCTTGAGACTCAGCGAATCTGTGTTGTTCGCGCTTCTGGGTTTTGGTTTCGCGCTCACGGTTCGCAGATTTTCGCTTCAGTATCGAATCGGGCTCGGGATCGAAGCTGCGGCGGCCGTGTTGGCGATCGCGACCAGTGTCGCCGCGCATCGCGAAGGGATGATCGCCCGCCCACTCAGTGTCGCGGACTGGTTCTGGCGGCACGGCGTCGATCCGGTCCTCGCGTTTCTCGGGATCGGGGTCGGTGCCGCGGTTGTCCTGGCGGGTCTCCTGGTTCGCGGCCGAAGCGCGCGCCGTTCGCTCGCTTCGCTTTTCTTGGTGCTTGCCTTCGGTTTCATCGCGGCGCTCCACATGCACGGACTGAACATGGGCGCTGCGGGCGCAGGTGCTGACGGATCCGAAGCGGCCGAGGATAAGGGCAGGCATGATGCGTCCGGTGGGCGAGGTTACGATACGCCCAAAGAAGACGACGGACTCCCTCCGGCGGGGGATGGCCCCAAGGCTCGACCAGCGGCCATCGTGGTGTTTCATCGCGAGGTGATGCCGTTCTCGGGCGTGTTCTACTTCAGACACGCCGCCTTTTCGCAGTACAACGGCGTGCGCTTGGTCGAAGCCAGCCAGGCCGGCATCGACCAGGATGCACGACACGATTTCCCGGTGCGCGATGAAATGGTTCCGGGGCCACAGGCGACCGCCGCCCATCGAAGCGCGGTCGCGATGGATGTCGCGCTTCTCACGCCGCACTCTCGGCTGTTTGCGCTCCTCGACCCGACCGAAATATCGCCGATGGCCAACCCCGAGCCCGCGCGATTCGTGCGGGCCTATCACGTCGTCTCGAACGTTCTCACGGGGTCGTTCGATCAGTTGCTCGACCGGAAGGCTGGCGACAAGACATGGCCGGCGGATGTCTGGGCCTACTATACGGAGGCGCCGCGCGATCCAAGGTATCGGGCTCTCGCCGAGCACATTCGCGGCGAGTTGAAGGCGGGGTACGAAAGCGATCCACTGGCCATTGCGTTGGCTGTGAAACGGTATCTGGAGGAGACGTCGACGTATTCGTTTGTTCATCAATATGAAGGCGACGACCCGACGGGCGATTTCCTCTTCAGTCCCGATCGCAAAGGGTACTGTGTTCACCTTGCCAACGCGTTGGCTTTCCTTGTCCGGACGCTGGGGGTGCCGGCGCGGGTCAGCGCGGGATACGCCGTGGCGGCCGAGAACCTCAACGGAGGGTCGGCGCTCTTGATCAAGTCCGGGGACGCCCATGCCTGGGGTGAGATTCATCTCGATGGGGTAGGCTGGGTCCCGATCGAAGTGACGCCCGAGAAGTCGGACGTTCAGCCCCCGCCGTTTCAGGAGGCCGATCTTCAGCAGCTCCTCGGCGAGATGGCGCGCAAGGAGGGACGCACGTCACCGCAAGCGCACGAAGGATTCCGCCTGGGGGCGCTGCTGTCGCAGCTTCAGAATGGCGCCGCGATCGTGCTGCTCGCGTTCGTGATCGTCTTGTACGCGATCAAAGCCTGGCGGCTTTGGTGCGCGTGTTGGGCCAAAGACGCCGCCCGGACTCGACTCGCCTACCGCAGTGCGCTCGATCGGCTCACCGCTTGCGGCTGGACGCGGTGGACGGGTGAATCGCGCGAGCGTTTTGCCCGGCGAGCATCGAGCGCGGCGCCTTCCTTCGAGCGATTGAGCGCGATTCATTTGGCACGTGTTTTTGGGCGGGAGCATGCCCGGGCCCGCGACGAAACCTCACGGGTCGATGCCTGCGCTCTGGCCCGGGAGGTCGGCCGAGAAGTCTCGAGGACAACGCCGAGGTGGCGTTGGATCATCGGTTGTCTGAACCCCTTTTCCTGGATGGCCACGAAGTGAGAGGATTTTCGATGGCAACGAGCTACGACGTGAGTGACCGAAAGATGTTCGATGACGTTGGGGATGGAGGTGGGAACGACGGGTCGGAGGCGCTCGCCGGGCGACACGCGCTCGACGCGTGCCGAGAGATCGCGCGGCGTGCTTTCGATCGAGTGCGCGCGGCCGTGCGCGGACGAGACGAGGTCATCGAGTGGATCTTGAATGCGCTCCTGGCCGATGGGCACGTCCTCTTGGAAGACTTCCCAGGGTCGGGAAAGACGACGCTGGCCAAGGCGCTTGGGGAAGCGATTGTCGATGACCGGCCGGAGGAGCAGCGCGGCCCGATCGAAGCCTTTCGTCGAATTCAGTTCACGCCGGACCTTCTGCCGTCGGACATCCTTGGGACCTCCATCTTTGAACCGCAGAGCGGGCGGTTCACTTTTCGCCCGGGGCCCATCTTTGCCCACGTGGTGCTCGCGGATGAGATCAATCGAACGTCGCCCAAGGTACAGGCCGCGTTGCTCGAGGCTATGGCCGAAAAACAGGTCACCGTCGACAACCGAACGCTCCCTTTGGACGGGCTTTTCTTCGTGATCGCGACGCAGAATCCGCTCGATATCGCCGGAACCTACCCACTGCCCGTCGCGCAGCTCGATCGATTCCTCTTCAAGATCCGAATGGAACATATCGATCGGCAGGCGGAACTCGAAGTCCTAAGGAGCATGCGAGAGCGCCAAGACAATCCGGGTGGCGGACTCAAGAAGGTGACACGGGGCGAGATCCTGCGCGCGCGTCGGGTGATTCAGGAGGAGGTCTTCTTGCACCCGATGGTGCAAGAAGCGCTGGTCGACATTGCGAACGCCGTTCGCAGCGATCGCCGCGTACTTCAAGGGGTGTCGACCCGCGCACTCGTTCTGGCCGTACCGGCGCTGAAAACGCGAGCCTTGATGTCCGGGCGTAGCTACGTCGATTCCGAGGACCTGGAGGTCGTTCTGCCGCTCGTCTTTCAGCACCGCTTGGAACTAGGCGCCGCGGGGCAGGATCCCAAGGAAATTACGCGCGAAGCGATGGCGCCGGCCCTTGAACGACTCGCCCGAGCGGCGCTCGTCCGAACGGCGGCCGACCGCTGAAGGCTCTAGATGGATGTCACGACGGCGATGGCGATGGCGATGGCGATGGCGATCAGGATCCGGATGAGGCGCAAGGACCATAGGGGCGGCCACGCGACGAGCCACGCGACGAGCCACGCGACGAGCCACGTGACGAGCCACGTGAGGAACCCGAGGAAGAACGCATGATCGTGCCCTGGATGTTCGCCGGCCGAGGGCTCGTCCTCTCGTTGTCTCTCTTTGGTCAGGCGTCTACGTTCGATCCCGTCGACGGGGCGCGCCCGCAGCCTGCGCCTTTGGCTCCGGCGAAGCCCGCGGCCGAGAAGACACCGCAACCCTCGCCGGGACCAGGCATGCCTGACTACATGACGATGGATTGTGACTCGGCTCAGTTCTTCGGTGGGACGAGGATGGAGCAGGCCGCTTTCTGCTACAGCGAGCTGCGCCGGTTCGTTTCGACGCGGACACTGGCGGCCGAGGCCTTGAAGCTCAACCCAAGATCCGTTCAGGCCAATTTTCTGATGGGTCTCGCGCTTCACCAAGGTGAAGGCAATCTGCCCAAGTCCCTCTTCTATCTCGAAAACGCGGAGCGTCTTTTCGTTGAGCATTTCGGCGAAACGCCGCCGCGCGACGTGATGAGCAATATCTATCATTTCGTGCTGCGCGAGTTGGTGTTCGTCCACGGCGAGATGGATCAGCACGAAGAGAAGATCGCCTACATCGATTTGTTGTCCGCCCGTCTTGGGCTCGACTATGCGCCGCTCAAGGCGTGGCCGTTGTTGAAGCTAAAGAGATTCGCTGAGGCACGCGAAATCGCGGAGGCCGCCGTAAAGAGCGAGGATGAATGGTATCGAGCGGTCGGGTTGACTGCACTTTGCGCGGTGGAGAGCGAGATGCGGCATCGGCAAGCGGCCTATGAAGCGTGCATCCGCGCCGCCGAGCCGGTGCTTAACGATGGACGCTACGGAGCGATCGAGCTCTCGAATGCGGGCGCGGCGGCGGAGGAAATGTACCGATTCGACGAGGCCGAGAGGTTCCTCTTGGAGGCGACGCGACGGATTCCCGAGGGCTCCGTCAACCCATGGGGACGCTTGACGCGCCTCTATTTGCGCGAAGGTCGGTTCGCAGAGAGTGTGGCCGCTTGGCGCGAGATGCGCGCCTATCGACAGAGACGGCCCTCCTCGTATTTGGACCAGCAAGATCAAGCCGAGTCGGAGCTCACGGGGGCAGCCGTGCTGATTGTGGCGGGTCGAACCCACGATGCGCGCACGCTGGTGGAGCGGGTGGTTCATCGACCGGACCGTCAGGGGACGTCGAGTGCCACGTCGGAACAGAACGAAGCGGGGGCCTCGGTCATGAGTCGCCTTGCCTCGCTCGAAGTGGCCCGATCGCTCGAAGAAGAGGCGACCTGGAGTCCCTTCCTCGAGGCCGCGTGGCTGCGAGTCCGGGCGGCCGGCCTCCGATTCTCGGGCTGGATGGCGGGACGAAGGGCGGCGGACTTGCTCTCGGAGCAAGGACGTTTGACCGCGACCTTGCGTCCCGAGTGCCCGGGTTCGATGGAAGGCCCCTCGTGGCTGGACGGCGAGGTCATCGAGATCGTCGGGCCCGGCGTTGCGCTTGGGGCGATCCGAGAAGCGCGGGCGGAGGAACGTCTGTCCGCGGAGCTCGCCGAGCCTGTCTTCTTGGCGCTGGAGGCGGAGGCGTATCTTGAAATGGGCGATGATGTCGAGGCACTCGAGCGGGCGAAACGGGCGCTTGAGCACCTGGTGAAAGCCGAGGTCCTGACGCGCGCGCGCGTCGCCTTGGTGGCCGCAAACGCCGCCCAGACGCTCGGGCGCTACGATGAGGCCCTCGGGTTCTTCGAGATGGTCCTTCGAACAGACCCGGGGTTGTTGCGTCGCCGGGGCACCTCGTTGCCGGTGCGGTTCTCGGCACTCGATGACTCGGAGGCGGTGTCGAACGCACTCACGTATCTGAAGCGTTCACCGCTTCTTCGTGATGATGGTTGGGGCTTTGGCTTGAGCATAGGGCGGGGCGCGGTCATCCTCTCGACACCCGACGGCAGCGAGTTCCTGCGGATTCCCGTGCCTCCCGCGGAGCTTGGCGACGCCGAGGCCGAAGGACGCCGGATCGCCCGCGCGCTCCACCGCGACCTTCTCGTGCCCAATGTAGATATCACTCAGGCCGATATTCGGTCTTTGGACGGCTCAATGGGGAGCGGCGGGAAGGCTTCGGTGCGCGTTGAATCCGTCCTGGACGAGGTCCTTCATCGGCCCTAGCGCCTGCTCGGCCCGTCAGCCCGTCAGCACGACGGCCGCGCGCGCCACTGCGTCGCGGGCTTCGAACGGCTTCTGCTTGATTCCTGGCGCAGGCCTCGGCATGAGGGACGAGCGAAAGGTCGCGCGTGTGCTGAAGGCGACGCGACGACGTTCGATTGTCTTAGGAGGTGGAAGAGCGATGAGTTCGAGGATGGTGAGTGGACTTTCCGTGGCCATGGGTATCGCGATGATTTCCGCGTGCGGCATGTCGAAGGAGGAGCACGACGGTCTTCTGAAGCAGGCGCTCGACGAGCGCGCTGCGGCATGTGATGCGGAGATGAAGAAGATGCAGGCCGCCTCCGAAGAGGCCATGAACGCGAAGGACGGGATGATCTCCGGCCTGGAGGGCGAGATCGAGAAGCTCGGGGGCGATCTGAAGAAGGTTCGCGGCGAGCTCGGAGACCGCGTTGTTCAGCTCGCTGAGACGAAGACCGAGTTGGCGGCCTCGACGACCGAACTGAGTCAGCTCAAGAAATTGCGCGAGAAGGCTGAGCAAGAGGCGACGCAGTTCCGGAGTCTCGCTGACCGACTGAAGTCTATGGTCGACGCGGGCAAGCTCGAGGTCGTCATGCGCAAGGGACGTATCAACCTCAAGCTTCCGGACGACATCCTGTTCCCGTCCGGCAGCCAGCAGCTCAAGAAGGAAGGACGAGAGGCGCTTGTCTCCGTCGCTGAAGTGCTGAAGGAGGTCCCCGGTCGCGAGTTCCTGATCGCAGGCCACACCGACAATGTGCCCGTGAAGCGCGGCGGACGGTTCAAGAGCAACTGGGACCTCTCGACCGCGCGCGCGGTCGAAGTCGTGAAGCTCATGATTTCGCATGGCGTCGAGCCCGAGGGCCTCGCCGCGGCGGGCTACGGTGAGTTTGACCCGATCGCACCGAACGATTCCAAAGAAGAGCGGCAGAAGAACCGGCGCCTGGAGATCATCTTGATGCCGAAGATCGAACACGTGGCGCTCGAAGGATAAGGATGAAGACCGACGGCTCCATGCGCCCGGGTGAGGTCGAGCTGCGCCGAGGCCTGTGGCCCCGCCCGTCATCAGGCCGGCGGGGCTTGGGCCTCTGGGTGGGCGCAACGCTGCTGCTGTTGGGGCTGATGGCTGGGTGCCTGCCGAACCCTCAGTCGGTTGCGGAACGTAGGGCTACGTTCCCCCGTGAGGCGCTTCGAGGGGAGCTGGGCTTGTTGGGACGCCTGCTGCACGCGGTCGGACTGGGCGAGAAGCAGGCGACGCTGATCCTTGGTGCGTTGCCGCCCCATGCGGTGCGCGTCGACGGCGAATTCGGTCGGTCGATCAAGCTGGCCGGCTACGAAATCGACCCCGCAGCCCCCGCGCCGGGAGATCTCGTTCACGTGACGCTGTACTGGACGCCGGTCCGCGAAGTGGAAGAGGACTATCAGGTCTTTGTCCACGGCGATGCGATAGGTGGTCAGGCTACGAGGCTACACGGCGATCACTACCCAGCGCTGGGCCGGTATCCGACCGACGTCTGGCAGGTGGGCGAAATCATCGTCGACCCGTTTAGCCTTTGGATTCCGCCGGGATACGGCGCACCTCAGCTCGGATTATATATGGGCCTTTATAAAGGCGACTATCGCGTGCCGCTCACGAACTCGGGGCTTGCGCCGCCAGGCACAGAGAACCGCCTGCAGGCGATCACGATCTCGTTCAAGTAGTCGCCGGTTTGCCAAAACGATGCGACCAGGGCTAACCTCGGTGACAAACACGGATGGCAGGGCAGGGAGCTGAATACAGCGGGCAGATTGAAGCATGGATCGCGGCTTACGAAGCGCTCCCTGACGATCGCAAGGCGTCGCTGACACTGTGGTTCGCGACGCAGCGGTTGATCGTCGAAAATGCGGGCATTTCGCTCCGAGAGTGGTGTGGCTATCTCGAATGGGCCATGCACAACCCGCTCGACTATTCGTTCATCGTTGATTTCCCCGAGAAGAAGCGACCGAAGCCGCGCGACGAGTCTCAACGGGGCGACGAAACCAGCCGCGCGCGGTCACTCATTGGTGCGGACGTGAGTCGCCCCAACATCGAGGGAACGACCGCGACCGGGATGCGAGAGAAGTCCGCCTCCTCGAGAGAGGTAGATCACGATCTCCTCGCGCGATTCATGCAGGAACGAATGAAACCGGGGTCAGGGACCAAGTAGACCGGCGCCGCGGGCCTGAAAAAAAACACCCTGCACCGACGCTTCAAAATGAAGCATACTCTTGAGCGACGCATGGGTGCCGTCAGCTCAAGGAGGGGCATAGGAGTGTAGGCATGTTGGGTTTGGCGATGACGACCGGAAGGTGGATCAAGGGCGGACTGGGCGCCCTTGCGGCGTACGGGGCGTGGACGAGCGTCAATGCGACGCCCGATTTCATGCAGGCGTACATGATCAACCGGATGTCTGGACGCGGGGGCTGGTTGAAAACGGTCTACGTCGACGGGCTCAAGGGATTGTTCTTGGGATCGAGAACGATGTCGGCCATGACGTCAGGCGGATTCGGCGGGGCGATGATGATGAATCCGATGATGATGGGGATGATGAACCCGATGATGATGGGTGGGATGATGAATCCTCTGATGATGGGCGGGATGGGCGGCCTTGGCTACAATCCAATGCTCATGGGACGCATGATGTGGGGCTTCTAGGAGACTATGTCCGAAGAAGGTCAGCCTCCTCCTCCCGCGCCCATCGGGCCCCGCGACGCCCGTATCGGCAAGCATATCAGGCGGCTGAGTGAGGCCAGCGAGGACCCGGCAAAGTTTGCCGAAGCCCTCCGTGCTTTCCGTGATGATGTGACGCTCTCGGCGCCTCAACGCGACGCTATATTCAAGACACTCGCACAAGATGCAGCACTGGGTTACTTCGTGCTCGTGACCGGCAAGCCGCTTGATTTGAAGACCCTGTTGGGTCCCCCGGAAGACGAATAGAACCTAGAGCCCACAGTCGGATTCGAACCAACGACCTGCGCATTACGAATGCGCTGCTCTACCGACTGAGCTATGTGGGCTTGGACGGTCGGTGTCTTAGCAGTTTTTTCGGAGAATCACAGCCTGTTTTCACGTGAATTGCGAGCTCCAAGGAACCCCTCATTTAGGGGGCAGACGTTTCCACGGGTCATTTTTGGCCTCCTTGCTATCCTACTCGATATGCAGATCCCTCTTTCGAGACTTGGGCTCATGGCCGCGATGCTCGTCGTTCCATCGTTGATCGCGGTGGTCGCGCACAGCGCGCCTTCAGCTTCGTCGTCATCACCCACGGTGGTCGTTGAAGGCGGCAGTGAGGCCGAAGAAGATCCCTCGCCGCAGAACCTGGAGGATGCCGCCAGGGAACAGATTCGCTCGATGCTCTCGGGGCCGGACGCGGGATCACTTTCGAATCCATTGCGACTTCAGGATGCGCATTCGGTTGCGAAGATCTGCCGGGCCATCGCGAACGTTCCCCGACCGAGCCGCGACGGGGATGCCTATCGAAGGGGTGCGGCGCGGGCTGAGCGCGCGTCGGACCAGCGACGAGCGATGGCGCAGGTCTACGAAGTGACGCTCGCGGGATCGGCTTTTCGCGTGGGCGACTATCGTTTCGCGAAGCGACTCCTGCCGCTCGAGCTCAATCGTTCGATGCGTGCCGTTGATGGCAGCTTGATATTACAGGTGATGGATCGGCGAGGCGGTGCGTTCCGCTTGGAGCCCGAGGAGGCCAAGGGCATCGCTCAGAAACTCGCACACCAGCAACTCGCCCTTCGAGTCGTCTTTCGAGCGGCCCAAGACGAAGGCCCGGCCTGCTTCGCGTACCCGAAGAGTGGTGCGTCGAACCTGCGAATCGAACCGCTGTCCTACGCCCTGATCGACCAAGCCAACGGTGGCGTCCTGGCGCGAACGCGGACGCCCGCGCTCGAGTCGCTTCGCACGTGGGTCCATCCTGGCCAAGCGAGGCTTGCGATCGATGTGCGCGGAATGGACGCTGCGAACCGAGGCTACGCAGCCCTCCGGACCGCGCTCCAAAACGCGAGACCAGGGCTCGAGCGATGCGTCAAGGACATCCTTGTCTCTCAGCACCGAACGCTTACGGCCTCATTCGCGCTGTCGATTGGGCGGCCGAAAACGCCCGAAGCCGTGCGGGTTCTCGTACAGAATGCGGAGCCGGAGCAAGAGGACGTCGTTCGGTGTCTCGAGGCCGAGATCGCGAAGACGCCGGTCCCGCCGGCCTCAGCCCCGCTCGAAGTGGAGCTGTGGGTGGCGGTTGAGCGCGGCGACGCTCCTTGACGGCGCCGATGGCGTCTAGGGCTGACCCAACAGGCGATGCGCATCGCCTTCCCAAACGCTTCTGATCGCCGCGACGCCATCCACCCCCGTGGCCCAGACCGCCGCTGCATGGGTGGGCCCGATGCCACCGAGGGCGAAAAGACGGGCGTGGGTTCGTGGTTGAGCGAAGTGGACGACAGCTCGCTGAAGCTCGCCGAGACCAAGCGGCGGGCCCTTACCAGGCGTTACGAAAATGGGAGAGAGCAACACGATGTGTGCGCCCTCTTGGGCGGCGAGACGCGCCGCGTGGGCGCTATGCCGGGCGACCGAGATGATGCGCTCCGGAGAGTCGCGCAGGAGCGCAGCGGCGGAGCCGATGGGAAGACCTCGCTCGGGAAGATGCACCCCCACGTTGGCGCTCCGCGCCACGTCGAGCCGCCCGTTGATCAGAAGAGCTGTGCCGTTCGCGTCCGCGACCGGGGCAAGACGGCGAACCCAAGCGAGACACTCGGACGGCTCGAGGTCCTTCTCGCGGATCTGGAGGATGAGCCGGGGTCCAAGCTCTTCGATCAGTCGCTGGGCTTTCGCGATGGGGTCCGGCGCCATGAGGCGCCGGTCGGTGATGGCCATGAGTTGACGCAGAGGACGCACCGAGATCTGCACCGGGGCGACATGCGCTATTTCAGCGGAAGCGCAGGGTCTAGGATGCCGGTCTTCGGACTCGACGCCGTTGCGTAGAGCTTACGAGGCATGCGCCCAGCACGATAGGCGGCCCGGCCCGCCTGAACGCCCAACTTCATGGCCTCGGCCATCAACAGCGGGTCGCGCGCGCCGGCGATCCCTGTGTTCATGAGGACCGCCGTGACCCCGAGCTCCATCGCAAACGCGGCATCCGAAGCTGTGCCCACGCCTGCGTCCACGATGACGGGGACCCGCGCCTGTTCGAGGATGATGCTGAGGTTGTACGGATTCCGGATGCCGAGGCCCGAGCCGATCGGGGCAGCCAGCGGCATGACGGCCGCGCAGCCAAGCTCCTGGCAGCGCAAAGCAGCGACCGGATCGTCGGTGATGTAGGGCAGGACGGTGAAGCCTTCGTCGACGAGAACCTTCGCGGCTTTCAGCGTCTCGGGGATGTCAGGGAAGAGCGTCGCCTCATCACCGATCACCTCGAGCTTGAGGAAATCGGTCATGCCGGCCTCGCGCGCAAGCCGCGCCGTGCGAACGGCTTCTTCGGCCGAGTAGCACCCAGCCGTATTGGGGAGGAGGCGCACGCCGGGCGGAATCGCATCAAGGATTGAGGTGGTCTGAGAAAGATCGATGCGTCGCACCGCGACCGTCACGATCTCGGCGCCCGAAGCGATGATCGCCTGGCGCGTTTCGTCGTGGCTCTTGTACTTTCCCGTCCCGACGATCAGGCGAGACTTGAAAGTCTTGCCCGCAAGATCGAACGTATCTTGGTCCTTGGTCATCTTCCACCTCCAACGAAAGAGACGATCTCGACGCGATCGCCGTCATTGAGTAATCGTGAGGCCCGCTGTTCCCGCCGTACGACGTCGAGGTTAACCTCGACCGCGACGCGGGCGTCCTTGATCAGGAGCAGATCCAACAGCCCGGCCACAGACGTATCTCCCGGAATCTCCTTGGGCTCGCCGTTCACGAGGATGCGTACATTCATTCCGCCAAGAACAAGAGGGGATCGGGATGAATGAGTCAAATCTCTCCGAGGATTTGACGGGCGTTCTCTTTCAGATCTTCGGGGGAGTTTTCGAGCTTGAGGCAACGCTGAAGCGCAGCACGGCCCTCCTTCCCGAGCTTCTTGCGGCTGAGCGCAATGCCCCACTGACACCAGGCTTCTCCGAGTTCGGGGGCGGCCCGGGCGGCTTGGGCAAAATACGTAGTCGCCTGATTCTCCTGACCCCGGCGCGCCAAAATATTTCCGATCTGAAGCAGGGCTTGCGAGTCATCAGGATGCTCCTTGATCGCCTTCATGAACGCACCCATCGCATCTTCGTCGCGGTTCTGGCGCGTGTAGGAGAGTCCGATGTCGACAAAGATCGTCGCATCCGCCGGGTTGGCCTCACGGTAGCGGGAGAAGTACGTGCGCGCCGTGTCGAACTCGTGGCGCTCCAAGGACGCCCACCCGAGCGCTCGCAGCGCCGGAGACAAGCGGCTGTTTTGGGCCAGCGCGCGTTCATAGGCCTGGATGGCCTCAAAGAGAGAGTTGTTGGCTTCGAGGATCTTGCCCATCCAATATTGGTAGACCGCGTTGGTGGGTTCGACTTCGCACGCGCTTCGAATCGCCGACGTCGCGTCGCCGTATCGTTTCTCTAGGTAGGCAATCCGGGCGACCCAAAACCTCACGTCGGCGCGTTGACGTCCACTCGCGACCTCGATGGATTCCGCTTTGGCGAGCGATTCCTTGGCGTGCTCGATGTCGGGGTCGCTGCGCTCAACGAGGGCCTGGACGACCTTCAAATGGGGTCGGGCATCCTTCTCGTTGAGTCGCGAGGCCTCGTGGTAGAGTTCGAGCGCGCCGGAGAGATCGCCCTCCATTTCGAGCGCTCGCCCGTACTCGAACATGATCGTCGGGTCGTCGCTGTGCTCACCGAGGAGATCGAGGTAGATCGGGATGGGACTCTTGGATCCCACTTTCGCGTCCGCACGCTCGGCCGGGGACATGTCGCGCAGCGTGTTGGCGTACCCGAGGCGTGCGCCCATGTTCTCGTCGTCGAGATCCACAGCGGTCTTGAAGCTCGCGAGGGCTTGCGACCGCTGGTTCCGCTGGAGAAGGCACTGCCCCAAGAGCACGTGTGCGGCCACGCCGAAGGGATCCGCCGCTACGGCCGCCGTCGCACTCGTGTAGGCAGGCTCGATCGCGCCGGTGTGGAGCTCGATCCGGCCGAGCGCGGTCAAGATGTCGCCTGATTTCGAGATGCGTGCCGCGCGCTCGAGGACGCGCGCTGCGTCGTTGTACTTCGCGAGGCGCTCGTTGAAGTTCGCTTCGAGCAGCAAGAGCTCGGGCGCGTTAGGGCGCAGCTTCTGGGCGGCTTCGAGATCAACGTAGGCCTTGGCTACATCGCCTGCTTCCATGTGCGCGCGTGCGCGTGCGACCAGTGCGGCCACTTCGGATGGGTTTCGCTTCAGGACCGGCGAGAGCATGTCGATGGCTTTGGCCCCCTGACCGCTCGCGGCCAGCGTCACGGCCGCCATGGAGACATATTCGACGTTGGCGGGGTCGAGGCGGGTCGCCTCGGCTGCGAGGGGCGCCGCCTGTGCGCTGGCGCCGGCTTCGTCCAGGAGCTTCGCGACGCGATAGAGAAATGCGGCGCGTGCGTCGGGCGGAAAGCCGCGATCGGCGCGACTTGCGGTCAGCGCAAGAACGCGGCGCTCTGGACCATAGTGGTGGAGTTCACGATAGAGCGCGGCCGCGGCGAGACCCGCGCGCGCATGCGCGGGCTCGGCCTCGGCTGCCTTGCGATACCATTCGGCGGCGTCCGCTTTGGCGGTGTCGCCGCCGGCTTGCGCGACGGCCTGACCCATGGCGAAGAGGGCGGGCGCGTACTTGGGATCGATCACCAGTGTCTTGTCGAGGGTCGTCATCGCGCGCGTTGGATCGCCGGCAGCCAGGTGCACAAGGCCGCTCAGCATGCCGAGCTCCTTGTCGTAGGCTTGGGCTTCGAATGCGCTCGCGAGCTCGCCCGCCAAGGCTGCGGGCGCCTTCTTCGAGAGCGCGAGCGCGGCTTGGGCTTTGAGCGCCTCGACCTTGGCCTTGGCGGCGTTCCCGCCAAAAGCCTTGTCGAGCTCGAGGGAGCCCAAACGTTGGACTGTGGCCTCCAGCTCCGGCAGCGGGAACACCGTGCTTCCGTAGTAGAGTGTTGCAAGCCCACGCGCTTTTGCGCTCGCGAGAACGTTGTCTGGGCTCGCGTCGCCCGCCTGGCTCGTCGTGGCGAGGACCGAGCGAAACGCCTCATAGGACCCCTCATCGATGAGCACTTGGATCTCCTTGAGGTCTACGGTCTTGGGCGGGGGCGCCGGCGGTTTTGGCGGCGGAGGCGGGGGTGGGGGCTTCATGAGCTCGGCGACGAACTTGTAGCCGTAGGCGCCGTGCGGCGTCAGATGCGTGAAGACGCCGAGGAGAACGAACGCGACGACGATCGCGAACGCGATGATCGGCTTGCGATAGGTCTTCCAGATCGGCGGCCCTTCGGGGACAGCGCCGACATGGAGATCTTGCGTTCGTCCCTTGGTCGCCTTGCCGCCTTCGGGCCCTAGGCTCTGGGTGTCGAGCGGCGCCGCGCCATCGGCGGGGCCGAAGGCGGTCCCACCCAAAGTCGCCTGGAGCAGGGAGGAGGGTTCGGTGGGACGCGGCGGCAAGCCTCCGGTTCCAGCCCCCGCCCCCGCGAGCGGCGCGTTCGGGTCGAACGCGTTGCCCGCGGCAGGCCGTACCGAAGCGTGAATTCCTGGGGAAGGCTGGTCGCCCCCACCCAGGTCGACTTCGCCAAATGACATCATGTCATTCGATCCGCGTGCGTCGTTGATCGTCCGGTTGAGCTCAGGGTGGGAGGTCATCGCCCGCCACGAGACGCCATCTTCGGAGATGTCCTCGTGGCCCGAAAGCTCGCCGCCCCTCAGCATGTCGTGGAGCTGGTCTTCGGAAAATGGTCCAGCGACGCCGCCGTTCCGGGCGCGAACACGGAATGACGCTCGCCCGCGCGCGGCCGCGGGCATACCGAAGGCCTGCGCGCTCTCGTCGATGAAGTCCAGCACACCGGGCCCCATGCCCGGGCCACTTTGAGCGTGCGCGTTGGACGTGGCACCAAGCCCGGCGCCCGCGCCCGCGCCAAACCCCGCATTGAAGCCGCCCGAACCGGGCAAGGCACCCTCGAGGCCGAGATCGAGGTCGAGGTCGTCACCTGATCCGGCCCCGGGCGCTACGGCACCGGGCAGGCCGACGGCATCGCCCCCGACGTCGCCGCGTGAGCCCGGCAAGCCGATGGCGCTGGAACCCCGGGGGATCGGCCCCATGTCCGTGCTCCCGGGCGGTGGGGGGCGCTTGGCCACGAAGGTGTGGCTGCACTTGGGGCATTTGATGGTGACGCCAGCGGGTGGGACCCGAGAGTCTTCCACGGCGTACTTTGTTTTGCACGACGGACAAGAAACATTCATAGGATGTCGCCCCAAAAAGGCCCGCGAGCCGATGGCTTTGCGGTGGCCTCTTTGATGTGGCCTCTTGGGGGTGGAAGCTAGCAGGTGCTCGAGGTCCTGTCGAACCGGGGGCGAGCGGTCTTGACCGTGCCAGAGTACGCGGGTATCTCACGGCGGCGTCCCAGGCATCCCTCCGAAGGGACTGGGTGCAAGAGGAGGACACTCAGCCATGGCCAATGCAGGATTCTTCAGTCGCCTTTCCAACCTTTGGTCAGGATTCTTGTCACTTTGGGTGTCCGACATCGAGAAAGAGCACCCTGAGATTGCCTACGAGAACTCGATCAATTCGATGATCGAGAAGTACTCGACGCTCAAGAAAGCGACCGCAGCGATCATTCGGCGCCGCGAGGACATCGAGAGTCGGCTGGTGAGTCAGCGCAAGGAACTCGATCAGGTGTCGGCCGACCTCGAAACCGCGGTCGAGAGCGAAGAAGATGAGCTGGCGCTGGTTCTCATCAGCCGAAAGAACACACTCTCCGCATCGGTCGCGGAGCTCGAACAAGACCTCGAAACGGCACGGCAGGACGCCGACGATGCAAAGTCCTCTCTTCTCAACGTCCAGGCTGAGATCAACAAACTGAAGGCCGAGAAGGATCAGATGCTCGCGAAGATGGCGAGCGCGAAGGCGCGGATCAAAGTTCAGGAGCAACTTGAGGGCTTGTCTGTCGATGCCGATGTCAAGGCGCTCGACAACGTGCGCGATCACATCAAGAACCTGACGGCAGAAGCAAAGCTCGGGAAGGAGTTGTCGGGTGAGTCGCTGGATGCACGCCTTCAGAAGCTCCGTCGGCAGACCGGGGATGTGACCGCGAAGAAGCAGCTCGAGGAGCTCAAGGCAAAGCGAATGGCCGCGAAATCTGGCCAGAAGACGATGTAGCAGGCGCGATTGAAAAAAACGGAGGAACATGCGCCCACGCGCGCCGATGCTGCTCGACCCCAGGTGCCCTCGATCCTTTCGACGGTGTTCTTGACGCCGCAGAACGTGCTGTTCGTCGGCGCAGCGCTGGTCGCCTCCGTTGTCGAACAGTCCTTCTTTCCGTTGGCCCTCGGCTTTGGCGCATGGGTCGCCGGGGCGCTGGGTTGGTCGCTGTCTTTGCGACAGCGGCGGTATCTCGACTGGATGCGACGGGTCGAGGCCAAGCGAGGCGTCTTGGCTCGACGGCATCACCAGCTTGCCCTTCTGGATGCAGAAGCGCGGCAACGCTACCTCGAGATCGAACAGGTCCGCGACGATGTCAGGCGGCTGTCGACCCAGAATCCTGGCTTGGCGGCGAGCATGATGGATCGAGAGCTCCAGGAGTTCGATGCGCTCGTCGATCTCTTCTTGAAACTGTCGGCCGACGAGGCGCGCTACCGGGCCTATGCTGAGGAAACCGACTTAGCGGAACTCGACCGGGCGATCGCAGTTCAGACCACGGTCGTTGAGGGCCGCGGCGAACGCGGCGGTCAGGATGCGCGCATCTCGGAAGAGCACCTCGCCACTTTGCAGGCACGACGTGACCGAGCGGGGGTCCTCCGCGAAAAGCTGCGGGCGACCCGGGCGCAGATCAACCTGCTGGACGAGACGCTTCGCTACTTGCGCGATCAAGTCGTCACGATGGGATCAGAGGAGGAGCTCGCCGGACGCCTGAGCGCCTTGAAGTCATCGCTCAACGCGGTCGAACAGAGTGCCCTCGAGACGGAGCAAGTGCTCATCGGCGCATCTGCGGCACCGTCCTTTGCGACGACGGCCAGCAGCACGCCCCTGCGCGCATCGCGGACAGCACGGCCGTCTCTGGCCACGACACGGTTGAAGGACGGCTGAGAATCCGCTGAGGCGCCGCTGCTGAATCGCCGAAGACTGCTTCTTGCCGGGGGAGTCCCGCATGGTTCGAGGCCCCGCCTCGGCGGCCATGCGGGGGCGAGGCTCGTTGTTGTGGGAACACGGATCTTATCGTTGACTGAAGCGCCCTCACGGTGTTGTAAGTCGACGCGTCAGGCACCCGTAGCTTAGCTGGATAGAGCGCCGGACTACGAATCCGGAGGTCGGGAGTTCGAATCTCTCCGGGTGCGACGTTTACCGCAGAATCTGTTGCTTCTCCTCGAAGGAAAGCACATGCGCGTCGTCGGGCGTTGGATGTCTGCCTTCGGCGGTCAGAGAGTTACGTCTTCCGTCACGTCCGAAGCGATTTTCGGCAACGTCTATGGGTCGGACCTTGTGGCACACCGGACGCAGCCATCAGGGTCACCGAGGGCCCTCTGAGGCCTCGGGCGAAGGATCTGCCGACCGATTGAATGCGCGCTGCGCTTGGGCCAACTTGACCGGACGAGGCGTGAAGGTTTGAGTGAAGGTCCAGTGCCTCAATGATTAGAGTCGGCACCATCCTCGGCTCCTGCCGATTGCTCGAGCGTGTCGGCGACGGGCCCTTTGGTGAGGTTTGGCGAGGCAAGAACGCGGAAGGCGTCAACGTCGCCGTTAAGCTCCTGCGGGTGGATCGGGTTGAGGCCCGGCGCGCGGCCGCGAGCTTCGATCAGATCATTGCCCGGTGGAACCAAGCGTCGGGCTACGACGATCCCCGCGTAGTCGGGATCCGGCACATCGTCAAGGATCCGCAGGGGCAACGGGTGGGGGTCGCGAGCGCGTTCGTGGTCGGTCAAGATCTGAGTGCGGTCCGCCTTCCACCGCCCGCGCTCACTGGTGCGGATCCACGATCCGTGGCGGTCCTTCTCGGGTGGTTCCAGTCACTCGGTGAGGCCCTGGTCGGACTGCACGCGCGTGGGCTCGTCCACGGAAACCTGAAGCCCACCAACGTTATGCTCCAAACGACGCAGACTGGTCGGCAGATTCGAATCCTCGACCTTTGTTGGAGCGCGCTTGGCCCGAGTGTCCATGGGCCCGTCGGCTTCACGCCACCTGAACTCATCCAGGGGGAGATGGCGACGCCAGCGACGGATCAATGGGTCGTCGGCGCCATGTTGCGCAGCATCCTATCCGGGGGCCAAGAAGCCTTACGCTATGGCTCGATGCCGGCGATCTTGGTGCAGATGGTCGAGCGCGCGTGCTCAGCACGCGCGAGTGATCGATTTCCGGACCTGTCGATACTCCTTCAGCAGCTTTCGGCGATCCGCCAAGACCTGCAGGAATCAGCCGCCGCTCAGCGCGCCGTACGGGCCGCCTCTTGGCGCTCAGCGCCCGAGCCCCAGGGTTCAGTGCACACGGTCTATCGCTTGAACCAGGATCACCGACTGATCGATGAGCCGACCGAACCCATCGCTGCGCGCCGCGATCCCGAAATCGACCTCGAAGCGACCCCGGTGAATGCGCGACTGGCCACCCCGGTGGTCCAGATCGATCTCAGTGTCTTTGATCGACTTCCGGGCGACGAGGAACCCGCTACGGTTCACCAAGGTCAGGCGAAGCACCCGTATCCGGATCGGGACCATGACGACCCGGGAGAAAGTTCATCCGACCCCGCTGAACACCCCAAAAAGAAGGAAGGTCGCGAGGGAGAGCGTGCCTGAGGCGCCTGACAGAACGCGCGGCCACCGGCTGTTCTCGGTGGTGATTGAGGCTTTGGGGTCCGCGCACACGCGGGTGTGGGCCGGGGCATTTGTGTTGCTCCTGGCGGGGTGCGGCCAAGAGCCACCCCTGTTTGGTCTTCATGCACTGCCGCTCGATGCGTTTTGCGCCGCCGACGTGGTTGGCGTGGGCAGCGTCGATGTCGAAACCGAGTACCTGCCGCGCGTCGTGGCCTGCGAGAACGGCGAGGCACCCCCAGAGGCGCTTCGAGCGCAGGCCGTCGCTGCACGCAGCTATCTCTACTATACGCTGCTCCGTGATGGTGTCATTCGCGACGGCCCCGATGCGCAGGTTTACACCTGCGCCAAGACACCCGACGAACGTCATCTCGACGCCGTGCGAACCACGGCGGGCGAAGTGTTGGCTTATCAGGGTGTTCAGGTCGCCGCATTCTATGTCGCCGGCGCGATCCCATCGACGGAGAGCTGTCGCCCCGAGATCGACGACGCAGACCCTTTCGATACGGAGAACTTCGTGACGTACAACGCGGGGCAGACAGGCACCGACGTCGTGCAAACGACGCTCGGATCCGTTGATCCCGAGAACCTGGCGAATCGCGGCTGCATGTCTCAAAATGGCGCGGCCTGCCTGGCCGCCGTCGGGAAGGACTACAAGGAGATCCTGTCCTTCTTCTACGGGCGCGACATCGATCTCGTAACCTCGTTCGGCCCGTGTATCGAGGTCTACGTCTCTCCGTGCACCATCAGCGCCCTCGAGCCCACCCTCGTGGACGACAGCGATGGCTGTTTCCTGCATGACTGCGATGGCCTCCCTGAATGGACCGAGGTCGCCACCGGCATCGGCGCCCAACATCGCCGGCTCGCCGCGGGTGCGGGTGCGGGTGCGGGCGCATCGTGCGAGGGGCGCTGGCGCTTCAACTTCGCGGCCGAAGGTGAGTATCTCGTCGAGGTTCACATCCCGGAAGGCGCGCCAGGCGCGTCCGCTGCGAGCTACGAAGTCCACCACCAGGAAGACGTCACGGTTCTCTCGATCGCTCAGACCGCCGTCGACACTTGGCTCACGCTTGGAACCTTCCGGTTCGACGTCGGCGATGAGCAGTGGGTTCAGCTCCACCGCGACGAGGGCACGGCGTCCACCGGTGACCTGATTTTCGACGCCGTTCGGCTCACCCCGACGGCAGTCCGCGAACTCACAGACGAGCCCGGCGGAAGCCTTGGGATTGGCGGCGGTTGCTCATCCGGAGGCCGTCCACACGCCCCATGGGCCATTGCCGCTTTGATTATCGGGGTCTACTTCGGGGTCGGTCGGCGATGGCGCTATCCCCAGCCTCGCAGGCCCCAGAGGATGCGTTCTCGGGCCCGAATGCGCTAGACTCGACGCAATTATGTCGGAGCGAAGGTCCACGGTTCCGGAACCGCATGGAGAAGCCAAGGGCGCAGCGCCGCAGAAAGACAAGGCTCAGGCCCAGGTCATCGATGTCGTCTTCGAGCCTCAAGGCACGCGCCGCGGCGACCTCACCGAGACCGAGAGCGAGACCGAAATCGAGTTGGGGCCCCAGGACGAGCGCGATGCCAAGGCCTCAGCGCTGGCTGAGGGCCCAGTAACGGTCGGCGACCTGGTGGACGGAGCCAAAGGGGTCATCGAGAGCGTCGGGACGACGGCGCGTCGCCTCGTAGATCGCGGACGCTATCGAAAGCTGCGCATCAGCCGCAAGGGAAAGCCGATTGTCCCCGATGTCCCGCTCGCAGCGGTGGCGGCGCTCGAGGCCGCCTCGATCTACGGCGCCGGATGGGCACGAGTCCTCGCGGCAAACGTCGGCGCGCGGTTCCTCTTCGATGTCGAGGTCGTGAACGACGCCGACCGCTACTTTGTGGTCGGTCAAGAAGCGCTTCTGGAGGGCAATCTCGAGCGGGCTGAACAAGCGCTCCTCAAGGCCGTTCGGATCGACGATACCCACGCCGGCGCCTATCTCCAGCTCGGGGTGCTCTACCGCCTCAAGAACGAACCGGAAAAGGCGCGGCCGGTGCTGGAGCGCGCGCGTGTCCTCGACGACACCGGCGAGACGGGCAAGAAGGCGGAGCAGATTCTCGAAGCGCTGGATTGAAGGGCTAGCGCGGCCTTCATCAGAGCAGCGCAATAAACAAAGCAAACGCGACGATCACACCGCCAAAAGCAGCCAGGAGGTAGCTTCGGATCTGGCCGGTCTGAAGCGTTCTCAAGTTGGCGCCCGCACGCTGCACGCCGCTTGCGACCAAGGTCGCGGCGCCATCGATGAGATACCGGTCGATCGCGCCCTGGAAGTAACCGAGCGCGCGTCCAACGAATCCGGCCGCGTTGACCAGACCATCCACGACGTACGTATCGAGCGAACGTAACCCGTGCCAAAGCCGTGCGCCGCCCGTCACGCAGATCGTGTAGTAGAGCTCGTCCACGAAGTACTTGTTGTACACCAGACGATGCACGCCCCGAACGAAGCCGGCCGGAATCCAAGCCAGCGCAGGCCGGGCGCGAAGCGCCTCGCGTGCATTCTCGATCAGTTGCGACGGCAAAGGATTGGCATTGTCCTTGTAGAGCCATCGGGCAAGCAACAGGCCCGTGGTGGCCGCAGCCACGGAAAGTCCCGCTAGGGCCAATTCAAACCCAAACCCCGCGGACCCAAAGACAAACGCCGTAGGCCTCGCCGTTTCGTAGACCGTCATCACCGCACGACTGACGGCGAGGGTGGGCTCGAGCCACCCCTCGAGCCATGGGTGGACCTCGATATGGAGAAGGTGCGCAAAAAGCGCCGGGAACCCAACCACAAGGCCAATGAAAGCCGAAGCGAACGCCAGAGCCCACAACGGCACCGTCATCGTCCAGGGGGACTCGACGGGCTCGTGAGCATGACCGTGACCGTGACCATGACCATGATCGTGCGAATCCCCGTGTTCCTGGCCGTGTCCTTCGTCATGTGCGTGCGCGTGGTGCGCGTGGCCTTCCGCGGGACCGTGCTGCGTTGCGTGCTCGGCCAGCGCGGCCAGCATTGCCTCGGTTGGGCCTCGCACGGGCTTAGGATCAAGGATGCGTGCCGAGCGGGCGGTATCGGCGGGGTACAAGTCGGTGAGGGGCACGATTGAACCTCGATACGTGCCGCTGAAGGTCATGTAGTAGGACCGGAACATGTAGAACGAGGTCAGCGTCGCGGCGACGAGACCGAGCCCCCAGATGAGCGTGTTGGCGTGCGGAAGCACGGCCGGCGAGGTGAAGGCCTTCCAGAGAATCTCGTCTTTGCTGCAGAAGGCGGCCAAGGGCGGGAAGCCAGCGATCGCGATGCAGGCGATGAGATAGGTCCAGTGGGTGGCCGGCATGAGCCGCCGAAGCCCACCCATTCGGCGCATGTCTTGTTCATGGTGGCAGCCCAAGATCACGGAGCCCGACCCGAGGAACAAACAAGCCTTGAAGCAGGCGTGCGTGAGGAGGTGGAAGATCGCCACCCAATAGGCGCCGACGCCAGCGGCCATGACCATGAAGCCGAGCTGCGAGACCGTCGAGTAGGCGAGGACCTTCTTGATGTCGTACTGAAAGCACCCCATCGTCGCCGCGAAGAGGGCTGTGACGGCGCCGACGAGCCCGACGACCGTACAGGCTCCAGGCGACAAGACGAAAAGAAAGTTCAGCCGAGCCATCATGTACACGCCCGCGGTCACCATCGTGGCGGCGTGGATGAGCGCCGAGACGGGCGTCGGTCCGGCCATGGCGTCGGGGAGCCAAACGTAAAACGGGAGCTGTGCGGATTTCGCGGTCGCGCCCAGAAGGAAGGCGACGCACACCCAGAAAAGCAGCGGAATGCCGAAGATGGTCTTCTCGACGATCGAGCGAACCGCCGGTTCATCGGCGGCGGCCCGGGAGGCCCGATGCCCGAGCATCGATGCCGCAGATTCTTCCGCAACGGCTCCGGCGTCGTGCTCTTCGGTGTGTCGTCCGGCCGCCTCGAGGTCAGTGCCCTCGGGGAGCGCGTGCCGACGGATGGTCGCCTCGATCGCATGAAACGTAAGCGAGGCGGCCGCCGGTACCGAGGCCTCGGTCTCTTTCGTCGAGACCCCGACGTGGCCACGAAGGACCGGATCGACGTTCCGTTCTTGGGTAGTCACGTCGGTGCTGCGCTGAAATGTGGTGCCTGCGGCTGCGTGGATTTGTGCGCCCGGCGCGCCTTCCCAGGCGCCCTGCAGACCCCAGAACAAAGTGAAAAGCCCAACGACGAAGCACGCGTCTCCGAAGCGATTGACGACGAACGCCTTCATACCGGCTGCGGAGTTCTTGAGCTCTTGATACCAAAAACCGATCAGCAGATAGGACGCGAGCCCGACACCCTCCCAGCCGATGAACATGACGAGAAAATTATCGCCGAGCACCAGGATGAGCATCATCGTGACGAAGAGATTCAGGTAGGCGAAGAAGCGCCAGTACGACGGGTCTTCACGCATGTATCCGACGGAGTAGAGATGAATGAGCGTTCCGACGGACGTAATGATGAGCGTCATGACGGACGACAGCGGATCGAGCAAGAAGGCAAAGCGCGCATCCACGAAGCCCACGCGAATCCAGTCCCAGGCGACGGCGTGCACCACCCGCGCGGGCTCCGGCAAGCCCATGAGATGGAAGAAGAGCACCCACGCCAAGAGCGCTGACATCAGCGGCATCGCGATGGCTACGACGTGGATCGGCTTCCTACCGAAAGCCTTTTGGATGCGGGCTCCGAACAGTCCGTTGATCGCGGCGCCACAGAGCGGGAAGAGCGGGATCAAGAGGAGAAGCCGCGTGAAGAGATCGGTCGAAGGGGAGTTCTCGGCGGTCACGGTCAGCGCGGGAAACTAGGCCGGATCGTCGACCAGGGCAATCAACGATTGCAGGGGGGCACCTCGGGACAGAGGTCCCGCGCGTTGCGAAGAATCAGGGAATCGCGTACCCGTAGTGCATGCAAGAAGACCGCCGCTGTGGGACCTGTGCGAACTGGATGCCGCGCGCTGACATCAAGGGCTGGCCGAATACGGCCGCGGGCGTGGGCGGATGCCATCGACACGCGCCTCGCCCCGTACTGACGGATGACATGGTCAACGTGGGCGCTTTCGTGCAGTGGCCGATCACCGCCGAGCACGACCAGTGCGGCGATTGGTTCTACGGGGGGGAGCGGTGCGTGGCCGCCGTCGCTGCGGATTCGGCGGCGGAGAAAACGCCTTCGACGGTGCCTCCTCGCAAGCCCACGCGATAGACGATGCGCGACCAGCTCCAGAGACTACAGAGGTCTCTGGATGACATCGAAGCCGAAGTGCCGGGCGCCATCGCGCCCCCGCACCGAAACCTCCATGCGGACGGGCGTCGTCGATGTGAGCGTGCGCCTCAAGGTGTCGAAGCCCAAAGAGCGGCCGAATTCGCGTGCGAAGAGCAGCTTCTTGCCTTGGTATGCGCGCAGCACGACCGGCGAATCGTTGTCGCTCTCGATCGCGGCGTCCGATAGGCCTGCGATGACTTCGAGCGCCCGCATATCCGGCTGAACGGGCACCTCGACGACGACCGTCTGGCCGGCGATCGGATGGAGGAGCAGCACGTCCGTCGGCCTTCCATCAAACACGAGGGTGCCAGGACGAAAGGTTTGCCACGGCGCGTCCCCGTATGCGCACGCGTCGCGCGCAACGCGCCACGAGCACGCACGGCGACCGCCGTGCCCGAAGTCGTCGACGGACACCGCGAGCGCCGACCAATGTTCTCGCGCGCGCCAGGGTTGCTCTCCCCGCGCTGGCTCCCAAAAGCCCCAAAGGCGGGCGTTTTCGCGATCGGCCGCGAGCGGATCGCGCTCCGGAACCAAGGCGACGACGAGCGCCGCCGAGGCGACGACGGCGCACAGCACCAAGGCCTGTCTTAGCCTCGCGGGGCGCGAGCGCTCGGCCGCCGCCATGGCGGTGTACGCGATGGCGATGATGAGCGGAACGATGTGGACCAAGTTGGCCGGCCAGCCCGTAAGCCCAAGTGCATGCCCAAGACCGTAGCTCCCAAAGCCTTTGATGTACGAAGGCCAGACGAACGTCTTCAGCGGATTGGTGAAGACGTCAGACAGATGCGGATAGATCGCGGCTGCGAAGCCCGTGGCCACGATCGACATCGCGGCCAGCGCCAAGGTGGCGCCCCTGAGTTTGGGAACCACGAGAGTTTCGATGACCCAGAACCCCAAGAGCGGCGCGAGCGGGATGATGTATCGTGGCCCGAGCGTCCACCCGCCTCTCCATCCGGTATGCCCCGAAATGAATAGGACCTCGAGGACGACCCCCGCGAAGGTCGCGACCGCAAGCGCCCTCGGAAGCGGCCCCCTCAGCGCCGAAGGCTCCAGCAGCTGCGTGTCGGTCGTCGGATTCGCGCCAGACGAGGCCACGGAGAAAGTGCGCCGAAGCAGAGCGGCGAGACCGACGAGAAGGACCGGTGAAAAGAAGAACAAGCCGGTGGCTGGGGAGAAGAGGGCACCCACGAAGGCCTCGAACTTTGGGCTGCGGACGCCAAAAAAGCCCTCCTTGTGGACCGTCACATAGCTCGCGTTCTCCAGGAACGAATACCCCGTGCGCCACGGTGACCCCCACATGGCGGCGTGCGCATGAAGTCCAAACGCGAGCGGGATTAGGCCGCCGACGAGCATCCATGCGGCCAAGTCGACGCGATCTCTCCACGTCGGGGTGACGAAGAAGGCGGCGACAAGAATCGGCGCGACCGACAACGCGGCTGGATACTCCGCGAAGGGTGCAGCCGCCCCCGAGAACCCGAGAAAGACGGCGACCATGATCCAGCGACGACTTCGAGGGCGGCAGCGCGCGAGCCAAACCACACCGAGGAAACAACATCCCGAGGCGGCCGCCGCCAAGAGATGCCCGGTGAACGTGAGCGCGTAGGGATAGAGCATCGTCCCCAGCGTGACGCCCAACCCGACGCCCAGCCCCGAGGCCCGGGAAGCGCCGAGCTCCCCGGCCCGAGCCGCAGCCCAGGCCAGAAAGAGCCACGCGAAAGCGATCCCAAAGACCGCCGATCCGAAGATCCGGAGCACGAACGTGATGCGCAGTTTATCGAACCGGAGCCCCAACGTCCGGAAGATCGGCGCCGCGAAAGCGTAGACCGGGACCCCGATCAAGCTTTGGAGCGGTGCCTTCGAGGCGTAGATCGCGCCCCCTCGAACCGCCTTGTCGTCGACGCCGCCCCACTGTCGAATGACGCGGTCGATGGCAAACGTCTTGTCGTCGACGACCGCCTTCGTCATGTATACACGGACCATCTCGTTGGGGTTGTTGAGGCCTCGATGGTACGGTGAGGTCGCGAGGTACAAAAAGGCGACGAGCACGAAGGGCCAATAGGATCGCCAATTCACCGTGAAAAACGTAGCGCATGCACGGCCGCAGCCGTCAAGCTGGGTCGTCTCGAGTCGACGATGAAATCGACCTCCCTACCACGGCCTCCGCCACGTCCGCCCGCGCCATCGTCGGCGCCATCGTCGCCGTCGCCGTCTGTGCCGTCCCCGGGGTCCCCGATGTCCCCGCCTGCATCTGAGACGTTGGAGCACCTGTCGGGGGTCGTCGAGACGATCACGTATCACAACCTCGAGACGGGATGGACGGTGCTCAAGGTGGCGCCGTTCCGGGAGCCAGGTCGAGTGGTCCCGGTCGTCATCCACCAGGTCAAGGTCTTTGCCGGCGCGACGATGGAGTTTTGGGGGCACTACGGTCGGCACCCAAAATATGGCGAGCAATTCAAGGCCGTGCGCGCGCTCGAACGGAAGCCCGCGACGGCGGCGGCTCTCGAGAAGTACTTAGGCTCAGGGCTCATCAAGGGCGTCGGGCCAGTGATCGCGAAGCGCATCGTTCAGCACTTCGGCGCGAAGACGCTCGAGGTCTTCGAGGAGCGCATCGAGGAACTGAAGAGCGTCCCCGGAATCGCCGACAAGAAGCTTGAGGCCATTACCGAGTCTTGGGAGACACATCGCGCGATCCGGGACGTGATGATCTTCCTCCAGGAATATGGCATCAGCACGCTTTTCGCGACGAAGATTTTCAAGACCTATGGCCCGCGCGCGATCGATGTCGTGTCGAAGAATCCGTACCGGCTCGCGGAAGACATTTACGGGATTGGCTTCTTCTCGGCCGACCGCATCGCGCTCGCGATGGGTTTCGAGCGCGACGGCGATCTTCGACTGGGCGCGGGGATTCGGCACACGCTGGCCGCGAGCCGAGACGAGGGCCATTGTTTTCTGACCGAAGACCAGATCCGAGAGAATATCCCCGAGCTTCTGCGAGAGCCGATCGTCGGCGAGAAGATTATCGCGATCTTGAACGACCTCCTCGCCCGCGACCGCATCAAATCGCGCGTGCTTCGACGCGAGGGCAAGGAAGCCAAGTGCTTCTATTCGCGTACGCTTTATTACGATGAGCTCGACACCGCGACCTGCGTCGCCCGGATGGTCAACACGGCGGTGGCGGTGGATTCGCCTCGGATTCGCGCCTGGGTCGAGCGCTATTGCGCTCGGGAGGGCATGGCGCTCAGCGACGAGCAGCGCGACGCCGTCTGCCAGATCCCGGGAAAGTCGTTCGCGATTCTTACCGGTGGTCCCGGGTGTGGCAAGACGACCACGACGCGCGTCCTCATCGCGCTCCTGCAGGCCATGCAGAAGGTGACGTTGTTGGCCGCGCCGACTGGGCGTGCGGCCCAACGCATGACCGAGGTGATCGGAGTCGAGGCCAAAACGATCCACCGACTCCTCGAATGGCAGCCAGGGCAGGGCGGTTTCAAGCGCAACGAGGAGAACGCGCTCGAGTGCGACTTCCTCGTCGTCGACGAAGTCTCCATGCTGGACATAAGCCTTGCGGCGTCGTTGCTCAAGGCCGTGCCCAGCGCCGCGCAGGTGCTGTTCATCGGCGATCCCGATCAGCTCCCGGCGGTCGGGGCGGGGGACGTTCTCGCCGACCTCTTGCGCACCCAAGCGATTCCTCGCTTTCGCTTGACCAAGGTCTTCCGGCAAGCGGAGGCATCCTCCATCATCCGCTTTGCCCACGAGATCAACACCGGCGCCGTGCCCCGGATCATCTCGCCGCTCGCACAGCCGGACGCCTTTCGCGACGGCCACGATTGTCTCTTTGTCGATGCCGACGAGGCCACGCAGGCGCAGATCCAGTTCTTGCATCGCGCACGCGCGGCGATCGCGCGCGCCCAGGACGCGGATGGCGCGAGTGCTTTGCTCAAGCGCGAGGAGGAATGGGTGGGCCGCCTCGTGAACGTCGACGGCGAGATCGCCGTCGACCGGCTCTATCGCCCCGATGAGTCCGACGTGGCCGATGCCGCTTCGTTGCGCGCGCCGGTTCTAAAGATACCCGACAAGTTCGAACACGTCGACCTGGCGCGGCTGGCGAAAGCCGGCTCCGAGATCGACGAGATTCGGGAGATCTTGAAGGCGGTCCACCCCTGGTCGTCCATCCACTACGGACTGACCGCCGTGGACACCGTCGTTCGTCTCTACACGCAGACGATACCGAAGTGGTTCGGCGGCGGTCGCCAGGCGTGTGAGGTGCAGGTCTTGACGCCTCAGGTCCGCGGAACGCTCGGCACCTTGAACCTGAACGAGGTGCTCCAGCGAGTATGGAACCCGCCCGCGGACGAGAAGGCCTCGATCACGCTCGGCGACCGGATCTTTCGGGTGAACGACCGCGTCATTCAGACCCGCAACAACTACGATCTTGGGGTCTTCAACGGAGATATCGGCCACATCACGCGCATCGATCCGAGCGAGGGCGCCGTCGAAGTCACGTTCTCCGGCCCTGAGTCGCGCACGGTCGTCTTCGAGCGTGATGTGCTTTCGGAGCTTTCACTTGCCTACGCGATCACCATCCACAAGAGCCAGGGAAGCGAGTTCCCGGCGGTGATCGTGCCCGTCCTCGGGCAGCACCATAACATGCTCTTCCGAAACCTCGTGTACACGGCGCTCACGCGCGCCAAACGATTGGCCGTGTTCGTCGGAAGTCGACGCGCTTTTGCTCTTGCCGTGCGCCAGGCCGACAGTCGGAAACGTCAGACCGCGCTCACGGATCTCTTGTCACCCTAGGGGCGCATATTCGCCGAGAGATTGGCTGACGAGCACCTCGAACTCGAAGGGCTGCGTATCGTGAGTTTTCAACACGCCTCAACTCTCGTCCCAAAGCGCCCGACTTGAGACGACAGGCGGACTGCTCTGCCAAGCACAGATCTACTTCAGGGGTCGAGGTCGAAACGCAAGACGCGGTGCTGGTCGCCGTCGATCACGTAGAGAAAGTCGTCCGTCGCACACAGCCCCCAGGGATTGAAACTTCTCGAGGACGGGCTAGGCATGACTTTGACATATTCCGAGGACTGACCGAGGACGCGCGTTGGGTGCTGCTCCGCGTCGGTCGGGGGTGGCGTCCAGACCAGAATGCGGACGTTGCCCGCGTCCGCAACGAAAAGACTTCCGTGAGCAACAAGTGCGGTGCGGGGCGATCTCATTCTCGTACCATCGAGCTCACTCCATGGTCGACCCCGATTGGGCTCTATGCTCGTAGCGTTCGGCTGGCCGAGGATTATGTCCGCTGGTGTCAGGGTCCCTCGTGTCGTTGCGGGGATACCGTTCCAGACCAAGACGCGATGATTGCCCGTATCTGCGACGTACAGCCTGTCACCCACGGAGTCGTAGAAGACACCGAAGGGATCGCTGATCGTGCCCGCGTTCGGCGGTGGCACGGTTGGATTGAGCGGGTCGTACATGTATCTCGTCTGGGCTTCGAAAGAGATCTGGCCAAGAACATCCTGTGCCGAAGCGAAACCCGTCACCGTGGGCGTGCTCCCGAAGATCGAAACTCGATTGTTCCCCGCATCTGCGACGATCATTCGGGCGCCCGCAAAGGTAAGCGCAAAGGGCCGGAAAAGCCTGTTCTGCGCCGTGCCACTTACGAGCGTGTCGGCACTGCTGTTCCCGATGATCGCATTGGCATCCTGCCCATTTGCGGTGGGCGGTTCATTCCAGCGTACGATGCGTGAATTGGCCGTGTCGGCGACAAGAAGAGCTCCATCCGGCGCAACGGAGAGCCCGGCAGGATTCGCGAGACCAGCAATGCTCGTGTGCGCGGTTCCCACATCGTCCGCAATCTGACCGAGGATCACATCCGCCGGTTGATGATTGGTTGTCGGTTCGCTGTTCCACTGAAGCACGCGCGAATTCGAGGCGTCCGCGACCCACAGGTGCGTTCCGTCCGTCGCGCAACCTCTCGGCCCGTTCAAAGACGAAGCACTCAATCCACCCGTATTTGCGCCTGCCGTTTCCATGTTCGGCTGTCCAAGAACCAACGTCGCTTCCGCATACGTTGCGACCGGGGGCCGCGGGTGACGGAGCTCGGCCGAGATCGACAGCGTACGCTGAGCGCGAACCCGGCAACGATCACCTGTCCCCGAACAAGCACCGCTCCAGCCGACGAACCGGTCGTAGCCTTCGGGATGCATCGTAAACTCGATGTTGGCGTTGTTCGCCACGGGAAACGAACAGGAGGCCGTGCAATCTAAGTTGCCCGGCATCATCGTGACGCGCCCGGTCCCCGCGCCCGTGAGGCTCACGTTGACGCGCGTACGCAGGAGCGTCGCAGTCACAGACGTCGTGCCATCCAAGGTCACCGAACAGCCCGCGGATCCTGCGCAGGCACCCGACCATCCTTCGAAGTAACTCGCCGAGGCCTCTGCAGTGGCCGACAGTGAGACGGAGGTGCCCTGCGGATAGCTATGGGAACAATCGGGTGGGCATACGATCTCCCCATCATTCGTTCGGACGACGCCGGCCCCATCACCGACCAGTGAGACGGACAGCGGCACGAGTGTTTGGTTGAACGACGCGGTCACGCTTTGGATGGACGGAAAGCAGATATTCCATCAATCCGAATTCGGCCGAAACGTCACGCGGTCGGTCGACGCTCACCACGCATCGGTCATCGGCCACGTCGTCGCATCCAGCGCTCCATTTCAAGAACCGAGAGTGTTCAGACGGCAGGGCGGAGAGCGTGACGGCGGAACCAGGCGCGAAAGCGGACGTACAGGCATCACCGCACTCGATGCCGTCGGGGCTCGAAACCACAATGCCTTCTCCATTGCCTTCCTTGCTGACCCGTACCCGCGAAGGCAAAAACCTCGCGCCCACCGTCACGGCCGATTCCATGTCGACCTCGCACACCGCTTCAACGGACGATGTGGGCACGCAAGACGAGCCTGTCCAGCCATCGAAAATCGACGTCGCATCCGGTTCTGCGGAAAGGGTCACCGATGAACCCATCGCGTAGCTCGCCGAACACTTGCCCGGACAGGCGATCTCGCCATCCTTCGATGCGATCTCGCCGCGCCCGTCCCCCGAAAACGTGACCGAAAGCGAAACCAGCTGATGATCGAACGCCGCCACCACCTCACGGTCCCCGTCCATTGTGACCTGACACGTGTCTTGGACCACGTGACAATCACCGCCCCATCCCCCGAACTGGGCCCCCGCTTCGGGCGTCGCAATCAAGGTCACGATCGTGCCGGCATCGTAGGACTCGCTACAATTCGTCCCGCAATCGATCGAGGGCGTCTCTTCTGACGCTGCGATTCGCCCACGCCCATCCCCGCTCTTCGACACGATCAGTCGAAAGCGACGAACGTGAGTCACTTGACCACTGTCTGGTTTGGATGCCGTGGTGTGTTGCGCACTGTCGCCCTCGCCAGCGTCGGCACGGTCGGGCGCCGTAAGCTCACCGCATCCCATCGACGCGACGAAGAGGGGCACGAGGACGTGGATGCCGAGACCGCGCGCCACCGCGCGAAAATGCGCTCCGAGGTCAACCTTTGCCATTCAAGATTTGGCGTCGGCCAGAGGTACGCGCCTTGGCAAGTTCTTTGAATGGCCGACAGACCGACCATTCGGTCACCCGAAGCGGACCTCGCGCTCGCGCTCGCACGCTCGTCCCTGTTACCGACCTCCGCGGGACGGGGGGATGGCGACGAGGAGCTCGAGCAACAGCTCGATTCGCGGCGCGATCTAGCTGGAAGCGGAAGCGTAGTGGCGAAGTGCCCAAAGCCATACACGGCGCGAAACGACGAGCAGGAAGGTTGTCGTCGCTGCCGCGAAGGCCGCTCTTGCGAGCGAGAGGCGTCCGAGAACGGCCATGGCGGGAAAGGACGTCATCACCGCGATCGGCAAGACGAACGTCAGCAGGAGTCCGACCCAGCCGCGGAAGACTGAGATGGGCCACCGCGCAGCATCAAAGATCGACGTGAAGAGGAAACTCAGGTTGTCGATCTTCACGAACCAGAAAGCCGTGCAGATGATGAGGACCCACACGCCATAGATCCCGAGCGCGCCCGCGAGAAGCATGATGCCGCCGGCTGCGATTTGAAGAGCGCTGGGCGCCGGAGCGATCTGAGAAATGGACCACGCTGAGAGCCCCAGGCCGACCATCAGATCGGCCAACTTGGGGACGACGACGCGGGACGCGCTGACCAAGAGCTGCGGGTCGGCAGGCTTGAGAAGGACGAAGTCGAAGGTGCCGAGGCGAACCTGTTCCACGAGTGCATTCAGATTGGGCGAGATGATGCCGTCGAGCAGTGCCTTGAGAACGAGAAAGGCGGACATCACCAGCATGGCCTCGGGGCGCGACCATCCGCCGATCTCGGAACGGATCTCGAAGACCAGCCAAAGCGGCGCCACGCTCGAGGCCGTCCAGAAGAAGCCAAGCGAAAGCTGCAGCAAGAAATCGACGCGGTACTGGGCCTGCGCCTGAATAGAGGTGCGAATCATCTGCGCCGCGATACGGAAAGAGGCTCTCATTTCGTCTAGTTTCCGAACGCTTCGAAGCGACGAATCGCGCGACGCCAAAAGAACGCAACAAAGATCACAACGCCCACCACCCAGCCCACCTGCACGAGGAGTCCTTGCATAAGCGCATCCCCCGTCAGAAGACCGAGGATGATCTCGGTCGGTAAGGCATTCATCGATCGAAACGGAAGCCAGATGGCCACATCGTGTACCTTCGGCATGAGCTCGAGCGGAATCAGATAGCCTGACAGAAGCGACCACACGCCAAACCACGCGTCCTGCAAGGCAAGCGATTGCTGTGTATAGAGCGCGAGCATGCCAAAGATACTCTGAATCAGGAACGTCAAGAGCCAAGCCAGGATCGTCGTCTCAAAGAACAGCAAGACCCTCCACCAAGAAAGCTCGAGGTGTATCTCGGGGAGCGCAAGAAATGCCCCGATCACAATCGGACAGAGAATCAGAAGACGAAAAGGCAGCGCCCCGAGATTCATCGCGGCGAAGTACGCGAGCGGGTGCACCGGACGGAGCAGAAGCGAGGACAACTGCCCCGTACGAATGACGTAGTTGAGCTCCCAGACGACCCATGCCGAGGCAAGTTGACGCACGACGAGCGTCGACAAGAAATAGGCACCGAACATCGCGCCATCGAAGCGTCCGATCGGGGCTTCGTGCGCGATCGTCGACCACACCGCGTACATGATGAGCGGCATCGTCGTCGTCAGGACCCAGATGAGGACTTCGCTTCGATACGCCACGAGCTCGGCGAACCCAACCTTCACCATCGTCGGGAACACGTAGAACGGCCGGGACCAGGCAGCACGCGAGGGCGTGTGCGCTGAGGCCGCGACGTGCGCCAGCGGCACGGGGTGCGGGTCTCGCGGGGCGAGAGATTCAGGCGGGCTCGACGACATACTCGGCATGCCCATGCGTGATCACGGCGATATCCCCGACGCGCGTCACGTAGTCCACGGCGCCGTCGCCCACGCGCAAGACGTCGGTCGTGATCGTCTGTCCCGGAAGCACGGGTTTGGAAAAGCGCCCCTCGATCATGCGCAAACGGTCCGCGTCGCCCGCGCATCGCGCGCGAATGATCGCGCGAGCGGCATGCGCGAGTGTACAGAGGCCATGCAAGATTGGACGCTCGAAGCCCACCGCCGCAGCAAACGCTGGATCCGCGTGAAGAGGATTGAGATCCCCCGAGGCCAACCGATAGAGCAAAGCTTGCGTATCCTGCGTGGTCATTGAGACGCTCTCGAGCACGGAGGCTTCTTGCACGGAGGCTCCCGGGAACGACTGGAACGACTGGGACGACGAAGACGACGACGAGGACGAGGACGGAGACGAAGAAGAGGGTGAAAGTGAAGCCTGCGACACAGCTGAGGCGCCGCACGAGGGCGGAGAGGACGCCGGCTCGGAGTCGGGTCCGCGCGGTCCACCGAAGCCGCCAGCGCCACGATAGAACATTCGCCACTCGGTGTGGGCGAGACGATCGCCGGCAAGGTCGACGGTCTCCGCGTCGAACACGGCGAGCGCGCTCGTCCCCTTGTCGTAGAGCCCCGTTACGCGGCAAGTCGTGAAGACCTTCGCCGCGGACGGGAGCGGACGATCCACGACACACCGCTGGCCTCCGTGAACGAGTGTTCCAACGGTCCCGCCGAGCTTGCTGAGGGCGGCAAGAAGCGCCTCGAACGCCACAACAACGGCGTAGGTCGGAAGGACCTTCGGACCCCGCGTCTCGAGAAGAAGGTCGAGTTCTCGCACGGTCGCTCCGCTTGCGAGCGCGTAGAGCGCCGCGTCTTTCCAGTCGTACTCGAAAGGGAAGGGACCGAAGTCTCGCCCAATCACGGTCTCATCGAACGCCATGCTCATCGCCCTCGACTCCTTGCCTCGCGCACGCCCGCTAGAGAAGAAAACCGCAGGTCGGACAGCGCGTTGCGCCGGTCGTCGTTCTGCGGACGTGCTCGAGATCGAGCTCGAACAGACACTGGGGACAGAAGCCAGCTCTCATGGCTTCGCGGAGAACCCGATCCAGCGTCTCAGAAACTCCGCCCTCTTCGTCGCCACCGGGTGCGGCGAACGGAGGTGGTGGACCGGCCGCCGTGGGTGCATCATGCATCGTGCTGCGACTCGCCGCCCGCCGCCGGCTGCGCAACGATTCAAGCGCCCGCAAGAAAGCGGCGATGGCATCGGAGTTCGGCATCTTCGCCTGAATGCGCTTGAGATGCTGGATGGCGAAATGGAGCTCCGGGCTGCTCATGTTCGGAGCGGACAGTGCCTGACTGGATCGCGGAGTTGCGAAAGGCGGGCCCTGAACGGGGGACTGCCCCAGCGTCGCGACGACGCGTTGCAGGCGTTGGACGATGCCGCCCAGCTCCAAGTTCCGCTCGGTGTTCGGCGCGGTGTTCGCCGCGGCGTTCGGCTCCGGAACGCGCGGGGCCAGCGAGAGGGTCGTCTCTTCGCCTTCCCCGAGCGTGTGGTCGATCAGCGCCAGCACAGGCGGGGGTTGAACACTCGACGTGGCGGGCGGGTTTCGCGTGGGCCTTGTTGCACTTGCGGCGGGCGTCGTGGGCGGTGTCGGGCCGCGGTCGGGGTGCCCGACGAGCTCTTTGGGGCCGCTGAGCTCGTCGAAGAGCGCCTCGATTTCCTGGAACAGACTTCGCGAGGGCGAGCCACCCACCACGGACGCGTTCGAGGGGGACACGGGCGGCGAATTTGACACGGGCGGCGAATTCGATGCGGGCGGCGAAGTCGACGCGACGACCAGAACACTTCCGACGGGATGGGCTGCTTTCTTGGGCGCATCCGGAAGCGCAACCGTGGGTTCGAGGCCAACGAGCGCGATCGGCTCGACCGAGTCGAAGGGGTCGATGCGGCTAAGCAGTTGGTTCTGCTTTTTGGGGTCTTGATGCCACTCGTGATACGCGTTTTGAAGGTCAGCCAAGGTCCGAGGTCCAGGTGGCCGCTCTGCACGCATACGCAGGCCAGCGGGCGCCTGGGGCGGCGGTTGCTGCGACTCGCCTTGTCGTGGTGCTTCTTGTCGCGGCGGCCTTGGCTCTTGGCGTGGAGACACACTGCGGTCGGGACCGGCTCCGACGGTCGGATGGGGGTCCACGACGTTCTGCCGACGCAAGAACTCGACGCATCGGTTGATCGCGTCGTTTTCCACGGGCGCATCATCGGCGACATCACGAACCGTGGCTGCGATCTCGTCGAGCGTGTTCTTTCCATCGCACAGGACCAGCACAGCGTACTCCCACGGTTCGAGCACGGTGACCCGATAGGTCTTCGGATCGAGGACGGTGAGCATTCGGCGCCCGCGACGAACTTGCTCCGCAATGATCAGGCCGGGGCGGGCCTTGGGTTGGTCGATCTCCATCTCGATCCCCCGCCGACGATAGGCCGAACTGCATCCGGAATGCACGCAAGCACTGGCTGTTCGCGCCTGAAATCGGCATGCTCAGAACATGACAGCCGGAGAACTGCGGCCAGACCAACCGCCCGATGGCGGGGGGCCCGTCACCCGGGTCTCCCTACTGGGATTCGGGCGATTTGGCCGGGCGCTTGGAACGCTCCTCCTCGAGGCGGGCGTGAATCTGCGGGCGCTGGACGAGGCTTGCGACATCCCGCCCGAGATCAGGGCGGCTTCCCTTGAGAGCCTCGTTGACCATGCGCAAGTCTTGGTCGTCGCGGTCCCGGTCCCAGCCTTCGAAGACGCGCTCACCAAAGTGGCGCCTCTGCTCGGCCCATCCCAGCTCGTGCTCGACGTCGGAAGCGTCAAGGTTCGCCCGGAAGCGACCATGAGGCGCCTCCTCGGGCGTCGAGTGCCCTGGGTCGCCACCCATCCGCTCTTTGGCCCCGTCAGCATGGCCCGCGGCGAGCGGCCTCTCTCCGTGGTGGTCTGCCCGAACGACCTCCACCCAGGCGCCGAAAGAAGCGCGGAGACGCTCTTTGCGCGCATCGGCTGCGAAGTCGTCTTTCAGTCGGCCGATGACCACGACCGTATCATGGCCGACACCCACGCGCTGGCCTTCTTTGTGGCCAAGGGGCTCATCGACGCAAACGACGCGGCGACGTACCCCTTCACCCCGCCGTCCTTCAAGGCGATGGAGAAGACCATCTCAGCCGTTCGCTCCGACGCGGGTCACCTGTTCTTCGCCATCCAGCACGAGAACCCGCACGCGGCGGCGTCACGCCGTCGGTTTCTCGAGGCCTTGCAACGTATCGATCGAGCGCTGGCCGAGGCACCCCGGCCGGCCTCGCTCCAGTTCCTCGGACTCGATTCCGATTCCGATTCCGATTCCGGTTCTGGGTCAGGACCAGGATCAGGATCAGGATCAGGATCAGTGTCAGGACCAGTGTCAGGGGCAGGGGCAGGGGCAGGGGCAGGGGCAGGGCCGGGATCCGATTCTGGGTCTGGGTCTGACTTGGATTCAGCTTCCGGTGGAGCCGAGGTTGCCGGCCGCTCTCAGCCCGGGGCCGGCCCCTTCGAGATCGCGGCCGATCCGGCCGAGCACACGGACTTGCTCGAGACGCGGACGCTCATTGATGAGATCGATCGCGATCTCGTCGTTCTCCTGGCTCGTCGGGCACAGCTCTCTCGGCGCGCGGGGTGGGCAAAGGCTGCGCTCGGACGGGAGATTCTGGATCCAGAGCGAGAGCACTGGATGCGCAAACGTCGCCTGGATTGGGCGAGCGAAGTCGATCTGGAACCAAGGTTCGTCGAAGCGGTCTTCCGCCTCGTCCTGGAGTATTCCCGATCGCTCCAGCAGCACGTCGAAAGCCCGTAGACGGAAGCATGGCCTCATGCGCTGCGGTCTGCGGTGTTGGGGGGGCCGTCGCCGTCTCTTTCACCGTTTCTTCTTGGGGTCGGTGTCGCGGGGACTCGCCTGCGTCGGCGCCTCACCTTCTTGCCGAGCCATTTGTTTTCGAACCGCCGCCCGAGGCGCGCCGCGGCGGTCGGCCGCCGCGCGCACTTGTTGCTTTGCTTCTTTGGACAGCGCGATGGGCGCGCGCCGCAGGGGAACCGAAGCGCCTTCGGTCGGCGCATCGCCCGAGCGCCCGGGCGGCGTTTCGCGCGCCTTCTTTCGCGCTTCGGCCCGGCGCTCAGCCTCGCGCGCGGCCTCTTTGAGCGCTTCAATCCGCGCCTTCTTCTCCTCGATCGACTTCCGACTCGCCTTCTCCTGGTCGACCGACGCGGCGCCCAAAAACTCCGCGGCACCCTCGTCCATGGCGCCCCCGTTCTCGGCGGCCGAGGTCCTTCGAGCGGAGACCATGGGTCGATTTGGATTCTCGGCCTGTCGGCTACGGCGCATGTCCTCTGGGAGCGCGAAGCGAACGACGTCCGCGTCCGCCGCCTTGAAGGCGAGGCCACGCCCGGACGATGGAGCGGATGGCTTGAGCGCGCCCTTGTGTTCCGGCGACGATTCGGTCGAACGCGAGGCGCCCGCGCGGGCAGGTGAGTCCGAGGTCGAGGTCGGGGTCGAGGTGCGGGGCTCCTCCTCGCGCCTGCTCGTCGTCGCTGTCGTCGTCGCTGTCGTCGTCGCTGTCGTCGTCGCTGTCGTCGCGCGGTCTTGAGACCTTGCCTTCCCTCGTTTCTTGACGATGAGCGCATCGGCATCCGCACTCGCAGCAACCTCCGCGTTCTCATTGGCCGGTTTTTGTGGGGCCGCGGACCGTGCATGCGTGGATGGGTCCTCGGCCGTGAGCGCGGGCCGCGGGAAAGAAAACACGTCCAGCTTCGCAGTGCTCAGAAGGTTGAGCAAGGTCTTCGCGCCGGTGAGGAGCGCAACCTCGGCTTCCGACCGATAGATTGGGAGAAGCCAAGCCAGATCGACCCGACCGAACTCGGAGGAAGTAGGCAGAGTGGTTGCGGCCGGATCGAGCGCGATCGGCCTAAGCACAAGCGCGCCCTCCATGCCCGTCGCCTTCGCGAACTCGGCATCGGCCGGTACAACCTCGTCGTACCTCGCGCCCGACGTAGACAGCCGCGCCCAAAAGCCTCGGAGCAACGCTTCCATCAGCGCGCTCTGTTCCGGCTGGGCCAGGTTCGCGATGATCATGGCTTCGAGGCGGCGACCGTCGGGCATCGCCTCGAGAGATGCGCCAAGCGTGGCCAAAACCGACGGGCGTTTGCGCGTTCCGGGGACGTGAAGAATGCCACCTTGGTGGCCGGCCGAGCTGCCGGTCGTCGCTCCGGGACGCAACTCGCCTTTGCCCAGGAGCTTCTGCCAATGCTCCATGAGCGCCGCAACGTGCGCACGTCGAGCCTCGTCCGTCACGGTCATCTCGGGGGCGTGTCCCTCGTGTCTTTCGACGCTTTCGCGTCTGTCGACGAGGCCGACATCAGATCGGCGGCGACGTCTCGGAGGGTTCGAAAGCGGGCGACTCTGCCGAGCGTGGCGAAGAGGTCCCTAAACGCCGCGATCTTCTGGGAGAGCGGGATGTGGAGATCACGCTGACGGGCAACAATGTCCCGCGGGATCCCTGGATCCGAAGCGTCGAGGAGGTCGATCGCATGCATCTCGAAATTGAGATGTCCAAGGCGCGCCTGCGCGCGTGCCAAGAGCGCACGACGAAAGGGCGCCGGGAACATCGCCCACGTCGTCCCGATGATCGGAATGCGCGTCGTCGGTTCGCACGCGATCGGAATCTCGACCAACGCCCCCCGCGGGTGCGGCTTCCAAGGGCGGTCTGCCGTCATGCGGTAAGGTTCGAGAGGTCCTGCGAACTGAAGAGGATGGCCGACGCACGAAGCGCTTGGTTGCCGAGCGAGCGCGTAGGCGGCGATCGCAGCCGCGCGGAGCCCAAAGTATGCGGGCGCCGGTAGCAGCGACGCATCGTAGAGGTAGCCGGCCGAAACAAGACAACGGAGCAGCGTGGGCGAGACGTTGTAGCCCGGCGCCCGAAAACCCACGACGCCGGCCGGGCCGGCAAGCGGCAGAAGCTGCAGCCGGGCGCGCTCGAGGTCTTCGTCGATCTCTTCTTTGCCTTTTCGGCTCAAGCGATAGTCGTGGGCGAATGAGTGGTTCGCGATCTCAGACCCGGTCCGGTGTGCCGGTTCGAAAGCTGCGGCGTAGCGGGTAGCATCTTGCCCAACCACAAAGACCGTCGCCGGGGCACCGATTTCTTCGATCAACGACCAGAACCGAGGCAACGCCACGGTATAGATTGGGTCCGAGGCTCGTGCGTCGGGCCCCTCGTCGACATCGTCCTTACCTCTGGTCTCTATCTCTCCCTCTATCTCTCCCTCTAGATTTGTCTCTAGATCTGTCTCGGTGTTGGTCTCGGTGTTGGTCTTGGTCTTGGCGCCCTTGCTCTTGCCCCCCTTCTTGCCGTTCTTCCCCTTGCCTCGGTCTTGGTCTCCGTCCCCGTCCCGACGGAGACCGTGAATGGCTCGATAGGCGCGCAGGGGGTCGACATCGATCGTGATCGAGGCGCTGCGACCGTTCATCACGACGACCATGAACCCTTGACTCGGATGACCCAGACGAGCTGCCCCAGGTTGCGGATGACCCGTGGTACTCTCCGAGTGAGCCGAATCGACGGTTCGCGCTTTTCTTGGAGGTTCAGGGGGATTTCGACGATGCGTTTTCCGGCTCGTTCGGCGCGAATGACGAGCTCCGAGGCGAACATGTCGCGATCGACGACGCACGACTCGACGACCGGAAGAAGCGCCTGACGTCGAAACGCCTTCAGCCCATGGGTATCCGTTCCGTGGAAGCCGAGCGAAGCCCTGAGCGCGCCATTGAGCACCCGCGTCGCGAGGCGGCGCCCGACCGGGCGACGATCGCGCGCGCCGTGCATCGTTTTGCTCCCGACGACGAGATCGAAGCCACCGTCCTCGCCGACGAGCAACTCGAGCGCCCGACGATGGAAGTCGACATCGCAGATGTCGATCTCGTCGCAGTGAATGTATTTCCCGCGCGAAGCCATGATGCCCATTCGCAAGGCGGCGCCGTAGTTTGGCTCCGGCAGACGAAGCAATCGGACTTCAGGGAGATCGTGGGCGACTTCCTCGGCGATCGCAAAGGTCTCATCGCGTGAACCGTTCTCCGCAATGATGATCTCAAACGGACGACGGATGTGGCGCTCGGTGCGGGCGTGCAGCTCCCGTATCGAACCTTCGATGATCGCGGCCTCGTTGTGAACGGGCACCACCAAGGAAACCTCGGGCAAGTTCGATTGTGTCCCTGTATTCGGGGACTCTGATGCGTCCTTCATCGTCGTGTTCACAACCAAAATATGCCTCGATTATGCGCTGGGCGAACGCGTACGCGCCAGGATTCTTTCGGCCGCTTCGCGCCCTTCGAGGAGTGCATCCTCCATCGCGTTGTACTGCCACCGCCCGTACCGACCGACGCTGATGACGCGCTCGGTCTCCAGCCAGTCCAGAATCGTCCGCCGGGCGTCGGCATAGGCATCATCGAACAGGACATAGGCCGGGGACAGGACATTGGGGATCATGAAAAGGACGTCTTCGTCCCGCTCCACGATGCCAAGCTTCTTGAGCCCATCGAGGACCGGTTGTTCCAGGCGACTCGGCTCGATGTGGTCGTTTTCGTGGCCGATCTCGACATAGTAGCTCCGGTGTCCCGGCGGCGCCAGACTCGGCTCGACCGCGGAATAGGAGCCCACACGATAGAACGGAAACTCGGGTTCAGGCACGTAGATCCAGTGGTGGTCTTGGTTCGCCTTGGGCGCGCCCTTGAGCGCAATGTCAAAGTACAGGACGGTGTTCGCACGCAGCCGACGGGCGGCGTCGACGACCATTGAGGGCACCGACGTCGGGCATCCGGCGACTAGAAGTTCCACCAGCGTGGGCAAGGGAATCGTCGACACCAAATCGCCAAATGGAACTTCTTCGCCCCCATCGAGGCGCAGAGATCGCGTCGAAAGATCGATCCGCTGCGGGGTCCGGTGGAACTCCGCCCGGCGCTTGGCGTTCGCATGAAGCGCCTCCGAGAGCGCCCCGATGCCCCCATGCGTCGGATAGACGAACGTCGCGTTGTACCCAAGGGCCTCGCGAGACCGACCAATCGCGCCCCGTACGACGTCCTCGAGGGACGGCCGTGGAATGTACTTTGCCGCGAAGTCGGCCGCGAGCGTCTCGAGCGGTACGCCATAGATTTTGCGGTTGTACGGGAACATGAAGTGCGTCGAAATGCCTTCGCCAAACTCCTTGCGGACCCACTCCGCGTAGTTCGTGGGCTCGGGGCGCTGCTCCTCGTAGCGGGCTTTGATGAACCCGGTGAGGCACGCTTCGATGACCTCCTTCGGGAGGCCGTACGTGTTCGCTTGAAAAGGGTACTCCGTATAGACGCCTTGACTAAAGACACGGGCTCGACGCGCCCGGGCCGTGAGAGAATCGCCAAGCAGTCGGCGAACGAGCGCCTTGGTCCAATCTTGTCTCAGATGGAGCCAGTGCCCCGTGCCGTCACAAAGGAAACCGTGCGGTCGCCGATGGGTTCGCGCGAGTCCGCCGACACCGTCGGAGCGCTCGATCAACCGATAAGGGGCATCGTCGAGGTGAACTGCGCACGAGAGGCCGGTGAGGCCGGCACCGAGAATCACCGTGCCTGCACGCGGGCCGGGAGCATTCGACTCAGAATTCATGCGCTTGCGAGTTCATCCCGATCGGCGGCGGCCTGACAACGGTTGTTCGGCGCCGATGAGCATGCTCAACACCTGACCCCGCACAGCGCGGGGCCGGAGCCTGTCGCAGACCCCATGCCGAAGGGTTGGAGATGGGTAGAAGGGTTGGAGATGGATGGGGTGTGCGCATGAAGATGGGCGAGGACATGACGCGCCAAGCATGGAAAGACGCGGTGCGTCATGATAAGCCAAAAACATGGGTGAAGAAGAGCACGAAGATCCGACGCCGACTCCGCGCTTTGTGTTGGACCATGTTTCCGTGGCCGTGCGGGACCTCGATGCCGCCGTCGCGCAGTATCAGGCGCTCGGGCTCGTCCCACGGGGACGGGAATCGGTGCCGTCGGAAGGGGCCGAGGTTGCCTTTTTCGATCTTGGGGCGACGCGCCTCGAGCTCGTGACGCCATGCACGCCCGATGCGCCGATCGCGCGTTCGCTGGACAAGCGGGGCGAGGGGCTCCATCACATCGCGCTCCGAGTCCCCGACCTCGATGCCGCTTTGGCCCGGGTGAAGGCGGCTGGGCTGAGCGTCGTTCACGACGGCCCAACCCCTGGGGCGGGCGCGACGCGGGTTGCGTTCGTTCACCCAAAGGGGCTCTCGGGGGTTCTGGTGGAATTCGTGGAGAAGGCAGACCCACGAGGCGCCGGCTGATCGGCACCGCCCGCTTCGCAGCGGCGCCGCTCGATTCGCAGCGGGCGCCGCGGAACTCCGGTTGTTCCTCAACGGTCGCTGTGCTAATCGCCCGCAAACATGTTTGCGCGCGTGCTTTTGCTGTCTTTGGTCACGCTCCCCGCCGTATCTGCTCATGCGGCCAAGAAGCCGGCCGGAGCTCAAGCTCAGAGTGTTACTTCGACGGTCGCGCTGAAGGAAGCGCTGAAGGAAGCGCTGAAGGCAGAGCTTCGAGACGAGCTTTCCGAGGCGCTGAAGGCCGAAATCAAGGCCGAGCTGGCGGCAGACAGCGCGGCCACGGGCCCGGTCGAGGAAGATGGCTGGTCAGAAGAAGAATGGAAGTGGGAAGAGCCGTCGGACCGGCGCCTGAACTTCCTCGAGTTCGATGGCTACTTTCGCTTTCGCTACGATGTGTTCACGAACCTCGACCTGAAGACCTACCGAACGAACGCGACGACCGGACAGGCCAGCGGTCCTTTCGCGCCGGGCGCCACGCCGCCCGTCCCGATCTGCAACACCGACCTTGGTTCAGATGCGGATGGCAACCTCACTGGATGTGCGGCCGGTGCAGGTGAGAGTCAGACGATCGGCGGCGCCAACATGCGCCTGCGCCTCGAGCCCGTCCTTAATGTGCTCGAAGACGCCAAAGTGAAGGCGCAGATCGATATTCTCGATAACATCGTCCTTGGCTCGACTCCGGAAGGCTTTCCGCCCACGCTCGGCACCCCGTTTCTCGCGCTCTCGGAGGGGCAGACTGCGCCTTCCGATGGCACGAACGCGCTGGCTGACTCGATTCGCGTCAAGCGCGTTTGGGCCGAGGTTCAAACATCGCTCGGCGAGCTGCGGGTCGGGCGCATGCCGGCCTCGTTTGGGATGGGCCTTCTGATGAACGAAGGGCGGGGGCTTGATTCTGACTACGGGGACACGGTGGACAGGATCATGTTCGCCACCAAGATCGGAGATTTCCACGTAATTCCAGCGTTCGACTGGGCTGCAAGTGGTCCGACGAGCGACCTGCGTCTGGTCTCGGGCGGGCAACCGTTCGACCGTGATCAGCGCGACGACGTCGATGAATATGTGCTCGCGATCGTGAAACAGGACACCCAAGAAGATATCGCCGAGAAGCTCCAAAACGACGAATTCGTGCTGAACTACGGCACCTACCAGGCGCTTCGATTCCAGGCCCTGGACGCCGCCGCGTACACGCAAGGCGCGGACCCGACGCAAGGCGGCCTCACAAAGCACCTCGTCGAGCGCGATGCCCGCGCCTGGAGGTACTCGCTGTGGGTCAAGCTCTTGTGGCGCAAGCTTTCGGTCGAGGCCGAGTACGCCGGCATCATCGGGAAGATAGGGAACGCATCCTTCGCGACGACGTACGATGAGGCTCTCGATACGCAACGGAAGATCGATATCAACCAGCACGCCGCCGCCATCAACGCGGAATATCGACCCCGCGACGACGTCACGCTGCGGCTTCTGTCGGTCGTCGCTTCGGGTGATCGAGCGCCCGGCTGGGGTGTCACCCCGTTCTCCTCGGCTGCACCACGACCCGGGTCCTGGGATGGTTCTCAAGCGCCGATCGGCGACAATCGCATCTCCAACTTCCGCGTCGATCCTGATTTTGTCGTCGACATGATTCTCTGGCGCCAACTGGTCGGAACGGTGACGGACGCGCTGATTTTTCGGCCCGGAATTCAATATGACGTCAACGAAAGCTTCGGGGCGAGCCTCGACCTCGTTTACTCGCGCGCGCTGATGGGGCAGAGCACACCGTCGGATTCGATCGGGTGCCGAAGCACGACGACGGGCGGGTCGATCTCGTACGTGGGATGCGGGAGCGACCGCGACAAGAATCTGGGCCTCGAGATCGACGCAAAGTTGTTCTACGACAGCAGCGCGGGCCTCCACGCCTGGCTCCAATGGGGCCTCTTGATTCCTTTTGGGGGATTGGATCGCGAGCTCGACACGTCCAGCGACCGAATCAACGCCTCGATCGCGCAGACCCTTCAGGCGATGATCGCCTTGTCGTTCTGAGGAGGAGCCAGTCGGCCGTCATCGGCGTCGCCATCGGCGCCGTCGTCGGCGCCCGACACGACCTCGGAACCCGCCTCCAACGACGAAGGCGAGGACGTTTTGATTGCGCTCTTGGCCGTGGCAAACAGCGTAGGCGCATCATCAAGAAACTGGATCGCGCCCAGACTCGGCGTTTCGGCGAGCATCCGCGCAGCACCGGCGGTGGTCGCGGAGAGCCCGAGTCCAGCGAGGCCGCGGCCGACGCGTTCCCAACCCAGATCCGTCTTTGATCCGTTCCCGCCATCGCTCGCCACCGTACGAATCCCGACCCCGATCTGAGTGAGGGACGAGCCAATGGTCAGACCCGAGACCAGCCAAGCGAGACGGGGGTATGGCGACTTCGAAAGTCCCCAGCACAACCCAGAGATCGCAGCCAAGACGGCACTCGTACCGATGGGGTGCTGGGCGAATCCGTCTTTGATGTCGCGGAACGCGGCCTTGACGCCGCGAAGCATCGAGACAAGCGGATTCTGGGCCGGACGCAGCGTGTCCGGGGCGAGCGGGCCCGAGGGAAAAGCGCCAAAGGCGTCGGCCGCCCGCACCCCGCGCGAAGGGACGAGCGTCGGCGCACCCGGGTTCATCACCGATGAAGAAGCCTCGGCGGCGCCTGGTCCCCGGCGCGGGGCCTTCGACGAAGGACCGACCGGAAACGTGACCGGCGAGATGGGTAGCGCGCTGGAACTCATGCCGTCTCGCCAAGACATCGATTGGCATGAAGAGCGAAACCCATTCCAGGCGAACCGGCAAGCGGAACTGCGCGAGGCGTGTCGGTCGCCCCCGACGATCTGGCCAACTCACCCGACAACCGGGGGGCGCGTCATCCGGGTCCCGACCTCCCGTCCGTTAGAACTTTGCACTTCAGGTTCTCGCCGAGATGGGCACCGTCGGCGCGTTGGGCTTCATGGTGGCGTCAAGCGCGCGGAGGTCCCCGATGGACCACCGCGCCATTCGGAATGACGCGCCCCGGTCCTGAGACTACGCCCGCCGCCACCTTGGCTTCATGGCCGACAAGCAGACCGAGAAACTCTAGGCCGCTGTCTCGAACTTCGCCCTCGATGATGGTCTTGACCGTCCGCCCATCGAGCCGGAAGTCGGTAGGTAGCGTTCCGAACACCGCCGCGCCTCGACCCAAGAACGAGAACTGAAAAGGCGAATGGCTAAGAAAGCTTTCGGCACACAAGACCGAGTGCAGAACCCGGCACTGGGTGTGCACCAATGCGTTTTGGCCCAGCACACTCCGCTGCACCATCGATTGCTCGAAGACCTGCGCACCGCGATCGATGACCGCATGCCGAACCACGGCTTGTGCGCCGATAGTCACGCCGTCCCCTAGGATCGATCCTTCGACCCAGGCGCTCGGATGAATCGAAACCCCTTCGCCCACGGCATTTCCGCGGGCGGTGCGCGTGCTGCGTCTCATCCCTGCATCCGCAGCATCTGCCGCGGGAGGGCCATCGATGAGCATGTCACGGATGGCTGCGACGAGTTGGTGCATGTTTGCCTGATAGAGATGGACCGGGTCGTGAATCTGAAGGATGGCGCAGCTACTCTCGAACAAACGAATCTCACCGCCTTCACTCAGCGCCGTGGGGACGCGAGAGCGTGAATAGGCAAGGTCATCGCACTCGATCAGGATCGACGCGTAGACGCTCTCCGCCTGCAGGTCGTTGTCGCCGTCGGCGCCGTCATCGTCGCTGACGAGGTCGTCATCGTGGCTGTCATCGTGGTCGTCTTTCGTCGCTCGATACCAAAGGTCGAAAAGAAAGCCGCCGTCGACCTTGTCGGCCCGCGGGTGCCCCACCGCCACGCGTTCGAGAACATCGGTTGAGGCGAGACCGGCACGCGCGTTGGCTCCCAGCGCGAGGGCGCGGCCGGCAAAAGCCGCGAGAAACCGCGGTGTCACATAAGTGTCCTCCTCCATGATGAAGCATGGTACCGGCAGGCCAGCGGCGGACCGTACGCGCTCGATCTCGAGTCCGACCCGACGCGCCGCTTCACGCTGCACCGCAGCGAGTGTTTGGTTCCCCACCGGTGCTGTCGCGATCGGGTCGCCAAACACACCCAGCTTCGATCCCCGTTCGAGGATATACAATCGCTCAGGCATCGCTATGCCCTACGATGGGCCGACGCTCGACACCAGACAAGCGCCTTGTCCTGTCCTATCCAGGTCGCCAGCCCGGGGGCCGAGGTCGCCGAGCGTCTGTAGATTCGTGGTCTGCGCGCGTTGGCCTCATTCTTGATGAGATCGCCGCGTGACGCGAGCGCCCGCCGAACTCGACACTGCGCCCGAGACGCCGTTCTTGCGCCGCCTAATCACGCTGGCGGACAAGACCCGTTGGTCGATCGACGAGATCGACCCCGCACCGGTGAGTGATGGCGAGTACGAACCCATACTCTCTCACTTCGGATTCGAGTCATCAGGCTACGTGCGAGCGCTTCGCCGAGCCGATCGCGAGCGACTGGCTCGACAGCTCGTGGCGCACAACTACTCACAGATCTGGCATGGTGAGCAGGCCGCCTTAGTCCTGGCGGCCTCTTTGGCTTCTCACATCGAGGACCTCGAGGCCCGGATCTTTGCCGCCCAGCAGGCGGGCGATGAGGCCCGCCACGTCCTGGCTGTTCGGCGGATCGTTGACCGCCTCGGCCCGGTGTATCCGTGTACGCCGAGGTTTCAAGAAACGCTCGACGCCCTCCTCGCGTGCGAGACCTGGCCAAAGCAGGTTTTGGGTCTTCAGCTCTTTGTCGAGGCCAAAGCACTCTTCGAATTTCGGACCCACGCGCTGTTGATTCGTGACGCCGTGTTCGTCCAAGCGACCGAGAACATCCAGCGCGACGAGTCGCGGCATGTGGCCTTCGGCGTGCAGTATCTGAAGGAACATCTTCGCGAGATGACGGCCGAAGCGCGCGAGGATCTCGTTTCGTACGCAATGCAGCTTGCTGCCATCTTCGCCTCCTTGGTGCACCAGTCGGATTATCGTGCCGTATTTGACGAGGCCGGCCTCGACTTCGACCGCGCGGTGGCTCCCTCGCGTGTCGTGTCGCCGCCCTCCGCGCGCATCGCCTCCGCGCACGCCACGCTCTCCCTGCTCCAGCAGAGCTTTGAGCGGTGGTTTCTTCGCACGCTCTGTCGGGTGGGACTGGCGGACGCAATCCGGCGAGCCGGATACGAAGTGCCGCGCGCTGACACATTCGATGGTTCGGGCCGCGCGGCCCCCGAAAGCCAGGGCGGGATGAAGTCGAAGGGGCGCGGGGCGCCGGCGAACCTGGCCGAGGAAGCGGGAGGGGCGCATCCCTGGGATCTCGCCGAGCAGATGTAAATCGTCCGCGGGCGATCCGCAGATCCTTCGAACTCGTGTTCGAACTCGTGTTCGAACGCGTGTTCGAACGCGTGCGACCATGCTTCTGAGACGCCGGGTCGCGGGCATCCTTTGACGCTTTGACTGGGGCGCGGGATTGTCAGATTGTACCGAAGCCAGACGTGGGAACGACAACGACAGGCTTCGCACGGGTGCTCGTCCGCTCCGTCGCGCTCGGCGTCGCCTTCTCGTGCCTCGTTCAGGGCGTCTACCTTCTTCTGGCTGCGCCCAATCCAACCGCCGACCCGCGCGTTGGGCTCGCGCTCGGTGGCGTCCTCGCGTCATGGGGTTGGATCTTCGCGGCGATCCTCATCGTCCTAGGGTTCGTGGCCGGGCGTGTCTTTCCGCTCGGGGCGTATCTCGAGACGCGTGCCGCGGGCCATCCACGCGTTTCCTATCGCCGCGCGGCGGTCTACCAGGCCAGCATTCTCGCCATCGCTTGGGCCGCGCACCCGGTCGCCTTTCGGGTCGCCGAACGCATTCTGCCGCGGATCCTGAACACACGCTCCTATTTCGAAGAGGCACTGGCGCTGGTCGTCAGCTTCACGGCCGGCGCCGCGATCGTGTACGCCTGGCACGCCTGGTTTTGGGTTCGCGAAGGCCGTGCTCGCCGCCGAGCACGCGTTCGGTTCCCCGTTTGGCTCCTTGGGTGCACCGTCATCGTCGCCCGAGCGGTTTCACAGACTTCGCTCGCCGTGGTCTTCGTGGGGCGCGAGCTCCCGCTCGAGCTGTCGACCTTGTGCGCGCTGGCCGTCACCGGCGCTGACTTCGCGCTCGATCTGCGCGAATCCTTGCGCAATCGGTTCTTTCAGGCCCTGAGTCTGTTCATGTTGTCCGTCCCGGTGGCGGGCTCATTGCTTATTTCGACCGACGCCACGGTGCGAACGTCGCTCATTCGTGACTTCACGAGCGGAAGAGTGCTCCTGCACTCGTTGCGCCTGATCTTCGACGTGGACGGTGACGGCTACGCCGCGGTCTTAGGCGGTGGGGACTGCAACGATCTTGACGCCTCCGTGAACCCAAGTGCGCTCGAAATTCCAGGAAACGGTGTCGACGACAACTGCCTCGGCGGCGATGTCGCCCCGATGCCCGCCCCGACTCAGGCGCCAGCTCAGCCTCGAGCTCAGCCTCCAACCCCAGCCCAGGTCGAGGTCGAGGTCGAAGCTCCGACACAGACCAGGACGACCGCCCCAGGCCGGGTGTCTGCCCACGACGTGGGTTCGAGCCTCATCCTCGTCATTGTCGACAGCCTGCGAGATGATGCACTTGGCGTCATCGCCGAGTTTGGGGCCGTCCCCGCCGAGCGCCTGGCTCGTTTCGGATCACGAGAGACGCGATTTTCAAGGGCCTACGCCCCTGCGCCGTTTACCGGGCACTCGATCCTTTCCTTCACCACCGGCCGTCTTCCGGTGGATTTTGGTCATCCTTCTGGCGTTTACTTCCCCGAACCCTCGATCCAGGAGATCCTCCAGGCACACGGATATCGAACCGAGGCCGTGTATCAGCTGGCCACGATCAACCCGTACATGTTTCGAGGATTCGACGCCGTAGACGACCGCCTGGCGAACCGAAACATCGACTTTCGAGGCGTGACTTCGAAGGAGACGACCGATAGCGCGATCTCGCATCTCACGTCGTTGCGGCAAAGAGGTGCCCCGTTTTTCCTTCTGGTTCACTACTTCGATCCACACGGCGAGTACCTGCCAAGACCGGGCACTCCGTTCACGGGCGACACGCCCGAGGCGCTGTATTGGCAAGAAGTGCGGGCCACCGATACGGAGCTGGGTCGCTTCTTGGATGAGCTCGATAGATCTGGCTTTCTGGAGAGCGGAGGCGTCGTGGCCGTGACGGGAGATCATGGAGAGTTGATTGGCGACCGCGATCGCGTCGGACATGGATTTTGGGTCGACGAAGCCGTGCTGCGTGTCCCGCTCGTGGTCGGGGGCGGCCCTTTCTCGTCTCGAACGGTGATCGATACACCGGTCAGTTTGATCGATCTCTATCCCACGTTCCTCTCGCTGGCTCTCGGAGAAGCGGCGTCGTTTGACTCGGACGGCTCGTCTCTCCTTCCTTTCTTGCAGCGGAAACCTATGCCCCGTGCAGATCGCTTCGCAGATCTCCGCGCGACTTCCGAGGGGCGTCCGAGGCTCGACGGGACGGTCGATGCTCGCTCCGGCCGGGCGAACCGGAGTGTCCTCGCGCAGAACATGTACCAGGACGCATACGAGTGGATCGCGATCGACGCCCGGTTCAAATTGGTGGAGGATCTGAGGTTCGGCGGCGAGCAGCTCTTCGACCTCGACCTCGATCCATTGGAGCGAAGAAACATCCGAGACGAACATCCCGAGATCCGCGATCGTCTCTACCAAGACATCGTGACCGCGCTCGAGCGAACAACCACGACGCAGGTTGCCGAGCGCAAGGCAGAAGCACTCAAGGCTCACCCGCTCCCCGTTCACCTCAAACGATATGCGTGGCGGAAAATGCGCCGGCATGAATGTGAATTCTTCGGAGATCAAGGCGCCTGCCGTCAGCTCGCCAACGACATCGAGAAATACGGCCCCGACCAGCCCGTGGGGCCATGATATCGAACCGAGATAACGGAGAGACTGACCGTCCACGACGACGCGAAGAAGTCGTCCCAGACTTTCGGAAAGGCACGAGATGATTACGAATGGCGGGCTCACATCTACGAGCTTGGAACCGCGATCATGGAGATGGCTGCGTAGTTCGAGGGCCTTCTGGAGGCCCGAAGGCGCCGCGTTGAGCGGCTGAGAAGGCCCGCCGCGCCCAGAGCTTGGGCGGCATCGAGCGCGGAGGGCGAGGTGAACGATGGAGAGCCTACGCCTGGCGCCAGCATCGAGCAACACGACGACGCCTTCCGGGAGCGTCGCGAAGAAGGCGCTCCGTCGCACGCCCCTCCTCGCTCCAGAAGCGTCACCTCCGATCACCGTCGCCGACGCTGAAAAAACCTGCGCGCCGATCACCGGGTCGAAGGTCGCAGTGAAGAGGTCGGCTCCGGCGTGTCTCGCTCCAGAAGAGGGCGCGGTCATCGCTGCGCTCGCGACCCTGAACCACTGGGAAGATGAGCGACTTGCGGCGCACATGGGCTGGAGCCGGTCGCATCTCTCTAACGTCCTCCGGGGGAAGAGACCGGTCGTCGCCGAGGATCGCGAGCGGCTCATCGCGGGGGTTAGATCAGTCCCACTCGATCCCTTTCATCACTCCGTCCAGACATCGGATGGATACACGGTCTACCTCCCGAAGCAGGAGGATCTTTCTGGACCTCATCCCTTCGAGTCCTTCGGGAGCTGGGTGACGGAGATCGGTTTCGGTTCTCTTCTGGATCATCCGATCGAGGTCATGAACTCCCACCGCTCGATCGATCGCTTGCTGGTGACAGCCGAACCGAGGGACGTGGCCGTCGCTCTTCTGGACGATCACCTTCCTCCGCTCACGAAGGAGGAGCGCGAAGAGCTGCGGAAGCTCGATCCCCGGGAGCGACGGCAGCATCTCCGCCGCTTCCCCGGCGTGGTGATCGACGATCGAGGTGAGCGCGTTCCCATCGAGTGGACGATCTCCGAGATCGACGTCCACGAGCCGTATAACCGGAGCCTGCGCTTCAAGCGGAACGTCGAGGTGATGATCGCGGGGACGGAGATCGTGCTCGCCGTCCTCAGCCTCGGTCCCTCCAGAAAGTCCTGCAAGAAGCATCGAACCCAACGTGGTGAACACAAGGAGTTCCCGTGCGCGAGGGTGAGCTGCACGGCGAAGCACTTCTGGAGGAAGCAGCCCGAGCGCGTTCGATGCGGGAGCTGCTCGTTCGACAACGACCACTTCTGGAAGTGCCAGAAGTGTCTGAATCTCAACGAGTGTGCTGCGTGCGACGCGCTCACCGCCGCCCAGCCCGGGCTTCGTCTGGACATCACCGGCACCGCCTGGCGGCGCGGACTCGCGAACGGACTTCTGGACCTCGTACGCCAACACTTCGCCGTGCCCGGCTCGATCGCGATGAAGGCGATCGACCTCGCGATCGACGTGGAGGCGCCCTTCGCCGCGCTGGTCCCGTTCGCGCGTCCAGACATGGGCTGGAAGCCCAGAAGCGTCGAGGTCGAGCGCATGCCGATCGGGAGGTCGATCGTCCCGACGGGCGCGTACCTCGGCGGCGCGTCGCTGCACTGCTGCATCTACGACGTGCTCGCGGCGGCCAAGCACTTCGCGTCCAGAAGAGGGCGCCGCTACGAACTGCCCGAGCACGCGCGCGGCGCCGAACACCTCACGCGCTTCGAGCTTCGGCTCAGGCTCCAGAAGGGGCGCGTGCCCGAGGATATCGTCCAGAAAGCGATCGCGTGCTTCGACTCGCTCGCGGTCGCCGATCTGCGCCGCGCCGATCCCGCCGCGCTCCACGCACCGTTCCTCGTGATGGCGACGGAGCACGGGATCCAGCCGGGGAGGAGCCTCTCGCTCCAGAAGGTTCGCCAGACGATCGGACGACCACCGGCGCGGAAGAACAAGGCGATCGTCGTGCTCCAGAAAGGCGAGATCACTCTCGTCCAGAAGGTTGTGAAGAAGCAGCTCCAGAAGTCCAAGCTCCAGAAGAAGAGACGACGGCCGCTCGACATGGCCGAGGTCCTTCTGGACCGGCTCGGCGCACCGCAGAGAACGCACCGGATCGCAGAAGAGCGAGCGCGCATGGTCCGCGACGTCGTTCTGGAGGATCTCACGAAGCTGGCCGTCGCGAGCGGCGTCTGGCTGGGCGAGGTGATGAAGAACTGGGCGCCCGAGCTGCGCGCGTTTCTGGACGCCGTCTCGTCGTCGGCATCAGGTCCAGAAGCGGAGGCGCGGCGTGGTCACGACTTCTGGATGCAGTTCGGGTCGTCGGCTGCGATCGCGGAGCCGGCCGCGCTGACGAACGCCGCAGATGCCTCGCCGAGCGAGCTGTTCCATGCCGCGCTGCCAGCGCCTCCAGGCGGGCTCAGGTGGACGCGGCCGTCAGGGGGCCTCATCGCGTCCTCGGCGCTCTCCGGAGTGCGTGGAGGGCCGGTGACCGCGACCGGCCCTGAGGATCTGGACGCGGTCCTCGAACAGCTCCTCGGGCTCATGCCGGATCCAGAAGATGGCACCGATCGGGTCGAAGCTCGTCCAGAAGATCAGCTCCGAGAGCGCGAGCATCCACGAGGCGCTACTTGGGCTTCTTCTTCGGCTTGAACTCGGTGAGGTCCACGAGCGCGTTCAACGCCGCTTCCACCTGCGCTTGCTGAGCCGGGCTCAGCTTCCCCACGCGCGACGTCCCGCCGCCGACGTCGAAGCGCTTGAACGCCATCGTGCGGATCTGATCGACCATCACGACGGTGTGCTTGTGCTCGTAGCCCGGCCGATCGTCGTTCGTGCGCTCGATCTCGGCCGGGTCGAGCGCCACCCGGAACGGCGGCGTGGTCGCGGCTGAAGTGGAGAGCGGGCACGCGATGAGCGTCCCCTGCTTTGGGAACATGCGGAGGATGACGTACGGGCGCGCGACGTCCTCGGCGTGGTCGTGCTGCTCTCCGCCCTCCGTGTGTTGCTTGGGGACGGAGCCAAGGTGCAGCTCCCAGGTCTTCAACGGCCGCTTCCCTCGGCCAGGCGAAGGGCCTCCTCAGCCTGGAGGTGCGCCTCGTGTTCGAGTTCATCGACGGCGGGATCGAGTTCGGCGACGGCCTCGTCTTCTTCTTGAGACGCCGCCGATCGCACCCGCTCGATCTCGACGCTGCGCAGCACGACGTACGCCCCGCGCCCCGTCTCGTGCATGAGGTTGAGCAGGCCCCGGCGGACGGGCTCCGTGAGCCGCACGCCGTGGCGCAGCATCAACGCGACCGAGACCAGCGTCCAGCCGTGCCACGTCCCGAAGCTCGCGAACATGTGGAGTGGTCCGCCCTCGTCGCGAAGCTCGTCGAGAGGCCGGTCGCCGAAGAGCCGCTCACGAACGGCCAGGGCGCGGCGGAGCGATCCAGAAGAGGCGATGATGGCCTCCGCCAGCTCCTCGTCGGAGTCCGACACCTCCGAGGCGAGGTCTTCCGGCGTCAGCGCACCGTCGTCCTCAGCGAGGAGATCGACGAGCGCGAGCATCAGGTTGTTGAAGCTCCCGATGTTCCGCTTCGAGACCTCGAAGAAACGCTCGAACGTCGGCTCCGAAAGGGCAGGAAGGACGAGCTGCTCGACCCGATGCCAGAGGTCATCCACCGTAGGCGTCTGCGGCTTCTGGACGGGGATCGCGCTCAGCGCCGGGCGCGCCGTGGTCGAGATCGCTGGCAGCCGAACGGCGAGCACAAAGGCCACCCTACCACGGGCGACACACCCCTGCCGATCCCGTTTTCCCGGCAAAGCCGGCGCTCTGGACGTCCGCTTCTGGACCGGAGCGGGGCGCTTGCAGAGCGCCTCGTGCCCTTGAGGACTCGCGCACGAGGAGCGACGCGACCCGCGTGACCACCCAGAAGCTCGGCGGACCTCTCGTGTCCAGAAGTTCGTCCCGATCTTTCTGGAGTGCTACGCGGAGCTTCTGGACGCCAAGCATTCTGGAGCAAGACCTGCTGGATCGATCTCCAGAAGGACCTCTCGTTGGCGAGGCCAGGAGCTTGAGACATCCGAGGATCCGGCCGCGATCACGGTGGTGCCCGAGCCGAACAAGCGGACTCGCCACGTCTACGATCGGGCGCATGACCGAGACATGGAGACCGATCCCGGGCGCCAGCAACTACGAGATCAGCGACCAAGCGCGCGTCCGATCGAAGGCGTGGGGGCGCCTGCGCGAGATCCAGCCGTACATCTGGAGAGAACCGAAGACGGGGGAGGAGCAGCTCTACGTGGAGATCCGCGAGGAGTTCGTCGATTCCTGGGGACGCGCGCGAAGGCGGCGGAGGCGGCGTAAGTTGGTGCATCTCATGAGGGAAGTGTTCGCGAGGCGCGCTGAAAAACTGCCTTGATCCATGCGATCTGAGTGGTACTTGAGTTTGCCCACGCTGGGGGGATCGTCGATGGACCGGTCTCCTCTCTCGCGCGAGGCACGTCCAGAACCTCCCGGCTTTTAGCCCGCACCGGGGAGGAAATCGCGTATCGCGTATCCTATCCGCAGGGCTCAGTTGCGAGAGCGATCCATCGCCGCGGGCCGGTGTGTGTCGTAGAACTTGATCGCCTCGTCGTATTTTCGAGCGTGCAGCGTCCCAGCCGCCATCTTCAGCTCGTTCAAGGTGCTCTGCACGAATGAACGATCTCCGATGTTGATCGACCAGTTCAGCGCGTACCCTTCGGATGCAGATCCACCGCGTCTTGGGATCAGATGGCGTACCACCAGTGGGATCAACGTGTGTTTGCTTTGGACGCGTGCAAGCTCCTCCGGCGTGACCGAGTCGTGAAGCGAACCGCCGATCCAGTCCTGACTCTGCTCCGTCTCGTACGCGTGGACGATACCGCGACCGATGTACAGCCCGAGCGCTGGTTCGATCTGGACCTCGCCCTTTGCGAGACCGATCCGAAGTGGAAGTGGGGCGATGGGGTTACTCAAGCCAGCGCCGATCACGAGGTGCAGGTCGTGAGGAGCGCCCGCAGCGAGTTCGGTCGAAGGTCCCATGTCCACATGAAGACGGTGTCGGAAAAGACCGCGTGGCCGATCGGCGCCCCGTGTCTCGTCCCTTGGTCGCGAGGCCACCCGGGCAGGTCTGACGTTCCCAACGCCCAGTCAAGGTGACCCGACGCCTTTTCGGAGCCCAGGAAACTGTCGTATGCCTGCACGATCTCGATCAGCGGGCGATCGTTGATCAACGCCTTGAACCCGAGCACGTCGGCGCAAGCAACGTAGACCTCGTCGCCGAACAACGACGGTCGCGTTTTGCTTCCGTTCATCGATATCGCCTCATCGCGCGGCTGCTCGAAGTGATGTCAGCACACGAAGTAGTCACTGAAGCGCTCCTCCTGTACGACGAATGTCGCGCCCGACGCGTTCGTGAGTTCGACCAGGTTCGCGGGCATGCCGTCCGCCTTTCGCTGCACGCGCTTGATCTCGAAGGCCTGACCCAGGTCGTCCTCCACGGCTCGACCGATAGCTAAGGTCGAGAACTCGCTCGACAGGCTTCGCCGCGCGGACTGGCGCCGGTGAAGGTCTCTCAAGAGATCCTCTCGCTCACTGGACGAGAGCTTCTCGAAGATTCGTGAGACCAGGTCCGCGTCGATCTCGGTCAACTCGGACACCGTGTACGTGCCATCATGATTCTTGGTCACTTTTGCCATGTGTCCCCCAACAGAATGATCATGGGCGGATCAACTCAGGACAGCTTGACGCTTAGCCCAGAGTTTGGGCCAGGCGGGAGTCCTAAGGCGGGCTCGACTCCCTGCGACTTCCGAAGATCGTCGAGCAGCGCCTTGGCGGAGATCCGCTTTCCCAGCATCGCCTCAGACTCGGGGCGAGGCGCCGAGACCGCCTTCGCGCGATAGACTTCGACGTCACTGATGCCTGCGTCGATCGCGTGACGACAGAGGGCGCGTGCATAGAAGCGGTTGAACTCGCCCTCCGCCAGGGTGTCAGCCGCCGTAACCGGAACGGCAGCGGTCGTGTACCCGCCCTTCGGTTTCTTGCGCTGCTCCGTGGTGTTGAGTCGGCCGGTGGTGCGTAGTTGCGAAGCCAACCAGTCGTCATCGTGGGTGCTGGCAGCCTCCTTGAGGAGCCTCGCATAGTCGGCGAGACCGGTCGCTGAGAGCCGCGGACTGAAGTAGAGCTTGGATCCCGCCTCGTCCTCTTCGATCTCAGTGATCATCAGCGCGCGTACCGCGGCGTCCAGATTCTGGAGGTTGAGCGCCATAGGGGCGGCATGATGGGGTGATCAGGGGGACCGATCAAGTGGGCGAGGGTGACTTCTACCGCGCTCGGCGTCACCCGCAAGAATGGGCTGACCTACCCCGGTCATCCTCGCCGCACTTCGAGCGGGACATCTCCTCCTTCCTTCTTGTGGACCGCCATGAGAGTCGGTCAGACCAAAGGATCGCGCAAAGGTGGGAGGGGTCCGGAAAAGTAGTCGCTGGTCTGTTCTTCATCTCATGACGATCGAACAGCCAACCTGACCCTGGCGGTCAGGTCACCTTCTGGCGATCTCGCGGAGGATCCTCAGCGCGAGGTCCCGCCGCTCCTCGTCCATGCCCGTCCAGAAACGCAGGACCTGGCCCTCGCCGGGCGCCCGCGTCGCCTTCGGCGGGGGCAGGTCGGTGTCCAGAAGCTCGGCCAAGCCGACGCCCATCGTCTTCGCGGCCAAAGCGAGCGTCGAGAGGCTCAGGGCGCGGTGGCCCCGCTCGTACCGGGAGAGCGTCACCGGCTCGATGTCGAGGGCCTCGGCCAGCGTCTCCTGAGTCCATCCGTGAGCGCGCCGGACCTCCTGGAACCGGCGGCCGATCGCGACCAGGAGCTTCTTGTCTCGCCTTCTGGGCATCGCGCCGAGTCGCACGATGCGCTTCTGTCCTACCTCGGCCCAGGCACGATGAGGTCTAGTTCTTGACCTGACCTTGATGGATCATCTTTCTGGACGATGAACCCAGATTCTGGACGCCACGAGGCGCGTGATGGCCTCACTCTCGCTCGATGTCGAGCAGCTTCGCGATGGGTTGAAGCTGGTCTTCGTTCGCCTCAAGCACGGCCAGGGCGACCTTGTGCTTCCAGGTCTCCGACGGGTCCAGAAACAGAGCCGCTGGTTCGACCTCGAATGCTTCGGCGATTCCCATCAGCACGGACACGGAGGGGAGGCGGCGTCCCGTCTCGAAGTCAGAAAGAGTCGCCCTCTTCACCCGCTCGTCCAGGTGCGCCTCAAGATCGATCTGGTTCCACCCGCGTTCGTGCCGCAGTTCCCGGATGCGCTTCGCCAAGCGCCGAGCGATCGCCTTCTCGGCCTTGGTGCGGCGCTCAGCCACCTCGGGGCTTGACGCTACGGCTGGATGCTTCAAAGAATGTGGCTTGGAGCCACATTCGAGCGAGGGAGTGAGGAGCAAACGGTTGAGGGGGACAGGATCGGTGGCGGCATTCGGGATGCTTCTTCTGCTTCTGGAGCCGAACGCGGCCCTTGCCTCAAGCGCGGATCTCGTGATCGCGGTCTTCGACCCGATCGACGGCGACCACGTCCTCACCGAACGCGACGGCGCTGCGCTCGGGGATCACGTCGCCGGCCTCCTTGGCCGCGTAGAGGGCGTCTCCGTCGTGCCGCGGGACAGCGTGCGCGCGTTCGTCACCGCAGAGAAGGCGAAGAGCTACGAAGCCTGTTTCGCTGAGGCTTGCCAGATCGAGCTGGGAAAGGCGCTCGCGGCGCAGAAGTCGTTCACGCTTCGTCTTTCCCGTCTGGGTGACCAGTGCGTTGTGAAAGCCGACCTGATCGATCTGCTCAAGGAGGCGAGCGAATGGTCGGGCTCTCTCATCAAGCCATGCACCGCCGCCGAGATCGTGAAGGCGTTCGAGACGATGGTGGAGGACTTCCGCCTCGCTCGCGTCGGAGGCGTGGTGTCCTCGCGCGATCCACGGCCGGAAGAGCGGGGCACGCTTCGCGTCGTGAGCGAGCCCGCCGATGCGCCCGTGTTTCTGGACGGCCGCCAAGTTGGACGGACACCGTTCGAGCAGAACGTCGCGGCGAAGCAGTATGCGCTCGCGCTTCGTCTCGACGGCTACGATGACGCGGCGGAGATGATCGTCGTGCGGCCCGGCCGTACTGCGCTCGTCGAGAAGGCGCTCGTTCGTCAGACGGGCACGTTGATCGTCTCCTCGAAGCCCGCGGGAGCGACGGTCGAGTTGGACGGCCTGACGGTGGGCGCGACGCCACTCCAGAAACCAGGCCTACTCGCCGGCAAGGCGCGCGTTCGGCTCTCGCTCGATGGCTACGAGGTCGCCGAGCGGGACGTGCTGATCCGAGGAAATGCGCCGACGACGATGAGCTTCTCCCTCCAGGCCAGGATGGCGCGTATCTCGGTGCTGTCGAACCCCGACGCCGACGTGCAGCTCAACGATCGAAGCGTCGGCAGGACTCCAGTCGATCTCGACGTCCGGCCTGGTGATGTCCGGCTTCGGCTCACGGCGACTGGGCACGAGCCCTCGCTTCAGAGCATCCAGGTCGCTCCTGGAGAGCAGCGGGTTGTGACGGTGACGCTCACCGAGTCCGTCCTGACGGAGGCGCAGATCGCAGAACAAGACGCAGCGACCACGAGAACCGTCATCCGATGGAGCTGCGTGGGCGCCGCGATCGTGAGCGCGGGTGTGGCGACGTTCTTCGGCGTGCGCGCGCTGAACGCGAAGTCTGACCTCAGGAGTCAGAGCCCCGGAGATCCAGAGACGGCGGACCGGATCTCGTCGGGCAAGACGGCCGCGATCGTAGCGGACGTCTCCGCGCTCGCGGCGCTCGGCTTCGGTATCGGAGCGATCGTGTCATGGTGATCGTGGACGCCATCCTACGAGCCTCCGTTGTCGCGCTGGCGCTCGTGTGCGGCGGCTGCTCGTTGCTGATCGACTTCCGCGACGGCATCCCATGCCGTGGGGACGGGGACTGCGACGGTTACGTCTGCGTCGATGGTGCCTGCCGTGAGCCCGAGCCGGCCCCTAACCCAGTCAACGACCCGCCGATGGGCGGTGTCACGCCAGCCGACGCCGGCCCGAGTGCAGCCACGTGCTCACCGATCCCCGAGCACTGGCTCTGCTACGACGAGAGTTGCCGGTCGAAGTGCGGCACGTACTTCCGGTATGAGAGCGGCTCGTTGTCCACGGGGGGCACCGCGGGCGGCTGCACTCCCGCGCTGAACGAGAGACCGGACAGCGCTCGGCTCGTCGGCACCATGCGAACCTGGGAGCGGAAGAACTCTGCCAGCGATCCCGATCTCTGCGTCTACTCGATCGATCTCCGGGGATGGGAGTGCCGTGAGCTGCACGTGGACTGTTCGGATCGATGAAGGGGAGGATGGCGTGCGGCTTTCTGGACGGAGCATGGTGATGGCGGGTGCGGTGCTCATCATGCTCGCGCTCGGATGCAAGCAAGAAGCGCCCGCGACCGCGGAGGTGATCGCGTTGCGCGCCGAGATCGCATCGCTTCGACAGGAACTCGATCAGCTCAAGAAGGAGCGCGTGACCGAGCTGAGTCCGACACCGAAGGAGAAGGGACAGATCGAGAGCGACGGGCGCGTGCTCCTGGAGGTGCTCAAGGTCAAGGGCGGCCTCTTGGGCGCCGCGAAGCAGACCGAGGTGGCGTTTCGGATGAAGAACGAGTCCCCGTTGTTCATCGACACGGTCTTGGCGCAAGTGGATGCCTACGGGGCGGGCGACGAATACCTCGGCAACTGCAACGAGTCCTTCATGAACGTCAGCGCCGGGAAGGCGACGGTGGACTCGTGCACGGTGCTCGAAGTGCCTCTGAAGCGGGTCGAGCGCATACATGTCCAGATCAGCATTCCGACGAACGACGAGCGGATCAAGGCTCTGAGCCTCATCGAAGGGGCGTGGAAGCGATGAAGTTCTTCTTGCTGAGCTTGATCGGGGCGCTCATCTACCACGCGATCCAAGTGCGGCAGTTCATGTCGAGCGCGTGGGGTCTCTTCATTCCGGCGCGGACCTCCTTTCTGGACATGTTCCTGAAGACGATCGTCGATCCGATCGACATCCCGGCGTTGCAGACGCTCTCCGGCCCCATGAACCTCTTGATCGGCGGCTCGATCGGGTTCGCAGTCGCGCTCGTTGTTCACTTCCTCCAGCCTCGGGGCGCTTCTGGACAGCAACCCCGTGCGCAGCTCGTAGAGCCCGGCCGATCCGAGCATCCAGAAGGCCCTTCAAGCCTAGGCGAAGCCGATGATGCTGAAGAGGGCGACACCGACGCCGAGGAGGTCGCGGACTCGGCGCATGAGCCTGAACGGCCCGCTGCCCAGAACGCGGTCGAGACGAAAGCCGGGGGACCCAAGCCAGCTCAGGTCGTGATGGTCGCGCTCCTGCTCGGAGGGCTCGGCTACCTTGGGTTCCTGATGCTCGGCGCCCAACAGGTGGCGAACGGCGCCGCCGCGCCGCACGACTCCTCGGCGAAGCCGCTTCCGATCTCGATCAGCGATCTGCGAGGCGAGTGGTACAACGACTTCTCGGGCGGTCGAAACCTTCGGCTCCGAGGAGCGCTCTTCAACTTCGAGGGGAACGAGGAGTCGTTCGAGCGGCTCGACTGCGCGCTCGTCCTCCGCGTCCACTTCGACAGCGCGCGCGAGCCGACCGAGATCCGGGGCAGCACGTGCGCCTTCGTGAACGCGATGCCGCGGGGAGAGTACAAGACGTTCGAGGACGGCTGGGGAACGACCGTCGAGCGGAAGTGGCTCGACTACGGCGTCTCGCGCGTCGAGATGCGGATCGTGATGACGGCGCGGAACCCGTTCGGCGAGCAGTTCTCGACCGAGATCTCGTGGACGGACATCCCGCTCCCGTCTACGCGGAGCCGCTTCGAGATCGCGACCGCGGGCTTGTAAGGAGATCGAGATGGGCAGGAGAGACAAACGCAGGAGCCGGGATCGACGGCGAGCGAAACGAGAGGGGCTCCCGACGCGGCCGGTGAAGGTGAAGTGGCCGAAGCCCGAGCGCTCGAACGAGCCGCCGCCCAGCCTTCGGGAGATCGCGCTGATGTTCATGCAGGCCCAGTGGGAGGCCGAGCGCGAGATGCTGGCCAGGCCGAAGCTCTACTCGTTCGAGCGCGACGAGATCGTCTGCGAGCCCTGGTACGACGTGGGGACCGGGATCACGTACCTGCCCGACGGAACGAAGTACGTGCACCCGATGACGTGAAGGCTTCTGGACGCGATCGCTGGCTCGTCGTCCAAACGAAGAGCGCTCCAGAACTACGCCCGGCTCTGCTCCGCGACTCGAACGACGGCGGAGACGCAGTTTGCGGCACCCTCGCGCACGTAGCTGGGCTGGCCCTTGAGGAGGGCCTCGATCGGGGTGAGGTCGTGCGCGTGGCTCTCGTCGAAGGTGACGAGCGCGGAGACGTCCACCCCGAGCGCTCTCGCCAGGTCGAACAGGGTGCCTACGGTCGGCACTCGCTTTCCCAGCTCGAAGGCGCTCACCGCGTCGTGGCTGATCCCGGCCGAGATGGCGAGGTCGCGCTGAGAGAGGCGGCGCTCCTGGCGCAGATCGGCGACCCGGCCGCCGAGCTGTTCCAGAAACGCTTTTCTGGACGCCTCGTTCTTGTGAGGTCCTCTGGGCTTAGCCATGTCCAGAAGTTAGCTCGGGGAGCCCCGGTTGACAACTTAGGTCTTTGGTTCGACAGAATAAGGTCATGGTAGCAGTGGCTCGCGCGATGACCCGAACCCCGCTCGTGTGCGGCGAGGACGGCCGGCTCTACGTCCTGTTCCCCGGCGGCAGTCCAGAGGTGCCTCCGGTCCGGCGACTCTTCGCGGACCTCGCGCGACCGAGCGCCGTCGTCCTTCGGGTTCCGCCTCCCAGGCTGGAGAAGGCCGACCTCCACTCGATCGTGGACGTGTTCAAGAAGCTCCTCGCGTACCAGAGCGCGGGTTCGCCGAGCGGCGTGAGGAAGGAGTAGGTCATGGGGATGCTCAAGCAGGCGAAGGCGAGGGGCTCCGCGAGCGAGGGCACCTCGTCGTGGGGCGGCAACAACAAGGCACTCGCGATCGTCCGCGTTAGCTCCAAGAAGCAGATGGAGAACAACTCGCCCGCGGTCCAGGGCGACGGGATGACAGCGTACGCGAAGAAGAAGGGCCTCGATCTCGTGCGCGTGGAGAAGATCCACGAGTCCGCCAAGCGATCGAAGGACCGGCGCAAGTTCCATGGTGTGCTCGACGCCGCGCGCGAGCAAGGCATCCGGCACCTGATCTTCTGGGTGTGGGATCGAACGACGCGCAACGCGACGGACGCCGAGCTTCTGGAGGAGGACGTCCGCGATGACGTGTTCGTCGTCCACCTCGCGTTCGAGGGCAAGGTCCTCCACAAGAACACGCCCGAAAGCGACTGGCTGACGGCGGACATCCACACGCTCACCGCGAAGCAGTACAGCCGCGACCTCAGCCGGCGCGCGATCGAGAGCATGACGCGCAAGGCGGAGGAGGGCTGGTTTCCGACGAAGGCGCCGCTCGGCTACGTGAACAAGAAGCTGATCGACGAAGACGGCCACATCAAAGACAAGCACGGCACGATCGAGCTGACGGTTTGGGGCAGGAAGCTCGTGCGGCGGATGGGCGAGCTTCGGCTCGAAGGCCGGAGCCTCTCGACGATCGCGGCGATGGTGCTGGAGGAGGACCTCGTCCCGCCGAAGAAGGCTTGGGCGTTCAGCGCGAACGGCAAGAAGTCGCGCGTCGAGCGGGTCCTCAAGGACGTCTTTTACCGCGGCGACTTCATCTGGAGAGAGAAGCTCTACCCCGGCAAGCACGAGCCGGTGTTCTCGCGCGAGGAGTGGGACGCCATCCAGGCGAGCTTCGCGATCCGTGCGCCTCAGCAGAACCGGAAGCACGAAGGGCTCTTCTCGCAAGGCGCCTTGCGCCTCCGGTGCGCGCAGTGCGGGTGCGCCGTCATCTACTCGCCGAAGTGGAAGGGCGATCGAGAGTACCGCTACTACAAGTGCACCAACGGGAAGCGGGAGCACGATCGGGAGATCAACATCAAAGAGGAAGAGATTCTGGAGCAGCTCGGCTCAGCCGTGGATGACATCCAGATCAGCGACGACCTCGCGAAGCAGATCGCGCACGCGCTCAACGAGACGCACCGGAAGGCGCAGCTCGCGAAGGACCGGGAGGCCGACGACTTCCGCGCGAAGCTGGAGGACCACGACAAGAAGCTCAACGTCCTCTTCGACAAGATGCTCGCGGGCGCGATCAGCGACGCGGACTTCAACATGCAGCGGGATCGCATCCAGAAGGATCGGGACGCCTGCTTCAACGCGCTCCAGAAGACGAACAAGCACATCGACGGTGCGTACCTCGTCACCGCCCAGCGCGTTTTGGAACTCGCCAAGACGGCGAAGAGCTTGTGGGAAACGCAGACTCCAGAGGAACGACGCGACTTCCTCGCGAAGCTGCTTTGGAACCCGGTTCTGGACGGTGCAAGTGTCCGCTACGACTTGAAGAAGCCGTTCCGGATCTTGTCTGAAATGCGAGAAAGTAAAGAATGGCGGGGCCGACGAGACTCGAACTCGCGACCTCCGGCGTGACAGGCCGGCATTCTAACCAACTGAACTACGACCCCGCTGGCCAGGTGTGGTACTCGAGCCTAGGTGGGGAGTCAACAAAAAGAACGCTGAAATGACACATGGTTCTTGAGATTGGGCGGCCTTCGACCGGGGCACGACTTGGCGAAAACCTCGAAGGTAGGCAGACTAGGGCGGTCCGGACATAGGTGTGAGTTAGGAGGTGCACGGATGGCGATTACGTTGTGGAGACCTACGTACGACGGCAGCCCGCCCACGTGGCGCGTTCAACTTGTGCTGGCCGAGAAGAAGCTCAAGGCGCAGGAAATCGCCGTCTCGATGGACGACAAGCCGGAAGAGCTCCTCGACATCAACCCACGCGGGAATCTTCCTTCACTGCGCGACGGGTATCAGTCCGTATTCGAAACGAACGCGATCATTCAGTACCTCGATCAGGCCTATCCGCAGCCGATCGCGCTCATGCCAAAACGCCGTGAGGCGCAAGGCGTTGCGCTTACGCGCCTGAATGAAGTCAGCAACTATCTCGCGGCCACCTTCGTGGCGGTCTGGCGCTACAAGACCACCGTGGCCCCGGAAAGCGCCGATCCGAAACGGATGGAAGAATTGGTCGGAGCGCTCAAGCTCGAGTGGATGCGCTGGGAGAAATACTTGGAATGCGAAGGGGGGCTGTATCTTGCCGGCGGCGCCATTTCGTTGGCTGACCTCTCCGTCTTCCCATATCTCGCGAGCTGCGTACGCCACGGACTGCACCTCGACACTCGATATCCTCGGTTGTCGATCGCGTACCAGACGATCGCGCGGCGCGAGAGCGTGGTCACCACCTGGCCCGCGTCCTGGAAAGACACCCCAGCCGAGCCGGTGTTCGCCGACTAGTCACCTGTGCTTGATCAGCGAGCGCCTCGACGGTTTCAAACCATACCCCCCCCCGAAGCGGACAGCCGAAGCCCGACCGGCAAGCCCTCGCCAAAGGCTTGACCTTCGGTCGTGCGGTCGATTTCGACAATTTCGAAGAGCGGGCGGAGAAGGCTCTCAGGCACATCGCGCGCCTTCAAGAACGCGGCGATCTCGTGCCGTATCGGTTCGTCGAGGTCGAACTGTCGATCCCCCGTGCGCCGAGCCAGCGCAAGGAGGCACACCGCCGGGCTCTCGTCCTTCGGGGGCTTCGCCAGCGCCATGAGCCGTCTGACCCAGTCGACGACCGTGGAGGCACGCACCGTCGCCTCACGAGGACCATAGAGAACACGGCGCGCACCGATCCGCCCCAAGCACCAGAACGCGGCCCTTGGCGCCCTGCGTTCCTCGAGCAGCGTGAGGAGGGCATCACCAAGCTGGGCGCGGGATTTGGCCCCGATCTGCTCAAGCGAAGCCGCGGCACGCCACATCTCGGCGGCCTGCTGGCTTTGGGCTCGAGGTGGTTTCTTCTTCGCACGCTTGGCGAGTCCCGGGATGATGAGCGGGAACACGCGAGACGCAAGCTCTTCCTGGTGCCCTCGCGACAGGCCTCCGGCGACCCTCCGCCAAAGAATCCACCAATTGAGCTCCGCCGGATCGCTCGCCGGATGTAAGAGGCCAGGCCCGTGGATCTTCCAGAGCTGACGAACCCTCCAGTCGTCGAGGGGCATTCCGAAGCCTGGCCGAAGACAGAAGCCCACCAGGTTCATCCAACGCACTTCGATGTCGGCGCTGATGCTTCGTCGATCGAGCATCTCAAGCAAAGTCTCCGCGAAGCCACGGAGGATCGAAAGTGACCAGGCGTCACGCTTCAGTGCGAGGTCGTCTTCGAGGCCCTTCATCAGGTGGTCTGGGTCAGGTCGCGGGCCCGTCATCGCAAACGTTGCCTCGATGCGCGCTTTCGCGGCCTCGATGCGCTCCGGCTCCACCTCGCCCTGCTCCGGTGGCAAGCGGAGCCCGGCGCCTCCGAAGGGATCGGGCTCAGCGCCCCCTACACGGTCCATGCTATCCGCGTCAGCCGTGTTGGCCGTATCCGCGGCCACTACGACGTCCGGCTCGGAACGGCCTTCGGACGCTCTGGCCTCAACCGCCGCGTCGGGCGCGTCGCCGTCCTCACGCTGAAGATCGCGCGTCTCCTGACTGCGCAGATCGAACTCGAGCTTGAATCGGGCGCCGCTCATCTTCGACAGGCAGGCCACTTCGAGCGTCCCCAGCTCCGTTCGGCGAACCTGCATGCGGACGGGCACCGGCGTGCCCGCCCGTTGCTTGCCAAACCGAACGACCGTCTGGAGCGGCGGAAGCTTGGTCAGCTCCGCCTCGTTCAACGTGAGCAGGCGTCCCACCGGATCCTGACGCGGCGAGGTTGTCGCATACAGCGGGAACTGGACAGGACGATTCGTGATGAGCGTGAACTCCTGCTCTGACAGATCGATCCGTTGCCCGTCCTGCATTCCGCGGGGTGCGATACAAAGGACGCGCACGTGCCCATCGGGCACGGTCTCGCTCGCGTCGGTGGCCACGCCGAGAAAGTATTCCCGAGGCGAACCTCCGCCCACGCGCACGCCCAGACCCTCGCGAACGAGTCCGAAATAGGCTGCACCCCGTGCCACCGCCAACTCCAGCGCTTCGTCGCCGTCGTCGAAGGTCAACGGGCGTGGGTCGGGCAAGTCGGCGCGCCCCGACTTGGCGCGTAAGAACGCGCCCACGACCTTGCTCATGTGCTCCCGGATCACCGTCGGCTTGAGCGTCCCGCCGTTGAACAGGATACCGTCGATCGGGGTGACCGCTTCGCCGGGCGGCGCATGACGACACAAGAACGCGGCCAGGTGTCGCGTGATGGCCGGTTCGCTCGCAAAAGGAAGGCCGTACTCTGAAAAGCCGGCCGCCCTCGGTGCCCGAAGTGGACGCGCTTCATCTCCCGGTTCGAGCGCTGCGAAATAGCCGTCGAGCACGATATTGAGAAGCTGCGCCCGCGAGAGCTCGGTCTTCACGGTGCCGCCCACCAGCTTGCGTCCTCGCCCGGTCAGGACGATCGGCAGCGACTCGACACTTGGATTGGCGAACAACGCTTCCTTCGCCAGCCGACACTCGAGCTTGAGCTGGGCCCAACCCTCGGCGTCGAGCTTTTTCGCCTTCGATAACTCACCTTCCAGCGCGTGCGCGATCGCGAGGTCCATGTTGTCGCCACCAAGCAACAAATGGTCGCCGACCGCCGTCCGCTCGAAGGCCAGCACAGCCTCGTCACGACTGACTGCCCCATCGCGGGCCTCGTCAGGCGTCCATCCTTCGTGACTCGATCCGCCCTCACGAGCTGCGTCCTGAGCCATGTCACGCGCCACCTCACGAGCTACGTCACGAGCTACGTCATGACCTACGCTCTCAGAAGAGGGACGCCGCACTTCCACGAGCGTGAAGTCAGTCGTGCCGCCGCCGACGTCTGCGACGAGCACACGATCGCCAGGCCTGAGACCGGTCGTGCGCGGCGTGCCGCCTGTTCGCGCGATGAATGCGTAAAACGCAGCCAGCGGCTCTTCGATCAGCGTGACGCCCAGCAATCCAGCTCGCTTGGCCGCTTCGAGCGTGAGCTGTCGCGCGATCTCATCGAACGACGCGGGAACCGTAACGACTACCCGCTGATGTTCGAGACGGCGCGCAGCATTCTCGGCTGCCATCTCCTGATCCCACGCATCGCGAAGGTGGCGAAGGAGCGCGGCCGAGGCGTCGACCGGCGACATCTTTGGGATGCCCTCCGGCGCATGCCACGGCAAGATGGCGGCCGTTCGATTGACACCTCCGTGACAGAGCCAGCTCTTCGCCGACTCGATGAGACGAACCGGCGTCCGCGCACCGAGTCGGCGCGCCGCTTCCCCCACGACGTTGAACGTCCGGGCTTTCGCCTCCTCCGTCGCCTTCGACCAGGGCAAATCGGTCTGCCCTGCCGCAAACTCGTATTCAGCCGGTTCGTAGATCGCGGAAGCAAGGAGAGCCCGATTCTGAACGTCGCCCGGGGCGACGAGTTGAGGGACCGCAAGCACGTGAATCGCGGGGCGTCCGAGGCGGCGTACCTCTTCGAGTGAAGCGTAGGCCAGCGCCGAGTTCGACGTGCCCAGATCGATCCCGACCACGAACTCCGCGTGGGGTGTCGACGTCACGAGATCACGCTCTCTCTTTGTCGCGGACGTTGAACTCGAGGCGCCATCTCTGGCCATCGTTCGCGACCGACCAAAGCTCGAGCGTTCCGATCTCGGTCAGCTTCACTTCGAGATGAACCGGAACCAACGTACCCGGCTCCAGACCCGGCGCTTCGAGCATCGTCGTGACGGGCGCGGTCTCGGTCAGCACCGACGGCCAAGTGAACTCATCGAGCACGTGCCCGATCGCATCATTCTTCCGACTGGTTGCCGAGAAAAAGCGAAAAGCCACCGGCTCGCCGACGACGAGTCCGATGTCAGCGCTCGGTACGCGTGCCTCGCTGCCTTCTTCCATGCCGAACGGTACGACGCACAACGCGCGCACGGGCGGCGCGATGCCCGGCACCGCCGGCACGGCGCCCTCGATGCCGATGTAGTAACTCCGTGCGACGCCGCCGCGAATACGGATGCCGCGTCCACGTTGAACCAACCCGTAGTAGGCCGCCCCCCGCGCAACCGCAAGGTCGTAGTCCGCATCGGGCAGTACGTCGGGCGCACGATCCATCCAGCTTCCGATCACCTCCACGAGCCGGTTTCGCAGCAGGGCGCTATTGAAGACGCCACCGTTGAAGAGGATATGGGTTGGCATGCGGTCCTCGGCGTGAGTGCGGAGAAACTTCGCAAGATGCCGTGTGATCGCTGCGTCGGCAACGAAAGGCAGGCCGAGCTCGACAAACCCCGCCCGCTTGTTCGTCTGCGGTGAATCCTCTTTGCTACACGCCGGGAAGAAGCCATTGACCAGAACCTGCTCCACATCTTGGCGAGTCAGCGTCGTCTGAATCTTCCCGCCAATGAGCTTGCCTCCTCGCCCCAAGATGGTGACGGGCACCTCGTTTAGGTTCGAGTCTGAGAGTAGCTCTTCCTTGCCCCGACGCGCGCCGCTTACCAGAGCACGCTGTTGCGCCGCGTCGATCGTCTTCCCACTCTCGGCGAGCTTCTGCATGAGCACGTAGGCGAGGGCGAGATCCATGTTGTCGCCGCCCAAGAGAATATGCTCCCCGACCGCTACGCGCTCGAGGCTCAGGTTGCCCTGGCCATCGTCCGTGACCTCGATCAACGAAAAATCGCACGTCCCACCACCGACGTCGCAGACCAAGATGCGCTCGTTGGGGCGAAGTCTCGACCGCCAGCTCTCGCCCACCAAAGCGAGCCACGCATAGAACGCAGCGAGCGGCTCCTCGAGCAGGGTTACGTCAACCAAGCCTGCGTTTCGTGCGGCTTCAAGCGTCAGATCTCGCGCTACGGCATCGAAGCTCGCCGGCACGGTCAACAACAGGTGTTGTCGTTCGAAGGGGTTCTCGGGCTCGGCGGCGTTCCACGCGTCGCGCAGATGTTCAAGGTAGCGGGTTGCGGCGGTGACCGGTGACAGGCGCTCCACGCCCTCGGGCGCTTGATGCGGCAAGATCGCACCGCGCCGATCGGCCTTGTCATGGGATAGCCAGCTCTTCGCGCTCGAGATCATCCGAAGCGGGACTTCCGCGCCACGTTCACGTGCGCCTTCACCTACGAAGAACGTCCGATCCGAAGCCCAGGGAAGATCCATCGCGCCGGCCGGAAACTCCGTAGGCTCCGCGACGTAGAGAAAGGAGGGGAGGGTTCGTCGAGGCTGGATGTCGCCCGGCCGAACCACCTGGAGGACCGAGAAGATCTGAGGCGTTGCCGTCGGCACGCCCGCTCCGCCCGCCTCGCTTGGGAGGGCCGCGTCCGATGGCGCTATGCTGTCGTCCGTGGCGTCCGCGGAGGCCGCGGCGGCCGCGTCCCCGACAACACCTTGAGCGACACCTTCAGCGGTGGTGGCCGCAACCGAGGCGACCGCGCTGTTCGTCGTGCCGAGGTCAATGCCAATGATGAGCGGTTTGTTTTCCATCTAGATCTCCACCTCCGCCGGAACGACCACGAGATTCCGAGTTCCGTCTTGGATCTGAGGCAGGCGAACTTCCGCCGCCCGCCATCCTTTGTGCTTCAACACGCCACTGAACGGTGGCTTCCCGACGACGTTGCCCACAAGCTTCACCTCGAGCGGATCGTACCCAGCCGGAATCTGGATGCGCGCGTCTTCCTCTTCGGCGCGTATGGGGACAATCTTGAAATGCTCGTTGATGGTTCGTTTGAGATCGCGATGGATCTCACGAACCGCCGCGCCGATGTCGGCGTCCTCATACGGTCCGATGTCCTCGGCGAGGAAGTCGAGAAGCCGCCCTTGCGTCTGAAGAAGAGCCAGCGTCGTCACCGCCACCGCCTCCGGCGATGACGTCTTGGCGCTCTGAGGGGCCGAAGCCGGAGCCGAAGCCGAAGCGTTGGCCTTCGCCCCCGAGTTTGCGCTGCTGTTCGCGCCGGCCTTTGCCGTCGCATCGGGTCTGGTCTTGGCTTCGGCGTAGGCCTTCAACTCCACGTCGCGCGCCGCGAGGGCCGTCTGTAGCTGAGCAACGCTCGAACGAAGTCGCTCGAGTTCCTCGAGGGTCTCGGCCATGGCCCTGTCGTCGCCCACCGCGCCGGGGCCAGCGGTGCCCGATCCGTCGTCTCCTGTCGCCGACGGCAGCAGGCCGACCGGTATCACCTCTGGGGGCAACCGTCGGCCAAACAGCGCAGCGAAAAAGGCACGAAACGCCAAGATGAGGTGCATGAGCGAGGCGTTAGGGCACGCTCCGGTGCGTGTCAACAGGGCAGGCCTCGGGCGGGCTTGGCATACGGCGATGCGATCCGCATCCTTGAAGCCATGCGGTCGTCGTGGCTCCGTCCAGTTTGGCTTTACGGCCCAACTTGCGCTTACTGCGCGCTCATCTTCGCCCTATCTGCGCAGCCCGTCCTGCCGTCGACGCCCGGCGGCGACAAGGTTGCGCATCTCGTCGCGTATTCGCTTCTCGGTCTCCTCACGGTGCGCTCGCTTTTCTTCTCGACACGTTGGGGCCCATGGCCGCTGATCGCGATCTCGACGGTCTTCGGCTGCATCTACGGCCTGAGCGACGAGTTCCATCAGTCTTTCGTCCCGGGCCGTGACGCTTCCCGGCTTGATTGGCTGGCCGACACGGTCGGCGCATTCTTGGGGAGCGCGCTCGGCGCCTGGTTCTTCGCGAAGGTTTGGCCCCAGTCTGGTCTCGTCCGTCGCCATGGTCTCGTCCGTCGCCGGTTCACAAGCCGCCCGCGCCCATGATAGCGGCCGACCGATGCTTAAACGGACACCTTGGATGCGCAGTGGCGCATCACTTCTCGCTGCGTTCACGCCCCTTGTGGTGGGCACCAGCATTTCATGTCGGGGTTCCACCATGCCTCATACTCAGGAAACGCCTCAATCCATGGCTGAAGACACGGCCAACGATCCTGCGCAGGCGCAGGCGCTGGCGCAAGACGCTGCCCTTCAACGATCTTCCTCCACGCGGCGGGAGGACGTCGTGGAGACGCTGCATGGGGTCGAAGTCGCCGATCCTTATCGATGGCTCGAGGATGTGAACGCCCCCGAGGTGAAGGCCTGGGTTGCAGCGCACGACGCGAAGGCGCGCAATGCTCTGGCGAAGCTCCCGGGTCGCAGCACTTACCTGAAACGCCTGCACGCGCTCACGTACATCGACTCAGAGTCCCCGCCGGTGATCCGAAATCAGCGCGCGTTCTTCTCGAGGAAAGCCGCCACATCCGAAAAGCCTATCTACTACTGGCGATCTGTCGAGGCGCAGCGCGGCGAGCGCAACGACGAACGCAACGACGAGCGAGCGAGCGCTCCGAAGGTCTTGATCGATCCGCTCAAACTCGACGCCTCCGGTGCCGTGAGCGTCTCGAGCGTTATTCCAAGCTACGACGGACGCTGGGTCGCCTACATGGAAAAGGAGAGCAACCGGGACGAGTCGACGCTCACCGTGCGCTCGGTCGATACGAACGAGGTGGCCTCCAACGACCGGATCCCGGGGCAACGCTATACCGAAGCCTCATGGACGCCCGACAATCTCGGCTTTTTCTATACCTGGCTGCCGAGCGATCCAAACATCCCGCCCAACGAGCTCATGGGGCACGGCGAAATACGCTACCACCGGTTGGGGACTGACCCCGCCCACGACGAGATCTTTCGAGGCCCAACCCACGATCCGTCCCGCTTCATGCAGGCCGAGGTCTCGTCCGACGGACGCTATCTCTTTGCCACGATCAGCCGTGGTTGGGCGGAGCAGGACGTCTACGTCATGGCTCTTTTCGAGAAGGCGCGGACATGGCGACCTCTGGCGGTCGGGACCAAGGCCCTGTACCAGATTCGCGCCTACCGAGACATCTTCTACGTCGCGACCAACGAAGGTGCTGCGCGTTGGCAGATCTACGCCGTCCGCCCAGAGAAACTCGAGCGCAAAGCCTGGCGGCGCATCATCCCCGAAGACCGGGTCCGCGCACTCGACAGCTTCTCGATTCTCGGCGGCCACCTCGTCGTCAACTACTGGAAGAATGCGGCATCGGAGATCGCCATCTTCGCGCTCTCCGGGAAGCCGCGCCATGTCCTGGGCCTGCCTTCCCTCGGCACAGCCTCGCCACTCCTCGGGGAGGAGGAGGCCGACGAGGCCTACTTCTCGTTCACCTCATTCACTTTCCCGGAGGAGATCTATCGCGCCTCCATCCGCTCCGGACGCATCGAGCGTGTCTTCAAGAGTGATGCGCCCATCGACCCCAGCCCGTTCGTGGTCGAGCAGAAGTTCTTCCCCTCCAAAGACGGCACATCCGTCCCGATGTTCCTCGTCCACCGTGCCGATCTCAAGACCGACGGGACAACGCCGACGATCCTCTACGGCTACGGCGGCTTCAACATCCCACTCACACCACGCTTTTCGGCTCTCATCTACGCCTTCGTCGAAGAAGGCGGTCTCTATGCCATGCCCAACCTTCGAGGCGGCGGTGAGTTCGGCGAGGATTGGCATCGCGCGGGCATGCTCGACAAGAAGCAGAACGTCTTTGATGACTTTCTCAAGGCGGCGGATTGGCTCGCCGAGCAACGCTACACCTCACCCGAACATCTCGCGGTCATGGGACGCTCCAACGGCGGCCTCCTCGTGGGCGCTGCGATGACGCAAGGGCCATCGAAGATGGCGGCCGTCGTATGTGGGGTTCCGTTGCTTGATATGGTTCGCTATCCGAAGTTTGGCATCGGCCCGGCGTGGATTCCCGAGTACGGCGATCCCGAGAAGCCCGATGATTTCGCGTGGCTCTACGCGTACTCACCGTATCACCACGTCATTCCGGGCACCGACTATCCCGCGCTTCTGCTTCTCTCCGCCGACACGGACGACCGCGTCGATCCCATGCATGCGCGAAAATTCTATGCCGCGATCCAGAGCGCGACGCGCGACCCGTCGGCCAAGGATCTACTCCTGCGCGTCGAGCGAGAATCGGGCCACGGCGGTGCCGATCTTCGGGCCAAGAGCATCGAGGAGAATGCCGACGTCCTGGCGTTCTTACGTTCGGTTCTCGTCCCGTCGAAGCAGAGGCAAGACCAGGCTCAGACTCAGACTCAGGCTCAGAAGCTGAACTGAAAATGTAGACTCGCAGTACGGGTCCGTTCGTCGGTCAAATCGGCTGTGAGCATCGACGACCCCTCATCCGGATCTGAACCCTTGAGCAAGTTGTCCACGTAGAGCAGCGAGATGATGCCGTTCGTCCGCCAGACGTAGAAGTGGAGCGCAACGCGCCACTCTCGCTCGCCTCGGATTCGCTTGAGCTCACTCCCGAGCGCCGAGGCGATGACGGCGGGTAGGTTCTTGAAGTCGGTCGCATGAAACTCGCCGAAGTCCGCAGCGAGGAAGACCCATCGCGGCACGATCAAGACGCCCACCATTGCGTTGTAGGACGCCTGCCACGTCTCGAACTCGAGCTCCCGCTTTCCGTAGGCCTCGACGCTTGCCGTCAGGATCTTCCAGCGAAACAAGGTCAACAGGCTGGCGGCGGGGAACCGCTCGCCCGCCCGTTGCTCGTACTTGCCGCCCACGAGAAGCGAGAGCGCTGGAGGAACGGACGTATACAGGTAGCGCGAAGTATCGTCGTCGTAGTGCCCGATGAAATAGAAGATCGCCTGCGCTCCGCCGGCCCAGGTGAAGTTCCGTTCGTCGGACCGAAAGTAGCGACCGCCCACGTTTCCGCTGTACTCCCCCGAACCGCCGGCCCCGAACACGCGGTAGTCCATGAGACCCGGGACCGCCGGACCGCTGAACTCTACGGCCGCCCCATTGCCCTGCTCGAACGCCGAGTAAAGATAATGTGGCGAGCTCAAGAACACGTTCTTGCGAAGCGACAAGATGGGACCGCTCGAAAGCCGGGCGCCACCGCTCGAGATCGTGAGCTTGTGCCCGTGGTAGATCGGCACCGTGAAGAACGCGAAGCTGAGGCGCGGCGTCTTGTCGAGTCGGGCACTCAACAAGAAGAAACCATCCTGCACGAGTGGGAGTGGTCCGAAGGTTCGCAGTTGCAGCGCGTTGAACGAGGTTAGCCACTGTTCGCTCTCGATCTCATAGGAGTGAGCGATGTCAGCCCAAAGCGCGAATCTCAAGCTCGGCGCGCTCCGACAAACGGAAACTTGAGGACTAAATCGGCATCCGATATCGTCGCAATCCGTCTTGCCGTCCCGGTCGTTGTCGTACCCGTCGGAGCACGCCTCGTCGTCGCGCTCCCCGTCGACATCGTCGCCCCGACCCAAGAGCTCTTCGAGGCTCTCAATCCCCTCGGAGAAGGCGAGGGTGTGCTCATCGGCCGGTTCCCGGTAGGAGCCGCTGCACAGGTCGCTGAACACCCAACAGTCCGCGTCCTCGCAGTCGATCGAATGGTCGTCGTCATTGTCGACGAAATCCGAACAAGCGGCCCGAGAGTTCTCGGGCCGATCTCGCTGATTGCACGGCGCCACATCGAAACAATCGGCGTCGGCACAGTCCATGACGGTGTCGTGATCTTCGTCGATCCGATCCGAGCAATTGGTCTCGTGCTCGGGTATCGCGGGTGCCTCATGGCTCGCGCCAGCGGCTTCCCGTGCCGTGCCCACCGTCAAACCCTCGGGCTCCGAAGCGCCCGACGTCGCGCCGGGGGAAGCTTGCACGGCGTTGGCCCCATCATCGGCGTTGACGGTGGCCTTGTCATTGGCGCTCGCACCTCGGGCTTCGACGCTCGCGATCGAGAGACCGAAAGCAATCGCCGCCGCGATCGGCCATCCGAGAAACATGTCGTTATTTCCTGCTCGGCGCATCATCAGTCCTTGTTCTCGTCTTCTGCGGGGCCCCGCCGGCGCGCACTCATTCGCACACCCGAGGTGCCTTACAGATCGTGACGGCCGGGTTCCACGCGCAGTCCCAGTCGTCGCAATCGAAAAATCCATCGAGGTCGTTGTCGAGACCATCGCTGCAGGCCTGGTTCGGATTTTCGGGAAGCCCCGCCGCCAGACAGGCCGCGATCTCATCCGCCGTCACGTACACGTATCGGCAGTCGATCCCGACACTCTCTTTGCATGCCCGGGCCACCGAGGCGTCGTTGGACTGCGCGCAGCCGAAGTCTTCGCAATCGACATAACCATTTCCGTCGTCATCGATCCCATTGCGACACTTTTCGTAGGTGTCCTCAGCCTGGTCCCGACACGCGTCCGCAATCTCGGAAACGGTCGAGGTCGAGCAGCCAAAGTCTAAGCAATCCACGTAGCCATTCAGGTCGTTGTCGATACCGTCGCGGCATCGCTCCGCGGTATTCTCAGACACCCTGTCTGTGCACCGCTTCGCGACGTCTGGGATCGCCAGGCACGAATCTTCTTCGCAATCGCGCCGCCCGTTGGCGTCGTCGTCGAAGGTGTTGATGCATCGGCTATACGTGTCTTCGGGCCTTTGGCAGCTCGTGATGCGCCGACAACTCGTATCAGCACAGTCGACGATGCCGTCGCCATCATTGTCGATTCCGTCCGCGCACAGCGTCTCCGTGTTCTCGACACATACAGTCACGTATTCGCCGCGCCGACAGCCAAAGTCTTCACAGTCCGTATAGCCATTGCCATCATTGTCGATCCCGTCTTTGCATCGCTCATTGGTGAATTCGCGGCCGCAACACGCTTCCTTGAGCGCTTGGCAGTCCGAATCGCCGCAATCAAAGTTACCGTCTTGGTCGTTATCAATCTGATCGTGACAGCGCTCGACTGAGTTCTCCTCTTCGAAGAACGGGTAATCGGGTACGACCAATCCGCAATGGACCGAGTGCTGGAGACAGTCGGGATCTTCACAGTCGACGAGCCCATCTTGATCGTTATCCACGCGATCGTTGCACGCGCTGTTGTCGCTCTCGTACCCGAGCACGGGCAAGATCGGTGACTTGTATTTGCACGCCGGCCAGACACCCACCGCGACCAGCCAGACGACGACCATCCATCGATTCATCGGAGACACCGTGGCAAATTGTCGACGTATCGACGGTCGAACCGCACATAGACTGCGCAGCTTCCCGTGGCGTACGGCGACACCGAAAACCGTGGTTCAGCATGTTCGCGGAGCCATGCGTCCATCGCCTGCGATACGCCCGGGTGGCCTCTCAAGTCGGTGGCGAACCCAAGGGCGGCGAAATCGCGGATCACCCGAAGAAGCAGCTCGTCGCCCAAAGACGCAACCGTCGCGGCCATCGCCGGGTCGAGGGACAGATCTCGACGCACGCCTTCGATCACCTCGGGGTCGACCGTGCGCTCGCGGCTGCAGACCTCAGCACATTCGTCGTAGCTTTCGTTGTGCTTCCACCCAGCCGAGTGGCCGTCCGCCGTAGACACGAGGCGATTGTACGTGCGCGACGGCCAGTCCTCTTCCGACGAATGGAGGGACGTTACGAGATAAGCGGGAACGCCATGCGCCCACATGCCACGCCGTCCGGCGATCGCCTCGCGTTGGGCCGCCAAGAAGGTTGCGTGAGCTGGTTTTTCATCGATCGACATGGCGTGCGCCAAGCCCTTTCGAATCTGGTCGATCGCCAAGTCTTCGCAGAGCCAAAGGACTCGCCCGTAGGTGTCCGTATCCAGCTCACCCGTGCTGGCGCTCGCGATGGCGCCTTCGTCATCCTCGATTTTCGGACGCGGCCCATCACTCTGACCCTGACCCTGACCCTGACCCTGACCCTGACCCTGACCTCGCTCTGGACCCAAAACGGAGCGCGGAGCGCTCGAAGTCCGAACGTTCAAGTCCCGCGCGGCCAGACTGGATCGACAATGCCAGATGCCGTTCTGCGCGTTGGTCGTCGCCATCTTGGCCAGCACGAACAACTCTTCGGCCGCCCAGGCGCCGAATCGATGCACAGGCCCGTGCGATTCAAGGGTGTTGAAGCCTTCGAGTCGTGTCCCCATCCCGCGATACGGACCATCCAGCGCACGAAAGCTGTCGCCATCGTTGAACTGCACCGGGGTCGGCACGCCATCGAGGAAGACGAGGGTCCTCGAGATCGGTCGTCCCGCTTCGGCTTTCCGGGGCCCGAGACCAGCTTGGGTCGACAACGCCGCAAGGACAAACAGCACCCGGCTTCGAAGGAGAGCGCGCATACAACGTTGCGGGCAATGACCGCAAACCGACGCGCCATGTCAACGGACACCGCGCGGTCTCGCGCGGAGCGGGCCCGTCAGCGGGGTTCTCCGGAGCATTTCACCGAAGTGCCACATAGAGGCCACAGGACTTCGCCGCGTCCGGGCGCGGGGAGGAAACGTTCTTAGCTTCGGGACGTCGCGGCTCGTGCTAAACGGAGTGACTTGCTCGACCTCAGCACCCTGAATCATGCGCAACTCGAAGCGGTCGTAACGACGGAGGGCCCGCTGCTCGTGCTTGCGGGTGCCGGCAGTGGCAAGACCAGGGTGATCACATATCGCCTCGCGCACTTGCTGGAACGCGGGGTTAACGCCCGCAACATCCTGTGCGTTACGTTCACCAACAAGGCAGCCAATGAAATGCAAGCGCGTGCAAAGAAACTTGCAGGACGAGGAGTACGCGGCGCCACACTCTCGACCTTTCACGCGCTGGGCGCCAAAATTCTCCGAACCTATGGCACGCACGCCGGCCTCAAGTCGAACTTCGCCATCTGCGACGGAAGCGAACAGATCGGCACGGTTCGTCGCATTCTGCGCGACCTTCGGATTGACGACCGGAAGTTCGACGCAAAAGCTCTTCTCGCTCAGATCTCGCGTATCAAGAACGCGGGTGTCGACGGCGCCCAATATCGGGCACTCGAGGGAGAAGTGGAGGGCGTCGAACCGCTTCCCGATGAGGCGTACACCGAGGCATGCATCGAGACCTATGAACGCTACGAAAGTGGACTCCGCGTCCAGAACGTCGTCGACTTCGACGACCTCCTTCTCTTGACGCTCAACCTCCTCCGTAACGACGAGGAGGTGCGAACCAAGCTGCAGAAGAAGTGGCGATACGCCATGATCGACGAGTATCAAGACACGAACGGCGCACAACTCGAAATCATGCGACTGCTCGCTGGAACGACGCGCAACATCTGCGTCGTCGGCGACGACGATCAGTCGATTTATGGCTGGCGCGGCGCGAACATTCGAAACATCCTCGACTTCGAACAGCATTTTCCGGGCGCTCGTCGGGTCACGCTCGATATAAACTATCGCTCCACCGGACACATCCTCACCGTTGCGAACTTCATCATCGCCAAGAACCCCGACCGATTCGAAAAGACGCTGCGGCCTGCGGCAGGCGAGGGCGCTCCGGTCAAGATCGTCGCGCTCGAGGACGAGGAGGCAGAGGCGGAAGAAGTCGCAAAGACGATCCTGTCCCTCATCGCCCGACAGGCACCGGCCTCGGAGATTGCGGTCCTCTTTCGCTCGAACGTCCAGTCGCGGCCGATTGAGCTGGCGCTGCGACGCGCCCATATTCCCTACCGCGTCGTTGGGGGCATCGATCTCTTCGATAAGAAGGAAGTCAAAGACGCGCTCGCCTACTTGCGAGTCCTCGATAATGGCGACGACGAACAATCCTTGAGGCGCATCATCAACTTCCCACCGCGCGGGATCAGTGACGCGACCGTCGAACGCGTGGATGCCTGGGCGCGGGAAGAGGGCCTCGCATGGGTTCAAGGGCTCGGCCGAATCCACGATATCCCTCAAATCCCGGCCAAGGCTCAAGACGCAGTTGCCGTGTTCTTGAAGCTTCTGGAGGATCATCGAAAACTTCTGAAGCGTCAGAAGGCGAGCACCGTTGCGAAGAAACTCATGGCCGCGACGAAACTGGAAGAAGTCTTATTCAACTCGAGCGACAACGCGGTCAGCGCCGAACGGCGCGTCGACAACGTTCGCGAGATTCTTCGGCAGCTCGATCGATTCGAGCAGCTCAAGAAGTCCGCCAAGAAGGCGCGCGCAGAAGGTCGCGATCGCCCAGAAGCTGAGGTTGACGATCTCGATCCTGGTCTCGACCCTCGTCTCGACCCCGAGCCTGACCTCGACCTCGACACCGACCTCGATCTTCATGTCGACCCCCGAGCGGGCGCCGATTCCGAGCTCAGTCCCGAGCTCGATCTGGAACTCGAGCAGCAGCTCGAACACGCGGAAGACCAGGTGGGACTCCTGGGCGCCTTCTTGAACGAACTCACGATGGGCGCTTGGTCGGACGAACATCAGAGCAAGGTCGAGCGGAGCGACCAGGTTGTCCTATCGACGATTCATGCCGCGAAGGGCCTGGAGTGGACGTATGTCTTTCTGGTGGGCTGCGAAGAGGAATTGCTTCCCCATCGTCGTACGCTGACTGAGGGCATCGGGCTCGACGAAGAGCGCCGCCTCGCATACGTCGCGGTGACCCGTGCCCAGCGCTTCCTGACCATGAGCTATGCCCGAACCCGAACGAAGTGGGGCCGACTCGAGAATCGACTTCGGTCGCGATTTCTTACCGAGCTTCCAGAAGGTTCGGTCACTTGGGTCGAGGGCGAAATGAAGGAAGAGGGGAGCGCCGACGAACAGGACGCGGTTCGCAAGCACTGGGTCGCCAAGATTCGTGCCCAGCTCGGCTTGAAGGAAGACTCCGCCGAGGCCAAGATGCTCGAGAAGGCGTCATCGCAGTCGCCAGGCTCTCGCTGATGTATGTCGACTCAAACCTCTCCCCTTAGCGTTTCTTCCTTTCTTCTCGGCCGTTCGTGCTGCGCTGGCGGCGCCTGGCGACGGCGGGCGAGCATCCTGCGGCCCATGTTGCTCCTGCCGGTCGTCCTGGCGCCCAGTGCGCCCAGTGCGGTGCCGGGTAACGCAGCGCGCGGCGAGGCGAACCGGCGACGCGTCGAGGTGTATTCGGTCGATCTGACCCAGGCTGTCCTCGCTACGCGACGGGGCGCCGCGATCAAGGCGGCGCTGGATTTGCGCCGAGCTCAGCTCCAGGCGTCGATCGATCTTTCCCGGGAAGCTCTCGAGGGGAAGGCGGCTACGTTGAGCCGTCAGGCCTATGACGAATGGGTCGATCGGATCGACCGAGACATCGATGCCGCAGAACAGGCGCTCGCTCGCGAAGAATCGGCGCAGATGGCCCCGATCATCGATCGTATCGAGCGAATCCTCGGCGCGGCCCAGAAGGCACAGCAGACCGCCCGTCCCGCCATCCCCCGAGTCATCATCGAGACCAGCGTGGGCCAATTGCTCGGCAAAACGTCCGCATGCGACCGAACGAGTTGGCTGACCGTCGCCGTGGAAGAATCGGACGAGCGGCCCGACGCCGCCGACCACGACGACCACGACGACCACGCGAACAAGACGCCGAGGCCGACAAGCCAGCGAACCTGCGTGTTCGCGTGTCTGGCCACGGTCGATCTCGACGCGCTTCTTCCGCGCTTTGGCCCAGCGCAGAAGGCGAAGTTGGCCCTCGATGCGCTGCGGGACGATCGACAGAAGGATCTCGATGAAAGGGCGCGGTCCCTCACTGCACTCGAATCGCGCACCGGGCTCCCCCCGGACGAGCGAGAAGTGCTCGAGCGCAAGCGACGGGCGCTCGCGCTGCGAGCCCAGGCGTATCAGCAGGAGATCCTAGACGCCGAGACCACGCACAAGGCTCAAGTTCTTGTCGAGATGGACGCCATTCTGGGGCGCTGGGCACGACGCCACAACGCGGTCCTGCTTCGCTACAGCCCATCGATGGGCGCAGAGCTTCCCGGCGAAGTCACAAGACGCGCCCACGATGCCACAGCATGGCTCATGGAGAAGCGCCTGCATGAAGATCCAGGCCGTGTCGGCGCGCCAGACGAGCACCCACACGAGCGACACAAGGTGTTCCCATCCTGGGCGGCGAACTCGCCCTGTGATCTCGGAGCGCCGTAGGTCGGTCGGTTCTAGCCGTGGTGTCGCTTCTCGAGACTAATTGATCACGACCGCGTAGCGCTCGCCGCGGCTGGTGCGGAACGTGACGGGAAGATCGACCGGGCCCACCGAGCGCGTGGTTTCTTCTTGGTAGCGCACGTCGAGGTAGGCGTCGCCCGTTGGGAATTGGTCACGCCATGCCTGCGTCGCGCTCAGCGGCAAGACGAACGTCCCGTCCCCTGGGGTCACGCATGTGAGCAGGACGCTCCGGCTTTCCGTGGCCAATTCCACGACGAGGGGATGGGCATTGCTTGTGGGCGTCCAGGTAAGCTGAACCTGCGAAGGAATGGTGATGAGTGAACCGGCGACGGGGAGCGCGATGGTGAGCCGTGGGGGATTGGGGGTGGTGGCGACGGTTTCCTCGAGTGGGTTCGGCGCCGCCGGCCCAGGAGGGAAGAGGTGGAATTGTGTCTCGAAGGCGCCATAAAAGAGCGTCGTAGGCGTATCGAAGGGCTCGTAGAGCCCGGGCGAAACTTGCGTCAGCGTGATGGGATCCACCGCAGCAATCGCCGTCTGAATTTCGATCCGCGCGAGATCGAATCCACCCACCGTGCCTGCGATGACACGCTCCGTTCGCAGCAGACAGATACCCTCCGTGCCCAGATCGAAGGTCTGTGACTCTGCGAAAAAGCCCACCTGCGAGCGGTCGAAGAGCCGCCCAACCGCAAACTTCATCGCGGACCCGGGGTCCCCGACCCAGACCAGGCCCTCGTTTGGAAGAACAACCCCCACGGGTCCATCGCTCGGACCCGCGTCGGCCGCGTCCGAAGCGCCTCCATCCGCGCCCCCATCTACAGGACCGCCATCGTCGTCCATCGCGCCGTCGTCGAGGCCACCATCGCTTGCCTCTTGAGACCCGTCGCTGCTCGTGCTCGTTCCGGTGTCGCGCAGCGCTGCATCCTGACGAAGATTCCCTCCATAGGTGGGCGAGACGCAAACTGAGTCCACGCAGTCCATGGCGCTTGGGCAATCGCGCCGGTCGGTGCACTCATTCGAACTGCAGCCGACCACCGACCCGGACCAGAATCCACCGAGCAAGCACGAAGCCGCAGTCGCACCGACCATGGCCAGGACGCCCCGACGCGGATGCCGCCCGCAAGGCGGAGGCGCGAAGCCTCGGTTCCTGTCGGCCGACTTGTCGGCTGATGACGTGTGTCGTGCGGGCGGCGGGTGAGACGACGATGACATGGGCTCTCGGGAAGATAACCCACTTGGATGTCAAGGCTCTAGTCCTCTATCCTCAAGGAGTCATCGCGCTGCTTGAGCGTCTTCTCCACATAGAGCTCTCCGGCTCGATACGAGGACCGCACCAAGGGCCCCGAAGCCACATAGGCAAAACCGAGTGCGCGCGCGCGATCCGCAAGCCGGTCGAAAACAGCCGGATGCACGTATTCGACCACGGGGAGGTGGCGCGACGATGGACGGAGGTACTGTCCGAGCGTCAGGATGTCGACCCCACGGTTCACAAGGTCGGACATCGTCACTTCAAGCTCCTCGAAAGATTCCCCGAGCCCAACCATGATCGAACTCTTGGTGAGGATGCGCGGGGCCCGGGCCTTCGCTTTTTCGAGAACGTCGAGCGACTGCTGATAGGACGCCCGCGGATCTCGCACCTCAGGCGAAAGACGAGCCACCGTTTCGACGTTGTGAGCCAGCACGGAGATCGGGGTATCGAGGATCTCGTCCAGCGCCCGCTCATCCCCTTGGAAGTCCGGGATCAGCACTTCGATCAAGACCTCCGGCGATGCCACCTTGATGGCGCGCAGGCAATCGGCGAGATGCGCAGCCCCTCCATCCGGCTGCTCGTCCCGATTCACCGAGGTAATCACCACGTACGACAATCCCATCTTTGAGACAGCCTCGGCCACGTTCGCGGGCTCATGTGGATCGAGCGGCGGCGGGACCCGAGCCGTGTTCACCGCGCAGAACCGGCACCCGCGCGTGCAGATCTCGCCCATCAGCATGAAAGTTGCCGTGCCCCCGCCCCAACATTCGGAAAGGTTAGGGCATTGAGCCTCTTCACAGACCGTTGCCAACTTGAGCCTTCGCGCCGTCGCCTTCAGAGCGCTGTAGGTTGCACCCCCGGGCGGTCGAATCTTCAACCACTCCGGCTTGAAGCGACTCGCCCCAACCGAACGGCCGGTTTCGTCTTGGAGTATAGGCAAGAGGTCCCGTCGCACAGCTCTCGTGCTAGCACCTGGGTGCTTCGTCGATCGAGCACCATTTCTCAGGGCATCGAGCGTCAGTTTGAGCTGGTCAAAGTTTGAGGTCACTTTACATAATGCCCATTATCGCACGTCATGATGCGCCGCCTCGGAAGGCGCCCTTTGTCATCCCAAAGTGGACGAAATCGGAGGCCCCGCCGAGCGAGATTGTCTCGCTCGGCCGCTTCAGCACGGCTGTTGGCTCTCGAAGTAGCCGGTCCCGTTCATATGGCGCAGGAAACTCGTTCGTAACCGAGTCTCGACCTTGCGGACCCGGGCGCGATTGCACCCCAAATGGCGCGCGGTGGCCTCCTGCGACAGAGCATCAAGAAATCGCGTCATAAAAAAGTCCTGCTCCGAGCTGGACAGCGTTCGTAGGAATGATCTCAGAAGATTGAGAAACTCGCGTTGCTCGAGTGCTTGAGCCGCATCGAGATCGACGCCGAGTGCGGCGCGGGTCGCCGAAGCAGAAACTGAAGCTGCTGAAGATCTATAGGTGCCGCTTTCGAGTGAGACTGCATCGCCGATCAAGACTTGACGCCGGCAAAGCTCGGCCTGGGTCACCACGATGTTTCTGGCAATGGTGAAGAGATAATTTCGAAACGGCCGCTGCCCGTCGAACGCCTGGCGCGCCTTGGTGCCGAATGCGCGGCGAAACGTCTCCTGCACCACATCGTCCAGGTCTGGCGCCGTCATTACGCCTCGGAAATGCAGCGAACGCCCCTCGCTTCTGAAGAGAAAACCCCGAATCAAGAATCGTCGCAGGGGGAGCGAGAAGTATCGATAGACCGACGCAAGCGCCTCCGATTCGCCCCGTCTGTACGCATCCAAGAAGCCGACTGCCTTGAAGGGATCCACGGTTGCCGAGATTTCCAAATCTCATGCCAGAATCTGAGCGTCGATCGACGAGGCGTATCGCACCTCGGATCTCCGCGAGTTAATCGCCTACAACCGCGGCGCCGGGAGACCTTCCGACGACCTTCGGACGGAGACCGGGACAAAAATGTCAGTCCGTCTAGCGAATTTCACGAAGCGAAAAGAAGTAGCCGCCGTTGCTCATGAAGGTGAGATTCGGTGCACGCCAGGTGGGTGCGACGGACAGCCCCGACCCAGGGAGGATCACCTCGAGCGGTCGGCCCGTCTTCCCACGGAGTATCGCCAAGGAACCGAAGCTGGCACCCACGGCGACCCGATCGTCCCCAAGGTCCACCGGCTCGGTCGGGCTCCCTTCAGCGAGGCGATAGCGCCACCCGACGCGCCCATCGTCGGCACGAAGGCCAACCACCTGACCGTCCCCCATGGCCCCAACGACGATCGTGCGATCGCTCCCGATGTGGACGAGACCGGTGATTCGCTTCAGGTCCTCGCGCCGCCACACAACGGCGCCATCTTCGGGGCTCAGCTTGAACAGCCCCCCATTGTAGCTCGCCGCCAGAACGGCTGTCCCCCCATCGACGAGAACCGGCTGAGCATCGACATCCGCGAAAAAGTCCTGAGTGCGGCCGAGCGCGGCCTCCCACACTTTGGTCCCTGATTCTAGCGAAACGGCCACCAATGCGCCGTCGGAGAACCCGAGATACACCTGCCCTCGTTCCGCATCGATCGTCGGTGACGCCTGGCCTCGGACGGTCATCGAGCTCGGGGTGGGTCGCTTGATGCGCCATCGAACCGAAGCCTGAGCGAGGTCCACCGCCACGAACCCATTGGGCCGAACAGGCAAGATGGCCAGTGAGCCTTCCCGGGCAAGGCGACCGCCAATGCGCCCCCCGATCGGCACGCGCCATCGCTCGCGCCCTGAAGCCAGCTCGACCGAGACCAGGTCGGTACCGGATCCAAGAACAAGCAGGTCGTCTTCTTCGGTCATCGAAACGCCCATCGTTCCGAGATCGCGCCTTTCCCAGAGGACGCGGTTGTCTGACAGGCTTCGAGCCTGGAGCCGCCCGCTCGAGGTTGCGACGTAGACCACCGTGTTCCCGATGCCGATGTACGGGGCACTCCACTCTTCAGCGTTGATCTTGAGCAACTCAAAGTTAGAGAGATCGACTTGCGCGCGGATACGAAACACAGCCTCCAAGTCTTCCGGCTTCGGTTGCCGCCAAAGCGTCGAAGACTCAGACGCGAGGGCTACGTTCGAGCACAGAAGCCCAACCAGCCCTGCCCCCATCAGCCTCACCCCGAGCACACGCAAGGAGAAAAATGCGAATGGGGCACCGAGTCGAAATTTCTGTCGTCTGGTCACGGCATGTCCTTCGATTTGTGGATGTATCCCGAGGCCTCGCAGCCACAGAAAAGCCAACGCTACTTCGCGAGCGACTTGAGTCGAGCTTCGGCGAAGGACTTGAGATCTGACGGTGGGTCCATATCCGCGATCGCTTGATATGCAGCTTGCGCACCCGCACGATCGCCCTTCTTCTCCAGGACTCGCGCCTTATGCTTCCACCCGTAGTCTCGGTAGTAGGCGGGCCCAGAAATGAGTCTCTCAAACGCCCCGAGCGCTTCGTCGAGCTTTCCGGCGCCTTCGAACGCATAGCCGAGCTTCTCGACGGCGAACAGCAGAAGCGGATCGTCCGCACGGGCTGTGTCGACGTAGGCATTCAGCAAGGGCTCGGCGAGTTCATATTTCTGAGATCGGAGGTAGAGGTCGCCTTCGTAGAGCTGCGCGAGCCGGGCTGCAGGATGCTCTTCGAAGTCTTTGGCGACGCTCGCCAGCGCCTTTCGAGCGCGCGCGTACCCACTTTCGACCGTATCAGCAGAAGTCGACGTCAGCACCACGGAAGGCTCGACCGACTTCTCATAAGCCTCGACGGCGTCGGCCAACGCGGCCGTCGCTGCCGAATCCTTGCGGTCGCTGACGCCCTCCGCAAACTCGAGCGCAAGAACCGCCCCAAGCACGAGGACGATGGCGGCGCCGACATGAGGGACATGCGCCTCAAGCCAAGCGACCACGACTCGACCTTGTTCCAGGAACTGGTCCTCCGCGACGTCTTGTTCCTTCTGGCTCTTCTTGATGCCACGTTTCGCGGACGTCACAGGTGGCTTCTTCCAGGCTGCTGCGGGGGAGTCAAGCAAGCAGTTGACCATCTCCTCGCAAGACGCCAACCTTGCGAGCCCTCGCCCGAGGATAGAGAATGCCATCTTCCAGGTGCTCCAGGATCCACGCGTCCACGCCTGAGGCGATGCCGGCCTGTGCCCTGCCCCCGAAGACGCGCTTGCAAGGACCGGCGCCGTTGTCGCCCGGGGCCGTGGAGGATACGCGCCCGATGATCCGGTGCGCCGGGCCTCGGATGCGACGGCGCGGGCGTTTTTGGGTCGCGTGGGTGCTCACTGGGTTGATGTTTGGGGGCACCGTCCCGGCGCGCGCGGCCGATGGCGAATGGGTGCTTGGTGCCAGCGCGGGACACAGCGTCTTGATCCGAGGCGACAGCCGGCTGGTGCATGCGCCGACCGCTGAGACCGCGGCGTGGCTCGGCTTGACCGACGCCCTGTGGCTGGCCGCGTCTTCGTCTGCGGCGTGGCGCTTGGGTTCACTCGGTGATGATCGTGCGGCCCGCACCATGGGCACGCTCGAGGCAGGGATCGTCGTCGCGCTCGATGTCTTTCGAACGATGCCCTTTCTTGAGTTGATGGGTGGTGCATCCCTCGGGACCTCCGTCGAACCCACGTTCAGAGTTGGCCTCGGGGCTGAATACTTCGTCTCTCGAACAATCTCGCTCGGCGGGGTCCTCCGATTTCGCCCAATTTGGGAGGACAACGGACGCGCCTCGATGCTGACGGGTTCGATCCGAGTCTCCACCCGATTCGAAATCTAAATCTAGCCGCCCGGCGACCCGACCCTCAAGACGAGGGACGACGTCAGAACGTCGAGTATGCTATGGAGGCGCCGTGCCGAGGCCAGAATTTCAGGGCGGGCGCGGAGGCCGATTTACGCCCGAGAGCATCCGTATCGGGAACAACGCGGGCGGCTCACGCTTCCTGTTCCGAGTCTTCCTTGGATGTCTCATCGCGGCGATCTTGGCGGCCGTCGTCTTCTGGACGGGGCGAGCATCCACCCGCATCTGGCCACTCGTCCCCCAGATCACCCTCGAGGACATGACACCTCCGACGACGCGCACGTCCTCGACCTCGACCTCGACAACCGCGTCTGCGTCTGCGTCTGCGTCTGCGTCTGCGTCTGCGTCACCCAAGCTTCGATACGACAGCGCGAGTGGTCATGGGGAAACGTAGGCTTACCGCCGAGCGATGTCCGCGCTGTCGAATGCACATCGCCCTCTGTTTGTGCAGCGAGTTGAACCCGATCGAGACGAAGACACGCGTTCTCATCTTGATGCACGTGAGCGAGGCGCAAAAACCCACAAGCACCGGAAACCTTGCGCACCTCATGCTGCCGAATGCCGACGTGCGCCTCAGAGGTCTTCCCCATCTCAGTACGGTCCTCGATGATGTGGTCGCGCCGGTACGCGGCGTGAATGAGGAGCCGCTCGTGCCGCTCGTGCTCTTTCCGGCGCGCGATGCCATACCGCTCGACCAGGCGCTGCAGGAAGATCGCGACTTGAGGGAACGTCGAATCAACCTGATCGTGCCGGAGGGCACCTGGCGCCAAGCGCGCAAGGTCATCACCCGGGAACCAAAGCTTGCGAACGTTCCGATCGTTCGGCTCCCCGACGGCATCCCGACATCGAAGTATGGCCTGCGGCGAAACGTCCGCAGTCGTGGCCATCTGTGCACACTCGAAGCCATCGCGGTCGCGCTCGAGTATCTGGGAGAGCCCGCCGCCACGGCCTCGCTCCTCCAGGCCCTTGAGCTTATGGTTGACCGGGTGCGCCGTTCCCGCGGACTCTCCGGGGCGGACGATCTCGCCTGACCGAAACAGACGGAGCTGGCGAGATCTGAATGAGGAATTCGAAGCGCGTCCGCGCGATTCGTTTCGCTTTCAGGCTATCTCTTCAACAGCATCCAGACTAGAGAACGTCTCCTCGCTCTCTGTCCCCGCGAGGTCTGGCGTGTAGCCAGATTCCTGAAGCAACGCGATGGCGATCTCGAGCGCCTTTTTGGCCTTCGCTTTTGTCTCTTCGTCGTCACGAATCTTCTGGTACGCGCGCGACGCTCGCTCCTCGGCTTCAGTGAGTTCGCTCCGGAGCTGTCCGATCTCCTCGCTCTGGCCGCGGGCCGTCTTGCCCAAGTCGTCTGCCCTCGCCTCGGCATCCGCCAGAGTGCGCTTGAGCTTGTCCATCTGATCGCGCAACGCGGAGGCTTCGGCTTGCGAGGCCTCCAGAGCCTCGGTCGTGTCGATGTGCGTCTCTTCCAGCTCATTGAGAGCCGCGGCCTTGTCGGAGACCTCGCGATTCAGCCGCTGCACATCCGCTCGTGCCCGGCCAAGCTCCGACTCGGTGGCCGCTTGACGTTCTGTGAGTTCTCGAATGGTTCCGTGCAGCTCGTTGAGTTTCTCTTCCGAGGATCGGGCCAACTCTGCCGCCCTGGCCTCCGCGGCTGCGGTGCGTCCGTCGGATTCGACCTTCGCGCGCTCGATCGCCTCTCGCTCGTCCTGGATCTGGACGAGCTGATCCTCCAACTCCATCTGTCGGTCTTTTTCCGCCAGAAGTTCCTTGTCCTTCTGCGTAATTCGCTCGTGAAGCTCAAGGATCTCGCGGTCTTTCGCGTTGAGCTCCTTCTTCACGGATAGGAGCTCCCGCGTCGACCCCGGAATCGAGGAGGAAGGGATCTGGCTTGAGCTCATGGCCTGGACTTGAGCCGCGACCGCCTTTTCATTGGCGACAGCCACATCCCGCTCTCGCTCGGCTCGCCTGCGACTCTCTTCTTCCTCGGCCAATCTCTCTTTGAGCTGCGCGACCTCCTCCACCAAGGCCTTCGCCTGAGCCATCGCCGCCCCCCCAGCACCCACCGCCGAGAGGACCTCGTCGTCAGAAATATTCGCCAAGACGGCATTATGCACTTGGCTGTCGTCGATGCTCTGGAAGTCTTCCAGTTCGGCCTCCTCCATCTCGATCGCATCGCTGATCCCGATGATCTCGCCGTCAGAACCTTCGGCGGAATCCGTCGCGATCATTTCCTCGGTGCGCCCGCCGCCATTGCTCGGAAGGTAGTTCTCGAGAACAAGGATCAAATCATCGGCACTGAAAGGCTTCCTCAGATATTCGTCGGCTCGGGTCTTGAGCTTCTTGTGATGCTCGAAGGTTTCTTGCGTCGCCTCCGCACTCGTGATGACGAGCGGGACCGACTTCAGGGTCGAGTCCTTCTTGAGCTTCGCGCAAATCGAATAGCCGGACATGCGCGGCAACTCGGCGCACAGCACGATCGCGCTTGGAATGTTGATGTGGGCCAGGTCCAGCCCCGCCTTTCCGTCGCTGGTGGCGGTCGTCTCCAGCCCGTGATCCTTCAACCCCTGAGCGAGCTCGCTCACGAAGTCTTCCTCGGCGTCGATGATGAGAACAGATCCCGACATGATCCTTTGGGGAGGCTACGTCTCGTCTGGATTTCTGTCAAATTATCGCGCGCCCTCGGCACGCTCGAAAGATGCAGCCAAATCAACGAGCTCGTCCTGGTCCACATCCGAGACCAACGAATAGAGGACATCGCGGCGAGGCTCGTGCCAAGCTACCACGCTGTAACCACGATGGTGTCCCACCATCATCGGCCAGCCGTGGACATCCTTGACCTCAAATCCGGGTGGGGGGGCAAAGCGCTCAGGCGCCGCATGTGCGAAAAGTGATATGCGTGCGCCTCGTTGGTCATACATGATTTGCACGGCCTCGCGATTATCGATGTGCGAGAGCCGAGCTCCGACGAGACGAATCTGAGCCACGTCGCTCGTCGGGAGGCGGAAGCCGTGTCTCAGATACTGCCGAACGAATCGCTCTACCTGTCGATGATCCCGGCGAACCGTGACGTCGGGTGGCAGATTCTTCGTGTGAAAGGATACGCTCTCCTCAGGATCCAAGGGAGGCGTCACGTTCTGAGCCCACGCAAACAGCCCAAGCACAGCTAAGGCCAATCCAGCCGGCGCCCAGATCCGCGCCGCCATGGGCCGGCGGGTCTCCAGTTCCCGGATCCGCCACACCAGCGCAGGCCTGAGCGTGTGGGGCGGGGGCGTAAGCACGGTCTCGGACGTCAGCTTTTCGCGGAGCTGAACTTGGTACCAGTGCCGCGAATGCACGAGCGCACGACACGGTGCGCATCGCTCGATGTGCTCATCGAGCTCAGCCTGCTCGTGAGGACCGATCTCTCCGTCCAGGCTGAGGTCAGCGCAAGTCTCGACTTCTCGACACTCCATCGTGCGCTAGGCTAACCGCCGGGTGGCCGACCTTAATCCGCAGGATTTCGGCCTGCCCACCCGCAGGCCCCCCGCACTCCAAGGCTGGGAGGTCGAAGTCAGCGCGCCAAGTCTGTCACCAAACAGCCCCGATAGGCTAGGCGGCATCCTGACTATGACTAGGCCGACATCTTCTTGCGGCGGCGATAGGCTTCCAGATCCAACGCCGTGCCCCTGTCCTCCGGGGCCTCGAGCTCGAGCGTGGAAGGAATAATGCCTTCCGAAACCGCGTAATCGAACAGAAGCTTCTGGAGAATTCGCCGACCTCGAAAAAGTCGGCTCATTACCGTCCCAACGGGGCAACCCACGATCTCAGCAATCTCCTTGTATGAAAAACCCTGAATATCAGCCAGGATGACGACCATTCGGAAGTCCACCGGGACGCGCTCAAGCGCTTCAACGACTTCGTCAGAAAGAAGCTTGCCAAAGAAATCCGCCTCCGGATGCTGCAGCGCCCGGAGCTGCTCGAAAGATACGAAGCGATCCACCATGATCTCTTCGGCCGGCGCCTCCGCGACCTCTCGCTCCTTAAGGCGACGTCGGTACTTGTTGATGAATGTATTTGTGAGGATCTTGAAGAGCCAGGCCTTGATGTTCGTCCCGCGCTCGAAGCTGTCGAAAAAACGAAAGGCCTTGAGATAGGCGTCCTGAACGAGATCCTCTGCGTCCTTCGGACTTCGAGTCAGCCTGAGGGCGGCTGCATAGAGCGCATCCATGTGTTCCAAGGTGAGTTCCTCGAACTCGGTACGCTCTCCGTTCTTCTTCGTTCTGAAAAAACTGAACATCTGAACCCCTCCGCCTAACTGCCTTCGACCAAGATCCGCGTGCTCATCAAGACGAGTAGCAAGAAGCGAGCCGGCCGTGCTATCTGGCTGCATTCCCAGCCAACTCCGCAACCGTACGTTGGGCACCCCATCTCCTGTGGTCAAATCCACCCGGACAGTATGTCAACGGCGGATGCCCACGGTTGCCAAACAGGCTAAACTTGGTGCGCCCCCGCTTCATGACCTCTCCGCGATGGAACGAGGCCGACCAAGAAATGTTTCACTGGCTATTACCTTTATTTCTCTCGGGCGCGGCAGCCCTGCCCGCCGAGAAGAAGTCTCCGCTGCCACGAGCCAACAACCACGAAGCCGCGAACCGCGAACGCGGTGACGCCCCAACCAACCGGCCCCGTCGCTGCGTCGCCGCGACCTGCGCTCGATGGCTGGAGGCTGAGATCGCTTCACGTGAAAGGGACCAGACACTCCGCGTAGATCCAGCCCTCGAGCAGGCGGCGCTCAGGCATGGGCTTGCGCTGCTTCGTCGCCGAGCCCACGGCACGTTGGCACACATTCAGGCAGACCTCTTCGCTGAGGGTCTTGCCGATGCCCAGGTCACGCCTTATGCCGCCATCGGCGCTCCGCTCGATGGATTGGCCGACGCGCTTCTCGAATTTGCAGCGGCCCGAGTGTTGCGTCGCGGCTACACCCACATGGGGATTGCGGTGATCGATCAAGGTCTTCGGTCGGCGGTGGTCGCTTTCTTCGTCCGGCGGCTGATCGAGTTGTCGCCGCTTCCGCGCGTTCCGCTTCGACCGAACCACGCGGTGCAAGGTCTCGTCATTCGCGGAGACGAGATCGAGGCCTACGTCGAACACCCGGGTGGCTGGGTCGAGGCGCTGCCCGTTCGCCGCACGCGCAAACGCTTCACGTTCACGGTGCCCACCGCCAAGCCCGGCCATCACCGGGTCGAGATTCTCGTCGCCACGGAACGCGGCCCAGAGGTTGCCGCACTTTGGGGCTTCGAGATTCCGAGCATGGGCTCCGAAGCAAAGGGCATCGCGCTCAAAGGACCGAGAGACGGACCAAGCAAGATCACGAGAGAGCCGGGCCGAGACATCCACACGACTTCGGATCTCTTTCGCGCCATCGAGGGCCTTCGCCGCCAAGGGGACCTCGCCCCCCTCGCCCGCGACGCCGCTCTCGATAAAGCGGCGGCATCCTTCGCGGGCGCAGTCTGTGCCGCTCGTATCGCCGCACACGTGCTGCCTGGCCAGGGCGGCCCCGTCGACCGCGCCCAGAAGGCCGGCTACTCGCGCCCGGTGACCGAGAACGTTGCCATCGCCGGCAGCTTGGACGCTGCGCACAGGAACCTCGTTCAGAGCCCGAGCCATCTCCGCAACCTGATCGACCCCGCCGCAAGCTACGTTGGCATTGGCGTCGCGCGAGACAACACAATCACACCGTCCGTCGTGTGCGTGGTCGAAATATTCGGCCTTTGACGACCCAGGCCGGTGGGCGTTCGGACGACGGAGGTTCGTTCGCGCGCTCGTCCTCTTGTAGAACCCTCGTGGTTCAGGCAGGTCCCCGCGCATAACAAGCGAAGAGCACAACCGAGAGCACGTTGCAGAACGCGTGATATCCCACAGCCCCAACGATTGTTCCTGTGCGCGCTCGCAAGAGACCGAAGAGTAGCCCCGGGAAGAACGGACCAAGCCGATCAAACCGATACTCGCCCACGAAATGGGCCAGCGCGAAAACGGCGGCTTGGGCCACCAAGGCCCATCCGACGGGCGACCCGACCCAACGGCGCTTTTCTGGCCACACCCGTTCGAACCGCTCTTGCAGAAGCCCGCGGAAGAAGACCTCTTCCGGCAGCGCCACGAGAAAGATCTGTGTGAGGATGACCATGCCAAGGTGCGGCGCGATCTTCGGAATAAACGCTCGGCCTTCGACAACCGTCTGCCAAAGATGGTGCCCCAGTCCATACGGAACAATCGTCAGCAGTGCCAACACACAGAGCCCGAGGAGATCTCGACGCCAATTCCGAAGGGTCAAACCAAGCGTCTCCTGCGAAACACCGCGATGACCAATGAGCGCGATCGGTCCATAGAGCTGGAGCGCAGCCCCGACCGTACCGTACGAGAACCAGGCGTTCTCCCGGAACCATGGCCAAGCGGCGGCCAGGTGTTTGATGAAGCCAAGGGCCAGCAAGATGCCGGTCGACAACGCGAGCGCATCGCGAACATCCCGGCGAAACGGCTCGTGCTGCCGAAACGCCTCGGTCACGCTGCGCCGCCGTTTGCAAAAGGAGCAGACCTCAGACGCATGCAAGTGACCGAGCGCCGACCGGGTCGCATCGATCCGAGATTATACAAAGGTCCCGCCGAAAAACCATGGGCACTCTTGTCCTGCGGCCGACCGTCGCGCCGGGGCCTTCTCGGTGGAGAGAGCGAGTCTCGGCTGCCGGCCGCCCACGAAGCCTCCAATTCCCGACAACCTCTGGTTCCTTCGTTCGTTCCTGCGTTCGTCGGTTGCGCGACTGGTCGCTGAATCGCCTTGACCTTGGCACCTTCCTTCCACCAAGAGACGACGTCAGGGGTTGATGAACGTTGGACGAGTCGATTCTAAGGGCAGCGAATCGTCTCGCACACTCCCCACTCCTCGCCGAGCTGGCTGTGCTCCTGTCCTCGCCTTGGACGGCGCTCGTTGTGATCGGCACCGTCATGATCATCCTTCTCTATCGGCGCCGCTTTGGCGTCATTGTCTCCGTCGCACTCGCGACGGGCTCCGCAGATGCGCTTACGTCGAGGGTCATCAAGCCGGCCTTCGACCGACCTCGACCATGTCATGTCATGCCCGAGCTGACCACGCCGGCCGACTGCGGCCCGGGCAGGAGCTTCCCGTCCGGACACGCCGCGCTTTCGTTCGCGTTCCTTGTGAGCGCGTCGCCTTCTCTCTCGGCGGGCTGGGTGTTCCTCGGCCCCATCGCGGTGGCGGTGAGCGCCTCTCGCGTCGTGTTGGGCGTTCACTATCCGACCGACATCATCGGCGGCGCGATCTTTGGGAGCATCTTGGGTCTGATCGCGAACGCCCTACGGCGAAGACTCGGTCCTCGTCTAGACGCGTTCAGGGGCGGCCCATTGCGTTGCCGCCTCCGTTGTTGTCGGGGGAGGGGTCGAGATCATCGCGCACGATCCAAGATCTCGGATGCCTGAGAACCTCGACAAGCCGTTCTTGATACGTCCCCGGAGCCGGTTCGTCGCCGTAGCCCCAAGAAACCAGGGGAGGAAGTGACATCAAGATCGACTCGATCCGGCCGTTTGTACGCAATCCAAAGATCGTCCCCCGATCGTGAAGAAGATTGAACTCGACGTAACGCCCCCGTCTCTTGAGTTGCCAGGCTCGCTCATCGTCCGTCGTCGCGAGGTGTCTTCGTCGTTCAACGATCGGGAGGTAGCTCTCGAGGAACTGAGCCGCGGCATCCCGAACAAAGGCGCCGACGGCGTCCAGATCGGTGGTGCCACCCGGGGGACCACCCAGCCCGAGGTGATCGAAGAAGATGCCCCCTATTCCTCGTGCTTCGCCACGATGCGGCAGATAGAAATAGCGGTCGCAGGCGGCTTTGAGCTGCGCGTACTCGACGACCGCGTGGCGCCGGCAGACCTCGGCCCAGGTGCCATGAAAATGCTCGGCATCTTCTTCGTAGAGAACCCAGGGTGTCAGGTCGGCGCCGCCGCCAAACCACGCCACCTCCGGTTCCCGACCACGTTCGATGTATCGAAAGTTGGCGTGCACCGTCGGGACGTGCGCTGATCTGGGATGGAGCACGAGGCTGATTCCCGTCGCGAAGAATCGACGGTCATTCTCGCTCCCCGGGAGATCTCTCGCGAAGGATTCCGAAAGATCTCCGTGGACACACGAGACGTTGACGCCAGCCTTTTCGAACAGCGCACCATCAAGCAAAACAGCGCTTCGCCCACCGCCGCCTCCGGAGCGTGTCCACTCGTCTTGTTTGAATGCGTCGCCCCCGTTCAGTGACGCCAGGGATCGTGTGATCTCGTCTTGGAGTCCGAGGAAGAAGCCATGTGCCGCTTGACCGCGAGCACCGGCGGCGGAAGAGCCCGAATTCGACATAGTGACTTCCTAACGCAAACCATCGGCGATGCGTAAGGCAGCCCGCGAAACAGAGTTACAAAAGTTGTCTCGGCGTGGTAACGCCCGACGACCCCTGGGGGCACAAGCGGTCTTGACGCTCATCCCGGATCGAGACGGAGACGAGCTTGTGAAGGAGGACAGAGAATGCATAGGTGTCGTATCGTCCACGGAGCACTGGCCGCGGCTTTCCTTTGGAGCGCGAGCTGTGCGCGAGACCTCGACCTTGACACACCCGTCGATTCAACACGCGTCGTGGTGGCACAGTTCGACCCGAGCAACCCAATTCCCGTGTTGCAGCTCGTGCCGACACCGACGGCTCTCGCCGAGAATCCTGATGGCACACTCAATCACGAGGTCGTCCGACCCGAGAATTGTGAGCTTCCGACGGCGGCGCAGTGCCTAATGCTCCAAGACGCGGCGGGCAACTATGCCGTCAAGGGGTGGCCGACAACGGCAAAGCCGACGCTGTTCTTCTCGACCCTGAGGGATGAAAACGGCGAAGACACGGGAAAGACGTTCCTTGAAACGTCCGACGGTGCGATCGACGAAGCCAACATCAAGCGCGGGATCAAGCTCTGGGAGCGTCAAGCCGACGGCACGCTCGTTCGGGTCGACTACACCTTTGTCGTTGGCGCTAGACCTAGCATCAACCCAGCCTGCCAGGACGGCGACAACGGCTCCGAGCCCGCTCGAACCTACCTGCCGGAGGACGTCCCGGGCGGTATCCAAATCGTGTTGACGCCGAGCCACCCGCTCAAGCCAGCCACTGAATACCTCGTCTCGGTCGAAAGTTACGGCGACGACCCCGAAGCCGGCGGCGTCCGAGATTTCAACGGGAATGCCATCCAGCCGACTGCGCTCTTCTACCTGCTCAATACGGATGAGAACGAAGTCGATGATTCGGGGGAGATCCACAACCCACTCCTACGAAGCCAGGTTGCCGGACAGGCGATCGCGGGCTTCCTCGCGACCAAAGGAAAGCGAAGCGTAGCGGACCTGACGAAGGCCGAGCAGGCAGAGCTCAACGCCGTCCTGCTTGCCGCAGGCCAGTCCCTGCGGGGGCTCGAACGTTTCTTCGATGCGGCCACGGCGATGCTCCTCAACCTCCCTTCGAATCCTGACGACAAGATCAGCGACCGGAGCCACCTCGTTTTCGCGAACTTCTGGCATACGACGGCGACGACGGAGATCGTGTTCGATCCGCTCGCCGGCGACGTCCCGTTCCCAAATGCTCAGTTGCTGCTCCGCACGTCGAGCACAACGCCCGGCCTCACACACGTCAATCTGCCGATCCCGCCCGATGCATCCCCCAGCACGCAGGCGACGATCGCCCAGCTCAACACGAGGACGGGGTTCCCGACGACGGGGCCGATCATCCTGACGGCGACTCGAGATATCCGCTCGACGTCCCTCGAGGGGAACGTCCTGATGTATCCGGTCGGCGCAGACGGTTTCATCGATGGTCCGGCCGTCGATCTCACCGTCACCACCTCGAGCGGCACAGCGATCGCGCCGCCCTCGATCTTCATCCGCCCGGCTCGACCGTTGGCGCAGAACAAAGACTACGTCATCGGCGTGACCACCGATGTGCTCGACGTTGACGGCCGACCGATATCGGCCGCATCCACGTTCAACGCACTCAAACTGCCTCGCCCGTTTATTACCGCCGCCGGTGTCGATCCAGCCATCGTGCCCCTGCTCGAGTGTGCGCCGGTCGCGGCCGGCGCAACGACGGTCGCCACGCCAGAGGAAATCGTCGAGACGGCGGGGGTGCTGGAAGTGGGTCTGAACCACCCCGGCTTCCTCCAGTCTTTTACCGCATTGGCCGCACCACCCGCCAACATTCACCCCTTGCGGCTTGCCATGGCGTTCGGCTACCGGACTCAAGACATCGTCACCGAGCTTGACGATCTGATTGAAACCGACAAGACCGCGGCCCCGGAGCTCATACCTATTCCAGGTTATGAAGTGCGTACGTCGACGGCCATCGCAAAGGCGTTCGGCCTCGTCGAGAACTACTGCGTTGGCCTTTGCGAAGCAGGCGTGATCCAAGGTGAGTGCACAGTCGAAGCTTTGTCGACCAACGCGGAATGTCTCGGTATCCAGACCCTCGCGACCGGCAACTTGCGGTCAGTCCGCGGCTACATGATGCGTGCGCGCCGCTACACGGCAGGAAGCCCGTATGTCAGCGGGGCCTTCCGCGCCGACAGCCTCGAGGCGGACTTCGTGCACATTCCGGTCCTCGTCTTCATGGGCGCCTCGCCCTCGCCCGGGACCCGTCGGCCCATCACCATCTTTCAGCACGGTATCGGGCGCTCCAAGGAAGACGCGCTGCTTCTGGCAAACACGCTCGCCGCGCCTGGCCTGGACCGGGTCACCGTGGCGATGGATCTCCCCCTTCCATGGCGATCGCGCGACGGACATCCTCGGCGCGGGCCTCGCGCCCTGTGGGCTCGTTCCGAACACCGAGTTCATCGACCCCAATGATGTCGTCTGCGCGGGCGGCATCTGTTCCGATGGATGTGACGGGGTCGCCGACCCATCCGGGACGGGTTTCCTGTCGCCTAACCTCGTCGCGAACCGTGACAACTTCCGGCAGGCGGTTCTGGACGAGCTCACCCTCGTTCGAACGTTGCAGCAGGAAGGTACAAGCGACGGCTTGTTGCCGGCTCTGAATGGCGAATCGATCGCCTTCATGGGGCAGTCCCTGGGCGGGATCGTTGGGGCCTCGATGGCCGCCTACGCCCCCAGCGGCATCCAGACCTTCGTCTTTAACGCGACCGGGGGCGGTCTCATCGACATCATCGAGAACTCGGTGCCAGAACTGTCGGTCCCGCTTTGGGTGGGACTCGCCGCTTCGGGCGGGTGTACCTTCGTTGACCCCGAAAACCCGGCGCTCGGCTGCGAAGACACACCTGATTTTCGCCGATTCAAGCAGATTGCGACCTGGGTCATGGAGCCCGGAGATCCATTGGCAAACGCCATCGGTGTCGTCGGCGAAGCCTACCCCGGGCGTCCCGCGGTTGGGCTTCGGGGGGGAGAGATCGCTGATCCTTTCCCAATTCTCATGCAGGTCGCTTGGCCTGACCTGGTCATCAGCTCGACGACAGGCGTCGCCCTCGCAACCGGGTACGGAATCGAGAACACAGCAAACCTCGATGTCTATGACTTCACCTACTTGGGCGAGACGGCGACCACCGGGGAGGGCTGCCACGGCTGGTTCTTGGCGCCGATTTGTGGCGCATGCGTTGCGGATGCAATGTGCAAGACGTTCTCGGCCCAGATTCAAGCCGCTCAATTCATGGCTACGCAGGGCGCTGCCGTCATCGGCCACGAAGATATCCCGGTTCCGAATCTGAACTGCGATAACCCGTGTCCGTGACGTGAGAGGGGGACAACACGATGAAGACGAACAACATGTATTTCAGAAGACGGGCAAAGATCGCGGCCATACTGACCGCGATCCAGGCTGTCGGGCTCGCGGGCGTGGCCCAAGCGTCAGGCTATCTGACAGAGGTGCACACCGGCCCGGCCATGGCGCGGGCAGGCGCGGTGACAGCGACCATCGATGACCCGTCGGCCGTCTGGCACAACCCGGCGGGACTGACGGCGACCGAGGGTACCTATTTCCTGGGTTCACTCACGTTGATTCGCCCTGCGGCGCGTTACGTGGGGCCAGGTTTCCCATCGACAAATCCGAACCCGGGCTCGGAGGTATCCGCCTCTGCAAAGTCACCGCTGATTCCGGTTCCGGCTGCGTTCGTCGCCCATGCGTTGTCGCCCAAGGCCGTCGTCGGGTTTGGATTCTACGTCCCCTATGGATTGGCCATGAATTGGGAGAACCCAACACAGTTTGTGGGTCGAACGGTCTCGCAAGAGGCCGAGCTCCGCGCCTACTTCATGACGCCGACCATCGCGCTTCGGCTGTCGGAGAAGGTTTCGGTCGCGCTGGGCGTTTCGCTCGTTCCAGCGACGGTCTTTCTCAAGCGAACCGTCGGGGCCTCTGACAACGGGGAGGTCCTTCTGAGAAACGCAGCGGGCGAGGAAGCACAAGTCGAGATCTCCGGGGACGCGTTCGGAGTCGGGATGACGGCGGGTGTGCAGGTGTCGCTCATCGACCATCTCGCGCTCGGGCTCGTCTATCGCTCAGCGATTGCGCTCGATTTCACCGGGAATGCCAATTTCATTTTGCCTTCGGGAACGCCAGCCGAGATCGCCGCCAACTTCCCGGATCAAACGGGAAGCGCCAGCCTCACGATTCCGCATACACTGAATCTTGGCGCGGGTTGGAAGACCACGGACTTTACGGCTGAGCTTTCCTGCGGGATCACTTTCTGGAGCTCCACGAAGGAGCTTGCCATCAACTTCGATACTGGGCGTCCATCCCCTGTTTCTTCGTCCCCCCGAGACTGGACCGTAGCCCCTCGTGTCGTCTTGAGTGGCGAATACTGGCTCGACCAGATCGCACTGCGGGCAGGCCTCGGCTACGACGTTTCACCTGTCCCAACCGATACGCTCGATCCGACCTTACCCGATTCGGATCGAGTCCTCGTTTCACTGGGTGCCGGATACAACTTCGGCACGGTACAGGTCGACCTCGCCTACCTCGCGGTGCTCGTTCAGGAACGCACGGTCACTGCGGAAGACAACAACAAGAACTTTGCGGTCGGCACCTATGAAGCCAGTGCTGTTCACCTCCTGTCGCTGTCCGCGGGCGTGAAGATCTAGCTCCAGCCTGCTATCCTCTCGGGATGGCGCACCTCCACCACGCCCACGACAGACGAACGCTCGCGTCGGCGGCCTTCGTCCTCATCGGAATCGCTACCGTGGGTTGTGGTTCCAGCCCGCCGAGAGATGTGCTTCCCCGCGACGGAAATGTTCTCGTCGGCGAAGGCGGGGTCGACGACGATGCGAGCGGCTCCGATGGCCACGACGGAGGGCTCGGCCACGTAGACGCGCAACTCGGCGACGTCTCGCTTGCGGACGCTGATCCCGCCGACGGCCAGGTCGGAGATGCGCCAGGTGCGGACGCCGCCGGCCATTCAGACGCAGCCGACGCTTCCTCCGTCGGAACCTGTGACGAGCCCCCATCGCTCGGACTGACGCCCGACTTCGCGCTCGACCCGCGGGCTGAGGCCTACTGGGGACGCGTCGTTGAGGTTCAAGGCATCCCGCGTGCCGGTACATCGACCTGCTCCGGTGCCGAAACCGGCACCTCGGATGCTGGCTGTCGCGAGGGATGTCAGGCCGATGTCTACGTGGACGGAAAGCTTCGACTCCTGACCTCTTCCTGCGTATCCGCAAAGCTCGGATGCTTTGGAAACGAGTGCGGACTCACCTGCACGCCCCCTCTGCTCGGTCTGCGGCAGCGCTTCATCGGTGTCCTTGACGGGGCCTCGAGCCCAACGACCGTTCTGAGACTTCTTCGGATCGAGCCATAGCGCCACCCATCGCGGCTGCTCCGCGGTTCGCTTCAGCGTGGCGCGACAAACTCGGCGTGCGCCGTGAGGATGTCTTGCAGCGCGGCTTCCGTCAGGGCGCCGGAGTGCTTCCACACAACGCTTCCGGAGGGAGAAACCAAAACGGTATGCGGAAGCACACCCGAAAAACCGAGCCGAGGGTCGAGATCTTGGCTGTCGAGATCCACGGGTATCCAGAACGTCGAGCTTTCCGGCACGCCCACCTCAGCCATGAAGCGACGCGCATCAGAAAGTGCCTCTTCGTCTTCGACGGCGACGGTCACGAAGGCTCCGCCCTGGCGCTCGAACCTGCGCCCTTGTTCCGCCATGAACGATCTCAGTTCAGTCAGGCAGGGCGGGCAGTACGTGGCCCAGAAGTTGACCAGCGCCCACCGCCCAGCCGGAACGGCCTCAGCCTGCACGCCCCCGGCTTGCTGCGACAGGGGCCGCGCGGGAAGGCGGAGACGCGCTTCGTCGGCCCCCGCGGTTCCCGGATGGTCCTCGCGACCCAGTCGGGCAAGGGCCCGCTCGAGGAAGGCGCGAAAGACCTCGGGCTCGTTCGTCGAACCTGGAAAGGTGTCGACCACGCGTCCATCGGGGGCTTCGACCACGTAGAGCGGGAGGGCGATCGTCTTGAATCGGGCAATCTGGTCTTGGCGATTTCGCTCGTTGTCCTCACTTCCATCGTCGGTGTGAAGCATGACCAGGGTGAGCCTCTCGAGCAGCCGCGCAATCTCCGGACGTGGGAAAACCGCGCTCTCCATGTAGCGACAGTTGGTGCACGTGTAGCCCGTGTAGTTTACGAAGAGAGCACGCTCGTCTCTCTCGGCAACCGCGCGCGCCTCATCGAGGCTGGTGAACCACCGAAGCGTGCTTGATCCTCCCCCTGGAGAGACGGCCACGCCATCGCGCGCCGATGGAACGGGAATGGGCGCGCTCGCCGACATCGGCGGCAGCCACCCGTCGATCCAGTTCCCAAACGCTCGACCGCCGTAGAGCCCGAGCCCCAGATAGAAAGCGGTGCCAAAAGCCGCGACACCCCCCAGGACGCCCAACACCGAAACCGGCGCCGGCGTTGTGCTTGCGGCTTCGCGGCTCACGGGAGCCCCGCCCTCCGAAGCGAGCTGGACCTTACCAAGGAGATAGAGCGCGGCGACCACGAACACGGCGATCCACACGGAGAGGACGACTTCGCGAGACAAGATCCCCAGGGCCCAGACTAGATCGGCGTTCGAGAAGAACTTGAAAGATGCCGCAAGCTCCAAGAACCCCATCGTGACTCGGGTCGCGCTCATCCAATGCCCGCCTCGTCCCCGAAGACGCGAGGCCGCCCGTGGAAAAAGCGCGAGAACGAAGAAGGGCAAAGCAAAGGCCGTCGCAAACGCGAGCATGCCGATGGTCGGCCAAAACCAGGCCCCCTGGGCCGCTTCCACCAACATCAGCCCGACAAACGCAACGGTGCAGGTGAAGAAGACCGTTGTCGCTGTCATCGCGGCGACGGCAACAACAAGGTAGTCATGCCAGCCGCCCGCTCTCTTCTCGCCGCCCGATACGTTGTTCGCTAGGTTGCGCGCCCGCCCGAAACGCGTCTCGAGCCGGTTTGCGAAGGTGATGAGGAACCGGGGCGTCTCGATCTCGAACAGTCCGAGAAGATTCAGCGAAAAGAAGACAAGTACCACCCCGAGCATCAAGTTGAAAACCGGGTGCGCCGCGAAGCTTTGTATGCGCGTCACGCCGAACACCAAGGAGACCAGGACGCCTGTAAGCGTAAAGGAAGCGACCATCGTCGCAGCGTAGACCCCGGCCAGCGCTGCGCTTCGGGCCGGACGCTCTTCAGCGTATTTTGAAAAGAAGGAGACCGTGAGCGGAATCGCCGGGAAGACGCACGGCGTCGCCAACGCGAGAAGACCGAAGAGAAACGCAAGTCGCATGAAAGCAAGGACCCCGTCCCGCTTTGCACCGACGAACGAAGCCTCGACCGACGCGGGTGCCAAGGTTGCGCCTGGACTCGGCCCCGGATCGGCTTGGGGCCCGGCATCGAGACCGCCGACCATGGAGGGTACTCCGTTCGGCGTTTCCATGGCGCGACCCTGCGGATGTCCAGATCCGAGGGGAATTCCAGTCGGCACAACCGGATCCGCGGCATCCATTTGCGCAAGCGTCCAGGGCGCCGCAAGCTCAAGGGTTTGGGCCACGCACACGGAATGTGTGCAGATCTGACCGCGAAGGCGAACGCGCAGGTCAGGCGGAGCTCGCCCCTCCGCCTGAGCCGCAAGGGCCGCTGGGGCGGGCCGAAAGAGGCGCTCAAAGGCCACGCGTCCTTGATACTGGGCAAGCACTCGGCCAAAGCCCACATCGTGAACTCGAGTCGGTCGCGGACCATACCAGGGGCCGTCAGGTCGAATGGGCCCTTCGAGGCTGAGGGTCAGGGGCTCCGGACCCGGTCCCGGATCCATGGCCCAAAGATGAAACCCCTCCGGTATGACGACCTCGACGATCGCCTTTCCGGTGCCCCCGGTCGAAACCTCCGCTGGATCGAGTCGGAGAGTGGCGGAGAGCTCAGCAACCGGCTCTTTTGAGGTCTCCGTCGAGCCGATGGCCGGCGGACACCAAACAAAGAGCACGCCGAAAAGCACGGAGGACCAAACACCGAGCCAGCCCGTGAGATGTCTGGTCATCATGAACCTTCCCCGAGGATGGCCCCGAGGTGACGACCTCGCAAGCGCTTTCCGGAGAAATGGGCCGCCGGCCGAGGCCACGCCGCGAGCCGCTCGATCAAATTCGGGGAGTCGGCGGTCGGGGCGTGATAGAAAGACCTCGGTCGTCGCCGCTGGCGCCGCCCCTGGACGAATGTTTCCTCGAGACGCCCACGAACCCCGCCTGATCTCCTGGCTGCGGAATCCTCGCGTCCGGCGAACGATCATCCTGACGACGCTATGGCTTTTCATTGCCACCATCTTGGCGCTGTTCGTTGAAGTCCTCCTGCCCTTCGGTCTCGCCGTTCTGCTGGCGTTCGTCATCGAGCCCGCGGTTGCGTGGGCGACCGAGCGGCGAATTGCAGGGCGTCCCGTACCCCGAATCGCGGCCATCTTGGGCATATACCTCGTCGTCGCGACATCGACCGTCGTCACGGGCAGCTGGGGCGTGGCCCAGATCGGGCGCGAGCTCGGCGGTGTGGGCGCGCTCAGTCACGCATTCCTGAAGGAGACAAAGGAAGTCTCCAAACGGATCCTCGATCGCGCCGAGGCGTTCGCGGCGGAGAACAACATCCCGATCCATCGCGAAGAGATTGAGCAGGTCGTCCAGCGAAATCTGATCTCGTTCTCGGAAGAGCTTTCTGACAATGCGGCCTCCATCCTGACGCTCGGGCGCAACCTGGTCGGAGGCGCCTTCTCAGTCATCTTCGGTTCGTTTCTCGTCCTGATGCTCGGCGCATTCATGAGCATGGATCGTAGGCGCATCGAGCGCTTCTTCTTCTCGCTCGTCCCGCCCGAGAACCAGTCCGGCTACACCGCCATCATGTCGGGCGCGAGCGTCGGACTTGCGGGTGTGGTGCGTGGCCAGGTCCTCATCTGCCTGACGAACGGAGCCCTGACCTTTCTTGGGCTTTGGATCTTGGGCGTGAAGCTCCCGCTGATCCTGGCCATTCTCGCCGCCATCTTTTCGCTCATCCCGATCTTCGGGTCCATCATCTCGACGATTCCCATCGTAGCCCTCGCGCTGACCGACGGCTTGTGGCTCGGGCTGTTGGCGCTCTTGTGGATCATCGGCGTGCACTTGCTCGAGGCCAATTTTCTGAACCCCAAGATCATGGGCGACGCCGCGAAGATACATCCCGTCGTCGTCGTCTTCGCGCTGATCGTCGGAGAGCGAACGGCCGGCCTGATGGGGGCGCTCTTCGCCGTCCCGATAGCCTCGGTCATCATCACCGTCTTCAAGTTCCTGCACCGACGTGCACTCGAGGTCCGGCCAGATCATCCGCCACCGCTCAGGACCCATATGAGCCCAAGCCAAAGATTTCGGGAACGCGATGAGACCCTCGGCTTCATTCGTCAGTTGACCGTCGAGGACATGCCGACGGCTGACATTCCTCAAGTCTCACCGTCCGACCCGAACGACACCCGATCCACTCAGGCCTTCACGGTTGCCGCGCCGACGCGAGGCACGGAGGCCCGGGCGGATGGCCCCTCGACCGGTACAGAGGACGACGGCAGTACACAGGACGACGGCGCAGAGGACGACGACCGAGCATACGATCCGGCGGAGGCCGCGACCCGCGCGCCCAAGCGCAGCCCGAGTCTTCGCCCCGAGTCACACCTTGCGCGATGGCCTCGCGAAGGCGAAAGCTGAGTTGGAGCCGTGATCTCCACCATCGAACGTGTCGTATTTCTGAGAACGGTTGATCTTTTTCGCCACATCCCAGGAGAGGTCCTGGCGCGCGTGGCCGAAATCGCCCAAGAGGTACGTTTCGGCCCGAATGACGAGATCGTCCGCGAAGGGGCATCGGGCGACGCCATGTTCCTCTTGATCGAAGGGTACGTGGACGTCGTCAAGGGCGACCGATTGGTCGTAACGCTCGGCCCCAAGGAATGCGTCGGAGAGATGGCCCTCCTCGACTCGGAGCCCCGTAGCGCGACCGTTCGCTGCAAGGACGCGGTCCATGCGCTCCAGATTCTCCGGGAGGACTTCTACGATCTCATGAGCGGACACGTGGAAATCGCACGGGGCGTCATCAAGATTCTTATCCAGCGTTTACGGAAGACCACGGGATCCTAAACCCGAATCCGCGATTCGGCGCTCGCGGCCTCGGAGCGTCGGCGCCTCGGGCCGCCGGCTCTGGCCGAACAGCGCGTCGGCATGTCATGCTCTGGCTCGGGTGGGCGCTGAGAATCGATGGCTACGACCTGGCACGGGACGGCGTTTTCGCGGGCCGTCCACTTCCCTCCGCGGGCTCGCCGGCAGGCTCGCGGGCGCGTTCGCCGTTCCGATCTGCAGCTTGGCGGTCTGTGCGGCGTGCCATGACGACGGCGGCCTGGTCACCGGCGCGCGCTCGAGCTTCCGCGCGAGCCTCGATGCGGTCGACTTCGGGCGCGTCTACGTAGGTGCCGAAGAGCGTCGAACCGTCACGTTGTCGGCACCTGGCGACCTGCCCGTGACCTATACCGCTTCGTTTTCGGGGCAAGCGCTTGGCTTCAAAGCCGGCCCCGCATCCAACCGCGTCGCCGCCAATGGTCGTCTGGAGTTCACGATCACCTTCGCACCCAAACTCGACGCCACACTTGCACCGAGTCTTCGCCTCGAGACCGACGCAACCGACGCCCCGACGGCTATCGAAATCAAACTCTCGGGGACGGGCGTGAACCCACCCGACTGCGAGGATGGCAATGGGTGTACGGTCGATCGCTTCGACCTTGCGGAACGCCGTTGCATCCACGAAGCACAGCCAGATCGAGCGTGTGACGACCTCAACCCGTGCACCGAAAGCGACACGTGCATTGAGGGGCTTTGCCAAGGTACTCCTCGAAGCTGCGACGACGGGAACGGCTGCACTGATGATGTTTGCGATCCGTCCACCGGGTGTCTGCATCTCTCGACGCGGAGCTGCGACGACGACAACCCATGCACCATCGATACGTGTGACCGTGAGGGCCAATGTGAACATAACGACGCGGAGCTCGGTACCATTTGCGACAGCATCGTCCCCTGCACCATTGCCGGTATATGCGTTTTCGGGAATTGCAGGACCGTCGACATTCCGGAAGGCACGCCCTGCGACGACGGAGACCCCTGCACCCAAGAGGAACGGTGCATCGATCATCAATGCATCCAACCGGGCTACACGCCTCCAGCCGTAGGTGAGGTGAAGTTCATCACCGAGGTTGGCCCTCTCGCGTCCACCGCTTCCGAGAATCCGATCATCGATCGCGATGGTACGGTATTCATCGGATTGAGCCGCGGCATCACCGCAGTCGATCAGTGCGGACTCCGTGGTTGGACCACGGAGGTCGATCTCGAGCCCAGGTGGTCTGGCGCCGTCGCGCTTCCCGGCGTGCTGAGCGTCCCGGTCGGCCAGCGCGTCATCGACGTCGACACCACATCGGGGGCCGTGCTGGGATCCCTCGACCTGGGGACCCTCTTTGGGACGCCGACCGAGACGACGACGACGGCGACCACAACCATCGAAGTCCTTGACCTCGCAGTGCGCGCGTCCGGTGCCCTTATCGCCTCCGTCGTACGCCGCACGCACGACGGAGATCAGGTCGGCGGGCATTCGACGTTGGACGGTCTACTCGCCGAGATCGACCGCTCCCATCGCCGGGCTTCGATTTTCCTCGCGCTTGGGCCTCGCTTTGCAACCCGCGTGGCGATCGACCAAGACGAATCGATCCTCGCCGTTCTGCGCGAAGCGGAGCCAAACGACATGGATACCAGTGGGGACGATTCCGGCGCCATGGAGCTTGCGATTCGCCTTGGTATCGAGGGCCTCGCCAATAATTCGTGGGCAACGAGCGCTACGGCGGCTCTTCGCTCCGACCTCGCCATAGGTGATCGCGGACGCGTGTTTTGGTCCAGCGGCCTGAAGCGCATCGAGAAAGATGGTGAGATGCTGAGCTTCTTGGTCCCGACATCAACCGCGGCAGCAGGGCTCATCGGCGCTCCGATTCTGGGCGCTGAGAAGCTTTTCGTCGTCGGACCAACAAGCCCCGGCCTCGAGGCTTTCGAGAGCGGGCGCGACGCCGTCCCCCTTTCGCTGCAAACCTTTGACTTCTCGGGGCGCCTCCTCTGGTCTTTCGAGCTTCCGCAGGTGAGTCGCCGAATCGTTCCTGCGCTCGACGACGCAGGAACCGTCTTCTTCATAGATGAGACGCCCCGCCTCTATGCTCTGAAGGAGCACGATGGCTTGCTCCTCTTCCAGACGGACCTTCCGGAACCCTTGACGCCATCGGGCGCGGTTTCCATGGGCCTCACTCCGGGCGGCATCGCCGTCATCGTCGTCGACGAACGGGTCGTCGGTGTTCGGGCGGTGTCGGGGCTCGCGCACAGCGCATGGCCGCGGCACCGACGAGACAACCTCTCGACTGGGCATCGCTAAATGGAGACGTCATGCGCGACCTAGATACGACAAGCCCCGGCGCGAAACCGAACCGCCAGCGCGACCCACGTGGGACCGAGGCCCAACGATGCGGTCTCGCGCGGCGTCAAACGCCTCCGACGATCGAGGCCCATCGACCTTGGTCTTGGCGGCGCATCCAGGCTGTTCTGTTCAGAGCCTCGTTCCCTTTCATGATGGTTCTCGCGGGCGGCGCAGGCGCAACGTCCACCGGCTGCGGCGGATGTGAGCCTGATGAACTGGGCACCGTCTTTCCCGTTCTGCATGTCGACCCACCGATCGTCGACTTTCAGAACGTCGTCGGCGGCGTTACGCGCACCCAGGAAATCACTCTCTCAAACCGCGGGACCGCCATCTTGCGACTCGACGCCATCACGATCGAGGAGGACAGCAACGCAAGCACGACGAACACAGACGACGAAGCCAACGGCCTCGACAGCGAAGGTGAAGCGCGCGCGACCTTCTTCCTTGATGCGTCACCTCCCAATGCTCTTTCGCCCTCCGGAACCACAACGATCCGCATTCGCTTAACCTCTAACCTCGTCGGCGCAAAAGCTGGACGCCTGTCGATCCGTTCGAACGATCCGACGCGTCCGATCGCTGATGTCCTTCTTCGGGCCACGATCACCGAGCCGCCTTCGTGTGACGATGGAAACGCATGCACGTCGGACCTTTTTGATGTGGCGACCGAAACATGCACATATGCGTTCGCGGACGGTGATCCCTGTGCGCCCGCCGACCGATGTATCCTGAACGCAACGTGTAGCCAGGGGGTATGCTTGGGCGCGAGCAGAGTCTGCGACGACGGTAGCCCGTGTACGAAAGACGTCTGTCGCCAAAGCGATGGCGAATGTCTATTTCTTGCCGACGATTCTGCATGCGATGATACGAACCCATGCACCACCGACCGATGTGACGAGGAGGGCTGTCACAACGACCCCCTCAACAGCGGAACGCCTTGCGACGACAACGATTCCTGCACCTTTGGGGACGCATGCTTTGCGGGCGAGTGCGTCGGCAACGGGCTGCCAGACGGCAGCTCCTGCGACGATCACAACTCTTGCACCCGCGACGATATCTGCCTCGCTGGCATCTGTGGGGGCACCGATCTCATCGAGACGGCGTCCGAGGGTTCCATTGTCTTTCGGTACCCCCTCCGGGCTTGGACCGAGGACGCGTTCCTGCATCGCCGAGAGGTGAGCCTCGGCGATGACGGCACGTTTTTCGGTCTCGATCACCTTGGCGTAACGAACTCGGATGGCACATCTTTGGGTTTCGTCCACGCCGTTTTTTCGACTCAGCAGTGTGGCACCGACGTCTATACCTTCGAGTATAGCCCGTCCGATGGACACACGACGGTCGCGAATGTCTGGCGGGAAATGCAGCTTAGCCCGGACAATGGGCTGCGCGTCATGGTCGCCGTTCGGCACCTCCCCGACAATGGATACGAGCTCGAGAGCACCACGTACGTTCTCGACGCCGAGGGGCGCGCACAAAATCAGCGCATCATTACCGAGGGTGCCGAAGTCGGAAGGGCGCTGCTCGGCGATGGCTCTTCAGTGTACGCTATTTTGCTGCCGCTCGAGAGCGGTCCAACGACACCGGAGGACGCCGAACAGAACCTGGTCGTGGTCCGAGAAGATGCGCTCTCCAGTATCTTGTGGCGCCACGAGCGCACCGCGAGCCGAACCGCGGAGTTCCTCGGCGTCGCTGGGCCTCGGATCCTGTTCTGGACAAACGGACGCTTTGGTGCCCTCGATTTCAACACCGGAGCAACGGTCTGGACTCAAGAGACCGACTGGGTGAGCCGGGAGATGGCGCTATCGACCGCCCTCGACCTCGGCGTGGCGCGGACACGCACTCAGCTCATTGGCGTGGAGATCCTGCGCGGCACTCAGGTCTTCTCATTCCCTGAGACATCGCGCGAGGACTACATTCCGATGACCGATCCCATCATCTCGAACGACGGACGAATCCTCGTGATGATGGAACGGCTCGACCCAGTGACGTTCGCTTCGATCGGACTCGACTGGGTCGAGATCGATCGCAACGGAGAGATCCTCTCCGAAACCGCATTGCCTTACTCTTTCCCTGAAGAACGCTGGACCACGCGCGCACCAGACAGCTACGCGGATCCCAACCCCACGGTGGCCGACGATGGCGTGGCTTACATCGGGTATGGCGATCGCTTCTTTGCGATCGATCCCGGAGGTCATGTTCGATGGACCCTGACGGGCGACGAGCCCAACACGTTTACCGGAACCGTTCCCCTCTTACGGGCCGATGGGATCATGCTGATCAGCTTCGGGGACCGGGAGATTGTGGGCGTTCGGACCAACGGCGGGCGTATGTCTGACCAAGGATGGGCGAGCTTCCGCCACGACAATCGTCGGACCAACTACACACCCTGAATTGAAGCGCACCGTCTGAATGACCGCCGGAAGCCTTCCCGACTCGCCTGAATCGGTAGGTCGCTGTTCCCGGAATAGATACATCGGTAGACGTCCATCCTCGGGCAAAGTGTGCGTCGAGCCCATGAGCCCATGAGCCCATGAGCCTATGAGCCCATGAGCCCATGAGCCTATGAGCCTATGAGCTTATGAGCCCATGGTCTCCGTCACCCCCCCTCAGCGACCTTCTTCAACATCGCCTCCACACGCTGAATTTCGACCTCTGCGATCTCGAGCCGGCCTTCCTCGAGGGCTCGCTGCGCCGCATTGATTCGAAGCTCGAGCTGCGGTTCCAAGACGCCTTGACGTTCTCTCAGGCTGCGAACGGCAGGTTCTATCGCCGCCCATCGCGCCCGCAACGACGTCTCCAATCGTGCTCGCTGCTCCGTCTTGGCACGTGTGACCACGACCCCAATCCCAAGCCCAACGCCGACCGCGAGCCCCAACAAGAGGGCGAGCTTCAACAGGCTTCGAAGCAGGCTCGGCGCCTTGATCATCGGCGGAGAGGGCGTCGTCGCGGGGCCCATCAATGGACTCCAGGTCGCCCCAAGAGCTTCCGCCTGCGGATGGGCTGCGTTCACCTGTACGCGTGGCGGCCCGTACCGCAGCGACTGCTCGCCCACCGTCGGTTCGAGCGATACCACCGGATCCAGCGCATCCTGAAAGCCGCCGAGCCGAGGACCGCGACGCGCGGTTTGCACGCCAACCGCCCCGCGCTCCGCAGGGTCTGGTGCGACCGCCGGAGGACTCCGGTTTCCGACGAACGTTCCGGCCAGTGCGAACTCATCTGCCAGCTTCGTGGGTGGGTCGTCGAGACGCCAAGCCCCCATCCGTGGTCGGCGAGGATCTACGCTCTCGATCTGGACTTGCTCTGTGCCTCGCTCGGCCACGTCGTCGTCGCTCGCCATCGAGGACGGCGCCGTGAGACGAATCGTGGCAAGCGAGGGCCGTGCGAGCACGACTGTCCCCACTTCCTGATCGCTCGCGTCCACGTCGATATTCAAGAGATCATCGCGCTCCTCGAGCTCGTCACCAAACTCATCCTCGAACAAGCTCTCGAGCCATCGACCTACGGCAGCGCGAGGAACGAACAACGCGGACGATCGCGAAGCGGTTGTAAGCTCTTTCAGCAGTGCGCCCGCGTCTGATGGGCGACGGTTCCAGTCCTTGAGCATCAAGCGGTGCACGAACTCCACAAGCCACGGTGCGAGATCCGGACGAAGCGAGCTCAGCGGCCGAGGCTCTTGCTGTAGCACCTTGAGCAAGAGCTCCGCGGTTGTCCCTTGATGGGGTGGGATACCGGTCAGAAACCGATACAGCACGGCACCGAGTCCGTAGATGTCGCTGGCGGGCGTCGCGGGCAATCCGCGCACCAATTCCGGGGCCAAGTAGTGCGGTGTGCCAAGGATCTCACCATGCCGCGTAAGCTGGCTGCCTTCGGTGAGAAGCGACTTCGCAAGACCAAAGTCCGCGAGCCGAGCCACACCGTCGTACCCAACGAGGAGGTTTCCGGGCGTGATGTCGCGATGGACGAGTTGTAGTCTCGTCCCGTCGGCCTCGCAGACGCCGTGGACGTAGGCGAGCCCCGCGAGCGCATCGATCGCGATACGGATGGCGACTGCGGCCGGCCCGCCCTGCCCACGCTCGCGCAGTCGGTCCGCGATAACTCCGGCGTCCTTTCCAAAGACGAGCTCGGACGCCACGTAGAGCTGTCCTTCGACCGAGCCCACGTCCAAAGTGCCGACGATGTTGACGTGGTTGAGCCGAACACAAAGCTCGGCCTCGTGACGAAACCGTTCCGCAAAGGTCGGAAGGAGTGCGACATCGGGTCGCAAACGCTTCACCGCAACGATGGGATGGTCGGGCCAGGGCGATCGGGCGATGAAGACTTCGCCCATTCCGCCCCGCCCGAGCGGCCGCACGATCAGCACAGGGCCAAAGCGATGATAGCCGAGGTCAGCCAAGAGCGTCGCATCCTTGGGACGAAGGCCCCAAGGCGAAGTCTATCGCCGTAGCGCCGAGACAGCCAGCGCCACCTCAAAGATCGGCTGTCTTGTCGCGCGCTTGATTCCACATCGCCCACTCGAGCGCCTCGCCCTCATCCAGAAAATCCGTGGCCGGCTGGATATCGCCGAGCGCCGAGACGCGAACCTCGGTCATCGCGCCGGCGATGACCTCTTCCCACTGCTGTTGGTCGACCCTTCGCGGGCCGGGGACCTCGCGCACCGACGCAGGACGACTGTAGCCGCCTTTGGAGACGCCGACTGACCCCGCATACACCCGAATCACGGCCGAGAGGTCCTGCTTGGCCAGAACCGCGAAGGACGTGCCTCGCACGCCGGCCACCGCGTTGGTCGTCCGGACTTCGAAGCTTCGACCGTCGCCCCAACCGTGCGCGACCTTTGCCCACAGGCGTCCGAGCCAGATGTCCAGTCGAACCGCTCGAGAGTTTTTTTGGACCCGCACGCGGTCCACGCGGACCATCGTCTCAGGGGCAAGGCGGACGCGCGATCCATCGCTCAGCTTGAGCTCAAGCCGTCCGTCAGCCCGCGTGCGGACGACCTGCCCTCGGGTCAGCGTCATGCCCCGAGCCAGCGCCTGCCACTTCGGGCGCCACCCGCGATCCTTCTTGTCCTTCGCAGAGTGCTTGCCCGCTTCGTCCGCAGCCGCGGCCGACGCCCTTGTTCTGGCCGCTGACTCGGAATCCGCCGGCACGGCCGCGAAATCGGCGTGTCCCTCGAGAAACGTGACTTCGACGCTCTGGTCCGCCGCTTTCGGACGCCCTACCGCCCACCTCATCTCAAACGAAAGAGACAAAAAGAGGACGGCTACGAGGATCGCGCTGCGTCGGCGGACGGCCCAACCTGCTGAGCCATGACCATGGCTTTGGGCACGGCTTTGGGCACGGCTTTGGGCACGGCTTTGGGCACGGCTTTGGCCACGGCTTTGGCCACGGCCGAGCCCGTGCGCGCGAGACACGCCTCGAAGTCTCGTGGGCTGCGAGATCATGGCCTTCCTCCGCGTTCACTCAGCTTCAGAACCAATCGAGCCTTCGTGAGCGTTTCGACCTCGAGTTTCAACCCCGGATAGGTCTTAGATTCGAGGTCTTCGGCGAAGTCCGCAGTACGCGCACGAACGCGAACGTCGTAGTGTACGCGGCCTCGGGCTCGTCTTCGAAGCTTCATCGACTCGACCCCTCTCACCTCGGACTGAACGACACCCTCGAACGCCTTGAGTCGCGCCGCCGGGACGCCCCCTTGAACTACGAGCTCGACCTCACGCGCGCTTGCGGCCTCTTCCGTCCAGCGCTTCATGATCTTCTTCTGAAGGGCGTCTCCCAGACGTTCAGCCAAGGCCTTGATCGCAATCCGGCCGCCAAAGTTGGGATCCACGTGGGGTGCGGTACCCGTCTCGTCAGCCACAGCGATCACTTCGCCCGTATCGACGTTGAGCGCCCGCAGTGTCCCGACCGCCTGATAGGTATGCATCTTCACGCCATCCATGACCGGGCCCGCGTCGGTCACCAGCACCTTGCCCACGATGGCGATGTCGGCATCCGTGGTGCGACCTATCGTTACCGCGTTTTCGTCGCTTAGCCCGGCGTTCCGCATCGCACCCTTGATCTTCAGCCTCCCCTTCAGCAGACCGGGATCAACAAATTTGAAGCCCTTGGGCTGCCACGCGCCCATTAGGCTCGTCTGAAGAATGTCCATATCCGAAACAAAACCTGAGCTCCCCCACCAGTAGCTGAAGTTCTTCGCGCCGATGTTTTGCTCGGCGATCAAGAGGATCACGCGAGGTTTGACGCGAAAGATCTGTTCAACGTTTTCGGCGATATCGCGCTCATCAACAAGCGCACGAAGGCGGACCCGGTAGACACCCTCTTCCTTCTGCTCATTCAAAATCTCGTAGCTTTTCACAAAGCCGCTCGCGCGCGAAGATCCGGTCTTCGACGATCTGGAAGTTCTCGGACAACGTCTCCGAGCTCACGACGGTGCCGACGACCTGCTCGACGGCCTTGCGTCGCGCGTCATCGAGGGCTCGGTCCCGGGCGACGGCCACATCATCCTTCACGATCGCTGCGACGCCCTCGACCTCGACGGTCGTCGTCTCGGCGAGGGCGGCGCGCCCGGCGACCGACCACCACCCCAAGACCAGGATCTGGACCAGGCCCATGAATCTCATCTTCATCACAACACTCCCAGCAAGGCTTCCGAGTCGTCGAACAGCACGCATCTCGACCTAATGTCAGAGCGCATCCATCGCGATGACGACTCTTGCCTCCGTGAGGAACGAAAGGTTCTTCCCTTCGAGCTTCTTGGCCTCCGCAACGTTGACGATCAACTCGCCGGGTTTCTGCCCAAGCGCGGAAGCCTTGATCACAAGGGGCGTCTTACCGACGCGAGAGTCTCGCTGCGCGGCTTCCAAGGAAATCGCATAGCCCGTCGCGCCGCGTTGTCGGAGCGCGCCGCTGCCGACCATTTCTTGCACGTACAGCTCATGGCCCGCGTCATCGACAATGCGTGGCGCAAGCGCCGGTCTCAGCTTCAGACCGGTGGCGTCGACAACAAGCCCTGTGTAGTCGGCGGCGCCCTCGGTCGAGACATCCTTCTTCGACTGCGAAGGCGCAAGCACAGTTGCGAGCCCACCATCGAGTGGGCATCGGACGACGACGTCAACGCCGCCATCCGAGTAGTATCGGGTATCGACGGTCTTGCAGCCCTTGAGAAGACCTTGAACTTGGGCCTTGATCGACCCCCGTTCGAGTTCCGTCGCCCCCACGTTCGCCGTGGTGATCTGCACACCCTTCAATGTCTCGACGACATTCCGCAGAGCGTCGAGCTTGGCCGCGCGTTCGGCGTTCAGCCGCACGGCGGCGACGGTCGGTAGTTTCAGGTTGGGCGCGCCGCTGCCGGTGGCGATGACCGCCCGGTCGCTCCAGTCCACTTGCCCGTGGTCGAGCTTCTCGACCAGCGTCGTATCCGCGCCAAGGGCGGTCGCGCCGAGCCCAGCCGTCGCGACGGCCAACACGGCCCAACCGCAAAGTCTGGGGCCCCGGAACAGCGTCGGACGGCCATCAACGCCGTGCGTTCTCAACATCCTTCTCATCATGCCACGCATCCTCGAGTCTCTCGCTCTCGCCGATTCCATACGGCCTCGCACCTCGAGGCGAGACCTGAACACTTGCTCGGGTACCACGACTCTGGGTCCGGATCCATGAAGCCGGGCCCGGATCCACGACGCTCGACGTACGCAAGGCTCGTACCCCGTGCCTCGGACGCTCCGAGCCCGGTCCTATTCATGCCTCCGCGTGCGCAATTCAGGCCTCGGCGTGCGTCGAATCGCTGACCGCGCCCTCCCGTCCGCTGCGCCCCTTCATCGAGTTTCACCGGCGCCCGTCCTCGAGTCGTCCTCTCCAGACGAATCCTCTCCAGACGACCGCGCTCGCGTTCCGTTGACCGACTCCGTGCTTCAGCGCACCATGCCTTTCGGTTTGGGTGTCCGACAGTCCATCTACCTGCGCACGGTGGGCGGCGAGCTGATCGGTCCCATTGGGGCCGAAGCATCGGCGGCGCTCCTCGAAACCGGTGTCATCGGCCCCGAGACGCCCGCCTCGCGCGACGGACGCGTCTTTTCCACGCTCCGGGCGCTGGAGCAAACGAGTCACGCGAGCCACACCGACGCGAGCCACACCGACGCGAGCCACACCGACGTGAGCCACACCGACGTGAGCCACACCGACGTGAGCCACACCGACACTCACCCGAGGGACGACGCCACGACCTCAACCATCGACCTTGGTACCACGGTACTTCGCGGGATTCTCGAGCGAGCGATGAACCAGGCGTCTGGGTATGTGCGCGTCGCCGCCACATGCGGGGATATCACCCTCGCCATGAAGGACGGCAAAGTCGTGGAGGTCCGAACTTCGGTCGAGGATCTCGACCTCCCCCAATTCCTCGAGCGAAACCACATCGTCTCCCCCGCGGATCTCCGCGAGGCAAGCGTACTGGCGTCGGCTAGCCAGGCAGATCTCGGCGCAACGCTCATTTCTCTCGGCCGGATTGCCCCCCACGTCTATGCCGAGGCACTGCTTGCCTGGGCGATGAAGGTCATGGCGAGTGCTCTGCTCGAGCAGCATCGGCACACGCTCTTCGAGGCCGCCGAGGTCGGAAATCCCGCGATACCCATCGCGCTCGATCGACTCGGCGTCTTCATGGATGCGGTCCGTGCTGGCATGTCGCTGGAGGACCTCGATGCGTACGCACGCCCTCATCTGCGCCGTCCAGTCATACCGGCCGCTGGGGATGGATTGACCACCGAGGCATTCAAGTTGAAGCCCCGAGAGCTTCGAGTCATGAACTCCGTCGACGGCCTTCGAACGGTGCAGGATCTCATTGCGCAACTCGGGAAGACGCCCGAGAGCCGCCTCGCCGTGCTGCAGGTCTTGTTTTTTGCCGAGCAGGCCGGTCTCATCGTCTATGGCGAGGACCGCACCAAGGCAGAGATGGCGCAGCGGACGAAGGAGCTCCGGGCCAAGCGGGCGGAACTCGAAGCCCTGAATTTCATGCAAATCCTCGAAGTCTCGGCGGATTCTTCCGATGCAGCGGTTCGCTCCCACTACGCTGAGCTGGTCAAGCGCTACCACCCCGATCGGCTGCCGCCGGATGCTCCGCCCGAGCTGATCGACGCTCAACGCTCCGTATTCGAGCTTATTCAGGAATCATTCAACGAACTCGAGACTGAATCCGGGCGCGTCGCCTACGCAGCAAACGTGACCGACCGAACAGCGTCCGGTGCCAACGAACAACAACGTGTGCAGGATGTCCTGCGTGCAGAGGTGATCTTCAAGAAGGCGCTCATTCTCGTCCGCGTAAGGAAGTACGGCGAAGCTCTGGCGCACATCGATGAAGCGATCACTTTGAACGCAACGGAACCCGAGTTTCGGGTGTACCGCCCTTACGTCGAATACCTCAACGCCACCCAAGGTCGACGAGACCCACAGCTCGCAGAAAGGCATCGCTTGGAGATCGCGCCCTTGCTTGAGAAGCACCCGGCGAGCGCACTGGGACACCTCTGCATGGGTCTCCTGTATCGCCAAGGCAACGACGACGCCCGTGCGCTGCGCTGCTTCGAGAAGGTTCTCGAGTTCGACGCGCAACAGCCCGAAGCGCTCGACCAGGTTCGCTTGCTCACCCGGAGAGTGCGGGACACAAAGGATGCGAAGAAGCGCCGTTCGTGAACGCCACGCCTTGAACCGAACGGTCACCGCACTGATCAAGCGGCCGTCGAAATCTCTGCGCTCACATCCACCAAGCGTCCTTCGACCATATTGAGCCGACGAGGCATCCGCTTCGCGAGTCGCGAACTGTGTGTCACGAGGAGAATCGTCAAACCCGTTCGCTCATTCATCTCGTCGAGCAGATCGTGAATGCTGGCCGCCGACGCTTCATCGAGGTTGCCCGTCGGCTCGTCCGCCAGAAGCACACGAGGCGACAAAACCAGCGCCCGGGCGATCGCGACGCGCTGTTGCTCTCCGCCCGACAACTCTCCTGGTCGGTGGGCGAGACGGTGCTGAAGACCAACAGCCGTCAGTGTCGCGGCGGCACGCATCGACGCTTCTTCCTTACTCATCCGCTGAATGAGGGCGGGCATCGCGACATTCTCCTGCGCGGTGAATTCGGGGAGCAGGTGATGGAACTGAAAGACGAAGCCGATCGTCTTGTTGCGAAAGGCAGCGATCTTCGCAGGCGAGCGCCGGAAGACGTCCTCTCCATCGTAAAGAACCCGCCCGCTGGAAGGCTGATCCAACGTGCCGAGGACGTGGAGGAAGGTCGACTTCCCTGAACCCGAGGGTCCCGTGATCGAGACCCGCTCGCCAGCCCGAATCGTGAGATCCAGTCCTCTTAGGACCTCGATCTCATGATCTTCAAGCCAGTAGTTCTTCTTGAGGCCTTGAACCTCCACCAATGTCTCAGTCATCACGAAGGCCCTCGACCGGTCGGAGCTGCGCCGCGGTCATCGCAGGATAGATCGTTGCCAAGTAGCTGATCACGACCGCACTCAGCCCAATCGCGGCGACCTCGATCGAGTCCACGACGACCGGAAGTTGCGCGATGTAGAACATGTTCTCGTCCAGGCTGACGAAGCGTCCAAGGATCAAACAAAGAACGAGCCCGAACGCGACGCCCAGCAAGGCACCACCGACGCCGACGATCACGCCCTGAACGACAAAGATCTTCATCACCGATGCGTCGCTTGCACCGATCGACTTCAAGATCGCGATCTCCTTGCCGCGCTGGAGCACGATCATGACGAGCGTGGCGACGATCAGAAAAGACGCCACCATGATGATCATCGTCAACCCAATGAACATCGCCAATTTCTCGAGGAGGAGCGCGGAGAACAGCTCTTTGTTCATCTCTCGCCAATCCCGGACCGTGTAGGGATGACCGCCCAGTCGACGCTTGAGCGCCTCAACCATCTCGGCCGTGTCGTCAATGTCGAGGATCTTGAGCTCGATGCCCGTCACCCGGCCCCGCGAGCCCAAGAACCGCTGCGCTTGACCCATCTCGATGTAGGTGAATTTGGCGTCGTATTCGTACATCCCGGAGTAGAAGATTCCAGCGACCCGAAATCGACGAAGCTTGGGCGTCGGGCCCATCGGGCCAATCTCCTCGGAGATCGGCGATACGAGCTTCACGGTGTCTCCGACGTTTACGCGCAGGGTCTTCTTGAGCTCACGTCCGATCAAGATCCCAGGAAGGGGTCGTGAAGCGATCTTGTCTTCGTGGGGGAGAGGGACCCCAAGTCCAAGGGCCAGCCCATCAGCCGCTCGTTGGCCATCCGTCGACGCCTTCCCGCCCCGCGCCTCTACGGCAGACGGCGACGAGGTCGCCGATGCCCCATAGGCCTCGAGCCCGGGGGCCGAGATGCTCCGGGCACCTGGGATCTCGCTCGGCTCGCCAAGATACTCGAGTCGCCCCTGAATCATCGCCTTCCGCAGGTCGCGCGTCGCGCCCCATGAGGTCGGGTCGATGCCCTTCACGAGCGTCCCCGACAGGCCAGCATCGGTCGAGATCATCGCGTCGCCGAGGACGAAAGCAGCGACCGTATCGATCCCAGGCAAGCTTTTGACCTCCTCTTCGACGTCCACGTACTCGCTGAAGTCGTCCCCGTGTTTCCCGATGACGATGTGCGCATGGGCTCCGAGAATCTTCTGTTTCAGGTCCTCCTCGAAGCCACTCATCACCGACAAGACGACGACGAGGGCCGTGACGCCAAGCGTCACCCCCACGACCGCGATCGTCGTCACGACGCCCACCATGCCATCGCGACGGTGGGCGCGCAGATATCGAAGCGCGACGCTAAACTCGTACCGGAATCCCGGATCGAATCGACCGCCCCCGTGGAGAAGAAACCCAATGCTGCTTCCGACGGTCAGCAGAGCAAAGACGCCAATGAGCGGAATGGCCGCCAGAGCCAAGAAGACTTGCTCTTCCGGGAGATTGAACGACTTGAGCAAAGAGGCGGGTCCGATGCTGGCGGCGAGAAAAACGAGATAGCCAGCATAGAGCGCGACCAGACTCAGCTCGACGAAGGCGAGCCGCTGGCGAATCCAAGCGAGAACGAAGCCCGTCGAAAGGCTTGAGATGACGACGCCCAGTACAGTGAGACCCGCGATCGTATTCGCGTCATATGAGGCGTATCGGGCCAGATATCCGCCGACAAAGCTCCCCGCGACGAGCATCGCAAGGCCTCCCATGGACGTGAGGACAGTAAACGCGCGCGTGTGAAGTCCGAGCATGGCGCCAACCGTGAGGAAGAGAAGCGGTCCAAACAGCGTGGCATCTGTCGCCAGCATCGCGCGACCCATTCCGCCCTGTCCAAGCGAGGCCAGGGACAGCCCTCCAAGAGCCCACGGCATCACGTAGCCGGCGATGCCGACGACAAGCAGGAATCCAGCGGCCGCCCAGATGACACCCTTAGGCAGCGCACGGCCCGCTGCCGGATCGCCCTGTTCGAGATCGGGGCCCGACAAGAGCCCGAACAAAGTGAACGCGCGCGGTCGGTCAACGGTCGAGCGATGACGCGCTCGCAGACCGACGACAAAACCGACCCCCAACAGGATCATCGTACTCAGCGCGACGCCCGTTGCCTGCGCGCGCGTCCCCATGGGGAGAAATTCGAGAACGCTTGCGCACCCCCACTGACCAAGGAGCGTTGCTGCGGCACCCACCAGACCGCCGCCGGTCGCGCGCGCGAAAGACCGTCTCATGACGCGCCAGCTTCGGCCCCGCCCTGGGCGCTGCCCGATGTCTCGCCCGCCGCCTGAGCGGCCGGCGACCCCGACGTCTTTCGCATCTGAGGAAAGAGAATGACGTCGCGGATGGACGGTGCGTTCGTCAAGATCATGCATAGCCGATCGATACCAATGCCCTCGCCCGCTGCCGGCGGCATGCCGATCTCGAGCGCATGGCAGTAGTCTTCGTCGTAGTCCATCGTCTCTTCGGCGCCCTGGCGTTTCGCCTCCGCCTGCGCGACGAATCGACGTCTCTGATCCTCGGGATCGTTGAGCTCCGAGAAGGCGTTCGCGATCTCACGACCAACCATATAAAGCTCGAATCGATCGGCGATGGACGGATCGAGATCGTTGCGGCGAGCCAGCGGTGAGACCTCGATCGGAAAATCGGTCACAAACGTAGGCTGAATCAGCTCGGCCTCGAACAGATGTTCAAAGAGATCCATCTGAAGCTTGCCGATCGGGTCGGACGGATTGAGCGCGAGACTGCGAGACTTGGCCGCCGCCACGAGCGCATCGGCGTCGAAGATGTCGCAGCCCCCAAGCTTCTCGCGCAACCCATCGCGGACCGGAATCCGCGCAAAAGGACGATCGAAGCGCAGCTCGATCGCCGGCGAGCCTTCGCCGCTTCCGCCATAGGCGACGACCGGCGACCCCGTGACTTCGATCGCGGCCTCTCGGATCATCGTTTCCGTCAGCTTCACCAGATCTTCGTAGGTTGCGAAGGCTTGGTAAAACTCGAGCATCGTGAACTCGGGGTTGTGTTGCGCCGAGAGCCCTTCATTTCGAAAGTTCCGACCGATCTCGTAGACTCGCTCAAGACCGCCGACCAGCAAGCGTTTGAGATGGAGCTCCGGTGCGATGCGGCAATACAGATCCATGTCGAGCGCGTTGTGGTGGGTCACGAAAGGTTTGGCCGCCGCCCCACTGACGAGCGAATGAAGCATCGGCGTCTCGACCTCGAGAAAGCCTCGCTCATCGAGGAATCGACGCAAGAACTTGATGAGCCGGGTCCGTCTCATGAAGGTCTCGCGGACTTCTTGGTTGACCACGAGGTCCACGTAGCGCTGCCGATAGCGGAGCTCGACGTCAGACAATCCAGCGTGCTTATCGGGCAACGGGTGCAGGCTTTTCGATGCAAGCTTCAGGGACCTCACCTGAAGCGTGAGCTCCCCTCGTCGGGTCACGAAGCGTGGGCCTTCGGCCACGACGATGTCGCCTAGGTCCAGGAGCTTGGCCCGCTCAAAGACCGACGCGTCCACCAGGTCCTTGCGAATCTGAATCTGAAGACGACCCGCCCGATCCCAGAGATCGCAAAACATCGCCTTGCCCATGCTTCGGATGGCCATAAGGCGGCCACCCACGCAGAACGTAGGGTCATTCGGTCCGGGTTCCGCAGGCGCGCCCTCCGGGGACCGCACCTCTTCGGTGGTGTGGGTGACCACGAGCCCGTTCGGAAAGGACTTCCACCCCATTTCGTCAAGCTTTCTGGCTTTTTCTCTCCGAACGCGAAGGATTTCGTCCAAACCACCACCGGCCACAGGTTCCATGAGCTCGGGAGACTTACACAGGGCGCCTTGGTGCGGTCAATCGTTTGGCTGCGCTCGGCATGCGATGTGAAGGCGCTTGCCACGGACCCGCGGGGGCGGCAGAAGAGCCGCCAATGGCCGAGTTCATTTACACGATGCAGAACGTTCAGAAGGCGCACCCTGGGAAGGTCATCCTGAAAAACCTGACCCTCGCGTTCCTCCCGGGCGCCAAGATTGGGGTCCTGGGCGTCAATGGATCCGGGAAGAGCTCGCTCCTTCGAATCATGGCAGGGCTCGACACGAGCTATACCGGGGAGGCCCAGCTCACCAAGGGCTACACCGTGGGTCTGCTCAGCCAGGAGCCGAAGCTCGACCCGGCGAAGACGGTCCGCGAAAATGTCGACGAGGCCGTCGCGAGCACGCGCGCATTGCTCACGCGATTCGACGAGCTGTCCATGAAGTTGGGTGAGCCGCTCAGCGACGACGAAATGACCAAGGTCATGGACGAGCACGGGCGGATTCAGGACGAAATCGAGGCAAAGAATGCTTGGGAGCTCGATCTGACCGTCGAGCGTGCCATGGATGCCCTTCGATGTCCCGCGCCCGACTCGGCCGTCGACCGCTTGTCCGGCGGTGAGAAACGGCGGGTCGCGTTGTGTCGCATCTTGCTCGAGCGCCCCGATCTGCTCTTGCTCGACGAACCGACCAACCATCTCGACGCCGAGTCCGTCGCATGGCTCGAGCACCACTTGGGCGAATACGCAGGCACCGTCGTCGCCGTCACCCACGACCGTTACTTCCTGGACAACGTGGCCGGCTGGATCTTGGAGCTCGACCGAGGCGAAGGCATTCCATGGAAAGGCAACTACACCTCTTGGCTCGAACAGAAGAGTAAGCGCCTCGCCGTCGAAGAGAAGCAGGCGAGCGCGAGACGTCGCACGCTCGAGCACGAACTGGAGTGGGTGCGCGAGGCCCCGCGCGCCCGCCAAGCCAAGAGCAAGGCCCGACTAAAAGCTTATGAATCGTTGTTGCAAGAGAGCAGCCGGCAGAAGATCGAGCAGGTCGAGATCCTCATCCCGCCCGGAGACCGACTCGGTGACCTCGTGGTCGAGGCGAACCAGCTCAAGAAGTCGTACGGAGATAGGCTGCTCTTCGATGACCTGACCTTCACCTTGCCCCGCGCCGGGATCGTGGGCGTGATCGGCGCGAACGGTGCCGGCAAGACGACGCTCTTTCGCCTTCTTACCGGCCAAGAATCACCGGATGGCGGTACGCTCCGCGTGGGCGACACCGTTCAGTTCGGATACGTCGACCAGTCCCGAGATGCCCTCGACGAAGACAATCTCGTCTGGGAGGAAATCTGTGACGGACAGGATACCGTCCGCATCGGCCAACGCGACATCCCTGGTCGCGCCTACGTGGCCATGTTCAACTTCAAGGGCCCGGATCAACAGAAGCGCGTCGGAGACCTTTCGGGCGGCGAGCGGAACCGTGTCCACCTCGCCAAGTTGCTCAAGCGCGGCTCCAACGTCTTGCTCCTCGACGAGCCCACCAATGACCTCGATGTCGACACGCTGCGAGCGCTCGAAGACGCCCTGTTGGCGTTCGCGGGCTGTGTGCTCGTGATCAGCCACGACCGGTGGTTTCTCGACCGAATCGCGACCCACATGCTCGCCTTCGAGGGCGACAGCCGCACCGTGTTTTTCGAGGGGAATTTTCAGGACTACGAGGCCGACAAGCGGCGCCGCCTCGGACCGCATGCCGACACGCCGAAGCGCATCAAGTATCGCAAGCTCACGGCTTCCTAGCGCCTAAATCAAAGGGGCCTTTCCGTCGGTCTCGTCGGCGCCCAAGCGATCGCCGACGGCTGCCCCCAGCAGTAAGCCGGCAACCGCCGCCCCGGCAGCCCACGGGAACCGTCGAACAAGCGCACCCATCAGAAGTCCAGCCCCCATGACCGACGCGACACCCGAGAGTGCCGGCGCCCGGAGTCCGCGGACCTGATCGGGGGGCCCGACAGCAGGGCCTCGACGCTGTGACCGTCGCACCAACCCGACGGCTGCACCGTAGGAGAGCAGCCCGAGCCCAAGCGGTGTGAGCTGCGCCGGATTGATGTAGCCGGCAACCGCACCCGCCACTTGCAAGTAGTAGCCCGGAGATCGCAGAGCGACCTTGGAGGCATCCCAAATCGTCCTTCGTCGCGGTGGCTGAGTCGCCGCCTCGACGGCTTCACACCCCACGCATCGGCCGTCGCTGAGACCCTGCGGCCCCGAATCCCCGAACCGCTCGATCGGATGCCCATAAAGAGCCGAAGAGACAGATTCCATCGCCCACCTCAGAATCAGACAACGTTCCGTCGAACCGCCTGCGCCCGGGACGACGGGTACACCTTCACAGGCGTTATCGGTCAAGGCCCACCCACGTTGCGCCCGTTTTGGACCAAACGACCGGCGTCCATCCCCCCACTGCCGGAGGCGCCACCGCCATCGCGATGAACTTGGGCCTATTTCGGCCCCTTCTTCTCCCAGTGAAAGAGGACGTAGCGATGACGCCCAAGCCGATAGGCGGCTCGGCGACGCTTGAGCTCGGCGACGAGTTCGTAGAGGCGCACCGGCGAGAGTCCCAATCGCGACTCGATCTCCGCCCGGTGCGTTTCGATGCTGCGCACAAGCACATCGACGCTGGGCGCCGCCTCCGCCGTATAGTCAACGAAGGCCCGTTCTCGGTAACCGAGGCGCTCGGACGACGCACGCCACTCAGGAACCTCAGCGCTCGGAACCTCGTCCATGATGATCAGAAGGCCCCCGACGCACAGCCACTCAAACGACCGCGCCAGGACAACCTCGCGATCGATGTATTGCGCCGATTCCTGAAACAGCACGACGTCGAGCGATCCCGGGGGACGCGAAGCACACTCGAACCTGCCCTCTTCGACCGGGACGTGAGGCAGCGTATGGCGTGCCATCGCCACCTGGTGCGAATCGGGCGTGATGCCTTCGACGCGATAGCCTTCCAACGACAACCGCCGGAGTGTCTTCCCGAGCCCGATGCCCACTTCGAGGACACGCGCGGGAGCAGGAGGGAGCTGAGCCAGGAGCCGATCGGTCGCTCGAGCCTGAGCGAGGGCGAGATCCGGGCCGGAGTCTCGATGCAGGACTTGCTCAGGGACTTCTGCGTGTGAGGGGGCGCCTGCTTGCGAGGGGGCGCCTGCCTCCGACGGTGTTTCGAACAGGCCGTAGTGAAGAGCCTCGACGTACCCCTGGCCTAGGCCCAGCGCGAGAGCATAGACGTTGAGCGGAAAATCGAGATTCGCCAGCGAGGCCCAATCACTCGCGTCCTCTTCCACCGTCTTCGAAGGCCCGGTTTCATCTCGGGGGTCGTCTGACATCGCGCCCCCGTCACAAGATGATGCGATCCGTATCGTGCGCCACGATAACACGCCCGGCGAGTGTCCGCTGGGGCATGAAATGATACCAGACCCCGTTGCGTCGGTCCTCAAGTGCGGCCTTGAGACCCGGCCGCGGATTTACCGCCACGGCAAGCTGAGCGCTGAGAAGCATCGCGAGATCGCCATCGCTGTCTCCGAACACCACCTTTGGGTTCTGCGCGCCGAGCCACAAGCGAAAGGCTTCGACCTTGCCCTCCCAGAAGGTGACCGGCGCCTCGAGCTTGTCCGTCAGTACACCGCCTTCGACGCGTACTCGAGCGCCGACCGCATGATCCGCGTGGACGCCGAGCGATTCCACCGCTTCCTGCACCAACCAATGTGGACTCCCCGAGACCACGTGAATGCGGTAACCCTCCGCCTCCAGGGCCCGCACGATGGGCTCGGTTTCTTCATGATAGGAAGACTTCAGTCCTTCTCGGAGGAGCCGACGTGCGAGCTCCCGAAGCGCATCGATCGACCAGCCGGCATAGCAGATGAGCTCAGCTTCGATGATATCTTGCTCGCTGGCGGCCCCTTCCATGTAGCGCGCGTGAATCAGGGCGGCGTCTTCATGCACGTCCCCGGTCGGTGACTCGCGGATTCGCTCAAGAATCCGACGAAGCCCAGGCCCAGCCTCCTCCCGAAACATCCGCTCCCGTAGCGCCAGCCGGAATGCATCATCCCCGAGATCGGCCGACCATAGCGTGTGATCAGCATCAAAGATGGCCGCCCGCGCGTAGCGAGGGTCGTCCGGCAAAGCGCGAATCGCGTCGATGAGCTGGTGTTGATCGACATCGATCATGGTGGGCGCATCGTACATGAGAAGAGCGGCCGTGTCCCTGGCCGAGGGCACGAGCTGAGTGATATGTTCGGTCGCGTGAACGAGCGGTTGGGCCGCTATGAGCTGATTCGCCGTATCGCGGCGGGAGGCATGGGTGAGGTCTTTCTGGCTGAGCACACGGGCATCGCGGGCTTCGCGAAGCGCGTTGCGCTCAAGCGGATTCGGCCCGAGCTGGCGACCGACGCCCACTACGTCACGCTCTTCTTGAACGAAGCAAGGATCGGGTCTTTCCTGAATCACCCCAACATCGTGCACATCTTCGATGTTGGCCACGACAACGACGCGCTCTGGCTCGTGATGGAGTACATCGACGGCATTGACCTCAAGCGCCTGGCGCGTCGTGCCACGCTATCCCAAGCACCACTCACGCCCTGCGTGGTCGCCGCGATCGCCGCTGAGGTCCTTCTTGCGCTCGACGACGCGCACCACGGCGGGCCCGGCCGCAGCGCCCCGATCATTCATCGCGACATTTCTCCAGAAAACGTGCTGATCGCGCGCAGTGGGGCGATTAAGGTCTTGGATTTCGGACTCGCGAAGTGGGTCCCCAGGCAGTCGGCTGTACCCTCGATGGAGGGGAAGCTCATCTTCGGCAAGGTGCGCTACATGCCGCCCGAACAGCTCAAAGGGCATCTCATCGATATCCGGGCCGACCTCTTCGCGCTTGGGGTCGTGATGTACGAAGCGTTGGCGGGCGCGCTCCCGTTCGGAAGAGGCGATGCATCGGAGGTCCTTGCGCAGATTCGCGCCGGTCGGCCGTCCTCGCCAACGCGCGGCAGCGATGCAGAGATCGATGCGCTCATCTTTCGAGCGATGGAGCCTCGCGCCGACGATCGCTTCGCGTCAGCCGCGGAGATGCGCCAAGCGCTGGTCCAATACCTCGAACGTCGCGCACACGACGGTCTCCCCCTCGAAATGCTTCGCACGATGCTTCGGGCCAAGGCACCAAAGGATGGGTCGATCGCGACGACACCCTCCCGGACGGCCATGTCGGCCGATCGCGCGCCGACCGAGATCGGTCTCCTTGCCGCCGAACGCTGTGGAAAGTGCGGGGGCCGATTCCACGCCCTCTTTTCGGATGGCTTCATCATGGAGCGGTGCGAGAGCTGCCACGGAATATGGCTCGACCGCGGCGAGCTCGACCGCTTCGTCGGGCGCCAGAGCAACGCTGGGCCGAGTTCATCGCAAGGCCCTGCATCCTTTCAGCGCGCACCGCTGGACGCGATCGTGGGCTCGTGTCCGGTCTGCCGCACAGGACTCGAGTCGCATCAGGTTCCGGAGCATCCGGCGCGCATCGAGTGTTGCCGCCATTGTGCGGGGGTGTGGCTCGACCGTGGAGAGATCGATCTCCTTGGACTCCCCAGCGTCGCTCGCTGGATCCGCTCGCTGCAATGAGGCGCGACCCCCCTCAAACGAGCTCGCGGCGCCCGGCGAAAGCCTGCGAGATCGTCGCCGGGTCGGCGTACTCAAAATCGCCGCCGATCGGCATTCCAGAAGCGATCCGCGTGACACGATACCCCATGGGCCGCAGAAGACGGACGAGATACAGCGCGGTCGCCTCACCCTCCACGCTCGGATTCGTGGCGACGATGATCTCCCGAACCTCCGACGAGGCATTCTGAAGCCGCCCAAGAAGCTCCTTGATCTTGAGCTGCTCGGGGCCAACGCCATCGAGAGGCGCCAGCACTCCGTGGAGCACGTGATAGAGCCCCCGAAACTCTTGGCTGCGCTCGATGGCGCGCAAATTCTGCACATTCTCGACGACACAAACGGACGTCTGCTCACGACGCGGGTCGGTGCAAAGGGCACAGAGCGGACGATCGGTGAGGTTCATACACGAACCACAGAAATGGACGCGCTCGGTGGCATCGACGAGCGCATCGGCAAGCTCCCCAGCAAACGACGGTCCCTCCCGAAGGATATGGAAGGCAAGGCGTACCGCGGATTTCTCACCAATCCCGGGCAGTTTGTGAAACGCCTGAATCAACCTCGCTATCGGGTCTAGAGCCAAGCCCGTTTTCTCGTCGTCCATGGTTGGTTGTCCACGGTTGTCGCCGTCCGCGTGTGCTTGCCCGAGCCTCAGCGCTCGCTTCCCTAGATGAGACCGGGAACGGGAAGTCCACCCGTCACCTTCTCAAGCTCCTCACGCATCATCGCCTTCGCGGCCGCATTGGCCTGATTCGTCGCCGCCACGATCAGATCCTGCAGCATTTCAATTTCCTGAGGGTCGACAACCTGGGGTTCGATCTTGATCGACAAGATCTCATTGTTGCCGTTCATGGACACGACAACCATTCCACCGCCCGCCGAACCTTCAACCGTCTTGGTGGCTGCGTCCTCTTGCGCCTTCTGGATCTTCTTCTGCATCCGCTGCGCCTGACGCATCATTTCCTGGATATTCATCGGTTCCCTCCGCTCTCCTCCACGACCCGCACCCGAGCGATGGAACCGGAAAGCTTGTCTGTTACGGCCAATACCGACGGATGCTCACGGGCCGCGCCTTCTTTCTCGACCCGTCGGGCATTCGCCTCAGCCAACTGGACCTCCGTCAGCGTGCGCGGCAGCGTAGCGCCAGGCGCCAAGCCGTCCCTGGGGTCCTGCCGTTCCACGCGCACGACCTTCAGCGGGACCGCGCGCCCAAAGAACTCGTTCAACAGCCCCGTGAGGAAGAGGTTCGTTTCCTGGTCGTTGAGCTTCGCTTCGTCGAAGCCCGTTTCGCAACCGAGGTTGACATTGCTCGACGTGAACGCGAGGGGCCGCACCTGACTCAGAGAAGCGGCCAGTGCCGGCCGCCGCGCCTTGACCAGCGCAACGAAGCGCCCGAAGTCGGGGGTCGACGTCGTTGGCGGGCTCGACGTCGCAGACGAGTCCGACGATCTGGGCGGGCTCGGCGTCGCAGACGAGTCCGACGATCTGGGCGGGCTCGGCGTCGCAGACGAGTCCGACGATCTGGGCGAGCTCGGCGTCGCAGACGAGTCCGACGATCTGGGCGAGCTCGGCGTCGGGCCCGACGTCGCAGACGAGGTCGAAGTCGTGGACGATCTCGACATCGCCGCCGAGCCAGACCTCTCGGGCGCATTCGTCGCCGCAGACGCGTCGGGCCGTGCGCCCGGGGCCGATCCCCGAGCCGAGGCGCCACCACGGCGCGCAGCGGCGCCCACCGAAAGACCGGCCTGGGCTCCGCGGCCGCCGGAACCTCCGCCACCTCCGCCACTGGGACCTGGGCGCCCCCCCGTCGGGCCGTCGCTCCCGCCCTTCCCAAGGAGAGCGCTGATGCCATCGAGCTTCTGGACGAGCGCCTCGATCGGCACGCGCGAAGGTGCCTCAGCCATCACCGCCAACGAAATTTCCAGGACATATCGAGGGTGCGTCGACCGCGCGAGATCTTCGATCGTTGAGGCGAGTGCATCGAACGTGCGCTCGAGCCAGACGACGTCGACGTCGGATGCGCGGGCCTTCATTCGTTCGACCTCGTCGACCGGTCGCTCGATGGAAGCGCCCGGATCCGCCACATACTTGGCCACCACGAGATCGCGGGTGTATTCGAGGAGCGCGTCCGCGAAGCGAACCAAGTCGACGCCCAGTCCGTAAAGATGACCGACCAGCTCGATCACACGGGCGGGTTGCCGTTGAACCAAGGCATCGAAGGTCGCCTCGACGAGCGCCGAATCCACGGCCCCAAGGGCGTCGCGAACAACCGAGACCGTGAGCGCTCCTCCGGCCCCCGAGAAGGCAAGAACCTGTTCGAGGAGCGACTGGGCGTCGCGCATCGAACCGTCGGCCTCCTTGGCGATCATCGCAACCGCAACGGGATCGTGCTTCACGCCATCGTCATCAAGGATGGCTGCGAGCCGCTCCGCAATCTGCTTCACGGCGATTCGGCGGAAATCGTAGCGCTGACACCTCGACAGAATCGTGACGGGCACCTTGTGCGGATCCGTCGTCGCAAGGATGAACTTCACATGGGCCGGCGGCTCTTCGAGCGTCTTGAGGAGCGCGTTGAAGGCGCCCGTCGACAGCATGTGGACCTCGTCGATGATGTAGATCTTGAACCGCGACGCGCTCGGGAGGTAGCGAACATTCTCAATAATCTCGCGCACATTATCAACGCCGGTATGCGACGCCGCATCGATCTCGAAGACATCGGTCGAACGCCCCTCGGCGATCTCCAGACAGCGCGTGCAGACGCCGCAGGGCGTTGCCGTTGGACCCGTTCCGGACTCACAACATAGGGCACGGGTCAGGATTCGAGCGGCGGAAGTCTTGCCAACACCACGCGGGCCCGAAAACAAAAACGCGTGCGCGACCCTGGACGCCTCGATCGCGTTCGTCAGCGCACGCGTCACATGGGCCTGCCCCAAGACGTCGGAGAATTGTTGAGGGCGCCACTTCCGGGCGATGACGACGTAGGTCATGGGCGCGGCGAATGTGATCGCCAGGCACCCTACAACACACGAACTAAGCGCCTACCGTTGCTTCCTTCCGGACCTGGCGGGGTTCAGAGCCGTTCGTTGCGTAGGACCCGGCGACCGGAACGGACCATAAGCAGGTTTCGCGCGATCCGGCAAGCAAAGGCTCACGGCGCGCGCGAGAAGCTTGCCAACGCCGGGGAACATTCGCTACAAGCCGCCCGAGGGCTGAGAAGGCCCATGGAGAGATGGCCGAGTGGCTTAAGGTGCACGACTGGAAATCGTGTGTACTCCAAAAGGGTACCGAGGGTTCGAATCCCTCTCTCTCCGCTTGACGCCCGACCGAGGCTCCAGAGATCTCGCGCCGAGCGATATTGATCGCGCGATGATGCAGCTTGCGCTGGCCGAAGCCGAAGCGGCGGCGCTCGAGGGGGAAGTCCCCGTCGGGGCGGTCATCGCTCTCGGCGGTCAGGTCATCGCGCGCAATCACAACCGTCGAGAATCTTGGCGCGACCCAACCGCCCACGCGGAAATCATCGTTCTCAAAGCGGCGTCTTTGGCGCTCAACCGTTGGCGCCTTCACGATACAACCCTTTACGTGACGCTCGAGCCGTGTCCGATGTGTGCCGGCGCGCTCGTCAACGCGCGGGTCGAGCGGCTTGTCTACGGCACGACCGACGCCAAGGCGGGGGCCGTCGATTCACTCTTCTGCCTACCCAACGACCCGCGGCTCAACCACCGGGTATCGGTGACCAGCGGTGTGCTGGCACACGAGGCCCAGCTTCAGCTCCAATCGTTCTTTCGAGCCCGTCGCCCAGGACCGCGTTAGCGGTATCGGCGACAATCAGAGTCGGGTCGGCGGGTCGGGTCCGGCTCTTCAGGTCGGGCCGGATGGCACGGCAAGAACCGAGACATCGGCGTGGCGGACGACGTGCCTCGCGGTCGCACCGAGATCCAGAAAATGCCCCTTGGTTCCGACCACGACAAGCTGAGCCCCGACATCGGCCGCCGTCGAAAGAATCGATGGTCCTGGACGCCCTCGCCGCACGAGCGTCTTCACGACGACGCCCGCGCTCCGACAGCGAGCTGCGAGCTTATCGAGGCACGCGCCCGCTTCGCTCTCGAGGTGGTCGCGATAGTCCTCGATGTGACCGACGAAGCTGTCGTCGTCGTCAGCAAGAATCTCGACCGCTTCATCGTCCACCGGATCGGCGACCGCCGTCAGGACGATCTCAGGCGGACGTTCCCCGGCCAGTGCCTCGACCAAACGAACGCCCTGGCGGACCACCTCGTCATGATTCTCGTCGAGATCGACGGCGATCAGCGCCCGTTTGAAGGCACTGAGTTCACCGCCCGGCGTCACCCCATCATGGCCGGTGGGCAGAATAAGCGTCGGAACCTTCGTCTCGTGGACCACGAGTTCAGCCACGCCGCCGGCCCAGAATCGACTGGCCGGATTGCGTGATTCATGCCCGACCGCCAGCATCGTCGCCCGAGCGGCCGCGAGCACGCGGGGGACGATCACTGCGGGCTTGCCTCCGCGAATCACGTAGTCGACCGAAACGCTCGGCGGGACTGGAATCCGCGAGAGCAACTTATGGAGCTGCGCTTCCGCGCTCTGCTGAACGCGCGTCTCGAGATCCGAAAAACGGGCACGCTGCTCGATGGCCGAATGGGCCGCACTTCGTCCGGCGCGACCTTCTCCGCCGGCGCTCGCGCCCATCGCCACGTGGAGAATCGTGAGCCTCTTCGTGTGCCCCAAGTGCGCAATATGGAAGATGGCCTTCGCCGCTTCGACCGAGGCCTCTGAGAAGTCTAGGGCAAGCGCAATGTGAGCCAAGAGCCCTGTCGCCGAACCGTGCATCAATTCGCTCTCCTCATGCCACGACGTACCTCGAAGATGCCACATCGAAGGCAGACCGTCGCGCTTTGACCAGCGGACCAAACCTACGATCGGGTTTGATTCGAACTAGTAGGCAAGCAGCCACCTCAGAGCCTCCACAATGCGGTCGCAGTTCGGTCGCACAAACGCTTCGAGACCTTGCTCCGAAGGCGTGGGTGTATCGGGCGCGGTCACGCGACGAATCGGCGCGTCGAGGTTCTCGAAGCCAAGTTCCGCGACGACCGCGCACACTTCGGATGCAAACCCGGTAGTCCGCGTAGCTTCCTGGACGACCAGAAGCCGACCCGTTTTGGCCACCGTCTTCAAGACGGCTTCGTAGTCCCAAGGAACCAGCGTCCTCAGATCCAGGACTTCGACCTGAATCCCTTCCTGCCCAAGCACGTGGGCCGCGTCTAGGGATAGGCCAACGCCATTTGCATACGTCACAATCGAAACGTGCTCTCCGCGCCGGGCGACCCGCGCGCGGCCGAACGCTAAGAGATCCGAATCCTCTTCTTCGCCCTCGGCGCGGGCACGTGTCCTCGAGGCGCGTACCGCATCATCCCCCCGCTCTTCGAACCCACTGCCCTCCGCACCGTCGGCATAATCGGCATAATCGGCATCCTCGAGCTCTTGTTCGAGATCTTCCTTGAGTCGGCGATAGAGATACTTCTGCTCCAGAAAGATGACGGGATCTGGATCCCGAATCGCCGCCTTCAGCAGGCGTCGCGCGTCGCGCGGCGTCGCGGGTGCCACGACCTTGAGGCCCGGCGCGTGAGTGAACCAAGCCTCGGGGTTGCGGGAATGAAAGGGGCCGCCGCCCACACCGCCGCCCGACGGCAGACGCACGACCATGGGCACCGAGACCCCAAGACGGTAGTGAAAGGTCGCGGCGTTGTTCACGAGCTGCGAGAACCCGCCCGTCACGAAGTCAGCGAACTGCATTTCAGCCACCGGACGCAGGCCCCGAAGGGCAGCGCCGATCGCGACCCCAACGATCGCGGATTCGGCGATGGGCATGTCGATCACCCGCGACGGCCCGAATGTTTCGAGGAGGCCACGCGTCACCTTGAAGGCGCCACCAAAATGGCCAATATCCTGCCCCAGACAGAACACCGTCTGATCGCGATGCATCTCTTCGAAGAGCGCCTGCCGAATGGCTTCGAGATAAGTCGTCTCAGCCATGCCGTATGCGCCTCGCTTCGTAGGTTTCGATGTCTGGCACGGTCGCGCGATCATCCCATCGACGAAAGACGTCTTTCACCGCCGATTGGGGCGCGGGCAGTGGCTCCGCCTGGGCGGTGTGCACCGCATCTTCGATCTCTTCTGCCACCGCTTGTTCGATCTGCGTTCGAGCTCCGGGCGTCAGGAGGCCTTGCTCCCCGAGATAGGCCGACAGTCGCTCGACCGGATCCCACGCCGACCATCGCTCGATCAACTCAGCCGGCACGTACTTGAAATCGTCGTGCTCCGAGTGGCCACGCATCCGCATCGTCACGCATTCGAGGAGCGTGGGCCCGTCACCAGCGCGCGCACGTGCGACGGCCTCCTCGGTCGCGCACAGGACCTCGAAGACGTCTGTACCGTCGACCGTGTGGCCGACCATCCCGTAGCCTGTCGCGCGATCAGAGAGCTTCTTGGACGCAAACTGCAAGGTGGTTGGCGTCGAGTACGCGTACTGGTTGTTCACGATGACAAAGACCACCGGCGCCTTAGAAACCGCCGCGAAATTCAGTGACTCGTGAAAATCACCCAGGCTGGTCGCGCCGTCGCCGACCGTTGTCAGCACGACCGATCGGCGGTCTTGCATGCGCTCAGCAAGAGCGACGCCGACGGCAACCGGCATCATGTGCGCCAGGTGAGAGATCATCCCCACGATGTTCGAACCTTCGCGCCCAAGATGAAGACCCGTGTCTCGGCCTCCGGTCTGGCTCGTGGCGCGCTTCAGATACTGGCGCATGATCTCGAGCGGCGTGTGTCCGCGAACCAGATGCGACCCCATGTCTCGATGGGTGGGCACCAAAACGTCGCCACCCTCGAGGACGAGCGCCGTTCCAACGCTCGTCGCCTCGTTGCCGATGCCGGTATAGCAACCGCCGGTCACCACGCCCTGGCGGTAGAGCTCGACGATTCTCATCTCGAGCCGGCGCGAGAGCACCATCCAGCGGTAGGCCTCCACGAGCCGCGAGGGCTCACGCCGCCGCCCCCGGTTCAAAGTCCCATCCCCGAGTCGAGGGACCTCGGCATCGGGCAGAGACAATGGGGGCGGCGGATGGATTGGGCTCACCTAAGCTGGGCTTTTTCCAGTCCTCTCGGCCCGGGTCAAGCGGCGCGGTCGGCCTACGCTCGCTTGATGGGAGACCAGGAAAGGGCTAGGTGATGGTCGGATGGGCGTTGAGAGCAAGCGCGCTTACGAAGCGGTGGTCATGCCTCAGCTTGGTGAAAGCATCGTCGAGGCCACCCTCGTCCGCTGGCTCGTCGCAGAGGGAACGGGCGTCACCCGGGGTCAGCCGATCGCCGCGATCGAGACCGACAAAGCCTCGAGCGAAATCCCAGCGCCCGAGACTGGGCTCTTGGAGAACTGCGTCGCAGAAGGGGCCACCGTCGCCGTGGGCCACACGATCGCAGAGATTCGCGTCGGACCGCCCGTCATCGATGACGGGATTTCGGGGCCGGCGACCGACGCCGGCGGGGACGCGCAACCGGAGTCGGCGGGCGTAGTTCCGACGACCGGGCGGCTGACCTCGCGCCCCCGCTTCGACGCCGTCGGCCCGGCGAGACTCTCACCCGCCGTGCGCCGAATCGCGAGGCAAAGCGGCCTCGATCCCCTGACGATCCGGGGCACCGGACGTCACGGCCGCGTGACCCGCAACGACATGCTGCGGGCACTCGAGCGGACACTCGAGCCGGCGCCCAAGGCGGCCGCCGTATCCAAGACCGAAGTCACAGGCCCCGCATCCTATGCGCCCGTTCACGTGGACTCTTCAGCGAACGGGGCCCCTCGGGCGACGAGCCTTTCGAAACGGCGGCGCGCGATCGCGCGCGAACTTCGAAGGAGTCTCGACACCGCGGTACACGTGTTCGCGGTGGCCGAGATCGACATGTCTCGCGTTGAGGCTGCGCGCGCCCGAGACCGTGCATTCGCCGAAGCGCAAGGGCTTCGGCTCACCTACCTCCCGTACGTGATCACGGCGCTGGCCGCAGCCCTTCGCGCCTTTCCGGATCTGAACGCCTCGATGGAAGGCGAGACTCTCACCTACCGAAACGAAATCAATGTGGGTGTGGCCACCGAAACCGCCAACGGCCTCGTGGTGCCCATCGTTCGGTCCGCAGATGAGCTGGGCCTTCTCGGACTCGCGCGCGCCGTCGAACGCCTGAGTCGCGGCGCAAGGGCCGGGACCCTTGCGCCTTCGGACTTCACGGGTGGAACGTTCACCGTCAGCAACCCCGGACGAGATGGGAACTTGTACGGCGTCTCGATCATTCGGCAGCCCGAAGTCGCCATTCTCCGCATGGGCGTCGTCCAGAAGCGGGCGATCGTGGAAGAGATCAACGGCCAGGACGCTATTTTCGTTCGCCCCATGATGTATGCGGCGCTCTCCTACGATCATCGGGTTGTGGACGGCCGAAGTGGAAACGCGTTCCTCACCCGCATCAAAGAACACCTGCAGCGCACTCAGCCGCTTTCCCTCTGACTCAGGCGGACACCCGTCCGACTTTCCGGGCGGCGCTCACCTCGTGCCTGCATAGGCTGTTGTTCTTCTTAGGTTTTCTCCTCCAATATGGCGCTTTGCGGAAGCCCGCCACGACCGGCGTCACCGATTGAAAAGCCACAAGCCGAACGGCCGGATCTTCACGCTGGGTGCGAAGCGACCTATCGTCGCTCTGCGCGCGCCCGCGAGGGCAAACGCGAGAAGGGAATTCAAGCGGTGATTGAAGATCAGGACCTCAACGACGCAGCGCTGGAACGCGGAAACCAGGGAACCCACGTGTCGCCCGCCGAGTCGCCGGATGGGGAAGCCGAGCGACCCGAGGTGGACGATGATCACGCCGCGGCGCCTTCCACCCCCCGACCATCGAGCCCCCAAATCCGCGTTCTTTCCGACGAAGGCGAAGCGACCTACGACCTGTACGAAGTCCTGACCGTGGGGCGCGTCGACAGCAACGACATTTGCCTCAGAGATCCGCGCGCATCGAAACGCCACTGCGAGATCCGATATGAATATGAGGACAGTCGCTACTATCTCCGCGACCTGGGCTCGGCGAACGGCACGATCGTCAACGGACACTACGCGGATGTTCGACCGCTGGAACACGGCGACCGAATGCTGATCGGAAGGACCTCTCTTCTCTTTCTGTGCCCACTTGAACTCGCTCACCCGGCGCCCATCGAAGCGCGTCCCAAACCAACACGAGCCTCAACCCCACTCTGGGGTGAAGGCGAGGAAGGAGACGATGTCCCGGAGATTCCGCCTCTCGCCAACGCTGACGCCGAACCGGACGAAACCGCTGACGTCGCGGCCGACGCCCCATTCGCGCGCGCTCAAGTCGCGGCCGACGTCGGCGATCTCGATGCTGATCCCGATCCCGATCCCGATGCCGATGCCGATGAGATCGAGGAAGCGTTCCGATCCTTGCCCGACACACCGGAAACAGAGGGCGAGGACGAGGACGAGGACGCCGGCGTGCTTCCCACCTGGGCTGCCGCAGGCGCTTCGGAGGACATCGTGACCGGAGACGCGCCGGTCGTCGCCACCGAAGAAGAGGGTGATGACGGCGTAGGCGGGGCGGGACACGACGGGCTCGATGCGCATGTGCGCGCGGACGCCGCGCCTCCCCGCAGAAAACCGCTGACACCCTCGGACGAGGTCGTCCGTCTCCTTTTTGACGACGCAAGTCTCGATGGAACCCCCTCGCCGGTCCTCGGCGTCTCGGGTAAGGCGGTGCACGCACGCGCCGACAACGCCGAAGGCTTGGCCGAGACGGACGGCGAGCCGGCGTCCGTTTCCTCTGACCTCCAACTCGAAGAGCTTTCGTCGAGGCCGGACGATATGCGCTCGACCGACAATGCCCTCTCGCCACCGGCCCGCCGATACGGTTCACGGGGGACACTGGACGAACCCGCGACCGTCTCAGACGAACCCATGCCCCCCGATATCCGCGCCAAGATCGACCGGATCGCGGGGCACCCGGGCGCCACCCGGGCGCGCGGCGGCCATGATTCGGCGCTCGATGCGGGCGAGGTCCGCACCCAGCCGCCTATCCGGGCCCAGACCCGACCGCCCCAGGCCAGCCACGCGGGCGGCGGGAGCGCGGCCGCCTACGCATTCATGAGCACGCTCGCTCGACTACGCAAGGAAGCCGAAGCCATCGGTGATCCCCGGGAACAGATGCATGTCATCTATGCGCTGGAAGTCCTCCTGAGCACCCCGTTCCTGCCCGAGGCGCTCGACCAGCTCGAACGCCGTAAGCCCTAGATGCCTGCTTTTCTGCTTGCATGGGTTTGAACCGTCCTTTATGTACGTCGCCCTATGTCTCGCTACACGGGTCCTCGGTTGAGGATCGTTCGCCGGCTCGGCGGCGCTGATATCCCTGGCCTCATTTTGCCTCGAGAGCTTCGGCGCCCATATCCACCGGGCCAGCACGGTCCGACGCAGCGCATTAAGCTGTCAGACTACGCCATCCGCCTCCGTGAGAAGCAGAAGCTTCGCGCCCACTACGGGGTGAGCGAGCATCAGCTCGTCCGCTATATGAAGCGCGCCAAGCGGGGCAAGGGGAACACAGGTGAGTATCTCTTGCGCATTCTGGAGAGCCGCCTCGACAACGTGGTGTTTCGCCTCGGTTTCGCGCGAACCATGCGCGGCGCTCGCCAGCTGGTGGGCCATGGGCACATCAACGTCAATGGCGCGCGGATCGACATTCCGTCCTATCAGTGCAAGATGGGCGACGAAATCTCGGTGCGCGTGACCGGGAAGCACCGCGAAGCGATCGCGGCGGAGGTCGCAGCGCCGGTGTCTCTTCCGATGCCGTCGTTTCTGGAGCGAGACGACGCCAACCTCAAGGGTACCGTCAAGTCTCAGCCCGCCGAGAACGACTGCCCACTCGGCATCAATGAGTCCCTCGTCGTCGAGCTCTACGCGCTCGCGCTCTGATTCCGCTCGGCCCGGCCCGTCCCTCTCTGCTCGATGCCACTTGGCTCGGTGGGCGGCGTGGCCGCTACGGCTGGGGCTTTGACTTCTTGCCTACACGCTGCGCCCGGATGACCTCACCGCGGGCGCGACCTTTCGCAAGATCACCCTCTGAGGGGTCCGTCTTGAATTCAGGCCATGACGTTCGGATGGACTGGAGGTCCATCCTTGCGAGATCACGAAGCTGAACCCGCCCCTCCCGGCCGAGCATTTCCCAGAGCGGCTGATAAAGGTCTTCAGGTTCGTACGCGGCTTGGATCACCTTGGCGTAAGCGATGCCCACGACTGGGTCCATGCCCACATCGGCCAAGACCTCCCCGAGTGACGCGACCGATAGACGGTCATCGTCGTCCACGAACGGAAGTCGCTCGTCTCCCACACCTAGGATCCGTGCCAAGCTGATCAGCGGATCGCGGACGAGGTGCAGCGAGAACGGTCGATCTTGGCGAAAAAGGAGAAGCTCGGCCACGGAACGCTGCCTTCGGAGGATGCGCGTCAAGGTCTCCTTCGCCGCGCGCTCGGCCGTCTCCGGACGTACGCCAGCTTCCACAAAGATTTCGATCAGCCAGCCGATGTTCACATGCTCACCAGGAAGCCTACTTTGACCCGAATTGTCTCACCTTCGGCCGCAATGGGCAGCCCATACAAAAAATGATTCTAACTCCGAACAGACGGGGGCATCAAATTTCAAAGAACTGTCCTATTCTGCCGCTGTCCAATGACGTCCTCCAAAGCTACGCGCCATCCATTCGACCTCGTCCCGGATCAAGCCCCTCCGATTGGGCGCATTGCGCTCAAGGCAAAGCTCGCCGAGGGGAGACGAACGATCGTGTATTTGGGATTCCGTTCTCCGTCGAGTCCCCCGGTCGTCGTGCGCGAGGTCAAGAAGGGCGTCGATCCCGACACCTTCACGCTCGAGCTCGAGTACGCGGGTGCCCTGAAGTTGGGCGCACCGCTCGAAGCGGTGATCGAGCAAGGCGGGAAGGCCTTTGCCGTTGCGCCTGCTGTCTTGGGCGAGAGCTTGGGCACGATTCTCGCCCACGCGATCGAATCCAAGCAGCCAGTACCGATCGGCGTCGCGCTCGCCATCGCGTCGCGGATCGCAGATCAACTTGAAAATATCGAAGAGAACGGGGCTCACGGCGACCTTGTCCCCGAGCATGTCCTCGTCGGATACGATGGCCAAGTGCACGTGATTGATCCAGCCGGGGAAGCGCACCGAGAACGCTGCGCCTCCGCAAGTCGCGCCGGGTATCGTTCGCCCGAGCACGTCAACGACACCGAGATCTCACGCGCTTCAGACCTCTTCTCGATCGGCATCATGCTCTATGAGCTCACCACGGCCGAACGGCTGTTTGGTGATGCCAAGGACGCAGCCAAGAGAATCACGAGCGGCGAGATCCCAAAACCCAAGGACGTGTTGGGTGAGCCGTACCCGATCGATCTTCAACTCATCATCCGCAAGCTTCTTCGTCCGGCCGCACCGGAGCGCTTCTCCGATGCCGCATCAGCACGCGACGTTCTGTCGATCTCGGCGCTCGCCGAACGACATGCTGCGGACCGCGAAATCGCCTCTTGGATGCAGAGCACTTTCGCGGAACGCTTTGCCGCTTGGCAGAGCCTGGTTGGCCCAGAACAACTGCCCTCTCTGTCAACGCAGGTCTCGTCCGCCTTCCCCGCACTCGACGAAGCGCTCAGCGAAGTCGCGCGCAGCGTTCAGGGCGAGCTCGCCCTTCTTCTCGAGGTTGAGGAACAGGGTGAAACAGCCCTCGCCCCCGAAGAGGATTTGGCCAAACAGTTTCTGCCTCAGCCGAAGGACGTCGTGTCTTCCACGAAGCCTGCCCGGCCAACACCGGCGCCGTTGCCCCCGAAGCGCACAACCCATGCGGCGGCGGCTGGGCCGACGGCCACCCCATCCAGCATCCCGCCCGCCGCTCCGTCCCGCTCGCCACGCGCTCCGGCCGCGGCCCTCTCTCCCCTTGGAAAATCACAGCCGCCCATGGAACATGGCGAGCCCGCCGCGGCTCTCCCCGGGGCCACGGCCGGAGTCACCGCGCCCATATCGTTCCCAAAGCCCGTGACTCCACAACGCGAGATGCCTTTGGCGTCCCCGTCTGCGCCAACGCAGGCGCCGCCGACACCCGCCGCATCGCGTGACGCCAAGCCGAGCTCAGTGCCGGACACCCCGGCGCCCGACGTCGTCGCGGCCGCCCATGTCACGTCGACGAGCAAGCCGGCGGTGACCCGCACCGTGTCGTCGTCTGCCGCGTCTTCTGCCGCTGCAGAGCCACCCGCCCCAGCCCGTGCCCCCGCCGCCGCCCCGGCCCCAGCCGCCGCGGTCGCGGTCGCAGCCCAAGGAGGCACGGGCTCTCAACAGAGGGGCATGCTGATCGCCATCGCGATCCTTCTCGTGTTGTTGGGGCTCGGCGGTTTGTATCTTTACCTTCAGCCGACCGACCAGGCCTCGACAAAGTCAACGTCTTCCAAGGCCCAGACGCGCGTGTGGGTTCGCGCCTTGCCCGCCCACGCGAGCCTCACTGTAGACGGCCGTGAGTACCCGCATGAAACCTACGTTGAGGTGGGCACCCGAGAGATCCAAGTGACCGCGCGCGCCAATGGCTACCGGACGAAGACCGTCACGATCCGGCCGGGGCAGACCGATAACGAGCTCATCGTGCTCACGAAGGAGCCCTGAGCTCGCAAGCGGAACAGATATCGGAAAAGCGCCGCTCTTCCTCCTTCTCGGCGCACTCGGGTTCACGCCCAAGCCACTCAGGCCCACTCCGTAGGCATCAACCAGCGGCATCGTTCAAACGGCCACAGCCGCGCATCTTGGGGAGCAGAAGCGCTCCAAACAGCCGTGGTACATCTCCGTTGAGTCGCAATGAACAACGAGACGAGCGGTGCCACCTTCGGTCCCTACTACGTCACGCGGGTGCTTGCGGCCCGCGAGTCGACCGAGCTCGCGCTCAGCGTACTGTTCGTCGACGGAGAGTCTCAGCGCATCGCGCTTCGCCGAACCCGCGCGCTCGACGACGGCGCCCACGACGCGCTCCTCGTTCAAGCTCAGCGGTACGCGGTGCTTCACCACCCAAACATTGTCGAGGTGCGCGATCTCGGGTCGCTCGAGGGCCGCAGCTACGTCGCGACCGACTTCGTGCGAGGGTTCAATCTGCTTCGCGTGCTCAGTCGATGCGGCCAGCGCAGACTTGGGTTCCCGACGGAGGTCGCGCTCTTCGTCGCGGATCGAGTGCTGGAAGCCTTGCAGTATGCGCATACCCTCCGCGGCGCCCACGGAGAGCCGCTCCCGGTCCTGCACGGAGACATCTCGCACTCCAACATTCTGCTGACGCCGACCGGCGGTGTTCGGCTGTCAGACTTTGGCTTGAGCTTCGCGAGCACCCGGCGACGAACCCACCGAGGCCTCAACATTGGCGGAGGCAAGGGCTATTGCTGTTACATGGCTCCGGAGCAACTCCGCAATGAGCCGCTTGATCACCGAAGCGACCTCTTCGCGCTCGGCGTGGTGCTGTACGAACTCGTCACGGGTCGCCTGCTGCTCACGGCCGACACTGAAACTGACCTTCTCAATATGGTCGCTCAAGGCGCGATCGTGCCGCGCATCGACCGACACCGGCCCGACCTCCATCCGGCCCTGACTTGGATCATCGAGACCGCGCTCTCACCCTCCCCCTGCGATCGCTTCTCGTCGGCCGCAGAGTTCCGTTCGGCGATCGCCGACCTCCTGCGGGCCGTCCACATCCGCCTCGACCGAACATGCCTTACGTTGTTGATCCAGCGACTCTTCAGCCCCGAGGAACAAGAAATGGACAGCGCGCCCTAGACCATATGGAACGACCGCTCTAGAGGGTGTCGGCAAGCAGACAAGATCCCGATCCGAACGATGCTCGGCCCTCGATGTGCTCGATTCGGTCGCAGGGTCCTAGCTGCCCGAACCGCGGACGATCGCCAGCACCAACAGCACGATCGAGATCAGAAGAAGGGAGGCCGAGAGCAGGGTCAGGATTCTCGCCACATCCCATCGGCCGTGTGCGGGCGCCGCCGCCGGATCGGGAGACGGAGACAGGTCTCGGTCTGAGGAGGCGACATCCGGCGGTTGCGGCATGAGCTCACGCCCCCGCGCGTATGGAGGCGCGGACGCGCGCCTCGATGGCTCGCGGGCGTAAGAGAGATCGTGGGGGCGTGATAGGTCGTTCGGCAGGTCGTCGGACGGACTTGCGTCGAGCAACGAGCCTGTCCGCGTTCGCGTGACGTCGGCCCGAGAGGGCAAAACGCCATCGTCCTGGCTCCGGCTCGAGGCACGATCGGGCGTCGTCACCATCGACGCTCGGATTTCGTCGAAGTCCGGAAGGGCCGACGCGTGGAGCGCCACTGTCTCCACCTCCTCGACCGCGACGCGAATCTCGCTGCGCGAGGGCATCCTCAAACCGTCCTGGGCTGTACCCAGCTCCATGTCATGAACATCGACAGGGGGAGGGATCGACGCGGCCTCGAGTCGAGGCGATGACCGACCGCGCGGGCGTGGCGACGTATTCGACGCCGTCAGCGCATTACGCACGGACTCGAGATCGAGAAAGGACATCGTGATGGTTGGATCGCTCCGGGTTTGCTCGGCCGCATCCTTCGGCGCCCTCGATTCATGGATGATTGCGGCCAGAGCGTCATCAAGATCCTCGCCGCCCTCGCGGCCCTCGTCGCCCGACACGGAGGACCGAAGGCCTGGCACCTCTTTCGATTCGCCGTTGATTCGTGCATCGACGACGTCCTCGAGCGAAAGCTGCAGTGTTCGCGCGCGGGCCGCGCCCATGAGCGGGGCAACCAAGCGACTCAACGCGTTCGGCGAGCACGCCTGGGCGAGCCCAAGTTGCTCAATCGACGCCATGAGTGCGCACTCGACGTCGGCCATCGTCGCCGGACGTGCAGCCGGCGCGCGAGCCAGCATATGCATGACCGTACGCGCGATGGAGTCGGGAACCTCAGGGGCGATCGATTGTATCGAGGGCGCGTCCTGGCTCGTGATGCGATGAATGATTGCTGCGTCCGTCTTGCCGTTGAACAAGGCGCGCATCGCCAAGAGCTCCCAAAGAACGATCCCGAGCGCAAAGATATCCGTTCGGGCCGAGACGGGTTCCGCAGCCGCCTGCTCAGGCGCCATGTATGCGGTCTTGCCTTTGATCATTCCCGTTCTGGTTCGCGCGAGACGATCCGTCGCACGCGCGATTCCAAAGTCGAGAAGCAAGACGCGTCCATCTCGGGCCACCATCACGTTGTGCGGCGTCACGTCGCGGTGCACGATCTCGAGAGGGCGTCCGCGTTCGTCCGTCAGACCGTGGATGTGCCGCAGCGCGCGCGCGATCGGCAACGCGACCGCCATGATCACCTCGAGCGGGAGATGCATACCCGCTTTTTGAGCGCGACCCACGAGATGCCGAAGGTCACAGCCATCGATGAACGGCATGGCCTGAATCAGCAGGCCATCTGACTCGACACTCTCGTACAGCTCGATGATGTTCTCGTGCCGCGCACGCTGAATGAGGTTGGCTTCGTCGAGGAACATCGCACGAAAGACCGGGTCAGCCGCAAACTCCGCCTGGAGAACCTTGAGCGCGACGCTGGGCGCGGAGCCGGGCCGATCTTCGTCGCGAGCCAGCCAGATCTCCGCCATGCCTCCAAGCGCAACGCGGCGCTCCAAGGTGAAATGGGCAAGGCGCCGTCCTGGCTCCAATACTGGGCCGGGTTGCTGACGTCTTAAAAGCTCAGGATGAACGGCTTTCATGGTCGTCTAATCACCCAGCCGACTTATGACCCGAACGCAAAGCGGGCGCTCGGGAGGTGCGCGCGGCGTACGGTGCTCGAAGAACGCGCTGGAACAAGAATCCGCCGCGAATAATCGTAAGGACCGTGTGGTCGCGTTGCCCGACTGCTTCCACGAGGTCGGCCTCGTGCTCAACTTTCTTCTGACCCGCCTGCACCACGACATCCCCCACCCGAAGGTCTATCGCGTCGGCGGCTGAGTCGGGCTCAACGCGCGACACCACGACGCCCGACCAACGCGGTGGAACCTTGAAGGTCTCGCGATCGGTCTCCGTAAGTGGACGCATGGCGAGGCCGGAAAGCGCATGGCGAGCCGCGCCCGACGACGCACGGTCGTCTGTCGGCGCTTCGCGGCGGCGTACCGGAAGCGTAGCCTGAGCCTGCCGGGAGCCCTCAGCCTCGAGCGCGCTTCTTGGGTTCGCCCTTCTTGCTGTCGCCGGCTCGCGTTGATGTGTCGCGTCCGAGGCTTGTTCGGGGCTCGAAGGCGTTTTCTCGATTTCTGAAGGGGCGCTGATGGCCCAAACCACCACCAACGACGCCCAAGCAATCGAGAACCCCAATATCCATTTTGGCGCGAGAGCCTTCACCCAACCCGAAGATGAGCCACCTGAGACGGCTCCTTGTCAAAGCAAAGACTCGCGGTCTCCCACTGCGGCGTTTCACCCATATCTGGCCTTCCCATGAGAAGCTGGTGCGGACGGAAGCTCTTCTTGTACTCCGACGACGGGCATCCGAGGACTCGATAGCCCAGATAAAGCCACCGCTTCTGCGCGGCCGCGGCGAGCGAACGTTGAAGCAGAATCATGGCCGTACCCAGGGAAAAGCGGGCGTATTCCGGGTCGTGGAAGGTGTATATCGCGCTCAAGGCGGACGGGGTCTCGTCCATGACGGCCACGGCAATCAGACGTTCGGCTTCAGGATTAGGGGCTGTGGCGTCGTAAAGGGCCAGCTCTCGAACACAGGGATGAGGAAAGGCGAACTGATGAAAGTACTCCTCGGCCTGAATCACATCCGGCTCCCAGCCTCTAGAAACCGACCGTGCGTCGTGCCATCGACGGTAGAGCGCAAGCCGCGCAGGATCGACCGTCGGTCGCCCAGCGCGCACACGGAATCGCTGAGCCTGCTTCCACACCCGCTTCTGCGTTCGGGAGGGCGCGAACGCCTCGACATCGATCCGCAGAGAGACGCACTGCACGCAGGGTGAGCACGCAGGGCGAAAATACGCGGGTCCGAAGCGACGCCAGCCGCGCTCAAGCAGCCGGTCGAGGTCATCGGGCGTAAGCCCAAGCATCAGCCGGTACTCGAGCGACGCGCGTTCTAATGGGAGGTATGAGCAGGCCCGAGGCGCGGATTGCCAGTGCTTGAGAATCTGTACCATAGCGGCCCGCTCTGACCTTGAACCATTCAGTTCGGGGCGTCGAGTCGGGTCTTCCGCTTGTCCTTCTCGACCCGCGGGATTTCAACGATTCGTCCGTCTTTGACGGTTAGGATCCGAGGCGCACGCTGGGCGTCGTTTCCCTGAGTAAACGAGATGTTACCGGAGGCGCCCGGGTGATCGTGAATCGTCCGCAGCGCCTCTCGAAGCGCGTCTCGAGACGTCGGCTGGCTGGCCTCGATCGCGGCCTTGATGAGGCGAATCGAATCGTACATGAGGGCCTCGGGATATGTGAGCGGCGTTCGCCCGTACTTCTTCTCGAAGGCTCGAAGGAACTGCACAGCCGGGCGATCCTCGGCGCCGGAGAAGAACGCATCCGGGAAGATCGCGTTCTCAACGGTTCGCCCAGATGTGTCGACCAACTTTTCGGAGTTCCATCCACTCGTTCCGAGGAGCGTCACCGGCTGAACATTGTAACCGAGAGTCCGGCGAATGACGCGAAGGCGTTTGGGATCTTTCTCAACAATGATGTCCTCGAACGCGAGCGCCGCCGAGATCATCGCGACGGTGCGGGGATAGTCGGGAATGAAGAGCCCATCAAAATCGATCAGCGGCTTGACGTCTTTTTGCACTTGCTCCCGGCAACGCGCCTTCCGATAGGCATCGGGCTGTCGATTGCATTCGTCCAGCGCGCGTCGGTAGTCCGCGCGTCCCTCGAGACGATCGCGAGCGACAAGCCGCTTGACCGGCCAGCTGAACGTCGTGTCGTCCTTCTCGTAGACTTCGATCCCACGGATCTCGCCGTTTCGCTTTTCGACCTCGTCCCAGAAGAGATTGTAGAGCTCTTCGCCATAGTTGTGGCGCGGGTACAGGATCGCGAAGGACTTCATCCCGAGCACGTCCATGGCATGCGACACGAGCGCACGCATCTCTGCTTCGTCCGAAAGCGCGTTGCGAAAGACGTACGGCCCCGCGGTCGTGACATCGGTCTTGCTTATCGTGAGAAACGGAACGCCGAGCTCTTGCGCCTTGTACGCGGCCGGAGCCGCCTCGTAGCTGAAGATGCCCCCGAGAATCGCGATGACGTGCTCTTCGAGGACCAGACCACTCACCGTCTCGGCGATCCGCGACGGATCGCTCTTCGTGTCGCGCACGACGAGATCGATCTTCGACTTCTTGCCCAGCCCCAACCGAATGGCCTCGAGCGCATGCTTGCCAAAGGTCTCATGAACGCCCGAGAGGGGCAGGAATACGCCCACCTTGAGGGGCTCGACCTCTTGCCGCGCGTCAATGCGTGCCAGGAGGCCCCGGGCGCCGTCGGCGTACGTGCTGGCCGGCCACGACTGGATGAAGCGAGCCAGCGTCTCTTTTGCGCTCGCGAGGTCACGCGCGTGATACTGGACGCGCCCGAGCTTGTAGGTGAGCACCTCGCTCGGGAACGCCACGTTGTTCCCCTGCTCTTCTAGGAGCTGTCGGATTTCGACGAAGCTCAGCTTTCGATCGATGAGGTCAGTGATCTTCGCTTCGAGTGCGTCGCGCGCCGCCGAATCCTGCTCGACGGTTCGAGCTTGCAGGAGCCATCTCACAGTGCCGGCGTAGTTTCGGGCATCTGTCGCGTCGGTCGCAGCCTTCTGTGCGATATCGAGACGATCGCTGTCGGTATTGGCGTCCTGGAAATTTTCTTCGTGCACGGTATCCGGCACGTTCAGCGGCTGCCCGGAGGCCTCGCAGCGCGCCACGATGGTCTTCGCTTCGGACACCTTCGGATGGCTGGGATGCTGATTCAAGAACCGCCCAAGGTACGCACCCGAGGCTCGGCATCCTTCCTCGCGTTCGAGCACGGCCCCCAGCGCGAACAAGGCATCCGCGGCCGACGGCGCGTCGGCAAAACGATTGACTACCTCCATGAATCGGGCGCGCGCAGTCGTAGGATCGCCATTCGAAAGTGCCGTCTCACCCTGCTCATAAAGACGCTTGGCGGCGTCGTCGTAGGTCATTTCGACCCCGTTGAGGATCACCAACTTCGGGCCGACGCATGCCGGCAGCACGGTCACGGAAAGACAAAGGATGCTTGCGATCGAATTCATCCGGGCTCCTCGCATATCGTTACTACTCGGACGCCAGCCCGGCGGCAAACCTTCGAAGAATGAGAAGGTTCTTGGAGAAGCAGCAGCCTACAGGAGTCCGCGGAGAGGCGTCTTGTGACCACCGTAAGGAAGGAGGCCCATTTGTCGCGCGCGACGAATCGCCTTCGCCAGCTTGCGCTGATTCTTCGCGCAAACGCCGGAAACGCGTCGGGGCACAATCTTGCCCCGCTCCGTGACGAAGCGCGACAGGAGTTGGGCGTCTCGCCAGTCGAGCTGGAGCGTCTTGTCGGCCAGGAACGGATCGACCTTGCGGCGCCCTCCGCGGCGAGCCCCACCGCCACGTCGGCCTCCGTCACGGCCATCGCGACCATCGCGGTCTCTGTCATCACGATCGCGGTCGCGATCTCGGTCTCGATCGCGATCGCGATCTCGGCGCTCACCTATCATCTTGTAGTCCTTATCCAATCATCGATTCTTCGAAAGGGCACTCAAGCCCTTTCGGGACAGCGTTCGCAACGCGCGCGCCGAAACATTCACCCGGACGAAAATGCCCTTCTCGGGGTCAAAGATCCTCTTCGACCGGATGTTGGCCTTCCGAACCGTGCGGCTCTTGCGATTCGAGTGGGACACGAGATTGCCACTCATCTGAGATTTGCCGGTAAATTCGCATTTAGCCACGCCAGAATCCTCCAAAGCCGTCGCGCTTGCGGTGTGTGTCACCCCCCTCGGGGGACATCCTTTCCGCGGACTTGGCGGAGTAGCATAGGCCCCTGGAAGCTCGCAAGCGAAAAGCCGCTCGCTCTTAAGCGCTTTTTCGGCGGGCATCCCGATGGCGACCAAGCGAGTGAGCTGATAGCCTCCCGGCGGTCGGGTCGGACGTCCCAAACTGGGGTTTTCTACCTCCGATTGCCGGCCGTCTGAGGCTGACCTGAGGACTGCGCATGCGCAATAGAAAGCTTCGGGCGGACACACTTACGCGGATCGAACAGGAGAAGACGCCCCACATCTATGTGTCGGGGCTCGAGGCGGAATCGGAGAGCAAGCAAACCATTCCCATCCACAACCCGGCTACCCGCGAGTTTATTGGCCGCACCCCCGCCGGCGTGACCAAGGACGTCGATAAGGCCGTCGACTCGGCAACCCGTGCGCAACGCGATCGCTGGCGTAAACTGTCGGCCACCGATCGCGGCCATCTGCTCTGGATGATCGCCGAAGCGATCCGCCGCTCGGGCGAAGATCTCGCCATCTTGGAGTCCCTACAGACGGGGAAGACGTTTCGCGAGGTCTTCCATCACGACCTGGCGCAGGGCATCGCCGCGCTTCGCTACTACTCAGGCTGGGTTGGGCGGCTCAGCGGCGAATCATACGATCTCGGGGCCGAAGGACTTGGGGTGGTCATCGAGGAAGCGTACCCGGTCGTCGCTTCGATTCTTCCCTGGACCCAACCGCTTGGCATGGCGCTTCGGAAAGTCGCGGCCGCGCTCGCGGCGGGCTCGGCGATCATCTTGAAGCCGCCCGAGCAAGCGCCGCTCGCTGTCCTGCGCGCGGCCGAGATTATGCATGATGCCGGGCTCCCGCCGGGCATCGTCAACGTCGTACCAGGCTTCGGCGAACAAGCGGGTTCATCGATGGCCGAGCATCCCGGCATCTCGATGCTGACGTTCGGCGGCACGATTGAAACCGCCCGACGCGTGCTGCTTGGCGCCGCGCGGAGCAACCTCAAGCCCGTGCATCTCGAGCTTGGCGGAAAGTCGGCGGCGATCGTTTTCCAAGACGGGGAGCTGAAAACGGCACTGCTTGCCGTGGCGAATTCGATCTTCACGTCTCGTTGCGTGGGCAACACGGCTTGCGCGCGCCTCATCATCCACGAAAGCCTCTACGAAGAGGCTGCGAGCACCATTGCGGCACGCGGGCGTTCCATTGTGCTCGGCGATCCGCTCGACGAACACACCGAGCTCGGGTCCATGATCTCCGAGAACCATCTCAAGACAGTGCTCGGGTATATTGAGCTCGGGCGCAAGGAAGGCGCGAAGGTCGTCGTGGGTGGTGCCCGAGACGTCACCCGGGCCCGGGCCGATGGATGCTATGTGCTGCCTACCGCCTTCATCGATGTATCGCCCGAGATGCGCATCGCCCGTGAAGAGGTCCGTGGCCCAATTCTTACGATTCAGCCGTTTCGCACCGAAGAACAGGCACTGGCGATGGCCAACAACACCGACTACGGGATGTCGGCGGCTTTGTTCACACGCGACCTCGTTCGGGCTCAGTCCTTCGCACGCCATCTAGAGACGGGCATCGTTTGGATCAATGAGTGCGATCGCGTCCACGCAGCGCTCCCGTTTGGTGGGACGCGGCTGTCCGGACACGGGCGCGATTTCGGACAGGCCTCGATTGCGCAATGCACCCATTCCAAGTCGATCTACTTCCCTCCAGCTTGAGTCAAACCAGGTGGAACCAGATAGCGAGTCAGACCCGATGGTGAGCGTAGGACATAATTGGCCTGAAACCGTGGGCCCGTTGGAGGAGTCGAAGGGGTGATACCAAGATTGTTCGAGTGGATCGAGACGGACGCACGGGGCGGACGTCTGGCGATCATCCCCTATCCGCGCGGGAACGAGAAGCTCTTGGAAGAGATTCGCTATTTCAAGAGCCGACAGGTCGACGTCTTGGTCTCGCTCCTGACGCAAGCAGAGACCACGCGACTGGGCCTCGAGGCCGAGGCGGGCTGGTGCGAAACCGCCGGCATTCGCTTCTTGAATCATCCGATTTTGGACCACTCGGTGCCCCCCGAGGACGGCGCGATGGATGACTTCCTCGAAGCGCTGACGGAAGAGCTCACGCACGGACGCTCGCTCCTCATTCATTGCTTCGCAGGCATCGGTCGGTCCGGCCTGACCGCGTGTGCGTTGATGGTTCGTGCCTTCGGACATTCCGTCGAAGCGGCATGCGAGCGCGTCAGCGAGGCCCGCGGAATCGACGTTCCCGAGACAGCGGCCCAACACCAGTGGTTGAGCCGATATGCAGAGCGATGTGCTCAACGCTGAGCGACGCGCTCAGCGAGTACAACTGTTTCGACGTGTTTCGTTTGCGGGAACAAGTCGACCGGGTGCGCGCTGACAAACCGAATCCGTGGATCCAGCCGACCGAGATCCTCAAGATCGCGGGCCAGCGACGACGGATTGCAGCTCATGTAGACCAGGCGCTCCCAAGAGAGTCGAGCGAGCCCTTCGAGCACTGTTGGGCTCAGCCCTTTGCGCGGCGGATTCGCCACGACGACGTCGTAACGACTCTCAGGCGGCGGCATGCGGCGCAAGAAGGCCTCGACGGGCTCGGCGTAGAGGCTGAGCCCACCCTCCCTATTCGCGGCCGCGGCATTGCGCGCGGCTTCGATCGCGGCGGCTGAGCTCTCCACCGCGACGACGTGGAGCGCGCCGTCGGCGAGGAGACGCAGAGCGATTCCGCCTGAGCCCGCGTAGAGATCGAGGACGCGAGCACCCACAACCGGCATCGCGAGCTGCGAAACGAGCCGGTACGCACGGGCCGCGGCGGTGGGATTCACTTGTGAGAAGGCGCCCTCCACAATGTAATGCACGATGTCGTCCAGGCGCTCTTCGAGCGGACCCCGATCAAAGTTCGTTCGCACCGGCGCGTCCCCAAGGAGCGCATCGCCTTCGGTTGCGTTGGCATGGAGTCCGATCCGGGCGACACGCGCATCGTCCTTGAGGTGTTCGACAAGTGAGGTGAGGCCTTCGGCTTCCTCTCTACGGCTGACCAACGTGATCGCCACGGTACGCGTGAGTGTCGAGGCGCGCATCAATACGTAGCGGAGATCCAAAGGTCCGGCGCGCGCATGGAGCCAGGCTCGCACGTTCTCGGCGATGGCCTCGATCTCCGGCGCGTGGACGACGCAACCCGACATGCTCACGACGTCGTGGCTGTGAGGCCCGTAGGATCCGAGCGAACCGCTCGTTTCCACGACGAACTTCGCGAAGGCCCGGTAGCCGAAATTCGCCGGCGCGGGCACGATCTTCGAGACGCGAACCCCAAGCGAAGCGAGCGCCGACGAGACCTTTCGTTCTTTGAAGCGATGCTGCGCCTCGGTGTTCGCGTGCAACAGGTCGCATCCTCCGCACCGGAGGAAATTCGCGCACGGCGACGGAACGCGGTCGGGGCTTGGGCGCGTGACCTCTTGAATTTGGCCGTAGAGGAGACCCGTCCTTCGACTGGTTCGGACGACGCGCATCGTGAGGACCTCGCCCGGCAACGCGCCCGCGACCATTACGGCGCGACCGTCGGGCGTCGTCCCGACGGCCATCGAGGCATCATCCAGCCGCTCGATCTCGACCCCCGCGATCACAGCCAGCGCGACCTGACCCTCACTTTCGCCCGGGGCCCCAGGCTCGGCCTGGCGCTCAGGGGCAGACTCAGGGGCAGAGCACGGCTGTGGTCGCGAGGACGGCGTGCTCTTCGGCCCCGGGAACGATTCGGTCGGTCGCATATCGCTTGAAAAGCTTGAAGGGCCGTGCCTATAGGGTCAACCGCCAATGCATCCTCATGATCTTGACCCGACGCGCGCGCGGGCGCTCTCTCCACTCGTTCTCGCCCTTCTCGTCGCGGGCGTCGGCTGCACGAAGAGCGCCGGGAGCGCCCAGGCGACGGAGAGGCAAGACGCTGCGGTGGCCTCCGTCGATGGGGAGGCCTCGGATGCGAGCGTTAACGCGGACGCAGACGCGGTCGCGGCGGTGGATGCCGAGGCCGACGACGGAGGTGCCCCTGATGCGTTCGACGCGGGCCCCCCAGATTCCGGGCCGCCACCCTGTCGGCACGACCAAGGCGGCCGCTGGGCATACGGTTGCCCCGAGGGCGAGGTCTGCAACGTCCAAACCGGAGAATGCGGGCCCGGAGAACCTTGCTCGACCGACCAATCCTGCGACAAATGCTCCGATTTTGTCTCCCCTGCCGACTGTGGTCATGGCTTTCACCTCACGGCATGGTGCGACCCGGAGCACGGGGGCACGTGCACGCGGTCGCGAGCGCCTTGCGAACCGTGCGAGGAAGATACGGATTGTGGCCGCATGCACCCCGACTTCGGCGGCACGCAAATTCGCTGCGTGACCTATCCGGACGCGAAGCGCTACTGCGCAACGCCCTCACGACTCGGCTGTCCCGACGGGTTCGTGGCGAACGCGGAAGGTCTCTGCATGCGCAGTGAAGGATGCGCTGACGAGCCGATCGTCTGTCCGGCGGCGACCCCAGCCCAGAACTGCCCGGGCAACGATCAGATATGTCCCGGCGCGGCCTGTCCCGACATTGAGGGCGCGTTCTGCACGACGAACGACCAACCTGGCATCCTCGGTCTTTGCATGGGCGCGTGCCAGACGGACGCCGACTGCCCGGACGACCTCCCGACGTGCAATCCCAAGAACGGCCTCTGCATCGCGGGATGCACCAAGGATAGCTGTCCCGCCGGCCGCGTGTGCCACTTGGACGGGTTCTGCGCGCTGCCCTGCGCATCGAACGAAGACTGCACGGCCAATCCGAGATACGGCGATGGCACCTACTGCAATCGACCGAACCAGCCACCTCCACGGATCTTCAAGGGTCACCGAGACGAAAACGCCTGCGCACCCCTTGGGTGTGAGATCCCAGAGGACTGCCCCGCCCCGGGGCTTGTCTGCGATGCGACACGGGCACCCCCGGCCTGCGTCGAAGGATGCTACGCCGCCGACGACTGTCTGGCCGGCGAAGTCTGCCGCCAAGGCACGCCCGGCGAGTATTCGCGGGCGGAGTGCCGTGCCCTCCCCGAGAAAACGGACGAGAGCGCGGTGGGCGCGTGTTGCAATCCCGGTTGCACGAACCGCGTCCTCCAATGTGGGCTTCACGAGTTCTGCTGCGGAGAGGTCGACTCTCCATACGAGGACCCATCCGCGTGTCTCGACGTATCCGCGGGCGTGCAGGCTCAGCCCGGTGAGTGCTTCCCGATGGCCACTCCGCCCTGGTGCCAGCGCTGCACCGGCGCGATGCCGGAGGAAGGTCAGCCACCGGAGTGCAATTCGGGATGGACGGCCGGCTACAACGTCGATCCCGCGATCAACGGCGGCCAGCCCTTCCAGGAGCAGGAGTTCTGCTACGGAATCGCCGAAGAAGTCGGCGTCTGCTCCGTGACATGCAATCCCGAGGCTTCGGACAGCAACCATCAGTGCCCTCGAGGCTGGATATGCGCCCCAACGTTCCTCCCTTGCACTACGGATGATGACTGCGGGGGTCTTAGCTGTGTGGGCGCCGACCCCGAGAATGGCGTTGCGGGACGATGTCGATGTGGCGAAGGCGGTGTGCCCTCCCAAACGTGTCCTGACACCTATCCGGCATTTCCGGTGGCGATTGAGCATCCTCGCTGCTTGCCGGGCCCGCAGGCTCAGATGTTTTGCGGCTCCGGCTTCAACTGCGCCCCGCCCGGAAACATTGCCTCCTATCCCGCGACCTGCGAACTTCAGTAGTGAGCCTTCGGACGTAAGCGACAACCTTGAAGCCTAAGCGCATGGATAGCGGCAACCGCCGCATCCGGGATTATTTTGGAAAGTATCGGGGCCTCTTCGGGCTGGGCATGGTGTGCCTGGTCATCACGCAGGCCTTCGCGCTGTCTGCACCCCAGCTCCTTCGCATGGCCACCGATGGCGTGCTCGCGCGCGACGCGTCGAAGGTTTTTGAGGCCGCGGGTGCGCTCGTGGCGGTGGCCGTCTTCGGCGGTCTGGCACGGGTTGCGTCGCGGGTCTTAATCTTCAACAGCGGTCGCTGGGTCGAGTACGACATTCGAAACGATTGCTTCTTGCATCTCGAAGCGGTCGAGCCCGCATTCTATCAGCGTCTTCCGCTCGGTCAGGTCATGAGTCGCCTGGTGAACGACCTCACCCAAGTTCGGCTTCTCCTGGGCCCCGGCATCTTGAACCTAACGAATACGCTCCTCGCCTATCTGGTCGCCATTCCGCTCCTGGTTCGGCGGGATGCTTGGCTGTCGCTCTATGCCCTCTCCACCCTGCCGGTGCTCCTCTTGTTGGGCCGACAGTTTGCGCGGCGCATGTACGCCTACAATCGCGAGGCGCAGGATCGCTTGGGTGCGCTGTCATCAAAAGTCCAGGAGAACCTGAGCGGAGCGATGACCGTTCGCGCATATCGTCAGGAGATGGCGGAAGCGGAACGCTTCGTCGAGCTGAACGAGCGGTATCTCGAGAGCAACATCCGCCTGGCTCGCGTCCGTGGGTTGATGTTTCCGCTGATGGGGCTCTTTGGGGCCATCGGCTCGGTCGTCGTGTTGTATTTCGGCGGCCAACGGATCATCAGCGGCACCATGACGGTGGGCGAATTCGTCGAGTTCAATGCCTACCTTGCCGCCCTCACCTGGCCAACCATTGCTCTGGGGTGGACGATTTCCCTTTGGCAGCGAGGCGTCTCCGCGATGGATCGACTCAACGACATCTTCCGAAGCGTGCCGGAGATCGTGGACGGTCCGGGTGACGGGCCCGCGGATGCTCCGACGGGTGCTCCGACGGGTGCTCCAACGGATGCCCGAGCCGTTGGTCGCGAAGTGCGATCCAAGGCTGATGCCCCGCTCTCGGGTCGGATCGACGTTCGACATCTCACGGTCACATACGAGGGCGCGTCAACGCCGGCGCTCGACGACATTGTCTTCACGATCGAACCCGGGCAGATCGTCGTCCTCGTGGGCCGTACAGGGTCCGGGAAGTCGACCCTTCTCAAGACCCTAGCCCGACTCATCAAGGTTCCGCCCGGCACCATCTTCATGGACGGCATCGACGTCCTCGACCTCCAGCTCGAGCAAGTCCGGCGGAGCTTCGGCTACGCGCCCCAGGACGCATTCTTGTTCTCCCGGACGCTGTCCGACAACATCGCCTTTGGCGATCCCTCCGCGAGCGTCGAGCGGGTCGAGCAAGCGACACGCCTTGCCAGTCTCGATGCCGACGTTGCGACCTTTCCGGGTCGCCTCGATACGCTCGTGGGCGAGCGCGGGATCACGTTGTCGGGCGGCCAGCGCCAGCGCGCAACCTTGGCGCGGGCGCTCCTACCAGGCTCGAAGATTCTTCTCCTCGACGATACGCTCTCGTCCGTCGACACCGAGACCGAGTCGAAGATCCTCGACGCCCTGACGGCCTCGGAAACGAGCCGGACCCTTGTGATCGCGACTCACCGCTTGGCCTTCGCCGCGAGAGCACACCGCATCATCGTGCTTGAACGTGGACGCATCATCGAGCAAGGGACCGAGGCCGAGCTTCTGGCGAGAGGCGGCGTTTATGCACGTATGCATCGTCGCCAGCGACTTCGCGAGGCCGTCGCGGGTGCTGAGCTTGCCGACGGGCTTGCCGACGGTCAAGCCCAACGCCAAGACGACCGTGGCGCCCAGCCCCAAAGAGGCTCGCAATGACCCCCACCATGGCAAAGCCGTCGTCGTCGGCTCGTTCCTCGGGGCCCGGCCGTAAAGGACTCTCAGGGGGAGGCCTCACGCCGGAGGTTTCCTTTGGAAAAGCGTACGACGCTCGATTGGTCCGGCGCCTCGGCGTCTTCTTTCGCCCCCATCGTGGGATCCTTTTTCTGGCGGCTCTCAGCTATCCGCTCGTCTCGGTCCTTCAGCTTTTCCAGCCGTACCTCATGAAGGTCGCGCTCGATCGGTATATCGTGCCACGTCAGCCGGAGGGCTTTGGCTGGCTCATCGCCGGCCTCGTCGCCATCACGATCGCCGAGTTCGGGGGTCGATTCCTTCAGACGATTCTGACTCAGCTTCTTGGGCAGCGCGTCACCCGCGACTTGCGGATGGCGCTCTTTCGGAAGCTCCAATCGGTTGATCTCGCGTACATCGAGCGGAACCCGGTCGGGAGGCTCATGACACGGGTGACGAACGATGTCGAAGCGCTTTCGGAAACGTTCTCGACGGGCGCGATCAGCATCGTCGGCGATCTCGTCATGCTTGCCGGGATCGTGATCATGATGACCGCGCTCGACTGGAAGCTCTCGCTGTATGCTTTCTCGACGCTTCCGATTCTCCTCGCGTTCACGCTGGCCATGAGAAGCCGGGCTCGCGATGCGTTTCGTCGAGTTCGGACGCTGCTCTCTCAGATGAACGCCTTCTTGAATGAAGCCATCTCGGGCATGTCCATTATTCAGACCTTCAACCAACAACGGACGACCTTCGACGATTTCGAACAGATCAACCGCGAGTACAAGGACGCAAACTTCCAAGCCATTCGCTATGACGCGATCACCTATGCGGTCGTTGAAGCCATTTCGCTCTGTGCGATCGCCTTGATACTGCTCCTCGGTCTTCACATCCTCGATGACGGGACGGTCGAGGTTGGGCTGTTTGTAGCGTTCGTCGAATATCTCCGCCGCTTTTTCCAACCGATCACGGAGCTTTCGACCAAATACACGGTTCTTCAGTCGGCGATGGCCTCCGCCGAACGCTGCGTGAGCCTCTTGGACGAAGAGCCCACCCTCATCGATCCGCCGACCCCCGTGTCCTGTCCTCCCCTCGTGCGCGCGGTCGAGTTTCAAGACGTGGTTTTTCAATACGGCCCTGACGAGAAGATGGTCTTGACGGGGCTAAGTCTCTCGGTCGGTCGAGGAGAGAAAATCGCGATCGTCGGTCCCACCGGGGCCGGCAAGTCCACGATCGTCAAGCTGCTCACGCGCTTCTACGACCCGACCTCGGGCTCGATTCGTTTCGATGGGGTCGACACTCGTCAGGTCCCCCTGCGAGCCTTGCGGGGTCGCATTGCCATTGTCCTGCAGGACCCCTACCTCTTCGATGGAACCATCCGCGAGAACATCGCGTTTGGCGTGGACGACCCGACATCGGCACGCCTCGAAGCGGCGGCTCGACGAACGTGCGCCGACGCGGTCATCGAGCGAACCCCCAAAGGCTGGGACGCCCCGGTGGGCGAGCGAGGGAGCCGACTAAGCGCGGGCGAGCGGCAATTGGTGGCCTTTGCGCGGGCGCTGGCGCTAGACCCCGAACTTCTCATCCTGGACGAGGCAACAAGTTCCGTGGACCCCGAAACCGAGGCGCTGATTCAACGTGGGCTCGACGCGCTGATCGAGGACCGCACGGCCATCATCATCGCGCACCGGCTGTCCACGATTCGACGCGCGGACCGGATCGTCGTCTTGTCCGGCGGTCGCGTCGTTGAAGAGGGCTCTCACGATCAGCTGCTTGCGCGAGGCGGCATCTATCGCAAGCTCTATGAACTCCAGTTTGCCGAAGGTGATTCGGCCGATCTGGCTTCGGATGTGCGCGCTGAAGATCGGTAGGACCTACGCGGCTTGGGTGCTCGCAACGTTCGTCGGGCTCGGCGATGTCGCAGCGCCCCACGACGCAGCCGCACGGCCGCAGGTTGAGGGGGAGGAGGCCCACCCGGCCGGCGGTGCTGATCCTGCTCGTGATGCGCGTGATGCGCGTGATGCTGAGGATGCGCGTGATGTTGGCGACGCCGACCGGACCGGCAAAGGTGAAACACATCACCCGCGAAGCGACGCGTCGGAGCCCGACCCGCTGCGGCATGTGCAGTGGTCGGCGATCGTTGACGGAGGCTGGTCCATCCTCATGACGGCGGCGTGGGCGGCCTCAGCGAGGAGTTGGTCGGCACCGCATATCAAGGGGGTGACGGGTTTGATCTCGGCCCGCGTACTTTACGGCACGACATGGTCCGTACTGGTCGCGAGCGAGATCGCGCTCCTCCGCGCAGTGGCCGGTCCATCATGGTCGGGCCTCAGCCACGCCGAGATCCGCAACGTCTGGTGGCTCGGTCGCAGCATTCCCGCGAGGTGCGACGAGCAGGACGGGACCTGCGGCCTGGGGCTCGGCGGCTACAGCGAGCTTTCGGTGCGAATCTTTCGCGGGCCGGTGCCCTTTGATTTGCTCATGACCGGAGGCTGGATCCAGGGTCATCATAGCTCGAGCGCAACGGGCACCCTCGTCGAGAGCACCTGGGTTCAGGCACCGCTCATTGGAAGGGGTCGCGTCGACGTTGGGGAAGGCCCCGTGACGGTCAGCCTCGCCCTCGGGCTGGGCGTGTACTACGGCATGCACAACGCGCACGTTCACCCAAGAGCCGAGACGGCCGAGAACTCGCCGCGAGTGCGGGTCCCCTTTCACGAGATCATTCCCCTTCATGGCGGCTTGGGACTTGGCGTGCACGCTCGTGTCAGCGTGGCGCTGTGTAAGACCGTGAGCTTCGACGCCGGGGCCGATATCGCCCCCTTCGTCTTGCGCTATGAGACGCGACGGGGGCCAGATAGCGCAGTGGCCCCGATTCTGGGGTCCGAAGCAGATAGGGGTGCCCTGCTCGTGTGGCGCCTCGCTTCGATCGGCATCACCCTGGACCGCCGCTTTCTCTACCCCGTCCGGCTGGGCGTCCACGGATTCGGGCTTGAGCTCTCGACCCGCCCCACGAGGCGTCTTGGGCATCGCGGACTGATGGTGGCCTTCGACGTCCCCTTCGAACTGGAGACGGATCGCGCACCGTAAAGCCACGAGACTGGCTTCATGTTCGGGGGCAGCAAACTCGTCGCCCCAAAGTTTTGCACACCACGGCGAAGGGCCCCGCCGACAATCTCCTCGCGAGGTCCAAAACCCATGCCGCCCCACGAAATCGTCGCGCGCGACGAGACCGACGCATCCACGCACGATGGGGCCTTCGCCCCGCCCAAGCGCGGCGAGGGCTGTGGCTACACAATCATCAACACGCTCCATCGAGGCGGCATGGGCGAGATCCTTCTCGCAAAGCGCGAAGGTCCAGAAGGTTTCGAGCGGAAGGTTGTCCTCAAAGGACTGCGCTCCCAGGATCTCGGAGACACGTTAGCCTACGATCTCTTCATGCGTGAGGCGAGGTTGATGGCCGCGCTCGACCATCCGAACATCGTCCGCGTTTTCGACCTCGCGCTCATCGAAGGTTGGCCCTTCTTGGTGATGGAGTATCTTTGCGGTCGGAACTTTCACCAGATCATCCAGCGCTCGGTCGCTTCCGGCCAAGACATGCCCTTTGCGATCGCGCTCCACGTCGTGGCGCAAGCGCTTCGAGGGCTCCACTACGCCCACACGCTGCGCGATGCGTCTGGCCATCCACGTTGCATTGTCCATCGCGACGTTACGCCGGGGAACATCTTGGTAAGCTTCTTCGGCGAGGTCAAACTGACCGACTTCGGAATCGCGAAAAGCGTGAACGCCCCCAAGTGTACCGCCCCGCGATCCATCCGAGGTAAGGCACGGTACGTTGCCCCGGAACAGGTCTACGGCGAGGCCGCATCGGTGAAGAGCGACATCTATTCGGCCGGCGTTGTTCTGGCGGAAGCGATCATGGGCGGTGCGCTCTGGGATCGCGCCACCATCCCGGAGACACTCTTGGCCATTGTCTCTGAGGAACGCAGTCGGACGATCGGGCGTATCTTTGAGGGACGTGAAGCGCCCAACGACCTGGTCGAGGCCCTCAAGACCGCGCTCGCCCTTGCGCCCGAAAGGCGCTTCGACTCGGCCCTCGAGTTTGCGGAGCTGCTCGAGGCCATCTCGGCGCGCAGTCATGGGCGCGGCTCGCACGCCGAAATGACCCGTTTCCTCCGAACTCTCTATCGATCGGCGCCTGACCTCCCGCCCGAACAGCAACGCGAACGCCCCGCGGCGCTGAGCCTCCGCGCGATTCCGGAGTCGCCCTACGACGACACCGACCCGACGTTGATCGAGATCGAAATCGAGCTGCTTTCGAGCGCACATGCGGGGCCGGCGCGAGACTCGACCGAGCCCGCCGGGGGTGCGGTTGTGATGATCGACGCCCCCATGACGGACCCGAACCGGTCTGCGCTCGCGAACGCTCGACCAGACGCCGCCTCGGTGACGCGAAGCCTTCGCGCCGTTCCCGCGCTGACGCCATCCATCGCGACGCGTTCGAATTCAGGCTCAGACCCCAGCGCCCTTCCGCGCGCGCCGTCGACCCGGTGGGACGAAGCCCCGTCAGCCGTGCCGGTGCGCGTACCCGACAATGTTCGCGGGCACCCATCCCAGGACCGCGCACGGCGTTGGTCGATATCCTATCCCGCGGCGAGTACGCTTTGGGGGCTGCTTTTCGGTGTGCTGATTGGCGCAGCCCTCGCGACCGGAGCCTGCCTTTGGGCGCTGACGTTGAGTTAAGGTTAAGTTAAGCCTACCCAGAGCTCCGCCCACTGGAACAGGAAGGAAGTCCTGCCTTCTTGAGAACAAAGAGCGCCGGACACCAGTCCGTGAACGCCGATTGCGCGAGATTGAGCCCGACGAAGCCGACGAGCCAAATCCATCGCGGATCTACCCAGAGCGTCAGAGCGACCCCGATGAGAATCACCACCCCTGCGATCAAGCGCAGGACCCGTTCTACATGCATAGACATCGACCTCCCGCCTTCTGAGAGAGGTCTCGGGTCCCAAAGGGTTCAACGGACTTCCAGGATCCGGGCAAACTCGGACATCGGCAGGCGACAGATCTCGTCGCCGTCTCGAAGCGCCATCGAATAATCGGATCCATCCCGACGAGCCAGAACCCTGTCGAACAGCGCCCTCTTGAGCGTCGAAAGACGCTTATGGCCCGGCAGGAGCTTCTGAAGCTTCACCAGGTCCGCCTTGGGAACCAGGGTGCTCTCGCCTTCAACACCCTCCAGGAACCGCAGAACGGTCTCGCGGAACGGTGGCGAAAGGCGATCGAGCTGAGAAAGCGTCCGGACTTGACTGAGGCTGTCGGAGCCCACGACCTTGCTGGCCGCACGCTCGAGCGTTGGGTCCAGGCCTTGCCGCCAAAGGTCGCCGATGGCCTCCATGATCGGAGGCCATGACATGAGCGAATAGAGCGCCTTCGCGGCCTCCGGCGACTGGTTCTCCTCGAAGGCCTGAGCCAAATACAGGAGGCCAATGGCACAGCGACGCAGCTCGTCGGTCCCGCTCAGCCGCTCCAGCGCCCGCTTGATGGCGGACACCTCTTCTGCGTCCAGGGCAAATCCGGTCGCCCGCTCGGATTCCGCGTAGTGATGGAGAATACACACACTTACGGGGTCGAGCTGGTCGATGATGGCTTGTACCTGCCCCGGCTCCAGTTCAACCTCCTTCTCGTCGTTCGCTACCAAAGTTCTACCCCTCTCTTCTCGCGCGCCATGCGCCCCCACCCATGCGCCCCCACCCACGCGCCTAGGTGCGGCCCCCGAAAGGGCCTTCTCCGAGACGAAGCAGAGAGCACTTCACATGCCAGACGATACAATGGCCAAACTCCTTGGACCGACCGTCGCGCCCAAGGACAGGGTGTCTGCTCCGCCGGACACTTCGGCGGGAGATTTTGATCCTCGGCGAGGGCCTTCTCGATGGGCGCTTCCTGGTGGCGCTTCCCTTAGATCTCGAAATCGACCGCGGGGGCGTCCTCTTTGACGTGGAGCTCTGGCGGCTTCATCGCGACGCGGGACCGGGGCGGTGTGCTCTTCGCGATGAACACGGAGCCACCCACGAGCGTGCCCTCGCCCACGACGGTCTCCCCGCCCAAGACCGTCGCATTCGCATAGATGGTCACCCCGTCTTCGACCGTTGGGTGCCGCTTGGCGTTTCGAATGACACGACCTTGAGCATCACGGGGGTGGGAAAGCGCGCCGAGGGTCACGCCCTGGTACAGCTTCACTCGGGTCCCGATGGCGCTCGTCTCGCCGATGACCACACCTGTCGCGTGGTCGATGAAGAAGCTTCGTCCGATGCGAGCACCCGGATGGATGTCGGCTCCGGTCTGCGCATGCGCCCATTCCGACATGATGCGCGGCATCAGTGGGACGCCGAGCCGATGCAACTCGTGCGCAACCCGATGGATCGTGACCGCCAAAAGACCCGGATACGCGAGGATGACCTCGTCGAGGCTGCTGGCTGCAGGATCACCATCGAAGGCGGCTTGAATGTCGTCGATGAGCAACGCGCGAATCCGCGGTAGGTCAGCGACAATCCGATCGGCGAGTTCGCACGATGTCGTCTCCTTTCCGACCGTCGGGGCCCCGCCATTCTCTGCGGCGAAGCAGAGACACCGTGCGACCTCGATCGCCAGCTTCTGCCGCAGCGTCGAGAGGAGTTCTCCAACGTGATACGAGAGGTTCTCATCGGTCAGATCTTGTCGCCCGAAGTAGCCGGGATAGAAGACCTGCAGGAGAAGCTCGACGATCTCGATGATCTGGTCTCGAGACGGAATGTGTTGCTTGTTGATGCGGTGGCCGCGCGCATCCGATCGATAGCTCGCGAGGAGCGCTTCGACCAAGACGTCGAGCGATCGACGCGCGTCGGCCGGTCCGTCGTTGTCGTCGCAGGCGCCCATGCGGCTAGACCGTGACCTCGACCGGCTGCATCGATTCCACATCGGTGAAGAGACCATCAAACAGGACGCCCGACAAGTAGCGCTCGCCAGCGTCGGGCAAGACCACGACGATGGTTTGGTTGGCGAAGTCTGGATCAAATGCCAGCCGAAGGGCCGCAACCATCGCCGCGCCGCACGAGATTCCACACAGGATACCTTCTTCGCGGGCCAAGCGCCTCGCCATGGCTATCGCTTCCTCGCTCGTCACCTTTTCCACCCGATCAATGAGCGTGATGTCGAGGTTCTTGGGCACGAAGCCCGCGCCAATGCCTTGTATCTTGTGCGGACCGGGAACAACGGGCTGCGAAGCAAGCGTCTGCGATATGACAGGCGACTCGGCGGGCTCCACGGCAACACTTTGTACCTTGTGCTTCCGCTCGGTCTTCAAATATCGCGAAACGCCGGTGATGGTGCCCCCCGTGCCCACCCCACAAACAATCACGTCAACCTTTCCATCCGTGTCGTCAAAGATCTCCGGTCCGGTCGTCCGCGCATGAATAGCCGGGTTCGCAGGGTTGTCGAACTGCTGCATCGCAACGTAGCGATCTGGATCCTCAGCGACGAGGGCGCTGGCCTTCGCAATCGCGCCTTTCATTCCGAGCGCGCCGGGCGTGAGGATCAGCTTTGCGCCAAATGCGAGGAGAACCTTGCGCCGCTCGAGACTCATCGTCTCGGGCATCGTCAGCGTACACGGATAGCCGCGGCTGGCGGCAGCAAAAGCGAGCGCGATACCGGTGTTCCCGCTCGTCGCCTCGACGATCGTGCGGCCTGGCTTGAGTGCGCCTTTGGCCTCCGCATCCCAGACCATCGACGCGCCGATGCGGCATTTCACGGAATAGGCAGGATTTCGGCCTTCGATCTTCGCGAGGACCCGGGCCTTGGCCCCCGTTGTGAGTCTCTTGACTTCGACGAGCGGCGTGCCGCCGATGCTGCGTGAATTGTCCTCGAAGATGCGTGCCATGCCAAATCTCCCCCGCAGAAGAACAGCCCGTCATCAGGATTTCGTCAAGCCGTGAAGATCTCGCTCAAAAAGCCTGAATCCTTAGGACCTGAGCCGCCCGGCCGACAAGAGGAGGAAGAAAGAGGAGCGAAAAAAGGGATGGGCAAGGTGGGATGTTCAAGGAGCCTGAAGATCCCGCGTCATCTCGAAGAGCGCATCGATCCAACCCGCAGGACCATGCATCGTGCATGGCTCGCTCGGCACGTCATCACTCCAGAAGAGCTCCTTCGCCGTCTCGGGACAGCCCTCGGTTGGGAGAAGACCGGAGGCCGAACAAATGGTGACCGTCGCGAGTCCTGCCGGGATGAAATTCTGCGGCGGCGCGTCTTGACCTCGGATCTCCTCCATCACGCGCGCAAAGATGGGCAGCGCCGCGCGACTCCCAGTGCGACCGATGGACTGTGGCTGATCCGCGCCAACCCAGACAACCACCACCAACTCGCGATCGAACCCTACGAACCACGCGTCTTTCGTTTCATTGCTGGTACCCGTCTTGCCCGCAACTTCGCCATCGTAGCCCAGCGCGCGAACGCGCCGGCCCGTGCCGTGTTCCACCACGCCTCGCATCAGATCCGCGACCAAGTAGGCGGCCTGGGGCGAGGCAAGTCTCCGGGCCTTGGGCTCATGCGCAAAGACCGTTGTGCCGTCGGGATCACTCACCCTGGCGATCGAGTACGGGGCCCGCAAGACGCCATATGAAGCCAAGACCGAGAAGGCCGACGCCACCTCGAGCGGCGAGGCGTCGATCGCACCGAGCGCAATCGACAGCCCGATGTCCCGCGGTGCGTGAAGGCCCAGAAAGCCGAGGTACCGCCGAACCACATCCACGCCCACCGACTGCGTTAGCCGCACGAACGGAATGTTGAGCGAATGCTCGATGGCGGTACGCAAGGTGACCTTCCCCCGAAACTTGCCATCGATGTTTTTCGGCCGGTAGCTGCCTTGGGACGTCTTGACGACCAGCGGTTCGTCGAGGAGCTCGAGCCGCGGCGTAATCGCCTCACCTTTCTCTTCGACGGCGGCCAAGACGATCAGCGGTTTGACCAAAGATCCGATGGGCCGTCGCGCGGAGACAGCACGGTTGAACTGGCTCGCGCCAAAGCTTCGACCGCCAACCAAGGCTAAGATGGCGCCGGTCTCCGCCGAGAGTACGACGACCGAACCCTCGAGCGGTACCTTCGTCTCGGCCTCGAGTTTCCGAAGTCCCTCGGCCAGCGCCTTCTCCGAGATGCTCTGAATTCGGAGGTCGACGCTGGTCTCCACGTCGTACCCGCCCTGCGCGTCGACATCTTCCCCCAAGATCGTTGCGAGCTCGTGATCGGCGTGTTCCACGAAAAAGGGCGCGGTTCGGCCCTCGAAGGGTGCGGGCCGGAGCGTAACTTGAGATCCGGCAGCCTCTCGGTACGCTTCCTCGGTCAAGACCTCCGACGCACGCATCAAGGCCAGCACCTGATCGCGACGCCTTTTTGCCGGCTTCGGATGCCGGTCCGGCGCATACCGATTCGGCGCGGGAATCATTCCGACGAGTGTCGCGATCTCGCTCAGGTTCAACTCGTCGAGGCCGCGGGAAAAGTAGGCGTAGGCAGCATCGGGGAAGCCGACGATCGAGGACGAACCTCGTCGTCCCAAGTACACCGTGTTGATGTACCGTTCGAGGATTTCTTCCTTCGAGAGACGCCTTTCCATCGCCAGCGCCAAGAACGCCTCCTCGAGCTTTCGATGCAGTGTCCGCTCGCGCCCCAAGAAGAGATTCTTCGCCAGCTGCTGCGTGATCGTACTTCCCCCCTCCGCGATGTGCCCGCGCGAGACATTGCGCCAGAGTGCGCGAAGGATGCCCATCGGATCCAAACCCATGTGTTCGAAGAACCGCTGATCCTCGGCCGCAACCACGGCGTCGATGAGGGAGATGGGCAGTTCGTCGTAAGGAATGAAGCGTCCTTCACTTCGGGAAGAAGGCCCCTGGATGCGCGCGAACTCGCCGGACGGAATCACGGCGACCTCAAGCGGATGGTCGGCCGCATCCCGAAGAGAAACGACCCTTCGCCCGACGATCCGAATCACAAACGATCCTTTGGTTTCGCCACCGGACGCGAAACTCGGTCCGACTTGCGGGCCAAGCTCCGGCCGAAAAGGCACGATCTCGAGCCAGCCATCGGCGCGCGCCAAGAATCGACCCGGCGCCAGTGGGCGCCTTGCTTCGTAGCCCATCGAGCGAAGGGTCTCCAAGAGCCCGCCGGGGGGCGTGACGGAGGCCGTGGTCAGCCTCAAAGAGGCCGCCTCGAGACGAATCGCCGCCGCGGCCGGCGCCGCCGCCAACGCAGCGTCGACGCGTTCGATCGAACGATCGAACTCGAGGCCACCGGCGATGATTCCGAGCGCCAAGCCGGCCCCCGCGAGAGGGAATAGGCATCCTGAGCGCCGACGTCGCCCCCCGGCCTCGTCACCGTCCGCGATCCCGTCCGCGATCCCGTCCGAGAGGGAGACCGGCGTATCGTCGTCCGCGTCGTGCTCGTGGCGACGCGGCTTCGACGTCTTCCGGTTCTTCTTCTCGTCCTCCAGCGTTTCGCCTGACTCAGCGAGGAGCGTCTTCAGCGCCTCGTAGTCACGGAGGAGCTTCTCAGTGTCGCGCCTTTTCGCCCTCTTCTTGTCGGCCTTGGCCATGGCTTCTGTCGAACGATCCCGCTAGAAACTTACCCCATTCGACGGGAGCGGGACACGACGAATCTGCGCAAGGAGCACAGACAGGTCGAGGCGCTGGTCGAAAAGTCCATAGACGGAGTACGCTTCGAGCACGCGCTGAACGTAGGCGCGCGTCTCGCGGTATGGGATCCGCTCAACGAAGACGTCGAGATCCAGCCCCCCGAGGTCCTCGAGCCAGCCGTCGACCGCGATCGGTCCCGCGTTGTACGCCGCAATCGCGGGCGCCATCTGGCCATCGTATCGATCGAGCAAGCGCCGAATGTACCAAGTGCCCAGCCGAATGTTGGCGTCTGGGCTCCGGAACCGGGCCGCCGCGCCTTGAAGGTTGGGCGCCTCGGCGCCGATTCTCTCGGCCGTCACGGGGAGAAGCTGCATGAGCCCCGAGGCCCCGACGTGGCTTCGAGCATTCGGATCGAAATGACTCTCCGTTCGCATGATCGCGAGCACGAGTTCAGGCGCGACGCCAAAGTCGGCGGATGCCTTCTCAACGACATCTTTGTGGGCCAAGGGATAGGCGTGACGCGTGATCGTCCAGGCCAAGAGCTCCGCCGACGCAGACGCAGACGCAGACGCAGACCCGGACTCGGACTCGGACTCGGAGCCGGAAGCAATGTCAGAGCTCGGCTCGAGCCCAGGCTTGTGCTCAGTTCCGGTTGTGGCGCTTGTTCTGGCTCTGGTTCTGGTTCTGGCTCTTGCGCTTGTTCTCGTTGTCGCTCTCGAGCGCGGACGCAGCACGCCACCCCGGGGCAAGAAGCGGAGCGCGTATCGGAACTCATCGCGATGGGCGCCGACGATGTGCAGGAGATCGAGCACAATGTCGCGCTTCGCTCGATCGACGCGCTTCAAGAAGGCACCGGCGGCCGCGATATCCTCGCGGGCGTAGTCGTCGAGCCCCGCCTCATGATAGGCCAGAGCGCGATCGATCAAGATAGGTCGCTGGCGCCCCAAAGTCGCGGCAATCCGCGAGGGATCCGCGACCGGGCTGTGGTCCGGGGGCTCAGGCATGGCGGTGTCCTCGCCCGCCGCCTGAAGGCGGGCCCGCGCAAGAAATCCGTAGTATGTCAGCGGCGCGCGATGCATCTCGACGCGCAGCCCGCGTCTCGCCGCCTCCACCGCGTGCTGAGCGGCTTCGACCTGGGCGCGCCAGTACCGCGCCTTGGGAATGAGCGGGGACGTGCTGTGTTCGGCCTCGAGCTGTCTCATGCCAAGCTCAGCGTTCTCGAAATCTTGTCCCAAGAACGCATTGAACGCGGCGAACCAGAGAGCCTCGGGGCGTCGCTCGGCCTCGCGACGGGCCGCGGCGAATGCACGCATCCGCGCGGCGCCTTGCTTGAAATCGGCATCGCGAAAAGGAAGCCATGCCGAGAAAAACGCCGCTTCTTCAGCGTCCGTCGAATCAGGATACGCCGAGAGGAGCTCTCCGAACCAAGCCTCCGCGAGCGCGTTGTCGTCGCGGGACAGCGCGATGCGGCCAAGCTTGAAGAGTAGCTCGTCCGGCCGCGGGCTGCGTCCTTCGCGCCGCAAGCGGCGAAGGATCTGCTCGGCCTGGATGTCTCGATCGACACGGCGAAGCAGGTCGACCTCGAGCTCGGCGAACGCGAGCGCCATCTGAGGATTCCGCTCGGCCCCACTTCGTATGGCGGTCAGTGCTTCATCGGGATCGCCAAGTTTCGCCAGGCGCTGAGCGCGCGCGAATTCGAGCGCCGGTGACAGTCGAGGACGGTGAACGCCACGCGCGACGAGCTGATCGAGCAGCGCCGACGCGCGTCGTGCGGCCGCGGACTCGGGACGACGAATGATGAGCCTGGAGGCCGCTTCTGCGGCGTCTTTCGGGCGACCAAGGGCGGCCAGGATTTCAGCTCGGCGGTACTCGAGGGCCGCCCGATCCGAGAGCTCGCGAACCTCGATGAGCGCGTCCAGGTACTTCAGCGCCTCGGTGTGATCTCCGAGGCGTTCGAGCGCACGGACGAGACCCCTCGCGGCCGATAAGCTCGTAACCCGTAGGTCCGAAGTTTGGAGAGCTCTTTCGAAGGCCTTCCGCGCGAGTTGAACCTCGCCCGCCGCCATCCGAGCCTCCGCCTCGAGCAGTGCGCCGCGTGTCGAGAAACGCCCATTTCGAAGGGGTCGAATGAGCGCGAGAGCCGTCGTCAGCTCGCCCTTGTCGAGGGCGGCGCGCGCCTTCTGAAGCGGGGCCGCGGACATCATGACCCGCGTATCTTGCCGCGCGACCTGAACGGAGGCTGGGGAGATCAAGGCCGGCAAGCTCGCCGAGGCCCCGGCGGTACGCCCCAAGATTGAGACCACGAACGCGAGCTGCAGCAAGCGCAAGCCCCATCGCCGCGGCCGGCACCACCGAAAGCGAGGGACTCGATGACCCAGTTTGGCTCTCTCTTCCTCCATAGGCCGAATGCTCGCAGACTGAGGAGAACGGACTTTCGGGTCAAGGAGGGTATATCGCAAACGCCGTCGCGACGGACCGGGGGAAGAACCGGATAACGACCATTGCAAATCCCCACGGGAGAAGCGACGGATAGAAACATCTCTATGGAGCCACGCGCCAACTCTCTGAACTCTGCATCCCTTTCGAACTCGGCCGACGCTCTCGATTCGGCGCACCCGACCGAGTCGCGCGCCACAAGCGTGACGCAGAACGAGCTCGAGATGCTCACGTCATTCTTCTCGTCCGACGAGGTACCGCCCGATACGATGGACTTGCAGGAACTCGATGGTTTCCTGACCGCCATCGCCTCCGCGCCATCGATCCTCATGCCAAGCATGTGGTTGCCCGCTTTGTACGGCGACGACGAAGCTTTTGCGGACGGCGATCGTGCGCGTATGCCGAACGCGGTGATCGTCCGTCTTCTGAATGAAATCGCCGACGCGCTCCAGCGGGGCGAATCCTTTGGGCCTCTCGGACAGCCCGACGCCACGGATGCGCCAAGATGGGCGCGGGGCTATGTTGCCGGCGCCCGACTGGATGCGCGGTGGCGAAACGACGACATGGGGGCCGCGCTCCTCTTCCCCTTGGGCGTGCTCTCAGGGCTCTTCAAGCTCAGCCCCGAGGATATCGCGGCCGCGGGCGAGGACCGCCAGGCCGAGCTTCAGGACCATCTCGAGGTCGATGGCGACCCCGAGCACGGTGCGCCGACGCCCTACTATGAGACCCTGGACGAGGCGACCGTCGCGTTGTATCGCTATTGGCGTCGGCACAGGACCAGGCTCTCGGGACCTCGACGACGTCGGGTCGCGACGGTCCACCAGCCCTGCCTTTGTGGAAGTGGCGCAGCGTACTCGCGATGCTGTGGGCGCCAGCGATTGAGCTAGGCCTCCTCTGATGAAAGACAAGCACGTTCGCATTCGCATCGAGCAATGCCTCGCGCTGGCGAAGGCATCGAACTGTCCGCGCCGAAAGTTTGGTGCGCTCCTTATCGATCCGGCCCGAAACGTCATCCTCATGGACGGCTACAATGGCGGTCCAAGAGGCGGTGGCGCGTTGTGCGGCGGCGAGGTCTGCCTGCGCGACGAACTCTCCGTTCCTTCCGGCACGCGGATGGAAATCGGCTGCCACCACGCTGAGATGAACGTCATCTGCAATGCAGCGGCCAACGGCGTTTCGACCCGCGGTGCGTGGCTCATCGTCACCGGCGAACCTTGTGTGCTGTGCGCAAAGCTCATCCATCACGCGGGCATCACGCGCGTCTTGGTGGTGGAAGGCGGCTACTCCGGTGAAAACGGCCTCGAGTATTTGAGCCGACATGGGGTCGAGATCCAGCGTGTCGAGGGGCCGCCGGATCCCCGCGGCCCTTTGGCCATGAGTCCGACCGCGGACTGTGGCAAACGCGAGGCATGACGATTTCGCTTTCCCTGGGGTCGGGAGTGGTGTTTGTTGCACGCAGCCATGAACGCTGTACCCTCAAACTTCAAGAATCAGACGAAAAACGAACGACTTATCCAGTGGGTCGACGAAATTGCGCGCCTGACGCAGCCCAAGGCGATCCACTGGTGTGACGGCTCGCAGAAAGAGTACGACACGCTGGCGGCGGAGCTGGTGAAAGGGGGCACCTTTCTGAAGCTCAATCAGGAGAAGCGCCCGAATTCGTACCTCGCTCGAAGCGATCCCCGCGACGTGGCTCGCGTCGAAGGCCGCACCTTCATCTGCTGCCTGAACCGCAATGACGCGGGTGCCACCAACAACTGGGAAGACCCAGCCAAGATGAAGGAGACGCTCACGGGTCTTTTCTCAGGCTGCATGCGTGGCCGTACGATGTACGTGATCCCCTTCTCGATGGGCCCGCTCGGATCGAGCATCGCCCACATTGGCGTCGAGATCTCCGACTCGGCCTACGTCGCCACGAACATGCGCATCATGACGCGCATGGGCCAAGGCGCGCTCGACGTGTTGGGTGAGCGGGGCGAGTTCGTTCCGTGTCTCCATTCGGTCGGAAAGCCTCTCGCCGAAGGCGAGAAGGATGTTCCGTGGCCCTGCAATCCAGAGAACGTTTACATCGCTCACTTCCCGGAGGAGCGGGCAATCTGGTCATTCGGCTCCGGCTACGGTGGAAATGCACTCCTCGGAAAGAAGTGTTTTGCGCTCCGCATCGCGTCGGTCATGGCCCGAGACCAGGGTTGGCTCGCCGAGCACATGCTGATCCTCGGCGCCGAATCCCCCGAGGGCGAGCGAACCTACGTTGGGGCAGCGTTTCCGTCCGCGTGCGGCAAGACGAACTTCGCGATGCTTGTTCCCCCGAAAGGCTTCGAGGGCTGGAAGATCCGCACGATCGGCGACGACATTGCCTGGATCAAACCCGCCAAGGACGGAAAGCTGCGCGCGATCAACCCGGAGGCTGGTTTCTTTGGCGTTGCACCCGGTACGTCGGAGGAGACCAATCCGAACGCGATGGCGACCCTCCACGCGAACTGCATCTACACCAACGTTGCCCTGACCGATGACGGCGACGTTTGGTGGGAAGGCATGACCAAGGATCCGCCGAAGCACGTGATCGACTGGCAGGGTCGCGATTGGACGCCCGAGACAAAGACACCCGCCGCGCACCCAAACGCGCGCTTCACCGCCCCGGCGTCCCAGTGCCCATCCATCGACCCGGCGTGGGAAGATCCGGCGGGCGTGCCGATCGCGGCCTTCATCTTTGGTGGGCGCATGTCCAAGACGATGCCCCTTGTATTTCAGGCCTTCAACTGGGCGCATGGCGTCTACTGCGCAGCGACGATGGGCTCCGAGAAGACGGCCGCCGCAGCAGGTCAGGCGGACGTTCGGCGCGACCCGATGGCGATGCTGCCGTTCTGTGGCTACAACATGGCCGACTACTTCACGCACTGGCTGAACATTGGGCGCAATGTGCCGAATCCACCGCGTATCTTCCGCGTCAACTGGTTCCGCAAGGACGCGGACGGGAAGTTCATGTGGCCCGGGTTCGGAGAGAACATGCGCGTGCTCAAGTGGGTCCTCGATCGTTGCCACGGTCGCGGATTCGCCGTCGAGTCACCCGTGGGCTGGATGCCTCGGCACGACAGCCTCAACTGGGAAGGCCTCGACTATCCGGCCGAGCGATTCTACGAGTTGATGAAGGTCGATCGGGCAGAAGGTACGCTCGAGGCCAACGATCACGAGAGCTTGTTCGATAAGTTCTTCGATCGTTTGCCGAAGGAGTTTACGTTCGAGCGCGAGATGCTGAAGTCCCGCCTTTGGCGTTCGCCGAAGGTCTGGGAGCTCGCCCACGACGAGGACTTCTAGGCTCTAATCAGCTCCAGGCTTTCAGGCCCAGCCTTTCAAGCTCCAACCTTTCAGCCCTCTTGAGGCGGAACAAGCTTGTGATAGCGCCCCTCAAAGTACTCCGCGAGCCAGCAGTCGTACGTCTTCGCCAAGGGTGACGCTTCGATGCCGCCCGGAAGTGCGGTGTACGCCTCGTCGCACCCGAGGTCGGTCACGAACCGATACGCGGGCGCGACCACGACCTCACCCCAGGGAAGCGAAAGTCGGTGGCCTTGGCACACCGTTGCGACGCTTCCCTTCAACGGGAAGGGCCCGCGGTTGGCGCCAAGCCCGCTCGGAAGACCGCCCAAGATCAAATGCGCAAACTCCACCGTTTCCTGATGCCCCCAGGGACGAGGCACGGCGTGACGAACGTCGTTCATCGCCTTCTCGAGTGCAGCGCGCCGGACCCGAGGTCGCCAAGTCTCGGGATCCACCAGCGCGCGATCGAGGGCCTCGCACCACCACACCGGTAGCTCGGTCGTCTTCAGGCCTTCGAGGAACGATTCACCTCCGAGTGCAGTGCTCAGACTGCCGATCGCTTGATTCCGAAGAATCGAGAAGGCGTGTGCGCCGGGGCTGTCAACGTCATACCGGCCGTCCCAGGCCACGAGCGCGCGGCGCAGAGGTCCATCGGCGTCACCAAGGCTCGACAGAAGAAATCCGCGCAGCCGAAGGCTCTGTCTGGAGAACGTGTCGAGTTGAAGGTGCTGCATGCTCGCGACATCGTGGTCGCGACGCGACGAGAGAAATTCGGTGATCCGGTCGAGCCGATAGGATGGCTGGGCCAAGGTCGAAAGCACGCGTCCACCCAGGCCTGTTCGGCCCTCGTTCGCGCTCGCAACGAATCCGCGCGACGAGGGTTCCTCAATCCCCCGTTCACGCGGCAGATCTTGCCCAGTGAGGACACCTCGCCAACCGCGCACGTCCTGCCAACCCACCGGAAAGAGTCCGGACCAGCCCGCGGTCCGGTCCGGGACCGTTCCCGCTTGGCGATAGCGAACATCGCCGTCGCGATCGGCGAGCACGAAATGAAGGCTGAATGTGTGGGCGCGCGCAAGCACGCGGTCGGCTTCGGCCGCCGTCTTCGCGAGCGGTAGTCGCAGATAGGCCTCGATCGCTTCGCTCGGCGATTCGACGCCACTCCAGCGGCTCGAGAGCGCGAACCCATCGGCGGTCTCGAAGCCGTCCCCCTCGTCTTCGATGACACCCCGGGCGGTCTCATAGAACTCGAGATTCCGATGTGATCCCACGCGCCGCGCCAGCCTCGCCTCGCGCCGGAGAAGAGGCGACAAAGTCCCGTCACCGTTTCTGAAGCACCCGTTCTCGAGCCGCTCGATGAAATGATCGACGTTGTCGGCTACGGCGAAGGTCCCGCTCCATGCCACGTTCCGATTTCGACCAACCGCGATTCCCGGAAGGCCCGGGATTGTCGCGCCCATCCAGTAGTCACGCCCGACCCGTCCCGTCAGCTCGAACAGAAGTGACGGGAGCTGGTTGATCTGAAGATGCGGGTCACCTGCGAGAAGGGCGCGCCCCTCGCGCGTCATCATCTTGCCCACCGCCCATGCATTGCTTCCGCCGCCGACGGCCGCTTGACCGAGCCCAAAGCCGCGCCCGCCTGCGCCTTGCCCGCCTGCGCCTTGGTTGGGACGTCCAAACCAGGCGCCAACCTGAGGTCTCCGAAGACATCGAATGAGCGCCAGTTCCCATCCATCGAGATGGGGCGCAAACATCGACCCAAGAAGTGTCGTGTCGGCGCCCGAAGCAACAAGCTCGATGAGCGCCCTTTCCATCCGTCCCTGAGATTCGGCCAGGCCAAGGTATCCGGAGAGCATGAAGCCGGCGATCAGAGACGCACGCGTCGGCGTTGGACATCGAGCGAGCGACGCGATGAACGAGCGCCCGCGCACCTGGGCCGCGGTCGTCAATCCCGCGCGTTGTCCCGCCAGATAAGCATCGAGGCGTTCGCGCGCGAACACGGACAACTTTGCATCTTCTCGATCGGCGCGCGCCTTCAAGTCGAGCTTCAAGCTGATGCGGTCGATTCGCTCGAGCGCAGCCATCGGCCAAATCGAGGCCGAGAGCTTCGCAACCCCAGCCGTCGCCAGAAGCTGCGACTGCAAGGGCCTATATCGGCCATGAATCCATCCGATCGCATAAAAACCTTGCTCGTCGCTCTCGGCAAGAAATGTCGGTGTTCCATCGGGATGTCGACCAAATCGCACCACGTCAGAGCCCAACATTGAAGCGCTGCGATACACCGAAGTTCAAGAACCAGGCATCGCTGTTGAGGTCCTTCATGAGCGCGATCGACAGGAGTGGCATCGCATAGAAGTCAAAGATCCGCGCAAGCCCGTCGACAGCCGCATCGCCGTCGCCCCAGGTGCGCAGGATCTGGGGGAGCGAGAGACCAACCTGAAAGCCAAAGATCCGCTGTCGTGTGGCGTGGCGTCGGATCGGAGAGTAGTCACGCGTGCCGTAGACGGGCCCGAGCAGAACATATCTCCACCATCCGGGATCTCGACCGAGCAGCGAGAAGACACCGTCCATCTTGAGGTCGAGGTAGAAGAGCATCCCCGAATAGTCGTTGATCCATTTCAGGACCGTCTTGTCGTGCGCAAGAAAATCGCGCGTCGGCGCATAGCCAATCCGAGCCCCAACGACCGCATCGACACTGGGATAAAGCGTCGTCAAGACGCCAAGGGCGGTCCCGAGTGAATTCGCGACGACATCGCCGCTCTCGAAGCCGAACTCCGTGAAGCCGTCGATGAGCTCGATCCAATTCGACGTCAAGAAGACACCGCATCCCGCCAGCCATGCGGCACGGGTTCTCGGAACACCCAGCGCGCTATAGATGGACGTCGTCCCATGAACGAGCAAATAGGTCGCGTAGAAGTGGCCCAGCTTGTCGGCGCCTCCGGCGTAGGTATCACGGCCGAAATAGCCCGTATCTCGCCAGTGAAACGGCTCGAGTCCGTGATCCCACCACGCCTGAGACCCCCACACCATGAGCGTCCCCACGATGGCGCTCGAGACCCCGGCCACGAGCCACGGATCGGACGCGTCGGTCGTTCCGGCGGGGTCTCGGTCGTTCGCCAAGACCGGCACGCTCGCGCGGGCTTCGCGGAGGCCAGCGGTCGAGAGGATCGCGCTCATCAGCGCCGCGAGGAGAACCGTGCTCCAGGGCCCGACGCCCACGGACGGACCCTTCTCGTGCTCGAGGGATCTTTGGGGTGAAGCTCGAACCTCCGCGAAAACGGGCACGCGCAGTACACAGCACACTCGACGCCGAGCGAAAAGCGCCATGAAGGCCCAACGGCCGCGGTCGGGCAGACGGCGCACGGCACCGCGCGGCTCGACTTGTCATGGCCGTACGGCTTGACGTGGCGGGGTATCCGTCGTGCGTTCACCGCCCTGGCTCTTCGTGACCGTCTAGGTCAAACTCGCGGCTGATGACCTACGAAGGACTCAAGCGCCTGCAGACCGCCCTCAAGAGCCAATTCATCGAGCGAGATCGACTCATCGACGGCACGTTGCTCGCGGTTCTATCTCGCCAACATGTCTTGATGCTTGGGCCTCCAGGCACCGCCAAATCCATGCTCGCAAAGGAAGTTTGCCGGCACCTTGGGCGCACCGCCTACTTCGAATGGTTGCTCACGAAGTTCACGACGCCCGAGGAAATCTTTGGCCCCGTCAGCCTTCCCGCGCTCGAGCGCGGGCAGTACGAGCGAGTCACGAAGGGAAAGCTACCGGAAGCCGAGATCGCGTTCGTCGATGAGATCTTCAAGGCCAATTCCGCAATTCTGAACGCCCTCTTGACGATCCTCAACGAACGCCGTTTCCATCATGGAAGCCAAGCCGTCGAGGTTCCGCTCGAAACGTTGTTGGCGGCATCCAACGAGCTTCCCGAAGAAGACGAGCTTGCCGCGCTCTATGACCGTTTCCTCCTTCGCTTCACGGTTGGTTATATCGAGCAAGACTATCGTTTCGCGCGGCTCCTTCGCCTCGATGCGAAAAACCAAGCGCCCCTGGATGCGCCCACGCTGGACCCAGATGAGCTTCGAGCGCTGCAGCAGCGCGCCACCGAAGTGTTGATCCCCGACGGTATCTTGCAGGATATCATCGAAATCCGTAAGGCGCTCAACGCAGAAGGCGTGATCGCTTCGGATCGCCGTTACCGTGCCTCGTTGTCGGTCTTGAGGGCGGCGGCGCTTCTCGAGGGACGGACCGAGGTCACAACGTCCGATCTCGCTTGGCTCGAACATATCCTATGGTCGGACCCAGAAGAACAGCCGAAGGTGCGCGCCGCGCTCGCGCAGATCGCGACGGGCCTCGAGGAAGATGCACGCAAGCTCGTCATTCAGGCCCAGGAGGTCGACGCGTATGCACGACGTGACTGGCCCGATACGTTGAGCAAGAACCGTGCGATCCTGGAGGCACACACCAAACTCGAGGACATCCACCGACGCATGGAAGCGCTTCGCCTTCAGGGCGAGGCCCGTGCGCGCGACGTGAGTCGCATTGCCGAGTTCGATCGCGAAGTCGTGTCGATGCAGACCCGTCTCCTTCAGGAGCAGGACGCTTGGAACGGCTGAACGCCATCGAGTCCGACGGGTACGATCGGCACGTCTTTGAGGCGCAGCGCCAAAAGCGCGGCGCGCTCTCGCGGGCCATCGAACGCGCGAGCCGACTGCTTCCCCACGGGGAATCTCTCGTCGCCGACGTCTTCTTCGTCCTCTACAAGCTCAATGTCATCCTCGTGCCGGTCAAGCAGCTTGTCGCCTCGGCCCGTCTGAACCGCAGACTCGTCGAGGCGGTACTCAAGACCGACGGACTCCCCCAGCTTCGGGCGCGTACCGGACTCGACGCGGCGACCGCGGCATCAGCGACGGCCGTGATCGTCGACAAGGCGCTTGCCGCGCTCACGCGCGAGTATCGCGTGGGTCCGAAGGCACTGCTCGAGATCGCCGACATTGCGCACGACGAGTCATCCCTCGCGGAGCGAGAAGGTCAGATCGCACACCTCGATGACCTTCCGAAAGACGCGTTTTCTGAAAATGACCGAGCGAACTTGACGGCCTCTCTGAAGGCAGAACGCGACGAACTGAAACGCCGCATCGAGCGCGCGGCGAAGGCTCAGGACGATCTCGCCCGTCGACTCTCGACGGAGATTGAAGAAGGCGTTGCGCACCAAGTTCGCCAGCTCCCTGAGAATCTCGACCAGGTCGATGCGCACATTTCGGGCCTAGGACTGAACGCCGGAACCGACGGACGGATGTCCGTCGAAGCGCGGGTCGAGCTGGGCGACCGGCTCATGAAGAGCAAGAAGCTTCAGCGGCTTGCTCGGCTCGTGGGTGCGTTCCGGGAGGTCGCGTTCGAAGCTCGACGCCGACGTATTTATCGCGCGCCGCAGGAACTTCACTCCATCGCGACCAGCGGTTCCCTGGAGCGCATCCTGCCCTCTGAGCTCATCGGGCTCAATCCCGCGCGGACGTTGCTCCACCGCGAGTTCATGCGTCGCTATGCCGAGGGCGCACTTCTCGCGTACGACTTCACGAGCCCGGCCTCGTCGGGCCCGATAGTGATCTGCTTGGATGGAAGCGGATCGATGCAGGGATCGAAGGAGCTTTGGGCAAAAGCCGTGGCGCTCACGCTCATGGAGATCGCGCGCCGCGAGCGTCGCCGCTGCCTTGGACTCATATTCTCATCGGGTCATGCGCTTTTTGAAGTCGAGCTCTTGTCTAAGAACGGGAGCGCGCACACGCGAAGTCAGATCCGGGTCGAAGAGCTCTTGCGTTTCGCTGAATATTTCCCAGCCGGTGGCACCGACTTCGAGCCTCCTCTGCGTCGCGCACTCGATCTCGTAACTGAAACAACGTATCGCCGCGGTGATATCGTATTCATCACCGACGGCCAAGCTGACGTATCTTCGGCACTCATCGACGACATCGAGCGTGCCCGACGAAAGCACCGTTTCCGGATCCGCGCGCTCGTCGTCGACGTAGCGCAACACTCGACCACCGGCCTTGAGCGCTTCGCCGACGAAGTGCGTCGCGTCAGCGATCTTGCCGCCGATGCCCTAACCGACCTCTTCGCGTCAGTGTGAAGCCCCACCCTCGCTCGTGACTCGAGGTCCGGAAGCCGGCGACGGAGCCTCCGATTCCCGACAATCTCTCGAATGGGCACCGGGCACCAAGGGATCGGTGTTTCGGCTGAGCACATCTAGGGACGAGCACATCTAGGACTAGGTCAGGTCTCTTCGGAGGATCGAGGCGACATGCTCAGGCGCTTCCAGCACCACGTTGTGGCCGCGCCCCGGAATGGCCACGAGCTCGGCGTTCGGCAAGCACGCCTGCGCGCGAGAAGCCACTCCGAGGAACTTGGCGTCGAGCTGGCCCACAATGAGCAGAACCGGCAAGTCGAGTGATGGAAGCTGCGGCCAGTAGTTCGGCATGCGGCCCAAGCCGAGCTGCCGAAGCGCCATCGCGAGATCGTTCGGCCGGTGCTTTCTGCGCTCGGCCGCTTGCGCCTCTTGAACCGCCCGCGGGAGCTTTGCCTGTGAGGCAAACAAGTCTTGTCGCGCCCAGGCCTCGATGAATGCGTCGAGCCCGAACTTTTCGAGCATCGCGGCCCATGCTTCATCCCGTGTCACCCGAGCGTGACGCGCCTCTTGGCTCTCCAGCCCGAAATGGGCACCGATCAAGGTGGCCGAGGTGATCCGCCTCCTCGCCTCCGGACGCAGCAGCGCCCCCAGGACCAACCGCGCTCCCATGGAGTATCCGACCACACGAATCGGAGGTTCGAGCTGCTCAAGGCGGCGAACCAAGTCATCCACCGCATTTTCGAACGTGTGCGTGACGTCCACGCCCCGGCCTGCATGCCCAGGCAGGGCTTCCCGGACGATCTTGTTGACCCCCGGCGCACGGTCAGTGTCTCCCTCGCACTTGAGGCTCGCGTCCGCCATGAGCCGGGAACAGAGTTCGTCGAGGCTCCCTGGAGTCCCCGTGAACCCATGAAGGAGGAGCCAGGTGGTCACAGAAACGATCCTTGCGCTGTCATCCTGGGCTTTGGCAAGAACGCCGGCCTTTTAGGACCTCAAGGAGCCGAGGACATTCAGGATACCCTTCAAGGTGTTGAGCGATGTCGTGGACTGTGCTTAAACAACTTGAGGAAGCCCATCGTCATGCAAATTCTTTCCCTTCTGACCAACGTCCGCGAGATCAAACACGCCGTCGTATCCGATCTCGCCGGGACTCTCCTCGAAAGCATGGGTGAGTCGGATGCGGAGACCATTGGCGCGGTCATGGGCTATACAGCCGCCGCGATCAATGACGTGGGTGCCGCACTCGGACTCGGTGAACTCCAGCGCATATCTTACGCGGGCAAAGCCCAGTCCTGTGTTGTCACGATGCTCGACGAGAACGTCGTAGCGACGTTCATCGATCCGAGCACGTCGATGGCCGCGGTCGAAAAGAAGATCGACGGCGCATTGCGACGCTGACGCTTGGGGCCCGATCAGCTGCGCAACTTATTGCTGATCGATCCCTAAGGGTTCGCCGCAAAATAAACAGATTGACTAACGCGATCGCGAGGATCCGACTGTTGCGGTGAATAGGGCGGACCGGAAGAGAGCTGAATCGAAGATCCGAGAGCGTCATCAGGCGCTCGAAAGCACGCTGACGGAGCGGGCGCGACGTCTTTTGTGGCAGGCGAAGCTTTGGCCTTCGGCTACGGCGGCATTGCGGCAGCAGCGCGTGCGACGGGAATGGCGCCGAGCGCGATCGGCCGAGGTATCGCGGAGGTACGGAGCATCGAAGATGGGACCGCTGCACCGATGGATCCGACACGCAGCAGACGGCCAGGTGCGGGTCGCAAAAAGGCAACGGAGAAGGACCCGACTCTGCTGCCTGACTTGCAGGCGTTGGTCGAAGCGACAACGCGCGGCGATCCAGAATCGCCCCTTTTGTGGACGGCCCGCAGCCAGCGAAACATCGTCGAGGCGCTGGCTGCACAAGGCCATTCGACGAGCATGAAGATGGTTTCGAGTCTTCTTAAACAGCTTGGTTACAGCCTTCAGGCGAATCGTAAGCGCCTCGAGGGCGCGCAGCATCCGGACCGAAACGCGCAGTTCGAGCACATCAACGAGACACTTCGTCTTCAACTCGAAGCGAATCAGCCGGCCATATCTGTGGACACGAAGAAAAAGGAGCTGGTTGGGTCGTACAAGAACGACGGGCGCGAGCTCCGAGGCAAAGGGAGACGCAGACGACGTCAATGTTCATGACTTCATCGACCCCGAGCAGGGGCGCGCCACGCCGTATGGCGTGTACGATATCCAAGGTAACGAAGCATGGGTCAGCGTAGGGCTCAGCCATGACACAGGAGAGTTCGCTGTGCAGAGCATCCGCACTTGGTGGAATGAGATGGGTGCGTTCAGGTACCCCGACGCGAACTCGCTTGTGATCATCGCCGATGGAGGCGGGAGCAATGGATACCGTCTGCGGTTGTGGAAGCTCGAACTCCAAGGGCTCGTCGACGAGCTGGGCTTCCCAGTGACCGTCTGCCATCTGCCGCCGGGAACGAGCAAATGGAACAAGATCGAGCACCGACTGTTCTCGTTCATTACCCAAAACTGGCGCGGCAAACCGCTCGTAACCCATCAGGTCATCGTGAACCTGATCGCCGCGACAACGACAAAGGCTGGCCTGACCGTCCGCAGCCGCCTTGATGATCGCGTCTATCCGAAGGGCCGCCGCGTTACTGACAAGCAGCTCGCCCTCGTGAATCTCAGCCCCGACGTGTTTCACGGCGAGTGGAACTACACCATTCAACCGACGTGCCTCTGATCAGGCGATCAGCTAATTTCGCGGCGGGCCCCAAGGGTTCGCCGCAAAATAAACAGATTGACTAACGCGATCGCGAGGATCCGACTGTTGCGGTGAATAGGGCGGACCGGAAGAGAGCTGAATCGAAGATCCGAGAGCGTCATCAGGCGCTCGAAAGCACGCTGACGGAGCGGGCGCGACGTCTTTTTTTGGCAGGCGAAGCTTTGGCCTTCGGCTACGGCGGCATTGCGGCAGCAGCGCGTGCGACGGGAATGGCGCCGAGCGCGATCGGCCGAGGTATCGCGGAGGTACGGAGCATCGAAGATGGGACCGCTGCACCGATGGATCCGACACGCAGCAGACGGCCAGGTGCGGGTCGCAAAAAGGCAACGGAGAAGGACCCGACTCTGCTGCCTGACTTGCAGGCGTTGGTCGAAGCGACAACGCGCGGCGATCCAGAATCGCCCCTTTTGTGGACGGCCCGCAGCCAGCGAAACATCGTCGAGGCGCTGGCTGCACAAGGCCATTCGACGAGCATGAAGATGGTTTCGAGTCTTCTTAAACAGCTTGGTTACAGCCTTCAGGCGAATCGTAAGCGCCTCGAGGGCGCGCAGCATCCGGACCGAAACGCGCAGTTCGAGCACATCAACGAGACACTTCGTCTTCAACTCGAAGCGAATCAGCCGGCCATATCTGTGGACACGAAGAAAAAGGAGCTGGTTGGGTCGTACAAGAACGACGGGCGCGAGCTCCGAGGCAAAGGAGACGCAGACGACGTCAATGTTCATGACTTCATCGACCCCGAGCAGGGGCGCGCCACGCCGTATGGCGTGTACGATATCCAAGGTAACGAAGCATGGGTCAGCGTAGGGCTCAGCCATGACACAGGAGAGTTCGCTGTGCAGAGCATCCGCACTTGGTGGAATGAGATGGGTGCGTTCAGGTACCCCGACGCGAACTCGCTTGTGATCATCGCCGATGGAGGCGGGAGCAATGGATACCGTCTGCGGTTGTGGAAGCTCGAACTCCAAGGGCTCGTCGACGAGCTGGGCTTCCCAGTGACCGTCTGCCATCTGCCGCCGGGAACGAGCAAATGGAACAAGATCGAGCACCGACTGTTCTCGTTCATTACCCAAAACTGGCGCGGCAAACCGCTCGTAACCCATCAGGTCATCGTGAACCTGATCGCCGCGACAACGACAAAGGCTGGCCTGACCGTCCGCAGCCGCCTTGATGATCGCGTCTATCCGAAGGGCCGCCGCGTTACTGACAAGCAGCTCGCCCTCGTGAATCTCAGCCCCGACGTGTTTCACGGCGAGTGGAACTACACCATTCAACCGACGTGCCTCTGATCAGGCGATCAGCTAATTTCGCGGCGGGCCCTAAGCCCCATGCCTCGGGAGGAGGCCATCGCCGGTGTGCTGAGGGCGGAGAAGATCGACGAGCTTCTTCACCGGGCAGAACGTTGCGCTCGGAACCTCGACGAACACGGTGTTCCAGTTCGACATCGCACCGTTCCACAGGCCCGGAAGCTCGAGCGCGAGCAGTGCTCTGCCCCCGGATGACTTCCGGCTAATGAAGTAGGCTTCGCGGTTCACGAATTCGCGTAGATCGTACCGCTCACCGCGATGATCTCGAAGCCCAAGAACCAAGTCCACCGGATTGAAATGCGTCGCGCGCCGAAGAATCTCGTTCTGGTCGCTCTTCGACGCGTCGATCTCCGATGACTCGACGATCTGAAGACTCACGCCAGCGTCGGCGCGCACCCAAAACGGGCCGCCGCCCGGCTCGCCTTCGTTCTTCACCATGCCACACACACGCAGCGGACGGTGAAGCTTCTGCCTGAGATACGCGCGACGTCCATCGCTCGACCAAGTCTCGAACCCTGCGGGAGGTTCGGTGCCAAGATCCCGTCGCACAAACGACTCGATCGTCGAGAGGCGCGGCGCAGCCGGAACGCCGTCCTCCAGCTCTCTGAGGAACCCAAAGATCTCAGCCTGCAGCCTATGCAGCACGCCGCCCAGGATTCGCTTCCACCGCACCGAGACATCAGCCTGCGTCTCGATGGCGACGTTGTCGATGTTCTTCACAAACACGACATCTGCATCGAGCTCGGCCAAGTTCTCGATCAACGCGCCGTGCCCGCCAGCCCGAAGAATCAACCGACCCTCCTCATCCCGAAAAGGAAGACCATCCTCACCCGCGGCCACCGTGTCGGTGGATGCCTTCTGGCATGTGAACGCGACGTCCGGCATCGAGTTTCCCCAACGGGCCGCCGACCTTGCATGCGCCAGCGAACCTTCGAAGAGCGGAAGGCGCTCCGGTGCAACGGTAAAAAGCATCCGTACGCGGCCGTCCGCGCCTGCGCCATATTTACTCGCCTCGACCAGATGCTCCTCAAACGCCGTTCGGGGTCCATCGGGGTAGCGGTGAAACGGGATGAGCCCTTTGGGTAGATCGCGAAACCCGAGTCCTTTGTCGTCGAGCAGATACGTCAAGATCGTCGTCAGGGCGCCTTCGTCGAGCGCCTTCGTTAGGCTGAGGCCGTCCCGCCCCATGCTTGCCTCGAGCGCCTCAAAGAAAGCGAAGCGGTCGAGCTTGTCGAAGAACAAGCGCACGTCGCGCGCGCCACCGTCGTGCTCGGACCTCGCGTTCAGGTCGGCGCGAGAATACGGGGCAAGCAAGAAGGCATCGAGCGCGAAAAACATGCGCGAGGCAGCGCCCGATGCGGGAACAAAAGTGATGATCTCCTTCGTCTTCTGCGCCGTTTCATACGCGACGACGCACTTGATTTGTTCGTCCTCCGTGAGTTGTCGGATCCCATCTCCGACCGTGGCCGGCCGAACCACGAAACGATGCTGGATGCCCTGCGCAAACATCTGAAGCTGGCTTTCCACCATCTCCAGCGAGATGCCCGCCTCAGCCAGTCGGGTGGCGTCCGCTGGCGTGAGGCTCAAGGCCTTAGTTGAATTGTCTCCCATGGGCCCGCGATGCTGCCTCTGTGTCAGGTCGAGTGCAAGGCATTGCGAAACCCGACACCGCCGGACTATGAGAGGTTCCGCAGGATGCGAATGCATGGATAAGGCCGAGGTGAAACAACGATCAGCCGCCATTTCGAAGCGACTCGCCCGCGAGATGCCCACGGTGCTCGTGGAGCTGGATCACGCCAATCCTTGGCAGCTTCTCATCGCGACGATTTTGAGCGCGCAAAGCAACGACAAGACCATCAATCGCGTCACACCGGCCTTATTCGCCGCTTATCCGTCGCCCGAAGCACTCGCCCTGGCCGACCAGAGCGAAGTCGAAGCGATCGTGAAGCCGAGCGGCTTTTTCCGGAACAAAGCGCGGGCGATCCGCGAGACAAGCCGCGCACTGGTCGAGCACTTCAACGGCGCCGTACCGAAGACCATGGAGGAACTGCTCACGCTGCCGGGCGTTGCCCGGAAAACCGCCAACGTGGTTCTTGGCATCGGCTATGGCGTCGCTTCCGGGGTGGTCGTAGACACGCACGTGGGACGGGTCGCGAGGCGGCTCGAACTCACCACGCACGAAAACCCAGCTAAGGTCGAGCGAGAGTTGATGGCCATCTTCCCATCCAGCGCGTGGATAGAAATCGGAACACGCATGGTGCTCCACGGCCGTTACGTGTGCCTTGCGCGGGCGCCCACGTGCGGCGAATGCTGCCTGAACGAAGTCTGCCCAACCGCAGAAACGCCCGCATCAAAGTCCTGGACGGCGCGGGCCGATGCCGCTCGACTCGTGATCGAAAGCCGCGGATTGGCTCAAGGTCATTCGGTCGTGCCGACGACGTCCGGCTGACCCCACAGCACCTTGAACTCGCCGCGGCGATTGATCGACCACGCCTGCTCGCTGGCCCCTTTTTCGATCGGCTTTTCCTCGCCATAGGAAATGACTTGGATGCGCGCCGGATCGACACCCAGCCGGCTCATGTAGTCACGAATCGCTTTCGCTCGATTCTCTCCCAAGGCCAGGTTGTACTCTGATGTCCCGAGCTCGTCCGCGTGCCCCTGCACTTCAACACGCACCTCGGGACTGGCCACCATAATCTCGGCGTTGGCCGTGAGCACCGCCTGCGTATCGGGCGAGAGCTTGAAGGAATCGAACTCGAACTGAACCCGTTGGAAGTTCGCGAGCATCTTCTGCACGGCGGCGGGGACCTCGGCGCCCTCTTCAGCAAGAGGCGCTTTTTCCTGCGCTTCGGCTGCGGCGCGCGAAGCTTCGACCGGCGTCTTCTTCGCACATGCGAACGACGCCAGAGAAACAGTCAGAGACAGCGTAAGAGATAGTCTCGAGAAATCGAGCGATGGACTCATGCGGCTCTCCTAGAGCCTGTCTGAATGCGGGTCAAGAAGATCTCCGGACCACATCGACAGCGGAGAACCGTTCGGTGATGCCCAGTCCCGGAATCGAACCAGGGACACATGGATTTTCAGTCCATTGCTCTACCAACTGAGCTAACTGGGCGACAGTCGTGGCGGCGTTCCTACCTCGGTCGGACGAAGTTGCCAAGCCTCTTTGTCTCCTAAAGCGGCGCCGCATTTCATTTGGTGCCTTGGCTCACGAGAAGAAGGCCGATCGCGCCACCCATGAGGGCTCGCCCTGGCGCTCCACACGCTGGGCTCGACCCGTCGCCTCAAGCTGGGCAAACAGCGCCGCGCGAGTGGCCTCACCGAGATGGGCCAAGCCTTCGCTGAGGACGCGCTCAGGCAAAGGATGTCGCTCGATCACTTCAAGGATCTGCTCAACAGGGTCGCGTCCCTCGTCCAGGACGAACACGCCGCGTCCGCTCGGTACGACCACCGGAGCGACTCGCCCCAAGATCTCAGCGGCCCGATCGAGCGCAGCCGCCTCGGGAGGGGCGACCCACGGCTCAGAGGGCGGCCGCACCGTCACGTTGAGGTGGATCTCGTTCGGGGCGATCGGTTCGAGGACGTGCGCCAGTTGCTCCAACGCCGCCTCGTCGTCATTGAGACCCCGGATCAGCATGGTCTCGACCCAAAGATACCCCGTGAATTCTTGACGGAAGGCGGTCAGTCCCTGAACGAGTCGCTCGAAAGTGGCCTCGGGATGTGGCCGCACGACCTTGCGATAGAGCGCATCCGTCCCGGCATCCAGACTCGGGAGCACCGCATCGACACCCCGAAGGGCGGCGCGAACCTCGGGGTCGTGAAGAAGAACACCGTTCGTGATCACGGCTACCGGAATCTCGGTCATCTCCTTCACGGACGCGAGCATCCAGCCAAGCTGCGCGTGAAGGGTGGGCTCACCGGAGCCGGCAAAGGTGATCCAATCGATCCCATCGCCTCGTGCTTCGAGCGTCTGGCGAACCTCGGCCACGACATCCTCGGCCGGAACCCATGCCTCTCGGGTCGCAACCATCGGACGACTGCGGCCGAGCTGGCAGTAGACGCAATTCCAGTTGCACGTCTTCAAGGGAACCGGGTCGACGCCCAGCGAACGACCGAGTCGCCGCGAACGAACAGGGCCAAAGACGTACTTCATAGCCCGACGCTCACTCGCCGCACGCTCACAAACGGGCGTCCGCGTCCGCTCTTGGGCGTCCGACCCTTCGCCAAACGCCCACGCCCACGCCCAGAACCGATCGATCCTCGGTCGCCCGACGGTGCGGACGTCATTGCGAGAAGCCTTCCAGGCTGTAGTGCGCTTCGATGCGACGGAGCGCCAAGACCATGGCCGCCAGCCGAACTGGGAGCGTCTTGCCCGCGACGAACAGCGAGGAATCGTAGGTTGCCGTCTTGCGACTTCGGTTGGCCGCGATGTCCAAGATGAGCCGGTAGTTTGATTTGATCGCCTGCTCGAGTCGGGCGTTCACGTCGCCCTCCGTCCAGTGCTCCATGCGCTTGTTCTGAATCCACTCGTAGTACGAAACCGTGACGCCTCCCGCGTTCGCGACGATGTCAGGAATGAGCTCAATGCCTCGATTCGCGAGCACGAGATCGGCCTCCGGCGTGGTTGGATGGTTCGCGCCTTCGACGACAAGGCTGGCGCGTAGGCGCTCTGCCGTTGATGCGTCGATCGCGCGGCCTAGCGCGGCCGGGATGCAGACGTCGACATCGACATCCCAGAAGTCGTGCTTGCTGATCGCCTCACCTCCCGGGAAGCCACTCACCGAGCGTTTGAGATTGCTCGGAGTCCTGTGGACATATCGAACGAGCGCCTCGACATCGAGACCTTCCGGCGCATAGATTGTGCCGTCCGCGTCGTCGACGGCGACAAGCACGGCGCCTTTCGCGTGAAGCAACTCGGCAACCGACGTTCCGACATTCCCGAAGCCCTGCAGCATGTAGCGGGCACCCGCGAGTGAGCGTCCCTTCTGCTCGAACCACTCCTCCACGCAGTAGACGAGCCCCTGCCCCGTCGCGCGAAGCCGACCTTCGGAACCACCAATCCGCACGTCTTTGCCGGTCACCACGCCACGCAGGTGGTGAGGTGAGCGTTCGCCGTCGCTGTACTGACGATAGAGCCAAGCCATCGTCTCGGTATTGGTCCCCACGTCGGGCGCCGGGATATCGAAGTCAGGACCGATCAAGTTCTTCAGCTTGTACATGTACCGAAGGGTGATCGCTTCCAATTCTTGCCGGCTGTAAAGACGCGGATCGATCTTGATCCCACCTTTTGCGCCACCAAGCGGCACCCCCACCACCGCGGTCTTCCATGTCATTTCCGCCGCAAGGACCTTGAACAGGTCCAGCGACACGTCTTGGTGGTAGCGAATCCCGCCCTTGTACGGGCCGCGCACCTTGTTGTGCTGGATCCGGTAGGCCTTGAATCGCTCCTCCTGCCCTCGCACAATTCGAAAAACGCCGCGCTCACGCAAGCGAATCACCCCTTCGCGCGTGTACACGGATCCACTTCTCAGCGCGCCCGCATGCAAGATGAGTTTCCCATCATAGAGCGGTTCGATCGACCCTTTGTCTTGAATGTCGGACGCCGGGAGGTCGGCGTACGTGTCGGCCTCGACGCCCTCGATCGGGACGAGCCGATCTTGAAGACGAGCCGAGATCCAGAAGATGTGCTCGTAATCAGGCTCCTCGAGTTCCAGACGAATTCGACGATCCAGATGGACGAGGTCCGCCGCTTCTTCGAAAACGCGCATCGCATCGGTGTACATGTCGCGCTTATCGGAGGACTCAGACTTCGAAGCAAGCACGGAAACGGCTGGCGGAGACGCCGGGAGTTCGTGTCTTCTACACGAATCGAGCGACGTGCTCCTCCGGAGCATGCATCCCGCCCCGCATCTCGCCGTTTATGGCAACAGTTCGAATTTTATCGACTATTTCCCGCCCGCCCGTTGCGAAAGAGAATCACGGCTTCGGGTGTTGAAATCCGCACATGGGCCGAGCAGCGAAAAAGGGCCAAGCGGAACGCAGACCCCGCCGCTCGGTGGAACCCGCGTTCTCCACGAACTTGCCCAAGCGGTCGCCGAAAGGTCACGCGCGAACACGGACTGCGAGACACCACGGCGACGTCTCCGCCGAAGCCCCAAAGACGAGCGAACAGCCGAGTACCCACGCAGGTGCAGAGGCACCGCCCGATGCGAAGACGCAAAGGTACCGAGGGGAGGACATCACGGGCATCTATCTCGCCCGATTGCGCAGTCATCGCCTCTTCGACGCCAAGACGGAACTCGATGCAGCCGAAAGGGTGCAAAAACGGGGGCATGACTTGCTCGAGTGCGTCGCCAGGTCAGCCACCACCGTCGACGCGATTCTTGCATTGCAAAAGCGCTCGATCGAATCCGCCCCTGCCCCGCAATCCGGCTTGCTTTCGCCGGAGGAAAGTGGACCAGCGCGAGCGCATGCGCGGCGTCTTCGGATGTTCCGATCGCTTCGTCGCATGCAGCGTAAACTCCGTGCCGCTCAGCAAGGTTTCTTGAGTGGCCCAAGGACTGTAACCCGTCGACGGGCACGAGATGAGGCCATCCGGCCGCTGATCGCAGCCCGAGCCGCCATCCTTCGCAACCTCGACCTCGACGTGCGGAATGTGCTCGAGTGGACTGCACAGCTCCTTCTGCTCAGCGACAAGGCACTTCGTGAAGAAGCGCATCTCGAACAGATCGGCCGCGACCTTGGGCGTTCTCGGAGTCGACTGCGCAAGCTGGCGACATCGGAACCCAAAGCCGGCGGCGTTTCTTCACGTCGCGGAAGTGAGGATTCACGTCGCGGAAGTGAGGAGGTCGAGCGCCGGGATCGGATCGCATCGGCCTTTCGCTGCGTTGATGCGGCGGAAGCAGCGATGGGGCTCGAAATTCAGGAGATCGGTACCCTGGCCACGGAAATCCGGAAGACAAAGCGCCTATTCGATGCCGCGCGGTCAGAGATGATGGAGCGGAACCTGCGCCTCGTGGTCGCCATCGCGAAACGGTACTCCGGGCGCGGGCTCCCTTTTCTGGACCTCGTTCAAGAAGGGAACATCGGCCTGATGCGAGCCGTCGAAAAGTTCGAGTGGCAACGCGGCTTTCGCTTCTCCACGTACGCGTCATGGTGGATTCGCCAAGCCATATCGCGCGCGCTCGCCGACCAGGCGCGCACGATTCGGGTGCCCGTCCACATGGTCGAGACGATCAACACCGTGCTGAAAGCCCGACGCACCTTATCGTCGGCGCTGGGACGCGACGCGACCCGCCACGAGATCGGCGAGCATCTTGGGATTTCGGAAGAGAAGGTACGAGCCGCGCTCGAAGCCGATCGGTCGGTCATGTCGCTCGACCAAGCTCCGGGCGAGGAGGCGGAGTTCACGCTGGGCGACGTGCTGCCGGATCGCACGACAGAGAGCCCCGCCGACCATGCGATGCACCGCCAGCTCGTCGAGCGTGCTGAGCGCGCGCTCTCCACCCTGCCCCAACGCGAAGCCCAGGTCCTTCGGCGGCGCTTCGGTGTCGGCGTTCCGGCACAGCAGACGCTCGAGGAAATTGGCCAGGATCTCGGGGTCACCCGTGAGCGCATTCGACAGATCGAAACCAAGGCGCTCTTGAAACTGCGCCATCCGTCCCGCGCATCCGCGCTCGACGGCCTGATCCCCGATTCGGAAAAAAATTAAGCAACACCTCGGTTCGGACCGCGATAACTCAAGGTGGATACAGAAGCCCATGAAAGCTCTGAGCATCAGCGACGACCTTCGGGTCATATCCCCTCGCGCCGAGACAGACTCGAGCGTGCTTGGTGAGGAAGGCGCCCGAATTGCCGCCGATGTTCGCAACGTCAACGTCCGGGAAGCTCGAAACGATCGCGATGCGGCCGAGAGCGCCTTCGCCCAGTTCGAAGAAGATTGCGCTGACCTCCGGGAAGCCCATGATGCGGACCTTCGTCTCAAGGCCGCCCACGACGCACGCAAGCTGGAGGCCCTCGAGGCAAGATTCATTGGTCGGAGTCGAAACCGAGCCATCGAGCGCCCGCGGGCACAAGACGACCGCACCGACTTGGATGCTCAGCTCCACCAACGGGTCCTGCCCCAGAATGAGAGCAGGCACTCGGGCGACGATGAACGCCGAGACCGGCAGGGAGAACGGAGAAGTCGAGCACCGCGGCCTCCGCTCGGGCCTCGGCGGGACCCGAAGCCGATCGATGCGCGCTCGATTCCCGTGATGAATCGAATCCTTACGCCCTACCCCGTTCGAAGCCCGGTGTCCGGTTCGGTGGTCGTCGAGTAGCGACAAACGTCGCCGTCCGAAAAGATCGATCACCCCAAGCGGACCGTCCAGGGCCCGCGGGTACAAAGTCTTCACTCCGCGCCGGCTTGCGATCTGACTTGCGTCGCGCGAAAAAGGAAGGACATGACAGCTTCGGGCGACGGGGTCGGAGACAGCAACCAGGCAACGGACGCGCGGGACGAGACCTCGGCGGGTACGCCTGACGACCGAAGCCGAATGGGTAACAGCGCAACCGCCGAGACGAATCCGTACCGGGTCGCGATAGCGCAGTTCGACCGGGCCATCTCGTTCATGCCCAACTTGAAAACCGGCCTCATTGAATTCCTCAAGCGCCCATGTCGTGTCATCACGCTCGACTTTCCCATCCTGACGGACGACGGGAGCGTGCAACTTTTTACCGGATACCGAGTCTTGCACAGCCGGGTAAGAGGCCCGGGAAAGGGTGGCGTTCGCTATCACCCCGACGTGACCGAAGACGAGGTGCGTGCACTGGCCAGTTGGATGACCTGGAAATGCGCCGTCGTCGATGTGCCGTTCGGGGGTGCCAAGGGAGGCGTCGTCTGCGATCCGAAGAAGCTGAGCCAGGACGATCTCCGACGGATCACGCGGCGCTACATCTCGGACCTCGGCGACAACATCGGTCCTCACACCGACGTTCCGGCGCCCGACGTCAACACCAGTGCCCAAACGATGGCGTGGATTTATGACACGTACGATCGCCTCCACCCGGGCCGGAACAATCTCCCCGTGGTCACCGGAAAACCGGTCGGAATCGGGGGCTCGCTCGGGCGCGACGCGGCAACCGCCCGCGGGTGTGTCTTCGTCACGAAGCATATGATTCGACGCGGCATTTTGACCGCACGTTCTTCGCTGCGCGACGCACGCGTCGTCATTCAGGGCTTTGGCAACTGCGGGGCGCACGCCGCGCGGCTGTTCGTCGAAGAAGGCGCGCGCGTGGTCGCCGTCAGCGACTCGAAGGGTGGGGTCTTCTCCGACGACGGGCTCGACATCGACGCGGTGCTCCGCCAGAAGGCGAGCACGGGGAGCGTCGCCGGTACGGATGGAACAGATCCCATCTCGAACGCGGATCTGTTGGAGCTCGCGTGCGACGTCCTGGTGCCGGCCGCACTCGAGAATCAGATAACCTCCGCCAACGCGGAGCGGATCCGAGCGCGCCTGGTCGTGGAGGGCGCCAACGGCCCCACGACGCCCGAGGCCGATGAGGTGCTGGAGCGGCGAGGCATTCCGGTCGTGCCTGATATCCTCGCCAATGCGGGCGGCGTGACCGTCAGCTACTTCGAGTGGGTGCAGAACGTCGAGAACGAACAGTGGGACCTGAGCAAGGTCAACGCGAAGCTCGAACGCAAGCTCACCCAGGCCACCGATCAAGTGGTCGACCAGCGAAGGACACTCGCTGAGCAACTGCCTGCACTCCAAGCTCAGATCGAAGCGGCGCAACACAAGCGGGGCCACCGAGATGTGCCTACGCTCAGCGCGCCCAGCCTGCGCACCGCCGCCTGGGTTCTGGCCATCGGGCGCGTCGCCCACGTCGCGCTTGAGCGCGGTATCTGGCCCTAACAGCCCTAATGCAGGATTGTTCCACGGTTGCCAGTTTGTGTTCGGATGTGTAGATCCGTCAGACCCCGCGGGTTCGGAGCCTGCGGGCTTTTTTTTGTTTCGACGGAGGAAGTCCACGCATGGCATCTGGAAGATCCACCGGCGCGCAAAAGATCTGGGAGGTTCTCGTCGAGCATGGGGTCGAAGTGGTCTTCGGCTACCCCGGCGGCGCGATTCTCCCGGCCTACGACGCCCTTCCTGACTCGCCTATACGACACGTCCTCGTCCGCCACGAACAAGGGGCGGCTCACATGGCTGATGGCTTCGCGCGCGCCTCCGGCAAGGTTGGGGTCGCCATCGCGACTTCCGGTCCGGGCGCGACGAACCTGGTGACGGGCATCGCGACGGCGATGATGGACTCGTCACCGATGGTTTGCATCACGGGGCAAGTCGCGTCATCGATGCTCGGAAAAGACGCCTTCCAGGAAGCCGATGTCATCGGGGTCACGATGCCGGTGACCAAGCACAACTTCTTGGTGCGTCGCGCTGAAGACATCGCCCCAACGCTGTACGAAGCGTTTCGGTTGGCTCAATCCGGGCGCCCCGGCCCGGTTCTTGTCGACATCACCAAAGATGCGCAACAGCAGACGCTCGCCGCACCCAAGGACGAGCCCCACGACAAGCGTCCGCCCGTCCCCCGGCTCCGACCCGTGGAGATACAGCCGCGCGAAGAGATTCTCCGCGCGGCCCGCCTCATCAACGCTGCGAAGCGACCCGTCGTGCTCGCGGGCCACGGCATCATCTTGTCGGGTGCTTCCGAGGAGGTGCACGCCTTCGCCGAACGAACGCAGATCCCCGTCGCCGAGACGTTGCTCGCGCTCGGCGCGTTCCCCGCCGATCATCCACTCTGTCTCGGAATGATGGGCATGCATGGCGAGTCCTGGGTGAACCAGGCGATCCAAGCTTCGGATCTCCTCATCAGCTTCGGCATGCGCTTCGATGACCGCGTAACCGGAAAGCTCGAGACGTACGCGAGAGGCGCGAAGAAGATCCACATCGACATCGACCCCGCTGAGATCAACAAGGTCGTCGAGGTCGACGTAGGGCTGGTGGGCGACCTCCGCGAGGTGTTGCTTCAGCTCCTTCCCGAGGTCGTCGCGACCGACCGACGCCCCTGGCTTCGGCATATCGAGGGATTGAAAGGCGACTCCGCCGTACGCGACATCGCCCATCTGCCTGACAACGGGCATCTTTATGCTGCGCATGTCATAAGTGATCTCTGGCGAATCACCGAAGGCCGAGCCATCGTCTGCACGGACGTTGGGCAACATCAGATGTGGGCGGCCCAGTATTATCGGCACCGAACCCCGAGGAGCAGCATTACCTCGGGCGGTCTCGGAACGATGGGTTTCGCCCTTCCGGCAGCGATCGGTGCGAAATTCGCGCGTCCCGAGTCCGAGGTCTGGGTCATCGCTGGGGACGGGGGCTTTCAGATGACGGCGGCGGAGCTTTCGACGTGTGCGCAAGAGAAGCTCAACCTGAACATAGCCATCATCAACAACGGCTATCTCGGGATGGTTCGCCAATGGCAGGAGTTCTTCTACGCGCGCCGTTATGCGGCCACGCCGATTCTTAGCCCCGATTTCGTAAAACTTGCCGAAGCGCACGGGCTCGAGGGCATTCGAGTGACCCGTCGTGCCGACGTCGAGGCGGCGGTCGCGAAGGCTCGTGCCTCGAGCCAAACCGTCGTGATCGACTTTCGCGTCGAGCAAGAGGACTCGGTCTTTCCGATGGTCGCAACCGGGAGCGATCTCGACGATATGATCCGAAGACCGGACCCCAAAGGGGCGCACAACGCCATCTATGAGACGGGTGATGATGACTAGGACCAAGTGGACGACCTCCGACGAAAGAGGTCAGGAGATTTTTGGGACATGGAAACGAGCCAAGTGACTTCGCCAAGTGCAAAGAAGACCCTTCTCGACAAGATCTGGGACAAGCACGTCGTAGTCGCCGAACCCAACTGCCCGAGCGTGATCTACGTTGACCTTCACCTCATTCACGAAGTGACTTCGCCGCAGGCGTTCGCCGGTCTCGAAGCACGCGGTCTCAAGGTCCGACGACCCGATCGAACCGTTGCGACGATGGATCATTCCACGCCGACCGTGCCGCGCGACCTCAAGGTCGTCGACCCGGAAGCTTTTCGACAGCTCTCCAAGCTCGAGGAGAACTGCGATCGCCACGGCATTCGCCTCTATCGCCTCGGGCACGAGGGGCAAGGCATCGTCCACGTCATCGGCCCGGAGCTCGGCCTGACTCAACCCGGCATGACGATCGTCTGCGGGGACAGCCACACCGCCACCCACGGGGCCTTCGGTGCCCTCGCCTTCGGAATCGGCACGAGCGAGGTCGAGCACGTGCTCGCCACCCAGTGTCTCCTCCAAACGAAGCCCAAGAACTACGAGGTTCGCCTGGAAGGCGCCTGCCCGGACGGCGTCACCGCCAAGGATATCATCCTCGCTTTGATCGCGAAGATCGGCGTCGGCGGCGGGACAGGCCACGTCTTTGAGTTCACGGGCGATGCGATCGCGCGGCTGAGCATGGAGGGTCGAATGACGATCTGCAACATGTCGATCGAAGCCGGCGCTCGAGCGGGCCTCATGGCGCCCGACGACGTGACCTTCCAATACGTCGCCGGTCGAACGTTCGCACCCAAAGACGCCGCGTTCGACGCCGCCGTCGCCTCTTGGCGCCGGCTCCCGACCGATGAAGGGGCAGGCTACGACAAGCGCGTCGACCTCGATGTCTCGGCGTTGGAGCCGATGATCACGTTCGGAACGAACCCAGGCATGGGCATTCGGATCACCGACCGCATCCCAGACCCAGCCGATGTCAGCGATTCGACCTATCGTGAAGGCCTCATCAAGGCGCTCGGCTACATGGATATGACGCCGGGACGACCGATCCTTGGTCACAAAGTCGACGTCGTTTTCATCGGTTCGTGCACAAACTCGCGCATCGAAGACCTGCGAATGGCGGCCGGCGTATTCAAAGGCCGCAAGGTCAAGGACGGGCTCCGCGCCCTCGTCGTGCCCGGGTCCGTCGAGGTAAAGAAGCAGGCTGAAGCGGAAGGTCTTGACGACATATTCAAAGCAGCGGGCGCGGAATGGCGAGACGCGGGGTGCTCGATGTGCATCGCGATGAACGGCGATCAACTCTCGCCTGGGCAGTACGCGGTGAGCACCAGCAACCGGAATTTCGAAGGCCGGCAGGGGGCGGGCGGACGGACGTTCTTGGCTTCTCCCCTGACGGCCGCAGCGTCGGCGGTGGCAGGCAGCGTGGCTGACCCGCGAACGCTTTCGCGCTGATCGGCGACGAGGGAAAGCGAAGCGCGAATCTCAACGAAACCGAACACGCGGAAGAGGAACAGGAAGAGGAAGAGGACGAGCAAGTCATGGAGCAGTTCACACGTCTCAAGTCAGCGGTTGTGCCCCTGTTGGTCGACGACATCGATACGGACCAAATCATTCCGGCGCGTTTTCTCAAGGTGACCGACAAGGTCGGTCTCGGAAAGCTGCTCTTCCACGACTGGCGATATTCGGGGGACGGGAAACCGAAGCCTGACTTCATCTTGAATGATCCTGGCCAAGTTGGGCGTCAGATACTCGTCGCCAAGAACAACTTCGGCTGCGGTTCATCGCGCGAACACGCGCCGTGGGCGCTCTTCGACTACGGTTTCCGGGTCGTGGTGGCGCGTTCCTTTGCCGACATCTTTAGAAACAACGCGCTCAAGAACGGCCTACTCCCGATCAGCTTCGTTTCACAAGCCCACGATATCCTCGAAGACAAGCTTACCCAGAACGGAACGCTCGACCTGGACATCGACCTCGAGTCGCAGACCGCTTGCCTGCCCGATGGGCAGGCCTTTTCTTTCGAGATCGACGGGTTCGCCAAGAAGTGCATTCTCAAGGGCATGGACCAGCTCGAGTACCTGTCATCCCACGAGGCTGCGATTGCCGCGTTCGAAGCGCGCTAGAGTGTTCGAACCGTTCTTCATCCCAAGGAGGAGCAGCATGTCGTCTCATCCACCGAAGGTTGCGGTCTTCGATACGACGCTCCGAGACGGAGCCCAGACCGAAGGCATCTCATTTTCCTGCGAGGACAAGCTTCGCATCGCACGCCGTCTCGATGAGTTCGGCGTGGCCTTCATCGAAGCCGGCTGGCCCGGTTCGAACCCGAAGGACCTCGAGTTTTTCGAGCGTGCCGCGCGGACGCCATGGCGTTCGGCAAAGATCGTCGCGTTCGGCGCAACCCGACGCCGCGGAATCTTGGCGAGCGAGGACGCGAACCTCCAGGCGCTCATCGCCGCCGGCACCGAGGTTTGCAGTCTTGTCGGGAAGACGTGGACCTTGCACGTGACCGACGTCCTGCGCGTCGACCTCGACGAAAACCTCCGGATGATCGAAGAAAGTGTAGCCTTCCTCCGCGAGAGCCATCGTCGGGTCATCTACGACGCGGAGCACTTCTTTGAAGGGTATCGAGCCAATCCGGACTACGCCGTCGCCACGTTGAAGGCCGCCGCGAGAGGCGGCGCGGAAACGCTCGTTCTCTGCGAGACCAACGGCGGCGCGATGCCCTGGGACGTCGAGGACATCGTGCGGTCGGTGAAAGCGGCCGTCGACACGCCGCTTGGCGTTCACTGCCACAACGACGGCGAAGTCGCCGTTGCCAATTCCATCGCAGCGATTCGTGCGGGCGCCTCACAGGTCCAGGGCACCATCAACGGCATCGGAGAGCGATGTGGAAACGCGAATCTATGCGCCATCATTCCGAACCTCCAGCTGAAGCTTGGCGTGGAATGCGTGCCCGACGCTTCGCTCAAGACGCTCTTCGATCTCGCCCACTTCGTCGCCGAAGTCGCGAACGTCGCCCTCAATGAGCAGATGGCGTTTGTCGGCCGAAGCGCGTTCGCCCACAAAGGCGGGATCCACGTGGCTGCGATGCGTCGAAACGAACGCGCATATCAACATGTCGAACCAGAGCGCGTGGGCAACTCGATGCGCGTCGTCGTCAGTGAGCTCTCGGGCCGAGGCAATCTTCTCAGCAAGGCTGAGGAACTCGGCCTGAGCGGCGACCTAGAAAAGGGCACGCACGTCACCACCGTGCTGGATCAAATCAAAGAACTCGAGGCGGAGGGGTTCTCGTTCGAGGCGGCCGAGGCCTCGGTCGCCCTCATGCTCTCTCGCCAGGCGGGCAGCTACGTGGCACCTTTTCAACCCGTCAACCATACCGTCATGGTCGAGAACCGTTCGGGCCGAAGCCACGCCCAAGCCATGGTCAAGATCGACATCCAGGGCAAGCAGTACCACACCGCCGGAGATGGGGACGGCCCGGTCGAGGCCCTCGATGTCGCGCTTCGACGCGCTCTGTCGGCGGCCTTTCCGGAAGTTGAGCGCTTTCATCTCGTCGACTACAAAGTTCGAATCCTCGACACGACGGACGGGACGAGCGCGACCACGAGAGTCCTCATCGACACGCGATGCGGCGAGCGCACGTGGTCAACGGTCGGAGCCTCCAAGAACATCATCGAGGCGTCATGGCGAGCCTTGCTGGATGGATACGAGTACGGCCTGGTGCATGGCGCAAAGGAACACGGAACCAATGTGGTCGCACCGCATCACACACACAAGGAGCCATCATGAAAGCGAACATAGCCCTCTTGCCCGGGGACGGAATCGGCCCGGAAGTCGTCGCCGCCGCGTGTCAGATCCTGAACCACATCGCGAAGAAGCATGGCCATACGTTCATCTACCGCGAGGCGCTGATCGGCGGTTGCGCCATCGATGCCAAAGGCACAGCGCTCCCGCCCGAGACCGAGGCCATTTGTCTCGAGTCCGACGCCATTCTGTTGGGCGCGGTCGGCGGCCCCAAGTGGGATGATCCGAGAGCCCGCGTGCGTCCGGAGCAGGGGCTGCTCGGCATCCGAAAGAAGCTCGGCCTGTTCGCCAACATTCGCCCCATCAAGGCGCTGCCTGCACTCTTGGACGGCTCGCCGCTTCGTCGGGAGCGCGTCGAAGGTGTGGATTTCGTGATCCTGCGGGAGCTCACGGGCGGCTTGTATTTCGGCGAACCGCGCTTTACCGAGACGACAACCCGCGGGGAGCGATCGGTCGACACGCTCGAGTACGCAGACTTTGAGATTCGCCGCATCTTGAAACTCGCGATCGAAATCGCCCGCGCCCGCAAGCGCCACGTCACCTCGGTCGACAAGGCGAACGTTCTCGAGACCTCGCGGCTTTGGCGTCGATTCGCGACTGAGCTTGCGAGCGAGTGCCCGGATATCCGCATCGAACATCAACTCGTCGATTCATGCGCGATGCGTCTCATCACCGCCGCCCAGAGCTTCGATGTCATCGTCACGGAGAATATGTTCGGCGACATCCTTTCGGACGAGGCCTCGGTGCTGACCGGATCGCTCGGCATGTTGCCCAGCGCGTCGCTCGGCGAAACGTCGAGAGGCCTCTATGAACCGGTTCACGGCTCGGCGCCCGACATCGCGGGTCAAGGCATCGCCAACCCACTCGCCGCCATTCTGAGCGCGGCCATGCTCCTCCGCCACTCGTTGCAGCTCGAAGCCGAAGCCGCCGCCATCGAACAAGCGGTCGAGGACGCCCTCGACCTTGGGGCACGCACCCGAGACATGGGCGGCCCGCTCGGAACCGAGGGCATGACGGAGGCTGTCCTGGCCAAACTCGCCTAGGCCGAAGCTTTCGCCCAGCCTTCGACGGGCAGGCAAGTTCCAACGGGCGGGCAAGTTCCAACGGGCAGGCAAGTTCCAACGGGCAGGCAAGTTCCAACGGGCAGGCAAGTCGGACGCGCGCCTCTTGCGCAGGGCCGTGCGCCGTTAGAGACTTTACGCATCATGACCGTGACCGAAGACGTCGAGATCTGGCGCACGTCGACACCACGCACGTCCCGGCAAAGTCCGGAAGCCGAGCTTCGGAGCGAGCACACGCTCATGCGAGCCGTCTTGGCTTCCGTCGAGACGGAAGCCCAGCGACTCGCGCGAGGTGCGTCTTTGCGAACCGAATTCTGGGCTGACGTCATCGATTTCATCGGAAATTTCGTCCACCTATGCCACCGCGCCAAAGAGGAACGATGTTGCTTCGACACGGTGCGTGATGAAGCGAGTCGCGCCGTGCTTGATGCGCTGGCCAAGGAACACAAGAAGGCCGAAGCGCTGACGTTCGAGCTCTGCGGCGCCATCGAATCCGGCGATTGGGAACAGACGCTTCGACTTGCGCATGTCTACCTTCATGCGATGCGTGGCCACATGGATCGCGAAGAGTCCGACGTCTTTCCGCTCCTGGCCGCGCGGTTCTTGGAGGCTCCTGCGTCCGAAGAAGCGCTGCGTGAATCGTTCGCCGATGTCGAGGAGGCCGTTCTTCCCGCCGGGCGCCGTGCTCACTACGTCGAGATCAGCCGGCGCCTCGCGGTCATGACCAAGACATCTTGAAGAGTCACGCGTCTCACCTGCGCCTCCAGCGGGTGTGGCCATCGGCGGTCAGAAGCGTATCGTAAAGGTCGGGCCGCCGATCTCGGAAAAAGCCCCAGGCGTTTCGTTCAGAGGCAACATCCCGGCGATTGAAGTGCGCGAGCGCCGTTCCTTCCTCGGTTCGAGAGAGCTCAACGACCTTGTCGCCTCGGCTGTTTGCGATAAATGACGAGCCGTAAAAAGACATACCGTCTTCCACACCTATGCGATTCGCCGCGGCGACGGGAATCGAGTTGGCGACCGCGTGCCCGACCATCACTCGCTGCCACGGTTCCTTCGTATCGACGTCAGGTGTCGCTGGCTCGGAGCCGATGGCGGTCGGATAGAGCAAGACCTCCGCCCCCAACAGCGTCATCGCACGCGCGCACTCCGGGTACCATTGATCCCAACAGATTCCGACGCCGATGACGCCGAAGGACGTATCGAAGACGCGAAAGCCAGTGTCGCCGGGGCGAAAGTAATACTTCTCCGAATACCCGGGACCGTCTGGGATATGGCTCTTTCGATAGAGGCCAAGGACCTCACCGGTCGCATCGATGACCGACACCGAGTTGTAGTAGGCCTGCTGGTCCCGCTCGAAAAACGAAACCGGTATGACGACCTGGAGTTCACGCGCCAACGCAGAGAAGTGCGCAATGGTCCGGTTGCCAGCGAAGGCACGTGCCTCGTCGAAGAAGCTTGGGTCCTCGCGCTGCGGGAAGTAGCGTCCCTCGAAAAGCTCGGGTGGCAAGATCACGTGGGCGCCTTGCGCTGCCGCGTGGCGTACCCAACGATCGACGCAGGCGATGTTGCGTTCTCGCGGGCCCTGAAGGGGACACTGGACGACCGCGACCGTGAGTTGCTCGGTCGAGGTCGTACCGCCGGCGTCGTGATGCGTCGACGAATGTTGGGGCTTCGCTGGACTCATGGGGCCTCCGCTTTGGGTTCCTGCTGGGTGATACAATGAAACGCACCGCCCCCGGTGAGAATAGCCTTCGCCGAGGAACCAACGACGCGCCGGTTCGGGAAGAGAGGTCTGAGCGCGCTCACCGCCTCTTCATCCCAAGGGCTGCCGTACGTCGGAACGACGACCGCCGTGTTGGCCACGTAGAAGTTCATATAGCTCGCGGGCAAGATCGTGCCGTGCCGATCGAGGATGGCGCCCGGCGAGGGAACGGTGATGACTTCGAGCGACCGCCCACGTGCGTCTTTGGTCCCGCGCAGCGTGCGTTCGATCGCGCGGAGCGCCGCACAGTTCGGATCTTCTTCGGTCTTGGGCGTCATACACACGACGACGCCAGGGCGGACAAAGCGCGCGAGCGTGTCTACGTGCCCGTCCGTGTGATCGTTCTTGAGTCCCTCGTCGAGCCAGATCACTTTCTCAGCGCCTAGGCACCGTTCGAGTTCCCGCTCGATGCCTTGTTCGGACCACCCAGGATTTCGATTGTCGTTCAGGAGGCAGGAACGCGTGGTCAGGAGCGAGCCTTCGCCGTCGACATCGATCGATCCTCCCTCGAAGAACAGTGAGGAATGGACGACCTCGATATCCTTCAGGGCCGCCACGCGCGTCGCGAGCGTGCCGTCCTCCTCGTAGAAGTACTTCCCACCCCACCCATTGAATCCGAAACACGCGGCTTTGAGTTTGAGCTCCTCGCCCGTCCCTTGCGCGAAGACGAAGAGAGGTAGCGTGTCTCGCAGCCAAATGTCGCCATACGGCATGATGACGACGTCCACGGGCGTGTCTTTGAGATGCCTTCGGGCATCGGCCGCGGCCTCCTCGTTCATCACGAGAAGGCGAACACGCTCGCCCCGAGATGGAACGTTTCCCGAACTGCCTTCGACCTCTCCTCGGTCGACGTCAGCGTCGACATCCCAATCGCTGACCGCACGTGCCAAGGCGACGATCTCGCGCTTCGCAGAGAGCAGGTCGTCACCCCAGTCAGGATGATGCGGCCATGCCATCCAGCAGGCTTGGTGGGGTACCCATTCAGCGGGATACCAGGAAGACGATCGGCGGAGACTGTGCTCGTCGGGGATGCGTTCGGTTGCGGTCATGCGATGAATCTCCGGACCCTAATCCGCTTCTTGATGTCAAGACAGACAAAGATCGGCGATGAACCCCGAATTTTTACCCGGCGTCCCGGACCGTTGGTCCCGGTCCCGAGCCGGCGTCGCCCCGCCAGTTGGTGTGGTGCGACATGTTTGTCGCAACAAACGGGACCGGCATCCGAAACTTCTCTTGAGGCACCCAAAGCGTGATTCTGGCTCATCGAAGCGTAGGCAACGCCCCTATCCACCCTGCTCCGGAGCCCTCTGAGAAGGCCTCCACGGACCCCATGGCGCGTTACGCGGAGACCTGCCGCGCATTCCGAACGGCGCGCAACTCGATGGAGGCTTTTCAGCATTTTGCCGAGACGTCTGACTACCCAGCCTTGATGCTCGCGCTTCGAACCGCGGCCGTGAAGCTCGCGGTGCGTCCCCACGACAAGGCCGCGGCGAGCCTCATCGCGCGCGCCGCGCTGGCCCTCGACATCCCAGAGCCCGACTTGCTTGCCCTGACCCGGGTCTCCGCCGACATGATCGCGTCGGGCGCGTGGCGTCCGCGCTCGGTCAACCTGGACCTGTCAACGATTGACGCCTCCGCCAAAGTCGAGGAGGCGGGCTTTCAGGCGGATCTGAACCGTTGGTCACATCAGCTGTTTCCCAAAACAGGGTGCACGACGGTACCAGGGCTCGACACAGTCTATCGCGCCTTCGGCCAAGGCGTCCACGAGCTCGGGACGGCGGGCCAACTCATTGCCCCTGGGCTCGAGGTCCTGGCCGCCCGGGTACGCGGATGGAGCGATGCTCTCGCGGCGGACACTCAGAAGCTCCTGCGAGCGTTGCGCGCCGGCCTCAAGCCATCACACCTGTCCCAACGCGACGTGGCCAAGCTTCCCCCCGAGACCCAGAAGCAAGTTCTTGCGACCGCGGCCTGGCTCTCGGGGTTCGCGAGCGATGCGGACAAGCTCGTCGATGTCTTCCGCAACGCGAACGAACACGCGGCTTCCGCACAGTCGCCGAGCGGGTTGTTCGAAAAAGCAAAGGAACATCTTTCGAGTGGATTCTTCGGTCTGTCGAAGTTCCTCGAGAGCGCGGCCTCCGTCGTCCGAAGCGGAACCGACGAGAAGAACTGGGACACTTTTTCGATTCACTACCTGCTCCTCGCCATGGGACTTCGTAGCTTTGGCCATCCAGCGCTCGGCGGCGCCGGAACCGGCCTTGGCGTGACATTCATGTTCCCTACGCTCGAGCAGTTTCGACGAGAGGGACGCGCACAGCTTCGTCTCGTCCCCAATGCGTGGCTCATCGAGGGCGCTCCGGGGGGCATCTCGCTCACCAGTCGAGGAAGCGAAATCAGACAACGTCTGATGTGGGTCTCGGCGCAAGTGGCCGAGTACGAGCACCACGTCACCGGCGGCATCCCGAACATGATCAGCATGGATTTCGGCGAAGACTACTCGTACGGCCCGCTCATCGCCTTCTACAGCCTGATACCGATCCACAACGGCGGCTTCCTCGAGTTCAAGGTCGGCGGAGAGACGCGAATCTTTCATCCTGCGTTCGGCCCCATCTCGCTCCCCACACACCACGCCGCGGAGTGGGTCACCATGGTGTACGATCGGCTTCAGCAGAAGGCGCACCGCAAGCAGGAGTCCCGCGCCAAGAAGTCGACGCAGCCCGCGCAGAAGCAGCTCACACAGAAGCAGCCGACGCAGAAGCAGCTCACGCAGAAGCAGCCCGCGCAGGAACCGAAGGGTCTGGACGCTGCCGCCCCGGATCGAGCGAAGGCTACCGCTCCTGTCGCGTGGCCTCCCGGACAAGACTGGCGCCTTGCGCAGAAGAAGATCGCACGGTCGGGTCATGCGCTTGAGACCATCGAACGGCGAAAGGCCGAAATCGCCGCTCGGAGCGCTCGAACCGAACCCGACGCGCCGGGCCAACTTTCGTCGACCGAGCGACAAGAATTCGAGCGCTACTTGAGCGAGGCGCCCATCAAGATTCGCGCCCGCGAACGCGCGATCTATCGACTGGCCGACCGCGCCCGCGCAGGCGATCAGCCAGGCATCATCGAAGCGCGCCGCGCACTTCGAGCTCTCGAAAAGGAAGTTCTTGCGTTCGAATTCGCCGACGTTCGAATCGCCGAGCGGCTTCGAGCTCTAGGGCGAGATCCTTGAGGGCGGTTCATCCTCGCGGCTTCCTCTCGCGCCCGAGGCGATGAGCAGCACAGCAATGCCGGCCGCGACCAGAAGTCCCCCCGCGACCAGCAAGCCTAGCGAACGATAGGCGGGATGATCGATCGGATAGTCACCCACGAGACCCAGCACGGCGCCCACCATGAGCAGCAAGATGCCGGCGATGTAGCGCATGGTAGCAGACCTCCTTGCCTCGTCTCCGCTGCAAGCAAGAGGCCGCGGGAGCGGGACGTCGCCGATCCTGCGAACGACAGGTGCCTAGGCCAACGCCGCTCGGCGATTTCGTAGCACGCGCTCGATCGAGCGTTACGCTTCGGAAAACGCGCATTCGCACACGAACAAGTGCCCTCACCCGTCGCGTGGTCCACCAAGTCGAACTCGCCGTGCCTCCGCGTCTGCCCACGAGCCCAGCCGGAGGCGTGTCTGTTACACACCAAGGACAGTCGACCGATGTGACTTACGTGCGGAAAGCAATGGAGTAGAAAGCGACTATGTTCACTCCTTGGCTACCGCGCGCCGCGATATTCGTGATGGTGTTCAGCGCTTGTGCCCGCGATGAACCGGCGTGCATCACCGATCGCGACTGTGGTGCCGCAATGCAATGTGTTGCCAACGCGTGCGTCGACACGTCGCCGACCGGGATGTGCGCGATCGACGACGACTGTTCCAAGACCGAGCAGTGCCTCGCAGGACACTGTTCGCCGATCGAGATCGACTGCTCAAAGTGCGCACCCGAGATGATCTGCGATTCAACGACCGGCCTCTGCCGCCGTCCAGACCCAGACCCAGACCCGGAACCGACGTGCTCAAGCGATGAGACTTGCGCTCCGCCCGCCACGATATGCGGCGACGAGGGTGTTTGTGTTCCCGGATGTACCGCGCATTCGCCGCCGGTCTGCGCTGCGTCGGAGGCCTGCGACCCCGAGACGGGTCGATGCGTTGCGGTCCAAGATGTGTGCGATCACGATGAAGAATGCGATCCTCCGCGCACCATCTGCGAAGGGCGGCGATGCGTGGACGGATGCATGACATCGCACGTCGTCTGTGAAGTGGGCACCACTTGCAACGCGGACCACGGTCGCTGCGAGACGAGCGCGGTCGTGTGCGCGGACGATGAGGACTGCACGGCCGATCAGATCTGTGATCTTGCGTCCGGGGACTGTGTGCCTTCCTGCGCCGAGACCGGGTGTACGGAACCGCTCGTTTGCGCAAGCAGCGGCCGATGCGAACCCCAGACCCCGCTCTGCGTGCCCGACGCATGGGAGCCCAACGATATGCAACCGGCGGCCGGACAGCCCCTCCCGGGCCTGCTTTCAGACCTTTCTTTGTGTCCCGAAGATGTCGATTTGTTCCGAGTTCACCTCGAACCCAGCCAGGCGCTTCATGCGCGCGCGACATGGCCCGTGGCCGAGGGAGACCTAAACTTGGAGCTTCTCAGCCAAGCCGAAAGCGTCGTGGCCACCGGGGAGGTCGTGGATAATGCCCGTGTGCTCGACTTCACGAGCGCCAGCGGTGGCGACTACGCGCTCCGCGTTTCGCTGGCACGCGACTTCGGCTCCACACCGGGCATCGAACGCTACACGATCGACGTCACCCGCACTTGCGACGCGGATGTTTTCGAAGACAACGACACCCAAGAGACCGCGTCGATCATCGATGCGAGCACTTTTGCTGGACTGCGCTCATGCCCGGGCGACGACGACTACTACGCCGTCGACCTAGCCGAAGGCACACAAGCAAGCATCGGTCTCGCCTTTTCCCACGTCGACGGGGACATCGATCTCGAGGTCTTCGATCCCGAGTTGACGCTCGTGGCACACAGCGCGACCCTCAGCGACAACGAGTCCGCGTCCTTCCGCGCTCAACTTGCTGGGCAATACTTCATTCGCGTGTTCATGGCCCCGACTCTCGCCTCCGAGTTTGGGGCAAGCTACGTGCTCACGGTCGATACGACGTCGATGACCGACGTAACCTTCGAGATCACCGGTGTTGACTTCACGCGGGTCGGGCAGAACGTTCATGTCGTCGGCAGCACAGACGCGCTCGGCGCGTGGGACCCGCTGCGAAGTGTTCGTTTGAGTGGACGAACGTTTCCGACCTGGACACGAACCGTGGCGCTTCCCCAAGGCGAACTCGTAAAGTTCAAGGCGATCATCGTCGACACGAACAACAACAATACGGTGACCTGGGAGAGTGGCGCCAATCACGAGTTCACGGTCCCGACAACGCCCACAACGATTGTGCGGGCTTGGCGGCCGTAGCCTGGCTTGCGAGCGTTCCGTCCCCCGTCGCGCGTTCGGCGACCTCACTCCGTGGGGCACCCGCCTCACGATCAAAGAGACTGCTCTCGGCATCGGTCCCCTGATTCATTGCATCGAGATCGACCATCGACGAGGTCTCGTAGTCCGCGGCACGGATGAGCTTTGCCTTCTCCAGGAAGCGCTTGAACGCAACCGCGTCAGGAATGAGCGTATTTCTGAAGCCTTTCACCAAGCTAAGATCCGGCCAACCATCACCTTTCAACGCCGAGTGCGAGTTCACGACGACGCGATAACGCTTGCTCGACGCGAGATCGACCGGCTTCCCGTCGATTTCGATCGCCTCGATGTCGCCGTGTCGATGGAATACGCGCACGCCGTCCATGTGCAGCGTCTTTCGTTTTGCCCTCTTCCCAACGGCTTCGAGGTATTCTTTCAGCTCACGTCCCGTAAGGTCGACCGTGCATAGCGTGTTCGAAAACGGCTGTATCTCGAGAACCTTCTGCTGGTTGATGCTGCCCGGTCCAAACGAAGCGCGAATACCGCCGTGGTTCACGATGCCGACGTCCGCGTTCACAGCCTTACGCTGGGCCCTCGCGATCAAGCGACCAAGATTCGTCTCCTTCTCGACGCCCGCGTCTTTTCCAAAGAAGGCGCCTTCGACTCGACTCAGCGGTGATTTGAGCGCGCGATCGGCCGCGTCTTCGTAGGGGGCGAGAAGCGCCAACATCTCGGGATCCTCGGAGCCCTCTACGGGCAGGAGGTGGTAGTCATGGCCGACCACCCGACCATCTTCGACTTCGAGGTCGAGCCGCCCCAAGAACTTTCCGTGACAGCCCGCCTGCACAATGAGCGTACCGTTCTCCTCGTCGGGCTGCGTCATCTCGGTGTGCGTGTGACCTCCGATGATGACGTCCGCCCCGGTCGTCTGGGTCGCGAGCTCGACATCGCCGGGCGCGTTGCTCCCGTGCTCCCCCTTTGGGTAGTAGCCAAGATGGCTCAGAACCACCACGAGATCCGCTTTCTTCTTCAGCCGGGGAAGGAGTCGCTTCGCTTCTTCGATGGCCGGATGGAAATCGAGGCCCGCCGCCTGCCCGGCAAGCGCCGGCGTATCTTCCGTCGTGAGCCCGACGAGCGCGACCTTGAGCCCGGAGATCTCGCGGATCACGTAGCTCGGAAACGCGTGTTCGCGGGTTCCCTTTCGGTAGATGTTCGCAGACAGAAACGGGAAGTTCGCCTTCATGACCTGGTGTCGAAGCACTGCGCGCGGATGATCGAACTCGTGATTCCCGAGCGCCATCGCGCTGTAGCCCATGAGATTCATCGCCCGAATATCGGGCTCGGCCTCGAAGACATCGGAGGCTGGAGCGCCCGTGTTGATGTCGCCCGCCGAGACGACCAGGACGTCGCCGCCCTTGTCATGGACCTCCTTTTTGATCTTCTCGATGAGGCTCCGCTGTGCCGCGAACCCATACTTGCCAGCCTCATTCCGCCAGAAGTGCCCATGGACGTCGTTCGTGTGCAAGATGGTCAACTTCGCCCGGTGGTGCGGCCTCGCCTTCGGCTGCACGCTTGCCACGGACTCCGGCGCGAGCACGCGAGGCCCCCGGCTCCGGCCAACGGACGGCGTCTGCAAACCAGGTTGACATGGCGTTTGCCCCCCGAACTGGCCGGACCGGACGAAACAATCCACGGGTCGAGTCTTCTCCTCGGGAACGCTGTCGCGTTTCGGGCTTGATGGACTGTCGTTCGAGCCCTTCGATGCGGCCATGCCTCGACAACCGACTGACCCCGCACCCAACCCTTGTTCCACTCGTGCGCCGGACGACTGCATCATGAGGGGTTATCGGGCACAAAGTCCCGTTGTTGCGCCGGAAATCCGCTTCCTCACTGCGCCAAATTCACCGTCTCGTAACGCAACTTTTGTTCGCCACGGACCGAACACCTAACCAAGCGGATGACGGTGTACACGACGACCGTGCCCGGGACCCAAAGGCCCCTCTTGCGTCCGCGCGAAGAGGCCGGCTTCGTTGCGCGCCATGCAGAAGCCATTCGGCTCTACCACCGATCGCTCGAGCCTTCGGCGACGGCGGAAGGATTCCACGCCTTTTCGAGGTCGCCACAATATCGAGCGATGCTGCTCGATGTGCGGGCGGCCGTGGTGGCCCGACGAAGCAACCGACACAACACGAAAGCCGACCTGATAGTGTCGCAAGCCGCCGAGGCGCTCGGCGTCCCGACGAGCGATCTCGAACGTCTCGCGGACGCGCCTCTTTACCTGGTTGCGAGCGGTGACTGGCGTCCAAGGGCCGTGAACGTTCGCTTCCTCGAACGCAATGCCAGCAGTCGACCGGTCCCGGCCGGCAGAGTTCAAGATGCACTCAATCGGCTATCCACCCACCTGCCCGGAGTGAAGACGTACTCGGTGCCGCTCCTTTACAACTGCTACCTGGAGGCGGCGACCGTATTGCCAGCACTCGATGCGGTCGGCAAGAGATTCTCGTATGAGCTCACGAAGGCGGCGGACGTCGTTCGAGGCTGGAGCGACGCGCTTGCGACCGACGTCCAGAAGCGCCTTCGGGAGATCGGCGCGATGGGGCATGGCGCGGGCCTCCGAATGCGTGCGCTCCGCCGACTGCCGGCCACCGATCAGCGCGCAGTCATTCTCGCGGGGCGGGCGCTCGGCGCTGCGTCGTCTGACCTCGACACCCTCGTGAATACGGTTCGCGCCAAGGACGACGCGGGTGCATCGTCGCTTCACCGTCGCTTCGCACGTTGGTCTTCGACCGCTTTGGCTGGGCTAAGCTCTGTCCTTGAGAGCCTGGCACACTTCGTTCATCACACGACCGACGAGGATGCGTGGCGAACGTTCGCAATCCACTTTCAGACCGGGCCCGGCATCGAGAAATTCTTGATCGCCACCCGGGCGGGGCCGATCTTGATGTTCCCGACCCTCGAGCAGGCCTTGCGGGAAGGCAAGGCGAATGTTCGGGTCGTCGTGAAGGCGAACCCGCTCGATACGTTGTTCGTCAGCGCGTCGGTCAGCAGCCGCGGCGGCGGTTGGGGATTTCGTGCCGGCCCGGTGGGCGCGAGCATGACGAACTTCGAGCACGAGGTGAAGTTCAACTTGCCCGGGATTTTTGGCCTTTCGCTCGGGGAGGACTACGCCTATGGTCCAATGCTCGCTTTCGGATATAGCCCAAAAATGGACGCGATCTCCTGGCGTCTTCCGGTCAACGTTCGGGGGGGCGGACAGCTCAAGATCTACCACGAAGGCTTGCGGCCGCTGACCGATCCCACCCGTCACACGGCCGAGGTCTTTGCCAATTCCTTCGAGCTCGCCCAGCGTGTTCTTGCGGACGTCTTCCCCCGAGTCACCGGGAAGCATGCGCATCGCTCGATTCGCCGCGGCTGGCCCAACAGCGAGTACTGGCAGCATGTGCGCCGCAAAGTCGAGCGGGTCGCCGGTGCCTATCGAGCCGCAGAGCTTCGCCTCGAGGTCTTGCGCGCAGCCTCCGAGCACGCAGGTACAGTCGGGCATGGCGCGCCGGAGAAGCCAGGCGCGCGCCCGATGGGGACCGCAGCCATCGTAGAACGCGCCCGGAGCTGCGGCCTGTCGGCGAACGAAGCGGCCCGGTTCCCGGAGATCGCGACCGAGTACCTCGAGAGCTTCGCGAAAGACGCGCTTCGAGACCTCGCGATCGTTGAGCGCGCAGGCCAGCGCGCCAAGGCGGGAGAGGGCTACAATCGCCCGATCCTGATGAACACCCTGAAGCGACTCGAGGGCCGAACCAAAGCGTTCGAATACTGCGATACGCTCTTCCGGAAGATTCTGCCGGTCCCCGAGCCCGCCGGTCTCCCGGACCGACGCCCGGAGCGACGCCCGGACGCGCCTCCGTCGAAACGATAGAAGATCGCTTTTGCGCTTGGCGCAGGTTTCGTAAGCCGACAAAGTCGGCGCCATGTTGAAGCCAAGCTTGTCAGATGGGCCTTCCAACAAATCGCGCCGCATCGTGATCGTGGGCGGTGTTGCGGGCGGCGCCTCCTGCGCGACGCGCCTACGACGTCTCGACGAACACGCGGACATCGTCGTCTTCGAGCGAGGCCCACATGTGAGTTTCGCGAACTGTGGGCTCCCATATTACGTCGGCGACGTCATCAAAGAGGAGGAGAAGCTCCTCGTAGCGACCCCGGAGCTCTTCCGGACCCGATTTGCGATCGACGTACGCCCAATGCACGAGGTGCTCCGCATCGACCGCGAAAAGCAAACGATCGAAGTCAAGCGACGCAGCGACGGGACGACCGCGATCGAGTCCTATGACAAGCTCGTCTTGGCGACGGGGGCCGCGCCGATAAGACCGCCGCTTCCGGGCATTGATCTGCCAGGCATCTTCGCGATCCGAACCGTTCCCGACGCCCGCGCGGTGCGCGCGTGGATCGACGAGCGCAAGGCTCGCCATGCCCTCGTGGTCGGCGGTGGGTTCATCGGCTGCGAAATGGCGGAGAACCTCCATCAGCGAGGCATCAAGGCGCATATGGTCGAACTTGCGCAACAGATCATGCCGCCCTTCGATCCCGAAATGGCGCTGGCCGGCGAGACCAGCCTACGGAAGCACGGGGTCGACGTATCTCTTGGCGTGCGCGTCGATTCCTTTGCCCAAAACGGCGAGCGGCTCTCGGCGCGGCTTTCGGACGGCACCGTCGTCGAAACAGACCTCGTGATCCTCGCGATCGGCATTCGACCGGAGAGCGGCCTCGCGCGCGATGCAGGCCTCGCGATCGGCACCGAAGGCCACATCCGCGTCGACGGTGCGATGAGGACGTCGGACCCCAACATCTACGCCGTCGGAGATGCCGTCGAGGTCAACGACGTCGTGACCGGCAACATCGCGCACATTCCGCTCGCCGGCCCCGCCAACCGCCAGGGTCGAATCGCGGCGGATACGCTCTGTGGGCGTTCCTCGCGTTTCCGCGGGCTGCAGGGCACCGCGGTATGCGGCATCTTCGAAACAACGCTGGCGATGACGGGCGAAACTGAGAAATCTCTTCTTCGCCGAGGGATCACCGACTACAGCGTTGCCCACGTCCACCCGGGCCACCACGTGGGTTACTTTCCGGGCGCGCGGCCCATGCACCTCAAGCTCATCTTTCGCCTCTCGGACGGTCGCATCCTGGGCGCCCAGTGTTCGGGGGAGGTTGGCCCCGAGCGGCGCATCGATGTCATCGCATCCTTCATCCAGATGCGTGGTACCGTGTTCGACCTTGAAGAAGCCGAGCTCTGCTACGCCCCGCAGTTTGGTGCGGCCAAGGACCCCGTCAACATGGTGGGCATGGTGGCGGCAAATGCCGTCCGCGGCGACGTCGTGCTCGCCGCTTGGGTCAACGCAGAGGCGAGCGGGGCCGTTCTCCTCGACGTCCGCGATGCCGACGAGATCAAAACGCCCTTGATGCCGGGCATCCTCAACATCCCGATCGCCGAGCTTCGAGATCGACTCGACGAATTGCCTCGCGATCGCGACGTTTGGGTGACCTGCGCGGTTGGACAGCGCGCGTACAACGCCACGAGAATTCTTCGCCAACACGGCATCCGGGCCGTTCTCCTCACGGGCGGTGCGAGAACACTCGCAGCGCTTCGGGGCGCTCGCGTCACACAGTCCCCCACCTAACGCCCGCGATCCGAACGCGCGCCGAACGCCAAAGCGAGGCATCCCGCCTCAGCCCTGACGTGTCCGTCGCCTCGCACGGTCGGCCGAGAGGCCCGAGCCCAAATGGAGACACCCACGCACCTTGCCCCGACCAGTGGCTTTCGCGACTATGACCGAGCGAGAAACCAGACGAGATGGCAAAGAATCTGTTTATCGGCAACCTAGCTTACGAGACGGACAACCACGCGCTGCAAGCCTTTTTCGAAGAAGCGGGCTACAAGGTGCTTCGGGCGAACGTAGTGACCGACCGGGAGACCGGGCGTTCGAAAGGCTTCGGCTTTGTGGAGCTTGATCTCGACGGCCCGGTCGCCACGGTTCTCGACACGCTGAACGGACAGAGTCTCGCCGGACGGCCGCTCCGGATCGATGAAGCGCACCAGCGCCCCCCGCGCCGAGACAGCGACCGACGCCCACGATCCACTCGAAACTGAACCGAACCCGAACCTCTCTGGGTTTGGCCCACTACATAGGTGGCGAGCGCTTCCCCATGCGCGGCCCGCGGGGCGCGCGTGCGTGCCGAATGAACTCAGACCGGCTCGCGGCGGCCGAAACACCTCGGGCTCAAGACGCGAGCCTCTACAATATTCCCAAGACCCCATGATTTGACTTGCGTAATTCGTCCCGCGCGTATTTTTGTCCCGCGTCGAAAAGTCGCACTCCACTGGCAGCGATTCGCGATGAACTTTGCGACTGGACTCTCTGAGTCTCTTTTTGGGCTCCGGGTGTACCGGCAGACGGGATCGAGCGATGAAACGTGTGTTTCCACCTTGGACCAATCACCTCCGGCCCCTCTCGGCCATGGCCGTCGGCGGTGGGGTCTTGTACGCAGCACTGGTTGTCACTTTCGGCTTTTCGCCGTGGGCGGTCGATGTTGGGTACCAGCCCAAGCAGCCCGTGCCGTATAGCCACACGCTCCACGTGGGCCAGCTCGGTCTTGATTGTCGGTACTGCCACAACACGGTTGACCGCGCGAAGTTCGCCGCGATCCCGGCGACCGAAACCTGCATGGCCTGTCACGCGCGGATTCGCGACGAGAGTCCCAAACTCACCGCCGTCCGCGAAAGTTGGGCCACCGGACAGCCCGTGCCTTGGGTCAAGGTTCACGACCTCCCCGACTACGCCTATTTCGACCACAGCGCACACGTAACCAAAGGCGTGCCATGCGTCGCGTGCCACGGACGCGTCGACCAGATGGATGTGGTCCATCAGGCTCAGCCGCTCAGCATGGGATGGTGTCTGTCTTGTCATCGCAATCCTGGGCCGAACCTTCGGCCCGTCGACCTCGTCACGAAGATGGACTGGTCTGAGACCGCCGTGGCCGCCGCGGCCGCGAACAACCCCTCTGCCGGCAGCGTGAAGCCGTCGACCGATTGCTCAACCTGTCACCGGTGAAATCATGATCGAAAAAGAGTATTGGCGCAGCCTCAACGAACTCGCAGAGACCGAGGAATTCCAATCTTTCATGCATCGTGAGTTTCCCGATGCCGCACAAGAGCCGCCAGGATCTCTGGAGCGCCGCCGCTTTCTTCAGCTGATGGGTGCATCCTTGTCCCTCGCGGGGTTGAGCGCGTGCCGATGGCCTGAGGAGAAGATCCTCCCCTTTTCGCGCCGGCCGGATGACTTCGTTCCCGGGGAGGCCAAAGCCTACGCCTCCGCGATGGAGCTCGGCGGCGAAGCGCTTGGCCTCGCCATCACGGCGCGCGACGGCCGTCCGGTCAAAATCGAAGGCAATGCCAAGCACCCGTTTACGCGAGGAGGCACGTCGGCCTATGCCCAGGCGAGCATTCTCGAGCTCTACGATCCGGACCGCAGTCAGAAGATCCTTCGGAGTCACGGCGACGCCGCGCAGGCGGTGGGTCGAGATCAACTCGATGTTTTCCTCGCAAAACTCGCCGAAGACAATGTTGCGACCGGGGGTGACGGATTGCGAATTCTGTCCGGTCAGGTCGGCTCGCCGACGCTTGCGCGCCTGAAAGATGGGGTCCTCGCCAAGTATCCGCGGGCCCGATGGTTCGAGTACGAGTCGCTCTCGACGGACGCCATCCGCGAGGGCACACGCAGCCTCTTTGGTCGCCCCGTTCGTCCTCGATACGACCTGAACGCCGCGGACGTCGTCCTCGCCCTCGATGCCGACATCCTGGGCACCGAACCGGGTGCGCTCGCGATGATGCGGGCTTGGGGCGAGCGGCGCCGACCCGAAACGAATGAGGTGATGCTCCGTCTCTACGCGGCCGAAAGTCGCCTTTCGAACACGGGCGCGCAGGCCGATCACCGCCTACCGCTCAAGTTTCAAGACGTCGGCGGATTCTTGCTTGCACTTTCGGCGGAGATCCTCCAGCAGCTCGGGACACGCGCATCGTGGGCCGCGCCCACATCCACGAGCTGGGCGAGCCCGAAAGCGGCCAAGTGGGTCAAAGCGGTGGCTGCAGATCTCGTCGCCCATCGGGGCCGGGCTCTCATTATTCCCGGCTATCGCCAACCGGCGCAAGTTCACGCGATCGCGCACTTCGTCAACACAATGCTCGATGCGACGGACAAGGTCGTCCACTATCTCGAGACACCCGACCCAGCGCGCCCCACGCACTTTGACGCGCTCAACGATCTCGCGAAGGACATCGAGTCCGGCCAGGCGAAGACGCTCGTCATGATCGAGAGCAATCCGGTGTATCAAGCCCCCGGTGACCTCGGCTTTGCCAAACTCATCGAGAAAGTCCCCACCTCGATTCACCTCGGACTCTACGTCGACGAAACGGCGGAGAAGAGTGGCTGGCATATCCCGGCCGCGCACTTTCTCGAACGCTGGGGTGATGCGCGAAGCTGGGATGGGACGGTCTCGATCGTTCAACCACTCATCAAGCCGCTTTATAATGGGCTCTCGGCCATCGAACTCTGCCTCGCCCTCCTCCAGCAGCCTCAGGATGCGGAACGAGAGGTTCGGGCAACGTTCAGTCTCGGCTACGGCGCGGCTTCGCCCGCCACCGCGGGCGCCCTCGAAGACCCACACGATGACAAGCACCCCGTCGGACGTCCGGCGTCTGTCGAACGCGTCGCCAAAGAGCGAGGGGGGGCCGCAACAGACACAAAGGCGACCGCCTCCGTGGCCTCGGCTCCACTGGGTGCAGCAGGGGGCGCGGCCGGGGCCGCCGCAGCGGCCTCCGCCGCCGCCGGCGTCGCGTCCCCCGTCTCGACGGAGGAGAGCGGTGCTTCCCCCGCAGTGTCACCGGCGGTGGCGAGTGTGCTGCCTGGCTATCAACCGATCTCGGTCTTCGACCGTCGCTGGCGGATCGCGCTCCGCGACGGCTTCGTGGACGGCTCTGCCTTCAATCGCGCGGTGGTAACCGCGGCATCGCCGTCGGTGGACCTTGCGGCCTTCAAGGAGGCTGAAAAGGCTTCGATCGAGATCACGTTCTTCGATGATCAGAAGCTCTACGATGGACGCTTCGCGAACAACGCCTGGCTCCAAGAAACGCCGGAGTTCATCACGAAGCTCACGTGGGACAACGCGCTCCTCTTGAGCCCCACGACCGCTGCGCAGTACGGCGTCACGGACGAAGATCTCGTCAAGATCTCCGGGAGCGGCGTGGATGTTTCGCTCCCAGTCCTTGTCGTGCCGGGTCAACCCGAGGGCAGCGCGGCGATCGCCTTGGGCTACGGACGCCGATCGGCCGGGATTGTCGGGGGCCACGAGAAGGCCGGCGTCGGGGTCGCGGGTTTCGACACGACCTCGATGCGACGGAGCGCGACGCCCTATGCCTCGCACGGCCTGAATCTCGCGAAGTTGGGACGCAAGTACCCGCTCGCCTCGACCCAAGACCACTTCGCGATCGACGATCTCGGACGAGAAGAGATCGAGAAACGTGCCCCGCGCCTGATTCGTGAGGCGACCCAAGAGGAGTACGCCAAGAACCCCGGCGCCATTCGCGAGATGGAGCACGGCCCGGCGCTCCTGAGCTTGTTCCAAGAGCGCGAGAGCGACGGTCACCGGTGGGGACTCGCGGTTGATCTCTCAGCTTGCGTCGGTTGCAACGCCTGCGTCGTGGCGTGCCAGTCTGAGAACAACGTGCCCGTCGTGGGTAAGGATCAAGTGCGGCGCGGGCGCGAAATGCACTGGATGCGCATCGATCGCTACTTCAAGGGGCCCGCCGACGAGCCCGAAGTCGCGGTACAGCCGGTGGCCTGCATGCAGTGCGAGAATGCCCCCTGCGAACAGGTATGTCCTGTGGCGGCAACGATGCATTCAGCGGAGGGCCTGAACGATATGGTCTACAATCGCTGCATCGGCACGCGGTACTGTTCCAACAACTGCCCGTACAAGGTGCGTCGTTTCAACTTCTTCAACTACCACCTCGACCTCAAAGAGCCGGAGAATCGGGTGAAGACGATGGTCTTCAATCCCGAGGTCACCGTGCGCGCCCGCGGCGTGATGGAGAAGTGCACATACTGCGTGCAGCGCATCCAGGCCGCCAAGCACACGAGTCGCCTCGACGGTCGCCCGATCGCGGACGGCGACATCACGCCCGCATGCGCGTCCGCTTGCCCGTCGCAGGCCATCGTCTTCGGCGACCTTGCCGATCCGAACAGCCGGGTTTCGAAAGCGCATGCCGTTGCCCGAGCCTATGCGATGCTTGCAGAGCTCAACGTCAAGCCGAGGACGCAGTACCTCGCGCGGATCAGGAACCCGAATCCTGCCCTGAAGGGAGCCTAGGCATGACCTCGACGGTCTATTCGGACAAGGAGTTCGACAACACGGGCGCCGACCCGACGGCCCGAGCACCCTTGATCCTCGGCGATCTCGACATTCAAGGTGTCACCGACGTCGTCGCCGGGATCCCCGAGCAACCGCGCACATCAAAAGCGTGGTGGATCGCCTTCGGCATCTCGGTGTCGTTGGCCGGGATGTTCGGACTTCTGACGGCGCACCTCATCTACACCGGCACCGGCGTCTGGGGAAACAACATCCCCGTGGGCTGGGCATGGCCGATCGTCAACTTTGTGTTCTGGGTCGGCATCGGTCACGCAGGAACGCTGATCTCGGCCATCCTCTTTCTTCTTCGCCAACGCTGGCGAACCAGCATCAACCGCTTCGCCGAGGCCATGACCGTCTTCGCGGTCATCTGTGCCCTCATCTTTCCCGGCATCCATGTCGGTCGCATCTGGCTGGCCTACTGGATGTTTCCGGTGCCCAACCAGATGGAGATGTGGCCCAACTTCCGAAGCCCACTCCTATGGGACGTCTTCGCGGTTGGGACGTACGGCCTGGTGTCCACGCTGTTCTGGTTCTTCGGGATGATTCCGGATCTCGCCACCCTCCGTGACCGCGCGACCGGCTGCATTCGCAAGGCGATCTACGGAGCGCTCGCACTGGGCTGGAATGGCTCGGCTCGGCATTGGCACCGCTATGAGCGTACCTATCTCATCCTGGCCGCCCTCGCGACGCCGCTGGTTCTCTCTGTCCACTCGGTCGTATCCTTCGACTTCGCCGTCGCGGTGCTCCCAGGATGGCATACCACCATCTTCCCCCCTTACTTTGTCGCCGGCGCCATTTTCAGCGGCTTCGCTATGGTGATCACGCTGGCGGTCCCGGCACGGATCATCTTCGGCCTCGAGAAGCTGATCACGCTGCGCCATCTCGAGAACATGGCGAAGGTCATCCTGACAACGGGTTCCATGGTTGGCTACGCCTACGGCATGGAGTTCTTCATCGCCTGGTACAGCGGGAACGCGACCGAGGGCTTCACTTTCAAGAACCGCGCTTTCGGTCCCTATGCCTGGGCCTACTGGATCATGGTGAGCTGCAACGTGATTGCGCCTCAGCTCTTCTGGTTCAAGAAGATCCGTTCCACGCCGTGGCTCATGCTCATCGTGTGCATCTTCGTAAACATCGGCATGTGGTTCGAACGCTTCGTCATCACGGTCACCTCGCTTTCGCGCGATTTCCTGCCTTCGGCGTGGGGCTACTATTCACCAACCCTGGTTGATATCGGGATGCTGATCGGCAGCTTCGGGATCTTCTTCACGCTCTTCCTCCTCTTCTTGCGTTTCGTTCCGGTGGTCGCGATGGCGGAAGTGAAAGCGATCATGCCGGAGGCCCATATTCACAAGAGCAGCCACGGCGAGGAGCCAGCACATCATGCATGAGACCACCTCCACATCGGTCGACCTCAAGCCAAAGGACGGCGGTCTTTTGGCTCAGTTCAAGAACCCGACGGCTTTGGCCGCCGCGTGCGAGAAGGTCAGGGATGCGGGCTACAAGAAGTGGGACGCCCACTCGCCGTTCCCGATTCACGGCCTCGACCCTTCGGTCGGCATCCGACCGACGCGCCTCCCGTGGCTCATCTTCGGCGCCGGCATCACCGGCACGAGCGTCGCGATCCTCCTCCAGTGGTGGACGAACGCGGTGAACTATACCTTCAGCATCAGCGGAAAGCCCTTCTTCTCACTCCCGGCAAACATTCCAATCGCCTTCGAGCTTACGGTCTTGTTTGCGGCCCTGACCGCGTTCTTCGCGACCCTTGGGCGAAACGGCCTTCCCCGGCTTCATCACCCACTCTTCAACAGCGAGCGGTTTCTGCGCGCAACCTCCGACGGCTTCTTCATCGCGATATCCTCGGATGATCCGGGCTACCGCCCGGACAGCACCCGAGCACTCCTTGAGGCCGCCGGCGCCGAAGCCGTCGAACACATGGAGGACGACAGCCAGATCAATGCGAAGCTCCCGCGGCCGCTCACGATCGTCCTCGTGACGGCCTTCGTGCTTGGTTTCATCCCGCTCGGCGTGATCGCCCGAGCACGAACGAACACGAGTCCCAAGCCTCGCATTCATGTTGTGCCCGACATGGATTCGCAGCCAATGTTCAAGGCTCAGGCCGCCTTCTCCGGCTTTTCTGGCTTTGCGGACCAGCGCGCCATGAGGCAGCCCGTCGCGGGAACCGTAGCCATGGGCGACCGCCACCTCGACGAGCATCTGACTCAAGGGATCGTCGACGGCGCCTTTGCAACCACGTTGCCGAGTGAGATTCCGATGACCCGATCGACGCTCGAACGAGGTCGCCAACGGTTCAACATCTACTGCGCGCCCTGCCACGGCGAAGCGGGCTATGGCGACGGCATGGTCGCCCAACGTGCGCAGGCGCTCGGTTCACCGAAGTGGGTTCCGCCCACGAACCTGCACGAGCCCCGCCTCCGAAGTCAGCCCTTCGGACAGATGTTCAACACGATCACCCACGGGATTCGCAACATGCCCGCCTATGGCCATGCCATTCCGGCCAAGGACCGCTGGGCGATCGCGGCCTACCTTGGTGCCTTACAGCTCAGCCAAAATGCACCGCTGTCGGCCGTGCCCCAAGAGCAGCGGGCGGCGCTGAAGTAGGAAGCAAAGAGTAAAGCTATGAACGTGGATAAGATGCATCTTCTCGAGGAGTCGGTGACCGAGCTTCCACCTCCGCTCGGTGGGCGAGTGAAAGCGATCGGCTTCGGCGTCGGGATCCTCGGCCTTGCGAGCGCGTCGGTTCTTGGTTACTTGCAGGAGGACCACTACACGCGATTCTCGTTTTCCTACCTGATCGCCTGGGCGTTCTTCTTGAGCATTACGCTCGGCGCTCTGTTCTTTGTGACACTCCAGCACGTGACGCGGGCAGGCTGGAGCGTCGTTGTGCGGCGATTGGCGGAAGGACTCTCGAGCCAGGCCTTATTGATGGCGCTCCTCTCGTTGCCTCTCATCGTGCCGCTTGCGATGGGCAATCACGCCCTCTTCTCGTGGGCAGACCACGGGGCCGTCGAAGCTGACCACATGTTGCACCACAAAGCGCCCTACTTGAATGTCGGCTTCTTCATCGCGCGATGCGTCGTTTACTTCGTTGCGTGGATCCTGATGGCGCGCTTCTTCTTCAAGAATTCACTTCGGCAGGACGGTTCGAAGGATCCCGCACTCACGCTCCGCTCCGAACGCGGCTCAGCACCACTCATGTTCGTCTACGCGATCACGGTCACCTTCGCGGCGATCGACTTTCTGATGAGTCTCGAGCCTCACTGGTTTAGTACTATTTTTGGCGTCTACTTCTTCGCCGGATGTTTGGTGTCGTTCTTTGCGACGCTAATCCTCACGGGTCTCTGGCTGAACAGCCAGGGCGTCCTGCGAGGCGCAATCCATGTCGAGCACTACCACGACCTCGGGAAGCTTCTCTTTGCGTTCAATTTCTTCTGGGGCTACATCGCATTCTCGCAGTTCATGCTCATTTGGTACGCCAACATCCCAGAGGAGACCTTCTGGTATTTGACGCGCCAGGAAGGCGGCTGGATTACGGTCGCGCTGCTCCTCATCTTCGGGCATTTCATCATTCCGTTCGTTGGACTCATCTCGCGACACGCCAAACGCCGCACCAAGATCCTGGCTTTCTGGGCGATCTGGCTGTTGGCGATGCACTGGGTCGACCTCTTCTATCTTGCCGCTCCGGCCCTAGCCTCACGTCTCAAGGACGGCGCGCTCGCGGCGGGCACGCTTCCGCTTGGGCTTCTTGACGTCGCCTGTTTCGTGGGCGTCGGCGGGATGTATCTGGCTTTCTTCGCCGTCACGATGCAGAAGAAACGTTTGGTGCCATGGGGCGATCCGAGGCTCAACGAGTCCCTCAACTTCGAGAACGCTTGAGAAAACACGACTGAGAAGGTTTGATCCAATGCGCGAATCAGGCAGCGACCTCGACAACTGGACCATCGGTGGCGTGGCGATCACGGTCGCCGCGGCGATCGCGGCGAGCGTTCTTTTTCTGCAGGCTTTGGTCTATCACTGGCAGGCCAAAGAGCACGAGAAGAAGACCGTGATACCGCAGGCGCTCCGCGATCATCAGAGTCTTCAGGCCTCGAAGCTCAATGACTACGCTTGGGTCGACCGAGAAAAGGGGCTCGTGCGGATCCCCATCGATCAGGCGATGAATCTCTTCCTCAGCGAAGCGACCGCCCACCATGGCCAACCGGGCGGAGAGAATCCATGAACAGCGTAGGCCTGTACGTTTCTCTGCTCCTCGCCGGGCAGGCGCCTTCTCCCGCGGTGGCACCACCCGGCATGGGCATACCGGATCGCGCCGACGAAAAGCCACGCCAGATCAGAGAAGTCGGCATTGAAGAGAAGCTCGAAGCCGAGATTCCGTCGAATCTTGTTTTCCGCGACGACACAGGCAAAGACGTCACTCTGGGCGATGTGCTCGGCGTCGGGCAGCCCACGATCCTCACGTTCAACTATTCCGATTGTCCGATGCTGTGTAGTGTCCAGCTCAACTTCTTCGCCGAAGCGCTTGCGGCCATGCGTTGGGACCTCGGGAAGCAGTATCGCGTGGTCACGGTCAGTCTCGACCCGAACGAGACGCCGAGCCGAGCCCACCGCACCCGGGCAAAATATCTCAAGACTTATGGGCGTCCCCTCCCCGAGGGCGTCTCGGGCTGGACGTTTCTGGTCGGCCAAGAGGCCGCCGTTCGCACGCTCGCCGACACGGTCGGATTCCAGTACACACGCAATGAGTCGACGGGTGAATACCTTCACGCGGCCGCCCTGATCATCGTCAACGAGCAGCGCAAGGTGGCTCGATACCTCACCGGCATCAAGCCTTCGCCCGAGACGCTTCGGCTTTCTTTGGTCGAGGCCTCGGAGGGTCGATACACCTCGGCCATCGATCGCGCTTTGCTTTATTGCTTTCACTACGATCCCGAAGAGGGCAGTTACGCGCTTGTGGCTTCGAACATCATGCGACTGGGCGGCGCCGCAACGGTGATTCTTCTACTCACGATTTTGGGGCGCGCGGTTCTCCGGCGAAGCGGCTCCCACCAACCGCGTAAGGCGTCGCCGGAGAGGAGCAAGCTGGCATGACCGGGGCAATTCTTTTCGCGAACCCCGCAAACGAGGGGACGTTTTGGTTCCCGCCTCAGGCTTCGACGGGCGCCGAAGCGGTCGATTTCGCCTACAACTTCATCTACTGGGTGTCGGTCGTCAGCTTCGTGGTGGTTGTCTCCCTGATGTGCTTCTTTGCGCTCCGATACCGTCGAAGAGCGCGAGGCGAGCTTCCTCCTGAGCGGACCGCCTCTCACAACACCGTGCTTGAGGTCGGCTGGTCCATCCCCGTCGCCCTCACGGGCGGCATTTTGTTCTATCTGGGCGCGGTCTCCTTCCTCGACAGTCGCTCACCGCCGAGCGACGCCTACGAGATCTCCGTCAAGGCGATGAAGTGGGCGTGGTCGTTCACATACCCCAACGGACACACGTCACCGAACCTCCATGCGCCGTCCGGCCGTCCCGTCCGCCTCGTGATGTCCAGTGATGACATTCTGCACAGCCTCTACATCCCAGCGTTTCGGCTGAAGCAGGATGTCGTGCCGGGTCGATACACGGAGGTTTGGTTCGAAGCGACGGAGCCCGGAGAATACCAAATCTTTTGCACCGAATACTGCGGCACGAAGCACTCTGAAATGCTCGCGAAGGCCGTGATCCAAACCCCCGAGGCCTTCACGCGTTGGCTCGACGAAGCCAGCAATATCCTGGACCGCTTGCCGCCGGACGAAGCAGGCAAGCAGATCTTCTCCGCGCGTGGCTGCGTGGCGTGCCACAGTGTGGATGGCCGGGCGGGCGTTGGCCCGTCGCTCCTTGGTATCTTCGGAAAGACGCAAAAGTTCGTCGACGGAACGACGACGGTCGCGGATGAGAATTACATCCGAAGTTCCATTCTCAACCCAGCTTCTCAGGTTGTCGAGGGATTCAATCCGGTGATGCCGAGCTTCCAAGGAAGCCTCAAAGACAAAGAGATCGACGCCATCATCGCGTACATCAAGACGCTCAAGTGAGGATGTTGAAATGACTGCGACCACCATGCCGATGGACACCTCGGAACCTACGTACCTCACTCAGGCGCGAGGGGCGCTGTCTTGGCTCCTGACCCTCGATCACAAGCGCATTGGGATCATGTATCTCGTCGTAACCAGCGCATCGCTCTTCCTGGGGGGCGTGTTCGCGTTGCTGGTCCGCACCGAGCTCTTGACGCCCGGTGAGACGATCATGACCCACGACACCTACAACCGAATGTTCACGCTGCACGGGGCGGTGATGGTGTTTCTCTTCATCATTCCAGCCATTCCGGCCGCGATCGGGAACTTCGTGCTTCCCTTGATGCTGGGCGTGAAAGATGTCGCGTTCCCACGACTGAACCTCGCCAGCTTCTACGTTTGGGTGCTTGGGGCGCTTGTTCTCGTGGCGAGCATGTATATGAGCGCCATCGATACCGGCTGGACGTTTTATGCACCGTATTCGACATCGAAAGCTGTCGGCTCGGCCACCTCCGTCGGCACCTCGGCGATGGGCGCGTTCATTCTCGGTTTCAGCTCAATTTTCACCGCCATCAACTTCATCGCAACCATCAACAAGATGCGGCCCCTCGGAATGAGCTGGTTCAAGATGCCGCTCTTTCTTTGGGCCTTGTACGCAACGGCGATCATTCAGGTGTTGGCGACCCCGGTCTTGGCCATCACGTTGCTTCTCCTTGCGATCGAGCGCGCCTTTGGCTTGGGCATCTTCAATCCCGCACTCGGCGGCGACCCCGTTCTCTTCCAGCACTTCTTCTGGTTCTATTCCCATCCCGCGGTCTACATCATGATCCTGCCCGCGATGGGCATCATCAGCGAGGTCGTTTCCGTCTTTAGTCGTAAGCACATCTTCGGCTACAAATTCATCGCGCTCTCGAGTCTCGCGATCGCCTTCCTCGGGTTCTTGGTTTGGGGTCACCACATGTTCGTCAGCGGACAGTCTCCCTTGATGAGCATCATCTTCAGCGCCCTCACGTTCACCGTATCTGTGCCCTCCGCCATCAAAGTCTTCAACTGGCTTGCCACGATGTACAAGGGTTCGATCTGGCTCGCGACCCCCATGATCTACGCGCTCGCCTTCATCTTCCTTTTCGCGATCGGTGGGCTCACGGGCATGTTCTTGGGCACGCTCAACGTCGACGTGCACCTCCACGACACGTACTTCGTGGTTGCCCACTTTCACTACGTCATGGTGGGCGGGACACTGATGGCGCTGCTCTCGGGCCTGTACTATTGGTGGCCCAAATTTTTCGGGCGGATGTACTCGGAGGCCGGGGCGCGGGTCGGCGCGGTGTTGGTCTTCATCGGGTTCAATGGAACCTTCTTCCCTCAGTTCATTCTTGGGAGCCGAGGCATGCCCCGGCGCTACTACGCCTACCTTCCGCAATACCAGGGGCTGCACATGCTCTCGACGGTGGGCGCCTTCATCTTGGGGATTGGACTCGCGACCGCGTTCGGTGTGCTGGTGTATGCCGCTTTCCGGGGTCGACGGGCGCCCGCAAATCCATGGGGCGCCAACACGATCGAGTGGCAGACCGCCTCTCCGCCCCCCAGCTACAACTTTCACGACCAGCCCGAGGCGGGCGACCCGTACGACTTCGAAGGCTGGGTCTACGATGCGGGCACCGACGGTTATGTCAAGAAACCCGCCGTGGTCGCGTAGTTAACGTAGTTAACCAAGAGGATTCGCACGACCATGACGGACACAGCATCAACGCGCCCATCATCGGGCGTGGAAGTGGGGACCGAAGGCCACGCAGGTGAGCACGGAGGCGACCATTTCCTCGGACATCATTTCAAAGACCACGCCCACCAGCTCAACACCGCGAAGCTGGGGATCTGGCTCTTTCTCGGACAAGAGCTTCTCTTCTTCGGCGGGCTATTCTGTGCCTACGCAATCTACCGGAGCATGCACCCGGAGATATTCGCCGAGGGGCATCTCTTCTTGGACACCCGCCTTGGCGCCATCAACACCTGTGTGTTGATCTTCAGCAGCCTTACGGCGGCGTGGTCCGTCCGCGCAGCCCAACTCAATCATCGGCGCGCCCTGATCACGGCGATTCTTCTGACAATCCTCTGCGCCTTCGGCTTCCTCGGCATCAAGTACATCGAATATGCGCATAAGATTCACGAGGGATTGGTGTGGGGCGCGAGCTTCGCACCCTCGAGCGAGGCGGTCCAGCATGCCACCGAGGCGATGGCCCATGGCGCATCGTCCACCCTCACGGAGGCGCACACGCTCTCGAATCGCCTGCACATTTTCTTCAGCATCTACTTCGCGATGACGGGGCTCCACGGCATCCACGTCGTGGCGGGCATTTTCGCCTATCTCTGGCTTCTTCGACGAGCCATCCGCGGCGACTTCACACAGGACTACTACGGGCCCGTCGACGGCGTCGCGCTCTATTGGCACCTGGTTGACCTTATTTGGATCTACCTCTTTCCGCTTCTCTATCTGATTCACTAGAGCTCGGTTGACTCGGAAGGGCGAAAGTCATCATGCACACGGAACAGACTCCTCACCAGGGTGCCCACATCATCAGCGCCAAGACGCTCTTGGCGACTTGGGGCGCGCTCATGGTCCTCACCGGCCTCACCGTCGCGGCGACGTGGATCGACCTCGGCTCAGACCTCAACGTGGTCGTGGCCATGGTCATCGCCACCATCAAAGCCATCCTTGTTGCCCTGATCTTCATGCACCTGCTCTTCGACCAGAAGTTCAATCTCATCGTTTTCGTCGTCTCGGTCCTGACGGTCGTACTCTTCGTGTCGATTACGTTCATCGACGTCTCGAGTTATCAGCCGAGCATCCGCGCCCACGAGTCCCTCGAACCGAACAAGCCATTCCTGAAGGCCCCGGCCCCAGACCCGGCCTCGGTCCAGGCTCAACCCCACCCCTAGCGCGCAGCCAATGGCTGCCGGCGACGGGAGCTCAGGGGAGCTCAGCCCGGCCCGGCGTCGGCTCGCTCGGATCATCAACGACGTCCGCGCGTGGTCGGATCGAAGCTAGTCCGGCGAGCTGCTGCGTGGCCCGCTGTTCTCGCTTTGGCTGTCGCTTGGCCAATCGAGCGCCGATATGATCTCTCGGAGATAGTCGAGAAGCGCTCCGAAGACAGCCTCGCCGATCTTCGACCCGACATCTTCTCTCAACGCCAACAAGGCGCGTCGCGGGGACAGACGCTCACGCAAATCGGTAGGATTCGTCGCCGAGAAGTATCGCTCAATGGCGTAAACCGCCTGGACGAGCGTCGACGCATAGGCGGGCTTCGCGCTCTCAACCACCGGCGCTTCGCGTAGGCCATCGACTTCGGTGAGTAGCTGGATGATCGCGTCAGGGATGCAGCCCATCAGCGGATCCGATGTGGCGGCCAAGCCGAGCCGCTTACTCAAGATCCGCGCCGCAATGGCGATGCTCGCCACGATCTCGGAGTCCCCGCTTCGCTTCAGCCGGCGAAGGACGCCCCCGGCGGCCGCGATCGGGTCTGCTCGAGGCTCCAGTAGATTCAGCGTGGTCGAAGAATCGTATGACTCGGGAGAGATCGCCGTCGTGCGCTGGAGCAGCGCAAGCAGCGCTCGCGCGAGCGCGTCGGAACCGACGGTCGCTTCCAGATCGGCGGTGCTCAGCGGAGCATCGGCCCCGGGCGTCGCGTCATGGGCGCTCGACGGCCGCTTCGTCCGCGCACGCATGTTCTGCTTGCGTATCCGGTCGAGGACAGCGCCCATGCTCTCAAAGCGAAGCATCGGATCGCGCTCAAGAAGGCGCATGCACACCTCTGACAGCGCGGGATCGGCGGTCGGCACGATCGCCTGGGGCGGCCTCGGTGTCGTGGACCTCAGCGCCCCCGCAAGCGCCCGATCATCGGGTCCGCGAAAGGGCCGTGTGCCCACCAGCATCTCATACAGCATGCTGCCCAGGGCAAACTGCTCGCTGCGGGGCGAATACGGAAGACCGTCCAGACATTCCGGCGCCAACGCGTACATGTTGCAGAGCCTCAGCGGATGATCATCTTCGCCGAGTATCATCGCCATCGAGAAATCAAGAAGCTTCGCGCCTCGCGGCCCAACGAGGATGTTTGCGGCCCTGATGTCGCCGTGAAGAATCCCGCGACTATGAAGATAAGCCAGCGCATCCACGACATCGAGCATCACGCGATACACATCCGCCGTCGCCATCGGACGCCCCGCGTTCACCTTCCGCGCGAGAACGGCCCCCTCGAACCACTGGTACACCGCGAAGTAGCAGCCCTCGTGCGTTCCGGCGTCGTAGAGCACAGGCAACGCACCATGGGCGACCCGTGCGGCCATACGCGCCTCGCGTTTGAAGAGCCGCACCCATTCCTCGGTCTTGAGCCGCGTGTCGGCGACCAACGTTGGATCGAGTGCCTTGATGAAGAGCTCACGCTCGAGATTCGCATCGCGCGCAAAGAAGGACGATGTGGTCGCTGACCTCCCGAGCAAGGTTTCGATCCGATAGCGGCCCAGATGGCGCGATGAGACCGCTGTCGTCACCGTTTCTGGAGCTCGCGCCGAGCGCGGCTCGAGATCCCCCGGGGAAGCCCGCTCGCCGTCGCCCAAGACGATTCCAGGCTCCTCCTCGACCGGGGCGCGGGGTGCGTCGAAATCACCGAGCGACCCCTCTGACGAGACCGAAACGGGAAGGTCCCGACGAAGTTCGGGCGCATCCGGAAACAGCGCGCGAAGACACCGCACGATCTCTTGTCTCGCCTCCGCCAGCTCGAGATTCGCGAGACCCCGCAGCGCGGGCAAGACCTCCCCAAGGCGGCTCGGCCGATCGCCTGGCCGCAGCGCGAGCATCGCTTGAATCGCCACGCGCGCCGGGGCCGGAACGCCAAGCAGTCGCCCGTCGAGCGCGCGCTCCCCCCGGATGATGGCCGCCCGCAAGGCCTCCCCCTCGAGACCTCCGAACGGCACTTGCCCACTCAGCGTCTCGAACAGAATCAGCCCAAGAGCATAGATGTCGGCGGCCGGCGATGGCGTGCTCCCGTGAGTAAGAGCTTCGGGCGGCATGTAGGCCAAGTGGCGCGCAGCCGTCACCGGAATCAACCAACGCGCCCGCCCCCACCCGATTCCGACCGTCCGCCCTCGACCACTATCCTCGAGCAAGATGCTTCGCGGCGAGAGGCCACCGTGACAGATTGTGGCGCCTTCTGCGTCCCGGCCGCGCTCGTGGAGGGCCTCGATCGCCTCCACCACCTCGGCCACGGTGACCAGCGCCAGGCATTCTCTGAGGCGTACCGTGTCCGCCTGGGCTCGCCGGAGCACCGCGCCAAGCGTGACCCCAGCGACGAGCTCAGCGGCCAAGAATGGGTTGCCCTCGTCGTCCCGTTCAAGCCCCACCACCCGAGCGGCGGCTGGGTGCGCGAACCGCCGAGCCCCGTTCACCTCAGCCTCCAACGCGCCCAGGACCCCAGGCTGCTCCACGACGGCCTGGCTCAACCGCGTCAGCGCAAAGCGGCGGCCGTCCGGCGGCAATCCGTCCAGAAGATGACGCCGACCCGCAAAGACCTCGCCCAACCGACTCGACCCTAGGCGGCGCAGGATATCGTATCGTCCCAGAGCCCGCACGCGCCGAGACGTTATGACGCCTTTGCGACCCGCACAAGCCGGGTGCCCCATGCGAACAGTGCCGCCTTCGACGCGGCGCTCAGCCTCGGCCTCAGCGCTCGGCCTCAGCCCATGCGCTCAGCCCAAGCCGTTCGCCGTGCGCGCTCACCGAAGAGCCTCCGCCTTGGCCTCTTCGATCCACTGGTCGATCAACGGCCCTTGCCGAAGCCGCTTTCGACGGGCCGCACTGAGCTCATTTCGGTCAACACAGGCCTTCGTCTGTACAGACCCATATGTCGCGATCTTGGTCCGAATCGCGCCCGCCTGCGCGGACGACGGCGATCGCTCGAGATACGCGCGCAAGCATGCGGCAGCCTTTGGCTGGACCCCGCTTCGGTCGTGAAGAAGACCAAGATTAAGATAGATCGCGGAGTCTGGGTGCTGCCCCGCACGCGAAAAGGCCAGCACGTAGAGTGTCCGGGCGTCATCCCAACGTCCCATGCGGTCCAGTCGCTGAGCGGCGCGGAAGTAAATCCGTGCGGGTGTGAGATCGCGTTCGGCTGTCCCCGAGTCCACGGTCTTGCGGCGCCGGTGGGTGCGATGCGGCGAACGTCCGGTCTCCGTTCTTCCGGTCTTCTCTCCTTCGACCTTCCCGCCAACGCTTGCGTCCGAGTCCGAGTCCGAGTCCGAGTCCGAGCTCGCGCTAGCGCTGGCGCTCGCGTCAGAAGTTCCGTACGGACCTGCGTCGTCGCCCCTTGCGTGCCCGTCCAGAGGACGCGACGCATCGCTTCGATCGCTTGAAGGTTCGAGAAGGTGCTCATTTGGGTCGAGTGCAGTCGACCCACCGTCGAGCGTCAGGCGCGCGAGCGAAATCGCCGAGACTTGAGCCCCACTGTGATCTGATCGCCAAACGACGAACAGCGCGCTGAAGGCGGCAACCAGAACGAACCCCCAAACGACAGCGCCCACCCGAATCGACGAGGACTTGCTCACGAAAGCCTCGAAGGGCCCGCTCGTTGCGCCCGTCGCCATCACGTCGAGAGGGCGCTCGATATCCGCCTCTCGCAACGGAACGCGCCCGTCGTTGGTCCCCGAAACGGACGCCGGCCCGGCAGGATCCGCATCGGCGGCCCTCCCGCGCACGGAGACCGTCGATCCTGGCGGTGGCATGGGCGGCGGCACAGACGCCCGCTCATTTTCCGCCTCAAGGGTGGATGCGCGTCCGACAAGGCTTGCGGTCTCGGAGTCGTCGGGGAAGATGAGACGCAAGGTGGAATCCACCGATGTCTCGCTGCGCGCGGTCTCCGCCATGACGCCCTGAAGATCGGTGTCGGGCGCGCCCAGGTCAGGAAAGAGAGACGCCAAGAAATCCGACAGCCGGTGTCGTGGTGAAACGACATGAAGTCGAGACAAATACGTATCGAGGTCCGCTCGAACCTCGTTCATGTGCTGATAGCGCTGTGCGGGATCGCGTTCGAGACAACGGGCTACGATCGCCTGGATGTCGTCGTCGAGCGCCGCATTGAAGTCGGACACGGGCGGCGCGTCGGTCTGGGTCAACCGACGAACACGCTCCTTGAGCGTAGGCCCTTCGAACGGATTGCGCCCCGTCAGCATCTGAAACAATACGATTCCAAATGAGAAGATATCGGAGCGCGGATCGAGCACATCGCCCAAGATCTGCTCCGGCGACATGAATCCGAGGGTACCCTTGATCGTCCCCACGGCGGTTTCCGTCTCTCGGTTCGAGGCCCACGCAATCCCGAAATCCAGCACCTTCACGGCGCCCTCGGTCGTCACGCGGATATTCTTGGGTGAAACGTCTCGATGAACCAAGCGCAGCGGCGAACCATCGAGATCGACGGCATCGTGGGCATGCGCGAGTCCCGACGCCGCCTCACTCCCGATGTAAACCGCGAGCTCAGGCGGAATCAGCCGATTCGTCTCGAAGCACCGGCGCAAGATCTCCCGGACGTCGACCCCCTTCAAATACTCGAGCACGAGGTACAGCTCATCCTGCCGAGCCACGAGGTCCAGGACTTGGCAGATGTTGCTGTGGGCCAGCCGCGAGACAATGTGCGCCTCGTCAACGAACATGGCACGGGCGCGGGCGTCAGCGACCAAGTGAGGAAGAGGTCGTTTGATCACCACCTCGCGGAGGAAACGATTTTCCCCACGCATCACGGCCAGATAGATCGCTGCGGTCCCCCCGATCTTCATCGGGCGCACGACCCGATATTTGCCGAAGCTTTCCATGCGCGATCGACCGGAGGCGCCCTGAATGGGGCATAGGCCTCCCGGTCCGCCATCCTACGCGAACCCGCGCATCTTCACCATGCCGGCTATGGTAAACTGCCGGCGTGACGGTTAAAGGGCCGCCGCCAAGCAGCACGACCGGGCTTCGAAGCCTTCCTTCTCGCGGCGCCCAAGGCCCTTCGCGCAACGCGCCCAAGGGAGACGCATCGCGCAAGACCAAAGCCCTCAGGATGAAGCGAAGCCAAGATGCGGAGCGCGCGGATCGAGTCCAGGAGATCAACGCCGAGGAAAAAGACATCCGCGCCGATCTCGAAGTCGAGGCCGAAGAGATCCGTCTCGGCCAGGAGCGCGCCCACACCGCCGATATCGAGGAAGAAGCACGTCGCCACGCCCACGGCGAGCGCGAAGAGGCGCGCGTTCGCGACCATGATCCGCTGCGACAGGAAGACGCATTTCGAGTTACCGCCGCCTGCTTCGATGAGGAGGGACGACACAAACGAAAGCGTCGCGAGCAGGACGAAGACAGCGAAGAAGCCAATCGAGCGGGCGAAGCTGCGGCCAAGCGAGGCTTTGCACGCCGCGAGAGTTCTGCGCGCTACTTCGAGGTTCCGCCGGCCGACCGCCTCGGGGACTTGAGCCTCGTGGATCCCGACGAGGCGAAGCGCCAACTTGGACCGTCGGTCCGCTTTGCGCAACACGCGATGATTCTGGCGCATGCGCGAATGACGAACGAAGGTGAGACCCGCCTCGACCGGGCCGAGGCCATTCGTTTCCTCGCCTCGCTCTACACGGGCTTGTCGGACCGCGCATACGCCAACAAAGCCCTGCGCGAATTCGGACCGGCGACCGGGATCCTGGACATCTACCCGCTCGAGCTCTTCGACCATCTCCTTCGGTTCGTACCGGGCTTCTGCCAGAAAGTTCGCCCTGCGCCATTTCTTACGACCCAGGACGAGACTCCGATGAGCGGGAAACATCGGACGCTTCCCGTGGGTGATGTCGTGCACCTTCGCTACGCTGATGGGCTCCGCATCAGGGGCTTCTGCATCGAAGGCGGCGCGCGCCCAGGCTATGTGTTTGAGCCAGGCCCGGAACGCGGCGACTACGAGCTCACAGTTCAAAACCCCGGTACATTTCGCATCCTCATCTCAGCCATTCAGCGCGACGGCTGGCTGCTGATCGACGACCTCGAATGTACGTTCGAAGGTGATCCTGCGCCGCCCGAGGCTTCGAATTCCGAAGCCGAAGCCGAAGCCAAGGCGACCACCGATGCCGAAGCCTCCGAGGCGGCGGCCTCCGATGCGGCTGCGCCCGAAGCCTTCAACGCCACACCTTCCGATTCTACCGGGGCCACCGCGGTCTCAACCGAGACCCCCACCGAAGCCGACATCAAGTTCACGATTCCGCGCTACGTGTAGTGACGATGCGTTCGCACGGGATCCCCAAGGACCGATACCCCGAGGTGCCCACGACGATGTGATCGACGACCGGAATGCCCAAGATCTCTCCAGCCTGCGTGAGTCTTTCGGTGAGCCGCTCATCCTCGGCGCTCGGCGTTGGATCCCCGCTCGGATGATTGTGAACAACCACAACGGACGCCGCGCGTGCACGGAGCGCAAGCGCGAAGACTTCTCGCGGATGCACGAGGCACGACGTCAGCGTTCCCCGCGCAACACAGGTCGTCCCGATGGCTCGACCGCGCGCGTCGAGGTGCACGACCCAGAACGACTCGACCGGACAAAGAGCCAGCTCGTGTCCAAGCATGCGCAGCACGGCTTCGGGTCCATCGACGCGTCGTCGCACCCATCGGGGGGCGACGAGTAGTCGCCGGCAGAGATCGAGAATCGCATCGAGCCGCTGACAGGCCTTTCGAGAGAGGATGCCTTCGAAGAGCTCGCTTCCCGTCGCGTAGAGCCCTGCCATTCCGCCGACACCCGCCAGTCGAACTTTGATCTCTCGCGCGTCGCCTGCCGTGAGCCCAAGTGCAAGCCTCAGGATCTCGGCATCGACTTGGACCTCGTCGGTCGTGGCTGCTCCGTCGCCCCGATCAACTGGGGCCTCAACTGGGGCCTCAATTGGGGCCTCAGTTGGGGCCTCGGGATTCTTCGATCTTGATCGTCGCGTCGACCGACGCGGACGCGCCACGCCGTTCGCTCTCTCCGAATGCATCAGGCCGGGGACAGCAGAATCCGTGCCACAACCTCTTGCCAATCCCTTCGCAGTCCCCCGCTCCCCGTCGTCGGACAGTCTCCGAACACGGCCGAAAATCGGACGCAGAGCCCGCACAGCGCCGTCCCGTCCCGACCGTCGGTGACATCTCACGCCACGCACAGTAAACGCGCTTCATGCCGCCCGTGTCGTCGTCGCGAACGTGGACAGCCTGGCCTGGCGTATCCGTCGCACTCCGCCGAATCGAAGACGTCGCCGATCCATCATCGCTGCTCGAGGCCGAGCGTCGGCTCTTCGACGAGCTCGCAAGTCCACGACGCCGGCGCGAGTGGTGTGCAGGTCGACTTGCGGCCCACGACGCGCTCGTTTCCGCCGGCGCGGGACCTCTTGCGATCCTTCGCGACCACCGAGGCGCGCCCGAGCTCGCACCCCCGACCTCCGGCGATCCAGAGGACGACGCCGCCGCGCGCGCTCGGCAATATCGCGTTGCGATCAGCCATGGGCGCCGCCTGGCAGGGGCCGTGGTCGGACCGGCTCACCACGGATGTTTCCATCTGGGGCTCGACATCATCGACCCCGAAGACGTTGATCGTCTGACCCGCCTAGAGAAGCGCGTCTTCTCGCCGTTCGAGATCGCCCTCGGCAAGCAACGAGGCCCTCGCGAGGTCTACCGCGTCGCGTGGGGTGCACGCGAAGCCATCGCAAAGGCTACGCGCACCGGCATGTTCGCCTTTGCACTCACCCACATCAGGCTGGCCGACCTGACAGAGACCACCGCCGAGGTCGAGCTCCAAGGTGGGATTCGGGTGTCCCACATGAAGACGCCCGATGACGAAGTCGTTGTCATCGCAGCGGTTTCCGAGGAGGCCTTCGCATGGGCGAACCGCACGGCGCGTGTTGCACCGAGTGATTGCGCGCACGCTCGAGAATCCGATGCACCGGGCGCAACTTCCCCCGGAGGAGCGGGTTCGAAGGAGCCAGGAGGTTAGACAAGATGAGAAACGAAAACACCCGATGGTTCCGAAATGCCCTTGCTCAAACGGCGGCTGCCCTCACCGCCCTCACGCTGGCCACAGGCTGCGGCGGTTCCGATTCCAGCATCTCAGACGACCAGGATCTCTTTCTCGCCGAAGCCACAGCCTATCTGTCGGCCAATGCCGACGAGGCGGGGCTGGACGCCGACGACATCAGCGACGCGATCACGGGCGTGGATGCGTCCGGCGACGATGACATCGCCGAAGAGGCGTCACAAGATCCGCCCGATCCCGCCGTCGCAGACACCGGACTGGCTTGCCACTTTCCAACCTATCGAGCGCGCGTGATGGCTCACTACGACGAGGATGGAGATGGCGCGATCTCCGACGCCGAGCGCGCGAATATCCGTGAGGATTTCGGCGAGCTTCGCGCCGACCGTCCGCGTATTCGGCGCCTCGGCGTTCGGGTTCGACTGCGAGCATGGCACGCGGTCCGCTGGGCATTCGACGAAGATGGCGATCACAAGCTCAATGATGCCGAGCGTGCGGTTCTGGTCGCGACATTCCAGGCTCGATGCGAAGCCCGCCGTGCCCACATCCTGGAGACTTACGACGCGAACGGCAATGGTCAGCTCGACGCCGACGAGATCACAGCGTTCCGGATCGCACAGCGCGAGCGTCTGAAGGCGAAGCGCGACGCGATTCTTGAAGCGTACGATGCAGATGGAAACGGAATCCTCGACGTCGAGGAGCGAAGCGTGTGGAAAGCCGACATCGCCGCGGCGCTTCGGACGCGTCGCGCCGCGCTCTTCGCCGAGTTCGATGCGGACCAAGATGGAGCCCTCAACGCCAGCGAGCTCGCCGCCCTCAAGACCGCGATTCAGGAAGCGATCGCGAGCGGGCAACCCGTGCCACCGCGGCTGAGCTGAGCTGAGCTGAGGCACGCTAAGCAAAGCGTAGCCTAGGCCTAGCCTAGCCTAGCCTAGCTTCCTTAGCTTAGAGGTTGTCGAGAATCGGAGACTCCGTCGACGGTGGCCGGCGTATCCGAAGCGTCCGACCCGCGCAGTCCGTAGAAGACGATATAGGCGTAGCAAGCGACAGGAAGAACGAAGGCAAGCTGAATCCCTACCGCATCCGCGAGCACACCTTGCAGCAGCGGAATGAGCGCGCCTCCGACAATCGCCGCGCACAGAATCCCAGACCCTTGACTCGTGTGCCGTCCCAGCCCGCGAACCGCGAGTGTGAAAATGGTCGGGAACATGATCGAGTTGAAGAGACCGACCGCCAAGATCGACCACATCGCGACCGGTCCCGTCGTCACCATTGTGGTCACCACCAAACCCGCAGCGACCAGACCGTTGAAGCCAAGCAACTTGCCGGGCGACACGTAGCGCATGATGGCTGCGCCTGCGAATCGCCCGATCATCGCGCCCCCCCAGTAGTACGTTACGTACTGACCCGCGACGGCTTCCGAGAAACCCGCGATCTCCGGTTGCCCAAGGTAGTTGACCAAGAAGCTACCGATGGCGACCTCTCCACCCACATAGACGAAAATCGCGACTGCGCCGAGCACCAGGTGTCGGTGTTGCCAAGCACTCGTTCGCGTCCGCGCGCGGCGCGCCGCAGCCGAACCCTCGACTCCGCCCGCATTTTCGCGCGCGCCTTCGCTCACACCTTCATCGCCCGCCTCGATGGCCGGCAGCTTGATGGTCATGAAGACGAGCGCGATGACGAACAGCACCGATGCGAGCCCGACATACGGCCATTGGACAGCGGCGGCCTGCGCCGCTTGATAGGTCTCCACTTCCGTCGCGGACAGCGCACTCAGCTCCGATGCCCCGAGCACGGTGGAAAGGATGAGCATCGAGCCAAAGAACGGAGCCACGGTCGTCCCGAGCGAATTGAAGGCCTGCGTGAGATTCAACCGACTCGACGCGGTCTCGGGCCGACCCAGGATCGCGACATATGGATTCGCCGCCACCTGCAAAACTGTGATCCCCGAAGCAAGCACGAAGAATCCGCCAAGGAACAGCCCGTAGCTCCGCATGGACGCCGCCGGAAAGAACAACAAGCAGCCAAGACCCGCAACAACCAAACCAATGACGATGCCATGCCGATAACCGACGCGTCGAATCAACGAACCGGCCGGCATCGAGACGACGAAGTAGGCAGCAAAGAAGACGAACTGAACAAGCATCGCCTGCGTGTAGTTCAGTGAAAAGGACGCCTTGAGATGCGGGATCATGATGTCGTTCAGACACGTGAGGAAGCCCCACATGAAGAACAGCGACGTCAAAACAACGAGCGCGAAGCGGTACGTTGTGCCTTCGCTCGCGCGATCCCGGCTCACGGCAAGTTCTGCGGCGGCGGTCGGTGTAGCCATGGTGTCTCCTTTGTCCGCTCGGCCCATCGAGGGCCAGGCGCGGGCAAACTAAGACTAAGCCCGGGAGAACCGCAATCGGGAAAGCGGCGGAGATGAGCAGAAGCCGCCCGGATCGCGCGCGTGAAAAGCGTCCGAGCTGGGCCTGGGCCTGGGCCTGAGACGTGGGCTCCAGCTCTTGGTGCACAGGCTTAGGGTGCACAGGCCTACACAGGCCTAGATGTGCTCGGCCGAAATGCCGATCCCTTCGTTCACTGTTCCCGGTTCACATTCACATTCCCCGCTCCGATTCGCGTTCCTCATGCCCGGTTCCCTGCTCCCGGGTCCCCGTTCATGCGACGCCAATCACTCCCGGACGATGGGCGACAACGGAGAGGAGCTGGGGCTGGGAGCTGGGAACAGGGGACGGGGAACAGCAATCGGAGCGGGGAATGTGAATGTGAACCGGGCATCGGAATGAGTGCTCAGCGGGATTCGTCAGAGCCCGCCGTCTTTGCGGAGCTCATCAGGATTGCGACCAGCTCGCCGGCCTCGCGGAGCAACGGCGGGATCTCGTATTGAGGGGCCAGGTTCGCGCGTTGGACCAGGCCGAGCCAATAGACCGATTCGCGCATCTCCTTGGCCGCGAGGCTCACCTTGTGCACGAAGTCTCGCCGGCTCTGGGCGCTCCGAGCCTCCTCGTAGTTGGACCCGCCCGACGTGGCCGAGCGAAGAAGCTGATCGGCAATGTGCTTGCCAGGGCGATCTTGCGGGAGAGCGGCCACGAGCCGGACGACCGACGCTCCAAAGTCCACGAGTCGCGTGGCGATGTTGTCTCCCTTCATACGGATGATCTGCGGAAGCCGCTCGGCTCTGTCCACGACGTTCGCTCCGGAAATCGTTCCGGTCGAACGCAGCGGATGGACCACCGCGGATGCGCGTCCGATCTCATGCCTGGAGCGGCCTACCCGTATAGGTCCAGCGGAACGGCTTGGCGAGCACCCTGTGGAAGTATTCGACGAATTGGAAAACGCGCGATCGCAGATCGTCGATCGAAGTGAAGCTGGATCGTTTGAGAAGCCGCCGGGCGAGGATAGAGAACCAGATTTCGACCTGGTTGAGCCAGGAGCAATGACGGGGCGTGTAGACGAAGCGAATCCGATGAGACGGATCTTCAAGGAACTTCCGGCGCGTCTTCTTTGACTTCAAGATGCCCTGCTTGCCCTTCACGCCAAGGGCCTCCTCCAACCCGCAGCGCCGCGCGACGAGCCGCACGAGGCTCGCGGATCGGTGCGTGTCGAGTTGGTCGACGACGAAGATCCACGTTGCCCCAGGATCGCTTTCAACCGTCTTGTCGATGTGGGCCGCGAAGTCGGCCTCGGTGCGAGTCGGTCCAATCGACGGACAGATTACTTTGCCCGTCGCCACATCGAAGTTCGCGATCAACGACAACGTGCCGTGGCGGATGTACTCGAACTCGACCCGTTCGACGAGGCCGGGTCGCACCGGTTTCGTTTCGTGGAGGCGCTCGAGCGCCTGCATCCCCGTCTTCTCGTCGGTGCTCACCACGTGCGTACCCACGGCCGCGAGTTCGGGAGCGTCGCGGTACGTGTCGCAGAGCTTCTCGACGTCTGCCTGGTGCTGCTCGGGCGCTTCGCGCTTGTCCCGCGAAGTCAGCCAGTAATGACTCTTGTGCGGTCGCAGGTCCGACTCGCTAAAAAACGGTCGACCTGCCTCGGTGAGATGCTCTCTGATCCGCGCTCGAGGTCTGCGCAAGAGCGGCTCGAAATCTCAGCCGAGCACATCTAGGGGGCGCGCAGGCTTAGCGGGCGCGCAGGCTTAGGGCGCGCAGACCGCATTATCGTAATAGTGCCCGTTGTTGGTCGACAGATCCCAACCCCAGGTTTCTCTCTCCTGAAGCGTACAGGACGATGGGATGCTGCAGTAGCACCGTACTTGGCGTTCAAGACACACCGTCTCCCATCCCGCGTTCGGGGACGTCGGACGTCGCTCCTCGATGTAGAAAGTATCTTGTTGGCCCGAGGCAAGCGTGGCCAAGACCGCGTAGGACCAATCGTAGACCTTGCACTCCGACGGCTGCACGGTACATGTCTCCTTCGTGTAGCTGCCACTCAGCGATCCGTTGTTGCACGTCCTTTGTTCCGGCTGACACTGCTGTCCCGGCGGGACACTCGAGAGGCGATACGCCGTCACGCTCGCGCCATGCGCCAGCGTCCGTCCCCAAGGGTCGCGACAGTCCCGAGGCGGCGTGACGGTGCAGGTCCTTTGCCTGTAGCTGCCACTCAAGGTTCCGTTGCTACACACCCGTTCTTCAGTGCTGCACGTGCTTCCATACGGCACGCTCGACGTGCTGTATGCGGTTACGCGATCGCCATGGGCCAGCGTGCCGCCCCACGGTGCGGTGCACGTGCGCGGCGCCGTCTCGGTACAGGAAGCTCGCGAATAGGAACCGCTCAGCGTCCCATCGTTGCAGACACGTTGCTCCGATACGCACGTCGAACCGAACGGAACGCTGGAGGCCTGATACGCGGTGCGCTGCTCGCCATGCGCGATCGATCCGCCCCACGGAAGAGTGCAGTTGCGGGCCGAGCCAACCACGCACGATTGCCGGCCATAGGAACCACTAAGGCGTCCGTTGTCGCAGACTCGCTCTTCAGATACGCAGCTCGCACCGTACGGAACCGAGGACGCCTGGTAGGCGGTCCGTCGGTCGCCATGCGCGATCGAACCGCCCCAAGGCAAGGTGCAGGAGGCCGGCTGACCCACGACGCAGCTCGCCTTCGTGAAGCCGCCGCTCAACACCCCGTTGTTGCAGGTCCGCGTCTCCGACACACAGCTACTTCCGTACGACACGCTCGACGCCTGAAACGCAGTCCGAGATTCGCCGTTGCTGATGCTTCCGCCCCATGGCAGCGCACAGCCGTTAGCCGGAGAGACCGTGCAACCTGGGTTGCCATAGCTTCCGCTCAGCGCGCCGTTGTTGCACACGCGAGTCTCGGAGATGCATTGTTCACCAAAGGGCACGGTGCTCCGCTGATAAGCCGTCCTTGACTCGCCGTTGCTAATGTTTCCGCCCCACGGCAGCGCACAGCCGCTTGCCGGCGAGACGTTGCAGTTATCGTTTCGATAGGAGCCGCTCAGCGTGCCGTTATTGCACGTCCGTGTCTCCATCGCGCACTGGCCTCCGTACGGAACGGTACCCTCTCGATAGGCTGACGTGCTCGCTCCGTGCGCCAGCGAACCACCCCAAGGCAGGGCGCAAGCAGAGGGCGTTCCCGTCGCGCACGCAGCGTAGCGGAAGGACGAGTCTTCGCTGAGCTGTCCGTTCGCCTGGCAAACACGAACTCTGCGGTAGTTCGAACACGAATCCCCGAAAGCAACACTCGCTCGCGAAAAGAACTCTCGATTTTCACCGACCTCCATCGTTCCGCCCGCCGGTGAGCCACACTGAACCGGTGGAGGGGGAGGTGCCGTGCCCGCATCGTCACCGCTGGCAGATCCCCCTCCGCTATCGACGCCGCCCAGGCCTCCCGCGTCAAGGCCGCCCAGCCCTCCTGCGTCAGGGCCGCCCGAGCTGCCCGAATCGACCCCGCCCACATGACCATCGTAGCCTCCACTCGTGTTGCCTCCGGCATCGTAGAGACCGCCATCGATGCCTAAGGTGCCTCCGCCATCGGCCTCGCCGCCCCCTTCATTGTCGACGGGCATGTTCCACAGCGAGGTTCGGCGACCCACGATCCGGAGATAAGGCGCCTCAGACGTGACCATGAAGCGGATGGCACCCAGACCTTCTGTGCCGCTCGACCACAACACGTCGGTTCCCTTACGAACGACAAGCGCCCCGCCCTCTGAGAACAGAGCTTCACATCGCGGCGCCGAGAGACAATCAACCGTGTTCGTCGGCTGCCACGTGCTGAAGACCGGCGTCGCCTGCCCTTTTCGGAGCAGAACAAGACTCCCGTCCTGTTGCAAACGCAGCACAAAATCTCGTGTGTCGATGCTCTCGTTGGGTCCAAGGCTCAAAGTTCCCGGGAGAAACTGAAGAGACAGCGGGCGACCCGCCCGCACGGGATCGTCGGCGAGAATCAGCGCGCGTTTCACCGCTTCGATGTCGCCGCAGTAGGACGCATTGTACACGCTCACTGCGTCCGACCCAGAGTACGCTCGCCCCGTATCGAGCTCGATCTCTTCCTCGCTGGGACACAGACGCAGTCGTCGCGCGAGGGTCGCGAGCTGGGCATCCGTCATCGAATACGGATTCTCGTCGAGCTGTGCGAATTGATTGCCATCCACCTGAAGGAGCTGCGGGTAGTAAACCAAGACGCCTTCGGCTCGCAGCCTACGCGTGGATATCGACATCGATTGAGCGAACGTGCTGCGCACGTGTTCTGGTTGGGCCAGATACTGCATCAAGCCGCTCATTCCGTTGCGCACGGCCGAGAGGCAGGTCGTCTCTGCATCCTCAGGCGGATTCTCGTAGAACAAGACGTTCGCGTCCGATCGCCGCTGCCCCCCGCGGGTGTCATTCAGCGCACAGGGCTGTTGCAGACGAAGCTCAAGGAATGCGGGAAGCGAGGAGAGCGCGTTTGTCTCGAAATCGAGGTCCGCGTCGACGGTCGTGCTGAAAGGACGTCCGTGTCCCTTGGCGTCGCCGAGCACGCGGCAGAGATCCCCGATCCACTGTCCGCTCGCATTCTGACGCGCCTCCTCCGACTGCATGAGAAGACTCTGGTCCCCACACGCAATTTCGGCGTCGTCTCCTCCCCGCACGTACTTGGCTCCGGCCACACCGAGTGCGACGTCGGTGTCGAGGGTGCGCGTTGTGAAGTCCAAGAACGCCAGATCGGCGTCACCCTGCCCCGCGTAGAAGGCGTCGAGCGGGGCCGCTCCGACCCAAAGAACGCGGCGCCCCATCGACAGGACGTCCTCGGTTCCGCCGGGCGCCGCGCCGTTCACGGTTGAGCCTGCTCGAGCTTTGGCCTGCGCATAGTCCCGAATCGCGGATACGAGCGCCTCAAAATTGCGACGCGTCGAGGGCGCATCCGAATTCAATCGTTCATCGAGGTGCGAAAGGAAGATGCCCTTCGCGCCGGCATCGATCGCGCGCGCCGCCAACAAGAGATGATAGTGCCAACCATCCTTCGTGAGGAGCGTCGGCACGCTGTTCCGGCTGACCGAGGCGGCGAGCTCGCCGGCACCGAAATCGCCCCAGCGATCCATGTGGCCGTAGCCCACCGAGTCGAAATCGAGACGAAGGTCTATGCCCGAGAACTCCGACAAATAGGTCTGCGCCAACGAATTAAGTTGGGCGTTTTCCTCCTCAGTCATCACGAGGGACGCCACAAAGTTCTCCGTCACGAGACTCGGAAGCTCGAATTCCCAGGCCACGGTCGGCGCCCGGGCGCCCGCCTCAGACTGGTCTTCGGTCGTCGACGTCACTGTCTGTCGAAGCGCGAGGAAGAATTCATCGTCGCTCGACGCAGGCGGCGTCTCTGCGATGCGCCGTCCAGGTGAGAATCCACGGCGCACATAGAGGCAACCCGTCTCCGCAATGGCTGTGCGCGCGCTCGCGCGGGAGCCCGCGGCCCAGGCCCCATGATCTTCGACGCAGTTCAGGCACACGCAGCTCTTCTTGAACGCATCATGCCGAGCGATCTCGGCCTGCGCGTCCGCGTCCGGGACCTCCGGTTCAACGCGTGCATCGTCCACCTGTGAAGCGTCGGGATCTCCGCCACCCTCCGTCGCCGTCCCGTCGAGCGATTCTGGCGTAGCGGGCGCGCCGCCAACGAGCCCACATGACGAGGTCCCGAGCGCAGCCGCCATCATCCAAGATGCGTGCACCAAGCTGATCGTTCGCCTCATTCCATTCACTCTCCTCGGTTCGACGCCTCGCTCGACTTCGAGCCGCAGCAGACGCAAAAGGGGCGCAAACCATCCGCCCTTGGCATCGCAGGCACGTCGTAGAGGTGGGTCGAGCACAAACTCGCACGCGCGATTGCGGTCGCCAAACGCTGCGCGTGGACGGGTACGACAACCTCCGTTCGGGGCGGGCCCGCACGCGTTCGTCGCAACCCGCTCCTCACACGTCTGTCTGTCAGGTTCGACCGAGCACCGCGGGCGACGGCTCGGACTTGGAGCGCGGAACTTGGAGCGCGGAACTTGGAGTGCGGAAGAAGGTGTCTCCCCCAGAACGACGCCCCGACGGCACACCCGTCCTTCCCGGCAAGACACCTCGCCCACTCGAGCCGATGCCGCAGCGCGAGAGCCGCTCGGGCGCGCTTGGCACGCGTCCTGCTCTTAGCGGTTCGGCGACCTGGTGGCGGCAAGCATCTGGGCCGAGATCTGGGCCGAGGAGTCGAAGGGGATAGCATGGGCTGGAACGACACAAGCTTTTCAACCGAACGCACAAGGGCAACGACGGCGCGATCCGCGCCGACGTCCGCTGCTCGCCTCGAAGAGCCACCGCTCGTACCGCGACCCGCAGAGCGTCTGAGCAGTATCGCGAAGGCTGCCGACGGAATCCCCAGAAGCAGCATCGACGCACGTGCGGCGGAGCTGCTCGGTGGCGAGCAGCCTTCGGACACCTTCCGCACCCAGATCAGCCCCTCAGGGCGAAGCAGCGTGGAGAATTTCAAAGGTCCCTACACGCAGTACTCCGGAACCGGCGACATGCGCCTCGGGCACAAAGGTGAGGACGTCAAGACGGCACAGCGCCTCCTGCAGAAGTCCGGGGTCGCGATCGACGTGGATCGCGGGAAGGTCGGATACTACGGCCCAAATATGTATCGAGCGGTCAAGGCGTATCAGGCTGGGGCCGGCCTCACGCCGTCGGGGGTCCTCGACCAGGCAACCCAGCAAGCCCTGAATGGCGGCTTGCGTCCTTCGACCGCCCCCATCACCCCCCTCATGCGGGCACCGGACCACCAAGAGCAGAAATCCGAATGGTCCTACAAGCCCAATCCGAAGCAATCCAAGCCTCAAGCGCTGACGACGACCGACCTCGAAAAACTCGCCGTTGGCGAATCAACCCAGCGGGCAAGGAACTTCGACCCCGACTCTGCGGAGATCATCGACATCAAGCGCACGGCACAGGGCTACACGGTCAATGGCTATGTTCGTCCGCTCTCCTTCGTCGACCCCGGCACCGGCAAGACGGTGTACTCGGACCCGATGGCCTACGCCAAGTCCTTCGGCGCAACGAACGCGAGCTACTACACCTACGCCTTCCCGACATCGGACGCGCTCATGAACTTCGTTCGAAGGCGCACCGCTCCTTGAGGACGATCATGGAGGCGCGTCGTGTTCAATGCGCCCAAGAAGCCCAAGCAGGCCTTCGAGAATGGTGAGCGGGTGCGGTGGACATCCCGGGATGTAGAGGTCCACGGGCAGGAGTGTTCCAAGGCCGTCATTTTGCGCTCCGAGGCCGCTGAACGGGCCTCCCGAGATCGCACAGGCCCCGACGGCGATCACGAGTTTCGGTGAGGCGACGGCCTCATACGTTTTTAGAAGCGCCGCTCTCATGTTTTCCGTCACCGGTCCGGTCACGAGGAGACCATCGGCGTGTCTTGGCGACGCCACACATTGAATGCCAAACCGGCCCCAGTCGAAGCCGATCGTATTGAGGACGTTCACGTCGGCTTCGCAGGCATTGCAGCCACCAGCTGACACTTGCCGGAGCTTCAGCGACCGCCGAAAAACGCGAAGCATCCTCTCGTCGAGCGCCGCAAAGAGCCGCTTCGCCTCACCCTCGACGACGAGATCGGAACGCGTGCGCGCGGCCAGTCGATGGTTGCCCGTGAACTCGATGGCACCTTCAGGACAGGCCTTGACGCATTCTTGGCAAAAAAGGCATCGACCGAGATCGATTCTGAGCGCTTTGCTTGTGCGCTCGTCGACCTTCCCGGCCCCCATCGTGCCTTCTTGTCTCGTCTCGCGCACGATCGCGTCGGTGGGACACACGTCAATACAGGCCTGGCAATCCGCGCCACATCGAGCGACGTCCATCTTGGGGCGACCGAGATAGCGATCCGAAAGCGCCGGCACTTCCGCCGGATACGCCATCGTTCGGTGCCCTTGCTTCGCTCGACTCCAAAGTACGCGCCACATGAAGTCCACTCCAATCCATGGATGCATTCACGCATCCATCCATCCGCCCATCCGTCCCAGCCGAGCTCAGCTCCGCCTCCGCTCGGCCTCAGAGATCGTGACCGCAGTAGGAGAGATTGAAACTCTTATTGCAAAGAGGAAAATCGGAGATCTGCTGATCACGAAGCGCCATCTGAAGCCCCATCCAATTGTGAAAAGACGGATCGACAACCTTGTAGGCGAGAAATCGACCGCCGTCGTCAGTCGCTGCCACGTGGCAAATCTCCCCCCGCCAGCCTTCCACCAAGGACACCGCAAAGAGCGACGCGCCCAACGTACTCGGCACGTTCTCCCGAGCTCGAATCGGGCCGTCCGGCAGTCCGAGAAGTCGTGCCCGCACGAAATCCAGAGCCCAACGTGTCTCGAGCCATCGAACATAGGCGCGAGAGAACACATCCCCCGCCTCATTCGTCACCAGATCGAATGGGCTCGCGCCGAAGAAATCTCCCGCGTGGTGGGCGCGAACATCCCGCGCAAGCCCGCTTGCCCTCGCGGCCGGCCCCACGAGGCCGAGCGATCGCGCCGTCGCCGTCGTGACTCGCCCGACTTCCTCGAATCGGGACATCACGGAAGGAGACGTCCAAAGCAGGCTGACCGCATCCTCGATGTCTCGGGCTGCCGCATGGAGTCGTTCCAAAAGCATCTGACCACGGGCGGGTTCGCAGTCGAGCGCAACACCCGTCGGCCTAACGAGTCCACGCCCGAACCGGTTTCCAGAAAGCAGCGCTGTCATGTTCAGGAGGTCGCCCCTTAGCCGCCCGCAGAAGGAGGCGGTGGGAAGAAAGCCAACGTCACCCGCCAGTGCGCCAAGGTCCCCAACGTGGTTCGCGAGACGCTCAAGCTCGAGCGCGATGGCGCGGAGAGTCCGACCACGCGCGGTCGCCGGCTCTTCGATGAGCGCCTCGATCAGTTGGCAGTAAGCGATCGCATGGCCGATCGTTGTGTCGCCGGCCAACGTTTCGATCTGATGGATGGTACGTTTCTTCGGTCCGCCGACCAGCGCGCCCTCAATGCCTCGGTGCTGATAGCCCAGTGCGATCTCGAGATGGAATACGTGCTCTCCGTGGCACTGAAAGCGGAAATGTCCCGGCTCGATCACGCCGGCATGTACGGGTCCCACCGCCACTTCATGAATCTCGTCCCCCGCCATTTGGAAGAACTCGGCGGTGGTGGTGTCGTTCGGCGTCTGCCATCGTCGAACGGGTTTCAGCCACGGATGCCCCTCCGGAACGACCGACCAGTTCTCGGCGATTTCTCGTTCGAACAAATGAACTTCAGGGCAAGACTCGGTCATCGAGGCAAAGCGATGACCCACGATCTCGGTTACGCCACATTCGAGGACGCCGGCATCATCATGGGCCAGCACGACGGCCAAGTGGGGCGCCCGCGACGTCCCCCAAGGCAGAGCAAACAGCGAGGCCACACGTCGTCCGCGGGCCGGCGCACCCACCACCGCCTCGGCGAACTCGACCGCTCCGAGGATCGGGATTGTACGCAGAGGCGCGGCCGTGCCGTTGCGTATCGTCAGCAATGACGTCATGGTCGACCCCCTTCGATCATCCGCGCGGCCGCAAGGAGCGCAGCGTTCAGCTGCGTCGGCACGACGAGTCCGAGAAAACAGACGCCTAGGAGCAGCGCAATCGCCGGCCCCACGGTGGCCAAGCTGTCTCGAAACCGGACGCCGCCGCCACCACGCGCACCGTCCTCTTCGGTCGACGCGGTGGCGGGCCCGTGCACGACCTTCAGAACGGTGCTGCCCATCGCCACGAAGGCCAGAAGCAACAGTCCCATCAGCACCGCCGCAATCCCGACGTGGCCCGCAGCCATCGCGCCCCGCAGAATCGTAAACTCGCTCACGAAAGTCCCGAACGGCGGCGTTCCGGTGAGCGCAAAGAAGCCGGCCAAGAAGAGGGTAGCCGAAACAGGCACGCGGTCGAGGGCGCCACTCACCCGATCGACGGTCTTCGCACCATACGCGCGATGGATGTTGCCCGCCGCCATGAACATCGCGGCCTTGGCGAGCCCGTTGTTGAGAAGATGAAGAAGCGCCCCCAGCACAGCGACACCTCCCACCCCCACCCCGAGAACCAAGAGCCCCATGTGTTCGACGCTCGAGTACGCAAGCATCCGCTTGTAGTCGCCTTGGCGAACCATGAACGCCGCACCGACGCCCACCGAGAACAGCCCGCCCGCCACGAAGATCTGGCGCGCAAACGCGAGTTCGTTGGCGGCCGCGCAAATCTGAAAGAACCGAAGGAGAGCCAGGAAGACACACGCGGTCATGCCTCCCGCCAAGAGCGCACCGACCACCCCCGGAGACTCGCCGTAAGCATCAGGCTTCCAGGTATGCATCGGTGCCAATCCCATCTTCGTGCCATAGCCAATGAACAAGAGAATAAATGCGCCATGGAGCCAGGGGCGAGAGAGTCGCGGCGCTTCACGAAGAACATCGTCCAGCACGAGCGTGCTTTCGATTCCTGCGTACAGCGCGGAGTAGGCCAAGAACAGCGTCCCGAGGAGTGCGAGCGCGATGCCCACGGCACCTAACAGAAGATATTTCCACGTCGCTTCGAGCGACCGTGCGTTCTCGTTGAAGAAGAGGAGCGGCGCCGTCGCGAGCGCGCAGGCTTCGAGGGCAACCCACATCAAACCAAGGTGATGCGTCTCGACAATCAGTGTCCCCATCGCCAAGAAGCCCAGGAGCGCAGCGGAGAAGACACGATTCGAGCGCTCCTGGCGAAGCCGTAAATAGACCGGAACGTAGAGGGAACAGGCGAAGAACACGACCGAGAATAGCGGAAGCACGAGGCGCGAGAGATCATCCAAAGCGAGCCACCCCCAACCCCAGCTCGAGTCCCAACCCGCACTCGAGCCACCCTGCCCTGCGCTCTGACCCGGAGCGCCCTCGCCACGCACGATCATCAGGGTCACGACGCCGAGGTGAATCAAGCCTCCGAGCGGTACGAGAAGCGGTCGAAACCGGGCGGTCGCTGCGACCGAAGACGGAACGGAGGCCGCAACGAGCATCAACAACAGCGGCACGACAATCGGAACCCACAACATAGTGAACTACTCTCGAAGTCGATGAAACTCAGCGACATCGGCTCCGTCCGAGGAAAAGTCTCGCTGAACATGATGAATGACGATCGCAAGCACGAAGATCGCCACGAGGAGATCGAGCAGCACGCCGACCTCGACCAGCGACGGCAGCGCATCATGAAGAAGAAGCGCCATCAGAAAGACGCCATTCTCGAGCACGAGATACCCGACGACTTGCGTGATCGCTTTCCGACGGGTAGTCAAGACAATGAAGCCCGTAAGAATGGTGGCCATCGAGGCCGGGACCAAGAGCATCCCCTGGTGTTCGATCGCCAACGGAAGTCGCTCCGCAAAGAGAATCGCCGCACCGGTCGCCACCGCACCCAAGAGCAACGACGCTGAAAAACCGACATACGGTTCAACTTCCCGCCGTGTCTTTGTCGACAACAATGCGCGATGAAGCAACGTCGGAATGAGCGCACCCTTGATGGCGATCGTGCCGCCCGCCACGACGAGCGCTCGCCCGAGGTGGTTCGTATGCAGGAGAACAGTCAAGAACCCAGCGACAACGCCCTGCGCCGCCGACGCTGTAATCGTCGACCGAAGACGACTCGTGCCGAGGACGAAAAGATTCAAGAAGAAGATGACGACGAGGAGCGCCTCGACGAAGGACGATTTCATGCGTTCCCCACGAGCAACACCGCGCCAAACGCCGCCATGAGAACCGAGGCCACCATGAGTTTCGGCACCTGCACCAGTCGAAGGCGCGCCAAAACCGATTCGACGATGCCGATCGACAGCGCCACCGCGAGCGCACCCGCGAGGGCAACCAAGACTGAGACGGGGGTCTCCAAGGTGCCAAAGGGGACGACCAGACCAACGAGGAGCAAGGAGAAGACGAACAAGCGCAGAGAAGAGGCGAGAAAGATGAGCGCGAGAAATGGCCCGGTATGATCGAGAATCATGGCCTCGTGGATCATGGTCAGCTCGAGATGCGTCGTCGGATCATCGAACGGAATTCGCGCATTCTCCGCAAGAAGAACCAGACACCAACTCAGCCCTATCGCCGTCAGAGAAGCGCCGCTTTCACGCCAGGCTGCGGTCATCGAACCGCCCAGCATGTCCGATAGTGAACCCGCGTCCGTTGCCCGAGCGAGCACCATGAAGCCCATGAAGAGCGCCGGCTCAGCCAGCGCGCCCAGCGTCACCTCTCGCGCACCACCCATACCCTCGAACGGCGAACCGGTATCGAGCGCCGCCGCAACCGTGAAGAAACGCCCAAGCCCGAGCGCACACGCAAACAACACGAAGTCGCCCTCGAACGAAAGCCACGCCGCGTGGCGGCCCAACGGAAGCAGGAGCAAAGCCAATGCCGCCGTCACAAGCCCGATCACAGGCCCCGCCAAGAACACCCAGCTCGTGGTCCGGCTGAGGACGACGCCGCGGCGAAACAACTTCAGAAGGTCTGAGACGAACTGAAGGAGCGGCGGGCCGCGCCGGCCCGCAAACACAGCCTTGGTCCGCTGAATCATACCCACCATCAAGACCGGCCCCGCGAGACATGCGAAACCATGAAGCAGCACAGAAAGCAGCACCACCACCTCCTTCACGAAACATCGAGCCGCTGAAACTTCCGTGTTCACCGTCCTTCGGCCGCCGGCGGCCGAGCTTCGGGCTTGGGCGGCGCGGGCTGGAATCGTGCAGGCTTGAGTGGTGCGGTGTTCCGTCCGGCGTCGTCACGAACGCTTATCCACCCGAATCCGAGCACCACCGCGACGAGCATGTAGAGCAAGTACATTTGCAGTCGACCCTGGTGAAAGAATCGAAGAAGACCCAGCCGATCCGCGATCTGCCGGAGCAGCGGCTCATACGTCTTTCGCGTGACCGGATCACTCTCTCGGCTTATCATCTGAGCACGCGACGGCAAGAGGCCCTCGGGACGTTCCGTCCATCGAAGAGGCTGAAGCCAACGCGGCAAGACGCGGGTCGAGAGGAACTCTGAGAAAGAACTCGCGGTGTACTGCATGCGCGGCGTCGCCGCCGTATACCCGCACGACCAGGTCTCGGTTCTCGGTGCGGCGCGAGTCCACTGGCGAAGTCCCAAGATCGCCGCGCCGACAACCAAGAGAAGGGCCATCGACACCTGGGACACCGGGCTCAACAATTCGGCCGCTTGACGCACCGCCCCGTCGTGCGCAACCGCCGCGGGCGCAGCCGGACCGCCCGCACCGCTCAGCGCACCGACGACCGAATCAAGGCGGCTGACGAGACGCGGAGAGAAAACTGCGGCGGCGCAGCACAACATCGTCATGACGCTCAGAGGAAGCGTCATCCCAACACTCGACTCCTGAGCCAAGGCCGTACGCTCATGCCGAGGAAGACCGAGCAGCGCCATGCCCACAAGACGAACGAATCCGAGCAGCGCGAGCCCACCGGCCATGGCCAATAGAGCAGCCGCCGTCATCGCAAGCAGAGACACCGCCCCGGTGCCCTCGCGGGCGACACGAGAGAGGCCAACGAACACCAACCACTCGCTGGCGAAGCCATTCAAGGGCGGCAGTCCAGCGATCGCGACGGCGCCCACGATCAACGCGAGCCCCGTCACCGGCATCTTCCCGAGGAGGCCGCCGAGCCGCTCGATATCCTTGGTCCCCGCCGCATGCACGACGCTCCCGGCGCCGAGAAACATGAGCCCCTTCATCGCGGCGTGGTTCCAGACGTGAAGCAACGCGCCCGCAAGCACGACACCTGCCGCCGCATCCAGCCCGTGCGCACGGAACATGAACCCAAGCCCAAGCGCCAGCCAAATGATGCCCATGTTCTCGACGCTCGAATAGGCAAGCGTGCGCTTGATGTCTCGCTGCTGCAACGAAAGCGCGATCCCTATGAGAGCCCCGAGAACCCCGAACAAAGAGAGGACCGCACCAAACCACGGTGGCGCCGGAAGGAGGACATAGAGCCGAAGCAACCCATACAGCCCGAGCTTGATGAGCACCGCGGACATGACCGCCGAGACATGAGAAGGCGCCGCCGCATGCGCTTCCGGGAGCCAAACATGAAGACCAAGCGCCCCCGCCTTGATGCCGAAGCCGACTAAGGCCAGGCCGAAAATCGTCGACATCCCGCCCCAGCCGAGCGCGGCCGATGCACCGATCGAACTCTTGAGGATCGCCCAGTCGGAAAAAGCGAGTGAGTTGTGGCCGTGCTCGCCAAGGAATGCGCCGAGGAGAGCGAAGCATAAGAGAAGCGCGACGACCGAGACATGCGAGGCGATCAGATAGGCCCACCCCGCCCTTCGGACCTCCGCATCATGATGAGCCCGCGCAATGAGCCCATAGGCCGCGAGCGTCATGACCTCCCAGGCGAGAAGGAAGAGGAAACCGTGGCGCGCCAGCAGCACGAGCACCATCGATCCGATGAAGAGATTGAAACCGGCCGCGCTCCAAGGCCGAGCACCGAGATAACTTCGTCCGAACGCCGCACACACGGCGCCCACGACAAACACAGGCAACAGGAAGAACGCGCTCAGCGGATCGAGTCCGACGACGAACTCGCCCCCTGGCATCGCCCAAGGCAGCGCGAGTTCCATCGGAGCGCTCATCCCAAGCGCTCTGGCCGCAGCGAAGGCGCCCCAGGCCCCCCCGAGCACGGCGCCCAACGCAGCCACGGTTGCTGCGAGGCGAGCATTCAAGCACTGCGAGGCGAAGCCTGTCGCCACGATGAAGAGCCCAGCCAATCCGACCTGCGCAAGAAGGTTCATGTCAAAGAGCGGCGCACCAGGGCACGCCGGAGCGATCGGGAGGGCTTCTACGAGGCCGCCCAAAAAACGTCAAGACGCACCTGGAGGTCTTCTTGCTCGAGTCAGGCGGAACACGCGCTGCCTTTCAACTCGGTCCGACTGCAACCGAAGACTCAGGCGCCGGGTCAGGCGCCAAGAAGCAAAAGGCGCCAACAAAGAAAAAACGCCCGGCTGACCTGTAAGGTTAGCCGGGCGTTCTCTCGAGTAGCGGGGGCCGGATTTGAACCAACGACCTTCGGGTTATGAGCCCGACGAGCTACCAGACTGCTCCACCCCGCAGCGGAATGGCGGCATACTACGCGGAACGTTTCTCGCGTCAACGAAAAAAGTAGGTGTTGAAATCAGACTTAGTGCCTACTTGTGGCTGGGCTTAGAAACAGTCAAAAGTCGAGCTCGTGGCGTTCGAGACGTACGAAATTCGGGGAGCCTATGACGAGATGTTCTCGGCGCCAGGCACGCCACGCGCAGAATGCATTGCACTCGCGAACCGCCTTGCAGGCTTGGAAGGCGACCGTCTGGTGCAGCGCCAGCAAGCGGCCGAGCTCGCGATGCTCAACCTGGGTATCACGTTCAACGTCTACGGACACGAGGCCGGCACAGAGAAGATTTTTCCTTTCGACATCATTCCTCGCGTAGTCCCGGCCCACGAATGGGCCGTGCTCGAACGCGGACTCAAGCAGCGGATCGAGGCCCTCAACCTCTTCGTGGCCGATATCTACGCTGAACAGCGGATTCTGCGCGACGGCATCGTGCCCCGCGAGCTCGTCGAGACGAGCAGCGGCTACCTCCCGCAATGTCACGGTCTCCACCCGCCCAAAGGCGTCTGGATCCACGTCAACGGAACAGATCTTGTCCGGGGCGCCGAGGGCCAGTTCTTCGTGCTCGAAGACAACCTTCGTTGTCCGTCTGGCGTTTCCTACGTGCTCGAGAACCGGGCCGTCATGAAGCGGACCTTCCCGCAGGTCTTTGCGCACATGAACGTGCGACCGGTGTCGGACTATCCGGGGCGCCTCCTCGAAACACTCCAAGCGATGTGCACGACCCGCCCTGACCCGACTGTCGTGTTGCTCACGCCAGGGACGTACAACTCCGCCTACTTCGAGCATTCGTTCCTGGCCCAACAGATGGGCATCGAACTCGTCGAAGGACGCGATCTCGTCGTCGCGGACGGATATGTGAAGATGCGAACCACGCACGGTCTGGAGCGCGTCGACGTCATCTACCGCCGCATCGATGATGCCTTCCTCGATCCGACCGTCTTCCGACCTGATTCGATGCTGGGCGTTGCCGGGCTCATCGAGGTCTACCGGGAGGGTCGCGTCGCGCTTGCCAATGCGCCCGGGACCGGGGTGGCCGACGACAAGGTCATCTACGCCTTCGTCCCCGAGATCGTGCGGTATTACCTCGACGAGGAGATCATCATTCCGAACGTCCCAACCTACCTTTGTTGGAAGCCGGACGACCTGAAATACGTGCTCGACAACTTGCATCTCCTCGTCGTCAAGGCGGCCGATCAATCCGGTGGCTACGGCATGCTCGTGGGGCCTCACGCGACCGAGAACGAAAGACAGGCGTTCGCCGCGAAGCTTCGAGCCCAGCCTCGGGGCTACATCGCGCAGCCTACGCTTCAACTCTCCACGGTGCCTACGCTCGTCGACGGTCATCTCGACGGACGTCATGTGGATCTTCGCCCCTACATCCTCTACGGCGACAGCATCCACGTCACGCCGGGAGGGCTCACCCGCGTCGCCCTCAAGAAAGGCTCGTTGGTCGTCAATTCTTCACAGGGTGGAGGGAGCAAGGACACATGGGTCCTTGCTGGTGGCCCATCGCAGCCCGAATAAAGGACAAGCCATGCTCAGCAGAGTTGCCGATGCGGTCTATTGGATGAGCCGCTACATGGAGCGCCTCGAAAACGTCGCACGCTTCGTCGACGTCAACCAGCATCTGATGCTGGACCTCCCCAACGCGCCGGAGACTCAGTGGTCTCCGCTCATCGCGACGACCGGTGACGACAAGTGGTTCAGCGAGCGGTATGGCGAACCGACGCGAGACGCCGTCATTCGATTCCTGACCATCGACCCGGAGTACCCGAACTCGATCCTTCGATCAGTTCTTCACGCGCGCGAGAACGCACGGGCGGTCCGCGAGATCATCTCTTCGGAAATGTGGGAGGAGATCAACAAGGCGTACCTGATGATCACGGCCGCCGCCCGTGACCCGGCCTCGATCCTCGACGACCCATCGGAGTTCTTGGCCTCCGTGAAGCGCGCGGCCCAACTTTTCGTGGGTGTCACCTACGTCACCATGACCCACAACGAGGCGTGGCACTTCATACGGCTCGGACGCGTGCTCGAGCGCGCGGACAAGACCTCCCGCATCGTCGACGTGAAATACTTTCTGCTTCTCCCCAACGCGGGTGAAGTGGGGTCGCCCGTCGACGAGCTTCATTGGGCTGCTCTCCTGAAGAGCGCGTCCGCGTTCGAGATGTACCGCAAGCGCCATGGCCGAATCAGCCCGCCCCGGGTCGCTGATTTCCTTCTCCTCGATCACCACTTTCCGCGCGCCGTTCGTCGCTGCACGATGCTCGCTGAGGACTCGGTTTTCGCGATCGCCGGGGGCCAAAAAGGAAGCGGGACAACGCCCGCCGAGAAGAGGCTTGGTCGTCTTCGCGCAAAACTCGAGTTCCTCACGATCGAGGAAATCATCGATCGGGGACTTCACGAGTGGGTCGATGCGTTTCAGAACGACTTGAACGAAGTCGGGGCTGCGATCCACACGACGTTCCTCGAGGTCCCTCCGCTGAGCTCGGGTGCCTCCCCAGACCACTCGGCCTCTTCCTCAGCGTCGTCGTCCTCGTCGTCCTCGTCAGCATCGTCGTCCTCGTCAGCATCGTCTTCCGAGAACGCCCGAAGCGCAGGCTCGAGCGCCAAAGACGCAACGAGCACGCCCGACCCAAGCCAGCCATGCGCATAGACCTCGGAACGCCTGCGCTGCTCTTTCCAGCCATCTCGCTCCTCTTGCTGGCCTACACCAACCGGTTTCTCGCCCTTGCGACGCTCATCCGCGGACTCCGTGCCGCCTACGCAGCCGAACCCTCCGGCGCGATCGCCCGCCAGATCTCCAACCTCCGACGCCGCGTCTATCTGATTCGCGACATGCAAATTCTCGGTGTCCTCTCGCTCCTACTCTGCGTCGCCGGAATGTTCCTCCTGTTTCTCGACCATCAACGCGCGGGAAAGCTCTTCTTCGGCGGCAGCCTTCTGCTTATGCTCGCATCCCTGGGCGTATCCATCTTGGAGCTCTGGATTTCAGTCCGCGCCCTCGAAATTCACCTGAGCGACATGGAAGGAAACGCCGACGCGGACGAATCTCGAGTCTGACGTCGAGCACCATTCATGCTAGTCATGGGTCAATGGGGCTTTTTGATTGGCTGCGGGAGGTGCGGGACCAACGGCCGCCTGGCTGGGCCTCCGCGCTCAAAACGCCCGAGCGTTTCGAGATTTTCATGACATTGGTTCACGAGGCTTTCGTGGGCTCCGGGCTCACCCTCAACCCAGAAGACGTCGCGCCCGGGCGCGTCGCCGTCCTGACGCCCCAGGGCCCCAAAGACCTGCTGCTCGAGCCGCTCGCCAAGGCCTGTTCGGCTCGACCCGAAAGCGACTGGGCCGACCAGATCGATGCTTTTGTGCACGCCGTCTGTGAACAGCTCCTCATCCCGACATCGTCCTCCACGGTCTCCGGCGAGCCGGCACTCGAGACGCCCGTCGACCCCGCGCGGATCACGCGAGAAGCCGAGGGTGCGGTGGCGTCGGAGCAGCAGCCCAGGAGCCCTCGCGACGATCTCAGGGTACAGCTCTGGTCGAGCCGCGGGACAAGCTGGCTTGCAAAGACGACGATCCCATCCGACGCGCTGTCCGTTCCGCTTGCCGAGGGGATCACCGCGGTCCTCATGATGGGAGAAGGCGTCTGGAATCAGCTGGTCACCGCAGGCGACCTCGCAGCCCTTTCGATCACCCCCGCCGAGGCGTGGAAAGTGGCCGTCGACAATGGTCTCAAGGAACGGTTCGAGCTCAAGCTCGTTCAGCTGCCGAACGTCAGCGCGCTGGTGCTCTTGGGCAACGGCACCTTCATTTCCGCTCTCGCGTCGGACGTACCTCGCACCTGCGCCGCGGTCGGCGCACCGTTCAATCCGGAACTTGGCACCCTGGTGGCCATGCCGAACTGGCATGCGCTCGTCCTGCTCCCGCTCAAGCCAGGTCTCGGGCGCAACGCACTCACCGAGCTTGCGACCCTCGTGCAGAAGCTCCACAACTACGCCGACGCGGTGAGCCCCGACATTTTCTGGTGGCGCGCCCGACAGCCCCTCGTTCGGATCGACCCCGAGCATCCACCGCTTGGTCTCGCCGTGTAATCGTGGCCCCCTCACCTCGAACCACGGCGACAAAAGCTCACATTCACCCATCCTCTGAAACCCTTGCCGAGGCGGATGGAAGCTTGCGCTCGGACCGGCTCCCTGCAAAGGTCCCAGTTTGTGGCGCTGTCCTGGGCTTCTGGACGCGGTCGATCCGTCATCGCCGCCGCGATCATCACGGTCGTGTGGTCGAGCGACCACAGGGATTCGTCCGACCGCGACGAGAAGCCTCGTGCGCTCATCGCGAGCGCAACGCGCCTCTCAGAGGCGCCTGGGCTCCGCCTGCGAATCACACCGCTCCATGCGGGCCAAAAAGCCGAGATCAAAGACTACGATCTCGCGCGCCTTGCTTCGGCGGCCAAGCTCATCCGCAAAGGAAAACCGGCCGACGCGCTCAGCCTGCTCGCGCCCCCCTCGCCCCTATTCCCGGATCGGCGCGCGCTGCTCAAGGGCCAGGCATTTCAAGCCATGAGCCAATGGCCCGAAGCCCAGAAGGCATTCCAACAGGCGGTCGACCTGGGTCAAACGCCGCAGGTCAAGACACGAGCCGCGCGCGGGCTCATCAATGTATTCGCGAAGCTCGGGGAGCGCGAGGGGCAGCTCTACTACTTCGATGCGCTCCTTGCAGATTCAGAGACGCCCCGGCGAGCAAGCCTCGAGTTGCAGCGGGCCGTCGTCCTTCAGCATGCGGGACGCACGGGCGAAGCGGCCCGTGCGGCCTACGCGCTGCTCGACGCGGACCCCGAGCGCTCGATTGCGCGAAGGACGATCCAGCTTATCGAGCGCCTGCACCAGGCCGACCCGAGCGACGCACACACGACCCCAACGTCCGTCCGGTTCCTGACCCTGCGAAACCGTATCCGACGCGCCTCGCACCATGAGGCGCAAGCGCTCGTGGCGAGCTTTTCGACCCCGCCGAACGACGCCAACCCGCGCGGAGGTCACTCGCCCGCCCGAAAAGAAGTGTCGTCCGACACTTCCGCGACCCTGCGTGCCTTCAGTGTGCTGCTTTCGGTCGAGGTCCGCACGCGGCGGCGCCAAGAGGCGAAGGACGCCCTCGCAAGCATCAAGGCCATCGACCTGGACGCGCTTCCAGCGTTCGAGGCCGAGCGAACCCTTGCCCGCCGCGTCGAGCTCGAGCTTCAGGTCGGCGCGAAACCTGCCGCCTTGAGGGCGGCGCGAGCGCAGATTCGAGCACTCCTGGACCGCGCGCCAGACTCCCCCTTCATCGCCCAAAGTGCGCTCATGCTCGGGGACACCGCTTTTCGCGCCCGGGCTTACGACGAGGCCAAACACGCCTATCGGATGTACGTCGAGCACCAGTCGCCAAGTGCCGCCTCGCTCGAGATTCTCTGGAAGTCCGGGTTCGCGGCCTTTCTCGACTTCGACTTCGAGCAGGCGAAGACCGCCTTTGAGGAAGTCGAGGTGGCCGCGTCGGATCCCGCGCTTCGCCACCGTGCCACGTATTGGGTGGGGCGCGTCCATGAAGAGCTGGGTGAAAGAGAGGCTGCGATCGACCGCTTCGCGCAAGTCCTCGACGCGGAGGCGCTGAGCTACATGGGGCTCTTGGCCGAAGGTCGCCTTCGCCGGCTAACCCCGAGCACCGGCGATCGGTGGGCTCGCCCCACCCTCGCCATGAGCCAGGCTGATGGTCAACGGCAACGGCAACGGCAACGCCAACCGCAACGACAACGGCGACCGCAACAGCCATCACCGCTCGGGGGCCAACTCGCCTCAGGACCAGGCCCTTCGGAACCAAAGGCACCACCTTCGACGCCGTCACCCGATCACTCGTGGGCCGATCTGTTTGGCCTGGAGCGGCCGCTCGGACTCGACCGAGCGATGGCGCTCGCGGACCGCGGACGATGGCGCGACGCGTACAACAACCTCGGCATCGCTGTGCGATTTCTGTCCGAGGGTGACGTCGCTCCAGCACACCCGGCGCGAGACCTCCTCTCGTCGTTTTCGGGGCGTGATCACGGCTTCGCCCTGGCCAAGAAGAACAGCCCTGGCCGCTCCGAAGCATGGATTCGCGCGCTGTTGCGTGGGGAGCCTGCGCCCTGGCTTTACCTTTATCCCCGCCCTTATGCACGCGTCATCGAGCGCGAGAGCCAACGCCGAAGCGTCGACCCCTTCCTCGTATATGCCATCGTTCGGTCGGAGAGCCGCTTTGGCGCCGCCGCGGAAAGCGAAAAGGGTGCCCAGGGATTGATGCAGCTTCTGCCTTCGACCGCAAAGTGGCTCGCTCAACGCTCCACTCCTCGGGTATCACGCGCGTCGCGCACGGCGCCCGCATCGCGCGGTAACAGCGAAACCGATGACGACCTCGATCTCACGCACCCCGAAACCAACCTCCGCCTCGGGATCCAATACCTCGCGCGGCTGCTCGACCGGTATGAAGGCAACGCAGTCTTGGCGCTCGTTGCCTACAACGCCGGCCCCGGAATCGCCGATCGCTGGCTCGACCGCGCCCAGGGCGTGGACCTCGACGCTTTCATCGAGCTGATCGCATTTAGCGAGACGGAGCGCTATGTGAAGCGGTCGCTCGGAAGCTACCGGCGATACGCGTGCCTCTACGGCCAGTCGCTTCCCACGCTTCCCGTCGAGCTCCCGGCGCCCGCAACGCTCACTGTGGCTCGAGGGAACCAATAGGCGAAGGATCCGTTGCCGCGGGGTTCGCGAAGGATGGTGCGGATTGCTCGCGCACCGCTTCGCGCTGGCCGCCCTCCGCAACTTCCTCGACCCGAACCTTCACCGACAGACGCTCCGCACCACCGCCTTTGTAGATCGTCCCGCTCGTCGGCGTTGCGTCCATGTAGTTCCGCCCCGCCGCAACGCGGACGTGATCCGTTCCGACCAAGCACCCGTTCGTCGGATCGAATCCCTGCCAGCCATTCCACGGGAGGTAAAGCTCAGCCCACGCATGCGAAGCTTCGGATTGCATGCGATTCTCGTAGTCGGCCCCGGTGAAAATGTAGCCCACGCGATAGCGCGCGGGAACGCCGAGCAAACGAGCCAAGCAGATGAAGAGATTCGCGAAGTCTTGGCAAACGCCGGTGCGCCGTCGAAAGACCTGAAAGGGTGTCGTCGCGATCGTCGTCGACCCGCTGAGATACTTGAAATCGCGGTAGATCGTCGTGTTCATGTCGATCAGCGTTTGAACCAGATCATAGTCTTGCCGCTCCACGAAGCTCATGGCGAACTCCGTCAGCTCGACGAGCTCCGTTTCGGGCAGCTCGGGAGGCAGCAGATACGGCGACATCATCTGCCGCTGCCAGGGCATCCACACCAAGGGAATGCTGAAACGTCGATGCGGCGAGTGAAGATCGTCCGGCGGTTGATGCCGAACCCGAACGAGCGACCGCGCAATGACACTGAGCGCCTGATAAGGACGCTCGACATCCGCCCGAAGCACGGCGTTTCCGAAGACATCTTCGTAGGGCCTTCGAACGCCCTCCACCGAGATCTCGAGCGTGAAATCGAGGAGGTCTTGCCAGCGATCGTGCACCGGCTTCAACCGATAAAGGTGGAAGCTCTTCTCGACCGGTCGTGCGTAGCTGTACAGCGTCTCGTGAACAATGCTGAGGAGCCGTCCGATGCCATCGACCTGCGCGTAGTGGTGCTCGCAGCCGAGGCCCTGAAGGGTCCCGCTCGTCTCTGGAGAGACGGCGACGGCGGACACCGGCATCGCGGGCGAGTCAAACCTTTCGAGCGAAACCGATGGCGTGCGTGAAGCAGGAACGCGATCTGGTTTGGGATGTTCGGGCGTCGTCTGGAGCGGAGGCACCATGAGTTGTTGCTCGGCGTCGGAGTCGAACACAAAGGCGCCCTGACGCACAACCACGAGCTGCCCCGGATTCATCGGCCGCCAATCACCACCGTCTGACAGCGGAAGGGTCGAGAAGATCACCAGCGTTCGTGCGCGATCGCGCGCGTCATCGAGATCAACCTCGAGGTCGTCGGTCACGAGCTTCGGCGGAACGTTCGGAGGGACCAAACGCGCCCAATGCAGCACGTTGTACCGCGTCTCGTCCGAATAGACGGCGAGATCGCGACCATCGGTCAGAAGGAAGTTGGCGGTGCCCAAGTTGTCGAGCGTCTTGAACCAACCGTGCAAGGTCTCCCAGCCGACCTCCGCGAGGCTTCGCGCTCCGAGACCTCGCACATTCTGCAGCAACCAACAGAAAGCGTGCTCACTGTCCGTGCGCCCCATCGGCTCAAAGGCTGGATCCTCGCCGAGCGAGAGCACCGCGCCGAGATCGCCATCAGGCGCTTCGAGGTCGCCGTTGTGGGCGAGCACCCATTCGCGTCGCCCCAGCACCCGCTTGAACGGATGCGTGTCCTGCTCCTGAAGCGCACGCGCCGCGCCACGCAGATGACACACGAAGAGCGTCGAATGAAACCGGTCCCATTCGCGGAGGAGCTTGGTCATGGCATTCTCCCCCAGCGAGGTCGCGTCCTTCACCAGGAGCGCCGCGTTGCTTTGATCCGGATACCAGGCGAAGCCCCAGCCGTACGCGTGGCTCCGCAGATCCGTTTGCGCCAGCGCGCGCAGAGAAACCGAAGGAGAGGCCCCGGAGTCGAAGCTCATCGCCAAGAGTCGAGTTCCTTCGTGCTCTCGCGGGGCAAGGCCGGGCCGAATTCGCGTCAACACTGCACCCATGAAAGCCCCGTCCCGGTTGGAAAGCGAGCGCAAAAATCGCGTTCGAATACAGTTGTGTGCGAAACAGCGAGGGGTCCACTCTTGGACCCCGTCGGACGACCGACTGCAACCCGGAGGACAGCCCGTGCGTGTACGCATTCGCCATGAGAGTCGCTATCAGTATGGCCAACCCACAGACCTTGGCCCCCACATCGTGCGCTTACGTCCGAGCGATCACACACGTGCCCACGTCCGCAGCTACAACTTGACCGTCGAACCAAAGTGCGAGCTGCGATGGCAGCGCGATCCAGCCGGCAATCGCGTCGCGCGCGCAACGTTTCCCGCGGAGGCCAAGGCGTCCGAGCTCCGACTGGTCGTCGATGCGTCCTTCGAGATTCGTCCCGTTAACCCTTTCGACTTCTTCGTCGACGATCGGTGCCGGAACCTTCCCTTTCGCTACCCCGACAACCTCGACGTCGAGCTTGCGCCATACCTAGGCCAACCAGCCAAGCCGGGGACCCTTCTCGCTGCGTTCGTCGAAGAGAACCAAGCGCGCGGGTACATCACCGACTACCTCGTCGCGCTCAACAGCGCGGTCGCCAAGCGCGTTCGCTACATCATCCGCAACGAATCGGGAATCCAAACGAGCGAAGAGACACTCCAGATCGGATCTGGTAGTTGCCGCGACTCGGCGGTTCTCTTGGTCGATGTCCTGAGAGCCCAAGGACTCGCCGCGCGCTTCGCAAGCGGCTACCTCATTCAGCTCGCCGACGAAGGGAATATTCCGGACGAGGCGAAAGGCGTTCTTCGTGACGTCGTCGATCTGCACGCCTGGGCCGAGGTCTACGTTCCGGGCGCCGGCTGGGTTGGGCTCGACGGGACGAGCGGCTTGCTTGCGGGCGAGGGCCACATACCCCTCGCGTGCACGGCCGTGCCTCTTCACGCCTCTCCGATCGAAGGCACGGCAAGCGCACCCGCCGAGCGCGTTGTGTTTGATCTGACGATCGCCCGTCTCGGCCACGAGCCGCGACCCCGTCGGCCCTACACCGACACCTGCTGGGAAAACATGCGTGCGCTTGGTCGCGCCGTCGACGAGAAGATCGCGAGCGCCGGCATCACCCTCACGATGGGGGGGGAACCGACCTGGAATTCGCGCAGCAACCCCCGAGCACCCGAATGGAACGAAGACGCCTTGGGCCCGGACAAGTGGGACCGAGGTCTCATCCTCGCCACCGAGCTCCTCGATCGCCTCGGCGAACGCGGCGTCATCCTTCACCGGATGGGCAAGCATTACCCGGGCGAGAGCCTCCCGCGCTGGGTGATGCATCTTCTTTGGCGGCCCGATGGCGAACCCATCTGGCGCAATCGCCAGTGGCTCGACCGAAAGATCGCGAGCTACACGGCCACGCACACACCCGACGTTCCACTTCAGCCCATGCTCGATCGTGCGCGGCGCTTCACCGAGCACCTCGCGCGGCGTCTCGACCTCGGGCGCGTAGACACGATTCGCCCCGGCTTCGAAGACCCTTGGCGCTTCCTCGAAGATGAGGAAAATCTCCCGATCGACATCGACCCGCTCAAGGCCGACCTCAAAGACAGCGAAGAGCGTCGGCGCCTCGCGCGCGTGCTCGGACGCGGTATGGGCGAGGTCGTTGGGTTCGCGCTCCCTCTGGGCGCGACAGCGACAGGCTTCGCCACGTCAGCTTGGACTTTCCGGCGAGGTCACCTCTACCTCATTCCGGGCGACTCGCCGATGGGTCTGCGGCTTCCTCTTCAGCGTCTGGGTGGAACACCCATAGAAACCTGGGTCACCGATCCGAGCCAGCAGCTCGGTGCGCTTCCACCTGCCGACGCCTTGTGGCCACGCATCGAGCCCCAGGTTCCGGGGCGCAGGCCTCGCGCCGCCGACGGCCAGGAGGCCTTGCGCGCCCGGTCGATCGCCGGCGGCGCCGCCCATGCGGCGGAAGTTTCGGGCGCCGCCGAGGAGGGCCTGGTGGCCTCCGCGGCCGACCCAGCGCCGTTCGCCTCGCCCTTCTTCGTCGATGCAACCGTCGTCGAGGCAACCGACGAACCGCAAGTGAAGACGGGTCTTTGCGTCGAGCCCCGCGGTTCCTCGCTTGCCGTCTTCTTGCCGCCCTTGCCGACAACCGAGCACTTCCTACGCCTGATCGCCGCGATCGAGGATACCGCCGAAGCGCTCGAGACGCCGGTAGGCCTCGAAGGTTATCCACCGCCTTCCGATCCGCGGCTTCGAGCCTGCATGGTGACGCCCGACCCCGGCGTCCTCGAGGTCAACATCCCCGTGACGCGGACGTTCGATGAATACGTGACGCTCATGGAGTCCGTCACCGACGCCGCCACCCACGCCGGCCTTACAACCGAGAAATACCAGCTCGACGGACGCGAAGTCGGACCAGGCGGTGGACATCACTTGACCTTGGGCGGGGCCACGACGCCCGAGAGCCCCTTCCTGAAGAACCCGGTGCTCCTGGGGAGCTTGCTCCGATACATCCACAACCATCCCTCCCTCTCCTATCTCTTCGCGAGTATCTTCGTCGGCCCAACCTCGCAGGCGCCGCGGATCGACGAAGCTCGGCACGATGCGTTGTACGAGCTCGAGATCGCGCTCAATCAGATCGACGCCCACGCGAAAGGCGGAGACTGGACGCCTCCGTGGCTTACCGACCGCCTTCTTCGTCATCTTCTGACCGACGCATCGGGCAACACGCATCGCACGGAGATAAGCATCGACAAGCTCTACGACCCCGGCAGCGCCGCTGGGCGCCAGGGCATCCTCGAGTTCCGCGCTTTCGAAATGCCTGCGCACGAACGGATGGCCATCGCCCAGATGCTCCTCATGCGCAGCATCACCGCCCGTCTCGCCGAGGCGCCCTACACGCGGCCCCTGATTCGCTTTGGGAGCCAGCTTCACGATCGCTACATGCTCCCCCACTTCCTCTGGACCGATCTCGTGGATGTGATCGACGATCTGAAGCGCGCAGGCTTGCCGATCGACGAAGAGATGTATCTCCCCTTCCTCGACTTCAAGTGTCCGATCATGGGTCGGCTCGACGTGGAAGATCTGTCCCTCGAAATCAGGGTTGCGCTCGAGCCCTGGATCGTCTTGGGCGAGGAAGCCGGCCGTGCGGGGACCGTTCGCTACGTCGACTCATCGGTCGAACGCGTGCAAGTCAAGGCGGACGGCCTCATCGAAGGTCGTCACGTCGTCAGTGTGAACGGGCGTCATCTTCCGCTTCGTCCGACCGGGCGCGCAACCGAGTACGTGGGTGGCGTCCGCTTCCGCGCTTGGCAGCCGCCCAACTGTCTCCATCCGAACATCCGCCCGCATCATCCGCTTCGGTTCGATCTCGTCGATCGGTGGGCGAACCGCTCGCTTGGCGCGGCGACCTACCACGTCTGGCATCCCGAAGGGCGCGCGTTCGACGAGCCACCACTCACCGCATTTGAAGCGGCCGCTCGACGTGCTCAGCGCTTCACGACCGAAGGCCACGCGCCTTACCCGGCAATGCTCGACGCCGGCGCGCACCACCCCGAGCAGCCCTACACGCTGGATCTCCGGCGGCACGATCCGCCCGCGTCGGCCCGCTGACCGGCCACCGGTCACCGGTCGGCGCTTCGATAGCTTCGCTCAATGCCGCTTCCACGCGACTCGATGCGCCGAGGCTAAACTCAAGCGCCGATGCGGTGGATGCTGTGCACGCCGGCAATGCTCTCGATGGACTTCATGACCTGGCGAAGCTGTTCGGCATCGCGCACGCTGACCATGAACATGTTCACGGCAAGGCTGTCTTTGCGCGCGCGGCAGTTGGCGTTCAGGATATTCACGCCATCGGCGCTAAACGCCTGCGACATCGTCGCAAGGATCCCGGGCCGGTCGTCGGTGACAATGCGAAGCTGAACCGAACGCGGAACGCTCGCCTTGGAGTCCCAGTTCACTTCGATGCGCCGATCGAGATCAAGCTGAAGCGCCTTCTCGCAGGCGACGGCGTGGACAGTAATTCCGCGACCCCGCGTCACGAATCCCACGATCGGATCGCCGGGCACGGGATTGCAGCATTTGGCGAAACGCACCAGCATCTCGTCGATGCCTTGCACGGTCACGCCGGACTTCGATCGACGCGCGACTGCGTCGAAGAGCTGCCCGAGCCGCGACTTAGGCTTCTCTGATTCGGTCGGGCCCCGCTCGAAGACCTCGGGCGGCAAGACTTTCTTGAGAACATCGGTCGGCCGAAGCCTCCCGTAGCCCACAGCGGCCAAGATATCTTCTTCGGATGGATAGCGACTGAAAGCCGCCGTGTCACCGAACGCGCCGGAGCGCGTAATCTTCTGTAGCGATCGTCCGTAGCGCTTCGCTTCACGCTCGAGGATCTCGCGTCCCATCGACACTGCGCGATCGCGCTGTTCTTTGCGGAGGTAACCGTTGATTCGAGCCCGGGCCCGAGCCGTTTTGGCGAAGCTCAGCCAATCCTTGCTTGGATGCTGCGTGGGCGAGGTCATGATCTCGACCGTATCGCCATTGCGGAGCCGATATCGAAGCGGGACGAGGCGCCCATTGACACGCGCGCCCGCGCAGTGGTGCCCGATCTCGGAGTGAATGAGGTAGCCGAAATCGATCGGTGTCGAGCCTCGAGTGAGCGCCTTCACCTCCCCTTTGGGCGTGAAGACGTACACCTCATCAGAGAACAGATCGACCTTCACCGTCGCGATGAATTCGGTCGGGTCAACGAGATCGCGCTGCCACTCCATGAGCTGGCGAAGCCAACTAAACTGGATGTCGCCCCCCTCGGCGGGGCGACCTTCTTTGTAGCGCCAGTGGGCCGCAATGCCGCGCTCCGCGGTGTCATGCATCGCGCGGGTGCGAATCTGGATCTCCACGCGCTGGACCTCAGGTCCGATCACCGTCGTATGGAGCGACTGATAGCCATTCGGCTTCGGCATCGCGATGAAGTCTTTGAATCGGCCGGGAACCGGACGCCATGTTGCATGACAAAGACCGAGAGCCTGATAGCAATGCCCGACGTCATCGGTAATCACCCGGAACGCCAAGATGTCCGGGACCTGCTCGAAGTCCAGGCTCTGCGCTTTCATCTTTCGCCAGATGCTGTAGACATGCTTGACTCGCCCGCTCACTTCGGCCGGGACCTCGCCCTCTTGGAGCTTACGAAGCAGCGTCGCCTTCACATCCTCGATGTAGGTGCGCCTCGATTTGGCCGTCGCTTCGAGCTTTTCCGAGATCTGTTTGAAATCCGCCGGGTGCAGATGCTCGAGCGCCAAGTCTTCGAGTGAAGACTTCACCCAGAACATACCGAGCCGGTTGGCGAGGGGCGCATAGATCTCCAACGTCTCGCGCGCTATGCGCTCCACCTTGTCGGGCGCCATATGGTCGAGCGTACGCATGTTGTGGAGGCGGTCGGCGAGTTTCACCAAGATGACCCGGATGTCTTTGGTCATTGCGACCAACATCCGCCGGAAGTTCTCGGCCGTCTTCTCGTGCGTAGTCGTGTAAGGAATGGTCGAGAGCTTGGTGACGCCTTCGACGATCTCAGCGACCTGCTTTCCGAAGAGCTGTTCGATCTCCTCGGTCGTCGCGTCGGTGTCTTCGACAGTGTCGTGCAGGATACCGGCCGCCACCGCATGCTCGTCGAGCTTCATCTCGGCGAGGATCCCGCTGACTTCGAGCGGATGAATCAGGTACGGCTCCCCCGACTTCCTGACTTGCCCTTCGTGCGCTCGCGCCGAATAGACGTAAGCTTTCTTGATCAGGTCGAGGTCGGCGTTCGGATGGTACGATCGGACCCGCTCGAGGATGTCGTTTAGGCGAAGCATCGGGTCGCTTGAGTTACCGTCGAAGGTAGCACCGAGGTATATCTTCAACAAGAAACCGCAACAAACCAAGGCCGGCGATCGAACATCCTCTGGGCGTCTGAGGTCGGCCCCGTCATCCTGCCGTTTCCGTCCAGAAACACGGCCCATTGAGCCGGCATGCATTCTTTCAATTGCGAGCCGGGTTTCAACCGAATAGGTTCTTCAGCATGGGTGACACGTCGCGCCGGGGTGAAGGCCACCTAGCACCAGGCGAGCCCTTTGCCGCGCGGGAGAGCGAAACCGTGGAGGCAAGCCCGCTGATGGCGCCATTAGAACGCGGAGAGACCCCATCGCCGCGTACGGACGAAACGCACTCCACCCTGCCCACGCAGCGTCCCACGGCGGCCGCGTCGGCTGGAGGTCGGCGGCCAGGCGAGGTTTTGCCCCCAGCGAGAAGCCCTCGAAGAGCCTCGATGACGGCGAACACAGGGCCGGAGGAAGGCACTTTTGCGGGTCTTCTCGCTGAAGCCCGTCACGCCGCGCCGGCCAACGCACGCACGTCACGCAGCGCTGCGCCGCCCAACCCCAACCGATCGCCAGTCGCGCCTTCGCCGCCCCCTCCTGGATCTCGTGCGACGCCTGGATCTCGTACGACGCCACGCGCCCCTTCGCGGACGGACGCCACCGCACCCGCCGAAAACGTATCGACGCGCCGAATCGGCCCCTATCAAGTTCTCGCCGAGCTCGGACAGGGTGGGATGGCCGTGGTCTACAAAGCCATTCAGCCTTCACTGGACCGGATCGTGGCGATCAAGACCCTGCGCGCCGAGTACGTGCATGATCGTCAGGTCGCGGCGCGCTTCGAGCGGGAAGCGACGAGCCTCGCGACGCTTCAGCACACGAACATCGTCCACATCTACGACTATCTGCAAGATCCCGAGAGCGCGCACATCGTGATGGAATACGTCGAAGGCATCGACCTCTTCGATGTGCTCTCGTCGGTCGACGGTGTCCCCGAGGAAATCGCCGTCATCATCGCAGCTCAGGTCGTAGAAGGCCTGGAATACGCGCACTACCGCGGGATCATTCACCGCGACATCAAGCCTTCCAACATCCTCATCTCGAAGAGCGGCGAGGTGAAGATCATGGATTTCGGGATCGCGCGCGATCCCGGCAAGAGCGAACTCACCCAGATCGGGCTTTCCGTCGGGACACCCGCCTATATGGCGCCCGAACAGATTCGGGGTGACCGGATCGACTTCCGAACTGACATCTTCGCGCTGGGCATCGTCCTCTACGAGATGCTCGCCGGAACCAAACCGTGGGCCGAGGAAGACGGTCGTTCGGTTACGGTGAAGGTCCTCGACGAAGACTACCCGCGACTGTCTACACTGCGGCCAGGCATCGCCCCCGATCTCGCTCGAATCGTCGACCGCTGCCTGCGAAAGGACGCCAACGAGCGCTATTCAACGACCTACGCACTGCGACGGGATCTCTTCGCGTTCCTCAGCCGCACCGTGCCGATCGATCCTCGCGGCCGCCTGGTCCTCTTTCTTCGCAACCGCGGATTCGTCGGCGACGCCGAGATCTCCAGCGTCTTGCCGTCCCGCCTGCTCGGGGATCCAGCGCTCCGCCGGCGCGACGCGGGCATCCCAGTCCCGCCGGCGCGCGATCTGCTGCGCCCCATTACGCTCGCCTATGGCTTGGCCGCGATGCTGGTGGCACTGGCGACGATCGCCGCGAGCCATCTCCCCTGGGGCGAACGCTTGCCCCGGGAACGTCCACGCGCGGCCTTCAGCGACGCCTCTCTGGGGCCGGCAGTCCCGGCGGGCGCCACCAACACCCGACCCCAGTCCACGCCCAGCCAAGCGGAGGCCCGAGGCGACGACCCAGGATTACCCGCCCAGCCGGCGCGGGACTCTGATCCGCTTCCCTCAACGCACGCCAGCCAGGGAGGTTTCTTGGCGCTTCACGTCGAGCCGTGGGCTCGCGTGTACGTCGACGGCGTATTTTTTGATACAACACCGTTCGCCGACCCGATCCCCCTGACGCCGGGATCGCATACAATCGGTCTGCGGAATCCGTATTTCGTTTCAGTCGATCGGGTACTCGAAATCACGCCCGGCGAACGGAAAACACTGCGAGTCACGCTGCTGCCTCGAGACGACGACCATGTGGAGGAAGAAAGCCCTCAATAATGCACTCCGCGGGCGTTCATGCCCGCGAGAAGGCATGGGCGTTCGAGCGCGCACCGCCCTCGCCCTCGCCATCGCCATCGCGATCGCCAGCGCCGTGCTGGTCACGGCATCGACCACCGAAATCGCAGAGGCGCGCCCGAGCAGCCAAGGCGTCATCCACCGCACCAAAGGCAACGAGACGTACGAGGACTTGGCTCGCACTTACTACGGCCAGCGAAACCTCGCGACGATCCTCCTGCTCTTCAACCGACGGCCCGAGCCCCTGCCCCCCGGCACGCTCATCGTGATTCCGACCTCGCACACGGTTCGCGTGAAAGCGGGACAAAGCCTGGAAGACTTCGCCCGGCGCAACATGAGCGATCCCGGGCGCGCGGAATACCTCGCGCTGCTTCACGGGCTGACCGGTCGCGACGCCAAGCTTCCCCCGGCCGGCCGCGGCCTCAAGGTTGTTCCTTCTCTTCGCCACCTCGTCCGGCGTGGCGAATCGCTCGAATCGATCGCGCGCTACTACTACCGCGACGGGTCCGCGCGCCGCGTGAGGCTCCTCGCGCTCTACAATCGTCTGACGACGGTCAAACCGCCCGCCGGCAAGGCGATCCGGATTCCGCTCGATGAGAAGGTCTTCGACCTTGCTCAGGTCAACGCGCGGCGCCGCGGCGGCGCGCCCGACCCGAAGCCCCCGATCCTTGCCGCCGAAACGCCGTCGCCCGCGCCGGCAGCTCGCACCCCAACTGCGCGCCGAGCCCACACGACCAAGAGCGCGCGTGCCTCGGCGCGTGAAGCGCGCCGAGCCCACGACCGGGCGACGCCCCCCCAAACGGCCCCTCGTCTGGCGGCCACCGCCTCCGCCAACAACACGGCGCCCACCGCCGTCCGCGCAGATCCCAGACAGGCCGGTGTGACGGACATCGAGCTCCAATCCACGGAGGATCTATATGCGGACGGCCTGTACGAGCGCGCCCACGACCAGGGCATGATGCTTCTCAAGAATCGACCCGCAGCGTCCGCGAAGGATCGCCTCGAGCTCTTCCGCGTCGTCGGCTTCTCGCTTGTTGCGCTCGGGAAGGTTGACGACGCGAAAGCGGCCTTTCAGGAGATGCTGCACATCAACCCCGACTACGAGCTGGATCTCTATCGAACCTCTCCGAAAATCCTGAACATCTTTCACGAAGTCGCGATGCGCTAACGCGGTGCAGAGCGGCGAAGACGGAGGTTCAAGACACCGCGTCGTATCCGCGAAAGGCGCTGCATGCGCGCGTCGAGCGCGTGACAAAGACGCGCTCGAACCGCCGCTTCGGAAGCCTCGGTGGGCGGGTTCCCTTTTGCAAAACGTCCATCCAAGATGACGACCTCGCCGTCGATCCACATCGCGCGCACTGTGTCGGGGCCTGCGCTCTCGATGATTCGTGCCGCGAGATGCTCATGGTCCTCGTTCGGCTGCGGCTCGATATCGAGCAACATCAGATCTGCGCGCCGACCGACCTGAATGGTGCCCCCATCGAGGTTCAACGCACGCGCACCGCCTACCGCGCCGACCTCCAACGCGCGGCTCGCAGGAGCCTCGACGCTGGCGCGAAGATGAGGCATGAGTAGCCGAAGCTCCTTGAACGGATCGTAGCCTATGCGCGAGGCGCCGGTGTCGCTCCCGATGGCCACATTGATGCCCTCGGCCAACAATCTTCCGACGGACGGAGTCGGAGCGTGCGTAAGGACGTCCGCCGACGGGCTCAAGACGACCGACACCCCCGTTTCGGCCAGCACGTTCCGATGTCGCTCGGACGCGAAAAGCGATGTGCGGCCATAGCAAAGAAGGCAACTCGGGCCCAACGCGCCCTCGCGCTCAAGCCGAGCAATGCCTCCTCGGTCGTCCGGGAAGAGACCAACGTAAAAAGCGAGCGGCACTCGTCTCGTCGCGGCCAGGCGCACAGACCGCCTCAACATCTTCTTGGATACGCGCTCCGCATGGCCTCCAAACAGACCCGCCGAAACGAGCGCGCCGCATTGTCGTGTCTCCGCAACCGCCATGACGCGATCGAGCAGCGCTTCCGGCATCTCGTTCTGGGAACCCACGAACACCGTCACGCGAACACCAAACTCTTGGGCCGCTCTCACGGCCGGCTCGATGCCGGGCCCAACAAAATCGCCGAACGTGCCGGCACCTGCGTGCACCCCACGGCTGTACGCCGCACGAGCCTGAACGTAGCGCGCGTCTTCGTCGAGCGCCTGATGCCAGGCCTCGAGCTGATATCGCTGAAACACCCACGGATTCACGTCAGGGACGAAGTAGCGATCGGTCAGAGCGAACTCGGAGCGCACGTGCGCTTGAACAAAAGATGGAATCAAGACGCCACGGGCGTGGGTTACGAGCGCATCGCCCGCGTCGACACCGCCAACCGCCGCGATGCGGTTGCCGTCGATCAAGACATCGGTCTGGCGAAGGGTTCGGCGTCCATCGAGCGCCATCACCGTCGCGCCTCGAATCACCCGCTTCGACATCGAAGCCTAGACCTCTGCCACAACCGCACGCCCACCGCGCACATCAAGGCCGAATCCTCTCTCTCATCGGGCGCCCGTTTTCGAACCATCGCTCAATCACCGCCTGAGCAGGCTTGTTGCGCGGAGTGTATCCGCCATCCAGTTTGCCGCCAAAGCCGAACCAATTCCAGAAGTACACGCCCTGAAGCTCCGGTGTCCCTGACCACACTCGAACGAAAGCGGCATAAGCGCGTCGCTGTTCCTCGAGGTCGACGGGCGCCTGGCGGGTCTCATCCCACGGCCAACACGCGCCGCCGTCGAGGCTTGGATATCCCACTTCGGTCAACACGATGCCCCGCCCCAAACGTCGTCCGAAGGCCACGATTTGCGCCTTGGGTCCCCGCCAGGCCCAGGCGAGAGCGGCCTCTGAGGCGTCGAGATTCGCGCCACCGACTTCCCAATACGCCGTCAACCCCACGATGTCGACGTGGTCCCAAAAGCTAACCTTGTCGTAGTGGTCCCAGTTGGCGCTGTATAGAAGACTGAGGTCCGGGGCCTGAAGGCGGACGCGGTCGATGGTCTCCACCCACCTCTCGCGCATGCTCTCCCTCGACAGGAGCTCACTCCCGATCGCAAGCCGCTCGGCCTTCGCATGCGCCGCAAGCTCCGCGGCGCGAAGAATGAACGCTTGATAGGTCGCCCACCAGTCATCCTCGCACGCCGGACGAATCCGACCCCGCCATTCCTCGGGTCCCCGCCGAAGGAGGCGCACGATCGGAAACGCGGTCACGGTCAGACCTCGACGCCGCGCATATTGCATCGCATCGAGAACCTGATCGTCGGTCGCGCTGGCGCCGGCAACCGGCCGAATCAACGTCGCGGCGACATCGTCCTGCCACCAGACCCAGGCCACACTGACGTGCGAAGCCCCGGTCGCCGCGATTTCGTCGATGAGAGGCCGATAGGAGAAGTGCGGGTCGGCGGAAAAGAGCCCGAGGGCGATGCCGCGCTCCGGTGGAGGCTGCGCCGGAACGGGCGCGGCGCCGGCAAGAGCAAGCATCCCCATCGAGACCACGCTGACCACCCCGAAACCCACGCCCAATCGGGCCCACCCGCAGCACCCCAAACCGCCAGCGGGCGTCGCGCCAAGCCGCGAACACGTCCTCACTTCGAATCCTTGGTACCCACGGCCGGTGCCTCCACCGCAACCGGCGGAGGCGCCACCGCATAAACGTCCGAGACGCTCTTGAGCACCACGATCTTCTCGCCCTCGACCCGATGCAATCGAAATGAGAGCAACCAGAGATTGTGCTCGTAGACCGCGAGATCTTGCAGCTCCGCATCCAGATCCTTCCCGACCAGAACGGCCACACTCGGCCGCCCCAAAGCACGAAGACGTTGGATGCTCGATTTCTCGATCGGACATACGGTCGGGACCTTCCGGTCGGCCATCACCGCGCCAAGACAACTCGTCGTGAACGGATCGGTGCTCGAACCCACGCGCTCGATGCGTGTCAGGCCGCTCGTTTTCAAGATATGCTCGACGAGAAGCGCCACCGAAGGCGTATCGGTTCGATTCAGCCAAACGATTCGCTCCGTTTTCGCGCGGACCGCCTTGAGCAAATGGCTCAACGCCAGCGCCCATTCGAGCATCTCAGACTCATCGCCCCGCGTCACGAGCAGGACCGTCGACCGCTCGTCGAACCCCGAAAGCTGGCGACGCGCCGCCTCGAGATCAAGCGCGCGCTCGCGCTCGAACGCGTCTGTCAGCGCCAGCCCGGCGACCACACGCGCCCCGAGGTTGCGCGTTTCTTGGGCTGCCCGGAGGCAGCCGAGGGCATCCTTTGCCGGTCGAGCACCGCCACGACGATCAAGGCTCAGAAATGTCTCGTTAAAGCAGAGCGAATCGAGCGACCGCGTTCGAATCGCCGCAATAAACGGAGCGACCGACAAGCGCAGGAGCGCCTCATTGGCGCGATCGAGCGCCTCCTCCTGCATCCGCCCCTCGGACCAAACCGCTTCTTCAGCCAGAAGGCGTGCGCGTGTGGAGAGCACCGCGGTGAGATCGATGAGGGGCCATGCGGATGTAGGTTCGGCCGAGACGCTTTCGATGGCGTCGGCCAACATCCCTGCGCGATGAACCGGGTGCGCTTGGCGTGCGATCTCGGCCCGAATCGTGGCCGAGAGCGCCAGCGCGTGGATGGACCCCCGTGCACGCGCCTTCTCGGCGGCGCCCAAGGCCTCCTCCAAACGCCCTTCGACCGCGAGAAATCGTGCGCGAACGAGCTCGAGCTCGTACGAATCCCCGAGACCCTCGGAGGCACGTCGAAGGAGCTCGAACGCCCGCGGTGGATCGATCCGCAAACAGACCGTCGCCACCTGTTCGATCGTGTCGGTCGCGAGCTTGATCGGGCCGCGATCGGTCGGTGTTGAGTAGGAAGCCGACCAGAGCGCGCCCTCGACAAAATCCTTGAGCGCACCGTCATCGTTGCAGGCCGTCGACATCCGGCTTCTCAGCCGAATCGTCTCCTCCTCGCTGCGCGGATCGCGTCGCAAGAGGTCTCGTATCCCGAGATAGACCGCCGCGCCGGCGGGGCGCGCCCTGGGTCCACGCCGCTCGCCTGCGGCAGAGACGGACACGGAGACGGGGGGTTCGCGGGACTCGTGAGGCGCCACCAGCCCGTCGTTCTCTTGCCCACCGTCCGGTTCGGCGTCGCCCGTCGTGGCGCCCGGAAGACACGCGGCCCACGTCGTCGAGACGACGCACAACGCTCTGGCGAGACGCCACCCATGACGAGGAGAGCCCATGCGAGGAGAGCCCATCAGAAAAGAAGGGCGACGACGTGGTGAGGCAGACCAGGAGCGAGGGTTTGTGCGCAACGCGGTGTTCTGTCGCTCAGACCTCCACCGCTACCTCCGCCCAAAAAGGCTTTGGCAACCAACGCAGCGCCCTTCTGGCGACAGCGCACCGTGCGCGTTTCACAACCCAACGTGCCGTAGGTTCGTGTGTGGTGTCTCTCCAGGGTCTCATCGATCCGGCCGTAGCGCATGGCCTCCTCCCCCGTGCTTTTCGTGCTGCCCAGGCTCGGAGGTCCTTCGACGACCGAGCCAGAGGCCACCACGCGGCACCTCGAAGTCTTACCAAACCGGACGATTGTCTCCGCTGTGGTCCAACCACGGAGACGCTCCCTCATGAGGTTCTTCTTCCCCCCGCATCGTTGGTCGGCCCAGGACACGCCAGGGTCTCGACCTAGAACGCGGGCAGCCTTCAGGCCAGCGCAGACACTGCGCAACACCCGATGTGCTCCTTCCTGGTCTCGGCTGCTCCTCACCACGTCGTCGTGGTCGCGACCATCACCTCGGTCGGCGCCAGCGTCAATTTCTTTACAGTCGATTCTTTCGTGAACCGTTTCAAGCACTTGAATCCACCCGTGATCTTTGACATGGGGCGGAAAGATTGATCGGGTCGCCGCCTCGCATCGCGCCCGCAAGCCACAATCCGATCATCCCGGGGCTGCGTCACTCTCGCGTCAAACCGCGCGAAAGCCACTCGGCCACAGCCACTTGAGGCACCCAGCCTCCGCATCACAATGTGCGCCAGCCATCGGACGGCGATGACGCCATGTAATCCTTGCCGCCCAATACCCAGCAGCGAGATCGTAACAAATCACATTGCGCCCCAAGCACTTCAACGTCCCATGACCCCAGAACTACTGAGGCGCAATGGGATGAGCGTATCCATCCCCAAAAACCATTGGCATGACGCCGGCTTCCGGACGCTCGCACGAAAGACGCGACCTTCTCGAGTTCTCGGCCAGCGATTCTTGAGCTAGATTGGATGCATGGCGGCAATTGGTACTCATTCACTCCCCGATTCAGCTTCGGGGACCGCTTGTGCGGTGTGTGGCCACACCAATCCCACGGCCGCACGCTTCTGCGGTGCGTGTGGGGCCGCCGTCGCGCCCCCTTCATCGTGCCCAAGTTGTGGGAGCGACGTTCCGGAAGCGGCCCGCTTCTGTATGACCTGCGGCATCCCGCTCGTGGGTGCGCGCCCACCAAGCCAAACCGAGGCCACGCTCGAGCCGGATGCCGCTCTGCTCAAGAAGGAGGTCCTCAAGCTCCCTCCACCCCGACGAACAAGCGCCAACGTGCTGGGAAATGCGCTCTTTTTCGTCGCCATTTTGTCGGCGGCGCTGGTCGCGATCTACGTCATGAACAAGGGCAAAGAGGCCGAACACAACCCGTTCATGGGCCCCGCGCCGATGATGGGCGCATCGGCTTCATCGGCGTCGTCCGCGTCGCCGGCACTCAGCCCGACGGGCGAGCAGAGAGCGGGCTCGGGCGATTCAGAAGGAGCCGCCGCGGCGCCCGACGCAAGCGGGATTGCCGGCCGGGTCACCATCGCGGAGGGCCTCCGCGAACGCCCCACCAACGCAGTGCTCTTCATCGTGGTCCGTGCGGCGGGGAGCCCGACACGCGGTCCACCGCTCGCTGTCCGCCGCGTCGACGCGCCCACGTTTCCCGTTTCGTTTCGCATCGGGCCGGCCGACGTCATGATGCAAGGCATGCCGTTCCGCGGCCCCTTCGATGTTTACGCGCGCCTCGATGCGGACGGAAATGCGATGACCAAATCGCCCTCGGATCTCGAGGCCTCGCCACGGCTTGGGGTGGACGCCGGGGCCTCCGACGTGGCTTTGGTGCTCGGGGGAGACGAGACAACGACACCAGCGCCAGCATCAGCATCAGCATCAGCATCAGCATCAGCATCAGCATCAGCATCAGCATCAGCATCAGCATCAGCATCAGCCCCGCCGAGCGACTCAAGCACCCCGACCCCGGTGCGGGTGCGCGGCCTCGTCACGCTCGCCCCCGACTTGTCGAGCTCCGCGTCCGGAGGCACGCTCTTCATCATTCTTCGAAACAGCGCGGCACCCGGGCCCCCGGTTGCGGTCCGTAAGGTCGATCATCCTACTTTTCCTCTCTCCTTCTCAATCGGTCCCGAAGACGCCATGTTCAGCGGAACACCTCTCGTGGGGCCCTTCGACATCACGGCGAGACTCGACCAAGACGGCGACGCTATGACAAAAACGCAGGGAGACATCTTGAGCAGCGCGGGCGTATCGAATGTCCGGCCAGAGGATACGGACAAGCGTGCCGCGGAGATCGTCTTGGACAAGAGGCTGTAAGGCGTGAGCTTACGTGACAATCTTCCGTCGGAGGGAGACCGGCCTCCGGATCGAGAGGGACGCGAAACGGGCAGCTTCACCGTCGTGCCCCTCACGGAAGACATGGAGTTCGTCGAACCGAGCGCGACCCGACTCCATATCCAGATGCTGCCCGACGGCCGTTTCCGTGCGCCGTCACCCGAGACGCGCAAGATCGTCCGCGATCGCCTGCGCAACGCGGAGTTCCTCCCCACGGGCGACGGTTGGGCGGTGGTTCGCGGGCTCGACGTCCCATCGTCCGCCACACAAGACCCACCCCCGGAACGCGAGGTCGTCGCCGCCGGCGTCGTGAGTGACCGAGGCCTTTCGATCATCGACTTCATCGGCTTCCTCGCCAGCAGCTATCAGTCCGGGATCCTCACGGTCGCAAGCGGTGAGGTTGAGCGCTCCGTGTATCTGCACCAGGGCGATGTCGTATGGGCGTCATCGACCGCGCCGGCCGATCGGCTGGGCGAGTTTCTCCTTCGCCACGGGAAGATCACGCGGGAGCAGCTCCAGGTCGCGGTTCGCGACGGCGAGAAGCGCATCGGACGGGCGTGTGTGGAGCGTGGGTTCATCGCCGCGCACGAGCTTTGGACCATGGTCCAAGCTCAGCTCACCGACGTCTTCGACAAGCTCCTCGCCATGGACGCAGGCGTCTGGTCCTTCTCGGTCGCATCCGCGCAAGCACTCGCCGAGTCGCAGATCCATCTTTCCACCCAGGGCTTGCTTGTCGATGCGCTCCGTCGACTCGATGAAATGACCGTTTTCCGCCGAACGATCCGCTCCGGTGATACCGTGATCCATCGGCTGGCGGCGCCGGGCGCGAGCGAGAGCATGGCCGCCAAGGTGCCCGAAGATCTTCGCGCCCCCGCTTTGGCGCTGCTGTCACAGTTTCCGGTAAGCGCCACCGTTCACGAGTTGATGCGCATCATGGGTCGAAGCGAGTTCGACACGACACGGCTTGCCCACCACCTCGTGATGGCCGGCGCGCTCGTGATTCATCCAGAGAGCCTCGAGTCGGGCCCGGCGACCCGTCGCGTCTTTGGCGTTTCAAAGACCCAAGGGAGCGAAGTGATCGGCATCTATTCCATGGCCATTCGAGAAATGTTTGGTGAGGTCGCCTCGATCGGTCGCCTTGATGATCTGCGCACGTCCGTCCAGACTTTTCTCGTGGATCATGACGCAGCCGGCGAGACGCTGCTGGCCAACGTGACGGTCGGCGTGGATGGGATCCTCGACGAGGAGCAATTGATCACCAACGCTCAACGTCTCGGCCTGAGCGCTCAAGCCCTGAGCGACGCCCTCTCGGAACTTCTCTTCTTTGCGCTCTTCCAGGCGACCGAATTCTTGGGGCGCAGGCGCGGCGATGACCTTGCACGCCGCGTCAAGGTCATTCAGAGCATGCTGTCCGCCACGAGCCCAGCGAACCATGGTCCCGCACCATGACCGCCCGCGCGATTTGCGGCCCGCCGGAGCGACGGGAACAAGGGCGCCCTCTCATGCGCACGCGCGTTTCGGCGGTCGCCTTCGTGGCCGTCATTCCCGGGCTGCTTGCCCTTTTCTCTGGGGGCTGCACCCGAGACACGGCCTCGACGGCGCCCGAAGCCGGCCCCACGAGCACGACCTCGAAGGCGACGCGACCGCAGCGGGAGAGTCCTGAGGGCAACACGAGCCAAGCGGCGGCCCCGACCGAGCTTTCTCGCGCCGACTTCCCTGAATTCGGTTTCTCGATGCGCTACCCGACATCTTGGGCCCCATCCTCTTTGACGACGCTCCCCAAAGGGACGGCTTCGAGGACGTTGGCCGAGTTGAGAAGGCGCCCGCCGACTCGCGGATTCCAAGTCGTTCCGCGCATCATCATCACCGTTGAGCCCGCGAAGGTCGAAGAGCTCAATGCAGCGGTTGGACTCGTCTTGAGTGAGGTCGCGCAGGTCTCCCAAGCACCCGGAACCCGTCTCGGCCGAACCGAGGTGGGGCGTCGAAAGCTTTCGTCGACGACGGTAGCCACCCTGGAAACGACGTACTCCGTCGCACGCCCTCGCCCGTCGTCGGGCGAGACCAGGGCGCGGGCCCGTGGATCTTCTGCTTCATCCGGACCGAAGAACGGGGCCAGAGGCGACATCGTAGCCGAGTCTGGGACCGAGCCCGAGACGGTCGTGCAGCGATCGATCGTCGCTCTCGTACGCGATTCGGGCGCAACACTGCAGCTCTTGACGGTTACAGCCACGTACCTGATGAAGGACGCAGCCATCGTGGGTGAAGAGATCAATGGCGTCCTCGGATCCATTCGACTCGACCCCATCGGCGAACCCGTTCGCAAGCAGAAGTCGCGGCGAGCCTCGCGCCCGCCAAGCAAGGAAGGTCCATGAACAAAGAGAGCGCACCGGTGCCCAGGCTCAGCAGCATTGCCCGAACACCGATCCCTGGGCTCCCGGAAGAGCTCGTCGAGCTGCATCTTCATGTGGGGGGCGCCGTCTCTCCTCACGTCCTCTTCGCAATGGCTCACGAGCAAGGCTTCAAGCTCCCGGTCCGCGACTATTTCGAGTTCGTGGATCTCGTGACGTCGAATCCGAGCAAGGTCCGGAGCCTCGAGGACTACATCGCCATCATGCATCACTGGACAGAGAAGATTCAGTCCAGCCCGGCGGCGATCGAGCGCGCGGTCTACGAGATCTTTGCCAAGGAATACCGCGGGTCACGGGTGCGATCGATGGAGCTTCGCTTCAATCCGATGAAGCGAAACGCGGGCGGCGAAAAAGATCTCGACCACATCATTCATGCCGCCCTGCGCGGCCTCGACCGCGTGTGCCTCGAGTATCAGCTCGAGGGCGGCCTGATCTTCTGCCTAGCCCGCGAATTCGACGCGGAGATCAATGAGATCATCGTCGAGAAAGCGATCAAGTATCGATCACGCGGCGTCGTGGGCATCGATCTCGCGGGCACCGAACGCAACAACCTCGAGCTCGATCCGCGGTCTGTCGCGCGCTTCGCGGACCTCTTCAAACGCGCCAAGGACGCAGGCCTGGGGACGACCATCCATACCGGCGAGACGGCCCACACGAACGCCGACGGTGTCATCGCCGCCGTTCGACACCTCAAGGTCGACCGGATCGGGCATGGGATTCAGGCCGCTCACAGCCCCGAGGCCATGAAGATCCTGCAGGAAGAAGGCGTCCTGCTCGAGATCTGTCCAACCTCCAACCTCCACACCCGTGCAGTCTCCGGCCTCGACGACCTCCGATGGGTTCTCCGGCGTTTCGTCGAACATAAGGTGCCCTTCGCGATCTGCACCGACGCGACCTACATGCTGGCCACCGACCTTCGTCGCGAAGTCGAGCTTTTGGTGGCCGCCGAAGTGTTGACCCCCACCGAAGTTGCAGAATCCTTTCTGCGCGCGCGAAGCGCGATGTTTCTCCGCTAGATGTGCTCGGCCGAAATGCCGATCCCTTCGTTCACTGTTCCCGGTTCACATTCACATTCCCCGCTCCGATTCGCGTTCCTCATGCCCGGTTCCCTGCTCCCGGGTCCCCGTTCATGCAGCGCCAATCACTCCCGGACGATGGGCGACAACAGAGAGGAGCTGGGGGCTGGGAGCTGGGAACAGGGGACGGGGAACAGCAATCGGAGCGGGGAATGTGAATGTGAACCGGGCATCGGAATGAGTGCTCAGCGGGATTCGTCAGAGCCCGCCGTCTTTGCGGAGCTCATCAGGATTGCGACCAGCTCGCCGGCCTCGCGGAGCAACGGCGGGATCTCGTATTGAGGGGCCAGGTTCGCGCGTACCAGGCCGAGCCAATAGACCGATTCGCGCATCTCCTTGGCCGCGAGGCTCACCTTGTGCACGAAGTCTCGCCGGCTCTGGGCGCTCCGAGCCTCCTCGTAGTTGGACCCGCCCGACGTGGCCGAGCGAAGAAGCTGATCGGCAATGTGCTTGCCAGGCCGATCTTGCGGGAGAGCGACCACGAGCCGGACGACCGACGCTCCAAAGTCCACGAGCCGCGTGGCGATGTTGTCTCCCTTCATACGGATGATCTGCGGAAGCCGCTCGGCTCTGTCCACGACGTTCGCTCCGGAAATCGTTCCGGTCGAACGCAGCGGATGGACCACCGCGGATGCGCGTCCGATCTCATGCCTGGAGCGGCCTACCCGTATAGGTCCCGCGGAACGGCTTGGCGAGCATCCTGTGGAAGTATTCGACGAATTGGAAAACGCGCGATCGCAGATCGTCGATCGAAGTGAAGCTGGATCGTTTGAGAAGCCGCCGGGCGAGGATAGAGAACCAGATTTCGACCTGGTTGAGCCAGGAGCAATGACGGGGCGTGTAGACGAAGCGAATCCGATGAGACGGATCTTCAAGGAACTTCCGGCGCGTCTTCTTTGACTTCAAGATGCCCTGCTTGCCCTTCACGCCAAGGGCCTCCTCCAACCCGCAGCGCCGCGCGACGAGCCGCACGAGGCTCGCGGATCGGTGCGTGTCGAGTTGGTCGACGACGAAGATCCACGTTGCCCCAGGATCGCTTTCAACCGTCTTGTCGATGTGGGCCGCGAAGTCGGCCTCGGTGCGAGTCGGTCCAATCGACGGACAGATTACTTTGCCCGTCGCCACATCGAAGTTCGCGATCAACGACAACGTGCCGTGGCGGATGTACTCGAACTCGACCCGTTCGACGAGGCCGGGTCGCACCGGTTTCGTTTCGTGGAGGCGCTCGAGCGCCTGCATCCCCGTCTTCTCGTCGGTGCTCACCACGTGCGTACCCACGGCCGCGAGTTCGGGAGCGTCGCGGTACGTGTCGCAGATCTTCTCGACGTCTGCCTGGTGCTGCTCGGGCGCTTCGCGCTTGTCCCGCGAAGTCAGCCAGTACTGACTCTTGTGCGGTCGCAGGTCCGACTCGCTAAAAAACGGTCGACCTGCCTCGGTGAGATGCTCTCGACGATCCCCTCTTCATCGCTTCGCGCGCCAGCTCCGGTGGCGTCCAGTGCGAGACCGGAAGTCCGCTTTCCGCAGGCGGCTCGCAGGCCAACGCGATGATCGATGCCACTTCTTCCGGGGTAAACTTCGAGGGTGCGCCACTCCGCTCGTTGTCCTCAAGCACGCCGAGGATCAGCTTCTCCAGATCCTTGCCGTTCGCGCCTCCGTTCTCTGCATCGACCAGGGCTGCGCTTGCTCCAACCCAACGGACACGCCACCGCCGCACACGTTGCCGGTCCACGCCCAGCTCGTCTGCTTGCTCCTCGTTGTTTCGGCCCTCGGCTGACATCAGCACGATCCGGCACCGCTCCACCAACCGCTGTGGCGCCACCTTCGCCCGCGTAAGTGGCTCGAGCACAGCCCTCTGCTTCGGCGTCACCTCGACACTGACCGACCTCTTGCCCATACGATCCCCTCCCTGGAGATCGCCACACCATGATCCGCGCTCGAGGTCTGCGCAAGAGCGGCTCGAAATCTCAGCCGAGCACATCTAGTGCCGGGACGACCCCCGGGTGGATCGTGTCAGAAAAAGGTGACGGCGATTGAGAACGCATTCTGAAGAGGGAGCAGGTCGTTTTCGTCGATGTCTGGACAAGCCCCTACACCTGTGAAGCTGACTTCGAACGAGCGTCTAGGGTTCCGGAACGATCAAGAGATCGTCCCCTCCACGCATCGTCTTGGGTTCGGGACTCAGTGCACGGAGCGGTACCGTGATGACGATCGGATTCTTGCTGTCGGGCAGAGGGAGATCACGTTCCACCGTCTCGTGGCCCTCGAGCTCAAGTCGAAGCACGTAGCTCTTGCCTCCCGCCAGCCCACGCAGCGACAGCGGCGTCACCCCATCTTGCCGGCGCCCATTGATGAAGACAGCGGCGCCCTCGGGCGTCGTCGTCACCCGCAACGATGGAGAGCTGCTCCCGACGATCTCCGGCCACGCAAGAGCCAGCAACCCGAAGACAACCAGCGCGAGCGTGAGCGCCACGACGCCCGGGACGATGAGGGACCTGAGAAGCGACCGATGGTGTTCCGCGGTGGGGCCCTCGGTTAGGCCAGGGCTCAGGGGTCGGTCGCCCAGCGTCGGCAGCCCGACCGGGCCGCCCAGCGGACCGATGTCCTCACCGGTCGGTGCCGTCTCGCCAAGGCCATCGATGTCCAAATCCGCGGGCGCGGCGGGTCTTGCGCCCTGAGGAGGCAGCGACGAGGGACGATCACGGACAACTTCACGAATTCGACGCATCGCAGGTCGCGAACCTCGCTCGAGCGTGGGCGGAGGGTCAGACGTCGTCGAGACACCCCCAGGTTCCGGTTCGCGCGTGCGATCCGGCTTGGTATCGGTCCGATCTCGCTCCGGTCGCGCGGGTTCATTCACCGGCGCAAAAGGGGTGTAGCCTTCCGGTTGAGACCTCCTCATCGGGCGCGACAACACATCGGAGAGCGAGAGACTCGCCGGGGGCACATTCGTGCTCCCGATCGCATTCGCAGCGGGCTGCCCTGGGGCGTGAAGCTGGGCGATCTCACCGGCCATCGACAGCGGGGCGGCCGGATCCTTGAACATGAGGGGAGGATTCGACCGGGGCATCAGCCCGGACAACGCGCGGTTCCCCGAGTCATCCGCCTCCGCGCGCAGCACCACGGCGTCGGCCAGGCCGTCGGATGAACCTCCGCCTCGGATCGTGACTTCGTCGTCCGCCTCGTCCGGATCGAAGAGCTCTTCGTCTTGGAGACGCTGACGCTGCCCATGCGAGGGTTCGGCGAGCCCATGTCGACGACCGAGACTCTTCCGGGGGACCTCCGGCTCGATGTCCATGGGAATCTCGGCCCCCCAATGCGCACTCCCACCGAGCGAAACCCCGGGTGCAGTTCCAAGAACGTCCGACGGATCCAACGACACTTCGACCACCGCGCCCCCCCCACGAGCACGCGTCGTGCGGTCGTCATCGAAGCGCACTTGGCTCAGCGCCTCATCGGCGTCATCACCCTGGTGAGCCGCGGCGGCTTCATCGGTGTCCGACGGGAGAAACGGCTCAACGAGCGCATCGCGATCGGTGGATGGGTAGCGCCCTTGCGGCTCCGCCACCGTCGCATCGTCAAGAAACGCCTCACGCTCACGCCCGAGCGCGACGAAGTCCTCCGCATTCAAAGGATGCTCGCCCGTGATCCCGTTCGCCGAACTGTCCGACGCGAACTCCGCGAGGTTCTCGGGTAGTGGAGAGGCCGTGCGCCCATCGTCATAGGGCTCAGCCTCGATCGCTCCGAAGGCGGCAAACAGTGCGCCGTCGACCGCGGAGTCTTCGTCTGATCTAGGATCCGCGAAGTCGGGAGCCGACCACACCGCTTGCGCATCGAAATCGGTCCGATCGCGCCACTTTGCACCGTCCTCCGGTCCGGAACGCGCTTCTTCGGTTCCCGTCCGAAGGCCAGCCGGACCCGCCAAACCTCTGGCTTGTGCCAGAGACTCGGACGACGGGGTCGGCGCCTTCGTGGTCGGACCCTGGACTGCCCGTTGCGGCACGGTCGGGTCAGCGGCGAGTTCGCCCGCCGGCATTTCTTGCTTGATCGCCAAAGGAGCCGCCGGCTGGAGCGCGACGTCGCTCGGAAGATCGGCGCGATCCGGCGAAACATCTGGCCCCACCGTGGCCTCGCTCCACGGATCCTCTGACGACATGTCGATCGTCGCTGGCGCCTCAAGATCGCCAGGACGAGACGTCGTCCTCGGCAGCGTTGAGCCTCCGGCGCTCACCTCCGCGTTCGCGGGCCGCCTCGTTTCGTCATCTGCAAACTCGGTCTCCTCTTCCTGCCCGGCACCCAAGGACGAGAGAGACGACTCCGAGAACGCCGCATCGAGAACTGTCCGATCCCGATCCCATCCGCCATCGGACCCCCCACGACGCGGAGAGCCTGCGTCGGAGTCGATTTCCGGACTGCCCCAAGCTACGCCCTCCGTGGCCGCGAGCGTCGAAGGCGCGGGAATCGGAGGGCGAGCGGGCGACCGCGCGATTCCGGGCAGCGCGTCGCTGACCAGATCCGGCGTCTCGTAAGGAGGCATCGAGTCCGCGCTCGGGGACACCGGCTCGGGCGCGGCCATCATGTTCTGTCCAGCGTCGAGGTCCTTCTCAACGTCGACCTCGGGAAGAATGACCTCGCCCAACCCCGGCAGAAGGACTGTGCCCCCACGGTCCTTGGAGAGCTCCTCGGCGAACAAGTCGGTCACCCAGCGGCTGATCGCGATGTTGTTGGATCGGACAGGGCTCGCACTCACGAAGTCTTCAAGCGCGATCTGCGCCTCCTGCGCCGACTGAAATCGGCGCTTCGGATCCTTGACGAGCGCCCGATCGATGATCTCGGCGAGCACGTCCGGAATGTTCGGGTTGAGCTCCCGGCAATCAATGTGCGGATCTTGGACGATGGCCTTCAGTGTCTGGATGGAGTTGTCCTTCTCGAACGGGCGCCGGCCGCAAAGGAGTTCGTAAAGGACAATGCCGACGGCGAAGATGTCAGATCGAGCGTCAATGACCTCACCACGAATTTGCTCGGGAGACATGTACGCGTACTTGCCCTTAAGCACGCCGGCTCGGGTGTGCGCGATCTTGGTCGCCGCTTTGGCGATGCCAAAATCGACGAGCTTCACGGCGCCCGAAAATGACAAGATGATGTTCTGTGGAGAGACGTCGCGGTGCACGATCTCCAGCGGCTTCCCGTCCATGTCCTTGCGGGTATGCGCGTAATAGAGACCTTCGCATGCCTGGGCGACGCAGCGGGCGATGTACTCAGGAGGAAAAACCGTCCCCTTCGCTCGGCTTCGCTTCGCGACCGACGAGAGATTGCGGCCCGGAATGTACTCCATCGCAATGAAGTACGTGTCGTCGGCCTTCGCGAGGTCATAGATCTGAACGATGTTGGGGTGAGAGAGCTTCGCGACGAGACGCGCCTCATCCCGGAACATGTTGATGAACTCTTCGTCGTAGGCGAGGTGAGCCAGAATTCGCTTGATGGCAACGACCTTCTCGAATCCCTCCATCCCCACCTGCCGAGCCAGGAAGAGCTCAGCCATTCCACCGGTTGCGATCTTTCGAAGGACCTCGAATCGGCCGATGCGTTCGTTCTGATTCGCGCTATGGTGGCTGACGAGCAAGGGTTGGGTCCTCGACCAGGCTAGACTCTCCCGAAAGCGTATTTGAGGCCAAGGACTGGGTCAAACGTTCGCGCAGACACGTTCATTAGCCATTCCGAAGCAGAACGGCCGACGTCGGCGGCCGCGCGGTGTTCGTACCACCCACACGATCGAGGCGAACGGCGTCAGGTGTGCTCATTCCCCACCCGCGACTGCGACGAAGCAGCGGCTCAGCGCGCGGCGACCGGGGTCGTGCCCTCGAACAGGCCAGAATACAAGCGTTCCGCGTAGTCCTCGATCCGTCGCTCCTGAATGCGAGCCATGGAGCCTTGACTGATCTTGGCTGACCAGAATGCGCCGGTCGTGGACGCGCCCGCGCGGGGCGCGATCGCGGCGAGGGAAAGCGTCGACACAAACGGCGCTGCGCGTGCAACAACGGCCGCGATGGCCGCGGCATCTTTGATGACGTCTTCCTTCCGCTGCACCTGAAAGCGCACGTAGAGCACGACGTGCTTCGGTTCTTCGTCGCTCATGACCGTCGTCAGAATTCGCCCGCGCGCCCGCGAAGACGCGAACTCGCTTTGAAGGCCGGCCTTGGCGAGCTCGAGCGGGTCGCCGCCCAATGCGGCCACTTTCTTGATCGAGGCCCAAAGGGCCTGCTTCTTCCAGCCCATGTCGCGCGCAACCAAGCCAACGCGTTGGTCTTCGGAACGTGCTTTTTGCACCGCGGGGTGTTCGAGTGCTTGGCGGTAGTAGGCCGCGCCGAAATAGTCCTCGGGCGTGATTTTGGTGATGTCGGCCGCCCGCAACGACGTCACCGGAAAGACACACGCCACGGCGACGAACGCCACCGCAACGCCCCAGGGATGGAGTGATCGGAGAAAACGGAATTGTGAATTCGGCACGGGTGAAAGCTACCCGACGACCCCATCGCGGCTCAACCGGTCAAAGCTCGGATGCCAACATCCACACTTCACCCCACATCGGTCGACCGAGCTCGGTCCGTCGCGAAACAAGCCTCGTCAACGGCGGTTGCGCTTGCGAGCCTGGGTGGCGAGCTTTTTCTTCTTGCGATTCTTGTCTTTTTGCCGGTCGACTTGCGCCGTCCCCTTCGGCTTCGACAGGTTCTGAAAGTACTCGCGCCGCTTGGGCTGAGCCGTCGAGCTTCCCACCTCGTCCGACTCGAGGTCGTCGTCCTCGTCCTCGTCGCCAGGTTCTTTCGGAAGCTCGAAGGCATCACCGAAAAGATCCGCCAGATCCAGACCGCGCAACTTCCGAACCTGGGCGAGCTGATGGAACCCGGGGAGTTTTGTGATCAAAGACGGCTGGTCGCCGAGCGAGATCATCATTCGGCGCATCGTGTCGAACTTCGCCAAGACGTCGAGGACCTGCTCGCGCGAACGGCCGGCTCCCGCCGCCACCCGGAGTAGCCTCTTCTCATCTCGAATCAGCGCCGGCCGACGGCGCTCGAGCGGAGTCATCGAATCGTGCACTGCGATGATCTTCGTAAACTCACGCTCATCGGGTCTGAAACCCTCCGGCATGCCCTCTTGAAACATCGGCATCTTGTCGAAGAGTTCCTTGAGCGAGCCCATCTTGCGGATGATGCCGATCTGGTCGACAAAGTCGCCCATATCGAACTGCCCCCGAAACATCCGCTCGGCGTCCTCCTCGGCCCTGTCTTGGTCGACGTGACGTTCGAACTCCTTGACCAGCCCAACGACATCACCCATACCGAGGATTCGCGAGGCAAAGCCGTCGGGCCGGAAAACCTCCAACGACTCCACGTCTTCGCCCATCCCGACGAATTTGATCGGCTTGCCGGTGATCTCTTTGATCGAAAGCGCGGCACCACCGCGAGCATCGCCGTCGACTTTCGTCATGACGACCCCGGTAATGCCGAGCGCTTCGTCGAATGCGCGCGCCGTGCGGACGGCGTCTTGTCCGATCATGGCATCGACGACGAGCAAGATCTCTTGAGGCTTCGTTCGATCACGAATTCGCCGCAGTTCATCCATCAGCACTTCGTCCACCGCGAGTCGACCCGCGGTATCGAAGATGACGACGTCGCACCCCGTTCGACCGGCCCGCTCGAGCGCCGCCCCACATACGGTCAAAGGATCGGCACCTCGATCCGCGAACACCGGCACGGAGATTCGCGAGCCCAGCGTCTCGAGCTGGTCGATGGCGGCCGGCCGCTGCACGTCCGCAGCGACCATCATCACCTTCTTGCCCTCTCGTTCGACGAGCCATCGAGCCAGCTTGGCCGCAGATGTCGTCTTTCCGGCCCCTTGAAGCCCGACCATCATCACCGCAGTTACGCCCCGCGGCGCAAGGGTCAGCTCAGCTTCGGCGCCGCCCATCAGGGCCTCGAGCTCCTCCTGGCAAATCGCAACGAATCGATGGTACGGCGTAACCTGCTGAACCCGCCCATCGCGCTCGACCTCCGCGACCTTGTCCACGATCTCTTCTCGCGCCCGAGCCTTCACGCGATCGATGAACGTCTTCGCGACATCGAGATCGACATCCGCTTCGAGCAGCGACATCCGAATGTCGCGGACAGCTTCCTCCATGGCGGCCCCGGAGATCGCCCCCGCCATGAGCTTTGCCTTGGCCATACGAAAGCCTTTTGCGACGGTTTCGAGCATAACTTCTGCGGGTCGAGAGCTAGCGGATCGGGGGGCATCCGTCGACCGGTTCGAGCAACTCAGATGCAAAGACCGCCAAGGCGCATGCCTCCCCGCGTCCTTCCCACGTCCTTCCGCGCCTTCGCCGCCCCCCCCGGGACGGTCCCGCAGGTCCCGGGACCATGCCTGCGATCTCGCCCATAAAGAAGTCGACGGACCCATGCCGCTTGGCGTAGAGCCGCCCCGATGGGCCGGAAGAATCGCGGCGCCGCGGGAAAGCCGTCGGCAGGAAGCCGTTCGAGCTCAAGCTCCGCACAGCCCGCGCAAAAAGGCAGCAGCGAGACATCAGCACCCAAGGATCCGCTTTTCGACGGGGCCATCGGCGCCCTCTTGTTCTCCGGCGCCGCCCTTGTCGTGGCCCTGGTCGCACTCTACTTCTCCAGCGACGTAAACCGCGTCTTTGACGTGCCCAAGGCCGTCGCACTCAAGACGGGCGGCTCAGCTCTCTTCCTGGCCTGGGTGTTCTACGGCGTGTTCGGCCGAGGCTACACGTGGCGGAGCATTCGCCTTTTCTTTGCACCCGTGATGCTCCTCACCGGCGCCATCGCGATCTCCACCCTGCTGTCGATCGATCCGGTGACGAGTCTTTACGGAGTGTACGAGCGCCAGTTCGGCCTCCAAGGCTTCTTGGGGTGCGTCGGCCTCTTCGTCGTGACCGCGACTTCGCTCCGGTCCAAGCGCGGCGCGCTCTTGGGGCTCAGCGTCCTGCTTGTCCTGGGATCGATCATCGGCGCCTACGGACTCCTTCAGGCTCGCGGACTCGACCCCTATCGCTTCTTTCTCGAGCCCAAGGACAAGGTCTATTCGACGCTCGGCAACGCAACCTTCGCCGGTAACGCGCTGGCCCTCGTCTTCCCCATCTCCAGCATGCTGGCCCTGACCCAGGCGGCGAAGGTGTTCGCGCAGAAACGTTGGAATGAAAACCCCGACCCACGCTGGAGGGCAACGCTGTGGGTCGTGGTCTTCTACGTCCTGGGATTCGTGGCCGTGCTTGCTCTCCAGCTCATGATCCCGTCGGTCGTCATGGAGGCGCGCCTCGAGCTCTACGGCGAGCTCAAGCGCACCTGGAGCCAGCCCGACCCATGGATGGTCGCCAGCCTGAAGCAGCTCATGTTCGCCTCGGTCGCCCTTGTCGCCGTGGCGTCCGGGCTCGCGCAGGGTTGGTTTGGCGCTCGTTCGGGCAGTGTCAGGCGCGCCGCGGCCGCGGTCGGTGCCGGTGGGCTCCTGGCCATGGTGATCGCCATCGTCGTCGGGCTCTTCGTCACGCGCACGCGCGGAGCCTGGGTGGCAAGCGCGGCCTCACTCGCCATCGGGAGTCTTTTGCTCCCAAGCCTTTTCCCGGCCTACTCCGCGGGTCGCCGCCTTACGAGAGCCCTTGGCGTCTTCGTCGTGGTCGCCGGCGTCGCGGCGGCAAGCCTGTCCGTATGGCTATATCCGAACCATTTGGTGGTCCGCACGCTCAAATCGATCCCGGCCGCGTTTGATTCGACCCACACGGTCTATGGACAAGGCCAAGGAACACGCAGGTATCTGTGGACCGAAAGCATCCGCGTGCTCACCCACCACCGGGCCACTTTGGCTCGCCAGGCCGAAGACTTGCGCGACGCCGCCCAACGCGGATCAGCGATCTCCTTGGAGCAAATCACGAGTCCGTCCGCCGGCGCAGATCTGGATGCCGCGGGTTCCGACGCGACCGGTGCCGAGAGACACGTCGCGCACGATGGAGGCGCCACGTGGTACGCGCCACTTTGGCGTCGGATCGCCGTCTACGTCTTCGGGATTGGGATGGAGACGTATCGATACGCCTTCATGAGCCACAAGAGCATGAAGCTCGAGGCGCTCGACCCGATGACCAACCACGACAACCCGCACAACAACTACCTCTACATGCTGGCGTCATTCGGGCTACTCGGACTCATCGCATATCTTTGGCTGCTTGCCCGACTTCTCTATGTTTCGTTTCGTCACTTCAGAGCGCCCACCGCCACCGGCGAAGACCAACGCCTCGAAGCGCCTGCACGGGACGATGTCTTCGGCGTCGTCTCGCACTCAGGTGTCGAGCGCGGCATCGCCTTTGGCGTGCTGACCTCGTTCTTCAGCTACGCCGTGTATTCCATCGCGGGGTTCGACTCCGTCGCGTGCTCGGTCTTCCTCTATTTCCTGCTGGGGTGCGCCGCCGTCTATCTTTCGCCACCCGTCGCGTCGGACCGCCCGCGACCGGTTTTCCAGCAGATCCGCGATCAATGGGCCGTTTTCCGCGGACGAGCAGAGATCGAGACCCCAACCCCGAAGAGAATCACACCGGTGACCGCCACCGTTACCCTGGCGCTCTCCGCGCTGCTGCTCCACAGCGCCGCAGGCGGCGTGAGAGCCTGGCAGGCGGACTACGCCTTCGCTTTGGGATGCACACGGCCTCGCGTGGCCACCGAAGACTCGGCCTATAGCTGCCTTCAGCAACGCATTCGCCACAAGGTGAAAGCGATCAAGCTCAACCCAGACGAGAGCTATTATCGGCAAACGCTCGCAAATCTCCTTGCAAATGCGGCGAGCGAGCGAGCCCAACGCGCCGCCCGTGCAGGCAAGGAGGGCCAAGAGGCCAAGGCTCAGGGCTACATCCGCGAAGCACGCGCGTTCGACAGACGCGCCGAAGCGCTTCTATATTCCGCGCTGAACCACGCATGGGCGCCTGAGAACATCTTCATCTCGCTGTTTCAGCTCTACTACGGTGAGGGGCGAACACGCGCCGCAGAGCGTGCCCTCGAACGAGCGCTCGAGCACAGCCCCCACCTCGGCGCGGTTCGTGCGAACCTCGCAGTGCTCAAGCTCGAACGGCGAGCCTACAAAGATACGCTTCGCGACTGTCGCTGGGTGCTCAAGGTCGACCCGCGAAGCGTGACCGCCTTGCGGACGTGTGGGCGGGCGTACTTCGGACTTGGGAAGGCCAAAGAAGCGCGCACCTACCTCGAGCGCGCGCGCCAAATAGCTCCCGCAGACCCGCTGATCCAGCGCTATCTTTCGGAGCTCGACACCCAAGAGACCCCACCGAGCGAACAAGCCACACGGCCGAATCCCAACTAGGTGTTCGCTGACCGCCTCTGGCTCAAGACTTCGAGTTCTCCCGGTCCGCCGACGTGCGATCGACAGGAAGGGTCTCCTGATGCTAGCGATGCCCCCCGGAAATGGGACATTCAGAAATTGCTGATACTCCGGTCCACACCTCGGTTCCCAGGGGGACATTCATGTCGACGAATACTTCAGGCGATGTGACGCTACTTGACCACGAAATCGAGCAGCTCCTTGATGCAGGCGCGAGAGCGCCATCTGGGGGGAACATTCAGCCTTGGCGCGTTCGCGCGTCACCGTCGTCACTGGAAATTTCGCTTGATCCGATCCGTTCGGACAGTTTCATCGATGTCGGCCGGTACGCGTCGGTGTTGGCGATCGGCGCCTTCGCAGAGAATGTGAGTATTTGCGCTCACAGCCTCGGCCTGGAGTTCGACCAAACGACTCGGAACGTGGACAGCATCGACAAGATTTGCGTTCGCTTTGATTGGACGCGGCGGATCGAACGACAAGAGCCTCATCCGCTCATGGCCAGCATCAAGCGGCGAGCAACCAATCGACATCCCCACAACGGCGAGGATATTCCATCGTCGATCATTCAAGACATGCGTTCATCGCTCGCGGATCTTGGGCCGAGCTTTCAGCTCTTCACCGTAAGCGCCGATCCCGACCGAAACAAGATCGCAAAGATATTGGCCCGCTCGGACAGAATCCGTCTCTTTCACCGAAGGCTCCATGACCAGATGTTTGACGAGATCCGCTGGTCGGCCGAGTCGGCAAGAGATCCCGGCGATGGCGTCGATGTGCGATCACTGGAGCTTCCGTCTCCCGCCGTTTTCATGCTGAAGCTCATGCGGTCCTTCACCTTTGTTCAGACGGCCGTTCCTCGCTTCATGGCGGAGCAGATGTCGCTTCGGCCAATCGCGCAGAGTGGGCACGTATGCGCACTGACGATGCCGAATCCGCCGACCCGCAGCGCGATGGTCGATGCGGGTCGTGCCATGCAGCGGGTATGGCTCACGGCCGAAAAGGACGGCCTGGGCGTTCAGCCATGGACGGTGTTCCCCTACTTACTGCTCCGCGCCGATGCGTTCAAAGGAGAAGGTCTTTCCGATGAGGAGCGGAGAGAAATCTTGAGTTTGGGCGCTGAGATGAGACATCTCTACCAGATATCCGAAGCGCTTTTCCCGTGCTTCATCTTTCGCTTGTCGAAGGCAAAAGCGCCGTCCGTCGAAAGCTTTCGAATCCCGTCAAAGCAGTTCTCGACGCGGGTCGAGTTGTAACATGCGCCCGTGCTCGCCATTTATGATATGCGGCCCGCATGAGCCCGGAAGCCCAGCTTCATGCATCCATTGAGCATTTGACACCCGACAAGACATCTTGGGAACCAGCGCGCTTTCGACTGAAGAACAAGGAGGACGAGATCAAATGGGGAGACCTCTGTCGCGAGGTTCAACCATTGGTCCGCGTGGACGCCTTCCTTGAACAGCTCAAGGAACTCGTCACGATTCGAAACCCGAAACACCAACTCACTGAGCAGGAAACCGAAGAGGCTGCGAAGTCCTGGCTCGAAGGCAGGTCGCCCGAGAAGGAAGGCGTTTGGGTTTTCTATCCGTGGCGCCGATGCGTCGTTCATGTACTCGACGAGCGCGAGTTCGGTGAAGTTCGCTTGAGCCGAAATCGATACAAGATCTTTCCCGAAGAACAAGCGCGACTCGCACGCGCCAAGGTCGGAATCATCGGCCTCTCCGTCGGGCAATCCATTGCGTTGACGATGGCCCAGGAGGGCGTCGGCGGCTGCTTTCGGCTCGCGGATTTCGACACCCTCTCGCTCGCCAACCTGAACCGCATTTCAGGCTCAGTGTGCGACCAAGGCGTGAACAAGGCGGTCATGACGGCGCGCCGAATCTTCGAGATCGATCCCTTCGCTTCGGTTCAGATCTTCCCTCGTGGGTTTGATGACGAAATGCAGGAGACCTTTCTCGGAACGGACGAAGAGACGTTGGATCTCCTCATCGAGGAATGCGACGACCTCTACACCAAGATTCGCGCTCGAGAGCTCGCACGCGATAAAAAGATCCCGGTATTGATGGACACGAACGACAGGGGTCTCCTGGATGTCGAGCGCTTCGACCTCGAGACCAATCGTCCGATTCTTCATGGATTGCTCGGCGACACGCCGTCCGATGCCCTCAAGAACCTGTCCCCTAAGGAGAAGGTTCCGTTCGTCGTTTCAATTCTGGGTGCCCAATCGATGTCGAAGCGCGCGGCAACGTCGTTCGCGGAAATCGGAGCGTCGATCACCGGATGGCCTCAGCTTGCCTCCGGTACGACCCTGGGCGCTGCGCTGGCTTGCGATACGGCGCGTCGAATCCTGCTCGGCACCTTCAACGCGTCCGGACGCTTCTACGTCGATCTGGACGAGCTCATTCCGTCAAACGGCGTGTGAGGGAGCGACGACCGTCAGCCCCTCGACGCCAACAGCCACAGAACACCAAAGAGCAAGCAGACAAACGCAATCCCCCCGAGCATGAGCTTCACGCTCGTGGGCATCTCGGGTCGGTCGTCGACGACCGCCTGTTTCCGGAGCGCGAAGAATCCGAGGATGGTTCCCACCTGCGACAGGTACTTTTCGATCCGATCGTCGCCCGGGTGCGCATCTCGCAGCTCTCGATATCGCCGCACCGCAAATTCCACCTGGTTCTCCTTCACGCAGACCTGGATGAAAGCCTGATGTTCCGCATCATCGTCGAGCCGATCGCGGATCAGCGCCCACCGAACCTCGAGATCGCCCCTGACGTTCACCGTCGAAACACCCACCGGCTGTACGGGGGCGCCTTGGGAGATCCGAACCGCCGCCACGGGTCGTGCCGCCTCGAGCGCGTCGATGAAACGTCCTACGAAGCGAGACTCATCCACATCCAATGTGAGCTCGATGATCATCAGCGTACTTCCGGAGGTCTTGACGCGCCCACCGATGTCCATCACTCGACCGTCCGGCAGCGTCAAGTCGACGGTCACCTCGGTTCCCGCGACCCAGCCGACGCCAGGCTCGACTTCGATCACGCCCGCGCGCGTCAAGCGGCGAACGGTCCCCGAGCGCGCGGATGACGCCCCCGCGCCGATAAGGGTTGCAGACACCATCCCTCGCTCCGCACCCCGATCCCCGGACTTCGGGGTCGCAGGGGCAGACGCCACCGGCAGAAGAGCTGCAATCCCATCGATGCTCTCAATCCCATCGATGCTCTCGATCCCATCGATGCCGTCGATGCCGTCGATCGCATCGGTCCCATGCTCGGGCCGCGGAACGGGTGTCCCCTCATCCGCGGCGTCGAAGAGTCCTGCAAGATCCCTCCGGCGTTGCCGCGCTTCGGCACGGACCTCTTCGATGGCCGAGACCAATTCCCCAAGCAGGAAGGGCTTCATCAACGCGCGGATCGCGTCCCGCCGAAATACGCCAAGTGCGATCGGCGATGCCGAGGTGACCACGATCGGGACATCGGTCGCCCCGAGCTGTGCAACGAACGAGGCGCCGCCATCGAAGCGTACACGCTCAGGCGAGAGGTCGATCACCACCGCATCGAACGCGTCCTGATGCAGAAGGCTCCGGCCGGTCTCAGGTCGAGCGATCTGACCGCGATACCCCCGCGTCTCCAGACGAACCTTGTGCGGGGCGAGTGCCTCTGTACGTTCCGACACCAGCAGAACTCGACCGCGTTCCAGCCCAGCCTGAGGCTCAGCGTTCGCCTCATCCTCATCCTCGGCCTCGAGCTCAATCGGCCAGCCCATTTCGTCCTGGCCAGGCACTTGGGCGCGGGGCCCGGCGTCAATGCAGGTCGGTGCGTCTTCGAGCGGCTCGCTGAGTAGATCGGATATCAGGGACGAAGGCACAGGCGTCCCGGCGGCGTGCTCATACAAGCCCGAACGAACAGGTGAAGACGCCACGATCAGGCCATCTTTGAACAGATCCTGGGCAATCTGCCCGACGGACTCGACGCCGCCTTCGGGGCGCACCCCGCCCTCGAACTCGAACTCGAAGCCGGAGGTCGACTCGACCTCAGCGTCGGTCTCGGTCTCGGTGATGCTCTTGTCATCCCATCTCTCGGGATCCTGTCCCCGCTGCTTCATGAAGCGATCATTCAACCACAGCGAGCACGTCGCCTTCCGAGATGGCCTGGCCCTCGCCGACGCGAATTTCGGTCACGACGCCGCCAACCTCAGCCTCGAGCGGCATCTCCATCTTCATCGACTCCAACACTGCGACCACGTCACCCACGTCGACCTTGTCGCCAACCTTGACTTCGACCTTCCACACCGTGCCCGTGATGTGGGCGCAAATCTCAGACATCCTGGGAACTCCTCGCATGGATGTCCTCCACCGTCGCCCGGACGTCAAGGCTTCCGAGCCGCAAAGAACGAGAACGTTGGCCTCACGCTTGGACGTACGTGGTCGGGCAGAGTACGGTGAGCCTCGAAACGCATGCCGAGCGCCGCACACTTGAAGGGCACCTTGTCCGTCGCCGTGACGTTCATGACGATGCTCACCCACACCGAGCTTGGGCGAGCCCAAGATACACGCCCGCGGGATGAGGTTCTGGCTCCACCCCACGATCTCGCCCCCGCCTCGCAAGATCTCGCCCGAGCCGCCCAGAAGATCCAATTCCGGGACGGCTTTCCCGTCACGTCCAGGGCCAAACTCTACCCATTTGACAAGGTGCAGCGAGGGGACCGCGGCATCGGCTACACCGTCTTCGAGGAGGATCGCCTCGTCCCTTTTGGCGTGGAAATCCTGGGCATCATGCGGGGCATGTTGGGACCTGGTCGCGATGTCATCTTGGCTCGGCTCACCGGACCCGAGATCGACTTCACGGGCGTCATATCCGGCATGAGCGGCAGCCCCGTCTTCATAGACGGCAAGCTCCTCGGCGCCGTGGCCTATCGCTTTGGCGTCTTCGCCAAGGAGCCGATCGCGGGCATCACCCCGATCCAGTCCATGCTCGACATCGAGGCCTTGCCACGCCCCGAGGGCGAGCGCATGGCCGACAGCCGAGCGCTTCTGACCCGCTTCAGACAGCGAACCGCGCAGCTCGCGCCTGCGAATGCGAAGACGCATCGCCCCTTACCCGCACCGAATCTGACGGCCCCCCCGTATCCGGCGCGCACGACGGCGGATGCGTCCTTCGCTTCCCCGGAAGGCATGCGCCCCATCGACACGCCCATCATGATCGGTGGCCTCGACGACCATGCCCGAGCATCCCTCGTTGAAGCGCTCGCGAGCCGGGGCCTCGAACCCACGCCCGGCGCCGTTGGCTTCTCCGGTTCCGCGAAGAACGAGACACCTCGAACCCTGGCGTCCAACGGACCTTCCTTCACCGCCGGCGTGCGTGCTGCCCCGATCGCGCCCGGTGCGCCCATCGCAGCCCTGCTCGTGCGGGGGGATATCTTGGTGGCGGCCGTCGGCACAGTGACCATGGTCGAAGACGATCGCGTGTTGGCCTTTGGGCACCCGTTCCTTGGTCATGGGCGTGTCCAGTTTCCCATGGCCACGGTAGGCATTCTCAACACGCTCGCCACGCCGGCCGGCTCCTACAAACAAGGCATTGCTTCGCTCGAGGTCGGATCGATCTTGGACGACCGCATGAGCGCCATCGCAGGTCGAGTGGGGCAAGCAGCGCCGATGGTCCCGACGAAGGTCTCCGTGACGGACCGTGGCCGAGAGGCGCAACCAAAGCGCACGGAGGTCGAGATCGTCGACAGTCCGTTTTGGCTCCCCGTATTGAGTGAGTCCGTCTTCTCCTCTGCCCTCGCGCGACGACTCGAATACGAAGCCGGAGGCACGATCGACATGCTGGCGCGCATTCAGGTCGGCGATCGAACCCTCGAGATCCGTGATCGCTACGCCGGGACCTCACCGACGGTGGTCGCCGACTTCCCAGCCCGCGACCTTTCGACGATCCTGAGCATCATCGTCAACAACCCGTTCGATGCGGCGCATGTCCGCGCGATCGAGACGAGCTTCGAGGTCACCCCCAACGTCGAGTTCGCGAGTCTGGAGCGTGTCATCGCCGACCGGACCGTGATTCACGCGGGCGAAAAGCTCCGCCTCACGGCCCGGCTTAGGCGTCATCGCGATCCGAATACCTTCACCGTGCCGCTCGAGCTCTTGGTTCCCGAAGACGTCGTCGGCCATGTAGAAGTCTACGTCGGAGGCGGCGTGGAACTTGATCGACGTGAAGCAGCCATCGGCGGGGAACCCGTCCCCACGACCCTCGACGGCATACTCGGCGTCCTCGCCGACCGCCGTCCCGCGCGCGCGCTTTATGCACGCGTCTACGTGCCTCGCCCTGGACTTCGCACCCAAGACGAGTTCTTCTCGTCGCTCCCCGTCTCACAGCGCATCGTCGTCGCCGAAGCCGCACCCACACAAAGCCAAATGATGACAGAAGCCTTCGGACCAACGATTGAGGTGCCGCTCCCCGGCGTCATCGTCGGCGGCACATCCCTTCAAATCCACGTCCTGCGATAAGAAAGAATGCTCGATGTTCAAGACGCAGTTGAATGCACCCTCTGGTCCTCGTGTCATGAAGCCCGGCCTGCCTCCTGCCCGAGCGCCCTCTCTCGCGCCGACGTTCGTCCTCGCGCCGGCGTTGGTCTTCGCGCCGGCGTTCGTCCTCGCGATGGCTGTTTACATGCTGCCTCGCCCTCTTCTCGCCGAACCAACCCGCGAGCTTTCCATTCAGGGGCCCAAGGAAGTCTTTGCCGGCGACCCGCTGAGCACGAGCGTGGATGCGCGCGGACAGATCAGCATGGGCTTTGAAACCTCGGATCTAGCCAAGCTCGCCGACTATCCCGTCTCTTCGATGGTGGCGAACGAACAGGGAACGCTCTTTGCCGGAACGGTCGGCGGCGGGATCCATCAGATCCTCCCCAACGGAACGACGAAGGCGCTCGATGCCGAAGAAAAGCTGATGTTTTCTGCGCTCGCGATCGCGCGCGGGCGGCTCTTCGCCGCGACGAGCCCAAGCGGAACCGTGAAGGTCCTCACGGACGGCGTCGCACGCCCGTTTTTCAATGCCGGCGCCAAGTATGTTTGGGCCATGCTCGCCGACCATACGGCGCTCCTCGTCGCAACGGGCGAGCCTGGCCAGATTCATCGCGTCTCACCGGAAGGACGTTCGAAGGTCATCTTCGATCCTGGCGAAACCCACGTCCGGGCGCTGATTCAGCACCCCACGCGTGGCCTCATCGCGGGCGGTGGCCAGAAGGGCATCGTCTATCAGATCACCGGCGATGAGACCTATGCGCTCTACGACTCCTCGATGGATGAAGTGACGTCGTTTGCCGTGGATACCAAGACCGGCGACCTCTACGCGTCCTTCGTCACCGAATCGAAACCGGATGCGCTCCAACCGGAGCGGATGATCGGCCCCGTGAAGGGTGACACCGAGACCGATGAACCGTTTCCCATCAAGGGAAGCGAAGTCGTCCGCATTGCTCCGAATGGCCGCGTGGATGTCTTGTGGAATTCGCAGCGGGAAGGCGCCATGGGTCTTGCGTTCGACGGCAGGAAGAACCTGCTCTACATCGCGACCGCGACGCGCCGCACAGATCGAGGACGACTGTACGCCGTCGACCCGAAGAACCGCGATCGTCTGCGTTTGATCGCGCGCGTCGACGCACCCGTGATCAGCGCGGTGCTCATCGACTCGAAGTCGGACGCGATCATCCTCGCGACCTCGCCCGCCGGTCGCGTGCTCCGTGTTGGACCAGGTTTTCGCAGCCAATCGGTGTACATCAGCGAAGAGCAGGACCTCGCCCGCCTTTCCCGGATCGGGCGAATATGGTTCGACGCAGACCTTCCTCGCGGCTCGAAGATCGAGCTTTCCATTCGGAGCGGGAATACGCGCGAGCACGACAAGACCTGGAGCGCGTGGTCGAAGGCCGTCACCGATCCGGACGGCGCCGACGTAGACGTGACGCCCGGACGATACGTCCAGCTCCAGGCGGTTCTCCATGCATCGGCCGGCGAGAGAGCGCCGATTCTCAAGTCACTTCATGCGTCGGTCGTTCGACACAACGTCGCCCCCGAAGTCAGCGAAGTGTTCATCCTGCGGCGCGGCGTGCAGCTCGAAGCGCTCCCAGCCGAAGAGGAACAGGACAAGACCATCACCTTGAACACGAGCGTCCTCAACAGCCTTCGAGCCCCAGAAGGGCGCGCGTCGCGCTCCCGTGTTCGCCAGAGCACTCGGCCCGGGAGCATGACCATCGCATGGACGGCGGGCGACCCAAATCGCGACGACCTCCTCTTCTCGGTCGACATCCGTCAGTTGAAGGGTCCGAATCCAAAGTGGCGCTCACTCGCCCGCGACATTGAGGATACGTTCGTGAGCTTTGATAGCCGCAGTTATCCGGACGGCCGATTCCAAGGCCGAGTGAGGGCCACCGATCGCCCGTCCAATCCACCCTCGCTGGCGCGAACGGACGAGAACATCTCCGAACCGTTCGTGATCGACAACCAGCCCCCCACCATCAAGACGCTCAAGGCCAACTGGCTGCCGAGCGGAAAGCTTCACATCGAGGCCGAGGCACGAGACGCGAGCTCGCCGATCAGCGACGCCGACTTCGCGGTGGATGGAAGCCCATGGCTGATGTTCCCGGCCGCCGACGGCCTCATCGACGCGAAGCGGGAACGCCTCGCGCTCGACTTCGACCCGAAGGTCTTCGGATCGAAACATGCGCCGACCTCGGGTCCCCGAACCTTGCAAGTGCGCGTGGTCGACGAAGCAGGCAACATGGCGACGGCGTCGATCGTCGTGCCGGCCTCGCCGGCCGCCCGCCCCCGCCGGTAAGTCATCGCCCGGGGATCCTAGAAGCCCTGGTCGGGCAGTCGAGCTTCCTGGATCGAGGGCTCCGCCTCGCCGGTCAGCTACGGCTCCGTCGGCTCCGTCGGCTCCATCAGCTTCGGCCGGATCTGAAGCGGCATCAAGAACTCTTGGCGTCCATCTTCGCCGCCCCACTCCAGCCGCATTTCCTTCGCACGCTCGAGGACACAGTCCTCGGCGGGCGAATCATCCTCCAAAGCTTTGCGCTCCGAGACTTCGGCCGAAGCGATGGACGCAACACCCTCGCTCGAGGTCAGCGTGAAGGTCACGACCAGGAGGCCTTTGCTTTCCTCAGCGCCGACCAAACAAAGCTCGACGACTCGCTGCATCATGGACTGCGCCTTAGCCAAGAGTGCGGGCGGCAGGCCTGGGACCGCGGTCACCGCGGGCGTCTCACTGGCGGGTGCGAAGCGGGCGGGTGTGTCGTCGGGCGGTGGAACATGACCACAAGGCTCAGCCGGTGGACAGCTTGGGCAGTCCGGGCAAGGCGGGCAGAACGACTCATCGGGATTCGGATGGCGAACATCTCGTTCGTTCCCATAAAGCGTGCGCGTTCCATACGCGCCGAGTGCGCCCCCAGCCAGGAAGCAGGCACCGGCGACGAGCCCAAGACGGGCGAGACTTGACACGCGACGACCATAGCAAAGGAAATCTGCCCTCGACCATCAAAGACCTTTGGGCCTGGAGCTTTCAGAACCTATCGTGTCGGAACGCACACCGCCCTGCTAGAATCAGGTCATGCTGCCAACGGCTTTGCCGGCTGCGCTCGGCCTGACCGCAGGTCTGACCGTAGGCCTGACCATAGGCCTGACCGCCGTAGCGACCGCCACACCCGCGGACGCACGCGGCCTCACGCCGCTCGCCTTGACCGACTTCGAAACGACGCCACGAAATCTTTGGCAGGGGCCGCGCACGGCAGCCGTGCTCGCTCAGAAACTCCGGTACCTCGGCTGGCCGACGATGGACCTCTCCGGCCCTGCCCACGCGCGCCGAATTTCGTCGTTTCTCTCCCAGAACGCGGGCGTCATACGGGGCGAAGTTCGGGCGCCCAAGAAGGACGACATCGACGGAACGATCACCGTCGCGCTTCGGGTCGAACGTGCATCGGCGCCGCCTCTATTCCTTACGCGCAGTGGGCTTCTCAAGGAGCTCGACGGCCTGGTCGCCGAGCTCGCGGTCGACCTCACGAGATCTCTGGGGCGAGACGTCCCCGCCGAGACGACGAAGCTGCTTCGGCCGCTGTCTCAGCCTACCACCGCACATCGCTTCCTCGGCCTCGGCGCGTTGCGTCTTTACGACGGAGATTTCGCTCAGGCGCGCGTGATGTTCTCACGGGCTCGATCCGTTCGCGGCAGCCACGCACTGCCTGAAGTGGTCGAAGGTCGACGGCACGTGGAGGCCTCGCTCGCCTCGGCCGCCTCGTCGTCCGGTCGCAGGACCCCACCCCCGCGCAGCGAGACCGATCAGGACCTTGCCAGCGCCGCCCTCGAGCGCGCGCGGGTTGCGCTTCGCACGCGCGACCCCCGTGGCGCGGCGGCCGCCTTCGAGACCTATTTCATGTACACCGACGACCGCGCCCAACGCTGGGCTCTCGTTCTTCCGATGGCCGAAGACGCGACCTTCGTTCTCCGAAGCCATCGACGTTTCGTGATCGTCCGCGACGAACTTCGTGAGCCCCCTTTGGTCGTCGACGCCAAGTACGGAACGGACACGAGCCTACCGCGCCCGGTTCCAGGCCTCGTCGCGATATCGAGAGGCCAATACATCACGCTGCATGACCGAACCCTTGCGCGGCTCGACGCGCGCCTCACGCCGCGCTGGTCCCGGGCACTGCCTAGTTTGTCCCTCGGCGACCGATCCCAGCCCGTCGTTGTCACGAGCGGCGTGCTGGGCGTTCTCGAACGCCAGCGCGTCACCTGGCTGGACCTCGGGCTTGGGACACTGGGGCAAGTCGCGGTCGACGTGTCCCCCATCGCGTCGGGGATGCTGGGCGTGATGGTCAAAGCCGTCCCGAATCGTGCTCCGAAAAGCGCCGGGACGCCGAGCTCGCGCCCCGCGTCGGAGGAGGCATCGCCCAGTGCACCTGACATCGTTCCCGAAACCACCATTCTATCGTTGCTCCGGCCTGGGAAACGGACGCCGGCGTGGAGCACGCCCGTGTCGAGGCCGCGGGCCGTACGCATGACGCGCGAAAAGGTCGTGACCCTCGGACCCGACGGACTGACCGTGCTGGATGCCCTCGACGGCAAGCCGCGCGGCGCCCCCATTCCAACCCCCGCCGACGCTCACTTCTTGGGCGGCGAAGCCAGATTCGTCGTTCTCGGATTCGGCGATCGCCAAGTCGCCATCTACGATGTGCTGAGATCGCCCCCCATCGAGACCGCCCGAATCGAGGGACCGAGCATCGCCGTCAGCGCGGTCGCCAACGCAAGCACCGTCGCCGTCCTCTTCGAGTCCGGCGATCTCATCTGGTTTTCGGCCGACGGGAGGTTGGTCGATCGCGCCCTCTTGCCCGGAGCAGCGCGCGGTCTATTCCCCGGAAGCCCGCTCTCGCCCGGCGTCGTAGCCTGGACGACTCTGGGCTTGTTCGCGTTCTCCGATGTCGCCCGCGAGCCCGACCGCATGCGGGACGTGGACGGGCTCCTCGCCCTGGCGCGCGCTCTTGCCGACGAAGGCGATGTGGAGGGTGCACTGATCTACGCCACGGAAACCGCGGCCGCGAGCCGCGGGCGCATCGCCGACGCCGAGGCGCTCCGAGCTGAGCTCTATGAGCGAATCCAGGAACAACGGCCCGAAGCGAAAACGGCAGCCGTCGCGGCTCGCCTCCGAGCCAAGCAAGCTGAAGATCCAACCCGACCGCTCGGGCCCTTCAAACTGTGCGCGTCGGTCGACGATTCAGTGGGCTTGGGCGACGATACAGTGGGCGTGGGCGATCGCTAGCGCCCCTTGCCCGCGATCATGACCCATGGGGTCTTCAACATGATCTCAAGGTCGGTCTTCAACCACTCCGACGGCGTCTCCAAGATCGCACTGTAGGCCAAGTCGTAGAGCAGCTTGTTCGCGAAGATGCGATTGGCGTCGCCCTCGTCGTCCTTGATCTTAACGTCCTTGAGTATTTCCTCGAGATGCCGAGTGCTTTCTTCGCTGCCATCAAACGAGCCATCATAGGCGAGCTTGATCTGGGCCAAGCCGGTAATGCCGGGCTTGATGAGCCGCATTCGTTCGTGGAAGAACGGGACCGCCACCTCGATCTTGTCCATCAATTCGGGCCGCTCGGGACGAGGCCCAACCAAGCTCATCTCGCCACGCAAGACGTGGACGAGCTGGGGCAACTCATCAAGGCGTGTCTTCCGAAGGAACCCACCGATCGGCGTCAGACGCGAGTCATTCTGCTTGGCCAGCACCGCGCCGGTTGCGGCCTCAGCATCGACCCGCATCGTCCGGAACTTCTTCATCCGAAAGGTCCGGTAGCCGCGACTGTCATGCCGCTGCTCGCTGACCGTGTGTGGAGGTGCGACGCCTGCCCTTCGATCAGCCCCACAGCGTACTTGCTCATAGAAGATCGGACCCTTGCTGGTCAGTCGAACAGCCGCCGCCAACAGAGGGAACAGAGGCGCCGTAATGACCAAACCTGCCGTCGCCCCAGCAACGTCGATCGCGCGCTTCAGGGCTCTCGCCTTCCAGTCCACGTGGAGTCCTTTTTCAAAGGTTGCCTAGACCCGACACGGCCTAGACCCCGACGACAGGTACCGCTCCCGGAAGTCTAGGTCAATGTGGCTGTTGCTCCCAACCTCGTTCTGCCGGTAAAGGGATGGGGGCGGATGCCGACGAGTCAACCCACATCCGGACCCGGACCCGGTCGGGAACCACCCCAGGGTCCCAAGGGGGAAGCGTTCCTGTTCGTCTTGCCGGCCCGCCTGGAGTATCGCGACGCAGCCCGCGCTTTCCTCAGCCACTTATGTCTTCGCATGGAGGCGCAGCACCACATCATCTCGGCGTTCGTCGAAGCGTTCAACAACTCGGTTCTCCACGCCTACGAAGGAGGCCCGCCCGGCGCCATCTCGGTCGACGTCTTCCTCGGGGACGAGATCCTGCGCGTCGTTGTGACGGACGAGGGACGCCCATTCGAGCCGCGAGATGTCCCGCCGCCCGACCTCGATGCGCTCCCGGAGGGAGGCCTTGGTCTGTTCATCATCGAGAGCTTCATGGATCGGGTACGGTATGACCGGATCGACGGACGCAACGTGCTGAGCATGGAGAAACACATTGCCAAAGCCGAAGAAGTCGCCTTGTCAGAGCACACAGGAGCGAAATAGGGTTCCCGAGGCGACTCGTCCGACGCGAAGGACAGTTGGCGGCCGAGATAGAAGACGAGGAGGAAGTGGTCGATGCTCGAATATGACAAAGCGGATCAAGGCGATGTTACGGTCTTCGCTTTAAAAGGAAATCTCGATGCGCTGACTGCGCCCGCCCTCAAGAAGGAGATCGAAGCCCTCTTGTCTGCGCGGCGAATCAACGTCGTCTTCGACCTTCGTGGCCTCGAGCTCATCGATAGCTCGGGTGTGGGTGCGATCGTCTCGCTCTTCAAGCGCGTTCGAACGCTTCAAGGAGACGTCAAGATCGCGCGCCTGACCGGCCAACCCTACGAAATCTTCAAACTCCTCCGACTCGATCGCGCTTTCGAGATCTACGACGGCGTCGACACTGCGGTTCGGAGGTTCAGCGTCTAAGTGGCCACCTCGCGCGCCCAGACCGTCGGACAGCTTCGGGAGGTCGAAGGCCCAAACGCGGGCGCCCTCTACGAGCTCAAGGATGTTTGCGTGCTGGGCCGCGCTCTGGATTGCCAAGTCCACATTCGAGACCTGACCGTCTCGCGGCGTCACGCACGCATCATGCGCGTCGAGGGCCGCTACTTCGTGGAAGACCTCGGATCCGGCAACGGAACTTTCGTCAACGACCGCGCCATAACGCGGGCCTATCTGCGCAACAACGACACGATCCGCGTGTGCAGCGCCCAGTTTCTCTTCGAAGAACGGGAAAAAGAGGCGGACTCGGTCACCATGGTCGGCTCGACGACCACGGAGCCCCGAATCGTCAAGACGGTCGACGCCAACCAACCCGGCATCTTCGACCCGCAATATCTCACGGCGGTCACGAGCCCCAAAGACCTCGCACGCATGGCCTCACGCCTGAAGACGGTTTATGCGGTGTCCGAGGCCATCTCGAGCATCCTCGATCTCGACGCGCTTCTGCCTGAAATTCTCAACAATTTGTTCGAGGTGTTCCCGCGGTCCGAGCGCGCGTTCATCATGCTGCTCGATGACACAGGTCAGAAACTCGTGCCAAGGGCAGTGAAGCGAAAGCAAGCCCTCGATCGCGAGGAGTTCTCCGTTTCGAGAACGATTCTGCACGAGGTCATGACCGAGCGACGTGCGGTGCTCTCGCACGACGCAATGGAAGATCAGCGCTTCAAGAGCGGACGTTCGATCGCCAACTTCGGCATTCGTGCGATGATGGCTGCACCGCTTCTGTGGCGCGGCGAGGCGCTCGGGACCGTCTATATCGACAGCAAAGGCATCGCCGCTTTCTCACAAGCCGACCTGGAGCTTCTCTCCGGCATTTGCGGCCAAGCCGCCGCCGCGGTCGGAAGCGCTCGGCTTCACGCAGAACTCCTGAAACGACAACAGCTCGAGCAGGACCTCCAGCTCGCGGAGCGCATCCAACAGAGCTTCTTGCCGCGTCGTATTCCCCGTCTCCCCGGGTACACCTTTGCCGCCCGCTACGACCCCGCCTATGAAGTCGGCGGAGATTTCTACGATTTCGTGCGGCTTCCGGACGACCGCCTCGGCATCGTCGTCGGGGACGTCTCGGGCAAAGGCGTAAGCGCGGCGCTCTACATGGCTCGACTCACGCGCGACCTCCGGTACTTCGCGCTGGCAGAGCCCGATCCGGCGCGCGTCCTCCGCTGGATGAACCGTGCGGTCATCGAGGGCGGACAGGACGACATTTTCGTCACGTTGATCTACGTCGTGCTCGACGCGGGCGGCCGACGCCTCCAGATCGCGAATGCCGGCCATATGCCGCCACTCGTCAAGCGCCGAGCTTCCACGGAAACCATCTCACTGGATCGCCAATCCGGCCTGCCGTTGGGTGTCCTGCCGGATCCGGAATACGTCTCCGAATCCTTCGAGCTTCAGCCCGGCGACACGGTCGTCCTGTACACCGACGGCCTGGTCGAGGCGATGTCGCCGGAACAAGAAATGTACGGGATGGAACGCCTCGAACGGGCCGTGCTGGAAGCGCCGTGGAACGCGAGCCAGGTTCTTGACGCCGCCGTGCGAAGTTGCCAAGCCCATGTCTCCGAGGCGGCCCAGTTCGACGATACCACAATCGTATGCATCGGCCTCGATGAAGAATCCCCCTCCGGGCCGGTCCCCGTGCGCGACGAACCGAGCGAACGCGGCGTTGTCGACGACCTGCGCATGGAGGCGGTCCTTAGGCTTCGAAGGATCCAAGAGGACTAAGGGCCCGATCAGCAGTAAGGGGCGTCATCTAAGGGGCGTCGCCTTCGTCATTCTCCCCGTCGGACGTGCTCGACCCAACGAGCGCCCGAATCCGGCGTTCGGCCAACCGGCGTTGTGCCGCGGTCGGGCGACCGCGCAACACTTCGCGCCAAAGACCCAGCTTCGTCTCCGGTGCGAGGCGACGGATGCGGTCCGCACTCACGGCCTCCCGATAGAGCTGATCCTGGAGTTGCTGAATCCGCTTGAGCGCAGCCTTGAGTTCGGGGCCCTTCTTCGCCCAGCTCACAACGCCACCCCAAGCCGCAATGCGTTCGGCCTTGGGTCGCCTCGCCTTCTCGGTCTTTTCCGCCTCCCCGACCCTGCGCTTCGTCTCTTCTTCGGTCCAGAAGACGATCCGCCGTTCCGCGATGGTTCGTTCGCGCCCTTTTGGGTAGGCCTTCCGCACCTCGACCCAGGCCGCAATCTTCTCCTCCGGTGTCCGGTCGCGCTGGCCCTCGATACGCCCCGCCAGATCGAAGAGCCGCTGCCGCGAGGCGTTCTTCCAGAAATCGATGGCCTTCTTTGCGTAGCGAACCTGTTCGGCCGTGCGGTCCACGAAAGCCTGCCATTCCTCGACTTTCCGCTCGTCCGAGATCGACTCATCCTGCTCGAGTTGGCGAACGCCCCAAAAAGTCAAGATCTCCCCGGGAGGGAGATCAGACACGCGGTCTTGCCCTCCCGACGGGTTCTGGGAGGATTGACCATGCACCGGCGTCGCAGAAACGAGCGCGAGCAAGAAGAAACAGGCTGGAAAGCGGCGCCGCGAAAACACGCTACTCATCGCTGGCCGTTCCACCCGCTTCAGACTCAGGCTTCCAAGAAGGGAGAAAGCTCTCGGGCAAGAAGCGAATGAAGCCTTCGCGCGGCTTCTTCCCTGCCGCGGGCTTGCTTTCCTGCTCCTTTTCGCCCGGCTTCTTGAGTTTGAATTTCGCGCCCTTGGCGATCGGAATGGTGATGGTCAGATCCTCTTTCTCTTTTCCCGTCGTAAGCGGAGGGAATCGCCACGATCGCGCGACGCGCTCGAGACAGTAGCGAAGGTTGCGCGCGCCTTCGAGGCTCGTCTCGGCGCTCGCCGTCGACACCGTGCCCGGGCGTTCGACGCCCGCGGTCAGGCTCACGGTGCCCTTCGCCGCCGGGTACTCTCCGATGTATGCGTCGTTGCAGGCATCGATGGCGCCGGCCGTTCGCGCGATCGCACCGATGACTTGTTGTTCAATGTCTTTCGCTGAAGGGCGCGGCGCCGTGGTCACCTTCGGCGACGCGTTCTGCCCCGCGCTCGACGCCGCGGCTTTGGCGGGAGCGGGCGGCGGCGCCTCCGCATCATCCGTGCCCTCTGCGCTCACCCGCGTCGCCCACCCGCTCGCTGCAACGAAGCCGACCACGAACACGACCGATCTGAAAGTCATGGAAACAAGCTACGCGTACGCCGTCTCGAGGGCCAGCCCCGCCGGGTCCAGGATGCGCAGGTCGGCAGGTACGGGGGCCACGAATGTCCGCTCGCCGTCCGGAAGGGCAATACGAAGACGCGCCGCGTGAAGCGCCGGCCGTTCGACATGTACGATGCGTTCACCGATCCTCACATGACTCCGCCCCCCGTACGCGCGATCGCCCAGAATCGGTGCGCCCGCGCTCGAAAGATGGACCCTGATCTGGTGCGTGCGACCCGTGCCCAAGTCGACCGCGACGACGCTGAGGTTCTCGATCGATGCAACCGTTCGAACCATCGTCACCGCCGGACGTCCATCCTGGCGCACGGCGTAAAGACGAGGGCGCCGAGGGTCCCGGCCAATCGGCGAGTCGATCGTCCCATCCGGGACCTTCCCCTCGACGACCGCCACGTACCTCTTCTCGACCCTTCGGAAGCGAAAGGCCTCCATGAGGCGAGCTGCGAGCACCTTATCCTTGGCCAAGAGGAGGACACCTGACGTCCCTCGGTCGAGTCGATGGACCGGGAAAACGGTGTTCGGCCATCGCTCGACGATCGACGGCTCTCCGGACGATTCCGTCATATGGACATGGATGCCGGGCGGCTTGTCGATCACGACGATGCGTTCGTCCTCGAAAAGGATCGGAAGCGGAATGGGCGCGTCGTCGACCGCCATCGTCGGCAGATGCACGACGATCGAAGTCCCGTTCGGAACGGACCGAGAAGCGACCCGGCATCGACGACCAGCCACGAAGACCGCGCCAGCGGAAATGAGACCACGGGCCGCACGACGGCTCACATCAGGGAGCGCCTTCGCAAGCACCCTATCGAGACGATCGCCGCCGCCCGTCAGTGAGACACGCTTGGCCCGCGATACGTCGGCGCTCATCCGGCCGCCGATTGTTTCTTCGCCAAAAGTCCCTTCTTGCCGATCACGTAGTCGCTCTTCAGGTCGGGCGTGAAATCCTCGAACCGCTCCTTGACCGACCAACCGAGGTCCGAGAGCGCCTGGGCTGCGCGGCGCTGAATTCGCGCGGCGTGCGCATCGCTGCAGCAGACATCGCAGATCGCCAGGCGCGTCTCTGGATTCCCGGCGCGCTCGAGCGCACCAATCGCTTGAAACTGGACGTCATCCGAATGGTCCTGCAGGTACGGAACGAAGATCACCGCATCCTTCGACTCGATGGACTCACTGATGCTGACGATCAGGTTCAGCTTCGCCTCGGTCGACCGGTGATCGAGAGGCTCATATCGCTTGAGCACATCACACAAGTAGGTCAGCGCCTCGGCCTTCGGGAGCATGCGAATCAGCGCGCGGATCGGGAACGCGATCTTCTTTTCCGACGCAATGAAGCGCTTCGTAGCCTCGACCGCCGGTCCCCCCACCTCCACCAGCCGTTCGACGAGCTCGAGCTTCTCGGCCTCGTCCGCAATCTGCCCGCTGGCATTGAAGGTGAATCGCTGAAGCAATGCGGTGTAGGCTTCGTCCGTGCCCATCTCGAACAGCTTGTCCATCGCCGCGCGCCGATACTCGGGTTGTGCGTAAGGCTCTCGCAGATCCTTCGTAGCCTTTTCGAGAGGTGTCTTGCGCTTCAAGATATCCAGAACGCCCAAAGTTCTTCAGCGATAACGTCCTCGTCGAAGTCGGTCAACGCTCTGGTTGCCGAACAAAACGGTCGAGCACCCGGACTTGCCCACCCGGAAGGATGAAGCGCCGGCGCGCCGCGTGCGCGAACCCAGTCGAAGCCGCGAGGTTCTTCACGTCGACCTCGCCGATCGCCGCCGCCCCCGAAGAGAAGATCAGTGCACCCCCAGGGCAAAGGCGCGGTGCGGCCAGCGGCGCGAGAAGATGCGGCGGAACGGTCGCCCGGGACACGATGACGTCCGCCGGCCAGACGTCCAAGCGCGCCCCTGCCGCCCCTGCCGCCCCCGGCGCCCCCGGCGCTTCGAGGCGGCCCTCCACCGCCCGGACGTCAGGACGCTCAAGCTTCGCAAGGGCGACGCGAAGAAAAGAGGCCCGTCGACGTATGGGCTCAAGCAAAGTCATCCGCAGAGAGGGGCGTCCAAGCGCCATCACAATCCCAGGAAAGCCCGCGCCCGAGCCGACGTCCACCACCGTCACTTCGGAGGGGCCGTTCGTTTCGAGCATCTCTAAGAACAGCAATGAGTCGAGCCCGTGGAGCGTCGCCTGCTCGGCCGGTCCTCGAATCGTCGTCAGATTGATCTTCTTGGCCCAGTGATTGACGAGACCCTGGTGCCGAGCGAGCGCATCCACCATGGCTGCGGAGAGGTCGAGTCCGATCGCGCGCGCGCCCTCAACAAGCGCCGCCTCATACGCGTCTTCGTCCCGCGTGCTCATCCGGATCAGGCCTCCGGGAAGGCCTCAGACCCGTATGTCCGCGCCTCGCTGGGGCCCGGTCAAGATGAATACGCCATGTCGGCCAACAACGTGCCGGCGCGGGCCGAAGCGTTCAGCCGCCCTGGCTTCGAGAAGGCCGCGAGCAAAGACTCCTCGACGAAACGAAAAAGAGGGTTGATCACCAATTCGTCGGGCTCATGGAAAGCGGCCCCCACGTAGAAGGGCTGCCCCTGTTGAGGCACCTTGATGTGTCGGACGCTTGCGACGAAATCGAGCGCCTCGTCGTCTTCCGTCGCGGCGAGGGTGACTCGAATCGTATCCCCCACGGCCAGCGGCAAACATTCGTCGGTCTCGAAGCCAACGCCCCCGACCGAAACGTTGCCGCGAACGAAGCGGTCTCCGTCGGGGAGGGCCAAGCGAAGCCCTTGAACACGAACCCGCGGTGCGCTTCTCTGATCCAATATGCTCATCATTCTCCCACCACGTCACCCTGCCGGCCAAGGACCAAGGGCTGAGCGTCGGTGATTGAGCCGAGTGCAACGTTTGCGCCATCGTTGCACTTCCGCCCAATACTCAGCGCGGGCGGATGGCGGCACTTCGGACCTGTGCCCACCGGCCGGCGCCCCAGACGTGGCAGGTTGCCTCGCCGTGTCATCTCGCTACGGCCTTGGAGCCACATAATGGTTTGCGATATAGGTCTTTACGTAGGCTCCGAACAAGCGGCGAACCTCGCGATAGATGGGCCCCGGTTCACGCCCGATCTCGGTTTCCCCAATGGCGACGACGGGCACGATCTCACGGATCGAGGACGTGATGAACACTTCATCGGCGCTCAAGAGCGCTGACTCCGTGAGTGGAAGGTTGAGCACCTGAAGGCCGCCTTGCGAGGCGACCTCCGTGACGACGGTTCGCGTCACGCCCTTGAGGATGCCCGCCTCGAGGGGCGGCGTCACGAGCGTGCTCCCAAAGACGGCGAAGACATTCGACGACGCCCCTTCAGTGACCAAGTCGCGGTGGTCCAGCATGATGGCCTCGTAGAACCCGCCGCGCCGAGCCTCGCCAAAGGCCAAGACGGAGTTCAAATAGTTTCCGGTCTTGGCCTGGGGATCGATCGCGGCCTTGAGATTTCGGCGCACCCCGACCAGGGCCACCCGAACGCCCTCCTCGTAGACGACTTGCGGCGGCGCATTGAGCGCCTGCGCAATCACGATCCGCTGGGGATCCCGGGCCACGGCCGGGTCCAGCGAAATCTCCCCGCTGCCGCGGGTACACACGACGCGGAGGTAGCTCTCCGGGTTCCGAGTCGCCTCATGTGCCCCCCAAACCTCGGCCTCGATGGTGGCGACGTCACAAGGCAGCGCCATCCCAATGCGACGCGCGGACTCATCCAGACGCTGGAGGTGCCGGCCAAGCTCAAACGGAACACCGCCATAGGTGCGAATGACCTCGTAGACCGAGTCTCCATACAGGAAACCCCGATCCAGAACAGAGATTGTGGCCTGTTCGGGTGCACAGAGGGTCCCGTTGAGCATCACGGCGGAAGGCATGCGTGGTATCTGATGAGCAATGGAGCTCAAGGGCAAGGAGTTTGATATCGGCGGCCTGCGGATCCAGGTCGATCCGCTCGTGATCAGCCGACGTATCATCATGCACCGAATCCGTCTTCTGGTGATGATCGCAGCCATCGGCGCAGTGGCCACGGTGCTCTACTACCTGTCCCGCCCCAAGATCTATGAGTCACGCGCAACCATCGTCGTTCGGACCGAGGCCCTCGGCGAGCACTACGTTCAGCATCTGTTGAACACGACGATGCGCGAGGTCGCGTCCAACGAAGAACTCATGCTCATCATCAACGAGTTGGACCTCTACCCCGGAACGCGCGCGTCGATGCCCTACGAGATGGCGCTAAAGAATCTCAAGCGGGAGCTTGGCCTCGACCGCGAAAGCGGCTCGGTGGGCGTTCGTTTCGAGTCGACTCAACCCAAAGAAGCGCAGCGCGTCGTGGCGTTCGTGACCGAGCGCGTGCTGTCGAGCGTGTCGGACCTGCTCGACTCGCCCTACGCTCGATCCCTCGAGGCTCTGGACCGCGGGCTCCGCGAGCTGACGCCCAAAGTTGCGGACGCCCAGCAGCGTCTCTTCGAGTTTCAGGCCGCACACCCTGAAATCGTGATTCGCGCGCCAGAGACGGGTGAACCGCAAGGATCGCCGCTTCGCGACATCGAAACCCAGATACGAAGCGCCGAAGGCGACATGAAGCGGTGCTTCGCGAGCGCAGACGAACCGGACCCCACCCCAACGCGCCCGCAGCGCACCGGTCCCCAGTGCCAAGCGCTAAGAAACCTTCAGCGAGAGCGCGAGGTCCTGCTGCAGCAATACACGGAGAATCACCCCGCGGTCACTCGCAAGACCTCCGAGATCCAGGCGCAGCGCGAGCTCTGCCAGACAGAACGCGACAAGGACCAAAACCAGGGGAGCGAACCAGCCGCTCGGAGGGCATCGATGACGCCGGATCAGTGTCGAATGATGGTGGCCGAGCGCATCCAGCGCCTTCACGTGCGCAAAGCAGACCTTGAGAAGATCTCCATTCGCAAGCCTGGACTCCAATCCGAGTGGGCACGCCTATCCGCCGAAGCGAGCCAGCTCGAATCCCAGCAGCGCGCCATGCTCGAACGGCGGGCACACACGGTTCAGGATCGACTGCTCGCCGCGAACAGCTTCCAAGAGAACTTCCAGCTCGTCGATCCTCCGCGCGTGCCGGGCCTGCCTTCCAAGCCCAATCGAAACCAGTTGATGGTCATGGGCATGCTCGTGACTGCAGCCATCGGGCTCGGACTGGCCGCTCTCTTGGAAGCGTTCCGCCAGACGTTCAGTCACCCGTCCGAAGTTGAAGAACAGACGGCCCTGGCTGTCCTCGCCGAACTGCCGCCCGTCCGAAGTCGTCGATAAATTGCGGTCTTCACCGCCGCCCCCGATCACCCAGCCAGGAAAGGCGAGAAACGAGCACGAGCACCGACCGCGTCCAGGGAGGCGGGCGTCGGCCGAGGTGGCGCTTGCTTCGTGCGTAACAAAGCTGAGACCATTCCGAAGGACATCATGAAAGATCTCACGCTTCGCAGCCTCGGACCGACCATTCTACTCTGCCTAGGTCTCGTACCGCTCACCTCAGGCGTAGCACATGCGACGAGGGCCGATCGCACGTCATCGTGCGCCGCAGCCTCGTCCAAAAAGGCCCAGGTGACCACGGGCATCGAGTGGCAAATCGAGCCTGGGGAAGTGGTCGTGCATCTCGACGGGAAGAAGGTGGGTCTCGCCAAGGATCTCACCGTGACCGCCACCCGCCCCGGAAAGCATGTCATCCAACTCGTGAAAGGCGGAGACGAATCCGAGATGGAGGTCAAGGTCACGAAAGGACAGCTCCTCAAGGTCGTCTATTCCTTTAGCGAATGAAATCCGCGCGCCAAATGCGCGGTAGGAGTTGCACCCTCGACCTCCGGATGCAACGATGTCTTCGCCATGTCGGAAACGTCGTTGGTTCCCCTATTGCCCCTCCGAGACATCATCGTTTTTCCACATCAGGTCGTTCCGTTGTTCGTTGGGCGCGAGCGCTCGATCGCCGCACTCGAGGCGGCGATGGCCTCGACGAAGGAGATCCTCCTCGCCGCCCAGCGAAAGGCAAAGACGAATGAGCCGACCCCCGACGAGATCTTCGAGGTCGGGACGATGGCGGCGATCATCCAGCTCCTGCGCCTCCCCGACGGGACGGTCAAGGTGCTCGTCGAAGGCAAGCGAAGAGCGCGTATCGCCGAGTACCGGTCCAGCGACGCCTTCTTCATGGTTCGCTTCGAAGAAGTTGAACAGCCGGCGGAACCGGGCATCGAGATCGAAGCGCTCATCCGCTCCATTCAGGCGACGTTCGAAGCCTACCAGAAGCTCAACAAACGCATCCCGCCCGAGACCCTCAATGTCGTCTCATCCATCGAAGACGCATCGAAGCTCGCCGACACCATCGTTTGCTACCTGACGCTCAAACTCCCCGACAAGCAAGCGCTCCTCGAAACGGGGGCCCCCAAGCGACGACTCGAACGACTCCACGAGTTGATGCAGTCCGAGATCGAGATTCTCCAGGTCGAGAAGAAGATCCGCACACGCGTCAAGAAGCAGATGGAGAAGACGCAAAAGGAGTACTACCTCAACGAGCAGATGCAGGCCATCCAGAAGGAGCTGGGTGAGCGTGACGAGTTCAAGAACGAGATCCAGGAGATCGAAGACCGCATCGCATCGAAGAAGCTCGACCAAGACGCCGAGCAGCGCGTCCGAACCGAGGTGCGAAAGCTGAAGATGATGTCGCCCATGTCGGCCGAGGCGACCGTCGTGCGCAACTACATCGACTGGGTTCTTGCACTCCCATGGATGGAATACACGGAAGACAACCTCGACATCGAGCGGGCCGAGATCGTCCTGGATGAGGACCACTACGGCCTGAAGAAGGTCAAAGACCGAATCCTCGAACACCTCGCCGTTCAGGCGCTCGTAGAGAAGCCGAAGGGTCCGATCCTCTGTCTCGTCGGTCCGCCTGGCGTCGGGAAGACGTCACTGGCGAAGTCCATCGCGCGATCGATGAACAAGAAATTCGTCCGCATGTCCCTGGGCGGCGTGCGAGATGAGGCTGAGATCCGGGGCCATCGCCGGACATACATCGGCGCGCTTCCCGGCAAAATCATCCAGTCTCTGAAGCGGGCGGGCTCGAGCAACCCTGTGTTCCTCCTCGATGAGGTGGACAAGATGTCGACCGATTTCCGCGGTGATCCGTCGTCGGCTCTCCTCGAAGTGCTCGATCCCGAGCAGAACGGGTCGTTCAACGATCACTACCTCGACCTCGACTACGATCTTTCGCGGGTGTTGTTCATCGCCACCGCCAACTTGACGGCGGGCATTCCGGCCCCGCTCCAGGACCGCATGGAAATCATTCGGCTCGAGGGCTACACCGAGATCGAGAAGCTGGCGATCGGCCGCCGGTATCTGGTCGCAAAGCAGCTCGAATCCAATGGGCTCGGCTCGATCCCCGTCGAGTTTCGCGACAGCGCCCTCAAGCTCATCATCCGGCGATACACGCGAGAGGCGGGCGTCCGCAGTCTCGAACGCGAGATCGCGAGCGTATGCCGAAAGATCGCGAGAGAGACGCTGAAGGCTCGAAACAGGACGCCAAAGAAGGAGAGCCGCTTCACGGTGACCGAGAAGCGGATTCCTCACTACCTTGGCGTGTGGAAGTACCGCTATGGCCAGACCGAGACCACGGACGAAGTGGGGCTGACCAACGGCCTGGCTTGGACCTCCGTCGGCGGAGACATCCTCATGACGGAAGTCACGGTCATGCCAGGCAAAGGCAAGCTGATCATCACCGGCAAACTGGGCGATGTCATGCAGGAGTCAGCGCAGGCGGCCATGAGCTACGTGCGTTCGCGCGCCGACTACCTTGGTCTCGATCGCAACTTCTACCAAAGGATCGACATTCATATTCACGTCCCCGATGGCGCGATGCCCAAGGATGGTCCATCGGCCGGTATCACCATGGCGACTTCACTCGTCTCCGCGCTGACGAGGATTCCGGTTCGACGCAACCTCGCCATGACCGGGGAGATCACGTTGCGGGGTCGCGTCCTGCCTATCGGTGGACTCAAGGAGAAAGCGCTCGCCGCTCATCGAGCGAAGCTGAGCACTGTGCTCATCCCGAAAGAGAACGAAAAGGACATCAGCGAGATACCGACGTCGGTCCGGCAGGACATGGAGATCATCTGCGTCGACCACATGGATGAAGTGCTGAAGCACGCGCTCGCGCACGAGGACCCGGAGAGCTTCTACCTGAAGCTGCGCGGCCCGGCCGCCGCCCCATCGGTCCTCGCCGATGGGATTCCACCCACCGGTTCAGGCGCCACGACCCCCACAACGACCGCCCACTAGATGTGCTCGGCTGAGATTTCGAGCCGCTCTTGCGCAGACCTCGAGCGCGGATCATGGTGTGGCGATCTCCAGGGAGGGGATCGTATGGGCAAGAGGTCGGTCAGTGTCGAGGTGACGCCGAAGCAGAGGGCTGTGCTCGAGCCACTTACGCGGGCGAAGGTGGCGCCACAGCGGTTGGTGGAGCGGTGCCGGATCGTGCTGATGTCAGCCGAGGGCCGAAACAACGAGGAGCAAGCAGACGAGCTGGGCGTGGACCGGCAACGTGTGCGGCGGTGGCGTGTCCGTTGGGTTGGAGCAAGCGCAGCCCTGGTCGATGCAGAGAATGGAGGCGCGAACGGCAAGGATCTGGAGAAGCTGATCCTCGGCGTGCTTGAGGACAACGAGCGGAGTGGCGCACCCTCGAAGTTTACCCCGGAAGAAGTGGCATCGATCATCGCGTTGGCCTGCGAGCCGCCTGCGGAAAGCGGACTTCCGGTCTCGCACTGGACGCCACCGGAGCTGGCGCGCGAAGCGATGAAGAGGGGGATCGTCGAGAGCATCTCACCGAGGCAGGTCGACCGTTTTTTAGCGAGTCGGACCTGCGACCGCACAAGAGTCAGTACTGGCTGACTTCGCGGGACAAGCGCGAAGCGCCCGAGCAGCACCAGGCAGACGTCGAGAAGATCTGCGACACGTACCGCGACGCTCCCGAACTCGCGGCCGTGGGTACGCACGTGGTGAGCACCGACGAGAAGACGGGGATGCAGGCGCTCGAGCGCCTCCACGAAACGAAACCGGTGCGACCCGGCCTCGTCGAACGGGTCGAGTTCGAGTACATCCGCCACGGCACGTTGTCGTTGATCGCGAACTTCGATGTGGCGACGGGCAAAGTAATCTGTCCGTCGATTGGATCGACTCGCACCGAGGCCGACTTCGCGGCCCACATCGACAAGACGGTTGAAAGCGATCCTGGGGCAACGTGGATCTTCGTCGTCGACCAACTCGACACGCACCGATCCGCGAGCCTCGTGCGGCTCGTCGCGCGGCGCTGCGGGTTGGAGGAGGCCCTTGGCGTGAAGGGCAAGCAGGGCATCTTGAAGTCAAAGAAGACGCGCCGGAAGTTCCTTGAAGATCCGTCTCATCGGATTCGCTTCGTCTACACGCCCCGTCATTGCTCCTGGCTCAACCAGGTCGAAATCTGGTTCTCTATCCTCGCCCGGCGGCTTCTCAAACGATCCAGCTTCACTTCGATCGACGATCTGCGATCGCGCGTTTTCCAATTCGTCGAATACTTCAACAGGGTGCTCGCCAAGCCGTTCCGCTGGACCTATACGGGTAGGCCGCTCCAGGCATGAGATCGGACGCGCATCCGCGGTGGTCCATCCGCTGCGTTCGACCGGAACGATTTCCGGAGCGAACGTCGTGGACAGAGCCGAGCGGCTTCCGCAGATCATCCGTATGAAGGGAGACAACATCGCCACGCGACTCGTGGACTTTGGAGCGTCGGTCGTCCGGCTCGTGGCCGCGCTCCCGCAAGATCGCCCTGGCAAGCACATTGCCGATCAGCTTCTTCGCTCGGCCACGTCGGGCGGGTCCAACTACGAGGAGGCTCGAGCGCCCAGAGCCGGCGAGACTTCGTGCACAAGGTGAGCCTCGCGGCCAAGGAGATGCGCGAATCGGTCTATTGGCTCGGCCTGGTCCAACGCGCGAACCTGGCCCCTCAATACGAGATCCCGCCGTTGCTCCGCGAGGCCGGCGAGCTGGTCGCAATCCTGATGAGCTCCGCAAAGACGGCGGGCTCTGACGAATCCCGCTGAGCACTCATTCCGATGCCCGGTTCACATTCACATTCCCCGCTCCGATTGCTGTTCCCCGTCCCCTGTTCCCAGCTCCCAGCCCCAGCTCCTCTCCGTTGTCGCCCATCGTCCGGGAGTGATTGGCGTCGCATGAACGGGGACCCGGGAGCAGGGAACCGGGCATGAGGAACGCGAATCGGAGCGGGGAATGTGAATGTGAACCGGGAACAGTGAACGAAGGGATCGGCATTTCGGCCGAGCACATCTAGGGGCTCGACTACGCTTCTTGGTCTCAGGTTCTTGGGGGCGCAGATCACGCCCCGCGAGCTGCTGTTTGCCGTCGGAGCGAACGAGCGGTTCGCCGAGAAGTCCCGCGCAACCGCAACGCATTCGCAGCGATACTTACCGCATCAACGCGATGCCTCCCCCTGTCCGACACGGTCGTTCCAGTCCCTGGCTTCAGGCACCCAACGTTTCCATCCGGCGGGATTCCGCCCAACTTCGCCTTCCAGGCAAATCCGAAATCGCCGTGGCCAGGTCTCTCGACACCCTCCCGGAGCTCATACGCAAGCCAAGCGCCAGGCGCCTGACAGCTGGGCGGTTGGCCCGAGACTGGTTGCGTGAGCTCGAGGATCATCCAAGCTTTCCTGCCCCCGTCCGAGCGTGTGCGACAGACTACCTGCACGTCATGCAGTCGGCGTTGCATCCGTTCAGAGTCGTGGCCCCGGATCTCGCGGACGCGCTTCGTGAAACCCAGTCAGCTCAGATCGTCGATCTGTGTGCTGGCGGGGCTGGGCCCTGGGCGAGACTTCTGCCCGAGCTCGACCGTGCTCTTCGGGGCCCGCAACCTCAGATCCTCCTCACCGACCTTTTCCCGAACCTGACAGCGTTCGAGAAAATGAGTCTCGACAATCCTGGGCGCGTAGCCTTTGTGCGTGATCCCGTAGACGCGACGCGCGTCGAGATCCCGGGCTTCAGAACAATATTCAATGCATTCCATCATCTGGATGAGCCCCAGGCTCGAGGCGTCTTGCAGGATGCAGTTCGCCAAGGCGCAGGCATTGGCATTTTCGAGCTCGCCGATCGAAGCGCAGCTTTCTTGCTCGGCTCGATCACCATACCCCTCCAGGTTTGGCTCACCACGCCTTTCATTCAACCTCGAGCGCCCACACGACTGGCGCTGACTTACGGCCTCCCGGTCGTCCCTCTCGTTGCGTGGATCGACGGCATGATCTCCGGTCTTCGGACCTACTCAACGGATGAACTCCGCGCGCTTGTCCAGAGCCTCGATGGGAGCGACGCCGGCTACACGTGGAAGATCGGACGGAAGCCCTATCTCGGCCCCCTGTGCGTCACGTATCTCATCGGGACCCCACCGAGCGCTCGATCCAAGCGTCGAGCCCTTTCACGGCCCGCCGACGCCGTCGAATCCAAGCCGTCCGCCGCATCCGAACCAAACCCAGAAACACCGCGGAGCTGAGGCCATGCATCGTGCGACCCATCTCGAGGGGTGGGCGCGACGCGTCTCGGTCCGCTCACATGGCGCCGACTCCGAAATCCATGGCGTGAGCCCGTTCGCCAGAGAAGAAGCAAAGGCCACAAAAGGTTTCGACGAGCGCTGCCGCCAAAGATGCAAGTGTGATGATGGCGCGCCCAGAGAGACTCGAACTCCCAGCCCTTGGATTCGAAGTCCAATGCTCTATCCAATTGAGCTATGGGCGCGTCACGGAGTGTCCTAGCAAAACGCCTCGACCCCGTCACTCAAATTCCGATCGGCACCTGAATGTTCGTTGCCGGGCCGCGATCGCCCCGGCAACCTGCGGACGATGACCTCGCCGACCAGACCTGCGCTGCTCGGGTTACCCTTCCGAGAGCTCACCCAGATTCTCGGCGGACCCGGCCGCGCACTCGATGTCTTCCGTTGCCTCAGGCAGGCGGACGACCCCCGGACGAGCGCTGCCCTCATGCCCGGAGCTCGCGCCCGACTACGAGCCAACACCCGCTTCTCGCCGCCTGCACTCGAAAGGCAGACGAAAGCGCCGGATGGCACCATCAAGCTGCTTCTGAGGACGAGCGCCAACGAAGAGAGGGAAGCCTCAGAAGGATCGGCATCAAGGACGGACGAAGGCGAAAGAGAAGAAGAACCCGGCGACAAGGTCGAAACGGTTCTCATTCCTCGCCCAAACCGGACAACCGTCTGTGTTTCAACCCAAGTCGGATGTGCCCGCGGATGCACCTTCTGCCTCACGGCCACCATGGGTCTGCGTCGAAACCTCGAAGCCCACGAGATCGTCGCGCAGGTTTTCGCCGCGATCTCGATCGCACGCACACGCAACCTCCCGACGATCCGCAACGTCGTCTTCATGGGGATGGGCGAGCCGCTCGATAACCTCAGTGCCGTGACCCGTGCCCTCGACGTCCTCTCCGGAGGCCGCGGCTTCGGCTTCGGGGCCCGCTTCATCACCGTGTCGACGGTAGGACCAAGCCTCGAGCGCATCCGGCAGGCCGCCGCGTTGCGCGCGCAACTTGCTTGGTCGCTTCACAGCGCGCGCGACGACATCCGTCGGACGCTCGTTCCGACCCAGCCTCGTGGGACACGCGTGCAAGACCTTGCCGAAATGTTCAGGGAGGTTTGTGCGCAAAAGGCTATCTCGCTTTTCGTCGAGCTCACGCTGATGGACGGCGTCAACGACACGGACGAAGACATCGAGCACACGCTGGCCCTCTTCCGCGCTTGGGAAACGCCGGTACGCTTCAACCTGCTCCCTTGGAACGCGATCCCGGGCGCGCCCTTTCGGAGCAGCACCGATCGCCGTGTGCTCGCTTTTCGGCAGGCATTGCAAACAGCGGGTCACGTCGCCACCGTCCGACACGCCCGAGGCGCCAGCCCGACCGCAGGCGAGGGTGCGGCCTGCGGTCAGCTCGTTATCCTCGACCGGACCAAGCGCGCAGAACGCGACCGCGACCGCGACCGAAGCGCACTCACTTCACGATGAAGTTCAAGATCCGACCCGCCTTGTAGACGACTCGAACGATCGCTTTGCCCTCGAGATAGCGCGCCACATTGGGATTCGCTTTGGCCGTCTCGACCGCCGTCGTTTCGTCGGCATCCGGTGTAATCTCAATCTCGCCTCGCGTCTTTCCGAGAATTTGAACGCCCATCTTGATGGTATCGTCCTTCGCAAGGTCTTCATCGTGCACCGGCCAAGGCGCAAAGCTCAACCCATCCGCATGTCCTAACGCCCGCGCCCAGACTTCTTCGGCGATATGGGGCGCAAACGGGGCAACGAGCTGAATCAGCGGTTCGAGCACGACGCGCGAAGTCGCGCCCAACTGCGCCAGATCGCGTGTCGCGACGTGGAGCGCAGAAATGGCCGTATTGAGGGCGAGCTTCTCGATATCCTCGCTCACCTTCTTGATCGCCTTGTGCAAAATCTTCTGCGCATCGACCGATGGAGCTGCATCCGTCACCCGCACCACATCGTCCGGCCCATCAAAATAGAGCCGCCACACTCGCTTCAGGAAAGCATGCTGCGCCGAGATGCCATGAGGGTCCCAAGGCTTGTCCTGGTCGAGCGGGCCAAGGAAACAGATGTAGACACGCATCGCGTCCGCCCCGTATTCGCGGATCACTTCGTCGGGATTGACAACGTTCCCCTTGCGCTTCGACATCTTCTCGATCCGCGCCACGAGCTCGACATCCGTTCCCTTCCGGTAGTACTTGCCGCTTCGTTCCTCGACCGCATCCCACGGCACCACTTGCTTGCCATCATAGTACGCAAACGCCTGGATCATGCCCTGGTGCCGAAGCTTCGGAAAGGGTTCGGCATCGCGGACGTATCCGTTCTCGAACAGCACGCGCTGCCACATGCGCGAATACATCAGATGCCCGCGCAAGTGCTCAGGGCCGCCCACGTAAAGATCCACCGGCATCCAGTAGTCAGACTTCTCGCGCGCACAGAACATGTCCTCGTTGTGAGGATCGCAGTACCGCAAGAAATACCAGCTCGAGCCGGCCGACCCCGGCATCGTGTCGACCTCACGTTGAAGATGTTCCCCGGTAACCGGGTCGTCGACCTCGAGCCAATCGCGCGCCGTCGAAAGCGGAGACTGCCCGGTTCCCGTTGGCTTATAGTCTGAGATTTCGGGCAGGACCACCGGGAGTTCTTCCCGTGTGAGCGCACGTACGGTCGCACCGTCCTTCTTCAACACAGGAATCGGCTCGCCCCAGTAGCGCTGTCGCGCAAAGACCCAGTCGCGCATCTTGAAGTTGATGGCACCTCGGCCTTTGCCTTCCTTCTCGAGCCACGCAATCACCGCATCGACCGCCTGCCCCCCCTCGGTCCGGGTCCCGTCGAAGACGCCCGAGTTCACCATCTCGCCCTCACCGGCGTACGCTTCAACGCGCACGTCACCGCCTCGAATAACTTCGACGATGGGAAGCGCCATGGCTTGGGCAAACGCAAAGTCGCGCTCATCGTGGGCCGGCACCGCCATGATGGCGCCCGTCCCGTAACCGAAGATCACGTAGTCGGCGATCCAGATCGGAATTTCTTCCCCGGTTGCTGGGTTCCTCGCCCGCGCGCCCGTATCGACGCCCGTCTTCTCTTTCGTCGTTTGCCGATCGATCTCGCTCATCCTGGCGGTGCGAGCCTGATAGGCGGCCACCGCGTCGCGCTGACTGGGGATCGCGAGACGCTCGACGAGCGGATGCTCCGGCGCGAGCACCAAATACGTCGCCCCGAACAACGTATCGGGCCGTGTCGTAAATACCGTGATCGATCGAGCGGGGTCGACCTCGTTCTCCGTTTTGGTTTCGGTTTCGGTTTCGGTTTCGACTTCGGTTTCGACTTCGGTTTGACTAACGACCGGGAAGTCGATCTCGGCGCCCCTCGAGCGACCGATGTATTCACGCTGCGCCGTCTTGCTGGCGTCGGGCCAATCGAGGCTATCGGTGGCGTCGAGCAGTTTTTGAGCGAACACGGTCTGTCGGAGCATCCACTGGCGCATCCTTTGGCGGATGACCGGATGCCCGCCTCTCTCCGACTTTCCGTCGATGACCTCGTCGTTCGCAAGCACCGTACCCAACTCAGGGCACCAATTCACAAACGAGTCGGCCTCGTACGCGAGGCCCAACCGATAAAGCTCGGTGAAGATCCACTGCGTCCACTTGTAGTACTTCGGATCGGCGGTCGAGATCTCCCGCGTCCAATCATACGAGAAGCCGCACATCTTGAGCTGACGACGGAAGTTTTCGATCGCTTCGGCCGTCGAGACCTGCGGTGCCACGCCCTCATCGATCGCCTTCTGTTCCGCCGGCAGACCGAACGCGTCATAGCCCATGGGATGAAGAACGTTGAATCCTTGGGCGCGCCGCTTTCGGCTCATCACGTCGGGCGCAATGTAGCTTGCGGGGTGACCGACATGGAGTCCCTTACCTGAGGGATAAGGAAACATCGAGAGCGCGTAGAACTTCGGCTTTGAGAAGTCGTCCGTTGCGACAAAGGTCTGATGCGCTTCCCACCACGCCTGCCACTTCGGCTCGATGGTGTTTGGATCGTACGCCATGCTCTTGGGTTACGCTACAAGACGCATTCCGTCCACTCGAAGCTTCAGAGTCCTTCGAAGCTTCAGAGTCCTTGCCGACGGGGTCGCGGCGGCGGTGCGTACGCGGCCGGTACATGCTGACTTGAGCGGCGGGGGCTCGAGGCGGCGGCTCGAGTTTGGCATCAGGCCGCTTCGAACGGATTGGTTAGCTCAATGTCGGCGCCGCGCTCCGGACCAACCGAAACCAGGGAGATCTCGACCCCGAGCGACTTTGCGATCCATTCGAGATACGCGCGCGCGTTCTCGGGCAGCTCTTCGAACCGCCGCACAGCGCCGATTTCACCGAATCCAGGGAACGACGTGTAGACAGGTTCAACACGGGCCAAGTCATGAACATTATCGGGGAACGTCGTGAGGCGCTCGCCATCGAGCTTGTACGCGACACAGGCCTGAATCGGGTCGACACCAGCCAGGACGTCGAGTTTCGTCACCGCCAATGACTGAATTCCCGATACGCGCACGGCGTATCGCATCGCCACGAGGTCGAGCCAACCGCACCGGCGCGGGCGCCCCGTCGTTGCCCCGAACTCGCGGCCGACCTTGCGTAGACGTTCGCCAAGCTCACCCGTGTCTTCGGTCGGAAACGGCCCCGATCCCACACGCGTCGTATAGGCCTTCATGATGCCCACGACACGATGAAGCGCCGAGGGGCCGACGCCCACGCCGGTCGCGGCGTTCGAAGCGACCGTGTTCGACGACGTCACGAACGGATACGTCCCGTGATCGATGTCGAGCAATGCGCCTTGCGCACCTTCGAACAAGATCGACTCACCGCCCGCGATCGCGTCGCCGACGCGCTGGCCGACGTTCGCCACGAACGGCCGGAGCGCATCGCCGAATTCCTTCATGCGGTCCAGGATCCCTCGAATCTCGGACTCACTGTAGGGCTCATGATCGTTGTTGGCGGCCAAGATCGCGTTGAGCTCGATCAACCGATTCCTCACGAGCCCCTCGAGTCGAGGCGCATCCGCAAGGTCGGCCACCCGTACCCCGCGGCGCGCGATCTTGTCCTCGTAGGCCGGCCCGATACCGCGCCCCGTCGTCCCGATCTTATCGACCCCGCGCGTCGCCTCGCGCGCCAGGTCGAGTCGCCGGTGATACGGCATGATGAGGTGCGCCCCCGCCGAGACGAACAGCCGACCATCCGCCTCAACCCCCCGTGAGCGCAGGAGCGCGAGCTCTTCGAGCAGGATACCCGGGTCGATGACGACGCCGTTGCCTATCGCACATCGCGTCGACGGATGCAGAATACCGCTCGGCACGAGGTGCAGCACCGTCGTCTGACCATCAACGACCAGCGTATGTCCCGCATTGTTGCCCCCTTGGTACCGCACCACCCAGTCTGCCCTGCGGCCATAGAGGTCAACGATCTTCCCCTTCCCCTCATCGCCCCACTGGGCGCCGACGACGACAACGTTTGCCATGGTTCCTGTCCAATCATGCCCTCCCCGAAAGAGCCAGCGGGCCTTTTGCTTCCTTGGCCACGGGGGGCGAAATTTGCTATCGAACGACTGCGCTCGCGCACCAAACCCCGATGACAACCCCGGACGATCCCCGCAACGCACGCGACCCAAGCCGTGCAGAGACCCCAGCGTCAACGTCGGTGTCGGCCTCTGCCTCCGTATCCGGATCCCCGAACGCAGGTGCTGCAACCTCGCACGTGGGTCCAGCGCGCCCCGCGGCCTCCGGACCCCTTGCGCGACCGAATCTGGCCGGGTCCGCGGGCATAGCGGGTCTGCCCGACCGCTCGGGAAGCGCCGTTCGCCTCCCGTTCGGCGTAGCCGATCACCTTCCGCCGGAGGCCAAAGCGCTCCGCGACCATGCCGAGACGACGTCGCGCATCTTCGAGCTCTATGGTTACGACCGCGTGATCACCCCGCTGTTCGAGCTCAACGACGTGCTCGATCGCGGGCTCGGGGCGGCGGCGCGCCCGAGCGTGTTTCGCTTCGTTGATCCGGCGACCGGCGATGTGGTCGTCCTCCGGCCCGACTTCACCGCCCAGATCGCCCGTCTCGTAGCCGCCCATCTCGTCGAGCGGCCTCGCCCGCTTCGGCTCTACTACGAGGGGCGTGTGGCTCGAGCCGCGGACCCGCTCGGGCACGGACTTCTCACCCGCGAGCTCTTTCAGGCGGGCATCGAGCTCATCGGAACGAGCGAGCCCTGGGCAGATCTCGAAGTCCTCTCCGTCGGACTCGCGAGTCTCAGCGCGCTCGGGCACGCGCCCACGATCGACCTTTGTCACGCCGGCATCGTCGATCCCCTCATCGATGGGGGCGCGCCCCACAACCAGCGGTTGGCCAAGCAGGCCCGAGAAGCGCTCGCCGTCAAAGATCCAGTCTGGCTCCAGACTGTCGCGCCCGCGCTCGTGCCCCTGATCGATCTTTACGGTCAGCGCGAGGTCCTCACCCGCGCTCGTCGCGAGCTCCGCGCCGCCCCCAAACTCGTGCACCAAGCGATCGACGAGCTCGACAGTCTCGCCGATCTACTCGAGGCCAAGCACCCAACCGTCCGTCTGACCTTCGACCTCGGTGAGCAGCGAAACCTCGGCTACTACACCGGCTTCTTCTTCCACGGATACATCGAGGGTGCCTCCGACGCCGTCATGGTCGGCGGCCGCTACGATCATCTGCTCGAGCAATTCCAGACGCCCGAGCCCGCGGTCGGGCTCGCCATCGACATCGGCACGCTCGCCGGGCGCGTCCTCCGCGCATGGCCGCGCGCCCGGTCCGGCGTGGTCATGGCCGAGCGAGATCTGCGGCGACCAGAGATGGTCGAAGAGACAGCGCGCCGGCGCGCGACGGGCGAACGCACCGCGGTCGTCGCCGCCGATGATGCAGAGCAGTACGCGCGCATCAACGGGTTCCTTTCGATCTGCCGCAAGTCGACCACGAGCAGTGGCCTGGAAGAAATCCCCGTCATCGACCCGACAGGCGATGAGCCTCACGTCGCGACCGATGTCGGCTGAATGGGCATCGTCGCGACCTTCGCATCCGTCGCGACCTTCGCGTCCGTCGCGTCGTCGCCCGCGGGATCGTCGCCTCGCCACGCGGCTCTCAATGCCTTGCGGCTCTCGGCTCTTCATCGGCCGCGATCCGAATGGGCTCGAGTCTCCGCGTCCGCCCGGAAGGCTCGGGCGAGGGATTGGACGTCGCGGAGGGCACAGACTTGCTCGAAGGCGTGGAGATCGGAGCTGATGTGCGCCGAGCAAGCAGACCCCAAACCGCGAACACCGCGCAGGTCAGCACCAGACCGCCAAGCATCGTCGCCACGATCGGATGACGCACCACCAAAGCCGTGAGCGCCGGGTGCCGTGCCCGCCAGGCACCGCGGTCTGGACGCGCATCGTGGACCGGCACCATCACCGTCGACAAGGTCTCGCCAAACTCGAGCGCCACGGCGAACGCCGGCGAGGTTGAGGGCAACTGGGGCGGCATCGAGGTCGAAGGAGGCGGGACCGAGCGGCGTCGAGGTTCCCTGAGAATAGACATCGCCGCACGCGTTTCCCGCCTCGGCATGCGTTGATCGAGGAGCGATGACGCATCCACCGATCGCCCGGCGCCGATGTCACCGTCGAACAGCTCGGCGGGCTTCGTGTCTCCGGTCTTCGGAGCACTCGGAACGGCACGCGGGGCTTCGACGTCAAAGACCGGTCTCGCCAAGTCCGTCGCGTCGATCGTGCGATGGTTCAGCTTCTCAATCTCGACCTCAGAAGCCTCTTCTTCCTGCGGAACGACAACGCGCGGCGCATCCAGACGCCCATCGCTCCCCGCCTGTACAAAGTCGACGACTTCGAGCAACGCGACTTCCTCGGCTTCGCGCTCGAGCTCCGCCTGCTCTTCGTGTCGAGCCCAGTCGAATCGGTTGCCGAAATGCTCGACCAGACGCGCCCGACCCTCGTCCAGGATGTCCGCGAGAAACTCGCCCAGCGCGTTCTTCAGCGCTTCGCAGTCCGCAAACCTCTTGCCTTGCTCTTTCGCAAGACATCTTGCCAAAAGGCGATCGACATCTTTCGAGATGTGGTCGCCCACCTGGCTGGGAGGCAAAGGTCTAAGGTTTTGGACGCGATCAAGCGTGGCGATCGGGTTCTCGGCCCGAAAGCAGTTGTGTCCCGTCAGTAGCTCGTAGAGGACGGTCCCCAACGAAAAGACGTCGCTTCGCGCGTCGAGATGTTCACCCCGCGTTTGCTCTGGCGACATGTAAGCAAACTTGCCACGCAGGGTGCCCGTCTGAGTGCGTGTACCATGCGTCTCGTTCATCCGAGCCACCCCGAAGTCAAGCACCTTCACGGTTCCGTCGTACCCAACCATTATGTTCCCCGGGCTCACGTCCCGATGAACGATGCCGAGGGGACGCCCCGCCTCGTCCGTGAGCCGATGCGCATGCCCGAGGCCCGACGCCGCACAGAAACCGATATAAAGCGCGAGCTCGACCGGGAAAGGTTCGAGTTCGTCTCGTTGATCCAGAAGCAAATGCGACAGGTCACGCCCCAGAACATACTCCATGGCCAGGTACGCTCGCCCAAGCTCGTGCCCGTATTCGAAGACCGGGACCACGTTCGCGTGATGGATGAGGCTCGCGATGCGTGCTTCTCGCTCGAACAAGCGGCTTCGGAGCGCTTCTTGCTCGAGCGACGAGCGCATCATCTTCAGCGCAACCCACTCGGCCTCCTCGGCTATGGGCGGCCGGGTTCGGGCCCGATAGATCTCGGCCATCCCACCACGCGCAATTCGCCGCGTAATCAGATAGCGTCCGAAAGCAACCGGGGATCGAGCGTTTGCCATCGTGATCGACACCGCCCCCCAGTCGGAGCGGTCTCATTGGAGAGTGAATGGCTGGCTCACCTCTGTCGACGCAACCGTTCCGCCCGCGTCCGCGCAGGTACCGACCGATCGTTCATTGGGCGCGAACAGGCGTGGGTGGTCGGACGAGTTCATCGACGCGGGCCACCTCGCCCAGCGGTGTCGACACCCCGCGTCGTACGCGATGTCCGATGAGCTCCGACATTGCACAACCTCCGTCCCACATCGTCACGTACCCGAGTCGACCCTCACGCACGGCCGAACACGTTCGCTGGGGGATCCGACGGGGGCCAACCTTGCGCACCGGTTAGGCCTGTGGTACCCGCTTCAAAGGTCATCGGCCTAATATATCTTTGGATTTCGGTCATTTGAGCAAACCATGGTCAAAACGATTCTAGTCGCAGACGACAGCAAAACCATTCAACAAGCGGTGAACCTCACGTTCCGTTCGACCGAGTTTGAGGTCGTCGGTGCGGGCGACGGAGAGGAGGCGTTGAAGCGTCTCTCCGAGGCCAAGCCGGCTGTAATCTTGGCCGACATCACGATGCCGAAAAAGAACGGCTATGAGCTCTGCGGTGCGGTGAAGAGCAATGCAAGCACCGCAGAGATTCCTGTTCTTTTGCTCGCGGGTCCCTTCGACCCGCTCGACGAAACTCAGGCCCGTGAAGCAAAGGCCGATGGTCACCTTGCGAAGCCCTTCGAAACGCAAGTGTTGATCGACCGCATCAAGCAGCTGACCAGCCCCGAGGCGATGGCCGCACTCACGGCACAGCGCGCCGCTCAAGCGGCTGCCGCCGCTCCACCGGCGCAGGTCCCGGCGCCCGCCAGAACCACCGAGGCACCCACCGCTCGACCGACGGCAGCCCCCGCCAAAGCACCAGCACCCGCCGCCGTGGCCACGGCCGTCGCCGCCAAGAGCGCGCCTGCGCTCGAGCCCCCGCCCGCGCCCTCGGAATGGGCAGGAGGAAAGACGGAGGTGGCTCCGGTCGATGTTTGGGCACTCGCCGATGGTTCGCCCGCGCCCAGCGCCGCGCCCGCGGCACCATCCGCTGGGAGCGGCGTCAGTGCCGCGGCCAGCAAAGCGGCGGCGGCCATGGTCGACGCGGCCGCCGAACCGATCGCGGAGCTTGCCGCCGCTCAAGTATCGGGTCTTTCGAAGGCCGAGCTCACGCGCATTGCCCGAGACGTCATCGAGCACATCGCGTGGGACGTCGTGCCTGACCTCGCCGAGACCATCATCCGCGCCGAACTGAAACGCTTGCTCGCCGAAACCCACGCCTGATTTTTTTTCGGGCGGGGAATAGCATCTGCCTTCGACAAGTTGCACCCACGAACCGGGGACGCTCGGAAGCCAAAGAGCGGTCACCGTTTCACTGACGGACGAGCAAGCTGCGCTGTCCCCTCCCCCAGGGCAGCACCGCTCGGTCGTCAGGGTTCTAGAGCGAGTGTTGGAGTTACGTCATTTGTCTGTGGGTTCCTAGGTCCTGAGGCTGTCGACCGATTTGCTTGTCGAATCGGTCGGCACCTCGGGTCCCCCTTTTGGTTCGCGCTCAGGTCGGATATCACTCCCCGCGTGAACGACGAGAGCGCTCGAGACGGTCATCCGAAAAAGATCGGGATCTTCGCCCCTTCGAGCCCCTTCGATCGGGATCGGTTCGACCAAGGACTTTCCGTCCTCGAAACCTTGGGCTTTTCCTATCACGTCCACCCCCAAACCAGCGCCCGCCATGGATACCTCGCCGGCGACGACGCCACCCGACTGGGCGCTTTCCTCGACCTCCTGAAAGATGACTCGATCGATGTCATCATGGCGGCACGCGGTGGCTACGGGGCGCATCGGCTGCTGGAGAAGTTGCATCTCGACGACCTTGGCGATGTCTTTGAACTCGGAGCGATGGCCAAGAAGAAGTTGCTTGTTGGCTTCTCGGACGTCACCGCCCTCCACGCGCTCTTCCAGAGTCTCGGGCTCGTCTCGATCCACGGTCCAGTCGTTACGCAACTTTCTCTTCTGAGTCGCCACGACCACTTGGTCCTCGCGCACGCGCTTCGTCACGAATGGGAGCACTTGGAGTACGAAGCCCTCGGGCCCATCATCACCGGTGGTCTCACCTCGGGACGCCTCGTTGGCGGATGCCTCGCGGTCCTCGCACCGCTCGTAGGTACTCGATTCCTCGATTGGAACGATGGCGTCATCCTCTTGCTCGAGGATGTTGCAGAGGCGCCTTACCGCATAGATCGAATGCTCACGCACCTTCGTCTGTCCGGCATTCTCCGATCGGTGCGCGCCATCTGTGTGGGCGATCTCGTGCGATGTGACGCACCGCGCCCGGACGAGCAGTCGATCGACGATGTCCTTCGCGACCGTTTGAGCGATCTCGGGATCCCGGTCGTCGCGGGATTTCCGTTCGGGCACGGAACGCGGAACGCCGCTGTCCCACTCGGTCGCGTCGCGCTCCTCGATGCGGACGCACGTCGCTTGGTCCTCACACCCACACGCTCGATCTAAGGCGGACGAAGCGGCAGGAGATTACGCTATGCCTTCGCCGCTCGACGTCTTCTGCCAAGGTATCCACGACGGTGTCTATCCGGGCGGCCAGCTCGCCGCCTCGCGCGAAGGCATTCGCCTGGCCTCGATCGCGGCGGGCGCGATCGGTCCCGGGCTTCCGCCTACAACCCCCGAGGTTCTGTACGATCTCGCCTCGCTCACGAAGCCGTTGGCCACGACGCTTCTGTGCGCCCGATTGGTCGACGAAGATCGGCTCCGGCTCGACGAATCGATCATCGAAACATTCCCCGCGGCCGACCCCCGCATCACCGTTGAGCATCTTCTCGCCCACGCGGCCGGGTGCCTCGCACACCGGCGATTCGACCTCTCGCTTCCGAACACGATCGCCCCCGGAACACGCGCAGCCTACGACTACATTGTCCAACAGGCCGCAGCCACGCCGCTTGTTTGCCCGCCCGGGACCTCAACGATCTACAGCGACGTCGGCTTCCTCATGCTCGGCGAAATCCTGGAGACTCGGCTCGGTGCATCTCTTTCCGATGCGCTCGCCGGAATCTCTTTGATGGCCTCGAGCGGGCCGTTCTTTATGAATCGCCGCGATTCTGAGCCTCGTCATCGAAGGGACGCGCATGATGACGACCGGGACATCGCCCCGACCGAGGACGGCGTAGAGCCGGGGTTGGTTCACGACGAAAACGCACGCGCGATGGGAGGCGTGGCCGGTCATGCCGGACTCTTCGGGACCGCGGAGAGTGTTCTCGCCGTCGTCGAGGCTTGGCTCCAGGCCTACCACGGGCAACCGAGCGACCTCCTGACCAACACCGCCGCACGCCGTTTCTGGAGCCCCACCCGCGTGCCGGGATCGGAGCGCACACCGGGTTGGGATCGTCCGTCAGAGCGTGGTTCATCCACGGGCGGGCGCTGGCCGCGGCACTCGGTCGGTCATCTTGGTTTCACGGGTACAAGTGTGTGGGTTGAGCCTGAGCGGGCATTGGCCGTCGTGTTGGTCACGAACCGCGTCTGCCCGTCGCGCGCAAATGAACAGATTCGCACACTCCGTCCACGTCTTTACGATGCCGCCTGGTCCGCATGGTCCTAGTCGTCACAAGTCGTCTCAAGCCGTCACAGGCTCAGCGCGCCGCCCCGGAAGCGTCCGGCCGGCGCGCAATACGGATCGGCGCTCGGGGGTCTAGGCGAACAATCCGAACGGTGGCTGACAACGTGTTCCGTGTGGGCTATGCACCGCCATGGTCTTTCGTCGAATCTTGGTGGCCAACCGCGGTGAGATCGCCGTGCGCGTGATTCGGACCTGCCATGAGCTCGGCCTCGAAAGTGTGGCCGTATACTCAGAAGTCGATCGCGAGGCACTTCACACCTTGCATGCCACCCACGCGGTCGAGGTGGGACCCGCCCCGAGCCGCGAGAGTTACCTGAACATTCCGAGAATCATCGAGGCTGCACGCCGAACTGGTGCCGACGCCATCCATCCCGGTTACGGCTTTCTCTCCGAACGCGCGGCCTTCGCACGCGCATGCCAGGAAGCCGGCATCGTATTCATCGGCCCGTCGCCCGAAGCCATCGAAGTCATGGGCGACAAGATGCGCGCACGGGCCAAGATGATCGAGGCGGGCGTCCCCGTCGTGCCGGGCTCCCAAGATCCGGTGACATCCACCGCGACGGCCCGCGACACTGCGCGGGGCCTCGGCTATCCGGTGATGCTCAAGGCCTCCGCGGGCGGCGGCGGGCGCGGGATGCGGCTCGTGCGATCGGAGGGCGACATCGACGCAAGCTTCGAAGCCGCATCTCGCGAGGCGCTCGCGGCATTTGGTGATGGTTCCGTCTACCTAGAGCGCTTCATCGAACGCCCCCGACACATCGAGGTCCAGGTCTTCGGTGACACGCATGGTCGGATCATTCACCTCAACGAGCGCGAGTGCTCCATCCAACGTCGGAATCAGAAGGTCATCGAAGAAGCACCGTCCGGATTCCTCGACGCCGATCTGCGAGCGAAAATGGGAGAGATTGCCGTACGGGCGGCACGCGCCGTCAACTACGTGGGTGCGGGCACCGTAGAGTTCCTCGTCGACGAAGCGAAGAACTTCTACTTTCTCGAGATGAATACACGCCTTCAGGTCGAACACCCCGTCACCGAGCTGACGACGGGCTATGACCTCGTCGAGGCCCAAATAAGAGTCGCGCAGGGCGGCCACCTCAACATGGAGACTCGAACGCCGCGCGGACACGCGCTCGAAGCCCGAATCTACGCGGAGAACCCATCGAAAGGCTTCCAGCCCTCGCCCGGCAAGATCGTCGCACTCGAGCTGCCTTCCGGGCCCGGCGTGCGCGTCGACGCCGGTGTCCATCAGGGCTACGTCGTGCCTTCCCACTACGACGCGATGCTTGCGAAGATCATCGCGTATGCGGACGATCGCGAGACCGCGACGCGACGACTCGACCGCGCGCTTTCCGAATGTCAGGTTTTCGGCGTCGACACGAACATCACCTACTTGCGGCAGATCTTGAGTCACCCGGACTTTGCGGCCGGCCGCACCGACACCGGCTTCATCGAACGGAATATGGTCTCTTTGGATGAAACCTCGTCTAAGGCCCAACGCCTCGCCCTCATCGCCGCCTGCATCCAGCATTTCGAGAGCGTACGCCAACCCGTGCCAACCCCGGCCCGCGCCGAAAGCCGAAGCGTCGAACGTTCCTCCTGGCAGGCCTTCGCACACCCGGGACGGCGCTGGGGCGGCTGCGAACAGTAAGGAGCTTGACCTCTATGGATATGCAAGAATTCCTCGTCGGAGGGGTTGAAGACCGGCCTCAGCTGGTGCGCGTCGAACTGGGCGCGACCCAAGGTCAGTATGTCATCGAGATCGAAGGCGTGCGTCATACCGTCGACGCCCGTTGGCTCGGCGGTGATGGTTATCGTCAATCCCGAGGTCCTGGTGACGGCACCCGCGCCCTCGAACTCAGCCTGATCTCCGACTTCGAAAGCCACCACGTCGCCCTCACGCGGAGCACTGGACCCCGCTTTGGCGCCCAAGCCAGCGATCACCACGATGCGGACGAGCCCAGCGGCGGTCTGCCCGACGCCGTCTACCATGTGCTGGTTGGCAACACTCCGATCGGCGTTGCGGTCTCGGACGCCCGGCGAGCTCGGTTGGGCGCAACGGTGGTACGCAAGGTTCACAAGGGCCCCATCACCGTCAAGTCGCCTATGCCCGGACGCATAAGCAAGGTCGTGGCCCGGTTGGGGGAGAGCATCGAGCAGGGCGCACCCCTCGTCACGATTGAAGCGATGAAGATGGAAAACGAGATCCGGGCGCCGCGGTCAGGCACAGTGAGAGAAATCATGGTCGAGGTCGGACATACCGTGGACAGTGGCGCCCGGCTCCTCACGATAGATTCGGAGTGAATGCGCATGGGACGGCCAACGTCCCTGCGGACAAGAAAGAAGGAAGAGTTCCCAACATGACTAGCCAAGCTTCAGTGATCGTTCGTTCATTCAGATTCTCCCTTTTTGCGATCGCGCTCACCGCTTTCGTCGCCGCACCGCTCGCCACCGCGAAGGCCGGCGACCACGCGGCGAAGAATCTCAAGGTACTGTTGGACAACGGCGAAACGTTGGAGAAAGGCATGAAGACGCTCTCGAAGGGCCTCGGCGTCAAGTGCAACGCCTGCCACGTCAAGGGCGACTTCGCGAGCGAGAAGGTCCCTGCGAAGGAGCACGGCCGCACCTTCTTGAAGGCCGTCCTCGAGACAACCGACAAGCCCAAGCGAGAGGCGGCGCTCACGGAGCTCCTCAAGGCGATGAAGCTCAAACAAGCGAAGAAGCCGGCCCTCGTCTGGTCCGCCTTCGACAGCCTAAAGAAGAAGTAGTCGACACCCTGCCCGGTTTGCCCGACACTCAGCGTCCCCATCCGATGAGCCGTCGAGCCTCAGGTACCTCGAACGCCCAAGAATCGCTGAGCACGTCTCCACCCGGGATTCTGGCACGCGACCTGCTCTAACATCGCGCATGACCGTTGCGATCGGCGCCGCCCAGCCCATGCAGAAGCCGGCGAACACGCCTCAAAGCTCCGCGGTTCCCTCCAAAACGCCCGCTCCCGGTGTGCGTCCGCCGACGACGCCCTCGCCTGCCTCGTCCACCTCGCCGGCCTCGCCCGCGACGGTCGCCACGACCGCGACGACGACCGCGGACTCAGCCACGCGCGCGCCAACCTTGGTTTCCGGCCCGGTCCCCGTCGGTCTCGCACCGGTGATGGGCGATGCGGGGCGACGATCGCCCCATCCTGGGCGCTTCCGCGGCGAAAACATCCCGGAAGTCGCAGCGATGGCGGGTGGGCTCCTCGGCGGACTGGTCGGCTTCGGCGTCCTGTGGTTTGGTCAAGAATCGATCCCGATCTTCAAGCACTTGGCCCACGCCGAGCACAACGGCTTCCTCATGAAGTCCTTCAAGACGCTCGCGACGTTTGCAATCTCCGGCCTTGCCGGGCACGCCGGTGGCCAAGCCGGTGCCTGGACCGGTCTGAAGCTTGGAAACCTGGTCGCTAGCCATCGGCCCGGAGCGCATCGAGATACAGGGCCTTCATCCGCTCCAGCGACGCATGAGTCCGACTGACCCATTCGTTGTCCTCGCCGACCCGCTCGGCGGCTTCGAGTGACAGCTCGTACACCTTGATGGCCTTCACAACGAGCACGCCCACACGGTTCTTGAGCTCGCTCCGATAGACCGCCTTCGCTTCGTCGTCCAGCCCGGGCGGGACCGGGACCTGAACCAAGTCGTCGTAGAGCCGCTCATAGAGCGAGCCGATCCGATATCCGGCGGCCGTCGCCCAACCCACGTGACCCACGCGAATCGCACGGATGAAGTTGTTCTGGGCGCGGAGAAGCAGGTCGCACTTCTCTTCGAGCTCTTGCCCCATCTGTTCGGCCCACTTATCCTCACCCTCGCTCGCGGTCGGCGGCGTCAGGGACTTGGCCTCGAAGGCACGGGCAAAGATCTCCCCGAGATAAAACCGGGCCTGCCCCATCCAGTACTCGGCCGGCAAGAACTCCTCGCGACTCTTCTCCTCGTAGAACTTGAGGGCACCGCGGAACTCGTACTCGGCCGTCGTCAAGTCCCCCAACATGAACATCGCCACGCCCTGACCTACGCGCGCTTCGATCTCCTCGAGGGGTCCGAGCGTACCGCTCTGCCGAAGCCCCCAAAACATGTCGGCCACTTCGCTCCACCGCCCCAGCTTCGCCAGTACCGGACACATGCGAAACTCCGTCTCTCGAACCCGCGCCTCGCTCACCCCGGGCACCTTCCGAACGCGCTCAAACTGCTCGAGTGCCAGCGTGTACTCCGCGAGCTGTTCGTAGGCCATGCCGGCGTTGAAGAGCGCTTGCGGCACGGCCGAGGACTCCGGGAACATCTCCACCAGGCGCGCACTCAACTTGAGTGTTCGATCGTAGTCGCCTTTCGAATAGGCTTCTTGGCTAAGAGCGAGGAGCTGGTCGGCGTCGTAGGCATCCAGCCCCGTCAACGCATCCTTCTCGCTGCTCACGACGACGGGGTCCATGTCGACCCGCTCGGGGCCAATCGACGCGGATCCATCGACCGTCCGGGTCGATACGCAGCCATTCAGGAGCGCCGCGACCCAAGCGACGGCCACCGGAGCACCAAGCCAAGAGCCGTTTCTCTGCATTCGATTCACGCGTTGTGCCTCGCGGTCTGATTGTAGCGAAACTCCACGGAGCTTGGACATCCGGCCGACCAGACATGTTCCTCGACCACATACGCACCCACGAACCGGGTGCCGGCCGGTGCCCCCTGCCGCCCCCTGCCGCCCCCTGCCGCCCCCAGCCGCCCCCTGCCGACGCCCCTCCCCGACGAACCGTAGACCCACCCGGCCGAGCACGTTCATCAGAACACAGGGGCTTCGGCCGAAAACATGGTTCGGGCAAGGATGTCGAGCCCCCTGAGGTCGTGGATGTCCTGACCCAGTTCCGGGATACGCACGACCTGCGTGTCGCCGAGCCGAGGAAGGAGCGCGTCAATCCGCCGCTGTTCCTCGCGGTACCTCGCGTCGGTCGCCTCGGCCAACCGAACGATCCGACGCATCAGGTCCGGTGTCCCCCCAGCTGCTCCCACATAGCCCGCAAGGGCTTCTTCATCGAGACCCGCGCACGGCCCCAGGACTTCGGTCTCCACCCGGTTGAACACCACCATACCGACCCGAGCACCCCGCTGTCGGAGTCGCTCGTGAAAAGCCGCGACCGCGTCCAGCGCGTCCTTCCTCGGGCCACCGATGATCGCGAACGCCGTGTCGGAGGCTTCGAGGAGCATTCTGACCGCCTGCGCGCGCGCCCGGAACCCATCAAACATCCCCTGGAACTCGGACAACATCTCCGCGAGGTCTTGAAGAAGCTCGGTCCCCGTGAAACGTGCGATCGTCCGAATGAAGAATGAGGAGCCCGCGTCGAAGACCTTCTTCGAAATCCGACCGCTCGCCTGGAACGGCTCGACGAGCCACCGCGTCGCCTCATTGTCGAGCGCGTCGAGGATCCGCGATGGCGCCTCGAGAAAGTCGATCGCGTGCTCGGCCGGAGGCGTATCGAGGACGATGAGGTCCAACGGATCCTCCCGTCGTGTCGAGAGTTCGAAGAGCTTCTCCATCGCCATGTATTCTTGTGAACCTGCGAGCGCCGTCGACAGCGCCACGTAAAGTCGATTCTGCAGGAGACGCTGACGCCCCGAAGGGTCCGGATGATGTCTGGCGACGACCTCATCCCACGCGGTCTTGATATCGAGCATCATCGCAGTCATCCGACCGGCGGGCACGGGCAGCGACGCGGCGCGGAAGGCGCTTTGGGAAACATCGCTCTCGACATGACCGATCTCGGGGAGGCCCAAAGCATTGGCCAGTCGCTTCGCGGGATCGATGGTGAGCACCAAACTTCGTCGCCCGGAGCGCGCGGCCGACAGCGCAATGGACGCAGCCGTCGAGGTCTTGCCTACGCCCCCGGGCCCAACACAGACCACGACGCGCGATGTTCTCAACATCGTGGCCAACGCCGCCGCATCGTTCATGGCTCGTCTACCCCGCGGGCGCCCCCAGGCCCACCGTCCGATGCGCGGCTCGAGTTCGATACTTCGCATCCATCCATCAGGAGCGCGATGCGTTCAATGAGCGCACGCCCTCGCTCCGGGAGCAGCGGGATCGACAAGAGAGGGATCTGGCTTCCCCGTCGAAACCGCTCAGCGTGTTGCTCTTGGAGCATCCAGCGCGCCTGATGTCGGCGCGCGCATCGAACATAGGGTTCAAGCTCGCGGTGCAGGGCTGCATCCACCTCGAGTCGATCGAGAACCGGCCCATCGGAAGGCTCGAAGACCGGCGCAAGCCGCTGGTTCAAGATGCCCAGGCCAAGCCGCACATGCAGGCGCTCGCGCGCCGCACGCACCAAATCGAGGCCTTCATTGACCGGCATTTCTTCGGGAACCGCAACCACATGCATCCGAGTCGTCGGCGCTTCGATGGTGTCGGCCATCCGACCAGCCGCCGTCTTCATCGTGCCCGCTGGCGCAACATCGTGAACCGTGCGCGCCACGGAAAGAAAAGTAAGCGCATGCCCCGTGGCGGGTGCATCGATGACCATCCGCGCATACTTCGGCTCGTCTTCTGCCGCCCGCTCCACCGAATGGAACCACGCCTTACCCAACATCGTGAACTCGGCGAGCGATGGGATCGACCGCAGCATGTATCGGACGAGCCGATTGTCGAACACGAGGCTGTAGAGCGCCCGGAAGCGCAAGATCATCAGCGCGTACTCAGCCATAGAGCCGGCGGGCGTCATCCGGCACAGCCAAAGATTGGGTAGGACCTCGGTCGGGTGATCAACCGACGGCGCCACCTCCAAGCACGCAGCGGCGTTGTCCGGAGCGTTGACCTCGAGCAGCAGGGTCGGGTGCCCGCGTCGTGCAAGACGCAACGCCAGCGCCGATGCGATGACCGTACGCCCTACGCCTCCTTTGCCCGCGACGATCTGCAGCGCCGCGTCGAGAGGCGCCGTGCTAGATTCGGGCGGGAACGTGTGCACCGGCTCGGGCCTCCTCCAACATGGGGGCTAGTAGATCCGCAGTCGTCTGAATATCCTCAGCCAAAGCCTTCAAGACCTCGTCCGCGACGTTCGCATCGAGCAGCAGGCTGAAGTGCCCGACGTGGCTGACGATCACATCGCGTCCACAAGGTCCGATCCGCGCATGTTCGGGCGGCAGGATCACGGCATCGTGTTCACTGCTGATGGCGACGATCATGCCCGGCGCCGGCGTAGGCAGAGCCCTCAAGACCGGCGAGCCGTCGAGCATATCGCGTGCCGCATCGCCCGGCGTCACGTGGGCGAGTTTCGTTCCTCCGTGGGGGGTCCCGAGGGTCACGAGACGACGAATGCGCCGACGTCTCGCCACCCCGGGGCGAGGCGGGTCTGCGATCCGGGCGATGAGGCCTCCCATCGAATGGGCCACGACATCGATGTCTCGACAGCGCGTCGCGCGCAGAATCTCATCGATGTAGTCGGACACGATGCGAGCCTGCGGCACCAGGCCCGCGTTCCACGGACGCAAATTTATCGTATAGACGGGCCCTAGCCCCGCCGCGAGAAGACGAGGCCCGAGCAGCACGAAGTTCGAACGCGTCTGCAAGTAGCCATGCACGAGCAAGATGGGACGCTTGCCTCGTTGAATCTCGCGTGTCTTGATCGGCGGTGGGTCGACCCATCCCAACGGGTGGAGAAGAAACAGAACGAACGCACACCAGAACTCTGAGATTGCCGTCGCGTTGAGGCGAACGATTTCAGCCGCACCAAGCCGGCGCGGTACGACGGCAGCTTCCTTTCGCTCGACCAACCAAGCACTGTACGTCACCGTGACATAAACCAAAGCCGCCACGACGACCAAGGCAATGCCCATGACGAGACCGGTCGCAAGCGCAAAGACCAGGTAGGTCCCGACCACGTTGCGCAAAGGCTCGTTCGTTCTGCACGTTTCGTCAATCGCCCCGTTCGGTCGCCCCGGAAAGCGACGCGAAAAACCGCTTCCCGACCCGGTCGCCCGTGGGGCATGGTGCTTCGACGATGCCCCTCGAACAGGCGTTCATCGACGATTGCCCTTACGGCCCGGGCGGAATCCTCATCGACGACATTCTTCTCATCGATGAGGCGCGCGGCATCGTCCGCGCTCGAATGCCTACCCACGCGCATCTCCCGATCACCCGGGAGCAGCGCAGCCACCCTCAACACCATCCCGCGCATGTCTCAGGGGGTTTGATGATCCACATGACGGGGGTGATCGGTCTTGTTCATCTCTACTACGTGCTGGGTCTGCGCCACAAAGACGGCTGGATCGGCTACGGGGTGCGTATCAAGAGCGCTCGCTTCCACGCCCTCGCGTCACTCGACGCGCCCTTGGTTCTCGAAGGCCGGGCGACCCAAGTTCGGCACTTGCGAGGCCAGATCTTCGTCGAGTACGACTTCCGTTTCACGCAAGACGACGCCCTGATCTTCGAGAGCCGTCAAGCGGCGATGTGGACCAACACGAACGGCGACACGAACGGCGACACGGACACGAACAGCGACACCATCGCGAACGCCACCGGCGTTACTCAGGTGCAAGAGTCGTCAGAACAAGACCTCCGAGTCGCGGGTGGCAACGGCTGACGGTTGTTGCGCCTTGAGCGTGCGAAGCCTTTCCTCGGAAAGACTGTTCAGGTTGTCACGCACCTCGGGATGAGCGACCAGAACCTCCGCAAAATCTTCGCGGGCAAGGCACAGGACCTCGCTGTCCACATCCGCGGTCACCGTCGCCGTGGCGGGCGTATCGTGTAAGAGGGATATCTCGCCGAAGACATCGCCTCCGCGCAGCGTCGCGACCGTCGTCGACACCCCCTCGTCGTTACGCGACACCGAGAACTGTCCGCGCAAGACCAGAAAAAGCGCGCGCCCCGCGTCGCCTTGCCCAATCGCAATGTCGCGCGCGTGGAGCTTCTTGGACTTGAATCGCGCCATGAGCGCACGACGGTCGGGTCGTGAAAGCGGACGAAAAACGGGGTTCGTCGCGGCGAGGTTCGCCAGAAAACGTGCGCGCGTAAACTTCTTGAGCGCGTCGCGAACACTCTCCAGTTCGCCCGCATGTCCTTCAATGTCGTGCCGAGACAGCTCAAGGAGATCGACGTCGCCCTCGGCCGACACGGTCGCCGTTCGCGGTGCGCTCGAGACCAACGCCATCTCGCCGAAAACCGCGCCCTGCCCGAGGTGAGCCAAGACCGTGTCGAGCCCCTGGAGCCGCTTGGAGACAACGACCGTCCCTTCCGCGAGCATGAAGAACGAATCCCCAGGATCGCCCTCGGAGACGATGCGTTCGCCGTGGGTATGACGACGCAGGCGAAGACTTCCGACCAGGCGAATGAATGCGTCCTCGGTGAGGTGAGAGAACAAGGGCACCAGCGGGATCTTGGCGGGGACATCCGTCACCGCGTCCAGATCCGCAGCCAGCCTCGCGCCTTCAGCCGGCGAAAGTGACACCGGCTCCGCCTCATCCAGACCCTCGTCGCCCGCGGTCGGGCTCAATGCCGGAATGTCGATCTCCGCCACGCGATCTGACTCCGAAGAATAGAGCTCCGCGAGGATCTGAAGCAGATCCTGCGCCCCCGGATCGAGCGCAAGGACCATTTTCGCCGCCACCAGCGCGAGCAGCGGCTGTCCGGATTTCATGTAGTGCCATGCCAGACTCTTGTAGACGTCCTTGGCCAGCGTACGTTCACCAAGATTCAGGAGCGCATCCGCCACGCGGTAGCGTGCCTTGGCAAAGCGAGGAGCCCCCCGGATGACTGAAAAGTATCGCGTCAACGCATCGGCGTAGCGACCATCGTGGAACATCGTCTCGGCCTCGAGAAAGACCGCATTCAAAGAACGCCCCATAACGGGCGAATTTAGACACGAATCCAACCTCTCAACCAGACGCTGGGGGCACCTTAACTCCGAGGCCGCGGCGAAATGTTTTCGAGCGCGTCGAAGGCCGCCGGCCTTCGAGCGTTTGCGGGGATGTCAGTCGATCCAACCCATCGTCTGCAGCTTGTTCTTGGCCATGCGCGCAAGCTTCGGGTCCGCCGCATCGTTTTCGGCAACGAGCGTCAGGATGTCCGCGCCGAGACCTTGCTGCTCATCATCCCCGCCTGCGAGCGCGAAGCCGAGGAAGTACAGCTCCTCAGGGCCGAGACACGCCTCGGACCTCAAACGGTCCACAATCGGAAAACCCTTAACCTTCAGAAGCTCACCGAACGTCGCGAGGCAAGGGTCGCGGCTGGCTCCCCGAGAGAGGACCCTCTTCGAAAGCTTCAGCTCACACACTGCACATTGGTACCTGGCCTCCGGCTCAGCCTTTCGCCCCTGGCTGAGGCGACGCAGGAGATCAACGGCTTCGTCCCACTGTGCCTTCTTCTTGAGCTGGAGCGCTCGGTGAAGTAGCCCACGGGGGCGGCCGTCGCCGCCGGCGGAGGCTCCCCGCTGATCCAGCGTCTCCATGATAAGCTGGGCTACCTCGGCGGGTGCCGTCTCGACGCTCGCTTCGAGCAACTGAACCGCTTGATCCTGAAGATCCTTGGCATGTGCGCGAAGAGAGGCCGCATACTTCTCCGCCCGCCCAACATCCGTCGCGGAAGCCAAGAGGCGTGCGAGCTCGAGCAATCCGCTCGGTGTGCCACGAAGCGCGTCCAGCGCGACCTCTCGATCGGCCGGCTCTCCTGTTGCCGCAACCAGAGCCAAGGCACGTGCAGAGGGCGCCGAATCGAGCCCCCCGAGCGCCCGCGCGGCCCAGTGGCGCACGACCGGCCACCGCGCCGAGACCACGAGACCTCGGACTTTCGGTTCCAACGTCAGCGGGAGCTCAAGCCCCGACAAAGTCTCGGCGACGGAAGCGATGACTTGACCCGGTCTGCCCTCGGCTTCGGCCAGGTCCATGAGAAACTGATACACTTCGGGACGCACTGTGCTCCCCACGAGGTTGCGACGAAGTGCATCGACCGCGGCACCGAGAACCTCGTCATCCTCCAGCACGCGCATCAACTTCATCAGTAGGTTCGTCGCCGCCCCGTCCTTGACGTGGCCGATAAGCTGGATGACCGCGATGGCATAGCTCGGATCGTCTTTGAGAAGTCGGGCATCGATGGCCGTCTCGATCTCCTCGAGAACTTGCTCAGCTTCATCGGGTTCCGCCTCCTTAATGGCGGGTGCCAGCGCATCCATGACCCGATCAATCGTCCGAATGTCACCCCGCCGAAGCTGTTCGAGAAGTGCGCGTCGCGCCGTCGACCCTCCACGCGCCCCTAGGACCGCGATGGCCCCAAACCGCTCCTTGTCGTCCCGGCCCGCCAACATCGCGACGAGATCCTCGGGCCTTACCGTCTCGCCGGCCGACAAGATCTGTCGAACCGCTTGTTGAACCCGACGATCCGGGTCTCGCAGAAGTGGCCCCAAATCCTGAACGATGGTGTCCGGCGCGATCGCGCCGAGCGCCTCGGCCGCCGTCCGGCGCAACACCGCATCATCGGCGCGAAGCACTGCCCGTCGGAGCGCGACGAGCACAACCTCATCCCGCAGACGAAGCTCGCCCAAAACGACGGAGGCTGCCACCCGGCGCTCGCTCCCCGGATGCTCCAAGAGGGCCACGATCCGCCCGACCCATCCATCATCACGCGCGCCTCGGCCGCCCTCACCCGCTTGGCGATGCGCAGAGCCCTCTACGTGAGGCGGCTTCGGCGACTCAGATGCCTCCGACGATTCAAGCGCCGACGACGATTCAGGCGCCGCCGACGATTCAGGCGCCGCCGACGATTCATTCGAGTCGGCGGGCACCGAAGCCCTCGTCCGAGGTTTCGACGCGTCGAGCGATGTGCGACCCGAGCTCGTCTTGGGGGATGCTTGACCTGGAGTCTTGCGCGCAGCCTTCCCGTCCTCCTTCCCCTTCTGGGCGGCGCGCTGGCTCGAACTCGTCGATCCAAGCGGGGCTGCGTGCGGTGATTTCGTTCCCCCGCCGCGCGTCTTCGTCATCTGTCGCCTCGGGCGCCGGCAAGCTGCGCAAACCTGGAGATCATGCCAGCATCTCCAGGCCGATCTCCCTTAGATAGCTCCACGAATAGATTCCCGTCGTGTGTCCGTCGCCCCAGTCAAAACGGAGCGCATACGTGCCCACTTCGGCGATGTTCGAAAGCACAGCGCCTTGGACCGAAGGCGGTTCGACCTCTCCCGGGCTGTGGCCCCGACAGCCGGCACACGGACATGCGTTCCGCAAGTCATCCAGCGGGAACTGCTGACGCGTTCCATCATCCCACGACACGATCACGCGCCCGTTGTCGCGATCATGGCGCACCTCAACCGGACGAAATTTGGTCACCGATGGTTCTCCTCGAGATCCTCGAGGATCTCTTTTTGCTTCCTGCGCTGCGCGCGAATCTGCTTCGCCGCATTCTTGGCCTCATCGATCAGCGCACCCGACGTGGAGAAGGCATCATCCGACAGCCCGGCCGACCGACGCGCCCAACCGAAGTAGGCGCCAAAGAGCAGCGCGCCCACGACGAGAACGAGCGCCAGCTTCAGAACGATGCGTCCCGTGATGCGCAAGATGGTGAAGCCCAAGGCCCCAAGGAGCCCAACGGCGAAGCCCACGGCCACGGAGGGGCCGTCGAGGTCCCCGACAAAATGCGCCACGCCCGGCCAATCCTGACCCCGCACTTGATCGCGCACGGCCTCCATCGCGCGTCGGCCCCCCGACAACACGACCCGCTTGGCGGCCGCGCGGTATTCCGCCGGCACGGCCTCGAGCGCATCCACCATGTGGACTGTGCCCTCGCCGTCGCTGTATCGATACACGACGTTCTCCGCACTCTCTGACTGTCGGTCTGTGTCCGCCACGAACGTCGCACCTAGGCTTTCTGGCCGGAAGCTACCACCCCGAGTCGATCGAGCTCAATACTTTCGCCCGGAGATTTGTTCAGGGACCAACCTCCGATAAGGTGACGACTTAGAGAGCCACGTGAAGTCCAGTCGTCCAGTCGCGCAACTCGGGGCCGACGGCGTCGTCCGCTTCGTCGACCGCGCCCACTTTCTCGATGCCATGACGACCCAATTGAGGCGGCGACGGGTTCGCGCCCGCTCGGCCCGCGCGTTGAGCACTGGGACGACGCTGACCCTCGAGATCGAGGCCCCGGGGGTTCCCACCCGCGTCACAGCCCAAGCACGTGTCCTCTTTGCTCGAAGTGACTACACGACCTTCGAGCTCCTTGACGTCGAGCAAACGCTAGGGCCGGCGCTCAATGAGCTGGCGCGGGCTTTCGAAGAGAGCCCTCCGCCGCCGGCAAACCGGCCGCTTCCGCCCCGAGGCGACACCGTCCTCGACGACCTCTACGCGCACGGGGCGGCCGAGATCAGCTTTCCGGACGAGGAGGGCGGCAACACCGAGATTCCAGCCATCCATACCATCGCGGAGCTCGTCTCCTTCGGCGCGCGGAACGACACATCGAGCGCAACCGAAGACGGAGGACTACCGGCACCGCCCACTCCCTCTCCAGACGAAGTCGAACCGAACGAGGTCGAACGCATCCATCTGCCCCAGCTCGAGCCAGGTGCCGTCGTCCGGTTCAAAGGCCTGATCGACCTCGTAGGCCGATACTTCGCAGAGATTCGGTCCGGCCACCTGAGCGTGACACTGGCGCCCGAGACGGAGATCTCGAGCGGCCGCACCGAGCTCCGACTGTGCGTGGGGCCGGCCGAAATCCGCGTGCCCGCCCGATTTGAGCCTAGAGGCATCCTGACCGTCGCACATATCTTTGACCCGTCCCCGGTCGAAGCTCTGCTCCGGCGAACCTTCGACGCATGGCACGCGACGATCCTGGACTGGGCACTCCCATCCCAGGATTCATCCCCAGATTCATTCCCGGGTCCGTCCAGAGCCTCGGCCAGGATCCCTGCGACATCGACATCGACATCGACGTCGACATCAACCTCCGCCGCGTCGACCTCATCCCAGTCGACGCAGCGTCCCCCGTCGATCGGGACTCGGGACTCAGCGCCCCGGCAGCCTTCGTTGCCACCCGCGCTCCGCCAGTCGGTTGTCTGCTTCACAAGCCCCGCCGCACTCGCCTCCGAGCTTCAGCGCAACCTCCGCAACGGAGGGCTGTTCGTCGCTTCCCCACCCTTGCCGCTCCGATCGCAACATGAGTTGCAGATCAGCGTCGACGGTACGGTCCTGCCCTTCGTCATCCCTTCAGACGTCGTTTTTGCTCAGGACGGACGGGTCGGCTTCGCCGTATCGAATCCATCGCAGGCCTTGGCCCAAATCAGATCCTACCTCGAGAGCCCGACCGTCGAATCCAGCGAGAGTTCGCGTCCCCCCTCACCGGCCTCACCGGCCTCACCGGCCTCTGCCGCGGGCTCGGTATCGCCCACCATGTCAGCCCTAGAATCGGCCTTGGACACCAATCCCGGCGCACCAGCCAGTCGGACGTCCGGTGAAGTCTCGGCCACATCGCCCCCTGACTCGGTCGACCTTGAACCCATGGTCATCCACGCAACCGACCAAGGACTCGAATCTCCAGTACCCACGTTCTCGGGGTGGCTCAGCCCGCCGTTGGCGCTCAAGAACCTCCTCGACTTTCGATCACACCGCCTCCCCGCGAGCACCCGGGCCATCGAGGAAGCCTCGTGTCTCGCGATCATTGACCTCATTGCCGCGCAGGGCTGGAAGGGGGTGCTCACGCTCGAGGGCTCGAGTGAAGCCAACTCACCGAATGAACCCGAGCACCGATCAAAGAGCTGCACGATCTGGTTTCATGCCGGGTCGATCGCCTTTGTCGACACTCAACCCTACGACGAGACCACCAGCCTCGGGCGTCTCTTGCTCACAACGAAACGAATCAGCGAGTCGATCTTGCGCGAAGGGCTCGAGACGAGCCAAGCCCGGAACATCTCCCTCGGGCGCGCGCTGGTCGCACTGGGACGACTCAAGAAATCCGACTTATCCCTGGTGCTGCGCGAGCAAGTACGCATGCGCGCCGATCTCGCGATGCGATGGCCGCAAGGTCGCTTCCAGTTCGAACCTTGGCGCGAACCGCCCGGAAGCGCCGACCTCATCCTCACCCGAGGCCTCGGGGTCTTGGCCCGTCACGTCCGCCAGCGGTACCTCGAGGTCGAGCTGAGCGAGATCGAACGCCTTCTCGGCCCCAATCTCGCCCGAATCGTCAAACCCGTCGCCGACTTCGAACAGCTCGCGTCGAGCCTCCTGCTGCTCCCCAAGGAGCTCCGATTCATAGAGATGCAGCTCCATCAAGAGCGCCCGATGTCGGAAGCGGTTCTGGGAAGCCCGATCGGTCGTCTCGCGTCCCTCCGCATGATCGCGATGGGCCTGACGCTCGGATTCCTAGAGTTCGAGGACGGCGAACGCTCCCGGGTCCTGCGCGAGGTGACCAACGTCCTCCGCGAGACGACGGTCATCCGGAAGCTCTCTCGCTCCGTTCAGGAGCGGCTCACGGCCTTGGAGGCGCTCAACCACTTCGAGGTCCTCGGGGTTCACTGGTCTGCACATCAAAGGACCTACCGGGCCGCACACCGCCGGGCCATTCGCGAATTCGACGTCAAAGAGGCGGCCTGGCAAGAGGCATCGGAGGACGTCCTGAACATGATCCAGAGGATCCACGACCGCATCGACCAGGCCTACACCTTCCTGAGCAACAAAGAGAACCGCATCGAATACCGACAGAGCCTCTTCGACAAGAGCGAGCGCGCGTTCGCAGCCGATATGCTCGTCAAGAAAGGCGAAATCGCACTCATGCGCGGCGATCGCGTCTTCGCCATCGAATGCCTCGAAACCGCCCAGGAGCTGTCTCCCTCGCCGAGAAGGCAGGAAATCCTCGATGCGGCACGCCGCGCCCCAACCACCTAATCCGAAACAAAGAGCGAATACGGTATCGGCGGACGGGCGTGAGCCAGCCATCAGGCCCGCCGCAAGCGAAAGCGATCGTCGTCATCCGGGTCGGACCGAACATCGAACGAGCAACCACACCAGCAGCAGAAGACCTCATCGCCAACCTCGAACTCAGCCCCATATGGGTTGTGCGCGTCGCATTCGGGGCAGACGAATTCCTCCCAACGCCGTGCCTTCTTCAGCTTGCTCTTGGTATCGTTCCGCATTCGATTTACCTCAGTTGCTTGGTTAGGCGGGTCGTCTCTCCGGCTTCGATTTCGAAGTCGAAATCGTAACGACGGCCGTTGGTGAGCTCAAATGAGATAACATGCGTGCCGGCGCTCAGTCGAATCGGCGTCCGAATCGGCGTCCTCGCGCCGATCGGCTTTTCGTCGATCATGACAGAGACACCAGGCGGGCGGGTCGCCACGACCAAGAATCCAAACGCGCCCGGGGCCGCGGCCGGCGTCGGCTTCCTCGCTTTCGCGCCCGATTCACCGCTTGACGCCTCGACCCCCACCCCTCGAGCGCGCGGCGCATCCCCCGCCCCTCGAGCGCGCGGCGCATCCCCCGCCCCTCGAGCGCGCGGCGCATCCCCCGCGCTCGCGCCGCCGGCTCGCGAGGCCCCACGCTTCGGCACGAACGCCTCGCCTTTGGGCTCCGCCCTCGACGAGGGATCCTTCTCGCGCTCAGCGGTGGGCGGCGTCGGAGGCGCGGGCCTACGCGACGGCTCAGGGATCGCCTCGACGCCCCCTTTCGTGACATCGAGTCGGCGCCCAGGATCGTCGGTGCCTGGGTTCGAGGGCAGAGGTCCTACCACGTCGTCGACCCGTGTCGCCGGTTCGCGACCGGCGTTGTACTCCTCAAGTTCAAGCGGAACGACCATCGTGTGCGGCTTGTTCTCCTGAATCTGAACCGCCTGAACGTAGGGCTTGAAACCGCCTCGCCGCAGCTCGATCACGTGCAGTCCGAGTTCCAGCGCCTCAATGTGGACAGGCGTCCCCTCGCCGACGAGTGCCCCATCCAAGAAGACCTGAACCGGGCCCTCGGGTTCCGCGACGACTTGAAGCGAGGCCTTCGTCGAGCGCGCAAGAAGAAGCGCAAAGAGGAGACCGATCGCAAGGACGCCCACGATCGAAGCGACCGCGATATTCATCCTCGGATCGCTCCCGAATGAGCGCAGGGACCAGCCCACCGGCAGACGCGACAAGGGCACCGCGCGCGCTGCCGCCAACGGCCTCGAACTCGAACGAGCATTAGCCTCTGCGAGGGGCCTCGCCTCGTTGCGCTCGCGCTCGGCATTCCTCTCGATCGCGTCGTTCCCCGCGTCCGCCTCGATGCGTTCCTTCGACTCGTCGTCCTCTCGGAGCTCGAGATTCGCGAGGGGCAAGCGACCGCTCGAACCTGTCGATCCGACATTCACGCTGGGACGTGGGGGCTCGAACACGACGGCGCTTTCACGCGTATCTTCTTCCCCATAAAAGGCATCCGTGATGTTGGTCGGCTGTTCAACGAGCTCGATCGGTGCGTCGATTCGTTCATTCGACTGCGTCGCCCGCTCGTCCTCGGCCGGCGTGTCCTCGGCGAGCTCATAGATGCGCGGGACGGCGCCCGCGGGTGACGGAAGATCGACCGACGCATCTAGGGTCTCGCGGGTGTCGTCCGGGAGGTTCGCTGCGTCGAGGCGACGAAGAAGCTCCGCGGGCGAAACCAAACCGATCGACGGCGCTGACTCGACACTCGGTTCCGCGTGCGGAGTCCGATCGCCACGCGACGCACCAAACTGGGGAACCGCGAGGTCAAACAACGTCGGCTCAACCTCCTCCTCATCGGGCGCCGGGACTCCGATATGCGTGTCCGGCAACGTCGTCGACGGGTCGGTATCCGCGCCGGCGGGCCCCCCGCTCGACGGATCAGGCTCATCCGCGGACGCGGACCTAGACTCAGACCTAGACTCAGACCTAGACGCAGACGCAGCAGGAGTCGCAGACGCAGACGCAGACGCAGCCGAGGGTGGAATGCCCAGGTCGTGTGCGATCGCGGCACGTTCTGCGCTGAGCGCCAAGACAACGGATGGGGACTCGGCCAGGTCTTCCGCCTCCGCTTCCTCGGTCGACGTGTCTTCGGCTCCGGAGGGCGTCACCCGCATGAAGGCTTCAAGTTTGGCGTTCTCGGCCGCAATGTCTTCTTCGTACTGCGAACGCATCCACGTCCTCAGATGGCGCGCGTGATAGGCACGTCCGTCCTCCATCACGTGCCCCGCCAGATCGTCGTGCAGCTCAGAGGCCCACTGGTATCGGTCCCGCGGCTCGCGCGCCAAGAGCTTCAGCAAGATCGCCTCCAGCGACGCGTTGATCGCAGGATTGAAGCGTCGGGGCGGCGGAATCAGCGTCGTGCGTACGGCCTCGAGGGTTCCATAGTCGGTCTCCGCCAAGAACAACCGTTGTCCGGTCACCATCTCGTAGAAGACGACCCCCAGCGCGAAAAGGTCACTTCGGCGGTCGGTCGGTTGTCCCCGAACCTGTTCGGGCGACATGTAAGCAAACTTGCCTTTCAGCACCCCGACCTGTGTCCTCGACGCGCGCGTCGCAGCCTTGGCGATCCCGAAATCGCACAGCTTGACCTCACCCTCATAAGAAATGATGACGTTCTGCGGCGTCACATCGCGATGAATGATCCGGAGCTCCTTGCCCGCCGCATCGCGCTTCTGATGTGCGTAGTCGAGCGCCTCAGCAATGCACGATACGATGTGGCAGGCCCTAGGAATGCCGAGCGGCGCCTTCGCGTCATCGAGCACCTGTCGGAGGTCTTTCCCCGCCACGTACTCCATCGAGATAAAAAATGTGCCGTCCTCTTTCCCGAGCTCGTAGATTTGGACGATGTTCTGGTGGGTCAAGTGGGCGGCGATGCGCGCCTCGTCCACGAACATCGTCACGAATTCTTCGTCCTGCGCCAGCGCGGGAAGAATCCGCTTCACGGCCACGATTCGCTCGAAGCCCTCGACGCCAAAGGCCTTAGCCTTGAAGACCTCGGCCATGCCCCCGACGTTCACGCGTTCGAGAAGCAGGTGTCGGCCAAACTCGATAGGGTATCGCAAACTCACCCAGAGGGTTGTAGTTTAGGGGCGTGCCCGCCCGAGAGTAAAGTGGGCGTGCCGTTTGCGCCCGCCCACGATCGTTCAGCTTGACCGGCCCAACACGGGCGGATATAGCGCCAGATTCGAGGAACCGACCGTGGCATCCAACACCAAGCACACAACCACCGTTCGAATGCGAAAGACTCGGGCCGCCGGCCGGCTCCGCAAGCGCAAGATGTCTCGGGAAGGTACGACCAAATCTGCGAAGGCCCTCTTCGGGGACGCCCAGCCCACGCATAACGAATAGTCAAAACCCTACTTAAAGGTTATCCAGATTCACCCCGCACCCAGCGACGGGGATCTCCACCGCGCAGGGCCTGATCATCCGGCCGGTGCGCCCGTGCCCAAGCAGGGTTTCAAGGGGAGAGCCCTCGATTGCCCAAGAGGCCCCGAGGTCTGAGGCCTCGTCAAGATTCCGAACGAAACAGTCGACCGAAACGCGCGCCGCGAAGAGATGTGGTGTATTTTGAGCGCGCTCAACTATTGGCGCGTCTGCGCATCAACCCGAAGGAGCTTTCACAGTGGCCGAACGAAACGAAGGTCAGGGCATCGACATCCCGATCCTCCCGCTCCGAAACTCAGTCTTCTTTCCCGGAAGCATCATGCCGATATCGGTCGGACGTCCGAAGACGCTCGCGATGGTGAAGGCCGTCGAGGACTCCGGCGAACCAATCGGCATCGTTGCCCAAAAGGACGGTGCGATCGACGATCCCGGCGCTGAAGACCTCTTCCAAATGGGCACCACGGGGCGAATTGTGAAGGCCTTGAAAGCCGGTGACGAAGGCTTTCACTTGGTCCTCCAGGGCATCAAGCGCTTTCGAGTTCTTGGGCTCACTCAGACGACCCCCTATCTCAGAGCGCGGGTCATCGAGGTCCAAGACATCAACGCCGATCCGCTCAAGATCGAAGCTTTGGTGATGAACGTGAAGAAGACCGCGCGTGAAGTCGTGGGTCTCATGCACGAAATCCCCTCCGGCGCCGCCCAGTTCGTGGAAGGAATCGACGACCCGGGTCACCTCGCCGACCTGATCGCGGCCAACATGGACGTATCGGTCGAAGAAAAGATGGAGGTCCTGAACCTCGTCGAGGTCTCACAGCGACTGGAGACGGTCCTCGAGCTCCTCTATCGAAAACTCGAAGTCCTCAAGCTCTCAAACAAGATCGACTCGCAAGTCAAAGGCGAGATGAACAAGACGCAGCGCGAGTACTACCTGCGTCAGCAACTCAAGGCGATCAAAGAGGAGCTGGGTGAAGCCGACGGCACCGAAAGCGACCTGGACGAGCTCGAGCAGAAGCTCAAGCAAGCCAAGCTCACGCCCGAGGCGGAGAAAGTGGCGCGCAAAGAGCTCCGCCGCTTGCGGCAGATGCCGTCGAGTTCGTCGGAATACACGGTCGGGCGCACATACCTCGAGTGGTTCGCCGATCTCCCGTGGGAACGACAGACGCAGGACTGCATCGACATTGCAAACGCCCGCATGCTCCTCGAGAAGAAACACTACGGACTCGAGAAGGTCAAAAAGCGGATCATTGAGTACCTCGCGGTCCGCAAGCTCAAAGAAGACATGAAGGGGCCGATCTTGTGCATGGTCGGACCACCCGGCGTCGGCAAGACATCGCTCGGTCAGTCAATCGCTGAGACGCTCGGGCGGAAGTTCCACCGGATTTCGCTTGGCGGCGTGCGCGACGAGGCAGAAATCCGCGGTCACCGGCGGACCTACGTCGGCGCCCTCCCCGGCCGGATCATTCAGGGTCTCAAGAAATCCGGGACGAACAACCCGGTCTTCGTCCTCGACGAGATCGACAAGCTCTCCTACGATTTCCGAGGCGACCCCGCATCCGCGCTCCTCGAGGTACTCGATCCCGAGCAGAACCATACCTTCTCGGACCACTACCTCGAAGTTCCGTTCGATCTATCCAAGGTCTTGTTCATTGCGACGGCAAACCAGCTCGATCCGGTCCCGCCCGCCTTGAAGGATCGAATGGAGGTCCTCGAGCTTCCGGGCTACACGCACGAAGAGAAGCGCCACATCGCGCGCAAGCACCTAATTCCGCGCGTTCTCGAGGACCACGGCATGACCGACGAACTCGTCCAAGTCGACGACGCGGCGCTCGACTCGATCATCGTCGATTTCACGCGCGAGGCCGGCGTTCGAAGCCTCGAGCGCACCATCACGAGCGTCGTACGCGGTGTTGCCGTTGAAGTGGCGGAGGGCCGCAAGGAGCTAACGGTCATTTCGCAGGCCGACTTGCAGAAGTTCCTCGGACCCGAGAAGTACTACAACGAAATGGCTCAACGGCTGGATGTGCCGGGCGTTGCCACCGGCCTGGCCTGGACGGCGGCGGGCGGAGACATCCTCTTCGTCGAAGCCACAAAGATGGGTGGCAAGGGCGGACTCACACTGACTGGACAGCTCGGCAACGTCATGAAGGAGAGCGCCCAAGCAGCGCAATCTTACTTGCGAGCACGGTCGCCTGAGTTCGGGCTCGCCGAGAACTTCTGGGAAAAGCAGGACATCCACGTGCACGTACCTGCGGGCGGTATTCCAAAAGATGGTCCGTCCGCCGGTGTCACCATGATCGTGGCGTTGACGTCGCTGGTCACCGGAATCAAGGTCAAGAACGAGGTTGCGATGACCGGAGAGATCACGCTCCGAGGGAACGTGCTCCCGGTCGGCGGTATCAAAGAGAAAGTGCTCGCGGCACTTCGAGCGGGCGTGAAAGAGATTATTCTTCCCGAGCGCAACAAGAAGGACCTCTACGAGGTTCCGAAGGAAGTGCAAGACCGACTCACCTTCCACTTCGTCAAGCGCGTCGATGAGGCCTTGGACCTCGCGCTCCAACGTCCACCGGAGCGATTCCCGCCCAAACTGGCCCCGCCGAGCGGCAAAGACAGCGAACAACCGCCCTCGTAGGCAGCACCGCTCAAACCTCGTCGACGCCCCGCGCCCCCCCCCGCTCGACCCGATTTTAGCCTCCGATACGATACACCCCTATGACCGATCGCGGCCGCTTTCCCGAGGGATTCCTGTTCGGATGCGCGACAAGCGCCTTTCAGATCGAAGGAGGCATCCACAACGACTGGTCCGAATGGGCGTTCAACCATCACAGCCCGGAGGAAAGGCGTGCCTTCCTCCGGGCGACCGACCATTGGTCGAACTACGCGGCCGATTTCGCACGCCTTGGAGCCCTCAAGGCCAACGCTTACCGCCTGAGCCTGGAGTGGGCGCGAATCGAGCCGACGCCCGGTGTCTATGACGCGGCGGCGCTCGATCAATACGCGCGCATGGTCGAGGCACTAAGGACGCGCGCGATCGAGCCGATCGTCACATTGCTTCACTTCACGCACCCAAGTTGGTTTCACGAACGCTGTCCGTGGCACCAAACGAGGACCGATGCCCCGAAGCGGTTCGCAGATTTCGTCCGCCGGGTCGCCGAACGACTGGAAGGCGTGCGCTATTGGACGGTGCTCAATGAGCCTTCGGTCTGGCTCGCGGGCGCACACGTGGGCGCCGTCATTCCGCCCGCCGTCCCCGGTATCGGCGCGCTCAGGCGCGCTTTCTCCGCTCTCGTCGAGGCACACGACGGCGCCTACGCGATCCTGAAGGCGGAGACGAAAGGTCGAGCTCAGGTTGGCATCGCGCAGAATGTTGTTCAGTTCGAGCCCTCGCGCCCACGCTCACGGCTCGACCGGCTGGCGACCCAATACATCGCGCGCCAGTACAACCACACCTTCATCCAGAACCTTCTCGGATTGGAGCGAGGTCTCCCGTACTGGCCGCGCCGCGACGCGCGCGTGCACGCATCCACGCGCGCGCCGAAGCTCGACTTCATCGGACTCAACTACTACTCCCGCCTTCACGTCGAACTGAACCTGGCTTCTGTCTGGGCCAACGCTGCGGCCGCGGGCCGGATCTCGAAGCTGTTGCCGTTAAGTCTGTTCTACGAAGACCGAGCCGGCCTTGGCGTCTCCGACCTCGGCTGGGAGATCTATCCCCGCGGCCTCTATTCGCTGCTCGTCGAAATGAACCAATACGGGCGCCCGCTGATCGTCACCGAGAACGGCCTTGATGACCGCGACGACAGTCGGCGATGCGCGTTCCTCTACGACCATCTAGGCGCCGTGCTTGACGCGATCGCGGCCGGTGTTGATGTCCGCGGCTACCTTCACTGGTCGCTCCTCGACAACTTCGAGTGGCTCGAGGCCTTCGAGCCGCGTTTTGGACTCTATCGCGTGGACTACACCGACATGTCCCGACACGCGACGCAAGCCGTCGACCTCTTCCGCGACATCGCCAACCACCGCCGCCTTCCCGCTCTGCGCCCACCGGCCGCCATAAAATCGATGCAAGGTCGCATACCTGTGGCCGGGATAACCTCACCCAAGCGAGGCGTCGACCGCGCTGTGGAAGAATCGACCGTATTCGAAACACCACAGGCGTCCCGGTGAGGCGACAGACTTACGCACTTATCTTAATGCTTTCGCGCTCTTACATGAAGGCACGCGCGGTGCTCTTCAGCGCGGCATGATGATGCACCAAGAAAGAGCAACCCTATCCACGTGGCTCTCCGCCGTCAGTCAACATCTTGAGGTTCGTCGCGCTGAGCTCCGGACCATCCCGAAACCACCGCGAAATCGTGAACGAGAAAAAGCGCGCCGCGAGGCACGGCAGCTCTTTGCCGAGTATGAACGCGACTGCGCGCTAAATTGGGCCTCTCAATAGTCGTGGCAAGAAGATCTCGGCGGTTCCGATCGCCGGACCAGCGCTCTGTGCACCGCCAACGACCAACAGCGCACCGGAATCCTCCAATCGGGCCACCGTGTGCTCCGCCCGAGCGTCGCTCATGAGATGCGTCGTTCGCCGTGAGAAGCAGCCGCCCTGGCGCGCGTCGTCGGCGGATTCGGCCAACGAGGCGAGCTCCGCGTCCCCAAGGGCGCGGCCATCCTCACCCCGTCCGCCCACGACCACAACCCGATCACCCAACATCGTCGCCGTGGCCCCCCCGCGCCCCCGCTCGAGTGCCGCCGCACAAACTCTCGTGATGGTCGCCGTGTCGGTCCCCGTGACGCGCCAGACCTCGACGTCGAGACTCGCATTGAGCGCCACCCCCGTGGCCGGGTGCGCATCGTCGAGCGTCTGGTAGCCGCCGGCGAACAAGATCCCCAGCGGAGTCTTGGCCACTGCGTGGCCGATGGGCCCCACCGCCAGCCGAGCCTCCGAAAGATTCGTGACCGTAGCGCGGTCGCCCTCCACGTGAATAAGCTCAAAACTCGCCGCCGCGCCCCCGGCGTTGTAGCCGCCCGCGACCAGAACATCTTGCCCGCTGTCGAGGAGCACCATCGAATGCTCGGTGCGAGGCACGGCGAGCTCGGCGCGGTCCCCCACCGCATTCGACAGATACGCGAAGACATCTTGCGCTGGGTCATAGATTTCGAGGGTCCGAAGGTACGTCTGATCTTCGAGTCCGGCGCCCTCGACAATCTTGCGCCCCCCAACGAAAAGTACGCGCCCGTCCCGCAGAAGGGCCGCCGTATGTCCCGTTCGCTCATCTTTCATCAGCGGCGCGCCCCGGACCGCCACCCGACCCATACCTCTCGGATCGACGATGAGCGCCGAGTTCAGCGCCCGCGCGACGAAATCGACCTCGAGCTGACCGCCCGCCACGAGTATCCGTCCGTCTGCAAGTCGGGTTGCGGTGTGATGAATGCGCTGCGCGCCAACCGGGAGCTCGCCCACGACCTCGAAGATGCCCTTCGCCTCAGAGAAGCGCTCGATCACGCGCGGAAAAAGCGCCTCGTCGGCTTCTGCGTCATTCGCAATGCCGCCCAAGACGAGAACAGACGACGTTTCAGGAACGAAGGTCGCCGTGGCACCGCGTCGTCCCTCCTCCAGCTCCGAACATGACCCACCCCCCGCGCTGGATTGGTCGGTCGTTCGGTAGAAGGCGTCCACAAGCGCAAACGGCACGGAAAGCGTCACTGTCCCGGTCGTGCGCGTCAGGTCAGCGACCTGAGACACGCCGAGCGCCGACGCCAGCTCAATGGGACGGCTCCGATCATCGGTCGCTCGATGTCCCGTCGCAATGAGGCTGAAGTCCTCGACGATCGGGATCGGGATCGGCTGCGTAGCGCGATCCGAAACGCGCTGCGTCGTCGTAAGCCCACTGCTGTCCACGCCGGTGCCGTGCGGTTCGAAGCGTACGAAGTCCACGCTCGCAACGGCCGCCTGATTGCACGGGTTCGTCAGTCGAACGTTCACGTCGACGTCCGAGCCACAGGCGAGAAGCCCCGAGGCCAGGGAAACACACCCGAACCGAATGCCATGCCAAAACCCACGCGTACCGATTGGAAACCTAGACATCATGGCCACGAAACCCTCAAATTCCCTTCCTCTTCTCCGCCACGCGCGAGAAGGAGGTATCCACCGCCAACGGCAGCCCCCGCCGCGGCAACCCCCACGATGGCCCAAAGCCACCATCGGGTCCCGCGGTCAGACGACTCGACTTTGTCTTCTTTGATCGACAGATCCGGCCCGAGTCCCGACAACGCCAAACCGGGCTCACCCAAGGTCGATCCGGGCTCGGGCGCGGCGTCCGATCCGGATCCAGGCGCAGATCCTCGTCCCGGCCCTGCGACGACCGCAAGCGTCGTCGGGAGTTCGGATCCCTGCGGCAACGGCTTCGGAGGCGCGGCAACGACCTCCACACGTCCGCGCTCGCCAGTGCCCAAACCAGCTCGAGAGCCGGAGGCGACGCGTCTTCTTCGCGGGGCATCGGGTGCAATGGGGAAGCTTCCTTTCGCGTAGGCGATCGGCCGAGAAAGTCCCGACGTCTCAGCGGAAAAGCTCTCGGCCAGCTTGTAGACCTCAATCTCGGCCGACAGCAGATCGAGATCGAAAGACACGTCGGCCAGCCGCCCGACCGCCAACGGCTCGCGAACGACCTGTATCGCCCGCACCTGATAGGCGGAGGGTTCACGAAAGATGGCGCCCACAACCGCGCGCCCCGCCCCCAGCTTCGCCGCCTGACGAGCGAGGACATTGAGCTCGGACAGGTCGAGACGATTGGGATCAACACCTCGACCATCCGGGCCAAGCGCCCGCTCGCTCTCGTCGCCCTTCGATCCATGCGCAAACGTCAGGACCGCCGTCTCGCCGGCCTGCACGGACAGGGCCCGCTGCTCTGCTTGCGCGAGGCTCGCGCACCTGCCGAGAGGCGCGCCAACGTCCTCCGCCTCCGCGTCCGCCTCCGCCTCCGCGTCCGCCTCCGCCCAACACACGCGCACCCAGTGCGCTCCCGGCAGAACTTCTTTGAGTCGCAGGGGACCTTGGCCCATCGGACGACCATCGAGCCAAACGCGCGCATCCGCCGCACACAGAACCTCGACCGTGCCTCGCGCGCGGCCAAGAACCTCCCGGCGGGCTTCGTCGAAGAACTGAACAAACAGCGGCGGGTAGCTCTCCACATCGAGGACCCGCTCCGGTTGGTAGTGAACCGCGGCACGAAGATGCGCTCCGGCCTCTTTGAGTCTCCGAGCGCGAAACGACGCGATACCCGATTCGAGGTAGGCGTCCGCCAAGAGGTTCAACTCGGAGATCTCGGCTGCGCTCTGCTCCATCGCGGCCACGGCCAGCTCGAACTTCCTGGCGGCCGCCCCGAACTCAGCCTGCTCGGCTTGTGCTCGCCCCTCCGCCATCAATCGACGAAAGCGCTCGAACGCCGCGGAAGCTGACGCTGACGCAGAAGTTGCCACCACAGGGGTTGACGGTCCCCCGGGCGTTCGAGCGAGCACGCGGCCCGCCGCCAAAGCCTCCGTCGCCCGCGCCCCCTCCGTCGCCTCGGTCCCCTCGTGCGCCGCGCGCGTCGTCACGGGTTCGCGCGTTGTGCTTGATTCAACGAGCTGAAAGCCCCTCGCCCGAAGCTCACGGGACAGGATCTTCTTCACCGATGCGGCCACGCCTTCGGGGATGTCGTCGCCGAGCGTCGCAAAGGGCAAAATCCAAACACGATCCGTGTGCGAATACGCCGTCGCTGTCGCCGCCGTCGCCGCCGCCGTCGCCGCCGCCGTCGCCGCCCTCGGCTCATCCTCGGGCGAAACGGGCACCCGATGCCCAGCACGGGACGGGACGGGCGTTCGCGGTGGTCTCGGTGCGACTTCCGAAGCTGGAGCTCGCGTCGGCAAGAAGCACATCGTCGCAAGAACGCCGAGGACCGGCAGCGCAGACGCACGCCTCGGCTCGGTGGGATTTTTCGCCATCCCCCCTCGTGTACCCACGGGCCGGAGATGGCGTCAACTTGGACGAAGAGCGGAGCTCTAGCTCACCTGGGCGATCTCGAGCAACGTCTTTCGGATAGCATCCAGACCAACGCCCGAGGCCGCACTCGCCAGGCCGGTGCGCTCGCGCGGGACCCCGAGCGCGTCCGACAGGCGGATCAACGCCACCTTCTGATGGGCCTTCGCCAAACGATCGGCCTTGGTGCCCAGCAAGAAGAGATCGATCGGACGCCGAAGACTTCGGAGCCAGGCTACAGCCTCGTGATCGGCCGGCTGGGCCTCGTGCCGAAGGTCGACCAGGAGAAGCAATGCGCGGAGGCACGGTCGATTCTGCAGGTAGTCCTCGATCATCGACGGCCAAGTCTGCTGAACCTCGGTTGGCACCCGCGCAAACCCATAACCAGGCAGGTCGGCGATCCGGAAGGCGGCCTCGCGATCCTCGACATCGAAGAAGTTGATCTGCTGCGTTCGTCCCGGCGTCTTCGAGGCGCGAGCGATCTTCTGCCGAACGATCGCATTGAGGAGCGAGCTCTTGCCCACGTTCGATCGACCCACGAAGGCAATTTCGGGGCGGTCGGGGGCTGGGTAGCCTTGAGGATTCACAGCCGAAGTCACGAAAGCTGCACGCATAGGAGCCCACCTTTGCAGGTGCCCATGAGAAGATCCCGTGCGCCGAACGTCCGCAAGCGAAAAAGCCTCCGGGGAGGTCGGGCTGGCCCCTATTGGCGACTCGAGTCATCAGCCATGGGCGAGTCTCCACGCGCTTCAGTCCCGCGGACCTTGGTTTTTGCCCTCGATCGGGCCACGATGGACAAACGACTAAGTCTGGCGCACTCGTTGCTCCAGAATCGGAAACAGCCATGTCCAGCGCAAAGATCAAGATCCTCCTCTCCGTGTTCGTCATTACCGGCGCCAGCGCCTACGTTGTCGGCGACACCCTTTTTGCTGAGAACGCGGAGCACCTAACCTATTTCCACAATGCGGATGTGGTCCTAGCGCAACCGGAAGCGATGACCGGAAAGCGAATTCGTATGGGCGGCCACGTCGAGAAGGGTTCGATCTTCCAGAAGAAAGGGACCCTCGAATACCAGTTCGACGTGCGACCGGTTCTTGCGATGGTCACACACCAAGACGTGGCGGAGAAGACGCTGACGGTACGGTACAAGGGGACCGTCCCCGATACGTTCAAGGAGGACGCCGAAGTGATCGTGGGCGGTGCGCTCGGCGCAGATGGCGTGTTCGAAGCCAAAGAGTTGATTGCCAAGTGTCCCTCGAAGTACGAGGCCGCCAAGAAGGAAGCCGGAACATACTAGCGTGCACGCGAGCACCTAGGTAGCGTACTCGAGGACGCTACGAATCGTCGGACGTCACGAATCGTCTCGAGGACCCAATCGAATGGCATCATTTGGATACACGCTTCTTCTCATTGCAGTCGTCGTCACCGCGTACACCATCTCGATGGCCGTCGTTGGGCACCATACGCGGCGCCCCCGCCTCGTGGTGAGCGCGGAGTTCGGCGTCTACGCGCTCTTTGGGCTCCTCACCTCAGCGACCTTCGTGCTCGTCTATCTGTTCGTCACCAACGATTACTCGGTGAAGTACGTGCAGCACTACAGCGACCGTTCTATGCCGCTGTTCTACAAGGTCACGGCCCTCTGGGGCGGGCAGGACGGTTCGTTGCTCTTCTGGGTCTGGGTGATGTCGGTTTGGTCCGCCATCGCCGTCGTTCAGAATCGGGACCGGAACCGTGAGATCATGCCCTACACGATCGTCGCGATGAGCGTCGTCTGCGCGTATTTTCTCGGGTTGCTGGTCTTCATCTGCAACCCCTTCGAGACATACCTTGCGACCGCACCGACCGATGGCCGCGGCCTAAATCCGCTTCTTCAGAATCCCTACATGGTGTCGCATCCGCCGACGCTCTACCTGGGCTACATCGGTTGGACGATCCCGTTCTGCTTCGCCATCGGCGCGCTGGCCCACGGCAAGCTCGACTACGCGTGGATCGCATCGATGCGCCGCTGGTGTCTCGTCGCTTGGGTCTGCCTCTCGGTCGGACTCGCGTTGGGTGGCCTCTGGGCTTACGAAGAGCTTGGGTGGGGCGGATATTGGGCGTGGGATCCGGTGGAGAACGCAGCTCTCATTCCGTGGTTCACGGGGACTGCCTTCATCCATTCGATCCAAGTCCAAGAGCGACGCCAGATGTACAAGGCCTGGAACATGGTCCTCATCATCCTCACGTTCATGCTGACGCTCTGGGGCACCATGATGACCCGCTCGGGCATCGTCCAGTCGGTTCACGCCTTCGCGCAATCGAGCATCGGCGAATACTTCCTCATCTTCATATCGGTCGTTTTCGTGGTTTCGTTTGGACTTCTGTACGTCCGACGATCCCAGCTTGCGCCCGAGAACAGTCTAGAGTCGGTCGTGAGCCGCGAGTTTGCCTTTCTCGCGAACAACTGGGTCCTGTTGGCGGCGGCCTTTTTCGTCACCTTCGCCACGATGTTCCCCTCGATCTTCAAGTGGGTGAAGGGCGAGCAAATCAATGTTGGGCCTTCGTTTTTCAATATTTGGATGATTCCGATCGGGCTCATCCTCCTCTTCCTCACGGGCGTGGGGCCTCTTCTCTCCTGGCGAAAGTCGACGGGCGCAACCATCCGCGAGCAGTTCACGATACCCGGAATCCTCGCAGCCCTCACCTTTGGCATCTTCTGGTTCGCGCTCGGGATCGAGCATCCGGCGGCCGTCATCACCTTCGCACTGTCCGTCTTCGTCACCTCGACGATCCTTCAAGAATTCTATCGCGGCACGCGCTACCGCATGAAGAATGCGCAAGAAGGGCCCATCGACGCGTTCGTCACGCTTCTCAACCGCGCCAGTCGACGCTACGGCGGCTATATCGTGCACTTTGGCGTGGTCCTTATGTTCGTTGGATTCGCGGGGAACGCGTTCAAGCTCGAGAAGGAGGCTTCGGTTACGCGCGGGCACTCGGTCTCGATCGGCCGCTTCGATGTGCGGCTCGATGACTTGGTCTTCGAAGACGACGGCCAGAAGAACATGGTCACCGCAAAGGTGAGCGTGTTCGAGCTGGGCGCCGACCAATCCAAAGCCACGCCCATCGCCACGCTCGAACCGGCGAAGTGGGCCTATCGCAAACCGGAAGACCAGGTCACGACCGAGGTCGCCAAGCTCATGAGCCTGCGCGACGACCTCTATTTGGTGCTGGGTGGCTACGACGCCGAAGTCGGGACGGCGGCGCTCCAGCTCAAGGTGAATCCTTTGGTCAACATTGTGTGGCTCGGATGTGCGTTCTTGATGTTCGGGCTCACGATCGCGATCTGGCCGGCACGGCAACGCGCTACGCAGCCCAGTCCGCTACGGAGGCTTTGGCCATCGATCGCGGGCTCGGGCGCGCTCCTGATTGGGCTGATGGCGACCGTCTTGGCCTTCATCTAAGCGTCGGTGTTTCGGTCTCGGGTCCTGGGGCCTTGGGATCTTTCGCGGCAGGGCGTGGCGACGCGGATGGGATTCGCGCGACGCGACCGGAAGACCGTGATAGGTGGTCGTAAAGAACTGGAGTCACTCGGTGCACACACGAGGGAAGCAAGGGCGTTTCGATCGCTACCTGGTGACGGTCGAAGCGCTGATTGGGATCGGGGTCGTTACGGCGATCCTTGGTTCAAGCTACGGGCCCGCGCCTACGGTTACCTTTGTTTTTGCGAGCGTAGCCCTCGCCTTCACCGCGTTCGTGCTCTTCAAGATGGTGGTGTCCTTGCGCGATCCGTCGCTCGATGTCAGCGGACGGTTTCGAGACGAAGAACGCGACCGCCTCGAGGAGGAGAAGCGACTGCTCCTCCAGGGCATCAAAGAGATTGAGGCCGACGCCGCAATCGGCAAGGTCGATGCCCACGACTACGCGCACCTGCGGGGCACTGCGGAGCGCCGCGCGCTCGCGATCATCCACCACCTTCGCGCCCTCGATGAACGCTGGATGAACGAGGCCAAACGCCAGGCCTCCCGGGTTGTGCCATCTTCGACCGCGGCGCCAAGTCCTCGGGCTTCGGCCGGCACCGAATCTGCGGCGGCACCATCGACACGCCACGCATTGGCCTCTGCGCCACCGACATCCGCTTCGGTGATCGAGGTCCGGGCGGAGTCGACAAGCTCAGCGGAACCCTCAGCATTTGCGTCGTCAGTGGCCGGTGGGCGGGCTGCGCCCGCGGTCCTTTTCGACGACCGGCCGATCACGTGCAAGATCAACCAGGCAACGAAGAACGACTTGATCTGCGACGGCTGCCAGGCATCAAGTCCGCTCGACGCGCGATTCTGCATCGGGTGCGGCCGGCCTCTTCGTTCGCCTTCCGATGAAAGCAAGCCTGATGCGTTGGAGGATCGATGAGCTCACTTGCCGCCATCTTCCTTGCCGAGGCCACGCTGATCTTTGCTTCGCCCACGCCCGCGCCCGCGCCGGCGGCCATCCCGACGGCAGCCCCGGCCGGTACCACGGCCCAGCCAGCATCCAGACCCGCGAGCAGGCCCTCCGCGGGCCAGCCGGGCGGGCGTCCGGAGGACGTGCGAGCCTCGGTGATCATCGCCTACCGGCTCGGGGAGAACGAGCTCACCGTCGAGGAGTTCTGGCAGATCACCAATCCTTCCGACAGGAACGTGGAGGCCTCCGATCTGACCGTCCTCCTTCCGGCTAGGGCCCGTGTGCCCGCGCTCGACGAGTCGACCTCGGACTTCGAGGTCAGCGATGACCGTTCCTCGATCCTGGGTCGTCGTCCGCTGCTCGCCGGCCAAGCGACGCACATCGGCGCCCGCTACTTTCAACCGCTCACGGTCGACACCGCCGATATCCGCCGCACTTTTCCCTTCACCGTCAACGCGCTTCGCATCATCGTCGAACATGTCCCCGGAATCACCGTCACGTCGGCGCATCGTCACGAAGATCGAATTTCGGACATGGGAGGCTCGAAGTTTGCGGTCTTCGACTTCGGCGCCCTCGCGGCGGGCGAAGCACTCGCCTACCAAGTCACGGGCGTCCCCGCGAAGACGGTGTGGCCGCGCTACCTCGCGCTCTTTGTTGCGATCGGGATTCTCGGCTGGATGATCTATTCACTGATGCGGCCCGTCGCAAAGCACGACCAGACGCTGTCGGTCGAAGGCCCCCTGTCTCCGCGCGCACGTAAGGACCAAATCCTGCGTGCTCTCGAGGTGCTCGAGCGCGACCGAGGCGAAGACAAGATCTCCGAAAAGCGATATGAGCGCCGCCACGCCGAACTCATGACGGAGCTTGCGTTGGTGCTTCGTGAAATCGAGATCGCAAAAGGGCACCACGCTGGCCATGGCTCCCATTCAGTCTGAAGTCGACTTCGATCGCGTCGAAGCACTCGGCGTCTCCAAGATCTACGAGCGACATCGCGCACTCTCCAACGTCGATCTCCGCCTTGAGCGGGGCAAGACGACCGCACTCCTAGGCCCCAACGGTGCTGGCAAGACGACGCTTCTTTGGCTCTTCTCAACGCTCTCCCGCCCGACCAGCGGCGAAGTTCGCTTTGGCGATCTTCCCCTGAAGCGCAACAAGGAAGCCCGCGGAAAGATCGGCCTCCTCTCACACGCCTCGCTCACCTACGGAGACCTCAGTGGGCTCGAGAACGTGGCTTTCTTCGCACGTCTTTATGGGTGTAGGTTCCCCGACCGTGAGGCCGAACAGTTGCTTCAGGAGTTCGGACTCGAGGATGCGATGCGGCGTCCCGTCAAGACCTACTCGCGTGGCATGCTGCAGCGTTTAGGGCTCGCTCGGGCGTGGGTGGGTCGCCCGACGCTCCTCTTGCTCGACGAGCCCTTCACCGGCCTCGATCGCGCCTCGACCATGGTCGTGATTGACCGCATTCGCGCACTCCAGCGCCAAGGGACCATGACGCTCATGGTCTCCCACGATCTCGAAATCACGGCGGAGCTCGCCGATGAAGCGCTGGTGTTGGTTCGTGGGCGAACCGCCGGACGCCTGACCGGTCCTCTGAAGCCCGACACGCTGCGCACGGCCTATCGAGAGATGGTCGAGACGCTCATCGCGAAGAGAGGCCGCACAGAATGAGCGTGCGGCAAGAGATCGCGGGGTTCGTTTCGATTCTGCGCGACAGCTGGATCGTCGCCAAGAAGGACCTTCGCGTCGAGCTCCGGAGCAAGGAGATCCTCCTTACGACGGCCTACTTTGGCTTCTTGGTCGTCCTCGTCTTCTCGTTCTCCTTCTTCTACGGCGACGCGCCCCTCCACGCCGTGGCGGCCGGCATCTTGTGGGTTGCGGTGGCGTTTGCCGGAACGCTCGGACTCGGCCGCGTCTTCGAACGTGAACGCGAGGGCGATTGCATTCGCGCCCTGCTCCTCACGCCCATCGCACGCCCCGCCTTGTTCCTGGGCAAGGCACTCGGAGTTTTTGTCTTCATGCTGGTGGTCGAAGCCGTCGTGGTCCCAGCCTTGTTTTTCTTTTTCAACCTCGCCATCACCGCCGAGCGGGCCGGTATGCTCGCACTGGTGCTTCTTCTCGGGACGATCGGCTACTCTGTGATCGGCACCCTGCTCGCGTCGATGCTGCTCCGCGCACAGACCAAGGACGTGCTCTTGACCATCGTCCTCTATCCTTTCATCTTGCCGCTCCTCATCCTCGGTGTGAAAGCGACCGCGGCGCTCTTCGACCTGACCGGCGAGCTGGGTGTCTTCTCGGAATGCGTGCGACTTCTTGTCGCTTTCGATGTAGTGTTCTTGGTGGCTTCGCTTTGGACCTTCGAGCCGATCTTGGTCGATTGAGAGGAACCCGACTCAGCATGCCCAACGCAAAGGAAGAACTGTTCGACACTTCGAGAGGCCTCCCCGTTCCCTGGACCTTGACCGGACTGTCCGCTTTGGTCGGGATCCTCTTCCCGATCTGCATTGCGCTCGTCTTCTTCTATGCCCCACTCGAAAAGGAGATGGGGTACGTCCAGAAGATCTTCTATTTCCACGTCCCCGCCGCGTGGATCATGCTGATCTCGGCGCCGGTGATGGCCTACAGCAGCATCGCATTTCTCTGGCGGCGCACTGACAACTGGGATCGCCTCAATGACGCCGCTGTCGAGCTCGCGATTCTCTTTGGCGTCCTTGTCCTCATCAGCGGACCACTTTGGGGGCGCAAGGCATGGGGCGTCTATTGGGTCTGGGACGTTCGCCTCACATCGAGCCTGGTCCTGGTGCTCACCTTGGTGGCATGCAAGATCGTCCGTGCATACGCGGGCCCGTCCGCGAAGCAAATCTCGGCCGGGCTCTCTGTTCTCGCGGTGTGCAACGCCGTTTTCGTTTATGTGTCGGTCGACATTTGGCGCGGCACCCATCCAGAGAAGGTGGTCAACAAGAGCGGCGGCCTCGCGCCAGGCATGCGGCTCGCGTTTTGGATGTGTGTCCTCACGTTTATTTTAGGCTATGTCGTGATGCTCTGGACGCGAGTTCGAGCGGGGAAACTGAGAACCGCGCTCGATCGACTCCACATGAAAGCGATCGAAGCAGGCCTGGAGGATTAGTCGATGGATCGAAGAACGCGCGCACCCCGAAGGCGGTGTGAGAGCCCAGAGGTTTCGACAACCTGCGTCAAAGGCGGGTCGTCCCGCATCTTTGGTGCCCTTGGCATCGGCACGGCGTTGGGTGCCCCCCTCGTCGCGCTCGTGCTTCTGGCAGCTGCCCCGGCCGCTCGGGCGGAGAGTCTCCCCGAGGCCGGCTCTCCTTCCGCCGAAGCCGCCCCCGCCCCATCACCCACAACCGCGGACCCGGCTCCGGCGTCCGCTTCGGGGCCCGCTTCGGCTTCAGCGTCGGCCTCCGCCATGCCAAAGAAATCACCGCCGCCCGGTTTCGAGCCCGTGTCCGGTGCTTCGGAGGATGAAGCGGTCGACGCCGGGATGCTGGTTGCCATCGCCTACGCGACGTTCTTCCTCCTGATGTTCGGTTACATTATCGTTCTGGCAAGAAGGCAGGCTGAGATGGCCGTCGAACTGTCTCTCCTGGCTCAACGGATCGCGGCGCGAGACAAGCCCGGGACCCGCAACGAAAGCGAGTAGTCGTTTTGGGGACGCCATCCATCGCCCACATCCTCTACATCTCGTGCGCCCTCGCGATCGGCTTCTATCTTGGATGGAGCCTCGGGACCAAGGCCGTCCGCAACGAATGGGCGCGTGCAGACCGACGCCGACGGGATGAAGAAGAACAGGCGCCCAGCGCTGGAAACCCATAAGCGCCGTCAATCGTCGCGCAAGGCGGCCTGCGTAATGAGCGCGAGCCGATCAAACCCGCGAGCGAAGCCCGAATCCTCGGACTGCTGAGGCACACCCACCAACCGAACGACGTCTCCGTCGGCCAAGATCCAAAAACGCCCCGGAACGCGTGACCCCACCAGCATGCCGATCAACAGGAGGCCCACGCCGAGAACCATCAGCACTGCAGCCGACGACGCGCCAAAGCCCTCGCCAGGCAGCGGTCGCTCACCCATGTCGAGCGCCCGGAAGGCCACGACATCGCCGCGATGCTTTTCATCGAAGAAGACGGTCCGGCCGTCCTTCGTGAACTCGTTGGGCGCCAGCAGGTAGACCCAGAACGTGGATCCGGGTTGATCGGGCTCGGCCTTTTCGAACTGCACCGCCGGCCCAAGGCCACCGAGATCGCGTCGAAAGGTCTTCAGCGTGTACTGAGCGCGCCACTGAAAGAGCTGAAACGGCTCGTTGGCCACCATATCGAATCGCCCCACCTTCTGGGAGCGCATGTCTTTGATCTCGAACCGTCCATACGGAATGGTCGACGCCGGGTCGACGGTGGTCGCACTCGCCGCACCGGTCACCAAAAGCAAGAGTCCAAGGTGGGCAAAAAGCGGCGCGAAGCTTCCACCGCGTGTGGTGTCGAAGACCATCGTCACCCGCGCGCCCTCCACCACCTCCGCGGCGGGCGCGACCCGAAGAAACGCTCGACACGTTCGGCGGAGAATGTCTACGGCCCGCTCTGGCACCGAGGTCCTGAGCGTGGTCGAAAGGGGCGCTGTGGCCGGCACACGCACAAGGTTGCCCGTCTCGACCTTGGATGCGACCAACCGAAGCGCCGCCGCAGTCACGTTTGTGACCAACAAGACAGCGAAGGCCTTGAACCAGGCCGATTCGAACAGATCCGTCAGCCCCCACGCAATCAGTGCATGGAGACGAGTGGCGTGCTCGCTCCGAGCGAGGATCAAGGCCTCCCCCCCTTGCGGAATGACGGCCGACGCAAGCGCGATCATCGCCAAGGCGATCACCAAGAAGGCGGTGGTTCTCGTCGAGGAAATCGCCAGCCACAAAGACGCGGCCCACCGCCTCGGCCCCACCGCCGACGTCACTTCGCCGTTTCGAGTCATGGTGTGCCTGCTTGGCGCAGCGCGTCTCGCCCCGGTTCGGAAACCGAACGGCGGTCGTCGCGCGTCGCGACCGAAGAATCAGAAGCATGAGAAGAATCGGCCATCATCGATGCATTGGGCGACGCTCCAGACGCGGGCCGTGACGCCGCGGGCTTGGCGTCAGGCGCCAGATCGCTCTCCACATGGTCGTGCCGCACACGCACCACCATCGCTTTGAAATCGAAAGGCCGAATCCCTGGCGTATCCTCCGCGTGACACCCAGCGCAGACCGGCGCCTCCACGTTGGTCAACCCCAGGAGCGTGCGAAGCTCGGGGTCCTTCATGACGTTCCTCGGCGCGTAAAAGCGACCCGGTCCGTGACAGCTTTCGCACTGGACGCCGGCAAGCGCGGGGTCCTGTGACGACGGGTCCATCGTGTGGCAGCTCCGGCAGACGGGATCCCGCGCCTGAACCTCTGAAAGACGCGCAAGCGCGTCCGCGTGGCCCGTCTTCTTCCAGGAGGCATACTGCGCCTCATGGCACGATCCACAACGTTCGGCCCCTAAGAGCATGGACGGAGGTGCCGCCCAACCAGGGCCCCCGGGCACGCAAACCGCCCCGAGAGAAAGACCGACCACGGCCAAGATGCGCCTTCGCTTCTGCCAGACCACGGCGCGGGAGCTTAGCGTCCTGGCGTCCCGAGGCAAACTCCTTTACGTCGATTGCGGACCGTCGTAACAAACCAGGTCGAAGGGGAACACTTGCTACTCGTGGGTCTCACGGGGGGAATCGCGTCCGGAAAATCGGTGGTGGCCGAGCTGCTGCGCCATTGTGGTGCCCGCGTGGTCGACGCCGACGTGCTCGCCCGCGAGGTCGTGGCCCCCGGAACAGACGGACTCAAGGCCATCGTCGAGCGCTTTGGACCGGGCGTCATCACGCCTGACGGTCAGCTCGACCGCGGCGCGCTCGGCGAGATCGTCTTCGGCGATCCCAGGGCGCGCAGGGATCTCAACGCGATCACGCACCCGCGGATCGCGAAGCTGGCCCGAACACGCGCCCGGGAAGCGGCCGACGCCGGCGCACGGGTGGTCGTCTACGATGCGGCACTCCTGTTCGAGAATGGGATCGACCGCGACATGGACACCGTAGTGGTCGTCGACGTCGACGGCCCCACCCAACGACAGCGCCTCAAAAATCGCGACGCGCTCAGCCCTTCTCAGATCGAGGCACGCATCGACGCCCAAATGCCCCTCGAGGACAAGGTCGCGCGCGCCGACCACGTCATCGACAATCGAGGCGACATCGAGTCGACGCGGGCTCAAGTGCTGGCGTTGTGGCAAAAACTCACGAGCGACGAGGTCAACCCATGACGCACGCACCGCACGCCTTCGTGACCGGCTATCCCGGTTTCATCGCCCGCCGATTGGTGAGGAAGCTCCTCCTCGCGAACGACGAGCTCACCATGACCGTCCTGATCGAAGCGAAGCAACAAGCGCGCGCCGAAGAAGCGATCGCGCATCTCGCCTTTCATTCGGGCATCGACCGCACACGCATCAGCCCGGTTGTCGGCGACGTAACAGCGATGGACGTCGGTCTCAGCGGGATCGAGTTCCGCGCCGTGACCGAGAGAGCGACCGAGATCTATCACTTGGCGGCGCTACACACGCTGGATGCCGACCGAACCGCCGCGGACGCCGTGAATGTACGTGGGACAGCCAATATCTTGAGTCTCGCACGGGCGGTTGCACACCTAGAGCGCTTCGTTCACTTCAGCAGCGCCTACGTATCCGGCGATCGGCGCGGCGTCATCATGGAACACGAATTGGACGCCGGCCAAGGCTTCCGAAACGCGTATGAAGCCACGAAGTATCACGCCGAGGTCCTGGTTCGCCGCACACAGAAGACCCTTCCCTCGATCGTGATCCGGCCGGCCGGCGTCGTCGGTGACTCTCGCACCGGTGAGATCGACCGCTTCGACAGTGTCTACCACATCGGCATGCTTCTCGCTGGGTCCCCGGCCGCGTTCCCCGTCCCCATTGCCGGCGAAGGGTGCGCCCCGCTCAATTTGATTCCGGTCGACTACCTTGTCGACGCCGTACACGCGATCGTGCAGCGTCCGGAGTCGATCGGCCGAACCTTTCACGTGGTCGATCCGAACGCCCTCTCGTCGCGAACGGTCTACGAGATCATCGCCGAACGCTCCGGCAAGAAACCGCCTCGATATCGCGTGTCGCCCAACCTCACAAAGGTGCTCCTGCGCATTCCAGGCCTCGAGCGATTCGCGGCTGTAAGCCATCAGGCGATCGACTACCTAAACCACATGGCCTTCTACAATTCGCGGAACACGCTCGACGTCCTCGAAGGCACAGGCATTCGCTGCCCACACTTCGAAGACTACGTCGACAATCTCATGCAATACGTGCGCGACTACTTCGAACGCCAAGCGTCGCACCACAGATAGCCCGCGGCCGCACCCCACCACGACAGACATCCTCATGACGTGAGACGTCGCCTACGCTTGCGCCACCAGAGCCGCCACAAACCACCCGCCACGACGCCGACGCCGAACCCGCCGATGTGGGCGAACCAGGCTACGCCACCGGTCAGGCCCCGACCTCCACCCCCGATCGAGAGGTACCCGTTCAGAAGCTGCTGAGCAGCCCAAAGCCCCAGGAAAAGAAAAGCGGGGAGCTCGATGAACGTCAAGAAGATCAAGATCGGGAACAGCGTCACGATCTTGGCGGTGGGGAACATGATGATGTAGGCGCCCAAGACGCCCGCAATCGCGCCCGACGCCCCAATGACCGGCACTGCGCTTTCTGGTTCAGCCATCGCATGCGCCAACGCGCCGGCCACGCCCGAAGCCAGATAGAAGACGAAGAACAAGAGATGACCGAACTTCTCCTCGATGTTGTCGCCGAAAACGCGGAGAAAAAGGAGATTTCCGATCACGTGGAACCAGCCGCCGTGTAAGAAGAGCGACGTCACGATCGTGCCCAAGCTCCAAAACAGAAGGTGCGAATCCTGAGCGTGAAGCGCCGCAAAGAAGTGCGTAGGAACGAAGGCGTACCGGCCAACCCACTCAGCCACCCGGGCCTCGTCGCCCAGCACCTCCAGCACGAAGATCGCGCCGATCCCTAAAAGAAGAGCGTAGTTCACCCACGGTATGCGCGTCCGCGGATTGATGTCGCGAATCGGGATCAACGCGTCTTCCCGTTAGCACAGACGTCCCTCACCTTGACAGTCCGGAGCGCGCCCGCGAAGCCAAGGACCGTCAACGGGGCGATGGTCACGCCATGCCCGCGGTGCTACGAGAGCGCGCATTCCGGTGGCCGCCCGAGTCCCAGTCCTCGTGTCCTCGCTGGTTGTTGCCGGCTCGCTCTGCGCTTGGCCGAGCGACGGGGGCGCAGCGCAATCGACGGACGCAGAGGAACGCGCCGATCAGGCGTCCCGGGGCCTCGTGACACTCACCGCGAGGAGCACGTACCAAGGCTACACGCTCTCTCTCTTCCCCGGCGCGCGCGACGCGGGCCATCGCAACGTCAACCGCTTTTCGCAGTCCCTTGATGGGGGCATCTACGCCCTGGCCGCGGGTCAAGTCGATGTCGTCTTCTCGCTCCGATACACGACCGACTTCGGAACTGGCTTTCACCGCGACACGCCCGCCGACGCGGGCATTCCAGCGGTCGATGGGAAGAACGTCCTCGGCATTCTGTACTTCTACGTCGACTGGCGATCGCCCTCTGGATTCTTGAACCTCCGGCTCGGGCGACAATTGATCCTCGACGACCTCGCGTGGAACGAAGTCGACGGCCTCAAAGCCTCCATCCGCTTCCAAGACGCGCATGCAAGAAACCGCCTAGAGGTGGATGCTTACGCTGGTTTGCCGGTCGCGCTCGATCGACTGTTTAGCTCCGACGCTTTCCTCTGGGATGGCACGGAGGTTTACGATGGTCGGAGTCTTTTTCATGGTCTGGCGCTGGGTGGTTCGGCCCGCGCGACCGTGATGCGCGATCTGTCGGCGTCTCTCACCTATCGACAAGCGCTCGTCCATCGGAGCGACGCCATCTCGACCTTCTCCGACGAAGAGAGTGCCGCTGCCTCCGACGGAAAATTCGGACTGCAGGAACATCTTTTCGGCCTCTCCCTCGGCTATCTCGCGCGACCGGTCGACCTGTCGCTCTACGCGTCTTTGTCGTGGGATCTCTTCGTCGGAAAGCTTGATCAAGGCCGGGCCGGAGTCGCCTTCGACCCCGGACCAGGATTCCACGTGCAAGCCGAATACCTTCGCAGTCGGCCCCGCTTCGCCGGCGACTCCATCTTCAACTTCTTCAACATCTTCGGCTACGACCGTGGTCGCATCGAAGGCAGCATGCACATCATGGGTCCGCTCATCATCGAGGCCGGCTACTTCGTTCAGGCCTTCGAAGGCGGTGCGCTCTCGAGCGGGGCGACCTTCAAGGGATCCAACACGGTCCACGGTCCGAGCGCAGGCATCGAGTTTCGTCCCGCCATTCTGCCTATGGCCGCGGGGGCACGGTTCGAAGCATCGACGAACTTCGGCGCTGGCGTGCCCTACGGCGGCACCTATCGATTCGGCGAACTCTTCGGGAACGCGACCTTCCTGGGCGGACGTCTGTCGGCCGATGCGCGGCTATCCTTCACGACGACGGCCTCCGATTGGTACGAGAATGTCGACGCCGATGGCGACGCGCCCTCGAACACGAGCTATCGAATCGCGCTCGGCGCGACCGTTCGACCGGTCGATTTCCTCGACGCACGGCTGCTGCTTGCCCAGAACATCGACGCGTTGCTCGAAGGCAGCCACTACGTGCTGAGCGAACTTTCGGTGAGGTACTGAGATCCAGATGCAGCGTCTTTTGCCCCACCTGGCGCGTGCCGCCGTTCCGACCGCCGCGTTCTCGGCTTGGATCGCTCTGCTCATGCTGCTCGGAGGCGCGTTTCCGTGGGAACAAGGGCCAGATCTCGCCATCTACCCAAGACAGACGATTCCACTGGTCTTCGATCACGCCTACCACACGCGAACCGCGAGCGCGGCGCTCGGGATCGAGGGCGAAGGTCTCTCCTGCACCTTCTGCCACGAGAACATCACCGCCTCAAGAACGCCCCGCGACAAGAACATTCCTGGGCACGAAGTCTGTGAGACATGCCACGACGATTGGATCGGTGATCCCGAGAGCGAGGACCCGCGCCCGCTCACGGAGTGCGTCCATTGCCACCGCGATCTGCCGCCCACCACAACATCGACCTTCGCCGCACCTATGGTCATCCCTGACGCCCGCATCCACTTTTCGCACGCACTTCACGTGTCGGCGGAGGTCGACTGTCTCGCTTGCCATCGCCACGTGCGCGAGAAGGCGATCGCGACTCGCGACGACCTTCCTACGATGGATACGTGTCTTGGATGCCATGAGGACCGTGAGGTCTCGACCAGATGCACGACTTGCCACTTCGAAACGCCGCGCGGGATGATCCAAACCACCTACCCCGACGGCGAGCTCAAGCCTCGCCGCCTTCATGCCTTTGCGATCCACGACGGAGATTTTCTGCGCGATCATGCCGTTCCCGCGCAGCGAGACCCTGGCTACTGCGCATCCTGCCACGGGCAAGAGTTCTGCCTCTCTTGCCACGACGGCCTCGGTCGCAACGCCCGCTATCACCCCGGCGACTGGCTTGCGATGCACTCGATCCGCGCTCGTCACGACGACAACCGATGCACTTCGTGTCACCAGCTCCAGACGTTCTGCCTCGGCTGTCATGTTCGGACGGGCGTGGCCACCGTGGGCCCCCTCGACAATCCGACGGCTCGACGAACCGTGCGCCAGCAGGCCGGCGTCGTGGTCGGTCCGCACCCCATGGCCGCGAACGGCTGGCTCGATCGCACGAGCCGAAACTTCCATGGCTTTCACGCCCAGCGAAACATTCGCGCTTGTGTTTCGTGCCACCAGGAGCAGTTCTGCATCAGCTGCCACAAATCAAGCTTCGCGGGTGCCTCGCCTGGAGGTAATCCCCACGGTCCGAATCCGGAGCGCCTGCGCGGCTCGTCCGCGGGCCGCCACAACGCGCGCGTTTGTTTAAAATGCCATAGCGTCAGCGACCCGAGCTGGCGATAAAGGGGCCACCATGCCGAAGTCTGAATCCCCGATCGCTGGGAGACTCGAGGCCGTCCGCAAGCAGATGGCCAAGATGTCCGTGGACGTGATGATCGTCCGATCCACCGACCGCTTCTTGAACGAGTACGTGCCAACCGACGAGTCGGCAAGAGTCTGGGTCTCGGGGTTCACAGGCTCGATGGGTGAGGTCGTCCTCACGAAAGACCGAGCCTATCTCGCTGTCGATGGACGCTACTGGCTCCAAGCTGAGCAGGAAACGAGTCCAGACCTCTTCGAGGTGGTCAAGGTTCCGATGGGTCGAGGCCTCGATCAGGCAGTCGCCGAGCTGCTCACCGGCCTCGCGGCCAAGGCAAAGAACGGCAAGCTCCGCATCGGCTTCGAGCCCGATCGTGTGACCCCCTCGACCCTCGAGCTCTTTCAGAGCTCAACGCCGACCGCCTGCACGTGGAAGCCGCTCTTTCCATCACCCGTCGAAGTGGCGCGCGGTGCCGCGCGCCCAGCACCGCGCGAGCCTGGCATTCGGCTCGTGGATGAACGTCGCGTCGGCGCCACCGTCGAAGAGAAGCTGCGTACGCTCCAAAGTGCGCTCGCAGCGTCCGGGCTCGACGCCCTCTTGGTGCAGCGCCTCGATGACATCGCCTACTTGAGCAACCTTCGAGGCGACGAGCTCTCTTATCAGTCGACGTTCAAGGCCATCGCGCTCGCGACGGGCGATCGTCTTTTCATCGCCCTGGACCCGGCCAAGGTGCCTCAGGCGGTTCGAGCAGCGCGCGACGCGATTCTCTTCATGCCCGAAGCCGAGCTTTGGACGCTCATCGGCAAGAAGTCGAAGCGTCGAAACATTGGCTACGATCGACGTGGCAACACTGAGCAAGGGAGAATGGCCATCGAGGCCACCGGTGCCACCGCCGTCGCCATAACGAGCCCCGTCGGCGCGATGAAAGCCGTCAAGAACGACGCCGAACTCAAAGTCATGCGCGAAGCCTTTGGGCGCGCCGATCGCGTCGTGCACGGTGCGATCACTTGGCTCTGCCAGAAAGTGGCCGCGAAAGAGAGGGTCACCGAGTACGACTTTGCTGAGCACGTCGAGCAGTCCTTCCGCGCGTCGGGCGCGACGGGACTCTCGTTCAAGGTGATCAGCGCCGCGGGGAAGAACGGCGCGATCATTCACTACAGCGATCCGAGTCGCCGTCGCGTCATCCGGGAAGGCGAGCTCATGTTGCTCGACACCGGGGCCTACTACGACGAGGGCTATGCAACGGACTTGACGCGAACCTTCTTGGTCGGCGGTCGGAGCACCAAAGCCACGGCGGAGCAAAAGCGCTACTACACACTCGTGCTCAAGGGCGCGATCGGCGGAATGAGCGCCATCGTTCCTGCCGGTGCCTCGGGCGTGGCGCTCGACGCACTCGTCCGGGCGCCGCTTTGGGCGGCGGGCCTCGACTATGCCCACGGAACGGGCCACGGCGTTGGGATCAACGTGCACGAGTTCCCGCCTCGCGTCGCGCCCGCCGGAGCGTCCACGCTTCAGGCTGGTTACGTCTTCTCGATCGAGCCCGGTGTCTATGTCCCGTCGTTCGGCGGAATTCGAATCGAGAACCTCTGCACGCTCGAGCCCACGGCGAAAGATGGTGCTTTCCTAAAGGTCGTTCCGCTCACCTTTTGCCCACTCGACAGGCGACTCATCGACGCCAAACTTCTGACGGCCGAGGAGAAACGGTGGCTGCTCGCGTACGCGAAGGGATTCAAGACGCGAAATGCTTGATCAGGAAGGAGCACTCGAGCGCTCGCGCCCAGCTCCGGGCGCCGATCCAGGCCCCGGCCCCACAGCCTCACGCCCACGCGTGCTCATCATCGGCGGCGGATTCGCCGGACTTACGCTCGCCAAAGAGCTCGGCAGCACGGAAACGGACGTCCTCCTGCTGGATCGCTCGAATCACCATCTCTTTCAACCGCTCCTCTACCAGGTGGCCACCGCCGGACTGTCGCCGGCGGACATCGCGATCCCCATTCGATCAGTCGTGCGCCGTCATCAGAACGTGACGGTGAGGCTTGCCGAAGCGACCCACGTCGACTTCGACGCGCAGCGTGTCACGCTGAGCCACGGCGATGCGCTCGACTACACCTATCTCGCCCTCTGCGCCGGGGCGCAGACCTCGTATTTCGGCCACGACGATTGGGCGGAGCATACGCTCAGTCTCAAGACGATCGACGAGGCGGTCGAGATTCGGCGCCGCGTGTTGCTCGCCTTCGAACGCGCCGAGAGTCTCCCGCCTTCGCCAGCCCGGGATCGCCATCTCACCTTCGTCGTGATCGGTGGCGGGCCGACCGGAGTCGAGATGGCCGGCGCCCTCATCGAGCTCGCGCGCGTCGTCTGCCGCGATCTTCGGACGGTGAAGGCTGAAGATGCGCGTGTGCTCCTCATCGAGGCCGGGCCTCGGATCCTCCCCGCCATGCCCGCCCATCTATCGACGCATGCCACCGAGGCACTCCGAACGATGGGCGTCGAGCCCATGCTCGGGCGAGCCGTCTCGCACATTGGTGAGGGACTCGTGGAGCTCGGCGACACACGCATTGCCACCGAGACCATCATCTGGGCGGCCGGCGTGAGCGCCATCGAGCTCACGAAGAAGCTAGGCGTTCCGCTCGATGAACGTTCGGGTCGCATTCTCGTCGGGCCGGACTGCGCGATTCCAGGTCACCCAAATGCCTTTGCCCTCGGCGACATCGCGTATTGGGCCGGACCTGATGGGCGCCCTCTCCCCGGCGTCAGTCCGGTGGCCATGCAGCAGGCGCGATACGTCGCGCGCATCATCCGCGATCAGGTTCCCACGACCGAACGACGCCCTTTCGCGTATTTCGACAAGGGCACGATGGCGACGATCGGTCGGTCGCGCGCCGTCGCGAAGAGCGGGCGCTTCGAAGTCGCGGGCGCGTTCGCGTGGTTTCTGTGGCTGTTCGTCCACATTTTCTATCTCGTCGGCTTCAAGAATCGGATCTTCGTGCTGTTCTCCTGGATCTGGTCGTACGTGACGTATCGGCGCGCGGCGCGACTCATCACCGGCCCCCGTCTTCCAGCCCCTCGACCCCGTTCATAGCTCTTCACGGGACGCGCGGAGCCGAGCTTCTCCGCAGCGCGTACAGCGGATCTTCGGAAGATCCGCATATCCTTCACGCGTAAGCTTCGACGTCGCGTCATCCACGGCTTTTGCCAGGGATGTTCGACGCGTGTTTCCACCGCAGCTCGGACATCGCGGCGCACCAGACAGAGACACCAGGTCGAAGGCAAAGCGAAGCGTAACGTTCCTGCCCAGCGTCGCAGCGTCGAGTTGTTCGCGGAGTCGCGCTCTTCGCCGCGCGTGATTCAGCCGCAATACGCCAACCAAGATTCGCTCCCGGGGGCAGAAATACGGAACTCGCCGGGTGAAAAGTCCCATGGGCGGCCGCGGCGGGCCGAGCGAAAGCGCGCCATATTCAACGCCGCACGCCTGACACGACACTCGAACATGCAGACGAACGGATTCAAGCTCGTCCGCGCTCGCGAGCGAAGGTTGTGGCTCGCCCGGAATCGATTGCGCGCGCTGGCTTTCGTATTCGGAGAGCGCATAGTCGATGACGAACCCGCGTCCCGTGACGTCATCCCACCCAAACTTCTCGCTCTGCCTGATCGCCTCTTCGTCCTCGACGATGTCGATCGAGATATCCGCCGACGTCGGCTCTTCCGGCGGTTGAGATTCGTCGCTGGCCTTGCCCGGCGCGCCATCATCGCCACTACGACTATCCAGGTGGCTTGCAGACGCCCCCGAGAGTCTGGCCTCCTCCTCTTCGTCTAGAGCGTCCTCTTCGACTGCGCTCTGTCCGAGGGGCGCAAGATGGATGTCATAACCCATCCCCTCATCGTCATCGTCATCGTCATCGTCTTCGACCTCGTCCACATCGAACTTGGCCACATCAACAACACCCTCGAGCGAAAAGGCATCATCCGCCCTGACCTCGCCGACCTCGCCGACCCCGCCGCCATCATGTTCATCGCCGTCATCATGATGTTCGCGGCCATCATGATCATCGCCGTCATCATGATCATCTTGGTCATCGCCGTCGAACTCCTCCGGGTCTTCGATATCGACGATGCGTGGGCGCGCCGCATCTTCCGTGATCGGCGCAAAAATCTCTTCCCGCGTACGTTCTGAGCCGAGCGTCGTATTCGTGTCAGAGGCGACGGGAGACGTCGAGGTCGTCGGGGACCCGCCATCGGGCCTCGTCGTTCGCTCCGGGCTGACGCCCGTCTTGATGAAGTCCCGAAACTGGCGGCGCTCATCTGGCAACAAGGGTTGAAGACAGACCTCCATGCCCTTCGGCTTCTCGTCGCACACCCTCTCGACACGACCGACGAGCATGAACTCCTGTTCGGAATCGGGATGAACGATGACGAGGCCAACCTCCGCGCCGGTCTCCTTGAGCACCGGCGTCGCGATATAGAGACCGCCGGCCGTGAAGTTCTTCTCGTAGAACTCGAGGAGTCGAGCCATGTCCTTCAGCTTGATGATGAAGGTGGCGCGGTCCGGCGGTCCGATGTGGGCCACCGGAAGGGAGACCGTCCCGCGACCCGCGATCTGGTGGATGAAACTGTCCCAGCGCTGTTTCGACTGCATCGAAAGCGCGAAGAACTGAAATCCGGCGCCGAGAAGGCCGCCCGCGTCTGTCCCGACGCTGCGTGACACAAAGGCGGTACCGGACATCGGTCCGTCCGGAAGGTGCACGGTCAGTCGAACGAGGAAGCGTTCCCTTGGTGGGGTCTCCGTGCTCAGGAAGAGACCGTGCCGACTGACGTCCACCGAGATGAGGCGGCGCCTTGCTCGGCCTTCCGTGAGATCAACGACCAACCCGCATCGATACCGTGGACTGCGCCGCTGTTCCTTGACCTTCTGGCCGGTGTTGGCCACGTTGTGATGACAACAGGAATCGTCGCCCCGCGAAAGAGGGCTCAATTCGCGCCATCAACCGACACGTAGAAACTCCGACCCCGCACGTTCTCATCGAGCTTCTGGCCTCGCAGGAGCGAAGGGAAGGCTCGCTGCGTACAAGTCATGCGCTCACACACCCGACAAGCGCTACCAATCGGCACCCAAGCGGCGTCACGCTCGAAATCGAGCCCATCGCCATATACGAGCTGGCTGGCCGACGCGATGTCGCAACCCAGGCCAACCACCTTCGGCACGCTCGATCCCCGGTGGCTGCCCCAAGGGTCTTGCACGGTTCGCGCCACAGAGAGATACCGCTGTCCGTCCGGCATCACAGAAATCTGTAGACGAAGAAGTCCGGGACTCGCGAAGGCGCGGTGTTCATTCCACAAGGCGCACGCGCCGGAGAAACGCGCAAAACGAAAGCCGGATGCCGAAAACCGCTTGGACACGTTCCCGGCCAAATCGACCCGCACGAAATGGAACGCCACGCCTTCGTGCCCGGGGCGATGGAGCGTGCTCAATCGGTGACACACCTGCTCAAAGCTTGCGCCAAAGCGATGACACAAGAGCTCGATGTCGTAGCGTCGTGCCCTCGCGTACTCCAAGAAACAAGTGTACGGCATCATGACCGCGGCGGCGAAGTAGTTCGCCAAGGCTACCCGGGCGAGCGACCGGGCTTCGGTGCTCGTCAGCGTCTGGTCACGGGCGATACGGTCGAGCACATCCGAGTGATCCAAGAGCCCGATCTGGTGCGCAAGCTGGAACGCTCGACTCGCAGGTGCGAGCGTCTCGGACAGCTCGAGAACATGCGACACCGGATCATAGCGACGCACATCGAAACGCGCCGTGGAGGGCGCAACCAGCCGAACATCAAGACCGTGGACCGTACGGGCGTAATCAGAGAGCGCGGATACGAGGTCTCGCTGATCCGTGCGCGCCACTCGGGTCAAGACCTCGGCCGCCTCTTCGAGCTCAGGGAAATAGTTGCGGTGCTTCTGGATGAGATCGACGACCTCTTCCCCGGGCTGGTCGCTGCTCACCAACGCATCACCCGCGCTCGACACCGTGTCGCGTGCTCCGTGCCATGTACGATAGAGCGACAGGAGCGCACGTGCCACCTGCGGGTTGTTGCTCGCGAAATCTCGCACCTCGCCGCTCGTCAACGCGTAGGCATCGAACACCGGATCCCCGAGCGCCTCGAGAAGATCGGCGACCAATTGGTCTTCGCCTTCGCTCGCGAAAGCCTGCAGGTCCAGCGCGAAGATCTGCGCAAGGCGAATCAGAAGTTGCGCCGATAGCGGACGTCGATTGTGCTCGATGAGGTTCAGATAGCTCGCCGAGATCGATAGTCGTTCCGCGAGCTGCATCTGGGTCAGATTCTCACGACGACGCAGCGCTCGGACCTTGGCACCCAGCTTGGCCTCATTCATCCCCCAGCAGGCTGCGTCTCGCCGGACCGACTGTCAATACCATGACTGGCATTACAGCTTTACAAACAGAACTACCGACAGGCTGGTTCAGACTTAACCATGAAGTTCGGCCGCCCATTTGATTGTTCCGCTGGAGATCTGGATACTTAGGTTCATGACTCCCTGCGTCGAAATCCGTGGACCGACTGGCGATGCTGCGCGCACTCTTCTTACATCCCCCGCGTTGGAGTTTGTCGCCTCGCTGGTGAACGCGTTCGACGACCGCCTCGACCTTCTTCTGTCGCGACGTAGACAACGCCAGGAGGCCTTCGACCAGGGTGCTCGGCCTCATTTTCTAGACGAGACGAAGGCAATCCGAGAGAGTGACTGGACAGTCGCCAAACTCCCACCGGACCTGCTTGATCGCCGGGTCGAAATCACCGGGCCTGTTGACCGGAAGATGATCATCAATGCGCTCAACTCGGGCGCCAGCGTGTTCATGGCCGACTTTGAGGACTCCAACTCGCCCACTTGGTCGAACGTTGTGGAAGGCCAACTCAACCTCTACGAAGCAATCCGTCGAACCATCGCGTTCACGACGCCAGAGAAATCATATCGTCTGAACGACCATACCGCTCTTTTGATGGTTCGACCGCGGGGACTCCATCTGCGCGAACATCACGCGCAGTTCAAGGGCCGCCCGATTCCGGCCAGCCTCTTCGATTTTGGCCTTTTCGCCTTTCACAATGCCCGCGCCCAGCTCGAGCGTGGTTCCGGTCCGTACTTCTATTTGCCAAAGCTCGAGAGCCATCTTGAAGCACGTTGGTGGAACGATGTCTTCTTCAAGACCGAGGAGGCGCTTGGACTCCCAAGTGGGAGCATCAAGGCCACGGTCCTCATCGAAACCATCCCGGCCGTGTTCGAAATGAACGAGATCCTGTTCGAACTCAAGGAACACTCGGCGGGACTCAACTGCGGGCGCTGGGATTACATCTTCAGCTTCATCAAGACGTTTAGGAATCACGAGGCGTTCCTCTTGCCTGATCGAGGAGACGTGGGCATGACGCAGCCCTTCATGAGCGCGTATTCACAGCTTCTCGTGCGAACCTGCCATCACCGCAACGTTCACGCCATGGGCGGAATGGCGGCGCAGATCCCCATCAAGAACGACGAAGCGGCCAACGAAGCCGCTCTCGCCAAAGTTCGCGCCGACAAGCTTCGCGAGGTCAAGAATGGGCACGACGGCACGTGGGTCGCACATCCCGCGCTCGTCCCGATTGCCAAAGCGATCTTCGATGAGCACATGCCGACCAAGAATCAACTCGACCGCAAGCGCGATGACGTATCCTTTTCGGCCGAGGATCTACTGGCGGTCCCGACCGGCCGGCGCACCGAAGCGGGCTTGCGACAAAACATTCGAGTCGGCATCGAATACCTAGAGGCGTGGCTGCGCGGATCCGGCTGCGTACCGCTTCACAATCTGATGGAGGACGCGGCCACGGCGGAGATCTCGCGTGCGCAGATCTGGCAGTGGATCCGACACAGCGCGCGCCTCGACGACGAACGCGTCGTCACGAGGGACCTCGTGAAGACGCTGCTCACCGAAGAGATGGCAGCCATCCGAAGCGAACTCGGCGAAGAACGTATGACCAGCGGATGCTGGGCCAAGGCCCAAAACCTGTTCATCGATTTGGCGACCCGAGAAGTCTGCGCTGATTTTCTAACGATTCCGGCCTACGATCTGCTCGTAGCGGCGGAGTCGACTCAACCCGAGGAGAAGGAACATGCACGTGCCCAAACTGACGCCTGAATTTCAAAAAGACGAAGAATGCATGAAAGATCGCTGGGAGGGCGTAACGCGTCCGTACAGCAAGGGCGATGTCGCACGCCTCCGCGGCTCGATCCGCATCGAGCATACGTTGGCTGATCTCGGCGCACGACGCCTTTGGCGCCTCCTCAAGACAGAGCCCTACGTGCATGCCCTCGGCGCGATGACCGGAAATCAGGCCATGCAACAAGTCCGAGCCGGGCTCAAGGCGATCTACTGCAGCGGGTGGCAGGTCGCCGCGGATGCCAACATTTCGGGCAACATGTATCCCGATCAGAGCCTCTATCCGGCCAACAGCGTTCCCGAGCTCGTGCGTCGCATCAATCAAGCGCTCGAGCGCGCCGACCAGATCGAGCACGCAGAAGGCGGCGCTCGACGCTATTGGTTTGCGCCCATCATGGCGGACGCCGAAGCCGGCTTCGGTGGACCGCTCAACGCCTTTGAGCTCATGAAGAGCATGATCTCGGCCGGCGCGGCCGGCGTACATTTCGAAGATCAGCTTTCGTCGGAAAAGAAATGCGGACACCTCGGTGGCAAGGTTCTCGTGCCTACGTCGCAGTTTGTGCGCACCCTCGTCGCCGCACGATTGGCCGCCGATGTCCTGGATGTTCCCACCGTGCTCGTCGCACGCACAGACGCCGACGCAGCGCGACTCATCACCGCTGACATCGATCCGCGTGACCGTGAATTCTTCACCGGCGAGCGAACCGCCGAGGGCTTCTACCGAATCCGGGGCGGCGTCCAGATGGCGATTCAACGAGGGATCGCGTTCGCCCCATACGCCGACTTGGTCTGGTGCGAGACGTCGAAGCCCGATCTGGAGGAGGCCAAAGCGTTCGCCGAAGGCGTGCGAGCGAAGCATCCCGACAAGATGCTTGCGTACAATTGTTCACCGTCCTTCAACTGGCGTCGCAATCTTGACGACGCCACCATCGCGAAGTTCCAGCGAGAGCTCGGCGCCATGGGCTACAAGTTCCAGTTCGTAACGCTGGCCGGTTTCCACGCGCTCAACTACAGCATGTTCGACCTCGCCCTGGGCTATCGGGACGAGGGCATGGCGGCCTATGCGCGCTTGCAAGACTCCGAGTTCTCGGCGGAGAAACAAGGCTACTCGGCAACCCGCCATCAGCGTGAGGTGGGAACCGGATACTTTGACGAGGTCGCGCAAGTGATCGCGGGCGGGCAAGCATCCACGCTTGCGCTGACCGAGTCGACCGAAGCCGCGCAATTCTAGCGCAGCCTATCATGTCGGCGAGGTAAGCGACGCCTCGACAAGCAAGCAAGCAAGCAAGCAAGGCATGCGTCCGCGCTCGAGTCGAACGAGCAGAACAGAACGGCGGAATGCGGTCGCGAATACTCACTATTTGCCGGAACCGCCCTCACGCCAGTCCGCAATCGACGAGCATCGACTTGGAACGAAGCGGTCGGTCGATGTGCCCCGAGAAGAAGGCATCGATGTACGATCCCGCGTGGTGCGCCGCCCTGCTCGCGATATCGTCGTCGACGTTGTGTGTAAGAGGAGGTCGATGGTCCATGCTCGTCTCGCTCGCGTCCATTCTGAGCGCACCGCGCATCCAGGCGAGCGTGTGGGGGCCCACTTCTTTCGCGTCTTCGCGATGTCGCGAACAGAGAAGTCCGCCCCGTTCCAGATCAAGAAACCAACGTCCCTGAGCTTGATCTGATCCGCAAACCACACACCCTGAAAGCTCAGGTTGGCAGCCCATCGCCAGCAGGAGCCTCAATTCGAACGTTCGTCGCAGCACCGAAGAAGCGGGTGCATGGACGAGCTGATCGAGCGTGCGGGTGAGAAGCTCGAAGAGCTCCCCGGCCCCCGTCCCTTCGGGCCCCACCGTCGTGACAAGCTCTACGACGTATGCGCCCAATGCGATCTTCCCGAGATCATCCCTAAGGCCAAGGCGCGCCGTTCGTACGACGGCCGACCTAAGCGTAGGCATTCCGAAAGCCGACTTTCTCTGCGGACAAAGTTCCGCATCGATGGTTGCGAAAAGATCGAGTGCCCCCAAGAAGCGGGTACGGCTCTTCTTCGCGCCGTACGCATAGGCACTCATGCGTCCCGCCGGCGTGAAGAGAGAGACGACGAGATCCGCTTCTCTCGACGCGCGTGTGCCCGCGACGACCGCCCGTACGATGTGTTCTTTGTGGATCGAGCTCAAGAGCAGTGGATGCTGAGAAAGATGGCGATTCAAACGACGAGCACGAGAACGATCAGAAAGACCGCGATGCCGCCGATGGCTGCGGCCACCGCAATCGCATTGGGGCTGAATCTCGGAGGAGGAAGAACGTCGATCGTGCGCGGCTCGGGATTCTCGAGCTCGAAGAGATCTTGTGTGTCGCGCACGTCGATCTCGAGCTCTCGAGCGAGAATCGAAAGATGCCCCCGAAGATAGACACGTTCGGGAAGCAACGCCGACACCGGCTCGTCGAGCAACGCGCGAATCGTTGATCGCGGAATCTTCGTCCGTGCCGCAAGCTCGTCGACCGAAACGTTCGACTCCTGAATCGCCTTTCGAAGCTTCTCGGCCAGTCTGCCCTTCGTCGTTGCCATCGCGCGCCGCCTTCCAAGCGCCCCTCACCTAAGCGGCGGGAGCATCTGCAGCGATCGTATACACTCGCTGCCAAAGGTACCATCGGACTGGCATCGCATGAAGGAAGTCCGAGCGGACTCGACATCTCCCAGCTCCACGTGGGCCAATCCCTTGCGAAAATAACACATGGCACTTTGCTCGGGTAGAATTTGCTTGCGGATCTCCTCGTTCTTCTCGCAGTTGTCCTCGAAACCGTCGCAGGCTCGGATCGTCAACTCCGGTTGCCTCGCTTGTACGGAAAGCTGAGCCATCGTCAGGTATCCGCGACAGAAGTGCGGGCGTTTCAACACCAACGCCTCCAAGTTCTTGAGGGCCTCATCGGTTCGACCTTCGCAGGCCAGCGCACGCGCGAGGTTATGCTCAGCGAACTCCGGGAATGGATAGAAGATGTCGTCCAAAACCTGCCGCAACAACGTCTCCGCTTCGTCGCATCGTCCGAGCTCAACCAAGACACAAGCGAGCTCGTTTTTCGGGGTCGACCATTTTGGATCCGAGGCCATCGCCCGGCGGAGATAGGCCTCCGCTTCCTTCGGTCGCTCAAGCCGCCAGTACGCCAACCCCATGCCCCAGAGGGCCTCGCGATCGGTTTCGTCTTCTTCAAGGACCGTCGTAAAGGCGCGCACCGCCTCAGCCCATTGCCCTTGCGAAAGCTGCTGATTGCCGAGGCTAAGGTGGCTCTCGGTCTTCGATCCACGTTCCGGGGAGGCGGCCGTCGCACACCCGAGCCCGACCACACCGGCCCCGGCGCCGGCGCCGGCGCCGAAAAGCATGATCAGCAAGCCGAAGGTACCCAGGAGCTTGCCGACGCGCTCAAGGGCACGCGAGGCGTCCGGTGACCGCGGCTGACCGGAGCGGTCCGTCGCGAGGATGAGCCCCTCGAGGCCTTCGATCCCTTCGAGCGAATCCAAAGCACCCTCGCCACGCCGAACGGGATCGCCCAAAACCGAGCCGAATCGCTCGGCGTCTTCCGGCACGCCGGCAATAAGCTTGGTCGGTGGCGGCGTCTGACTCAGAGCGTCATGGGCCGGCAGCGACTGCGTAGAGCCTGCAACATCCACCAGATCGAGCGTGGTCCGAGGGGGGTGAAACAAAGGGACGCGCCCGATCACCGCCAAGCGATCGGCGGGTGACATCCGCCCGAAATCCATGCTGTTCAGCAAGAATCCCATCGACTCGACGAAACCGAGCGCCTCGCGCTCCTCGGCCTGAAATTGCTCCCAGCTTAGCGCGCGCGGCTCTGAGACGTAGACCACGACTGCCCCAGTTCCCGGTTGGAACAGATAGAGAAACAAGGTGTAGACGCTGTTCGAGTGTCGAATACCCAGCAGGTAGGCGCCCGTCGGATGGGCGCCCGTCTCAGGGAAATTCATAACAGGCTGGCTGATGGACTCGTAGAGCGACGCGACGTACTCCGGCCCGACCGGAATGTGGTTGATCGTGTAGTCGACCTTCAGCATGGGTGAGCGGTCCGGATCTCTGTCATAGCGCGCATGCCCTCGTTCCGCCAAGACCAGACGGGACACGCCCCCACCTCGGAACGCGCTTGGCTCACCGCCGAGCCTCTCGCGGTTCGCGCGAGAATGCTAGTCGGCCTGTCGGCGGAGAAAGGTCGGAATGTCGAGCGAGTCACCTTCGGGATCAAGCGGAATCACGTCGCGCGACCGGGGCCCGAACTGCTGAGACTCACGCCGACGCCGAATGTGGGTCGGGATGTCGCGATCCCGATCGTCCCAGCGATTGGCTGCGCTCGGTCGATTCGAAGGATCCCGCCTCTGCTGCGCGCTCTGAGTCTTGGCGTGGTTCCGTCCAAGCCCAAACCCGGTCGCGATCACGGTGATCCGGACTTCGTCTTCGGCCGACGGATCGACCACCGACCCGAAGATGATGTTGGCATCTTCGTGCGCCTCTTCGGCGATCGCTGTCGATGCCGCATTCACCTCATGGAGCGTGAGTCCAGGTCCGCCCGTAATGTTGATGAGGATGCCCATCGCACCTTGGATATCGATGTCCTCAAGAAGAGGACTGTGAATCGCGGCATGCGCTGCCTCGACCGCTCGATTCGGTCCCGTGCCCACACCGGTCCCCATCAACGCCATGCCTTGACTCGCCATGATCGTCTGCACGTCGGCAAAGTCCACGTTGATGAGACCGGCCACGTTGATCAAATCAGAGATGCCCTTGACCGCGTTGAACAACACCTCATCGACACGTCGAAAAGCATCGACCATCGAGGTCGTCTCGCCCGCAATCTGCAGCAGGCGATTGTTCGGGATGGTGATGAGTGTATCGACGACCGAGCTCAACTCGCCGATGCCCTCTTCCGCCTGCCGCTGTCGACGACGCCCCTCGAAGGCAAAAGGCTTCGTCACAACGCCCACCGTGAGCGCGCCGCGCTGGCGGGCAACCTCGGCGATCACCGGCGCCGCGCCCGTACCCGTGCCTCCGCCCATACCGGCCGTGATGAAGACCATGTCGGCTTCGCCGATGACTTCTCCGATCCGATCCCGATCTTCGAGCGCCGCATTGCGCCCCACTTCGGGGTTCGCGCCCGCACCCAGTCCCTTCGTCAGACTGTTGCCGAGCTGAATCTTGCTCAGCGCTGGGCTCCCGCGGAGGGCCTGAAGATCGGTGTTCGCGGCAATGAAATCCACGCCCCGGAGGCCCGAATCAATCATCGTACGGAGCGCGTTGCCGCCACCGCCTCCCACTCCAATTACTTTGATTACGGCGTCGCTCTGCACGACATCTTCAAATTCGAACATCGTTGGATTCCTCCAGATCTGGCGGATCAAAAGATCTCGCTAAACCAATTCCTCATTTTTTGAGTCGTTCGACGGTACAAGCCCGGCGTCGATGCGCGCGAATGCGATACCGATTGATTTTTTGCTCCATGGACAACGAGCCCGACGCCTGTCGCATACGCCGGACTCCGCACGACATCGACCAAACCACCCACGCCCTTCGGTCGCCCGAAGCGTATGGGGAGCCCAAGCACATCCTCGGCGACATCGCCGATGCCAGCGAGCTTCGAGGTGCCCCCAGTGAGGACAACGCCGCTCGCCAAGAGATCCTCATAGGCCGTGTTGCGAATCTCGTCTCGCACGAGTTGAAAAAGCTCCTCCACCCGCGCTTCGATAATCTCGCACAGTATCTGCCTCGAAAGCGATCTCGGCTTTCGCCCTCCCACCGACGGGACATCGATCATCTCTGACGGCTCCACCATCTCGACCAGGGCGCAGCCATACCTCTGCTTGATCTTCTCGGCCTCGTCCTGAGGTGTGCGAATGCCAAGCGCAATATCGGTCGTAAGATGATTTCCACCAATGGGCAGCACCGACGTGTGGACGATCGAACCTTCCGAGAAGAGCGCGATGTCGGAGGTTCCGCCGCCGATGTCAACCAGACAAACGCCCAAGTCCTTCTCGTCCTCCGTCAGCACGGCCTCCGCACTCGCAAGCTGCTGCAGCACGATCGCAGAGACCGAAAGCCCGGTTCGATTCGCGCACTTGATGATGTTCTGCGCTGAAGGTCCCGCGGCCGTCACGATGTGAACTTTGGCCTCGAGGCGAACGCCGTGCATTCCGAGCGGTTCCTTGATGCCATCCTGGTCATCAATGATGAATTCCTGAGGCAAGATGTGAATCACCTCTCGGTCCATCGGGATCGCAACCGCCTTCGCTGCATCGATCACCCGGTTCACGTCGTTCGAACTCACTTCGCCGTCTTTGACGGCGACGATCCCCTGACTATTGAAGCCTCGAATGTGCCCGCCTGAAATCCCCGTATACACAGAGGAGATCTCGCAGCCTGCCATCAACTCGGCCTCTTCGACCGCCTGAGCAATCGCCTCGACCGTCGAAGAAATGTTGATGACAACGCCCTTGCGGATCCCCTTCGACGGAGCCGATCCGATCCCGATGATGTCGATGCCACTGCTCGTGACTTCACCGACGATCGCCGTGATCTTTGTGGTGCCGATATCCAGGCCTACGACGATATTCTCATTCCTCGCCACGCTGCAGCCCTCCCCGTCTCTTTCGGGCTCATCAATCGAGCGCCGCGACCGTGCGCTCGACTCGCGTCCGCGTCGGCGCCTTCTGACCGTCGAAATCCGCAGCACCCAGCTCAACAGATGCCCCTGGCGATGCCAACTTGACCACCGCGCGATCAGCCCGCCGTTCACCGTTGAGCAAGATCTCGCCGGCGCGCATGCTGCGCGACGCCAGAGCCTGCCGCGTGGACACCCAACGCTCGACACGCGGCTTCCACGGCGGGCGTCCCATCACAACCACGGGCCCGCCATTCGCGCCCACCAGCGAAAGACCGACCACCGGATCAATGTGCACCTCACCGATCCCGGGGGCATCCACGCCCATGACCTCATGCACCGTCCTGAGGAGCGCAATCGCCTGCTGCAGGTCGTCGAGCGCCGTCGCATCGTCGCTCTCGACCGCGTCCCGAGAGAGGCCCGTAACCACAGGCAAGAGTTCCGATTCTCCGGGCGAGTAGCGTTTCACGATCACACCGTGCGCGTTCGCGTAATAAAGGTCGCCGAGACTCACCAACACCCTGGGCTCGTGTTCCACGACCGTGATTCGGACCTCGTCCGGATAACGCGTTCGCGCCACGGCATGCGCGATCCACGGGTGCGCCTCCACCAGACGCACGACCTCCGCCTCATCGATCGAGAAGATGTTCTCGCCGACCGAGACGCCCGAAAGCTGCAGGATCGAGGCCTCGGAGGCGCGAACATTCCCCTCGATCATCACCTTCTGTACCGCGAATTCCTCGCTCGTGGTGGCGAAGGTGCGCATCGCATCGACGCCCGCCGCGAGCGCGATCCCACCCACCAGAAAGCCAGCGCCGGCCGCAACGCGCCGCCACGACGTCAGCCCGAATCGGAAGCCTTCGCCACCTGGCAACCGTCGCCGATTCTTGCCGCCGCCACCCACACCGCGGACGCTCGCGCGATCGCGTCGTGAGTTTCCTTTGAAAGGTCTTGGGCTCTTGCTGACTGTGCTCACCGTATCCGCTCCGCCTCGACCTCAGAGTCCTCGTGTTACCCAAGCCGCCAATTTCTTTTCACCGCGCCCGTTTGGATCTACAAACCAAGCGCCGAAGAAGTGCTCCGACTCAAAAACCGCGAAAAATTGGCCCAAAAAGCCGCGAAAATCCCATCCAGCTCTCGCGCCGATCCGGAGCTCCACTCCCGCGGCGCGCATCAACAAAACATACGAACGAACGAACCAACACGTTGTGAAAGGCTTCGACACGCGGAGGGTATCCCAGTTCCGAGATCGAGACTAGAGCGGATTGATCGGAACGAGAGAAAAACGATCGCGGATCGATTTGCATGTCGCAACCGGGCATGCGTGCACGCCCCCCCTCCGATCAAACCCCAGCGCACGCACCGAACGCTCGTCGAGACCAGACCGAACATGACGTTTCGTCAGGCCTGCTCGGTGAACGAACCCAGCCGGCGCACTTCCCACTCGAGGTCGATCCCGAACTGCACATTCACCGCGTGCCGAGCTTCTTCGGCCAACGTCACGACGTCGCTCGCGGTAGCCTCCCCGGTATTGACGATGAAGTTCGCGTGGAGCGGTGAGATTTCGGCGCCACCCCGCCGGCGCCCTTTGAAGCCTGCCGCCTCAATAAGGCGACCCGCGTAATCCCCGGGCGGATTCTTGAAGATCGACCCGGCGTTGAAGCCCCTCATTGGCTGGGTCTCCTTGCGGCGGGCTCTCATCGCCGTGAGCGAGGCGCGTGCCGCGTCCTTGTCCCCCACCGGCATCCGAAGCCGGCATGAAGCGATCACGTCACGCGATCCGAAACCGCTTGTCCGGTAGCCGAATCGGCATGCGTCGGCCTCCCGTACATGGCGCGAGCCCTCTGGCGTGACGAGCTCTACGGACACGACATGGTCTTTGATCTCACGCCCGTGTGCGCCAGCATTCATGACCAGCGCACCCCCGATCGTACCCGGGATCGTGGCCAGAAACTCGAGGCCAACAAACCCCAGATTCAGGAGGAGCGAGACCACCGTGGCGTTCAACGCGCCCGCGCCGACCTCGATATCGCCGGTGCCATCGCTCAGTCGCCCCACATGAATCTCAGCCAGCTCACCAGCGAGCCGAAGCACGATGCCTCGAACACCCAGATCACCGATCAGGACATTTGCCCCGGTCCCCAACATCAGGACATCCACACCCTCAACCTGGGCAAATCGAAGCACCTGCCCAAGCATCTCGATGTTCCGCACCTTCACGAAAGCGTCGGCCGGCCCCCCGATGCGAAAGGAGACCTTCGGCGCCAAGGGTTCATCGAGCTGCACCGCGTTCGGCAGCAAGCCTCGGAGCTTCTCCTTCCACTCTGGCCCGCTCAAGCCGTCTCGTCCCTTCCCCTCCCGCCGACGCCCTCGGTCGAGGACTCCGACGACAGGGAACTAGGCTCCGGAGCCTGCCGCAAAGCCTCCGCCAATCGGCTCGCGGCTCGACTGACGTCGCCTGCGCCCAGTGTGATCACCAGGTCGCCGGGCCGAACATCTGAGACGATCAACGGGACCGCTTCGTCCACGTCGCTCACCTCACGCACATCCCGATGGCCGTGGCGGCGCAACGCCTCCGCAAGACGCTCGCTCGTAACGCCGTCGATCGGATCTTCCCCGGCTGCGTAGATCGGCGTCACGATCACGACCTCCGCGTCGTGAAAAGCCGTGGCGAACTCCTCGATGTGATCGCGCGTCCGCGTGTAACGGTGGGGTTGGAACACCGCCACGATTCGCCGCTTTGGGTACGCCCCGCGTGCACCGCGCAAGGTCGCCCGGATCTCTTCCGGGTGGTGGCCGTAGTCATCGACGACCAGCACGTCGCGCGCGCTTCCTCGAACGCTGAACCGCCGTTCCACCCCGTCGAACTCAGCCAGCGCGTCTTTGGCCACCGACATCGGGATCTGAAGCTCTTGGGCCACCGTCAGTGCGGCGAGCGCGTTGGCGACATTGTGCTCACCCAGCATGTTCAGAAGGAAACGCCCGTGATTGGTACCCGCGTTCCAAAGCTCGAAGGTCGTTCTTGGCCCATCGAACTCGATGTTCCGCGCTTGGATCTCCGCCTGAGGTGAGAAGCCGTACAAGATGTGCCGACGAACCACGCGGGGAAGGATAGCTTGCACACCCGGATGATCGCCGCACAAGACGGCCAACCCGTAGAAGGGTATTCGGTTGACGAACGAAACGAAGGCATCGCGAATCTCTTCGATGCCCCCTTTGTAGTGATCGAGGTGCTCCGGATCGATGTTCGTCACCACCGCGATCGTCGGCGAAAGATGCAAAAACGAACCGTCCGATTCGTCGGCTTCAGCCACCAGGAACGGCCCCTGTCCGAGTTTTGCCGTGGTGCCAAGACGATTGACCTTGCCCCCGACCACCACCGTGGGATCGAGCCCGCCCGCCTGGAGCAACCACGCGACGAGCGACGTGGTCGTCGTCTTGCCGTGCGTCCCGCCGACGGCGATGCCCTCTTTGAGTCTCATCAGCTCCGCAAGCATTTCGGCGCGTCGAATCACCGGGATCTTGAGGCGTCGCGCCATCTGAACCTCGGCGTTGTCCTCGCGGACCGCCGACGAAACGACAACGACATCGGCCCCTTCGACGTGGTGCTCGTCGTGCCCGAGAAACACGTTCCCCCCGAGCGCCATCAGCCGTCGCGTCGTCTCCGACATCTTCTTGTCTGAGCCCGTCACCCGGTACCCGAGGTTGATGAGAACCTCGGCGATACCGCTCATACCAATACCCCCAATGCCGACCAGGTGAACGACACGGGTTCGCTTGGCCATGCCAAAGTGGCCGGAGACCGTCGGGGTGGCAGGGCTCATCGTTTGCTTCTCTCGATCAGCTCGACGCAAGCGTCGACGATCTCGCGCGCGGCTTCCGGACGCCCCGTGCGGCTCGCCGCTTGTTCCATCTGAACGACGCGCTCGCGATTTTTGTAGATGTCCAAGATCTCGTCCGCCAACCGAATCCCATCGAGCTCGCGTTCGACGAGCATCTTCGATGCCCCTGCCTCGACCATCGCGCGCGCGTTTAACTCCTGGTGGTTCTCCGCCGCGTGCGGATACGGGATCAAGATCGAAGCCTTCTTCGCGACCATGATCTCGGCCAGCGTCGTGGCGCCGGCCCGGCATACGACAAGATCGGCGTGTTTGTAGGCATCGCTCATGTCGTCGATAAACTCGACGACCTCGGCATCCACGCCCCATTCGCGGTACGCGCTCTCGACCATCTCGAGATCGTTCGACCCGGTCTGGTGCACGATCTTGAGATCCTCCGCAACCTCCGCAAGCTGGCTTGCCGCCTCCGCCATCCGCAAGTTGATCGTATGGGCTCCCTGCGAGCCGCCCAAAACAAGAACATGAAAGCGGCTATCTTCTGCGACCTTGGAGTGAAGGAAGTTTTCGAGCAGCGCCCGCCGAATCGGATTCCCCAGCGCGTGGGTCTTTCGCCGCGGGAAGTGCCGAATCGCGCCTTCAAACATGACATAGACGGCGCTCGCGAAGCGCGAGAGCACGCGATTCGTCAGCCCCGGAACCGTGTTCTGCTCGAGGACCGCGGTCGGAAGCCCCACGAGCCAGGCCGCCAGGATCACTGGCCCCGACGCGTATCCGCCGACGCCCACCGCAATGTCCGGGTTGAACTTGCGAATAATACGAAGCGACTGAAACAACGCGGTAGGGATCCGCACGAGACCTCGCAGCCACCCGACGAGCCCGCTGCCCTTCAGGCCCGCCACATCGATGTACTCGATCGGATAGCCGAGCGGCGGGACGACGCGGGCCTCGATGCCGCGGCGCGTGCCCACGAACAAGACGTGATTGCCTTGCTGTCGCGTCACGATCTCCTCGGCCAGCGCGACCCCCGGATACAAGTGCCCCCCCGTGCCACCGCCTGCGATCAAGATCTTCATGTCTTCACGCCCTCTACCGCTCGCGCCTCTGCATAGAGTCGCAAGAGAATGCCTACGCCCACCAACATGACCACGATCGACGATCGGCCGAACGACACCAACGGGAGCGTCATGCCTTTCGTCGGAAGGAGAGCCAGCGCCACGGCCATATTCGTGAACGCCTGAATACCCATCCACGACGACAACCCAAAAGCCAAGAACATCGGGAACCGACACGTCATCTTGGACGACAACCAAAGACCACGTCCAACGAGGATGGCATACGCGGCGATGACGGGGACCACCCCGACGAATCCCAACTCCTGACCGATCACCGAGAAAATGAAGTCGGTGTGCGACTCAGGGAGGAAGTAGAGTTTCTGCTGACCCGCACCCAGACCGAGACCCGTCCAGCCTCCGGAACCGAACGCCACGATCGATTCCCAAACCTGGTAGCCAATGTCATGCTTGTACGCCTCTGGGTTCATGAAGACCGTCAGGCGAGCCGCCGCATGAGGATGCGTCGCAACATAGTGGTAGGCGACCGGCACCGCGACCACGATCGTCAGAACCAGATACCCGACCCGTGTTCCGGCCGCGAACAACATCAGCCCAAGCGTCGCGTAGATGACGACGCCAGTCCCGAGATCGGGTTCCAAGATGATAAGGCCCACGAGTACGCTCGTGACGACGACATGAGGAACGAAGCCGATCGAAAAGGAGCTCACCCGCTCCCGCTTTCGCGCAAGCGAATGGGCAAGGTACACGACGATAGCGAGCTTCGCCACCTCGGATGGTTGAAACGACACCGGCCCCAGCGCCAGCCAGCGCGCGGCCCCGTTTGCCTTTCGCCCCACGCCGGGAACAAGGACCGCGATCAGGGCCAAGATCACGACGGCAAGCATCGGATAAGCGAAACGACTCCACCACTCCGACGGGACACGCAGAACGACCGCCAGTAAGACAAGTCCGACCAAGACCGAGACAAGATGCTGAAGCAGATAGCGCGTCCCATCGCCGTGCTGAGAAAACGCCCGTACGGCACTCGCGCTGTAGATCATCACCGTGCCAAGCGAGAGCAAGAAAATGGCGGATCCAAGCATCCAGAAGTCCGTCAGGCGCACCAAGGATGGTCCCTTGACGTGCGCGGGCACCGGCATGATCGTCGGTGCGTAGGAGTCCTGGGTCGTCACGCCGTCCCTCGCCCCGCGGCCGCTTGGACGATCGCGCGAAAGACATCGCCGCGATGCTCGAAGTTCTTGAATTGATCGAACGACGCGCACCCCGGCGAAAGCAGCACCGCATCACCCGCCACGGCAAGCCGTCTCGCCTCCTCGAACGCCCGATGAATGTCGCCGCAATGCACGACTCGCGGCACGCGACCCGAAAACGCCGCCTCGACGATCGGGGCCGCCTCACCCACGGTCAACACCGCTTTGACGTCTTGGGCGACCGCCGCCTCGACGAGCGGTGCCCACGGAGCGCCCTTGTCTTTGCCTCCCGCAATCAGAATCTTCGGCCCCGAGACCGCGAGGATCGCGATGATCGCAGAGTCGACGTTGGTCGCCTTCGAGTCGTTGTAGTACCTAACGCCGTCGATCGTTCCCACCGCCTCGATTCGATGGGGTAGACCTCGAAAGGTGCTGAGTCCTCGATTCACGAGCGCGGGGTCGATCTCGAAATGCCGGACGCACTCGATTGCGGCACACGCATTGGCCTTGTTATGGGCGCCGATGAGTCCAGCCCCAGACAGGGTGTAGTGCTCGATCTCATCCTTGTCTTCCGAGGCCCGCAAGGCATCCCCAGACTCACTCAAGAGCGTCCCCATCGTTTGCGCGAGCTTCGACTTCGTCTCACCCGCGAACCAACGAATTGGCCCTCCGAGGCGAATGCCACGGTCCGAGCAGTACGGGTCCTTTGCATTCAAAACCGCCACGCCGTTGGCCGCGCGTCGCGCCAGCAGCCGCTCTTTCGCAGCGGCATATTGATCGATGTCTCGGTAGCGCTCGAGATGATCCGGCGTCAGATTCAGCCAGCATGCAACCTCGAACCGGGCGTCGACGATCGACTCGAGCTGGTAGGACGACAGCTCGACCACCGCGATGTCGAAGTCGTCGGGCCGCATCGCCAAACGACTCAGAGGTTCGCCCAAATTCCCGCCCGCGAAGACTCGGCGTCCGGCTTCCTTCAGGATATGAGCGACGAGCGCCGTCGTCGTCGACTTACCGTTCGTTCCCGTAATGCCGATCATCGGAACCTGGATGAACCATGACGCCAACTCGATCTCGCCGACGACGATCTGCCGATCGATCGCGGGTTGAAGCCCCGGCTTGTTCCGCGGAACGCCAGGGCTCAGCACGACAAGTTCAGCCGTCTCGAACGTCGCCGGTTCGATCGCCGCCAGATCCGCGCCGAGCGCTGCAACGTGGGCCGCGTTCTCCGGTGTCACGCGGTCCTCCGCCACGACAACCCGCGCGCCCTTCGATCGCAACAGCGCCGCCGCCGCGAGTCCGCTCTTCCCCGCACCGACGACCACCGTCTGCATGTCGGCGCGCTCAAGTCGAACGCGGATGGAGGCGACACGCGCCGTCGCCTCCATCGAAGGGGCAAACCGCGGCAGGAGATCGCGTATGTCTGAATCCAAGGTGTAAGAATCTCGACTTCCCATCCCGCCCTCCACGGCCCATCAACGCAGCTTCAGCGTCGCGAGCCCGACCATCGCGAGAAGCACCGAGATGATCCAAAACCGCACAATCACTTTCGCCTCTGGCCAACCCGAAAGCTCGAAGTGATGATGAAGAGGCGCCATCTTGAAGATCCGTTTCTTGCGCAGCTTGTAGGATCCGACCTGCAACATCACCGAGAGCGCCTCCGCCAAGAAGACACCGTGGACAATGGCGCTCACGAGTTCGTTCTTCGTCACAATCGCGAAAGCACCGAGCGCGCCGCCTAGACCAAGGGCGCCCACATCACCCATGAACACCTCGGCCGGATGCGCGTTGTACCAAAGGAAGCCGAGACCCGCGCCGCAGAGCGCACCGCACAAGACAGCCAGTTCTTCGGCGCCCGGCATCTGCGGAATGCGCAGGTACTCGGCAAGGTTGAATCCCGAGATCGTGGCGCCCGCCGCGTAGGCCAGCGCCAAAAAAACGGCCGCGCTGATGACCGTCGGCACGATCGCCAACCCATCCAAGCCGTCCGTGAGATTGACGGCGTTCGAGGTCCCCATCAGGACCAACAATGCAAAGGGGACATAGACGTAGATGGTGATGTTCGGACTGAAGATGGTGGGCTTCACGAACGGCAGGTACAGGTCCGTTGTGTAAGGCGTTGCGTAGAACAAGAAGGCGAGCGCGACCAAACCGAAAAAGGCCTGGCCCATCAGCTTGTACCGCCCCGGAAGCCCTTTGGTGTTCTTGAGCGCGACCTTTCGAAAATCGTCGACGAAACCGACGAAGCCATAGCCGAGAAGAACGATCAGGACGAACCATACATAGCGATTTTCGAGGTCGCTAAAGAGAATCGTCGGCACCGTCGTACAAAACAGGATCAGGGTCCCGCCCATGGTCGGCGTCCCTTGCTTCTTCTCCTTGTGTGCGGAGGGGCCGTCATCTCGCACCTCCTGCCCGATCGCCATTCGCCTAAGCCAACGAATAAAAACCGGTCCGAGGTAGATGGACAGAAGCAACGCTACGACCGACGCCGAGAGGATGCGCGTCGAGGGGTATCGAAAAAGATTGATCCCCAGCTCTTTGTAGAGCACCCAATAAAGCATCAGGAACACTCCGCGGCGAGTCGCTCGATGAACCGCTCCATGCGTGAGCCACGGGAGCCTTTGACAAGGATTAGGTCGCCTGCCCGGAGCCGGGGGCGAACCCAACGCCAGGCCGCTTCCACGTCGTCGATCTCGTGATGAACATCGAGCCCCGCCTTGGCCGCCCATACCGCCACCGGTTCGGCCTCCGCCCCAAAGGCCATCACGACGCGCGCGCTCGCCTTCCCGATCGCCTTGCCCACCGATGCGTGCTCCTGAGCAGAAAACACCCCGAGCTCTCGCATCTCGCCGATCAACGCGACCCAGCCTACACCCCGCCGCGTCGCCTCACCGGCGACCGTCTCGATCGCAGCCCCGAGCGAGGCGGCGTTGGCGTTGTAGGCGTCGTCCACCACCACGTAGGGGCCAATCTTGTTCATGCGAAGGCGTCCCTTGAGGCCCTCGGCGCGCGCCAAGCCCTCAACGACTTCTTCAGGTGTCGCGCCATCCTCACGCGCCGTCGCCGCCGCCGCGGCCGCAGCCGCATTGAGCGCGTTGTGCCGTCCTGGGAAAGGCAGTCGAAGTTCGAGCGCGCGCCCATCGACCGACAACGTGATGTGTTGCGAGCGTTCGTCGATCGCGACGCGATGCCCAAGCCGAACGTTCGCGCCCGCGCTTGCCCCGAACGTTCGAATGCGCGGAAATCCTGACACCCCGGCCACTCGCATGACTTCGGGGTCGTCCACGTTCACGATCGCGATGGCGCGTTCGCGATCGAGACCCGCATAGAGCTCTCCTTTTGCATTGCCGATTTCAGCCAATGATCCCAGTTGCCCGATGTGCGCCGGACCCACGTTCAGCACGAGCCCGACATCGGGATCGGCGATTGACGTAAGCTGCGCAATCTCCCCACGCGCATTCATGCCCATCTCGACGACGGCCGCCTCGTGGGTTGCGTCGATCCCAAGGATCGTCATGGGGACTCCGATCAGGTTATTGAGATTGCCCTCGGTCTTCAGCACCGAACGTGAAACGCCCAAGATCGACGCAAGCATTTCCTTGGCCGTCGTCTTCCCGTTCGAGCCCGTCAGGGCATAGATCGGCGTTTGGCTTCGATGACGGTGGGCCCGCGCCCAATCACCCAAGGCGATCAGCGGATCAGAAACAACGAGCGGGACCGCGTTGCCCAGCCTGAGGTGGTCGCGCTTCGCAAGGAATGTTTCGCGGCGTACGACGACCGCCGACGCGCCTGCTTCGACCGTCGTCGGTAAGAAATCATGGCCATCGAAGTTTGGCCCAACGAGAGCAAAAAAGACCGACCCCAGTCCGGCCTCGCGCGAGTCGGTCGCGACCGAGGTCAGCTCACGCGCCGGATCGGCGCCGGGCGGAAGCTCAGCGCCGATAGACGCGGCGATGAAATCCAAGCGCCACCTGCCCTCGCGTCTCGTCATGGATCATCTCCGGCCACGGGCGACGGCGGCGGCGATTCCGACGCTCGGGAGCCTTCGGCGTTGGGGACCGAACTTGCCTGAGGATCCGCTTCGGCCTTCGCTTTGGCGTCGGCCCCAGCGTCGGCCCCAGCATCGGCTTCTGCTTCGGCTTCTGCTTCGGCTTCTGCTTCGGCTTCTGCTTCGGCTTCTGCTTCGGCTTCTGCTTCGGCTTCTGCTTCTGCTTCGGCTTCTGCTTCGGCTTTGGCCCCAGCGTCGGCTTCGGCATTGGCTTCGGCTTCGGCTTCTGCTTTGGCTTCTGCTTTGGCTTCGGCTTCAGTATCCGCTTCAGCCTTCGGCCCAAAGTCCGCGCCCGTCGTCACCTTGGTGTCAGTCTCATCGATCTCTTCGACCTCGAGGTCATCATCGTCCGCCTCGAGAACATCGAGGGCCTCAAGCTCGAGGCCCTCGCTCACCGCGTCCTCGACCCGGATCTCTTGCACGCTGGCGTCGTCGAGGTTCACCTCGGTCGTCACGCTCATATCCAGCTCCAGGCCATCGATCTGCGAAGGATCGATCTCGTGCGTTCCTTCGTCATACGGCTCTGGGGGGGGCGGGGGCAGACCAAGCAACGCACGCCGCGCCTCTTCGCGATCATCGAAGTGGTGGCGCGTGTGACCCACGATTTGGTAGTCCTCGTGACCCTTTCCCGCGATGAGAAGCGTGTCGTCCTCGGTCATCCACTGAAAAGCACTGCGAATCGCGTTGCGTCGATCGAGGTCCAACTCATACTGCCGCGACATGGGGACGCCCACGGCCTTCGCGAAGCCGCCCTGCTGAAGCCCGAGCTCGATCGCCGCCGCGATCGCGCGCGGATCCTCTGTCCGCGGATTGTCGTTGGTGACGATGGCAATGTCGGCGCCCTGGGCGACGATCGTGCCCATCGGTGTTCGCTTCGCGCTGTCTCGATCCCCACCACACCCAAACACCACAATGAGTCGGCCCTTGGTGTGGGGACGAAGCGCAGCCATCGCCTTCTCGAGCGCATCCGGGGTGTGGGCGTAATCGACGAACACCTTCTTGTCCCCACCCGGGATACGCTCGAGCCGCCCCGGCACGCGTTCGAGCGCGCGGAGGCCGCGAAGAATCCGCGCCTTCGACAGGCCCATGGCCAACGCCATCCCCACCGCAATCAACGCGTTTTGCAGATTGTGGGGACCAATGAGCGCGGTCTCAATCTCGAGCAATCCCTTCGCCGTTCGAACGACGGCCGATACCCCATCGAGGCTGTAGCTCGCTTCGAGCGCAACGATGTCGGCCTTCTTGCTCGGATCGAGCGAAACCGAGAGCGCCTTGCCTTGCCAACGCGACAACATGCGCTCCCCGTTGGGATCGTCGATGTTGACGACAGCCATTCGTCCTCGAGCGCGGCTTCTCCGCAGAAACTCAGAAAAAAGGCGGGCTTTGGCTTCGAAGTATTGCTCGAGATCCTCGTGGTAATCGAGGTGATCTTGCGTGAGGTTCGTGAAGCCGGCGACCTTGAAATGAACACCGGCGACCCGATCTTGTTCGAGCGCGTGACTCGAGACTTCCATCGCAACATGGGTCACCCCGGCCCCCAACATATCGGCGAATCTTCGCTGTAGAGTGATCGGATCGGGCGTGGTGTGGGCAAGCCTCTCGACATGCCCACCCCACCGACAATCAACCGTACCGATGACGCCAACCTTCTTGCCAGCCGCCTGAATGATCGACTCGAGCAGGTACGTCACGGTGGTCTTCCCATTGGTGCCCGTGACCCCGGCGACCAAGAGCCTACGCGAAGGATGCCCCGCAAAGCTGGCGGCGGCGAGAGCAAGCGCGCGCCGTGACTTTGGAACCAGAACGACGCTGGGACGCCGGAGCTCGCCATCGAGGTCTTCGGGCCACTCCTCGCCGAGCACCGCTGAGGCTCCACGCGCGATCGCCTGGGCGATGTAGCCGTGCCCGTCTTGTTTGGCGCCGCGCACGGCAACGAACAGGCTGCCAGGACAGACCCGCCGCGAATCGACCGTGATGTTCGAGATCTCTTCCTCGAACAGTCCACGACGATCAGTGATTGCGATCCCTCGGACGATCTCGTCTAGCCTCATCCTCTGCTCCTTGGGCCGGGCCCTCTCGGATCCGTGCCCTTATCACCGGCCAGCGTAACTTCACACGTATCGCCAGAGGAAATCACGGTTCCCGGTTTCGGTCTTTGCGCCACCACGCGGCCCGAGCCAACCAACCTCGGGTCACAACGGACCTTGGCCGATCGGTCTATCACTTCCCGAGGTCCAAGACCCGCGAAGTTAGGCATCCGGAGCACAGAACTTGCCTCTTCCGCCGAAGGCATCTCGGGCTCGAACGGGACGCTCGCCGTCGCTTCCCGTGCCGCCCCCAGTTCACCGTCCTCCTCGCTCACGCCGAGGTGGACATCCTCACCCAGCACCGCCCGCGCGCTCTTCGAAAGGCCCGCCGCCAGCGCCCGCTCGGTGGCGCTCTCGGAGCGTGCTTCTAAGTGGTTGTTCTCAAACCATAATTCATCGGGATCGGCACCCACGTTCGCTTTCGAATCGACGCGGAGCGACGCCGCGGCGGCCTCGTTCTCGGTGGCGGCACCTGACAGCGAACGGTGGCCGTCGAGGAAAGCCTCGCGCGCCACGGGGTCATCGGGAAAGATCTCGCGCGCCGCGAGCGCCGCCACCGCGATCTTCTGAAAGGCGGGGGCCGCGACCACACCGCCGTAGTAGCCGCCGCGCCGCGGCTCATCGACCAGGACGAGGATCACCACCTCCGGGCGTGCCGCCGGTACGAACCCCACGAAGCTCGCAACGTGAAGCTCCCGGCTGTAGGCTCGCGTGACCGGATCGATCTTCTGCGCGGTACCTGTCTTGCCGGCGACTTCGAAGCCCGGAACGGCGGCCAAGGGCGCCGTGCCTCCTTCTTGCGTCACGCCGACCATCATCGAGGTGACAGCGCGTGCGGTCTCTTCCGAGATCACCCGTACCGGGGCCGGTCGATCGACCGTTCGACGAGAGCCATCCTTGTCGACCACGGCGCGCACGAGCCGTGGAGATCTGCGCAGCCCACCCGAGGCCACGACGCTCGTCGCCTGGGCGATCTGGAGCGGGGTGACCGCAAGCCCCTGGCCGAACGCGATGTTCGCAACGTCGATATCGCGCCAGCGTTCCTTCGGACGAACAAGACCTTCAAGCTCCCCCGGAAGCTCGATCCCCGTGCGCACCCCAAGGCCGAAATCGACCAGCCACTGGTGAAGGCGATCGCGTCCGAGCGCAAGCCCGAGCTTTGCGGCGCAGATGTTTGAGGAGACCTTCATGATCTCCGACAGCGACAGGACGCCGTACGCGTGGTTGCTGTCGCGAATGGTCCGACGACCGATGCGAAACTTTCCGCTCTCGCAGTCGAGCTCGGCGCCCTCGGATACGACACCCGACGACAAGGCCCCGGCGATCGTCACGACCTTCACCGTCGATCCGGGATCGTAGACCGCACCGATCGCCCGATTCAGGTGATCGTTCGGCGTGCTCCGCGCTAGATTGTTCGGGTTGAATGTTGGGTAACTCGACATGGCCAGCACGTCACCGGTCGCGACCTCGAGCACCAACGCAACGCCGCCCTTCGCCTCGTGCGCATCGACCGCCTCTCGCAAAGCCTCGTCGGCCGCGAACTGGATCTGTCGATCGATGGTCAGATCGAGATCGGCCCCCTCGAGGACTGCGCTCGGGACGAAGCCTTCGCTCAGAACTTTCTGACCGAGCGCGTCTCGAAGCCCTGAAAGCAGATAGCTCTTGCCCTTGAGATCGTCGTCGAACAGGCGCTCGACCCCGGCCACGCCTTCGCCATCGAGGTTGGTAAAGCCAACCACGTGGGCGGCGAGATTCATGTTGCTGTAGAAGCGTTTCGGCTCAGGACGGGTCCCCACCCCGCGCAAGCCGAGCGCGCGAACCTTCGCGGCCGCATTCGCGTCGACGCGACGCTGGATGTAGACGAAGGATCGACGGCGCGCGAGCTTCTGAGCCACGGTACGCACCGGCAACCCCAAGGTCCTCGCCAGTTTTTCGGCGGCCTGGGGATCGTCCACTCGATTCGGCTCTGCGTACACCGAGTCGACGTCCACGGTAATGGCGAGTTCCTTGCCGTGGCGATCGCGGATCGCACCTCGCTTCGCCTTTACGCGCGCCGAGATCATCGCCTGCTTCCGGGCCGCAGCCTCGTACCGACGCCCGTCCGTCACCTGAAGCTCGACCGCCCGAGCGACCACGAACCCAATCGCCAGCAGCATCACGACCCCAACGCACGCGATACGCGCGCGCGGTGAGACAGCCTCCTCGCCCCGACGCGTCGCCTCATTGGTGGCCGCCATGATCTCCAGAAGCCGCTCCGACGGCCGTCGACGCTGAATTCGCGAGCGTGCGCGCGGCTTGCTCTCTCGCCGCGAGACCGGGTTCGCGCTCATGCGACGACGAAGCATCGCGTGGGCACTCATCGTACGCCAAAGGGGCGCACCTACGACGACACGAGCACGCATCACAAAGTCTCCGGACGCCGAACACGCACGATCTGCTCAGGCCGCGGCGATGCGAGGTGGAAGCGCTCCCGCGCGAGCTGCTCGAGACGCTTTTGCGATCTCAGCGTCTCGAGCTCCACGCGCAACCCACGGTTCTCCTCCAAGAGGACACGATGCATCTCGCTTGCGTGAGACAACGCGTAACCAAGCCGCACCGACGTCACGTTGGCCCACACATGAAAGAGCGCGGCCGCGACGACGGGCAACGCGATCCCGACGCACAAGACCAACGGATCGAGCCCCGTCGTTCCGGTTTTCGAACCCGAACCGCGCCCAAGGCCAAGCCCGTGCCCGAGTCCGTGCGCCGGCCGAGGCGCGAGCACCGCGCCAGGATTCGAGCCCGAGCCCACGCCCAGGCCCAAGCCACCAGGGTTCTGACGTGCGAGAGGTCCCGAGGAGGATCCAGATTTCCCGCGTGTTGCCGGGCGCGGACAATGAGCAGCCGGCCGCTTCGGTTCACGAAGCCAACCCCGGATCCAAGACCAGCGCCAGCGCCACGCAGAAACGCGCTGCCGCAGCGTAACCAGACCGGAAGCCAAAGACGAAGCGAGACCACGTCCGAGATTCATCATCACACCCTCTCCGCCACCCGGAGCTTCGCGCTCCGAGCCCGCGGATTGCGCTCGACCTCCGCCGCCGACGGCGTAATCGGTCGCCGCGAGACACGCAGCCATGACGAAGGCTCCACGTCGGGCGCCACCGGAAGCTTGTGCGGCGAGGGCTCCGCTTTCGGCCCTTCGAATGCGCGCTTCACCAAACGATCTTCGAGGCTATGAAACGAGATCACCGCAACGCGCCCCCCGGGCACCACCAGCCGAGCGAGCCCAGCGAGAAACCGCTCGAGCTCCACCAGCTCCCGATTCACTGCGATACGAATCGCCTGAAAGACGCGCGTTGCTGGGTGAATCGCCGTGCCCGGGCGACGTCCGACTGCGCGCTCGACCACCCGAGCCAAGTCTTTGGTGGACGAAAGCGCCCCTTCGTCACGGGCGCGCAGGATGGCGCGAGCGACCGCTCTTGGACGGTCCTGCTCACCATAGGATCGCAAGATCTCGGCGAGCGCATCGACATCGAGTCGTTCGAGCATGGCTTGGGCGGTCTCCCCCACCACCGGTCCCATCCGCATATCGAGCGGCCCATCGTGCAAGAAACTGAAGCCTCGCCCCCCCGTGTCGAGCTGAAGCGACGAGATTCCAAGATCGGCGATGACGCCATGCACAGGCAAGAAGCCATGACGTGCCGCATGCATCTCGATCTCCGAAAAGTGGCCTTCCACGATCGTGACCCTCCCCGCAAAAGGCAGGAGCCTCGCCCTCGCCCTCGCGATAGCCTCCGGGTCTCGATCGATGCCAAGAACGCGCCCGTCTGGGGACGACGCTTCGAGCATACGCGCGGTATGACCACCCAGCCCAAGCGTCGCGTCGATGTAGCGTCCGCCGGAACGTGGCGCGAGCCCCGCGATGATCTCATCGGCAAGGACCGAGACGTGAACGTCCGTGGCGCCGCTCCCGTTCACGCATTCATCTCTCTCCCGCTCGATCATCACAGCCCAAGCTCCCCAAGCTTCGCGAGGACGTCTGGCCCGACATCAGGTCGCGCGTGCTCCACCAGCGTCTCCCAGTTCGTCTTCGACCAGATCTCGAGCGTTCGCATCCCGCCAACCCAAAAAGCTTCGCGTTGAATCGCAGCGTGATCCCGCAAGATCTGAGGAATCAGGACACGCCCCTGGCGATCGATCGCGCAGTCCATCGCACCGCCGACGTACAAACGACGCAGCATCATCACGCTCGGATCGAACTGCGGAAGCTTCGCGATCCGCTTCTCGAACGCCTCCCATTCCGCAGTGGGGTACGCAACCAAACACGGCGATGAGATGTGCGGCGTTACGACGAGGTTCGATTCGCCCGCATCGAGCAACGTCTTCTTGAAGGCAGCGGGCAAAGCCAAGCGCCCCTTCACATCGAGCTGATGCTCATAGCGACCGCGAAACATCGTTCAAACTCGTTCCGATGGGCATTGGATCCACTGGAGCTCTCAGATGCTCCACAATGATCCACTTTCCACCACTCGGGACGGTAGAGAGGGCGTCCGGTGCAGTCAAGGCTCATGGCTTGTAAAATCAAACACTTGCGTGTAGTCGCGCGTCGGATGGTGCGAGAACCCGGAGCTCACCTAGATCGACGTTCAGGTTCCGTCACCGACCCATGAGGCCTCCAGGCCCGCAGACACCCGATCTCTACTAAATAGACGTTCAGGTTCCATGTGCGCGGTCGCGCGCCCGGGAGGACGATGTGGCCGACGCGCCCACGTCAGGTTAGGCTGGCCTCGTGGCACGAAGAGAGAAAGCCGGACGCGATCAACCCCGAGCCGATGCGCTGGAGCAAGGCGTCGACCTGTTTCAGGCGGGTGATTACGTCGCCGCGCGCGCGATGATCACGCAAGCCTCGCAGGATCGCACGATCTCGGAGACGCAGCGCGCCTTTGCCCGCTCGGTTCTGGCGGCGATGGCCGTGGATCGCCTCACACTCTTCGTCGGACTTGGGTGCGCATTGTTCGCGGTCATCATCGTAGCCTCGACGGCTTTCCTGCAACCTTAGAGCGCGCTACACACCGAGGGTGACCGTCTCATTGCGCGCCGAAGATCTCCTGCAAAACCTCTCGGGCCGCGTCAAGCAGGCCTTCGATGATGATCGATCGATCATGAGCTATGAGGCATGGCTCGATCTTCTTCTGAAAGAGCCCATGCGCAATTTGCGAAGCGCGAGCCAATATGTATTGGATGTATTCGACCACTGGGGGGTCGAACAGCGCGATCTTCCGACCGGCTCGATCCGGCGATATCGACTCTTCGACGCACCGTGGTCGAACGGCGACGGTCGCGTCGCTGGCCAAGAGCATGTGCAAGAGGAGATCTACCGGCTCCTCTCGAATTTCGTCCGCGACGCTCGCATTTCGAAGCTGATCCTGCTCCACGGCCCTAATGGGTCCGCAAAGAGCTCCATCGTCCGCTGTATCCAGCGCGCCATGGAGGAGTACTCAGCAACGCCCGAGGGGGCTCTCTATACGTACGCGTGGATCTTCCCGTCCGAGAACGTCGTCAAGAGTCGCCTCGGCTTCAGTTCACCAACGGAAAGACGCCCCGACGGCGCGTCCTACTCCGGGCTCCCCTTCGATCAAATCGACGCGCGACTTCCGTGTGAACTGCGCGACCACCCGATCTTTCTCATTCCACGGGGCGAGCGCGCCAAGCTTTTCGAGTCCCTGCGGGCCGACGGACGAATCTCGAACGACTTCACGATCTCGAAGTACCTCATCGATGGCGATCTATCACCCCGAGATCGAGCCATCTACGATGCGCTCCTCGTCGCCAATGACGGCGATCATCGCGAGGTCATGCGACACATTCAGATCGAGCGATTCTATGTTTCACCGCGCTACGGTCGGAGCGTCGCGACCGTAGAACCTCAGATGCACGTCGACGCCGACGCGCGCCAGATCACAGCCGATCGCTCGATCGCGAACCTCCCGCGCGCCCTCCAAACCGTCCCGCTCTACGAGCTCCACGGTCCCCTCGTGGCCGCAAATCGCGGACTCCTCGAGTATGCCGATCTTCTCAAGCGACCGATCGAAGCGTTCAAGTATCTGCTCAGCACCAGCGAGGAGGCGACCGCCACGCTTCCGATGTTCAAGGTCCAGCTCGACGAGGTGCTCATCGCGTCTTCCAACGAGAAGCAACTCGAAGCCTTCAAGGAGTATCCAGACTGGAACAGTTTCAAGGGACGAATCGAGCTGATTCGCGTGCCGTATCTTCGTCGATTCGGGGACGAGGTGCTCATCTACCGCACGCAGATCACGTCCACGACCATTTCCAAGCCGCTCGCCCCTCACGTCGTGGAGGTCGCAGCCCTATGGTCGGTCTTGACGCGACTCAAGTGGCCCGATCCCGACCACTACCCGGAACCCATGCGCAGCATCGTCAAGCGCATCACACCGATCGAGAAGCTGGCGATCTACGACAGCGGCAAGTTGCCGACCTGGTGCACGGCGATCGAAGCCCGAGAGCTATCCAAGAACATCGGGCTTCTCTACGATGAGTACCGAAGCGTCCTCTACTACGAAGGCCAGCTTGGCGCTTCGGCACGCGAAATTCGCACCCTCATTTTGAACGCTGCACATCACCCCGAATACCGCTGTCTGAGCCCAATGCCCGTGCTCGACGAGCTGGCGTCGTTCGTCCGTGACGCTTCGCTGTACGATTTCCTGAAGCAAGAGCCGCGAAATGGCTATCATCAGCACGGTCAGTTCATCGACGTCGTCCGACAATGGTGGCTGGACATCCTCGATGAAGAGCTGCGGGTCTCGATGGGACTCGTCGAACTCAAGCGGCACGAAGAGCTCTTCGCGCGGTACGTGCGTCACGTCTCCCATCTCATGAAGAAGGAGAAAGTCCTCGACAAGATCACGCAGAAACTCGTGCCTCCGGACGAAGAGCTCATGAAGGAAGTCGAGTCCGTGATCTTGGCCGAACGCGAGAACCGCGATGATGCCCGAAAGGCAATCATCGGACGGATCGGCGCATGGGGGCTAGAAAACGCGGGCCAGACGCCGGACTATCGGCAGCTCTTCGGCCCGTACGTTCAGAAGATGGAGCAGGACTACTATCGGCGCCAGCACAAGATCATCGCAAAGAACATCACCGCGACGCTGCGGTACCTGGGCGATGACCGCGACCTCCTGAACGAGGAGGAGCGCAAAATCGCCAAGCAGATCACGTCCCGCATGAAAGAGAGCTACGGCTACGATGAAGTATGCACCGCCGAGTGCGCCGCTGCGCTTCTCAAGGCGCGATACGCTGACCGGCCCGAATGAACACCTCGACACCGCGAAGCAAGGATCGCGACCGGATGCGCATCCTCGCGGGGTCTTGAGCCGAAAAGCTATTCGGCGCCGTGATCGTCGTCGATCGGCGCCGACGTCGGTCGATATGGAGAGCTTTCGCCCGGAGCCAGGCGGTTACCGATGTTGTCATCCACCACGCGCTCCGACTTGACCTGCACGCGGTTCCCGGCATCCTCTTCGACCCGACGGTTTCGAGGATCTCCCCCGCGATTTCCGTAACCATCGCCTCGCGGCGCGCCACGTCCGTCGCCACCACGGCGACCGCCACCGCGGCGACCTCCGCCACGGCGACCACCACCCGCGCTCCCTTCGGCTCGTCGCGGTCCACGATCCCCTTCGCTCCGTGGTCCGCGTGGACCGTGATCTCGACGACCGGCGCCCTCATGACGTCGGCCACCTCGACCACCACGGTCCCCGCCCGCACGCGCATCGGAGGCCGGGACCTCATCGCTGAAAGTCACGGGCCAGCAATCGCCGTTGCGGATGGCCTCGCACAGTTGCGCGTGACTCTCGACCCGGTGGCGAATCAACGTCGCCGATTGCCCCAAAAGCGCGGCACCGCGCGAAGAACTCGCGCCAATGCATGGGATCTCCATGCTCGAGGCGGCCTCCAGTGCAAGGTCGTTGTCCTGGCGCGGCACGCTCGCGTTCTGGACGTCGCAGGCGGCCAGCCCCTGAAAGGAGAAGATATGGTCGCCCATCGGACGCTCGACGACCCGATCGTACGGGCGGAGCGCAACCGTCACGCCGCCCAAGCGATCCACCGCGTCGATCACTGAGCTCACTTCGTAGATGCCGTCCTCACGGGCCGCAAAGTCGTCGCTCGGTACGCCGGCCGCCTCCGGGAGGATACAGAGCAGCAGGCCGTGATTCGTGGAGATCTTGGCCCCGGTGAAGACGGCAAGGCCCTCGTGCTGACCGGCCTCGATATACGGTGCCGCATCAAAGGAAAGCGTACCGTCCTTGGTCAGGACGATCCCATCCAATCCCGCACCTTTGGCGGCTTTCATGAGCTGTGCCGGATCCGCGGGCGCGCCTTCCTGGCCGTCGACGCTGACTTGAAGGTCTACGATCATGCGGCGGTTCTATTCGGCCGTTTTTGGCCAGTCAACGAATCCCGCCACGACCCCCTTCGAAAAGAAGCCAAACCCTGACCTCATGGCCCACGCCGAGACGCGGGGCCCGCGGCCGCGGCCGCATTGGCCTCAGCCTCGACGCTCGAGGCCCGCGGCTCGAGGCCCGAAACCCGAGACCGCATAGGCCTCAGCCTCGAGGCCACCAGGGGACACGCCGCGCGGATCGCTTCTGCTTCTTCTTGTCGGCGGCGCCCAGGCGCTTTGCCCGCGCGGCGAACTCCGCTTGCGCACGCACCCTCGGCACCGCCCCCGTGCTCACCCGCAGGAAGGAACCATCAGGGCGGAGGATCGAAGCCTTGACGTTGTCCTTGAGCTCAGTGCCCAGGATGTCGTCAACGATGCGGCGCTTGATCGCCTCATCGTCGATCGGAAGCATGACCTCCACCCGGCGATCGAAGTTCCGCGGCATGATGTCGGTGCTCGTGATGAAGACATCTTCAACGCCTTCGTGGGCAAACAACAGAATTCTCGAGTGTTCCAAGAAGCGGTCCACGATGTTGCGCACGACGATCCGGTCGCTCACCCCGGGGACCCCAACCCGAAGCGCACACGGTCCTCGTACGAGGAGCACAATTTCGACGCCGGCTTGAGAAGCGCGGCAGAGCGCAAGGATAATCTCCGGATCGACGAGCGCATTCGACTTGAACACGATCTTCGCCCTTCCTCCCCCTCTCGCGACGTTTCGTTCGCGCTCGATCAGCTCCAAGATGGCGCGTCGCATGCCGAGTGGGGCCACGATGAGACGCTTCCAGTCGAGCGGCTCGGAGTAGCCCGTCAGAAGATTGAAGAGGGCCGCGATGTCGGCGCCAACGTCCTCCCGCGCCGTAAAATAGGAGAGGTCTGAATAAATGGCGGCCGTCTCTTCGTTGTAATTCCCCGTCCCGAGGTGAACATAGCGGCGCACACCCTCGGCTTCCCGACGCACGATCAACGTCACTTTGCAGTGCGTCTTGAGTCCGAGAAGACCATAGACGACGTGAACACCCGCCTCCTCGAGGATCTGCGCCCACTCGACGTTGACCTCTTCGTCGAAGCGCGCCTTCAGCTCGACGAGCGCCGTGACCTGTTTGCCTCGCTCAGCCGCCTCGACGAGTGCGTTCAGTATCGGCGAGTCGCGGTTGGTTCGATAGAGAGTCTGTTTGATGGCAAGGACCGCAGGGTCGACCGAAGCGCGCTGCAGAAGCTCAACGACCGGCTCGTAGGACTCATAGGGGTGGTGGAGCAAGAAATCGCGACGCGCGATCTGCGCAAACAACGCCTCCGAGTCCCGAAGCTCGGGAACAACGACCCCTTGGAACGATTCATCGCGCAGCTCCGCCCGGCCGACCTTCTCGAGGATTCGAGCTAGGTCCCCGATGGCAAGCGGGCCTCGGTGAAGCTGCACGTCGTCGTTTCCGAGTCTGAGCGCCGAGCGGAGCTTCGCAAGGAGCGCGTCCGAGGCGTGGTCGCCGACCTCGAGTCGAACCGCATCGAGGCTCCATCGCCGCTGGAGCTCCTTCTGTACCGTCTCCAGCAGATCCTCTTGCTCGTCTTCGTCGAAGGAGAGGTCCCAGTTCCGGATCACTCGAAACGGAACACATTCGGAGATTCGCATTCCCGGAAAGAGCGCGCCCACGTAGTGCGTGATCACGTCCTCGACGAAGACCAGCGCAAGCTCCGCGGGCACGTTCACCTCAACAAAGCGCGGAATGAGCTCTGGAACTTGGACGACGGCGAGCAGCGGATGCGTCGTCGCACTCTGAGCCGGGAGGAGGTGGATGGCGAGATTCAAGCTTCGATTCTTGAGAAATGGGAAAGGATGCCCTGGATCGACGGCGAGCGGGGTGAGCATCGGCAAGATCTGTCGAAGAAACGTCTGCCCGACCCATTCCTTGGCGTCGTCGGGTAGCGTACCCACGCGAAGGAGCTGAATATTGGCCAGCGCGAGCTCCGGCACGAGTTGCTCCAGCAGAATGCGTTCCTGCTCCGCAACCTGGGACCTGACGCGTTGTGCAATCGCGCGAAGCTGCTCAGAAGGCAGCATCCCATCTGGGCCCGCCTCGAGAACGCCGCTCTTGAGCTGCTGCTTGAGACCCGCAACGCGCACCATGAAAAACTCGTCGAGGTTTGCGCTCACGATCGCCACGAACTTGAGTCGTTCGAGCAGTGGGACCTCGGGATCGGCGGCCTCTTGGAGGATACGCTGGTTGAACTCGAGAAAGCTCAGTTCACGGTTCGCGAAGAGCTCCGGTCGACTCACGTTCTCGACTGTGCGCACGTCGGATCGGACACCCTCGTCGAGCGAGATCGGCGCCTGCTCAGCGCTCATGCGTCGTTCCCCGTCTTCTTGCTTTTCGTTCATGGTTCCCTCACCGGCGATGCGGGCGGATCGCCGAGGACGAGCTCAAGTGGCGCCGAGAGCCCGTCGCGTCCGACGCGAACCGGCGCCCGACTCTCCCCGAACCTTGGGTCCCAGGCGATGATTTCGATGCGTCCCATTGGAACCCCCGAGAGTTCGAACCCCCCGTTCTTGTCGGTGCGCGTAAACAGGCGATCACCGAGCGCCAAGATCCCGGCACGCGCGGAGGGTTGATGTCCCTCCGTCACGCAGTGGGCGACGTAGCGCCCCGGACGGCGGAGCCGCACCCATGGTGAGGTCTGCGCGCGACCGACGAGCGATATCCGATCGATCACGCGGGCTCGTTCATCTTCGATGACGACGCTGTGCACCACGGGGTCGGCGTTCTCGAACCGAACCGAAGACCCAACGCCGACGACGAGCATACTTGGCTCGAGCGCACAGCGCTCGAGGATGAGCCGAGACCGCGTCGCGGAAAGGCGACGCCCCCGAAGTTTGGGGCCATCCACGTACACCAAGACCCCTTCCAGCGAAGCTTCGAGCCGAGGCGCCCCGAGTGCGGCCGAAGTGTCCGTCGCGGGTCGGCCATCTGCGGCCGCAGGACGATCGATCGCCGGAGAAACATCCGTCGCCCTCCCTGAGGCCGGGACCTCGGCCACCATGCCGCAGTCCGCACTTCGAACGGAAGCACCCGCGCCGACGGCCGGATGGTTCGTCGCGAGACGCACGACGCCTTGAATACGAATAGGCTTCGCCTCAGCCGTGTTTTCACCGAGAACAGCCCACGCGAAAAAGACCACTAGGTACCCTCGTCGTATGTCTCTCGTCCGTGTCACGCACCCGCCGCCTTTCGTGCCGGCCGAGAGGCAGGTTAGCAGTCTGGCCAGATCCTTCCCAGGAGGAATCCAACGATCGCGAACGTTGACCTCCCGAAGCCCAACTCTGTACACGGAAGTTCTGTACACGGACGTCGCACGATGACCTCTCGCATTCCTGGATTCTATGGCTGGTCCTTGCATACGCGCCGGGCCCATCTTCGGGCAGCCGGACAGCTTGACGACGAAGCGCTGCAGGACCTCAACCCCGAGAGTCTCTCGCTCGACCGGTCCGACAAGCTGATCGAGAACGTCATCGGCGTTCTGGGGCTCCCCATCGGGCTCGGCTTGAATCTCACGGTCAACGGCGAAGACGTTCTCGTCCCGATGGTCGTCGAAGAGCCTTCGATCGTCGCCGCGTTCAGTCACGCCGCGAAGATGGCCCGGCATTTTGGCGGCGTCGAGGCCGATGCCGACCCTTCGCACATGATCGCGCAAGTTCAGATGTCGGCACCGAGCGCGCTGGCCGCTCGGGAGGCAACCCAGAAGATCGATGCAAGCCGTGCGCTGATCGAAGCGAAGGCTCGGAGTGTTACCACCAACATGGAGGCCCGGGGGGGCGGTTTTCGTCGCTTGGAGATCCGGCAGATCACCGACCCAGAAGGTGGTCCACCCATGGTTGTCCTCCACGTCATCGTCGATGTTCTCGAAGCCATGGGCGCGAACGTCGTCAATCGGGTTGCCGAAGCGGTGGGTCAAGTGGTCCAGGAGGTTTGCGGCCTTCGGGTGAACCTGCGCATCTTGAGCAACCTCGCCACGGAGCGATTGGCGCGCGCCCGAGCCCGGATTCGCCTCGTCGACGTCGGCGGCCCCGACATCGCGGCGCGAATCGCGGACGCGGACCGATTCGCGCGTCTCGACCCCTATCGCGCCGCCACGCACAACAAAGGGATCCTAAACGGCATCGACGCGGTCGCGCTCGCGACCGGGAATGACTGGCGTTCAATCGAAGCCGGCGCCCACGCATACGCGGCCCGAAGCGGGCAGTACCGGGGTCTCACACGCTGGGAAGTCATCGGCGATCATCTTCAAGGAGCCATCGAACTGCCGATCGCGGTGGGGACCGTGGGCGGCACGACGCAAAGCCACCCGACGATCGCCCGCTTGCGCGCATTGATGAACATCCGAAGTGCGCAACATCTCGCGTCGATCTTGGCGGCCGTCGGGCTCATCCAGAATCTCGGCGCGCTTCGCGCGCTCGCCGACGAGGGGATTCAGCGCGGCCACATGGCGCTCCACGCGCGCCAAGTAGCCCTGGCGCTTGGAGCACAACCGAGCGAGGTGGATGCGGTCGTCGCGCATACCGTAGCGGCACGCGACACGACCCCCACTTCGGTACGCGCGGCGCTCGACGCCCACCGCCAACGCGACGCGACGCCGACCCCCAAGCCCTCACAAGCATAAGCGTAAGAGATGTTGAAGACGCAGAAGACGCAGAAGACATAGAAGACGCAGACAATGGTGCCCGAACAAGAAACCGCGATCGCTCCGGGAAAGGTGATCATCGCGGGCGAACACGCCGTCGTCTATGGCCACATCGCCCTTGGCTTCGCGTTGAGTCGGCGGGCGTCCGTTTCACTTCGCCCCGGCCACGGCAACGTTCGCGTCCACCTCGATGAAGCGTTCGCCCTCCAGACGAACCCCGCCGCAGCGCGCGGCGTAACGCCGACGGCTCTCGTGCACCGCATCCTCGGGCGTCAGCGAAACGAGATCGATGTCGACATCGATCTCTCGATCCCGCCTATGTCCGGACTTGGTTCGTCGGCAGCCATCGCCGTCGCCACCGCGCGAGCCTTCGCGCGCTTCACCGGTCACAAGACGACCTCTGACCTTGAAATCTTCCGCCGGGCGATGACCGCCGAAAAGCTGGCTCACGGCCGACCCTCGGGGGTCGACCCGGCCATCGTGGTCTCAGCCGGACTCGTTCGCTTTCAGCGCAAATCTGGACGCCGCGGCTCCGTCCTCGCCCGCAAGCGCCGCGTTGGCGCGCGCCCAGAGGTTCATTGGCGCCGCATTCGACCCGCCCTTCCCCTCAGCTTCGTGGTCGCCGTGGCCGGCCACCACGGCGGCACGCGCGGAGCCGTCGGGCAAGTCACCGCGCTGCACAAAGACTCCGGACGAATGACGCGCGCCGCAATGACGACGCTCGGAGAAATCGCGCAGGCCTCATGCCTCCACGTGGCAAGCGGCAACATCCCAGCCCTCGGTCGAGCGATGAACTTGGCCCATGGCGTGCTCCTTGGCCTCGGACTCGCGCATGAATCTGTCCACGAGGCCGTCCGGATCGCACTCGCCGCGGGTGCGATCGGTGCGAAGATGACCGGTGCCGGAGGTCAGGGAGGCGCCTTGATCGCGCTCGCCGAAGATAGGCTTGGTGCAGCTCGCATCGTCCGCCGGCTGCAAAAACACGCGTTGCCCTGCTGGGCCGAAACGGTTTCTTGAGACCTCCGCGGGTCGGCCCGCCAACTAACGGCGAGGTGCGCCCGCAGTCCCGCGCGCCCGACATCGGCGCGCGCAGGCATCCCGAGCCGCTTGGCAGGCCTGTTCGCAGCGAACCGCGTGCAAGCCATCCTCCGAATCCTGCCGACTCGACGCGCCACAGCGCCGGGTGCAGGCCGCCTCCTGTCTTCGTCCTTCTTCGAGACAGAGATCAACGCGTCGGTCACGACGCGGTTCGCAGTTCGCAAAATTTACGGCTCGGGCCAGTTCGGAGATGGGCCGTCGGCGACCGAGAAACGCGCGACGAATGAACCCAACCGGTCCCCTCGGTTCCGCAAGGACCACCGACCAGGCGCCTTCACGCCACAATTCACGAACAAGCCGCCCATTTTCCAGCCTCGCGAGCGGCGGACTCCCATCGTCCGGCATTCCGCGCACAGCGCCATCGCCGACCTGGACGAAGAAGTATCCGGGCGTCGCCTCGACGTCGAGGACGCCGAGATCCTGCGATTCTGACCCCGGCACCTCCCCGTCGTGGCCGCTCAACTCCGCATCGGAGCGGAGCGCCGACAGACCGGGATCACGCGCACCGAACAGGAGGGCAACGCCAAGCGCCGTGGGCACCAGCACCCATCCGAGGCGAGCCCAAGGCCCCGCCGCATTCAATCGATCCGCAAGGCGTCGCGGCAAGGAGGACTCGCTCATCACCCGAGCGGGGTCCTCGGGACGCGCGGATTCGCTATCCCAGGCTTCTGCTGCGAACTCGGCGTAGTATCGATGTGGACCAGAGTCCAAAGATGTCCGGTTCTGGCTTCCGCGCCGGCTCGCGTCTTCCTCGTGCTCGTTGGCGTCACCGACCGCGACCTCACCCGCGTCAGGCTCGGCGCTGCTGCAGGCAACGCGAACGGTTGCGGCCTCTCCACTCCCGTCGACCAACGGCGCCGCGGCCTCGCTCGCAACCAAGCGCGAAGCGAGGAACAGGCGTCGACAACGGCGACAAGCCATCTCGACCCCTTGATGCGGAATCGCGATCACGGCGACGTTGTGCTCCGCACGGCAGGCCGGGCAGGTGACGATCATAAACCGAGGCGAAAGTAACACGGACACGCGGAACCAAGTCACCAACGAGAAACTCCGAAGGCGATCCCTGATTCTCTCTGCGCCCGGATCGTCGTATGAATCGCTTTGAGATGAAGTATTCTCCCCGCGGTTCCCGGGTCTCTCGCTGCGTATTCCTACTCATAGGGTTCTGGGCATCTTCTGGCTGCGCGGCTTTGGACACGTTCGAGGAAGTCGTCACCGACGAAGTCGTCATCCCGGCCGATCGTGTGAGTCAGACCCCCTTCGAGCCGAGTTTCGGCGGCGGATTCAGCGCCATCGACCTGTCTAAATCCCCAGGATTCAAGGAGAACGACGTTGAGCCCGGCGATGTCGACGCCATCTTCGTGCGTCGAATCCGCGTGACCATGAGCGTGGGGGCCAACAGCCCGGCCTCGCTCAATCGTCTGGATGGCGCCTTCGAGTCGATTCTCTTCTACGTCGAGGCGAACGGTCAGGACAGGCGAACCATCGCCCAGCTACCCATCCCAGAAAGCGAGTCAAGCGCCGGGGGCGCTGTGATGCCCGCAACAGCCGCGGCCGACATTCCAGCCGACACAACACTGAACTTGAAACCATTCGTCCTGGCCCCCAATATGCGATTGGGGACAGAGATCGTGTTGAAGGCCGATCGTCCCGCGCTCGACATCACCCTCAAGGCCGAAGTCACGTTGCTCATCGACATCAATCTTCTAGGAACATGAATTGAGGTGAGACCAGGCATGGTGGCAACGCAAGCGCGCGGGAGCGCAGGAGGCGACGCGCGGGTTCCACACCCGGTAGTCCCTCGGCTCCTCTCCGGTCTCGATCTCACTTCGGCGAATCTTGCCACTCTGCAAGGGCCCCCGAGCCTCGATCGCCTGCGTCGCATCATCGCGAACGCGGAGTACTGGTTGTCGTTTGACGCCTCGAGTCTCGACCCGCTCCTGCAATCCTGCCCGACCCCGCTTCGCGAGCTCGGGGTCGCCATCGCGCTGCGCTTCGGAGAGCATTTTGGTGGACGCCTAACGCAAGACGATCTGCGCACTGCGCGCACCGAACTCCTAGATGCACTGCCTCCGGCCATTCGAAATCCCGTGCTCGCAGGCGTTGAGATTCTGGAGCGCTCGCTCCACGCGCGCGAAGAGCGGCCGGCCCTCGAAGCGCGCGGCTTCAAGCCCTACGTGGCGACCCGAAATCTCTCCGTGCACGCCCTTCGAGCCGGAGGCAAAGCGATCATTTCGATTGATGGCATCGACGACAACGCCATCGGCGTCGAGCTGCCCCTCGGCCAAGAAATCAGGCTCGCCGCTCGCGGCGAGCGCGGACAGGCGCTCGTCGCGCCCGAAGTGGAGAGCGCGATCGCGAACGCGGGCGTGTTGGTCTTCGACCCTCCCGGCGAGTCTTGTCGCCGGATCGTGTTTACGGTGCCGGGGCAATACCGGTTGCGCGTCCCGGGGCGCGCAACCGGGGATCGCAAGATCTTGGCCCTTTGATCCCGTGTTCAGATCTCGTTGTCAGGCGCGAGGCCCACGCCGGCGCCGACGACTCATCAGCCAGACGAATCCGATCGCGAGCACCGCGATCGGCGAGGCGGAGCTGGACCGCGCCTCGATGTCACCACAGCCACAGCCTCCCGGATCACTCGACGCTTCCTCGCGAACGCTGGCGCCGTCACCGCTCGCCGCATCGCTCGGAGCCGATGCCCCCGAATCTCCCCCGGTCATCCCACCGTCGACATCGCCCACGCCACCGTCGAGCGTCGAACCGTCCGTCTCCACCGAGCCGTCGGGCGTCGAACCATCCGTCTCCACCGAGCCATCGGGCGCCGAACCATCCGTCTCCACCGAGCCGTCGGGCGTCGAACCATCCGTCTCCACCGAGCCGTCGGGCGTCGAACCATCCGGCTCCACCGAGCCGTCGGGCGTCGAACCATCCGGCTCCACCGAGCCGTCGGGCGTCGAACCATCCGTCTCCACCGAGCCGTCGGGCGTCGATCCATCCGTCTCCACCGAGCCGTCAGGGACGCCGGCGTCAGGTCCTGGGACATAGACCTCTCCCTTCATCACCGGCGCCAAGATCCATCCCGGATTTCCAGAAGAATCGAACGCGTACGCGCCCACATCCGCGACGCCCGCGCGTGCAGTTCCATTGAAGTCGAACTCTACGACATCGGTCGTGGACCCCGCACCCACCAGCGCTCCGAGCGCCTTCGGAAAGACATCCATCGGAGGAGCCCCAGAAAAGTTAGCGTCCACGAAATCGGCGACGAGATCACCATCGCCTACGCTCTCACCCGCCCACAGTCCCAAGCCCTCGTTGCCGCGCGTCGACAAAAACGTCGTCCCATCGAAAACGAAAACCGGGAGCCCAGCCTGTGCGTAGAGCGCATTGTTCGCGACCACGATCGGCCCGACTGCCCCGGCCAGCGCCACCGCATGGCCGGATGGCATCAACACGGTGTTGTGAACGACCGCGAGGTTGGCGGGGGATGCGAACACATCCGGGTCTGGGCTCGCGTAGGGGCGCATCGAAATGCCTTCAACACCGGCGCTCAAGATCACGTTGTTGGTGATGACGGCCTCCGCCGCAGCCTGAATGCCATTCTCCCCACAGCGGAAGAGGAGATTGGCAGAGATCACCTGATCGTCGCCGTTTCCTAGCGTGCCCAGCGTCGCGATGCAGGGCCCCGCGGTGTCATGGAGAACGTTGTCGATGATGCGGTTTGCGTACCCGCCTTCTCGGATCAGGATGCCTTCTCCGCTCCCCGCAATATGATGAACGTGGTTCTGGCTGATCTCGGAGTTCGCCACGCGGCAGAAATCGCCTTCGCAACCGAACCTCATGCCTCCACCCCCAGTGTCGTGTACTCGGTTGCGCACAATCCTGAGGCCGTCGTAGGTCGCGCCAAAAATGGGGGCCGCGATGCCCGGGCCCTCCGTCCCATAGATTTCACAATCCTCGACCGTTAGGTTCTCGGCGCCTTCGATGCGAAGCCCTATTGAGCCACCCGAGAATGTGAGCCCGCGGACAATCAAGTTTGCGCCGGTGATGTCCCAGATGTTCTGCTCAGCATTGCCCCGATAGAAGTGCGGGTTGGCACCGTCGGCCGCGCGAATGACGATCGGAAGCGCCGAAGTTCCCGCAACCGAGATCGCGAATCGCCCGAAGGGCGGCGCGTCGGCGTCCGTAATATCGTAAAGGCCATCCTCGAGGATGAGTTCGTCGCCGGGCGCAAGACCCCGGATGATGCTTTCGACATCCGCGCCGACCGAAGCGGTGACAGTCTCGGCGTGCGCTGCTTCTTGCGTCACCGCGACGAACAGAAGAGAAAGCAGAAAGAGACAACAGGCATCACGTCGGGAACGCATCACGGCCCCAAGTGTAGCTGGGTCCACCACAGACCGTAACAACGAACTGAAAACGCCCCCGTGGGTGTCCCCCATCTCGGGCGCCCGTGGTGCGCTGGAAGGAATAAAGCTATGAAGACACGGGGCTTTCGACGATGACCAGAAACAAGATCCGGACAGTGCTCTTTTCAACCCTCTACCCGAGCGCGGCCCGTCCAACCCACGGTGTGTTCGTCGAGACACGACTTCGGCATCTCCTTCGCACCCAACGGGTCGAAACGAAAGTCGTTGCGCCCGTCCCCTGGGTACCTCCCACTCGAGAAAAAAAGAGACTCGATTGGGCCCAGATGGCGGCGACCGCCCAAAGAGAGCGCCTGAGCGGCATCGATGTCTTGCACCCGCGCTATGCCCTGCCCCCCAAGATCGGCGAGAATATCGCGCCTTTTACCCTCGCCGCATGCGCTTGGCCGGCCTTCCGAGCCCTCCGTCGGGAAGGATTCGATTTCGACTTGATCGACGCGCACTACTACTACCCCGATGGCGTCGCGGCGGCCCTGCTCGCGCGAGCACTCAAGAAGCCCGTTGTCATCACCGCTCGCGGAACCGACCTCAATCTCATCAGCGAGCATGCGTTTCCGCGCCGACTCATCCTGCACGCGGCGGATCAGGCCAAGGCTTCGGTCGGTGTTTGCCAAGCACTCATGACGCGGCTCGCCGAGATGGGCGCAGATCCAAAGAAGCTTCACGTTCTCCGCAACGGCGTCGACCTCGACCTGTTCTCCCCGGAGCGGCCAGAGGTCGCACGCACGCGCCTGGGTCTCGACACCCACGATCGCCTCATCGTCTCCGTCGGATTGCTGATCGAACGCAAAGGCCATCACGTTGCCGTCGAAGCCTTGCCTCTCCTCCCGCCCGACGTCCGTCTCGCAATCGTCGGCGAAGGCCCCGAACACGATCGTCTGGCCGGGCTTGCGACAAGACTCGGCGTCCAGAATCGCGTGTTTTTCGCGGGCTCAAGGCCGCAAGCGGAACTCCGCCTTTGGTACAGCGCGGCCGATGCGCTCGTGCTGTGTTCAAGCCGAGAAGGATGGGCCAACGTGCTGCTCGAATCCATGGCGTGCGGCACGCCCGTGGTCGCCACATCCATCTGGGGAACGCCAGAGGTCGTACAAAATGCGACGGTCGGACGCTTGATCCAGCAACGCGACCCACGCGATCTCAGCGAAGCGCTCCTCGATCTTTGGAACACACCGACCGACCGCGCCCAAGTTCGAGCGTACGCCGAAGGCTTCTCATGGGACGCGACGACCCGGGGTCAGCTCGACCTGTTCACGCAAATCTGCCGATGACCGCCGGGCACCTACCAGGCCATTTGCGCCTGGAACTTGAGCACGTTGGCGTCAGGCTCGGTGACCGAGAGGTCCCCCGGGATCTGATTGGGCCGCAACGTAACCGTACCGCCGTAGCTGTACATCGAATACGAGACGAACACGTCAAGCCCGAAGTCACGGATCGGCGTCACGCCGACTTTCGGCGTGTACACTCTGAAGGCCCGCGTCGAGTGCGACTTGTCCAAGATGACCCGGTCGAACCGGAGCGCGACGAAGAACATGTCCCAACCTTCGAGGTGCGGGCGATACATCGGCTCGATGCCCCACTTGATGTAGACCCGCTGATCGAAGTTTTCGAGCGGATTCTCCGACGCCTGATTGCTCGCCAACCAGGCAAGCATCCCAAAGAGTCGGACGCGCGCGCCCTTGAAGTAGGCCGCGACGCTGCGGTCTGAGACCGCCTCGACGGTTCGGGCCAAAGCCCAATCGAACTGAGCACCAAGAACCAGCGCCTCGCCCGTACCCGAGTCCGAGTCCGGGCCGAAGAAGTTCTGCGTGAGCCCGCGCCCGCCGGTGCTGTGAAGCACTTCGTAGCCGTTGGCCAAGAACAAGACGTGCCGAGCTCGATAGAAGCCGAGCGAGCCCTCGAGCGTTCCGACGTGCGGAATGGCCACCGCCGCCTCGCCACCGACGACGCGGAGACTCCCGTCCTCGACGATCGAGAACTCGCGTTTGCTGTCACCCGTCCAGCTCAACCCAAAGAACAAAGAAGCGCGGACAAAGCCGAAGTCGACACCGGAGCTGGCGTAGAAGAGCGGCGTGAAGCCCTGATTGCTCGAGATCACGTCCGAGTGCGCACCAAACCCAACCTTCGTGTGCCAAACGTCGAACATCCGGAGCCTCAAGCGAAGCCCCGCCATGTGCATTCGCCCGAGGACATAGGTGTCATACGCGTCCATGTACCCGAAGCGCTCCCAGAACATTCCGGCCCGTAGCCCGACTTCAGCTAGGCCTTCCTCGACCACCCAGTCGTGCTCGGCAAAGGCGAGTGAGATGCCGCTTTGTCCTTGCAGGGTCGTCTCGGCCCAGTCTGAGAATCGCGTCGCTTGTAGCCCAGCAACAAAGCGCGTGCGCCCGTGGGTGGCACCCAAGAAGAGCTCGGCGTACTCGGTCTCGTTGATCCGCGTATACGCAAAGCCCGACTGGAAATAGTCGTCATCAACCAGATAAGGCGGACGCGCCCGCTTTGGGTTTCCGTGAAAACGAAGCGGCGCACGAATGTAGCCGTGGAAGTTGAACGCCCAGCCCCCGTCGAGAGGGGTCGCTCGATCCTCAGAAAAGAGGGTCGGGGCGAGCCATACACGCTCGGGCTGGCCCTCTGCGTCTCCCTTCAAGGATTCTGTGGCCTTCGAGGGCGTCGGCACCTCGCCCGGAGATTCTTCAGGCGCCGGTCGCGCACCCTGCGATCCCGCACCCATCTCTCCCGCGGCCTTCTCTCCCGCCACCTCCTGGTTGGGCGCCGCGTCGCTTCGCTCCACCCCTCCCGACAGGTCCTCTTCGTGGCCGTCGTCTTCGTCGTCTTGGTCCTCGTCGTCACCTTCTCCATCGGATGGCGCTCGTTCATCCCCGCTCGGCGAGCCCCAGGGTCGACCGTGACAGAGCCGAGCGTCCAAGCCCTGCCCAACGAGGAAGCAGAAGCCCGCGAGCGCGAGCGTAGTTCTCGACCATGAATAGCGATTAGAGCGCACGACCATCCTTCTTTCGTCGACTCATGAACACCGCGAAGCCCAGCAGCCCAAGCAGATACAGCAGAGAATCAAGGCCCGCCGCGCCACCGACGCCACTGCACAGCGACGCCGGGCCGTCATCGATCGACGACGGGTCCTCGGCCGTGTTCGTTCCTCCGCCGCCTGTGCCGCCTGTGCCGCCTGTGCCGCCTGTGCCGCCCGTGCCACCCGTGCCGCCTGTGCCACCCGTGCCGCCCGACGTCGTCACCTCGGTGCACACGCCATCCTTCATCACATAGCCCGAGACACACTCGTCACAGAATGCCCCGGTGTAGTGCTCATCGCAGGTGCATTGAATGCCGTTGGTCGCGTCACAGGTACCGTGCCCAGAGCATGTCGTATCCGAGCACTCGACGTCCGCGACGCAGTCCTCACCGTCCAGGTGGTAGCCACCATCGCACAGACAAACGTATCCCGCGGGATCCGATGTGCTCTCCTGACAGACTCCCCGATGAGGCGCGGCGCATTCGACGCGGTTGCAGAGGGCAACGCAATGATCGAGCGGCGTATCCGGGAGCGGATCCCGATCCCAGGCGCCGTGCTTTCGCAGCTGAGACATCATCCAAGCCCCCGCGCCATAACCGACCATCGGGACCACGCCGGTGTAGCTTCCATTGTTTCGATCGAAGAGTTCCGGAACGAGAAAGTCATTCACCGCCGAATGCGACGTCACTTTGTCGAGCAATGTGTCCGCCTTCTGCACGAGACTCTGGTCGTTCTGGGCCTGCCCGAGCTTTCGCCACATGTCGCCGATGCGGAGGTCGAGCAGAATCCACTCGCTCAAGTCGTACGGACCGGCCGCACTGTGGCCGGTCAAAGAGAGGTTGGGCTCCAGTCGCTGGTAGCCGCCGAACCCGGTCAACAGCCGACTGAACGAGTCGAGCGTACCGCGATACAGCGGGTCGCCTGGCGTCACAAGCCCGAAGTCCATGAACGCAACGACCGAGCCATCGACATGATGCTCTGCGCCCGACACGCCGAGGTGGCTGGCAAAACTCTTGGTCGCGCTGTGAACGAGCACGACCTTCGCCTTCGTCAAAAAGCTGGTCGCCAAGTCGCGATAGTGATCGGCGATCTCGGTTTCGCCTTTGAGCCGCGCGATGGCCGAAAAATCGTAGAGACCCCTAATCTGCGATGCGACCGTGTACGCAAACACCTGTCGTCGATCCCAGTGGACCTCCCAGATCGACGTGTCTGGGCCTGGCAGCCCATTTCTGACGTACGCTTCGATGTCCTTTGCGATGCTGTGCAATGCTTCGAAGACCGTGTCGCCTTTCCAAGTCTTCTGATCGAGCCAGTCGAGATCACACGAGTACTGCATGTACATGCCGGCGCCCCAGAGCACGAGACCCCATCCGTCGGTCTCAACGTTCGGTCCCTCGGAGTTGAAGTCGCCTTCCTCGAGCCCGTTGCCGAAGTACCGACAGGATGACACCCGATAGTCCCGACCAATGTAGTTGCCCCCTTTGAAGAAGCCCGCCTCGGCACCAATGAAGAAGTCCAGGGCGCGGCGTGCCTCGTCCTCGTGCCCCGTCATCGCGTACGCTGCAACCGCATACATTGCGTCTCGAACCCAACCGGTGTGCCACTCGCCCGTCGGCAATGAGGCCAGGACCATGCCATCGTTCACGCGCGCGCGTTCGCGCACTTGCCCCATGCGCAAGATTGTCTCCGACTGCCGCCACAGCCTCCGCTCAACCGCACTCAGGCCCGACGGTGCTGTCCCCTTTCGCCACGCTTCAAACTCCGCAAGCGCGTCGGCGTGGAGCGTCTCAGCGTCACGCGTGCCGATGAAGTCCTTCCACAACTGCACGACATCGCTCACCGACCTCGGATCGCGGAACGACGCGGCGCGGGGATGGCTCGGATTGTCGTTTAGGAACAGCACCGCAACGCCCCACCACGCGCTCTTCCCGGCGTCGACTGTGAAGTCCTGCTGCATGGCGAGGACCAACGAGGCCCCGTCGCATGACCGTTGAGCACCGATCGGCCCACCGCCGAGCACGGCGTTGTACAGGCTGGTGTCCGTTCCGCAACTCACCGCAGCGACATCGCCGATCGGAACGTAGATGGCGTGACCGCCACCCGGTCCGGTCTCTTCGCCGTGCGCCAAGCCCCCAGAATCGACCCAGCGCATCTGCTCGCCACCGTCGCCGGGATCGCTCCGGCGATCCTCCGAAGGGGGCGAACCAAGCTTCAGGTTCGGCTTGGCGAAGATCGAGACCTGCTTCGGGGTTGCACTGTCGTTGTGAGCGCGCAGCAGCATGACCATGCCGTTCCCTTCGTAACCAAACGGCGCGAAGTAGTAGGTCTCAAGACCAACACCATTCAGGCTGCTCTTGCTTCGAATGATATGCGTCTCGTCTTCGTATCCCATCTCGGCCAACCCAGTGCACTGACTCCCATCGCCACACTGATTAACCCAACGGGCCGTCCCGTCGACGCGAACGCCAAAGTAGATATCGTGCGCAAGGTCGCGGCGTATGATCTGCGACTTCCGGTCGTCGCTCGCTTCCGCGACGTGCCGGTACGGATGTTCGAGAAACTCGGTGATGCGACCACTGCCGCGATCGAAGACTTGGAATCCGTGGCCATTGCCCGTCGTCAATACGTTCCAGCTCCGCGTCTGGGCCTGGGTCGAGCTCACCCAAAGGAAAGACGAGACCATCGCCAACGCGGAGAAGAGACTCATGCGCTTCATCGTGTGGAATCTGCTAACACAACTCGCCCACAAACAAACCCGAGCTTGCTCCGGATCCGTCATTCGACCGGCGTGTTTTCTTGGCTTGCATCCCGCCCCGGCCCTATGCGCAGCGCAAGTCGCGTTGGCTTGACACCTCCCTCCATCCAGAACTCACTCGCGTAATGTCACCGTCCTCGAGCAAGCAGGCGTCAGGCTCGCCGCCGCACTCGACGAACTATGTTGGCCGTTTTGCTCCGAGTCCAACGGGGCAAATGCACCTCGGCATCGCGCGCACCTTCCTCGCCGCATGGCTCGACGCACGGGCCCACGCGGGTGAAGTGCGCCTGCGCTTCGAAGACATCGATCGGCCGCGCAACATCCCGGGCGCGATCGACGCGATGCAGCGCGATCTCGAATGGCTCGGACTCACGTGGGACGGCGCACCCACGCGACAGACCGATCGAGCAGAGCGCTACGTCGCGGTCCTCGAAACATTGGCCGCATCCGGCCGCGTCTATCCCTGCTTCTGCAGTCGTCGGGAGATTGCGCTCGCGTCGGCGCCCCACGGTCCGGGCGACGACGGGCCCCGCTATCCCGGGACGTGTCGCGACCAAGCACCGCCCACCGCGCACCGGGCGCCATCGCTCCGGCTCCGTACTCATCCACACGATCGGGTCACGCATCACGATCGGCTTCTGAAGGATGCGAGCCAGGACGTATTCCAGGCGGTCGGAGATTTCGTGCTGCGCCGCGCCGACGGCTTGTTCGCCTATCAGCTCGCCGTCACGATCGACGACCTCGATGGACAGATCACCGACGTCGTCCGAGGCGCCGACTTGCTCGGCTCAACCGCACGTCAGATCCTCCTTCGAACCCTGATCGCGCCGGATGCGCCCCCCCTCAAGACCCTCCACGTGCCGCTGCTCCTCAGCCCCGACGGACGTCGGCTCGCCAAGCGCGACCGAGACACGACGATCCATGCGTTGAGGAACCGCGGAGTGTCCGCCGAAGCCATCGTCGGGCGTCTCGCACAAACACTTGGCATTCATCCGACCGGAGACCCCACGACGGCCGGCGCACTCATCTCGGTGTGGCAGGTCGACCGCCTTTCGACCGATCCGGTAGGGGTCTCTGAGTTTGGCTTGACCCATAGGATTTAACCCTCAAGGGCTGTGCATTTCAGGCGGCTCACGGGGCCGAACGATCGCGGCGCTGTTTTTGCGAGGACAGCTATATATAGCGGTCACAGATGAGAGCACCCACAATATTACGGGTTGCAGAAGAGTTTCATCACGGGTACATCACCTGGACACGATGAAGATTCGCCGCCTGGAGATCCAAGGATTCAAAAGCTTCGCCGACCGAACGGTCCTGAAGTTCGGCGAAGGCATCACGGGGGTGGTTGGCCCCAACGGATGCGGCAAGTCCAACATCGTGGACGCGATCCGGTGGGTGATGGGCGAGCAGTCGGCCAAGCACCTCCGAGGCGCCGGGATGCAGGATGTCATCTTCGCCGGCTCCGAGAAGCGGGGTCCAAGCGGTCTTGCCGAAGTCACCCTTTCCTTCAAGAACGACGGGAACCTCGTTCCCGAGGAGTATCGGCAGGTCCAAGAGATCAGCGTGACGCGCCGACTGTTCCGCGATGGCACGTCCGAGTACGCGATCAACCGCACCCCGTGCCGACTGCGCGATATCTTGGACCTTTTCATGGGGACGGGCATCGGAAAGAACGCCTACTCGATCATCGAGCAGGGGCGGATTGGTCTCATCGTCACATCAAAGCCCGAAGACCGACGGGCGGTCATCGAAGATGCGGCGGGCGTGAGCCGCTACAAGGCCCGGCGGAAGCAGGCCGAGCGGCGGATCGAGGCCACCGAGCAGAACCTCCTGCGGGTCAAGGACATCACCGACGAGCTCGAGAAGCGCCTCGATTCGCTCGAACGTCAGGCCAAGAAGGCCGAACGTTACAAGCGCATCAAACAGGAGCTCCGCGCCCTCGACCTGCATGCTGCCGCACACCGCTATCTCGATCTCACGAGCCGTGAACGCCACGAGGACGACCAGATCAACGGGCTTCGAGCCTCGATTCAAGCCATCGAGGAGGCGATCGGCGACGACGAGGTCGCCCTCACCGCTGCACTCGACGCCATCGCCCAACAAGACGAGGCGCTCCGACACCGCGAGCAGCAGCTCCACGAAAAACAGCAGGCGCTGGCCCTCTCCCGGAACAACGTCGACTTTTTGACGCGCGAGATCGAGAAGCTCAACGAGCGGCGCCAAGAGGCCGCCCAGGAGCGCCAACAGATTCTGGAGCAGCTCGATGAGGTCCGTCGGCAACACGCGGAGGCGCACGATCTGAACGAGCGGCTGCAGTCGACCGGCGGGGACGAGACGGAGACGCTCGCGGCCCGTCAGGACGCGCTCTCCGCCTTGAGCATCCGAATCGAGGCCGCCGAAGCCGAGGTCGAGCAGCAGAAGCAAGCGGTCGTCGAGACCCTGACCGCGATGGCGCAGCATCGGAGCAATCACGTCAATCTTGAGCGCGCGAGCCACGACCTCAACGCTCGAATAGAGCGCGGGCTTCAGGGCAAGAAGATCATCGCGAAGCGGCGCCGGGAAGCCAAGGGCCGCGTCCGGGATATCGCCCGCGAGCTATGGGCGAAACGCTCGGCCCGCGATGAGCTCGAGGCGCAGCGTCACGAACACGAGTCGCACCTCGAAGCCCTCACCACCGAACAGGCTGAGACCGAGGCTCGTCTGACGTCGGCACGAAGCGACCTCATGACGAAGCGGTCGCGACTCGGCTCCCTGAAGGATATCCAGCGCAACTACGAAGGATGCAACGACGCGGTTCGGTCCATCATGAAGCACCGCACCGAGCGCCCGGGGCTCGATCGAACGCTGCACGGCTTGGTGGCCGACTTCGTGAGCGCCGAACCTCGCTTCGAAGCGGCCGTTGAAGCCGTGCTCGGCGAACGCCTGCAGTACGTCGTCGTCTCATCGCAGGACGACGGCGTGTCGTCGATCGAGTACCTGAAGTCGTCGACCCAAGGTCGCTCAAGCTTCATTCCTCTCGATCTGCGCGAGGACCACGTGTCCTGGGCCCCCCGCCCGGCGAGCAAGCGGCCCGGGCGATCTGCCCTCGCCTCGAATTCGAACCGGGACCTCGATCGACCGTCGATCGACGGCGCGTACATCCACGAGGCATCCCGGCATCCACCTCGGGCTTCGATGTCGCTGGATGCCGGCGGGACTTACGGCGGCACGCCGCCTTCGGCTGGCCTCTCCGCCGAAGCCCCACCCGACACGCAGAGAGCCGCTGACCGAGAAACGCCGACGGAAGTCGAAAGCCGTGAGGCCCAGGCTTTGAGCTCACACGCGGGCCCGGCCTACTTCATCCCTGGTGGCCCCGAGGGCACCCCGTCCCCTGAACTCGTCGACGCTCTGATGGCGGAGAGCCGAGGTCTCGCCCACGAGTCCCCGCCACGCCTTTACAGCGCCGGCCTCGGCGAGGCCGATGCGGACGCCACAGCGTTTCCGGCCGAAAATTTCGGGGGCGACGATATGGTCCCCTCGATGATGGGGTCGTCGCTGCCAATTCCCGACACCGCGGACAGCGTCATATGGTCCTTCGACGACGAAGAAGATCTGTGGCCAGACATGGGCGCGCCGGGAGTCGTCGGCAAGATGGTCGATCTCATTCGCTCGACGCCGGGCTACGAACACGTCGCGCGCGTCTTGCTGGGTGACGTCGTCGTTGTCGACGGTCTCGAGCACGCGCGCAAGCTCTGGCGAGAGAATGGGCATCGGAAGACACTCGTCACGCTCTCCGGCGAAGTGCTGGACCCCGTCGGCGTCATCGCCGGTGGTTCTTCGGACGGCATCTCTTCGGGCATGTTGGCCCAAAAGCGCGAGATCAAGGAGCTGTCGGCCTCGGTCGCGGAGCTGGAAGACGTGGTCGCGACGACCGCGGCCCACCACGGCGCGCTCAAGGCTCGACGGGCCGAGCTTGAAGACGCGCTCAAGCGGATCGGCGCAGAGATTCATCAGGCCGATCTGGCCCTCGTCGGCCTCGACCAAGCAGAGAAGAAGTTGATCGCCGAGATCCAACGAGAAGATCGGGACATCGCAGCCGCCACCGACGAACTACAGGCGATGCGCGAAAAACGCGGTTCTTTGGTTGAAGAACGCGACCAGGCCCAGCGCCATGTGACCGAGCTCGAGGCCCGGCGCACCGCGCTGGACGCACAGGTTGAGGAGGAGGCCCGAGCGGTCGAAGCGTTGCGCACACAGGCCCGTGCGCTCGAGCACGAGGTCACCGAGCTCAAGGTCACGGTGGCTGCGAGCACGGAGCGGCGTGAGAATGCGGCCCGAAATCTCGCCCAGATGACGAGCCGCCTCGCGGACCTGGAGCGACGCGAACAACGCGCCCTTGAGATTGAAGAGCACAGCGTCGAGGAGTGCGAGCGCCTCGCGGAGAACGTCGAGCGGGCGCGGGCCGAGGGGGAAGCGCTCGAACGGGTCGTCGACGGCGAGCGCAGCGAAGTGGAAGCCGAACGAGCGCGCGTGGAGACCGAGCAGCAAGCGCTGAGACAGCGTGACGCCGAGGTCCGCGCACAACGTCGTCAGGCGGACGAGCAGAAAACTCACCTGAACGACGCGATCGTGCGACGGAGAGAACTCCAAATCGCCATGGAAAATCTGACGCTCCGAACCACCGAGCGCTATCGCCTCAACGTACGAGATATCGTCTGTGACTACCATCTGTTGCCCGAACAGCCTGCGGGCGCTCTCGACCAGGCAGAGAAGCTCCGGGGCCAGATCGATCGCATGGGTCCCATCAATCTGACCGCGATCGATGAATACGACGAAGTCAGCAAGCGGTATGCGTTCCTCGCTGACCAAAAGAAAGATCTCGAGGAAGCGATCGCGTCTTTGCGAACAGCCATACGGAAGATCAACAAGACGAGCCGTGAGCGATACCTCGAGGCCTTCCGCTTGGTAAACGACAAGTTCCAACAGGTCTTCCCTCGGCTTTTCAATGGCGGCAGCGCCTCTCTCATCATGATGGACGAATCGGACCCACTCGAATCGGGTATCGAGATGCTGGCCCAACCGCCGGGCAAGAAGCTTCAGAGCGTGACGCTCCTTTCGGGCGGCGAGAAGGCGCTCACCGCCGTGGCGCTCATCTTCGCCATCTTTCTCATCAAGCCCACGCCGTTCTGCCTTCTGGACGAGGTCGACGCCCCACTCGATGAGGCCAACGTCGGACGCTACAATGAGATGATTCAAGACATGTCGTCGATCGCCCAGTTCATCCTGATCACGCACAACAAGCGGACGATGGAGCTCCCCGACCGCTTGTATGGCGTGACCATGGAGGATCCGGGCGTCTCCAAGATTGTCCCTGTCGACGTCGTGTCGCAAGATCGCCCACTTCGCGCGGTCTCCTAGCGCGCCTGGCGCGCCCTGTCGCCGTCACGCTTGACGAGCCCGCGCACCGCAGGTAGCTCCACCCACGATGGATTTCGGGGCCTTCGACCTCGGCGCAATGGATATCGGCGCCGTCGTAACGCTCATTGGGGGCTTGGTCTTTCTTGGGTTGGTCGTCCTGGCCATCCGCAAGATGGCGACCAAGCAAATCGGCGCTGGCGATAGCGACGGCGATGCAGAGGAGGAAGCGCTGGCGCGCGAGGCGCTGGGTGTCCCCGACGCGCCAATTGGGGCGCTTCCACCGGGTCACCCGGAGGCCCAAGACCAGCCCACGGAAAGTGCCACCGCCAAGCCGATTTCGCCCACGCCGGCTGCATCGGCGGAAGGCAGGCGCCCCATGCGCAAGGGGCTGGAGAAGACCCGCAAGGGATTCATGGCGCAGATCAACCAGCTCCTTTTCAAGGCGCTCGACGAAAACCTGGTTGATGACCTCGAGTCGATCATGATCACCTCTGACATTGGCATCCGCACAACGGAGCGGGTCCTCGAAGATCTCCGCGGCCAACTCTCGCGCAAAGAGATCAGGGACCCTTCCGTGGTCCGCGCACGCCTCGAAGCCCGAGTCCGCGAGTTGCTCGGTCCTCCGGCGGCGCCGCTCGCTTGGCAACACGAGCCCACGGTGATGATGGTGATCGGCGTGAACGGCGTGGGAAAGACGACGACGATCGGCAAGCTGGCCGCGCGCCTCGTGCAGGACGGCAAGAAGGTCGTTCTCGCCGCTGGAGACACCTTCCGCGCCGCAGCGGTCGAGCAACTCGAGATCTGGGGCGATCGCAGCGGCGCGTTGGTCGTGCGCGGTCCCGAAGGCGCCGACCCGAGCTCGGTGATCTACGAAGCCATCCAGAAGGCGCGCTCGATCGGTGCGCATGCTTGCATCTGCGACACCGCGGGCCGACTGCACACCAAAGTCAATTTGATGGAAGAGCTCAAAAAGCTGCGGCGTGTCATGAACAAGGCTCAGGCCGGCGCCCCGCACGAAGTCATGATGGTTCTCGATGCCACGACCGGCCAAAATGCAATTGCCCAAGCGCGTCAGTTCAAAGAAGCCGTCGAAGTCAACTCCATCGCCCTCACGAAGCTCGACGGTACAGCCAAGGGTGGCGTCGTCGTCGCCATTTGCGACGAACTCGGACTTCCAGTGCGCTACGTGGGCATCGGGGAAAAGGTCGAGGATCTGCGCGATTTCGACCCTGACGAGTTTGTCGAGGCCCTTTTTGCTACGCCGGAAGCCGAGCCGCAGATGGCAAACGCCAATTGACAGGTTTCAAAACAATGCTCGGCCGAGGTCGGTCGTTGACCACCCAAGGCCAGTGCTCCTAGAGTTCTGGGCGTGCGCACATCGAGCCAAAAGAGCGATGTCCCGCGCCCCCGCCGACCGCTCACCGTCGAGCTTCTGGGGCGACAGATAACGCTCGTCTCCGACGCACCGGAGACGAGAGTTCAAGAGATCGTCGAGGCCGTGAACGCGCGCATGACGGCCACGCGAGGGTCCTTGGCACGAGCTTCCGCCGAGCAAGTGGCCATTCTGACGGCGCTCAACATCGCCGAAGAGCTCATCGACGCCGAGAGGCGACTTCGAGCCCTCAAAGACGGCGTCCGATCGCGTTCCCGCTGGTTGCTCGAAGCCATCGACGACCTTGCGGTCGAAGCCCACGACGCCCCAGCGACTCAAGACGTGATCACTGGGCGCCCGAGGCACACGTCATGATCTCCACCCGTTTGATCTCCACCCTTTCCAGTTCCCCTGCCCGGTTCGTGATGGGCCGGCCAACTCAAGTCGAGAACCGATGCGATTTTTTCGGGAGACGTTCCTTCTGGCACCGCGCGAACTGCCGCAAAACGGGGCAGAGGCAGGGCGTCGGGACTACGTCACCCACCTGCTTAGGCAGGTTCCGACGCGGCTACCCACACGGCCATGGCGGGGGTTCTTCTTGAACCGAGCGCCTAAGGTCCTCGAGCTCGCTTGACTCGAGGACCTTAGGCGTTCTCCACCGAGATATCGAGGACCACCGACATGCTCGGGATCGACGCCCGCGAGAAGCGCGAGCTCCGTCGAAGGATGCAACGGGCCCGGCACGCCCTGAGCGAGGCGACACGTACCGCATACGCTTCAGCAGCGGTTCATCACTTGATGGGCACTCACGCGTTCGATGGCTGCCGCACCGTTGGACTCTACGCCGCCTGCGGCACCGAAGCTGACCCCACGAGCCTCGAACCCTGGCTGGCGCGCCGCGGCGTCGCGATCGCTTATCCGCGAGCGCACGATGGCCAGCTCTCTTTCCACCTCAGTCAACGCCGAGACCTCAGGAAGCCAGAAGAGGCACTCAGCGTAGAAGGCCAGGCCATCTTGGAGCCTCCACGCGATGCGCCCACTGTGCCGCTTCAGGCCATCGACGTCCTGATCGTCCCGGGGCTCGCCTTCTCGAGCCGCGGCGCGCGGCTCGGCTACGGCGGTGGGTACTACGATCGTGCCCTCGCCCAAAGCCATGGGACGGCCATTGCGGGTGCCTCATACACGCTGGCACGGCCCGGATCGGAGCAGCACCCACGCACGATCGGCTTCTGCTTCGGCCTTCAGATCCTCGCCGATGACGACGTCCCTCAGGCGGCTCATGACATCCGCATGGGGGCGCTCGTCTCAGAGCTCGGCTTCATCGCCGTACATGAAGCCTCAGAGTAGACGACTCCGATCTAGCCCCCTTATAAGGTGGGCATGCCCATCACCATTCCGCCCGCGGCGGTACAGTTCGAGCGGCTGCGCCGGGGAGCCGTCGATCTCAACCCGGAGAGCGAGTTCCTGAAGCGCCTTGAAGCCTCGCACCGCACTCAAACCCCGCTCCGCATCAAGACCGGTTTCGACCCCACCGCCCCCGATCTCCACCTCGGTCACACCGTGTTGATGGAGAAGATGGCGCAATTTCAGCGCCTCGGACACGAGGTGATCTTCCTGATCGGCGACTACACCGCACGCATCGGCGACCCAACAGGGCGCAACGCCATGCGCCCGCCCCTCTCGGACGCGGAGATCGACGCCAACGCAGCCACCTACGCGGAGCAGGTCTTCAAAATCCTCGACCGCGAACGCACGCGCGTGGAGTGGAACTCACGCTGGCTCAAAGACATGACCTTCAAGGACGTCATCGAGCTGGCGGCCCGGTACAACCTCGGGCGCATGCTCGAGCGCCGCGATTTTCGCCAGCGTTTCGACGACAACAAGCAGATCGCGCTGCATGAGTTTCTGTATCCACTCATGCAGGGATACGACTCCGTGGCGCTCAAGGCGGATGTCGAATTGGGCGGACACGACCAGATCTTCAACCTCAATGTCGGACGGCACCTCATGGAGCAATACGGGCAGCAGCCCCAGTGCGTCTTGACGGTCGGACTGCTCGTCGGACTCGACGGGGAGGAGAAGATGTCGAAGTCGAAAGGCAATCATGTCGGCATCACCGACAAGCCGGACGACATGTTCGGGAAGATCATGAGCATCACCGATGAGACGATGTCCACATGGTACGCGTTGCTCACCGACGTCGATCCAGACCTCAGCGACCCCAACGAGGCCAAAAAGGACCTCGCAGAAATGATGACGGCCCGGTTCCATTCAAAGGAGGAGGCGGCCAGCACGCGGCAATGGTGGGAGGCCGGGCGTCCGCCGCGGGATTTTGATACTGTGTCGGTGAAGCAAGATCGCCTTTACAAAGTCCTCGTCGATGCCGGCCTCGCGACCAGCGGCGCAGATGCCCGGCGGCGCACCGAGCAGGGCGGCGTACGAATCGACGAGAACCGACTCACGGAGCCCAACCACGTCCTGGATCCAGGCGAATACATGTTCAAGGTGGGGAAGAAGACGGTGAAGCGGGTGGTGATCGAACCGTAACCGTCATGGTCGGCGCTGCGATGATCTTACGCGGCGTTCTCGCCCTCAAAGTCGCCCAAATCGTAAAGGGGCATCTCGGGGGTCAAAGGAATGACGACCATGTGTCCCTCTTCGTTCTCGTGATCCTCAGCGGGCTCAGGCAACGCGGGGCGCCACATGAGCGGTAGGTGAATGTGCAAGCGAGGACGATCTTGGTCTCGATCGCCGTTCTCGCGTTGCTCCTTCTTGATCTGCTCAATGATGTAGGCGTCCAACATCTTCAAACCCTTTCGGCCCGTGGCCTCGCCCCAACCGCTCGTCTTCTCGTTCGGCTCTTCAGTCTGAACACACCCCACGTCGGTTTGATTCTCAGGTAGGCCAGCGCCTACCTCACAACCCTAACGTTCCCTGATGTAGACTCGAATCCGACGCTCTCCGTACATCCTAGCAGTAATGTGCGGCCGAGGCGTGCCGTTGTGACAGCGCAATGATCCCAGTTCCCCCGTGATCTGAGCCACTTCCACCGGGTGCCCCCCGAAATCTCTCGCTCTTCTGAAGCATCCAGGCTACCGGTCCAGAGCGACTGTGACGCGAATCCCAATCAGAATCGCCCTCTCGAACCCTTTGGTGCTGCGCCTCCTCACGGTGTTCACAGCAACGATCATCGCCTCTGCATGTGGAAGCCAGCGCTACATCGGATCCATCGGACGCGATCGGACCTACAGCAATCGTGGCTACGGTCTCGCACTTCGCCTGGCGCCGGGCGGCCTCGAAGAACGCTGGCTCGCGATCGATCCGATGGCCCCGAGCGAGGTCCCCGAACCATTGCGTCCGACCCGCCTGCACGGCCGCATCGACCTCGATGGCAACGGTGAGCTCCGCTTCGACGAAGCCGTCGACCATTTCTCGCCGACACTCCGCTTGCTCTCGCGCACGTCGACCGCGGCGCGCATGGATCTCGATGTCCTCGTCGTCGCCCGTCGCTACGCAAAGGCATCCCTCGAAGCCATCGCGGCCGGCCAGACCCGCAAGCTCGGGCGCCTTTCGCCGGACGAACTGGACCAAGCGATGACGTCTGCCAAGCGGCGAAGCGTCGCGCCAGACTTCGCCGCCCTTGTCCTGGAGCTGCCGCGTTGTCAGACGACGGCGACGGCGACGGCGACGCCACCACCGGCCGCGCGCCGCGGGCTGGTCTGCCGAGCCGCCTTCATCGACCAGCCAGGGCTCGTCGCCGAGCGCGGCATCACTCGGCGTCAGATCATCAGGGTTATTCTACAGGCGCCGGCACTCGACGATGCGCTTCGTGCGGATCAGGACCAGCTCCTCCGGAACCTGGTCCTGAGTCGACGCGGCCCCCGAGAGAAGCCCGCTGATCTCTGGTAAACCTTCGCTCGACGCGTGCAACTTCTTAGAAGGGTGCGTGTTCTACCTAGTGGCCCTGTGAACGAAGACGAAGACGCAGAAGTCATGGCGCAGTTCGTTGCGTCCCGCGACCGTCGGCTCTTCGATCGGCTGTTCCAGCGCTATAGGCGTCCGATGGTGAGCTACGCACAGCGCTTCGTCCGGAACCCCGCTCGAGCCGAGGAGCTCGCACAGGATGTATTCGTGCGCGTGTTCACCACCAAGAAGTACACCGCCGACACCCGTTTCAAGACTTGGCTCTACACCGTCGCCACCCACGTTTGTCTCAACGAAGTGCGCCGCATCGAGCACCGCCTCGAGTTCACGCCGCTCGATCCCGCATCGCCCAGCCACCATCCCATGGCGAGAATCGCGACCACCCCGGAGGGCCAAGCTGAGGCGCGTCAACTCGGCCACGAGATCCAAAGGACGCTCGACGCGCTTCCGACCAAACAGCGGACCGCGCTCCTGCTCGTTCGCCAGGAAGGCCTCTCCCATGAAGATGTGGCCCAGGTCCTGTCGGTCTCGGTTCCCGCCGTCAAGTCACTCGTCCACCGTGCTCTCGAAGCGCTTCGACAAGACGTTCGACGTTATCAGGAGTTCGGCGAACCTCAGCCGGCGCCAAAGCCGACCAAGAGCGAAATCGACAACACAGGAGCATCGCCCCATGAAAACCAAGTCTAGCGATCACTTGGGTGAAGACATCTTGGGCTTGCTGGATCTCAGCCCCATCGAACCAGCGCACAAGGCAGAGCTTCAGGCGCACCTCGCGACCTGCGCCCCATGCCGACAGGCCTTGGATGAATACCGGCAAGCGCTCGAAGCCTTCGATCAAACCAGCACGAACCACGAGCCGTCCGAGGTGTTCGACGCAAACCTTCGCGCGAGACTCGACGCCCTCGATCAAGAAAGGAACGAACCGGTCTCCGCGATGCCAAGCAGACCAGCGTCCCGTCGTCGTGACGGTGCGCGCAAGGGAAGCGTGTTCTCGCCGAGGCGGTGGTTCCCAGAGGTCAACATGCGCCGCTCGACCGGTTCAATGCGTTCGCGCGGTCCGCTTCCGGCCCTTGCGGCCTTCGGCGCGGTCGGTATCGGCGCGGCGGCTCTGATCGCGATCTGGCTCCACGTGCCGGTCGAAGGCGGGCCGCCAGACCGGAGCAACGTCCCCGCTCGTTCAGAGATCGCCGAATCCTTCGGAGCAAGCAATCTTCTCGAAGTCGCCGAGTTCTTCGACGTTGCGGAGGACTTGAGCCTCTACGAAGACTTCGGCGTCGTCGAGAACTTCGACGTGATCGAGGACCTCGACGTCATCGAAAGCCTTGACGAAGGGAGCGCCGGATGAGCGAAAGCCCACCGAGAATTCGGGTCGAGCAAGCGTGGAGGCCACGCGCCGGCCTGAAGCTATGGATCTTGCCGCTCCTAGGCACCGGCCTCACAGCGGCTCAACCAGCCCCGACATCGACATCGACATCGACATCGACATCGGAAGCGGCAACGGCAACGGCCGTCCAAGCGACGCGCGCGAACGCGCTTTCGTCTGAGGATCGAGAGCTCGCAAGATGGCTTGACGTTGTGGACAACTGGTCTCTCTTCGAGGAGCTCGAGTTCCTCGAGGTGATGCCTGCCCTGGAGGAAGACGATGACTAAGACAGCGTCGACAAACCCCAGAAACCGTAGAGCCTTACGACCGGCCGCGGTTGCTCTGCTCGGGCTGACGTGGATTCTGGCACCGCATTCCGCCCGAGCCGAGCAACCCACGGAACCCACGGAACCCACAGAGCCCACGGAGCGCGCCCTCGAGCGCGTCCGGGCCATGTCGCCCGAGGCGCGTGCCGAACTTCAACGACGGATCGCTGCGTTCCGAGCTCTTCCGGCCGCGGAGCAGCGGGCGATCTTGGCGGCGGCCAAACGCTGGCGTGCACTCAGTCCGGAAGAGAAGGCCGCCATTCGACAGGCCCACGAAAACTTCAGGAATCTGAAGCCGCGAGAGCGGGCCCGTCTTCGGCAGCAAGCCGAAACGTTCCGAAAGCTCGATCCGGCCTCCAAGGCCCGTCTTCGGGCCCGAGCACGGCAGCTTCGCGAGATGAGCCCCGAAGCGCGCGCAAAGTTGCAGCGAAAGATCCGAGCCTGGAGAAGGCTCTCGAATGAGGAGCGAGAATCTATCCGCCAACGGGTGCGTCGCCGTCCGGCCCCGCGCGCGCGGTAATGCGCGGTCATGCGCGCTCATGCACGCGGGTGCGATCAGGTCGCGCTCAAGAACAGGCCGATTCGCCCGACTCGACCGTCAGTGTCTGCATCGTCGCGCCATCGCGGTCTCGTCTTCAGCCCAGATTACTTTTCAGCCTCCGACATCGCCCCCGCGCGCGTGAAGAGAACGAACGCCATCGACGGCCGACGGCTGCTCTCACGCATGGCGAAGTGGATGCCATCGAGGACCCAACCCTTCTCGGCCCACTCGTTGAGCGTCTCCTCGACCGTCTCGTCCGTCACGGTGGACAGCTCGACCACCTTGTAACGCCCAGGCCGCACTTCGCTCACGCCTTCAGCCATCCTGCAACCTCGGTGGCCCAGTACGTCAAAATGATGTCGGCGCCGGCGCGACGCATCGAGAGCAGCGTCTCAAGGATGATCCGCTTGCGATCGATCCACCCGTTCTGGGCGGCGGCTTCGACCATCGCCATCTCACCGCTCACGTTGTAGGCCGCCAGTGGGAGGTCGAACTCATCACGCAGATCACGCAGGACATCGAGATACGCGAGCGCGGGCTTCACCATCAGCATGTCGGCGCCTTCGCCAACATCGAGCGCGGCCTCACGCAGAGCCTCCCGGCCGTTGGCGGGATCCATTTGGTACTGTCGCCGATCGCCAAAGGCGGGTGAAGATTCTGCCGCCTCGCGGAAGGGGCCATAGAAGGCGGACGCGTACTTCACGGCATAGCTCAAGATGGGAATGTCGCCGAAATCGGCCTCGTCGAGCCCCTCTCGAATCGCCCCGACCATGCCATCCATCATGCCACTTGGTGCGATGACATCGACGCCGGCGTCAGCCAACGACACCGCTTGCTTGGCGAGGTTCTCGAGCGTCGCGTCGTTGTCCACCTGCCCGTCTTCTACGACGCCGCAATGACCATGGTCGGTGTACTCGCAGAAACAGACGTCGGCGATGATCGAGAGATTCGGGGCGGCTTTCTTGATCCGGGCCGCCGCCTTCTGCACGATGCCTTGAGCCTTCCACGCAGCACTGCCATCGGCATCTTTGTGATCGGGGATGCCGAAGAGAATGATCCCAGGCACGCCCGCGTCCGCCGCGCGCTGAGCCTCGGTCACCACATTCTCAACCGAAAGCTGATGGACCCCTGGCATCGACGTCACGGGCTTTTTGACGTTGCTGCCGTGCACCACGAAGAGCGGTTGGATCAGTTGATCGGGGAGCAGATGGGTCTCTCGGACCATCCGTCGAAGCGAGTCGGTGCGCCGCAAACGACGCATGCGCGTGATCGGAAATTCCATCGTCTCGCCTTAGCGCGAAGGCAAGACGTTGACCACGGTCCCGACCGAAGAAATCAGACGCCGTCCACGGGCGTTGGGTCTGGCCTTGGGTCTCGGCGAAAGAACGCCGCCAACGCGTCCACCAGCGCCTCTCCCGTCGCAACCGCCGGCATGACATCGACCCGAATCCCGAGCGCACGCGCTTTGTCGGCGGCGACCGGACCGATGACGCCCATGGCCGAGCGAGCCAGCAGCCGCCTGGCCTCCACCTCGGGAAGGACCTCGAAGAAGCACCGCAACGTCTCTCCGGAGAGGAAGAGGACCGCGTCCGCCGCAAGAAGTCGCGGGTCGATCGGCGGTGACAAGGGATCGGCTGCGACGAGCCGATAGACCGCGACCGCATCGACTTGTGCCCCCGCGGCGACCAGGGCATCACCGATCGCCTCCCGCCCTTCTCGCGCCCTCGGCCAGAAGAAACGGTGTCCCGCGAGCGGCCCGAAGCGCCGGGCAAGCACGGAGACGACGCCCTCGCCCCGAAACGCGTCGTCTTCAGGACGCTCGATCGAGCCGCGAAATACCGGCGCCGCGACCAGACGATCGCGAAGCCGGGCCGCGGTCTTCTCGCCGACGCAGACAACCGGAGCCGCGGTCGAAACGCCGAGTTTGATCGCCTCGTCGACCACGTAATCCACAGCGTTCTGCGAGCCAAAGATCGTCGCTGAGAACGCTTCCAGCGATGTAAGCAGCGCGCGAAGCGGGCCAAGATCTTCTTCTGGAACGATGCGAATCGTCGGGAGCTCGAGAACCTCAGCGCCCTTGGCTTCCAAGGCGCGACGAAGCGCTTTCGACTGATGAGGTGCGCGCGTGACGATCACCCTTCGTCCGGAAAGAGGCCCCTCGACCGACGAGGCGGCGGCATCGCTCGCGATCGAATTCATGACGCCGCTGTCTTCAGCGCTTCGAGGAGCCGCCCCGCCCCCCGGGCGATGAGCGCCTCGGCGAGACCACGCCCGACGTCTTGAGGCGCCTTCGGTGAGCCTTCAGCCTCGCCGTCGATCGTCTCCCTTCCATCCAAGGACGCGACGAGCCCGCGCATCGACAACACCTCGCGCCCATCATCGCGTACGATCACGACCGCGTGGCCCGCGATCGGGACCTGACAGCCCCCCTGAAGCCGGTGAAGGAACGCACGCTCGGCCAACGCGGCCGCGCGCGCCGCGGCGTCATCGAGGAACTCGACACACGCGTTCGTCGCCGAATCGTCGATGCGTGTCTCAACCGCCAGAATGCCCTGCCCCACCGCCGGCAACGATACGCTCGGCGGCAAGACCTCGGTCACCACTTCGGTCATCTCGAGCCGCTTCAGACCCGCGTAGGCCAACACTGTGGCGTCCATGTCCTCTTCGTCGAGCTTCCTGAGCCGCGTCGCGACATTGCCGCGGATCGGCACGATGCGCAGATCCGGTCGCAACCGCAGAAATTGCGCGGCCCGTCGCAAGGAGCACGTCCCGACCCGCGCGCCCTCCGGCAACGTCTCGAAGGTGTACCCTTTCGTCGAAACCAGGGCGTCCCGGGGATCTTCGCGGGCAGGAAAGGCGGTGATTGCAAGCGAGGCGGGAAGTGCGGTCGGCATGTCTTTGAGCGAATGGACCGCCACCTGCGCCGAGCCCTCGATGAGCGCGTGCTCGATCTCCTTCACGAAGAGATCCTTGCCGCCGACCTTGGAGAGCGCTTGGTCGAGGATCTTGTCACCCTTGGTCACGAGCTTGAGATACTCAATGTCGATGCCCGCATCGTGCGTCCGGATGAGATGCCCAACGTGCTCGGCTTGCCAAAGCGCCAGGGGGCTCTGCCGGGTTGCGATCCGAATGGTCTTGGCCTTGCTCACGCGCTCATACCCCCAACTTCGAGCCTCGGCGCTATCAGAAACTCGAGCTGCTGTCTCTCCGTCGGAAAGGAACGACGTTCAGATCGCCCTCGTCCCTCGGTGCGAGGCTATCCTCATCGAGCGCGGCCTCGGTCGACGCACCGGGGTCCGCCGGCTGCGCGCCAAGCGCAGGCCGAAGCCGCGGTTCCGACGCCGTGCGCTGAGGCGCCATGCGCTGAGACGCCGTCGGCTCGGGCGGAGACTCGACGACCGGGTTCGCCTCGCCGGTGTTGGCCTCAGGCCTGCCTTCCTCGGTGTCCTGCTCGCCGCGGGATAGGTCGAGTTCGAAAAGCCGAACCAGGGCATCCGCCAAGACCTCAGGGTCGCCCCGGGCGCCCTCCGCCTTCAGGTTCGCAAGCGCCGGATGCAGAAGCTTGTTGACGATGGCCTGCCCCATCGCGCGAACGGTCTGGATCGTCTTCTTGTCGGGCGAAGGAACATTCGCCAAGGTTCGCTCGGATTCCTTGAGGGCGATCTCGAGCGCAAATTGGCGGAGCGCCTTGATGACCGGGACGACCTGCTGCGACTTGTGCCAGCGTTCAAAGGCGCCGACCTCTTGCTCAATGAGATCCTCGGCGGCCTTCGCCTCCCGCGCCCTCGTCGCCCGGTTGTCATCGAGCACGGTCTGCAAATCGTCGACGTCATAGACGAAGACATTGTCGAGCTCGGTCACCTTCGGATCGACATCGCGTGGAACGGCCATATCGACCAACAAGATCGAACGATAGCGCCGCTCTCGAAGGACACGGGCCATCATCTTTTTGTCGATGATGTGGTGCGGCGCCGCCGTGGAGCAGATGACGATGTCGGCCGATCCGAGCAACATCGGGAGGTCGGTCAGGCTCGAGGCCAATCCGCCGATCTCGGAAGCGAGCCGCTGCGCGGTCGCCAGGGAACGACTCGCGACCCGGACTTCCGAAACACCGTGCGCCATCAAGTGCCGCGCGGCGAGCGTCGACATCTTTCCAGCGCCGACGAGCAACACCTTCTTGTCGACGAGCGAATCGAAGATCTGTCGGCCAAGCTCGACCGCAGCAAAGCTCATCGAGATCGCGTTCTCGCCGATGCCCGTCTCGGTACGTACACGCTTCGCCACCATGAAGGCGCGTTCGAAGGATCGAAGCAAATGAGGCCCGATCGAAGTCTCGTCGACCGCAACTCGAAAGGCGTCCTTGATTTGCCCAAGAATCTGAGGCTCGCCCAGCACCATCGAATCGAGCGATGACGCGACGCGAAAGAGATGCTGCAAGGCCGCAACGCCGACGTGCTCGTAAAGATGAGGGTCGAGCTCGGCCGAAGCGAGCCCCGAAATCGACCGCAGGTGAGCACGGACGCGACGGGCCAAGTACGTGACATCGCCGGCGCCCGCCACGTAGACCTCGAGCCGATTGCACGTCGAGACGATGCAAACCTCCTGGACTTCATCCATGCTTCGAAAATCGGCCAGGCGTTCTGGAACTTCGCGCATGTGTTGAGCAAGCTGCTCACGAATCGCGATCGGGGCCGTGTGATGCGAAAGGCCAACGACGGCGATCTTCATGACACGTAATCTCCGCCCGCATGATGGCCAACGCCGGCGACGCCGAACAAAACGAACGCCAAGAGCGTCACGACGACCCCAACCAGCGTCAACCACGCCAGCCTGCGGCCACGCCAGCCGATCGAGATGCGAAAGTGAAGTAGGACAGCGTACAGCAGCCAAACGACACCGCTGACGAGGTTCCTCGGATCGAACAGCCAGAACGTCCCACCCAACAGGTGCCCATAGATCCCGCCGGTCACCAGGCCCAGGGTCATCAACGGAAATCCGACATTCACCAATCGAACGCTCGCCCGGTCGAGCATCTCGAGCGGCGGGAGCTTATGAACGCCGGTGCCCGGCTTGGGGAGCCTGCGCTTGTGTCGAAGGCGTCCGTCCTGGACGAGGTAGATCACCGAAACGATGCCGGCTCCGAGGAAAGCTGCGTCGCCGAGAAAGGCGAAGGCGATGTGCACCGGGAGCCAATGGGAACGCAGCGCAGGAGGAATCGTATGGGCTGGCTCGATCACGACCGACCCCAGGACAAGCGCCGCCACGAGGATCGAACCGATCGCCGCGGCCTGAGGCACCTTGAGGCGCCAACTCACAATCACCGTGATGAGCGCAGCCAAAAAGCCGAACAGCGAAAGCGCGTCGTGCAGATTGGCCATAGGGAAGCCCGCAACTTCGATCGCGCGCAGGACGAGCGCCCCCACGTGGGCGACCGCCGCGGTCACGAAACCAACGAGAACCATTCGATCGCCCGTGACCCGCGGCCAAACGATTTGGAGAACCCCCACGACCATGGTGAGGAGGTAGAAGACCGAGCAAACCTTCAGGAGAAGCAGGGCCAAGTCAGGTTGTCCTCCTTCATGCCTCTCTAGCCTTCATCGGTGCAGAGCAAAATGTCTAGTCTGCATGGGGCCACTTCTGCTAAGTATTCTCGACGACTGGCGAGGCCACGCACGTCAGACCGACGCGCAAATCGACGCACTCGCTGGACAGGAAATCAGCCATGGCAGGGAATGTACTGGAGTTTGGGGACAACAATTTCGACGCTGAAGTGCTCAAGGCCGAGGTGCCGGTCCTGGTGGATTTCTGGGCGCCCTGGTGCGCGCCCTGCCGCATCATCGCCCCGGCGGTCGAAGAATTGGCCACCCAGTACACCGGTCGCGCGAAGGTCGGAAAGATCAACATCGATGAACATCAAGGCGTCGCCCAGCGATTCAACATCATGAGCATCCCGACCCTGCTCGTCTTCAAAGGCGGGCAAGCCGTTGGCCAGATCGTCGGCGCAGCGCCCAAGCCCCAGCTCGAGGCCCTGCTGAAGAAGGCTCTCGGCGCCTAGGCGGACGAGACGAGACGAGGCAACGCGGACAGAGATGTTCTTCAGCGAAGCCGTTCGAGGAGTTCCTCGGCGCTGCTGGAGTAACGCAACGACTTTCCGGCCGAGAGATACTTCGTCAGAGCGTTCTTGGCCTCCTCCCGCTCCTCTCGACTTCCGCGCGCGAGCAGGAAGGCCAGTCGATACCAACCCTCGAGCTCTCCGAATTCAGCCGCATTCCGATAGCTTTGTTCGGCCACGCTGCGCTCACCCATGCGCTCAGTCAGTTTGCCGTACGCAATCAGCACTTCGGCCTGCTTGATCTTTGGGCGTCCCGACATCTCGCCGATCGCATCCTCGAGGGCCTTGCGCGCCTCGGCGTAGCGTCCGTTGCTCGCGTAATGGAGCCCAAGCTCGAGGCTGACCTCGACCTTGGCGCTCGGCCATTGATCGAGGAGCCCCTTGATGTACGCCTCGGCCGTCGGCTTGGATGTTCGGCGCAACAAGCGCGCCTTCGCGAGGGCCGCGGGCAGATAGTCGGGCGCTTTCTGAAGGGCCGTCTCGATATGCTGCTCGGCGCTGTCGAACTTCGAGACCTCCATCTCCGCCTCGGCGAGTTCGACCAAGAACGACCATCGCGTTGGCTCCATGGTCACGGCCTTGTTGAGAGGCACGAGCGCCTCTTCGGCGCGCTGGTTTCGCAGCAACCAGCGCCCTAGACCGTACGGAAAGTCGGCATTGCCGGGGTCGAAGCGGACCGCTTGATCGTATGCGCCACGGGCCTTCGCCTCATCACCCGCCGAGCGCGCGATCTCGCTCCGCGCATATTCGGCCAGGGCCGCGTCTCGACGAGAGACGTCCTTCTGATTACGGTCGTACGCCGCATCGAACGCCACGAGGTCTTCGACGGCTGAAGCCAGGACGCCCCGCTCGAGCCGCACCAAGGCTCGACCCGCGCGGGCCCCCGGATGGTCAGGCTCGGCGCGAAGGGCCGCGCTGAAAGCAGCCTCGGCGGTTTCGAATCGGCTCGCGCGAAACGCGGCCCGCGCATGCCACACTTTTGCCCGCACGGATCCAGGGAGGACTTGCTTGACGTGGCCAAGCAATCGCGACGCTTCCTCGTAGTCACCGAGCTCCATCTTGAGGATGGCCAAGGTCAAGTCGGCGTGCGTCTTGCCTCCGCCCATCTCCGCAACCCGGGTCACCACCGGCGCCACGACGTCGAGGGCTTGCTTCGCCGCCGCCTGACGATCCTTCCCCTCGTACAAGATCGCGAGCCCATGCGCTGCGACGGTGAAGGACACATCGGGCGCTTTCTCGAGCGCCCGAGCCATGACCTTGTCGAGACGATCGCGCATCGTCGCCTCGCCGTGCTCGCCCACCAAAATCGCGTAGACGTAGGCAAGCTTCCCCAGGGTCAGCGCATGATCCGCATCGTGAAGCTTGAGAATGTCCTCGTACTTCTGGGCGGCCAACATGTAGCTGCCGTACGTGTCGCGATTGAATAGAGTCTCGGCCTCTTGGCTAAGTCGGCCGATCGCTTCGGTGGTTCGCTTCGACGAAATCCGATAGCCGAGCACCCCGACCGCGAGGACCAACAGCGCCCCGAGCAAAAGGAACGTCGTCGCGGGTCGCCCACGGGACGGGCGCTCCTCCGCCATCTTGCCCGCAAGCACCTCGAGCTCATCCTCGCCTTCCAACCGAATCGGCCGAACGGACGGCGATCCACTCGCACGCATCGCGGCGTCCCCGTGGAAAGGGCCGCCACTTTGGGAGGCAAACTGGGCGTATTCGTCAGGTTGTCCCGGAAGCGGCATTCGGGGCGGCATCGTCGGTGCGCGCTCCGCCGCGCCCCCGGCCATCGACATCGGCCGCGCCGACGAAGATGAAGGCATATCTGGTGCGGATGGAACCTGAAACGAGGGCGAAGGCGCTGGAGGCGGCGGGGGCTCGGGATAGACGATGCCTCGGGCCGCAAGCAGATGCTTGGGATCCGGCAGGATAGGGTCCAGATCCACGGCCCGCTTGAGCGCCTCGACGGCCGGCTCGTCCCGACCGAGGTCGAGAAGGATCCGCCCTCGCTCCATGTAAATGCGCGCGTCATCCCCGTGGGATGATTCGAGTTCGTCGATCTCCGCCAGAGCCCGGTCATGCTTCTTCTGCGCCGCGAAGACCCGGGCCCGCAGAAGGCGTGCCTCAATGGCCTCCGGATGTGCTTTCAAGCCCTTTCGGCAGACGACCATGGCCTCGACGAGGCGGCCCTCCGCCAGATAGGCCTCGCAAAGCTCCGCATAGACCTTCGACTGTGGTCGCTGCGCAAACTCGAGCTCCAGCTCGGTGATAGAAGCGTGCTTCGACATGCCCTGCCCACCCGCCGGATCCTGGTCTCGCCCCGTCCAAGCCGCCCCGCTCGGCCTCGAAGGAATGGAAGAACCCGGATCCCCCGTTGTCATCGCCACGATTGAAGTATCAGAGGTTTGAACCTCACGTCAAAACTTCCGAATTTTCCTTGCGATTCGCCCGTCATTCGGTCTACGAGCTTGACCACGTCGGATTTGACCGGGGGAGTAGCTCAGCTGGGAGAGCGCCGCGTTCGCAATGCGGAGGTCGTGGGTTCGATCCCCATCTTCTCCATTTCAGATGTCCTGATGAGGCGAGACGGTGTTTGGGTCTAACGCCTACATCGAACCACAGCGGGGAGCGGATCGTTGAAACCCGGACCTGATACGGGCATGAAGCCGCGGGAGAAGGAGCCCTCCATCTCACCGACGCAACTCGAGATGACCAAGGCCATGCTGAGCGCCGCAGCGCAGATCACGTCAGCGATGGTGACGGTCACAACCGAGAAGAACCCAGCGAAGATCTGCGAAGCGTTCCGAGTCATCTACAAGGCCATTGCCGACACTGCGAATCCATCGCCCCGCAAGCCGGCGTGACAACACGACCCTCAATCCACGGCATGGCCGCGACTCGAAGACGCGGCTCGTCTTCTCGGTCGCCCGAAACGCGATCACGCATCGCGCGCGCGATCAAGGTGCGCGAGCATAGGCGGCGATGCGCCGGGCAAGCTTGGGCCCGACGCCCCGGACCCGCTGAATATCCTCGATCTTCCGGAACGGACCGTGTTCGAGGCGATCGCGCACGATACGCTCAGCCAACCGGGCACCGACGCCGGGGACAACGCGAAGGTCGTCGGCCAGCGCAGCGTTGATGTCGAGCGGTGTCCCCAAGAGGAAGGCCTCGGCGGCACTCAAGTCTTCTGCATCCGGCGCAGCGTCTGAATCGCCTGCGCGGCCACATTCGACCCCCCGCGCAACCCGCCGTGCACCCCGCGGGCACCACAAGAAACGCGTCTCTCCGCTTCCGACTCGGAAGAAACTGCGATCCTGATCCTCGACATCAGCATGCTCATCATCGGCATCGGCATCAGCGACAGCGCCGTCGCGATGGGCGTCAAGAGCGACCCAGCGCAGGCTCACAACGCCGAACGCCAGGACGCCCACGAGCGCCGTCGCAACAGCACGGGCCGCCGAAGCCGAAGGAATTCGCACAAACATCGCTCGTCCTGCCGCGAGAACCATGCCGCAACGCACTCAAGGGCACGAGCGCAAACATTTGAAATTCGTTCTGTTCTTCGCCGCATCCAGAGCAAGACGTCACGGCCGGGCTTGGGCATCCGCATGTCGTCGATGCCAATCGGCGGTAAGACGTAGGAGCGCGGTCTCGAGGAGCGAGACCTCAAGCGTGCGTTCCGCCGCAGCGACATCGCTCGCGACGCGCCGAACCACGTCGGGCGTGGCGTCGCGACTCGCATCGCGCAGGTCGGCCACCACCCGCTCGAAGGCCGCAATGTCCTGCGGGTTTCGTTTCAGTGCGTCGATGCGTCCGCGGAGGGTCGAAAACGGAGGTTCAGGGGACTTCTCTTTGTCTCTGTCGTGATCATCATCTTTATCTTTGTCTTTATCTTTATCTCTATCGTTGGAATGGGCCCCCCGCGCGACAACCTGCGCGCGCGGTCGCGCCAATCTTGGGCTCGGCGCCGCCGTCGATTCTGGGACCGAATTCACGTTCGATGCCGAGCTAGACTCCAGCGGAGCCCTTTGGCCTTCCGGTTCGTCGTTCGTCGCATCTTTGGTCCCATGGTTCGACGTCGCTTTGGGCATCGGGGTCGGGGCCGTCGTCTTCGAGCTCGCGGCGCGTTCCCGCGCGGATCGCACGACGACCCAGGTCGCCAACGAGGCCGCGCCCACCGCCAGCGCAACCACCGTCGACACGAAATACGCCATCTTCCTCGCCGGCCACGACCTCGAAGCACGCCGATCTAGATCCTGATCCGCCTTGAGATCCAGACCCGCCTTCGGCTTCGGACTCGGATTCGGATTCGGACCCAGATGCGGCGTCGGATCCAGACGCGAATCGCGGCGCCGACTTCCTGAGCCCGGCCAAGCGATGTCCAAGGGCTTCGCACCGACCCCAGGCAACAAACCTGTCGGCAGCGAACCTGTCGGCAGCGAACCCGTCGACAGCGCGCGCGGAGGCGCCGTCGACGACGACGTCTCGCCGTCATCCCTGAGAAGCGACCATCGCCGAAGGCGCCGCAGCCGAACCACGGTCTCGTGTTCCTCGACGTCCGCCACCTCGCGCACGAAATCGCCCACCAGGTCTTCGGTCACTTCGTCGAAGCGACCGACGGCCTCGCCAAGCGCCTCGCGGAAGCGCTCCGCGGTCGCGTATCGCGCGTCGGGCGATTTCGCCAGGCCGCGACGGATCGCCTGACCCACGGCCGGCGGGATGTCTGGTCGGAGCCGGGCGAGATCGGGCGGATCTTCTTCCAAGATCCGGTGCAACATATCCATGACCTCACCCTCGGCCACGACCGGCTGGCCCGCGAGCATCTCGTAGGCGATCGCGGCGACCGAATACACGTCGCTGCGCGCATCGATCGCGCCACCGCTCAGCAGTTCTGGAGAGGAACAATCCATCGAGCCGATCGCCTCCCCGCCGGCGCTGGTTCTGTACTCGCCGATCGCGGCGCGCGCCTCACCAAAATCCCGAATCTTGGTGCAACCCGAGAAGCTGATCACGATCGAGCTTGGCGTGAGGTTCCGATGAACAATGGAAAGAGACGCGCCCTCCGCATCGCGCGCACGATGCGCGTGAGCCAGCCCGTCGAGCACGGCGAACATGATCGGCGCAAAGATCTGAAGAGGCATCGACCGGTTGCGCGCGGCCAAGAGCGCAAGCAGCCGTGCCAAAGGAACGCCCAGAATCCACTCCTGGGCAATGCAGAACACGCCCTCCTCGATGCTCGAGCGGAGCACGCGACCAATGTTGGGATGCACGAGATGCAGAGCAAGCTGAGCCTCGCGTTGGAACCGCCCCACGGCGACCGGATCGTTCGACGCGATGTGCATCAGCCGCTTCAGACGGCAGAATTCGATGTCGCGGTCATGACGAGCCACGAACGACTCGACCACCCCACGCCCTTCCAGTCGTTCGAAGACGGTGTAGCGCCCAAGTCGCCATGGTCGACCTTCCTGCTCGCCGTGCCGCGCAACCGCAGTGCCGACCATCGAGGCCTCATCTTGCTCGGTGAGTCGTTCGACCGGCACAACGAGAAGCGGCGACGGCGCGTATACGCTCGACGTATCGTTCGCGAGCGGCTCGAAGTTTCCGTGACGAAGCTCGTCGACCCGTCCCAGCAGCGCATCGAGGGTTGGACGCTGCTGAGGCTCGCGTCCGCAGGCTTGCACGATGCTGGCCACCTTGCCACTGAAGGGACGATCACCGAGCATACGCAAGCGCTCGATCGGGAAGTAGCCGAGAAGCTTCGCGCGGATAACCTCATTCCGATCGCCCTCGAAGAGACGCGCCCCAGTCAGCATCTCGAAGAGCACTTCTCCCAGTGCGTAGACATCCGTCGCCGGAGAAACGGGGTCGCCGGCAACCTGCTCGGGCGCCAGGTAGCGAGGCGTTCCGAGCACTGCGCCGGGCTGAGTTGTCACGGCATCGCTTTCCAGGGACTTGGCGATGCCAAAGTCGACGATCTTGATCGCGGGCGACGTCGCGAACACGCCCGGGCGCTCGCCGGTCAGAAGAATGTTCGACGGTTTCAGATCGCGGTGAACGATTCCGCGCGTGTGAACGACACGAAGGGCGTCGATGAGCTGCGATAGGACCTCGAGCGCCTCATTCAGTTCCAGCGGCGCATCCCGCACGGCTCGGAGCAAGGACTCGCCGGGGATCCGCTCCATCACACAGGCAAGAAACGGCGGTTCCTTTTGCTCGATGAAGTCGAAGACCTCGACGATGTTGGGATGGCGAAGGCGGCTCGTAATGCGAACCTCATCGGCAAACCGAGCGCGAAAGATCGAGCTCTGCATGAGCTTCGAGGCCATGATCTTGATCGCCACCGCGCGGCCGGTTTCGAGTTCGGTCGCCTCGTAGACCCAGGCCATGCTCCCTCGGCCAACGACCTTCCCCAATCGAAAGCGCCCCACGACCGCGCCCGGCGAAGGCATTCCCGTAAGCACATCTCTCGTCATCGTTCACCGCTCGATAGCCCAGGGCTCAAGTGCTCGGTGGGTCAACGGCTTGGTATTCAGCCACCCGATGCAAACCATCCGCCCGACGTTCGACGAGCCATCGCTAGCGATCGCGTCGGACGCGGATCGGAATTCGGAAGGAGACGTCCTTCTTCTGGGGTCCAAACCGCGTAGCCTTCGCCACGCCCAAGATGCAGGCCCCGAGTCGAGTCTTCGCCAGTGCATCAGGTAGCAATTCAGCGGATACGACGCCCCCGTCAAGCCCGACCTCGAAGCGGATCCAGACTTCCGCCGAATCATCAACGGGCGCATCACCTGTTGGCTCGGGCCGGTGGTCGTTGAAACACCGCTCGACCGAAGCGCGTCGCTTCGCGAAAGCTCGCGTCAAGGTCCGGGCGGAGTCGCGATCACCATTCGCACGTCGCTTGGACGAGGACTTGGTCAGTGGCGTAGCCCCAGCCGCCCCCGGCGCCTCGCTCCGGGTGGAGTTCGGCGCGCCGACGACGTCTGAGTTCGCCGCGTCGGGCGACGCACGCAGCGGCGAGTTGGGCGCCACGCTCGGCGGCGTGTTCGGTGCCGAGCCCGGGCGCGTGTTCGGCGTCGCGCCCGGCGAGGTGCCCTGCGCGTCGGCCACCCCGCCATGGGACGTCACGGAGCCCTTTTCAACCACGAGTGCGACGGGCGCCTCCGGCGGTCGAAGCACCGCCCAAACGACCGAGGCCGTCGCCACCAAGGAAGCAACGACCGCGAGCCATGGGAGCCAAGCGAAGCGCGGAGAAGGCGGCGGGATCGGGGGCGAGGAAACGAACGCCGCGGCATCGACTCGGGTTTCTAAGGCGCCATCGCTCAGCGGAGACTTCACCCACGCCGCCGTCGACGTACGCGCGTTCACCAAGCCATCGCTGTAGAACAGCTCGACGGACGCGCTCTCGTGGCTCGAGCCACCGCTGCTGGCGCTTTCCACCGGAACCGAGATAGGCGCGCGGGTGTTCGATGCGTCGTTCGGGTCGGACGCGGGCATGTGGCGCCACGCCCGATCGAGATCATCGAGGTCGATGCCCGTGATCTCGACCATCGCCTCATCAAAGAAGTCCTCGCGCGCGGCTTCGCGAAGACGCTCGGTTCGCTCATCGGCCGAGCCATCACAAGTCTGCCGGAGAGCCCGCAAAAACTCCTGTGCGCTCCCAAAACGTTCGCTCGGATCATGCGCCAACGCGCGGCGTACCACGTCGCCGAGACCATCCGGGATGTCCCGCCTCACCGCCTCGATCGGGGTTGGCGTATGCCGCAATACGCGGGTCACCGTCGAGGCGACATCTTTGCCACGGAACTCGTTCCGCCCTACGAGCAACTCGTGCAGCGAGACGCCCACCGAGTAAAGATCGGTCGATACGGTGGGCGCACCACTTCGAAGCAGTTCCGGTGCGAGGTAAGGGAACTTGCCCTTGATCGTCGGCGTCTGCGTCTGGAACTCGACGTTCTCAGTCACGATCCGCGCGATGCCGAAGTCCGTCAGCTTCACGGTGCCCTCGACATCGATGAGAATATTGGATGGCGTGACATCGCGATGAACGATCGAGAGCGGCGTCCCCTCTTCGCCCACCAGCGTGTGTGCGTGGTGCAGCGCGCTCAACACCTGTCCCGTCACATGCACGGCGAGGTCGACGTCGGCGCGCCGTCCCCGGCGCTTGAGATACTTTCGCCAGTGCCCGACGTGTCGGCCGTGTACATACTCGAGGACCATGTAGTACGCGCCCGCTTCCTCGCGAAAGTCGAGGATACTGACGATGTTTGGATGGCGAAGCTGAGAGGTGATCCGGGCCTCGCGCTCGAACATCTTGAGGGCCGAGTCCTCGCGCTCATCCTCGGGCATCTCGTAGGGCAAGATCTGTTTGACGATCACCGGCCGGACGAACCCGGCCGCCCCTTCATTGCGCGCGAGGAAGATGACGCCCATGCCGCCCTTGGCGACGCGCCGTACGATGCGGTAGCGGCCGAGCACAATCCGCCCCACAGCTTCTTCGCCGACCATCTCGAGCAACCCTCGAGGGACAAGCCCCCCGATGGGCGTCTTCCCCCGCAGAAGAATAGCGCCGACCTACCCCGCCAGGTCCAGGCACCAATGCCCCAAGTTGGGCGCATATTCGCGCCCATGTACGTCCTCGCCCGAGCCTACTTCGCTCGAACCACCGGCCCCCACGTTGACTCAAAGCCGAGATCGGATTACCACTTTCAGCCTAAGTGGCCAAAGACACACAAGAAACGTCTTTTCACGAAGACTTCTCCCGACTCGAGGCGGTCGAAGGGAGTTCGAATCGAAGCTTCGGCATCGTGTTCACGGTGTTCTTTCTGATCGTCGGGACCCTTCCTCTTCTGGGTGGGGGAGGCGTTCGGGTTTGGGCGCTGGGCGTGTCGGCGGCGTTCTTCGTCGTCGCCATGGCCGCACCCAAAGTGCTCGCGCCGTTGAACGCGATGTGGATGAAGTTCGGCCTCGTGCTTCACCGCATCGTCAGCCCCGTGGTCTTGGGCTTGCTCTTCTTCCTGACGATGACCCCCATCGCGCTTTTCCTCCGCGCAACCGGCAAGGATCTCCTCCGACTGCGCCTTGATCCGAGCGCCAAGACGTATTGGATCGAGCGCGACCCACCTGGGCCTCCGCCCGAGACGATGACGAACCAGTTCTAGAGATCGAAGGAACGAAGGAACGCAGAACGAACGATCTGAAGGATTCTGAAGATTCTGAGGGGTACGATGGATTTTGTTAAGGAAATGTGGGCTTTTCTTCGGGCCAGAAAGAAGTTCTGGCTCCTGCCGATCCTCCTGATGATGGCCCTGTTCGGCGGTCTGCTTCTCGCGGCGCAAGGCTCAGCCATCGCGCCGTTCATCTACACACTATTCTAATCGGATCGGGACCGAGGCTCGATCAGAGGCAGGCTGAACTCATGCGAATCCTGGGAATTTCTGCGTTCTATCACGACAGCGCTGCGGCTTTGGTGGATGACGGCAAGATCGTCGCCGCCGCGCAGGAGGAGCGGTTCACGCGTAAAAAGCACGACGCTCGCTTTCCTCACGAAGCGGTCGACTACTGCCTGCGCGAAGCCGGCGCCACCCTCGACGGCATCGACCACATCGCGTTCTACGACAAACCTTTCTTGAAGTTCGAACGGCTCATCGAAACGTACCTCGCCTTCGCCCCGCGCGGCTTTCAGTCGTTCCGAATGGCGATCCCCATCTGGCTCCGCGAAAAGCTGTTCCAGAAGAGCTATCTTCGCAAGGCGTTCGAAAAGCACCGCCCTGACTTCGACTGGAAGAATCGCCTCCTCTTCTCCGAGCATCACCAAAGCCACGCCGCAAGCGCGTTCTTTCCTTCGCCGTTTGAAGAGGCCGTTGTCTTGACGATGGACGGTGTCGGCGAATGGGCGACCACCTCGGTCGCGATCGGTCGCGGCAACCGCCTCGACATGATCAAGGAGATCCACTTCCCGCACTCACTCGGACTTCTGTATTCAGCGTTCACTTACTACACCGGGTTCAAGGTCAACTCCGGTGAATACAAGGTCATGGGACTCGCGCCGTACGGTGAGCCAAAGTACGCCGACACAATCCTCGAACACATCATCGATCTGCGCGAGGATGGCTCATTCCGACTCAACCTCGAGTACTTCGACTACTGCACCGGCCTTCGCATGACGAACGACAAGTTCGCTGAGCTCTTCGGCGGACCGGCGCGCGGCCGAGAGCACAAGCTGACTCAGCGTGAGATGGACCTCGCCGCATCCGTCCAGAAAGTCGTCGAGGAAGCGGTGCTTCGACTTTCGCGCTCGCTCGTCAAAGAAACAGGCATCAGCAACCTTTGTCTCGCGGGCGGCGTCGCCCTCAACTGCGTCGCCAATGGGAAGATCCTCCGCGATGGGCACGTCAAGGGGCTTTGGATCCAACCCGCAGCCGGCGACGCCGGCGGGGCTCTCGGCGCCGCTTTGGCAGCCTTCCACCTATTCAAGAAACAGCCGCGGAAGAGCGACGGGCAGCATGACCACATGCGAGGCTCTTATCTCGGCCCCGCGTTCGCGCAGGAGGAGATCGAGCGTCAACTCAAGGAGTCCGGCGCCAAGTTTTCGGTCTTGAATGACGATGAGCTCATCGACGCCTGCGCCAACGCCCTCGCCGAAGAGAAGGCGTTGGGTTGGTTCCAGGGGCGCATGGAATACGGGCCCCGCGCCCTCGGCGGTCGATCGATCATCGGCGACCCACGTTCACCCAGCATGCAGTCGGTCCTCAACCTCAAGGTCAAGTACCGGGAGTCGTTCCGACCGTTCGCGCCCGCCGTCCTAGCCGAAGACGTCACGGACTGGTTCGAGATCGAGGGAACGAGCCCGTACATGTTGCTGGTCGCGAACGTCAAGCCCAGCAAGTGCCGCGAAATGACGCCCGAGCAGCAGCAACTCTTTGGCATCGAGAAGCTCAACATCCCGCGCTCCGAGATCCCAGCCGTAACCCATGTCGACTACTCAGCGCGCATCCAAACCGTACACGCAGATACGAACCCACGTTTTCATCAACTGATCAGCGCATTCAAAAAGAAGACCGGATGCCCGGTCGTCGTGAACACGAGCTTCAACGTGCGTGGCGAGCCGATCGTCGGCACACCGGCCGATGCGTTTCGTTGCTTCATGGGCACCGAGATCGAAGCTCTGGTCGTCGGGAACTGCTACTTGAAGAAGGAAGATCAGGATCCATCGCTCAAGCTCGATTACAAGGAAGCCTTCGAGCTCGATTAGGCCGTCCCTCGTCGCCCAGCGCCTATCAAGCAGCGGGTCAAGCCGAGGATCAGACGCTCTCGAGCGAAGAGGACAACCTACAGAACCCTTCGGTATATCAGGTCCCCCGCGTTCACGCCCCAGACAAGGTTCGCGCCCCCGACGTCGATCTGCTTCAGCGCCCCACCCACGTGCTCCCAATCTGAGCCAACGCGCCGGAAGATCTGGTCGGACGCGTTGACGCCCCAGACCGCGCCGTCGGCACCCACCGAGACGTGCTTCAGGGATCCGGGAATCCGGGCCCAGGATGCGCCCACGCGCTGATAGATCTGATTGGCCGAGTTGACGCCCCATACGTGGCCCGCACTGCCCACCGAGATTTGCTTGAGACTGCCGGGGATATTCTGCCAAGAGTCACCCACGCGCCGGAAGATCTGGTTGGACGCGTTGACACCCCAAACCGCCCCGTCGGCCCCCACCGAGACGTGCTTGAGAGACCCCGGAATCCGAGTCCAGCGGTCTTGGTCGCGGCGGTAGACATGGTCGTTCGCATTGACGCCCCAGACGTGAGCCGCGCTGCCCACCGTGATTTGCTTGAGACCTCCGGGGATGTTCCGCCAAGCTTCACCCACGCGCTGGTAGATCTGGTCGGACGCGTTGACGCCCCAGACAGCGCCATCGGCACCTACGGAGACGTTCTTGAGCCGCCCGGAGACCATTCGCCACGACGAAGTGGGCGAAGAGGGGCTCGTTGTGCCCGTCGTTCCCGAGCTCGTCCCAGAACCTCCCGACGACTCGAAGACCCAGATCTCTTCGTCTTCAAGACGGTAGTCGGTTGCGGGAATGGTCGAAGCACCGCCGTGCCGGGTCGTGTAGAAGTGATCAGTTCCTGAGGGACTCCAGTAGCGATAAAGCCTGACCCGATCGGATCCGGCCGTCGGGTAGACATGCCCCGCAATGCCTTCGAGACGATAGTCGCCGGCCACGAGCGGCGCACCCCCTCCGCGCGTCGTGTAGAAGTGGTCGGAGCCCTGATTGCCGAAATAGCGGTAGAGCGGGACACGTCCATCGCCAGGCTGCGCGTGGATGTAGATCAACTCAGCCTCCATCCGATACCCATGGTTTGCGACGGCTTGATTCGCCTCGACTTCCGACGTTGTGTAGAAGTGGTCGCGTACAACCTCGTTCCAAAGGCGCCACAGGCGCACTCGGCCCGTGGTCGTCGAACCCCCTGATGAGCCTCCGCCGCCACCGGACGATCCGTTCCGAATCGCCTCGCCATTGCGGCGCATCCAGCCCTGGATCGCAGGATGCTCGTTGACGCCCGTCAGCTGACCCCCAGCTTCGCCGATGGTTCGATACAGAAACGCGAAGAGCCCAACGACGCGAGGCTCACCGTTCGCAAAGGCCATTGCGCGGTCGAGGTGCCGGGTTACGATTCCACTCTCGCCGTCGGGCTGCGGGAACCGATCGTTGCCGACGTTCAGAAACGCTTTGGGGACCAGGTAGACCTCGGGCGCCGGCGTCTTCACGGATGCGGTCAAACTGAGAAGGGATCGATACAGCGACTCGTCGAATGACGCCTCGTAGCTCTCGGTGCCCACGTAGTCATAGCTTGGTGGATACCGTCGCTGGAATTCGAAGGCGTCCCGAGCGAATTGACGAACGGTATCGCCCCAGAAGTTGACCGCCATCTTCGCGCCGGGGATATCGCGACGAACCAGGGTCGCGATCCGCTCAAGCCCATCCCTGCGACGCATCGGCTGGGCATCGTCCGTGCCGGGGAACCGACTGAACTCCGGCTCATCGATCGGAATGAAGGCCTCGATCACGTCTCGGTTGCGAAGAATGACGTCTCTAACGGAGGCCCATCGCGTGTCCGCGTCAGCGTCCTGAAAGACGTTGCAGGGACAGGCCGCGTCCCAGGCGAAGAAGACAGAGGCGAGCGAAAGGAAGACCTTCACGCCGCGTTGTCGCATCTGGCTGAACCGTTCATCGTTGATCTCACCCTCCATGATCAGGGTGGTCGAATGGCCTGCGACGACTTCCAGCTCGTGAAGCTGGTCGGCCTGATAGTAACCAAAGAAGCGGATGTTGTTCCCGAGAGCGTTGACTTCACTCGTCGCAAGCTCCGGGGCATCATCCTCAGGGCCCGACATGCATCCAGGCGTCAGCCAACCCGCTGACATCACCAAGAGACTCAGGCTCAGGCTGAGCCTCAGCCTGACCTCCCTCGAGAGCGGAGCTCGGTTCACCGATTGATTCATCCGGGACCTCCGCTCCGACCGGGGACGCAACTCCAGGGCCATACGAATTCGCAGCGACACCGAGGGTACCTGTCTGATAGGCACAGACAACACAGCCGAACCGCTGAAGGGCAAAACGAACCGCGAGCGGTCGGCTGGATGGGCGTCCATGCGCTGCTTGGAAATCTCGGCGCACTGAGCGTTCTTGTGGGGGACTCTGGTCGGAGGCTAGAGCGATCGCTCCGCAGGGTATTCACGGAATACCTTCCAAGAAGACGACCACAAGGCGAGATAGAATCGACCCCAGGCAGATTCACGCGATGTGGTGCGGGTCGGTCCATGCGGGGGCCAGGAACGCGGAGCGGACATACTGCGTCCAGGACATCCAGCTCGCCGTCGAGGAGACCGAATCGCGACCCGACTCGCCGTAGACGGAGAGGCCGTTCGAACGCCGACGCGAGTTCAGCGGGCTGAGCAATCAGAGGCGGAATGCGCCGCGCAACGCGGGCCTCCGACTACGGTCCTTGATGCGCACAGCTCGGGCCACGCAATCATCGCCTGTGACGGGTACCCCATCCACGCCCACGCCCACGCCCACGCCCACGCCCACGCCCACGCCCACGCCCACGCCCACGCCCACGCCCACGCCTATCCCTCAGGACGCTCGGGACGCGAAGAGCTCGAGCGCCCGCGTGCTGAGTTCGTTTCGATGGGCGTGCTCCGCTCTTCGGGTTGCCGTTGCAGTTGCAGGTGCGTGCGCGACGCTGGGCATGGGCGTCGTGGGATGTGGCGATTCCGGTCCGAGGCCATCGATCGATGCGTCATCGTCTTCGTCTTCCGACGCGGGCTCGGAGGATCATCGCGACGTCGGTTCCGTGCTCGATGGGGCGTCGGCCGACGTTTCGTCGCCGGCCGACGCTGGATCCTCGAACCGAGATGCAGCCTCGTTGGGCGACGGCGGGCACGCTGAGCAAGACGCGGGGTCGATCGATGACGACGGCGGTCCCGCCAATTCCGATGGTGGCGAGGCCAGCACGATCGATTGGCCTGACGACGACAGTCAGCCTCCGCCGGAGCTCGACCCGTCGCGACCATATGACATCGTGGACGCAACCCGCTTCATCTACGAGGGCGAAAATCCGATTCAGGTCGGCGTAGCACCCGGAACCATCCGTTCAGAAACCATTGCGATCATTCGGGGGCGGGTGTTCGACCGGGCGGGGACCCCGATTCCCCACGTTTCAGTCCAGATCCTCGACCATCCCGAGTACGGACACAGCCGAACGAAACGAAACGGCGAGTATGAAATCGCGATCAATGGCGGTGGGTTGTTTACGCTGACGCTTACCCATCCTTCGTTTCTCCCACTTCAGCGTGACGTTCAGGTGGCCTGGCGGGACTGGGGGTGGGCGCCAGATGTCGTGCTCACCTCGCTGGATCCGGTGACCACCGAAGTGACGCTCTCTCAGGTCAACGACCAATCGGGAGCCGTAGTCGCGATCGGCTCCCGCCAAGAAGACCTGGATGGCCCCCGAACCGCGCGCCTTGTTTTCGAGCCCGGTGTCACGGCCGCAATGCGCCTTCCGGACGGAACCGAGCTTCCGCTCGATGCGCTCACGGTGCGCGCAACCGAATACACCACGGGTGCAACCGGTCCGCGCGCCATGCCCAAAGATCTGCCGCCCACGTCCATGTACACGTACGCGGCTGAGTTCTCGATCGACGAAGCGCTGGACGCCGGCGCGACGACGGTTCTCTTCTCGAAGCCCGTTCCCTTCTACCTCGATAACTTCCTCGATGTGCCGGTGGGGATGATCGTTCCGGTCGGCATGTACGATCGCGACTGTGGCTGCTGGGTTCCTTCGGACAACGGGCGTGTGCTTCAGGTGTTGAGCCTCGACGGCGAAGGCCGGGCGGTGCTTGCGGTCGACGAAGGAGGCGCTGCGGCTTCGCAAGAACGTCTCGATGAGCTCGGCATCTCTGCCTACGAGCTGCGCGCAATCGCAAGCCAGTTCGAAACTGGCAAGACCTTCTGGCGAGCGCCCATTCCGCACTTCTCGGCCGTAGACTGCAACTTTGGCGGCGGGCCCCCCGGAGGCGCAGCCGGACCGGGCGGTGGCGCTGGACCGGGCGGAGGCGGCGGTGGCCCTCCGCCTGGGCCCTGTCCGTCGTGTTGCCGAGGCCCCGAGTGCTGCAAGGAGCCCGAATGCGAGCCGCAGGAGTGCGAAGTCACGGGATCGGTCGTGAGCTGCCAAAGTCAGACACTCCGGGAGCGCATCCCGATTTCGGGCACGGATTACAGCCTTTGGTATAGCGCCCGCGATGCGCGGGGCTACAAGCCAGCGGAGACGACGATTCGTCTTACCGAAGGCACGCTTCCGCCCGGGCTCCTGGGGGTTGAACTTCAAGTCACGGGCGCGGGTCGCCGGTGGGTGAAGACCTTTCCCGCCGAAGCAGATCTTCGAACGACTTTCGACTGGTACGAGGATGACCCCGTCGATGCCTGGGGTCGGCGAGTGCGCGGCCTGATCAAGGTGAACGCCCGCATCGGGTATCGATATCCGGTCGTGTATGACCTACCGAGCAGGGGCAGGTTTCGGGCATTCATGGACGACCGACGCCAGCCTCCGAACACGGCGGACTTGAATCCACGAGAAGGCTCACTCGCCCTCGAAGCGAACTATCCGTTCGAAGCACGCGTTGAGCCCGCGCGAAGCCCGGCCGAGATGAGCCTTGGGGCCTGGTCACTCGATGTCCACCACGACATCGAGACGCTGAGCGAGGCCGGTGAACTCACGACGATCCTGCGCCGCGGTGACGGGACACGCCGGTCGCTCGAGGTGGCTGAGCTGCCTCAGACGCCGAAGTCCGCCATCACGCGTGCCGAAGTGTTGGCCGTCTTGGCCCCTCTTGGTGTGACGGACATCCAGTATCAAGGCTGTGGCGTGGGCTCGCTCCCGAATGGAGCCTACGTCATGCGACGCGACCCCGTGTTCCCCATCCCCGGTGGTGGCTTCTTCTACCTTGCGACGGTGGGGTACTGGAGGAACGGCTGTCAGCCACGGCAACCGACGGCGATCGTGCGCAAGAGCGTCGAAGGCACAGTCACGTATGTGGGCGGGCTCGGGCGGGCGGAGGTCGGCGAGAATCCAGCGTGCAGCTACCACCTCCCCGACGACGAGCTTCCGGCTGAAGGCGCGGATCTCGACGAGGTTTGCCTCTCGCGAATCGCCGACCTGAAGGCAACCTCGGAGTCGTCGCTTGTGATGGCAACGTGGGAGCCGAATCGCATCTATCGCCTCGACCGCGACCGGCGCGTTCACCACGTCGCGGGCAACGCGACCGGTGAGTATTCCGGGGAGGGGGAGGCCAAGACCGCGGGGCTCGGTCGATTGGCGCGAGCGCTTGCGATCGCGCCCGACTGCAGCCTCTATCTCGCGGATACGTGTTACGTCCTCAAGGTCACGTCGGACGGGCAGGTTCGCCCGTTCTATGGCCGCCACCCCGACGGGCCCACCCCCAACGGCTGGGTCAACTTCCAGCGCCCTGAATGCCTCGTTCAGCCGTATTACTTTCCGCCCGGGGACTTCGCGTCAGATGCGCGCGGGCGTCTCCAGGCCGAGTCGATTCGTGGGCTCGAGGTGGCGGCCGACGGCACGGTCTATGTCGAGGAGCGCGGCGTCATCGATCGCATCCGCAGCGACGGCCAAGTGGAGCGGTTGGGGGGTCTGATCTCCGGCGCGACGACCGAGGACGGGCAGTCGGTCTTTACGATTCCCTATTCCGGAAGCCACCGGCACATCGCGGCCTCGTCCCGCGGCGGGATCTACGTCTCCGAATACCACGCGAACAATGGCTTGGCGCGACGCGACGTCTTCCTGGTCAAGAACGATGCACTCGAGTGGGTTGCGAGGCTGCGCCCAGATCTTCGCCTTGGTCCGTCGATCTCCGACTACATCGATGTGACGAATAGCACGATCGTGAGCCCCTCCGGCACGCTCTACGGACCGACCGGCATGGGTGACGGTGCCCAGTATTTGGTCGCCGAGATCGAAGGCAGGACGAGGGCTTACGTCGACGCCGACCGACAGGAGGTGCACACCTTCTCGATCGCTGGGCTCCACACCGAGACGGCCGACGCACTTTCGAACGTCACCCAGCGTCGCTTCGCCTATGACCAAGACGACCTTCTGATTTCCGTCAGCGACGCCGTGAGCCGTTCCACAAGTCTCGAGCGGCACAGCGACGGTCGGGTTGCCGCCTTTGTCGCCCCGGACGGACAGCGAAGCGAGCTCTTCTACACGTCGAACGGCATGCTCCGCGAAGTGCATCTTCCGGGCGGCGGCGTTTATCGGATGGAGTACACGGACGATGGACTCCTCACCCGGTTCGAGCGCCCCGATGGGCGCGTGTCGACCATGACCTACGACGGCCGCGGCCGCTTGCTGAGCGACCTCGACTCGAGCGGGAACGGATGGTCCTTCGCGCGCGAGGTCGATGAGTCCGGCGACGCGTATCGCGTGCATGCGTCGTTGCCCACCGGCGAAAAGCGTACCTACCGCATGGAGACGCTCGAAACCGGTGAGAATCGAAGGACGGTCATCGATTTCGATGGTTCCGAATCCACCACGACGTTCGGCAACATGACCAAGACAACCACCTATCCCGATGGAACGGTCGAGACCAGGAAGCGCACGCCCGACCCACGTTTTGGCATGGATGCACAGTATTCCGCTCGCGTCGAAACGAGCCATCCGAGCGAGCGAAATCCACGGGTGACCGCGACGACGCGGAGCGTTGTCTTCGAGACACCGAACGATCCCACGTCGCCGTTGGCCAGGCAGACTGATCAGTTCGTTCAGGGCGGAGAGCGTAGGCGAGTCGTTTATGACGCAGTCACACGAACGACTTCGGAATTCGATGATACGGCGGGAGAAGCCGCGCACACGCGTTTCAACGAAAGCGGACGCATCGTCGAAACTAAGTATGAGAGCATCGCCGTTTCGGAGACCCGCACGGAGCGCTACATCTATGACACGTCAGGTCACTTGACTGAGATCGACGGACCACGGGCGGACGTCGCCGATGTTTTGACGCTTGCGTACGATGCGAACCATCGGTTGACTTCTTTCACGAACCCGGCAGGGCACGGAACTGAGATTCGAGCCTACGACGCAGCGGGGAATCCGACTCACGTCGTGCTCCCGTCGGGACTCGAAATCCGCCTTTCCTACGACGCTACGGGTCGCGTGACGCAACGCGACGAAAACGACCGCGTGACGCGCTTCGTCTACGATGCAGCGGGGAATCAAACGACAACTTTTCCCAATGGACGAACCTGGCGGACCAGATACAGGGGGTTGGATGGACGTGAATCGTCGACAACGCTCCTTCACGCGCCGGGGGGCGAGCGACTCGAGGTCACACGCGATGTGACGTCGAACCAGGTCGCGTTGCGCGCCTTGGACGCGACGGGAACGGAGCGGTGCACGCTCGGTGGGCAATTCGACGCGCCGTCGCTGACGCAGTCGGTCTTCGCTGGGGAGGAACGAGTGAGTACCGAGCTTCATCCGTACTGGGAACGGCCGGTACGCGTACAGGAAGGCAATCGAACGACGAGCTACGTATACGACAGCTCCGGCCGACTCACGCGCAGCGAAACGGCGGCTGGAGCCGTTTTTTCGTATGCACAGGCCAACAACCGGAGCGTAACGGCGACCGATCCACTGGGCATGAGAACAGTCGTGACGCGCGGCGCGTTCGGCGAAGTCGTTCGTTTCGAAAATCCATCAACCGGAACCACGGACTACACATATGACGAGGCTGGTGGCCTGGCGTCGACCACCGATGCGCGTGGGGTGACGGTCCGGTTTGTTCGCGACCCGCTGGGTCGTGTCGTTGTGCAGGACTACCCAGGCGACTCCGATGACATCACGTTTGTCTATGATGAAGCGCCGTTTGGTGTGGGCGAAATGACCTCGCTCCGTGATCGCACCGGTTCAACCAGCTTGAGCTACAACGCTTTCGGGCAAGTCGTGGATCGCAGCGAAGTCGTGGGTCGCGCGACGCTGCCCCTGCACAACGACTACACCCCCGATGGCGCACGCGCATCGTTGACCTACCCGAGTGGTCTCCGGGTCGCCTTCCGATACGACGCCAATGATCGAATCCAGGCCATGGATGCCTATCTTCCCGGGGCATCAACCCCGACACCCCTTGTGAGCAACATCGAGTATCTTCCGTTTGGCCCACTCATGCGAGCTTCGTTTGGAGACGAAGCTCATACCGAAGAGAATCGAGAGTATGACACCGGGTACCGGCTTCGGCGCAAATCGGTGTCCGGGCTCATCGACTGGACGTACGCATACGACAGCAACGGGCAACTCACCGCCATCGAAGATGCGGTCCGCGGCGAGAGCCAGATCTTTTCGTATGACGACGATGGGCGCATGCTCTCGGCCGAGGGGCCGTACGGTTCGCTCGCCTATACCTATGATGAAATGGGGAATCGACGCACCTCGAGTCGCGGCGGCGAGGCCTCGACCTATGCCTACGAGTCCGCGACCGGTAGGCTGACATCAATCGTCGGACCCTCGGGTGAAGAGCGCCCGTTCGACTATGATGCGATGGGCAATGCCACCCGCGACGGCACCCGCCAATTCGCATATTCGGCAAGGGGGCACCTCGCTCGCGTGGACAACGAAAACGTGTCGATCGCGGCCTATGGCTACAACAGCCGCCACGAACGCGTCTTCAAGACCGTGAACGGTGTCACCACGATCTTCGTCTATGACAAAATCTTCGACAGCGATCGTCAGCTTCTTGGAGAGTATGCCGAGGACGGCTCACCTATTCGCGAAATCATCTGGCTGGATAATTCCCCGCTGGCGAGTGTTGAGTATGGGGAGGCGGAGCCTTCAGTCTTGTGGGTCCACGTCGACCACGCACGGACACCGCGCATCATGTCTGACACTTCCGGCTCTGTCGTGTGGTCGTGGGCTTCAGATCCCTTCGGTACAGCCCTGGCGGACGAAAATCCGGACGGGGACGGTGTGCTCATACGCTTCAATTTGAGGTTTCCGGGTCAGTACTTCGATGCCGAAACCCGGCTCCACGAAAACCACTTTCGCGTCTACGACCCGGGCCTCGGACGGTACTTGCAGAGCGACCCGCTGATCGGCCGCGTGGGCGTCAACGCGTACGCCTATGCGGAATCCAGCCCCGTGCAGACAACGGACACAATGGGGCTCTACGATGCGACCGATCGCGCGCGCGACCTCGGGGCGATCCGAAGATACATGCAGGAGTACATTGACGAGCTGGTCAAAACGAAACGACGGCATCCCGAAGGGTCTAGAAACCAGAGCCTATTGGATGCGCTCTGGGAAAAGATTCGGGACAAGGCCAACACAGAACAGCCCGAGTCGGTCAACTATGAGTGGTGCGCAGACCAGGCCATCGATCACTACGCGAGTGCAGACCGGTGGCTGCCCGTCGAATGGACGGCCGAAATCGCAAACAACCCCTATCCCCCGGGATTGGGCAAACATGTCGTCATTATTCTGAAGTCGCCGGACGGCCATGAGTTTGTGATGGATACCTGGTCGAGCGAAGACGGTTTGCTCTACCCAAGACCACCTCCGGACGATTACGGCGATCTCGAGATGTTGCTGGGCGACCTGCCGGGCCCAGAGCGATTCGAGGGAAAGCCGCCTTTCGATCTTCCCCCGTGACGGGGCGACGACGGTAGCGACACCCACTCACCAGCGACGCACCAGCGCTCCAGAACGGATCGAGGAGTCGAAGCGATCCGCAACGGAGACGCGGCGTGGCCGTCTCAGACGACCGCGTGCGATGTCGCGAAAGTTTGACGCGCCGGCCGCAGGCCGGTGTGCATGCGGGCCGTCATTTGAAGCCCTTTTTTGGGGTGTTTTGACGTCCTGCGGCCCAGCGTGCGGTCCTTGACCGAGCAAAACGGGGTCAAATCGGCGAAAAAGTGACGTGTTTGATGTTGATGTGCTCAAAACCCCTGTTTTTAGGGGCGGAAATCGGTTATCGCGTTGTTTGAGAGCCGAGGCTTCGGCTCAATCGAACGGCAAAGAGCCGAAGTACAGAAGCAGAGGGTTCGGAAATGGCGACAAAGAAAAAGACGACAACCAAGAAGGTGGCCAAGAAGAAGACCGCGGCCGCCGATCCAGCGAAGAAACTAGGCAAGATCACGCCGGCCGAGAAGGTTCGGTCGAAGTCACAGGTCGTGACAGCTCTCGCAGAGCGAACCGGCATGAGCCGCAAGGAAGTCGCGGTCATCGTCGACGGCATCGGCGAAATCGTGAAGACCGACCTCGGGAAGTCCGGTCCCGGAATGGTGAAGCTCTTCGGGCTGCTCAAGATTCGCCGCGTGCACAAGCCCAAGACGCCGGCCGGGAAACGGAACATCGGCGGCCGCGAGGTTCTGGTGAAGGCCAAGCCCGCACGCAACGTCGTCCGCGTCACCGCGCTCAAGGCGCTCAAGGAAATGGTCTAGCCCTAGACCGGACAACCAAACGACGCCAGCCGCTCGGGCCGATCCGCCAATGGCGTCGGCCCGAGTACGCGCTGGCTCGCGCCCGTCTCCGTTCGTCGTATTCGTATCCGCGGGACCACCGAACTTCATTCATCGTTTCAGTCCGTAGCGTTCCCGGATGTTCGGGACGAGGTAGTCATCAAAACTGCCATCGAAGTCGAGACTCGGGCTGAAGCCCCAGTCTCGGCGCGCCGCACTGTCATCGAGCTCGGCCGGCCACGTATCGATGATGGCTTGGCGCTTCGCATCAGGCACGAACGAGATGTGCGCGCCCGCAAAGGCCGTGCGCACCCGGTCCGCGAAATCTTGCGCCGTCGGCGAGAACGACGTCACGTTGTAGACGTGGCGCGTCAGATGGTCTGCGGGTGCTTCCATCAAGCGCAACAGCGCCTCGATGGCATCGGGCATCGCCATGAATGGGATGCGGGCATCCGGCCGGACGAAGCAGTCGTACGCCTCGCCCTGGGCCGCCGCATGCAACATCTCGGGGCCATAATCGCTCGTGCCCCCATGCGGCACCGTGAACGCGGAAATGATGCCCGGGAACCTCAGACATCGAAAATCGATTCCTTTCTTCTGTTCGACCGCAAGCTGCCGGTAGTGCTCGGCGTAGTACCGGCCAAGGTGTTCCGCGTACAGCTTATTGCAGCCGTACATCGTCGTCGGCACGTTGAACTCGTCCTCCTTCACCGCGCCTGCCGACGACTTCGTCTCGAAATCAGGCAGGCCATAGACCGCGATTGAGCTCGGAAAGAGAAACAAGACCTGCCGCCCATGCCAACGAGACTGCTCGACCGCGAGCTTGAGTAGATTCAACGTCCCGCGAACATTCACCTCGTGCGCCGTCTCCGGCGTGAACTCGCTTCGCGTCGACAGGAGCGCCGCGAGATGAAAGACCGCATGAATCTCGAACTCGCTCACGAGGCGTTCGAGAAGTCTGGGATCGAGCACATCGCCTACGATCTGGTCGTGGCAGATGCCCGCGAGACGTTCGTCGAGTGACTTGATGTCGAGCGCGAGAATATCGAAGTGGGTTCGTTGACTGAGTCTTTGAATGAGACCGTGGCCCATCTCGCCACTGGCGCCCGTAACGAGGACGACCTTTTTCCGACGCGGCATGCCCCATGCGTAGGCGCGCGCGCTCGATCTGTCACGCCCGATCGAATCTAGACGTCTAGTCCCGGTGGTGCGCGCGCTTTTCAGCGTACATACGCGCGTCCGCGACCTGCCAAAGCGCCTCGACCGATGTTCCGTCGCTCGGGTAAGAACTAATCCCCGCGCTCAGCGAGAGCGCAGGCAATGCGCCCTTCCCGGTCGGTGACGTGTCGTCCGTAGGGACGGGAGGTGTATCGGCAGGCGCTCCGATTCCGAGCGGCTTCCTCGCGAGCTCGGCGCGCAGGCGTCCAATCACCCGCTCTGCCCCCCGCCGCCCGGTATCCGGGAAGATCAACGCGAACTCGTCGCCTCCCAGTCGGCAAGCCACATCGCACCTGCGCTGCGCGTTACGAAGCAGGCCCCCGACCTCCCGGAGCAAGAGATCGCCGACCGCATGCCCCGCGAAATCGTTCACAAGCTTGAAATTGTCGAGGTCGATGATCGCAAGCGCCAGACGTCCACCGGCCCGCTGAGCCCGCTGGAGCTCCTCCGCCATTCGTTCGTCAAACAGTCGGCGATTGTACAGCCCGGTCAGGTGGTCCCGGTAGGCGAGTTCACGGTAGGCCGAAAGCGCTCGTACCTTCTCTCGAAGGATCCGGTTCTCATTGATCAATCGCTCGATGGACCCTGCGCGCCGCGCCCCCAAGCCCGTTCTCTCGAATGCGCTCCTGCGTACCAATCTAGATCCCAGTTCCACGCGGAGACCTACAGCCCGAGATCTCCGCCTATTCCCGAGACCCCGCGGCAAGCGTGCGACCTCCGGCGATCATCGGACCCGCATCCAGTCTTTCGGCGCCCGGTTGGGCATCTGCTCTGTCGGAGGGAGGCACACACCCACAGAGGGGTGCGACCTTGGGCGATGCGCATCGGAGGACACGCATCGGAGGACACGACGCGCATCGGACGAACGGGCGCGAGGAGGCGACGACGAAAACTAGGCGGAGCGGTCGAACAACATACGGAGAAGATCACCGCGAGACTCGGCGCCCAGTTTCTTCAGAATGTTTGTGACGTGGAACTTCACCGTACGCTCCGAGATCTGCGCGACCTCGGCGATTTGGTGATTCCGTTTCCCGAGCAGGAGATGCTCGAGGATCTGGCGTTCTCGCGTGGAGAGCCCACCCTTCTCTGTCAGAATGTCCGCGCAAATGGCGAGGTCGAGGAAGCGGTCGTCGCTCCACGCACCACTCGGCGAGCGAGGCCGCGGTTCCTTGGGCTTCGCGTCGAGCAAGACCTGCCGCAGCTCGTCGATGGCTCCGCTCGAGAAAGGCGTGGTCGCCCCCGACGCGCTCGCGCCAGCCGAACGCTCCACATCCGCACCCCCGTCGGAAGCGGGTTCGCTCGAAAGGCGGCCGCGCCACGTCTGCGTTCGCTCGACCGTGCGCCCAACCGCGTCGAGGAAGTCGGAGACCTCGAACGGCTTGAGCAGGAAGTCGTCGGCCCCGGCCGCAATGGCCTCACGCCCCGCATCATTTCGCCCGAGCCCCGTGATCATGAGGGCACAGCACGGCTCATCGCCCGTGCGAAGGCGCGTGATGACTTCGACGGCATTGTGGTCAAACAGAAAGAAATCAACCACCGCCGCCGTGAAGGAAGCGGCCGCCGCGTCAATTTCGCGAAGCGCGTCGGGCACCGTATGGACGCACGTCACGCGACAGCCTTGCGCCGACAAGACACGGCTCAGGGATCGCGTCGTCAACTCGTCGTCATCGACGACGAGAATGCTCGCGCCTTGGAGGCTCTTCGCGGCCTGCGTAAAGCTCTGCTCTCGGTTCTCTGTCAACGGACTCTCCTGGACAGCTCAACGGTTCATTTCGGAGACACATCCATTTGATGCCGCCCCCCTCGACCTTCGAACACAGCCGTGTCTAAACCTGTACAGGGGCACAGTCAATGGTCGACCCACCCCGAAAGAGCACGTCCATGAGCGCGCAATACTGCACGACGTTGATGCTGTGGGTCATGAGCCTACCGCCGGACACCATCGTCGACTGTCTCGAACAGCAGCGAGTTTGGCGCGGGGATCTCAGCGTGCTTTCGACAGGCACCGACGATGTCATCGTGCGCGATACGTACCCGGGTGGGACCGCCTACCTCGTCGTTCACCCGCGGACATGTCGCGTCGTCGGACTCCAGACCGGATCGACGACCGGGGAGAGCCGCCGCCTCGAGCTTCGCCCGATCTCGATCGGCACACTCGACCACGCGCCGTCACGCGCTGAAATTCAGCGCATCCTCGAGGCCGCTGGTGCCGCGCCGCTCGATCCCAGCCTGCCCACCCACGCGGGTGCCGCCGCGCTGAGGCGCGGCCATGAGAAGTGGCCGGAGGCAAAGGATTCGACACCGCGCCGCGTCGGCGATGTCACGTTCTTCGGAGCGCGACGACAGGCACCGCCCAAACGCTGGTACGCCGGCCCTCCCGTACCCCAGAAGGATGCCTGGTGGACGACATCGATCACCACAAACGACGCCCACGCCAAGATCGAGATGGCGCGAATGGCGGACTTCAAGCCGCCTCGAGCGCTCCTTGAGCCGTCGCGCTCGCCCTCACCGATCGATCGGCTCGAGCCCTGGCTCTTCGAGTCCAAGGCTTCCGATAAGACCAGCGCCATCGCGCTCTTCGATCGAAAGCGCCGTCGATTTGGCTGGAGTGCCATGCCTAGGCTTGCGGTCAACGCCGACGCCGGGCACGCCGACGCCGGCCGCCCCGACGCGAGCCAACGTCACGTCCGAGGAAGCAGCCTGTTTCTTCTCGGCGCGTGCGGTCGTTGGGATGCCACCTGCCTCACGATGATCGACCTTCGAACCGGCGCCGCCTTCGAGGCCGGACTCAGTACCGACGCTGCCGGGCACGCCCGCCAGATCGCGGCCCGCTTCGAGAACGAGGATCTCATCCTCGAGCCCAAAGCGAACGCATCCACCCGCTTCGGGCGCCGTCGCATCAGCCTCGCCGACGTCATCCACGTCTTCGAGCGCACCAAGGAGACACATTGAACCGACTGGGTATCGTCATCGAACGCGTGCGCCGGACGATGGCGCAACGCCGAACCTTCGCCGCCAAGACCGATTGGACCCCCATTGCGCCCGAGGGTGCGCGCGTATTCCTCGTCTACCTTTTCGACGGACTCGGCGACGCTCTGCTTCTGGCGCCCGCGGTCGCGGCGTTGGTTGAGCGAGGCGCAGCAACCCCGATCCACCTCATGCTGCGCAAGGAAGCCGCGCGCCCCTGGAAACAGATCGACCTTCCCGTCAAGATTCACACGCCGACGGACGCACTCCTCACCCACGCCAACCTCGACCGCGTGCCCAAGGTGGACCGAGCGGAGGTGGACGCCCTCGTGCGCCGTCTCGCGCGCCAGAAGTTCGATGTCGCCGTCGATCTAACGGCTCGCCGCGACACCAACGCCCGAGCCTGGGTCGTCCGCTCGAACGCAACCCATCGCCTGGGTTGGATCGCCGACCACGAGTCGATCGCAACGACTGGCCTCACCTACGGTCTACCCGACGACCGAGACCTCGGGCTCCGTCATTGGTCGCGCGAACTCGTTCGTCCGCTCGCACCGCTCGGCGTCGACGCGCCGAAGTATGACATTCCTTTCGTTGACCGCAGTGCTGCCGACACGAAGGCGCGCGCGCTCACCGACGGTCGCCCTTGGATCTTGCTGGTTCCAGGATCGAGAAACCCGGCGAAACAATGGGCGCCCGAAGGTTTCATCGAGATCGGGCGTTCACTCCCCGCGTCCGCCCCGCACACGGTCGTCATCTCGGGGACCCCCGACGACCGCAAGCGCCTTCGCCAGGTCGCCCGGGCCATCGGCCCGCGCGCGCGCGTATTCTCCGGGCGCGACCTGGCGACGCTTTTCGCCCTCGTGCGAAAGGCCGACGCCGTGGTCACCAACGACACAGGCCCGATGCACCTCGCGTTCTTGGCGCAGGTGCCCACCATCGCCCTGTTCACGTGGATGCCCGCGGTGCCGTGGGGACCGCCGCTCAGCGACCCAAAGTTCGTGGTGCTCAACGTCCGCGACGCCGAGGCGGGTGCCCAACATCCTTGGGCTCGCCTCGCGATCCACCATCTCCACACACAACTGCAGCGACTCGGGAGACTCGCGTGACAATGAGGGTAGCCGCATTTTCGATCGCGTTTCGAAGCGTAACTTCGTCCGACGCGTGGCGCTTCGATCACCCGGAGTGACGGTGGACGTGAACCGCCATCGCCTTCGCGCGGACAACAGATCTTCGTCTGACCACCTTCGCGCTCGGCGTCTTCGGACCTGCTGTCTTCACGCTTGCCGTCTTCGTGCTTGCCGTCTTCGCACTGACCGCTGTCAACCGACGAAGCGCCGCCGAATGGGCGGGGTCACCGATCAAGACTCGCGCGACCGCCGAGGCGATCTCATCGTCCGGTGCCCAACGCAGTTCCGCAGGCCAACGGTCGAGTGTGTCCGTAACCCACCGACCGATCAGCCAGAAAGCTCGGTTCGGCGCGTCCTCCTCGATCCCGGACGAGCCAAGCGTGGACAGCGATTGCGACATCTCGAATTTGAGTATCGCCGCGCAGCAAGCCATGTTGCGTGCTTCGTCCACGCCTCGGAACAGCTAGTCGGAGAAGACCATCGCCTTGAGCGCGGCCGCGCGCTCCTTGAGAGCCTTATGTTCGCGCTTTTTAAGCTGTTTCTTGTAGCTCCAAGTCATGAGTCGCCAGGGGAGGAACGAACAAAGAATGAGCGCAACGGCGAGCGAAAACGATACCCGCAACGGTTCGGATGCCGAACCGAGGAACGTCAGCGGGATCGCGCGGAGGAGAGGCAGCATCGCCTTCGAGGCCCAATAAGCGATGTAGAAACTCGCGGGTGCGAACACAACCAGCGCGGGAACCACCGAAAACGCGTACAAATATTTGAGCCCCGTCTTGAGAGGCGTTCTCTTTGCGATGTAGAGGCTGACCCAGACCCAGGCCGCAATCAGCACCGCTACGGTCAACACAGTGGTGATGATCGAGTTGTTGCCGCCCATGACGTCCTCCTCTACCCTTTGCCCAAAACCGCCGCACTCCGCCAGTTTTCGGCCTCGGCCATCGATCCGATAGCCGGGAGCCAAGGCCAATTCAAGCCGTCGTTGGGGGGGGATAGGTGCGACGGACCCAAGCCGCAACCGCTTTGACCCAGGCCGGATGCGCATTCAGCGACGGCACCAGCGCCAGGGACTCCCCGCCTAACGCCAACCACTGGTCTTTGGCGCGTATCGCGATCTCCTCCAAGGTCTCGAGACAGTCGGCGACAAAGGCGGGGCTCATCACAGCCAAACGCTTCACGCCGCGACGCGCAAGCTCGGGCAGGTGCTCGTCTGTATAGGGTTTTATCCACGGGATACGACCCAGGCGTGATTGGAAGGAAACCGACCAAGAATCCGGCGCGAGTCCGAGGGCATCCGCCACTGCACGCGACGTCGCGTAACACTGCGCACGATAGCAGTGCCGATTGGCGGCACCCACCGACTGGCAACAATCATCCGCCTTGAGACAGTGCGCGCCCGACCGATCACTCTTTGCAACCTGTCTTTCGGGTAGGCCGTGATAGCTCAACAGCACGTGGTCAGCGTCGATCGACTCGATGACCGGCCGCGCGACCTCCGTAAACGCCTCAATAAACCCGGGGTCGTCATAGAACTCCGGCATGATGGTCAACGCCGGAACGTTCCAGAGCTGGCCCGCCGCGCGGTACACCGCTTCGACCGCCGAACCGGTCGCCGCGGACGAGTATTGCGGAAACAACGGAACGACAAAGATCCGCTCCACATCGGCGGCCAAGAGCTTCTCGAGCGCCTCTCGAATCGACGGATTCCCGTATCGCATGCCGAGCTCGACGACGATGCCTTCGCGGCTGAATCGATCGTTCAACGCGTCGCGAAGTAGAAGCCCGTTGGCCAACAGCGGCGAGCCGTTGGGGCCAAAGATCTCCCGATAGGCCCGCGCGGACGCCGCGGGACGGCGCGGAAGAATAACGAAATTGAGCAGCAGCCACCGCCCCACCGCATTCATGTCCAGCACCCGGGGATCTGACAAGAACTCACGCAGGTATCGCCTCACGTCCGGTACGCTCGCCGAGTCGGGCGTCCCCAGGTTGATGAGCAGGACGCCCTGATTCGGCCGCCCTGCCCGCGCTCGTGTCCCCTGCCGAATCAACCCCGCGTCTCCCACTGCGCCGCAGACGATGCCACATGATGCGATCGCTGATAAGAACCTTGTCGATGATTCGAACCGCCGCTGCGCCGCGCTTCAGTCACTGTGCGATCGTCCGATTTCAGGACTGCGATCCCGCGGGCGTCGTATTCTTCGCCCGGGTGTTCGAGTTCTTTCACGACGCCTACGCAGCATTCCTCGCCGACGCGGGCTTGCCGCTTCCGCGACTTCTCGCCGAGAAGGCGTTCATGACCCCGATCGTCCACGCAGAAGCCGACTATCAGACGCCCCTTCGATGCGGCGATGAGATCCGAACCACCCTGAGTTCGCTTCAGCTCGGACACTCGAGCATGACACTTCGCTATCGACTCGAGAAGCTCCGCGGTCAGCCCACGACGCAGGCCAAAGCCACAGCCTACGAGGGCGCGTCCACGAACCCGGTCAGCGCCACGGCAACCGATGCGGCAGCCGATGCGGCGACCGATGCGGCAGCCGATGCGGCGACCGATGCGGCAGCCGATGCGGCGACCGATGCGGCGACCGATGCGACGACGGCCATCCTGAGCGCCACCGGGATGACGGTGCACGTCTTCGTCGACGGCACATCGTTCACCAAGATTCCGATCCCGCCGGAGGCCCACGCGGCATTCCAGAAATACTTGGGCCCTTAGAGGCCAAGAGATCGTCAGAGCAAAGGCAACGGGCCGCACTGAAGGACACCAAGCGCACGCGACCTCACGCCATCTCGGTCGATCTTCTGACCGCCCGCCGTCCACGGAAACTCGCGGCAGACCGCCCAGAGTTTCGGCCGTTTGAACGGTGCGAGATTCGCGCGCATGGCCAGATCGACGGCCTCCCTCGGCGAGACTCCGGCCTGCCCCGCCTCGACGCTGCGTGTCAGATCGACATTGCGCGTCAGATCGGCATCTCGCGTCAGATCGGCATCTCGTGCGAGAAGAATCGCGGCCGCCACGACCTCCCCCCATTCGGGGTCGGGCACACCAAAAACGACGGCGGCTTCGACCACCGCCGTGCTTTCGAGAACCGCTTCCACCTCGCGGGGATACACGTTCTCCCCCCCGCTGATAATCAGATCGATCCGGCGACCCAACACGTGGAGAACGCCACCGGGACCGAGGCGTCCGAGATCCGCGGTGTCGAACCACCCCTCAGCATCGAAGGGCGGTGGGCAGCCAAGGTATCCAGAGAACAACGTCGGACCTCGGATGAAGATGCGGCCATCGCGCACCGAGACTTCGACGTCCGACAGCGGCACGCCCGATCCCGCATCCTCGGACCACATCGTCCCGTACGGCTGCACCGTGACCGAGGATGCGCCTTCCGTCAGGCCGTAGGTCGCAAGAACTGGCCAGCGCCGTTCGGACGCGCACTGCATCAGTGCCGTTGAAGCCGGCGCTCCGCCGACCAAGACCGCTCGCAACGACGACGGAGCCATCGCGGACGGCTCGGCATCGAGAAGCCGCTTGAGCATCGTCGGCACGACCGACAGCAGAGTGACGCGCTCTTCACGAACAATCCGAAGCGTGTCCGCGGCCACGAACGGCGCCGGCCGCGACGGCAACACGATCGTGCGTCCCGCCAAGACCGAGCGGAGCACGATCGAAAGACCTCCGACGTGGGCCAGCGGCATCGACAAGAGCCACCGATCATCCGCCTTCCATCCTAGGTTCCTTTCGCTCGCGCGCGCCGAGGCCAACAGGGCGGATTCCGTGAGAACCGCCGCTTTGGAGTGCCCTGTCGTGCCCGAAGTCATCACCACAATGTGCGCATGACGCGGCACGGGGTTCGGATCGCGAGAGCTGCATTCGTCCTCGGGAGACGCCACACGGCCGAGGTGGTTCGCTTCGAAGACCCATCCCGCCCGTGCAACGGACAAGGCATGCGCTCGCTCGGCCGCGCTCGCACGCGGATGAAGAAGGAGACAGCCGACATCACTCGAAAGACAGGCCAAGACGAAGCCGATCGCATCCGAAGCGGCGTCGGCTACGCACGCCATCCGAGCTTCGTCTTCACGGTGCCCGGGGCCAGGCTCCGAGCCGGCGCCACGCCCGGTTCCGGGTTCCGGTTCGGGTTCGGGTCCCGGTCCGAGTCCACAACGCGAAATGGACGCCATGAACGCCTCGACCCGATCCGCCAGGGCTCGATAGGTGATGAGCCACGGAGCAGCCGTCCGGACATCCGACACCATCGCGTCCTCCGAGGCCTCGAAGCGCGCGCAGTCCACCAGGGCCAAGGCCTCGCCCCCCGCGCGAAGCCGATCGATCCAAAGCCGACTCACCGGAGAAGCTCGAAAACGCGCGGAAGTCCGAGGCCAAAGGGGGCCGCCTCCGGTCGACGCACGATCGCTCCGTCGATGTGCGCGTACAAAGCTTGCGGCCACGCCCTGAGCGCATCGTGAAGACCAAGGCCCGCGTCGACCTCGTCCGAAGCCACCGAAAGCGCCAAGCACGAGGCCGCCGCGTGCGCGACCGGTCCATCGAAGAGGTGGCTCACAACCACGTCGAGACCTTGGCCTCGAACGATGTTGGCGATCTCGAGGGCAGGAAGGAGCCCACCCAGAACCATGGGCTTGATCACGACGGCTCGGAGCCAACTCCGATCGAGGAGCGAAAGCGCGCGCGCAGGTTCGCGAAGCGATTCATCGATCGCAAGCGGCACCGGGCTTTCTTCGAGCGCTTCAAGGCCGTCGAGAGACGTCGGTTCCTCGAAGAACTCGGGATCGATCCCAAAGGAACGGTCGAGCCAAGAGCCAACATCTGTTGGCGCGATGGACTGATTTCCGTCGAGGCGAATCCGTGCGTAGGGGCCCGCGATCTCGCGCAGCATCCTTGCCAAGGCGAGATCCTCATCGAGACCGAGCGCCCCAACCTTCAGCTTGAACGTTCGCGTGCCCTCCTGGCTCGCGCGTCGAACGATGGTCCGCATATCATCGGCCGACAAGCGCGGAACGAGCGTCGCCGTCCCCGTCTCGACCGAGCTTGCGGCATTCAACAAGTCGGCGACCGACGCGCGATGATGATGCCCCAGGAGATCGAAGAGCGCGGTCTCGACCGCAAACGCCGCTGAGGGCGGCAGGCGCCCCTCGAGCTCCGATATGTACCGCGAGATGCCTTCCTTCGCGCCGCCGGGGAATCCATCATCGAGCCGTCGCTCGAAACGAAGGGCGTTCAGGGACGCCTCGACCTCATCGAGGGACTCAACCGAGTGGCCAGGCAAAGGCGCGGCCTCGCCCTGCCCCACGAGGCCCGTCTGCGTTTCGAGCTCGAGAATCAGTCCTTCTCGTATCGACCAGGAATGACGCGCATTGGCCACACCGTGTCCCAGGCGATGCGCATAACGCCGGGTCCGATGCTTCACGATTCTCAGAGGTTCACTCCGATGGAGAACAAGGAGCCGTACGCCAGCAGCAGCTGACCTGTCCGCGCCAGCGTCTCGTTCAGCGGGCGGCCTTCGAGCGTCAGAACATCCCGGACCCCGCGCACGGCAAGCGGCACGCTCAAAATGGGCAACAGACCAAAAACGGAGACCTCGCGCGCCACGACCAGGCCGACTGGCACCGCATACGCGAGCACGACCAAAGCAATATACTCGGCCTTTGCGAATCCGGATCCGAATCGCACGGCAAGCGTCAGCTTGCGCGCACGAGCGTCGGTCTCTCGATCGCGAAGGTTGTTCACAACCAAGATCGCGGTCGACAACGCACCGACCGGCACCGAAGCCCACACCGCAAGCATCGGGACCTCACCGACCTGTACGTAGGCCGATCCGACGACGGCCACACATCCGAAGAAGAGAAAGACGAAGACATCCCCCAAACCAAGATAGGCGAGCGGATAGGGTCCGGCCGTATAAGCGATCCCCATCGCGATCGAGACGATCCCGATGAGAATGACCCACGGGCTCGCAATAAAGACGAGGATGCTTCCGAACACGGTCGCGGCGCTGAAAGCGCACAACATCCCCGCCCGCATGTCGCGCGGGGTCAGAAGCCCACTTTGAACCGCGCGGGTCGGACCGAGGCGATCGTCGTCGTCCGCGCCCTTCTCAAAGTCGAAGACATCGTTCGCAAAATTTGTCCCCACTTGGATGGCCAGTGCACCCAAGAGCGCCGAAAGTGCCGCCACCAAACGAAAGCCCGAAAGCGCAACGGCGACTGAAGTTCCGACCAAGACAGGTACGGCCGCCGCCCACAACGTCGCGGGTCGGGCCGCCAACCACCATGATCGCCAAGCAGACTCGGCGCGCCGATGTGGCGACACGTGAGGGATGGCCGACGTCACGGGCGACCATCCTTTGACGCCTGACCGGTCCCGGTCAACGCAGAGTCGACCCTACTTGCCAAAGCGCGCGTCCAACGGGCGGGTGCCGCGCCCTGTCCCCCGAGCTGAACCTCGACCAGTGTGGCCCCGTCAAACGACCAGGCCTCTTCAAGGAGCGGAACGAGCGCATCGAGGCGTTGGACCGCTCGTCCCCGCACACCCAAGGCCAGAGCGACGGACGCGAGCTCAAGCGTGTGAGGGGTCGTGAACAACGACCAAACAGCCTCCGAGAGCGGCAAAGCGCGAACCGGAAGCTGCTCAAAGATGCGACCCCCGCCGTTGTTGAGCACAACAAGGACAAGAGGCGTCTTGACCTTCTGCGCGGCAAGCAAGCCCGAGACATCATGCAGGCAGGAGACATCACCCAGAACCAGGGCCAGCGGACGACCCGCAGCCCATGCTGCACCCGCCGCGCCCGAAATCAAACCGTCGATCCCGTTCACGCCACGCTGCGAGAGAACCGCGCGCAACGGACGCACCGTCGACGCCCGCACGACGCCATCGACATGGCGGATCGGCAGGCTGTTGCCTAACATGAGGACCCCGCCTTCCGGCACCGACGAAAGGACGGCGCGCACGGCTCGAAGCTCGAGCCAGGCGTCGGCGCCAGGTACGCCATCGACGCCAGGGACGCCATCGACGAAACCAGAGACTTCGGAGACTTCGGAGACTTCGGGGACTTCGGGGACCTCGGGGACATCGAGGCCGCCGGAGCCGCCCGAGTGATCGGCCTTGCTGGGCTTGCTGGGCTTGTCGGCGCAATCACCCACGAGCGCGGCGTCGATTGCGGCCCAAACCCGCTCGTTCGCGTCCCGCCAAGCTACGGCCCACGCCGCCCGAGCCTTCATGATGTCCGAGGACGCCTCGGCAGGCTGCCGGTCGGCGCATCCGACGAGATCAAGCCGATCAAGCCGTTCCACGATGCGCCGGAGCGTCGAGCCCACCGGGGCCAGAACCAGTGCGTCCGCTTGACTCTCTGGATCTGGCCAACCGTGGGGCGTCACGACGACCCTTCGCGCCCCGATCGACTGCGAAAGATAGCTCGAAAGCGAAGACGAAGTCGGCGCGGCACCGAGCTGCAGGATGAGATCGGGCTCGTGCGATCGCGTAAACGTGGACGATCGCACGATCGCGTCGAAGCCATCGATTCGGACCGCGTCGCCTAACGTCGCACCAGACGCGCCAGCTCCAGACTTGCCCAACCTCGTGCACGTCGACGCGGAGTCCGAAGCCGAGTCGGAAGCTCGGAATCGAAGCTGACTCGAAGCTTCCGACAGCAAAGGGAAGCCCGTGCGCGCCAAGAACAGGTGGACGTCTTCGCGCTCATCCGCGCTCATCACAGGCAGAGGCCCGGCCACCACGAGCCCTCGTCGCGCGCCCGCAACGAGCGCCGAAAGCTGCGAAATCGCGTCGTCCCGCGCACTCATCACGGGAACGCCAACGAAGGTCCCCCTCTGCGGGCGAGCCGATCCCCAACGCCCAGCCTCGTTGCAAGCCTCGTTGGCGCAAAGCCCGTCGGCACGAACGTCGTCGGCACGAACGTCGTTGGCGCATGCCTCGTTGGCATGAACGTCGTCGGCACGAACATCGAACTCGAGAGGCTTCTGCGCCCGGGCGTTGACGTGCACCGGTCCGGGCACGGGTGAAAGCGCCCGGACATACGCCTCGATCGCCAGCCGACGAATCGCGCGAAGCGCCAGCGGCCGTCCTTCCGGCGCACCCGCCTCGAAAAACTGACGCACATGATGTCCGAAAAGATCGCGCTGGTCGATCGTCTGCGGCGCGCCCGAATAATGGAGCGCACAGGGGCGATCCGCCGTCAGAACAAGAAGCGGCACGTGCGCCGCCGAGGCTTCCATGACCGCGGGGAGAGCGTGCGCACCCGCCGTGCCCGACGTGCACACAAAAAGTGATGGCCGCAAGGTCATGCGCGCCTGCCCAAGCGCGAAGAAGGCAGCCGACCGCTCATCGTGTACGCCATGAAGCCTGAGCTCAGAACGTTCGCCCAGCGCCAGCACCATCGGCGTCGAGCGAGATCCTGGACTCACGATCACGTCGACCACGCCGGCCTGAACGAAGCCCTCCACGAGCGCCCGATACCATCGCGCCTGGACCTCGTCCAAGGCCACGTCCCCGTTGGACGCTGAAGCCTGGCACTCGGGGTTCGCGGTCTTCATCGGGACGGCTCAACCTTGAGCGCACGCAGCAACGTCGAGAACTTGAGGCCGGTTTCCTCGTATTCCGCCACCGGGTTCGAGCGTCCCACGATCCCCGCCCCTGCGAACAAGTAAGCGCGTTGGTCGTGCAAAACGCCCGATCGCAAGGCGACCCAGAACTCGCCTTGCCCGTGCGCATCGAACCACCCGACGGGGCCTGAGTACCAACCGCGCGGATCGGGCTCGTGCGCTCGAATGAACGCCGCCGAAGCCTCGGGCGGAGATCCGCATACCGCGGGCGTTGGATGAAGCGCCGCCACCAGCTCGAGAACGTGAACCGGCGTCTTCAACTGTCCGGTCAACGACGTCACCAAGTGCGCCACCGCGCCATGTCGTCGAACCAAGGGCCCCTGCCGACTGAGTCCACACGACCCTCCGCAGAAGGGCAGAAGGCGATCCACGAGGTGCTCGACGACGAACGCATGTTCCTCCCGGTCTTTCGCACTCTCAACGAGGCGTCGGGCGGCGTCGGGCTCCGTCGTCACGATGGTCCCCGCAACCGCCTCCGACCGGACATCGAGCGCCGTCCTCGAGACGAGGAGTTCGGGTGAGGCACCGACAAACGTGCGGCCTCCCCGAGAGAAGGCAAATTTGAGGGTCCCGGGGTGTGCTGTCGCCAGTGCGTCCATCGTCCGCCAGACCGAGAGCGGGCGCGTCGCGCGCACCACGCTTCGGCGTGCGGCCACCACCTTGCCGAACCGACCGGCACGGATCCCGGACCGAATCGCCTCGACCTGAGTCGAGAAGACGTCGACCGGCGTTTCATCCACGGAAACCGGCGAAGCCGGCTCGAGCTCGTGCGGACTCCTCCGCACGTCGCTCGTCGCCAGGATACGGTACGTCGCGCCAAGACGCTCCACAAACGCCTCAGTCGTGGAATCGCCGCTGTCGTCGACAACAGCATCCTCGGCCGACACGATGCACCCCAGGACGGCAGAGTCGCCCTCGCCGTGCACGTAGGTCCAACGAGGGAGAATGAAGCTTCCCGCCCCGAACGTCTCCCACGGCGGGCCCACCACCGAGGCATGCCCGTCGAACGCCAAGCCGCCAAAGAAACGAGGCGCAACCATCGCCGCCTTCGGAAGAGCCGGATGCACGACGATCTCGATTTCGGCCAACATCGCCTGGCCAAGCCGGGCCACATCGGCCGGCGATTCATGATGCGCGAGATCGATGCGCCGAGCGACCGCGTAGCCCGCCGTAGCCGGACATGTTGGCGCGCAAACGGCCGAACTCATCGCCACAGAATGCGTCGCCGCCGTCTTCGGGTCTGACCCCGTCTTTGGGCTGGTCGGGGGATTCCAAAGAAACGCGTTGTCCGTGGCCCAGGGAACATCGAAAAGCCGCGTCAGACGCGCGCGCGGTGCGGGGAGGCAGAGCATCACGATCGAAGATGGGCCGCGAAGGACCTTGGATAGCGCGTCGCGCGCAAACGCAACCACGGGCTCGAGCGGCCACGCGCTCGCGTCGGCCTCCACGCCGTGCGAAAGACCGCCGGCGATCATTCGATTGGACCTCGTGAGATGATTGGACCTCGTGAGATGGCGACGTAGAGCGAGACGACGCCCAAAGTGAACGAATCCGTGCGCTCAACCAAGAGCCCGGCGTTTTCCAGCATCACACGAAAAGCCGCCGGCGGCGGGAAGGCGCGGATCGACGTCTCGAGATACTCGTAGGCTTCGCGCGACGAGAACAAACTCGCCAACCTCGGGACCACCACCCGGGCGTGAAAGCGCGCGAGCGGTGCCAAAAAGCCGCGACTCGCTTGCGACGCCTCCAAGATCGCAATCCGGCCGCCCGGACGAACAACCCGCGCCAGCTCCTCGAGCGCACGAGGACGATCGACGACATTGCGAATCCCGAAGGCCATCATCGCCGCATCGAACGATGCGGTGGCCGCCGGCAACGCGCAGGCGTCCCCAAGTCGAAGGACGACGCGCCCTCCCAGCTTCGCGCGCTCAATCTTCTCCGCACCAATCGCCACCATCTTTGGCGAGGGGTCGACACCCACGAAATCCACGCCCTCGTGCATCCGCGCCGCCATGATCGCGAGGTCCGCGGTTCCGGTCGCCACGTCCAAGACCCGCTGGCCCGCCTCGAGTCGAAGGGCTCGAACCGTACGACGGCGCCAGGATTGATCCATCCCGAGCGAGATCACGCGATTGAGCCCATCGTACCGCTCGGCGATCGCGTCGAACATCGCCCCGGAGCCATCCATCTCGACCTGTTTCATGTCGACCTGCTGCTTCATCTCATCCGTCCACGGCGGCCCGCGCCTCGGTCTCCACCGTCATCGATCCCGAACCACCAACGCCTCAGAGACCGCTTCGAGCGCCGATCGTGCAAGACTGGGCGGGAGTGCTTCGAGGTTCTGGCACGCTCGCTGAGCGTAGTCGCTCGCCAGCGCCATCGTCACTTCGACCGCCTTCGTACGCTCGAGGGCGGCGAGAATGTCCCGACGTGCCGTCTCGAGATCGGCGCTCGAACCCTCGTCGGCGCTCGAACCCTCCTCGGGACGCGTGCCCGAGCCGGCCATCTGTTCGATGGCGGTCGCAACCGACGGCTCGGCCTCGAGCATGACGAGCAAGGGATACGTCACCTTACCCTCTCGCACATCGGCGAGGAGATCCTTGCCGACCACGGAAACGTCACCCTTGAGATCGAGCGCGTCGTCGATCATCTGGAAGGCGAGTCCCAGATTCTCGCCGTATCGTCCGACACACTCGCACTCTTCTTCCCCAAGCAGCCCCGCGCGCGCGCCCGCGTACGTGGCCCATCGAAACAACGAGGCGGTCTTGCCTTCGATCACGCGAAAATACACGTCGCGATCGGCGACGAGCTCGTCGCGCCGCGCCAACTGAAGTGCCTCCGCCGCGATCATCTCATCGATGGTCGACAAGAGGCGGAGCAGCACGCCAGGCACGTCGGCTGTATGCACTCGGCGGAGCGCCTCGATCAGCAGCCAGTCACCCGAGTAGATCGATGCCGCATTTCCGAAAACGACACGGGCGGTCTCATGGCCACGGCGACGATCGCCGAGATCAACGACATCGTCGTGGAGCAACGTCGCGTTGTGAATGAGCTCGACGGCCACCGCCAACTCTCGCGCCGATGCGTTGAATCCACCTTCACCCAAGCGACTCGCCAGCCCAACACACAGCGGACGCAGACGTTTCCCACCGCGCGAAAGCAGGTGTTGGGCCGAACGCCCGACCACATCGTCCGGGGTTTTGATTTCCCTGAGGACACTTTCGATCTGCATCAGATCGTCTTGGATGAAGCCGTCAAGGTCCGCGATGCGCTCGGCCAGCGCCCCGAGCCCACGCGCGTGGCACGTCGCTTGGAGGCTCCTCAGAACTCTCGGCGAAGCTTCGGCCTCTGGTTTTCGTCGAGCCAGCATCGACATCTCTTCGAACCTCCTCCCCGCGACGGGACTGCGCATCACGCACCACGTCCGGCACTGTTCAGCGTTTAGTGAACTCGAGACGACATCGTCAAAGCAAGCATTCTGTGGACAAGACGGCGCAGATCCGCCAAATCATGGTTCCAAGAGGGCCGGTGCCCACAAGATGTTCAACGATCTTTGAATCGACATCTGCCCTCCCGCACGGGAAGGTAACCGGAGAGGAACAGGAGAACCGCCCGTTGACCCGTGAGAGGCACCCGAGCCCCGATGAGGCCCCCAAGGAAGCGGCCGAACCTTCGTCTTCAGGCCCGAACCTTGATCGCATCAACGAATGCGTTCGTGAGGTTTGCGGGGCGGTCGGTGACTTCATCGAGGCCTGGGGTTTCAAATCGATCCACGGACGTGTCTGGGCCTTGATGGCTATCCGAAGCGTTCCCCTTTCGCAAACGGAGATCGCTGACTTCCTAGGGGTCAGTCGGTCCCTGGTCCACCTTGCGGTCACAGAGCTCGAGGCCCACGGCCTGGTTCGACCGACCGGGGCACACCGACACGCGCCGTATGAGGCCCGCCTGGATGTTTGGCCGACCATCACCCACGTCTTGCGGTCCCGAGAATGGATGCTGATGGAGCGGGCTCGGCTCGCGATCGAGGCGGCGTTGGCCGAGGTAGACTGGCGTTCCAGCGCCGGCCTCGAGACGCCTTTCGACGTCCAACGCCTCCGGCTCCTCCTCTCGATGACCGAGTTCGCGCAGGCCAGTCTCAGGGCGATCCTCTCGGTCCGAATGCCCCGGGCCCTGGACGACTTGGGCCGCTGGCTGCGCAAGTCGATCCGAAGGGTCCGCAGGTTGCATCGGTTTTTCCGGGCCGACCTACGACCCTGATCGCCCCTCCACCGGTCCAGGCGCGGCCACCGAGGCGCGCAAAGTGGCCCCGAGTGCCTTGTGTGCGCCCCAGCGCACTCCTTATGATGAAGCCTGGGTCGAACAAGGCGTAAAGACCGAGTGCCAAGGCGGGCGTTCGATGGATGAGCGATCGACGACGTCCGGATGCGGCAGAAAGGAACAAGGTCGTCGTTATCGAATCTAAGGCGAAGGCCCTCGAAGTGGCCAAGGTTGCGCAGGACAAGAAAGGTCAGAACGTCACGATCATCGGTGTGGAAGGACGGAATTCTTACACCGACTACCTGGTCATCGCGACCGCCTACAGCGACCGGCAGACACGGGCCATCGCGAACGCCATCGAGGACGAACTTCGAGACAAACGAGGCCTAGCGCTCCTTGGCCGGGAAGGCCGAACCGGTTGGATCATCCTCGACTACGGCGACATCGTTGTGCACATCTTCCACGAGGACACCCGGGCCCACTACGACCTCGATCGCATGTGGGCCACCGCCCCGCGCGTCCGCGTTCCGCCACCGGAAATCTGGCATGACCGCGAACCGCCGATGGCGCATGCGCTGGATCATTAGACAGCGCACCAGCATTCGGACAACGCACCAGCATTCGGACAACGCACCAGCGTTCGGACAACGCACCAGCGTTCGGACAACGCACCGTTTACACGGAGCACCCGCACCCGCCAGGCATTCAAGCCGGGTCGAGGCCGAGGACATTGCGCATCGTGTATCGACCCGGACTCCGGCCCGGCGCCCCTAAGAACCGAGCCGCCCTAACGGCTCCGTGGGCAAAGACGTCTCGATCTTGGGCCCGATGGGTCAACTCGATTCGATCGGCGAGGCCGAGGAAGTAAACCGTGTGCTCGCCCACCACGTCGCCGCCCCGGATGGACTGCATCCCGATCTCAGTCGCGGATCGCGGCCCCGTCGTTCCCGCACGCGCCAGAATCGCGTCGCGTTCGATATCCCCGTCCCGTGCCAAAGACGCGGCCCGCGCAAGCGCCCACGCCGTACCGCTCGGGGCGTCGACCTTCTTGCGGTGATGCGCCTCGACGATCTCGACATCGTACTCGCCAAGCACGGCCGAAGCGCGCCGAACGAGATCCTCGAGCACGGCGATTCCGAGCGACAAGTTAGGCGCCAGCAGAAACGGGCATCGATCGGCGAGGGCATCGAAGCGGGCGTCGGCGCCGCGCTCAAAGCCGGTCGTCGCCATGAGCACGGCCGCACCCACCGCCGCCGCGTGCTCGGCATGTCGCTCCGCGACGGCCGGCGGCCCCGTTTCGATAAGCACCGTCCCCGCAGTGATGACGCTCGGATCGCTCGTCATCCTCTCGCCGTCCTCCGTGCCCGGCCGGACCAAGCACCCGGCCAGCGACAGATCCGAAGCGGCCTCCACGAGCCTACGAATGCGTTGCCCCAAGCGCCCGCGCGCACCGGAAACGACGATCGGAATCACGACATGAATCCTTCGATGGCTGCGCCCTCCGGCTGCCCTCGGTAGACATTGATGGCACGCGCCACCGCTTTCGTCGTGCGCGCATCGGCCTCAACGAGCGGGAGACGAACCGCGGGCGCACACCAGCCAGCGAGCCCCATCGCCGCTTTGATCGGGATCGGGCTCGACACGTCGAACAGGGAAGCGCTGAGCGCCACGAGTCGCGCGTTCAGCGCACGCGAAGCCTCGACATCTCCGGCGGCCACATCGCGAACGAGCCTGGCGGTGTCACCCGGCGCGAGATTGCTCACCACACTGATGACCCCGTGCCCACCCAACGCGACAAAGGGGAGGATCGTAAAATCGTCGCCCGACAGCATCGCAAAGGGACGCGAGCCCACCGCCTCGAGCGTCTCAACGGTTCTTCGCATGTTCGCGGTCGCATCCTTCACGCCCACGATCGCGCCGCATTCGGCGAGGCGACCTATCGTCTCCGGGAGAAGATCGGTCACCGTTCGCCCCGGAACGTTGTAGGCGATGATCGGGACGCCCGTCTCTTCGAAGACCTGCTTGAAGTGCCGAAAGAGACCCTCTTGAGTCGGCTTGTTGTAGTAAGGAACAACGACCAACGCCGCATCGATGCCCCATGCTCGGGCGCGCTTCGTCGCCTCGACCGTCGCTTTCGTCGCGTTCGTCCCGGTGCCCGCCACAACCGGGACCCGCCCGGCGCTCGTTTCGACGGTCGTCCGCACCACCCGCTCCTGCTCCGCGGCCGTCAGAGTTGGGCTCTCTCCGGTCGTACCACAGGCCACCAATCCATCGATCCCGCGCTCGATTTGCTCGCCCACAATGCGTGCGAGGGCCGTCGTATCGACAGCATCCGCCGTATCGAAAGGCGTGACGAGCGCAGTCAGCGCGCCCTTGAGCTTCTCGATTATCGTCATGCCGCTCCTCCTTCATTGAGCCATGGCGCAAATGATTCCGAAGCCACGAGGGCCTCGAGCGATTCGCGATCGCGAATCACATGAAACGCTTCCCCTCGAACCAAAACCTCGGCCGCCCGCGGGCGAGAGTTGTACGTCGACGCCATGCTGAAGCCGTAGGCTCCAGCACTCATGATGCCAAGCAGATCTCCAGGCTCGACCTTCGGCAACGCACGTTGCCGCGCGAACGCGTCCGATGACTCACAGATCGGGCCGACGACGTCGACGACATGGAGCAGCTCCTGCGGATCCTGCGGATCCTGCGGATCCTGCGGATCCTGCGGATCCTTCGGTTCCTGCAGATCCTGCGGATCCTTCGGTTCCTGCAGATCCTGCGGATCCCGCGGTTCCAGCGACTCGTGAAGTCCGACCGACTCGACCGCACGAGCCGACTCGGCGGCGGGAGCATCAGCCGACGCCACCGAGACCTCAACCGGCCTCGCGACGCCCCCGACCTGGCGCACTCGTCGAATCGGCAAAATCTCATGATGCGCCTGGTAGAGCGCAGGCCGCATCAAGTCGTTCATGGCCGCGTCGACGACGACGAACGTGCGATCGGGGGTCTGCTTCACAAAGAGCACACGCGTCAGGAGGACACCGGCGTTGCCCACGATCACCCGGCCAGGCTCGAGGATGATCCGCTCGCTGCGCCCGCGGAACCGTTCGATCACGCCCGCGCCAAGCTCGCGCGGGAGTGGCGGGTTCGCCTTCTTGGCGTCATACGGAATCCCGAGTCCCCCACCGAGATCGATCTCCCGAATGTGGTGTCCATCCACAGCCAGGGCGTCCACGAGCGCCAGGACCGAATCGAGCGCTTCCATGATCGGCGCAAGCGAAGTGAGTTGCGACCCGATGTGGCAGTCGACGCCCACGACATCAAGGCTGGCCATATCCTTGGCCATCGCGGCAATGCGGCGCGCGTCGCCGATCGGAATTCCGAACTTCGACTCGCGCAACCCAGTAGAGATGTAAGGATGCGTCTTGGCGTCGACGTCGGGATTGACGCGAAGCGAAACGTGAGCGGTGCGCCGCCTCTCGCGCGCCACCTCAGCCAGCAGATGGAGCTCCGGCTCCGACTCGACGTTGAACGCCAGGATGCCCGCATCGAGCGCAACCGCCATCTCCCGCGCGGTCTTACCCACGCCGGAAAAGACGATGCGATCGGCCGGAATACCGGCGCGAAGCGCTCGGAAGAGCTCGCCTTCCGATACGATGTCGGCGCCCGCACCCATTTCAGCGAGGATCCGAAGAATGCTCGCATTCGTGTTCGCTTTCACCGCGTAGCAGATGAGGTGCGGATGCCCCGAAAACGCCTCGTCGTACACCGCGAAGTGGCGCCGAATCGTCGCCTCCGAATAGACGTAAGTCGGCGTGCCCACGGCCTCGGCAATCCGCTCGAGGTCGACACCCTCCGCGCTCATCGAACCGTTCGACCCGTACTCAAAGTGATGCATCGAAAGTTCTGCTCCTACCGCGTCCCCTTAGGAGACGCCACATCGTCGGCGTTCGATCGAGACTTGGTGGGCGCCACCCCGGACGCCGGTGTCGGTGTCGAAGCCGGTGCTGGTGTCGGTGTCGAAGCCGGTGCCGAGGCCGGTGCCGAGGCCGGTGTCGAGGCCGATGCCGGTTCGTTGGGCGTGACCTCGGCTTGCGGCGGTGGTCGAGGCGGCGCCTTGATGCCGCAGGCGCCAACACCCGCCCCAAACCCGAGCGCGACCACAAGGGCGACCACGGGCGCGATCGCTCGCGCCGTTGAAGCCCGGCCCTCCGGCCGCTCGACACCATCCCACCGCATCACGTTCCTCAGCGAACCCGTCCAGTGATGGTGATCCGCCGACGAACCACCGACCACCCATGCTTGGTCGCTATGTCGTCGTCAGCCAACCCGCTGCGAACGCGGCCTCTAGGTCTTGCCGTGCGGCGTCGATGGCCGCCGCTACCCGCGCGCGGTTCGGACCGCCGATGAGATCGCGTCGGTCCACGGCGCGCTGCACGTCGATCCACTCGAGGGCGTCCTCGCCGAAGTCGGGGTGAAAGCGGCGGAGCGCCTCGAGATCGAGATCGTCCAGGGTCTTCTTCGCGGCCACGCAGTGGCCAACGATCCGGCCGACGACCTCGTGCGCATCGCGAAACGGAACGCCCCGCGTAACGAGGTGATCCGCGAGTTCAGTCGCCGTGACGAAGCCTTCCCGAAGCGCGTTCGAAAGTCGGTCCTCGCGAAAACGCACGGCCGGGATCATGCGCGACGTGACTTCGAGACAACCGGCCCAGGTGTCCAAGCTGTCGTACAACGGCGGCTTATCCTCTTGCATGTCCCGGTTATAGGTCATCGGCAAGCCCTTCATCGTGACGAGCAACGACACGAGATCACCCACAACCCGCCCGCATTTACCGCGAACCAACTCGGCCACGTCTGGGTTCTTCTTCTGGGGCATCATCGACGACCCCGTCGTGAAGGCGTCTTCGATCTCGATGAAACCGAACTCGGCTGACGCGAACAACACAATCTCTTCGCTCAACCGGGACAAGTGGATCATCGAAATCGCCGACACGGACAACACTTCGAGAAGCGCGTCACGATCCGCCACTGAGTCCATCGAGTTGGCCGTCACGCCGCCAAGACCGAGCAAAGAAGCGACCCTTTCACGGTCGATCGGATGTGGCGTGCCCGCCAAAGCACCCGATCCAAGCGGACTCACGAGCGCCCGCTTCATCGCATCGGTCACGCGACTTCGATCTCGCGCGAACATCTCGCGATACGCAAGGAGATGGTGGGCGAGTCGCACCGGTTGCGCCCGCTGCATGTGCGTGTACCCGGGCATGATCACATCGATGTTGGCGTGGGCCTTTTCGATCAAGGCGTGCTCCAGGGCGACGAGCTTCTCCACAATGTCGCGAAGACGCCGGCGCAAGAACAACCTGACATCGAGCGCCACCTGATCGTTGCGCGAACGCGCCGTATGAAGGCGTCCCGCCACATCGTCGCCCACCAGCGCGGCCAAACGCCGCTCGATGTTCATGTGCACGTCTTCGAGCGCCAAGTTCCAGGCGAACGTCCCCGTCTCGATCTCCCGCCGGATCGTCCTGAGGCCACCCGCAATCTTCTCTCCGTCGGCCGTCGAGATCACGCCGACGTCCTGGAGCATCCGAGCATGCGCGAGACTCCCCTCGACATCGTCGATTGCGATGTGTCGGTCGCCCTCAATGGAGCTCGTAAAGGCTTCAACAAGCGCGTCGGTCGGCCCTTCGAAACGCCCGCCCCAAGGTTTCTTCACCATGTCGACCTCGGTTACCACGATGGCTCGGCACCCGCACACAGAAGACGGACCAGTCCCGACAAATCGGCCCAATCAGGCGAGGGAGACGTCTGCCCAACCAGGCGCAACGGTTGGTTGGTCGCAGCGTTGGCCACAGCAGGCTGACACCCGACGGTCAGTCCAGATAGGCGCTCACAAATAGATGACCCAGGACATGGAGACCTGGCACTGCACGATCACTCTCGACAAGAAGTTCGACAGCGAAACAAGAGAGCGGGAGACGAGAGTCGAACTCGCGACTTCAACCTTGGCAAGGTTGCACTCTACCACTGAGTTACTCCCGCTTGTTTATCGTCCCAATGAATTCAGCGACCTATCACCCGACCTTGAGCGAGTCAAGCACTACGATCCTCCGATTCTCGTCTTTCGCGCGAAGCGAGGGCGCGAAAAAACCCAACAAAATACTCGAGCGCGGAGGCAAGCGACCAGAACACCGAGACATAGAGGAAGTAGGTCCCCAGGATATGAAAATCGATCGGGCGACTATGAAAGAGGTCGATCGGATAGTCGTAGTGCACGAGCAGCGCCCAGATGCCGATCATTTGAATTGCCGTCTTCTGCTTCCCAAGATCACGGGCCGCGATGACCAGCCCGTCCCCCGCCGCGACTGTTCGAAGCGTCGTCACGACGATCTCCCGCGCGAGGATGATGTAGACGATCCAGACCGATACCCGTCCAAGGTGGATGAGCATCAAGAGCGTCCCCATCACCATCAGCTTGTCGGCCAGCGGATCGATGAACTTCCCGATCATCGAGACCATGTTGAAGCGACGCGCCAGGTAGCCATCCAAGAAGTCGGTCACGGAGGCGAGCGCGAAGAACATCGCCGCCAAGAATGCATTCCGGCGCGAATCGAACTGCATGACCGCCAAAACGCCGGGCACGGCGAGGATTCGGATGTACGTCACGATGTTCGGGAGGGAAAAGGCGACCTTGAGACTGACTTCGCGACGCCGCGGTCGCGGCAGCGCACCCGCACCCGCGCCCGCTGTACCTTCTCTGCTCGTCATGGGGACCGTCGCCCCTGTCCCACCAGACCGCGTCGTCCCTGCCTCCATCTGTGGGGCCGTCGTGCTTGTCGTCGCCGTCGTGCTTGTGGTCGCCGTCGTGCTTGTTGTTGTCGTCGTGCCCATGGGTGTCGTGTCCAGCCGGACCACCGCTCGTCGTGCCATGCCCCCATGGCCCGCAGAATCGGGCGGCACATCCACTGTGCCTCAGCCGGCGCTTCGATAGTAGCGGTACATTTGAAGTACCCGCTCGACGTAGCGCTTCGTCTCGGTGATCTCCGGGATCTCGCGGCGCTTTCGAACACGATGCGGGCCTGCGTTGTAGGCCGCCGCAACCAAAGCCATATTCCCGTCGAACTCATTGGCCAACATGCGAAGGTAGCGAGCACCGCCAAAGATGTTCTGGACTGGGTCGAAGGGGTCATCGACCCGCACGAGCTCAGCCGTCGCGTCGATAAGCTGCATCAGGCCCTTTGCGTTCGCATGAGAGACGGCTTTTGGATTGAAGTTCGATTCAACCTTGGCGACCGCCTTCAAGAACGCGAACGGAAGTCCATAATGCACCGCGGCGCGCCTCAACACGTCGTCGTACTTCGTCACGTTGACGCGGTAGAGAACGCGCGGAGGCCCCGCCGGATAGACGACCACGATAGGCTTGTCGCCGCCAAACCCCTCAGCGTCACCCTCGCCCTCTGCCGTCCCGTAAGGCCGGTAGTTGGCGTTCGGCGGCTCGTTCGTGAGGTGGAGGACGCCATCGTCATCGACCCAACTGTAGAGCTCCGCCGAAGCGGCACGTAGGCCTCCCAACGATCCGGCGCCACCGAAGACGACGGCCAAGGCAAGGACGAAACCCCGAGAACAACTGGAAAGACCACGGATGCCGCGTCTCTTTCGATGCGCGGCGCGAGTTCGCCCCGCGCGCAGCCCAAACCAACCAGAGACGCCGGGCGACCCATCGGGCCCAAACCCGACGTGCACCCGTGAGGTCGCACGCAGGCGAGAAGCTCCTGACCATTCAGACGGGTTTCGGTTCATCGCGCCATGCGCCTCACAGGGTACACCCAAGCTCACCTATCCTAGCAGTCCCGACGGCGGCTGCAAGTCGGCATTCCGAACCCGCCGGTCCGCGCGGAATTCTCGTGGCAACCCGCCCCAACGATCATAGGTTGCCGCGAACATGACACGAACCTGTGACGCCCTGGTCATCGGGAGCGGCCTCGCCGCGCTCACCTATGCGCTGGAGGCCAGCCGCTTGGGTCGGCGGGTCGTGGTCGTGACCAAACGCGTCGCGACCGAAGGAAGCACCAACTACGCGCAGGGGGGAATCGCGGCGGTCCTGAACACCGCCAAGGATTCCTTCGAACAACATGTCGAGGATACCTTGACGGCCGGCGCCGGCCTCTGTCGCCGCCCAGTCGTCGAGATGGTGGTTCGTGCGGCACCGGCGGTCATCGAGCGACTCGCCTCGGTCGGCGTGAAGTTCGATATGACGGCAAATGGACACGGAGGCGGAGAGACACCGCCCGTCGAGTACGACCTCGGACGCGAAGGAGGCCACAGCTCCCGCCGGGTGGTCCATGCAGGCGACATTACCGGGCGCGAAATCATGCGCGGGCTCCTCGAGGCCGTGCGCACAACGCCCAGCATCTTGCTCCTGGAAAACCACACGGCCGTCGATCTCTTGAGCACCCGCAAAGTCGAAGGAATGCAAGCGGCGCCGCACCACACGCAGCACACGGATGATCGCTGCCTCGGAGCCTACGTTCTGAACGAGGAGGCAGGCCGCGTCGAAACCATCCTCGCCAACGTAACACTCGTGGCCACGGGCGGCGCATCGAAGGTCTACCTATACACGTCAAATCCCGACGTCGCGTCCGGTGACGGAATCGCCATGGCCTGGCGCCTTGGGGCCGAGGTGGCGAACATGGAGTTCATCCAGTTCCATCCCACGGTACTGTTCCATCCCCAGGCAAAATCGTTTCTGATCTCCGAGGCCCTTCGAGGCGAGGGCGGCCTTCTTCAGCGCCAGGATGGGTCGTCCTTCATGCAGAATTACCACCCACTTCGCGAGCTGGCGCCACGCGACATCGTCGCGCGCGCGATCGACACCGAACTCAAGCGAACCGGCGACGACTACGTCCTGCTCAACATGACGCACCTCGATGCCGACTTCCTGCATCGTCGTTTTCCAAACATCCACGCGAAGTGCCTCAGTTTCGGCGTCGACCTCACACGACAGCCGATCCCCGTCGTCCCGGCCGCCCACTACGTCTGCGGGGGCGTGCGAACCGACTTGGACGGAGAGAGCACGATCCCGGGCCTCTTCGTTGCCGGCGAAGCGGCCTGTACAGGCATGCATGGCGCCAACCGTCTCGCCTCCAACAGCCTCCTCGAAGCCGCCGTGTTCGGTCACCGCGCAGCCCATGCCAGCGAGCGCTACCAACAAGGCCCAACGCCGGCCTTCGCCAACGTCCCAGAGTGGAATCCTGGGAATGCCGTTCCCTCCGATGAGCTCGTCGTCATTACCCAGTCATGGGACGAGATCCGACGCTTCATGTGGAACTACGTCGGCATCGTTCGGAGTAACCGGCGCCTTCGGCGCGCCGCGCGCCGCATCGAGACGCTCAAGGCGGAGATCCGCGAATTCTACTGGAACGCCACCGTGACGCGCGATCTCGTCGAGCTCCGAAACCTCTGCACCGTCGCCGAGCTGATCGTTAAGAGTGCGATGGCACGCAAAGAGTCGCGCGGCCTCCACTACACGATCGACTTCCCCACCGCGGCCAGCAACGAAGCCCCGGCCGACACGATCTTGAAGCGCGAAGATCTCGTGTGACCGGCAACCGAAGACGCGCCGTCGCATTGCTCGCCTTTGCGTCGTCTCCCCTCCCCTCGCCTCGCCTCCCCTCGCGTCGTCTCTCCTCGCCTAGCCCCGCCTTCGTCGGCGTCGGCGTCGGCGTCGAACGTCGACGGTGCGCCGGATCCGGATATTGCGCATCGCGTTCGCAGGCGAGACCTCAACCTTCGAGGCCGCCGTCATCGCCCATGAAATCACGACGGTCAAACAACGTGACGAGCTTCAGCCCGGCGGCTTCGATGACCTCACGACCTCCATCGAGCCGGTCGACCAACGCCAACACAAGTTCCGCCCGATAGCCCGCGCTCCGCACCCGTTCGACCGCAACCATCGCGGAACGACCCGTCGTCACCACATCTTCCACGACCGCCAGACGCCCACCGGATGGGATGTTGCCCATCCCTTCGAGGTACACCTCTGTTCCGTGGGCCTTCGGTTCCTTACGAACGATAAAGGCAGGCAGAGGATGCCCCTCGAGCGACGAGGTCAGCGACACCGCCGAGGCCAGCGGATCCGCGCCGAGCGTCAGCCCGCCCACCCCGTCAAACCGCACCCCGTCCGACGACTCAACGGCGCGAAGCGCCTCGAACAGGAGCTTGCCGATGAGAACATGCCCACGCGCATCGAGGGTGACTTGTTTGCAGTCGATGTAAAAATTGGATGTCTTCCCGGACGAGAGCGTGACCGCGCGTCGCGCAAACGATCTCGTTCGCAACAGCTCGAGGAGCTCAGTTCTCATCAAGTCGGATGCATTACTTTCGGCCACAACCATCGTGTCTCTCTCTCTACCAACGTCGTCCTACCCAGGCCACGAATTTTGGACGCCCGGGCGCCACCGAACGCGGAGCTCCGCGAGTTCGCTATTCGCCGAACAAGTCAAGCACCGACGAGTCGAGCGTCGCCGACCGCGCGCGCGTGCGCGCCCAGTCTCGAAGCCACTTGATCCGATCCTCGAAGGTCTCATACAGCGGTACGACTTCCTTCACCGCGAGCTCGAGGTCGTGATCGTTCACCTCCCGCTTCTCCGCGAACGCTCGATAGAGCGACGAAATAACGACCTGCTCCAATTCGGCACCGGAAAAATGCTCGGTTCCCTTGGCAACTTTCGACAGGGTTGGGAAGCTCTCGGGGTGCCGGCCCCGCTTCTTGATGTGAATCTTGAGGATCTCCAGCCGCTCGTGCTGGTTCGGAAGGTCGACAAAGAAGATCTCATCGAAACGTCCCCGACGAAGTAGCTCGGGTGGCAATCGCGAGACGTCATTCGCCGTCGCCACGACGAAAACCTCGGCCGTCTTCTCCGACAGCCACGTGATGAAACTGCCGAAGACACGCATGCTCGTCTCGTCACCCTCGACCTGTCCGAAGCCTTTTTCGAGTTCGTCGATCCAGAGCACGACCGGGGCCAAGCTCTCGGCAATCTTGATCGACTCCCGAATCGCAGCCTCGGGCGCGCCACCAGCGCCCGAGAACACCGCCCCGACATCCAAGCGCAGAAGCGGGAACTTCCAAAGCTCGGCGACCGCTTTCGCCGACAGAGACTTCCCGCACCCCTGGACTCCAAGCAGAAGCAGCCCCTTGGGCGGCGGCAACCCAAAGTCTCGAGCCTCTTGGCCAAACGCCTGCGTTCGTGCCGCGAGCCACTTCTTCATTTCGCCAAGCCCACCGACATCGTTCAGACTCTCGCCGAGTTGATAGAACTCGAGCACATCGGTCCGGCGGAGGACCCGCTTCTTTTCCTCGACGATCATCTTGAGATCGTCTTCGGCGAGGCCCTTGCGCAGAACCATCACCTTTCGGAAGACGCGCTGCGCTTCATTGAGCGAAAGGCCAAGCGCCGAGCGCACCGCCTTGTCTTCTACGATCGGATCGACGGCGATGCGCTCACTGGCGGCCACACGCCGGAGTTCTTCGAGCACATCCGGCGCACGCGGCAGCGGAAGATCGATGACCGCCGTGTCTTTCTCGAGGTCGGGCGGCAACGTCAGTACGGGGGCAATGATGACGAAGGATTGGCGACGGACCACGGCGTCTGAAAGCCGCTCGCGAAGTCGCCGAATGACGGAGGGGTCGCCGAGATACGGGTGCAGATCGAGCAGCGCAACCAAGACCGGCTCTTCCTGCCGGGCCAACGCCGCCATCGCTTCCGCTGCGCTTCCTCCAACCTGAGCGTCTCCGCCCACGTCGTCGGCGACATCGACGGCCGGATCATGATGAAATCCGAGGGTGCTCGACCAGCGAACGAAGCCCTTGCGTGCCGCCGCGGCGGCCATTTCGACCAGGCCAAGCGCGCGATCTTCCTCCGCGGTCACCAAATAGATGAGCGGATAGCCCGCACGCGAAAGCACAGCGATCTCTTTCGCCATCGTGGGAAGCGAACCGGAAGCCTTGGACATCGCCGCGAGGCTAACCGGAAATCAACACCGACAGCTAGAGCGCCAACATCAACCCCGAATGATGACCCGAGCCGATCGGCGCTTCGATCCCGGGTCGGCCAACGCAGGCGACTGGTTGGGGGCGAGCCCAAGAAGAGACCCTTGCGACTGAGCCGAGGCCGCTTCGCGCTCTTCGTCCGAGGGCTCGTCGTCGTCCTGTTCCGACCGACCGTCCTTCATCTTCTCGTCGAGGAGCGCACCAAACGTCTTTTTCGGACGTCCGCGTGTGAGCCGCTCGTGTTTTTCGCGACGGGCCTCGAGTTCAGCGATGTTCTCGGGATCCGCGTTGTCCGCAGTCCCAAGGCGATACGGGCGAGGCTCGATCCGGTCTCGCATCGACGTTCTTACCTCGCCGGATCACAATGGGATCCGAAGGCCCCGCTCGACCTCGAGCTTGAAGGTCTTGAACGCCTTACGTCCAAGGTCGATGAACTCAACCAGAGTCTTCGAGTACTCGTCTCGTTCGAAGAACTCTGGGTCGGCGACCTTGATGATGTCGCGGAGCCGTTCCCCCATCGCCAGCACCTGCTCACCGAACTCAGCGATCGGTATCGATGTATGCTCGATGTAGTACTCCTCGGGCTCATACGCATCCCCCGAGAAGAACGAAAAAAAGATGTCATCGCCGGAAGGCTCGAACAAGAATCCGTTGGCGCTCTCAGACAGCAAAACGGTCTCTGTTTCTCCATCGATGAGGTAAGGCACGGCTCGAACGAAGTTCGTAACGAGCGGCAAAACAGGATCCGGTTTCCGCTCTGCGATCTCTTTGCCCGCGCGCGACACCGTAACAGCGCCGTAGACATCGGGGAACGTGAGCTTTGGTCGCGCCCCCTGACCCTTCAACATCGCGCCACTTACAATCCCGGACGCAGCGTCGTCCGGATCCGGGTACACAACAAAATCCAAGTGGAGACCGGTCATCGTCCCCCTCGCTTAGCACCAAACATGACTCTTGAGGGTTAACATAGCTTTCCTCACCTTTGCCAGTCCGCATCGCGGTCAGCGTCATTTCCGTTCTCGACAGATCGACGATGCTGCTCGACGGTTCGGGTTCACCGCAGGTCTCACACCTCACCGACTGCGGGATCCGTCACATCCGTCGCGGGGTGCGTGGCGGGGTGCGTGGCGGGGTGCGTGGCGGGGTGCGTCGCGGCTCGCGACCTTCAGGCCAGGTGCGGCTCGATGGCGAGCCCCGCGGCCCGGAGCCCGTGTCGGGCAAGCGCCATCAGTGAGGGGCGCCGCAAGAACAGCACGACGTAGTACTCGTGGGAGAGTTGCCGAACCAACATATCGACCGAGGCATACCGCACCTCGATCTCCCTCAACGCCCCCAGCCCTATCCGTGCGCCCGATTCGTGAAACATGCGCAGGATGGCGCAGGGTTCGGCCGCCGCAAGCCGAAGGAGGTATTCGGGTTCGGGGATGGTCAGACGTCGAGCCCGCGGCACGTGGTCAAAGAGACTCTCCTCGGCCCCCTCGGGGAGTTGCGCTTCGCCTCTCGCGCTCACCACGAGCTCGCCTTCGAAGTCACAAAGAACCGCCGCGATCGCCTCCGGAACGCGTCCACACAAGGCCTGAAGAATCTCTTCGAGCTCCATCCATGGGCTCCAAACATCTCATACCCAAAGCGCCGTGTGCGCCCGGGTGATGACGACGCTACGTATCCGCTTGTTCCTTCGCCGAGCGATCCGGCGCCTCGGGTTGAGAAGTGCGACCAATGCGGTCCAAGATGCCATTGACAAAGGCACTCGACTCCCCCGAACCAAAGGTCTTCGCGATTTCGACGGCCTCGTTGATCACAACGTTTCGTGGCACGTCGTCCGCGAGGTAGACGATCTCGAACACGCTCATGCGCAAGAGGTTGCGGTCGACGAGCGCCATTCGATCCATGCGCCAGTGGTGAGATGTCTTTTGAATGAGTTCGTCAATACCATCCCGTTCGGCGGAGACACCGCGAACGAGCCTCTCCGTGTACGCGCGAATCTCATCAGAAGGAAGAACCGCAAACCAATCTGCCGCGTCGCCCTCCTCGACGAACCGCGGAGGCGGATCGAGCGGCTGACCGGTCCCGAAGTTTGCCCAGAAGCGCTCCAGCGCAGCATCAGCGTTCTGCGTCGAAAGATCGACGCCGCACAGGATCATGAGCGCACATTCTCGCGCGCGACGTCGCGTGCCCACGCAGCTAGCCCAGCCCCTTCTTCAGGTTCGCCATCTCGAGCGCCGCCAACGCTGCGTCCCACCCCTTGTTGCCCTGCTTGGTCCCGGCCCGCTCGATCGCCTGGTCGATGCTGTCCGTCGTCAACACCCCGAGCGAAACGGGTGTCAGTGATGACTGCTGCACATGCGCCGCGCCCTTCGTCACCTCGGCCGCGACATAGTCGAAGTGAGGCGTTCCGCCCCGAATCACGCACCCGAGCGCGATCAAGCCGTCGTAGCGGCCTTCCTTGGCCATCCATGCGAGCGCAAGCGGGATCTCCCAACTCCCAGGCACGCGCACAACATGGATAGAAGCATCGTCGGTCCCGTGCCGCCGAAGGCAATCGAGCGTTCCTTCGAGCAGCCGCTCGGTGATGAGGCTATTGAAGCGCCCAACCACCACGCCGAACGACAAGCCAGCGCCGCTGAGCTTCCCCTCGTGCATCATCATCGCCACCATTTGATTCTCTTCCCTTCGTCCATCCTAGGCGCTGAGCGGAAGCTCGACGCGCTCCACCATCTCGAGATCGAACCCCTCAAGACCCACGATACGCACATCGTGATTGCTCATCAGTCGAAGTCGCCGCACACCCACGCTCTTCAATATCTGCGCGCCGATGCCGAAATCACGGAGCGTCAGCCGCGATCCGACGCGGTCATACGTCGGGTGCACGGACTCCTGTCCGAGTTGCGCAAGTTGCTCGCTGAGCGACATGCCGCCGAGCGCCCGTACGAGATAGACGAACACCCCGCTACCGGCCTCCGCCATCGCCTTGAGGGCCGCGTTTTGCTCGGCGCAACCAGTCAGCGCGAAGCTCAAGAGATCGGCCGGTAAGTCGACCGACTGGACGCGAACCAATGTGGGCACCGAGGGATCGATGACGCCCTTCCGAATCACGAGGTGCTCGCGTTCATCGACCTTTGATCGCATCACGAAAAGTTCGATCTCGCCCCACGGCGTCGAGGAGAAGACGCGCGACTGGACCGTCTCGATCAGCGACTCATGGGCAAGCCGATATTCGATGAGCTCGGCGATCGTGACGATGCGAAGCCCGTGACGCTCGGCGAACGCCTCGAGGTCAGGGCGGCGCGCCATCGACCCATCATCGTTCATGATCTCGCAGATCACGCCGGCCGAGGCACGACCCGCAAGGCGCGCCAAATCGACCGACCCTTCAGTCTGCCCAGTACGAACCAGCACGCCACCGTCGCGGGCCCGAATTGGGAAGACGTGGCCGGGCGAAACGAGATCCGTGGGGACCGCCTTGTCGGAGACGGCCGCCAAGATCGTTCGCGCGCGGTCACGCGCGCTGATGCCGGTCGAAACACCTTCGCGCGCCTCGATCGAAACGGTGAACCCGGTTTCATAGGTCGACGTGTTGTGCTCGACCATCATCGGCAGACCGAGGACGCGAATCTTCTCGGACGTCAGCGTAAGACATACGAGGCCGCGGCCATGGCACGCCATGAAGTTGATATCTTCTGGCGTGACGAGGTCGGCGGCCATGCAGAGATCGCCTTCGTTCTCGCGGTCTTCGTCATCCACCAGGATGACCATCTTTCCTTGGGCGATCTCGCGGATCGCCGCTTCGACGTTTCTGAAAGGCACGGGGTGCAGCTTGACTAGACGCGCAAACCCACGCTGGCAAGCCTCGATTTGCCATTGACAGGTCCCCATGGAAGCGGGCGATGCTAAGACGTGTTCACTGGCATTATCGAAGACTTGGGCCAAGTGGAACGGGTCCAGACCGGACCGCAGGGTGGTCGCATCCTGACCGTGGCCACCCGTTTCGACCCGACCTCGCTCCACGTCGGGGACTCGATCGCCACAAATGGCGTGTGCTTAACCATGACCCGGCTTTCGGGCCAGACCTTCGAAGCGGACGCCGGCCCGACGACGATCGAACGCACAACGATCGGCAAACTCGCCGCTGGCCAGAAGGTCAACCTCGAACGGGCGGTGACGCCCACGACGAGGCTGGGTGGGCACATCGTGGCCGGTCACGTCGATGGAATCGGCCGCGTCGTCCAGGTTCGCCCCAACGAGAACGCCTACACGGTCGAGATCGAGGCCCCTCTGGATGTCCTAGGCCTCACGATCGCGCGCGGTTCGGTGGCCGTCGACGGTATTTCGCTCACCGTCGCGTCGCGCACCGACCGTACGTTCTCGATCATGGTCATTCCACACACGTGGCGTTCCACCACCATGCAGCAGCTCTCGGCGGGCGCGTCGGTCAACATCGAGATCGACCTGATCGCACGCTATGTTGCCGGGCTGGTCCAAGGATATCGTGCCGCGGCGGAACCGTCGCCCGGCGAACCTAGAGGCCGCCTCACGGAGACCTTCCTGGCCGAACACGGTTTCGTGAACCACGGCGCGTCCTCTGACGAGTAGCGGCGTCAGGTCAAGGAGACGCCACGGCACGTGATGGCGCCACGGCACGGATGGCGCCCGATGATCACGACGAACGCGTCGGTCGGGCGAACGCCTCGGTCGTTCAATGAGCCCGAAGGAGCCTCAGGAAGCCTGCTTTTTCGCCTCATTCCATGCCGCATCGAGTTCCTCGAAGCTCGCTTCGTGCACACTCGAACCTCGCGCGCGCAGCGCCGCTTCGACCCATTCGAACCGGCGGGAGAACCGCATGGTGGTTTCGCGCAGAGCGTCCTCCGCACTGAGATCGAGAAACCGGGCAACGTTCACCAACGAGAACAGAACATCGCCGAGTTCGTGTTCTATGGATGCGCGCTCATTCGAAACGATCGCGGCCTTCAGCTCGCCCAGCTCTTCATCGACCTTGGCGAGCGGCCCACCCACGTCTTTCCAATCAAACCCGACCCCCGAGGCCTTCTCCGAAACGCGCTGGGCTCGAAGAAGAGAAGGGAGCTCAGAAGGAACACCGGCAAGCGCAGAGCGCGGCGCACCCGATGCGCCTTGCCCTGCCTTTCGGTTCTTCGCCTCTTTTTCCTTCGCCTTCACCGCCTCCCACCGCTTGAGCGCTTCACCGGAGTCGGCGGCGCGGTCTTCACCAAAAACATGGGGATGACGCCGAACGAGCTTGTCGGCGATACCGTGTGCAACATCCGCCGCGTCGAAGTCGTTCTGTTCTCGCCGAATTTCGGCCTGAAAGACGACCTGAAGCAAAAGGTCGCCAAGCTCTTCTCGATGATCCTCGACATCGCCCGAGTTCACGGCGTCGACGACCTCATAGGCCTCTTCAATCACGTATGGCCGGAGCGATCGCAGATCTTGCGCACGATCCCACGGGCATCCGCCCGGAGCCCGCAGCCGTGCCATCACCCCCACGAGTCGCTCGAACGCCTCGCCAAAGCTCCGACGTGCTTCCGCGGTCGGCTCACAAATCTTCTGCTCGTCGTCGATGGGCTGGCTGCGGTTCTGCATATCTTACAACGGTGGCCCCGAGGGGCGTTCGCTCGTTACCACGCCCAACCCACACTTCCAAGGAAGCGATCACCCGGCAAAGCCTCGAATGCCCCCATTCACGCGCGCAAGCACAAATTTTGTGCGGCGACGAAAAAGCCAACGACGACCGCACTCTTCGCGAACAGATCGCAAACTTCGTCACAGCTTTCTCACACGCCGGCGAATCATCGCCCCAAGCAACTTCATCTCGGGCACCGCAAGGACCGCGGCGAACCCGAAGTACCCAAGCCCTACAAAGAACAGCAAGACCAGGAGGCAACCAACCTTCGCCAACGTCGACGCCTCGGCGCCGGGCCAAAGCTCTGCTCGCCCGAAGTGCGCCACGGCCGCCGGAACGCCGACGGAAACGAAGCAGCGCATCGCGTGGATGAGCACCCCATCCCCCGCTTTCGTCGGCTCAGGAACCGAGGTTCTCAAGGTTCTCAGCGGAACCAGTCCTCGCGAACGCATCAAAACCGGAAGCAGCGACACAACCAGCGCGCTCTGGATGATGGCGGCACAGACCGTGGCGAGCGTGAGCCCGAAAACCGCCCAGGTGCTCTTGAGAACCAGGCCGAGCACAATCGTGCAGAGCAAAGAAACCAGAGCCCCGGCCAACGGGATGATCGTGTTCCCTAAGGCGTAGAACACCGGGACGATGACGCGCACGACCCCGATGGGCACGATCGCCAGCGCCAAGATCTGAACGAGTTGGGTCGTAAGGGCGGCGCTCGTTGGATCGAAAGCCCCGTGCCGGAACAAGACTTCGACGATCGGCTGCGCGAGGGTCGCCAAACCGATCGCGCTGGGAATGGTCAGGAAATTGGTGGCACAGAGTGCGGCGTTGCTCGTTGCCCACAACGCGGAACCATCGCGTCGTGCCGCTTGCTCAGAGAGCGTCGGCAGCGCCGCAACGCTAATGCTGACCGCAAATACGCCAAGCGCAAGCTCCTGCAGCCGGGTCGCAAAGCCGTAGCACGCGAGCTCTCCGCTTGGAAGAAAGGACCCGATCGTACGAACGACGACAATGTTGAGCTGATAGACGCCGACCCCGAGCACAGCCGGCGCCGCACGTCGCGCGAGCGTCCCGAGCGCAGGATGCGAGAGGTTGAAACGCGGAAGAACAAGCAAGCCATGACGGCGAAGAAGCGGAAAGAGCACCGCAAGTTGTGCGCCGGCTCCGACGGTCACCGCCCAAGCGACCCCGTAGATGGGCACCTCGAAGCGCGACAACAAACCGAGCGTCACCACCACGACCGATATGTTCAGCAACATCGGCAACGCAGCGGGTACCGCGAACACGCCCTCAAGGTTCAGCGCCCCGCTCGCGAGGGCCACCAGCGAGATGAAGCACACGCACGGCATCAAGATACGTGTCATCTCAGCGGCGAGATGTGCGCGTTCGGGGTCGAACCCAACCGCGAAAAGATCTACGAGCACTTCAGGGAACGCGATCCCAAGAAGCGTAAAAAGGAGAAGACTCGGCACGAACACGCCGAGCAGCGCGCTCACGAAGCCACGCATCGCGGGGGGGCCGCCTGCGGTCTTGACCTCTGCAAGCACGGGGACGAAGGCAACGCCAAGCACGCCTTCCCCCGCGAGCCGGCGCAGGACATTGGGCAGGGTCAAGGCGACAAGGAACGCGTCCATGACCGCGCCGGCACCAAATGCGTTCGCGAGGACCATCTCTCGGGCCAAGCCAAGCACGCGGCTGACCGCGGTGAGGCTCCCCACAGTCCCCGCACGGGTGGTAAGTTTCTGGATCGAGGGCTCGGGCAAGGCCGCTCACCTCTATCCTGAGACGGCGGGAAAACGAAGACCGCTTGACAAGTCTACCCTCTGAGGCTACCCCAGCCCGACACCCTCGGAAGGAAGAATATCAGTGGCGAATCATCCGTCAGCCGCCAAGCGGCACCGGCAAAACGACAAGCGGAATGCCCGCAACACGGCCATCCGCTCTCGCACCCGGCGGGCCGTCCGGGCAGCGCGCGAAGCGCTCGAAAAAGGTGCTGAAGACAGCGCGACCCTTGTCAAGGAAGCCATCGCACGTGTCTATCGCGCCGCATCCAAGGGCGTCATCAAGGGCAACACGGCCAGCCGGCAGGTCTCGCGCTTGATGAAGGCCGCCACCGCAAAGTAGCGAGGGCGCGCGATCGCGAGGGCGCGGATGCGCCTGGGTACCAAAGCCCTAGAGCTCACCGTTCTTAGCTAAGCCTAGCTTCTTAGCTAGCGCTGCCACCGCCCCCCAGGCAGAAGATGCTTCAGGCTCGCCGACAGGTCGGCGACGATTCGGTCCGGCTCAGCCTTGATCTGACGCCTTTTGCTTCGGTGGCCACCCTCCACCAAGAACACTTCCCAGGCAAAGCTTCGAGCAACGCCGACGTCTGTTTCCGTGTCACCGATGAGAAGTGCGTCGGTCGGAGGCATCTTGTAGCGCGCTCGAATGAGGCCGGCTTTGTGCCGCCACCGCAAGTCCTTGTTGGGTCGACGTGGCCTTTTCGGCGCCCCAAAGAGCACTTCCGCGAAGTAGCTCCGGATCTTGAGTTCTGCCAGCTGGTTCTCGAGCGCAATGCCGTCGCGGCGGAGCGTCACGAGCACGATGGGCGTTTTCGTGTAGACCTTCCCAAGAAAGGTCAACGAACCGGATCGAACACGGTCGAGGAGCAACATCTCGGGCGCTTCGAGCCTCTCCTCGAACCGATCCTTGAAGGCCTCGTACTTCGTCGGAAACAAACGGGACATCTTGAGAAGTTCGTCCCAGGGCTTCGCTTCCGAGCGATGAAACCAGAACTCGCGCTCCGGAATAGGAAGGCCGCCGATGTCCTCGGCCCGCAGCGTCTCGACATACGTTGCATAGTAGCGGGCCCTCGCGTCGAGGAGCGTACCGTCGAGATCGAGAAAGAGCATGGTGCGAGCTTAGCCGATGGCTCGGCCGATTCCACGATGGCCGATGTCCGTCCGAAGCTGAACACCTTCGAAGCGTATTCGCCGCGCCGCCTCGTAGGCGCGCCGCGCCGCATCCTCCAGATCGGCGCCGAGCCCGGTAACACTGAGCACTCGGCCCCCGGACGTCACGAGCCCAGCCTCCGTGAAGTCGGTGCCGGCATGAAAGACAGTGACGCCCGGAACCTCTTCAGCCGCCTCGATGCCGGCGATCACGTCCCCGACGACGGGCGATGCTGGATAGCCGCGAGCCGCGAGGACGACTGAAAGCGCCGCTTCCGGCAAGAACTCCGGTGACGCCTCATCAAGACGCCCCGCAGCGACCGCAGAAAACAACTCGAAAGCATCGCTCGCCAATCTCGGCAAGAGGACCTGCGCCTCAGGATCCCCGAAGCGGACGTTAAACTCGAGCGTCTTGGGCCCGTCCGCCGTGAGCATGAGCCCCGCATAAAGGACACCGCGGAACGGGCACCCGCGCGCCCTCATACGTGCGACCACCGGCTCGAGGCACGTTCGCCGTACCTCCTCGAGGAGCTGCGGCGTTGCCGCGGGCGGCGGTGAATACGCGCCCATGCCGCCGGTGTTCGGTCCTCGGTCCCCGTCGAGAAGACGCTTGTGATCTTGCGAAGGCGCGAGCATGGCGAGTCGCGCCCCATCGCAAAGAGCCATGACCGAGATCTCTTCGCCCTCGAGTTGTTCCTCGACGACGATATGGTTCCCGGCCGCCCCTAAATCCCCCCTTAGGATCGCGTGAATGGCCGCCTCAGTACCCGCCAAGTCTCGGGGCACGATCACGCCCTTGCCCGCCGCGAGACCATCGGCCTTGACGACCGGCGCACCACCCAACGATCGCGCGAAGGCAATCGCCTTGTCCGGATCGGAGAAACTCGCCCACCTCGCCGTCGGCACGCCAGCCTCCGCCATGATCGCCTTCGCGAAGGCTTTGCTTCCCTCGAGGAGAGACGCGGCCTTCGTTGGCCCAAAGACTGGGACCTTGGCCTCAGCCAAGCGGTCCGCCAAACCGGCGACCAGCGGCGCTTCCGGGCCCACGACGACGAGATCGACCGAGCGCTCCGTCGCCAGCGCAGTCAAGGCATCCACGTCGGTCGCCGCAACCGGCACCCGCTCGGCGATCCGCCCGATACCCGGATTTCCGGGCGCTGAAATCACTTGGGGCGCGCTCGGCGCACGGACGAGCGCATCGACCAGAGCATGCTCTCGGCCCCCGCCGCCGACAACCAACACAGAAGACATAGTCGGCGGCGAGGCTCGCCTCAATGCGAAACATCGTCAAGCGAAAGCCCGCCGGGTCTCGGTCTCGGTCTCGGTCTTGCGGACGTTCGTTCGCGTCACCCGTTCCGTTAGTGCGTCACGCGCAAGCGAACGTATCAATAGCCGGCTTCGCGGAGCGCGCGGCGAGCATCGAGTCGCCAGGGGTCGAACTCGAGCGCCGAGGCGAGCCCATCGATCCCAACTTTGCGCTCGCCGGAAGCCAAAGCAACCCTCGCCAGATCTACGCGCGCACCCGTCAACGACTGATCGGATCGGAGAGCGGCTTCCAGTTGCTCCTTCGCGGGCTCGAGTCGACCCAGCATCGACAGCGCGCGACCCTGCAGCAAGTAGCCGAGCGCAGCGCCCCGCTCGACCGCGAGAAGCTTCTTCGAGTATTCGAGCGCGAGTGCCCCATCGTTTCGATCAAGCGCAATCTGCCCGAGATATACGAGACTCGTGAAGTTGCCCGCATCGACCTTCAGCGCACGCTCAAGAGCCGTCTTGGCGGCATCGACGTCATGTAAATGATAGAGCAGGAGCCCACCTGATGCGATCGCGACCGCGGCGTCTCGCTCGTCGGAGGATGACTTCTGAAACTGCTGGAGCGCATCGCGGACCGGAATCGATGTGAGCGCATACCGAGAGAAGCGTTTCCTGGATTGAGCCACGCGAGGATCCATTTCGGATGCCTTCCTCATGAGCGAATAAGCCTGGGGCGCGCCGCCTCGGCTCAAGTAGACTGCCGCGAGAACACCTTTCAGACGCGGGTCCTGGGGGTCGTTCGCGATCGCGCGCTCGAGGTCTTCGATCGCGCGCGGCCCCTGGTTGCGGCGCAGTGCGGCGCGTGCAGAGAGCACGAGTACGGCCGGCTCATCCGGACGAAGGTCGACGGCGCGCTTCGCGGCATCCACCGCCTTATCATCTTCGTTCGCCAGAAGTGCAGCCTCACCAAGCACGACCAGGGCCGCAACGTCCTTGGGTTCAGCTTCCAGCGCCTTCTCGGCGAGCGCCATCGCGCTCGGTGCGGCTCGCCGCTCGAGTTCTACCCGAGCCAGCGCCGCGTTGGCCGACGCCAAACGACCGGGCGGTAGACCATCCATCTCTGCAGCCTTGCGGGTGTCCCGGAACGCCGCGGAGAGATCGCCGATCTCGAGTTCGAGCGCCCCCAGCGCGAGGTTCGCATCGAACGTATCGCCCTTTTGCGATGCAGCCTTGCGATAAAGCTCGCCAGAGCGGGTCGCTTCCCCGAGCGACCGCTCGATGTCGCCATAGACGAGCAGGACGAGGGGATTGTCTCGGTCGTGCTTCAACCGCTCGTCGAGCATCTGGAACGCCTGCGCGTAGCGTCCAACCTGCGCGTAGGCGCGGGCAAGCACACGATCACTTCGGCGCAGATCGGGCATGAGCTCTCGGGCCCGCTCACCCTCCTGGATAGCGAGCGCAACGTTGCCCTCGAGATAGCATCCAGCCAAGATGAGTTTCGCGCGGGCATCGGTTCGATCCTTTTCGACCGCTCGATCCGCACCCAACCGACAGCCATTGAGATCGCCCGCAGCCAGCGCTAGGGCGCCTTGTGCGCGGTACGCCGCGCCGTTGTCCGGTGCAGCCGACTGTGCGTAGCGAACTGCGGCGTTTACGGTCCGGATCTCTTCCTCGGACGCCATGTCGTAGCGCCACAGTGCCATGTTCTCGACGTACCCCGCGATGGCCATGACGTCGTCTTCATCGAGGAGAAGTGCGCGTCGATAAGCCGCCTCCGCCGCCTTGTACCCAGCCGTCGTGTCCTCGATGTGTCGCGTCGCCGCGGTCTTGAGGTGTTCGTGAACCGTACCGCTGGCGTCCTGGTGCTCCTTCCGCCACATCGCGATTGAGCGCTTGAGAGGATTCGGCATCGCAAGCGCGGAATTGTTCTCGGACCGCCCGATTGATTGGGCGACCCGGGCGAGATCTTGGCGTCTCATCACCGCGATGCCGAGTGCGCCCACGAGTGCAACGGCGAACAGCCCCACACCAATGGTTCGACCGCGGCCCCCCGTGATCCGCCGAGGGGCGTAGGAAGCCGCGGCGCGCGAACCACTCTCGGGCGCAGAGGCGCGAAGACTCGCGAGGTACGCCAGCTCCTTGAAAGCTTCCATGGGCCGGAAGGCGTCGCCGTCGGACGAAAAACGATCGCTAGACCCAAAATCTCCGGAACGGACGCGCGACCGAAGCTCATCCAGCGGAATAGGTCCCTCAGTCGTGCCCTCCATCGTCTTGACGTACCAGGTCGGCGCCCCGAGCGGTTCCGCGAAGGGGCGCGAACGCGGCCGCTCGCCCGGGGATGCCGGCTCGCCTAGCGAGTCCGCATCATTCCCCATCAAGCCACCTTCCGGATCACCCGCGCCTCTCGACTCCCGTTGATGCTGATCGCAGAGCCCGATGACCTTGTCGAACTCGTCGACGAGGGGCGTCCCGCACACCTGGCAGGTGGTCTGAGCCGACTCAGGCATGTCAGCGCCGCCCCCGAGACTCGTGTCCAGAGGCGGATCGCCCATGTCCTGGCCGAAATCGCTCCCGAAATCCTTCCCACCGGGCGCTGCTCCGGCATCAAAGGAAGACGCCGCCGCGGCAAGATCGTCCGAGGTCGGTGGCGCGCCAAAGGACGGAGGAAGACCGCCGAGATCCGTCGAGGGAGAAAAAGCCGGCTCGCTGCCAAAGGCATCGGATCCAACACCAAAGGCTCCCGGCGACGGACTCCGACCAGCCCCAGCCCCAGCCCCAGCCCCAGCCGCGCCGCCGAAAGCAGGCGGGGGCGCGCCCGTGATCCCCATACCGAAAAGTCCTGGGTTCTGAGTCTCTTCGCGTGCAGCGACTACGCCCGCACCCGCACCCGCGCCCGCGCCCAGCGCCGCCGCCGCGCCCCCCGCGCGAACGCCGCCCGATGCGCCCGATCGACGCACAAGTCGGACGTGACCGCAGTAGGGACACTGCGCCCCAACCGGCTGCTCGCCCAGCTGCGCGTCATCAATCGTATAAGTGGCGCTGCAGACCTCGCACTCGATCCTCATGGCGTTCCGGGCCAGGCTACCCTTAGTCCGAAGCGGGCACCACTCCCCCCCCTGAGAACCATCGAGGGGTCGGATCCGCTCTTTCGGCCGGGAAAGGCGGCCGTCGGATCGACCGACAACCCAGACCGTCACCCTGCGTGCGATAAAGTGCTCGAAGGTAATGATTCGAAGCTCACCGCCGCCTCGGCCGGTTGTGTGAACGCGGTGGATCGGGGCGCGCAGTCTGGCTGCATCAAGATCCGTGTTGGAACAGTCCTGGCTTAGTGACGGAAATGGCGGGTCCCCGTGAAGAGCATCGCAACGCCATGCTCATTCGCCGCGTTCACAACCTCCTCGTCGCGAACACTCCCGCCCGGCTGGATCACGGCCGTCGCGCCCGCTTCCGCCAAGACATCCAAACCATCACGAAACGGAAAGAAGGCATCCGAAGCAGCCACCGTGCCCAGAAGAGGTGACGCGGCCTTGAGCCGACACAGCTTCACCGAGTCAATCCGACTCATCTGCCCAGCCCCCACCGCCACCGTCTGCGCCTGCCGCGCGAAAACGATCGCGTTCGACCGAACATGCTTCGCGACCATCCACGCGAACGAAAGGCCATCCAGCTCTTCTTGGGACGGGGCTCGCGCCGTCACGACACGCGCCGCCACAAACTCTGGATGCTGCGCGGGCCCTGCCTCCTCGCGGCTGTTCGTGGCGGCGGTGGTATCCGCCTCCTGCAACAAGAAGCCCCCTCGAAGGGTGCGAACCTCGATGCTTCGACGCGAACACCAAGCCTTGGACTCGAGCGTCACGACCCGTAGATTCTTCTTTCGCCCCAGAAGCGCGAGCGCTTCCGGCGTGTATTCCGGCGCAATGCACGCCTCAACGAACCCATCCGTCAGAGCCATCGCCGTCGGGCCGTCCACTGTTCCAAACAACGCGACCACGGATCCGAACGCAGAGACAGCATCACAAGCGCGCGCCTGAGCGACCGCCTCTTCGAGCCGCGCCCGTTTTGCGACACCACACGGATTGTTGTGTTTGATGAAGACGACGGTCCCGGGGCCAAGATCCAACGCGAGCCCAAAGGCGGCATCGAGATCGAGCAAGTTGTTGTACGACAGAACCTTGCCTTGCAGGACAGTGGCCGCCGTGAGTCCCCAGGGGGACGCATCGGCATCACGATAGAGCGCCGCGCCTTGATGGGGATTCTCGCCGTAACGCAGGTTCATGACCTTCGTCAGCGACCTCACGATCCGGTCATCGAAGCCCGAGGACGGACCGGGCGCCGACAAACCCTCCGGCACGACGCCCGCGCCGACCGGGGTCGCCGGCGCGGCATGCATGAACGCGGAAATCGCGGAGTCGTACGCGGCCGTATGAGCAAAGACCTTTGCCGCCAGCGCTCGCCTCGTCTCGAAGGCGATATCCCGATCCGACGCCAAAGACGCTAGTATGGCCTCATAGTCACGAGGGTCGACGATCGGGATGACCCCTGCGTAATTCTTCGCGGCCGCGCGTAGCAGCGTCGGCCCTCCGATGTCGATCGCCTCGATGATCTCCCCCTCCGTGCTCTCGGATCGCGACCGAGCCCCACCGAAATCGTAGAGATTGACCGCCAGGAGATCGATGGTCCCCCACCCCTGGCTATCCATCGTGTCCATATGTTCGGGCGAATCGCGTCGGGCCAAGATACCCGCGTGAACCTTCGGATGGAGCGTCTTCACCCGGCCATCCAACATCTCCGGCATCCCGGTGTAGACCTCGAGCGCAACCGTCTCGATGCCACCCGCCTCGAGCGCCCGCCTGGTCCCGCCGGTCGACAGGATCTCAATGCCGAGCGCGGCCAACCCGCGCGCGAAATCCACAATGCCCGTCTTGTCGGTGACGCTCAGCAGCGCCCGTTTGATGCTAGGAGTGCTTGGCTGATTCACACGCCGTGTCTAGGCGCATGGCCATCATCGGTCAATCGTCAACGACGGGCAACCCGGCACGACGCATCGAGCTCGACGCCTGAAGCTCTCGACCATCGATAAACGTGTGGAGATCCGCATCGCCGACGCGAAGCTTGTCCAGACCACTGACCTCGACCTGGCGAATCCGTTCCCGCGTCAGGTTCATGATCTCACCCACTTCCTCGAGCGTGATGCCCCCGCGCTCAGCAACGTCGAGCGCACAGGTTTCCTCGAGCTCCCAGATCTCCTTGTCCGGGAAGTTGATCTTGATCGAGCCCGTGAGCGGATTCACGTCGAGATAGAGGTGGTATCGACAGGACACGTAGAGGCAAGGGCGCTTGTCGTTCCGGCACTCAGACCGCATGACGGGGCGCTCGTAGTCCAAGATCTCAGGAAGCGATCCCTGGGCAAGCAGTCGGCGACGTTCGCGCAGCATCTGCTTGCGGGCGATGGTCTTGCTCTTGCGCCCTCGCCCCGCGCCATCAGCCGTCGAAGCGTCGGCCGTGCGACCAGGCGCGCCCAACGCCGCTTCTCCAAGCGCACCTGAGCCCCGGCGACGCCCTTCGATGTCGGCGGCGTGCGCCCCCTCAGCATACTCCGCCTCTTCGTCCGGATCGGCGGCCTCGACGTCGCTGAACGCATCATCGTCGTTCGTTCGATCTTCCCCATCATCTCCGGCCACGCCACCCCCGACGTACGAACCAAAGCCGGACTCCGGGAGCTCGCTCAACGCATCGGCCGGAGCGATCCGACTGTCGTAGTGCCAAGGCTCTCTGGGATCGGGCTCGGCCCACTCAACCACCGGCGTCGCAGCCTGTGGATGCTCGGCGGCACCGCTGGTCGGCGCGCCCACCGCGCCCATGCGCTCCTCAGCGGACGGCTTTCGATTGACTGACATGCATGACCTCTCGGGAACCCGCTCGTTGGCCTACTCTGCTCGTTGCGTTCGCGACATCCTTCGCGAAAGTCTCCATCGTCTGAAGCCAGACCTTCCCTTCTTTCTGAAGCGCGACCAGCCGCGCCTTCAAGATCGAGCGGGTGCTTCGGTCCAGCGCTGAACGTACGAGATCGGCTTCGGCCGCCGTAACGGCCTCCTCCATCCCAGCGCGGACTGCGGAGACTTGAGCGCGGACAGCTTGGCCTGTGCGCGCCAAATCTTCGAGCGTTGCGCCCTCCATCATCGCGCGCCGAATCTCACTCACTCGGCGAATCACCTCGACCGGATAGATGCCCTTCGAACCACGATGTTTGCCCTTCTGGCCAACACGGCGGCTGCGCGGCAGCAACCCAAGCTGCACGTACTTGCGCAAGGTGGCTTCCGTGAGCGGTTCTCCATGAGCCGCGAGAACCTCGAGGATCTGTTTCGATGACAAGCCGTCCGCGAAGTTCTTCTCAATCTGTGCAATTTTGCGAGCGGTTAGCGTCACCTGCGACCCCCGAACCTCGGGTTAGCCTAGAGGTGTCTGAGATTCGTGTCAATGGTATCCCTCAGGATCAAACACGCGTCCGATGCACCAAACGCTACTTAATAGATCCTTCCTCACCCACCAACCTTCGCACGCCCCGTTTGCGATCCGGCCGGCCCAAGCCCCGAGGTTCAGTGCGTCCGTGCGCAATCCATCCCCACCGTCGTCTTGCCGCCGGCGACCACTTCGATCTGTTCACGACAGCCCTTGGCCAGGACCTCGCCCGACCCGTCTTCATCGTCGACGAACAATACGACCACGAGTCGATCCGGTCCGGGCTCGGTCAACAGGGACAGAGAGGGCACGGCCAGCGGATCGACTGCGACCGGAAGGACCCGGACATTCACAATATTCAGCCCAATGTCTTGGAGCGTTCCGCCGGCGAGCAATCGTTCGCAGGTCGCGCGTGATCCGTCCGCCATCGTCGGAAGCACGGTCGCGACGATCGCAGCCTGAATAGCCTCGAGGTCTTCCGGGATCGTCGGAAGGACTTGGATCAAGCCCCCCGGATTCAGGTGCAAGTCGCGGCAGGTCCCGGCTTCGCAGACCTGGTCATCCGCACGCCGAGGGCAGTGGTCGCACGCCAGGACCGAGACGGCGTTGTCCACACCGCATCCGCGCGCGCGATCCTCTCTGCACGCCCACCCGCAGTCCGTGAGCCCTCGACAACCGTCCTCACCGATCGACGGCGTTGTGTCGGTGTCCTCGACATCCTGCTCATCGGGCGATGACGCAAGCGCCGCGCCACCTCCGGTGTCACCTCGATCCGAACAGCCACCCATGGCCACTGCGATGAGGAGACCCAGTCCTCGCGAAAGAGCCCCTCGCCCTCGCCCTCGCCACGCGAGGGCCGACGAGCGATGGCTCCGAAATCGCTCCCCATCCTGCAGCAACGCTCCGGTGGGCGTAAGCAAACACATCCCACCTCCACCCGTAGCGAAGAAGGGTCCGCGACGACATCCGTCGATTTGCGGGGCGATGACGAGTGCCCGCCTCGGCCCTGGTCGCGGGCGCGGCCCTGGTCGCAGGCACGGCCCTGGTCGCAGGCGCGGCCCTGGTCGCGGGCACGACCCTGGTCGCGGGCACGATCGGGTCTCCTTTTGACATGTAGGCGCAGACGCTGGCCCAGCATTCAATGCTTCGAGATCGAGAGCCGCACAGTCTTCTTCTTCCCAGGAGGGATCTCGACCGTCTCCGCCGCGTCCGGACGCCCGGTGATGGAAGCAACCACCCGGAGCGGCATTCCGGCGGGCACATCATCGACTTCGAGCGGTGTGACCAGATCCTCGATTGGCTGGCCGTTCACGGTGACGCGCGCACCGGGCGGAACCGTGATGACCTGCAGTGTCGCCGCCTCCGGCAAGGTAAAGCGAAGAGGACGAATCTCCGATCCGATACTTGCCTTGAGCCGGGACTGCGCGGTGCCAAACCCCTTCTTACGAACGCGAATAACGTATTCGACCTCCGGGATAAGCTCGAGCTCCACCGGCGTGCGGGCTCGAGCCAGACGACCATCGAGCCAAACCTCCGCATCGGGCGGCTCGCTCTCGATGCGATAGACGCTCGTCAGCTTCAACTCAGGCTCCGGATGGGCGCCACGCAACAGCGAGGCGAGACGCTCTCTCTCCACATAGCCGGCTGCGAGGCCGGCCGCGGCCAATCCAAACATCAACAAGAGGCGCACGATCGGAAATCGCACGGGCCGAGGGCGGCGGGCCTCGAGGACGGCACCCGCTCGCCTCGTCTTGGGTGTCGGAACCGGGGTCATCGAAGCACCCGAAGCGACGGGTCGCCGCGGCGCACGATCCTGCTCGACCAAGTCGAGACCCATCTCCTCGTCCACCGCCTGCGTCGTCCGATCGACCGACGCCCCCGGCAGTGGACTCGGCGTACTCCGCGCGCGTGTCTCCCAGCTTCTCGGCACGGCCGTCAGCCGAGGGCGAGCGTTTGGGCTTTCCATCGTAACCCCGAAGACCTCTTCGTATTTCTGGGCCGCTTCCATCGACTCGAGGGCTGACGGTTGTGACCGAACCGTCGCCCGCGCGCGCACCGTCGCGTGCTTCTGCGCCGGCTCGACCACGATTCCCGTGGCCCTTTCCTCCGGGTGCTCTATCAGCCCTTCCGACAGCGCCTTGATGTACTCAGCAAGCGCGGACTGACCCGCAAAATGCGTCATCGCCGCAAGGAAACGTTCGAGCTGAAGATGCATCTGTTTGCAGTCGGAGAACCGATCCGCAGCCTCGATCGCGAGCGACTGTTCCACGATCTGCAAGAACTGCCGCGGCATGTCGCGCCGAAAGACTTCCGGTGAGCGAACCGGGTGGGCCGGTGAATAGTCGGGCGGCCGATCGAGTTGTGGCTCGTGAAGCCGCTCATTGGTTGCCAACTCCCAGAGGCAAATTCCGAGCGAAAAGACGTCAGATCGACCGTCGACGACTTCACCCCTCGACTGCTCGGGACTCATGTAGCCAAATTTGCCGACGGCGCCCCGAGCCTGGACGCGCGTCAAGCCCGCGCGTGCCTTCGCGATCCCGAAGTCGACGATCTTCACCGAACCATCGACTGAAATGATCAAGTTGTGCGGCGACACGTCGCGATGAACGAGCCCCAAACAGACGCCGTTCCCGTCCGAGAGCGTGTGCGCATAGTGCAGCCCCTGGCAAACCTGGCTTGCAATCTGGGCGACGTGCTCGACGGGCATGAACTGCCCGATGGACTTGAGCTTCCGTCGAACGTCGTCGACGGTGTAGCCGGGCACATACTCCATCGCGATGAAGTACACGTCATCGACCAACCCAAAATCATAGACCTGCGCGATATTCGGATGATTGAGCAGCGCCGCGAGTCTTGCTTCGTCCAGGAACAGCTGCACGAACGCCCGGTCCTTGGTGAGCTGCGGCAAGACACACTTGAGGACGACGGGTTTTACGAAACCCTCGGGGCCGATCTTCTCGCCGAGATACACTTCTCCCATGCCACCGACGGCAAGACGCCTACGAAGGCGATATGGGCCCAGTCGGTCCACGCGGGGGATGCTATCAGAATTACGGCGTTTTTCGATCGTCCACTCGGGACATCGCGGCGGCGGGGTCGTAAGCCAATCGGCCATCGTCGTAGACTACGAGCACACGACCATACTCAGGCGGCAGGTAGAGCAGGATTCCGTGCATATGAACGCTCCCAAGAGCCCTATCGAGCCAATCCTCCGCGAAACGCAAGGCAGGAGAGACGTTGCAGATTTGCGTCGCAAAATCTATCCCCGTCACATTACGTCGCGTGGAAATCTCTGTCGCGAGGATGACGCCTTGGACGTGCTCGCAGAGAATCGCCAGATCAACGACCCGGAGCCCATCCGGATTCGGGGGCTCAGAGGGAAGGTCATTCGTAGCCCGAGCCCGAGTCTGAACCAGCTCCGCGCGCGCCTTCTTGAGTCGCCCCGCAAGTCCGTCCAGAAGAGGTCGCCGAGGTCGGAGACCGTCCTCCTTGCCCATGAGTTCGATGCGCGGCGAAGCGACACGCAGCAACTGCAGCAGCCGATCCGTCAGCTCGCGCACCCGATGCACGCCTTGAATCAGCGCGCACGCGACGATGAGTCGAGTCAGGTACTCGCCCTCGTGAGCTCCTGGCCCCAACACCCGCAAGATCTCCTGGGGCTGCCACCGTCCATCGACACGAAGCGGCTGAACATCGGCCACCTCGTACTGGCGAGGCTGATAGGGCGCGCGGCCGGGCCGGCGACCAGGCACGGAGATGGGCGGAGGCAAGTGGCCTTCCGGCGGCATATAGCGCCAAAGGGGATGGGTTGGCGGTTTCTTCGTCACAAGCCGATGCGCCCCATCGTACATCAACTTCGGTACGAGGGCCGTTCAGGGGGATCACAATCGACGTTCGAGCACGCGCTGAATCGCGTCTCATTCGGACGAGTCCCAGGGCGAAACCCAGATCACATGCGCATCCCAGGCCCAGGCAGGCATCGACGAGCGGCCTGCCTACGGACTACTCGATCTGGCAGCCTGGATCCGGACGCTCCTCCGTGCTCTCGGCGCAGAACTGGACCGAAAAACCACGGGCCTCGTCGATGAGACGGTCGATCGTCTTGCCGGAGCCCAGTGTCCAGAGCGCGGCATAGCTCGAATCCTCGAGCTTCACGCTCAGGATCGTGCCATCCACGAGATCCGACAGGAAGTCCGCCGAACCCTTGATCGCAGGGAGCTCGAGCCTAGTCTTCGCGGCCGGCGCGAAGACGATCCATGTCCGACCGTCCGACGACTCGAGCTCGACACGCGTCGCATCTGCGCCCTCGACGACCCGGTCGAGCGCAATCGCCGCCTCCTGCTTCCGAATACTTCCGGTCGGAAAACCAAGGAAAGATCCGGGCACCGTTTCGACATCGCGAACCGCATCGACACGGCTCACGAGCGCTGAGAGCTGGATGTCTCCCCCGTTGCTAAGCGAATCGAGATCGAGCGCAAGAGCCAAGAGCGCCATCGGCGCACCCTCGAGCCCCCCGTGGGGAGGCGCCATCGCGAGGGGCATCACGCCGTCCGGCAAGGCCTCGGAGTTGTCTCCAAACGGCTTCTCGACCCCGGCCACGCGGCAGTCAGGCACCTCCTCGGCCAAAACATCGAGCGCCGCTGACAGTCCGAGCGGCACGATCCCCCGCCCGGGCAGAATCGACGCGGCCGCAACCACCATCGCCTCGGCACACGCCCCGTCGCCCCCACCCAACACCGGCAGATTGGGTACGGATACCTTTGACAACACCTTGAGCGGGTGGCTCACGGTGATGTCGCGGCGTGAGAAGGAGGCGTAGTCCGGTACGCCTTCCGTCGACACCGCGTGACTCTCGACATCGACCTGACCCACGACGCCGTGGCTCATGCTCTGAGTCAAAGGCAGAATGGCCGTAAGAAAGCCCGCGACATCAATTTCACCGGAGGTGCTCTTGAGCGCTGCGGCCAACTTCGTCACGATGGGCGTAACGTCCCGGATGCGAAGCTGGCCACCGAAGGCCCAAGCCGCGGTTCGACCCTGAGGCGCCCGCGCGACGAAGCAGCCGAGCTCACCCGTTCCTGGAACAACGCCTTGGCAACGCGCAGTGTCCGCGGAGAACTGCTGCGACTCGAACCCGAGCAGGACACCGCCAGGGAGGTCCACGCTTTGATCGATTCCGGCAAAGCTGATCTGGGTCGGAAAGGAATCGCCTAAGAAGGAATCCAAGCTCAGCGCCAGCAAGTTCGATGGAAGCGCAGGGCCCGCGATCCCAAGCTTCAGATCGGCCGACTTCGTCTTCGAAAGGTCGAGCACCCCGCGCAGACCGCCGACTTTGGTCTTGTCGACCTCTCGCGCATACGGGACATAAAGATCTCGCGTCGAGGGGTCGAGGATCGTCATGGACTGCCATCCGGATTTCATGATCGAGACGGATGTGAAGGGCGTTGCGGCCGGGAGTTGGAACTCCACGACGCCTTCGGCCCCGGTCGTCGCCGTCCGCGTCGAGTCAGCCACCAACACAACCGCGGCGTCCGCGACCGGCAGCCCAAGCGCTTCATCGACGACGGTGACCCGTACCGTGCCCGCGGGCACCCCGGGGAGATTCGTAACCGCGACGGTCCCCTCGCACACCGTCTCGGTGCCCTTCACCATGGCCGTCAACGTGGTCTCGCCGCGAACCGCATCGCCAATGGCCGTCTGATCGCTGATTCGAACGATGCTCGGGTTCGCCGAAGACCACTCGAACTCGATCGTCGGCATGAGCGCTCCGGACGCATCACGCGCGAGAGCATTGAGCGGTAAGGTCGCACCAGCCCGAAGTATCGCGCCCGTCGTCAGCACCTCGCAGGTCGTAGCCAGGGAGGCGGCGGGCGCGGCTTGACACGCACCCTCGAGACATACGCCCGTTGGACAGTCTGCGTTGACCTGGCACGATGGCGCGACACAGATTTTTGCGAGCCCACACGTGAAACCGTCCTCGCAGTCCCCGTCGTTGTTGCAAACAACGCGTACGCAAACCCCTGACGGCTCGTCCGCGACATAGAGATCTTCGCTCGGCTGGTTGCAGATGCTGCCCGCGAGGCAGTTGTTGCTCACAAGGCAACATGCGCCATCCGCTGCGCAACCTGTGCACGCCGCCGGCGTCGAGCACGACCCTCCGTTCGCGCCATCATCAGAACCGCACGACAGCGGCATCGTTCGCCCGTCACCATCGACGCCCCGAAGCTGCATCATGGCCAACAAGAGAAAAAATCCTGCCCACAGCGCGACCGGCACGCCGCGCTCCGCTGAAAAAGCTCGCTGAAGTCTCATTCGGATCGCTCCCATCCCATTGCGCGACCTTCCCGACGCACTCCAGGAAGGAAACACGACCTCTGATTTCCATGCACCGATGAACCGGACCCCGGTATCTCGGCGTTCCCCGCTGCGTCAACCAAGCAAAGAAGATTCCGAACTTAACCCGACACCGCACAAGAAAAGGCAAACAAACACTATCCCTTGCGATCCCGCCATCGATCCCAAGACCGGCCGCCATAGCCATAGCGAAAGCCAGGCTCCTCGCCCTCAGCCGCTTCGGTTGGCGCCAAACGCGGTCCGGGTGGCCCAGACGCCAGCGGGATCGGCGGTGGCCCTCGCGACAGGCTCATGGCCGCGGCACGCATCATCGCGCGCCGAACCTCCGGATTCGCGATCTCGGCGGCCCACGACTCCACGCGCGCGACCTGAGCCGCCGTGAGCGACACGGCCGTGCTCTGCACGGGCCGTTTGCGCTCAACCACACCCAGTCTCAGCCGGATGTCTTTGACAACAGTTCGGCCAAGCAAGTGATTCAGCCGTTCGATGATCGCGCCGCGCAAGAACGTAAGCTCGGTAAGCCATGCGCTTTCGCTCACCGTCAGCGTCAGCACGCCGGCCCGAAACGAAGCGGCCTCGGCATGGTCTGCGACAGGCGGCCCGATTCGCCTGAAAGCCCCAAGAACCTTGAGCGTCCATCCGCCCCGCCCCTGAGCCGTCGGCCGGGCTTCACATGATGAGAGGTAAGAGGCAACAACCTCCGCGATCGGCACAGGATGTTGTCTCGGCCTGGCCATTCCGGAGAAGCGTACGAGGACGCGATCGCGCTGTACAGTGAAAGCGATCCGAAAACCGTTCCGCTACGCGCCGGAGCGGGCTTCCGCCTCGCCCTCGGCGCGCAAGAAGGCTTCGAGGCCTTTCGCCACCGACGTAAGGTTCGGCGTCAGGAGCGCGACGATGAACCGCTCTACGGCGGGCGCAATCGAGCCCGCCAAGAATCGAGGAACACCTGGAATCCCGGCCAAATTGACCTCCAGCTCGCCCCGAATCTGAAGTAACGTGCCCTCACCATCCTCGAGATAGACGTTGTGGCCGTGGCAGCGGACGCTCTCGGTGAACATCTTGGTTTCGATCCGCCAGTCGACGGTCCAAGCCCTCTCGTCCCAGGACGCGTGATCGTCCCAAGCCAACATCTCGGGCTTGAGGATCTTCTGGGCGACCTTCGGAATGTCGCCCTTGGCGTGCCAACGATTCACCAGCCGCGTCTGTCCGAGCTCCGGCTCATCTTGGCGCGACAGGACCTCGATCCCTTTGATATTGGGCAGAAATGGGACCAGCTTCGGAAGGCGGTCTCGATAGGTCGAGAAGACCAACGATCGGGGGTAGGGCATGCGGGCGTTCGCTTCGATCTTCATTCAAGTGCTCCTCGTGCGCTGCTCAGGAAGCCTCCGCCGAGCACGCATACGGCGCAAGTAAAACCTTGGAAAGCCCCCATTTCAAGTTGAATTGGGGTCCAGTCAAAGGTATGAGCGCGCGGACGTGTCCGGCGGGCTAATTCTGACCTTACTCATCTTCTTGCCGGTGGCGGCCGCCGCCATCGTTTGGGCGCTCCCCAAGGAAAGACCGATCCTCGCTCAGGCGCTGAGTCTCGGGACGCTCGGCGTCAATCTCGCGCTCTGCATCGTGCTCTGGACGCAGTTCGATGCCACGTCCACCGATCTGCAGTTCGTCACGCGCGTCGTGTGGATCCAAGACTTCGGCGTCGAATACTTTGTGGGCGTCGACCAGTTGTCCTTTTGGATGGTGGTCCTAACCGGGGTCATCAGCCTAATCGCCGGCATCTCCAGCTTGTCCATCAAGAAGCACACCCGCGGCTATTGGGCCATGTTTCTCCTCCTGAACGCCGGAATGTTCGGCGTTTTTGTCTCGCTGGACTTCTTTCTCTTCTACATCTTCTGGGAAATCATGCTTCTGCCGATGTATTTCCTCATCGGCATTTGGGGCGGGCCGCGCAAAGAATACGCAGCCATCAAGTTCTTCCTCTACACACTGACCGGCTCGGTCCTCATGCTCCTGTGCATGATCGCGCTCTACTACGGGAGCGATGCGCGGGCGCTCGCGGGCACTGGGCTCCAATTGGCTGGGCAGGCCGCCGTCCGCCTCAACGACGCCGGAACACCGATGTTCGTCTTGGCGAACGGAACCTTGGCCGAGCACACGTTCAACATCCCCTTCATGCACGCGCTCGCGAGTGCCGGCCACTGGGCGAGTCAGGCCAGCATCCTCGGTTTTGGCTTCACAAAGATCATCTGGGTGGGCCTCTTCATTGGCTTCGCGATCAAGCTGCCGATGTTCCCGCTCCACACCTGGCTGCCGGACGCGCACGTCGAAGCACCGACGCCGGTCTCGGCCATCCTTGCCGGGATTCTCTTGAAGATGGGGACCTACGGTATCCTCCGCTTCAACTTCCAGATATTGCCCGAAGCCACGCGGTGGGCGGCCGGGGCGATGGCGGTCTTTGGCATGATCAACATCGTCTACGCAGCTTTCGTCTGTCTTGCTCAGCGCGACCTCAAGAAGATCATCGCCTACTCGTCGGTCAGCCATATGGGCTTCTGTTTGCTCGGCTTCGCCGCCATGACGCCACAAGGTCTGTCGGGTGCCTACTTCACGATGATCGCGCACGGCGTCGTCTCGCCGATGCTGTTCCTCCTCGTCGGTGTCATCTACGACCGCTCTCACACCCGTGACGTCGAAGCCTTCGGCGGTCTTGCCTCTCAGATGCCCGAGTATGCTGCCCTCACCGGCCTCGCCTTCTTCGCCTCGCTGGGCCTCCCCGGTCTGGCGGGATTCGTAGGCGAAGTGCTCGTCTTTCTCGGCGCTTTTTCCGCCTACCGCGGCCTTGTCATGGTCTCTGTTCTGTCCGTCATCATCACCGCTGGCTACTACCTGTGGACAATGCAACGTGTGTTCTTGGGCAAATTCAACGAAGCGTGGGCGGGGCACCTGCCTCCGCTCAGCTGGCGCGAGCGCATCACGCTGTACCCACTCGGCCTCTCGGCCATCATCCTCGGGCTCTTTCCCATGTTCGTGTTCAGCCACATGAATCGCGGACTGTACGCGCTCCTTGAAAACACCGCCGAGGCCGCCCGGCGCGTCGCCGGTCTGTAGGATCATTCAACGCATTTGGGTTGCGCCCTCTCGGTTGATTCGCTAGAGAACCGCGTCAATGAGCATGAATGGCCCGCAAAGTGTGGCAGGGCGGATCGCCCAGGTGATCGGCCCCGTGGTCGACGTCGAGTTTCCGCCGGGTGCGCTCCCCGAGATCTACACCGCGCTCCGCGTGAGTAATCCCGCCATCAGCGACACCGCCGACAATCTCGTGCTCGAGGTCGCGCAGCATTTGGGTCAGAACACCGTACGAACCATCGCGATGGACTCGACGGATGGTCTGGTTCGAGGCGCGGCGGTCAAGAGCTCCGGCCGCCCCATCCAGGCACCGGTTGGGCGCGAAGTGCTCGGACGCATCATCAACGTCATCGGGGAGCCCGTCGACGAGCTCGGTGCACTCAATGCGACCAAGTTCGAGCCTATTCACCGGCCCCCTCCCCCCTTCGTCGAGCAATCGACTGAGATTGAGGCCTTCGAGACCGGCATCAAAGTCATCGACTTGCTCGCGCCGTATCTCCGAGGCGGAAAGATCGGTCTCTTCGGGGGTGCTGGCGTCGGCAAGACGGTTCTTCTCCAAGAGCTCATTCGAAACGTCGCCGTGAAGCGCGGTGGCTTCTCGGTGTTTGCAGGCGTGGGCGAGCGAACCCGCGAGGGTCGCGACCTCTACGACGAGATGATCGAATCGGGCGTCATCAAGGTCGAGCGGGACAGCAAGGGCCATCCGGTTCGCGATGCCGAGGGCCGCGTGAAGCTCATTGCGGGCGAGTCGCAGGTCGCCTTGGTCTACGGGCAGATGAACGAACCTCCCGGCGCGCGTGCACGCGTCGGTCTGACAGGCCTTACGGTTGCCGAGCATTTTCGCGACGAGGGTCGCGAGGTGCTGATGTTCATCGACAACATCTTTCGCTTCACCCAGGCCGGCTCCGAGGTTTCGGCTTTGCTGGGGCGCATCCCTTCCGCGGTCGGCTATCAGCCTACGTTGGCCACCGAGATGGGCGAAATGCAGGAGCGCATTACGACGACGTCGAAGGGCGCGATCACGTCCGTGCAGGCGATCTACGTCCCGGCCGACGACCTCACCGACCCGGCCCCAGCGACGACGTTCGCTCACCTTGATGCAACGACCGTTCTGTCGCGAGGCATTTCTGAGCTCGGCATCTATCCAGCGGTCGATCCTCTCGACTCGACGAGCCGCATTCTCTCGCCCGAGATCGTTGGTGAGGAGCATTATCGCGTCGCGCGCGAGGTTCAGCGAATCCTGGCGCGATACAAAGAGCTTCAGGACATCATCGCGATCCTTGGCATGGATGAGCTGTCCCCCGAGGACCGCGCCACCGTGAATCGGGCGCGCCGAATTCAGAAGTTTCTGTCGCAGCCCTTCTTCGTCGCCGAGGCCTTCACGGGCAGTCCCGGTATTTACGTGGAAACCAAGGACACAGTTCGGTCCTTCAAAGAGCTTATCGAAGGTAAGTACGACCACGTGCCAGAGAACTTCTTCATGTACGCGGGGACCATCGACCAGGTCGTCGAGCGTGCGCAGCGCGCAGGAGCGATCTAGTGCAGCTCCATCTCTCGATCGTGACCCCGACGGCCGACGTGCTCGAGGTCGAGTGCGACGAAGTCGACGCCCCGGGCGTCAACGGAGAGCTGGGCTTCTTGCCTGGTCACGTCGCGCTGATCACGGCGCTCAAGCCTGGGGTTCTGACTTTGACGCTGGGCAGCAAGCGCCGGATCTTTGCGGTCGGCAGCGGGTTCGCCGAGGTCGAAGGGAACCAGGTTCGCGTGTTGACCGAAAGCTGCGAAGAGGCTTCGACCATCGACCGAGCGCGCGCGCAGGCGGCCCTGCAAAAGGCGCAAGCGGCCGTGAAAGATCTATCCCCCGATGCCCCGGGTTACACAGAGCAGACGCGTCGGATCGCGCGGGCTGAGGCCCGACTCCAGGCATCAGAACGCAAAGCGTGAGAGAACGTGTTCGTCCCGGCCATTGCGATCCTCCTGGTGATCACGATTGGCCTCAGCGGCTGGCTGCTGCTGCAAGGCATTCGCGAAGAACACCGGCGGCGTTTGCGCCTCAAGCGGCAAGCGATCGCTGATCTTGCGATGAAGACCGGAGCCTATCTAACACCGCATTCGGTAGCCGACGCCCTTCGAATCTCCCGGTTGGAGGCCGACAAGCTTCTCCGCGGACTGGTGGACGAGGACCATGTCCGAATGGCTGTCGATGACCGGGAGGCCACACTAAAGTTCTGGTTCACGAACCTTCGTACCGAGCCCGAGGACGAACGAGCGCGCCCGGTGGGCAAATCAGACAACCAGCGGCCGTTCCGCCGCCGTACAACATCCAAGAACCCGAGAATCGATCGCAACACGACGATCACCCGCGGTCCGCCCGAATCGTAGAGCGCAGGGCGCGCGGGCCTACTCGAGAAGCTCTCCGGGTCTGCGGTCCATCCCCTCTTCCTCCCCGACGCCGACACTTCCGTCGAGTGTGCTTTCCTCGACCGTCTCGTCCTCCCGACGACCTGCGCCTACGTCGAGGTCCTCGGGGTCCTCGGGCTCATCAGGTTCCGCCCATGCGGTCGAGGGACGATGCGCGTCGACAATCGCTTGGAGTGCGTACCGCAACGCATCCAAGCCGTCACCCGTCAGGGCTGAGATCGACATGAACGCGAACCCGTGGGCTTCAGCCAGCCTCCGAACGGGTTCCTCGAAGGACGCCGTAGCCTCGAGATCGCTCTTGTTCAGAACAATGAGACCCGGCTTGGCGGCCACGCTGGGCGAGTACGCGCTCAGCTCGGCGCGCAAGACTTCGTAGTCTCGAACGGGGTCTCGACCCTCCTCGAAGCTGACGGACAGCAAATAGACGTTCACAGAAACGCGTTCGACGTGCTTGAGAAACCGGTGGCCAAGCCCCGCGCCGGCGGATGCGCCCTCAATGAGGCCCGGGATATCAGCCAGCACGAAACTACGGTCGGGGCCGGTTCGGACGAGTCCGAGCTTCGGCGCAAGGGTCGTGAACGGATAGGGTGCGATCTTCGGTCTCGCTGCGCTCAATCGACTGACGAGCGTCGACTTGCCCGCATTTGGAAAACCGACGAGCCCAACGTCCGCCATGAGCTTGAGTGTGAGACGACAGCGAAGCTCCACGGCCGGGCCACCTTTTTCGGCATACCGAGGGGTCTGGTTCGTGGCGCTCTTGAAGTGAACGTTGCCGCGCCCCCCTCGCCCACCCCGCGCCAGCACGACACGGTGACCATCCGAAGTGAGATCCGCCAGGACCTCACCCGTCGAATCATCGGCAACGACCGTTCCGATGGGCACACGGATGACGCAATCTTCGCCGTAGCGGCCAAAGCGCTCGCGTCCCATCCCTTGTTGCCCATTCTCGGCTCGGTAGTGCTGGCGATATCTGAAGTCGAGGAGCGTATGAAGATTCCGGTCGGCAACGAGCACGACGTCTCCACCCTTGCCCCCGTCGCCTCCATCCGGTCCGCCTTTGGGACGGAAGCGCTCTCTCAGCAACGACACCGCGCCATCGCCGCCTTTGCCTGAGCAAATGTAGACCGAGACTTCGTCAACGAACTTCATGACAGAAACCGCCGCATTGCCCCATGACTTGCGCGGCCAGACGCAGCACGTGATTCAGCCACCGAATGCTTCGCGACAAGTGTGGCAGGAAAATGGATCGAGAGAGGTGGCCTCGCGCCGGCAATCAGCCTCACGGGCTCTACGGCTCAGATCTCAGGACGCAGTAGACGTTTCGAGGGGATCGATACGGCACCGACGCTGGCTTCCACGATGCGGCTCAAACACAACCACGCCATCCTTCAACGCGAAGAGCGTGTGGTCGCGCCCGAGGCCGACGTTCCGACCAGGATGAATCCTCGTGCCGCGCTGCCGCACGATGATCGATCCGGCGGTCACCGTTTCACCCCCGAAGGCTTTCACGCCGAGATACTTCGGCTTGGAATCACGTCCGTTTCGAGTCGAACCTTGGCCTTTTTTATGTGCCATTTCAGCCCACCACGATCCCCGTCACGCGAATCTGCGTGAACGGCTGTCTGTGTCCATAGAAACGCCGATAGTTTTTTCGGCGCTTCTTCTTGAAGACGAGCACCTTACGGGCACGACCTTGGCGAACAACCTCGGCCTCCACGCGTGCACCCTCGACGACGGGGCAACCAACCTTGGTCTCGCCCTCGCCGGCGACCATGAGCACCCGATCCAGGCTCAGGCTCGCGCCCACGTCCCCTTCGACCTTTTCAATTCGCAGCATGTCCCCTTGGCGGACTCGGTGCTGCTTGCCTCCTGCGACAATGACCGCGTACATTCCCGTAGTGCCTTTCAAGACGGGCGCATGCATCCACACGCCCGGAGAGCGGACCATGTAGGCCCTCGTGGGAATGGCTGTCAAGCGTAACTTCTCAGCGTGATGATCCGGTCGGGCTTGTCGCGCCGGTTCCGCCGGCCGGTTGTGTCGAGGGCGCGTGTGCGCCTGCGCTGCTGCCCGGCGCACGGACCCCCGGGGGCGCGTCTATCGTCTTTGGTGCACCCTTCTTCAGGGTCATATGAACGCCTTCCTGTGCAACCTGGACCTCATCTGGATAGGTCGCGTAGAGGTCGTCCTCGCCGCGTGTCATCGGGTCTCCGTCGCGATCGAGGCGGGCCGTCACAACGAATGGGCCGGCGAACGGCAATCCTGGGATCATGAGGTCCGCGGCGGAAATCTCATAGCGAACCGGGAACTCGACATCCGCGAGCCGTTTCACCGCGACCAAACGTCCGGCCAGCCCGTTGCCCTGACTCTCCCGCGCCATCACGAACAACACGTCCGTCCTCTTCACGTCTTCAGGCTTCAGCCCCTCTTCCAGCCGTATCAGCCCTGAGAAGGGCGCGCCGGCCGACCCTGCCGCAATCATGCCGTGCGGGCTCGGTCGTGATGCCGGCCCAGCCCCAGAGGTCCCGCCCGGACTCTGACTTGGTTGAGAAGCCGCCGCCAAATGCGCCTGGCCTGAGGCTTCCGCCGGCGCAGCGGCCGTCTCGCGTCCTCCGTCCGACGGCTTGCAGCTCACCGAGACGACACTGCCCGACGCGAGCACGACCATCATCGAGGGCACGAGCCCCGTCGATCTCAAAGTAGACATGCGGCCCATCATGCATGATCGCGCCCGAGAACACAGCCATCGGCGTTCAGCGCGCGTCGAAATGCGGGACGCGCGCGCCCTGCCCTTCCGCCGGTTCCCCCACCCCAAACAGCGGATATCCGAACCGTGCACGCCCGAAGCCATCGATGAGGCCGCGAGCCTTTTCCCCCACGAGAAACTCGAAGAAGCCCGGGCGCCGAGCCCGCCTCGTCCGCCCCGGATGAAGCTCGACCGCCGTGATCCGAAGAACGAGATCCGGGTCGCCCTCCCGATACACCGCGTGCGGCCGTTGGCCCTGCTCCGCCGCCAGGAGCAGCGAGCTCCGGCGAACAAGCCCGAGCGCCAAGGACGCATTCACGTCTTCAACGAAGGCTTCGCCTTCCTTGTCGCTGGCGAAGAATGAACCAGGCTCTCGTGGATCGTTCGTCTTGGCGAACAACCAACGGTGGCGATCAAGCTCGACCGATCCGACTTTGGCTTTCAGGTACCGGTAGCGGGAGCGCGCAATGCTCCGCATAAACTCGACCGCGTTCCCGCGCGCGTACTGGCCAAGCGGGTCCTTGTCGAGCGGAGGGCCGATCACAACGAACTCCTCATGGGCAAACGTGACCTGCCGAAGCGACACGCCCGCTTCCTCCAACTTCGCGCGCGAAGCCTCGGACACGACGATCGCAACATCGACCCCGCCCCCAAGCGCCAGATTCTCGAGCGCTGGAGTCTCGGCGACGACAAGCTCTATCTTTTCAGGAACTGTCGCCGCCGAGGCATCCGCCGAATAGGCTGTCTCGAGATACTGAAGAAGCCCGCTTTCGAGGAGCGCGTGGTCGACGCCCACCCGGACCGCGCCTTCATCCGACGATCGGGTGCACGCGCCAAGAAACACCAGCCCAAGACAACCCCAAGCATGTCTTTGGCGCGCGCTCACCTTCATCCAAGGAACCGAACCGCAACTAGACGGAGTTAGACGGAGCCGTCAATCCTGCTATCGCTGGCCGCGGTTCTGAACACCCTCATTCGCCACCTTCACCTGGATGAGCATCTTGTCGATCAGGTACTTATTGAGTGGTCCGGCGATCGGCGCCATCACCGGATATGTTCGCGCATACTGTGGGTTGAATTCGAAACCGTAGGTTCCTTGCTTCAACGGGTGGTTGTTCGCCACATACGGGAAGCCGTCGGTTTCCTCCACGACCCAGTCTGACTGCTGGTCGACGGCATAACCGTCGGGGTCGATGTCATCGTCGAACCGGAACCCCTTGGCGGCGTCCACCGTCACCGGCTGGTTGGTGTTGTTTCGAACGATGTCGAGATTATCGAGCGCCGTCAGATAGGCCGACGTATTGTTCACATACCCACCCACGTTGTTGGTGCCGATGCCAAACCGCGCGCGCACCAGATCGGCATTCGCACCGTTCGTCGCCGCATCGAGGTGGCAGTTGGTGCAATCCATGTACACGCTCGATCGCTGGACCGAGTGAGGCATGAACTGATTGAAGCCTTGCCCTGCATTGTTGTCCATCTGCGCATACTGCTCGTAGACGCCATCACTGTTCGGCGGGAGCCCCACCTGCTCGGTGGCGTACTGCCTAAGACCATAGCCCGCACGATCACGATACACGTTGTAGACCGTATTGTTTTGGGTCGGCACGATGTTCGGGAAATAGTCAACATTGTCGGCGTTGATGTGCCGGATATGCATCTTCGTTTCGGGCTCGAACTGCGCGATCTTTCCCTCGGAATTGATGCCAAACTGAACATCGCGAGGCGTGATGTACGTAAAGTCGGCCTGAGCCACGACGCCATACGTGTACTCGCCCGTCGAGCGCGCGAAGTCGCGCAGCGTGTTGTTTCCATCGGTATCGGCCAACGTGAGGTGGCAGCCAAAGCACCCGTTCTGCCATGTCGCATGGCACGTGTAGCACTCAAGCCCGCCCGACTGCTGATCCACCGGGCTCTTCGCCGGCGCACCCAAGTGCGAGAATCCGGTCGTGACGCGAACCGTGTTGGCCGTTTGATCTTTGAAGCAGTTATTGATGTCGCCGTTCGGACACGGTCCGGTGCCATTCGAGAGATCCTGATCGTACCGGCCGTGGAAGATCGACGCGTTCAACGAGTAGAGCGGCGACCCGTTCGGCCACGTAATCCCAACGTCGGCCACCGTATCCCTCGTCTGGGGCACGTAGTGCCAGCGATCCGTAAACTTGCTTCTCAGGAATCGGCCGCGACCGAGGCGATCGCACTCGGCAGGGCGATAGACGGCCTCCGCCGTGCTCGGGTTGTTGTCGTCATCCCAGGTCAAAGTCTCGCCGACCTCGGCACAAGCGATCAGGTTTCGAATGGGGTTTCGGTTATCGACGTCGAAAGGAACCGCTCGATACTCGAGGTTGCCGTGACAATGGACGCACTCGATCTCTGTCGACTGATCCATATGCGACCAGATGGCGCCCGACATGTTTTTCACCTGATTTTCGTCGGACCAATCCAAGACCTTCTTCTGTTTCACGAACTTGAGTTCGTTGTGCATCTCGCCCGTCGTGTGGCAGTCCATGCACTCGAGACCGGCCTGATAGTGGATGTCAGCGGGAATGTCGTCGACGTTGTCCCCATCCCAGTCAACATACGCGAGGACCTGGTCTTGCGCCTGTCCGTGGTAGCGCGCGAACGGGTTGGCGTTGTTGTCGATCTCGTCCGTAAACTGGACTTGCCCCGCCGCGAGGGTTCCGGCGGCCAGCGCCGTCACCGCCGTGCGGTTGGGATCGATCTGATAACCTCGGAACTGCCAATCGGTGCGATTCGAACCGACGTGGCAGGTTCCGCACCGCTGCGATGACATCTGTCTCGTCAGGCGATGGTAGGCCGGGTGCGCACGCTCCGGTCCTAGCCAAGCACCATTCAAATTCTGGAGATCGTTCGCGTTGAAGTTCGCGATTTGCGCGTAGGCCGCCGGATACGTGGGCTCATCCTTACGAATCGACGGATCGCCGGACCTCGACTTACCATCGAGCGCATAGCTCATATGGCAGGACGCACAACCGGAAGATCTGAAGTCCGCGTATCGGTTGTTCGCACCTGCGTTTCCGAGATGGCAGTCGCCGCATTGCTTGTCGTAGAGTTCTTTGAGTACGTCGACCTGGCTGTAGGCGCCATTGAACTCACGGTTCTTGATCACGAATCGATCGAGCTTCTGAACCGAACCCGTATAGCTCGAGTCATAAGCCTTCGCGGTCAAGCCTTCCGGTCGCCCGAGAGTCTGGCCTTCGGTCGTATCCCACTTGTACACGCCGCCCCCATCACCCCGGATGATGCTGCGCGCGATGCCGGCGCGGGCCTGAGCCACGCCGACGAGCCCGACCTCCGTCGCCATCACGCTTCGCTGCACGTTGTGCACGCGGTCCTGGTGACAGCCAGCCGTCTTGCCGCAGGAACTCTCGGCAACGCGGAGGTCCGATGGATTGCGAAAACGCAGCCACTCCAGGCCGCCTTCGAAGTTCTCCACACCAAACAAGGTGTTGTAATTCCAGTAGTAGCGAAGGTTCGGCCGCCCCTGTTGCGGGCTGTTGACTTGCCACTGGGCAGGAATCGGTACGTGGGCCTCTGCCTGGCTTGTCGCCTCAGCGTTTCCTCCATGACAGCCGGTGCACGTAAGATCGGGACCTCCAAACCACGGATGTGGGTCCTCGATGCCACTGTGGCAGTTCGTCGTGCAGGACTCGACGGCCACCTCCTGCCGCTCAACGCACTTCCCGAGCGGCCTCAAGTCGACGCCGCCCGAGGCCGCGCTCGACGTCGGCTGCTCCGCGCAATCGGTGGGGATGCAGAGGGGGGAAGACGGGACATCGTAGCAAGAGACGTCCTCGGCCGGGATGCAAACGGCCCCTTCCTGACGGTATCCGTCGGGACAGTCGATCACCTTCGGGCATCCGAGCGTCGGATTCTCGTAGCCCTCGAGGCAGGCAGTCGCCACACATAGGCAGGCGGTTCCTTGCGCCGTGGGCGTCGCTTCCGCGACGCCCGGCATTGCGGTGACCGAGCAGGTTGCGCCCTCGCAAGGGTCAGGAATGGCGTCACAGGCGGTCCCGGCGGTGTTCGCCCTCGTCCCCGGTGGGCACTCGGCGAGAAGGCACTGTCCATCCTTGAGCGACGTGCCAGGGCCGCACGTAGCCCCCGGCGGTAGCTCCTTGGATACGCACCCGGACGCCACGGCGAGCGCCGCCATCGCCGTCATCGCGGCCGTCGCCGTCGCCCTCGCGCTCCCCAGCGTGGCGAGTCTCGTCACCACCGGTCCCTGGCCCGCGACCCGGTTCGTTCTGCTAGCTTCGTTCATGAGTTCCGACCCCTTATCGATTATCCGTGACCCGCCCCCCGACGGTATCGCCTCGCTCTGCCTGCTCACAGCCTGCTCTTTGCATCACATCTCGTGCCAAGATCGAGAGCAACGGACACAATGAGGTAGAGCCTTGTTTTCATGACCATTTTTCACAGCACCCCGTCGTTTGTATCAAAGCGGCTGTGAGGGTCGCGCTCCCCATCACATACGACCTGCACGCACCAAGCCGGCGATCCAAGACCTCGAGCTCGCTCCGTTCGAGGCATCCCCTCTCAGACTGCCAAAGAGAGGACCTTCTGTCAGGAGAAGCCGATTTTGGGTGCAGCCGACCAACCGTCCGGCCCCGCGGATACGCTCGGATTGGGAGTGGACAGGCCGCGCTTTTCGGCTGAGACGAGAGTCGTTGAAGCGCGCGGCGGAACGGGGCCTTGTCCTCGCAGAACCGATCACCCTCCTCGATATCCCAGAGGAAGGACTCCTCTTTGAAGAGAATCTACCCAAGGCCTGGCTCGATGGCGAGATGGCCGTGGGACTCCCGCCCGAGATGGTGCCACGCGCAACGACCGACGTCAGCGTTAGGGTCGAGGTTGAGGTCCTCGGCGAGATCAGCCCGTCCGTACCCATTCCGATTCCCATTCGCGTCCGCGGGCACGCGGAATGCCGTCTCGAGGCCACGTGCGTACGATGCCTCGATCCCGTAGCGGTCGTGCTTCGCCCCAAGATCGACGCAACCATGACGCCACGATCTGACGACCCACACCCGGGTCACGCCCACAATCGCGAGGGGCGCGCCCATGGCACGCACCCGCGCGGCGGGCTTCAGCAGGATAGGCCTGGCAACCGACACAGCGACAAGCGAGGCGGCGACCGTCGCGGGAACCGCCGGGGACACGAACCAGAACCCGAGGCCGTCGGACCCCGCGACGAGGAAGAGACGCTCACCTATAATCCGCGGGCGATCGATCTCATGGCCCCCATCCGAGAAGCACTCCTGCTCGAGGTGCCGATGAATCCAAGCTGCGCCGACACCCCGTCCTGCGATCGCAGAACGAAGGCACTCATCGATGGGGTCAATGGTCCCGCGAGCGAACAGGTCGTGAGTGAAGACCCGCGCTGGACGGCCCTGAGAAAGCTCAGCGATCCCAAAATCGATTGACAGAGCGGTACGGGCCGCTCAAAGAAGCCAAACCGGCTATGGCTGTACCGCGAAAACGTAAATCCCACTCTCGCCGTCGCCAACAGCGCTCACATGATGCGCTCCAGCGACCCGCGTTGAACAAGTGCCCAAACTGCGGCGCACCTCGTCTTCCGCACCGAGTCTGCGGAGCATGCGGCTGGTACAACGACAGAACCGTTGTCGAAGTCGACGCAGATTGACGTTCTGTCCACTCGAATATCCCGGGCCATGCGACATGGCCACCGTCATCCGCGGACAATTGGGACGCAGAAGGGTCCATGAGTCCAACCATCGCGCTTGATGCCATGGGGGGCGATCACGCGCCTCAGGTTCCGATCGAGGCTGCGCTGGTCGCGGCACGGAGTGGGGTCGCCGTTTTCCTTGTGGGCCCCGAGGACATCCTTCGACCCGCCCTGGCCCGTGCAACGACGCGCGCGCCTTCGAACCTCGAAATCATTCACGCGCCCGAAGTCATTCACATGGCCGAAGCCCCTTCGCAGGCGGCTCGGCGCAAGCGCGATTCGTCGATTGCTGTCGCCTTCCGTCTTGTTCATGAGGGCAAAGCGAGCGCCATGGTCTCCGCAGGCAACTCCGGCGCCGTCATGGCGACGGGTCTCTTCGAGGGCGGGCGAATTGCGGGCGTCCAGCGCCCAGCGCTCGCGGCGGCGGCCCCGACGAAGAAGGAGCCGGTCTTGGTTCTTGACCTCGGCGCGAACACCGATCCCAGCCCATCGCAAATGGCGCAGTTCGCGATCATGGGCGCCGCCTATGCAAAGACGGCGCTCCATCGGCCTCGCCCCCGGGTCGGCCTTCTCACCAACGGCACCGAGGAAGGCAAAGGGACCGACCTCACGCGACACACGGACGAGCTCTTGCGAGGCCTCGGTCTTGACTACAAGGGCTACTGTGAAGGCGGTGACCTCTTCGAGGGCAACCTCGACGTCGTGGTCGTCGATGGATACACGGGCAACGTCTCGCTGAAGGTTGTCGAAGGCTTCATGAAAGCGATCGCGGAGTTCATCGAAACGGAAGTCAAGAAGAGCGTCATCACGCTGGCCGGGAGTCTCTTCATGCGGCGGCTCATTCCCGCCGCAAAGAAGCGCCTCGACCACGAGGCCGCCGGCGGCGCGTCACTGCTTGGGTTGAAGCCAAACGCCATCGTCGCGCACGGAGCATCGAGCGTCCGCGCGTTGGGTCACGCCATTCGTGCCGCCCAGGCGCTCGCCGAATGTGACGTAACACGCGCGATCGAAGCGGAAATCGCCGCGCATCCGAGTCTCTTCAAGTCGAACGCCAGCACCAACGCCTGAATCACCAGCGCATCAGAGTACTGCCCCAGGCCATTCCGGCGCCGATCGCCATCATCACGACGAGATCGCCCTCATGGATGCGTCCGCTTCGAACGCCTTCATCCAGGGTCACCGGCACCGATGCGCTCGAAGTGTTCCCATAGCGCTGAATGTTCACGATCGCGCGTTCCATGGGGATCGAAAGCTTATCGAGCACCGATTCGACGATGCGGAGATTCGCTTGGTGCGAGATGATGTGGGCAACCTCGCTCGCCGCCACACCGTTGGCATCCAGCGCTTCCTCGACCGCGCTCACCAATGAGCGAACGGCGATCTTGAACACCTCGCGCCCATTCATCTTCACGTACTGAAGGCCCTGCGCGAGCACGTCCGCGCTGAGCGGGAAAGCCGAACCACCGGCCGGGATCTTGAGAATGTCGGCCTGGCTGCCATCGCCATGCAAATGCGTCGAATAGACTCCGCCCACCTCGCGAGTCTCTGGGACCATGACCATCGCGCCCGCTGCATCCCCGAAGAGGACGCATGTCGTTCGATCTTCCCAGTCAACCACGCGTGAGAGCACATCGGCCCCGACGACGAGCACGCAACGCTTGGTACCACTTCGAATGAACTGATCCGCGATCGAAAGACCATAGATGGACCCCGCACACGCCGCCGAGACGTCGAAGGCGGGCGCGTTGCTGCCGAGCTTCGCCTGCAGGAGCATCGCGGACGCCGGCATCGGCATATCGGCCGTCACGGTCCCTACGATGATCAAGTCGACGTCGGTCGCCTTCTTGCCCGCCATCTCGAGTGCCCGCTTCGCGGCCTCGACGGCAAGATCTGAGGTGTGCTCCCCTTCTCGGGCGACGCGCCGCTCTCGGATGCCGGTGCGCGAGAAAATCCATTCATCACTCGTGTCGATGCGCTTCGAGAGCGCCTCGTTCGTAAGGACGAACTCCGGGGCATAGTGCCCGGTTCCAACGATTCTCGACCGCACCATCCTGGCGCGTGTACCCCAGTTTCATCACACCACCCAACAGAATTTGCAAAGCCGCCTTGTGCGAATCTTTTTTCGCAGAGCACGGCATGACGCGTGAAGGCTCCGATAACCGGTGAGAATGGCTGGCGATCAAACGCCACGGCGATTTCACGACGCTTTGCGGCGTACCCGTTCCCTCAAAGTCAGTGTCTTCGGTGAGGCCGCTTTTTGCTCGTCCACTGGCATCGCTCATGTCTATCCTGCCCGACCAAATGGTGACCCTACTCTTCCCTGGACAAGGCAGTCAGGCGCCCGGCATGGGCAAGGATCTCGCCGACGCATCGGCCGCCGCGCGCGACGTCTTCGCCGAAGCGGACGAGGCGCTGGGCATGAGCATCTCCCGCGTCTGCTTCGAGGGCGATGAGGCTGAGCTCAAACGCACGGAGATCACACAACCCGCGATCCTGACCGTGAGCATCGCCGTCTACCAAGCCTTTCGTGAGATGGCGCCGCACACCGAGATTCGCTTCGCGGCCGGTCACAGTCTGGGCGAATGGTCGGCGTTGGTCGCCGTCGGTGCGCTCTCCTTCGCCGACGCGGTCCGCGCGGTCCGCGCCCGCGGGCAGCTCATGCAGGCGGCGGTCCCGGAAGGGCAAGGCTTGATGGCGGCGGTCCTCGGACTCGCACCCGATGTCGTGCGAAAGGTCTGCAAAGAGGTGCAGCGGAGCCTAGGCGGGACGCACGTCGTCGGACCAGCCAACTTCAATTCGCCAGAGCAAACCGTGATCTCTGGAACCGCCGAAGCTGTCCGAACCGCGAGCGAGGCGCTTCAGGGCGCGGGCGCACAGAAGACGGTGGTACTCCCGGTCAGCGCGCCCTTTCATTCGCCGCTCATGATCCCCGCCGCCGATGGACTTCGCGAGGTTCTCGCTTCGATCTCGTTGTCTTCCATGAGCGCCCCCGTCGTCACGAACGTCGACGCCGCACCGAACCACGATCATGAACGCGTCAAAGCGCTTCTTGTCGAGCAAGTCACCGCTCCGGTACGTTGGACGGAGAGCATCGAAACGATCGTGGCTGCCGGCGAAGACACCGCGCTCGAGCTCGGCCCAGGCAAGGTGCTGATGGGACTCGCACGGCGCATCGATCGTCGCCTCAAGGTCACGCCGATCGGCGACGTTGCCGCCCTCGAAAAGGCCGTCCTACAGCTCGCGCCCATGAGCCACGGCGACGCGCATGCCGCCGCGACCACCGCCCTTTCGGCGAGCCACGCAAACAACGCGGGTTCGTAGCGCCCACCCAGCAACCGCGCGACGATTCGCCGCCCGCTCGCCCTCCGCGTGCCCCCGATACCCTTGGTCAACGCAATGAACGCAACGAACGATATGAACGATATGAACGATATCAGCGCCATCAGCCCGCGAACCCTCGAGCGAATGCGATGAGCCTCCTCACGGACGAAGCGCGCAATGACAGAGACCGCCACCGCCTCGAAGCCGATCTCCGCGCGTGGCTGGCGTACCACGCCACGCGCTACGCGGTGCTCGAGTCAGGAAAAGGTGCGAAAGCGACCCTAACGATCATCGAGCAGCCGCGCGCGAAGCAGCTGAGCTTTGCGATCGGCGGGATAAGATCCGTGGTCACAGCGATCGACACCCACGCGGGCGGCGACTATCTGCGGGTCATGCTCGAGGACGGCCGAAGCTTCGCGCTGTCGAAGTTTGGCTTTGTCTTCGCCCCACGATTCGAGGCGACCGGCCCATTGCCAGACTGTCCAGCCACCGCCTGCTTCGTCGACTATGATCGGATCTTTGGCCACCTGCAGCACCTCGCCCAAGACGTACATGCCGGCCAGCACGATGACGCCCTTCGCGTGTTCTTCGTGCTCCTCGCATTCCTCGAAGGCGCCCGCGCCATCGGGCTCGACGTCGAACGCGAAGAGCACGCGCTCGAACAGATCCTTCAGCACATCGAGCGCATCAGCGGCCCCGCCGCGCCTCAGCCTCCTCTCGACGCTCCCTGACCCCTCGCGGGGACCTGCCCCGTAGCGCAGACCTCGCCCGCAGCGCAGACCTCGCCCGTGGCACAGACCTCGCCCGCGCCGTGGAGCCGGGAGGCCACGACCTCCGAACGAGACCATCGTGCGGCCATCGCCGAAGCCGCTTTGCTTACTTGCCAGGCCGAGCCTCCTCCGGCTAATCGGCAGTCATGGACCTGGCGCTCCAAGACAAAGTTGCACTCGTGACCGGCGGCTCCCGCGGGATAGGCCGAGCGATCGCCCTTGCGCTGGCGCAGGAAGGCGCCGACGTGACCTTCTCATACACAAGCAACGAGGAAGCGGCCCAAGCAACCATCGGTGCGATCGAGGCCGCCGGCGGACGCGCATCCGCGCGAAGGTTCGACGTGAAGGACCCCGAAGCATGCCGCGCTGAAGTCGATGCGCTCGTGAAAGCCAAAGGCAGCCTTCACATCCTCGTAAACAATGCGGGCGTCGCCCTCGACGGCCTCCTCATGCGCTACAAGGACGTCGACCTCCACCGCAGTTTCGAAACGAATGTCTTCGGCCCCTTCTATCTCGCTCGTGCCGCCTCTCGCGCCATGATGAAAGCCAAATGGGGGCGCATCATCATGCTCGGCTCCGTCATCGGCGAAATGGGCAACGTTGGGCAAAGTGCCTACGCCGCGACCAAGGCGGCCCTCGACGGGCTGACGCGCTCACTGGCGCGCGAGCTCGCATCGCGGAGCATCACGGCCAACGTCGTAGCCCCTGGCTACATCGACACGGATATGACGAAGGCGCTGCCGGACGAGGCGCGCGCACGCCTGGTCGAGATGATCCCAGCGGGTTCGGTCGGAAGCCCGGAAGATATTGCACACACGGTCGCGTTCCTCGCCTCAGAGCGGGCGCGATACATCACGGGGCAGGTCATCGAGGTCAACGGTGGTCTTCACATGTAGCGGTCGAGGTGCCGGCCGTCGAGCGTCCGATGCAGGCGGGCTCGGAGGCACGCGGTGGTAGAATTTCTGATTGGGGGCGGAGCCATCGTCCTGCTCGGTGTACGCTGGGCCGCTCGGACCCGACAGCGACACCGAGCTCAGCACCGCTGGCACCGGCTCTTGTCCGAGGTCTCGGCCGCGCGCGCGCAGTCCTCGGGCGAACACGCACTGAAGCCAACCACATCAGGATCAATCCCTGAGCTTCGCGGACGAACGCTGGATGTCGTCGTCACGACGCGCATCACCGAGCTCGGCGACGGCCCGAATGAAGCGCGGGCCACGTCAACGGCCGCCCTCGAGGGCGAAGGCCGCATGGTCCGCTTCTACTGCGCCTGGGACCATGAGGCCTCGGCCGACTTCGCCCACGTGCCGAGGATTCTTGTTCCATCCGGGCGATTCGACGGCGACATGCAAGTCTTCGCGGAGGATCGTGAATTCGCGGAGCGCTTCGTGGCCCGAGCGGCGATCGATCTCATCGATGTCCGACGCGAGGCCTGCGCTCGAGGTCTCGAGCTCGCCCTGCGCGGCGGCCACCTCACCCTCACCGTGCACGGCACGCTCGAAACTCAGTTCGTGTTGGAGCGGCTTCAGATCGTCACGGCACGCTTGTGCAAGTTGGCGCGCCAGTGCCTCGACGAGGTCGGGGTCGGAGGCCGTGTCGGAGGCACGGTCGGAGGCGGGGTCAAAGTGGAGGGCGAAGTAGCGGTCGACCTCGAACCTCACCCCACGCCTGCAGTAGGACCGCCGACCGACGCCATCTGCAGCCTGTGCCGAAGACCATCGCCCCAAAAGAATGCTCTCTCGGATCCGGACCACCTCTGGGTGACATGCCGTGCCTGCGGGGCACCGTACCACGCGAGATGTCATCATCAGGCCGCAGGTTGCGTTCGGCCTGGCTGCGACGAAGTTCTCACCGCTCCGCTCACCGCTGAGAGGAGCTCTGCGGTGAGCTCTGAGATGAGCTCTGCGGTGAGCTCGGACGAAGCACTCGACGAAGGGACGGCGACCCCTCGATGATCGAAGTCGAAGGTCTCTCGAAGACATACCGAATCTCGCGAAAATCAGCGGGTCTTGCCGCCTCGATGCGTGCCCTTTTTCGACGAACGACCGAGGAAGTGCGGGCCGTTCAGGACGTTTCGTTCAGCCTGGCTCCTGGCGAGCGCATCGGGTTCTTGGGCCCGAACGGCGCCGGCAAGACGACGACGCTCAAGATGCTCGCCGGATTGCTCACCCCAACCGCAGGACGAATTTCGGTGGACGGCTACGATCCGCGGCATCGTCCTCGTGAGCTCTTGCGGCGCATCAGCCTCGTGATGGGACAGAAGCAGCAACTCATTTGGGACCTCCCGCCCATCGATACACTCGAGTTGAACCGCGCCGTGTACGAGATCCCGAGAGCGGACTACCGCAGAACGCTCGATGAGCTCACGAGCATGCTCAGCCTGGGAGACCTGCTGGACAAGCCCGCGCGCCAGCTTTCACTCGGGGAGCGCATGAAGTGTGAGCTGGCCGCGGCGCTCATCCACCGTCCCAAGGTCCTCTTCCTCGACGAACCGACCATTGGCCTCGACGTATCGATGCAGGCCACCGTGCGGACATTCATCCGCGCCTACAACGAGGCGACGCAGGCCACCATCATTCTTACAAGCCACTACATGGACGACGTGGCCGAGCTCTGCCCGCGCGTCATCATCATCGACAAGGGCGCCTTGCGACATGACGGTCGCCTGGCCGCCCTGGTCGCGAACTCCCCCCTTCAGCGGCAGGTTCGCGTCGTCCTCCAGCGATGTGTCGCCGCCGAAGACCTCGCCGCCATCAACCGCCTCGCTCCAGCGGCCACGATCTCCCGGCGCGAGGATTCGGAGATCACGCTGCTCGTGGCCCCCGACGGCGTCACGACCGTGGTCCGTGATCTCCTTCGTGACCTCCCGATCGCCAACCTCTCGGTCGAAGACCCGCCGCTCGAGGAGATCATGCGTCGCCTCTTCGACCGCGAAGCCCCAGACGCACAACAAGCGCACGAAATGGCCGGAATCGTTCAATCACCGATACCATAGGGCGCTAAGGCGTAGTAGAACCGGCGTTGACCTCGAAGGAGGCGCCGGAGACTCGTGCGCGGACGGATTGAAGATTTCGGTCTTGCCGACTTGTTGCAGATCATTTTGGCCGGCCAGCGCAGTGGTCGGCTCACGTGCCAAGGTCACGACGACGAGATTGTCGTCCTCTTTCGCCAATCGTGGATCATCTCGGCCGAGCGGCCCCAGCGCCCCAACGCCGCGGCCCTGGCCTCGCGACTGGTGCGCGCGGGCGTCATCAACCAAGCCCAGTTCGGCGAGATTCTGAAAGAGCGCGCCGAGACCGACGAAGAAGTCGGCGAGATTCTCGAGCGAAAGGGGTGGGTCGACCTCGACACACTCTCGCGGTTCGCCACCCTGCTCGCTGCGGATACCGTCTTCGACCTCTTCACCTGGCGGTCTGGCGTGTATGCGTTCTCGGACGAAGACGTCGTCTACGAAGACCGTTGGGTACGTCCCATCAGCGCTGATTTCGTCCTCGTCAACGGCATTCGATTCGTCGAGGAGTGGCCGTTCATCCGGGCCCGCGTCCCCTCTTACCGTCTCTTGGTCGCTGAGCGCTTCCCGCTTCCCCCGCCGAAAGAAGAGGTGTTCGATCCCTTCGGAATGCCGCAGCCCCAAGATGAAAGCAGCGTCGAATTGGGCGCAGACGAGCGCACCGTGCATGATATCTGCGAGCCGGGCGTCAACGTTCGCACCATCATCGATCGCTCCCCACTCGGCCGCCTCGATACGTTTCGTCGGCTGAGCAACCTGGTGGAAGGCGGGTACATTCGTCTGCGCGAACGCTCCGGTCGGCAATAGCCCGAAGGTCACCTCGAACATTATCCGGTCGCGATCTCGCGCCACCCCCGCTGGGCTCAGAGGGTCAAAGGATACTGCAGGTCACGGTGGCTCCAGTTGGAAGGAATTCAAGGAAGAAGCCGTCGGTCTCCGACACGTTCGTGATGCCAACGAGTACGGCAACTCCATCAACGACTTCGTCGCCGCCCCCGGTCAATCAACCGATTTTGAGCTCCGCGTCAGCGACGATGGATAATGTGGGTCCTCACGCTGTCGAAAAGCACCGCCAACCACCTGCGCTCCCGGCCCAAAAAGGGGCGAATCAAGGACGTCGGGCGACAAGTGCTCGACGACGGCCCGCATCGATGGAACGACCGGCCCCCCGACGCGAGCCGCCATCAGCTCGCCGAGGTTGCGCCGATAGCGCCTCGCGCCCGGCATGCCGTCAAACAGCGTGAGCATAGGTTTGAGGACCGGCGCAAGACGTCCGCCCCGGGCGTCCCATGCGTCGGCATACGCCATCATCTGCGCGAAGAGCTCTCGCCGGGTTCCTGCGGGCTCGGAAGCGCCCGCGGCCGCCGTCGGCGACGATTCGTGCGAGGACGTCGGATCGTGGGACACCGGATCGTTGGACATCGGATCGTTGGACATCGGATCGCTGGACATCGGACCGCTGGACATCGGACCGCTGGACATCGGTTCGGTCGGTCCAGACATGGTCGATCGTGGTTCGCACGAGATCGGCGCGTCCGAAGACGAACCGCGATCGTGGAAGATCAACGCATCGGCCGAGGCCAGCAGAATGGGCCTCTCATAGGCGGCGCGCCCGATCATCACCGCATCGACATGCTGCAGGTGTGAAAGTGCCGAATCGAGCGAGCGAACGCCCCCGTTGAGCTCGATCTCGAGCGCCGGGAAGTCGCTCTTGAGGCGATAGACATCCTCGTAACGCAAGGGCGGGATCTCGCGGTTCTCTGCCGGCGACAAGCCCCCCAAGATGGCGATCCGTGCGTGAACGGTGAACCGTGCGCATCCCGCCTCGGCCACGACGCGGACGAAGTTCGCCAAGTCCTCGTACGACTCGAGCCCGTTGATCCCGATGCGATGTTTGACCGTGACCGGAATCCGAACCCTCGCGCGCATCGCAGCCACGATCGCCGCGACCCGCACCGGCTCCGCCATCAAGCACGCACCGAAGCGACCGCTGATAACGCGCTCGCTGGGGCATCCGACGTTGAGGTTCACCTCATCGTATCCAAGTTCCTCGGCCCAGACAGCGCACTGGGCGAGGTCGTCTGGGTTGTCCCCTCCAAGCTGAAGCGCGAGCGGGCGTTCGCACTCTGAGTAATCGAGAAGCCTCCGCCGGTCGCCGTGAAGGAGCGCCCAGGTCGTCACCATCTCGGTGTAAAGCAAGGTCCGGCGTGTGAGGAGGCGCGCCATATATCGATAGTGTCGGTCGGTGCGCTCCATCATGGGCGCAACACTCAAACGATAGGGGGAGCGCGACCGGGTCGTCGTCATGACGCGACGACTTTCTCGCGGTACCGTCGACGCACGGTAGGCAGTGTAAGAAGTGTCTCGAAATTGCTCGGGCGGACACGTTCGGGGAGCCGCGCGAGTGCCCGAACCCACGCGCCGAGCGATCCGCCTTCGGCTTCGGCGGCGATGACCGCTTCCGCGTGCGCGAAGCCTCCTTGCGCCAAACGATACTCGACGTACGCTTCCCGCACTCCAGGCCCACGCAACTTGACCTGCCCCGATAAGCGTCTACGAAGTCGGTCTAGGCTCGCTTTCGTGCTCCGCTCGCCGGCAAAGGGCGCGTCCGCAAGCGGGGTGTGAAACTTGGGTATGAACGGAGACACGGCCAAGACGACCGGAAGGATCTGCTTGAGCTCGAGCGACAGCGCCGAGAGTTCGTCGAGATCGTCGTCCTTCTGCCCGGGGAGGCCCACGATCACATAGATTTTGAGGTGCCGCATCCCATACGCCTTCGCGAGGCGAGCTGCTTCAAACACGTGCGAGGTCTTGAGGTTCTTCTCGATGTCATCGCGTTGCCGTTCACTGGGCGCATCGAGCGCCACCGTCATGGATCGGTATCCGCCGCGCGCCAAGAGATCGACAAAGCGGTCGTCGAGGCGATCGGCTCTCAAGCTCGAGATCCCGACCTGTTTGCCATGGTCTTCGATGAGCGCGCGCAGGATGTCGCGAATCTTTGGGTGGTCAGAGACCGCCGCCCCAACCAGTCCGACGCGCGGGACATCCGGATCGATGTGGCTGAGCATCCGCTCCATCGAGACCACACGCATCCCTTGATTCGTCGAGCGCCGCATCACGCAAAAAGTGCACCCTCGATGACATCCCCGCTCCGGCTCGATGAGCTGCATGTTGGCGAGCTCGGTATCCGGCGTAAACAAGGTCGAGTGCGCCGGCAGCATCGCGTCATCCGCTTGCGCGATCGGGGGCAGTCGTTCGCCGTGGATCGACGGGACGAAGAACCCCGGAAGACCCGCGAGCTCATCCAGGAGTCTCCGGCGCGCGGGTCCGCTGCCTCGCGCGGCCGCTGGTTCAGCTTCGAGCCGGCTCAGGAGCAGATCGAGGCAGGCTTCGCCCTCGCCAAGAACGACGACATCCGCAAGAGGAGCATAGGGAAGCGGATTCGAGAAGGTGATCGGCCCCCCCAGCACGACGAGTGGATCGCGCGGCGTGCGATCGACCGCCCGCGGTTCGACCCCCGAGAGTCGGAGGAGCGTCACGATGCCCGCACCCTCCAGCTCATACGCATGCGAAATCGCCAAGACATCGAAGTCAGACGTCGGCGTACCCGTCTCGAGCGTGAACAGAGGCGTACGCGTCCGCTCGTGTTGAAGCCGCGCCTCGGGTTCGGGCAACATGGCCCGTTCGCATTGGGTGCCCGCACGTGCATTGGCCAGCCGATAAATCTGGAGATATCCAAGGCTGGACATGGCGACCGGATAGGGGCTCGGATACAGGAGCGCCATCCGGACGATCGCCTCGCGCGCAGCCACCCCCGACCCGAACTCACGTGCGCGCTGAGCCCGGCCTTTTTCGACCAACCGACGATCCACGGAAACCTGACCACGTTAGCGCACGGCAGGTGCCTTTGTCAGGCCAAGACTGAAGCAGGCCACCCATCGTGACAATCTTCCCAAGCGACGCGCTGGACTCGCCCCGGCGGTGGGCACGACCGAGCGGCGCCCCCCTCCCCCCGAGGGCAGCTAATCCCCGATGGCTCACCCCGAGGGCTCACCGCTCGATGGCTCATCCCCCCGAGGGCTCACCCCTCGATGCGCTCGCCCCACCCGCTACGCGATCAAACCGGTCGATCCCGCCCCGCAAGATGCTATCGTGATCGGGTGACCCAGAAAGGCCACATCTTCCGGTGGGACCTCGACAAGACGTACCTCAAGACCGAGTTCGACAGCGTGCGGGACCTCGTCAGGACGGCCCGGCTTTCGGCTGAGGATCGCGAGAACATTCCGGGGTCAGCGGCGCTGCTTCGCGCCATCCGGGACTGCGCACCGGAAGGCGCCGCGCACCGCATCTACTTCATCTCAGGGTCGCCGGAGCAGATGAGGGGGGTCATCGAGAAGAAGTTTGCCCTCGATGGATTCAGCCCCGACGGCTTCGTTCTGAAGCCCACCTTTTCCAATCTACTCCGCGGTCGATTCCGGGCGGTTCGGTCGCAGGTAGACTACAAGCTCAATGAGCTCATCACGATGCGCGCCGAGGCTCCGGTCGGAACGCCAGAGACGCTCTTTGGTGACGACGCGGAGAGTGATGCTTTCATCTACGCTCTCTATGCGGATGTGCTGGCGGGTCGAGTCGGCTGGAATACGCTGCGCAAAATCCTCAAGAAGGTCGGCGCCTACGCGGATCAGGTCGACGCCATTCAGGAGGGATTGGAGTCGATCATCCATGAAGATCCTGTCCGGCGAATCATTATCCACCTCGATCGTCGAACGCCTCCCGTCGAGTTTCAGGCGTTCTTCCCGTTGGTCGTCCCCATCTACAGCCACCTCCAGACCGCCGTCGTGCTCTGTCTCGACGATACGCTATCGGCGACCGCCATCCGCGATGTGGCCTATGAGCTTCTGACGCGCTACGGAACCGACGAGGAAGAAGTCCTCAAGCTCGGCGAAGATATCCTGAGACGTCGGCGCTGGAACTATCCGACCGAGCGCATCGAGGAACTGGCCGAAGGCCTCCGCGAGACGACGCGTGCAACCTGGCCCGAAAGCAACGCGCCCGACGAACAGGCGCGGACGACGACCGCACGCATCATCGAGCGAATCGGGGATCTTGCGCTTCACCTCAAAGATCGTCCGGCGCCGCCCGATTTCGTCTCTGTGACCAGCGAACGCGACTATCTCGACATTTGGGCGAGTGAGCTCAAGCGACGCGAAGCCATCAAAGCTCAGCTTCGACTCGAGGCCAAAGAGCGCGAAATCAAGGAGCGCCAAGCCAAAGAGGCGAAAGCCTCAGTCAAACGCAGTGAACGCGCGTTGTCGGCCGGACGCAGCGCAAACAAAGTCCGCGCCCAGACCCAGACCCAAACCGACGGCGATTCGGACGTCTGAAGTATCGAGCGGCTTGGCCGGCAGGTGGCGAAGGCCAGCGCCAGCCGAGCTATCCACGAAGCTCGCGAAGCTCGTCCACGTTCACGGTTCTCCGCTCGCGGAACAACGCCACAATGATCGCCAACCCGACGGCAACTTCAGCGGCCGCAACAGCCATCACCAACATGACATATACGTGACCGGATACGTCGGCCCTCTGGCGAGCAAAGGTCACGAAAACGAGATTCGCCGCGTTGAGCATGAGCTCGATGCACATGAAGACCACGATGGCGTTGCGGCGAACGAGAACGCCGATCGCGCCAATCGCAAACAAGACCGAAGCCAACAGAAGATAGAAGCTGGGTGCGATCATCGAATACCTTACTTACCTTCCGCGCTTGGCGACAACCACCGCGCCCACGATGCCCACGAGAAGCAGAAGGCTCGTGAGCTCGAACTGCAGCAGATGCTGGTCGAAAAACGTCTTTCCGACGCTGGCCGGCGATCCGAAGTCGTTCGGCAAGGCCTCCAGGGTCCACGGACCAGACTTCAGGATCAGCATCATCACACTGGTCGCCACCAAGCTGACCGCGAGCACCTTGAAGGGAATCGCGACGCGCTGGGCGAGCGACGGCGCCACCACGGCTTCTTCTTTGTTCTCGACCAGCATGATCACGAACACGAACAAGACCATGATCGCACCCGCATAGACGAGCACCTGCAGTACACCAATCAGCTCGGCATGTTGGATGATATAGAGGCTGGCGAGCGAGAAGAAGCACACGATCAGAGACAGCGCGCTCTTGACCGGATTTCGAAGCATGACGACGCCGAGCGCCGAGGCGATCGACGCAACCGCAAAGACCGCGAACAACACGAATTCTGCTTTCACGCGAGCGCTCCTGACATCGCGACCGGCGCGATGGCGTGATGGTCAAATGGGCAGGCCTTGCGTTCGACGTGGAGAAGGAATTCCTGGCGGAACTTCTTCAGATAGCTGCGCGCTGGCCACGACAACGCTTCGCCAAACGGACAGATCGTGTGGCCCTCGATCTTCGAGGCCACCGATTCGATGAGGTCGAGGTCCGCCTCGGTGCCTATACCACTCTCGATTCGCGACAGGATCTTGTAGAGCCAATCGCCGCCTTCACGGCACGGTGTGCACTGGCCGCACGACTCATGCGCGTAGAACCGCTCGATCCGCCGAAGAAGCCGCACCATGCAGGTGCCCTCCTCGATCACCGTGGGACACCCGGTTCCCATGAGGCTCCCAACTGTTTTGATCGCATCGAAGTCAAAACCGACGTCGATCTCGCTCGGCAACAGAATCGGACAGGACGATCCGCCCGGGATCACCGCCTTGAGTGCGCGATCGGGGCGACGCATGCCACCGGCAACATCGAAGATCACTTGTCGCAACGTAAGTCCGCCTGGAACCTCGTAGACGCCCGGACGCGCCACGTGACCCGAGACCCCCACGAGCTTCGTCCCGCCCTCGGCTTGCGTGCGCGACAGGCTCTTCCACCACTCGGCGCCCCGAACGACGATCGGTCCCACGGCGGCCAACGTTTCGACGTTGTTGACGATCGTCGGACACGCATCGAAGCCTTCGATCGCCGGGAACGGGGGCTTGAGGCGAGGTTGACCTTTCTTCCCCTCGAGCGACTCGAGCAGCGCCGTCTCCTCGCCACAGATGTATGCGCCAGCGCCCCGATGGACGACCATCTCGATGCGCTTGCCCGAGCCCATGGCGTTCGACCCGAGAATCCCGGCCTTGTAGGCTTCGGTCACCGCGTCTTCGATGCGTCGATAGGCGAGACCAAACTCACCGCGAATGTAGATGTACGCGCGCTCGGCCCCGATCGCGAGACAGCAGATCGCCGTCCCTTCGATCAGCATGTGCGGATCGCGCTCGAGGATGTAGCGATCCTTGAAGGTACCCGGCTCGGACTCATCCGCATTCACACAGACGTATTTCGGTTTGTCGGTATTCGTCGGTACAAAGCTCCACTTTCGACCGACCGGGAAGCCGGCCCCTCCGCGACCTCGGAGGTTCGAATCAAGGACCACCTTGATGATATCGGCCGGTGGCATCGAAAGCGCACGCTGAAAGCCTGCGTATCCGCCGGTTTTGCGGAACACGTCGAGCGTGTGCCCCTGGGTCGTCTTCCAGTTTTTCGTGAAGACCAACTCCGTCGAGAAATCTGCCATGCTGCCCTCTCCTCACCCAACTCATCGCCGAGTCGCATCGCCCATCACGCGTGACCATCCGACTTGGACGCGGAGATCGCGGAGATCGGATCCGGCGAAGCCGGTGCTCCCTCGGCCGCAGCGGGCCGTCGAGGAGCGACCCCAGGCACGGGGCCGACGTGGGGGCCGCGCTCGCCCTCGTAGTAGTTCCGCCCGTTCAACTTCTTCGCCGCCTCGCGGAGACGAGGGAGAAGCGTGTCGATCGCCTCCGGGGTGAGGTGCTCGTAGTAGTCGTTCCCCACCTTCATGCACGGTCCCGAGCCACAGCTCGCCAGACACTCGGTTTCGACGAGCTCGAAGACGCCATCCTCTGTCTGATGCCCGACTTCGACGCCAAGCCGACGCTTGAGATGATCCATCAGCGCGTCCGCCCCCAACAGGTGGCAGCTGATGTTGGTGCAAAGCTCGAGATGAACCTGCGCGCCGGCATGCTCATGGAACATCTCATAGAACGTGACCACCTCACGAACGCGCGTCGGCGGAACCGCGAGGGTGTCTGCGACCAAGATCTGGGCGTCCGGCGACAAGTGGCCGAACTTCTTCTGGGCGAGGTGCAGGACCGGCAACAGCGCGAAGTCCTTCTTCGGGTACTGCGCCACCAGCCGTGCGATTTCGCGCGCTTCTTCTTCAGTCCACTCGAAGGGCATCCGGCTTGGGTCTGTAGGCAACTGACCGCTCAAGGTCAATCGACAACTCGGGTTTCAGCCGGTCGGCCGCTCGCCGAGCCTCAGTGCAAGCGGCAGAACCCCAGCGCCCATCGCCAACAAAGCGCCCATCGCGCCCACGAGGAGGAGTGCCGAGAGCAAGACCCGGATCCTGGCCGCGGGCGGAGCACGTCGCGTCGCCGCGAACCCCGAGTGCACAATCGCAGCCAGGGCCGCCCCGGCCAACACCGCCGGCGCGCGAAGGATCGCTCCGGAACCGCCCGTCGCCAGCACCCCGAAGGCCAAGAGAGCAAGCGAGGGCACCTCATCCAAGCGAAAACGGAGGAGCGCAGCCCCGCCACAAAGGACCAGCACGCCTAGGCTGGCGGCATAGAGCCCCAACCCCAGCCGGGCCAGCACCCCGCCTTGCGCACCGACACCTTCATCGGCGTCTCGCGCGCCCGAGCCCGAGCCTGCACGAGCCTCAGGCTCAGCCTCGGCCTGAGCCTCGGCCTGAGCCTGAGCCTGAGCCTGACCCAACGCCGGCGCTTGGGCGTCCTGCGGCGCCTCGCCGAGGCCGTGAGCGCCACGCTCAAGCTGCGGAGTCTCCCGAGGGTCGACAGGCCTCCGATCCGCGTCGCTCGGCGCCGCGGCGGCGAGGATCGCCCAGAGACTACCCAACACGGCGCATCGGAGGAGCACGGCCCGATCCTAGCGTCGATGAGCGTCCTCTGGTACCCGTTGTTGGGGTGCCAAGGTTTCAAGACCCGAAACGAGGCCAAGGAGGAGGCAAGAACGCCGAGGCCCCGCCACGCACGGAACGAGAGCTCAACCAGATTCTCGACCAAATCGAGAAAGACATGAAGGAGCTGAGAGCGGTCTATGAGCTCTACTTTCGCGGTGTTGAAAAGATTGAACCCATTCCGCAGCGCGATCTGATCAAAGCCCAACTCCGTGAGTGCCAGCGCGAACGCATCAACAACACGGCGGTTCGGTACCGCATGCAGCAGCTGAAGGCGCGCATGGTCGCGCTCGAGAACTACTGGCAGCGGACCAATCGGCTCCGGGAGTCAGGCAAGTATCGACCGGACGCCGTCCGCGTCGCCCGGCGTGAGGCAGAGCGCCAGCGTCAAGAGCAGCAGCGCGAGCAGCTGCGCGCCGAGGACGCCGATGGGGCGCCTCACGCCGACAACCTGGCAACCTCCATCCCGGCCCCCACCGAGTTCGGCGCAGCTCCGCCTCCTTCAGGCCGGCCGATCACCGGCGCTGAGCTCAACGCAGGCCGTTCCGCGGCGGACACGGCCGGCGGCCTTCGGGGCCGGTCCCCGCAACCGCGCGGCGCAACCGACATGTCCCGTCCGAGCGCCCACTCCGCCGAGGATCTGACGGAAGACAAGCTTCGTCGACTGTACGACACCTATGTGGGCGCCCGAAAGCGCTGCGGCGACAAGGCCGACCTACGCTTCGAAGACATGGCCGCAGCGCTTCGCAAGCAGGTTCCGAAGCTCATGAAGGAGACGGGCGCGTCCTCGGTCGAGTTCAAGGTCGTCATTCGAGAGGGCCGCGCAGTCTTGAAGGCGCTCCCGAAGGGCCGACCCGAGAACCGCTGAGATCGAGAACCTAGGAGCACCGCCCTCTGCTTGGGCGTCACCTCGACGGTGACCGATCTCTTGCCCGTGCGATCCCCCTCCCTGGAGATGGCCACACCATGATCCTCCCTCGATGTCTGCGCAAGAGCGGCTCGAAATCTCAGCCGAGCACATCTAGATGTGCTCGGCCGAAATGCCGATCCCTTCGTTCACTGTTCCCGGTTCACATTCGCATTCCCCGCTCCGATTCGCGTTCCTCATGCCCGGTTCCCTGCTCCCGGGTCCCCGTTCATGCGACGCCAATCACTCCCGGGCGATGGGCGACAACGGAGAGGAGCTGGGGGCTGGGAGCTGGGAACAGGGGACGGGGAACAGCAATCGGAGCGGGGAATGTGAATGTGAACCGGGCATCGGAATGAGTGCTCAGCGGGATTCGTCAGAGCCCGCCGTCTTTACGGAGCTCATCAGGATTGCGACCAGCTCGCCGGCCTCGCGGAGCAACGGCGGGATCTCGTATTGAGGGGCCAGGTTCGCGCGTTGGACCAGGCCGAGCCAATAGACCGATTCGCGCATCTCCTTGGCCGCGAGGCTCACCTTGTGCACGAAGTCTCGCCGGCTCTGGGCGCTCCGAGCCTCCTCGTAGTTGGACCCGCCCGACGTGGCCGAGCGAAGAAGCTGATCGGCAATGTGCTTGCCAGGGCGATCTTGCGGGAGAGCGGCCACGAGCCGGACGACCGACGCTCCAAAGTCCACGAGTCGCGTGGCGATGTTGTCTCCCTTCATACGGATGATCTGCGGAAGCCGCTCGGCTCTGTCCACGACGTTCGCTCCGGAAATCGTTCCGGTCGAACGCAGCGGATGGACCACCGCGGATGCGCGTCCGATCTCATGCCTGGAGCGGCCTACCCGTATAGGTCCAGCGGAACGGCTTGGCGAGCACCCTGTTGAAGTATTCGACGAATTGGAAAACGCGCGATCGCAGATCGTCGATCGAAGTGAAGCTGTGATCTTCAAGGAACTTCCGGCGCGTCTTCTTTGACTTCAAGATGCCCTGCTTGCCCTTCACGCCAAGGGCCTCCTCCAACCCGCAGCGCCGCGCGACGAGCCGCACGAGGCTCGCGGATCGGTGCGTGTCGAGTTGGTCGACGACGAAGATCCACGTTGCCCCAGGATCGCTTTCAACCGTCTTGTCGATGTGGGCCGCGAAGTCGGCCTCGGTGCGAGTCGGTCCAATCGACGGACAGATTACTTTGCCCGTCGCCACATCGAAGTTCGCGATCAACGACAAACGTGCCGTGGCGGATGTACTCGAACTCGACCCGTTCGACGAGGCCGGGTCGCACCGGTTTCGTTTCGTGGAGGCGCTCGAGCGCCTGCATCCCCGTCTTCTCGTCGGTGCTCACCACGTGCGTACCCACTGCCGCGAGTTCGGGAGCGTCGCGGTACGTGTCGCAGATCTTCTCGACGTCTGCCTGGTGCTGCTCGGGCGCTTCGCGCGCCAGCTCCGGTGGCGTCCAGTGCGAGACCGGAAGTCCGCTTTCCGCAGGCGGCTCGCAGGCCAACGCGATGATCGATGCCACTTCTTCCGGGGTAAACTTCGAGGGTGCGCCACTCCGCTCGTTGTCCTCAAGCACGCCGAGGATCAGCTTCTCCAGATCCTTGCCGTTCGCGCCTCCATTCTCTGCATCGACCAGGGCTGCGCTTGCTCCAACCCAACGGACACGCCACCGCCGCACACGTTGCCGGTCCACGCCCAGCTCGTCTGCTTGCTCCTCGTTGTTTCGGCCTTCGGCTGACATCAGCACGATCCGGCACCGCTCCACCAACCGCTGTGGCGCCACCTTCGCCCGCGTAAGTGGCTCGAGCACAGCCCTCTGCTTCGGCGTCACCTCGACACTGACCGACCTCTTGCCCATACGATCCCCTCCCTGGAGATCGCCACACCATGATCCGCGCGCGAGGTCTGCGCAAGAGCGGCTCGAAATCTCAGCCGAGCACATCTAGGAACCTAGAACCTAGAACCTAGAACCTAGAACTCGGAACCCGGAACTTAGAACTTGATCGGCGGCGGCTCGGGGGCTGCACCGAAAACCCATTCTACAGGCCACAGCGTAAACTCGGGAACATACGTGATCAAGAGAACGCACAAGAAGAGCACGACCAAGAACGGCAACGCGAAACGATAAACGCGTGTCAACGGCGCCTTGAACCGATACGAGGCGAGAAAAAGATTCATCCCCACCGGTGGCGTCAAGAAACCGAGCTCGAGGTTGGCCAAGAAGATGATGCCGAGATGAATGGGATCGATCCCGAAATGCTCGCTGATCGGGAGCACGAGCGGGACGACCACGACGATCGCACTGAAGATGTCCATCAAACACCCGACCGCAAGGAGGAAGAAGTTCAGCGCGATCAAGAAGGCAAACTTCGAATGGATGCCTTGCTCTACCCATTCGAGCGCCGCATCAGGAACGCCCGCGTCGACCAGATAGTTCGTGAAGCCCATCGCGACGCCAAGGATGATCAGCACGCCCCCGACCAGGGTGGCGCATTCGCGCGCGATACGTACGAGGTCACGTCGAATCGAAATATCCCGATACAGAACCGCTTCAACAAAGAACGCGTAGGCCGCAGTGACGGCAGCAGCCTCGACGAGGCCCATCCAACCCGAGAACAACCCACCGACGACGATCGCCGGCAACAAGATCTCCCATTTCGCCTCCCGTAGAGCCGCGATCGCTTCCGAAAAATCGAACTTGGTCCGCGGGACCTTGCGCGCGATACCGGCCCGCATCCCCAGCGCGGAGAGCGCCAGTACGAGCACCATCCCCGGGACGAAACCCGCGACGAACATACGATCGATGGGCACCTGCGCTTTGACGCCGTACAAGATCACCGGCAGCGCGGGCGGAAACAGAAGGCCAATGCTTCCCGACGCCGTAAGAAGCCCAACCGAGAAATCCTCGGAATACTTCTCCTTGCGCAGAACCGGATAGAGCAGACCCCCCAGGGCCAAGATGGTCACGCCGCTTGCGCCGGTGAAGGTCGTAAAGAACGCGCAAACGCCCACCGTCATCACGGTCATGCCGCCCGGAAGCCAACCCAACAGCGCGCGAAAAACGCGTACAAGACGCTCCGACGTCTTCGACTCGGCCAAGATGTATCCGGTGAACGTGAACAACGGAATCGCCGGCACCATCTCGTGCTTGATCTGAGCAACCGTGGCCGCCGCAACCGCCGCAATGGGCTCCGCGTCGGCCCAAAACAAGACAACTGCGGCCCCGCCCAAAGCGACATAGATCGGCGCCCCCAGCGCCGTTGCGACGGCGATCATGCCCAGTGCCAAATATGCGATGCTCCCCGCTTCGTCGGGCTCGATCTGGGCGGCGATGCCCACGATGATCGCCACGACGACCAAGAGCACCAAGCGAACATGCCATCGTCGAAAACCCGTCACGACGGCACGGAACGCAACAACGCCGTACCCGATCGGCATCGCGACCTGGGCGATCCACGCCGGAACGCCCCCCGGCAGGACTTGGGTCGAGGCCATGTCGGCGCGAACCAAGACGTATGCGCCGTAGGCAAGCGCCACGGTGACGGAGGTCGTCACGAGGATAGAGAGCGTGCGCGCCGCGACCGCGAGACGCCCGCCGAGCAGTGCAACTCCCGTTGACATCGAGAGATGCTTCCCGTCGCGCATGGCAAGCATGGCGCCCGAGAAACCGAGCCACATGGTCAGGAGCCCCACGTACTGAATCGAGCCGGGGACGCCGGAATCGAAGGGCCGAACGACGATCTCGATCAGGGGGAGAATCGTCATCAGGCACAAGATCGCCGTATTGCAGAGATCTTCGGCCCGCCCCAGCCATCGCACAGCGCCGTGAGTGCTCAACGACATGCCCGCGTTCACTCGACCTTCGAGGCTCTGAACTCCGTGACCAGTTTCTTCACTCGGTCGAAGGCTTCTTCGGAGACGACCTTCCCCCGAATCGCGGGATACGACAACTCAGCCGCCTTCTGCCACTCGACGAGCTCAGCCGCCGTCGGGACGTGCACAACCAAGCCACGCGCCTTCATCGCCTCAACGGCTTTGCCGTCGAGCTGACGGACTTCCTCGCGCGTCTTCTCCCCGGAGGCGAGCGCAATCTCGAGCAACCGAGCGCGAAGGTCCGGCTCGATCGATTCCCAACGCGCCTTCGATACGATGGTCGCCCCGTTGAGCGGGGTCCAGTTCACCTGAACCATGTGCTTAGCCAACCCAAACCATTGCGAACTCAGCGCATACACCGGCGTCGTGCAGAAGCTCTCGAGGAGACCTGTCTGAAGGCCCGAAAGCACGTCGGTCGCCGACATCACCACCGGCCGGAACTGAGCCGCACGCCATGCCGCCTCAGAGTCTGGATCTGCAGCCCACATGAAGATCTTGAGCTTGCGCTGCTCCGCGACCGTGGGCGCCGGCGTCTTCGAAAAGAAGTGCGCCCAACCAGCATCGCCCCAGCCCAGCATCACGAAGCCGGCCTTATCGAGCTCCGCCTGAAGACTCGGCCCCATCTTTGATCGCACGTAGTCGAGCTCTTCGTACGACCGCATCATCATCGGGATCTGGAGCGCGATGGTCGTGCGCGTGATTTGACCAAGCCCAATGCCTGTGAAACTTCCCCCTTGGAGCTGATCAATCCTAAGCTTGCGTATCATGTCGCCTTCGTCACCCAAGACACCGCCCGGGTAGATCTTGAGCTCAACTTTGCCGCCGGAAGCCGTCGCCCACTGCTGCGCGGTCCTCTTCAGCCCCAGGAACCAAGGCGAACCCTCCGGGGCGAGCGTCCCGAGCTTGATCTTGACCTTCTTCGCGGCAACAGCGGGCGAGACGAACGCCGAGCTGATCACGACCATCGACGCCAGCCACAGGGACAGACATCGAGTTCGAGACCGAAATCGAGACCGAAACCGAGATCGAGTTCGAGTTCGAGTTCGAGACAGAGCGCCGGTGATCGTCGCGAACGCGCGCACACGACGAGACAGCGTCGTGCCAAGGGTGTTTCTCATGCCTATTCTGCTCCTTCGAGATCGACGTCCGAGCGTCCAACCGTATCCACTGTTGGGGACGGGCGCGCGTCCTCACGCTCACTCACGTCCAAGAAAAGGTCTTCGACGCGTGCCTTCAGCCAGACCGCACGACGCCTCATAATCACGTTCGCAAGCCGCCCGTCCAGGAAGTCATCCACGGGAATCGCGAGCGCCGCATCAAGCATCTGCTGGAACTCCTTCAAGTTCTGCGTCTTGACCGATACGCCCTCCGCAAAACTCACATACGTTCCTACTCTTCTTCCTCCCGCCAGGGCGATCGAACGGGCGAAGTGCTCGCGCGCACGATCGACACGCCCGTCGGGAAACCCGCTTTCGATAGAGATGAAGAGATCATGAATCACGCCCATCTCCCAAGATTCGTCGAGATCGAGCGCACGCTGCGCGATCGGTCGGACCTTCGTGTAGTCGGCGAAGATCGAAGGCTCGTCCCTCCCCGTGGCCACGACGAGCGCCATCGACGCCGCCAGCCAGTACAGCAGCGGTACATCCTCGATCGTCATATCCGCGACCGCGCGACTCACATCGTCCGCCAAAACAGCGCGAAAGCCTGGATGCTCCACCTCGAGCCCGCGAACGGCATAGTCGCGGGCACGCATGAAGAGCTTTCGTGCGCGAAGGCGAAGGGTCGATGCGCGATCGAAGTCCTCCTCCTGCTGTCGATCCGCTTCCTCCTTCACGAACGCATACCCATACTGCGTGAAGCCAGACGCGAGCGAGGTCAGAAGGCCACGGTGCGTTGGGTCCTGCTCGAGCACACTCTCCATCGTCTTGAGCGCGAAGGGCGTCGCAGCCTCGATAAGCTCCGGATCGTCATCCGAAGAAAAAGTCTTCCCGCTGGCTGACAACGCGTCGGCGGCTGCACCCAACGCATACGAGCGCACACAGCCCGACGCGCCAACGAGCACCCCCAAGCTCAACGAGATACACAGACCCCGCGACGCCCACGGCACCCGCCGACGCGGACTCAGACGCCAACGCGGCTGCATCGTCAGCAAACGCCCCGTCATCCGGCGCGCGCGAGAAAACAAAGACGGATCCGGCAAGGCAGGCACCGCCGCGCAAACTAGGTGGGACTCGCGGACCCCGTCAAGAGTCCGTCAAGACCCGATCGCGCGCGGCCAAGCGTAGAAGCGGTGAAGATGGTGAAGTGGGCGCCCGCCCCGCCCAATCGGACCCCCGAAAACCGCCGCCTGAAGCGAACCCTGCACGTACCCATGCGCCGCACGCACGGCCTCGACACAGGTCAGCCCCCGCGCAAGCCCGGCCGCGATCGCCGACGAAAGCGTGCATCCCGTGCCATGGGTCCGAATCGCCACCCGCTCGCCCGGGAAGACAAGGTCCTCGCGATCGGGCTCGACAAGAACGTCGATCGGCGGGCCTTCGAGATGACCACCCTTCACGAGAACCGCTTTCGGTCCAAGTGCGAGCAGACGACGCCCCTCACGAACCATCTCATCGATCGACTTTGGCCGCATACCCCCAAGCGATTCGACCTCATCGAGGTTAGGGGTCAGCACGTGCGTGCTCGAAAGAAGCCGCCGCTGAAGTTGCGCCGAGACCTCGCTCGATGCGAGCGCATCACCTACGCCGGACCGGAGGACGGGGTCGACCACCGCGATGAGCCTCGCCGCCTCGACAACGTCGGCAACCACATCCACGGCCTCCGGGGTCGGCAGCAGCCCGACCTTGACGACATGAACCTCGATATCCTCGAGGAGCATCTCGAGTTGCGCGCGCAGAAAAGGCGGAGGCAATGGGAACACCTCACGAACGCCCGAAGTCGATTGCGCCGTCAGCGCCGTTATCACGGACGTCCCATAGACCTCGAATGCGGCGAATGTCTTGAGATCGGCCTGAATCCCTGCCCCACCGGACGGATCGCTGCCCGCAATCGTCAGCGCAACCGGCATGGCTGTCCGCGTTGGCCCTTTCATCGCGACGGGCTTCCATCCCGGTGCCCATCGACGGCCTGAACCTCGACGGTCGGATAGCAGCGCGCCAGGGTCCTCGCGAGATCCCCCCACGCCGAAGGCGCCACGATCGTAACGATCAACACGATCGCGTCGTTGCGCTCGATCATCACCATCTCGCCCTTCTCCGGGCCATCGATCGAAAAGCGTGTTGCTCGCTCGCCGAGATCGGGCCGAATGCCCGGCAATTCCATGGCCATCGGGGGCGATGGCGCCACCGATGGGTGCGTCGCCTTCAGTTCAGAGAGATACTCGTTCAGCCCGACGGGGCTGAGCGCGACCGCAACCAAGATTCGCCCTTCGCCGGACGGCCAAAAAAGGCGAATCGAACGCCCGTCGCCTTCGGCCTCGGGCGTCCATTCTGCAGGGACGGCCATTCGAACCTTGCGATGAAGCCCCGGCTGTCCCGGCTGGGATTGCGTCCGCACCTCGAGTTCCATGAGACGCAGTGCAGGGAGCGTCTCTTTCCGAGCTCTCGTTGAGCTGTCGTCCTTCGTAGCTTTCGCGGCCTTCGTAGCTTTCGTGGTTTTCGTAGCTCTCGTGGCTTTCGTGCCTCTCCGAGCCGTCGCGGTCTTCGCGACGGGACTGTCCCGCGACGTCGTAGCGGGGCCAGCACCGGCGGCCGCACCTGTTCCAAGGCCGAGATTCAGCGCGACCAGAGTCGAAAGCGCGGGCACCCACACCCCCTCAAGCTACGTGCTTTGCTCACGTGGCACCATCCCCGAACCTTGGCTTGTCTTCTCGAACGGTGTAGGTAAGGCGGCGTGAGCACGCTAAAAGAAACGCTGTTGACCACGGAGAAGCGCCCACGCCTCGTCCAAGACACAGCCGCCCTCGTCGAACGCGAAGTCAGCGCGAAAGGCGGAATCTCTGGCATCGCTATCAAGACTGGATACAAGGCAGTCAAGGCCCTCAAGCCCACCCTCATCGAAGAGGCCATCGACAGCCTCCTCGATGAGTTTGTCGTCGAGCTCGAACCGTTTCATACCGAGTGGGAGGGCGTCGGGAAGTCACCCAGCTTCGATCGCTACCTGGAGCAACGCCCCCAAGCCGTCGCCACCGCGCTCCTTCGCGTCACGGACCGAAGAGCTCTCCACGTCAGCCACCGTACCATCAAGAAGACATACGACGCGCTGCGCCCACACGCCGAGAAGAACGTGATCGCGGCCGTCCCTGGCCTGGGTCGCGTCCTCGCGAAAAATCTTTGAGCCCTCTTCGCTCTTCCCCGCGCAAGGCGCAAGCTACCCGCGAGCGTCGGGCGGGCGGAGTGTTGCCTCGAGCGCCCGCTTGATCTGGAGCAAACGCTTTGGGTCTTCGATCTTGAGCCGAGTCGTCGCGTCGGCCACGTAGAAACCATCCGCCACCCGGTCGCCTTGCGTCGAGATCTTCGCAAGGCTGATCGTCAGTCCCTCGTCGGCCAACACACGCGCGATCGTGTAAAGCACACCCAGTTGATCCTGGCAGAAAACGTCAATCACCGTCTCGGTCTTGCTGATCGAGTTGGAGATGTAGACCTCGGTCCGGACGAGCGGGCGCGGGCGCAGGAGTCCCCCCCCACCGCCACCGAGCACCCGCGCACGCACGAAGGCTCGAACATCCTCGTGCCCCAACACGAAATCCTCGAGGTCACGACGAACGAGAGGCCAACGCCGGGCGCTGTCCGCCTCACGACCCCCATCGTCGCGCACGTGAATGACGTCGAGCGCGACGCGCCCGTCGCCTGGCTTTTCTAAGGAGAAGACCTGCGCGGACAAGATCCGAAAACGATGCGCCGAGAGGGTGCCGGCAAACAGCGCCAAGAGCCCTGGACGGTCGGGGCAGGCGACCGTCAGCTCGGTTGCCTCTTCGCCGCGCACCGAGCGAACATGAAAATCGATGCCACCGCGATCCGACACGTTCTGCCACATCGTGAAGTGGCGAAGCATCTGGCGAGCCGGAAAGCTGACCATGTATCGGGGCGGCATCGCTTTGACGAACTCCGCGACCGCCGGCACCGAGAGCGCCCGTCCCGCGCCCGTTTCTTCTGCTTCGCGAACGAGCTCGCGCTCAGCTCGCTCTCGCCGCGCGCGAATGTGCGCTTCGACGTCGACCTCTTCGCCACGTTCGGACTGCTCGAGCAACGCGACAGCATTTCCGTAGAGCTCCTTGAGGAGCACACCTTTCCACTCGGTCCAGACCTTCGGGGATGTGCCCTTCATGTCGGCGAACGTGAGAACATAGAGCATGCTCAGCCGCTCGACGCTTCGCGCATCTTTGGCGAAGACCGCGACCAGATCGAGGTCGGAGGCATCGCGGCGTTGCGAGATGTCCGACATGGCCAGGTGGTTCTTGACGAGCCATTCGAGGTCCGCCGTCTCCTCGGGACCCCATCCGCCCGTCTCCGCAGCCTCAAAGCGTTCCCCGACCAGGCGCGCAACCTTTGCCCCACGATCCGAATGGTCCGACTTCGGCCATCCTTTCCCGACGTCGTGGAGCAGCCCCGCCATGTAGAGCACGTTGGGTCGCGGAAGGCCTGCCACCAAACGGGCGAGCTCAGGAACGTCGTTCGACAAGGATCCGTTCCGAAGGCCTTTGAGGTTCTTGAGAACGACGATCGAGTGAATGTCGACGGTGTAGACATGATAGAGCGATCGCTGCCAGCGCGCCGTCACGCGCGCCAGCTCCGGAATGAAGCGCCGTAGGATCCCCAGGTCGTGCATGAGATCGAAGACCGTACCATCCGCCGAGGGATCTTCGAGCAAAGTGAGGAACTCGTTCACCGCTGAAGCATCGCGGCGAACGCGGGCATCGATGAAACGTCGACATTCCGCGATCAGGTTCTTCGTGTAGCTATAGATGGGCAGCGACTCCTCTTGCGCGACGCGAAAGATGCGGAGCAGCGCGGCGGGGTCGCGTTCGAATTGGTCGCGTTCCGCAACGGTAAGCGTCCCTTCCCAGACCTTGAATCCTCCCCGCGTCGTCTGAAGATAAGACGGTCGCCTTCGGGTGTGTGAGGTCGCGCGTTCGATCACGCGTTCCGCGAGCCCTCGGATCTGACGAGCCTGAAAGTAGTACGCACGCATGAAGCGTTCGACGCCATGGTTCCGCACGTCAACTTGACTTTCGGATAACGCCACATATCCGAGCGCGCGCGCGACCGGCTCTTGGTGTTCATAGCCAAGAATGTCCTGCCGTCGTCCGGAAACCAGATGGAGCTGGGCCCGCACGCGAAGCAAGAAGCTGTAGGCCCGCTCAAGGCTTCGAGCTTCGATCGGAGAAAGTACCCCGATGCGAAGAATTTCGCGCACATCCTTCACCCGCCAGCGCGCCCTCGCGATCCATAGCGCACTGTGCAAATCGCGAAGGCCACCCTCCCCTTCCTTCACGTTCGGTTCGAGCAGGAAAAGAGAACCACCGAACCTTTCACGACGACGTTTTACCTCTTGGAGCTTGTCGGCGATCAAGCGCTCGGCGCGCGCGCCGACGAGGAACTCGCCATCGAGCCGCTGCACGAGCTCCCCGAACCCGTCCGAAGCCGAAGCCGAAGCCGAAGCCTCGTTTGCCGAGCCCCCCGAGGTTGCCGAGTCCCCCGAAGAAGAGCCCGCGTCGCGCGCTCTAAGGTCGCGGGCGTCGAGAAGCGCCGTCAAGATCGACTGATCGGCCGCCGCCGCGTCCAGGCATTGCCGAACGGTTCGAACCGCGTGTCCAACCTCGAAACCCATATCCCAAAGTGCATAAAGCACGGTCTTCACGAATCGATCGACGACGGGCGGTACGGCGACCAGGCCACGGCTCGCACGCACATCATCGGGCGCGGGATCCGGAACCAGGAACAACAGGTCGACATCCGACCGCGGGCACAACTCTCGTCGGCCATAGCCGCCCAGCGCCACGATTCGAAGCGCGTCGACGACGCGACTTTCCTCCGACGAGACGCCTTCCCGAGAGAGCGCAGCGCGCGTCAGGGCGGCCACCCCTTGAATCACTTCGTCGACCAGATCGGTGGTCGCGCGCGCGAGAAAAAAACCGTCCCAAGGCGGCAAGCGGTCCCCCATGACATGGAGGGCCGCCCGACCTTCTGCTAGGCGCGCCGAAAGCCTTGTGCTCGCCGTGTTTTCAATCGCGATTCGACCTGAGGGATCCACGATGACTGTCCGTCGATACTCTACACGATCTCGGGCCTGGTCCCCAGCCCGCCGGACGACTATCGTATTCGAATGAGCCCCCGAGCCGGGACCAAAAAACGCCAGAACGACCGCGACCCGGGAACCTTCATCATTCGGGAGGTCGAGAACGCGGATCTAGAAGCGCTCTTTCGCCTGTCGAAGTTCTTGAACTCGGTCAACCTGCCCCACGACATCGACGTGCTCCGGCAACAGATCCAGCGTTCCCGAAAGAGCTTTAGCGGTCGGATCGAGGATCCATTCGAACGTCAGTACATGTTTGTGATGGAGCATCTCAGCTCGGGTGAGCTCGCCGGGACCTCGACCGTCTTCGCGCAACATGGCGATCGCGACGCGCCGCACGTGTTCTTCGATGTCGTGGAGGACCAACGCTACTCGGTCACGTTGGATCGACACTTCAGTCACGTCACGCTCCGCCTTGGCTTCGACTACCAAGGTCCGACCGAGATCGGCGCACTGGTCATCGGACCAAAGTTCCGCGCTCTTGGACTCGGCCGTCCGCTGTCTTTCGTTCGGTTCATGTTCATCGCAATGTATCCGGATCTTTTTCGGCCGAGCGTCATCGCCGAATTGATGCCCCCGCTCGAGAAGGACGGTCGGTCGCTCCTTTGGGAGCACGTGGGCAAGCATTTCACGGGCCTAACATACCAGGAAGCCGACCGCCTCTCGAAGACCAACAAGGAATTCATCATCTCGCTGTTTCCGCAGACGCCCATCCAGGCGTCCCTTCTCCCCGAGCGCGTTCGACGTCTCATCGGTCAGGTGGGCTCGGAGACCAGAGGCGTCAAGCGCATGCTCGAGGACATAGGCTTTCATTATTCGCAGCGCATCGACCCATTCGACGGCGGCCCGCATTTCATCGCCGCGACCGACCGGATCAGCCTCATTCGAGCTACGCGCGTCTTGAAACTCTCGGACGACGAGCTTCCCGCACTTCCGCCGTCACACGCCGAGTTCCCGACTTCGGAATACGGACCGTATCTCCTTGCCGTCTACCGTCACCACCACCGCCGGCGCTTCCTCGCCCTCGTCGACCGGGCCGAGATCTCGGGCGACGAAGTACGACTCACCGGACCGACGCGAACCGCGCTGAAACTCCGCCGTGGTGACGCCGTTCATACGATGCCGATCCGCCCTGCTGCCGTCCGCGAAACGCGCTAAGGGCCCGATCAGCAGCGTTTTGAGACGCGCCGCCGCTGGGTCGCTTCGAGACTAGAGCCGACAAACCGCCTTCGCCTCGCTACCAAGCATCCGGCTCGACACTGCGCGCGCACGTCGCCGGACCGTCCCCGCACAAGCGTCGTTGTCGAGCAAGACGTCGGAGTCGACGACAACCGGGAGAGTTCCAGATCGAGAGAAGATCTTGCGTGAGTAAGTTGCCCGCGACAGGTCGCTCGAACTGGACAGGTTTCACATCTCCGTTGGGCTCGATGCACACCACCTCGTAGGGAAGACGGCACGGATTGATCTCGAACCGATTCACGAAGTCGTCGAGGTGAGCATACGCGCTCATTTGCGGGTCGTCGTCCAAGCGACAGCGCCAGACCGTCACGTCACGAGTGTGATCGAGAACGCGAACGCCCAGCGCCTGGCCGAGGTCCATCGCGCGCGCCACGCTGTCCCGAAGCCGAGTCACGTCGATCGAGCCTTCCTGCCTCGCGAAGACATTTCCTGGATAGATTTCCTCGAGCTTGACCCAGTCGAGACCTGCCTCGTGCGCGAAGCGGATCAAGGCTTCGACTTCGTGGAGATTCGCGGTCATCATGACCCACGCGACACCCATGCGCACGCCAGGAAAGGACGCCGTGCGCACCGCGGCCAACGTTCGAATTCGCCCCGTGAGACGGTCGATCCGGGACCCGATGCGCACGAGATCATGCGTCGCGCTGCTCATCCCATCGATCGAGAACGACCACGAACGTACGCCAAGCGACGTGAGGCTCGCGAATCGGTCTTTCGTCAGCGTGAGTCCGTTGGTCAGCACGTGAACGATTGTCGGCTGCCCATCCCGTGCCCACGCCAGCCGCTCGAGGAGCGGCTCCAAGAGCGGCGAAGAAATGGGCTCCCCGGCGTGAGTCAGCCCCACATAACAAGCGTGCCTGAGATGGGGCCCGATCGCGTCGAGGACCTCCGGCGACATCGCGCGTCCAGTTCCTCGTCGCGTCTTCTCGGGTGCATCCGTGATGCAGTGCCGACACCGAAGGTTACAGGTCTCGATGAGGTTCAAGTAGAAGTGCGTGGGAGGCGTGCGAACCTCCGCCGCCGCGCATCGAAAGGCTTGGTCGATCGCATCCAGCACCACGGGCACGGTCCGCTCCGTTTCACTACACCCCCTCGCGACCCCGGTCGACCTGAGCCATCTCCGCGAGAAACCGCTGCTCGAGTCCTTGGCCACGTTCAACGCTTCGAACGCTCGCCCCCTGCTGGATAAGCACCGTCAGCAAAGCATTCATCCTGTCCTCGACGTCCCCACAACCGGCAGCACGGTCCGCATCGGTACCCGCATTGGTACCCGCATTGGTACCCGCATCGGTACTCGCATCGGCACCCGCATCGGTACCCGCATCGGTACCCGCATCGGTACCCGTCCCCGCGATCCCATCCGGCGAGGCATCCTCAAGCTCAATGTGGAGTCGCAGGCCGTCTGCGCTGAGCTCGACCCGCCTTACCCCGATCTCCGCCTCGATGCGCGGGCACACCGCCGCCGGCAGCGGTCGGGCGAGCGTCACAGTGACGAGAGTACCGGTCTTCTTCATCGCCGCCATCGTCGACGACGTCACGAGCCGCCCGCGGGCGATCATGGCCGCATGCGTACAGATCGCCTCGATCTCGGCGAGATTGTGGCTCGACACGACGATCGTTCGCTCGGCGTTGAGTGTCGTCATGAGAGACCGAACCTCGCTCGCCGCCCGCGGATCGAGGCCAGCCGTCGGCTCATCGAGGAGGATGACTTCATCATCGCCAAGCAAGGTCGTCGCGATGCCCACCCGACGTCGCTGACCGTGCGACAACACCCCCACCTTGCGGTCTGCAATATCCGCGAGCCCGACGCGCGCCAGAGCGTCGAGACTTCGGCGCCGAGCCTCCAGTGCCCCGCGTCCCTCCAGCATCGCGAGCATAGCCAGGACCGATGCGGCCGTCATGGACGGCGGCATGGCCGCATCTTGCGGAAGCGCCAGCACACGCCCAAGCGGGGGGTGCCCAGACGACAACCGATGCCCGCGCACCCGGATCTCTCCCTCCGTCGGTCGAACGAACCCCGACATGAGACCAAACGTGGTCGTCTTGCCGGCGCCATTGGCGCCGATAAGCCCAAACAACGCGCCTTCAGGAACTTCGAACGAAAGGTCATCGACCGCGACCACCGCCCCGAATCGCTTCGTTGCGTGCACGATTTCAATCGCAGGTGTCGTCATACGTCTTTTCTCCGGAGCAAGAGATACGTCACGCCCATGAACACCGCGATGTGCCCTAAATAGACCCCGATCGCTTGCGGTTCGAGCGTGAAAAGGCGCGTATCCCACCGCCCGAGCCACGTCGTTCGCAAAGGCTCGACCCAAAACGACATGAACCAGAGCCCGAGAAGGCTCATGCCGCCGAAAAGGAGCGCGAGGAAAGACGCGGGCGAGACCACCGACCAGAAAGCAGAGAAGGCGACGTAGGCCAGGACAAAAAGCGCCATGCCGCCCCAAGCGCGGAGGATTCCATCGACGAGGGGCCCAAGCTCGAGGCGCCCTGTCGCCGTCGCCACGCCGACAAGGATGGCGTGCACCACGACGATCGCGAAGAAACAGGCGAGCCAATGACCAAGGATCTTTCCGGCGAGATATGGCCCGCGGTGAACACGTTGCAGCAGATACCGTGCGAAACGGCTATGAATATCGTCCGCGATTCGGTTGTAGCCGACAAGCAGACACAGAAATGGGATCGCAAACGTCGACAGGAGAAGAACGATATAAACGAGCGGCGGCAGATGCCCCTTGAGAAGCGCGTTGGCCAGATGCTCGCTTCCAAGCGTCTCGGCGACACTCCGGATCGCCTCCTGCTTGTCCTCAAGAGAGAGGGCCTCAAACTGGGCGCCGACGCCCGAAAGCCGACCGCCCGTCTTCCGGTCGGCCCAGAGCGCGGCCGCACCGATGCCACCCGAGATCAAGCCGTAGGTCACGAGAAAGAACGCGGCACGAAAGCTGATGAGCATCGCCTTCGCTTCGTGGCGCGCGACAAGGAAGGATTGAGTCAGCGGGTTCGGCACCGCGTGACCCCCCGGCGGGGTGGCTGGAGAGGAGCTCATGGGAAGACCTCCACGACCTCAGGCGTCGCAGTTCGGTAGTTGGACTCAATGTGCGCCATCAGCTCGTAGAAAGCATCTTGATAGCGCGGTCCGTTGCCATCGAGCCCCAGGTGGTTCGCATTGAAATTCCCAGAGGTGCAGGCCGCGTTCGAGCAGGTGGAGTCGGGGAGGACCAAGAGGAACTTCACCCAATCACTCTCATCTCGCCGTCGCGTCGCGTCGTCCTCTGAGTCGCTCATATAGCCAATGAAAAACAGCGCGGTCGCAAGGAAGCTCGTCGATGTCTGGCCTTGACCGTGAAGCAAATAGAGAACGGGGTAGCGCTCGCCCTGATTGGCGTCGTCGAAGTAGCCGGGGGGCAAGACGACGCTAAACCGTCGCTCCTCACCGAGCGCCGCCGACCGGTAAGTGCGCTCCTGAATGAGGCCATCGAGGCTCTCGCCCACGACCCGACGCCGGTCGCGGATCGTCATGCGCGACTCGGCAAACGCGACCGCCGAGAAAAAGCGATCGAGAACCTGAGCCGCCGTGCCCACGTGGTGACCGTCGCCGCGCGCGATCTGATCCGGCGTCGCATCGGGGCTACCGTATCGAACATAGACATGTCGACCTATGCCTTCGGGGGAGAAGTCCACATCGAGGAAGGAATAGGCGCCCTCGTCGCCGCTTCGAACGAGCGATCGAAAATCATCGTAGTCCTTCGCGAGACTGCCTACTCTCGCACTCAGCGATGACCAGAACCAATTGGTCGCCGCCGCACTCGCCAGAAAATCACGGATCCCCGCGTCAGCCCAGACGTTGAGCCTCGCAAGTTGATCGTCCGAAAGACGTTCGAGAAGGCCTCGCGGGTTCGTCTCGAGAAAGCGCTCGTAGTTCGGGTTCACGTCGAAGCGTCCGTTGCCCTCGCCATAATCATGCGTGTCCGCCACACCGTCGAGCCCCACGTCTTCGAAGCGCTCGCCCACCTCATAGCGCCAATTCTCCGCCGAGCCCCGCGGGTTCGTCTGCCAGTCGTATCGGTCGTCCGCGATCACACCTTCGTCGAGGTACGGCTCGTGAGGCTGAAAGAGGATCGGTTCCGCATAGTCTCGAACGCCATTTCGATTGAAATCAACGGCGAGCAGGATGTCCGCGGGGCGCTCGGCCGGCCGCGCTTCGACAAAGTCACCTTCATGGGTATCGGTATCGCAAACCGTAATGACCGGATACGCGCCGGTTGGGTTGAATCGTCGGTCGACAAAGTGCTCGAGCACCAAAGGATGCGCACAACGCGCCGCATCGGAACGCGCAAGCTCACTCGCCGGAACGCCGGGGGGCAGATACGGCGAATCGGGATTGAACAGGCTGGGGTTGCCAAATGCGCGAGAAAAATCCTGAAATGACGCGCGAAGCTCATTGCGTCCGAAAGCGCCGCCACGGCCCTCATCAATCCAGCGATACCAGTGGTTATAGCTCTGCTCGGGCTCCAAGATACGAGCGTCCGGCGTGATTTTGACCTTGGCGGCCGCAGGCCCACATGCGGCGGGACCCGAGGGATCGGCCACGGCGTCGACATGCGACTTCAGCGTCTCGTAATCGCAAAAACCACCAAGGTAGCTCCGCTCGATGTTGCGAAGCATGTAGATCCAATCAACCATCGGTACGCCCATCAGCCCCACCGTGTCGAACAGCTCCGGTCTCGACAAGCCAAGGAGCCCCGCCCCGTGGGCCCCCATCGACACGCCCATGATGGTGCGATGGGTGTGGCAGGTCGCGCGGTCCGTGGCGCCCACGCACATCAGAAGCCCAAACTCATTCCGTTCGAGCGTCGGCGCGGTAAACGATGCGCGCCCATCGGAAGGCGAACACCCGAAGGTCACTGCGAGGCCGACCCAAACCAAAGCGCAAACCCAAACGCGCATCCACAAAAAGGCCATCGCCACCGGCAGCACTCCACCGCGCGCCCCACACTGTCAACAACCGTGCGCTCCAAGCAGATGAGCCCAGAGCGTCATGGCCAGAAGCTCAAGCGCGCAGCGGCTCAAGCGCGCAGCGGCTCAAGCGCGCAGCGGCTCAAACGCGCAGCGGCTCAAGCGCGCAGCGGCTCAAACGCGCAGCGGCTCAAACGCGCAGCCGTCCCAATGCGCAAAGACTCGAACGCCCAGAAGCTCAAACGCTCGTCGATCAATTGGCGCGCTCGTAGAAGATCGTGATCGTGAGACAATGGAATTCATTGTCACTCGACTGCGTCACGACGGTCTCGACCACGCGAATATCCGGCGTATCGGAGAGCCACCTCGTCACAGTCTCTCCGATTTCTTCCCGCTCCCGCGCCTTCGTTGCAGAAAAGACCTTGCACGCGTTGTAGTGCCCACGAACCGAATGCCCCATCCCATTTCCCATCCCCTGCGCACTCCCCATGCCCCTAAGAGGCCTGGCTCACACGCGAACGACTCTACACGAAAATCGTCGGCGAACACGTGTGCGTAAAGCCCGCCGTCCGGCACCGGTTTAGACGGTCCGACGGAGTGGCCGCTTCTTGGGTTTGGCGGGGGCAAGATCTGGGTCTTGTATCTCTCTTGAGACGAGGCGGTAGCGTCGGAAGGACGGCTCCAGGAACACGCGCCGTGTGATCGCGGGCGGACGATGCGTGAACTCAATCTTCTGCGGCGTGAAGCTGCCAAAGATGGCGCGTCCATCGGCCGAAAGGGTCAGCTTCATCTTGGCGGTCACGCTCCCGTCGATCTCACCCACCAGCTCGCGAGGAAAGCCCTGATTCACGATGAGCTCTTCCCCGTGATCGCGGCGCGTAATCCATATGGTTCGGCCGCGCAGAAGACCGGTGAGTTCCTGAAATCCGCCCGGCACGAGCCGGCGTCCGCGAACGAAAGGGCCAAACTGCACGAGACAGATGTGCTCGGTCTGACCAACCTTCAAGCCCTCGTCCACCCGCGCCCACGTGCCCTGGACGCGAACCGTAAAACCCCAGATCACCCAGACCGCGGCGGTGAGCCCCGCCACGATCAACGCGAGATGCCACGCCTCAAGGGCCATGGAGCCGAACCGAATCATTCTCCGCCGCCAAGAACTCGTGACGCCGAACCTTCACCCGCCATGCTAGAGTCCCGCCCTCATGAATAGGAAGGCGAACAAGCCCTCGAAGATGGGCCGAGTCCGCAACATCGGGATCGCAGCCCACATCGACGCAGGAAAGACCACGGTCTCGGAACGTATCCTTTTCTATACTGGGCGGATTCACAAGACCGGAGAAGTGCATGACGGGGCTGCGACCATGGACTACATGGAGCAGGAGCAGGATCGCGGGATAACCATTACCGCAGCAGTCACCACCTGCCCGTGGCGTGACCACGACATCCACCTCATCGATACCCCGGGCCACGTCGATTTCACGGTCGAAGTCGAACGATCTCTGCGGGTGCTCGACGGGTGCGTCACTGTCTTCTGCGCCGTCGGTGGGGTCGAGCCGCAGTCCGAGACGGTTTGGCGACAAGCCGTCAAGTACCAGGTCCCGCGCATCGCTTTCGTCAACAAGATGGACCGCGTCGGCGCCGATTTCTTTCGCGTCGTCCGCGAGATGAAGACCAAGCTTGGTGCTCAGCCCGTGCCCATTCAGATTCCGATCGGGGCCGAAGACAAGTTCGCCGGAGTCATCGATCTCCTCACCATGGAGGCCGTCACCTTTTCGGGCAAACACGGCGAGGTCGCCGAGCGCGGCCCGATCCCGGACGCTCTCATGGCGGAGGCCGCCGAGCACCGAGAAAAGCTGATCGAAGCGTGCGGCGACGTCGACGACGAGGTCGCCGAGACTTTCCTGGGCGGCGGTGAGATCTCGACCGAGAAGCTCCGCGAGGTCCTCCGGCGCGGAACGATCGCCAACCGCCTTCAGCCCGTACTCGCCGGCTCCGCGCTGCGCGATCGCGGCGTCCTCCCGTTGCTCGACGCCATCGTCGACTACCTGCCCTCGCCGCTCGAGGTCATCGCAGCAGAAGGCTTCAAGCCAGACACCGAGGAACGAATAAGTCGTCCGCCCGACGCCAACGCGCCGTTCTCGGCGCTCGTCTTCAAGGTGATCCTCGCCGAAGGACGCCGACACGTCTTCCTGCGCATCTACTCCGGGACGCTCGATGCGGGCGACGAAGTCCTGAACTCGAGCCGTGGCCAGAACGAACGCGTCGCGCGCCTTTTCCGCGTTCATGCCAACAAACGCGAGCGCGCCGATCGCGCCGAAGCGGGCGACCTCGTGCTTGCGGCAGGTCTTCGCTTCGCCCGAACCGGCGACACTTTATGCGACAAGGCCGACCCCATCGTTTTCGAGAAGATGCAGTTCCTCAAACCCGTCATCGCGTGCGCGGTCGAGCCCCGCCACAATCGAGATCTCGACAAGCTGCAGGATGCATTGCGAAAGCTCGACGACGAAGATCCGACCGTCGAACTCAAGGAGGACGAGAACACCGGCCAGATGCTCCTCGCCGGAATGGGCGAGCTACACCTAGAGATCCTCGTCGACCGCCTTCGAACCGAGTTCGGCATCGAGGTGAACACCGGCAACCCGAGCGTGGTCTACCGCGAGACCATTCGGCGTGCTGCGGCCGCGAGCGAGACCTTCGAGCGTTTCCTCGACGAAGAGAAGAAGCAGCGGCTCTTTGCCTTTGCAAAGGTGCGTGTCAAACCAGCCGCCCGCGACGCCGGAAGCGGCTTCAAGGATCTCCGCGATGCGACCAACATCGCCGAGTTCCCCGTCAGCGAAAAAGATCTCAAGGAGATCGGGCTGGGCGCACTCGACGCCCTCGAGGCCGGCCCGATCGATGGTTATCCGGTGCAGGACGTCGAGATCGAGCTCGTCGAACTCCGGACTTCGCCGGGCGAAACGACCACGATCGCCCTCCGAGTTGCCACATCGAATGCGACGCGATCGGCGATCAAGGACGCGCAACCGACGACGCTCGCCCCTTTGATGCACCTCGAGGTCTTCGTCCCCGACACCATGGTCGGCAGTGTCGTCGGCGACCTGTCGGCTCGCGGCGCCCGCATCGAAGGCGTCGAGACCGAGGGCGCACGCGGCGTGGTCCACGCGACCGTCGCGATGACCAAGATGTTCGGCTACTCGACGGACCTCCGATCGCTCACCGAAGGACGAGGGACATTCTCGATGCGCTTCGATCGATTCGACAGCTTGGACTGACGAAGCGGTGTCGCGTCTCAGGAGGGTTGCCCGTGGTGATCGCCGCCAAGAACGTCAGGATTCAGCGAGACGGCGTACGTTCCCCGCGGCATCCGCTCGTCGTCGCGCGATTTCCTGCCTTCGCGCCGTGCCCGAGCACACTGCTCGGGTTCGGCCCCATCCATGGGCTTCACCATACCGAGATCGATTTCCACCGTCGCCATGACGGCGGGGTCGGCGACCATCCCGTGATCCTTCGATCGGGCCATGGCGCACGTGCGCTCACCGGCTGGTCTTACGGGAGCCTCGAGCCTGTCAGCGTGCATTCCTCCATCGAGCAAGCGTGGGCTTCGCTCCGCGATTGGGCTTGGCCCCCCATCGATGCGGCCGACCACACGAAGTACGGCGATGGCGCCGATGACGCCGATGACGCCGATGGCGCCGACCGGTCATCATCGGACGAACAAGATGGCCATCCTGTTTACCCACCCTTCATCGGCGGCGCAGTCGGCTACATCAGCTATGACGAAGGCTTCGCAACCCAAGCACGTCCGCGCGCCCCAAGAAGATCGACCTCTGGGCTTCCGGGGTCGTGGTTTGGTCTTTACGATGCGATCTACGCGCGCAACGAAGCAACCCAAGAAGGCCTAGTCCTCGCCCAACCGACCGCAGGCGCCATCGCGCGCGCCGAGAGGCTCGCCCAATGCCTCACCGCAGGCATCAAAGAAGGTCCTCGTCCTCCGGCACTCACCGGCCGCCTCGTCGGGTCGCTCGACGCACCTGTATCTCAGCGCGTGCATCAGCAGCGCATCCGTGAAGCGCTCGACTTGATCGGTCGAGGCGAGATCTACCAGGTCAACCTGGTCTGCCCTCGCCGCGGGCGCTACCGAGGCACACCGGCCGCGGCCTTCCGGCGTCTCCTCGACCAGGGCGCCCCACCGTTTTCGGCCTACCTCGCCATCGATCTCGACCGCACGCTCGTGTCGGCCTCACCCGAGTGTTTTCTCGACGTTCACGCGACGTCGCGTACGGCCACAACCTTTCCGATCAAGGGTACGCGTGCGCGCAGCGAAGACATGGCCCGCGATCGAGCGCTCGCCATGGAACTCCTCGCGAGCGAGAAGGACCTGGCTGAGCACCGCATGATCGTCGACCTCTTGCGCAACGATCTCGGCCGTCTCGCCGACATCCCGAGCGTCGTGGTCGAGCGATGCGCCTATCTCGAGTCTTTTCCCACGGTCCACCACCTGACGAGCGCCATCCGGGCCACATTACCTTCAAGGTTTTCTGCCGTGGACCTCCTTCGATCGATGTTCCCGGGCGGTTCGATCACCGGGGTTCCCAAGCTCCGTGCGATGGAGATCATCGACGCCCTCGAGGACGCGCCGCGCGGTGTATCGATGGGGACAATTGCCTACCTCGGACCCGATGGCGCCATGCGGGCGAGCGTCGCCATTCGCACAGCCGAATTCGTCCATGACGAGGTCACATTCATGGTCGGTGGCGGAATCGTCGCCGACTCGGACCCCGGACAGGAATGGATTGAAACCGAGATCAAGGCGCAGAGCCTAGCGCGCGCGCTCGACCCAGCGCGGTCGAATCCCGCGACATCCAACGGCACCTGAATCGGATTCGACGTCATCGAGGCACGCACGATCCCCCACCGCTTTCATTCGAGCTCTGATCGCCGAACCCGTCCACCCGTCCCGTTCGGGGCGCGGACCTCTCTTCGCTTCGCCGCGGTCGCCCGTGCGCTGGTGGGGAGGTGCGCCCACCGCGCAAGTACCAGCGAGGAACTCAACGCCACGCCTCGTTCCGAAAGCCACCCCGCGACCGCGAGCGACGCGACCAGGCTCGGTAAGGCGCGCCGACCGGCGCCTTTAGTGGGTGCATGCAGTGATCCGGGGGGAACGGTCCAAGCGCTCAGACGCTCAAGCGGACGGCACGTCGAGCCGCCTCGCGCTCAGCGTGTTCGAAGGCCTCTTCGAACGGCTCGAATTCCCGCTCGGTCATCCCGATCAATGCGGCTTCGGCGCGCCATTCTGAAACGGCCTCTTCAACTTCAGACAGCACGGCCCTTGCTCGTGACTTCGTAAGCCTGAAATACGGCGCCACGGACAGTAGAGCCGCGATGGTGGCCTCGGGGCCGGTCTCTTCTGAAATCCATGTTTTCAGCTCGCGATTGCGCTCCGGAAAGGGATTGACATCGAACGCCGGAGACAAGCGCCAATGACCTCGTCCAACGTGAATGAATCCATGATTGTGGAGGTGATCATCCACGTTTGTGATGAGAATCGAAAACGCGATTCGACGCCATAGCTCTTCGACATCCGCCTGTGCCGCAGCGCCGTGCTGTCGGATGACATCCACGATCTCGGTGTACGTGTGCTCCACTTGATCGCTTGGTTCGGCGCCAAGCATCGTGGCCGCCGAGACGTATAGAAGTCTTTGACCGCCGTCGGCGCGATCGAAGCGTCGAATCAGCGCGACGGGTGACGCATCGCTGTCGACGACGACCGCTTCCGCAGCCCTGATTCCGGCGCGCTTCGCCAGCCGAAGCGCGAGCACCTCTCCCTTTGTGACAGCGCGTTCGTCTTGGACACTTGGGAACTTCCCAATCGACAGTCTGCCTTGATCGTCAACGACCGTGCACTTCGGACGAAGTCCTCCCAGCGACGTGCCATGGCCTCGCAAGTAGGCCAAGTCGGCCGCCGTTTCTGCCTGCATCTCGACAGCTCGACTCGAGGCGAGAAGTTGCTTCAGCTCAACCAACGGCGGAACCGCACGCCGACCTTCCTCAGACGCTCGACGGAAGACGCCTTCTTCATCCTGAAAGCGTAGCGCGCCGATCCGACTCACGTCGTCGACGGCAAGCAACATATCGAGCGAACCAAGCGCGTGGGCGTCAAAGTGCTTGCCTTCGAGCCGCGCCCTCTGACGCTGCTTCGCATGATCGCGTAGAATGACTCTGCGTCCCCAGCCGTCAGGCTCGGTATCGGCGATCGCGCCGTGAAAGAGCGAACCTTCCTTCACTCTTCGGTGAAACTGCGACCCGCGTACGAGCTTGAGGCTTGGCTCGATCGAATACCTATCCGGCGTTTCGAGCCACGACGGATCGTATTCGAACGCGGCGCTCTCGCGCGTTCCATCCGCATCATAGCGAAGCCGACCGATCGGAGCCGCGTCGTCTCCAAGAAACACCTTGATGGTGCGCTTCATGGATCCATCCGTTCCTTCTTCAGGCGAACGCGCTTTGGGAGACGCTGAGCATCGAGAAGGAGTCCCTGCTCGTCGCGACCTGGATCAACCAGGTTTGTCAGCCCATCATCGACGCCAAGAACGAACAGCGTCATCGCAAGAATGCCCGTCGCAACCGTTGGGTCGCCCTTCTCAACACGGAGATAGGTCGACTTGGCCACGCCCAGGCGCTCGACCATCATCTGGACCGTGAGGTTACGCTTCCTGCGCGCGATCGAGATGTCCTGCCCCAGCTTCCGAAGGGTCCTGCGGAGTTTTGGCGGAAGAACATCGTGGATGGATGAGCGCATATAAGGACCTATACACGACACTTAAAACAACTTAAAGACTCATGCATAAAACATTATCAAGGAGCAACCCTGACCATATAAACCCTTCTCTGGCCAGCCACCTCTATGGCCCGACCTGACAATCATCCCAAGCGAGGGCCCATCGCGCGTCGCGTGTGTTCTGCGAGGCGGATGCGGACACGGCGACACGGCGCCCGCTCGTGCCCAGCCTGAAGGCCACTGTGCTCGCCTCGAACCAGACCGAAGGTCCCTCCGACCGCCACTCGAGTCGCTCGCGGACAGATGTCACGAAGATGTCGTTGACCAGACGACCGCATCAATCCGGCCCCGGCGGTGATCGAGGCTACCAAGGTGCACCGATAATTCCTTGGGCCGGACTCTCACCGACAACATCTCCGCCGTTTCACGGCACACACCGGGAACCAAGGAATCGGCATGTCGGCCGAGCACAGTTAGGCCGTCGCCAAGCGGCCGACGCGGAAATCCGGGAGCTCGAGCGCGTGTCCAACCGCCTCGGTCTTCCGATTGAACTCGAAAAGTTCGAACGCCCGCGCGTCGGAGAGAAGCGAAGAGATCAAGGACGCGTTCATCATGTGCCCACCGCGCACGCCGATGTACCGCCCGATGATCGGCGCCCCGACCAAGGAGAGGTCGCCGATTGCGTCGAGAACCTTGTGGCGCACGAACTCGTCGGGAAATCGAAGCCCATCCGGGTTGCGGATCGAAAAGTCATCGATGACGACCGCGTTCTCGACGCTGCCCCCGAGCGCAAGGCCGGCGGCGCGCATCTTCTCGATGTCCTTGGCGAAGCAAAACGTCCGCGCCCGCGCGATCTCGCGAACGAAGGCCGTATCGGACACCGCGATCTCGAAACGCTGGTTGCTCACGAGCGGATGGTCGAAGTCGATGCTGGCGCGAATATGAAACGACGTGGCCGGCTCGAGCCGGACGAAGCGCCCGGTGTCAGCGTCCTCGACCTCGACGGCGCGCCGCACAACCAGAAAGCGCTTGGGCCGGCGCTGCGCCACCGTACCCCCCGAAGCACAAATGAGCTCGACGAAGTCCGCGGCCGAGCCGTCGAGGATCGGCATTTCAGGGCCATCGACCTCGATCCGCGCGTTGTCGACCCCGAGACCATACAGCGTGGCCAAAACATGTTCGACCGTTCCAATGGTGGCCGAGGCCGCACCGATCGTCGTCGCGAGACGTGTGGCGACGACGTGACGCGCGTGGGCCGGAATCTCCACGTGCGGCGAAAGGTCCGTGCGAACGAACACAATCCCCGTGTCAGGCTCTGCGGGCCGAATGCAGAAATTCGTAGTGACGCCCGAGTGAAGCCCGACGCCACTGCCGTGCACGTTCGCCCTCACGGTCCTCTGTTGAAGCATCCCCGATCCCATCCTCCGAAAATCAAACGAGACGCCGCGGCTCCAAGCAAGTTCGGCGCCAGAGACGCTCCGCGCGTCCTAAATGGCGCTTAACACGCAGGAAAACAAGTCCCGTGACACCCTGGTCCACGGGTGACGCAAAACATATACGTCGTGTTCGACCCTCCTGTTCGAGATTCTTGCGTAGGAAAATGGGGCCAGCTATGAGGGTTCACTCCCCATCGCGCCGGCTGGCTTCCTCTTGAGATGCTCATACGCGCGAAGTGTGGCAACCCGACCGCGGGGCGTCCGCTTCAAGTAGCCCTCCTGAATGAGGTAGGGCTCACACACGTCCTCCAAGGTATCGCGCTCTTCCCCCAATGCGGCGGCAAGCGTATCGAGCCCCACGGGCCCTCCATCAAAGCGATCAATGATCGCAAGAAGCAGTCGTCGATCCATGTCATCGAACCCCAGGCTGTCGATCTCGAGCGCATCGAGGCCCCGCGCGGCGAGCTCACGCGTGATCCGGCCATCTCCCAGCACCTCAGCAAAGTCACGCAGACGGCGTAGGAGCCGGTTCGCGATTCTCGGTGTGCCGCGCGATCGCAGAGCGACCTCATACGCGCCCGCGGGCTCCATCTCGGCGCCCAGCCGAGTCGCCGAGCGAACGACGATCTCCTGGAGCTCGCTCGGCGTATAGAAGTCGAGACGCGCTGCAAAGCCGAACCGATCTCGAAGCGGACTCGACAGCAACCCCGACCGCGTGGTCGCCCCAATGAGCGTAAATCGAGGCAGAGGGAGGGTCATCGTGCGCGCGTGAGGCCCGTCGCCGATCACGAGGTCAAAACGAAAGTCCTCCATCGCTGCGTAGAGGTTCTCTTCGACCGTGGCGGTGAGCCGATGGATCTCGTCAATGAAGAGTACGTCCTTGCGTTCCAGGCTGGTCAAGATACCGGCGAGATCGCCCTTCTTCTCAATCGCCGGACCAGACGTCACGTGTAGCTTTGCGTCCATCATGAAGGCGATGATGTGCGCCAAGCTCGTCTTCCCAAGACCGGGCGGTCCCCAAAAGAGGAGGTGATCGATCGCTTCGTCCCGGCGCCGGGCCGCCTCCACGAATACGGCGAGGTTCTCCTTCAGTCGCGGCTGCCCGACGTACTCGTCGAAAGTTCGTGGACGGAGGGCGAGATCCAGAGGGCGATCTTCGGCCTTCGAATGTCCGCTGATCTCCCGAGTCGAAGCCACATCATCTCGAGACATTTGCCCCGTTTGTAGGTCGGGTTCTTCGCAATGTCAGCCGCTTTCTCATCTCCCCCACGCTGTGAGGAGAATTGGACTCGACCCGTCGTCAGAAAAGGGCGTGTCAACGCAACGAGGCGAGGGCCTCTTTGACCAGTATCGACAGCTCGACATCGGTACCTCGCCGCGACACGGCGAGTTTCGCCGCTTCTTCGGCGGCCGACGGTTTGAAACCCAAGTTCACGAGTGCGCTCACGACGTCTGTGTTTGCTGTCGTGCCCGCCATCGCTGAAATCGGCTCCGATTCAGCACCCTCGATGCGCCCAACCGAAGGCAGCAGCCCATCGAACTTGTCCGCAAGATCGACAAGCAGGCGCTCCGCCGTCTTCTTGCCGACACCGGGGAGCTTGCTCAACTTCGCCGCGTTCCGCTGAGCCACCGTTCGCACGATCTCCTCGGCCGGTGTCGCCAAGATCGCCATCGCCTTCACGGGTCCCACGTTTGGGACGGTGATGAGATGATTGAACACCTCTCGTTCGATCGCGCTCCCGAATCCGAACAGATGAAGCGTGTCTTCGCGGACGTGCGTGTAGACATGAAGGTCGACTTTCGCACCCATCGCATAGTGAGCTGAAGCCGAAACCGAGACGACATACCCAACGCCTTGTACATCGACGACGACCATCCCGGCCGCCCTCTCGATCACCTCACCCCGCAGTCGACCGATCATGGCTCGCCCACTCTTTCGCCCAAGGTCGCCTCCAATCGCCCCAACTTCCCAACCCACCTAGATCGCCGCAACACCACCCCAGATCGCCGACGCGCTCACGGCTTGCCTGCCCGATCCTGCCAACGAACACGCACGGCGCCCGCAATCGCGATCGCCAACGCGTCGGCGGCGTCGGTCGCGGGCGGCGACGGCAAGCCAAGCAAGATCCTCACCATCTCCTTGACCTGCGTCTTGTCGGCGCGTCCACGACCCGTCACCGCCTTCTTGACCTCGGTCGGTGCAATCTCGTCGAGATTGGCCGATTTCATCCGGGCCGCCAAGAGCGCGACGCCCCGCGCCTGGCCGAGCACGAGCGCACTCGCGGCATTTTTGTGATGAAAGATGGATTCCAAGAAGATGACATCGGGCCTGTGCGTATCGAGGGCCTCGACCAAGCCGGAAAAGATGACCTCGAGACGTTCGCCGAGCGGTCGGTCGGCACCCGCTGCAATCACCCCGTGACCGACGCACCGGAGAGCACTGCCCTCAGCCCGAACGACGCCCCAACCGGTTCGCCGGGAACCGGGATCGATGCCGAAAGCAATCACGAGCTTTGAATCGCCGCCATGACGTCGTCGGGGATCTCGAAATTCGCGAAAACGTGTTGGACATCCTCGTGGTCTTCCAGCTTCTCCACCAGGTCCAGGGTCTTCCGTGCCAACTCGGCATCGCATACGACGGTCGTCGAGGGAATCATCGTCAGCTCCGCAACCAGAGGCTCGAGCCCCGCTGCCTCCATCGCGTCCTTGACCGCATGAAGGTCGGCTGGCGAAGTGTAGACCGCAACCTCACCATCATCAGCGGCCACATCTTCGGCCCCGGCTTCGAGCGCCACCTCAAGGACCTTGTCCTCGGGATACTTGGCTTCATCGAACCGGAGCATGCCCCGCCGTGAAAAAAGGAAGGCCACGCTGCCGACCTTCGCCAAGTTCCCGCCGGCGCGGTCGAGCATGAAGCGAACCTCCGAGATCGTTCGGTTCTGATTGTCGGTCGCAACCTCCATGATGAACGCGACGCCGCCGGGCCCGTACGCTTCGTACGTGAGCTCATCGATCTGGCCGCCCGCGATCTCGCCCGTGCCCCGCTTGATCGCGCGCGTAATGTTCTCGGAGGGCATCGCCGCCGAGCGCGCGGCCAGCACCGCCAGCCGCAGCCGAGGATTTCCGTTGACGTCGCCTCCGCCCATCCGAGCTGCGACGGTGATCTCCTTGGTGATCTTCGTGAAGAGCTTGCCCCGCTTGGCGTCGGCCGCCCCCTTTTTCCGCTTGATGGTGCTCCACTTGCTATGACCTGACATGCGCTACACCCGAGGTCCTCGCGTTACCACGCTCAATCCAAGGCCGCCATCAGAAGCCGTCTCCCCGGCCTCCCGCGGACCGCCATCGACGGTCCGTGGCCCCCGAAGGCCTCCCCGTGGGCTCCCCGTGGGCTCCCCGTGGGCTCCCCGTGGGCTCCCCGTTGGCACCCGTTGCCCGCGGATCGCGTCTCCGACCAGATCAGATAAGCGTTTATCCTGATTCGGTCGAACGTTCCGCGTCACGCGGAGCGCCGCGTTTTGCCGACCCGCACGCGCGCTCGCGCACCGCCTCGCTGAATCAGAGCGGCTTGCAGACCCGAGCTGGTCCGGCGTCCCCGGGTGACGGCACACACCACCGGAAACGCCCGAAAGCATCCCGGGCGATCGACTCATGAACCGCGTCCGGCGGGCCACCCCCCGGGTGATCGCCGCCGTGCCCCAGCGCAACCGTATCGAGTACCCGGTCTCCGCCCAGTACATCGATCCGAACGTCTTGCTTGGCCGCATCGCCCTGCGGCCGAACCACGAGCGCCTCGCCTGGGAACCAGGCGTGCACATGGCCTCCGGACCCGAAATAGAGCGCCGGCGCGTCCGCGAGATGAGTCAAGCTCGGCGTACCATCGCTAACACTGAGCACAACGTCTCGATCCACGAGGTCGACGACTTCATCCCCCTGATTGATGAGCTCGACCCACTCATCCGAGGAGGTGACCGTGCCCGTGCCCGGTTGGCTATCGAAAGGGACGCCCCCGCCCGCGCTGTCTCCCCAGTCGCGCAGCGGGGCGACGACGACCTCGCTGATCGACACCGCGAGACGACCGCCGGTTACGCCCGGAATCTGCATGGTATCGGCGCGATGCCCGGCCAGGTCCTCGACCCATACGACCATCTCGTAAGCCTGGCGGCTAGGGAGCGCAATGGTCGAAACCAGGCGTCCGTGCCTCGCGGGCGTGAGCGCAGAAGCCAATGGAATCTCCTGCGCCGCACCGGAAGGCCCCGGAATCGTCAAGTAGCCCAGATAGACGACGTCCTCGGAAGCCTCAATGTCAATCGAGGGGCGGTCGTCGTGCGCACGCAATCTTGATTGCACGAAAGTCGGCCAACTCGCATCGGTAACAGAACTCGTCACAATCTGCCCGCGCGAACCCGACGCGACCTCCCAACCGGGTGCCGCAACTTGAATCTGATATGTCGTGCTCGGACATAGTCCCTCGCATCGGCGCCCCTCCACGCCCACCCGATATACGGAGAGTCCGCTCTCATCGCTGCGCTCATGAACCAAGGGACCGCGGTCGATCGGATCGGACATCGAGGCGAGCGAAACCGTCTCAGGCAACGACGCCCAAGACCTGCTCCCGTCAGGGTCGAGTCCTGAACATCGCACAACCACCAGCCGGAGATTGACGGGCGCACTTCGACCAGGTGTCGGCGAGACCACCTCGCAAACCGTCCGCTCGGCCTCCGGATCTCGCGTCGCGAAACGAAGATGCTCGCCTTCGGGCGCTCGAAGCACGTGCCCCCCTGCGTCCTCGAACCCGGATTCCACATGCACGCTCAGGGTCGCGCCGAGCGGCCATGCGTCGACGGGATGTATCTCGATCCTCGAATTGTCGTGGCCGAGCTGTCCCGTTGAATCGATCACGAGACCGCCCTCGGTCTCAACCGAGATCGGCCAGTCCTCGGCGACCAAGCGCACGGCCCCGGACAGTAGGAGCGTGACGCCTTCGTGTGCCTCGACCGAAGTGTCCTTGACGAGGCCTACGATCTCGACCGCGGGCGACGGGCCTAGATCGTCGGAAGCCGGGTAAGGATCAAGACATCCCGCAGCCCCGCCCAAGGAAGATCCACCGGCAACGAGCCACGCCAGCGCGCCGAGGCGCGCCGACCCCCGCAGGCGGCGCAAAGCGCGCAAAGCGCGCATCCAACGCGTCATCGAGCACCTCCGATGGGTTCACGAAAGACGGAAGCGCCGATGAGTGCCCGCAGGATCCCAGCCGTGCGGGCAACCGTTTGGTGCGCCTCGCGAGAGGGCGCGCGATGGCGTTCCACGAGGGCCTCGAGGAGATCGAAGTAGAGGCGCGTCGCGCGCTCGCGAACCGAACGAACCTCGTCCGCCCAAACAAGTCGCTCGCGACTGGCTCGAAGCTCGGCGTCGTGAAACACGAGCCCATCGAGATCGAATCGAACCCTCACGTCGAAACCAAGCGTCCGCCCTTGAGTGCGGGTGAATCGTACCGAGTCGTCCCGCACATCGCGGAAGTCCAAGGCAACATCGCTCCCGAAACGGGCCTCGAGATGGGGAAGCAGGCCCGCGAGGCGCGCTCTCGAAGCCCAGTGGGTGGCCTCCTCCGCCGTCGCAACGGGGATGAAATCCAACGACCGTTCCTGCACCTCAGCGAGACTTAGGACCGCGCCTCGACCCGCCACACAATCCTCGATGAAGCGCCGGACCTCATCATCCGACATCGGCGAGGCTTTCGCCGACGCGGGCTCCATATCAAGCGCGAGCTCCGGTATCGCTCGGTGATCGCTCACCCAGGGTGAGGCCTGCGCGGGGGTCGCCAAGGTCGCTAAGATCGCAAGCGGTACAGCCCACGCCACGAGACCGGCGCGCGCCACGACAAGACTCAGATGAAACATCGCGCGCAGTCAAAGCAAGACTCGCACCAGGTCGAGAGCACGTCCACGGACGGACGCGCGACCGACCCAGGATGTTTCATCGGGCGCGTTGTTCGAAACAGAGATAGGACATCCGAAAGCGTCCGGAATCCGAACGCCGTTTCACTCCAACGACGTGTCCCGTAAACGACGCTGAAGCTGGACGAGGTTTAGGTGTTCGACGCCGTCCGATGTCACGTTCAAACCTTCGTTCATGCGTCCGCTTCGAAAGCCTTCGAGATCGACCGTCACGAATCGAAAGCCTGCGTCGCGTGCCACTTCGATGAGGGCCACGCGGATGCTTCGATCAAGCAGCCCCGCCATCTCCGTCTCACCGATTTCGATGCGCACATAGTCGTCGTTGCCGTTCACGAGCCGCGCCCGCACATCGAAGAAGCCGCGCCGTCGCAGCCAGGTCTCGATCGTCTCGATGCGTCGAAGGCCTTGCTCGGTCACTGGCATCCCATACGGGAACCGGCTGGCCAGACAAGCGAGCTGCGGCTTATTCCAGGTTCGAAGACCGAGGTGTTTGGATAGGCAGCGGATCTCATGCTTTGCCAGCCCCGCTTCGGCCAACGGATGGTAGACGCCGTGCTCTGAGGCCGCGCGCTGGCCAGGCCGGTAGTCTTTGAGGTCGTCCGCGTTGAAGCCGTCGACGACCACGCTCGCCTCCGCGGCGCGTACGGTGGCAGCAACCCACGACGCGGTGGCATCGAAGAGCTCGCTCTTGCAGTGATAGCAGCGCTGAGTCGAGTTCTCGACGTATCCGGGGCGTTGCAGCTCGTGGGTGTCTACGACCTCGTGCTGCACACCGAGTTCGGATGCAAGCTGGACCGCGTCTTCGAATTCCACCTGCATCATGGAAGGCGATCGCCCCGTCATCGCAACGACTCGGCTTCCGAGCACGCGGTGGGCAACGAAAAGCAAGAACGCAGAATCTACGCCGCCGCTGAAAGCGACGACCACCCGCCCGAGCTCGCCTAGTCTTGTCTCGAGGTCGTCGAGTTTTGCCAACATCGAGGCGCTCGGGGTCTCCAACTCGTCCTGGATACGCACCCGAGTAATCTACACAGGCGGTGCCTATTGTTCAGCGGATTCTTGCGCAGACTCAGGACGCGCCCTGGACCGCGGAACGCCACGGCCGGATCTCCAGCGTGTCCAGAATTCGCGCCTTCAGGGCGGTATCCGTCACCCAGATGTGGGTCGCACCTTGATTCTGGGCCATCGCGGCGGTCAACCACGCGTCCTCGTGCCCCACGAGGGGCAACACGCTCCGCCCGTTCGCATCTTTCCCTGCACCATCTGACTCCTCCGAAAGCACAACATCGAACTCGCTCACGTCCGCATGCTCAAGTTCTGCTTGGAGGCACTTGGGCACCGCGAGCACCTGTCGTGCGGAGCGCCGCAAGAGCTCGGCCCGCTGCTCGAACGCATCCACGGCGGGCAACCCATCGAGCAGCGTGTCACGACCCTCTCGGGCATAGACGTAGACCGGCCCCCCAAGAACCGTGGTCCGCTCGTGCGGCGTAACCTCAGCCACCGCCAGGAGCGCACAACCGTCGCCGTCAGGCCCAACCAGCTCGACCACGCATCCAGAGACGATGCTCGGTGCAAGGTCTGTGTTCTTCACGGTGAGTTGAATCGCACGGCGCCAGGGCGTTCCCGAAGGAAGTCGACCCCGATTCTCGACCGACCGCACCTCGGCCGACCGCAAGAAACCTGAGAGCGGAGAGTAATATCCGCCCGCCAAGAGCGCGATGTCTCGAAGGACACTCGGGTCCCGCACAACGACCTGTCGTCCTTCCGCCAACGCGGGAAGAGTCTTCGATTCCGAGAGCGTCAGCCGACGCGTCACGAGCAAGCCGCCCACGGGGCGAATCAACTCGACAACCCGCGTGTCCATGCCACGCAGTTCGAGATCAGGAAGAACGGCTCCGTCGGAAGGATGTTCGCCGGGAATCGACACATGTTCTTCGTCGAAATGCTGGCGGGCGTCATCGAACCGAAAGGCGGCCATCGCAGCGCATCGGCCCTGACGAATCGAAAGGACCAAGTGAATGATGCCCGGGATCATGCCCACGCCACCTTGGACCGCCATCGCACGGTCCTCAGGCGAGAAATAGGCCCCTGAGTCAGAGTGTGAGTGATAAAGAATTCGCTCGACCCAGCCATCGCGAGCCGCTGCCTCGAGCACACGCGCATGCTCGAGCGCATCGAGGCGGAAAGCGTCGTTCGCGGTGCGGGGGAAGGTCTTTGGATCGAGCGCATGGTAGCGGTCTTGAACGTTCTTGAGCGGCACCAGCTTGAGTTCTCGGTCGGTGATCTCCGGTTGTCCTTCCCCGCGGCACAGGATCAAGCCGCACGCTTCGGCCGGATACTCGCGTTCCGCGTGGGCGATCATCCCGGCGATCACGTCAGCATCCAGCTTCAACCCAAACACGGAAACGTTCATCGATCCTCCACCCAAGCCCGTACGGATTCGCCATCCGCCTCGACGTCACGTCGGGTCACGGATAGCACGGCTCGAAGAACAAAGCGCGGGCGACGCATCGGTATTTCCGTCCGTCGAGCCGACCTCACAGCGCGCACGCTTCAGCTTCAGAATTGTGACGATCACCCATCTCGCCAGGGACGCGGCCTGCGAGGCGGCACCCGAGGCCGACGCCTCGCACACCCCATACTTTGGGGGACTTGGCATCCACGAACCACCCGAGCGATCGTCTCGGCCGTCACTGAAGCGGCTCGTCCTGACCAAAACGGAGAAGCTCGCCACATCGTTCTCCACCGCGCCATCGAGCGCATCGCCATCGAACTCATCGCCATCGAGCACACCACCACCGAGCGCATCGAAGCCGGTCGCTTCACCGGTCCGAGAACCGGAAACCGTGACCGGACCCGGTCCGGCCGCCGTCTCTGCCTCGGTGACCATCTCTGCCTCGGTGACCATCTCTGCCTCGGTGACCGTCTCTGCCTCGGTGACCGTCTCTGCCTCGGTGACCGTCACACTGCTGTTGAGGGCACGACACTTGTCCGCCAGCGTCGGATGGACGATCACATGCCCAACGCCGGCGCCGACCAAGTAGAGGGCGCACAGCTCGGCCGCGAGCGTCGAGCCGAGAACGCAGACGCAGGCGCCATCGAGCGCCTGCTGACCTGCCTCGCCAAAACCGGGGACGATCAGCTGTCGCGCGTAGCGACGGCGATCAGAAGCCACCAGCGATGGCTGGCACGATGGAGAGCTCACTGCCGGTCTCCACTTCCGTCTCCACGTTTTTGAGGAAACGAATGTCTTCGTCCTTGTAGTAGATGTTCACGAAGCGCTTCGGGACACCCGCCTCGTCGAGGATGCGCGCCCCAATCTCGGGATGTGCCTTGGATAGGGCATCCAAGACGTCCTTCACGGTCGAGCCCTCGACCTCTACCCTGTCGTTCCCTGCGGCGAACTTCCGCAGCGACGTGGGAATTCGAACGGTAATAGCCATTCCTCCGAGACTCCTTCCTCAAGCAACATCGATCAAAGGCACCCAGACCGCGGCCCCGAGCCTCAGGTCCGAGCAGCCTCGAGGAGCACGCGATGCACCCGCCCATCGGATATGCGCGCGAGCGTCTTGTGTCCAGCCGCCTCGGCACTTGCGGAGACACCTCGGAACGATTCGTCGCTCGTGAGCACGACCCATAGGCAGGTGCCCCCTTCCATCGACTCGAGCGCCTTCCGCGTTCGGATGTATGTTTCAGGGCAAACCTGCCCCGAGAGATCAAGGATAGGCGCGTCGGTCGGCGGCGGCGCGTGAAACCCCGACAAAGCGCCCCGCAAAGACTTTCGATCGCCACAGCCTCGGCAGTCCAACGCGCGCCGCAAGGGAACCTCGCGTGCCCGATTGGACCGCCCTTCATAGACCCAAAGCCGATTGAGTCGATCGCTCTTGCCCTCCAAGAGTGATCGCGCGACCTCGACTTGTCGCGCCCCGACGATCCCCGCGATGGGTCCGAGGATGCCTAAAACATCGCAGGTCGGCGCGGCGCCCGGCGGCGGTGCCTCGTCGAAAAGACATCGCGGGCAAGCAGAGACGCCCGGGCGGACACCCAAGACTTGGCCCTCAAACGCCACCACCCCCCCGAAGACGAACGGGACGCCCTTGTCGATGCACGCATCCGCCACGGCCAACTTCGTCTCGAAACGATCGGTCCCCTCGACCACGACATCGAACCCGCGGAGCCGCGCGTGAAAAGAGGTGTCGAACGCGGCGTGGACAGCCTCGATCGCTACGCCCGGGAACCGCGCCTCGAGCGCGCCCCGAAGCGCTTCGACCTTCGGTCGGCCGACGTCCGACTCTCGGTACAGGATCTGACGATGAAGGTTCGTGAGTTCCACGCGATCCGGGTCGACGATCGTGATCGCGCGTAGACCAGAAGCCAAGAGGCCAAACGCCGCCGGCGTCCCAAGTCCGCCGGCCCCGATCACGAGCGCTCGAGCCATCGCGACGCTCAGAGGTCGCTGCAACGCTTCGTTCTGATCGCTGAGGTCTCTGTCCATGTTGCTCTCCACCTGGCCTCGCCCCGGCCCTCGCCGACGCCCCCCCGGTCGGGATACGCCGCTTGCCAACGTCCGGTTCACTCGTCATTTCTTTACGTCGAGCAACGCCGAGCGAAGACGCATCGTCCCGAGCCGAAGCGGCGCGGACTTTCGCCCCACAATCTTGAGGCTCACGGCACGATCGAGCCGCGCAAGGCGGAGCTCATAGACGCCCTCTTCTTTCGCCACCCCGAAGCCAAGCGGCGCCATGTCTGCGTTCGAGGTGATGGTCAAGGCGCTTCCCGGCACGTTCTGCGCATTGCCGAGCCGCAACGTCGTCACGTTCGTGGGGTCTTGCGCGTTGGACACGACCAGACCATTGACCCGCTGGCCCGAGATTCTTAGGCCTCGCCCCGACCACCCCGACAATCCACCCACTGCGATCGACTGCGGGCTCAGCAAACTGACCTCTTGATCGATCTCCGTGTAGCAGCCAAGACAGACCGAACGTTGGTTGCGACTCGCAAAGCGAAATCCGGGGAACTTGCGCGCCAGACACCGAACCTTCGCGACCCGGCAATTTGGCTTGTGCTCCCAGTTCGTGGCCGTCGAGACATTGATCAAGGTGGTCCCCAAGAATGAGGCCTCGACGACACCGGCGCACTCGACTTTCAAGATAGGCGTCCACTTCGACGCACGCAGGCAATTGCGCGAAGCCCCTCCGGCCATCCACAACCCCACGTTCGTGTCGCCGCCATGAATCCAGACCCCCGCGTGCTCCGCCTTCTGCGCCCGAAAGTCATCCACGCGCCAGCCGTTCGCATTGCCCGCTTTGCGTGTCTTGCGCTTCACGTCCGCGTCCACGTGAAGACCAACCGTGAAGCCTTGTGTTTGGACATCGCGAAGACGAAACACGTTCTCGGCGTGAATGCCATAAGCTGGGATCGTCGATGTACCGCTCCCTCGTCCCACGACTTGAAGACCTTCGATCCGCACATGCCCGTGCCATGGAAAACCAAGCGAACGACATGCCGCGTAGGGCAACAGATGAAAGGCGGTAAAGAAGCCCTCAGTCTTTACGGCTGTCCCCACCGAATCGGCGCCATCCCCAACCAACTTCACGGTTGGACAGAGGTCGATGGGTCTCGACAAGACGTGTAGGCCGCGCGGCAGCGCGATGCGGCAGGACTTCTTCTCGTAACACTCTTGAACCCGCGCTTCGAGCCAACGGGTGAACTCCGTCGGTTCTGCTTTGGCGCGTGCGCAACGGCCAACCAGCGCTGCACTCACGAATCCAAGCACGGCGATGGTTGTTACGACGCGTCGGCGATCGATCCTCGGGGTCAAACGAAACCGAGCAGGGGGACCTTCCATCGCTCTACCTCGCATACGTCGCAAAAAATTCAGGTCGCGAATTCGACGTCCTCCCCCTACCGCGACACGACGACCAGTGCCAACGCAAGCAACGCACACGAGAAGAGAAAGGGGACGAAGGGTCGGAGAGCGCCCAGGGGCCTGGCTGACCACCGTGACGCAAACCTCCAGAAGGAACCCGAACCCCGACCCAAGCGTGTACACCTGGCCCTGCCGGGCGCAACCCCTTCCGTCCAAGCCGCCGCTTCGGGGCGAGGCATCTCAAGCAGCGTTGGGGCGTTATCCCGAGCAGCGCCTTGGTAAGACCGTGCGCCGAGCGACGCGTGCTCGGCCTTCGTCGCGGCCTCGCTCGCAACCGCGCGCTCAGATGCCGGACACGTGCTGGTCGGTTCCCGTGGCTCGTGCGCCACGACCAGCGGCAGCGTGGGCGCATCCGCGGAAAGTCCTAAACGATGCAACACCCAAGCACCGCAATGCCGCACCATGACTTCGCGATATGTGGCCAACGATGGGCGTTCGCTCGGTCGCGGTGACATGCCCGACTGGACGAGCGCGGCCAACGGACGGACCGCACCGCCTCGCGCGGCCGTCAGGAGCGCCACCGCAGAGCGAGGGCTCGAGCGCTCGGAGACATCGACGGTGAGGCGTTGAGAGGAACCGAGAGCCGCCACACCCCACAGCAGGTCGAACACAATCTTCGAGAACAAGAGCACGTCGTCGGGTTCGCTACGCCCGACTTCCCCGGACGGAGATGCAAGTGAAGCGAACCCAAAGCCGCCAAGCTTGACGAGCGGAAGGGCCTGAGGATCGTTCGAAGGGTCACGCGTCAGAAGGGCCGAAGACGAACGTAGTTGACCGTGAGAAACGCCCCGCCGATGCGCAGCGCGAAGCGCAGACAGAAGCTGCAACGCAATGCCGAGTACCTGGTCAAGAGACAAGCGCCGCCCCTCGACGCCGTCGAGACTTGGACCCTCAACGTACTCGGCGATGAGCGCAACGCGGCGAGATTTGCCTACAATGTGAATCCCGGTCACATCCACGATGTTCGGATGGCGGACCTCGGCCATTCGGCGGACATCCGCGAGGAAGGCGCGGAAAGGGGTCGACTTCGTCTTCAGGCCCGGCTCCAAGATCCTCACGGCCGCCGGGCGGTTCAAACGCACGTGCCGGCCGAGGTAGAGGCGCCCCGTTCGGGCCGCCCCAGTCGACGGCCAGACGCCTAGCCTTTCTTCCAGGCGATAGCAGCCAACGACATCGCCGAGGCCAGGACCCTCGCCTACCTGTGGTGCGGACGCCATATCGGGGCCCCTGAAGACCAAGAAGCATGCCAACCGGCGCCGCGTGCAATTCGACACCCAACGCATGCCGAACCGAACAACCTCCACCAAAAGTGCGAAATCCGGACGCCGCCAAGTTTCGAGCCGCGCCCACGTTCTTCTCCGCCTTTTTATTCGAACTCGGACTTCGCCTATGATGCCGAGGATGGTTCGCGCCGTGGTCAAGCTCGCCGGAGGAGAGGAGTTCGAAGCCGAGGCCACCAGCCTTGCCGTCGACAGCATGTTTCTGTGCACGGATCGTGCGTTGAGTTTCCGGCAAGAGCTTCGGATCCAACTGCTTGGCCTCGAAATCAAGGCCGAGGTCGTGCACGTCTCGGCGATCCCACCGACCGGGGTCGGCGTCGTCTTCGCCGCAAGCGATGAAGCAAGGTCGGCCCTTCGCTCAGCGATGGCGAAGCCTCCCGCGACTGCGCCCACCTCGTCCAACCAGCTTCCAGCCAACCTCGGCGCGCCAACCGCCGACCTCGAGCCCTCCTCGACGAGCGATGACATCCTGACCGGAGACATCGTCGCCGCGACCTCGGACATCCAACACGCGGACAGGACCCGAGGAGCCCATCCGTCCGAGGACACCGGCCTAGAGGCCTTCGCCCAACGACAAGGTCTGAGCCTCGTTTGGACCCCGAGCTCGAAAGACGGTCTGGGCGCAATCACCGTAGAAGACCCACTCGATGCCTTGTGTCTCGCCCTGATGCTTCGGGCGGAGCGTTCCTGCTGGATCGCGTCTCCGCCGCAAACGACCGCGCGGCGAGGTGAGCCCACCGTGGTGACACTCGCCCCGTCGGGCTCGATCGAAGCCGACGCGCGAGGGTTTGATCATTCAACCGTCCGTCTTCGCTGGCGCAGCCACACCGTCGAGATCGGCGCGAGACCCGAAAAAGGAGGTCTCCGCTCACTGGCGGTGAGGGATACGGAGGCTCTCCTGCGTCTCATCGAAGCCTTGCGCGTCGAAGTCGAGAAGGAGCTTTGGACGAGCCCGGTCGCCGGGCACAACGATGTCCCCGAACTCGCGTCCGACGGGCGCACCGTTCGCTTCACGGACCGTGCCCAATATGACGCCCAGTGGCGCGCGAACATCGCGCAAGGCGCGCTCGTCGTGCGCGCAGCGCCGATCGCCGAAACCCATCGCAAGTTACGGCTCGAGATCCCGGGCATCGCGGAGCCGGTCGAGATCTCAGCCCGCGTTCTCTTTCATGGCGGTGGCACGGTGGGCTTCGAGATCGAGACGTTTGCCGACGTGCGGCCGACGCTCGAGTGGGCGGCCGAAAATACAACGCCGTGGAAAGATGCGACGCCCGTCCCGAGTTCCGTGCCCAAGAGAGCGTTTCAGTTCACGACCGTCATTCGCGGCCAACCTAACCTTCGCGCCATCATGGACTTCACACGAACGCCGGCGAACGACCTTCAAGACGGTCAAGGATGGTTCCTTCGAACCCTCGAGTACCTATTCCGAGCCAACGGTGAGGCGGTCATCCACTTTTCGCAGCGCGCCCAAACGCTCACGCTCTGGGTCACAGAAGGCCGACTCGTCTTCTCAACACGTACCCCACCGTCGGACGAGGACTTCCTTGGCCGCATCCTCCAACGCGATTTCAAGGTCCGCCACACGGTCATCGACGAAGCCATGAGGGCGGCAAAGGAAGCAGGTCAAGCGCTCGGTGATACGCTGGTGACGAGCGGAATGATTACCCAGCAAATCTTGAACCGCGCGCTCCGCCAGCAAATGGTCGACCGGGTGCTCGACCTCCGCACCTGGCACGATGGGAATATCGAGGTTTCCGCCTGGCGCAACCCGCGGGTGCGCGGCGACTTGATCGCGGTCGCCGGCCAAGGACTCGTGACCGCAGTGCTTCGCGAATACATCCGACATGTCCGCGTGAGTGAATTGGAGTCCGAGCTTCAGCCGTTTCTCATGCGCGCGGTGCGCGTCGACGGCAGCCGTCTCGACGCCCGCCTCGGCCTCAAGCCGAAGGAGCTTCGATTGTTCCAGCGTGCAGCCGCCTCCGAGACGATGCTGCAGCAGCTCGGAACGGTCGGCGGCGTCGGCGCCATCGACGCCCTGCGCCTCACGGTCCTTGGCGCCGCCCTTGGACTCATCGATTTCGGCGAGCATGCGAGCCGCGCAGCGTCGACAAGGGGGCAAGCCAGCGACATCACGAAGCGACTCGAAGACGAGCTCGCCTCCATGCGGCATGCGAGCCACTTCGAAGTGCTCGGCGTGCACTGGACCGCCAGCGAGGCCGAGATGGAACAGGGCTATCGCGACAAAGTCACTCGGCTCAAGGCCTTTGCGCAGTCGGACAACACGAGAGCCGCCGACCTCGCCAAACAGATCCTGACTCGCGTCGGCGACGCGCGTCTGACGCTCATGGACCGACGCATGCGGAGGCTATATCGGGAACAGCGATGGACGGATGGCGAGCGCCGCGCTGCCGCCGACCACCTCGTCGAGCATGCCCAGCTTCTTCTGCTGCGCGGCGACGCACGCGGCGCCGCCGATCTGGTCTCCACCGCCGAGGAACTCTGCATGACCGAGCGCGCCAAGCAGGTGCGCGAACTCCTGGGCAGTCGCTAGAGCCGGGTAGATGCAATCGGGCCTGGTGGCCGTGCCGTCGATCGACGGGAAATATCGCGTCCGGTTGCCGGGAACGGCGTCTTTCGTCGAACGCGAAATGGAAACGTAAGAGAAGACGCGAGCAGCAGGAGTCGAACCTGCGGCCTCTGGCTTCGGAGGCCAGCGCTCTATCCAACTGAGCTATGCCCGCAACCAAACAGCAGAGGCCCCATACCCCTCCAACCCAAGACCTGGCAACCGAGAAAGCGCCTCACGAATCGGAGGGGCGCTCGTCTCCTGGGAAGCCCCGAACGGGCCGGCCGTCACGGACGAGCCCCAAACAGCACCCAGGCGAAGCGCCCGAGAGATCGACGGTGCGGCGCCCACCCCTCGATCGTTGGTGAGGGTCGCCGGTTTCGCGGGTCGTGAGCCGAGGTTGTGCGCCGGGAGATGAAGTGCTGTCATCACGGCATGTCCGGTTCGCCTCCCCGCTGCCCGCCGTGCCCAAAGCGCTCGCCGCAGCCAAGACGCGTTTTTGCAGGCTCGACCGTTCGAACTCTGCGAGCACAACGGTGGCTGGAGCCTGGACGTCTCTTGGTGATCAGCCTGGGGCTCTGCCTTGTTGCGTGCCCCGAGCAACGCACCCCAGTCGATGGTACCCCAAACGGCGAGGCACCATCGGACGCATCCGCATCTGCATCTGCATCTGCATCTGCATCGAGTCTCCCCTCTTCGGCGGCGACGAGCCAACCGAGCAGCCAGCCTTCGAGTCTCCCCGCCGACCATGCCGCATTCACGGGCACTGGCACCCGTGCCGGTACGCTCGCTGAGCTCAACGGCTTGTTCGCCATGCCGACGAACGTCGGGGCCGTCGTCGCCAAAGTGAACGAAAGCGTGATCACGCGCGACGAGCTCGAGGCGAAACTCCGCGAGCTCGAACTCCAGATCACGGCGGCCGGACTTCCGGAGAGCATCACGCACGAGGAAATCTTGAAGACGGCCATCGATCAGCTCGTCGAGGCGAAGATTCGGAAAGTGCTCGCAACCCAACTGAAGGTTGAGGTCTCAGCCGCGGCGATCGAGGCATGGCGCGCCGATCTGCATGCGCGCATGGAACGATCACCGAGCTTCAAGGCCTTTCTGTGTCGGGCGGGGAAGTGCGAGGCCGAAACGCAGCGGCGGGATGCTGAGGATGCCCTGACGATGGATGGCATCATGGCGGAGCTTCGACAGCGCGCTCAGGCCGAGATTCGTGATGCAGCGCGCGATTACTACGAGCGCCACAAGAAGGAGTACCTCGAACGCGAAGCGGTGGAGGTCTGGCGAATCTTCGTCCGCGCACCGGGAACCATGATCCAGCGAGACCGCGACATCGCAAAGGCTCGTGCCGAGACCGTGCACACGAGCGCCCTTCGGACCAAAGGCGATGCGAAGCGGTTCGAAGACCTCGCAAGGAGCCACTCCGCGGACGGCCGAGGCGCTCAGGGCGGGTACCTGGGATGGGTATCGCGCGCAACCTTCCCCAAAGCCCTCGAGGACCAGATCTGGAACGCGAAGCCCAACACGATCCTGCCCTTGGTCGAAGACGGAGAGGGCTATTGGATCTACCGCGTCGGGAAAGTCAGACCCGAACGACAACACCCCTTCGCCGAGGTCGAGGCCCAAATCGTCGAGCGAATCTACACGCCGATCTTGACGAAGAAGCTCGAAGCCGAGATCGAACGCCTCCGAGGCCAGCAGAAGATCGAAATCCTGGTCCCCGAGCTCGTTCGACGCCCCACCGAACGATAGAGGTGATAGAGGTCGAGACCACCGACCACGCCTAGACGACGACCACGCCTACCGGACCCGCCCACGACCATCACGCCCTTACGACGACGACCACGCCGCCTACCGGACGGCCCCGCCCACGACGATCACGGCCCGTACGACGACGAGCGATCAGATCCCATCAAAGACCATCGACACCCCGAGGTGAACGCCCTGGGTGAAGTCGGCCAAGGTCGCCGTCGAGATTGTGGGATCGAGCGGATCGACCTCCGCCGCGCCCACGTAGTGCGCGTACCGGTAGGTCAGCGCGTACTCGAAAAACACGCCCACCAGGGCGTCGAACCGATACCCGGCACCAGCGCTCATGGTCACGCCGAGCCCAGGTCCCGCGCGACCGAGGTTGTAGGGCGACTCGATCGTGATGCCCATAAACCCATGGATTTCGGCGCGAAGTTGGAGGCCGGTATCCGTCTCATAGTTGAGCAAGGCCCCCAGCGAAGCAGCATGGGTATCGGTCGACAAGAACTGAACCGTGGTGGCATTCGGCAACGCCGGCTCGAAGTTGAACTCGGCAAAGATGTAGCCAACAGAAGGGACCAGGGAAAGATGGGATCCGAAATCGATGGGCAGCCCCACGCGAAGGAACGCTTCCTGTTCGATCCCTCGCGCTTTGTTGTCCGCATCCCCGTCCGGCCCAGTTGGCAAGACGAACATCAGCGAATAGCCGGCTCGAAGCGCGATGGGCCCCACGCGACCAATGCCGACCTCGAGCCCAGCGCCGGGCGCGAACGATGAGAGTTGATAACGTCGCGTTGCGTCCGCACCGTCACTGTCGAAACGATGCGAAGGTCGGGCAGCGAGGCCAAACGCTCGGATCTCGACCGCCAGACCTCGTGTCTCATCTGCGCTCGCCGTCGCGGTTTTCGATGGCTCGACCACAGCCGATGCCGGCGTACCGGGCGCGGCAGGCTGGTCGGTCTCAGCCGTCGCCCCAACCACAGCCGGATCATCCGGCGACGTGCGCGGCAAGTTCTCGAGCGGAGAGCCTTCCAGAGCGGCCCGATCGATCCAACCCCGTTCGCCCCGGTCGTCGCGGATCTCGACGAAGCGATCGTCGGGCGTCATCTGGAGTGGCACCACGCGCGTACCCGTGGGGATCAGGCGGCGTTCTTCGCTCGTGGCCCGCGGCGCCGTCCGAAGAGGCGTCGCGGTCACGAGCGTTACGAAGCCTCGAAAGTCACCGCTGCCGACCGGGCTCGTGGTTTCGAGGTCGGCTTCTTGAATACGAAGCCGGCTCGCCCTCTCGAGGCGGCCCGTGGGCACCCAACCCACCAGCTCGCCAAGGTCGACCAAGACCCAGTCCCGGTTGACCGAGATCCGCCCATATTTCGTGCACCGGTCCGTCTCAAGAAACTGCACCACCGGATAATTCAGCCCGGGCCCGCGACGCACGGGCGTCTTCCCCTCGATCCTGATTCTCGGGGCCGGACACGCATCGGTCATTGACTCGACGGCGCGAGCCTTGCGCCCCTCGGCTCGAAGTCGCGAAGCCGCCGGATTTCGCTTCGATGAGGCGGCGGCATCCGCATCCAGAGCGAACGAGAAGACGACCACCGTCGACACGAACGCGGTCAAAGTGAAGCGCGGAATCGCGGAGAAATCATTCATGAGCCACTGCACACAGTCAGCGCTCCCGCGATGGGCGGCGCCGGCGGCGCACAATAGCACGCGCTGGGATCACCGCCCACGCCTGCATCAAGACCGGCGTCGTCTCCCTGGTTCGCGTCGTTCGCCCCAAGATCGCCGCCGCCATCATCCACACAGCTCGGTTGCCACGTCGTGCCCGCGATGATGCAACTCCGGACGTAGAGAACGAAGTTATCCATCGCGGTCGTCTCCGCCTTCGTCAAAGCGGGCGCGATGCCGGAGGCATGCGCCCAGAATGGATGGTCCGTGCCCTCCGTCGACAGACCGGCGGGGCCGGTCTCCGTAAAGACAGCCCAAAGATCGGTCGCCGCCCTCTGATAGAGGCCCTCAGCCGCGACCTGCGACGGGATATAAGGCGGAATCAGCGCCTCGAGGTTCGAATGGCAGCTCTGGCAGTTGCTGATCTCGGGGAACACCGTTCGATAGACGGCCGAGCCCGCGCCAAACGGCCAATCACCATATTGAAGCGCGGGTTGTGGGATACACGTCCCCGGAACCGAGGTGTCGCTCACGGCGACATCTGGCGCATCCGATGCAGCATCCTCCGGCTGGGCATCAGGTGTGGAGCCTCCGTCTCGCGGCAAGGGTTCGCCAAAGCGAACATCGCCACAGCCCGGGCTCCCGAAGGCTACGATGCAAACACCCCCCACGGCCACCCACAACAGCCCTCGCTTCATGGGTCTTGCTCTCGGACTGCTTGCCATGGGGCTTGTGTGCAGCAAGGCACAGGCCATACATTGTGCCCAAAGGTTACACGGGTCAGCAAGCTTGTCTTGGCGAGTCGAGACCTCATGTGGCTCGCTCTCCCCGCACCTCGAGCCGCGCGTTGAGTTCACAAGAGACAATCGGGCAGACGGGCCCGACCGAAGCGCGGTCCGTCCGCGCTCGCCCGAAGCTTCGGCGCGAGCGCCCGCTCCTTCTGGCCGCAGGTGCTTTCTCGGTGGCCATCGCCACCGCCAGTGGACTCCTGGTCCTCTCCAAGATCAACCCGGCGGGGACCATCGTGGGCATTGCAGGGACCCACGACGGTGCCGAAGGCGAGAGCCGGCGCGCGGGGTGCCTGGACTGCCACGTCCCGTTCGTGGGCACCCCAGGGTCTCGCTGTCTGGGGCCCGGATGCCACGGGGAGCTGGCGACAGGGACACCGCCGAGAAAAGGTCCCGCCATGCCGGTGCGGTTTCACGTCGCGCTTCGCGGCTACGCGTGCACGCGATGTCATGCGGAGCATCGTGGGGATGCGCAGCCGCTGGCCTTCACCCACGACATGATCCCGGAGCGGGCTCGCCAGGCATGCCATCGCTGCCACTCCGGGTCGGGCGCACCATCACATGCCCGCACCGATTCCGTCCCATGCGACGCGTGCCACGAGGCAAGTTGGCGAGGCGCAAAGGCTCGTCACGATCGGGTCTTCGCCTTTGGCTGCGACGTGTGCCACAAGGCACCCGAGAGCCAAAACCACCCTGTCGTGGCCGGCGTGTGTACGGACTGCCACGGCACCTCAACCTGGCGACCCCACGATCGCCGCCGGACACCCACCAGGAAGCCTTGATCGCGCCGCACCGGGCCGGGTCAAGCTCTGCGTCTGTGCGCCTCGCGAGGCAGAGGCTGTTCATCTTGCGGCCGAGAAGTAGGCGAGAAAGGCCCACCGACAAACGGAAGCCGAGACGAGCGCGGCATGCATCGGAACGTGGACACGCGCCCAACTCGCGATCATGGGGTCACCGAGAACAGCCAAGACGCGCCCCACACCGCGGTCAGGCCGCGCCCGAGCGATCCGCCGCCTGAGGATGTTCCCATACGCCCAGCTGACGAGGGTGACGAAACCGAGCGACGACGCGATCACGTTCATGAGCGCCGGGGCGCGATCGTGAAGCCCGCCAAGAGCCACAAGGCTCCGAAAACACCCAGGCCGTCCCTGAGAGCGACGAGCCAGGCGCTCGAGATAGGGAGCGGCAAGTCTCCGCGCCTGATCAGGGCCAAGACCCCGAGCAGCGAGAGCGCACCCAACACCGAAACGCCGCCCAGCGAAGCCGCAAGATGCGTTGCGGTCCAACTCGACCATCCGGCAAGCCCCCGCCCAAACATCCATCCGACGATGAGAACCACGACCGCAAGACCCGAGCTGGCCGCAAAGGCGCTCGTAAGCACAGCCATGACTTCCGGCGTCGCGACGGGCCGCTCATCAGGCGCCGCGAGCGCCACTTCCTGCTCGAAGATCGCCTGATCGATGGCGTCGATCACCTCGTCCGCCGTTTGGAAACGTTGGCTCGGCTCCCGCGCCAACAACCTTTCGACGATCGCCGCAACGCGCGCCGGAACCGTCGGATCGACAGCTTTGAGATCGGGCGGATCTGCCTCGAGGGCGTGCGCGAGGGCCTCGGCTTCGTCCGCACGATCCAGAAGCGGCACGCCCAAGATGAGGTGGTAGAGCGTGGCACCAAGCGAATACAGATCGCTTCGGTGATCGACGGGGCCGCCGATCACTTGCTCCGGCGCGAGATAGCCGAAGGCAGCCTCGCCAGCCGGCTCCGGGTAGAGACGTCCAAAGCCAAGCACTCTCGCATCGCCCTGCGGCGTGATGAGGATGTTGCTCGGCCGGAGCGCGGCGTGCACAACGCCGACCTTTCGAGCCGCCGAGAGCGCACCGGCGATCTGACGCGCCAGTCCGAGCATCGTGTTGAGGTCCGTCCGCACCCGTGCCGCGAGGAGACGATCGAGCGGCGTCCCTTCGATCAGCTCGCGCGCGACGAAATACCGACCTTCGCTCCGCCCCACGTCGAGGATCCGAGCGACATTCGGCGAATCGATTCGTGCAGCGCCAATGAGTTCGTGTCCGCACGAGTGTACATAGCGCGCTGCAGTCCACGGATCGGTCGTCAAGATCTGGAGCCTCACGCGGAGCCCCGGCGTATCGACCGAGCTCGCAGCGTACTCCTCGGCGAGCGGATCGCGCTTCACGAGCGATTCCAGGCGATAATTCCCGAACCGCGCCTCGGTCGGCGATCCTCCTTCCGCAGGTGCCTCGAACGCTTCGCTTGAGACGCTTGGGAGGTCGACATTGGCCTCCCGGGCAATCAACGCGACTTCGAAAGACCCCGAAAGCGTGGGTTCATCCAAGCGAGACGGCTCGGGGTAAGGATGGACCTCCGTCATCGGCGCCGCGGGATCGACGACGAGGCCGGCGTTGGCGCGATCGTCGGAACCACGACCATGACGCGGCGTCGTGACTTTGGGGGCGGGCGCCGGCTGCTCCCACGCAGAGGGATAGCGGAACGGAACGATCGTCGTCGCGGCCGATGCGGCATCAACTTCGGGGTCGTCAATCGTCGGTAGCGGCAGTTCTCCCCCGAGAAGCGAACGACGAAAGGCGTCCGGTATTTCGGCGATCACCGTCGCGCCCTGGCCGTCGGCCTCGCCTTCGTCGGCGGCCTGCGTGGCCTCGCCATCGGGCGCGAAAGGCGACGCAAGAAAGACCGTGCGCGCGTCGTTGATCTGCGACTCGATCCGCTGGACGATCGGCGAGACCTGCCCCGTGCGGCGCCGCGCCAGCTTGGATGACCGCGGGTGCTCGGAGCCCTTGCGTGGTTTCGGTTCAGCCGAACCACGGCGCCCAAATTCGGGCTCAATCGGACCAAGCTGCGACGGCACCGAGCGAACCAACGTCGCAATCGCGTCCTCGTCGAGATATCCGCGGCGCCGTATAATCTCGTCGATCGACAGACGGTCGCCGAACTTTCGCTTCAGGAAGAGACAGTCTTCGCCCTCATCGGCGGAAAGCCAGCGCCAGCGAATCGCGAGGCGGATCAGAAAGAGGTCGCGCTTCGAAGGCACAACCGTTGGCCCTACGCCCCAGCCTCACGGGAGCCCATCGAGCACGGCTTCGAGATGAGGTCTGAGAAGGTGCCGACCGGATTCGAACCGGTGAATGTAGGTTTTGCAAACCTATGCCTTACCAACTTGGCGACGGCACCGTGATGGCGGAGAGCTAAAGACCCGTGAGAGCCAGAGGTCAAGCGAGTTCTGGCCCAACGAAGGTTTGAATCACGCGATACTTGTTCGGCTTCGGACGTGACTCGAGTTCCCGATGAATCGACCGGGCAGACTCCTCCTCGAGTGGATCGGTCAATGGGCGCCAATGGACAATATCCCCTTTCTGCCAATCTGCCGCCGGGCCGCTGGGGTCCTTGGCGATCCGTTCGATCTCCTTCTCGAGATGAACGTCCGTCGTCCCAAAGAACATCTCTTCGCGCGTGAAGTTGATGACCTGGTAGACGATCCGCCGCCCCACTACCGTTGAGTAAACGTGGCATCCGTACATCCCGTCAAGGTTTCGGCCCGTCTTACTCGGGGGAAGACGAAACTCGGGGCGCTCGAGTCCGTTGCCTTCCGAACACCTTCTGGCTATACGGGCGGCCGATGCCGCCGGAAAGCCTCGACCTCGTCGGTCACGTCACCGGGTGGTGGCGACTCACCCCAGAAATAGCCCTGGCGACCGGCTCGGCGCTGCTGCTTGTCTACGAGGCTTTCGCAAAACCATCGAACGGCCGGCGTCCGGCGCTCATCGCCGCCGGAGTGGTGCTTGTCGCGCTCGTACTCACGCTCACCGTTCCGCTGAGCGGCGCCACGGCGGTGTTCCGTGAGATGGCCGTCGTCGACCCGTTCGTCCAGTACTTCCGCGTTTTGTTCAGTGTCGCCGCCCTCTTCGGGCTTCTTCTGGCATGGCGCTCCAACGAAATTCGAGCGCGGACGGCGCCCGAATATTACGCCCTCTTCCTCGCGCTCGTGTTCGGCATGATGCTGATGGCGTCCGCCGCTGACTTCATCATGCTCATGATCGCCCTCGAGATCGTGTCGTTGATGTCCTACATCTTGGCCGGCTTCCGGCGGGGCCACGCCAAAAGCGCCGAGGCCGCGCTCAAGTATGTGATCTATGGAGGCGCGGCCTCGGGCGCGATGTTCTTCGGTTTCTCCATCCTCTATGGCCTCACCGGTCATACGCATTTCTCGCTGATCCACGAGGCACTCCGCGCTGCCGTGCCGAAAGGCCCGGAGCTCGTCGCTCTGTCGGCCGCGGTGGCGCTGATCTTCGCAGGGCTGGGCTACAAGGTCGCGGCGGTCCCAATGCACATGTGGAGCCCAGACGTCTACGAAGGCGCGCCAACGCCCTTCACGGCGTTCTTGTCCACAGGCCCCAAAGCAGCTGGTTTCGCCGCGATGATTCGCTTCTTCTATGTAACCTTCGCCGACCACACGGAAGGTGCCAACCTCCTCTCCGACATCACCTCATTCCCTTGGATCTATCTGATCATCGCGAGCGCGGTCCTCACCATGACCATCGGGAACCTCGCGGCGATCGGTCAAAGAAACATCAAGCGCTTCCTGGCCTACTCATCGATCGCGCACGCCGGATACCTCTTGATCGGCGTCGCAGCCTTCAGCCAAGCCGCGATCTCGGCGGTCCTTATCTACCTTGCCTTCTATGTCGTGATGAACCTCGGCGCTTTCTACGTCGTGATCTGGGTAAGAGAGCGCACCGGCCACGAGCTCATCGAAGACTACAAGGGCCTCGGGCGTCGCGCTCCGCTCGTGGCCGTTGTGCTGACGCTTTGCCTCTTCTCGCTCACCGGTCTGCCGCCGCTCGCCGGCTTCATCGGCAAGTACTACATCTTCGCCGCCGCCCTCGAACGCGGCGCCGAGATGGGTCCGGCACTCGCATGCAGTCCTGAGTTGCGCGAGACCATGGGTCTTCTGAGTCGCATCGGGTGCAGCATCGCCTCGGGCGGAGTCTTCTACGCCCTGGCGATCATCGGCGCGCTCAACAGTGCGATCTCGCTCTTTTACTATGCGCGGGTGATTCGAAAAATGTTCCTTGAGAACGCAGCCGATGAGTCGCCCATCCCTGTCGACGCGTCCGCCCGACTGGTGTTGATCCCGGTGGCCCTCTTCCTCGTTGTCTTCGGCGTCTACTGGGGACCGCTCAAATCGGCGGCAGATCGCGCATCGCTAATCCATCGCCCCCTCGTGGAATCACGGGCGGACAGCACGACCGCCCAACGAACACCGTCGAGCGCGGCGAACGGCTCAACGGCATCCGTGAGCGCTCGCGCTCGTGTACCCCACGACGAATATGGACAAGCGCAAGTCGCTCGTTAGGCGACCGGTCAAGAGACGTTCGATTCGATTTCGCGCACAATGGGCGCGTGGATCGACAACGTCTACTCGTTGAGCTGGTCCTTGAGCACCTGCGAGGCCTTGAATGTCAACACGCGCCGCGCCGAGATCTCGATGTCGCGGCCGGTCTGCGGATTCCTGCCCACACGCGCCTTCTTGTCGCGGACTTCGAAATTTCCGAAGCCCGAAATCTTGACGGCTTCGCCGCGCGCGAGCGTCTCCTTCACGGACTCGAACAGCAGATCGACGACCTCCGCGGCGTCACGCCGCGAAAGCCCACCGATCCGGCTGTAAACCGACTCCACGAAGTCGGCCTTGGTGAGCGTCTTCCCGACGACCTCCGAGCTAAACGTAGTGGGTGTTCCGTCTGCCATATTCGTCAATCCCCCGAAGCAGCCCGAAGGTCACATAGCGCATCATCCGCATCCACAAACTCGAGCAGATCATGCAGGGCGGCCCTCATCTCGATCAAACGCTCTGAGACCCTGCGCGCGTAAACGACCCCTTCGCTTCCCGAACCCACGTCCATCTCTCGAGGCAACGAAACCCGAGGAGGCTCGGTTGCGCTCTCAGGATCGTCCGCAAACTCGAAATCCGAGCCGGAATCGGAGCCGAAATCGGAATCGAATTCAAAGTCCCGAGGCTCGATCGGCTCCAGGATAAACGACCCCTGCGCCGGGCACGGTTTCTCAGGCTTCAAAGCTCTCGCTGGGCCCGCGGAGGGCGCGTCCCATCGTTCGGGCGTCTCCGCGTCTGTATCCGTCATAACGACAGCGGGATAGTGCCTGGGCCCTGGGCGCCCGTCAAGACCAGGGGGCGCCCAAACCCCCGGATCAACTTGGATTTGCTCGGAGCTGAGCGCCGAGCGCCCGCACCGCCGCGACGACGACCTCCTGAGCCTCGTCCACTTCGCGATCGGTCAACGTCCGATCGGGCACCCGAAACACGAGCGAAACGGCCAGGCTCTTCTGCCCCTCGGGAACGCCTCGTCCTTCATAGACGTCAAACAGATCGACGGACTCGAGCATCGTCGAATCCGCCCCCCGAACTGCATTGAGAACCGCCTCCGAAGTCACCTCTTTCCGCACAAAGAACGACAAGTCACGCTGCGCCGGAGGGAACTTTGGGAGCCCACCAAACTTGGCAAGGGCTCCCCGTCGAGCATCGAGCGCATCCAAATCGAGATCGGCCGTGAAGACCGGCGAGCCTTCAATCCCGAATTTCGCCAAGACGTCCGGATGCGCCTCGCCGAACACACCCAGTACTGCACCTTCATGTTCGATGCGCGTCGCCGACGTCGGATGAAGCCACGGCGTATCATCAGGCCGGAATACGTGGCCCCGAATACGAAAAGCGTCCACGACCCGCTCCACGACGGCCTTTAGATCGAAGATGTCGGTCATGTCCTTCGAGGTGCCCCAGCCGGGAGGACTTCGAAGTCCCCGCATCACCCACGTGAGTCGAGTACGCTCGAGCGGCAGCTCCGACTTTGGGTCGTCCCACAGAAACGCCTTCCCCACCTCGAACAATCGAAGATCCGTGACACTCGGCAGGTTGTCCTGATTCGTTCGCACGGCCTTCAACAACGCCGGCAAGAGGGACAGACGCATCAGTTGCGTCTCCTCGCCCAGCGGATTGGCAATGACCACCGCGGCGTCAGCCGAGAGTCCGAGAGCCTCGACCTGGGAACGTGCGCTGAAGGCCAGCGAAATGGCCTCGAAGAAGCCCGCCTCGACCATCGCCTGCCGTGCTCGCCGATCGGCCGAGACTCGAACGTTCGCCGCCAAGAGCCCGCCGGATGAAAGCGAAGGCATCACCGTGGGAATGGTGTCGTAGCCCGCCACCCGCGCGATCTCTTCAATGAGGTCCTCCTCGCGCACGAGGTCCATCCGGTAGGTTGGCACATCGAAAAACAAGGCATCGCTCCAGGACACCGTAGAGGACCCGCCCAAATGCTTCTTCTTCGCCTTGCCCTTCGTCTTGGCTTTCTTCTCCGCCGGCTTCCGGACCGGTTTCAACCCGAGGGCCATCAACGTCGATCGAGCCTCCTCACGGGCAATCGGTCGGCCGATGAGGCGCGAAGCGCGCTCGGGTCGTACGCCCACAGGTGACGAGGCCTTGTCGCGCCGGCCTGCCGCGAGGCGTCCTTTGAGGACGTATCCGCCCGCCAGCTCTACGATCAAGGCGGCACATCGATCGACAGCATGCTCGGCCATCGCGATATCGGCGCCGCGCTCGAACCGATGAGAGGCCTCGGTATGCAGCCCGTGACGCTTCGAAGTCCGTCGAACCGAACCCGGCTGAAAGAAGGCCGACTCGAGCAGGATCGTCTGGGTGTCTTCGCTGACCTCCGACTCCGAACCGCCCATGATACCGGCCAGTGCGACGGGTCCTTCGGCGTCTGCGATCACCAGGTCGTCGCTCGCGAGATGTCGTACTTGGCCGTCGAGCGTGCGCATCTGTTCGCCCTCGGCGGGCGTACGCACGACGATCCGAGCCCCGCGCAGCTTCGCCAGGTCAAACGCGTGGAGCGGATGCCCCAGCTCGAGAAGCACCAAGTTCGTCGCGTCGACGACGTTCGAGATCGAACGAATGCCAAGGTTCTTGAGACGTCTTTGAATCCAGGGCGCGGACGGCCCGACTCGGACGCCAGAAATGACACGCGCGACGTACTTCGGGCAGAGCTTGGTGTCCTTGATCTCGACCTTCGCATGGTCGCTCGCCGCCTTGGACGCCTCGCGCACGCGCGCCGAGACCTTCGGCGCCGGGAGCTGATACAGCGCCGCGATCTCTCGGGCGAGGCCAAAATGCGAGAGCAAGTCGGGGCGATTCGGCGTAATCGAAAGTTCGAAGAAGACGTCGTCGAGTTCCAGCACCTCGGACAGCGCACGCCCCGGCTTCGATCGCGGCTTGAGGATGAGGATGCCCTCGTTCGCACCCGATATTCCGAGCTCAGCCTCAGAACAAATCATGCCGCTGCTTGTGACACCGCGCAGGGCACGGGACTCGAGAACCACGCCGTTGGGAAGTTTCACCCCCACGGGCGCGAAAGCGACGCGCTGCCCGGACTGCACATTCGGTGCACCACAGACGACCGTGTGCAGCTCGGCGCCATCCCAAACCGCCGTGACTTTCAGCTTGTCGGCGTTGGGATGGGGCTCGACCGATCGGACCTCGCCCACCAAGACCCCAGCGAGCGTCTCCTTTTGGTAGACGACCCCTTCGACTTCAATCCCGGCCGCAGACAAGCGCTTTTCCAAGGACGCAGGTGTCGCCTTCAGGTTCGGCAGGAGCTCTTTGAGCCACTTGAAAGAAATCAGCATAGTTCACCACGAATTCCGACCCGCGTCGGCTTTCTTGTTCGTATTCCGCTCACCCGTTCTCGTCCTTCGGAGCTGGCGTCCGTTCCATCGAGATGCTTTCGAATGGGTTCAGATCTGACGGAGAAAACGGATGTCGCTTCGAAACAGATGAGCAAGGTCATCGACCCCCCAGCGAAGCATCGCAATGCGATCGACACCCATGCCAAAGGCGAAGCCAGTAAACCGCTCGGGGTCGACGCCACAATTCGCGAGCACCTTCGGATGCACCATCCCGGCCCCAAGAATCTCGAGCCATCCAGTCGACTTGCAGACACGACACGGCGCGTTCTGACGAACCCCTGTTCCCTCGCAGAAAACGCATTGAATATCGACCTCCGCCCCCGGCTCCACGAATGGAAAAACGACGGGCGAAAGCGCATCGCGCGCTCACCAAAGAACGCATTCACGAACGACTGCAAAACGCCGCGCAAATGCGCCATCGAAACGCCCTCGTCAACCATCAGGCCCTCGACCTGATGAAACATTGGCGAATGGGTCGCGTCGGAGTCGCAGCGAAAGACACGCCCCGGGGCAATGATTCGAATCGGCGCGCCCTCTTTTCGCATCGCTCGAATCTGAACCGGCGAAGTGTGCGTCCGAAGAAGACGTTCCCCGCCCGCCGAACCTCCGCCTGGAGGCACAACGAAGAAGGTGTCCTGCATGTCACGCGCCGGGTGGTCGGGGGGAAAGTTCAGTGCCTCGAAGTTGTACACGTCGAGCTCAACCTCAGGCCCCGACGCCACCTGAAAACCCATGCGCTGAAAGATGTCGGAGATCTCTTCGATCAATCGACTCACAGGATGCGCCGCGCCCCGATAGCTGAGCTGCCGCCCCGGCAATGTTGTGTCGGCGCGTGCGCTTCGAAGCGCGAGCTCGCGCGCGCGCGAAGAAAAAGCATCGAGAACCTCGACGAGCGCGCCCTCGAGCGCGACCTTCAGACGGTTGGCCGACTGCCCGGCTTCGCGACGCATTTCTGGCGGGAGTCGCCCCACCTCCCGAAGCATCATCGTCATCTGACCCTTCGGACCAAACATGGCTGAGCGAAGCCGCTGGAGCGCTTCGTGATCTTCACTCGCCGTCGCGCCCTCAAGGCGCGCCCGAAAGGAACGCTCGATTTTCTCTAGATTCTCAGGGGTGGGTCCCCCAGTGAGCGCGTCGGCTTCGACGCTCGGATCGTCTTCTCGTTCCATGCGATGCCGCCCACCCTGTGCGATTCAGAGAAATGCAGTCAAGCACTTCGGCCTGGGCTCGATGGAACCATGGAACCAGGATCGAACCAGAGGCTCGATGGTCACTAGCGAACGATGCGCTTCAGAAAAGGCGCCATCGTCTCGGCAAATCGAACCATCGCGCCCTTGTGCGCATCGTCGCGCGTCGGGTCGAGCTGGCAGATGTCCAGACCGAGGAGGCGATCCACGTGCGGAATACATTGTTCGAGGGTTCGCTTGAGAAAGGTCCAATCGAGTCCGTCGGGGAGCGGGTCTCGAACGGCGGTCATGAGGTCGGGATCGAGGCCACTGACATCGAGAGACAATACGATTGGCCCCTCGGAAAGATGCCGCGTCAGCATCGAGCGATACTCCGACTCCCCGTCGAGTTCGAGCCGCTCCATACGCCAGACCTCGAGGCCGGCCTTCCGTTCGCTCGCCCGCACCTGAGCCGTCTCACCGCCTCGGACCCCCACGACGGACGTCTGAGAGGCGCGCACGGCGCTCGTCTGCACCGCCGCCCCGAGCGCAGAATCCGCAGCGGGCAGGAGCCGGAGCGCCCCCGCCAAGACCATTCGATGGGCGTCGCCGGTCTCGGTCACTTGCGCATCTTTGGCGAGGCGCTTCGTATCCCCGTACACCGGCTCGGCGGGCCGGGCGAGGTCAAGCCGCGCGTCCGCCAAGACGGCCAATCCAACCCCGGCTTTATGCCTCGCGGAATGGCCCAAAACGTGCCCGAGAAGACCCGTATGGTCGCCCCCAAGGATCACCGGAAAATCGGCGTCTGCGTTGACCTGCTCGACCGCAGCCGCCAAAGCCTTCGTGGCCCTGGCCAAGGCCTCGTCGAACTTCAGAAAGCTGTCTTCGGGATCAGGAGCCTCCGGAGACTCGACAGGCACAGCAATCGGGCGTGCGAAGCGGACGCCTTCAGACTCGAGGACATCCAACAAGACGTCGGGCGCGCCCCGCTCCCCACCCAGGACATAGCGCCCATGGTCACTGTGGCCCAGGTCGCATGGGAACAGGATCGGGACCAGGCGCATGGCGGCGCGATTCCATGGCAAAACGAGGTTTGAGACAAGCTATGTTTGTCCCTAATCGGCGAGAAAATGACAGAAATTCGGGTTCATTCTGGTTTATCATCATAGAAGCCGTCGAGGATCGCTCGATACTTCTGCTCGCACACCCGTCGCTTCACCTTGAGAGTCGGTGTCAGCTCATCGCCCACTTCGAAGTCTTTCGTCAGAATCGCAAAGCGTTTGATGGTTTCGAACTGCGGAACCTGGGCGTTGAGCTTGTCGATGGCCGCTTGGACCGCATCAATCGCGACCTGCGAGGTCGCGACATCCGCATAGGCGGAAGACGGGAGCCCACTTGAAGAGGCAAGGGCGCGCGCCTGGTCGGGCTCCAGAGCGATGAGCGCCGAGAGAAACTTGCGCCGATCCCCGTGAACCATGACTTGCCCGATCAAGGGACTCGCGGCCTTCAGTAAGTTCTCAAGGTTCTGCGGGGCCACGTTCTTGCCCCCAGCCGTCACGATGATGTCTTTCTTTCGGTCGGTGATCATCAGATAGCCATCCGCGTCGACCCGACCCACGTCTCCCGTCGCAAACCAACCATCCGGGGACAGCACCTCACGCGTGGCGTCAGGCTGATTGTGATAGCCCCGCATGACGCCTGGGCCCCGGATCAGAATCTCGCCGTCCTCCGCGATGCGGAGCTCGGTCCCCGGCAAGGGCGGTCCCACGGTTCCAATCTTGTTCTTGCCCGCGCGATTGACACACGTGGCGGCGGACGTCTCGGTCAAGCCATAGCCTTCCAAGATCGTGATGCCGGCATTCGCAAAGAAGTACGCGATCTTCTTCGGAAGGGGCGCCCCACCCGAGATGAAGAAGCGAAGCCGACCGCCAAAACGCTCCGAGAGCTTCTGATTGACCTTAGAGAGAACCAGGCGCTTCGCAGCGAGAAGCGACAACTCCAGGCGCAGAGGCACCGGTTCTCCGTCGATCCGGCAGCCCGCGTAGCGGTCGTTCACGCCAACGGTCCACCGAAAGAGCTTGCCTTTGAGGCCCGGCGTCGAAACGCCCGTACCCACGACGGTGGCGTAGACCTTCTCGAAGATCCGCGGGACCGACGCCACGACCGTGGGCCTCAGCTCCGCAAGGTTCTGGGTGATGCGCGTAAGCTCGCTGTCGATGGCCATCTCGTGGCCGGTACCGAACCAAACCGACTGCAGGACCTTGGCGAACGAGTGCGCCATCGGAAGGTACAGGAATTCGATATCTTCCGGCCCGATGAGTCCGATCTGGCGTACCGACTCGATCTCATAGAGCATGTTCGCATGGGTCAGCACGACCCCCTTCGGAGGCCCCGTCGTGCCCGAAGTATAAATCAGCGTGAGGACCGAGCTCGGACTCAACGCCGCCACCGACGCATTCAACGCGGACGAACACGAAGCGAGCGTCGCCTCCCCGCTGGCCATGACCTCGTCCCAAAGCCGAACCCAGTCGCCAGTACCCGTACCCGCGCCCTCAGGGAGGTCCTCGACCCGGCCGGTCATCAAGATCACCCCCCGCACACGCGGGATGTGCGCGCGTTCGGCCAGGAGCTTTGCGAGCTGCGCCAGGTCCTCGGCGAAGACGAAGACGGCCTCCGAGTCCCCCAAGATGTACGCGCACTCGTGAGACAGAAGCGACTGGTAGATCGGCACCGTCGCGCCGCCGCAAGATTGAATCGCTAGATCCGCCAACATCCAGGCGTAGCTGCTGTTGGCGAGGATGGCAACGCGCTCACCCGGGGCGAGCCCAAGCCCCATGAGGCCCGAGGCCAAGACGCGTCGATCCCGATCCATCTCCGACCAGGTTCGTGTCTTCCAGGCGCCCTCGCCCTCGCGAAATCGGGCCGCAATGCCCTCGGGACGAACGCGGACCGTCTCTGTGAACGTTTGCACGATGCTCTGCGACATTGCTTGTCCCACCCCTCGAGCCGAACGCGAATTCAGCGCTCCTTGTTCCGGAACTCCTGTCTTGGTCCCCTCAAACAAGCCCTCGCTTCAACATGTCCCACGTGTCGGGCGCCGCAACCGACGCTCGACGCGCGAGACACCTCGCCGACACTCGGGGTCGTATAGGTGCCGCCGGAGGACCTGTCAACGGCCGGTCGGGCGGCGGCCGCCCCAGTTCACGGGCTATCGTGGACCGGAAGAGGTGGCCCGTCGACAAAAACGGTCGACGCGGAGAGCAAAGTCATGACAACAGGTATTCTCTGGGAAAGGGTTCGACTTCGGCCATCGAAGGCGACACCATCTTGAACCGCGACTTGGTTGGGGGCACGACCCCGAAGAGGTGCATCGCTTCGTGAGTCGTCCCGAGCTTGAACGGTACGAGATCCTCGATGAGCTCGGGCGCGGGGGGATGAGCGTCGTCTACCGAGCGCGCGACCGAACCCTCGACCGGGAGGTCGCCCTCAAAGTCCTCCACGATGCGCTCGCCGATCAAGTGGAGGCTCGTCGTCGGTTCGAGCGCGAAGCAACGGCCATCGCGCGCCTACACGACCCGGGGATCGTCGAGATCTTCGACTATTCTGGCCCGAACCATGAGACAGCCTACCTCGTCACCGAGCTGATCGAGGGCGTGACGCTCAGACGGTTCGTGGAGATCCACGGCCGTCCCCGATGCCCAGAGATCGCCATCGCGATCGTCGCCGAAATCGTTCGGGCCCTGAGTCACGCCCATGCAAGAGACATCATTCACCGTGACCTGAAGCCTGAGAACATCATGGTGGCCCGCTCCGGGCAGCTCAAGCTGATGGACTTCGGGATCGCGCAAATTCTCACGGCGGAAACACGCCTAACCCTCGCCGGAACACTCGTCGGGTCGCCCGCGCACATGGCACCGGAGGTCATCGACGGGCGCGCCCCGGATCGACGATCGGACATCTACTCGATAGGGACGCTCCTTTATTGGTTGGCCACCGGACGACTGCCCTTCGAAGCGCCAAATCCGTCTGCGCTGTTTCGCAAGATCCTCGACGGCACTTTCGAGCGCCCCGAGGTCCTCGAGCCTCGTATTGGCGCCCGGCTCGGACGAATCATCGAGCGGTGTCTGGCCCGCGCCCCCGAGAGCCGTCACCAGAGCGCCACCGAGCTTCACACGGATCTGATCGCTGAGCTCGATACGGTCGGGCTCACGCCTCCCGAACAACACCTTGGCAACTACCTGGCGGCGCCCGGCGCCTTCGAGGAAACGTTTGAACCTGCGCTCGTGGATCGTCTGTTCCGGGCGGGGCGCGAGGCGATGGACGACGGAGACCAAAGCCGCGCCGTGGAGCGCCTCAATCGAGTGCTCGCCATCTCCCCAAACCACCGGGGCGCACGGGTACTACTGCAACGCGTGGGTCGGACTCAGGTGGCCCGACGCTGGCTTCGACGAAGCCTTTTCGCACTTTGCCTGACACTCCTCGGATTCGCCGCCCTTGGACGGAACGCAAGCCGCCTTGCGGCCGGGCCCTGGCCATGGATCAACCCCGAGGCCGCACGCCGGCCGACCCCGACGCCCAGGCTTCCGCCCGCGAACGATGAGCCTCGGCCGGTCGCGGACGATGAGCCTCGGCCGGTCGCGGACGATGAGCCTCGGCCGGTCGCGGACGATGAGCCTCGGCCGGTCGCGGACGATGAGTCTCGGCCGGTCGTGGACAGTGAGCTTCGGCCCGCGAAGCCTTTGCCCGCGGCGACAAACAGCACGCCGCACCCCCTCGCCAAAACGCAACCCTCCCCGGCCAGCGAACGGGCGCATGCGCCCTCGCCTTCCAGCCGGGCACCTCTGCAGCAGCCCGACCCTCTGGCCGATCGAACCGTCGCCCGCCCGCCCATGGCAAGCGACCTCGAAGACGGCGCCATTCAGCCCGCGCGACGCGCAACCCGCGGGGCAACGCGACGGGAGGCCTTGCCAGCACCCACCGAGCCCGAGCCCGACCGCGCGCCTGTTCTCGGGCGCTTGTCGGTGCGCATCGGCAATGCTTGGGTCCAGGTCTTCATCGATGGCGATCTCAAGGCGCAAGAGTTCTACCGGGGAACCTTCGAGCTCGCACCGGGTGAACACACCATCGAGTTCGTGAAGCCAGGTGCCGGCCGCTACCGCCCTCGGAAAATCTGGGTCACCGAGGATGGGCGGATCTTTGAAGTCAACGGTACGGTCAAGCGGCTCCTTCCATCATTCGGCCTCGAAGTCACGATCCCAAGACCCGGCGACGAAACCATCCCCAAAGGGTGGGTGGCTTCATGAAGCAATGGCTTCCACCCGAACGTCGACCCGGCTTTCGCCACAGCTGGCGCGGGGTCATCGGCCTTCACGTGTTGTTGTTGTCCCTCGCCGTCGGTGGCTCCTGGGCCTGGGCCGTCGAAGTTCGCGCGGAAGCCGCGCCCGGCGCATCGGAGATCGCCGTTGCACGCGCCGCCTTCGAGTACCGGGACTTCGCAAAGGTCGTCGAGCTCCTCACGCCGCTGCTCAATCCGACCAAGATTCCCGACCGTTCGCTCGAAGTCGAAGCGCGGCTACTCCAAGGCGTGAGCCTCTTTCTTCTGAACCGCACCGAGGACGCGACCCGTGAGTTCGAGCAGATCCTGAGGCTCGACCCGAAGCATAAGCTGGACCCGTTCGCGATCCCCCCGAGTGTCATCGCCGCCTTCGAGGCGGTGCGAGAGCAAATGCACGACGTGCTCAACACCGTGCTCGCCGAACGCGGAGAGACGCCGCTCGGCGTCCCCGCCCGACCCAACGTCGACCCACCCACCATCCAAACGATCGTCCTTCCCAGCCGCGCGCTGGTCTTCCTCCCAGGTGGTGCCCCCCAGTTCCTGATGGAGGAACCCGAGTGGGGCAGCGTATACCTGGGCACTCAGATCGCGGGACTCGCGGCCAACATCCTCGGCTTCGCGCTCGGGCAACCCCATTGCCTCGCCCGCGAACCCGTCGTCTCCTGCACGCCTCAGTCAGGCGCCGCCCGCACTCGGGCGCTCGCCGTTCAGTACATAGGGCTGTCGGTCCTCGTCACCTCGTGGGTCACGAGCACCATCCACGGCTGGCTGACCTTCGATGAATACGTCGCACACATCGAGCCGACAACGGGCACCTGAGGACGGGCACGAGATAGCCGGATTCGTCCGGTTACCAAACAGGTCCGAGGTGATATGAGGTGGCGCTGTGGCGACGATTCTGATCGAAGCCCCCGGAAGAACACCGTGGGTCGTTAAGCTGGTTCGACCTATCACCACCGTCGGTTCCAGCCCGGAGGCAGACGTCCAAGTGGACCAGGCAGGTCTTGAACCCGCGCACGTCCAGATCGTGCGCGAAGGTGCTCAGTTCGTGCTCGTCGCATTGCTCCGTGACCTAACCGTCAACGGGCGGCGCGAACGCCGCCGCGTACTCAAGGACCACGACACCGCCCGCTTCGGGGAGATCTCTTTCGAGTTCTTCGAGCGGGACGAGGATGCGCCCCAGCCACGCGCGAGCAGCCTTCGCGCGCTGCCCGTCCCTGGCGCCCCGGCCGGCGTGACCGTCGAGCTCGTCTCGGCTTTCCGCCATGTGCACGAGTTCGCCATCCGTTTGCTCGCAAACGATTCGACCGAGACGCTCGTCGAGTCGATTCTTGACAGCGTCATTGAGCTTACCGGCGCCGACAAAGGCTTTCTGATTCTCCTCGACGCCGGGGGCCAGCCGGTTGTCCGGGCCGCGCGCAACATCGACCGTCAGCGGGTCCAGCTTTCGCTCGGCGGCCTATCGGACTCGATCCTCCGAAAAGTCATCGAGTCTCGGGCCCCGCTGGTTATCGCCGACGCGCTCCAAGATCGCGAGTTCAATGCCTCCGAGTCGATCGTCGCGCAGAACGTACTGTCGGTGATGTGCTGTCCGATCCTCGACCGAGACGAGCTGCGGGGTGTGTTGTACGTGGGCAACAACCAGGCCACGGATGTCTTCGACAGCGCATCGCTCGATGTCATGACCATCTTCGCAGCGCAAGCCAGCCTGCTTCTTTCGCACACCCAACGAATCGAGGACCTCGTTCGCGTGAACAAGGCCCTCGAGACGGAGCTCAAGGCAGACCGCCTCGGGCGCCTAATCGGCTCGTCTGACTCCATGCAAGCCATTGGACGACGGATCCGCAAGGTCGCGACGACCGACGTTCCGGTGCTGATTACCGGCGAGACGGGGACGGGCAAAGAGGTCGCAGCCAAAGAGCTCCACGCATGTTCCCGCCGGAAGAGCGGCCCCTTCGTCGTCGTCAACTGCGGCGCCATTCCGGAGAACCTCCTAGAGTCTGAGCTCTTTGGGCACGTCAAGGGCGCTTTTACCGGCGCCGTGATGAACAAGGAGGGCCGCTTTCAGGCCGCCAACGGCGGCACGCTGTTCCTGGACGAGATCGGCGAGCTGCCCGTAAACCTGCAAGTCAAGTTGCTTCGAGCACTCCAGGAGCACAAGGTCACGCCGGTCGGAGATGGGCGCGAGGTTCCAGTCGACATTCGGATCCTTGCCGCCACCAATCGCGTCCTGGAAGAAGAGATTGCCGAGGGACGATTCAGAGAGGACCTATACTACCGACTCAATGTGGTCAGCATCGAGCTTCCTCCGCTACGTGAACGCGGCGGAGACGTCGAGCTTCTCGCCAAGTATTTCCTGAGCGAGGCGTGCAAGGAGCACGGGCGTTTGGTGTCCGGGTTCAGCAAACCTTGTCTCGATGCGATGCGCCGCTACCGCTGGCCGGGCAACGTTCGTCAACTGCAGAACCGCATTCAGAAGGCGGTCGTCCTGGCAGACGGCCCGCTTCTGACCCCGGATGATCTCGAGCTTCGACCCGATGACGCGGACGAGATCTTGTCCCTCGCCGAGGCCAAGGAGCGCTTCTCTCGCCAATACATCGAGCGAGTTCTGGAAATGAATGGTGGGAATCGAACGAAGACCGCACGCGATCTCGAAGTCGATCCACGCACCATTTTTCGCCACATCGAGCGCCGCGACCGCGGCGCCGTCGGCGCCCCTCTAGACGGCGATGCGGATTGACGAGCCATCCGGACCCGCGTCCGAGTCGGCTATGACCGACCTCCGCGACTTTCTGATCCCAGTGCGGCGCGAACGTCCGTCTCGAACCACGCCGACCCGGAGGGCCTTCCCGGCGGGCAGCAAGATGGCACGCTTCGTGCTGAGCTCCCGATCCGGTATGGGCGCGATCCACCTCCTCGTCGGCGTCGCCACCGCCGCCTCCGGCTGCCTGGTGCCCCCCGACGCCGACCGGCAACTGACGGTCAACGCCCCGCCCCGCATCGACTACGACGCAATGCGCCCGCCCCAACCGGTGACCGCCGTCAGCCCCACGTGCGCCGATTTCTCCGTGAGCGTAGCGGCGCGTGACGACGACAGCCCGTATCTGAGCTTCCGATGGGTCGCAAACAACGGAACGTCCGAACGCTTGCATATTCAAGATGATCCGCCGCGAAATGCGCGGACCGCGGGAGGAAAGATCGCGCGCGTACGCGTCGATCTCCGCACCGTCCCGGCGCACTTCTTCGTTCAGCGAGGCGCTGAGTTCGGCGTCCTCTCGTTGTTCGTCACCGACGGCGTCGAAGAGACCGCCGACGACGACGCGCCGAGGACACGATGGCGCGTTCCTGATCCCAGCATCTACGACGCCGAGGAGGTCACGAATCTCGGGGAGATCGAAGACAACGAAAATGGCCCCGCGTTCAATGTCGTGGAGATCCGCTGGGCGTTTCATTTCGTGGAGGATGCGGGATGCGGTACCTAGAGGGCCACTCCGGTTGGCGGGTGCAAATACCACCGTTCCTGCTTCTTTCGATCATCGGCTGCGCCGCGGGCAGCAGCGACAGTCGAGGCAGCTTCGGGCAAGCCGGTACCCCCTGCCGCACAACGGACGACTGCCCGACCCCCGAGATATGCATTGCGCTCGAGTGCAGGCTACCGGGTTCGACGCGCATCGAAAGTGGGGTTGGCCTCGAGATCACGCCCCCCGCCGATTCCGTCTATCGCAGAACCCAGGTTGTCAACGCGACCATCACGGCTTCGCCCTTTGAGGTGCGAATGGTGAAGCCCACGCTCTACGACGCGGACCTCCGCGATCCCGAGGCTTCGGGCGCCACGGTGGCGGCCCACGTTACCATCCTCGGCCATCCGCGCATTGCTGGCCGCGAAGTGGATGTTTCCGGCTACCTACTCGCCGGTGTCCGGACTCGCCTTCGCCTACTCGAAGGCACATACACCGTTCGACTCTCCCCAACCCGGGATGATCGACCCGCTTTCGACTTCACGGGCTTCACCGTGCGCGCCACGGACGAGGTGCTCGTAAAGACTTTCGAGCTCCCAGTCCGCGGATGCAGCGACACAAGCGCGCCTCTTTGCTATCGCCGGCTCACCGGTCGTGTGCATCGGCGAGGGGACCCGGCGACGCCTGTACCGAACGCAGAGGTGCAGGCAAGGGCTGCGTCCTCCGGCCTTGCGTCAACCATCGCCGTTGCCGACGCCGATGGGCACTACGAAGTCCTCCTCCCCGCGTCGGACGACACCGAGTTTGAGCTCACCGCCGTCCCTCCCCGCGTGAGCGGCCGTCCTGCCTGGTCGTTTCGCGAAACCATCGTCGTCGGACGCGAGGACCGCACCAAAGACCTCGCCCTCGAGGCACCAAGCGAGACACCGACTCCAAGCGCGCAAGAAGTCGTCATTCGCGTCGTGGGCCGCAAGACCAACCCGAGGTCTGAGGCCACCGAAGCGGACGTCGCTGCAGCCAAGGTCACGCTCACCGCCACACGGACCCCGGAAGGGCGCCCTGCACTCCACCGGCTCGAAGGCCTAACGGACGCCGAGGGCTTCTTGCGCTTCGACGAAGACAGCGGTGGCGGAGCACCTCAAGCGGTGGCGCTTTTCCGCACGAAGTACGCGCTCACGGTTACGCCTCCTCGAAGCTCACCTTTCCGCGCGATGCAACAGACACTCAACTTCTCCGGACCGAGCGCAGAACCGACCACCGAGCCGACGAATGAATCGCTCGTCCTGCCGCCCAAAGTCATGGTGGAAGGCCTGATTGAGTCGGATCTAGGCATGCCCGTTGAAGGCGCCCGAGTGGACCTCATTCCGCTTGGCGAGAGTGCGCTCGCATCGCCCGTACCCGCCACAACCACCACCGAGGGCCGGTACATGATCCTCGCCGAACCCGGCCGGTACCTGGTTCGGGTCGAGGCACCACCCGCGCCTGCCGACGACACCACCCCGTCGGCCGCCATGCGGACCCAAGCCCAGCGCTTCGTCACCTACACAGTGCCGGACGTCGAACGCGTTGTTTCTCCGACCATCGCGCTCGTGGGCGGGGTCACCGTCGAGGGGCTCGTCCGGGACGCAAACACAGAAGAAGGCATTCCCGACGCGAGCGTCGAGCTGTTCCTGCCCGTCGATGGCCGCGTGATATCCATTGGCGAGGCGCATACCGACGACCTCGGCCATTTCAGAGCCATCGCGCCAAGCGCCTTGTGACGCGCGCGCGCCAAATGACCGGGAGAAGTGCCCCAGGACTACGCGGCACCGCCGCGCAGCACTAGCTTTGCATGTGCCGGCACGGTAACCCGAAGGACGCCATGTCGAGCGACGACGATGCCGCGAAGATCTCGAACGCGATCGATGAGGAACGGCGCCAGAATCGACCCTACCGTCGGCTGGTCGGCATACTCTTCGGCGTGGCCATTCTCGCCCTCGTCAGTCTTTTCTTGCGGGGCATCGTCCGAACACTCGATCGCCTCCCGTCCGCGTCCGTCGAAGAACACCACGGCGCCGCAGATGTTCGCGCACTCCGGGCCTGCGCGGACGACCTCGAGAAGCTCGAGCTGCAAATCAGGAAGAGCGCAAGCGCGCTCTTCGCCCAATCGGTGGCCAACGAAGCCAACATGCCTGATTGGCGAACCATCGCTCTCCCCTTCGAAGTCGAGCGCCTCAACATCTCCGCGCGCTGCGGCCTCGACGCCGACGGCCAAGAGAACCCGGCGGTGCGTGATCTCGCGCTGGCTTCGAGCGAGATCGAAGCCCTCCTCCGCGCCTACGCGCTCCTCTACGACCGCCACCGCGATGACGGCGCCAAGCGATCTCGCGAGGCTCGACACGCGCTCGACCGCGCGCTCAAGACGCTTGAATCGAAACCCGAAGAGGGGCGCCGATAAGTGCGCCTAGAGCAGGCTTCGTAGGTTCAGTAGATGCGCCGCACGACCGCACCCGAATAGTAGTGCTTCAGAATCTGCCGAAATGACTGCCCGCGCTCGGCACGCCCAATCGCACCGACCTGGCACATCCCAACCCCATGCCCCCAGCCCCCACCCAGGAAAGAGACCGTCACGATGCCGCCTTGCGCGTCGCGCTCCACATCGAGCACGAACATTCCGCTCCTTAGATCGCCGAACAACTTTCGCACCGGGAGCTCGTGGAGCACGTTCGCCTCGCCCCGGGTCCCAACCACGCGAAGCCCCGTCACACGCCCGCCTGGTCCCCGCCCGAGCACCTCCAAGTCTTTGAGCTCACCCACGCCCAGCGGCGCAATGAACCGGTCGAGCTCCGCGCGATTCCAGGTCTTGCGCCAGCGAAACTTGTCAGCCTGGGCAAAGCTCGACCGGGCACAATCGGTCGGGGGATAGGATGAAACCCAGGCTCGAATGTTGGCCTCCGTGAGTCCCTCCGCGAACGGCGCCAGCGCCGGATCCGAAGCCAATCCATCGAGACGCGGCCGCAGGCTCTTGGAGGGATGATGGTCCCAGACGATCTCGTTCGCTTCCGAGAACCCGCCGCACACGGCCGAATAGACGGAGTCGACCAGTTCGAGTGGTCGACCCCGAGCCCGACCCGCGGAAGGCCGTACCGCAAGCAGCCCCTTCGTCTCCCGAACAGCCCGCGTCGTCGACGGTCGCTCCTGACCCGCACCCTGATACATCTGGCAGTGCTGATCGCTGCAAAGATGGAAAGGCTCACCAAAATGTCGGTGCCCAAGCTTACTGAAGATCTCGCCGCGCGCCGTCACCGCCTGCGCCTTGAGCGCCTCCAGGGGCGCGGTCGCAAACATCTCGGCCGGCACAAGCCCCGCCAAAAGAGCCTCGGCCCCCACCGAATTCACGACCGCCAGTCGTCCCGCCGCGTCAAACGTCACGTATACGTTTCCCCAGAAGCGCGGCCGACGCCGGCGCGATCTCGATCTTGCGGTTTTGGACGCCGCGCCGACCTCGATGAGCCCGCCTTCAACGGTCCCGAAGAAGACCACGTCATTGGCCTGATGGAGGGCGCGACCTCGCTCGTCAAACACGCCAAGAATCCCACCGGGCAACGAAACAAGCTCAACGTGAACCGTCGCGCGAACAGCGTGCGCCTTGAAGACATCGGCGATGAGGGCGTTGATCTGCGCTTCCCGGTCGACGCCGCCGACGACGACGCGCTGCTCGCGGGTGTCGAGCACGTTCCCGCGCAGCGCGACGATCGTCCCAACGACAAACGACGACACGCGAAAGCCGCGCGCACGCCAGACCTCACTCGTCGCCCTAAGCCGAGCCCCATCGCCGTAGGGCACGGTATCGACCGTCGCCCAATACCGAAGCGTCGCCGGATGTGCGCTGATCGGACGGATCGAGAACGCGGTCTCAGGGGGCGCGTAGACGGTCTTGGGTACGCCGCCCTCCTCGACCATGACGCGCGTCGGGCCATCCGCTTTGAGCGTGACCGCATCGAGTCCGGCTGAAATGCCCACCGAAATCATGGGCTCGCCATCCGAAAAGCGCATCCGCTTCGCGTACAGATCTTCAAGCGTAAGCGGAGTCAAAGAGGCGAAATGCCCTCGGCTCCCGCGCCCCACTGGACCGCCTCGCGCATCCGTAGGCGCGGAGAACGCCAAGAAACCGCAGCAGAGGAGAAAGAGATCTCGAACGTTTCCCATCGGGAAAGCCGTACACTCGAGTCCCGCAGGCACGCCTCTCGCGGACGAGAACCGAATCGTACGGGAGGAGGAGGACTGAATTCTTTAGCGTTTCGAGAACTGGAAACGCTTGCGAGCGCCGGGCTGACCGTACTTCTTGCGCTCAACCTGCCGTGCATCGCGGGTCAAGAACCCAGCTTTCTTCAAGGCGGGTCGCTTGTCTGGGCTCGCCAACGCAATTGCACGCGAAAGTCCGTGGCGAATCGCGCCGGCCTGACCCGACAATCCACCCCCGGCCACGTTGATGCGCACATCCCACTGGCCATCCGTTTCGGTCAGCTCAAGAGGTTGCCGAAGCATCATCTTCAGCGTCTCGCGCGGGAAGTAGTTGTCCAATGGACGATGGTTCACGAAGATCTTGCCTGTTCCAGGGCGGATCCTCACGCGGGCGACCGCTTCTTTTCGTCTGCCCGTGGCGTAGTGCTCTTCGGCGGCCTTGCTCATCATTCGTTCCTATCGACTCTCACTGCCTTTGGGCTGGTAGATCTCTGGGCATTGAGCCTTGTGAGGATGCTCGGGCCCCGCGTAGATCTTCAGCTTCTTCATCATCCGATTGCCGAGCGCGCCACGCGGAATCATTCCGCGAATCGCGAGCTCAAGCACCTTGTGCGGACTCTCGTTCAGCATCACCTGCGCCGTTCGGCTCTTCAGGCCTCCACGGTATCCGGTGTGCTTGTAGTACATCTTCTTGCCCACTTTGTTGTTGCCCCGAAAGACAACATCCTGGGCGTTGATCACCACCACGAAGTCGCCGACGTCATCGAACGGCGTGAACGTGGGCTTGTGCTTGCCACGCAACAAGGACGCGATCTGCGTCGACAAACGCCCGACCGTCTGGCCCTTCGCGTCCACTTGAAGCCATTTGCGCTCGTGCCGGTCACGCCCCCAGTGCTGGGTAGGTCGCTGGTTCACGATCGCCGGCATGCCGCCAGATTTCTTATCACCTTCGGACATTGGAGGACGTTAACTAGGGTTGCCGAACGCACCTGTCAACTTCGATTCCGCATCGACGCCAGTTGTCCCAAAGTTTCTGCGACCTCCGCCGAAAGCGCGGCGCGACCGGCCTCCGAATCCTCGCGATCCTCTGTAAAAATAGGGTTTCCCACCGCGAGTTGGATCGTTCCCGGATGCACGCGCCAATCACCTTTCGCAAGAACCGCGGCCGTACCCCGAAGTCCAACCGGCAGGATTGGGACCCGCGCCGCAAGCGCCAAGTGAAACGGGCCCTTCTTGAGCGAGCCCAAAGTCCCCGTCGTACTCCGCGTACCTTCGGGGAACATCAGGACACTCTGCCCCGCGCGAATCGTCTCTGCGGCCCGATCGATCGACGCGATCGCCCGCGCTCGACTCTTCCGGTCCACCACCACCGCGCCACCGAGCGCAAGCGCCCAGCCGAAGACCGGAATGTACGTGAGCTCCTTCTTCGCGATCGCTTTCATCTCGAAAGGCATGACGGCATAGAGCGCCGGCACATCGAAGAGACTCACATGATTTGCCATCACCAAATACGACGGCGCATCGAAGGGCTGGTCGAGACCCGTCGCCAAAACCTCCACGCCGCAAGTAGACAGCACCGACTGTGCCCATCGTTTCGCGACCCATCCGGTGGCCCTCGGGTTCCGAAGCGGCAACACACCGAGCGCCAAGCTCGACCAGGCGGTCGTAAGCCCCCCCACCGCGAGGGCGTTGAAGAAAGGTCGCACCGTCGTCATGCGTGAACCCTCTTCAATGTCCGCGTCGGCGTCAACATCCCTACGCCTTCGAAACCACCACCTCTTCATCGAGGGTCAAGTCGCTGTCGTCATGAGGCCGGGGCGGAAGTCGGTCATCGAAAATCACTTCTTCCAGGCAGAGTCCATGAGGCGGCGCCGTCATCCCGCCCTGCCGTCGATCCCTCGCCTCGAGAATCGCCTCGAGATCGCCGGGCGTCTTCGCACCAAGCCCCACGTCTCGGAGGTTGCCCACGATGATTCGAACCATGTTCCGCACGAAGGCGTTCCCAAGCACATCGACATAGACACGGCTGTACTCGCCCTCGGTCACATCGATCTGGTACATCGTTCGGACCGCGTGGCGCGCTTGACATCCGGCGCTCCGAAAAGCCTCGAAATCGTGCGTTCCCAGCAGCCGTGCGGCGCCTTCTCGCATCGCCTCCCGGTCGAGCGTTCGCGGTTCGAACCATGACCGGTCTCGGTCGAGCGCCGAGGGCGTGGACGCATTCCAGAACGTGTATCGGTAGCGCTTGCCTCTCGAGGCCCGGCGCGGGTCGAAGCCGTTCTCGACCTCGCTCGCGTGGCGTACGACGACGCTCGGCGGCAAGAGGCTCGTGAGTCCGCGCTCGAAGCCGCGAAGGCCGATGGTCTCCCGCGGATTCTCAAAGGCAACGACCTGTCCACGCGCGTGAACACCGGCGTCGGTTCGGCTGGCCGCTCGAACGCGAACGCGAGAGCCAATCATGCGCTCGAGCGTCGCCTCGATGACCCCCTGAACCGTCGAGAGGTTGGACGCGCCGCGCTGAACCTGCCAACCGCTGAACTGGGTCCCGTCGTACTCGACGAGAAGGCAGATCGTCCGCACTTACATCTCGAGATAGAAGCCGAGGTTCCAGGTCGTGTCGGAAAGATCGAACCCCTGGCTCCCAAAACCGTCCACCGCTTTGGACTGCATCTCCGCAAAGATGTACGTGCCGCGAATCCCGGTCGAGTTGAACAAGGCACGAGCCGAGCTGCTGTCGAACGCGTTGAGGAGAATCGCAACGCCCACCGTTCCTGTCAGTCCAAACTTCCCGCCCCTCGCCACGATGTCATCGTCCGTTGTGCTCGAATCGCCACGATCGCGTGCGAGATGCCCGATGCCGTTCGTGACCCACCAAACGTTGTAGGTGAGCCCGCCCTTCACATAAGGCACGAGGGGGAACCAAATCTGGTCGGCCAACCAATCGAAACGATAGAAGAGGGTCATATCGAGCGGAAGGATGTTGAAGACCGTGGTGTCTTGAGACGGGAGCCCAGTGTCCGCGAACAGTCCCCGGCCGACGAACTGCATGAACCCGAAAGCAAACCCAACGCCCGCCGTACCCACGCCGCGATAAAGCTGGAGGTCGAGGCCCAGCGTATACAATGGGTTCTTCTTTGCGCCGAAGATGACCTCGAAGGGGGGCGCATCGGAGGCCGTCCCGCCTTGTCCAGCCACGGCCGGCAGGTACGGCCCCCCCTTAAACTCGAACCCAAGACCGATCGGCAACTCGCCCTCGGCGCGCTTGGCTGAGACCTCTTCTGACCACGCCGTCGATGCGGCCGACACGACGACGAGAAAGAGACCCAACCGCGCAGCCCTTCGCCGAAGCCCGCCGCGACCAACTCGAGGGTTCGTCGCGAAGCTCGGTGCTGCGCGACGGCCCAGAGTGTTGCGGCTTCGACGCAGCATCCATCGGAAGACCATCAGCCCGCCGAATCCCGGAAGAAGCAGAGCCAACAGCCCAATCACCGCAACCGGCAGCAAGAGAAGCCGCGTCCACTGGGCCAACGTCGCGTCCTCGCGGATCTCACCGGCCAGCGGCGGCGAGAGCGTGTAGTACGCCTTGACGAATTGGGCGCCCCACGGCGTCCGCTCGAGGAACTGATCGCGAAAGAACCTCAGCACCCGCACGACCGGATGCGCATACGAACCCAAGGCGGCGGTCGCGATGAAGCAATAACCGCCATCCTCGGTTCCCCCTCGAGAGCGGTAGTACTCGAAGAAGTCCGTCACATCGGTCGGCGCGCCGACGAGCACGTTCCCGCACTCCCCAACATTGCCGAAATCATCCTTCGCGCGCATCGACACTGCGACATGAACACCATTGCTGAGTCCCTCAGTGATGCTCTCGGCGCGCAGCGTCTTGTCGATCCGCGTCTTGGTCCGCAGCGCGACCGAGCACGAGAGCTTTTCTTCACACGGCCCGGCGGTTGTGGAGGTCTGGCTGAGATCGAGATCTGAGTTGAGCGGAAGACTCGAATCTGGGCAGTAGACAATCTCGTAGGTCTCGACATCGGCGGAACGCGAAGAAGGCGCCTCCCAGCTCACCCCCAGCCTATTTTCACCCGCCGTAAGCCCCGTAAGGACACCCGGAGGGGGTGGAAGCGTATCGATGTCGAAGGTCCAGCCCTTAATGTTGGGATCCTGCCTATCTTGGGCGCCAGGCTGAAAGACGTGGACGACGATATCCCGTGTTCCCTCGAAAGGCGTTCGCTCCCCATCTCCTGTCTCTGTCGTCCAGACAATCTGCTCGGGCGTCAGCTCGAAGATCAGAGTCTCGCCAATTCCGGTGAGCTGACCGCTGTTCAGATTGCGTCGCGTCGACTCGTTCGGGTTCGACATCCGAACCAGCGGCCCATCGACGTTCGAGTAGTGAATCTCGAAGTTGTAGGTGCCGAGCGCCCCCCCTTGCGTCGTCCACGAAAACTGAAGCGTCGCCACGCTCGAAAGGTCCTCTTCGCTGATTCGCCGGTACTGGTCGGCGAAAACGGCGGGTTCGAGCGTAATGACGGGGTCGTTGTAAACCGTCGTCTGCGCCTGAGCTTCAGTCCCCGGCCATGCGCTCAATGCACAAGAAGCACAAAGGACCACCATCAAGGTCCCGCTCAGACGCGGCCCCGCGTGGGGGCGCGGGCATGCGCGCAGGCGTGGGCGCGGGCGCGGGCTCAAGCCCCCGGGGGGCGCGATGTTCCGAGTTGCACGTTGACGGATGGGCATCACAGACCGGTCGAACCGACGCAAGCTGCGTACCATGCCGCAGGACTTCGAGGTAGAGCTTCTTTCATTCAGGCGTGCCAAAGTGACCGGCATCCGACCCGCACAATTGACACTTTGACTTTTCAGCCATCCGTCCAATTTGAGCTATCGGGTCGAGGCGGCGGCCACCTGCATCAAAGAGACATCCTGGCGAGAACCTGCTCGAGCCAAAGCGCCGCCAGCGTCGGCCCCCCCCGTCGCAGTCGATCGTAGGCCAAGCACAACCCAACCCGCCCCGGCGCAACACGCAATCGACTGACCAAGACATCCTCGCGTTCGACGGCGTCGAGCGCGGGCACAAGAGAAGCTCGAAACCTCAAACCTGGCGCCGCCTTCAGTCTCTCCCGGATTTCCTCGTCGCTGGGCACCGCGCGGGCGGATGCGCCAGCGTGCGGCGGCGCCCCTTCCTCCCGAGCCCCGAGCTCAATCTCCACGATCACCATCTCCGCCGAAAATGTGGGCACAACCAAACGGGTCGCCCAAACCTCGGGCCGCGGTGCGACACCGAAAGCCGACAGGCCGCGGGCGATCGCGCGCTCAAGCGCCGCATCGGCGCGCATGCCATCCTCGACCTTCGGCTCAACGGACGGAATGATGTCGAACGCGAGCGAAGCGCCGAACAGGTTGCCGTCGGGCGCCTTCATCGCAAAAACCGAACGAACGTGTTCCGAGAGCTCGTCCATGCCCTCACGATCGCGCAAAGCCGCGGACTCCAGCGCAGTGACCGCAACCCTCGCCGGCCGCATCGACGCCAACGCCGAAACCACCGCTACGATCGGAAATGCGGGGCCATCGGGGATGGTCTCAATGCATCCTTCGCCGCGTCCCTCACCGCTCGGTGCGCGCCCGCGCGTGCTCACGGGTGCACGCGGTCCCTCGCTCGTCGGCCAGAACTCGCGGAATTCGACGACGGCCGAAGCATTCCGCGGATCGCCAGCACCACGATCGGCACCGACCTTGGGATTGTCTTCGAGATTGTCTTCGAGGTTGTCTTCGAGGTTGTCTTCGGCGTTGTCTTCGGCGTTGCCGTCGGCCGTCGGAACGAGATCAGGCTCAGGTTTGAAGACACCGGCGAGATCGAGCACGGGCTTGCCCAGCTTGATCGCGGCCAGCCCGAGCGCACGCATCACGTCGCCCTCCGCCGCCAGCACCAACGCCGTCGAGGCATCCAGAAGTGGCAGATCGAGCAGCTCGAGTTCAGGCTCGATGTGGTCGGTGGTCGTGGCGCGCACGATCTCCGCGGGCAGATCACGCGCCTCAATGCATTCGAGGAGCGCTTTTCCTCGGGCGGTATGCGCGCCTGCGATCAAGACCCGATGCACGCCATCCCGTTAGCGCACCCGCACACGGAACGCCACGAGAAGCTCGAACTTCGACCAAAGCTCGGCGGACGCCCGCGGTGGCGAGCACGGGCGCCCACCGAAAGCGGCTAGCCGCGGCCCGAATAGCTCACGAGGACCGCGAGACGATCCTTCTTCGCCAACTTGAGTTTCTGCAGTGTCTTCTTCTCGACTTCCTCAGCGGGACTGAGGTAGCGCCGCTCGTTGAGCTCGGAAAGCCTCTTCTTGAGCTCTCGATGCTCACGCTCGAGCCGTTCAATTTCGCTTCGCCTTGAGATGTCAGGATTCACGCCAGAGAGGTCGACCTGGGTGCGGTGCTCCATGTGAAAGATGCCCTTCTCTTTGTTGTTCATCGAATCGATGCGCTCGAGGCCGAACTCGGCTGGTCGAGCGCACAATCTAGAGACCTGACGGCCATATCCTTGGCCGCTCGTTGGCAGTTCGTCACTCGAACCGAGCGTAAGAATCGCGCTCCGAAGAGTCAACGGACGGCGATCCGGCCCAATTCCGCATGCACCCCCATCGACGAAAAAAACCAAGGGATATTAGGCTGGCCCGGCCTTCAGCCGGGTGGCATTCCGAGTTTCTCCTCTGCGCCCGAAACCTGATGATACACCGGCTCCAAGGTGTCCGCCTCGACCCCAAGACCGGCCGCCAAATAGGACGTGCCCAGTTTGGCGAGCACCGCCGCCCGTCCAATCCACCGCGAGGGCGGCGCCATCGCCGACACTGATCGCGCATCGACCAGAAGGGCGCCATCACCGACCGCGATCACCAACGGCAAAGATTGCGTCAGGCGACTCACCGCCTCGACGCGATAGAGACCTTCGACCAACATCTCGTCCGCGAGCAGTCGTCCCTCGCCCGCAACACGGTAGAGCGCCGCGAAGACCGAGCCGCGGCGCGCATCCACCACCGACAAAATGCGCGCGCCGACCTCGCGAAAGCGCTCGAGCGCAAGCGCCCCACTCTCAGCATGAACCGTCTTTGGGCGCGAGGCTTCTGCATCGGTCATGAGCCCGTACGCGAGCACCTCGAGCGACGACACCGCGGCCACCGGGCGTGGATGAACGAAGGCGAGACCCTTGAGAAAGGAAACACCCACGCGAAGGCCTGTGAACGATCCAGGTCCGATGCTGATGGCGTACCCTGCAACTTGCGAAAGCTCCGAACCGAGCAAGCGCGCACAGGCATCGCGAAGCTCCGACGCGTCGCCCTCGAGCACTTGTTCCCGGACGTCTTCTTTCTCGGCGATCGCCACACTCCCTGGGCGCCCGGAGGTCTCGAACGCAAGAATCATCGGCGCCCCTTCATGCTTGCCCCTCGCTTTTCATACGTCGTTCGTATGTGCCCGGGCGGAGTCGTCCCGAGCGATCCGTCCTGAGTCCTGCATGATCTAGGACCCAGCCAATGCCTTGATGTCGTTGTGAATCGCCAGCACGAAAAGCGCGAGAACAAAAAGCAGTCCAACGAGGCTGGCCAGCTCACGCGCCCGCAGAGACAGGGGACGACGCCGAATCGCCTCGACCGCGCAGAACAAGAGATGGCCGCCATCGAACACGGGAATCGGCATGAGGTTGATCAACCCGAGGTTCACGGAGACGAAGGCAAGGCTTTGCACATACGCGCCAAAACCAAGATCGGCCGCTTGCGACGCCAACATGTAAAGCTGGCCGAGCCCGCCCACGTTGTCCCTCGAGACCTCGCCGGTCACGAGCTTGTAGATTGTCATGCCGATGCCTTCGACCACGGCCTTCGTTTCGCTCAGGCTCCAGACCAGCGCCTCCGCGACCGTCAGATCGGCATCCTCCGTCTCGGCCCGCGCATCCGAAGGCCAATAGCTCAACAACATTCGCCGTTCGAGAAAGCGCCGACATAGCGAGCCGTCCGGGATCGAACCCGCACCGACACCAACGTCATACAGCGTCTTCTCCCGCTTGCTTGTCTCTTGGATACACCGAACCGGGTCATTCGCGAGCTCGAGTGTCATCTCCTGTCCGTTGCGCCGCACGTCGACCGAAACTGCCTTTTCTTGCGCCTCGTCCATCGCACGAAGAAAGGACCAGAAAAGCCGAATCGGCTTACCATCCACACGGAGGATCTGGTCACCTTGCATGAGTCCCGCGCGCGCGGCCGCGCCGTCTGGAACAAGCGTCCGGACGAACGTTTCCGAGAGCGCTAGGCCCAGATCTTGGAGCCCTCCGTAGTTCTCCGGAACATCGACGCGAAGCCCCTCGAACGATCCGGCGTCCGCAAACAACACGTCGCCCGCCGCAAGGGGGCGCGAGCGACGAACGACGACGAACACCGTGCGCCCGGCCGATCGCCGGAGCGCAGCCTCCATCTCGTCGGCAAGAGCGACCGGCTTCCCGTCGATCTCGAGCACACGGTCTCCGGTCACGAATCCAGCACGGTTGAGCGATGGATCGAAGACGCCCACGACCGCGCCCGCCCGCCTCGAAATCGCGGCGACCTGCCCGATCGTCTCCATTCCGCCAAACATCGTCTCGGCTTGCACCGCATCCGGAGTCACCGACAGCGTAAGCGTCTTCCCGTCTCGGGCGATCGTCACCTCACTCGGTTTCTCGGGTCGGGCGCGGATCAAGTCCTGAAACCGACTGAAGCTCCAAGTCCGCTCGCCGTCGACCGCGAGCACACGGTCCCCCGGACGGAGGCCCGCGCGTTCAGCCGGGCGGCCGATCTCCACTTCGCCGATTACGGGCGACAGAACCCTCGGCCCGACGACGCTGTACCCGAAGAAACAGAGCACCGGAAACACCAGATTGAACGCAGGACCGGCCGCATAGATGATCACGCGTTGATAGATGGGCGCTGCGCTCAGCGAACGCTCGGTCGTGTCATCCTCGCTCTCGACCGGACTCCCACCCAACATCTTGACGAAGCCACCGAGCGGTACGGCCGCGATCTGATAGATCGTCTCCTTGCGCTTGAACGCGACGATGGGGGGACCGAAACCGAGAGAAAACTTGAGAACCTTGATGTTGAAGTACTTCGCCGCCAAGAAATGCCCAAGCTCGTGGACAAAGATGAGTACGCCAATGAAGGCGACGAAAGCGGCGATTGAATTGGGGTTGAGGCTCAAGATCTCGATCCCTGCGCGCGCAAGTCTACCAGCTCGGGGTCAGAGCCAGCCAACGCGCCGGTTCCCCCAACACCACCTGAGCGTACAAAAAGAGAATCGGTCCGATAAACAACACGGCATCGACGCGATCGAGCAAACCTCCGTGGCCGGGCATGATTCGGCCCGAGTCTTTCACGCCCATCGAACGTTTCAGGAGGCTCTCAGAAAGATCCCCCACCTGTCCAAAGGCCGCAGCAACCGGAGCCAAGACGACCAAGTGCCCGATCGGGATGTTCGGCGCGCCCAACGCCCACATCAGAAGGAACGCACCGGCCGTCGCCACCACGACGCCGCCAACCGCGCCCTCCCAGGTCTTCTTTGGACTCACCTTCTCGTAGAGCTTTCGCTTCCCCAGGAAGCGGCCCGTAAAATAAGCGCCCGTGTCGCTGCCCCACGCCAGCACACACACCAGGTAGAGCCAGGCCTCACCCCGCGGCAAAAAACGCACCGCGGCCGTGCCCACCAACAAGATACCGGCCCACAAAACCGCCAGGCAGGCCAGCCCCGCCCGCGAAGCCACCGTGGCCATATCGCCGGTACGAAACAAAAAGAAGGTGAGGAGCCCGATCGGCGCGAGACAAAACCACCCGACCGCATCGCCGCCCGAGAATCGACCGACGAGTCCGAGTAGGAGCATCGCGAGCCCAACCCCGACCGTCGCGGAACGTCCCAGTTTGTCCCCAGGGAGTACCATGCCGGCGAACTCCCACAGACACACCGCCCCAACCGCTAGGATGAGCGCCGCAAACGTCCAGCCACCAAGCTGCACAACCAAGATAACGAGCGGCAAAGCGACGAGCGCACTGATGATTCGCGTAGCCAATCAGGGTCCTTGGACTTGCGCCCCAGTCAATCCGAAGCGACGTTCGCGCCGGCGATAGGTCTCGATGCAGTCGAAAAATGTCGAAGGACCGAAGTCAGGCCATAGAACGTCGGTCACGACCAGCTCGGCGTACGCGGCCTGCCAAAGCAAGAAATTCGAAAGGCGCATTTCGCCGCTCGTTCGAACGATCAGGTCGAGCGGCGGAAGATCCTTCGTGAACATGAACGCTTCGAGCATCGCCTCGTCGATTGCGCCCGGCGCCACTTCGCCCGCCGCCACCCGACGCGCGATCGCCTGGCACGCGGCAACGATCTCCTCACGACCGCCGTAGGACAGCGCCAAGGACAGAACCATGGCCTTGTTGCTGGCTGAGTCTTGCTCGAGGCGCCGCAACCGATCGCGCACGTTTCCAGGAAGACGTTCGAGCTGGCCAAGGGCCTTCAGCCGAATGCCATTGTCGAGAATCGTCGCGCGCTCCATGTCGAGGTAGTCGAAGAGAAGGGTCATCAGGTGGTCGACCTCTTCGTCCGGGCGCTGCCAGTTCTGCATCGAGAAGGCATACAGCGTCAGCGCCGCGATCCCGTTCTCACGCGCCGTCGTCGTGATCGTCCGGACCGCCTTCGCGCCCTCCGCGTGGCCCTGAAGACGCGACAAGCCCCGATTCTTGGCCCAGCGGCCATTGCCATCCATGATGATGGCGACGTGCCTAGGCACCGGTCCCGGGGCAAGACGCGGCGCGGGCGCCGCCTGGAGGTCTTCGAGCGCCATCAGACCTCCATGATCTCCTTTTCCTTCTTGGCCACGGTGTCCTCGAAGATCTTGACGTACTCGTCGGTGATCTTCTGAACCTCGGCTTGTGCCCTCTTCGCATCGTCTTCGGGAAGCTCACCGGCCTTCTCGAGCTCCTTGAGCATCTCGTTGGCATCGCGACGCGCATTCCGAATGGAGATCTTCGCCTCTTCGCCCTTCGCCTTCGCCACCTTCGTGAACTCGCGCCGGCGCTCTTCGGTCAACGGCGGGATGGGCAACATGATCTTCTCACCGTCGTTCTGCGGCGAAATCCCGAGGTCAGAGGTCGCGCGCAGCACACGCTCGATCTCGCCGAGCGTCGAACGATCGAACGGCTTGATCGTGATGAGCCGCGGATCGACCACGGTCAGCGTGGCCATCTGGTTCAGCGGGGACTTCGACCCATAGTACTCGACCCGAACGCTGTCGAGCATCGAAAGGTTCGCGCGCCCCGTGCGGATGCGCGCCAAAGCCTTCTGAAGCGCTGAAGTCGCCTCTTCGCCTTGCTCTTTGAGAGTTGAGATCACTTCGTCTTGCATCGCTGGTACCCCTTCACCCTTCAACGGTCACGAAACTCAGTCTCACCCTTTGAAACCAAAGTCCCGACCTCTTCTCCCGCAACGACTCGCCTGAGATTTCCCGGCGTGTTCATAGCAAACACAATGATGGGGAGGCTGTTGTCCATACAAAGCGATATCGCCGTCGCATCCATCACCTTCAAGCCCCGGTTGAGCGCATCAAGATAGCTCACCCTGGCGAACAATCGAGCCTCCGGATGATGCACCGGATCGGCTTCATACACCCCGTCGACCTTGGTCGCCTTCAGGATCGCCTCGGCATTGATCTCCATCGCTCGAAGAGAGGCCGCGGTGTCGGTCGTGAAGTATGGATTCCCCGTTCCGGCCGCGAAGATAACCACCCGCCCCTTCTCGAGGTGCCGAACGGCCCGACGTCGGATGTAGGGTTCCGCGATCTGCTTCATCTCGATGGCGCACTGGACTCGAGTTTCGAGGCCGGCCTTCTCGAGCGCATCCTGGAGAGCGAGCGCGTTGATGGTGGTCGCCAACATACCCATATAGTCCGCATTCGCTCGGTCCATCCCCGAGGTGGCGGCCGAAACCCCGCGGAAGATGTTGCCCCCGCCGATCACGAGACCCACCTGAACCCCGAGCGAATGGACCTGCTGGATCTCTTCACTGAGCCGAAGAAGCGTGGCCGGGCTAATCGACTTGCCGTCGGCGGAAAGCGCCTCACCGGAGAGCTTCAAGAGAACGCGTCTAAATCCAAGCGACTGTCCAGAGGGCACTTCTGTCATGCGGCCCGGAAGCTATCGAAGGCCGCGACATTCCGGCAAGCTGTAAGTTTCCGTCCGCTTACGAAAGCGCGATTTCGGTCGCCTCCATCGTGCGTTCGATGGGTATCAAGAGCGAGAAGGTCGTCCCTACGCCCTCGCGCGTTTCAAGCCAGACCTCACCCTCGTGGGCCTCCACGAATCGCTTCACAATGGCAAGCCCGAGGCCGGTGCCCCCGTACTCACGCGTAATCGAGTTGTCGACCTGATAGAACCGCTCGAAGACCGCCTCGAGCTTGTCGGCCGGGATCCCAATGCCCGTATCGCTCACATCGAGCCGCACGAACGTCTCATCGGGCGGCCCGAAGCGCCCATCGTCGACCGCCATACGGCGGGCCCCAACGAACACCGACGCGCCAAGCCGAATCTGTCCGCCGGACGGCGTGAACTTCACCGAGTTCCCAAGCAGGTTGATCAAGCACTGCCTCAGCTTCTCGCGGTCGGCACGCAGGCGCGGAAGGTCGGGTTGGACGTCCACGATGAGCTCGACCGACTTTCGCTGCGCCTGCGGCACAACATAGCTCTTCGCCCCCTCCACGAGCGGGCCCACCTCGACATCCGACAAGTTGAGCCGCATCGCACCCGCCTCGATCTTAGACATGTCGAGAAGCGAGCCAATAAGCTCCAGAAGGCTTTCGCCCTTATCGCGAATCGTCGTGGCGTACGCCTTCTGTTCTTCCGTCAGCTCGCCGGCCAAACCTTCGGCCAACATCTCGGAATAGCCGATGACGCTGGTGAGCGGCGTTCGAAGCTCATGACTCACCATCGCCAAGAAGTTCGACTTGAGGCGATCGAGTTCACGAAGCTTCTCGAGCGATTCGCGAAGCTTTCGGTTCGACTCTGCGAGTTCGTTGTAGCTCGCCGTGATCGATTCGACGTGAAGCTGCTGCGTCAGGTAGGCCTTCATCGCCACGAACGTGGTTGTGTCGACGACCGAGCGGAAGTTCGCGAGTATCTGAAGGACCTTCTCGTCCGAGACCCGCCGGATCTTGTGCCCATGCGCCCAAAGTCGCTCCGGTTCAAAGCCATCGCCGAACGTGCCAACCTCAGCGCCCGGTGCCGACAGCACCTCCGGCATGAACGGCCCATAAACGACGCGCCCGAGCACATCGCCGCCGTACGAGATCGACGTGATGAGGTACTTGAGGCCCGAGAAGCAGGTTTGTTCGACGACCTGGCCATCCGGGAGGCCGGGATAGCTGAACTGCTTGATCCGCGTGACGAGCTCGGTACACAACGAACGCCCACGCGCGTTCTGAAAGATGTAGCCACACCACTCGGTGTTGCCCACCCGAATGTCGATGAGCTTCGTTCCGTCGGCGTCGAAGATCTTGATGCCGATCCGGTAGAGGTCGACAAAACTCGTACAAACGTCGCGAAACGCGTTCATGTCGAGCAGCTCGGCCAAAGACATCGTCCGCTCGAGGATCGAGCTCGACGCCGTCTTTGGAGGCTGGCTGTATTCGACAACCTCGTCTTCGATGATCGGCAGGTGAGCGCTGCCGACCCCCATCTCTGCGTTCACCGCTGTCTCGCCTCTTTGCCTTCGAATCCCGCCGCTTGGTTGCGCAGACTCCCAAAGATGTTCTCCATGAACTCGTCCTTGGTGATGCCCAGCTTTCGACGAAAGTCGAGCTCGGCGTCGAGCACATCCCACAGAAGATTCAGGCACCCGCGCAACGTCTCGACCACGCCCTCTCCCCGCGTGGCGACGGCACGGAAGATCGGCTCCGGGCCCTTCCCTTCGTAGTGCGCAAGCTCGGCTTCCGACTGCGCGTCCGGGAGATCGCGCTTGTTGAACTGGATGACCACGGGGATGCGCTTCGGGTCGAGCGCGTTGGCCTTCAAGTTTCGGCGCATGCCCTTGAACGCCTCGTTGTTCGCGCTTCGCTGCGAACGTTGGGAGTCCGCGATGAAACAGATGGCGTCGGTCCCTGCCAGCACGATCCTTCGTGTGGTTTCGTGGATGACCTGGCCGGGCACCGTGAACAGCTTGAGCTTGATCCGAAAGCCCGATCGCGTCGAAAAGTGGACCGGCAAGAGGTCGAAGAAGAGCGTGCGATCGCCCTTGGTGTCGAGGGTCATCAAACGGCCTCGAGCCTCCGGATCCAAGAGCTCGTGGAGTTTCTGGATGTTCGTCGTCTTCCCCGATAAGGCCGGGCCATAGTAGACGACCTTCAACGCCAGCTCTTTGTCCTTCGTATTGAACTGCACCGCCGGTTCCGTTCCCTTTCCAACTCCCCAAATCCCGCACGCCCAAGCTCAGCCGCCGCGAGCTCAGCTTGCCCCGGGCCCACCGCGTCCAAGGGTCGACTGGAAGCATACGCCGACCAGGCCGTGGGGGACAGATCTCGGTCGAAGGGCCTCACCCACCCGGCCATACACGCAAGGAAAGCGATCGCAGGCTGCGCGCCAGTCTTCGCAGCTCTTAGGCAGCTCTTAGGCAGCTCCTATGCAAGTCTTAGACAAATCTTAGGCCAATCTTGGACCAAGCCTAAGCCAATCCGACATGAGGCGACGTTGTCGGCTTTGGGGTGCCCGAAGCGAGACTATCTCGTGCCGGCACGAAGCCAACCAGAGCGATATCGAGCACCTCGTCGAGCTCGCGCACCAAATGCAGCCGGAGCTTCTGGCGCAAGCGATCGGGAATCTCGGCCAAATCGGGCTCGTTGGCCAGCGGAATGATCACGTGGGTGATCCCTGCCCGAAGTGCGGCCAAGAGCTTCTGTCTAAGTCCACCCACCGCCAACACGCGCCCGCGAAGCGTTACCTCGCCCGTCATCGCCACGTCGCGCCGCACCGGCAAGTGCGTCAGAAGCGACATGATGGCCACGGCGATCGTGATGCCGGCGGACGGACCATCTTTCGGAATCGCCCCCAGCGGAACGTGCACGTGAAGCTCGCGTTGACCAAAGGCTTCCACATCCAGCCCAAGTTCTTTGGCGCGCGACCGAGCCCAGGAGAGCGCAGCGTGCGCCGACTCCTTCATGACCGACCCGAGTTGACCCGTCAGGGTCAGGCCCCCTTTGCCCACCATTGAAGCCGCTTCGACGTGGAGAATCACGCCGCCAGCGGGTGTCCACGCAAGCCCCGAAGCCAGGCCGATCTGATCGACGTCGTCGGGAGCTTCGGGGTCGTGCTGGCGCGGGCCCAGGTACTTCTCGAGGTCCTTCGCCCGCACCCGCACCCGACGCCGCTGCCCTTCGGCGAACTTCCGCGCGATCTTGCGCGAGATCGCGGCCAACCGCCGCTCGAGACCGCGGAGCCCCGCTTCGCGTGTGTAGCGCTCGATGATCGCCTCGAGCGCGGGCACGCCCACATCGACCTCATCCGTATGAAGGCCGCACTCCGCCTTCTGCTTAGGGATCAAGTAGCGCCTTGCGATCTGAACCTTCTCCTCCAGATCGTAGCCGGCCAAGTGAATGATCTCCATTCGATCGCGGAGCGCCGACTGAATCGGCTCCTCTTGGTTGGCGGTCGCGACGAACAGCACACGCGAAAGATCAAACGGCAAGTTCAAATAGTTGTCGCGGAACGTCCCGTTCTGCTCGGGATCGAGCACCTCGAGCAACGCCGCCGCGGGATCTCCGCGCACATCGCTCCCGACCTTATCGAGCTCGTCGACCAAGAAGACAGGATTCCGCGTGCCCGCTTGCTTGAGGCCGCTGATGATTCGTCCCGGCATCGCGCCGACGTACGTACGGCGATGCCCCCGAATCTCCGACTCGTCATGGACCCCGCCGAGCGAGATACGCACGAACTCGCGCCCAACCGCGCGCGCAATCGAGCGGCCGAGACTCGTCTTGCCTACCCCCGGCGGCCCAACGAAGCAAAGGATCGGTCCCTTGTGATCGCCCTTCAACTTGAGAACCGCCAAGTATTCGAGGATCCGGTCCTTCACGTGAGCAAGGCCGTAGTGATCCTCGTCGAGGATCTCCGCCGCCCTCGCCAAATCGATGCGATCGACCGAAAGCTTCGACCACGGCAAGTCCGCAAGCCAGTCGAGGTACGTGCGCACGACGCTCGCCTCGGCCGCGTCGGAGTTCATCCCCTCGAGCCGCCGAAGCTGCTTCTCCGCTTCGCGCGCCGCCTCGGGCGGAAGCCGCGCCTCGGCCAGGCGCGTCCTGAGCGCTTCGATCTCCTCGAGCTTGTCGTCGAGATCCCCCAGTTCCTGCCGGATTTGCTTCAATTGCTCGCGTAGGAAGTACTCCCGCTGAGCCCGTGACATCTCCTCCTTCGCCTGGGTCTGAATCTTCTGTTGCCAGGCAACGACCTCGACCTCCTTCGCGAGCGCGTCATTGACCCGCCGCAGGCGATCGAGCGTCGATGCCGCTTCAAGCACGGCCTGGGCCGCGGGAACACGAAGACCAAGATTCGAAGCGACGAGATCGGCGAGCGCGCCCGGCTCCCCGAGGCCGAGCAGAACCGTCATGACATCCTGGGGGAGACCTTTGCCCACGTCGGAGAGCCCGCGCAGCGATTCCTTCACGGCGCGGATGAGGCCTTCGACCTCGACCGGATCGTTCGGCTCGGGTGCGATCTCTTCCAGCACCTCGACCTGCACCACCAGGGTCGGCCGCTCCCGCACGACACGCTCGAGACGTGCCCGCTTGAGTCCCTGGACCAGAACCTTGAGCTGCCCGTCGGGCAACTTCCGCATTCGAAGGATCTTGCCGATCGTTCCAATCGTATAAAGGTCGCGAACCTCTGGCTCATCCGCGACTTCACTCTTCTGCGTGCAAAGAAAGAGCAGACGGTCATCCGAGTATGCGTGTTCTACCGCCCCGATCGAAAGCTCCCGACTGACGAAGAGCGGAACGACCATGAACGGAAACACGACCAGATCTCGAATCGGCAAGAGAGCGAGCTCACCCGGGAGCTCCGAGAAGTCGTCTTGATCGATCGCACCGTCTGCCATGTCGTCCTCGTTTCGCTTCACCCCAAATGACCCAGCCTCGGTCGATGAGCTATCAGTCTTTGGCGCGAGCGAGTAGCCCCGTGGGATTATGGAACGGCCGAGCCCATACGGTCACCCGGTCGAACACCCAGCGCCTGGCCGAGAGATCGATCGGCCGTGCACCAGGGCGCACACCTTCGCCCACCCTTCCCGAGGCTGTCAGGCCGGCGGTTCGGTTAGTCCCGGGCCTTCTTCTCTGCCCACCACAGGCCAAGGAGAGCCCGATCCTCAAAGACCTGCGCTTCAGGCAATGCCCGCAGAATCCGCTTCCCGTAGCCTCGCGTTCGAAGGCGCGGGTCGAGGATGGCGACAATGCCCAAGTCGGCGCTCGAACGAATCAACCGTCCGAATCCCTGCTTCAGACGAAGAATCGCCCGGGGCAGCTGGTACATCGTGAAGCCACTGCCGCCTTCAGCTTCGATGCGACTCGCACGGGCCGACACCACCGGATCATTCGGCGCATCGAACGGAAGGCGGTCGATCAGGACCAAACGAAGCGGATCGCCGGGGACGTCGATGCCCTCCCAGAAACTCGCCGTCGCGAACAAAACGGCCGGCGCCTGCTCGACGAAAGCACGCACCAGCATGCGCTTCGGCATCTCTCCCTGGAGCAGCACCGGATACGGAAGGCGTGAGACGAGCGCGGCGTGCGCGGCCCGCATCACGCGATGACTCGTGAACAGAAAAAGAGCCCCGCCGCCCGTCATCGAGATCAGATCGTAGCCAGTCTCGATGACGTCCAGGAGCGCACGCGCATCGTCCGGCGACCGCGAATACGACGGCAAGAAAAGGGCCGCTTGAGTCGAAAAATCGAACGGAGAAGACAAGACATGCGTCGTCGTGTCGTCCGGAGCCCCCACCGACTTCCGAAAAAACGCGCAACTCGCCTCGCCCGTCGACAGAGTCGCGCTCGTCATGACGGTCGTCTCGAAGCGCGGGTACATGAAACGACGGAGCAGATCGGCGACCACGATCGGCGAAGCGCCCAGCGATACGCTCTTTGCGCGTCGCTCCGACCAATACACGAAGTCGGGGTCGTCGCCCTGGACCACGAACGTGAGAGACTGGCCGATTTGCCGAGCACGGCGCGCCAGCCCCTCTCCCTCGCCCTCGGATCCAACCGATGTCTCGAGGAACTCCGCAAGCGCCTCAAAGGCCTTCGAGGCCTTATCCTTGTCCTTGTCCCTATCCCTCGAGGCGTTCGGCAGGCGCTCCGCCCATCGCGTCCGTCCGTCGGCTTCGGGCGCAGCATCGAAGATCGCGCCGGCTTCGTGCGCGGCGCGCCCCCACAACGCATCGAGATCGGGCCGGTCGCGGCGCCCCTCGGCGAAGGCGTGCACGTCCTTTCCGAGCTGGTCCAGCATGCGGGTCGAGACCTGTCCGCCAAAGTACTCAGAGGCGGTCTCTTCGATCGCGTGCGCCTCGTCCACGATCAGTACATCGGCATCCGGCACGACCGCACCGAACGTCCGGCCCGCGCTCGTAAGCGACTGCTCCGCTTTCAGCGCCAGATCGGCCAACAGGAGATGGTGGTTCACGATGACGACGTCCGCGTTCTCCGCTTCGCGTCGCATTCGATGCACGAAGCAATCGTCGTACCGTGGGCACTTTGTGCCCGAGCAGATCTCCGAACGCGCATCCAGTTCGTCCCAAAGCGTGGAGGATTCGCTCAGCCATCCGAGCTCTGCGCGGTCGCCGCGCTCCGTTTCGGACGCCCAGCGCGCGATCTTCGTCAACGCCCCGTCACCAAAATCGAAGGCCGCCTGCTGCTGCCGGCGATCGAGGCGGTCGAGACACAGATAGTTCGACCGTCCCTTCATGACTGCGTACTCCACGAGGTTCGGTTCCCGGCGCTCGCCCGACGTCCCCGCCGTGCAGGAAGACCTGCGAATCGTGATCCGGTCGTGGGCGAGGAGCGTGGCGGCAAGCGGCAGGTCCTTGTCGACGATCTGATCTTGAAGTGCCTTCGTGTTGGTCGAGACGATCACCTTCTGGCGCCCGAGAAGCGCCGGCAGGAGATAAGCCAGCGTCTTCCCCACGCCCGTCGGTGCTTCGACGACCAGCACACCACCCTCTTCCATTCGAAGCGCGACCGCCGCTCCCATGGACGCCTGACTCTCGCGATGTGCCCAGCCGGGCACAGCGCCGTAGCCCGGTGAGTTGGCACCCAGGTATCGAGCCACCCGCTCAGTCAGCGTCTCGTCTTCGCGCACCACCTCGTGCATCACTCGCGGTGCGCTCTACCCCACAATGACGTGAAAGTCCTCCATGATTGCCCTCTAGCGCGGCCTCATAACGACAATCGGTGCCGGAAACATCGACAGGCTTCGGCGCCCCCATTATGAATGACTTCGAACGACGCGCATCCACCATGGATGTTTCGCGAAGCAGCACGATGGGGTCCCGATCGACACACTCTCCCGACTTCCTGAACCGGGAAATTTCTTGGCTCCGCTTCAACCAGCGCGTCTTGGCCCTCGCCGAGCGGCGCGTCGTCCCGCCGCTCGAGCGTCTGAAGTTCGTCGCCATCGCATCGGCCAACCTCGACGAGTTCTTCATGGTGCGCGTCGGGAGTCTCGAGCGACAGCTCCACCGCCAAGATCGGCGCGACCATCGCGCATCGGATGGGATGACGCAGGCCGAGGTCTTGCAGGCGATCTCTGAGTTCACCACGAGCATCAGCAACGACATCGCACGCATTCTGAGCGAGCGCATTCTTCCGGAGCTCCGCACACACGGCGTCGAGTTCGCGAAGCCGCACCAGCTCACGCCGGCTCAGATTGAAGAGATCCGCACCTACTATGTCCGCGAAGTACAGCCCTGCCTGACCCCGATCGCCATCGACCCGACGCATCCATTTCCGCAGCTCCGCGGCGGAACCTTGAACGTCGCACTCGGGCTCACGGCGTCGATCAAGCGCCCTCGGTCGTCTTTCCATCCATCGGACAGCCCGCAACTCGCGATTGTCCCCGTCCCTTCGGTCCTGCCTCGGTTCGTGCGCCTTCAGGCCAACGACGTTCGATACCGATTCATGGCGCTCGAGGACGTCATCTGCATGTTCGCCGAGGCCCTGTTTCCCGGAAACACCGTCCGGGAGGCGAGTCCATTTCGGGTCACACGCGCAAGCGACCTCGACATCAGCGAGGAAGAGGCGTCGAATCTGTTGTCGACGATCGAAGACGAGCTTCGGCGCCGCGATCGAGGCGAGATCGTTCGGCTCGAGATCGGCCACCGCGCTTCAGAGCTGCTCGCCGGCCATCTGCGCCAGCTTCTCGATCTCGAGCCCCGGCAGGTCCATCGGCAAGTGAGCTTCATCGCGCCGAGCGCGTTTCGGGGCGTGTATTCTCAAATCGCGCTCCCGGAGCTTCGCGATACGCCTTTCACGCCGGTAAGCTCGGCCCAGCTCCTCTACGCGCCCACGATATTCCGCACGGTCGCGGAGCGCGACATATTGCTCCACCACCCGTACGAGAGCTTTCGTCACGTCGTCGACTTTCTCGACCAAGCGGCGGTCGATCCGAACGTCGTCGCCATCAAGCAAACGCTCTACCGAACGAGCGGAGACTCACCGATCGTCAAGGCCTTGGCCCGCGCAGCCGAGGCGGGCAAGCAAGTAACCGCGCTGATCGAGCTCAAGGCGCGGTTCGATGAAGCCGCGAACATCGCCTGGGCCCGTGCGCTCGAGCAGAGCGGCGTGCATGTCGTCTACGGGGTGGTTGGGCTCAAGACCCACTGCAAAATCCTTCTCGTCATTCGCCGGGAAGGCGACGAACTCAAGCGGTACGTGCACCTCGGCACCGGGAACTACAATCCAAGCACTGCGCGCCTTTACACGGACCTTGGCCTGTTCACGTCGAACGACGAGATCACCTGGGACGCGCTCCTTCTGTTCAACGTGCTGACCGGATACGCGGAGCTTCCGGAGCTCAAACGCCTCAAAGTCGCGCCCTTTACCCTTCGGGAGTTCTTCCTCGCTGCGATCCATCGCGAGGTCGAGCACGCGCGCGCCGGACGGCCCGCCGGGATCAAAGCGAAGATGAACGCCTTGGTCGACCCCGAGATCATCCGCAACCTTTACCGGGCGAGCCGAGCGGGTGTGAAGATCGACCTGATGATTCGTGGCATCTGCTGCCTCCGTCCAAAGGTGCAAGGATTGAGCGAGAACATCACCGTCCGATCGGTCGTCGATCGGTTCTTGGAGCACGCGCGCATCTTCTGGTGGGCCAACGGAGGCGAGGACGAAATCTACCTTTCGAGCGCCGACTGGATGCCTCGCAACATTCATCGCCGCATCGAGGTCGCCTTCCCCGTGCTCGACCCCGACATCAAACGCCGAATCATGGAAGAGATCCTCCCCTTCGAATGGGCGGACAACTACTTTGGCTGGGAATTGGGGGCCGACGGTCACTACACCGCCCGTGAGCCCGGACCCGGGGAGGCCATTACGCGCGCACAGGTAAAATTCATGGACCTCGCAAAGACGCGCAGCAAGACGACCCGGACAACTCTGCGACCCGAGCTTCCCGGCGCATCGTTTCCAAGCCCCGCACTTCGGGCCGCCCGCGCTCACGCCCGACGCCGGCACGAAGACGAAACCTGACCGGGCGCTCCGGCGCCGATTCAACGCATCTTTTCCGGTGCTTGCGGGACTTCTGGACGCAAGCTCAAAGAGGTTGGTTACTCGCGTCGGGGCGCGTATTAGGTGTGAGTCTTGCGGTTTGCGTTCCTATTCGGTGTTCTCGCGAACATTCTCTACGGATCCTCGTACAGCGTGCAAAAGCTCGCGCTCGAGACGTGGCCCCCCGTTCTGCTCTCGATCGCCCGGTTGACGATCACCATGCTCTTCTTCGCACCCTTCGTGAGTTTCAAAGTCATGAAGGGGGCGACTCGAAATGACTGGATTCGCATCATCGTCGCGGCGCTCTTTGGAATGGCACTGCCCTATCTGGTCGGCTCCTATGGGCTGCAAGCAACCGATTCGGTCAACGGAGCCGTGCTCGGCGGACTCGAACCCATCGCCACGCTTCTTCTCTCGATCGCCGTCTTGAAGGAACGCGTTGGAGGGCTACGCATCGTCGGTCTTTGGGTCGGGTTTTTGGGCGCGGCATGGGTCGTGACCGGTGGCGACGTGGACCAAATGCTCGGGGCCGGGTCCCTCCGAGGGAACATGCTGATGGCCGCCCAGGCGGTCTTCTGGGCGATATACACCATCGCCGCCAAACCAACCCTCGAGCGAATCACTCCGATGATGTACTCGTTCGTGACGTCCGTCGTTGCGCTCATCGCCATGCTTCCGCTCGGGTTCGTCGAGTATCGCGCGATCGAGCCGAACGTACCGGCGCTCTTCGAAGCGACGCCTTTGATCTCGATGGTCTACCTCGCGGTGTTGGTTTCCTTCGTCGCGATGATCCTTTGGAATCACGCCGTCAAGGCGCTCCCGTCGTCTCAGGTCGCCGTCTTTCTCTTCTTGCAGCCGCTCGTCGGAACGCTCGCCGGTTGGTTGCTCGGGGAGGCGCTGCTCGCCGCCACCGTGATGGGCGGGGTCCTCATCGCGCTCGGTGTGTGGCTCTCAGATCACGAGCCCGACAAGCGTCACTCCACGGTGAACTCAGCGCGCGCCGTCGCGCCCGTCCTCCGATCGCGCCAATAGCCACGATATCTGTTTGCCGGAAAGATCGAACCCACGGGCTCCACCGCCAGCGTCCAAGTGCCTCCGACGAAACGCCAACTGTTCGCCTCGGAGCTCGACGCAATCATCGTCCAGTTTTCCGGGTCCTTGCACCAGCCATCGCCATTCCGCTGGTCCACGGGGCGACCGTCCACTTCGAGACACGACATCGCATCGTCGCGCCCAACGTTCTCGACACGGCCGTACAATGCCTCTGAGCTCGAGAGCGTGACGACTCGGGTCACCGGGCTGGGCTGGCGCCCAAAAAATAGGGCCGGAAGTGTCGCCGGAGGTCCCGTCATCTCCATCGCTTCGACCCAGGCTCCGACCTGAGCATCGGCGCCCGCGGTCTCGATGGACCAACTCACGGCATCAAGCTCGAGAAGCTGGCCGACCGGCATGGGGTCATCGTAGAGGCCGAGATCGCTGGCGATGGAGACAAGAGCTCCGATAGACAGGCGGTATGACAGGCCCGCCGGATGGAGGCCCAGGCACGAAAGCCCAAGCCCTTCACAATCGACATACGCGATGTCGTACCCAGGGCTGAAGTGGCTCTCCTCGACCGGCCAGTTCCAGTGTGCGTGCACTCCGTGCTCACCGCGATGGTTGAGATGCCCAAGGGTCACGATGAGCATGCGTGGCTTGCCGCCCCAACGGGTCTGCGCATTCAGATAGAACAAGCAGGGAGACAGGCCCTGACATTGTTCGATCGCGGCCGTAAACCGAACCCACGACTGATCGTACCCGACGTCACCGATCGCAGACGAGAAACGTTGAAACCGGCCCACCTTGCCTTGATTGCCCGTCGAGGCGCTCACCCCAAGGCCGAGATAGGGCGTCGCGTCATTCGGGCACGGGCCCTCGCGGGTCGTGATGCCCAGATGCGCACGGAGGCCCCCGGTCGACCCCGTTGAGAGCCAGAAGTCGAAAACTTCACCCGAAGCCGGCCCGACACCCACGGGCAACGACTGGTCCGGCGGCCCTGAATTACAAACCGCGTTGAAGGCACCCCCAAACTCGCCCACGTCCACGTTGTGATCGAGGGTCCAGAAATAGGTGTTGGGCGCCGGCTCAACGGTGCTGAAGAAGTTGGATTGCGCGTAAGTCGACGGTCCGGTCGGACATCGCGAACAGAGCACGCCCGCCGGACACTCGACACCCTCGGGATAGAGGCACGGACCGATGCTCACCGTCCGGATGTCGCCCAGATCGCTCCGCACCACACCGTGACGAAAGCCTTGATCCCACAAGGCATAGCTGGGCGCAGGCACCGTCGCATCGCCCGCATCCGACGCGTCGACGGAGGCACCGTCAAAATCTGCGCCTCCGTCCCGAGCCCCAAAGCCGGTGTCGGCACTTCCAACGTCCGCGTCCCAAGTCCGGAAGCCCGTGTCCCCAGGCCCGACCCCCGTGTCCATGTCGTACCCGAAGGCATCCGCCTCCCCGACGTCCGCATCGCCGCGACCCGCGTCGCGTATTCGTCCAGTGTCCATCGCCGACCCATCGGCGAACGCTTCCCCATGCCAAGCATCGCCGGCATCGAAAAAACCAGATCCGTCGGCCGAAGACGTCCCGCAAGCCGATCCGAAACAAAGTACGACCGCGAACACGAGCCCCATACGCCAAAGACCAACGTCAACGAGCGGTCCTTCGAGCGCGCTAGACGCTTCGGATATCTCGGGGGCCCCAGAGGCCTCGGGTGTCTCGGGTGTCTCGGGTGTCCTTGACGCCTCGCGTTCCCTGGATGCCTCGACTTCCCTGGATGCCTCGGGTCCCCAGGACCCCCTTGCTCCCGCAAGCCCCCCGATTCGCGGTGGTCGATTCAAGCGTGGAGTGTGCATCATGGGCCAGTCCTCGCCCTTTCTCACGGATTCGGGACCCTCCTGTCCAGTGGGGCATTCAAGCCGCGCCTCGATCAGGCTCGCGCGATATCCGACTTGCCTCGCATTCCTTCTGCCCGGCAGAGTGGCCCCGCACTCTCATGGCGACGATCGACCTCGACCAGCTTACCGACATCATCGCCAAGGCGGCCGCCCAAGAGGTTCTGCCGCGCTTCCGACAGCTCGCCGACGACGAGGTGCTTACGAAGCGCAATGCCGAAGGGAAGGAAGAGATCGTCACCGTGGCCGACCGCGCCATGGAAGCGAGGCTCGCGCGCGATCTGACCGCTTTGTTGCCCAATTCCGTGGTCGTTGGCGAAGAAGGCGTCTCCCTGGATCCGACTCGCCTCGAGACACTCAGCGCGTCCGGCCTCGCTTGGATCGTCGACCCCATCGACGGGACCTCGAACTTCTCGCGGGGTATAGAGCGGTTCGGCACGATGGTGTGCCTCGTTGAGAATCACGAGGCCATCGCGGGCGTCATTTACGTCCCGTGCGCCGGCCAGATGTGGTCGGCACAGCGCGGCGAAGGCGTCATGCTCAACGGTCGCGCTTTCGACCCGGGCGAGAATGGCGCTCTCCGCACCGAGGCCAAGCACGACAGAGGGGCGTCCGCGATGGGCGTGCTCCATCTCCCGGCGGACGATGCGCAGCTTTGCGCCCACGCCAAGACAATCGACCCGCGCGTCGTGAAGCCCGTGCCCTCACACTGGTGCGCCGCCACCGAATACGTAAGTCTTCTCACCGGCGAGCTCGATTTTCTCCTCTACTCGCGAATCATGCCGTGGGACCATGCAGCCGGCGTATTCCTCCTCCGCGAAATGGGCGGCAACGCCCGATTCTTCGACGGTCGCGAATACACGCACGCCATCCATCGGGGGCTGCTCCTCGCCGTACGCGAGCCGGCACGCTTTGCCATCGTACGCAATGCCTTGGATGTGCCGGGTCGGAAGGCGGACATACCGCTCGAATAGCAGACCGGTCAGTGCAAGAATTCACACGCCTTCGGCTCCGGCTGATCCTGGTTCATCCAAGAGCAGCGCCATCTTCGTGGTGAATCCAACCCGCGCGACGCCAGCGGTCGTTGATGCGATCAATGCGGCCATGATCAGCGGCGGAATCATCGTTCTTCCGCACGTCAGGCCCGGTCCTTCTTCGACAGACGATCCGGTCGGCCTGCCGAGTCGAAAATTCAGGTCAGGTCAGGTCAGGTCATCATCCCGACGACGCAGGCCGTCATGAATGCGGCCAAGGTCCCGCCGATCATGGCGCGCACCCCGATGCGAGCGAAGTCCTGCCTGCGCTCAGGAGCCAGCGGCGAGAGGCCACCGATCTGGATCCCGATCGAGCCGAAGTTCGCGAATCCACAAAGCGCGTACGCCGCGATGAGGCTCGACCGTTCGTGCACCATAGACGCGGCCTCTCGACTCAACATTTCGTACGCCACGAACTCGTTGAGAACGGTCTTCACGCCGAGCAGACTTCCGACGCGTGCGGCATCATCCCACGGAACGCCCATGCACCAGGCCAGCGGCGACAAGACTGCGCCCAGCAGCCGCTCGAGCGTGAGCGGTTCAGCGAGCGCGACGAGGCCGCTCGCCCATCCGAGGAGGCCGTTCGCCAACGCGACGAGGCTGATGAACGCGAGCAGCATAGCGCCAACGTTCAGCGCAAGCTGAAGCCCATCGCTCGCGCCGTGCGCCGCAGCATCGATCAAGTTGGCGTGCGGGCGCGCGACCCGCAGATTGACCCGACCGAAAGTCTTGCATTTCGTGGGATCGGGCTCGGGCATCATGATCTTCGCGACGACGAGGCTCGCGGGCGCACTCATCACCGACGCCGAAAGCAAGTGCCCCGCGATGTCCGGAATCACTGAACGGAGCATCCCGACGTAGGCGATCATCACGCCACCCGCGACCGTCGCAAACCCACCGGTCATGACGGCCATGAGCTCACTCTCGGTCATTTCTTTGATGTACGGACGGACCAGGAGCGGCGCCTCCGTCTGACCGACAAAGATATTCCCGGCCGCCGAGAGCGTTTCGGCACCGCTCGTCCCGAGCGTCTTCTGCATCGCGATGGCGAGGAGATGAATGACCCGCTGCATGACGCCGAGGTGATAGAAGACACCCATCAACGCCGAAAAGAAAATGATCGTCGGCAAGACGCCAAACGCGAAATAAGCGCCGATCGAAGCCCATCGGGTCGGTCCTGACGACTCCGCGCGCACCGGCGCCATCTTGGCGATCTGCGTCCAGGCGTCACGCGCGCCCGCGCCTGCGCCCAAACCGGCCTCCCCCTCCAATCCGGGCTCGGGAACAACGGAAACGCCAACCGGCACGTTGTTCTGTTCGGCGAGACGCCCGAACAAGAAGCCTGAGCCTTCGCCCGTGTACCCGATGACGCCATTCACGACGTCGTTGAAGATCCCGAAGAGACTTTGGCCCGCGGAGGACAAGGCAAACGTCCCCACCGCGATCTGGAGCAGGATGCCCACCCCAACCAAACGCCATCTCACCTGCCGCCGGCGGCTGGACAGCGACCACGCGATCGCCACCATGACCCCGAGCCCCAACAAGCTGCGCGCGCGATCAAACCAGACAGAGGCATCGGCGACCGCACGCACGGCCTCGGAGGACGGGGGAAGGGCCCCAAGCCGGAGCAGTTCGAGGCGGTACAGGAGCGTCTGCACCGCGCGTGCATAGTCTCTTCAAACGCCCTGGGGCAATCGTTGATTCGCCCGCAGACCACGGCTACGGACAAGCTGGATCTTCAGCGCCCGCAGATCGGCCCCGACCTCGCGCACCGCAGGCGCCAACTCGGGCGGTCCGAAGCGAAGACATTCGTAGCGCGAAACCACCGCACCCGCCGTCGCTTGATCGGCGGTCGGAAGTCGCGAAACGAGCTGAGACAAGGTCACGTTCTCGCCGGGAACCTCCCCCAAGATCGCTCGGAGCCGCTGGCCAAGAACCAAGGCTTGCCTCATACGCCTTCGACGAGCCCGGCGCGCAGCCCCACGGAGGAGCAGCCACCCGCATGCGCTGGCGACGAAACCACCGAGAACAGCCACGACGGCGACGAGACCAGAGGCACCCGAGACCCCGAGAATGCTAAAACGGCCATGCTCAGAGGACGACGACGACGACGAGGACGACGACGAGGACGACGAGGACGACGGGCCGAGCCCAAGACCCTCGAGCGGACGATGCCAGGCCGCGCTCAAAACGGATCGCAGCTCGGACATCAACGCGCGGCGCTTGGCCTCATCGAAGTCGAGGACGTTTTCGAACCACGCCTTCTCCACGAGATCGCGGAGGTCGGTGAACCACGACTCGGTCCGTGTTCTTCCCGCCGCACGCAAGTCGGCGGGCGTCGCATCCGCCCATATCCACCCGCGTCCTTCGAGATAAACCTCGGTCCATGCGTGGGCATCCCCGGTGGTCATCTCGAGATAGCCGCCAAGGTCATTCCACCGACCGCCGTAGTATCCCGTCGCGACCCGCGCCGGCACGCCAGCCGCACGAAGCAAGACGGTCAGCGCGCCTGCGTACAGCTCACAGTGACCCTCCTTCGCCTCGAACAAGAAGCGAACCAGTGGATCGTCGCTCTGCCCCGAAAGCGGCGCGGTTGAATACTTGAATCCCCGGCTGAAGAAGCCCGTAACCCGCCCCAGCTTATCGTCATCCTTCGAGAGCCCGGACGTTAGCCGCGTTGCCAAATCCACCACGCGCGGATCTAGATCGGGCGGAAGCAGCAGAAAGCGCGCTCGATCCTCTGCACTCAGCGGCGAGGACTCCAGCCCATCGCGCAAGAACGCCTTATAGACCTGAGGCCCCTTGCCCTGCGCGCCGTAGTACATCCATGTCCCGGCCGGCGTCTCGCTGATGACGGCTGGGCTCACAGGCGCTGGCCTGGTGTATCCGACGGCGGCAAGCGGGCGCATGTTCGACTTTCGAACGCGCTCGAGCGTGAGGCGCACCGCCGATCGCGCATCATCGCCTTCGCTCCAGTCAGACAACTCACCCTCATACGGTTCACGCATGGGGAGAGGTCGCAGCTTGTGACCCTCAGCTGTGCTCGACCACGCGCGCCCATCGAACCGGTCGAGGACGAAGAGGCGCGCATAGAGGCCCTCGATCGAGCCCGCAGCGCTGCGCGGCTCGACGCGCAAGATTCGGTCGCCGTCACGAAATTCGGGCACGCCTTCCGTGCCCAAGGCCATGTTGTCGCTGGCCCCGGGCAATGTCATGAAGTAGCCCACCGACAGGTAGCGTCCGAGGTTGTAGCGAGGGAACAAAGAGACCAACAGGAAGCCAACGACCATCAGCGCCAGGCCGCCAAGAGCCATCCGGAAGAGCCGCGGTGGAACCCGCCGGTCGGCGACCTGGCTCAACGGTAGGACGGCGCCGAGCGCCTCACCGCGCGCGATCGTCTCCACGCCAAAAATGAGCTGCGAGGCGAGTAGAGCCCAAAGAACCGTGGGCAAGTACAAGATGAGCAGAAGTCCAAACGCTGCCCCCGGCGTAATCGTGGTCGACATCGTCATCAGGACGCCGCTCGCACCCAGGAGCAAGAAGTCGTCGCGCTGGCCAGCATGGAGCACGAAGCGATTGAAAATACCGAGCATGACGACCATCAGCACGGCATCGATGCGCTCGGTCGCAAAGATCCGAACAATCAAGAGAAGAAGGAGAATGGTCGCACCGTGGGTGCCATAGATCCACGCCTTGGAACGCGCCATGGTCAGAAGGTGCCCGCTTCGGAGAAGGAGCGCGGCGATGAGAAGCGCCCCCGAAAAGAAGAGCAGATCAGAGCCGCCCATCACGCCGTACGTCGACGCGACCAGGCTTCCGACCATCGTCCAGCGATGAAGGCTCTTGAGCTTCATCGCAGGGCCTCGAGCTCCGCGCCTGCACCCACCGAGAAGCGTCGACCGCTCTGCGCGCTCTCTCCATCCTGCGCCTCCAGGCGGACGCCATGCGGGATGAGCCAGACGCACGACGCCTTGGGAGGCCGCCAGCCTTCCGTAACCCGAGGCGACTCCAGTTCGAGTCGAGCAAGGACGCTCACCAACGCTTCCGGTGCGTGACGCGTGCCTGGGTAGTGCGACGTGGAAGTCCGGAGCCCAACCGTAAAGCCAAGCGCGATCCACGCTTCGATAGCCTCCGCGCAGAGCTCAACGGAACGCTCGAACGCCTCTCCGTCGGCACCGACCACGTTGGCCACGCCGATCTCGGCTTGCGGCCGATCGCTGCCCGCCATTTCGAGAACAACGTCACGCCCCAGACTCAAGGAGCGGAGCGCGTGAACTCGATGGGGCGCGTCGCGAAGCTCTCGCTCCCGAAGGCCGTAGATCTCGAGGCCGCGCCCTCGTTGCTCGGCATCCTCGCCCAGCTGTGCGAGTCCGCGCGGGTCGCTAAGGAGGGGAGGCAGCGCGACCCGTCGTGGCCCAACAAGCACCTCGACGTCGAGGTCAACGTCTCGCGTCTTCATCAGGAGGCCGAACGGATAGCGCGTCCAGAGCTCACACGGGCCAAGACGCGCCGGCCCGCGCCGACCAAAGGAACGCAACACCGACTGTGTCGCGCTCGGTCCATCGATCACCGGAATCGCGACCGAGAGCTTGTGCGGGTCACGGGGAGGTCGAGCCCTCAGCGCCCACCGCCATCCCGGTCGCGCGTCCTCGGTCAAAACCAACGAGAAGATCGGGGCCGCGTCAGCTCGAAACGCATCGCGCGAGATCTCAACGGACAGCCGCGTGGGTTCCATCGCCCGCGCCACAGACAACGCGCGAACCTTGACCGAGAGCCCACGAATTTTCTGTTGCGACAGGAGACCGGAAAGCACGATCGCGCCCAACATGCCCCCGAGAAGCAAGAAGAGCAGATTGTTGCTCGCGGTGACCGCCGCAACGCCAAGGACGATGGGCGCACCGAGAACGAAGAGGCCCGCCTTGGTCGGATAGACGCGGCGCGGAGGTCGCATCATCCGCAGAAAGCGCCGCTTCAGCCCCGCACGAATCTGCACGCCTTCTCCATCCATCAATCATCCATCAGTCGCTCATCCATCGCTCCATCGCTCCATCGCTCCATCGCTCATCCAACGATCGCTCATCCATCGCGGCGGCGCCGGATTCGCCGGGACTTCGCCGGTCCGTCGTACCCCAACACCACGCGGGCGCTACAACGGAACCGGGACACGGTCCAAGACCTCGCGAAAGACCGCAATCGATTCCTCGCGCGTCGGGCGATCCGCGCCGCGAAGCGCAATGCGATGCGCACACACCGGCTCCGCGAGCACCCGTACATCGTCAGGCGACGCGAAAGCACGGCCTTCGAGCAGCGCGCGCGCACGAACTGCGCGCACGAACGCGAGCGCACCGCGCGTCGACACACCGGTGGAAAGCGACGACGCTTCGCGCGTGGCCCGCACGATGGCCTGGACGTAGTCGACGACGGGGCCACTGACGAAGACCCGTTCCACGCGTTCGAACAGATCGTGAAGACGCGCCGAATCGAACACCGGCGCGAGCGACTCAACCGATGCATTTCGGCGGCCCGAGAGGAGGTCATGCTCCGTGCGCGCGTCCGGGTATCCAACCTCGGTCCGAATCAAGAACCGGTCCATCTGAGACTGCGGCAACGAGTAGACGCCGTGATGGTCGACCGGGTTCTGCGTGGCGATGACGAAGAAAGGATCGGGCAGCGCGTGTGTCGTGCCATCGACGGAAACCGAACGCTCGGCCATGGCCTCCAGGAGCCCGCTTTGCGTACGCGGCGTCGCGCGATTGAGCTCATCGGCAAGCACAACCGAAGCGAAAATGGGACCCGGGCGGAACCGAACCGCACCGGTCTCTCGTTCGAGGGCAGGCGCGCCGACGATATCGGCCGGCAAGAGATCCGAAGTGAGCTGGATTCGGCTGAAGGTACCCCCGACCACCTGCGCGAGCGCGCGCGCGAGGGTCGTTTTTCCGACGCCGGGCACATCCTCCAAGAGAACATGCCCGCGGGCGAACAGCGCCACGAGCGTGAGACGAATCACTTCGTCCTTCCCCCGCACGACGCGACCAATGCGTTCGACCGCCTCCGTGAACGTAGAGAGCGCGTCCCTGGACTCATCCTGGTTCAGCGGCGCCGGCCGAACGTCCGTCGACACCCCGCCGGGACGCGCCGCCCGGGACAGGTCACTCGAAATCACACCGATCGCCAAACCGAGGGTGATTGTGGCACATAAACCGGTTCTCTCGGCACCATGGTACAAACCCAAGGATGCATCCGCCCTACATCCGACGGCCGGCCATTTGACGGCTCGAACCCGCTTCCCGTCTAATTGACGTAGCGTGGTGAGTCCGGGGTCAAGACGAGATGCCCGAGAGTTCAGGGCGAACTGGCCGGTGCGCATCACGGTGCTGGTGGCCTTCGTGTTCTGGCTCGCCGGGGCAACGCTCAGTGTGGTTGGACGGCTACCCAACTACGCGATCGCCTCCGCCGCATTCTTCGTCGTCTTTTTTCTCGTGTTTGTCGCGTACTACTGGAGCATGGCCTTCGTGATTGACGAGTACGGCGTCACCTACCGCGGCGCGACGGAGTTTGAGCACTTCGACTGGGATGAGATCATCCATCTGCAGTCGAGTGAGATTCCGCTTGGAGGCTACTACGTGACCACACGATCGGGCGGCGGTTTCGTCCTCAGCGGCTTCATTCGACAACACCGCGAACTCGCTGAGCTGATCGCAGCGCGGGCCGGACTGATGCCCTCACCTTAAGGGCCCGAGGGTCGATCCTCCGCGCACGAGACGAGGTGACCGTCCAGGACTTGAGGTGGGCTACTGGAAGCTTTCGAGCAAGCGGCGGAACTCAGCGCGCGCCGACTCGAACGGTGCGCCGTCGAGATGCGAAGCGATCGCGGTGTGCGCAATGCCATCTTTGATGAAGACGAGCTGCATCTGTCGAACCCGCTCGCCCGTCGCGCCCTGGATCACTTGCTCGGTCAAAAGCCCGTCAGCACCGCTCCCTAGCTTGATCTTCAGCGGCTTGGCGCCCTCTTGCCGCGGGACACCCGCCTGCCGCAGCCCTTCGATTTGCCGGTCGACGTAGGCTTCATTCGTCACGCCCTCGCCCACCTCCTCGAAGGTCGTGATGAGGTTCCGCTGAAATCCGGGGACCTGCCTGGCCGTCGTCGGCCCGAGCTTGATCGCCTCATCGATGGGCCCCGACATGATGATCGACGACAGAGACCAGCCCTCCGGCGCCTCCATCGAAAACGTTCCAAAGCTAATCCGCATCCTGGACCTCCTCGACGTCGACGCCCTAACGATCCGACGCCCAAAGCAGCTTGCAAACGCGCGCGACGTGACCGCGTCGATTAGACGGGGGACGCGGTCCGTCGCGCTCAAGCGTTTCAGGTGTTCCGGGCCGCATCCTGCATCTTCGCGATTTCCTCAGCAAGGTTCTCCTTCTTCTTCTCGATGCCCTCACCGAGAACAAACCGAACGAACCGCCGAACCGCGATCTTCTCACCCGTCTTCTGCTGTACCTCGGACCGAAGAACCTCGATCGTCTGCTTGGGCTCTTTGACCCATGGCTGCTCCATGAGACAGACCTCGCCAAACCACTTGTCGAGCTTGCCGTCGACGATCTTGTCGGCAATGTTGGCCGGCTTCCCTGCCTCTACGACCTGAGCATGGAAGACTTCACGCTCCTTGGCGATCGCTGCCTCAGGCACGTCTTCGCGGACCAACCACTTCGGTGCCGCCGCCGCAATGTGCATCGCGACTTCTTTGACGAATGTCTTGAAGTCTTCGCTTCGGGCGACGAAGTCCGTCTCGCAGTTGACCTCGACCATCACGCCGATCTTGCCCCCGAGGTGGATGTAGCTGCCCACCATCCCCTCGGCCGCAATCCGCGCGGACTTCTTGTCGTCGGCCAGACCCTTCTTGCGAAGCCACTCGATCGCTTTGGTTTGATCGCCACCGCTCTCCTCGAGGGCCTTCTTGCAATCCATCATGCCCGCGTTGACTCGGTCGCGGAGCTCCTTGACGTCCTTTGCGCTAATCGTTGTCATCTGATCCTACCTTGCTGTCCTGTTGGCGAAGGCGCAGCCCGATGTCGACGGCCGGCGAGGGCCGCCGCGAAACCATGCCTGCGCGATTCGATTGGGAAACGATCCGTCCACGCCCGCCGCGTGCGACTAGGCCGAGGGGTTTGCAGAGATCGACGCAGCCCCAGGCTCGGCGTCTCGAGGCAGGCGCGCCACGCGCTCGACCTCCGGCCCGCCTTCGGCGCGAGGTGCTTCCTCACGCTTGCGCTCCCGCTCGGGATCTTGCGCTGTTTTCTTCTCGTCCATTTGCTCCTGGTACTTGGATGTTCCTTCCAGGCACGCGTCGGCCATATTGGCCGTGAACAGCTTGATCGAACGAATCGCATCATCATTGCCCGGGATCACGTAGTCGATGAGGTCTGGATCGCAGTTGGTGTCGACGATCGCCACCACGGGAATCTGGAGACGATTCGCCTCCGAGACCGCGATATGTTCCTTCTTGGGATCGATGATGAAGACGGCGGCCGGCAAGCGATTCATGTCTTTGATACCGCCCAGCGATCGCTCCAGCTTGGCGCGATCCCGATTGAGACTGAGGACCTCTTTCTTCGGCAGTTTCTCGAACGTGCCGTCGGCCTCCATCCGCTCAATGCCCCGGAGCTGCTCGATCGAGCCCTTGACCGTCTTGAAGTTCGTCAGCGTTCCACCAAGCCAACGATTGTTGACGTAGAACATGCCGGCGCGCTGGGCCTCTTCAGCCACAACGTCCTGGGCCTGCTTCTTGGTGCCCACAAACAGGACTTTCTCGCCGCGTGACGCGAGGTCGACGACGAAATCGTAGGCGCGTCGCCACATCACGACCGTCTGCTGCAGATCGATGATGTAGATGCCATTTCGGGCCCCGAAAATGTATGGCTTCATCTTCGGGTTCCAGCGCTTGGTCTGGTGACCGAAGTGAACTCCGGCCTCGAGCATCTGCTTCATGGTAACGATGGACATTGGGCAATACCTCTCTTTGGGTTGTTCCACCGCCCGGCTGCTTTCGACGACGCGGCCGGCATCGACCGGCACCCGCTCGCCCACTGCCTGGCGTGCGTATTTTCCGGAGCTTCTCCCGGATCCGGGTGTGCCTAACACACGCCAGACGAACCGAGCAAGGATGGATTCGTCCCAGAGGGCGCATGAGAGGGACCATCTCGAGTTACGGGTTATCACGGCCATGGCCCCACAAAATGGAACGTGACGGAATCAAAGCGATCTTGGCGGTTCGCTCAAACCATGAAAGTGTCCCAACCCATGCGACTCGGACCCTTGCCGCCTGCGCGCGCCCGGCTTCGCCTCTTATGTGTTCCCCTTGGTATGCTGCTCATGTACGGCGAACTCCAAGACGCGAGCGCCGCGCCGACCACAACATCGAGCACCGCCACCCCCGAGGTGGCGAAGCTTCACGCGGAAGCGGGACGCACGTACTACCAGGCTGGGAAGTACACGGAGGCCCTGGAGTCCTTCAAGCGCGCGCTCGACATCGCGCCAACGGCCGCGCTGACGTTCAACATCGCGCGCTGCCACGAACGCCTCTCCGACTGGAAGCATGCGATCGAGTGGTATGAAAGGTACGTTGCACTCGAGACCAACGCCCGCGACCGCGCCGAAGCGCTCGACAAGATCGAGTTGCTCAAACGGCAGCTTGGCCCCGACGCCAGCACGCCCGAGGGTCGATACGAGGCCCGCCTGCAAGCGGGCCGGGCTGCCTATTCGAAGGGTGACTACGAGACCGCCATCGAGGAATTCAAGGCGGCGTTTGATGCGGTCGCGAAGAGCGCCGCCCTCTACAACGTCGCCAAGTGCTACGAGAAGATGGGTCGCTACGAGGAAGGTATCGACTACTTTCAACAATACCTCGAGCTCGACCCGAATGCGCCCGACCGACCCGACGTCGAGAACACGATCAAACGCCTCAAGAAGTCGATCATGGAGCGATATCAAGAGTTGACCGTCAACTCGAACCCGCCGGGCGCCGAAATCTACCTCGACGATCGAAACCAGGGCCTTCAGGGTCAGACCAACTTTCGGTTCAAGGTCACGCCCGGCCCTCACACCCTCTTCCTGGATCTCAACGGATACGAGCCGATCAAACGCGAATTCGTCATGCCGGACGACAAGCCGCTCGCCCTGGATTTCGAGATGAAGGAGCTGCAAAACGTCGGCTACGCGACGATCAACGTCGACAAGGAAGGCGCGCGCATCTTTGTCGACGGCGCCATCGTCGGGCTCTCGCCCTTCCGCCAGAAGAAGGCGCTCTCGGCCGGTCCCCACCAAGTTACGGTCGAGCTCGCGGGCTATGAGCGCTGGAACGAAATCATCATCGTGACCAAGGACGGCACGAACGCGGTCGATGTCCGGCTCGAGAAGTACTCCGCGCCTGTCTCCGACGAAACGCTCTCCGCGTGGGGACGGAACCTGATGCTGATCGGCATTGTCGGAGGCGCGCTCGGCGTCGCCGGGCCCTTCGCCTACCAGAAGCTCGTGATCAAGAAGGATCTCTACGGAGACCTCGCATCGCGCACGCCGGGCGAGATCTACCGCGGTCCCGACAGCAAGAACCTCCGGGACAACTCAGAACTCAACACGCTGAAGAAGATACAAACTTGGTCCATCGTGGGCGGCGCGGTGTTCGCAGCGGGTGGGCTGACCTTCTATTGCATCAAGTGGTTCCGCCCCGAGCCCACGCCCCCGGTCAGCGCGGATGCACTCCACCGCGATCGCAACGATACCGCATGGGTGCGCTTGACGGGCCTAACCTTGGCCCCAACCGCCGATGGCGCAGGCCTAGGCCTCACGGGGAGCTTCTGATGCGAGGACGAAGAACGATGACCATGCTGAAGCGTGAAGAACGGCTTTGGACGCGAGCGGCACTTCTCTGGATTGCCCCGATGGCGACCCTGTTGGGGTGTGTCGACGGGGTCGACCTCCCGAATCTGCCGCTCCAGGCGACCGTCGAATATAGCGGGCGCATCTATCTCGTCGACGCCACGCGAGATGAACCGCCCATGAACGAGCTGTGCACTCGGATCGGCGTGACCGCGACATCGAGCGACGCAGCGACCATTCAAGGCCGAGACGGCATCCCGACCCCAATTCCCGCGAATGTGGCTCACAGCTGCTTCGTTCGCGCCGTTCCGAAGGCGCTCAAGGTCGATGTGGTCGAGGCAACGAACGATCTATTTCAGCTCTGCTACGATTCGGGGCAGTGCAAAAAGCCCGATCCGAACGACGCAAATCAAAGCCAAGTATGCAGCGACAAGGACCGCTTCGACGCTTGTCCCATCGTCGAGGTCAGCCAGGATGAGGCTTCGCGGTTCTGTGGTTTTCTTGGGCGCCGTCTTCCAACCGGCATCGAGCACATCGTCATTCGGCAAGCCGGCTTGACCGACACGAGCACCGGGACCTTCACGGCCTTCCCGACCGGCAACGACGCGCCGGTCACGTGTGACGACGCGGTGCTGAAGTCCGGAGCCTGCCTGAAGCCTCGTCCGGTGTTGGCGAGCAACAAGAAGCCTCAGGGTGCAGCCACCCACGATGTCGTCCTCGGCACCGACGGCGTGAGCATCCACGATCTGCTCGGGAACGTGAGTGAGTGGACGGCCGATCTATTCCCCGCAACGCGGCCGAGCAACATCGTCGGCTATCCGTGGTTCTGTTCCGCGCCGCTTCCCGGCGCCGACACGCCCTGGAGCGCATCGAATCCGCCGACTTGCCCAAGCGGGTCAGCGTGCGTGTTCGCGCAGTACAAACCGGCTGATGACCTGCCCCTCCGCGCCGATTGGCCGCTCTGCATCACCGCCGCGAACGGTCAGTTCACCGGGTCACGCGGCGCGCTTTTCGGCGGCAGCTACCGCGATGAAGACGTCGATCGAGAGACCATCGGGATCTTCGGTCGACGCGTCGAGCGCGAACCGAATGAGCTCCCTGACACCGCACGGGCGCGCGAATACGGCATCCGCTGCGTGGGCGACCGTGAGCCCGACGCAATGGGCGTGCTTCCTGAATTCGACGACAAGATGGAGCTCGAGACAGCGCCGTAGCGAGGCGAGTCAGCACGCAATTCCAACCCTCGGACAAGGCTCGCGATTCGATGAGGCTCGCGATTCGATGAGGCTCACGATTCGATGAGGCTCACGATTCGATGAGGCTCACGATTCGGACGAGCCCCTACGAGCGCCTGCCGCACTCACGGCTACTTCAGATCGCCCACCTTCTCTCGAAGAGGATCACGACTGGACCGGCGCTCTGAGACCGCCTTGCAGGGCGGCTTGCTCCCGTCTTTGCAGCGTTCGTCGTCGCCGTTTCTACGCGTACGATCGACGTCCCGCTCGAAGACGCGGCCCTCACGCACGAGCGGAACCTCGATCTCTTGGTCGCGGCTGGTCGATCGCGCGATGATCTTTTCCTGGAAGCCACGCTTTCGGACCGACAGCTTCAAGGTCCCCGAGTTGCGCGGGAACTCGCGGACAAAAGGCGTTCGTCCAATCTCTTGGCCATCGAGCAAGACGAGGGCACCATCCGGCTCGGACTTGAACGAGAAGCGAACGCGCGCCACGGCTTGGACCACCGGGGCATCGGCACGCGCCCGCGCGCGGGGACGGGTCCCCCGGCGCTCCGTTCGTGCGGCCTGATCTGAAATCCGTTCGGACGGTTCCGCCTGAGCCGCCGGGCCGGTGGGGGTTCCCGGAGTCGTTGGCCCGGTCAGGTCGGGCGTGGTCTTGGCTGGGACATCCGGGGGGGCCACGGGGGTGATCTTCGGCGATAGCGCCGGCGACACGGATGTCTCGGTCACGGCGTCCATCCTGACCGCCTCCACCCGGGGCGTGCGCGAACTCAAGGCGAAGGCTGCCAGGCCCAGCGCACCGGCAAAGGCCACGACGCCGCCGACAAAGAGGCCTCTCAGCGGTCGCTCTGGTTTCGATGCCGTCCCAGCCAAAGCGCCCAGTGCGTCGCCGAGCTCCAGGGGGGTCGTGGCGCGCGTTGCGGGTGACAGCTCGTCTCCATCCGGGCCTTCGGGCAAGGTCGTCGACCCACGCGACTGTGGTGCTCTCGCGGGCGCGATGCTCCCAAGCGACAAGCCGGACGGTACCGCGTTCGGCGGCACCGGGGTGAGTGCCGCCGCGCCAAATTGCCCTGCGATCAGCTCCGTGGGCAGACCCGGCCCCGCGAGTCCGGGGCGAACATCGGACATCGAACCGGCAACCGGGACCTGAAACGTTCCGCTTTGCGTTCTTTCAAACTGCTCGAGCGCCGCCGCGAGCTCAGCCACCATCTGATGGCGCTCGCTCGGCTGCTTCGCCAGCGCCTTGAGCGCAATGCCCTCGAGATGCGGATCGATGCCAAGATCCGGGCGAATCTTCGCAAAGGGCGGCGGGGGCTCCGAGATGTGTTTGAGCAGCAGGCCGACCGGCGTCTCGGACAAGAACGGCGGACGTCCAACCAAGAGCTCGTACAGGATGACGCCAAGGGCGTAGATGTCGGCGCGGTAATCGATCGGGCGCCCCTCGGCTTGCTCGGGCGACATGTACTTGGGCGTCCCGAAGATCATCCCGGTCTGCGTCAACGTCCCCGCCGACTCCGAATTGGCGAGCTTTGCGACACCGAAATCGAGAACCTTCACCCAGTCGCGGTCGCTCCCCACCTCGGTCAAAAAGATGTTATCCGGCTTCAGATCACGGTGGATGATCCCAACCGCGTGAGCCTCCGACAATGAGGCGCAAACCTGCCGAAGAATCCGCGAGGCGCGCATGGGCGAAAGCGTCTTCTCGGCACGAAGCAGCTGAGTCAGCGTGCGGCCGCGAAGGAACTCCATCGCGATGTAAAGACGGCGATCATCCCCGTCCTGCACGGCGGGCACTTCGCCAAACTCGTAGATGGTCACCGTGTTCGGGTGCTGCATCTTCGAGATGGCCTTCGCCTCCTGTTCGAAGCGCCGAACGGCAATCTCATCTTCGGCCAGCCTCCCAAGGAGGACCTTGATGGCGACCTTGCGATCGAGCGTCTGATCGGTCGCGATGTAGACGGAGCCCATGCCCCCCTCGCCGATCTTCTCGATGATCTTGTACTTGCCGGCCAGCAACATCCCGACCAGACGGTCGCTCCGAACCTTCGGAGCTTCCCTCGGAGCTTCGCCGCTCACATGCACATCCTTCTGCGCTTCGCTCGGCCTCCGACCAAGCCTCGCGTGCCCATCATCATTCTCGGCGATCGGCCTGTCAACGAGTCGCTCCCCACCCACGCCTCCCTACTTGAGGGGAGATGGGACCTCAGCCACTGTGTGCCTACCCGCCATGACCGTGCCCAGAAGAACAGTCGTATTGTTTGGGCTCTCCGCAAACCCCCCGACCGGCATGGGCGGGCACGCCGGGATTGTGCAGTGGGCGATCGACCGTGCTTCCTTTTCCGAGCTCGGCGGTCGACCCGCCGATGAAATCTGGATCCTACCCGTCTTCGTTCACGCCTTCGAAAACAAGCGCGACATGCCGAGCTTTGACCATCGCCTCGAGATGTCACGCCTCAACTTCCTTTCGCTCCCGAGGGCACAGGGCCGCGTGCAAGTTCTCGCGACGGAGCGTGAAATCGCACAGCGCCAACCGGGTGCCCACCCCGACGGGGGCACCGCGAAGAGCCTGGCCTCAGCCCGTATCGGCACCATCGACGTCGTTCGATACCTGATCGCCCGCCATCCGGACATCGACTTCGCCCTCTTGCTTGGCGCCGACACTTTCGAAGACCTTCAACAAGGACGGTGGAAAGAGAGCGAAGCCCTACGCGCACTCGTCAAAGCCATCCGCGTCCCCCGACGGACGCCAGCCCGCGATTCGCCCACCCCGCTTCGGACGGCGTTTAGCCGCTTGCCGCCCGCGCCGGTTGCGGCACCCCTTCCGGTTCCCGCAGAAGCACCCCGGTTATCCGGCCCCGGCCCGGATCCCGGCCCGGATCCCGGCCCAGCCCTTACCGACATCAGCTCGACCGCCGTCCGTGGAAGCACGGATCTGGCGTTCCTTCAGACGGCTTTGAGACCCCCGGTCCTAGAGTATATCAAACAGCATCATCTCTATCGGTTCGGGGAACAGACGAAGAAGAGCCGTCCCAAGCCACCTCCGACCACGTAGGTTCAAGTGGTACGACTTCGCCCACCGCGGCGCGGCTTCTGGCAGCTGGGATGGACGCCTGACTTTGCTGGCCTGGGCGACACAGCCTTTGGGTCGGGCGGCTGAGTTTTAAGGCCGCAGAGTTCGATCTTTAAGGCCGCAGAGTTCGATCGTCCTCCGCAAGGTGGCACTTCTTGTACTTCTTGCCGCTCCCGCACCAACACGGGTCGTTTCGGCCCGGCCGCTTCTTGGCCACCCGCTTGTTTCCCGCGCCAGGCGCGCCGACGGCGCCAGGAGAAGACCCGGGTCCAACGTTGTCGGAAGTCTCGGAGTCGCTTCCGCCGGAGAGCTCCGCCGCGCGTTGCATGGCCTGCGCGGCGCGCCTTTGACGCTCCACTTCTCGACGCATCTCCTCTGGCGAAACCAGGCGAACATGAAAGAGCTTCTCGACCACATTGAAGTCGATCTCACGCATCATCGACTCGTAGAGTTCATGGCCTTCGCGCTTGTACTCGATCTTCGGGTCCTTGCTCCCGTAGCTCCTCAAGTGGATGCCATCGCGAAGATGATCCATCTGCGTGAGATGATCTCGCCAGTGCCGATCGATCTCTTCGAGGTAAATCTGGCGCAGCAAGAACCGATGAACCCCTTCCCGCACTTTCGCGGTCACGGGGAGCTGATCCTTCGGAACCAAGCCCTCGCCCACGACGACATGATCGCGGCCCAGCTCCTCACGCCGCGACAACCAGCGCGGTTCAACCGCCCCGTAGACGAAATCTTCGACGTCCTCGACCCGCGTCAACTTTGAGTCGGCGTCGATCTCCACTCCGAAAAGACCGAGCACATTGTTCTTGAGCGTCGGGAAATCCCACTCGTAGGGCGCCGACTTCGGTGGACACGCCGACGACACGATGTAGCCAACCACGCGATCGATCATGTCGAGGATGTCTTCGTCCATGGGCTCGTCGCCAAGAACTCGACGCCGAAGCCCATAGATCGCCTTTCGCTGAAGGTTCATCACATCGTCGTATTCGATGAGATTCTTTCGAATATCGAAGTTCTGGCCTTCGACGCGCTTCTGGGCGTTCTCGATCGACTTGCTCACCATCCGATGCTCGATCGGGATGTCGTCCTCCATGCCAAGGCGCTCCATCATTCCCATCAGCCGATCACCGCCGAAGATCCGCATGAGATCATCTTCGAGCGAGAGATAGAACTGGGACGACCCCGGATCACCCTGCCGACCCGCGCGACCACGAAGCTGATTGTCCACCCGGCGAGACTCATGCCGCTCGGTCCCTAGGACATGGAGCCCGCCGACCGCCAACACCTGCTCTTTCGCCGCGCGACACTCCGCATCGAACGCCTCGAGATGCCGGCCGTAGCTTTCGACCAAGCGACCGACATAGGCCTCCGCCTCTTCCTCGGCGCGACGCCGAACATCCTCGACCGTGAGCTTCTCTTCACCTTCCCCCAACGTCGAAGCGCCGGCTTGGAGCTTCTCTTGGAAGATGCGCTCGCCTTGCGTCTTCGTCACGAGCCCGATCGGAATGGAGTCGGGCGTGCCGCTCAGCCAGCGGAACTCCGCCAAAATACGTTGCTCGCGCGCCGGATCGTTCGCCGATCCCATCTCTTCCTTGGCGACGGCGGCGCGTGCCAGATACTCGGCGTTACCGCCCAACAGAATGTCGGTTCCGCGACCGGCCATATTGGTCGAGATGGTGACCGCACCGAGCTGACCTGCCTGCGCAATGATTTCACCTTCCTGCCGGTGAAACTTCGCGTTCAAGACAATGTGCGGAATGTTGTGTTTACGCAGAAGTCGCGCGATGACCTCGGACTTCTCGACACTCCGCGTACCGACCAGGATCGGCTGCTTGCGTTCATGACGATCCGCGATGTCCTGCGCCACCGCTTTGAACTTCTCGGCTTCTGTCTTGTAGATGAGGTCGTGCGCATCCTTTCGAACCATGCTTCGGTTCGTCGGGATCACGCGGACCTCGAGCTTGTAGATCTTGTCGAATTCCTCAGCCTCGGTGTCAGCCGTTCCCGTCATCCCGGAGAGCTTGTTGTACATCCGGTAGAAGTTTTGATACGTGACCGTCGCCAAGGTGACGCTTTCCCGCTGGATCGGGACGCCCTCCTTGGCCTCGATCGCCTGATGCAGGCCGTCCGACCACCGGCGCCCGTCCATGGCGCGCCCGGTATGCTCGTCGATGATGAGAACTTCGCCGTCCCGAACGAGGTAGTCGCTGTCGCGTTTGTAGCAGGCATGCGCCTGGAGCGCCTTGGCGACGTGATGAAACCACTCCGTGTTCTCGGGTGAGAAAAGATTCTGGACCCCAAGCAGCTTCTCGACGTTGTCGGTGCCCTCGTCGGTCAGCATCGCATGCTTGGACTTCTCATCGATGGAGTAGTCGCGCTCGGGCCGCAACTTGGAGATGATTCGATTGACCTCGATGTATTTCTCGGTCGATTCCTGCGCCGGCCCCGAGATGATGAGCGGCGTACGCGCCTCGTCGATGAGGATGGAGTCGACCTCGTCGATGATCGCGTAGTTGAGCCCGCGCCCTTGGACGTAGTCCTTCAGCGAGAACTTCATGTTGTCGCGCAGGTAGTCGAAGCCGTACTCTGAGTTCGTCCCGTACGTAATGTCGCAGCCATACTGCGTTTGCTTGTGCGCATCGTCGTACCCATGAACGACCGTGCCCACGGTCATCCCCAGGAAACGATAGATCTTCCCCATCCATTCGGCGTCGCGATTCGCCAAGTAATCATTGACCGTCACGAGGTGAACGCCTTTGCCGCTGAGCGCGTTCAAATACGCCGGCAACGTCGCCACGAGCGTCTTGCCCTCTCCCGTTCTCATCTCGGCGATATGGCCCTCGTGCAGGAACATGCCACCGATGAGCTGAACGTCGAAATGCCGCATGTGCACCGCCCGACGCCCGGCCTCGCGCACGACCGCAAACGCCTCCACGAGGAGATCATCCAGCGATGCGCCGTTGTCGATGCGGGTGCGGAATTCGACCGTCTTCCCGCGGAGCGCTTCGTCGGAAAGCGTCCGGAGGTCGGTCTCTAGATGGTTGATGGCGGCGACCTTAGGCTCGAGCTTCCTGAGGGCACGCTCGTTCTTACTCCCGAGGATCTTCTTGACGAGGCTCATGTTAATTAGCTTTCTCGGTTGCCTTGGGCCCATTTTCCTTGGGCCAGCCCGGCGCCAACCGGGAGCGGGCGTACCGAGCGCGGGTCGCCCTGCGGCCCGCCCCGATCCGACGATCCGGCCGTCGGCTACTCTTCACCGTTGACGTACAGAACAAGGACCGTGACGTTATCATCACCACCGCGCTCGTTGGCGAGCGAAATCAGCTGACGCGGCGCATCGCGCAGGAAGTTGTCGCAAACACCGTCGCGGATCTCGAACATCGAGACGAGGTTCGCGAGGCCGTCGCTGCACAAAACATAGAGGTCTCCCTCCTGCGCCGGGACAACCATCGTGTCGACCGCCACGTCTTCTTCGAAGCCAACCGACCGGGTGATGATGTGCTTGAATCGACTGATTCGGGCTTGCTCGGCTGTAATCAGGCCCGCTTTGAGCTGCTCGTTGACCAGAGAATGATCCTCGCTGAGCTGCTCGATCCGACCGTCGCGGATAAGATACGCGCGACTGTCGCCCACGTGACCGAAGAAGGCATACTGGTCGACGAACGCAACACCCGTGACCGTTGTTCCCATGCCCTGAAGCTCCGGAACATCTTGGGCTTTCTGGAAGATGGCGGCGCAGGCCGCCTTCACGGCCTCGGGCAACATATGGAGCGCAGGATGCGTTTCGATCGGCCCCTTGTAGGATTCTCCGTTGACCACTTTGGTCCGAGCCTTGCGGACGAATTCCTGCATGGTGCTCACCGCCAACATCGACGCCATCTCGCCACCCAGATGCCCGCCCATGCCGTCAGCGACGACGTAAAGAAGGGAATCGTCGTCGACCAGATAGCTGTCCTCGTTGTGATCCCGACGCATCCCAACGTCCGTGAGCCCAAACGACAGAATCTTGAGTTGTTTATCTCCCACGGCGCGTAGACCCACATATTAGGCAGACGCCCCGATCAATTTCAATGAATTGGCGGCTATTCGCCCTCATCTTACGGGACCTCAGCGCCTCGGCCCCGATGACGCCCGCCCGGCGCGGGCCGCACCCCCCTTAGACAAGGGTTCAGGAGAAGGCTTCGCTGGCCGCGAATCCGCCCGGCGGCCACTCGTCATCGCCGGGTGCCGCCCCGTCTTCGCCGGCTTCCCACGCCCCTTGTCCGCCGGCTCGGCGGTGGCCTCGACTCCCGATTCCGGGGTCTGAGCACACGCGTTCACATCCGCGGAGCGACCATCTTTCTTGGCGGCGCTCCGGCTCTTGAGCTCCTTGGCCAGAGCTCGCGTGCGATCCGTTATCTCGACCCCCCCGAGCATACGGGCCAGCTCTTCAACGCAAGCCGCCGCCCCCAAGCCATAGAGCCGCGTCACCGTTCGCCCCTCGATCTCGGTCTTCTCCACACGGAAGTGGTGATCGGCATACGCGGCGATCTGGGGAAGATGCGTCACGCAGATCACCTGCGCGCCTTCCGCGACGTCCTTGAGCTTCGTCCCAAGCACATCGGCAACCGCCCCCCCGATCCCGGTGTCAACCTCGTCAAAGACAAACGTGGACACTGCGCCGCGGTCCGCAAGAACGCGCTTCACGGCCAGCAACACACGCGAGAGCTCACCGCCTGAAGCCACCCGCTTCAGCGGTCGAAGAGGCTCCCCCATATTGGGCGCGATCTCGAATTCGGCCTGCTCGAGTCCGACGGCCGAGGGATCACTTTGCGGTCGAAGCGTGACCGAAAAACGCGTCCCAGCCATGGAAAGATCCGCCAGTTCGCGCTTGATGCTGTCCTCGAACGCCCCAATCGCCCGACGCCGGGCTTCAGAGAGGAGACCGCCCTGCGTCAACCGCGCTGCTTCATGGCGCTCGAGTTCGGCCACGAGCGCCGCCTTTCGCGCCTCGTCGTGCTCGAGCGCGTCGAGCTCGACGGCAAGCGCATCGCGCGTCTTCAGGACGGACTCGATCGTGCCCCCGTACTTGCGCGACAGCTTCTTGAGCTCGTCGAGGCGCTCCTCGACCTCATCGAGGCGAGCCGGCTCAGCGGAGAGATTGCTCTGATAGCGAGACAGCCCCCGCGCCAGATCTTCAAGCTCCGCCACCACACCCCGAAGCTGAGCGTGTGTCGGCGCCAAGCGCTCGTCGAGCTGCATCAGCCGCTCGAGTTCGCGCTCGATCCGCCCGACCGAATCAACCACCGCCCCCTCGTCCGAATAGAGGATGGCTTCCGCACGCTGCACACCTGACATGAGGTCCGTCGCATGTCGAAGCCGCGTGCGCTCCTCCTCCAGCGCCTCGAGTTCCCCAAGCTGAGGGTCGACGCGCTGAAGCTCATCGAGCGCGAATCGAAGGTAGTCCTCGCGGCGCGCCTTTTCGGCCTCGTCCATGTTCAGTGCCGAAAGCGCCGCTTGGGCGGCGAGGAACGCGGCATGCGATTCGGCGTATGCACTGCGCAACCCCAAATGGCCGCCAAAAGCGTCGAGCACCTCAAGATGCGTCTCGGGATCGAGCAGCGACACGTGTTCGTGTTGGCTGGTGACATCGACCACGCCGCGCATCACGTCCGCCAGCATCGAGGCGGTGACCATCTGTCCGTTCAACGAGACCCGGCCTCGACCGCTGCGCCCAATCACACGGCGCACGACGAGGGCACCCTCTTCGACCGAAACGCCGCGCTCTTCCAGACGAAAAGCGAGGGGCGATCCCGGGGTCACCGTGAAGAGCGCCTCGACGACCGCTTCATCGACCCCCGTGCGAATCGTATCGAGCTGCGCTCGCCCGCCGAGAACCAGCGACAGAGCTCGAACCAGGACCGACTTTCCCGCGCCCGTCTCGCCGGTAAGGACGTTGAGGCCAGGTCCGAAACCCAGCTCGACCCGATCGACCAGGACTAGGTTTTCAACGACGAGATGTTCGAGCATAACGCGCGGCCACCTCGTAGCACGCCCCCACCCGGGGCGTCGACCATCCATCCCGTACGCAATGAATTCAGCGGACGAGCTGCGGACGAAGCGACACGGTGCGATCTTTCACCAACACCTGGAAGCGCACCGCACGACAGCCGTGCCGCTGGATGAGGTCGCGCTCACTGCTCCTCAGCCTTGCGCTGAACCCTTCAAAGGTCACGTCATCGATGGCATCACCGAGGCGAGCCTTGGAGGCCACGAACTCGTTGTAGACCACTCGATAGTGCGTCTCATCGAAGGCCGTCGGACTCTCGGGCGACCGAGCCGGCCCAGCCCCGGACGCAGCTTGTGACGGCGCGCGACCCGGCGCCGACGGAGCGGCCGCCCCCGGCAATGCCACCGCACCATCCTCGGCCTGCGCCGCGCCCCCGCGAGCCGAGCGCCCAGGAAGCGCCACGGCCTCGTCGTCCGCGCCGCGAGCAACCTTCGCCATCGACCCGGGTGGAGCGCCGCCAGGCGCCCCCAGGTCGGAGCTCGCGCCGCGGCCTGCGTCAGGAGGACGCGAGCCCGCAGCCCCGGACCGAGGAAAAGCCGGCGGCGCGGGAAAGGCAGGGGGAGGCGACGGGAGTGGATCCTCAGGCGCGGTCTCCGCTTTGCGCGCCTCGACCACGGCCTCCGAAGCCTCCGGGACTTCCGGAAAGTCCGGAACTTCCGGAGCTCCCCGCGCCCCCCCACGATCACGATCCGGGAGAGGCGGCGTCTGGGAGAGGGGTGGCAGGACCTGCCGATTAGGATTCGACACCGTCGGTTGTGAGACAGGCATCGCCGCCCCAAATCCCGGGAAGGATCCGCCCTTAGGCATAGGGAGGTCCGTCGAGGGCGAGTGGGCCGCGAGCGCCGGTGAAACGCCGAGGGGCATGCCGCCTTTGGGCGCCGGCAAGTCCTCGGCTGGATCGACCCGCAGCCCCGACATAGAACTGGGCGCGCCCCCGACATGGGGTGCTGAGGACGAAGCCGCACGATCGATGGCCGAAAAGAGGTCCGATGCAGCCTCGGGAACCGCCGAGGGTGCCGCACCCATGGGCGGCCGCGACCGAACAGACGCCGCACCACCGGTCCAACGATGGTCCACGGGCATCCCATCATCACCGGAGGGCGCGGCTTCCGAAAGCGCATCGAGCGGAAGCGGCAACGGCGTGGGTTCAAGCGACGAAACGTCTCCATCGTCCTCGCCGAAAGCTGCGGAATCCGATGGATCGGATGGATCCGATGATGAATAACCGGTCCGCCACGAATTCGCCCCGACCCCCATCGACGCGGCCGCGGCGCCATGCGCCGAGTCCGTCGGCCCCGCACGAGCAGCGGCCTGGGCTCCGGCCAAAGCCATGGGGCGCGAAGGGGGCGCGCCGCGAAACGACGACGCTGCGGTCTCATCGACGGGCGGCGCCTCGGCCGGGATCTCGACAACCTCGGGCGCCGGCCTCGGTGCGGCCGCGATAACGACGAGAACGACCAGAAACGCGATGCCGCCGAGGATCGAGATCAGAGCTTGAGCACCATCGATGACGCCGGTCACGAAGAGCCGGTCGACCGGAACCAACCCGACAACCGTCAGACCGAAGCCAGCATCGTCGGTCATCGTACTGCGCGCGACGGCATAGGACCGGCCCTGGATCCTCAATGAAACGCCCAGGCCGTCGGTCGTTTGAACACCCTGTTGGTCTGCACTCGGCAGCGTGCTCGCCACCAGTCGACTGCCCTGAAAGAGTGCGACGTGCGTCCCCGCCATCTCGGGATCGCTCGTCACCCAACCGCGCAGGCGCGCGTCGTCGAGTGGCAAAGCGAGCGCAAGCGCGCCAACAGGCGCTGTGCCGCCATGGGCGGCCACGACCGGAGCGCTCCCGATGATGAAGAGGTGATCCTCGAGACGATCGAATCGAACAGTGCTTGAGCCCGCGAGGGCCTCCTTTGTCGACGCAACGGACGAAAGTTGAGTTGACCCCGGTCCCAACGCCGCCGCGGACGTGCCGTTCGCCGCCACGAAAGCCGCCGAGCCGCCCTCGACCCCGGCTTGGGCGAGCGCGCTCACCAGCAAAGCGCCGAGCTCAGAGGATGGGCCCTTCGCTCCGTCCTCCGACGCCGAATCCGACGCCGAATCCGACGCGCCCTTCGCATCTTCCAGGATCGTGAGGATCGACCCCGTCGTTTGCGTCGCCAGAAGCGACCGGTGCGCATCGCGCACGCTCACCCACTTTCGCGCGACTTGAGACACCACCGCCCGCGCTTCCGCCTGCGCCGTCCGTTCGGCCTGGGCTTCGGACGGTGGTCCGACATAGCGCTCCGCCGCGTCCCGGCCCAGCCAAAATAAAACTCCGAACCCCACGGCGGTCTGCAGCACGAGTTGCCAGCGCATCAGCGAGCCCCCTCCTCTCCCTCATCACCATTCGGCGCAGGCACGACCTGCCCCTCGGGCATCGCCCGTGCCTCAGCCCATGCGCGCAAGCGGTCTCGATCACACGTGCCTTGGGCCGACCAAACGGACAAGACCCGAAACGCGGCGTTCGCAACCCGAGCATCGCGATCGCCCGTCAGCCGCAGGACGCGTGAGACGCGAGCGGCCGTCGCCCCCCGAAAGCCCAGGGCTTCAACGGTGGCCACCCGGACTTGGGCGTCCCCATGTTCGAGCAGCCGATCGATCTCGAGGCGCGCGCTGGCGTTGTCGCCAACGCCACAGGTTCCGCCACCCTCGGGAAGGTCAGCTCCGGTCTTCGATGCGTCGATGCCCGAACCAAGCGACGCGTGCCCGGGCGTCGTGTCGCTCGAATCTCTCGATTTGGAGGGCAGGAGCAACAGCGCAAAAACAATCCCGAACACGAGCTGGAAGAGGGCCTTTCCCGCGGGATATCCGCGTCGGCTCACGAGCCCCCACCGGTCAACGCAGTACACCAAGAAAAACGATCCGTAGACGCCGATGGGCAAGAAGAGCCATCGAGGAGCCAAAGCGCCGCGGGCCACGGCGCCATCCAGCGCAGGCCCGACGAACAGGGCCGCAATGAGGGACATAGCCATCAGGACGAACAGCGCAATGCGGAGCATCCGGAGTTCCAGCCGGAAACGCGGCGTTGGCAAACCAGGCCTCGGGCGCACCTCTTCAGTCATCGCGGAAGACGCACTCGGATAAGCGAGGAGCCACAAGACACGAGGCCCCAAGCCGATGAGTTACCGCCAACCGGCCGCCAGCGCAACTCCGACGGGTCGGAGGACATCGCACCGAACGCGGCTCCAGGCGTTCCTTCGCATTGACCATGGATCCTAGCTTTGGATCGAGAACCCCAGCTTCGCCCGGAGCGCAAAATACTCCTCGCTGACCACATACCCCAGCAACGCTCGCACCTCGGGGATCTGCCCGATCGTCTCGGCCGCGCCCTGGGCGTCACGGAATACGGGCCGAATGTCTGGATAAGACTTCGCGATGTTCCGGACGGCGACCTCGACGTCGTTCGTCACCGCCATCGCCGCCCGATTCGCCGTGTGGACGATCGCCTCGAGGTGCCTCGGGATGTCGACCGGCAAACCAGCCAGGTGCTGCGCAATGCGCTCCTCGATAATCTTCTTCACCCGACTCGAAATGCCTCGCAAGAGCTGGCGACGCATGGCCTCCATGCGACTCGATTCAGGGGTGGCGGCACCAGCCGGCGTCATGCGCGCGATGGCGGCCACGAGCGCCGCGGTATCCTCCGCGCCGAGCATCGTGAGGATATGATGACCGCCTTTGAGTCGCTCGAGCTCGCGTCCAAGCATGAACCTAAGGTCGCGGTCCTGCATGCGCCGCCCCACGCTGTGCCCCGCGATCAGCACGGGCGGATTTCCGTTCTCGAGGAAAAATCCAAGCTCCATGGCCTTGGTCAAGTAGAGATCGAAGGGCGGCGCGTTGAGCACAAACGCAAGCTCGTCGGCAAGCTGGCGAAGATGATTGGGCGCACCGGCCGCCAGCCGATCGCGCCGCGCGATATCATAGCGAGAAAGATCGCCCTCGAAACACTTGCCCGATTCGGAGGCCAAGACCTGAAACAAGGCGCGCACCGCGCCACGCTCATCGGGATGCACGATCATCGCGTCGTGATCGGGCTCCAAGAGCTGCTGCTCCGTGTGCGACGCCACCTTGGACTTGTGCTCGAGATAGTAGAGATCTTCGTCCTGAGCCTGCGAACGCAGAAACACGAGTATCTCGGCCACCACAAAGGCCTTGTCGTGCTCCTTTCGCTGAAGGAACATCTGGTGCATCTCGTGGTAGCTCTTGATCCGAAACGGGTCGAGGAGAAGCAGGCGGCGGTGGATCTCGATCGCCTGGCCAAACGTGTCGGACGAGCGACCGTAGAGCGCCGCCAACCGATGGAGCGCTTCGACCAGCCCCGGCTGCGCGTCGAGCGCATAGCGAAGCGCGTTGATGGCGCGCTTGTCGTCCTTGAGCTTGTGTTCGAAGACATCCGCCATCTTCAGATGAAGAGGACCCGCGATCGATTTCCGCTCTGCCGGGAGTTTCTGGACGAAAGACGCCGTGATCTCCGCCAGCGCATTCCACTCTTCGCGCTGCTCGTAGAGCACGAGGAGCCGCCCCATGGCTTTTTCGTTCGTCGCGTCGAGTTCGATCGCCTTGCGATTCGCCAGGATCGCGCTCGCTGGGTCACCGACCCGCTCGTAGAGAGCACCCAACTCGAGGAGAGTCGTAACCTTGTTGCGCGGCAACGGTTCCGCTTCGGCGAGCCGAAGGAGCACGTTGATGGCACTCGTGAAGTCTTCGGCCTGCCGATAGACCCGGGATAGGCGGCGAAGGCTCTCGACATCTTGACCGTCGATCTGCAGCGCCGAATGAAAGGCCTGGACGCACTTCACCAAGTCTTGGCGATGCTCCTGGAAGATGATCCCGAGACTCTTGAAGGCATCGAGCTGAACTTCAGGCTCCTTGTTCACCGCCAGCGTGCGATGAAAGATGTCGATCGCGACATCCCACTGTTCCTTGTGGAAATAGATGGGTCCAAGACGAACCAAAGCGGTCGGATGCATCCGTTCGCGTTCGAGCACTCGCTCGTAAAGAGATTGCGCACCATCGATGTCGTTCATCCGATCCTGCGCGACTTGTCCGGCCGCGACGAGCAAGCGGCATTGCTCTTCCTCATCCGGGACGGATCCCGCGCGGAGCTCGAGCAGGCGCTTCAGATCGGCCCACCGCCCCTGCTCGATGTAGATGCCTTCGAGGCAATTGAACGCCTTGAGGTTGTCGGGCGACGTGGCCAGCACGGCCTCATAGCTTTCGATCGCCCGCGGAAGGTCCTTGAAGCGGTCCTGATATATCCGACCCACGTCGACGCTCAGCTCGAGCTGGTGTCCAACGTCGAAGGTCACCTTCCGCTCGGCGAGCAAGCAGGCGAGCATGATATCGGATTCGTTCAGTTTCTCCGCGAGGCGGCGACGACCGCGGAGCGCCGGCACGTGCTCGGGAGCCAGCTTCAGAGCCTCATCGTACATCGCCGCCGCGAAGCGGTCATGGCCAAGACGCAGTTCCGCGACGTTGGCTGCGCGGTAATAGAGGCTAACACGCCCCGGCAGCGCCTCGGTCACCATCGCCTCTCGCTGATAGAAGAGCGCAAGCCCCTCCCAGTGTCCGGCCCGCAAGTACGCGATCTCGAGCGCACGAAGGGCTACCGGGTGCTCAGGGACTCGGTTGAGCGCAAGGAGGTACTGCTCCGCGCCGGACTCGGGAGGCTCGAGCTCGGTCTCCTTCATCGTTGCGATGCGAATCTGGCGTGCGGCATAAAGACGGACGTCCGTCTCGAGCTCAGCAAGATACTGACCGATCGCGATCGCCCGCCGCCAGTCGCGGCGAGCCACGCTGACCCGTTCGAGCTGCGCAAGCACGACGGTGTTCCTCGGCTGAAGCGCCAGCGCGCGCTCCAGGCTCTCCGCCGAGATGTCCAAATCTCCCAGCTTGTCTTCGGCAACCTCGGCGCAGCGTAGCAAGATGGCGACGCGGTCGTCGTCTTCGGTCGCGTGATCGTACGCGGCGCGAAGCGCGCGATACAGGGCGCTCCACATGCCCTGCGCGGAATAGATGCGAACCAGCGCTCGGATCGATGGATCGAAACTGAACCCCAGCCGAAGCGCTTCTTGATAAGCTTCCGCGGCCTGCTCCGGCCGATTCAGCTTGGTCTCGCATGTCTCCGCGATGCGCACGAGAGTACTGGCTCGATCTTTGGCCTCTTTGAGAGACACCGCCTCACGCGACAGGATCTCGACGAGATGCTCGTAGTCTTGCGCCTTGGTGTAAATCTCGGCCAAAGATCGCAGCGCAGGCAAATTGCCCGCGTCGATCTCGAGGACGCGATGGTAGACCTTCGCCGCCATCGCATCGTCGCCCACGTGATCCACCAAGATATCGGCCATCCGGAAGAGCAGCGCAATCGTCTGCTCCGACGACCGCGACACCTCAAGCTCAGCGTTGAACATCGCGAGCAGGTCTTGCCAGCGCGCAGTTTGATGGTAGAGACGGCCCAGGCTCTTCAGCGCCGGGAGGTACGTCGGATTGAGCGACAGAACCTTCTCGTACTGGGCGATCGCCGAATCGCGGTCACCGAGATTCTCCTCCATCACCACGCCCGCCCGATGCAGGATCGCGACGACCTCCTTCTGGTCGTCGGTTGCTTCGACCTCAAGGTCATAGATACGCAAGAGCTCGGGCCAGGCTTCTCGCTTGGCCGCAAGCCGCGCGAGCGTACGAATCGCGTGCAGGTGACGCGGAGACGCGGCCAAGATGCGCTCGAACGCATTCCAGGCGACATCGAAGTTCTGCAGCCGGTCTTCAGCCAGAAGGCCAATGCGGTTTAGCAGAAAGATCTTCTGATCCCGGTCCTCCGTGAAGGTGAGCTCCTGTTCGTAGAGCCAAAGAAGCCGCGTCCAGTCCTCCGTTTCCTGGAGGATCCGCTCGAGCTGCTTACGCGCCGGCTGATAGTCAGGCTTCTGGGTAAGGAGATCGGTCAACGTCTTGACCGACCGGCCTACGTCGCCCAGACGGCGTTCTTGAATCTCGGCGAGCTTGAGGAGCTTCGTGACCCGAAGCGCGAGGTCGTCGTCGAGGCGGGCCTCCATCTCGAATAGGTCGGCCAGAGCCTGCCAGCGACAAGTCTTCTCGTATAGGCGACCGAGCGCTTGCTTCGCCGGAACGTACGTCGGCATCAAAGACACCGCCTCCTCGAGAACCGAGATGGCTTCGTCGGGGAGGCCGAGACGATCCTCGAGAATACCTCCGAGCTTGAAAAGAATCGGCACGCGGTCGCGTGCTTCGGACGTGACCTCCGCCTCCCGTCGCAGGACCTTGACGACCTCCTCGTACCGCTCGTTCTGCTCGTATAGAAACTCGATTTCTTTGAGCGTGCTGAGATCTTCAGGCACATGCTCGAGCGCTCTGAGCATCGTGAGAAGCGCTTGCTCGGTCTCGTGGAGTTGCTCATGAAGAACGCGCGACGCCGTGAGGAGGTGCTGCCCCGCTTCTTCGCGTCCTTGCGTCGCCGAAGCCGACGTATTCAGCGTTTCAACCAGCTCGCGCCAGCGGCCGGTCTGCAATAGAAGACGGCGCAGAGCCGAAAGCGCCAGGGCGTTGTGCGCATCGAGCGCGAGAATCTCCTGGTGATGACGGATCGCCGCCTCACTGTCATCCAGTCGATCTTCAGCCACATGCGCCGACGCCGCGAGAAGTGGCAGGCGCCGCGACTTCTGGTCGGCCGTCTCGAGCGCACGAGCATAAACCGCGTACAGCGCCGTGTAATCCTGGCGCGATTGGTAGAGGCGCTCCAGCGCATTGATCGAGATCGGCTCCGCCGGCCAGACGTCCAGCGCCGCCCGGTACGCGGCCTCGGCTTCTTGCTCAGCGTTCAGCTTCTCTTCGAGGATCGAGCCCTTCTCAGCCAACAGCGTCGCCCGGTGCTCCACCCCTTCGGCATGCTGCACTTCGTAGTCCAGAATCTGAACGACCATCGTCCAGTTGCCGACCTCCGTGAACAGTCGCCGCGAGGCGTGAAGAATCGCCGGGTCCTTCGGATCGATGTTGAAGGCACGCTGATAGGCCGTGGCCGCATTGCGCGGCTTGGCCAGATGCTCCTCCCAGATCCGCCCCATCTCAAGAAAGAGAACGGCAGCCCTTCGATCGTCCCCCAGGGCGAGCGCATCGCGCTCATAACCTGCGATGAGGGCCTCCCAACGCGTCGTATCTTCCCCTGCTTTGACGGCAAACAGCGCACCCTCCTGCGAGTCTCCCGGAAGGGGCAGCGTCGGCAGCGGCGGGTGATCGCCACCCGGGGACGCCGAAGACCTCGACAAAGGCGAAGGCGTTCGCGATCCGGCCTCAGGGGCGGCGCCGCCTCCATCGGGCACGACCGCCGGCACGACCGCCGGCACGACCGCCGGCGCGCCCGCGGCGTCTCCCGACGGACCGCCGCCGGGCGGCCCCAAGCTCTCCGTCGGTGCGCCCGCCACCTCCTCCTTGCGCTCCGAAGGCACCTCAAGCTCGCGGTCCGCTGGCATCTCCCCGTGGCTTGTAACATGGGCCCCGAAGCGACGTCGAGATAACGCCCCGTTCACAGCCCTCGGCCAGACATGGATGATCCGGCCGCCTAGTGGCCGGCGCCGAGGAAATCGCGGATCGAGGCGTAGATCGCTTCCTTGTCCTTGATCTCACTGGTCACCACTTGACCGTGGGCTCGGTCCGGGAACGACTCCCGAAGATCCTTGATGAACTGCCCCGAGCCGTAGGGCGACTCGACCTGTCCGTAGCAGAACATGTTGGAGGCCGGTAGGACCTTGTCGCGCAGGATCGCGATGCACTGGCCCGTGTCATCCGCTGACCAGTTATCGCCGTCCGAAAAGTGGAATGGATAGATGTTCCATTGCGACGGCGGATAGTCGGATTCGATGATCTTCCAGCAGAGCTTATAGGCCGAAGAGATCATGGTGCCACCGGATTCGCGCGTATGAAAAAACGTCTCGCGATCGACCTCTTTGGCCATGGCATCGTGGATGATGTAGCGCGCTTCGATCCCCTTGTACTGCGACCTGAGCCAAGTATCGATCCAGAATGACTCGATCCGAACGATCTCCTTCTGCTCATCGCCCATCGAGCCTGAGACATCCATCATGTAGAGAATTACGGCGTTCGCCTGGGGGACGACGACCTCCTTCCATGTTCGGTACCGCTGGTCCTGCCGATGCGGAATCACAACCGGTCGGTGTGGATCGTACATTCCAGCCGCGATCGTTCGCTTGAGCGCCTGCTTGTACGTGCGCTTGAAATGCCGAAGAGACTCGGGACCGGCCGAGTTCACCCCCGTGTACCGATACTTGACGTTCTCGATTTGCTCTTTGCCCTTGGGTTCGATACGCGGCAGCTTGAGCTCTTCTCCAAGCATCTCCGCAAGCTCCTCCATCGTCACGTCCACCTCGAGAACGTGCTGCCCGGCCTGCTCGCCTGCTTGGTGTCCGTCGCCCGGCTCGACCTGCCCCGGCTGAAGAACATCGCCCACGTCACCTTCGCCCTGTCCTGTCCCACCGGTGTCGCGATGGCCAAATCGGAACCGAGGCAGCTCGATCGACGGTACTGGGATCGACACGATGTCTTTGCCCTGCTTGCCGATCATCTCCCCTTTTTGGATGTATTTTTTGAGGTTCTGCTTAATCCGTCCACGCACGATCGACTTAAAGCGGCCGTGATCAGTGTCGATCTTCAAGCTCATGCTGAGAACAAGCGTAGCGGCCGCGCAAGAACTCCGCTAGTGCGACACTCACCAGATTCGTGCGTCGCAGTTCAGTTCGACTACCGGTGAAGCGCGCGGGCGAAGGTCAAGAGGAGGTCCCGGGCTCGGTTTTCCTTGAGTGTATAGGCGAAGGTCCCGTCGGAATCGGCCGCCGCCATGCGCTGAGCAAACCCGTCGAAGGCCAAGATGCCGTATTTCAGATCTTCGGGGGCACATCGCCGCGTCGCCAGCGCGTCCCGCATCTGGGCCAGTTGACGGTCGGCCGCGGTGGTCGTTACGCGGCCGCGCACCCAGCCTTCGACGAGCAGGCGATCGAGACCGCACGCGCGGAGCACGGCCGCCGCCCGCTCGGGCTTCGCGATCCGCTTCGCGCGCATGCTCATTCGGGTCGCCTTCATCTCGAAGACGAGACCCATCAACAGAGCCTGAGCGACCGCATCGACGGCCGCTTCACGCGTCTCGGCTTCCTCTGCACGCGCAAGAAGACCTTCGACTTGACGCCTGAGCTCAGCTTCCTCGGCGCTGCCTTGACCCCGCAACATCCTGACCTCGCTGTATCCGTTCGCCTACGTAGGGCCAGTTCCCCGACTAGGGGGCCTCATCGCCCGAAAACCGTGTTCTCAGGATCGCGGCACCCCGCGACGCGATCTCGTTCGCGCGCCGCATGGCCGCCCGCTGATCGGCATTCATCGGTGGGCCACCGCCCTCGGTTTCGATGTCCAAGTTCTTTTGTCGCACGCCACCGTGCCGCGTCCTCGTAGCCGCCGACGTCGTCCTGCGGGGTGCGGCGCCCTCGCGCGCCGAGGTCCCGGCCGCCATCTGCGCAACGCGCGCTTCGATGAGCGACGATCCCTCGCGCATCGGCGAAGCGGAAGACGCGGAAGACGCGGAAGACGCGGAAGACGCGGACGCGGAAGAAGTGGAAGTGGAAGTGGAGGCGGTAAAGGTCAAAGCCGGGTCCGTTCCGAGAATACGTTCGTGGGCCCGATCTCCCCTTGATCCCCGCGAAAACTCAGAGCCCTCCGACGGCCTCTCGGACGCAGACCCAACTTCGTCGCGGACGATCGTATCGCCGTGAGGGCCGGTGCGCGTTGACTCGACAGCACCTTGGGCATCCACGTTTGGCCCTGCACGGCCACTGTCCACCTTCACCATTGGGAGTACACGAGCGTACCATGCGCAACCCTCGATGCAAGCACCCGCCAGACCTACACCAGCGACGGATGCAGGTTCGGTCGCGCTCGCATCCCTGGCTATTTGCAGCGCACTTTCCGTAGTTTACCCTCAGAAAACTGAACCCGGACCTTCCGCACGATTTTTCGGTCGCAAACAATGGCGACCGTCTTGCGGCCAGGCGCCACGTCGATCTCGTTCGCGGGCGTGCGCCCGCCACAAAGCTGGTCGACGAGGATCGCACACCCCGGCGGGCATCCATCCGTGGACAGCTTGGACAACCCACGGAGCACGCTCCGCTCGCAGCGGGTCGCGAGATTCCGCAAATCCTCGTGTTCATCCCCAATGTTGATGACCATTCCGCGCGGGCCTTCGAGCGCATCGGCGCCAAACGGCGCGCGCTCGGTTGCCTTACGCGAGCGAGGGCGACGGCGCGTGGTGGAACGGCGACGACCCGCATCGAGCGTCGCCGCGTCATCGTCGCCCGGCCCCGCATCGGCCGCCTCACCGTCACCCATCCCCGAGGCATCTCGGGCCCGACCGGCCGCGCCGTCTGTCTCCGCCGTATTCGATGCGCCAAGGCCTTCCGCGTCGGCGCCAAGGGCCTGATCGGCGCGGCTTGCGTCGCCGCCATCCCCCTGAAGCGCCCGAACCCCATGAACCCCAGAGGCATCAAATCCGCCCTGCGCGTGCGCGCTCAGGTCGGATGCGTCGGCCTTTGAGTCCTCAGAGCCGGAGAGCGCAAGAACGCCGATGCCGTCTCCGCCCAGTCCCGAGCCCGAACGCGTGCGCACCGCATACATCGCACCCGCTACGCCGACGACGAAGAGCGCCCCCACGCTGAGGAGGAGCCACGGGGATATGGATCGCGCTTTCCGATTCGCACCCTCTCCCTGGGAGGGAAAGAGCGTCGCGGACCTCGTCGAACTGCTCGGGCCGACACCCCCGCCCGCGGCAGCGCCGGCCGCACTCCGGCCCGGAAGCGCGGTGGCCGCAACGCCGAACGCATCCATGTCGGGTGCAGTGCCCGCATCGAGACCCGCGCCCGAAAGCGCAAGGTCTGCGGATGCACTCAGAATCAGGGACGGCAATGCGATCTGCGGGTCGCGATCGCCGTGCTCGAACGCGCGACGAACGGCCGACAAGGTCTTGGCCACCGCGTCACAATCCGGCGGCCGCGCCTCGGGCGCCTTCTCCAGACACGCATCGATCAGGTCCTCCAAGACGCGAGGGGCCTCGGGCTTCCGCTCACGGAGCTTGGGCGGCGGTGCGCTCGTGTGCGCCGAAAGATACTGAACGGACGTCTGGGCAACAAACGGCGGCTGCCCAACCAGGCACTCGTAAAGGATGAGCCCCAACGAATAGATGTCGGACCGGGCGTCAACGTCACCCGTCGAAAGCGCTTGCTCAGGGGACATGTACCGCGGCGTCCCAAAGACCTGACCCGTCGACGTCAGGCGCGTCGCTTCCTCGTCCATGATGCGCGCGATGCCAAAGTCGAGGACCTTCGCGTAGATCTGCCCGGCGACATCGACCAGGAATATGTTCGCCGGCTTCAAGTCGCGATGGACCAGGCCGAGTTGGTGCGCCTCGTGGAGCGACGACGCGACCTGCTCGCCAACCCGGAGCGTCTCCTCGATGCCGAGCGTCCCGCGCTCGCGCAGACATTCATTCAGCGCCTGACCCACGAGCAGCTCCATCACCATGACCGAGAGCCCATCGGCGGTCTCGCCGAAGTCGTAGAGCTGGACCGTATTGGGATGTCGCAGACGCGCAATGATCTCCGCCTCCCGGCGAAAGCGCTCGCGCACTTGCTCGTTGGTCATCAGATCGGTCCGAAGGACCTTGAGTGCAACCTTGCGCCCAACGGCCGCTTGGCGTGCGACGAACACGGCCCCCATACCGCCGGAGCCGATGCGCTCCAGGACCTCGTATCGGTCGAGCAGCACGCGCCCGATCAACGGATCCATGGTGCTGGATCCCGGCGAGGGACGACGCGGTGCACGCGGGCCCGCCGCGTCGGCCTTTGCGTCGGAGTCAGGGTCAGAATCGGAAGGAGAACGCGTCAAACCGACGGGAGAATCCCTGAAGGCGCGGCTTCAGTCAACATCTGTCTCAGGCGTCTCAGCTCTTCACATCACCGCGCGCAAAGATCGACGCGACGTAGTTGAGCACATCGGTCGCCGACTCTTCGTTGTATCCGAAGTTCCGGATCATCCGCTGCTTCACGATATCGATCTTCTTCTGGGTTTCACGGTCGACCACGTTGCTGATGAGGGACGACAACTTGATCGAATCCTTCTGGTCCTCGAAGAGCTTCGCTTCGAGCGCCTTGTGCAAGCGCTCGTTCGTCCGGTAGTCGAAAACCTTCCCTTCGATGGCAAGCGCACCAATGTAGTTCATGATTTCCCGTCGGAAATCATCCTTGCGTGATTCGGGGATGTCGATCTTCTCTTCGATCGACCGCATGAGACGCTCATCGGGCTCCTCGTCTTGCCCGGTGTACTTGTTTTTGACCTTCTCACGCTGCGTATAGGCCTTCACGTTGTCGATGTAGTTGGCGCACAGCTTCTGCACCGCCTCTTCGTCGGCACTGATCGCGCGCTGCACCTCGTTCTTGACGAGGTCTTCATACTCCTGCTTCACGAGCGCGATCAGCTCGCGGTACCGCTTGCGCTGATCATCATTGTTGATGAGCGAGTGCGTCCTCAGCCCAGCCTCAAGCTCGTTCATGACCAAGAACGGATTCAGGTGGCCCTCCGACTTCTCGGAGACGAGCGCGTTCGAGATCTTGTCCTGCACATAGCGCGGCGAAATGCCGTCCATGCCCTCGCGGACGGCCTCTTTGCGTAGCTCTTTGACGTTGTCCTCGGTGTAGCCAGGCAAGCTCTTGCCGTTGTAGAGCTTGAGTTTCTGGACCGTCGTCAGGTTGTGCTTCTTCGGGTCTTCGAGCCTCGTCAGTACCGCCCACATCGCCGCCACCTCGAGCGTGTGCGGCGCGATGTGCTTCTTGATGCGAGAAGGATTGTAGTCCTTCGTGTAGATCTTGATCTCTTCGTCGAGCTTCGTGATGTAAGGGATGTCGATCTTGACCGTTCGATCCCGGAGCGCCTCCATGAACTCGTTGTTCAGGAGCTTCTTGTACTCAGCCTCGTTCGTGTGACCGATGATGACTTCGTCGATGTCCGTTTGCGCGAACTTCTTTGGCTTGATCTTGTGCTCCTGCGACGCCGATAGGAGATCATACAAGAACGCGACATCGAGCTTCAGGACCTCGATGAACTCGATTACGCCGCGGTTCGCGATGTTGAACTCACCGTCGAAATTGAACGCGCGCGGGTCGGAGTCCGAGCCAAACTCCGCGATCTTGCGGTAGTTCAGATCGCCGGTGAGCTCGGTCGAGTCCTGGTTCTTCTCATCCTTCGGCTGAAAGGTCCCGATACCGACGCGGTCTTTTTCTGAGAGCACGAGGCGCTTGACCACGATGTGGCTCATGACCTTTTCCCAGTCGCCACCATAGTGGGCCATCAACTCTCGGAAGACGAAGCGGCTCGCCGGGTCCACGTCTCCGCTGATCTGCACCGGATACGGCAGGTTCTTCGTGAGCCCGAGGTCTTCGAAGACCTTCGGACGCCAATCGATCGGGATAAGCTTGAGCGGCTCCTCGTTCATCGGGCTACGAAAGACATTCTGCCCGCCCGTCACGTGGGTAAGCGCATCCGGGAGACGCCATTCGAACGTGTAGAGCGCCCCCTCGCGCGTCTTCGAATAGGCCTCGATGCCCTTCTTGAGGAGGCGGGCGATCGTCGACTTCGCCGATCCGACCGGACCGTGAAGCAACAAGACGCGCTTCTCCGTCCCGTATCCGAATGCGGCAGACTTGAAGACATTTACGAGACGCATCAATGCGATATCGAGGCCATAGATCGCATCCGCGCCGCCATTTTGCTCGTCGCGGAAGAACGGGAACCGAACAAGACGCTTTCGGCTGTCGATGTACTCCTCGCGTCCGTGGGACTCGATCATGTCATAGACGCGCTGGAAAGCGGATCGAACGACGCCGGGGCGCTGGCGAACCAGATCCAGATACTCGTCGAAGCTGCCCTCCCAATGGAGCTCTCGATACTCCCCAACATCTTGAAGGCGCGCGATGTCCTTGATGCACACAACCATAAAGGGACGCTAACCCGGTCGTCTCCCGACGGAAAGCAGGGCGCCCCACCGATTTCGAAGAAGACCCGGCGGATCTCGGAAGAAAGCCCGCAAGTCCCTGGTCCCCTAGTACTTCGCAAGGCTCCCGTCGATCCGGGCGCGTTCCACGGCCCAACCGAACCAAAGAACAGCGATGGGAATACCCACCAATGCGAAGCCCCCAAGATATACGAGGGCCGACACCACCGCCGACGGCGGCGCCCCGGCCAGCAGCAGGAGCCGCATCGCCTCGAGCGTGTGGGTCATCGGGAGCAGATCCGCAATGCGTTGAACCCAGCCGGGCAAGATCTCCTTCGGGTAGAGGATCCCGGAGAGCAACCATGACAAGCCGCCGATCGCCGCTGTCAGCGGGTCTCCTTGCTTGAACAGCACGATGAACCCGGCCGAAAAGATCCCGAGCACCATCGTCGACGCCACGGTCAACCCAAGCACGAGCAAGGCCACCCCGACGCGGTCGACGTGGAACTGAACCCCAAGGAGCGTGCCCGAGGCCAAGAAGAGCACGGAGCGAAAGGTGGTCACACTCAGTGGATAGACGGCCGAGCCGGCCACCAGCGGCCCGATCCGCGTCTTGGTCGAAAGCATGGCCTCGAGCGTGCCTGTCATCTGCGCCTGTCGTATCGCGCTCGCGAACGTCTGAAGCGCTGCATTGAGGTAGGATGAGAAGGCGATGCCGACCAACACGAAGCCGAGGTAGCCGCCGCCGTATCTCGCGAGCGACGGAATGAGACGCTCGACGTCGCGCATCATCAGCGATACGAAGAAGAAGGTGACAGCCACCGAGAGCACGGAGCTCACCTGAAAGAAGAATTGCAGGCGATAGCTGAGCGCGATCCGCGCATCCCGCCGCAGGAACTCGTACATGAGGCGAAGGAAATTGCCGAACGACCTCAAGGTTCGGCCTCCGCCGAAGCAAATACCGACTCGATCTCCGTTTCGAGGCTCGAATAGGATCCGACGGCAGCAAGTCGCCCTTCCACGATCAAGCCCACGCGATCGGCCATCGTCTTGGCCTCATCGAGATCGTGGGTCGCGAAAAGGACGGCCTTCTGGTTCGACTCGACGAGCACCTCCCGGATGATGCGACGAAGGCGCATGGCTCGCCCGGGATCCAGAGAGCGTGTCGCCTCGTCGAAGAGCAGCACCGGAGGGTCGGCAAGCAGACCTCGCGCGATCGACATGCGCTGCCGCTGTCCCGACGACAGATCCATGAAGGGTCGATCGATCTCTGCGGAAAGCCCGACCAAGGAGACAACCTCGCGGATCCGTGCGACCGCCGCGCCGCCGAAGATGCCCTGCAGGGCGGAAAAGAACCGGAGGTTGTCTCGCGCCGTCAAACGCCAGAAGAAGCTGCGATCGTCGATCAACACGTAGCCCATACGCGCCCGAGCCGCTGCGGGACAACGTGCGACGTCAATGCCGTCGATGAGGGCGGTACCAGCGGTCGGACGAACGAGCGCCGCCAGGATCTTGAGCAACGTCGTCTTGCCGGCGCCGTTCGGGCCCACGAGCGCGACGAGTTCGCCCGCCGAAACCGTGAGATCGACGTTGGACAGCGCACAGATTTTGGCCCGTGGGCGCCAAGGTCGAAGAAGCGAGGCGAGGCTCCGGCGCGCCCGGAAGGTCTTCGAGAGATCGCGGACGACGACCCTCGGCAAATCGAGCGACGTCACGGGCGACGTCACGGTCGAGACTCGACGGCGCCCGGCAGTGCCCCCCATCGCCGACGCGCAGCTTCGAAACACTCGCGGTCGGCGCAAAACACGTGGGTCCCGTCGTCACGCGCCACAAAATAGATCGCGTCGGTCGTCGCCGGATTCGCCGCCGCGACCACAGCCCGCCGTCCTGGATTGCCGATAGGTAGAAGACGCGACGACAGGGGCAACGACGACGATGAGGACGGAGATGAGGACGGAGATGCAGACGGAGAGGAGAGCGCGGGGGCACGCCTCCGCCGACGCGCCTTCTTGCCCACCCGCCGCGTGCGGCGCTCGACAGTCACCGCGTGTTCATCGATCGACGCGGGCAAGCCCGAGAAGGCGTTGACCCCGCGACCGAGCGGAAGGCCAACGGCGAGGCGATTGTAGACGACTCGTGCGAACAAGCGGAGTTCGGCCGCCGGAAGGTCGGCGCGCTCCAGCACCGACGCAACCGCCACGACGAGCACGGGCTCGTAACCTAGGCGCGCCGCGTCTCGAAACGTTTCGTCCGGGATCTCGGTTTTGAATCGGGCAACCAACGTGCTCAGAAGCCGACGCGGCGCTAGCCCGCGCGGCAACGTATACACGTCCGGATACAGAAATCCGTCGAGCGACGGCGCCTTGAGTCCGAGCGATGAAGCAAACGAGGCGTCTCGGATGAGCGCCACGAGGGCGTCCGCATCGCACAACCCTTGTGCCACCAGCGCGCCAACCACGTCCTCGCGCGTCGCCCCCGGTTGAATGCTTACGCTGCGAAGCACGATATCGCCACGCTCGATCTTCGCGAGCTGTTCGACGAGGCTCATCGAGGGCGACAGCGCGTATTCGCCAGGAACGAGTCGCTCGCCGTGAAACATATGTTGCGCATACCAATCGATGAGCGGCGAAGTCTCGACGAGCTTGGCCGCCGCCAGTGCATCCATGACCGCCTTGGGTGTGGGTTGGGTCGCCTCCGGTCTCCCGATCATCACGTGGGTCAGGCTCTGACGTTCGCCTGACGCCGCCTGGGACGCGACCGTCGCGAGAGGCGCGAGGGGCGTCGCGAGGCGAGCGTACAGGAGGTGCCAGCCCACCGAGACCGCGACCGCAACCGCCAAGATCAACGAAACAACCGTGAGGAGCAACCCCCGCAACCCTTCCCCTCCAACGGGCCCGACGTTGAGTCCTTCATGTCCCCCGGTCAAGTCATCTTCGGACCAGGACCTGACTCAGGCTTCAGGCTCAGGCTTCAGGCTCAGGCTTCAGGCTCAGGCTTCAGGCTTCAGGCTCAGGCTCAGGCTCAGGCTTCAGGCTTCAGGCTTCAGGCTTCAGGCTTCAGGCTCAGGCTCAAGCGGCCTCACATCGCCTCATGACCCGGACGTGGCGCAGAACGCTTGCAGGACGGGATCGGCAGCCGCCTTCGCCCAAAATTCCTTTCGCGCATAGAACAGACGCGTCCGGACGGTGGCGATGTTGGTGCCCACCACTTCCGCGACATCTTCTTGCGACATGCCTTGGAGGTCGTTGAGCAGGAACACCGTGCGCTTTTTCTCCGGCATGGCTTCGAGGATCTGCTGAACATGGGTCATGGCCTCGTGGCGGCCGATGCCCGCTTCCGGATCGCCAAGCACCGATTCATCGGCGATCTCGGGAACCGTGTGCTCCGCGCGATAGTCCGCCGGACGACTGCGGCGACGGCGTAGGTGATGGTATCCAACGTGGAGCGCGACCCGTGCGATCCAGCTCGACAACTTCGACCGGCCTTCGAAACGGTCGAGTGAACGGAAGATCTCGATGAAGGTAAGCTGGACGACGTCCTCGATCTCGGGGTCGGACGGCAAGAGGTGATGAAGTACACCAAACACCAAGCTTCGATACGCGCGGAACAAAGCCGGAAAGGCCGACGCGTCACCCGCGCGCCAGCGAACGAGCAACGCCTGACCCGACGCATCTTCGGCCCCAGCATTTCGAGCCGCCGTCGGGAGAGTGGCCTCGGCGGCGCCCAGTCGGGCGTCTTCTCTGCGCGTGACCGTGGGCATGAGCGAGGGGGAGTCTAGACGTCGTTGCGACGCGCGTCGACGCCGGCACGGCAGAATGCCTTGAATTCTGCCTACATTGTCCTTCACGGCGCCCGACCGGAACCGAGGCCTATAGATAACTCTGGTCGCACACCGTACACCCGAGTAGCACTCGAAGCTGGTGGTCGCCTCCGAAAGCTCTGCGCCAAAGCGCATCGACCGGCCCACACACGGGTCCACGGACGACGGGCGCAGCCGGTCGGTCCGCCCGACCCGAGCCCAGCTGATCGGCCTCGCCGCGTTCGCGGCGGGCGTGGGCATGGTCGCGCTCCTGGCGAGCCGGTGGGTCTCACTCGACGGCGAACCATCCCGCCTGGTCCTCACCGTCACTTCCGAACCATCGGGCGCGCGGATCGTGGTCGATGGCGTCCAGTCGGAGCAGCGCACCCCCGCTGAAGTCCGCCTAAAACCGGAAGGGATTTCGCGCGTCACCGTCGAGCGGCAAGGCTTCGTCGCGAACCCGCCGGCCCAGTCCGTTCAAACCCCGCTGCCGAGCACCTCGGGAACGTCGATACACTTCGAGCTCAAGGCGGCTGGACGCGGGCTCACGATTCGAACGGAACCTCCAGGCGCAACCGTCGCGATCAACGGGATAAGACAAAGGACCGTCACGCCGATCGTCATCGAAGCCCTGGCCGCCCACGAGACGGCGACCGTCGCCGTGTCCATGGATGGCTACCTTCCCGTCCAGTGGCTGGTCACGCCCGGCAGCCAGTCATCGACCACCGCCCACATGAAACTCGAGCCCGCAGCAAGCATCGACGTGACGTCCGAGCCGAACGGCGCTCGCGTCCTCATCGATGGCGCGTTCCGGGGCGAGACGCCGCTCTACGACGTCCAGGTTCCGAAAGAGCGCCATTTTACGCTCGAGGTGCGCCGGAGGGGCTTCGGCACATGGCGCAAGCGCCTTGGGCACGCGAGCTTCGTCGAAAACGCGATCCAAGTCGTCCTCGAGCCGACCCCGCTCTTGGCCATGCCGCTCTCGGAGGCAGAACGCGTCGAGGCCTTGGAAATCGCACATGCGCGATCGGCGCTCGACAAGAAGTTGGCAAACATCGAGCGCAAGCTGCGGGCCTTCGAGTCCAAACGCCAGAGCGAGGCCAAACGCCAGAGGAAGTCGGGGCGTCCTGACACGAGCGCGGAGCGCACGCACGCTGGCGCAACCGCGAACCCGCAAGCGGGTCCAGACTCGGATTCTGATGCGGAAGGCGACGAGGACGTGGACGACGCGACCGCGACGCTTCGGCGCGAGCTCTTCGAGCTCCGAGCCCAGCGCTCCGAGCAGGAAGCACGCTCGGCCGCCCTGCGAGAACGGGCGCTTTCGCGGCCGGAAGCGCCCACCGTTCCGCCGCCACCGGCCGCTCGGCGCTCGGCGGGTTCGACCGGTCGGCCACGCGCGCACAAGCGGGCGCAAACAAGCAGCAAGGACCGCAAGCCCTAACTGGGGTCAATCAGGATGAAGGAACCGGCAAGTATGAAGGAACCGGCCCTTGTGTTGTCCTTGCCAGGCGCCGTCGGCGTTGTCATGAACCAGTCGCGATGCAAGCGATGATCCTCGCCGCCGGGCTCGGCACACGCCTTTGGCCGCTTACGCTCGATCGCGCCAAGCCGGCTGTCCCCTTTCTCGGGCAGCCCCTCATCAGACAGCTCGTCCGGCACGTTCGGCGCTCGGGGGCCGAGCGAATCGTCGTCAACACGCATCACCAACCGGAGTCCGTTGTGGAGGCGCTGGACGAAAGCAGCGACGACGCGCGTCCTCTCGTCGCCTTCAGCCATGAACACCAGATCTTGGGCACGGGTGGCGCCATCGGATGGGCCATCGCGCAAGGTCTCCTTCGGCGGGATGAGCCACTGGTCGTCGTCAACGGCAAGCTGTTCACCGACATCGATCTCGTGATGGCGCTGAAGGCGCACCTCGAGACCCGGGCCGCCGTCACGATGGTGCTGAAGAACAACCCGACCAAAGCCCACTTTCGCGAAGTCCTCGTCGACGGAATGCGCGTGGTCGGATTCGGCGAAGGCCGCGTTCCGACCGGACCCGCGCCGTTCCTGTTCACCGGCATCCACATCATTTCGCCCGAGGTGCTCACCGGCATTCCGGCCCAGGTCTCGGATACGGTCGCAGACATCTACCCGCCCTGGATCGAACAAGGGCGAGTCCATGCCCATATCGTCGACGGTCGGTGGTGGGAATTCTCGACCCTCGAGCGCTACCTGGGGCTTCACCGACAGGCTGCGTCCGAAGGCCTATGCCCCGACGTCGTCCTATCGCCGGGCGCACGCGTCGCCGCCGAAGCGTCGGCCACGCGCGCCGTGCTTTGGGAGGGCGCTCGCGTGGAAGCTGGGGCGACCGTCCGGAACGCGGTCGTCGGGGCCGGCGTCGTGATCTCTGGGGGGGAGCGGGTCGAGGACGCGGTGGTCGTTCGGTCATCGCTCGTGGCCGGGGCGGAGATGGAACGCGGGGATCAGGGCTTCGTCTGGGGCGACCGCTTCGTCGTTCCGGTCCCGCAAGCCAACGCGTGATGCCGAGCGCCGCCCGAGCTCCTCACCGACCCCAGAGGTACTCACCGCCCCCACCTCGCACATCGTCGGTTGGTTTCCTTGACTTGGCGCGATGAGCCGCGAAACATGGGCGCGTGGGTGGCGCACGAAGAGGCCCACCAACTCCGATCAATCATGAAGCTGAAATACGCTGGCCTGACGCATGTGGGCATGAAACGGACCCACAACGAAGACCACCTGGCGCTGCTCCCAGAAGAGAGCCTGTACATCGTGGCCGACGGCATGGGCGGGCACGCTTCGGGCGAAGTCGCAAGTCAGATGGCGGTCGAGACCATCACGTCGTTCTTCCGAATGACGACCCGTGATGAACAGGTCACATGGCCGTACAAAGAAGAGCGAAATCTTCGGTACGACGAGAACCGGCTCGTCACGGCGATCAAGTTCTCCAATCTGCGGATATACGAGGCTGCGGCGCGCGAAGGTCGCTTCAAGGGGATGGGCACAACGATCGTCACGGCCTTCTTTACCCAAGGCGGAGCGTATTTGGGTCACGTAGGCGACTCGCGAGGCTACCGACTACGGGACGGAAAGATTGAGCAGATCACCGACGACCACTCGCTCCTCAACGACTACATCAAAGCGAACCGCCTCACGCCCGAGGAAATCGAGAACTTCCCGCACAAGAACGTCATCGTGCGTGCCCTCGGGATGAAGGATACCGTTCAGGTCGACGTGAACCGCCTGGACCCAAGGCCCGGCGACTACTACCTCCTGTGCTCCGACGGGCTTTCGGGCATGATCTCCGACGACGAGATCCTCGAGCTGACGATCAATGCGCCCGATCTCGAAAAAGCCTGCGACCAACTCGTGAGCGCGGCGAATCAGGCGGGCGGCACCGACAACATCACGGTCTCGCTCATTCAGTTCGTCTCCGAATGACCTCGGTCGCGTTCCGCGCCGGGGTTTGTTCGGACTTCCAGGCTAGAGCGCGGTCCGGGCCAGCCACAAGCCGAGCGCAACGCCAACCGCCAGCCCAAACACCCCCGCCGCGATCACGACCCGCAGGCGAAAACCGCTCCGCGTGAGGTCTCCGGGCTGGAGCAGCCCAGCGGCGGGCATCAACGGGGGCGCGCCACGGCCATGCGTTTCACCGGGGGATGGCGTCTCTGAAATCGGCAGACGTCTCTCAAGGCTCGGCGCGAAAGGAGGCGCTTCTGCGCGCATGGCCGGCCCAACCACAAAGGGCACGACCGTCGGGACCACCGTGGGCACCACCGTGGGCACCACGATCGGCCCAACGCCGGCGGTGAGCGGACGCGGGCCGACCGGGCCAGGCATCAGGGGTCGGAGCACCGGCGGCCGAGCCGTATCAAACTCGGCGCCCTGCATCGGCGGACTCAGCGGCGCCGCGTCGATCTCCCGCGATGAAGGCACGACGTCGGCCGGATTGATCTCGGTCCGATCCATATCGGGGTCGCTCGCCCCAGTGACTTCGGTGTCGCGTTGGCGCGCCATCGCTTCGCTCGGGGGAGAGAGCCGACCTCCCAGAGGCGATGGAAACGGCGACGACCAAGGCGAAGGCGACGCCGCCCGAGCCAACGCCAGCCGGTCCGCCTCGCGGGCTGTATCGCCCGCACTCTCGCGAGCTCTATCGCGGGCTGCGTCGATGGCTGCGACCTCCAGGGCCAGCATGGCTTCCATGCTCCACGCTTCCGAAGAGGGATCGGTCCCGGCATCGACCTCGAACCCCAACCCCTCATCGTCCTCTCGATGGCCGGTCTCGTGGCTCGCCCTGAGATCGAGCGCGCGTACGGGGGACGCGTCGAGCGCGCGCAAGAGCTCCGTCTCGTCGTATTCACCGGCCAGCGCGGCCTCGTACACACGACCCCGCGCCTCGATGCGGTCGTGGAACCGCTCATCGAGGAGCTTCGCGATCGGCGAAGTCGTGTGTACGTATCGAACGGAATCGAGATAGCTTCGGAGCGCGTCCCCCATCTCCTGCGCCGTCTGGAAGCGATGGGCGGGGTCTTTGGCCAGCGCCATCGACACGATCGAATCGAGCGCAGGCGGGATGTGAGGAACGACGTCCGACAGGCGCGGAGGAGTTTGGTCGAGGATGAGGTGGGCAATGTCTTCCGGCGACTGTGCTCGGTAAAGGCGTCGCGATGCAAGGCACTCGAAAAGCACGATCCCGAGCGCATAGACATCGCTGCGACGATCGACGGCCGCACCGGCGATCTGCTCCGGGGACATATAGCTGAACTTGCCTTTGACGATGCCCGACATGGTCTCGGCGCGCCCCGTCTCGGCCTTCAAGATGCCGAAGTCGAGGATCTTGGTCTGCCCCTCGTAAGTCACCATGATGTTCTGCGGCGACACGTCACGGTGGACGAGATTGTACGGTTCACCCCGCGCGTTCTTGAGCTCGTGCGCGTGATGGAGCCCCTCGCAGGCGCTCGCGATCACGGCCGCCACTTGGCGTCGCGGCAAAGCCTTCCGCATCTTTGCGACGCTCGACAAGAGCGCCCACAGCGTCTCGCCAAGGATATACTCCATCGAGATGTAGTAGACGCCATCCGCTTTTCCAAGATCATAGACCTGCACGCAATTCGGGTGGTGAAGCATCGCGGCGAGGCGCGCCTCATCGAGGAACATCGCCAGGAAATCTGGGTCACGGGATCGCTCGGGGAGCAATGTCTTCAGACAGACCAGCTTTCGAAAGCCGGCTGCGCCGGGTTGCCTCGCCAAGAAAATGTTCGCCGCCCCCCCCGTCGCGAGGCGCGCCAACACTTCGAACCGACCGAACTCGTGCTGCGGCATCGTGAGCTACCTGGAACCACGCGAAACCGGCCAAACCCGACGGAGGCCGGCGCCGGATCGGCGAGATCCCATCCTACCTGGATCCCATCCGCGAACCCGAGTCAAAACCGGCGGAACGCCCAACCTCGGTCCCGTACAGCCCGAGCATCCGGGAACGAACGATGAACGTGATCCGGTCGGCAACCTCTTCGATAAGGCGCCGCATCGCAGTCTCCCGAGCCCAGTCTTCCTCGGCCCGAGCCTCCGAGCGCCGTCGCGAGAACGATCCGAACACCTCGTTCCCGCTCCGTCGATCGCGCAGCACCGCCGACCCCTGCGCCGTCACCAAGACGCCGTGCCCTCGCGGTTCGCGCGCGGTCGAATCGAAATCCAGCCGCACCTCGAGTCGCGCGTCCCCGGCGTGTGGGCCCGTCACGATGACGCCCCGTCGCGCGAGCAAAGAGGCCAACGCATCACGGAGCCGCTCTCGATCGAGTGGCCCCCGAAGTCCCTCGAGCCTGAGGTCGACCGTGGCGGTCGAACTCATCGCCGCCCCGAGGGTCGGCAACGCCGCAACCGCGCGAGACCAAAGGCGCTCCGAGCGGGCTGGCCCGAACTCGCGAAGAGTGGCGAAAGCCTTCGCGTAACCCTCCGACGTCGTGCCAAAACGCCGATAGGCGTCGCTTCGGACCTCCAATCCCTCGAGCCAAGCACGGAGACGGGCGCGCCCCGACGATCCGGCCGGCTGAGTCGACGATGCGATGAGCGCCTCCAACGCGGTTCGCGCACCCGAAGCGTCACCCGCCAACTCGGCCTCCCACGCCAAATCAATGGCGCGCTCAGCACGCCGCATCGTCAGGGGACCAGCCCCGACAACGAACGGAAGAACCGCCAAGAGGGCCACTTTTCGCCATCCCCTCACCATCCACATGTCCAGTCGCTATGGTAGCCTGACCAAGCGCCCGAATGCTAAGGGGGTGGGAGCAAATGCCGAACGCGAAGACGTACGCAAGACGGGGCGCAGGACGATGCGCCGCGCTGCGCGCGACCCCGACCCGAACCCCGACCCGAACCCCGACCCGACTTCCGACCCGTCCACCGGCCCGAACCCCGGCCGGAACGGCTGCAATCGGGATCGTCGCCGGGATGGGTCTGTTGGCGACCCCCGAAGCCGCACAATCGACACCGAGCAAACGCCCGACGATCGCCATCATCTCCGTGGCCCGCGATCCGTCAGGCCAGATCCCGGCCGCCCGCGCGGGTGCGATATTGCCGCCGGTCATCGCCCAACGCGACACGTTTCGGGTGATCGATCCGGCCGGCAGCCTCGCAGGGCCGCCCGAGACCACCGAAAGAGAGACCCTCGAACGCGCTGAGGCTGCCGCAGAAGGAGGCCGAGCCGCCTACGACGCATTTCGCCTCGACGACGCCATCGCTCGCCTTGGGCAGGCCACGGCGCTCTACGCGCAGGTCGGTGCCTCGCTCGGGGACACGACCCGCCTTCAAGACGTTCTCGCAACGCTCGGAGCCGCGCTCACGCTGCGGGGCTCCGCCGATGAGGGCGAGAGCGCCTTCCTCGAGTTGCTGGCCATCAACGCGAGCTACACGCTCAAAGACCCACCGCCCCCGGTAGCCGCCGTCTTCGACCGGGCGATGAAGCGCTTCGAGAAGACGTCGCGCGGCAAGGTCGAAGTCTACTCCACGCCGCCCTACGCGGCCGTCTACATCGACGGCCAGTTCGAGGGCGTCACGCCGCTCACGGTGCGCGACGTCGCGCAGGGCACCCATTATCTTCGGCTCGAACGACTGGGCTACGCACCGTACGGGGCGCCGATCGAATTGACCCCCGATCGCGACGTCACGCACCAGGCGCGACTTCGCAGTGTCCCCGGCGGCGCCGAGCTTCGCGACCTCGCAGACGACAGCGCAGACGAACTGGCGCGGGAAGCGACGAACAGCAAATCGATCACGGCGCTCGGCCAGCTCATCGGCGCAGACTTCGTCTTCTTCTTGACGGTCACCCAGGGAGGCCGCGACGCGACCATCGCGGCGGTGCTGTTCGACATCCGGGCCGGGAACAAAGTCGCAAGCGCCCACCGCGTACTCAACGTCGACGCCCCGACGTTCGATCGCACGCTTTCGAGCTTCGCTCTCGAGGTGCTCGACCAGGCCTCGGAACACGCGCCGTCGGTGCTGGGGGCGTCCAGGCCCGCGGCCTTCGGACAGCCGCCTTCGGGGCAAAGAAACTCGGGACAAGCCTCCTTTGGGCCTGCCCCGCGTCGCGGAGAGGTCATCAGACAGGCGCGCCCGACCCACGATGACACCGACACCCCGACCCCGCCCGAGACCTACGTGAGCTGGACGCTCATCGGGGCGGGTGGGGTCGCTCTCGCGACCGGGACCGTCTTCGGCATCTTGGCGCTATCCGCGCAGAGCGACTTCCGGCACACCCCCCAGACGAGTCCCGACCTTGCTGATATCCGGAGCACTGGGAAGACCAACGCGCTGGTGGCTGACCTCTGCTTCACCGGCGGCATCCTGAGCATCGCGGGCGGGCTCACGATGCTTCTCCTCACCCGCAGCGATGGCGATGGTACGGACACCGATGACGTAGAGGCGCTCTTCGAGCGTCCGTCGGCAAGTGTCTCGCCTCTTCCGGGGGGCCTCGAGGTGTCGATCGGCGGGCGGTTCTGAGTATGCGCAACTTATTCTCCGTCGGCGCTCAAGCGCGCCGCGTTCCCTCGTTGCTCGCAAAGTCCTTGTTCACGACGCTCGATCCACGAGCAAGCGGCCGGAGGACGGCCATCCTTGCCGCGGGCATCGTCGCATCGAGCTTCGGTCTCCTCGCGGCCTGCAGTTTCGTTGTCGACTTCGACGACGACGACTTGCCCTGCCCGTGCGACACCGATCATGTCTGCCTCGTCTCTTCGAACCGCTGCGTCGAACGGAACTCCGTCGAGCTCTTCAAGAGCTGCGATCAGAACACCTCCCCGCCGGGGGGCGACGACCTGTGTCCGGCCGGGGCCATTTGCCGGGCCGTGAACGGTCGGGGACCTCGATGTCTGCCACAGTGTACGCCCGTTGAATACGCCACCGTAGACAGCGGCGCGATCGTGGCCGCGGCGTGCCCGATCCTCACCACATGCTGGCCCTTGGGCGGGGCGCAGGGTGGCGTGGGCGTGTGCTCCGAGGGTGTATGCGAAGAAGTGCCCAACACGTGCGAAGGCGCCCGCGAGCAGTGCGTGGGCTTCAACGGGGCCGGTGTCTGCTTCAGTACCTGCGAGCTCACGGAAGAAGACAGCTGCGGTCCAGGTCTCGTCTGCACCGTGATCGGGCAGGGGCCAGTCACCGCCTGCGTCAAGGCGGGCATTTTGGGTCGAGGCGAGCTGTGCAGCAGCACCGAGCTATGCGAAAAATCAGACGAAGATGGCAGGACGCTCATGTGTGGCCGCCCACAGGTGGCGTCGAACCCTCCTCTTCGGTGTCTCCCAATCTGTTTCCGCGACGCCGATTGCCCTGAACCACGCAAGCAGTGCGATCTCGCGATCACAAACCTCGATCCCTTCACGGGAACCGACCTCGGCGTGTGCGCGATAGAGTAGACGATGCTCGATCTCTCGGCGCCACAGGAGGGTGAACTCGGGGAGGCCGCTTGGTTCTCCGAGCTGCTCCTCGCCGCGCTGGCCGGTGCCTTCACCGGCGGCATCTTGGTCGCGACCCCCGAGGGCGAACGTGTTGCCTTCTTTCGCGGCGGGCATCCCGTGCATACCGGAGGACGAGGCTTCCAATCGAACTATCTCGGCGAGATCCTGCTCGAAGCGCAACAGGTCACGGCCGAACAGCTGCAGACCGCCCTCGAACAGCAGAATCGCGACCCGAACCACCCACCGCTTGGCGCCTGCTTGGTCGCAAGAGGCGCCGACCCGAACGACATCAAGCGCGCCGTGCAACAACAAACGCTGCGCAGGTTTGCCGAGCTGGTCGCACTCACCCAAGGACGGTGGCAGTCGGCTCCGGGCGAAAGCGCGCGTGTCCGCGATCTCGGCGTCCCGGTCGACGGCTGGCTGACCCTGACGAGCGCGCTCGTGGAACATGCATCTGACCTCGAGCTCAAGGCCTTCTCGAACGAGCTCCTTGGCAAATCCGTCCAGCTCGTCCCCACGGGGCTCACGAAGATCGAGGTTTTTCAAACCGCAGCCGAAAACGTTCTGCGCTATCTGACGAAACCTCGGAAACCGGACCAACTCGAACGCGCGGTCGGCAATCGCCGACAGGTCCGCGCCATACTGAAAATCCTCGACCGAGCGAACGCCCTCGAACAGGGGCCGGCAAGCAGGGGCATACCGATCCCCAAGGCCACCCTGCTGAAAGGCGTTTCGTTTCCGTCATCCTCCTCGAGCGTACCAACCTCATCGCCCGGCACAGAGTCCACTTCGACCGGTCCGTCTTCTTCTGCGCCTTCGGGTACGTCCTCGGCGCCGTCATCCTCGCCCTCGTCGTCGTCGTCGGCGCGCGCCGACGCCCGGCAGCCTGCAAGCGGGCTCGTTGGGGCGTCGTCGGACGGCGGGTCGCGGCGGCGCCCGGCGGCCACGCGCGACATTACGGCCGACCTGACGCGAAGGATGGAAGAAGCCAAGCTCCTCAAAGAGGTCAGAGCCTTCGCGCAGGGACTCGGTGAGAAGAACCACTTCGAAGTCCTAGGGGTCGATCGCAACACCGATGCCGCCGCACTCCGAAAGACCTACACACTCTTGGCGAAGCGCTTCCACCCGGATGCCGTGGGCAGCGATGCGGACGCCGAGCTGTCGCAGGGCCTGAAAGAGATCTCGGCGCGCATCAACGAAGCCTACGAGGTCCTAAGCGACAAGGAGAGCCGCGCGGAGTACGTCGCCTTGCTGGACGACAAACGATTCCTGGGTGACGCCCGAAAGGCGGCCCGCGTGCGCGACGCCGATGTCAAAGGACAGATGGGTCTGGTGATGCTCAGAAAGCGCGACTTTTCCCGCGCTCGCGAGCTCTTCTCGCAAGCGATGGAGCTCGACCCCGACAACGCGATGCATAAGGCTCATTTCGCGTGGGCCCTCTTCGCCGATCCCAGATCCGAACGGGCCTCCGCGACCGAAAAGGCCTACATCTTACTGCTCGACGCCGTACGCGTCGCGGGCAAAGACAGCACGATCCGGACGTATCTCGGCCAGGTGCTCAAAGCGCAAGACCGAGCAAAGGAGGCGCTCACCCACTTCAAAGAAGCCGTCGCCATCGACCCCAAGAACGCGGAAGCCCAGCGCGAGATTCGACTCCTGACACAGCGGCTGGAGAAGTCGAAGGAAACGCAGAAGAAGCCCGGCCTTGGACGCTTCTTCAAGAAGCCCTGAGGGCACGCGGCGCCGAGGCCCGTGCTCACTCAGAGCCCCACGCCGCGTGGATCCGCGCCGGCATGGCCGAGGGGTCATCGGAGCTTGAGCACCGCGGTCTCTCCCGCCACCACATATACCCATCGGCGGGTCACCGTCCGACCACTGCGCGCAACGACCCGATGGCGTCCCGGCGCCAAGCGCAACAGAAGCGGCGTGCGGCCCTGCTTCCGCCCGTTGATGAAAATCGTCATGGGCCGCTCCGCGCGGATGCGCAGCGCCCCGCGCGAAGGCGCAGCCTCGGGCACAACAGCCTCCGAGACCGGATTCGCCGCCGACAGCGTCATCGAGGTGCGGTAGGGCGATCGACCCGGCTCTCGGAACTCGACTCGAACCTTGACCGGAACATCAAGTGGGACATCACGGATCGTGACGCGCTTTCCATCGACCTCAACGCGGCCGTGGCTGGCACGAACCCGACCGCCCTCGACATTCTTGAGGACGATCCGCCCGGTCGCCGCGTCCGCATCTGGGCGCATCTCGCCCGCCGGAGCTCCGGTCTCTGGCCCACCACTTGGCGGCTGAAACGACGGAGTCGGACCGATCGTCGGACCGATCGCCGAACCGATCGCCGAACCGATCGCCGAACCGATCGCCGCTCCGCTCGTCTCTTCTCTCGCCTCTTCTCTCGCCAAGGGCCGCGCCTCGGGCTCGGCCGGGGTCCTCGACGCGCTCGGTATCGAGTCGTCGACGTCAGCGCCTACGTCGGCGGCGGGCTTCGCGCCCGCCTCGACCGCAGCGCGTGCATCGGTTTCGGGAGCAGAGCCGGCCCCGCGGGGCCCAGCGCCCGCGGGTTCTCGACTCGCACTCGTCGTGGATGAGGCGACGAGGCGAGACGCCGTCGAGTCTGAGTCGTGCGCTTCGTCCCGAACGGAGAACATCCCAAACAGCCCTCCAGCCACGAGCACCCCCGCTGCAAGCCACGCCCAGGCGAAACGGGGCAGACGTCGGGAAGGTCGGACGCATGCCTCCGCCAAGGCATCGAGATCCGGATTGTGGGCCGGCGCCGTCGCCGAGGTCGCGACTTCGACAGAAAAAGGCCACGGGTATCCCTCAAGACTGCGGCCACTCGGAACCACGATGGACGAAGGCTCACGGGGATCGGCGCCCGCATTGGCTTTGGGAATCGCACCCAAGGCGACGTCCAACGCCGGCGTCTGGGGTGTCTGGGGTGTCTGGGACGTCTGAGACGTCTCGGGCGGCGCGGGCGCAACGGAAAAGGCCACGGAGGAGGACGCGCCGGCCGTCGGGCGCGGATCGCGCGAAGGTCGCACCTCCGTCGACCACCTCGGTGACGGGGTGAAGTTCGGAGGCTCCGGCGAAGGCCCGGGCGATCGCCCCGTCAAGGTCAATCTCGGGGGCTGCGTACCACCAGCCGGAACCGACTTGGCCACCGTACCCCCTGGCGCGGGGCTTGGGTTCTCGGCGAAGAGCGCTTTCGGCACCGCGGGCACGACCGCCATCGGCGCCCCACCATCCGCGTCGAGCACGAGCTGGAAGTCGCGTGCGATCTCGAGGCGAGTGACGACCGAGCGATAGACGCCCGTGAACGGAGGTGGCTCATGATGCCCCTCAGCCATCGTCGGGTCCTCCGAGTCGAACCCAACCTCGGCCGCGCGCGCGACCCGCTCCGCCAGTTCGTCGGTCGCCCGGTCTTCAACCATCTCCGCCGCAAAGAACTCCCGCAGGAACCCGCCCAGCGTCTCCGACGAGTAATTCGGCGCGACGCGTCCCAGGAAGCGGCGCAGCTCGACGTGCAGATCGTGGGCGGTTTGATATCGATCCGCCGGCCTCCGCTCCAACATCTTCATGACGATCGCGTCGAGCTCGGGTGAGACCTTGCCGTTGCGCGAGCGTGGCGATCGAACCGCGGCCGTCGAAGCCATCTCGATCGCCTCGAAGTCGCTCTTCGGGGTGAACATCGGCTCGCCGGTCAGCATCTCGAACAGGACAATGCCGCAGCAGAAGACATCGGCCCGCCCATCGACCTCTTCGCCGGTCGCGATCTCCGGCGCCAAATAGCGCAGCTTCCCTTTGATGATTCCGGTGCTCGTCTGGTTGATTCGCCCCGCCGCCCGCGCAATGCCAAAGTCGATCAGCTTCACTTTGCCGTCGTAGGTGGTCAGCACATTCTGCGGCGAGACATCGCGGTGGACGATGCCGAGCGGCCGCCCAGCCGGATCGCACTGTTGATGCGCGTGATGAAGCCCCTTCGCGATCTCCGAGATAATGTAGACGGCATGCGTGATCGGGACCGCGCGCCGGCCGAGCTCCAACGCACGCTGGATGATCCGGTTCAGGGGCTGACCGTCGACGTACTCCATCACCAAGAAGTAGTCGGTCCCATGCACGCCGAGCTCGAAGACCTCGGCGATGTTCGGGTGCGTCAGCGAAACGGTGATCTTTGCTTCATCCACCAGCATGTCGATGAAGCGCTCACTCGTGGAGAACTGGGGAAGGACCTTCTTGATCGCGAATCGCTGCGCCGGCTGCGTACCCCTCACCGATGCGCGCTCGCCCGAGGCCGCGCGCCCAAGCGACGCGCCGTCTTCCTCGCTGCGCCGTGCGACGTAAACCTCTGCCATACCGCCCGTCGCAATACGGCGAAGAATCCGATATTTGCCGACCGCCTGGCCGCAACCAAGCTCGCGCAGACGCTCAGCGCTTATCGACGCTGCGATGGCTCCACCCGATGCCTGCCTATCCCCCATCACAATCGACACACCATGCGACACCCACCAGCCGCGCGCGAGGCGAGCCGCCCATGATGTCAACGGATCTTACTTGAGACGTCTCGGGAAATCCGACCGCATGTCAACCCGAGCAGAACACGACCGAGAGCGGCTCTTAACCCTACCCTGGCCGGAGACGGGAACTCAAACCCTAGGATCTAGCCACCCTTAGCCCCTAGCTGGAGACCACCGCGGGCTCCGTTTGAAGCACCTCGGCAGCCACTCTTGCCGCATCCTCGGCCGCGCGAGCCGCCGCTTGGGCGGCCTCAGCCCAGGCGCCCGCGACCTTCGTTCGCAGTTCCTCCGCCATCTCGACGGCCGCGGCGGACGCTTCGCGCGCATGAGCGGCCGCCGCTTCCGCCATATCGGCCGCCGACATCGCCCCGAGCCGGTCGCGAATTTCGTAGGCACAGCGCTTCGCGGCGTCCGCCGCTTCGCACGCGGCCTCGCGAGCGTGCTCCGCCGCCTCCACGGCCGCCTCGGCAAGCAAAGCGCGGAACTCCGCCACCCGCTTGGACTCCTCGGTGGCGCCGCGCTCCCAACGTCGCAGCGCCTCACCCAGTTGCTCCCGACGACGTCGAACCGCCCCCATGGCCTTCACCAAGCGCTCGGGCATTCGAGGCAGATCACGCGGAGACCACGCCTCGACCGGCGGCACATCGTCGAGCGCGGCCGTCGTCGGCGCGCCCCGAGCCAACGCCGGGGCAGCCAGGTCAGCGACCGCATCTGCGTCCGTCCCCTCGGACGCACGCGCCAGCGATGGCGATGGCAATGGCAATGGCAATGGCGGTGACAATGGCGAGGGCGATGAGGCGGCGCCCGCGACGGCACGCGAGTTTCGCGCTCGAGACACCCCGCTTACACCGTCCCCGACGCGCGCCGCACTACAGCGGCGCGTCTTTCCCTCGAGCACCCACGCGGGCGGCGTCCGCAAATCCCAAACGATGCCGACCCACGAGAGCATCCGCAGGACCGCGTACGTGATATCGATCTCCCACCAGAAGAAGCCGTTGTTCGCCGTCGACTGATAGTGGTGGTGGTTGTTGTGCCAGCCCTCGCCGAGCACCAGCAGCGCCAAGAAGAAGTTGTTGCGCGATGTATCGGTCGTTTCATAACGACGCGAGCCCCAGACGTGCGCGAGCGAGTTCACCGTAAACGTCGCGTGGTAGGTCAGAGTGGTCGAAAGAAAGAAGCCCCAGAACAACCAAGGCAAGCCGCCCAGCAGGAACAAGACAAGCCCAAGAAACGTCGGCCCAACGTGCCAATAGCGATTGATGAACAGGAGCTCCGGATAGGCCGCGAACTCTCGAAGCTGCGATGCCGGCGTCTCATCATAGCGCGGGACCAAAAACCAGGTCTGGTGCGACCACCAAAAGCCTCGCTTCGGCGAGTGAATGTCTTCAGGCATATCGGAGTACTTGTGGTGGTGCCGATGAAGACCCGACCACCACAGCGGCCCCTTCTGAGACGCCATCAGCCCAAGCCAGGCCAGCACAAACTGAAAGATGCGCCCCGTCTTGAAGCCTCGATGCGCAAAGTAGCGGTGATAGCCACCCGTGATCCCAAAAATCCGGACGACGTACGTCGCGAAGAGCACCGCGACGCAGTCCCACGAGAATGGCACGAAGAACACGCCGATCGCCGCGAGCTGCAGGCCCCAGAAGCCAATGAAGTTCTTGTTGTACCAGGCGACGCGTTCGTCATCACGCCGCGCCCACACTCCGTCTCCCATTCCCGTCTCCTCTACCCGAGTTCTTTCGGAGCTCCCACCCGGAACAACACCAAAAAGCTACGCGCCCCCGAACCGCGGCGTACCTCAAGTATAGCAAACCGCCCCGCCTCCCGAATGCCTGACCGCTTCGATGTGCCGGCACTCGGAGCGTCCCATTTCAGGTCCAAGTCGGCGCCCTCCTTCATCCTCGCTCCTCGCCCGCCCTTCGCCCCCAACGTGGGATTCGGGGAACCCGACACAAAATGAAGCCTCACTGCACGACGGTTCTTGACAGCGCGATGCGTTTTCTAGAAGTTCCCACCCGCTCGTCCCCATCGTCTAGTTGGCCCAGGACTCCGGATTTTCATTCCGGCAACAGGGGTTCAAATCCCCTTGGGGACGCTCCCTTTAAGCGTTTGTTGTACCACCCCGATCCCTCTACGCAGGGCGGGGCGCTTAGGGCCATGAAGTCTGATGCTTCACCCAATGACGCCGCGGTGGAGATGTCGAAGGCGAAAGCCTCAACGACAACACCGACAGCACGCAAGAAGACCGATTCGAGCCCGTAAGCGCGGACGTTCGAAAGCCGGAGCTCGCGCTCGATCTCCTCTAAGTCACCCGAAGGACGCCGCGGGCGCCGTGATGAAGGCGCGATCCGATGCGATCCGATGCGATGCGATGCGATGCGATGCGATGCGATGCGATGCGGTGTGCTATGCACACGCGCGTCACAAGATGCCAGGCGGAAAGAGCGCATCTTTGATGCCCTCGACCAGAAGCTCAGGCGGTCGCTCGACCGTGAACCAAGCCGTGGCCCCATCCGGTGAACGCTGGCCCACAACGATGGGCCCCGTCTCGCCGATGATCGCTGTCTGCTGCTGCTCACGGCGATCCATGACGGGCCGTCCAGCGTCGTCCACGTTGATGGGCACGATCATCCCGTTTCTCAGCTCAGCCGGCGAGGGTGGCGCCTTGAGAGGCGTCTTCGGACTCGAGGCGACGTAGTCCCGCAGTCCAACGACGGCCGGCGGAAACGCGCGCCGGTGGGCGAGAACGGGCGAAGCCGAGGTCTCGGATATCCCGGAGTTCGGAAGTGTGTGATGAATGCTCATGCGACCGACCAAGCACGCACTGTGCCAGCGGTGGCTGCACATCGCGTCGCGCATTTCGACCGGTTTCAGCGCCCTGCTCGTCCTGTAGACCCGTCAACGCGACCTCCCTCCGCGACAAGAAGCCCGAGCCAGAAGACAGGGAACGGGCCACCCACTCGTCTTCCCGGGCCATTTCGACCGAGCGCGACGGGCCATTCTGGGCGTTGCCGGCGAATATCTCGTTCTGACCACAGCGAGCAGCCCCACGCCGCCAAGGGCCCATGCGTTCTCACTCGCGTTCAAGACCCCATTCCTCAGGACAAAACATGCGCCGTGCCCGCGGTGACGAACCGCAAATCACAGTCTTCAGTCTGGTTCGAACGAGACGACGGTCGAGCAGTCACCGTCGCGCGAAATAATCCGCGAGACCTCGCGTGGCTCTCGCCTTATGCTCGGCGCCCATGACGAGCGAGACGGACGATCTCGGCTACGCCTTCTTCCAGACCCCCCTTGGTCGCTGCGCGATCGTCTTCAGCGAACGATTCATCCACGGCATAGACCTTCCGGAGCGCACGCTCCGGGAAGCCCGGGCCCGGGTGAAAGCGCGGGCGCCCAAAGCCAAAGAAGGCCCGCCGACAGCGGTCGCCCAAAACGCGATCACGCACATCGTGTCCATGCTGTCCGCCGACACCACGGCCAACGACAAGAGAAACGCCTTCGCGGTTCTTCGCACCCTCCCCCTCGCGATCCACGGGCGGCCGGACTTTCATGCGCGGGTTTATCAGCTCGCCCGTTCGATCCCATCGGGCGAGACACGTTCGTACAAAGAGATCGCTGAAGCCTTGGGCTCACCGGGCGCAGCACGTGCGGTAGGCCAAGCGCTCGCGCGCAATCCGTTCCCCATCGTGGTGCCGTGCCACCGAGTGCTTGCGGCAAGGCAGAAGATCGGTGGATTCTCCGCGCCCGGCGGCGTTGAAACCAAGCGAAGAATGCTCGCCCTCGAGCAAGCCACGACCTCACAAGCTACGAGTTCCGCGCGCGCGACCCCGACGCCCCGGACGGCGCGCGCGACATCCACGTCGGTCGAAGACCACGGCTTCGCTTTCGACCCTGACGAGGCCATCCGCCACCTTCGGGCCCAGGACCCGATCATCCGCCGCGTCATCGACGACATCGGGGCGTTCACGCTCACACGCAACCGCACGGACAGCGTCTTCCTCGCCCTCGCCGAAGCGATCGTCTACCAGCAGCTCACGGGGAAGGCGGCCGCGACGATCTTCGGCCGCGTAAAGGCCCTGTTTCCGAGGAAGCCGACACCGGCGGCCCTCCTGCACCTTCCGGACGCGTCGCTGCGGGCCGCCGGACTGTCCAACGCCAAGACACTGGCCCTCAAGGATCTTGCGGAGAAGGCAGCGTCTGGTGAGCTGCCTTCGCTCGCAACGATCGAGCGCATGCAGGACGAAACCATCATCGAGAAGCTCACCCTTGTGCGTGGCATTGGGCGATGGACGGTCGAGATGTTCCTCATCTTCCGTCTTGGACGCCCGGACGTACTCCCACTCGATGACTACGGGGTGCGCAAAGGCTTCGCCCTCATGACCGGCGCCACCGAATTGCCCACCAAGAAGGCGCTCGCGGCGCACGGAGCGCGCTGGGCACCCTACCGAAGCGTGGCGAGCTTCTACGCGTGGCGGGCGGTCGACCGCGCGCGCGCGGAGCGTACTTGACCGCGAGACCCCTCCCCTGTTGACCGACGAAGACGAAGAAAGGAGAGCTCGACGCGTGGTGCGTGGCGCGCCGTGCTCGAGCGTACGGTGCTCGGGCGTACGGTGCTACGGGATGCGTTGCTCTTTGGAGCGGAGGGCCGACCCCTGAAGCTCGCTGTCGACGAGCCCAAGCGCATCTTTGAGCGCATCGAGCGCTTCTTTCTGATAGCCAATGGACTGCCAACGCACGGCGCCCTTTCGGTCGATGACGACCGTCATCGGAAGCGCGCTCACGCCATAGCGCCGTCCTACAACCCCAAATCGGTCGGACAGAACCGGGAACGGCAGCTTGAGCTCGTGCACGGTAAGCTGCTCCATGATCGCAAGGCCTTCCGGATCGGTGTCGGTCACCACGACGGCCACCGAGATCCCAGCCGCGGCCAGCCGCGGCGCCAAGTCACGAAGCGCCGCAAGCTCCTGCCGACAAGGCTCACAGAACGACGCGGCAAAGCTCAGAAGAACCCCTTGGCCGTTCGGAGGCGCCTGGTCGCCCACGTGGTCGCGAAGCGCGAAGACCGATCGACCGCTCAACTTGGCATTCAGGGTCCGTAGGCTGAAAATCGGCGCTCTCTGCCCCACCACCAGGCGCTGAAGCGTCGTGGCCGCCTGGGAAGTCCGCAACCCTTTCGCGGCCGACGACCGATTCTTTGGCGGCGACTCTTTCATCGATGGCGATCGCGCCTCTGATGGCGACCCGCTCGCGGAGGGCGACCCGTTCGCGGACAGCGTCGTTTCTACGCTCTTGGCCGCGTCCGCGTGTCCTCTCGCCGGCCCCTGGCCGTCGTCCGCACGCGCGCCGGCCCACGGCCAACACACCACAAGAAGCGAAACGATGAGCGCCACTCGCCGCACCGAAGCAGCCTATCAAAGCCGACTGGGGTGCTCCAGTCCCCCGAACGACGCCGGAACCTTAGGCACTTTGGCGACGCACCGCGCGCGCGGCCTCGCGGATCTCGTCGCCCTTGCCATGCGTCGACCGGGTTTCCTTGATATCGAGCGTTTCGAAGCAGCGGACCTCATCGGCCCAGCCTCGCCCATCGCCCAGCCGCAAGCCGTGAAGGATCGCCAGCACGGCCTCCAGTGAGTCCTTCTTCGGTGGCCTACGACCGCGGAGGATTGGGAGAAAGAACCGGAAGCGTTCGAGCACCCACGCCCTGGTCTCCGGGTCATCGGGTTCAAGGGCCAGCAGCCCGGAAAGCAAGCAGGCAACATCCTTTTCGGTCGTGAAGCGCAGGTCATCGACGTCAACGTCAGCAACAACATCAACGTCAGCACGCGCACCCAGACGATGACCTGCGCTGACGCTGATGTTGGCGCCGGCGCCGGCGCAGGCGCCAACATCAGCGTCAGCATCAACGCCTGCCCCAATCGCGAGGCCGCGCTCGGCATCGCCGTCGCCGCGCCCGCGGGCGTGCCCGCTCTCAACGGCGCGGCCGAGCGCCGCGCGTTCGACAGACTCGAGCGCGGCACGCACGCAGACGCGCAAAAAAGCATCACACGCCGGACCTTCAACCTGCGCCAAGGCGACGACGATACGGGCTCGCGTGCCGTCTTCGACCCGCCCGAGCTTGAGCTGGACCGCGCGTCGAAGCCCGGCGATGGCGCGTTTCGATCGCAGCGTCCCTGCGGCGCACGCCGCACGCACGCACATCTCCCAGTTGGGCGCCGTGAAGGGTGCGCGCTCGAGTAGCGCAGTCATCAGCTCATGGCTCCGCAAGGTGTCGCGCTCGAGGAGCTGACGAACCGGCTCGTCCGGTACCGTGCGAATCCAATCATCGAGCTGATTCAGCCAGACTTGAGCCCCCCGCGCGAGCGCCTCGGTGGCGGCTGGTTCTTGGAAACGCCCATAAGCACGAAACAACTCGGTAAGTCGTCGCACCCCGAGATGTTGGGTTCCCAGCGCGGTCACCGACTGCTCGAAGCGTTCGAAATCGCCGACGATCGCAGCTTGCGCAAGAAGCAACCCCCAGCCCGCATGGCGGTGCGTATCTGGCACGCGCGCCGCGCGCTGAAGTCGCGCCCAGATCACCGGAGCGAAGCGTGCGTCCACGAGCTCGGCCAGCCGGTCCATGGCCGCATCGACCGCCATCCCGCCGCGGATCGGAACCGGGTCGGGACGCCTCGCGCCACCGGTCGAGAGATGCTCCAAAATGACGAGCGCCTCCGCGACCAGAGGCTCCCCCCGACCCGCCTCTCTCAACGCGCTCAGCGCACGCTGCTCGGTCGAGCCCTCACCAATCGACGACGCACCCCGTGAACGCCGCCGACTTCGAGAAGCCTCACTCAGAAGATGCTCAGGCACTTCTTCGGCGAACATCGTCCTCCGTTCAAGAATCATTTCTGACGTTCGATGGCCGAGCTTCGTTCGTTTCTTCGATCCGAGTTCCCGAACGAGCGTACGCGTCTCCTGCACCAGCGGGTTCTTCGTCGTCTGCGTGAGTTCAAGCGTTTCTTGCAGTGCTTCCGTTTCTTCGAAGAAGAAATGAGACCAGAGCCAATAGGCCGCCAAATGAGGCATTCGAGGAATGAGTGCCCGCTCACCCGCGTAACTTGACCAGGGCGCGGCCGATGCGACCTCGCGACAGAAGTCGCCACCCACGTTCACGAGCGCATGAATCAGCCAGCGCGAGCGCTCGAAGAGTGCGGGCGGATCGAGATGAGCCGACCACGTCGACGCCCGATCCCTGAGCTCGAACGCGCTCAACGCCGCATCGATCGCGGCCTCCGTCTCCGCGTCGAAACGAACGTTGCGATAGACTTCACGGTCCTCCTGCAGGAGTCGATAAAGCCGCGCGGAAAGCGCCCCATCGGTGAACCACAGACCCCAGTCGTTGGGATGGAAGGTATAGACGCGACTGGCGCCCGAGGCCGACCCGGCCCACGAAGCCAGATAGCTCATCTCATCCGCCTGCACGACGACCGAACACGCTGCGTAGAAGCCCACCAGATCGGCGAGCGACGACACGGCGGCTGTCTCGAGCGTCTCGCGCAGCGTCAACTCGACGTTCGGGAGCCGGAGCTCCACGCCCGAGGGGTCGCAGACCTCCATCTCATATCGCTCGAAGAGGCGACACCATGCCTCGAGCTCGGGCCCAAGGGCACCGAGGGCGCCTCGGATGCGGGTGAGGAACGGGACTCCAGCCTCGCGGCGCTCCGCGATGCGACAAAGCACATCTTCGAGACGGGCCGCACCCGGCACAAACGAGGCGGAGTCACGCAGGCAGGCGGCGTCTTGTTGATTCTGCGGCCCGTAGTCATTCATCAGCGCATCCGACCTACGATGATGCGGTACCCGCCAACAGCGCAATCCATCCCCAACCTAGTTCGACCCCACCTCGTCCAGGCACCGGAAGCCATCTCGAGAGCACGCTCGCTCCAATGATCCAAACCTGGACATGTGACGGATGACTTCGACCCGCTGAGCGGCGATAATACCTCACCCGTGGTGTATTACCGTCGAATACAAGCTCCTGCCACGCTCTTCCTCCCGATGTTCTTCATACTGACGTCCTGCAGTGGATCGGACGCGCTCTCCGGGGAAGGTGGACCATGCCTGACAAACCGGGACTGCGATGACGGCCAATGCATCGCGGGCGCATGCATCGCGATCGGGTCGGGGGCCCAAGAAGCATGCGCCATGGGCGCGCACTGCCCATCGGTCGAGGGGGGTGACGCTTCAGCCTACCAACCGCCGGGGTCGGATGCGGACGCGAACCCGGGACCAGGCACCGGAGATCTCGACGGCGGGAACGTGGTCTACGATGCGCGTCCCGACCAAGCCGGCTCGCCGACCGACGGGGGCACGAACGCGGCCGACGGAGGCCCTTCGCCGGACGACGGGTCTTCTCCGATCAAGACCGACGGAGGCACCTCCACCGAGGACTGCAACGCAAATCCGTCGTCATGCCCAGAAGGCCAGGTCTGCAGCGTTGTCTCCGGGGCGTGCATTCCCGAGGGTACATGCGGAGCCGACGCCGACTGCGCGCCCCCAGCCACGGTTTGCGGTGAACAAGGCGTGTGCATTCCAGGCTGTGGTGCCGGGGGCGCGGGTGCGGAGGTCTGCGTCGGAGACGAGCTCTGCGACACGCTGACCGGCCATTGCGTCTTGGTTAGGGGCCCGTGCCAGCACGACAGCGAATGCGATCCGCCGAAGACGGTCTGCGAGGTCGGTCAGTGCGTCCCAGGCTGCGCCGAAACCGGCGGCGTGCAATGTCCGGGCGGTCAACTGTGCGAGCCCACCAGTGGTCGCTGCGTCGTCAACGGCGCCGTATGCGCCTCCGACGATGACTGTGCGACGCCGGCCGAGGTCTGCGATCTCCTCGGTCAGGTGTGTACGCCGGGCTGTTCAACGACGGGCTGCGAGGCCGATCGAACCTGCGACCCGGCAACCGGATACTGCGTGAGTAACGCCCCGTGCACGGAAGATGCGTTCGAGCCCAACAACTCGGCCAGCGCGTCCGTTGGGCCAGGGCCGGGTGTCCACACGAACCTCGCAGCCTGCCCGGGCAACGAGGACTTCTTCCATGTCGACCTCGTGGCCGGGGATGATCTCACGGTGGGCATTCGCTTCCTGCAAGGCGACGGCGACCTCGACGCGGAGCTCCTCGGCCCCACGGGTACCGTCGTCGCCTCCTCGAATTCGGCGACGGACAACGAGTCTATTCACTACTCGGCCACAACCGATGGGCGCTACACGGTTCGGATCTTCCTCAAGCGCGACCTCGGGCCCAACAAAGGCAATAAGTATGCCCTGGAGCTGAGCATCGATTCAGCGACCTGTCGCGAGGATGCCTACGAGCCAAGCTCACTGGAACAGCCAAGCGCGGTGGTTCCCGGAACGATCTCGGACTTGAACGTGTGTCCGCTCAACGCAGACTATTATCAGATCTACGTGCAGGGTGGTCAGACCTTGGATGTTGAGGTTTTGTTCACACACGGCGAGGGCGACATCGATCTCACGCTCTACCACTTCTATGGCTTGCTCGAGGAGCATTCGTGGTCCGCAACCGACAACGAGTACGTCTCGTTTACGGCGAGCTATGGACAAATCGTCGACATCGAAATCCTTCTCTATGAGGATCTCGGGAGCCGGATCGGCAATACCTATACGCTCCGCACCCAATTGACGCCTTAGTTCCTCGATCGGAGCTGAGGGTGGCCGACGGCCGCCGGACGCATGCCTACAAGAAGAAGTCAGGTATCAGGTCGACCTCTTCGCCACCCTCAGTGTACGTCGAAAAGTCCGTTCGACCTTCGCTTCGGAGGACCTCTTCGTCGATGAAGAAGTTCCCCGTGCAATCACGAGCCGGACGAACCAAGATCGCATGCGCCGCATCGGCCACGATCTCGGGACGCCGACTCCGCCGCATCGACGCCTCGCCGCCGAGCAAGTTCTGAACCGCCGCGGTCGCGATCGCCGTCTTCGGCCACAACGCATTGACGGCCACACCGCGCGAGCGAAACTCTTCGGCCATACCGAGAACGCACATGCTCATCCCATATTTCGCAATCGTGTAGGCTGCGTGGCGCGCGAGCCAAGTGGGCGCCAGATTGATGGGGGGCGCAAGGTTCAAGATGTGCGGATTCGAAGCACGCGCCAAATGTGGCAGGCAGAGTCGCGAACACAGAAAGGTCCCGCGAGCATTCACGTTGTGCATGAGATCATACTTGCTGAGGCTCACCGTGGCGGTCGGCTCGAGATGCAGCGCGCTGGCGTTGTTCACCAGCACATCGATCCCCCCGAAGGTTTCGACGGCAAGATCGATGGCCGCCTGCACCTGCTCCTCGAACCGAACGTTCACCTGGCAGGCGAGCGCGCGCCCGCCCGCAGCCTCGATCGCGCTCTTGGCGGTATGGATCGTTCCTGGCAGCGTGGGATGCGGACGCACGGTTTTGGCCGCAATCACGATGTTGGCGCCCTCGCGCGCCGCGCGAAGCGCAATCGCAAGGCCAATGCCGCGGCTCGCGCCCGTGATGAACAGAGTCTTGCCTGAAAGCACGGCTCGGGTCCTTAGCACCCCGGCCCGGTCAGCTCAAACGCCAGCGGGCGGTGTGAACACGCGCCGTCGCGACGGGTCTCGTTGGCGAAGTCTGAATTCATGGCGATGCCGTCCGCCAAGAGACAGAAGGAAGACCGCCACCGCCCCCCAACCCAAACTCGTCGCCGAACCCGCGCGAAGCCCAACACAGACGCACCCACCATGCACCGCATCATCGCCCGCGGCCCCCACGACGCCGGCATCCACATCGGTTCCCGCATCGCGAATCACCGCCGCATCGGCGCCACCATCCATCGATGGTATCGATCCACCGTCGATCGCAGAGCCGGCATCGACGACGCCACCGGAGTCGATGGTGCCGGCGTCCATGGTGGTCGCGTCGAGGAGCATTCCTCCATCCGTGCCACCGATGGTCCTAAGCACAAGGTCGGCGCACTGATAGTAGACGTCGTTGCCGGGCGATTCGTACGGCGGCTTGTCGTACATGACCTGGATGACCTGAAGCGTACAGTTGTCGCATTCGACGTTCGGCAACGTCACCTGGACACTCGAAGCACCGCCTTGGGTGTCCGGAATGTTGTCGAGGAGGATCGTGGGGTCGGTATAGAACTGAAAGGTGGGGAACGTCGTCGTGCACCCTGCCGTGCAAGTGGGATCCTTGAAGTCGTCGTCGCCGTCGACGTCGAAGGCGACCCGAAAATGGCCGGGATGATCGACGTACTCATCCCACTGAACCGTGATGACCTCACCGGGGCGAAACGTCGTGACATTCGTGGACCGGACGCCGCCCGCTCGGCCACATGGGCCGACCTTCAGCGTACTCCTACCGTACCTGCTCGGGGGCGTCGTCAACCCGAGATGGGCCCAACTCGTCGCCGGCCACAGCAGGACCGAAGAAAGAAGAACAAGCCAGCTCAGGGTCGAGCTACGCACCATGTTTGGAGGCTACCACGCCCGCCGCCCCGAACGCATACACGAAGACCGATAGTCGGGTCATTCGTACGCCGGGAGCCGAACCGAAAGTCGTCGAACGTTCGCCGGTCTCACCGGGGAACGCAGTCAGACGGACTCGAGGCGTTCTTGGCGGTCTAGGCCGTCGCGGTCGCAACGATGTCGGCCATGGTCTTCGGGTCGGTGGCCGCCACGTCGGCGAGGATCTTTCGATCAAGCTCAATCCCGCGATTCTTCAGGGCCGCGATGAACCGACTGTACGACAAACCATGCTGACGAACAGCGGCATTGATGCGCGCGATCCACAGTCGTCGGTAGTCTCGTTTCAAAAGCTTCCGCGCGACGTACGCATGCTGAAGACCTTTCTCAGCCGTCGTTCGCGCTGCGCGATAAGTCTTCGAGCGCCGGCCAAAGGCCCCACGCGCGAGTTTCAACCATTTCTTGTGGCGACGTCGTCCCTTGACGCCGCGGCGTGCTCTGGCCATCTGACAAATCCTCCTGCGATCAGGCCTTCATGTAAGGGATGAGTCGCCGAACACCCGGCTCGTCGACGCTGTCCACGTACGCCCCACCCCGGAGGCCGCGCTTCCGCTTCATGCTCTTGTTCGACAGGATGTGTCGGTGATCCGCGTGACCACGTTTGATCTTACCTGAGCCTGCCACCCGAAATCGTTTCGCTGCGGCTCGCTTGGTCTTCATCTTCGGCATTGAATCGTCTCCTGACGTGAGGGCGACCCGGTTAACACACAGGTCCGGGTCCAGCAAGTGAAGGATCGTGCTTCGATGCTAAACCTCGGCCGAGGACTGTCCCTCGGCTTCCCGGGCGGATGGACTCGCCTCAGCTTCCCCGGGAGGACTCGAAATCACTGACTCCACGGAATGGGGGAGCTCGGAATCTCCCTCATCATCCAAGTCATCCTCGAGATCGTCGTTCAGATCCTCGTCGAGATCATCATCCTCGGCCTTCCCTGCCGCCGCATCGCCTCGCTGGGGCTTCGGCCACGCGCCCGGCTTCGGGGCGATCATCATCGACATGTTCCGGCCCTCGAGCCGCGGCGGCTGCTCGACCACAACCTTGCCCTCGAGATCCCCGAGGACCTTCCTGAGCATCACCGCACCAAGCTCGGTATGAGCCAGCTCGCGGCCTCGGAACATGATCGTGCACTTCACCTTGTTGCCCTCGGACAAGAACCGCACAACATGGCGAACCTTGAACTCATAATCGTGACGCTCGATCTTCGGCCTGAACTTGACCTCTTTGATCTCGACGACGACCTGATTCTTCTTCTTCTGTTTCTGTGCGCGCTTCTGCTCGTACTTGTACTTGCCGTAGTCGAGAATGCGGCACACGGGAGGGCGACTGTTCGGCGCAACCTCCACCAAGTTCAGGTTCTGATCTCGTGCCCGCTGCAACGCCTCATGGGTCGCCAGCACACCCAGCTTCTCGCCGGTCGAATCGATGACGAGGACCTCCGGTACACGGATCCTGCGGTCTACTCGTGGCTCGCGCTGTTTGTCGTCTTCGCGGGGTCGCTTATTCCTGGGAATGGCTCTCTCCTCCCGTCCTTCGACCTAGGCGTAGGTGCTTCGTCTGCGTTTCATTCGCAAGCATGCTCAAGTTCGCCTCGATGGGCAGGACGTCCGTACTGCACCCGCGCAGCCAGCTTCAGATTTGGCAACAACCGTCCGCATCGACGCAGTCTCCCGGGGCGAATACGCCTCCTCTAACGGAGGACCGGAGCATGTCAACACCCGGATGGCGAAGAAGGAATGCGAGGGCACGTACACGAAACCGGAGAGGAGACTATCGCGCCTGACAACCCTAGTCCACGGCCGAGACGCTGCACAAATTTACGCGTTTACACTTATAATCCCAGGCTGCGGCCCCGGACCACGGCCTCGGACTGCGGTCAGATGACTGCAGTCAGATGTCAGATGGATGTCAGCTGACAGGCAGCTCGCCAAGCCGGCAGAGCCGTCGGATCCCGCAGTGCTCGCAAACCGACGGGACTCGACGGCGAGGACAGGCTCCGCTGATGCCCAAATGGCACAACGGGAGATCGTAGGCCAACGGGTCTTCGGGGCGGAGTCGCCGAAGGTTCTCCGTGATCTCTCGAGCGGCCTTCAAGTCAGCCGCCTTTCGCCCGCACAACCCGACGTAGGAGGCGATTCGGTGCACATGCGTATCGAGGGGCATGAGCAGCCGCGCGGGCGCAATGTCCACGCCCAGGCGAGCCCAGGTCCCGAGATCTACGCCGTCGGCCGGGCGGACCATCCATCGAAGAAACAACGCCAGTCGCTTGGCCGCCCCCCCCAAAGCCGGGCTCGGAAACAAGAAGCGAAGGCCATAGGAATCGTCGGGCGAGCCTCGCACCTCCGCGCGGAGCGCTTCAGAAAACGCCGACATCGCCGGCACGAAATCCGTGTGCTCCTTCGAGACTCCATGGACAAACGCGCCCGCCAGAGAGCCCCAAGCCGACCGAACCCGACCGACGGCCCGGAGAAACCGCGGGAGGTCCTCCCCGCTTTGGAAGCGGTAGACGAAGCCACTCAGCCGCCGCCACCGCCCCCGCGCCAAACCGACGGCCGGACGAGGTCCGAGCGCCCCGAGCGCGGCCTTGGCCCGCGCGCGGATCGAAGCCACGCGGCCATAGGCCAGCATCGCGACGAGCAGGGCCGCCACTTCTTGATCGTGCGGATCCTCGTATTCATGGACCAGGGCGAGCGGATCTTGGGCCAGATGCTGGACCCGATCCGCCTCGCTCAAGAACCGGTCGAGAACCGAGCGCAGCAAAGCCAACTCCGGCTCGAGGGCGGGCTCGAGCGCGGGTTCGTGCTCGCGTTCGTGCTCACAGTCGCGTTCGATGGCAAGCGAGGTACCCTCACCCGACCCATGAGGTGAATCCAGGCACGACACCGCAAGCCCGCTTGGCGCCGACCTTGCGCTTGATCCGCGCTTGGCATCTCGCGTTTCGACAGAGTAGCGTCGCGCCTTCGGTGCGGCGACAAGCCGCAGTCCGCGGAGGTTGTGATTGGGCGGCGAAGACTTCATGCGGATCCGCGTCCTCGTCGTCGAGGATCAACCGAAGATCCTCAAGGCGCAAATCAAACTCCTCGAAACCTTCGAAGAGATCGAAATCGTCGGCGAAGCCCTCTCGGGCGAGAGCGCGCTGGCGAAGATCGACGAACTCAAGCCGGAGGTCGTGCTGCTCGACCTAGGCCTCCCCCAGATGGACGGAATCGAGGTGACCCGCCGGCTGCGCGCCCGTCACCCCGAGATCGAAATCCTCATCTTCACAATCTTCGACGAAGAGGACAAGGTCTTGAGCGCCGTGACCGCTGGGGCCGCGGGCTACCTTCTCAAGGGCACCCCAGTCGAAAAGATCGTCGAGGCCATCCGCGACGTCAAAGCCGGCGGCGCGGTCATCCAGCCTAACCTTGCGCGAGCGCTGCTCCGACTCGTCGCCGACAACGGACGGAGCCCAGCCCCCGATTCACGGCCGCGGGGTCCGGGATCGACCGGGCTCTTGGGCGACGATTCACCCGACGCCTCATCTTCACCGGCCGGAGCTCGCGGCCCGAGCAACCTCGGTGGCCCCGCCGGAAAGGATGCACGCGCGGCCTCGGCCTCTTCGAACGGGATCAGTCTGACGAACCGCGAGCTCGAGATCCTTCAGATCGTCGCCAAAGGCCTTTCGAACCAAGAAGCGGCGCGTGTCATCGGCCTGTCGAGGGCGACCATCCGCACCCACCTTGAGCATGTCTACGAAAAGCTCGACGTCTCGAACCGGGTCGAAGCGGTTGCGGAAGGCATTCGCCAGGGTCTCATCCAGATTTGAAATCCAAAGCCACAACGCCCCGCGTCGGCGTGCTCCTCGCCGTCTTGAGCTTCGTGCCTCTTGCGCCAACCGCCAACGCAGAAGGCGCGGCCGGATCCGACACGACGTCTGACGCCGGATCCACGACTCTCGGCTCGGACGCGGGCGCCCGAGTCGAGTCCGGCGCACATGCGCCATCCAAGGGTGCGAAGCCCACCAAGAGTGCGAAGCCGACCCTCGACGTCACCCCGACCCCAGCAAACCACGAGACGCTGCTGTCGATGGATGCGGAGGCCTCGGCCCTCGCCGCGGGCGCCGCCAAGATGGCGCGCGGACGCCCCAAAGAGGTCCTCGCCCTCTTGGCACCCGTCGCGCCTCGCTTCCTGACCGATCACCTCAAGCTCTTGGAGGGCGAGGCGAACCTGGCCGTCGGGGACATCGCGGCCGCGGCCGCGGCGTTTTCGATGGCGGCCGAGCACGCGCAGACACAGAGCACGAAGCGAGCCGCCTTGTCCGGGCTTCTCGATGTCTACGAGCAAGAGCACCAACATGAGAAGGTCCTCGACACCGTCGACCTCTTGCTTTCCGAGAAGTCATCGGCTCAGCGCCCTGATCTCCTCCTTCGCCGCGCGCTTGCACTCAAAGGTTTGAATCGCGATGAAGAAGCCGGCGAGGCCGCCTGGCGGGTCGTCATTCGCGATCCGACCTCCACCGAGGCCGAGTCCGCCCAGCGACTGCTCCGCACACTGCAGCGGCGTCACGTCAAGGTGCCCGTCGACGCCGATCAACTCGAAATCGCCCACATTCAAGAGCTCATCCGCGATCGCGCGTATGCTCGAGCCGAGGCATCGATCAGCGCGCTCGCGCGCCGACGCCCAAAACTCAAGGCGACGCTGACGATGCAGTCGGCCGAGATCTTGAGGCGCCAGAACAAGAAGAAAGAGGAAGAAGCACTCTTGCGTGCGCTGTGTTCCACCGGGGCGCCTTTCGATGAGCGTCCGCAGGCTCTCTTTCGTCTCGGGCGAATCTACCTCGGAGCCGACCGAGACGACGATGCGATCCGCGCCTTCGACGAACTCAAGGCCACGTATCCGAGCACCCCGAGCGCCGCCGAGGGCGAGTTTCTGGCGGGCTGGATTCCATACAATGCGGGGAACTATGCGGAGGCCACGCGGCGAATGCTCGCGTTCGCCGACGCGCGCCGACGTTCCTCGAAACGCGCGGATGCTTTGTGGTTCGCAGGCTGGGCGCAGTACCGAGCAGAACAACACGACGAAGCGCGCGCGATCTTCGAGCGACTCGGCCGCGAACACGCAAAGAGCCCACTCGCAGCCCATGCGGAGTACTGGATGGGTCGAATCGCCCACAACCGCAAGGCCTTCGACGAAGCACGCGGACATTATCGCGAGGTGCTTCGCTTGGCACCATTGAGCTACTATGGGTTCCTGGCGAGTCAACGCCTCGGGTCGCTGAAGGAACGGGTCGTCTTCACACCCCCGCCCATGATCCGAACCCCGACGACCATCGCCGAAGCCATCGCCCTACTCGGCCCGCAGCGTCCGCTCGGCGTCGATCGAGCCGTCGCGCTCTTGAAGGCAGGCCTCACGCGCCAAGCGATGACGGAGTTGGCGGAGGTCAACCGGTTCCTCCGGAGCTTCAAGGATCCGGCCGGCGCATCAAGAGTCGTCGAGATCCTGAAGGCTCTGGGCGCCGATGACCAAGCCTTTCGCGTCGCGCTCCGCTACACCAAGGACAGCCGTGCGCTCCTTCGAGGCGACATCAACCTGTGGACGACTTGGCGCTACGCATATCCGAACCCTTTCGCGAAGGCCGTCGAGAGCGCCGCCAGTGTGCACAAGGTCGATCCTAGTTTGGTCCTCGCAGTCATGCGCTCGGAGAGCCAGTTCGTCCCGTGGGCAAAGAGTCCCGTCGGGGCACGCGGCCTGATGCAGCTCATGCCCGCCACCGCCCGTGAAATCGGGCGGCGAGCGCCGAGCGGTCGTGCCCACGCGCGCAATTTCCGGGCACCGGCCTCGAATATCTGGCTGGGCACATGGTATCTGAGCCAGCTTCTCGAACGCTACCAAGGCCAAGGAGCGCTCGCCATCGGCGCCTACAACGCCGGGCCTCGCGCCATGGATCGATGGCTTCAGGGCGCAGCGAACAAAGATCTTGATGAATTCGTCGAGAGCATTCCATACAAGGAGACGCGACGATACGTCAGGCGAGTCCTCGAGGTTCGGCTCATCTACGAGCTTTTTGAAGGGAAGCCAACCGCAAACCTCCTCACCCAAGTGAAGCTGCGTGCACCGAAATCCACCGACATCAACTTCTGACGCCAGCATCACTTCTGACGCCAGCATCACTTCTGACGCCAGCATCACTTCTGACGCCAGCATCAACTTCTGACGCCAGCCTTTCGTCCGCGATCGACGGTTGCTGAACCGAATACGGCGAAGGTAACTTCAGGACCGTGGCCGTCATCGATGCATTGGAAGAGCTTCGCGAATGCCTAAATCCCGAGCAGTTTGAAGCCGCCACGCACGTCGACGGCCCGACGCTCGTGCTCGCCGGCGCGGGTAGCGGCAAGACGAGAGTCTTGGTTCACCGGCTCGCCTACCTGCTCCACACTGGACGGGCCCAACCGTGGGAGATCTTCGCCGTCACGTTCACCAACAAGGCCGCGCAAGAAATGCGGACCCGGGTCGAAGCGCTCGTGGGCCCAGCCGTACGCTCGTGCTGGATCGGCACCTTTCACGGACTCTCGGCGCGCATCCTTCGGCTCGAGGGCGAGCGACTCGGCTACACGCCCAACTTCACGATCTACGACGCCGAGGATGCGAAGCGTCTTTTGAAACGCGTCATGCAGGCGCTCGAGTTCGACCCGGCGTCGAAACTCGTCACGGTCGCTGCGGTTCATCACGCGATCGACCGAGCCAAGAGCCGCTCCATAGGTGGGGGCAAAGACATTGGTGCGGGCCAAGAGAATCGGAGCGATGGGCTCGATGACGAGGGTCGCAAGGATCCGCTCGCGGCGGCTGTCCGTAGGATTCTGCCTCGATATCAAGAGGCGCTTCGACAGTCCAACGCGATGGACTTCAACGATCTCCTGCGCCTCGCGCTCGAGCTTCTCACCCATCACCCCGAGGCGCGCGAACGTTTTTCGGGACGTTTTCGCTATATCATGGTCGACGAATTCCAGGACACCAACCGCGTCCAGTACGACCTTCTGCGGGCGCTCCTCGTCGATCACGACAACCTGATGGTGGTCGGCGACGACGATCAATCCATCTACCGATGGCGGGGCGCAGACGTCGCCAACATCCTTGGATTTTCGCGCGACTACCCCACGGCGCGCGTCGTAAAGCTCGAGCAGAACTATCGAAGCTCAGCCCATATTCTTGCCGCCGCCAACGCGGTCATCCGTCGGAACAGTCGGCGCCACGAAAAAGCGCTCTGGACCGAAGCCGACGATGGTCGTCCCATCGGCGTCGCGATCATGGAACGTGGTCAAGACGAGGCCGAGTTCGTCGCCCAAAGCGTGGCCTCGGCAATCGCAGAGGGCGAACAACCAGCTGATTTTGCCGTACTTTACCGAGCCAACGCGCAGTCGCGCCTCTTCGAGGAAGCCTTCCGCCGTCACGGCGTGCCGTACACGCTGATGGGTGGCACGAGCTTCTTCGAGCGCATGGAGGTCAAAGACATCCTCGCGTACCTGAGACTCGCGGTGAACCCGAGGTCGAGCCAGGATTTTGAGCGCATCGTCAATACGCCAAGCCGTGGCATCGGAGACAAGACGCTGGCGCGGTTGAAGGCGGCCGCCGAACCGTCTGGGCTCCAGGGCGCGCTCATGCTCGCGATGCCCGACGAGCGTCTTGCCGGCGTGGGCCTCTCACCGAGCGCCATCAAGAAGCTTCGGGCACTGCACGCAACACTGACCACGCTCGCCTCGATGGCGAAATCGGCGCCCGCGGTCGAGGTGGCGCGCGCGGTCATCGATCGGGTCGACTACATCGGACATCTAGAGGCCTACGATCCGGCGAGTGCGGACGAGCGCATCGAGAACGTCTGGGAGCTGGTCCACTCGATCGCGGAGCACGAGGCACTCACCGACGCCACGGCGGCCAACGAGGCGCTCAACGCCCGGGCGACGACGAGCGAAGCGCTCACGCCGCTCGCCGCGTTCTTGGAGCGCGCCTCGCTGACGAGCGCTTTCGACCTCGACCACACACAAGCCCAAGGCGTCGCCCTCACGACCCTGCATGGCGCCAAGGGCCTAGAGTTTCCACACGTCTTCATGGTGGGCATGGAGGAGGGAACCTTCCCGAGTCGACGGGCCGTCGAAGGGGCGCCCGAGGACCTCGAGGAAGAACGACGGCTGTGCTACGTGGGCATGACGCGCGCCATGCGCACACTCACCCTGATCGGTGTGCGCCTTCGCTGGGTCTACGGAGGTGAAGATCTTCGTTGGCCCTCTCGGTTTCTCGGCGAGCTGCCGGATCATGTGGTGGCGCCGTGCTCCGAGTCGCCCTTCGAGGCCCCCAAGGGCCGTCGGTCTCCCTGGGTCGACCTTCGCGACAACAACGGGTCGCGCCCGAGCGTTCGACGTCGCACGGTTGAGCGAGGAGGCGACCGGATCGAGTACGACGACCTCCAAGAACCGCAGGACACGCACGAGGTGGGAGGAAGCCCCATCCTCCCGTCGACGGGTGGTATGTACCGCCCAGGGGTCCGTGTTTTCCACAACACCTTGGGGGTCGGAACAGTGGAATCGGCCGACGGTGTGGGTTCCAAGACCTATCTGACAATCCGGTTTGCGCAGGAAGGATTACGACGTGTCGCGGCGCGATTCGTGAGATCTGCCGAAGAGTCGTGCTAACGTCGACTCGCCAGACCCCATGGACGTGCGCTGCGAAAAATGCGGCACCGAATACGAGTTCGATGAGGACCGCGTCGGTGCGCACGGTGTGACAGTAAAATGCACCGCGTGCGAGCACGTGTTCAAGGTGCGCCTCCCCGGTGAGGATGGCGCGCCGATGACAACGAAGACCGCCACTGCGCGTGAATGGCTCGTCCGCAAACCGGACGGGCAGATGATCGGCTTTCGCGAACTGACGACGCTGCAGAAATGGGTCGTCGAGGGCCGCATCAGCCGCGATGACGAGATCAGCAAGAACGGCGAGACTTGGAAGCGACTCGGAAACATCGGTGAGCTCGAGCCGTTCTTCAGCGTATTCGAAAAGGCACGCCATCTGAACATGCTGATCGACCAAGGTTCGCTCACCTTGGAGCCGCTTGAGATTCGTGGGAGCGAGCTCTTGAGCCCCCACGGCCCAGTCATCGGCATCAGCGCAAGTCGCATGCTGCATCCGGACAGCGCCGGACGCGTGCATCCGGCCTCGAATGACATTCCGCTCTTCCGGAACCTAACCGCGGATGTAGAGAACGACGTCACCTCGAATCCGGGCGCGCCGGAAACGCCCGGGACAGGGCGGCCGTCCTCCGTCCCACCGATCCCGTCTTTCATCCCCCCGACCTCCCCGCCAAGTGCGGCGAACGCAGCGAACTCGGCGAGCGCGGCGAGCCTCCCGAGCTCAGAGGAACCGCCCACCTGGGTCCGCCGAGATCCATCGCTGGTGGATGAGCCGTCGCGATCCGACCTCGTCGCGGTCTTCAGCCGGCGGCGTCGGCGGAGCGCGGCCATCTGGGGAGGGCTCTTGATCGCGGTGGCCGGATTGGGAGGAGGCGCGGCGGTGATCGTTCACAGCCCCGAGGGGAGCTGGCTCCGGCAGCATCTGGGTTGGCAGAGCGAGGGCACGAGCACGCTCGAACAGGTCGTCGAGCGCGAGATCGAGCTGACGCGGCAGGAGACCGACCTAGATACCATCGAAAGCCTCGACGACGGGCTGAGACTGCTCCAAGAGGCGCAGGCGCGTCATCCAGAGAGCGCAGCGATCCTCGCCGAGCGGGCGCTCGTGCTCACGCGCTACGCCGAGGTCCTTCGCGCTTTGGCTGTCGATCTCGAGCGCGAGGCGCCCGGGTCGGGGACGGCACGCGACCCGACGCTCGCACAAGCGAAGCGCGAGGAGGCCTCCGCCCTCCTTCGAGAGGCCTTTGAGCTCGCACGACAGGCCTACAAGCTCTCCGCGTTCTCGGTCGAAGCGATGCGTGCGTTGGCGGCGTATTATCAGGTCCAGAAGGATCGGGCTGGATACGACCGCGAGATATCCAAGACGAAGCGCCTCTTGGACGCCCGCGGGATCGTCGATCCCACGGTGCTCTACATCGAGGCGGCGGCGCTCTTCGACGCTGCGCAGGGCGACCGAGCCATTCTCGGCAAGGCGACAGGTCTGCTCGAACAAGCGATCGGACTCCGCCCGGGGATGAACCGCGCGCGCATCCTGCTCGCACGCGTGCACGCGAGCCTCAACGACTTGGCGGCGGCCCAGCAGGAGCTCACGCTGGTGCTCAGTCGAGCGCCTAACCATCAGGAGGCGCTGCGTCTTCGGGCCCGAAGCCAAGCCAGCGAACCTCCGACCGCACCAGCGCCAAAGGCCGTCCCCCCCAAAGACAGCACGGCCGGAGCGGCCGAAAGAAACGTCGCTGAGACGACCGACGATGATGCCCACGAGGCATCCTTCGAGAAGTGGATGTCGACCGGCGACCGGCAACGTCGCGGTGACCGTGCGAAGCGAGCGGTCCGATCGTACGAACGAGCGAGGGCGCTCCGTCCGACTTCGCCCGAACCGCTCGCCGGCCTCGGATGGGCCTATATGGATCTCGAACGCCCCGCTTTGGCGCTCGAGTCCTTTCGAGCGGCGCTGCGGATCGATCGGAATTTCGCCGAGGCCTACTATGGTCTGGCCGAAGCACAGCGCGCGCTTGGCCATGCTTCGGACGCCATAGAGGCCTACGGCGCCTTCCTTCGGATCGCCCCCCAGTCATCGGACCGACACGAGGTCGAGAATCGCCTCCAGCAACTCAGAAAGCAGGGCTCCGAACACTGACCGAGCACCGACCCATGTGGTAAGGCCGCGCTGTGACCATCTCAAGAGACGAGGTTCGACGCATCGCGCGACTCGCCCATCTCGAATATCCCCGCGTCCAAGATGACCAGGGTCATTGGTCGGAGCCCGAAGCCGTGTGCTTCGACGAACAGGCGCTCGACCGCCTGGCGACTGAGCTCGGCCGCATCCTCGACCACGTCCGCGACTTACAAGCCGTCGACGTCCGGGATGTACCTCCGACGCGCCACGGGGTCGAGCTGCCGAGCCGCTGGCGGCCTGACGAAGCCAAGCCAAGCATCGACCGTGACGCCGGGCTTTCGGGGGCACCGGTCCGTATTGGGGACGCCGTCGCTGTCCCCAAGATCGTGGAGTAACGCGAATCATGGAGTGCCTTCTCGACGCATCTTTGAGCTTCGTCGCCGATCGACTCGCTGCGCGCGAGGTTTCTTCGGTCGAACTGATCCGCGCCTGCCTAGACCGAATCGACGCGACGCCCACGCTGAATACTTTCATTACGATCGATGAGGACGGCGCGCGGAGGGGCGCGCTGGCCGCCGACGATCGGCGAGCGCACGGCCGAGCGTTGTCTCGGATCGACGGCGTTCCGATCGCGCTCAAGGACCTCCTGATGACCGCCGGGCTCCGAACCACGGCCGCCTCCAAGATGCTGGCGAACTACGTCCCGCCGTACGACGGTGCCATGGCAGAACGCCTGCGAGCCCAAGGCGCCATCATGCTCGGCAAGACCAATTGCGACGAGTTCGCGATGGGATCTTCGAACGAGCATTCGGCGTTCGGTCCCGTGCGCAACCCGTGGGACGAGACCCGTGTCGCCGGCGGCTCGTCAGGCGGAAGCGCTGCCGCCGTCGCCGCAGGTCAGGTTTTTGCTGCGCTCGGTACGGATACGGGGGGTTCGATTCGCCAACCGGCAGCGCTGACTGGGGTCGTGGGCTTGAAGCCGACCTACGGGCGGGTCTCACGGTTCGGCGTCATCGCCTTCGCATCATCCCTCGACCAAGTCGGCCCCTTCGGCCGCACCGCCAAAGACGTCGCTCATGTCATGCAGGCGATTGCGGGATTCGACGAACGCGACTCGACGAGCGCCGATGTCCCGGTACCCGACTACCTGAGCGAGATCGACGGCGGGATCGAAGGGCTCAAGGTCGGCGTACCTACGGAATATTTCGGGGAGGGTCTCGATCCCGACGTCGAGACCCTGGTTCGTCAGGGAATCGAGACGCTGGGCCACGCGGGGGCCGAAATCGTGCCCATCAGCCTCCCGCACACGCGCTACGCGCTGAGCACGTATTACGTCATCTGTACGGCCGAAGCCTCCTCCAATCTCGCGCGCTACGACGGCGTCCGGTACGGACATCGAGCGTCGAGCGAGCATGAGCTGCGACGCATGTATGCGGCTTCTCGCAGCGAAGGCTTTGGCGACGAAGTCAAGCGACGGATCGTCCTGGGTACCTACGTCCTGTCTTCCGGCTACTACGACGCCTACTACGCGCAAGCCCAGAAGGTTCGCACGCTGATCCGTCGCGACTTCGAGTCGGCGTTCAAGCACGTCGACGTGATCGCCACGCCCACTTCCCCATCGACCGCGTTTCGCCTCGGAGACAAAACGACCGATCCGCTCTCGATGTACATGGCCGACGTCTGCACACTGGCTGTGAATCTGGCCGGAATCCCGGGTCTCTCGACCCCGGCCGGCCTTGCCGCCGACGGACTGCCGGTCGGGCTGCAGCTCCTGGGTCCATGGTTCGAGGAAGGCCGACTTCTGCGGGTCGCCCATGCATTCGAACAAGCTACGGGCCATGCCGACCGACGCCCGACCATCAAAGCGTGATGAAAGCGTGCGTTTGGGGTGCCTCGGGGCTTGACCTTCTTAGCCGTACTCCTTTAAGCCACCGCCAAGCTAACGTGGAGATGTGGCCGAGTGGTTGAAGGCGCTTGATTCGAAATCAAGTGTAGGGGCAACTCTACCGGGGGTTCGAATCCCTCCATCTCCGTGGAAGAAGAACGTGGTCGTTGAAGACGAGCGCAACTGAGCGAGTGCTGAGAGAGTTTTCGCACCGACAAGGTTTTGTCTGATCGAACTGTGAACGAGGGCCGGGATTAAGGTGATGGATCTCCACGACAGCATAGGGCGTTTCATCGAAACGACCGCTTCCGAGTACATGCCGGAAGTGGCATCCCAGCTTCTGGAACTGCTCGAGGCGGACGAAGTCGAGGCGCTTGGGAACCCGGGCGATCCGGTGTCGGCCGACGAGGTCGCCGACCGTCTCGAGAGCCGTATCCAGCGGATTCGGCGGCGCTCAGATGATGACCCGGAGGGGCTCGACCTCATCGAAGATGCGGTCGCGCACCTTCGGAGTTGCGAGAGTCAAATGCTGGCGCCTTGGACGTTCGAAGACAGCGACGGCATTCGCTGGTTCATCTTGGCCGACGGACGAAACAACGTCGTCGCGTGCTACACGAGCGCGCCGTTCGTCGAGGCGGACTCATAACGGTCGCGCGCAAAGGCCTGCCCTGTCCTGCCCGCGCGCGTGCGATTTCGATCGACGGGAGCACACCACGTGTCCGAAGCGCAAGAACAGAGCCAAGCCTCCCCTCTACACGCAGAAGGTCTCTCGCACGACCTGATCCGTTTCATTCATCGAAGTCCAACGCCCTATCACGCCGTGGCCGAGTGTGCGCGAAGGCTCGACGCCGCAGGCTTTCGGCAGCTTTCTCGACCGGACTATTGGAGCCTCTCACCCGGCGAGCGGGCCTACGCCACCTTCGACGACAGCACGCTCGTCGCTTTTCACGTGGGTGTGAAGTCGCCCACCGAGGCCGGATTTCGAATCGTGGGTGCACACACCGACTCGCCCACGTTGAAGCTCAAGTCGATCCCTGAAACGCGCAAACATGGCTACCGGCAGATCGGGGTCGAGGTCTATGGAGGCGCGCTGCTGTCCACTTGGTTCGACCGCGACCTTTCTCTCGCCGGACGGGTCATGGTGAAGACGGGCGAGGGCGCGCAGAGTACACGTCTCATCGATTTCGGACGGCCGGTTGCGCGTATACCGAGCCTCGCCATTCACCTCAATCGAGAGGTCAACCGCGAGGGCTTGAAGATCAACCCTCAGGATCACCTCGCACCCTTGTTGGGCATGGCCTCGAGCTCGACACCGGATCCGGTCGCAGCCTTTCGAGCCATGCTCGCGGAGCAAGCCCAGGTCGCCGTCGAAGACGTGCTCGACCACGACCTGATGCTCTACGACACCCAAGCGCCGACCCTCGGCGGACTCGACGAGGCATTCATCTACGCGGCCCGGCTCGACAACCTTGCGAGCTGCCACGCCGCGATGACTGCGCTCCTCGCGACCTCCTCCGCGGAGGCATGGAGCCGTCCGGCCGAGGCCACACGCGTGATCGCGCTGTATGACAACGAAGAAGTCGGCAGTCGCAGCGCGCGTGGGGCCCAGGGTCCTTTCCTCGAGACGGTGCTGCAACGGATCATCGAATGCCGAAGCACCGACACTCGGCAGGCCTTTCCGCGCGCGATGGCTTCTTCGTTCTTCACTTCGGTCGACATGGCGCACGGTGTCCACCCCAACTACGCCGATCGGCACGATGGTAACCATCTGCCCAGCCTAGGCGGAGGTCCCGTCATCAAGGCGAACGCCAACCAGTCCTACGCAACCGATTCGGCCGCCGCCGCGCGCTTCACCGCGGCCTGTCGCGCCGCAGGATTCGAGCCGCAGCGCTTCGTATCACGCGCGGATATGCCTTGCGGAAGCACCATTGGCCCGATCACCGCGGCTCGGCTGGGCATCCAGGCCGTCGACGTCGGCAGCCCGATGTTGTCGATGCACTCCTGTCGTGAGATGGCGGGCGCCGCCGACGTCGCGAAGATGCACGACGCCCTGGTCGGCATGCTCACCATGCCGTTCGTCTAGGTTGCATGTGACGGTCGAAGCGGTCAGCGCGCTTGGGGCCGGGCGGGGTTCGATTACGGGCGGATCTGTTGGGCCAGGTAGTTGGCCTCACCGACGCGCTGGATCTGCTCGATCTGCATGTCGATCCAGGCCTCGTGGCTCTCGGAGTCTTGTAGGAGCGTCTCGAGAAGCAGGCGCGTTCCGTTGTCGTCCAGCGTCCGGCAGGTCGAAACAGCCTCGTTGAGAATACGAATCGACGTACGCTCCACCTCGATGTCGAGCTTCATCTGCTCGAGCACCGTCTCGCCGATCGTGATCTTGCCGTAGCGCTGAAGATTCGGAATGCCCTCCAGCTGGAGAATGCGCGCAATCAGCGCGTCTGCGTGCTTCATCTCGCCGAGCGACTCGGCACGAAGCTTCTCCCACAGCCGAAGATAACCCCAGCTCTCGCACATGCGTGCGTGAATCCAATATTGATTCACGGCTGAGAGCTCCAAAGTCAGAATGCTGTTCAGGAGCTCGATGACTTTCTCGTGACCCTTCATGCCACGCGTTTAAGCCGAAGCGATCGCGCACGGCAAGCATCACCTGAAGAAGTTGGCGGCGACGCCATCTCTCGAATCAGTTGCTCGAGCATCTCGAGACATGCACCGCACGAGTTGCCCGCGCAACAGCGCGCCGCAACCAGCTCTGGAGTGCGCGCGCCTTCTTCGACCGCTTTTCGAACGGCAGCATCGGACACGCCATGACAGGAACAGACGATCATCGACCCTCCTATTTGCTATTGCGAATCATAGTCAACAATTCCCTTGCCGGCAAGATCGACCGGTGAGCCCCGTAATTATTGATGCAATTCGTCTGCGCCCATGTCCGGCGCTCCGCCTTGGACGCGGGACTCACCGTCGATATCGAAAGCTGACTCGAGTCCGTCCGGGTCGGCTCGATCGATCGCGGGCGATGAAGCCTGAAGATGAAAGTCAGACTTCAGTTCGGGATCGACGACGAGGGTCGAGCCGGAGGCGATCCAGTTCGGCCCGACGATCGATGATTCGACGACGCAGGCGCCACTCAACGCCGAAGGTTCATTCGAATGGTTGTTCCAGACGATGCTGTTTCGAATACTCACTGGGCGATCGCAGCGGACGCCAGCCGCGCGCCCTGAATCGGCCTCGTTCTCGACGATCGTATTGTAGGCAAAGCGCGACCCCTGCCCGACCATCTCCTCGATGCGAACGCCGCCGAAGCTCGATCTCGAGTGCCCGTTCGCCCACAACACATTGTTACTGATCTCCACAACGCCCGAAGTTTTCACGCGGAGGCCTCCGCTGCGATTCTCGGAGATCAGGTTTCGGTCAAGCATCGCGTCGGCCCTGGATTCGATCGTCACGCCATAACCCCAGGCCCCACGAATGGTGCACTCGGAAAGAACCAGCGATGCGTCCGACCGAACCCGAACCGCGAAGGTGTCACTATCGACAAAGGAAAGACCGACGATCTCGGCGTGGCCCGCGTCGATGGACCACTCGCGCCCACGAATCTCGGCGCCCGGATACGCGATCACAACGACGTTGTACTCAGAGACCAAAGACTCACTGTATACGCCCGGTCGAACAATGATGACCGGGGATTTTTCGTCGAGCGCATCGTCAATCGAACAGAACGGGTCTGTCTCCGCCCCCGTTCGAGATCCACAGCCGAAGGCGCCGTTGGACTGGACGAATACGGCGTCGTTGAGCAGCACACAGACACTCGGCTGCCGAAGACAAATCCAGTCCGGCTCCACGAGACACTGCTCGGTGCATCCGTCGTTGATGTCGGTGTTGCCGTCGTCGCAAATCTCATCAGCCTCGAGCTCGCCGTTCCCGCACGTCGTCGGCATCGGCGAGGCATCAGGGCGGCCTCCATCGACGCCCGAATCCACGGTACCCGCATCCAGAGACCCCGTGTCGGGCGCACCCGCATCGACGTCTGCGCCGCCCGTGCCCATGTCCGGACCCGGATCCGTATCCGCATCCGCATCCGCATCCGCATCCGTCAGGCCAGCGTCGATCTCGGCGTCGACGTCGGGGCGGGCGAGATCCGTCATCGAAGCATCCTCGAAGTTCACGTCGTCTCCGCCCCGCACCTGGCCACTGTCGCGCGACCGAGGAATGGCCGCCGAAGGATCCGGAACGAAAGAACAGGCCGCCGACCAAGGAAGCGTGAGCAACAAGCCAAGGAGGGCATGCCGCAAGCGTTCGCGCCAACGCCTCGTCTCACGACCGCGCGGGCCATCTGGGCGGGACCGTGGACGCATGCCAGAAGGACAGCGTACCGGAGGTTCCCTGTACCAAACAACTCCTGCCCCCGGACCGGAGACCACCAGACGTCCACCCGCGCAGACCGTCCCGAAAGCGCCCTTCCCGCACGAATTCAGTCGAGCGCGATCGGGATTTCCTCATCCAAGAAGCGCTCGAGCGCTCGCCACCCTCGTTCATCGAGCGCGAGGCGCACCAGCGAGACACCGGGGGTCTCCCCTTGAGACAGGGTCGCCTCAACCCTTGCCTCGAGGACGAGGCTCCGACCGGTCTCGGGGTGAATCGTCTCTAGCGAAACGATCGCTTTCGGTTGGAGCCGCCCATCGAACGGGGAGACGATCGCTCGATCGGCCAGCGCTCGAAGCAACGCACCGATGGTGAGCGGACGGTAGCGAACCGTCGCGTCCCACGCGCGCCCGATCCATCCCCTCCAGCGGCGCAATCCAGGTGCGTCGAGGCCAAAGAACTGAACGCCAATCCCCCGCCCGGGGCTCCGATGCACCGCGACCGCACACACTTCGCTCGACGCGGGACCGCGCGGGTCGCCGGAGGGCATCGGGACACGAAGCTTGACGAGCTGCCGGAGCGGAATCTCCTCGTCGGTCCGAAGGAACATCCCAGACGCGCTGACATCTTCCGTATGCATCCTCGCGCGACCTCGAACACGCATCCACTCGACCGGAAGCTCGAGCGGATAGCGAGGATGACGCCTACGTTCGGTGCTCATCGAACCTCGAGTCCGGCTGCGATGTCGCATCGCAGGACATGCTGCGCAAGTCCCAAACCCTCGAGGCGCCGAGCGTGCCGCCTGGCGCGCGCAGCCGCAAAAAAAATCGGGCACCCAGTGCGCACGCAGTCGACACGCAGTGGACGCGCAGTGGACGCGCAGTGGACGCGCAAACGGGGGCCGACTGGCCATGATGAGAAAATCGGAAGAAAGGCCGAGGCGCTCACCCCGATCAATCCGCCGCGAACGCGCCTTTTGCTTGGTTCTCCCATCGGGATCGATCTAGGTTGTCCGCATCAAGCCATGAAGCGTCGCCCAGCCATATGGTCCCCCGCGCCGAAACGCTCGGGCCTGGCCTGCCGATTCGGCGTCTCCTTCTTCGGCGACTCCTTCTTCGGCGTCTCCTTCTTGGTCTTGAGCCTCGCGAGCCTCGGCGTCCTCTTCGGGGCGGAGAGCGCACGCGCTGCGACCCCAGCCCATTCTGCCCGAGGTCACGCCGCCCGAGACAACTCGACCCAACGTGTTTTGTCCCCAAGCGACGCCACCCGAAGCGCGCGCCGAGGTACACCCGGGCCCCGGAGTCCTATTCGACGCGCGATCGAAGGGGGACCGAGCGACGGCGCGGCTGTGCCCTTCGCGGATTTCGCGGAGGATGGCGACTTCGGGCGCGCTCTTATCGGACACTGCATCGGCGCCGTCGACGATCGCCAAATTCGCGAAACGCCGGTCTATCCTGACGACAACATCTGGTCCGCCCTGCGCCGTCTTGGCGTTCGCGGCACCGCCTTGCGGCGCGCCGCGACCGCGCTCCAACGCAGCCGCACTGGACCCGAGCTCGATGTCGGCGAGCATGTACGTGTGAAATTCGACGATCGCCGCCGCCTCGCCTGGGCTCGCTACCGGGACGCGAACATCGAATACTGCGCGGAGCGGCAAGACAACGGGACGTTCGCAGTCAAAGTTCACCCGCTTGAGATGACGACCGACATCGATCTCGTGACGGGCGAGGTCCAGGCATCGCTCTTCGACGGCATGCAGAATGTGGGTGAACGGCCGGCGCTCGCGCTGATCATGGCCGAGTTGTTCGCGGCGGATCCCGATCTCCTGGCCCACGCCGAACCCACCGATACGTTCCGCATTCTGGTCGAGAAGAAGCGGATCGGTGGAGAGTTTTATCGCTATGGAAAGATTCTAGCCGCGCAATACAATCGCCGAAACCAGCCGATATTTCGTTCCTTCTACTATCAGGACACCGCCGGTCATGCCGGCTACTACGACGACGGCGGCCACGCGCTTCCACTCCACGACCTCCCTTCGCCGATCCGGCTGGCGGTCATCACGTCGGGCTATGGTCTTCGGCGTCATCCGATCTTGGGCTTCACCCGCGCCCATCAAGGCGTCGACTACGCCGCGCCGCGCGGGACCCCGATCGTGGCGGTCCTCGATGGGAAGGTTCTCTTCCAGCGCATGCATCCGAACTTTGGGCGGCTCATCGCGCTGCAGCACGCCAACGGCTTGGTTACGCGATGCGCGCACATGGAGCGCTTCGTTCGTACTTTGCACGACGGCGATGAAGTCGAAGCTGGAGAGATCATCGGCTTCGTGGGTCAGTCGGGCCTTGCGACGGGCCCGCACCTTCACTTCGAAACCGTCGTCGACGGAGAGCACGTCAACCCTCTGTCGATCTCTGCCCCGGCCGCTGCCCCTCTGGATACCGCGGCCGACCGAGAACGATTCACCGCGCACGCGGCGGAGCTCCTCAACCTGCTCGACCCCTCCTCGCGCCTATTCGCGGTCGTCCCGCCCGGGGTTTCAGGAACCTGACGCTTCGCTGAATCATCGCATCGACACCGCATCGAGACCGGATCGAGACCGAGATCGAGATCTGGATCTGGATCTGGAACGGAACGGAATCGGGGACGACCTCGGGATCGAGTCGATTGACGGCTTGAACCAAGCGTCCGAGAAGCTTATGGAAGCACTCCATGGACGTCTACCTGAACGTGGTCCGAGAAGCCCTGCGAAGCGGACGACGAAAGGAAAACCGGACGGGTGTCGACACGCTCTCGACGTTCAATATCAACTACGAGATCGACCTTCGCGAAGGCTTTCCTCTCCTCACCACGAAAGAGATCTCCTGGAAGAACATCGTCGTCGAGAATCTTTGGTTCCTCTCCGGCGAGACACACATCGGCCTATTGAGACGCCATGGCTGCCGTTTTTGGGATCATTGGGCGAATGAATCCGGACACGTGCCCAGTGCCTACGGCAACTTCTGGCGTCAATTTCCCGTTCACGACGACGCCGGTGCGCCGGCCTTCAACGACCAGCTTCGTTGGGTGCTGAGCGAGCTTGCGCGGAATCCCATGAGCCGACGCCTCGTCATTTCGGCATGGGCCCCGGGCAACGCGCAGCAAAGTGCGCTCCCGCCTTGTCATCTTCTCTTCATCTTCAACGTTCAGATGGATGAGCGAGGAGAACCGATGCTTTGCCTCCATCTCACGCAGCGAAGCTGTGACATCGCCCTAGGCGTTCCCTACAACATCGCAGGCTACGCCTTCATCTTGGAACTCGTTGGACGTTTCAGCTCAATCCGCCCGGGAATCCTGGCCCACACGTTGGTCGACGCGCATATCTATACCAAGAAGCCCGATGGTTCGATGGCCGAGCACGACCATGTGCCGGGCCTTGAGCTCCAATGCCAACGCGAGCCGCGTCCGCGCCCTCACCTCCGCATCGCGCCCTCCATCCAGAAGCTCGAAGATCTCTTGACGCTGGCCCGCGACGAGACCGAAACCGAGGCCCTCATGCGCCATTTCGAGTTGACGGGCTACGACCCGCATCCTGCGATCCGCTTCAAGGTGGCGGTTTGAGCAACACGAACATCCGGCGCGACGTCGATGCCCCCTTGCGCGGGATCATCGTGGCCATCGCAAGAAATCGCGTCATGGGCGTCTGCGGCAGGCTTCCCTGGCACTACCCCGCTGATCTCAGACGATTCAAGAAGCTCACGCTCGGCACCACGGTGATCATGGGGCGGAACACGTGGGATTCGCTCCCGAAGAAGCCACTCGTCGGTCGCCGGAACATCGTGATCACCCATCGCCCACTCGACCCAGGCGCAATGGAGCCGCCCGAGGCGATGCACGGGCCCGCCGTCGAGACCTTCACATCCTTGCCTGACGCCCTCGAGGCCGCCACCGGCGACGTGTGGTTTATCGGCGGTGCGCGCGTCTATGAAGAGGCCATGGCCTTCGCCAACCGAATCGACATCACCTACGTCCCCGAATCCATCGACGACGAAAACGCCGTCTACTTTCCGTCGATCGACCTGACTTTGTGGACCGCAAACCCGCGCACGCGCCACGAAGACGATGCCCGCCTGGAGCGGCAGATCTTCATCCGGAGGGCATGAAGTCGCTCTGGGAGGTCACGAAGCCGATACCGCCAGACGGCCCGGTGGGGAAGGCAACCCGGTGGGGAAGGCAACCCGCTCGTTGATGTCTCCATCGAGTCGCCGCCGCGTTCGGACGGGGGCCGCTGAGCGCCAAACCCAAGCTACGGGACGACGCTTACGGGCTCCTCATGTTCGCAGACCTCGCCCAATTCGGTCGGCATGCTTTGGCCCATATCGTTCGCGCCGTGACAGTGAACGCGGCCATCTCGCCGGAGCGCACAGGTGTGGTGGTCGCCGGCCACAACCTGCCTCGCCGAGACGCCGTACCAGTGAAAGGCGCGCGCAGGGACGGGCTTGGCCGGATCTTCACCACACAGCGCACGCGCGGCGCCCCAACAATACACCGACCCGGTGCGGTCTGCAGCGCAGGTGTGGTCGGCGCCTGCCGTCAGCGAGCGGTCCACGATCAGCGGTTCCTGGGTTCGCGTCTCGAGAACGACCGTCGGCGCGGCACGCATCGCGATCGAGCTGTCGAGCCCTAACTGCCCTTGCGTATTTTCGCCCCAGCACCACACGGCGCCGTGCTCGACGAGCGCACAGACATGCGCCTCACCCGCGACCATCGATCGCACCTTGACGTCTCTCGGGAACACGACGGACACGGCAACACGCGAAGGCTCCGGGTGTGCGCGACCGTCGCCGAGCTGCCCGCGATCGCCCTGCCCCCAGCACGAGACCCGTCCCTCCACGAGGCCACAAGAGAATCCGCGACCGAGCGCGATGGCGTCCAGATCTTCGACGATGCGCACGCGCTTCGGCTGCGGCAGAAAGGTCTTCGCGGCCAAATCCGCCCCAAGACCAAGCTGCCCGGCGCTGTTATCACCCCAGCACGACGCGCCATGGCTCTTGGTGATGACGCACGCATGCCCGCGACCCACGACCAAGTCCGTCGCGTCCGTGATCCCGAGGACACGACTGGGCAAACCCGCTTGATCAGCTTGGCCTCCCCAGCACCACACCTCGCCTTGCTTCGTTCGCGCGCAGGCGTAGTCGAGGCCGGCCGCGACCTCAGCGACATCGCCCACGATCCCTTCGACCGGCTGGACGTCGCCCGACGATGAGCCCTCGCCCTCCAGTTCATCACTCCGATCGCGCGTGCCCGCGGAGATCCGCCCGAGCTGCAAGGACGTGTTGTCCCCAAAACAGTCGATCTCGCCCCCCTCTCGCCAGACGCAGGTGTGGCCACGACCCGCCGCGACGCCGACGATCGCGCAGGCGCCTTGTCCATCTCCCAGGCAGGGCCGCCCGGGACCCTCGGGCCCGGCGGCGTCTACTGCACCATCAACCTGCGAGCGACCGCCACCACCATCGCCGTCACCGGAAATCCCGGCGTCCGCGACGCCCTCACAAACACAGGCCGTGCGCTCCACACCGTCGCAGACCTCGACCACGCCGGGCGCGCCATCCGCACAACGGCACGACGTCTCGATGAGGCGCGCGCAGATCTCGCCCGCCTCACTCCCGCCACAGCCGACGGCCCCATGCGCGCCGAAGAGCACCGCCACCGACCAGGCCCAGAGCTGCGAAGCACGGAACCAAGATGACTGATGGATGAGATCCAGACGACGGATGAGATCCAGACGGATGAGAGCCATGAACACGCGCACGACCGAACGATCCAACGCGACATGACCGCCCGCGGCAACCGGCAACCGGAGGCGGCAAAAACCAGGTTGCGCCCCGAATTCTGTCGGCGCACTTCGACGGACGGTCGATCGACGACGCGCGTCGCACGCGCCAACGATCGAGCAGACCACCTTGCGCCTCGATGCTGAGTCCCTCATCGCAACGGCTTGGGCTCGCGGAAATCGGCCCTAACACGCGCCGAAGACGAGGCGGAGGACGTCTTCAGACGCCACCAAAGGTTCTTCTATCGGTCACTTGGCGTTCTTGACACGTCACCTGCGCACACCGCATTCACTGCCGCTGATGGAATCCCAAAGTGCGCGCCATCGCGTGCGTTACATTCGCGTGAGCAACGATCACGTCGACCCGACGGAATCAGGTCCCAGGTGCCCGAGGTTCCACGGGTTCTCGCCGTCGTCTCGAGTCCGTCACCTCATGAGCGTCGGCCTCGCCCTACTGGCCGCGAGCGCCCCCTTCCGCATCACGCAGGCAGGCGACCTCGACAAGCTCATCCAGCTCACCGTCGAGATGAACACAGCGGCCGCCCAGTCGCAGACGCGCGTCGCCGCGCTGAGCGACCAGACGACCGAAATGGCGGCCAAGTACCGCTCGCTGCTCGAGCAGGTCGAATCTCTACGCCTCTACCACGCACAGGTGGAGTCTCTCGTTGCGGCCCAGGACACCCAGCTCAGTGAAATCCAAGGCCGCATCGACCAAGCCACCGCCATTGGCCGCGAAATGACGCCACTCATGCTCCGCATGGTCGACGCGCTCGAAGCCTTCGTGAAACTCGACGTCCCGTTTCTCCCGGAGGAGCGCACGGCCCGAGTCAACCAGCTCCGTGCATCCCTGAACCGTCCCGAGCTCTCGGAGGCGGAGAAGTTTCGCCTGATTCTCGAGGCATATCAGGTCGAGAATGAGTACGGCCGCACGGTGGAAACGTACCGAACGAAGATCGCGGTCGAGGGTGCCGATCGAACGGTTGACGTGCTCCGCGTCGGTCGAATCGCCCTCCTTTATCTCACGCTCGATGGGAGCGAGGTCGGGGTTTGGCGCGCGGACGAGAAATCGTGGGCGCCTCTGTCCTCCGACTTTCGTCGAAGCGTCCGTGAGGGCATTCGGATCGCCAAGAAGCAGGCAGCCCCCAATCTATTCCGTATTCCCCTTCCTCTCGCAAAGGATGCGTCATGAGCCGTTTCTCAGCGTTGGCCGCGCTCTCGGCCGTGGTCGTCTTTCCTCTCTCTTCTGCCCGCGCGGAGCCGGTGGACGCCCCGACGCCGGCGCCCTCCGCTTCGTCTTCCTCGAGGGCGAAGGCAGACTCGCTTGACGCGCTCCTCGAGATGGTTCGCGAAGGCTATCGCGGTGAACGCGAGGCCATCAAAAAGCGCGAAGCAGAGTTCAAGAACTCGAAGGAAAAGCAGGCGATGATGCTGCGGGAGGCTGAGACCGAGCTTGCCCGACTCAAGCAATCCTCGGAGGTCCTCGAGCAGCGTTTTCAGAGCAATGAGACGAAGTTGACGGAGCTCGAGGAGACGCTGCGGACGCGTCTTGGGAGCATGGCCGAGCTTTTTGGCGTCGTTCGGCAAGTCGCCGGCGACACACGTGCCCAAGTCGCAAACTCCATCATCAGCGCCGAGAAGCCGAACCGAGCGGTGCCCATCGAGAAGCTCGCGCAGACAGAGTCTCTCCCGTCGATGCCCGAGCTTGAATACCTCTGGTACGTCCTCCTCGAGGAGATGACCGAGTCCGGCAAGGTCGTCCGCTTCGATGCACCCGTCGTCTCTGCCCTCGGCGAGGAGCACCAGCAGAAGGTGATCCGCGCCGGAACGTTCACCGCGATCTCGGAAGGCAAGTACCTTCAGTGGTCGCCTGAGGTTGCCAAGCTGACTGAACTGGGTCGCCAACCCGCCGAGGCCTACCTCGCCACGGTCGCGACCTACGAACACCAGACGGGCGACGAGCTTGGCGCGCTCGCCATCGACCCGTCTCGCGGCGCGATCCTCGCGCTCCTGGTCGACACCCCCGACTTCGACGAACGCGTCAAACAGGGTGGCCTCGTCGGCTATGTGACCATGTCGCTCGGCGCCCTCGCCCTTCTTCTCGGGCTCTTTCGCTTCGTTCAGTTGTTCTTCACAAGCATCAAGATTCGCAGTCAGCTTGGCGCCGCCACGCCTCGCCTGAGCAATCCGCTCGGTCGAATCCTATCTATCCACGCGACCAGCCCCGACATGAATGTCGAGACCCTCGAGCGGAAGCTCGACGAAGCCATCATTCGCGAGTCGGCGCGACTCGAGCGAGCGCTCTGGCTCATCAAGATCGTGGCCGTATCCGCGCCTCTTCTCGGGCTCCTCGGCACGGTCACCGGTATGATCCGGACCTTCCAAGCGATCACGTTGTTCGGCACGGGCGATCCACGCCTGATGGCCGGCGGCATCTCCGAGGCACTCGTGACCACGATGATCGGCCTCTTTGTCGCGATTCCGCTGGTCCTCCTGCATGCGGGTCTATCGAGCATGTCTCGCCGCATGACGGGCATCCTGGAGGAGCAATCGGCTGGCATCGTCGCCGAACGTGCTGAGCGTTTCGGTACACCGGAGAGCGGAGTGGAGAATGCCCTGGCCTGAGGCACTCGAGGACTTCCTCGGATTCGTTCACACCGGAGGCGCGGTCATGTGGCCGCTCTTCCTGACGACGTTCGTCATGTGGGCGCTGATCATCGAGCGGTACTGGTACGTGTTGAGACTTCACCCCAAGAATGCGAAGCGCATCGTCGAGATCTGGAGCGACCGTCCAGACAAGACGAGCTGGTATGCACACCAGATCCGAGGGCTGTTGGTTTCACGCGCGTACTTTCAGCTCTACGGGAGCACCGGCATCATACGGAGTCTCGTGGCGGTGTGCCCGCTTCTCGGACTCCTGGGGACGGTCATGGGCATGGTCGAAGTCTTCGACGTCATGGCCACCCACGGGAACGGAAATGTTCGTGCGATGGCCTCCGGCGTGTCGGAAGCCATCGTGACAACCATGGTTGGGATGGTGGCGGCGCTATCCGGCCTCTATTTCGTGGAGCGCCTCAAGCGCCGCGCCGACACCGAGCGCCGGCGCATCGAGGACCTTCTCACAACGAGCTAAACGTATGCGAAGACGACGCCTATCCTCCGAAGACGACAGCAACATCGACTTGACGCCGATGCTGGACATGTCCTTCATCATGCTCATCTTCTTCATCGTCACCGCGTCCTTCATCAAGGAGTCGGGCGTTGACGTGAACCGTCCCGGCGCCGTCACGGCCGAACGCAAGGAGCGCGGCTCGATCCTGATCGGCATCGATGACACCGGACAGGTTTGGATCGACAAGCGGCCGGTCGACATCCGCGCGGTTCGCGCCAACATCGAGCGCCTTCGAGCCGAGAACCCCGAAGGTTCGGTCGTCGTGCAGGCCGACGAGGGATCCAAGAACGGAGTCCTCGTTCAAGTGATCGACGCGGCGCGCATGGCTGGCGTCGACAACGTTTCGCTCGCCGCCACCCCCTTGGAGAACTGAACGACGTGTCTTTCGTGCGTCTCACTCTTTCGTCGATGTTTGCCCTGGCCCTGGCCTTCCTGCTTTTCGTCGGGATGCAGGCCATGATCTCCATTCCGGATCTTGGGCTGAACGACAGCCGCGGGCGGCACCGCATCGACTTCGTTCGGGTCCGTCGAGAACCCACGACTCCGGAGACGAAGCGACAACTGCCCGATCGCGTGAAGCCGAAGGCAGCGCCCAAGTCGGCCCCCACGCCCATTCCCGGCATCGGCGCCGTGCAATCGGAGCCGATCGCGTTCGAGGCGCCCGTCGTCGAACAATCTCTCGAGCTGAAAGGAGGCCTAGACCCGGGGCGTGCACCTTCGGACAACGAAGCCGTCCCCTTGGTTCGCGTCGAACCGGTCTATCCGATTCAGGCCGCCCAGCGTGGGATTGAAGGGTACGCCGTCGTGCGCTTCGACATCAACGAGACAGGCGGTGTCACGAACGCGAAGATCATCGACGCGAAGCCTCCGGGCCTGTTCGACCGCGCGGCCTTGGGCGCCGTCCGGCAATGGAAATACAAGCCCAAGGTGATCGACGGCAAAACGCGCATCGTAAAAGGCGTCAAGGTCTCACTGAAGTTTGAACTCCGAGACTGACGGACGTCTTCGCGAAACAACGATCGAGCGCAAGAAGAACCAGGCTAAGCAAGAGGACAACTGAGCCCAATGCAGAAACCAACTTTCACCGACCGCTTGAGACTCGCGACGCACGTGACCGCCACCGCCCTCTTGACCGCCACTTTCGCTTTCATCGTCTCCACGGCCATCGCCATGGCGGCCTCAGAGGACGCGGCAAGCCCGGATACCGACGAAGCGGACGAACAAAGCTTCGTCACCCGCCCCGAGGCCTACGAGCAGATCGTCAAGGCTCAGGATTACATCAAAAAGCAGCAGTACGAAAAAGCCACGAAGGTGCTCGAGAAGATGCAGCGCCGCCTTCGCCTCAACAACCACGAGAAGTCGCTCGTGCAGCAAACGTTCGGGTTTCTCTATGCATCGCAGGAAAAATTTCCGAAAGCCATCGAGGCGCTCAATCGCTGCCTCGAGCTGAGGGCGCTCCCGAAGCCGACACTGCTCAACATCGAATACAACTTGGGGCAGATCTACTTCGCCACCAAGAAATTCAAGCAGGCCGCCGACACCCTTGAGGAATGGCTCAAAAAGTCCAAGAACCCCGCCCCGAGCGCGATTTTCACGGCCGCCGCTGCGAACTATCAAGCCCATCGCTACGATCGGGCTGCGAAGTACGCGCAAGACGCCATCTCGCGCGACAAATCCAAACCTGACGGCTGGCTGCAGTTGCTGCTCGCGAGTCAGATGGAGCTCAAGCGGTTCCGCGAAGCTTCCGCAACGCTTCAAACCATCGTGAGCCGTCACCCGAGTCGAAAGACGTACTGGATTCAGCTCGCGTCTGTATACGCGCAAATGAACGACGATGCGCGAGCCCTCGCGGTCTACGAGCTGGCCTACCAAAAGGGCGTTCTCAACGAGTCGTCGGAGATCATCAACCTGACCCAGCGGATGATTCAGCAGGGCGTTCCGCAAAAGGGCGCACCCATTTTGGAGGGCGCGATCGCCTCAGGCCTCGTCAAACCGACGCAAGACAACCTAACCCTGCTCGCCACCGCCTGGCAGCACGCGCGGGAGCGCGATCGCGCGATGGAGCCTTTGGCTCGAGCAGCCCAAGCGGCCAAGGACGGGAGCCTCTTTGTCCGCCTCGCACAGATACAGCTCGAGAAGGAGGACTGGACCGCCGCCGCCCGTTCGATCGAACGTGCTCTAAAAAAGGGCGGCCTCCGTCACCCGGGTCAAGCCTATCTCACGTTGGGCATCGCACGATTCAACGCCCAGAAGAAGAAGCAAGCTCAGCAAGCATTTCGACAGGCGCTCGCCGACGAGGACAGCAAGAATGCCGCATCTGGCTGGCTCGCATTCATCGAGGGCGCATCACGCTGATATTCGATGAACCGAAACGACGTACTGCAACAGTGGAAGAAAGGAAGATCTGAGCCTTATCCTCGAGGGGATGAGGCCAACCCGGATCGGATTCAGAACATGCCAATCAAGAAGCGAACAACCAGTTCCCAACTGCTGGTGTTGGGTACCGCGCTCTCATGCCTCGTCTCCAACGGCCGCGCGACGGCGCAGCCGGCAGCCTCGGCGCCCGCCGCCGAGGTCGCCGCCGACAGCGCCAAGGAAACAGAAAACGCCGACGACGACGCGGCCGCGGACGGTTCGCCCGACCCGTCGGCCAGCGACGAACCCAAGAACGCCGAGCCGAATCCGATCGACGATCAGGATGCCGTCGAGTCTGAGTCTTCGGACACCGCGGACAGCGATGCTGAGGACAGCGATGCTGAGGACAACGACGCTGAGGACAACGACGCCGAGGAAAGTGCGGAGGAAGAGCCCTTGCCCGGCGTTCTTCCCCCGGACGCACCTCCGCCGCCTTCCCCGGTGACCGACGTGGACGCAAGTTCCCAGGCTCAGGAGAAGAAACCGAAGAAGGTCGAGGAGCTCTACGTCACCGGATCGCGTATTCGACGCCTCGATCTGGCGACCTCGGCCCCTGTCACAGTCGTCGACCGGGAAGAGCTCGACGCCTCGGGCCTCGTTTCGATCGGTGACATCCTGCAGAACCTGCCGGTGCAGTCGAACGCCATCAACGTCCAGTTCAACAATGGCGGCGACGGTTCGACGCGCGTCAGCTTGCGCGGCCTCGGTGCTCAGCGCACGCTCGTCCTCCTCAACGGACGTCGTTTTGTCCCGGGCGGTGTGGGTGCCGACTCATCGGTCGACCTGAACACGATTCCCATCGAAGTCATCGACCGCGTCGAGGTGTTCAAAGACGGCGCCTCCGCGACCTACGGTTCGGACGCGATCGCCGGCGTGGTCAACATCATCACCAAGCGCGATTTTTCGGGCGTCGAAGCGAGCTCATACATTGGCGGAACGAAGGCCGGCGGCCTCATCTACAACCTCGGCGTCACCGGCGGCGAGACATCAGAGAAAGGCAACTTCTTCCTCTCCTTCCAATACTACAAGCAACAGGAAATTCTCTCGGGCCAGCGGAAGTACAGCCAGACCGAATACTACTACGACTTCGACGACCAACAGGCATACCGAAGCGGGAGCACGCGGGTGCCCGAGGGCTATATCGCGGACGGTGATCTCGACTCCGGCAACGCCGCATGGCGCGCGGTTCAAGGCGCGGCCGGCGAAGGCAGCGCACTCTTCAACGACCCGGTGACGGGCTGGCGCGCCTTCAACTTCGACGGCAATTCCGACGCCGGCGATGGCGACCTCTACAACTACGCGCCCGAAAACTATCTCATGACGCCCAGCCAACGCATGAGCTTCTTTGGGGCCGGCCAGTACGACCTGAGCGACCGAGTGACGGGATACGTCGAGGCGACCTTCACCAACCGCACATCCACGCAGCTCCTGGCCCCCGAACCGCTCGCAACCTCGGGTGAGCAACTCGTCCTCACGGCGGACAACGTCTACAACCCCTTTGGGCGAGATCTCTACGCCGTCAACCGACGCCTCGTGGAGTTTGGCAACCGCACCTACGGGCAAGATCTCGACACCTATCGTGCTGTGATCGGCCTTCGCGGCAACTATCCCGAAGACCTCGGAATGTTCAGCGACTGGAGATGGGACGCGAGCTTCGTCTTCGGCCGGACGTCCGGTCTAGAGACCAAGTCTGGTCTTCTCATCCGAAGCCGCCTGCAGAACGCGGTCGGTCCGAGCTATTTCGATAGAAACGGCATGGCGGTCTGCGGCACACGGGGCAGCCCGATCAGCGGGTGCGTGCCGATCAACCTCTTGGGCGGCGCGGGGAGCATTACGAAGGAAATGCGGGACTACCTCACCTACGTCGGCGTGGCCCGCGGCTACACCGACCAGATGATCTTCAGCTTCGACACGAATGGCGAGCTCTTCGAGCTCTTTGGCCAGCCCGTGTCCCTCGCTGCGGGCTACCAGTTCCGGGACGAGAGCGGCCAGTTTACACCCGATCCCCTGACCGCCAAAGGTGACACGACCGGCAACAAAAGCGAGGCCACCGGTGGCGAGTTCAAGGAGCACGCGGCTTACGTCGAGCTCAATATTCCGCTCCTCAGCGGCATGCCGGGCGTCGAACTCCTCGAGCTCGATGGCCAATTGCGCGTCTTCAACTTCGACACCTTCGGGACGGACCAGATGTGGAAGACGGGTCTGAAGTGGCAGATCGTGAAAGATCTGATGCTCCGCGGTACGGTCTCTCGTGCCTTCCGCACCCCTTCGATCATCGAGCTCTATCGCGGCGTCTCCGACAGCTTCGAGAACGCATCCGACCCGTGCAGCACGCTCAACGGGCCCCGGACCCCGGCACAACAGGCCCAGTGCTCCGCACAGGGGGTTCCAGATACCTTCCTGGACGCCGAGAACCAGATTCGCACGCTCGTCGGCGGCAACACCAAGCTCGGTCCGGAGACGGCTTCGATCAAAACGGTCGGCCTCGCGTTTACGCCGCAGTTCGCGCCTTGGGCCAAGAACCTGTCTTTGACCCTCGACTACTTCCACATCAAGATCACCGACACCATCCAAGCGCGCGGCACGTCAGTCATCCTCAACAACTGCTACAGCGCCGAGGGTGGTCAGAGCGCGGATTGCGATCTCATCGTCCGCGATGCCGACACGCACAAGATCGTCTACGTCAACGACGTTTCCGACAACATCGGCGGCACCAAGACGTCCGGCCTCGATGTCGAACTCGCCTACACGTACCCGACCGACCTCGGCCGCTTTCGGTTCAACCTCGAGGGCACCTGGCTCCAGCAGTATCGCGAGTATCAGCCGGCCCGCAAAGTTAGCGGCAAAGGCGTCTACGACCTCGAGGCTGTGTACCCAGCGATTCGTTTCAACACGGGCGTCGCGTGGTCTTTGAGCGGATTCGGGCTCGGCACGAACATGCGCTACATCGGACCGATCAAGGAGTGCGCCGACAACAACTGCGAAGGCGACGCCCCCTACCGCGACGTCGACAGCAACGTCACGGTGGACGTCTTTGGTTCGTACGGGCTGGCAAGCGACTACGGATTCACCTCGGTCACGGCCGGTATCAACAATGTCTTCGATCAGGATCCGCCACGCATCTACCAGGGCTTCCTCGCGAACTCGGATGCCGGCACGTACGACTACATCGGTCGGTACTTTTACATGGGCCTTCGGCACCAGCTCTAAGGGAAGAGGATGTCCAACATGACGCGCTCGATTCGATATCTATTGCTTGTCCCGGCCTTGCTCGGGCTCGCCTGCGATGCGGACGACGGACGGCCAAGCTATCCGTCGTTCGACCAGTCGATCCTGCAAGTCCTCGAGAGTCGCAACGACCTCAAGGCCTTCACAGCGCTCGTAAAGCGAGGGGGACTCGGCGAGGCCTTCGAAGGCACTCAGGCCAATTTCACGGTGTTTGCGCCGACCGACGATGCGATCGCGGCGGCACAGCTCAACGACACGGCCGCCGAAGCGAATTCGAGGGTTCGCTTTCTTGCGGTCGGAGGTAAGCAGATGCTCAACCTCGTCCGCTATCAGGACAGCCTGAAGACGATCAAAGGGACGACTTTCCAAGTCAGCCTCGTGAACGACAAGATTGTCCTGACCGATCACCTCGGAAATCAAGCGACGGTGACGGCAGGAGATCTCCAGGCCAGCAACGGCGTAGTGCACATCATCGACCGAGTGCTCGTGCCTCCCCCAGATGAGGTTCTCGAGGAGCTCGCGCAGCGAGGCGGTTTTGAACGCTTTCTGGAAGCCGCCCAGCGAACCGCCGCGAACGCGGCGCTCTACGAGGCCGGTCCTTTCACTGTGGTTGCCCCAAACAACGCAGCGATGAATGCCCTCGGTGACCTCAAGGAGGTCTCTGATGACGTGATCGAGAACCTGGTCTATCAGCATGTCTTCGACGGTTCGTTCCAAGAGGCGGAACTCGGAGCAGAGCTCCGAGTCTCGAAGGCCACGTTGCCGGTGAGCTTCACCGGCACAGCCTCCCCGGCTTGGAATCTCGCGGTCGTCGGTGACGACGTCGACCTCATCGCGATGAACGGCTACGCCCATGAGCTCGATGCCGTCATCGCGTTGCCGACGACGGTCGAAGTGACGAAGCAGGTTCCCGCGCTGAAAATGTTCGGTGAGCTCTCCGAGTCCCTCGAGGCAGACGACGCGAAGATTCTCCTACCGGATACGTTCGGCGAGGCCGCCGTCGATGACGCCAAGCCCGCGGCCCCCATCACGGTCTTTGCGCCCACCAAGGCCGCATTCGATACGTTCTTTGGTTTCGTACCCGCGGTTGAGAGCGACGAGGACAAGCTGGCCGACGTTTTCGCGCAGCACGTGGCCGCCGGCCAAGCGACACTCGCCGACCTCGTCGACGGCGCTGAGCTCTACACATCCAGCGGCACCATCACGGTTGCGCGCGATGAGCTTGGAACGATCACGATCGCCGATACTCAAGGAAACTCAGCGCAGGTTCTCTCCGGTGATATTCGAACAAAGAATGGCATCATCCACCTGATCGATCATGTGATGTCGTCGACTGTGGCGGACTGATTCCTCCCGCCGCCCGCACAACAAGCGCACAGCCCGCCAGCACGCACACGATTAAGACGGCACGGGCGACGGACGCCGCGTTCACGCGGCGCACGAAGAACCGACTGACAAGAAGCCCGCCGAAAAGCCCAGGCATGAGCCAGAGGGCCATCGTCACGTCTGTCCACGTGATCGCGTCTGCGGCGACACGCGCTCCGACGGAGACGAAGACGCCCACCGAGTAGATGGCCGCCAGGTTCGCGCGAACCACGGACGGTCGTTCGCCCACGAAGAGAAGCGCCACCGGAGGGCCCCCCATGGAGGCGACAACCCCCGTCACACCCGAAAGAAAGCCAGCGCCAACCTCGGTCGATGGCCGTCGGCGAAGACGTACGCCACCTCCAATCAAGCCCGCAGACAAGATCACGATCAGGGCCACCGCAAAGTCGAGCGTCTCGGCCGAAGCCACGCTCAGAAGAACCGCACCCAAGGCCGCGCCTGGTACCCGTCCGATGGATGCACGCACGACGGACTTCGCGTCGATGGCTCTACGTTCCCGCAGCGCCATCAGAAGAACGAGGGGCACCGCCATGAGAAGCTGAGGAACCGGCGCAAGCCGGCGATCGATGAGCACCAGCAGCGGCACCGACACCACGGAGAATCCAACACCGATCGTCCCTTGGAGCGCGGCCGCAGCCAACGTAATCGCGAGCGCCGCCGCGAAGAGTCCCGGCGTGACGGGAAATGCCGCAAACAAACTGTCCATGCTACCGCGTGGGCGCGCCTACTCCGAAAATCCCAGCTCCCAATCGTCCTGTGCGCTCTCGTCCGAATCCAGATCTGCGACCCGGGGATAGGCTCGCGTCGCAGCGTCTGTGGCTCGGACGGCCGCTTCTCTTCGAGCCCGCCCTTCGTGCTCGCTCCCGCGAATCGACGATGGGAGGGCCCGCGCATCGACCGTGGTCGCTGCATCGACGATCCGCGGACGACGCGGCACAGGTTCGATCGTCGTCGCCGCAACGCCCGGAACGCCGAGTAGGCTCGCGGGAATCCTCTCCGCAACCGTGGCGTCCGCGAGCACGGCTGGCGTCACCCGGTCGCGGGCCCGCTGGGCAACGACATCGGGAACCGGAAGGTTCATGACGGTTGGGTCATCGGCCTCGACCGGAAGCCGCAACGGTACCGTCGCATCCGTGGCCAGCGCTTCATCACCGTCGGCCAACTCGACCGCCGCCCCCCCGGGGTCGGTCGCATCCGACCCATCGGAGGCGATGAACAAAGGCAGCTCGTCCCGGATCTGATCCGGCCGGTCGTCTACGAACGCGCGATGGACCGCCGCGTAGCCCGACCAGGAAGGCGACTTTGAGTGCGTAGGCGAGTTCGACAGAGCCGAGTTTGACTGAGCCGAGTTCGACTGAGCCGAGTTCGACAGAGCCGAGTGCGAGTGTGACTGCAACCCGCCCCTCCATTCATCCTCGAGATCCGGCAGCTCGATGGATCCGCTGTCATCGTCGCGAAACCCGTGCAGCGATGACGCCTGCCCGAGACTCGCGATGCCGATCGGCGCGTCGTCGGCCGACCCCTCTACATCCAATGACGTAGACGGCGCCCGCGATGGACTGGGAACGACCCTCGAGACGCCAAGACGCCCGCGCAGCGGAATGAGACGAGCCTCGGCATCCCCGCGCGCAGGATCCAAGTCGAGGCCCTTCTCCAGCATCATCATGGCGTCGGCGTCATCGCCGCGCAGCTCCAGAAGCTCCGCCGCCCGTACACAAGCATTGGCCGCCTCGCGCCGGCGTTCGAGCGCCTCGTAGCACATGGCCAACTCGAGCCATGCATCGACATCACGGACCTCGTAGCGCAAGATTCGATTGAGCACCGCGACGGCCTTGAGCATGTGGCCGTCCTTGATGAAGGAGCGAGCGGCCTTCCAACACGCGATGACCGCCTGCTCGGGATGTCCGCGCCGTATCGCCTCGTCCGCCAGGCGCAACATTTCCCGGTCGCGCCCCGCAACCCGAGCAATGCGAGCCACGAGAGTCGGCGGCGCCTGAATTCGCCCTGCAACCGGGCTTCGTGTTGTCTGTCCGGGTCGGCCTCGCAAGAATTGGCCGATCCAACCTACGATCCGAACGAAGACCGAGGCCGTCTCTCGTGCCACCATTTCGTGGTTACTCCCGGAGTCATCGACCTGCAAAGATGTTTCTCATCATGTCCGGGATTGCCCTCCTGGCCTAGCAACCCCTCGCGGACGCACGGACGTGCAGACGCGCGCACCCCAGGTGCGACGCGTTGACGTCGAGCCCGCCTCATGTTGACTCGATCTCAGAGCTCCATGCTGACTCCGAAGCTGCCCGGGGCCTCAGCCCCGCGTCCGGTCGTAAGCGCGTTGGTGATCCTCGGGTGGGCGATCGCGGCGACGGCGGCGTCACCCGCACAACCTCCGTCACCCGCACCACGTCCGTCGCCTTCACCCCCCACGTCGGCCTCGAGCTCCGGCTCGACCAAGACGAGTGATGTCGAGGCGCTCCTCGACCACGTGGATGACCTCTTTCGCGGACAGTCCTCGGAAACAACCCTTTCGATGACCGTGAAGACGGCTCACTACGAACGCACGATGACCATGAAGGCATGGTCCCTGGGAACCGACCGCACGCTGATTCGCATCCTGGCCCCTCTCAAGGAGAAGGGTTCGGCAACGCTCAAGTCGGAGAACGCCGTGTACACATACCTTCCCAAGACCGACCGCACCATCAGGTTGACGAGCGGCATGATGGGCGGCTCGTGGATGGGAAGTCACTTCACGAACGACGACCTCGTCAAAGAGTATCGTCTACGCCGAGACTACACGGCGACCATCACCTTCGAAGGCCCGCGTGATGGCCAACGCATCGTTGAGATTACGCTCAAACCCAGGCCGGAAGCGGCCGTTGTCTGGGGCAAGCTCGTCCTGACGATCGACGCCGATGCTCGCCTGCCGCTCGAGTACGCCTATTTCGATGAAGACATGCGGACCGTCCGCGTCGCGACCTTCAGCGATGTGGCTGACCTCGGAGGCCGGCGGCTTCCGAGGACGATGACCATGAAGCCCACCGACAAGCCCGACGAGTTCACTCGCATCACCTACGAAACCATGAAGTTCGACGTTCCCCTCGCGAAGGATCAGTTCTCCGTCTCGGCGCTCCGACGGCGATGAGACGGCTGGGCGCTACTTCAACTTCAGGTCCGCATCATGTCCATGTATCCGCTGATCCTCGCGTTCCGGAGTCTGGGGCGCAACCGACGGCGCACCCTGGTCACCTCCGGCGCCACCGCCTTCGCCGGCTTTCTCATGATCGTCTACTCCGCGCTCGTCGCCGGAATGATGCGAACCATGGAACGGTCGGTGATCGCGTTCGAAGTCGGTGACGTTCAGCTCCATGCGCGCGGATATCGCGACGACCCCGACCTCTACCGCCGGATCGACAACGCCACCGCGCTCGCCGATCGACTCAGCAAGAAGGAATCTGGCGTCTATGCGGCGCCCCGCCTCTACGGTGGGGCACTCGCCGCCGCCCACGAGGCCTCAGCCGGGGTGGAGGTGCGCGGGATCGACTTGCTTCGAGAGCCTCGCGTGACCGAAATCGCCAGCGCGGTCTGGAAAGGTCAGTGGCTGTCGGGCGAAGATCCGCGCGGCATCGTTCTCGGCAAGAAGCTCGCGCGCTCCCTCGGCGTCGCGATAGGCGATGAAGTCGTCCTCTTGGGGCAGGCCGCCGATGGTTCGATGGCCAACGACGCATACCGCGTTCGCGGCGTGCTCAAGAGCATCAGCGAGCGCGCCGACCAAGCAGGACTCTTCGTCACCGAAGCAGCATTTCGCGAGCTCTTCACCCTTCCCGAGGGCCACCACGAAATCGCGCTCACCCGTGGACATGCGACACTCGAGACGGTCGAGTCGATCGCCCTCGCCGAAACGCGTGGACTTCCCATCGAAGTCGCCACCTGGCGCACGATTCAACCGGCAATCGCCAAAATGATCGACAACAGCATGGCAGGACGAGTCATCATGCTGCTCATCTTCTACAGCGCGATCGCGATGGTCATCTTGAACGCGACACTCATGAGCGTTTTTGAACGCATTCGAGAGTTCGGCATCATGAAGGCGATCGGCGTTGGTCCCTGGTACATCGGCCGCATCGTCTTCTTCGAAGTCGTCCTTCAGTCGTGCTTCGCATCCCTCGTCGCCATAGTTGCCGGTCTTCCTCTCGCGCTCTTTCTCGAACGCCACGGTTGGGATCTCACCGCCCTCGCGGGCGACATGAACATCGCCGGTATCGCCTGGGAGCCCGTGTGGTACGCATTCGTCGACTTCGAGACCGTCGCCTTGCCCATCCTATTCTTGCTGGTCGTCGTTTCGGTCGCCTCGCTTTATCCTGGCGTCAAGGCGGCGATCATCTCACCGAAGGAGGCCATCTATCAACGCTGATGCGAAACGAGTCTTGGCGGCTGCAAGAACGGACCAACGGAGCACCATGAAATCGATCGAGTCACGCCCATGATCTTGACGCTTGCCTGGCGCAATGTCTGGCGAAACAGCCGGCGCACACTCATCAACGTCGTCTCGATCGCGCTCGGGGTGTGGCTCACCGTAACCTCGGTCGGACTGGCCGATTACTCATACCGCCAGATGATCGATGACAGCGCACGCATGGGGCTCGGGCACGTCACGATACAGCCGATCGACTACCTCGACGCCCCGTCCCTCAAGAAGACCATCGCAGAGACCGCGACGCGCCAGGAATCGATCGCGGCGCACCGGCAAACGCGCGCCGCGGCCACTCGCATCACCGGGCAAGCGATGTTCGCGAGCGCATCGAGGTCGATCGGAGGTTCGTTCCTCGCTATCGACCCAAAACAAGAGAGCCGTGACATCAACATCTTCCTGCGATCTTTGGTCGAAGGGGAGGCTTTCACGAATTCGGAAGTCCGTGCCGTGTTGGTCGGCGAAGTGCTCGCGAAGAACCTCAAGCTATCCGTGGGACGAAAGCTGATCCTCACGGCCGTCGACAGGCATGGCGAGGTCGTGAGCGAGCTCTTCCGGGTCTGCGGCATCTTCAGGACCGGCGTCGTCGAGATCGACGGGCGCATGGCCGTCATCCCGATCGAGCGCGCACGGCAAATGCTACACTATGCGCCCGACGAGGCGACGATGATCTCCGTCTTCGTGGACGACTACCGAAACGCGGACGTGGTCCGCGATCTCCTTGCGACAGTCATCCCCCGCGATGCCGCTTCGGTTCTCACCTGGCGACAGACACAACCCGAGCTCGCGAGCCTCTCCGACGTCGATCGAGGGATGAACTATCTCTTCTTGTTTCTCCTCGGGCTTCTGATCGCGGCCGGCGTGCTCAATACGTCCCTCATGAGCGTCCTCGAACGCCGCCACGAGTTTGGCATCATGATGGCGATCGGCACCCGTCCAGGGCAGTTGTCGGCGATGATTCTGATCGAGGCGGCCTCCATGGGATTCGTCGGGCTCCTCGCGGGCGCAATCCTGTGCGTACCCTGGGCCTACTATCTGATTGCGGTGGGCCTCGACATGTCGAGTGTCATGGGCGAGGACTATACTGCGGCCAACGTCCTCATCGACCCAATCTGGCACATCACCTTGTACCCGGGGCGGATGTTCGCCATCGCAGCCATGCTCTTCACCCTGACCCTGATCGCCGCTCTCTATCCCGCGTTCACGGCGGCGCGGGCCCGACCCATCGAGTCACTACGTGACGCGGCATGAAGCGACGAGCAAGCGGCATGAAGCTGCGCGAGGCTGCACGAGGCAGCACAGGACGCGATCTTGCCAAGTCTCGCCAAGTCTTGCCGAATTCCGCCGAAACCCAATCATCGCCCAGAACCAAGACGTCATGAAACATGAATCACCGAAGACAGCGCACACATCCGAGGTCGTGGTCGACGTTCGCGCCTGTACCAAGATTTACCACCAAGGCGAGGCCAGCATTCACGCCGTCGACAACGTCTCCTTGTCCGTCCGACGCGGTGAGTTCACCGTCCTCGTCGGCCCTTCGGGCTCAGGGAAGACGACGCTCCTCAACCTCATCGGCGCCCTCGATGCGCCCGACAAAGGCACCCTCGCGATCGAGGGACGGGATCTCGGCGCGCTGTCCCGCAGCCAGCTCGCGCTCCTCCGGCGAGACCGGATCGGCTTCGTCTTTCAAGCCTACAACCTCATCCCCGTCCTCAGCGCGGCCGAAAACACCGAGTTTGTGCTCGCGCTCCAAGGTCAACCGCCCACCAAACGACGAGCCCGGGCGCTCGATGTGCTGAAAGCGGTCGGACTCGAAGGCTATCAAGCTCGCCGCCCGAACCAGCTGTCGGGCGGGCAGCAACAACGCGTCGCAATCGCGCGCGCGATCGCACCAAGTCCGGCGATCGTGCTCGCCGACGAGCCCACCGCCAACGTCGACTCCGAGACCGGCGAACGACTCCTCGACTTGATGGAGGCGCTCAATCGGAACGAACACGCGACGTTTCTATTCTCGACCCACGACCCGCGCGTCGTCGCGCGGGCCAAGCGCATCATCACGATGAAAGACGGACGCGTCGTGGCCGACACAACCGTCCCGCCGGACGCCCACCAAGGCCCGCCAGCGCCATGCTAGGTACACCGCATGCCACACGCGCAGGCGCAGGCGCTGGCACCGGCACCGGCACCGGCGCAGGCGCTGGCACCGGCACCGGCACCGGCGCAGGCGCTGGCACCGGCGCAGCCGCAGGCGGTGGCGCAGGCGGAGGCGGAGGCGCAGGCGCAGGCGCGCACGCCCCGGCCCCGAACGCCCGGGCCGCGCACGCACCGCTCGACGACGACGCGCTTCGCGGCCGGCAACGCAGCTCGGGTCGACACCGACTCAGCTTCGCGATCGGTCTTGGATGTCTTTCAGTTCTCTTGGCCATGACCCCAGCCCGAGCCGTAGCGTTCTGGCAGGTTTCACTCGACGATTCGCAAGATGAAGGGGACGCAACGACAGCCGAGATCCGCGGAATGTTTCGATGGACAGGAACGTGGCTCGACCCGGCACCCCCGAGCGGATTCACAACCGCCGAATCCGTGCCCGAAGTGCACACGTATTTCCTTCGCGTGATGAGCAGCCTCTCGGTTGGGGAACACATCAGCCTCGATGTCCACGCGCTCGAGGTTCTGAGCGCGTCCGTTCGATCGTTGCGTCGATCGTTGCCTCCATCGTCACTTCGCTCGCCGCGTAGCGGCTTTGATCCGTCGTCGTATGGGTCGTCGGGCGACGTCAGTAGCGAAGCACTCCACCGGACCGCCGCGCTCCGATGGGTTCAACGAAGCACCGAGCCAGTTCGGGCCGAGCTCGAGATCGATCGCCTAACGGCTCGCATTTCAGCCCCCCCCTTCGACCTCACGATCGGTCGCCAGCCGATCAACCTCGCGACGAGCGCGTTCTTCACGCCCAACGACTTCTTCGCACCATTTCAGGCCGAGGCGTTCTTTCGCTTGTACAAGCCAGGCGTCGACGCGGCTCGCCTGGATGTCCAGTTTGGGGAGCTTTCGGGTGCGACGCTGGTCGGTGTCCTTGGCTACCGCCACGGCGCACACCCAACGGACGACACGATTCGGATCGACGCATCGTCCTGGCTCGCGCAGGGGCGGGGTACCGTCGGGCCTGTCGAGTTGTCGGTCCTCGCGGGATGCGTCCGAAGCCAGAGCATCCTGGGCGGCGGAGTTCAGGGCGAAATCTTTTCAGTCCTCGGCGTTCGAGGCGAAGGGCACTTCGTCCTCGAGACGGGGGTTCTCGAGCTTTCGCTCGGCGTCGAGCACCGATTCGAATCTTCGCTCTTTCTTCGCGCTGAGCTCTTCTACCACGGGGCTGGGGCGTCGAAGAGCGACGCCTACTTCGAAGATGCCGAGGTGGGCGGAGCCGAGGTGGGCGGAGCCGAGCCGGCCGGATCCGCGCTGTCGGCCCATTCGGCCATTCCTTATCTTGGTCGCCACTATGCCGCGATCGGCGCAAGCTACGAGCTCAGTGCGCTGACGCTGATCGATCTTGTCGCGCTCGCGAACCTGCGCGACGGTTCGGCGCTCCTCTCGGCGCAGCTGACCTACGCGCTGCTCGATGAAGCCGAGGCCGCAGTCCAAGCTTCCGTCCCGCTCGGACCGCGCGGAGCGATCCAGTCGACCGAGCCGCTCGGACACCAAGCGTCGACGATCGATGTCGCGCCCACCCGCGAGTTCCGGCTGTATCCCACGCAGTTGACCGTCGAGCTCCGCCTCTATTTCTAGCCTTTCGCGTTGACGCCCACGTTCAAGGCGCGTTGTGTCATTGAGTGCTTCGCAGGTACGACGTGGATCTCTTCACCATTGGCGGCGGCTCGGGCGGGATTCGAGCCAGCCGTCTTGCCGCCGAGGCGGGGGCGAAGGTCGCGCTCGCCGAAGCCGGCCGTCTCGGCGGAACGTGCGTCAACCTCGGGTGCATCCCGAAGAAGCTGATGGCCTATGCTGCATCCTTTCCCCACGAGATGGAAACCGCGCGAAGCTACGGGTTCGAAGCCGCCGATCTGCGCTTCGACTGGCCGACGCTCCTTCGAAATCGAGACCACGAGATCACGCGCCTGAACGGGCTCTATCAGCAGGCGCTCGAGCGCGCAGGGGTCCACCTCATCCGCGGACACGCCCGCATCATCGACCCGCACACGGTCGAAGTCGACGATCAGCCGATCACAGCCGAACACATCCTCATTGCGACGGGAGGAAAGCCGTGGAAGCCCACGATCGAAGGCGCCGAATTCGCAATCACGTCCGACGACGCATTCCATCTTCCCGAGCCCCCAAAGCGCATCCTCATCGTGGGAGGTGGATACATCGCAATCGAGTTCGCGAGCATCTTCCACGGACTTGGCTCCGAGGTTTCGTTGCTTCACCGGCGCCCTCTTCTTCTGCGCGGATTCGATCATGACGTCGCCAAGCACCTCGGCGAAGCGCTTCGGGCCCGAGGCATCGATCTTCTCCTCGAGCGAACGGTGGAGCGCATCGAGAAGACCCCGAGCGGCCTTCAAGCGACCTTGTCGGACGAGCGGGTCGTCATCGCCGACGCCGTCCTCTGTGCGATGGGCCGAACGCCAAACACCAAGCGTCTGGGGATCGAAGCGCTGAGCGTGAAGCGCGACGGCGACGACTTCATTGTGGTCGACTCGAGCTATCGAACGTCTGTCCCGAGCCTCTATGCAATCGGCGACGTCATCGGGAAGAAGGCGCTGACCCCGGTGGCCTTGGCCGAAGCGCGCGCCTTTGTGCAAGCGGTGTTTCGCCAAGAACCGATCTCGGTCGACTACGCACAGGTCCCAACGGCTGTCTTCTCCTCACCGCCCGTCGCGACCGTGGGCGTCACTGAGCACGAAGCGAGAGCGGAGCATCTGGCGTTCGATGTCTACGAGAGCACGTTCCGCCCCCTCAAGGCCTCACTGACCCCAGACCCCGAGCGAACCTACATGAAGCTGATCGTCGACCGAACCAACGACCGCGTCTTGGGCTGCCACATGGTCGGACCCAACGCACCGGAGATCGTGCAGGGCTTCGCGGTCGCTTTGCGATGCGGTGCGACCAAACATGACTTCGATTCAACGATCGGGATTCATCCCACCGCGGCCGAGGAATTCGTCACGATGCGATCGAAACGCCCCTAACGTCGGACCCGATCGCGACCCCAGGCAGACGCCACGCACGTCCCAGGCAGGCCCCAGGCAGGCCCCACGCCGACCTCACGCAAGCCCCAATCCCGCCTCGGCCCTCTACCCTCCACGATCCACGATCCACGATCCACCTCCGACCAGGGTGATACGACAAACACCTTCATCGCCCCTCGAGTCCCACCATCCCCCCGTTCTGCGCGGACGCGGTTTTGGCTAAGGTGCCGGCATGGTCCTGGGACCCGTCTTCTCGGTGGCGATGGTGACTTTGGCGCCTTCGAGTACGCCCGCATTCGTGGGCGACACGTCCTCATCCTCGAATCCTCCGACGGCTGCAGCGCAAGACCCACGCTATCTGAGGAGCATCTCGCCCGAGTTCCTCGATCCCGAGACCCGGACGCGCTTCCACCTGACACCTCGCGCGTCGTTCAGCTTCGACGAAGCCGCCTTCACGAACTACTCGGTATGGTCTTTCGAGTTCGATGGAAGCGTTCTCGTGGTGCCCGGATTCGCGGTGAGCGCGGGCATCCCATTCGGCTTCGAAACACCGGTCGAGCTCCGAAAGCGCTTTCTCCTGGGTAACATCACCGTAGGCGCGCGAGCCGGATGGACCGAGCCGCTCTCAAGTTCGGGCGCGTTCCGAGACGGCAGCCCCATCGTCGGCATGGCGGCCGCGCTCGACGTCTACATTCCCACCGCTCAAGGCCACACACCGGAGGCCCCTTGCGTCGGGCGACGACCGATCTCGACCTGCGACTCCGTCGCCGCGGTGCGTGCGATCCGACCGCTCGAGCCGGGTAAGTATGTCGCGAAGGGCACCGGCTTTCGCGCGCGCGGGCACGCCGACATCCTCGTCTCCGGCTTTTCGTTTGAGGGCGAAGCTGGCTTCACCTCGATGTGGACCTATGGCGTCGAGCGAGAAACGTACGGGTGGCTGACCCTCGCTACCCGGGCTGCGGTCAAGGCCACGGGAACGCTCGAACCCTTTCTGGAGCTCGGTGGGCAGCTCCAAGTCATCGGGGAGGATGTCCCAAGCGCGCCGGCGATGCTCACCTTCGGTCTCCGAGTCGACTTGGGTGGCATCATCAGTCCCGCGGCGTTCGTCTCCTACTCGCTCTCGAACGGCGGATGGCTCTTCGGACTCGATCTGGCGGGCGTCGTCGTCTCGACCTTCGAGACCGATCGCCAGATCAAAGATCACGAGAACTTCCTGGACGTGAAGGAGCCGCCCGAATGGAACTGACGTCGCCCAGATCTACGCCGTTGCGCTTCGCTGACGTCTTCGTCCACCTCTCGGCGTGCATCTTCGCCAGCGCGCTGTCTGTGCACTGCACGACGATAGAGCCTCCGGCCGACGAAACGCCCGACACCGACGCGCCGACGATCACTGTCGCCTGCCTCGCGAGCGGCACGGTCACCCGCGGCACAACAACGATTTCCCTCTCCGCGTTCGACGCGGATGGCATCCGCGAGATCCTGATCCTTATCGATGGTCGAGAAGTCGCCGCGCAGGAGAACGGGACGACCCTCGACTACGCGTGGGATACGACCTCGGTCGCGGATGGATCACACCACATCGAGCTGTGGGCAACGGACGCGGTCGGGCAACGAACCCTCCGCGCTCTCGACGTCGTCGTGAACAACGCCAGCCCTTGGACCCAGCCCACGAGCGTTCTTCGCGGCACCGTCTACGCACCCAACGGCACCGACCCCGTCAGTGGTGCCCTCGTCTATTCCACAGCCGACGCAGACGTCTGCCCGGAGCCGGCCGGCCAAGGAGGCCCCGCACCCGATGAACCTTACTGCGTCTACACCTACAGCCGGTTCGACGGGAGCTTCGAACTGGAAGGCGTTCCGGTCACCTGTCCGACCGCGGCGCACGTCGTCATCCACAAGGGCCCGTTCACGAATCGCGTCGATCAGCCCGTAACCACGCAGTCGGTCCTGATGGGCCGCGAGTCGACAACGCTTGGACTGTCGGACGTCGGAACGCTCGCCGAAATGGCCGTCATCACCGGGAGCTGGGACCACATCCAGGATACGCTCGCCAAGATCGGACTCGGTCAGGTTGGTGCGAGCGGCCACCTCGAGCTCGGCACGGAACACTTTGAGCTCATCGACGGAAACAGAACACTCGACGGCAAGTATCAGGAGTTTCTCGACTTCATCGCCAAGCCGGAGAACTTCGACCCCTATCGAACCATCTTCTTCAATTGTGGGAACGACTTCGAGGGCGACTTCTTCTCGAACGCGACCGCGGTCGCTGGGCTCCGTCAATGGGTGATCGAGGGCGGACGCCTCTACTGTACGGATCTCTCCTATGACTTCTGTGAACAGCTCTTCCCCGAGTTCGTCGCGTGGGAGGGCGGAACCAATGGCCTAAGCACGACACCGGAGCCCGGGGGCGCAGCCCAAGTCGGAACGTCGATGGACTCACTCCACGCCACGGTCCTCGACGACAACATGCGCGCCTGGCTCGACGGCGTAGGTGTGCTCGCCGATGACGGAAGCATCGAGATCGAGGGATGGCTCGGAGGTTGGGCCGCCATGGTGCAAGTCGGCCCCAACTCGAAGGCTTGGGTTGAGGGGACACCGACTGTCCAGGGACAGAGCCTCACGGTGCGCCCATTGACCGCGACGTTCGCGGTCGGAAAGGGTGCGGTTTTCGTTTCGAGCTACCACACGTCCGAGGATGCAACGCCAGAGATGACGCCGCAGGACCGCTTGCTTCAATACCTCATCCTCGAGGTCCTCTGACCGACGAAGAAGAGCCTACCGGATGAACTCTTGAGCTGGGCAATCGAACCCCGGGATCTCAGTCGCCGGGATCTTGATGTGACCGAGCCAGAGACCTCGGGCCGGACGGTTGCCCTCCGCAGGCCGGGTTGACTCAACGATGAGGTCAGCCCCAAGGACGAGGCCGGCACAAAGGCGACGCTCGATGGCCCACGATCGTCCACCCGGGAGACCTAGGCATAGGTTGTCTTTCGCGGGGAGAGCATATCCATAGGTCGTCACGTTCAAACGCAGCGTGCTCCTCAGGGGCAGCGCGAGCTCGAATGGTTCCGGCGTCTTCACGCTCATCGGCGGCGAGCCCGGAGCGATCTCGACGCCGGATTGGTCTACGATCCAGAAGCCCAGCGCGCGATCGACATCCCACGGAATCTGAATCGGCGTCATGATATCCGAGACGTTCTCGATCTCGACCGCAACCTGGGCAAGAATCTCACCCGGAGGCGCAGGCGCAACGAGAATCCGAGCCCTAAGCCCATTCACCGCCTCCGACCAGTCGCCCACCGAATCCAACGCGCGTTCGTTCATGCCAACCTCACGGGGGTCTTGCTCGCCGAGCGCATGACCGTCCACGCCCTCGCCGCCGGACCGGCCGGAACCGCCTGCACCGCCGTGACCTCCTTCGACGCCTTCGACGCCTTCGACACCTTCGACGCCTTCGACACCTTCGGCGCCTTTGACGCATTCGGTGCCATGCGCATTGGACGCGCGGCAAGGCGGCTCGCGATGGGGTGTAGTCAAGCAACCGACCGCGGCCGGCAGAAGCGCGAGGCCAGCGGTGAAAGCCGCGTTCGCGGCAAGAGTCCCCCGAAGACGCCATCCTCGGCGGTGCCACCCTGCACTCGGACACTCAGGCATCGGACACTTCCTGTTGAACATGATGCTCCCCGGCCCCGCTACGGCGTCGAAGCGTTGGCCACCAACTCGGCGAGTTCGCCTTTCGCGTCGAGCGCACGCAGTTCGGAGAAGCCTCCGATCGATTTGCCGCCGATGAAGATCTGCGGGATCGTTGTCCGCCCGGTTGCCTTGCGTAACCAGGTGCGCGTTGCGTCGTCGCCATCGACGTCCACTTCGTCGAAAGGGATCTTGCGCTCCATCAAGAGACTGCGGGCCGCGCGGCAGAACCCGCACCAATCCGCCAAGTAGATCCGTACCGGCTTCCCAGACCTGTCTCGCTCGCCTTCCTCTTGCTCCGTCACGGACGCTCCTCTTCGTTGGCCTCTTCATTGGCCTCTTCGTTGGCCTCTTCGTTGGCCTCTTCGATGCCCCCTTCGTTCATTCCTTCGTTCGGCCCTTCGCGGGTCGATTCCGTAGACGTCTTGGGCAAGGATGCGGCTTCGTCGCTACCCGAACCGGGAGGAGCAAGCAACCAACGCGACGCCAGCTTGTGGAAAGGGTTGGTCGGGTCGGTCATGGACCGAACGCGCTGAAAAAGCGCTTCGGCTTGGGCTCGGTCCGACGTCTTCATCGCAAAGCCCTGCCAATAGAGCTCCTTGGCTTTGCTCGAAAGCTCAGCCATCCACGTCTCAGCGAACTTCTGATCGGGCTGGTAGCGGAGGACCTGCGAGAAACGATCGAACGCTTCGGCGTAGTCCTCCTGATAATAGGCCTCGACACCGCGCAGATAAAGACCGTTCACATAGTGGCGGACGAGCTCTTCCCGGACAACACCGCCTCCTCCGCCGAGCCTTTGATCGAGATCGATCGCTTCCGGCACGACCTCCAATATGCTCGCCGCGTCCTTCTTTGTGCTCCCGGCCGCCGCACGCGCGAGAAGCACGCCAATCCGGGCAACCTGCTCGGCAAAAGTGCTCGCAGCGGGCGTCCCAACCGCGTGGGCAGCATCGATCGCGGCCGCCCGCTTGCCTCGTAGGTAGAGCGCTCGAGCCGGCTCGAGAGCGCGAGGCAAAGACGGGGGCACAGGCTTCCGTTCACGATGTCGCGCCCGGCGTTGCGCTTCTTTGGCGATCGCCCGCCGCAACGCGCGCGCACCTTCATGCTCCGGCACCTTCTCGAGCGCGCGCTCAACGAGACTCTCGGCGCCTTCGGTATCCGCCGTCTGAAAGCGAACCCGTGCCTCGGTCAGCATCGAGGCAACTTGTTGACGAACAATGCGCCCACGAACCTCCCGCGCATCGTCCGCGTACGCGCTGGTCTCCGCTTGGATTCGTTCGACCTCGCGAAGCGCCTCTGATAGCCGCCCACGCGCTTCGAGCGTTCGTGCGGACTCGAGCGTCTTCCAGACCTCAAGCTCCGATTTGCAGTGCGCGAGATACTCCTTCGCCCGCTCGTAGTCCGGCTGCACCGCCAACACGCGTGCAAGGAGAAGTGCGGCATCACCAAACCGCCGAACTTTCACGAGTTCGATCGCTTGGAGAAACTCGACGCGTGCTCGTTGGCTTGCCGCCGCATGCTGGGCATCCTCTTGACGACCCTCGACGAAACGCCAGATCGTAAATCCTATCGCCCCGACGAGCACGAGGGTGCCCAACAACGTGAGGACCGAACGAAGCGCGGCCCCGCGCGGAGGGAGCTCCGACTCGAGCGCCGAGCCCCCGTCCGCCGCAGCCGCGAGAGCGAGCGCATCCGGAACAACGCTCCCGTCTGGGGATCGAGAGGCCGAGCTCCCCGCCCCGACGCCTGGCATCGAGGCCGCCAAGCCGGCGGAAGCCGCAGAAGCACCGCGGGTCGAACCAACTTTCGAGCCAGGCTTGGCGTTCGGCTTCAAACTGCCGGCGCCCGCCGGCTCATCTTGGTGGGTGTCTCGGGCGGGAAACGCGGCCGCCGTCGCCGGTGCGTCGTTGAGCTCGACGAATCGAAGGGTGCGCTCACCGATCGTGATCTCATCGCCCGAGGAGAGCGCCTTCACGTCAACCGACAATCCGTTCAGGAACGTACCGTTGCCACTTCCGAGGTCGTGAAGGACGAAGTGATCGTCCTCTTGAACGATGCGGGCGTGGCGCCGCGAAACCGCGATGTCGGTCAACACGAGCGCGCAATCGTCGTCGCGGCCGATCACGATCTCGGCTTGTTTGAAGGCCCACTCGACACCGAGCTCTGCCCCTTTGACGACGATGAGCCGAAAGCCCTTTGGCGCCCGCGCAGCTTCGGCGCTGATGGCCGCCCGCGTATCAGGGGGTCGATCCTCGAGATCCGACAGTTCGCCTAAGAACTCACCCTTGTCGAAGATCGCCGTGCGCTGCCGAAATGGATCGTCGTCCGCCTCCCCCCCGGTGACCTCGGGATCGTCCAGCAAATCCTCCGGCTGAAGCATCTCTTCGGAACTGCGGCCCTCGCCATCGGCCGCCGCCTCAAAGGCCTCGACCTCGATCGTCGTGTTGCGCCCACCCCGCACCGCAGGCGCAGGCGCAGAGGCGGGCTCCGATGCAGCCGTGTCCCCGGGCTTTGATGCGCCCTCCGCCTGGTCACGGCCGGGCTTGGCCCGCCCCGACCGACCGTTCCTACCCATCCCTGTTGCCATCTTCCGCCGAAGGACGTTCCGTCTTCACAGGAGCTTGCCACATTCGTCGTCGAAGACGAAGCCGCAGTTCCGTCGGAGAGCCGTGAGACCCATCAACCTGCCCTTTCAGGATCTCACAGCGCAAATGCGCGAGCTGAGAAGTGCCATCCAAGCCGCGGTGATGCGAACCCTCGACAGCGGTTGCTACATCAACGGACCGGAGGTCGAGAGGTTCGAATCGCGCGTCGCGCGCGCACTGGGCGCCCAGTTCGCGGTCGGTGTCTCGTCGGGGACAGACGCCCTCCTGGTCGCCCTGATGGCCCTCGACGTGCGACCCGGCGACCTTGTGATAACCTCAGTCTATTCGTTCATTGCCGCCGCCGAGGTCATTGTTCGGCTCTCCGCTCACCCTGTCTTCATCGACATCGAGCGCGACACCTACAACATAGACCCGGCTTCGTTGGCGCGTTTCCTCCAGGAGGACCCAATCCGGCGCAGCCTGGTGAAAGCGATCGTGCCCGTCCATCTTTTTGGTCGATGCGCCCCGATGGATCAGATCGTACGCGTCGCCGACCGATACGAAATCCCAGTCGTCGAAGATGTGGCCCAAGCTTTTGGGGCCGTCGGCCAGAGCTCGATCCCGGGCATTGCCAAATGCGCAGGGACCATGGGTCGACTCGGATGCTTCTCGTTCTATCCCACCAAGAACCTGGGCGCGATGGGCGATGGCGGGATGGTCGTCACCGACGACGCCGACCTCGCTCGACGCTGCCGACAACTCCGAAACCACGGCGCGGAAGCGAAGGGCCAGCACACGATCGTGGGTGGGAATTTTCGTCTCGATGAAATCCAAGCCGCGATCCTCAATGTGAAGCTCGATCACGTCGAAGCTTGGAACGTCGAACGGCGTCGGATCGCAACCGCCTACGACGCGGGTCTTCGGATCGAAGGACTCATGCTTCCCCGCGGAGCCCCGACACAGGCCGATGCCGAACCCCAAGGCCGCGCCATCGCGAACCACGTCTACAATCAATACGTCGTCGCCGTGGAGCGCGACCGCGACGGTCTCGCTGGCCATCTCGCAAAGGAAGGGATCGGCACCGCGATCTACTACCCCACGCCCCTCAACCGCCAGCCTTGCCTCATCAACGCCAGCGGCATCACGCGCCAAGCAACCAACACCGACCCCGCCGGCACAGACGCCACCTCCGCTCACTTTCCTCAGGCCGAGTGGGCCGCCGCGCATACGCTCGGTCTCCCGATCTATCCGGGACTCACCGAGGCCCAGCAGCAACGGGTCATCGCTTCCGTGCGTCGGTATTTTGGTCGGGGTCCGGCCACGAGCGCGTAATGCCTGAAACCTGACTGTAAGACCTCGGCGCGTGCACGTCTCACGGTCTTCTCGTGGGCTGAAATCAAGGTCAGTGTCCGTGGTCGGCCACGGCCTGCACGCCCACGGCGGAAGCGAGAACACCTCAGATATCGCCTTGGGGATCGAACCAGCGATCTTCAACGTACTCGGCAAGTGCGAGCGCAGACGTAAGTCCGGGAGATTCTATGCCCACGAGATTCACAAACCCCGGCGGATCTTCCGCAACGAAGAAATCCTCGCCGAACGCAGACGCGGACGCAGACGTAGACTCCAACCTAGACGCAGACGCAGACGTAGGCGTAGGCGTGGACCGGACGGTGACGGTGTTGCTTCGAAGCTTCGGACGAATCCCGCAGGTATCGTAAGCAAGGTCCTCGTCGTCCACCGCCGGAAACAACCGACGCACGCACGCGCCGAACTGTGCACGCTTTTCGGCCGGCGGATCGCCGTAGTCATCTTTTTGGTCCACGTCGTACGCATCGGGCCCGAATCGCATCCGCCCCTCGAGGTCGAACGTCAGATGCACGCCGAGGCCGCGACCGCTTGCGTCGGGCACGGGATAGACCAGGTGACGCAACATCGGCTTTGCGCCACCAATCCACCGAAAGTAGTCTCCCCGGCAGGCGTGAATGCGTGGAACATTCGCGCCCACCAGGCGCCCAACCTCGTCGGCGTAGAGCCCAGCGGCGTTCACAACCATGCGCGTTCGAATGAGCCCTCGGGTCGTATGAACTGCGTAGCCGGCTGTTCCGTCGGTACCATCGCAAAGGTCGATGCCGCAGACCTTCGCGTGGGTGACGATGTCGGCCCCGGCGTCTTTGGCCGCAGTCGAGAGTGAGGCCACGAGCGCGGATGGGTCGACGATCCCGGTGCTCGGCACAAAAAGCGACGCCGCAGCGGCAAGGCCTTCCGCGCGTGCTCGCGTCGCGCGCGCATCGAGGAGCGTAAGGCCCGGGACGCCGAGCTCCCGTCCGTGGACCAGGAGTCGCTCCAGCGCGCCCTTCTCGTGCTCGTTCTGGGCCACGATCAACTTGCCGGGCCGACCAAAAGGGACCCCGCGCGCGCGACACCATGTCTCCAAGAGCGCCTGGCCACGAAGACATAGCCGCGTCTTGAGCGAGCCGGCGGGATAGTGAAGTCCAGCGTGCACGACGCCGCTGTTCCGCGCACTCACCTCTCCGCCCACGCGCGGACGCTGGTCGAGACCGAGCACAATCCATCGTGAACGTGAACCCTTGGCTCGCCGCGCCAAACGCTCGAGAATCGCGACCCCGACGACGCCAAGCCCGATCACGACGACGTCCACGACGACGTCCACATCCATGTCGACGCCCCGGTCGACGCCCCGAGCAGAACCCAGGTCAAACCCTCGATCTATCATGCTTGCGTCGAGCTCCTTCCGAGGTTCCAGGCCTTCGAACTCGCGGGTCGGCGCGTCGCGCACGTGTCATCCGACTTCGCCGGTGTTATAGCCCCGGGACGTCCGGAGAGAGCGGCTTGCTGAGCGTCTTCAAACACATCAAGAAGCATCGCTATGTGGTCCAGAACTTCGTCATTCGGGACATCAAGATCAAGTATCGTGGCACGATCTTTGGCTACCTTTGGAGCCTCCTCGAACCGCTGTCGATGGTGCTGATCTACGACTTCGTCTTTCGCATCATCATGCGCCGCGGCGACGCCAACTACCCGCTCATCCTGGTGCTCGGTATCCTGCCGTACAACTACGTCTCCTCGATCATCGTCGGTGGCGCCTCCGCGCTGGTGAACAGCGCGAGCCTCATTCGCCGGGTGCCTCTGCCGCGCGAGCTGTTCGTGCTCTCGGTCGTCGGTTCGAACCTCGTGACCTTCTTGCTCAGCATGCTCGCCGCGGTGCCCTTCATGATCGCCTTCGAGATCCCCATCGGGTGGCACCTTCTCTTGTTTCCGATTCCCGTGGTGTTGATGACCGCGTTCGCCACGGGCATCGCCCTCGTCATGGCCTGCATCAACGTCGTGTATCGCGACGTGGGCTATGTCCTTCGCGTAGCCATACGTATGGTGATGTATCTTTCGCCGGTGATCTACGAGCTCGATCGGGTCCCGGAACGTTTCCGCGACCTCTATCTCCTGAACCCGCTCTCCGTGTACCTCACGATGGCTCGGAACTGGATGCTGAGCCGACCGATCGATATTCCGCCATCCGATGTGGCCATCTCGGTGGTCCTTGCTCTCGTCTTTCTGGTTGGCGGCGCCTATACCTTTGCCATGCTCGAAAAGAAGGCGGTCAAGTTCCTGTGAGCATGAAGCCCTCCGCCGCATCTGGATCTGCGTCTGGATCTGGATCTGGATCTGGATCTGCATCCGCATCTGGATCTGCATCTGCGCCGCCCACCATCATCGCATGCGATGAAGTCCATCTTTCGTTCCCGCTGGTCCGGTTCCGCGCCCGCGGGTTGAAGGAAGCGGCGCTCGAGATCTTCAGGCGACGGCCACGCCGCGAAGAGGCCAACGTGTTCTGGGCTCTTCGCGGTGTTTCCTTTCGCATTCAGCGCGGAGAAGTTGTGGGCATCATCGGACGGAACGGCTCGGGGAAGAGCACCCTGCTCCGCGTCATCTGCGGAATTTACGGGCCCGACCGAGGATCCGTCATGCTCCCCACGGGACGCGTATCGGCGTTGTTGGAGCTTGGGTCGGGGTTTCGCGATGAGCTCTCCGGGATGGAGAACATCCGGCTCGCGTGCGCGATCCAAGGCTTCTCGTCGTCCGAGATCGACGCGATCATCGAGCCGATCATCAGCTTCTCGGGCATCGAGGAGTTCATCGACCAGCCCATCCGGACCTATTCCTCCGGCATGAAGGCTCGACTTGGCTTCGCGGTGGCATCCGTCGTCGAACCCGATGTCCTCTTGATCGACGAGGTCCTAGCGGTTGGCGATGCCGGTTTTCGTCAGCGGTGCATGACCCGCATCGAGCAGCTCGTTGCGGGCGATACGACCGTCGTGGTCGTATCGCACAATACGGCCGAGCTCGAACGCTTGTGCAGCCGACTCATCTTGCTGGAACGCGGTATAGTCATTATGGATGGTGCGGTGAAAGATGTCCTCGAGCGCTACCAGCAGATCACGGCGAGCACGTAGGCCATTCGAAGCCTCGGGCCCTGAGCCGATCGGGAGAATGAGTGATGAAGCAGATCCTATACTGTCTGGCTCTCATGGCGTGCGTTCCTGGCGCCTTCGCATGCAAGAAGGACGCTGGCGTCGCGGGCAAGTATCGCCTGGACCACGAGGCGACCCGCAAGGCCTTAGAGTCGGAACGAGCCGGCGAGGCAGGCGGCGACACGGAGTCCGCGCTGAAGTTCATGAAGGACTCGAGCGTAGAGATCGATCTCGACTTGAAGCAAGACGGGACCTTCTCGATGAAGAAGAAGGTATCCTTGCTGGGGCGAACGCTGGAAGATGACGCGCGCGGACGTTGGACGGTGCGAAGTGGGACGATCGAGCTCAAGGAGAGGCGCGACGCCAACGACGAAGGCGAAGAAGCGAAGACGCACGCCTGCAACCGAACTGACGGTGGACTTCGCTGTCGTCTCGATGGCGCGCCTTTTCCCATGGCCTTCTCGCGGGCGAGCGGAGACCTAACGAACCAAGCCAATCAGACGCCGCGACCGCCTGCGGTCGATGCCGGCACGAAGGTTGCGGCCTTCAAGTTTCCCGTCGACGAAGCGCTCTCGGCGATGCTCGACCGCAAGCTATGTGGTCGATGGGTCGGGGCGGACAACTCCCTCATCAAGGCCCTCACGTTTCAGGGGAACGAAGTGACGGTCGATAACGGGCTGAACACCAAGGTGCGGAGGTTTCTCATTCACGAGAACGTCGCCTGGATTCTCCTCGACAAGGCGATCTTGAAGCTTCAGGTTGCTCAGGACCGGCTCGCGGCCCTTACAGACGGTGACGAGACGTTTTCCGGGCACACCTTCGTGAGGGAAAGCAACGCCGAGTGCGATGTTTCTTCCCAGCAAGAGTCCGCCTTCGACAAATCGGAGATCTCGCACCTCTCGTGCTATCTTGCCGGGATCGATCTCCAGACGGCAGCTCGGATTGACGAAGCTATGCAGCAGTACGACGCCTGCTGCGATCTCGGCGATGCCGTAAGCTGCAACAAGAAGGGCTTCATACTCGAACTCAGAGGGCAGAAGGGGTCGAGTGAGTTCTTTTCTAAGGCGTGCGAAATGGGCTACGGCGCAGGATGCTTGAATGCAGGCGATGCCCAAGCCCAAGCGGGAAACAAAGACGAAGCGATGAAGCTCTTCGCTCGCGGTTGTGAGCTCCAGTCGGATGATGCATGCCTTCGTCAGCGCGGTCTCTGACGAGCGGCGCTCGAACAGCTTGGCGTAATCGTCGCTGAGGATGGCCCATTCGTAGGCGCTCATTCGTAGGATGCCCATTCGCAGTATCGCGCATCCGAGCCCCGACGAGGCCGGATCCGGGCGAAACTTCGAGGAGATTCGCCCGACCCAGAAGACGCCGCGCCTCGGCCACCCGCGTTGTCGGCGACGCCACACGTGGGCGCGAGGGCAGGATTGATTGTCTCACGATGAAAAGGCTGGCAGGGTGCCCGCGGCTGAGAAGCCAAAGAGCCGCACGTGTTTGAAGGCAAGACGCTCGCCGTAATCGTTCCGTGTCGAGACGAAGCTCGACAGATCGCCCGCGTGCTCACGACGATGCCGAGCTGGGTCGACCGCATCTTCGTCGTCGACGACGGGAGCAAGGATCGCACCGCATCCATCGTGCGCGGGATGGCCACAACGGATCCGCGCATCGAGCTCATCTCGCATCCGACCAGCGGTGGTGCAGGCCGAGCCGCCGCCTCTGGCTATGAGCGGTCGAAAGCACAGCACTTCGACATCACCGTCGTCATGGCGGGCGATGGACAGACCGACCCCACCGACCTCGCCCAAGTGGTTCGTCCCGTCGCCGACGGCCGCGCCGACTACGTCAAGGGCAGCCGATTCATCCACAAAGATGGCGTCGGACGCATTCCGCGCCTTCGCCGCTTCGGGAACTACGCGCTATCGGCCGTCACGCGCATCGTCACCGGGTATTGGCACATCTCGGACGCCCAGTGCGGATACACCGCGCTCAGTCGGATGGGCCTGAATCGCCTCGACATCACCCGTCTATACTCAGGCTACGGGTATCCGAACGATCTGTTGGCGCGCTGCGCGGTCGCCCGCCTTCGAGTCGCCGAAGTCCCGGTCAAGCCGCTGTACGCGGTGGGCGAATCCTCAAAGATGCGGATTCCGCGCGTCGTTCTCCCCATCCTCGGCGTCTTGTCGCGTGGCTTCGCGCGCCGCTGGTTCGCGAACATCGTCGTTGGCCCGGGCCATCCGTTCGCGGTCGCATTGGCCTTCGCAGCCGTTTTTGGGGCCGCGGCCGGGGTTGGGGCCTTGGCCTTTGGCGTTTCCGCGGGCGTTGGCGTCGCCCTGTGTCTCGCATGCCAAACGTTCCTCACCGCGCTCTTGTTCGATTTCGAGGCCAGCCGCACGCTTTGCATTCACGCCAAGGACGAGGCCCTCTTGCGGCAGGAGACCGAGCACGCTGCACAATTTTCCGAGGCAACAACACGAAGCAAAACACGAAGCGAATCGCGCAGCGATGCGCGCCCGGGAGCGTGGCCCGAGGCACGCAGCGAAGCACCACGGCACGAAGCACCACGGCACGAAGCGCGCCAGGAACCACGTAGTGAAGCACGAGGCGAGTCGCGCGTTTCCCTTGACTCGCTGCCGAGCCCGGGTTGAGGTCATTCTCGTCCGACAAGGAACGACGATGAAGATTCTTGCCGTCTCGCAGGCATCTCTCGCCCATCCACGAGAGGCGGACCGATGGTTCGCGCTGACCGGCGCCCTCTCGAAGCTCGGTCATCAAGTCACGATGATGGCGCCAGGCGCAGAAGCGCCTTCAGGGGTCCGTCAGGTCCCATGCCACGTCTCAGGCCGATTCGGATCTGCGTTCGGGCAAGCGTTCGGTCGGAGAACTGAGGCTTGGCTGGCGGCCAAAGTCGCCAAGGAAGTGCTATCCAGTCCCCCCGACGTCGCGCTCGTCGCTCTGACCTCGGCGTCGTACCTCGTGCCGGGTGCACTCGCCGGTCTCGGCGTGCCGGTGTTGCTTTCGATCTCCCGTGCCTTCCGGCACGAGCTCTCAAAGAAGCGCCCAAGTGCCCCGCTGTTCGAGGCAGAACGTCAAGCACTCCGCTTCGCGCTGGCGAAGGTGCGAGGCGCGATTGCGGAGGACACGGAGAGCCAGAAGGCGGCCCAAGACTATCTCGCGCTCGATCTGCCGCCCGCCGCGCTCGCGATCGTCGACGATCCGAGCGACCTCGAGCTTGATCTGCGGCGTCAGCTTGAGCTCGATCCTGAGCTCGATCCTGAGTTCGATCCTGAGCTCGAGCCCGAGCCTGAGCCTAAGCTCGAACCCAATCGCAAGCGCGAGCTTCCAGAACCTGGGCGGCGCGGTAGGCATCGCGCAGATCCTGGCGTCAGAGCCGGCGCATCTCTTGCTTCGCGACGCAACCTCGGCTTGCCCGACGCCTCCCGGATCCTGGCTTCGATCGGTCCTCTCGATACGGCGCACCGGGTCGATCTTCTCATCGAAGCCCACCGCGCACTGCCAGGCGTCACGCTTCTCATCGTCGGTGAAGGCGAGCAGGCGGGGCGGGTCGAGGCTTCACAAATGATCGCGCGCCCGTCCTCCCCGGTCGTGTGGCTTGGCACCTCGGCCCCAGAAGTTCAACTCGACGCGATTCGTGCCGCCGACCTCTGCGTCAACGTGCATGGCGCGCACGCCGGCGCGATGAGCGCCCTATATGCGGTGGCGGCGCGGCGGCAGGTCATCTTTCCGACCGACGACGCCCAAGAGCTCGTGTCGATCTACGACGACGAAGCACGCGGCGTGCTGCCGGCCGCCGCACTCGACGCACCCACGCTCAGCCGAGCGCTGAAGCTCGGCTTCGACGCGGAGTCGACGCTTGGCCCCCTCGACGCACGTTCCGTTGCGCGAGCACACGCAAAGCTTGGCTGGACGAGAACAGCGGCGCGCACCGCGTCCGCGCTCGAACGATGCATAGCCTGAAACGATGCGTGTCCTCTTCGTAACCTGCGGCCTGACCTACGGCGGGGCTGAGCGCATCATCGAGGCCCTCGCCCTCGACCTCAAGCAGGAGGGTCATGAGGTGGAGGTCGCAGCAACGACGCGAGACGGCCCGATCGGGGTCGCGCTGCGCGCCCGGGGGATCGCCGTCCATGTCCTCGGTCTTCGCTCGGCGCTCGATCTTCGGATCCCTTTTCGTCTCGCCGCCCTCGAGGCCCGCTTTCAGCCCCAGATCGTGCACAGTCATCTGGCGGTGGCCGACATCACCTCGGCCGCCGCCTCCGGGTGTGCCGTGGGCTGGCGAGTGCTTGGTCGGCTGAAGGGTCGCCGCGGGCAACCGCCTTCGCCTCGCGGCCCCATCCGCCTTACGACCGTCCACAACCCGGGCCTCGAGTTGTCGCCCTTCAAACGCATGCTCTGGCAGCGGGCCCTCGGGCGGATGCGTCGCATCATCGCGGTCAGCGAGGCGGTCCGTACCTCGCCTGCACTCGCGCCCTGGCCGGACGTCGAGGTGCAGCGTCCAAGCCTGGTCGATGTTCTCGAACCCGAGCCCATCCCTTCTCGCCGCGACGCCGCGCGGGCCGCGCTCGATGTGGGGCCTCTAGACTACCTCGTTCTGGGGGTCGGGCGGCTGACGCCGATCAAGGGCTATGACGTCCTTGCCCAGGCTGCAGCGCTCATGAAAAGCACGAAGCGGCGGCGCATCATGGTCGTCGGCGGAGGCCCCGAGGCGGAGCGCCTGCGGTCGATGGGACTTGAGCTTCTTGGTCCGCGCGAAGACGCCGCCTCACTCCTCGGCGCGGCCGACGTTGTCGCCTGCCCCTCTCGGAGCGAAGGTTTCCCGCAGGTGCCGCTCCTGGCGTACGCGCGGCGGGTGCCCGTCGTTGCGAGTGCGGTAGGCGGACTGGCGGAGACGGTTCAAGACGGGGTCACGGGTCTTCTCGTTCCGCCCAACGATCCCGAGGCCTTCGCGGCCGCGCTCGACCGGGTCGCCGACGAACCCAACCTGGCCAAGTCGATGGGGACGGCCGCGCACGCCTGGCTCCTGGGGGCCAACCTCACTCGGGCCGCGATGACGCGGCAAACTCGCGAAACCTACGAAGGCCTGATAAACCCAGTGGGGTCGCGAGATGATCGATGGATCTGACGCCCGACCTAGGTAGGCTTCGTTACCCCATCGTCTTCCTTGGGGCCGTGTTGCTCTCTCTCTATTTCACGCCCCTCATCCGAAGGGGCGCGATTCGCTATGGCGTCGTCGATCGGCCCGATGGTGTGCTCAAGACCCATCGCGAGCCGGTGGCCTACCTCGGAGGCATCGCCATTTACTTGGCGTTCTTGTTCGCGCTCGCCCTGACCTATGAATTCACGCGGCAAGTCACGGGCCTCCTCTTGGCGGGGTCAATGGTCGTCATGCTGGGGCTGTTCGACGACCTCAAGGTGTTGTCACCGGGGGTGAAGCTGGCCGGGCAGATCGTGGCCACCGTTGTCTTGATGAAGTCGGGGATCATGATTCAGCTCGCCTTCCTCCCGGATTGGCTCGCCGCGGCCCTCACGTTGCTTTGGCTCGTGGGCATGACCAACGCCATCAACATCATCGACGTCTCGGATGGGCTCGCAGCCGGGATTGCGGTCATCGCCGGGATGTTTCTGTACGTGATTTGTCTGTGGAACAACGCAACGACGATCGCGATGCTGACCCTAGCGCTCGTGGGCGCGACGCTTGGATTTTTGGCCTTCAATCGGCCGCCTGCCTCGATCTACTTGGGTGACGCGGGCTCGATGTTCTTGGGCTTCATGCTCGGTGCGCTCGCGATGCGCGGCGAATACACCATCATCGCGGGTCACGAGGTCGCCGCCATCACGCCGGCCGTCATCCTTGGCGTTCCCATCTTCGACACGGTCTTCGTAACCGGCGCCCGGCTCCTTCGTGGGATCCCGGTCATGCGCGGGAGCCCTGACCACTTTGCCGTCCGTCTGCGGTCCCATGGCGTGAGTGCAGGCATGATCGCGCTGATTACCTACATCAGCGCCGCCCTCCTCGGCTTCGCTTCGCTCCTGATTTGTACGATGGGACGGGAGGTCTCGATCGGAATCGGCGTAGGCCTGGCGGTGATGGCAGGCCTCGTGGTACTCGGACTTTGGCGGCTAGGGCGCGGGGGCGAGCGGGAATCAGGTGGGCGCGCAAAGACAAAGAGGACGCAGAGAAAAATGGCAGACGAGCAGGATGCATAGGCATCTTTTGCTTCGAGTCCGGTAGGGGCGCGTGGCGAACAAGAGCAAAATCATCAACCAGGCCCAGAAGTACATTGCCAAGGGCCAGTGGGACAAGGCGATTCGGGAGCTTCAGAAGCTCGTCACCGAAGATCCGACCGATGTTCGTACGCTTCTCAAACTCGGCGACGTCTACTCGAAGAAGGGCGACCGCGAAAACGCCACCCGGGTCTACAAGCAAGTTGCCGAATCCTATTCGGAGCAAGGGTTCTTCTTGAAGGCCGTCGCGGTCTACAAGCAGATCCTCAAACATGACGCCAAGCACCTCGAGGTAACGCTGAAGCTCGCCGAGCTGTACGAGCACCTCGGCCTGACCTCCGAGGCTATGGCGCAATATCAGTCGGCGGCCCAGATTCACGACGAGCGCGGCGACAAGAAGGCCGCCCTCGCGGTGCTCAAGCGCATGGCCGAGATCGACGCCGAGAACGTGGCCTCGCGGATCAAGCTGGCCGAGAGCTACTCTCGCGAAGGCCAGCGCCAAGAAGCCATCGCCGAGTTCGAGCGCGCCGCCGAAGTTCTCAAGCACCAGAACCGCTGGGACGATTTCGCAAAGGTCGCGGAACGGCTCGTGTATCACGACCCAGATCGGATCGATGTCCTCAAAGACCTCGCCAAGTTCTATCTCAAGAAGGGCGACTCGAAGCGCGCACTGGCCAAGCTTCAGCAATGTTTCAAAGCGAACGCCAAAGACAGCGAGACGCTCACGTTGCTCGCGCAGGCCTTCTCGAACCTAGGTCAAACGCAAAAGACGGTGTTCGTCTATCGTGAGCTCGCGCGCGTCTACCAGGAAACGGGGCAAGACGATCGAGCCCGCGAGGTCATGCAACAAATCGCGGCCTTGGACCCGAGCGCCGCGGAGCGCGTCGAACCGGTCGCCATCCCGAGCCCCACCACAGCGCCCGCTCAGCGATCGATGTCGGGCGACTTTCCGCAACCCAACCGCCACCCGACCGGGCCGACGATCCCCGTGCCAACACCCGGTCGGAGCCCAACGGGAATGCACGCCCCGACCACGTCGGGCGGGGTCCAGAACTGGGCGATGGCCCCAACGCCCGCGCCCTCGCTCAGTCAGGCCACCGGCGTCCCCGAAGAGCGCTCACGCGCCACGCCCACCGGCGGGCGTCCTGTGCAAACAGGGGGCCGCGGGCTCAGCATGCCCACCTCGTCGATGGGACCGCGGACCGCGGCGCCGCGCGCGCCATCCTTCGCCCCGCGCCCACCGCCTCTGCGCACACCTCCCCCTCCGCCGGCTCAGTCGATGCATCCGCCTCCGCAGGTGGATCTCGAGATCGTCGACGACTACCTGCCCGACGACGACGAAGTGTTGATCCTCGACGGGTCCAACGACGAAACGCCTGCGCGAAGCAGCGCGTACAGCGAGGGGTACGCGCTGCCGCCCGCGGCGCCGCCCGATCCTCGGCGCGCACCCACGCTTCAGCCATCACGCTTGGCGCCGCCCTCGAGCACCGGATCGAGTGCGGGCTCGACGTCGAGCCCGAGTTCGAGCTCTAGCCCGAGCTTGCGCCCACCGCCGGTCTCCGTCCCCGGGCAGGGTGCCTCGGCCGGGTTGGGCGCGCTTACCGCAAACCGCGGCGCGTCTCCGCCTCCAGCCGCGCATGACGCGAGCGTGTCCCGGATTCTTACCGAGACCGATGTCTTCATCAAATATGGTCTTCGAGAGAAGGCGCTCAACCATCTCAGTCGGGTGATCGAGCTCGACGCTGAGAACATCATCGCGCGCGAGAAGATGAGAGACATCTTCTTGGCGATGGGCGACACCGCGCACGCGGCCGAGGCGGTGGCGGAAATCATGATCATCCACCACGCGCGGGGCGAGATGGGGCCAGCGTGGGAGGCACGCACCGCGCTCCAGAACTTATCGCCCAGCCATCCCGCCCTCTTGGATCCGGACCGCCTTGGACACGGCGCGTCCGCGCCGGTCGGCATCGACGAAGACGAGCATTTCATGCTCGAAACCGACGAGGGCACAGAGGCTCACCCAGACGATGGCGCTCACGCTCACGCTCACGCTCACGCTCACGCTCACGCTCACGCTCACGCTCACGATCACGATCCGGGGACCCTCGACGTTCTGGTCGAACCCGAGGAGATCGAGGCAGACGACGACGTCGACTACGGGCTTGGGCACGCGTACATCGATCCGGAATCTTCGATCGAGTCGATCTCCGACGCCGACCTGACCGACTCGAGCCTTCAGCCTCTGCCCGATTTCGACGCGCGACGGCCACCCGCCCAAGCCGCGGATGACTTCGAGCCTTTGACGGAAAAGCCCGACGACGAGGTCGCCGATGCGGATCTCTTCCTTCAGCAGGCCGCAGAGTCACTGGAGGCACTGGGACAGCCGCTCACGATTGGCGACACCGAACCGAGCGGCGTGTCAGCCGAGACCCCATTGGCGGAAGGCGACCGTCACAGCGGCCTCGGGACCGAGCGAGCGCCAGAGAGCGACGCCGCACCCGGCACCGACGCCGACCTCCTGCTGAGCCCGTTTGCCGCAACGGAAGAAGAACCGAGCATCGCCTCACTGTTCGCGGTCATCGACGAAGCAAGCGCGGCCTTCTTCGACGCGCTCGAAGATTCGAACGAGAGCTGCGCGCCGCTTGAGCTCGCGCAAGAAGACGACCTCAAGGCCGCCGGCCGCGACCCTGAAATCGAAGACGAGCTGGACGAAGCCGCGTTCCTCCTCGAGACCGAGCTCTTTCAGGAGGCAAGGACGTTGCTCACGAGCGTCCTCGGGCGCAAACCGGGCTACCCGCGCGCGGTCCAGCTTCTGCGGGTCCTTGAGAGCTCTAAAGACCAGGCCGAAGTCACGAGCAGCGACGACGCCGATGACGACGGATTCTCGGAGGGCACGAACGCGGGCTCCGAGTCGGGGGCCACACTCAGTGCCGCCGCCGCGCAAGACCGCTACGACGAAGGCATGCTCTACAAAGAGATCGGACGTCTCGACGACGCCATCAGCGCGTTTCAGGATGCGATCAGCGCCGGCGTGCAAACGAGCGGCTCACTCGAGCTGATCGGCCACTGCCTTCGCGAGAAGGGAGATCCGCTCGGCGCCGCGCAGTACTTCAAGGACGCCCTCAAGCAGGGCGCGCGCGGCGAGGCGGCCGCCAATCTTTGTTTCGAGATCGGGCTCGCCTACGAAGCCGTCAACGACAAGAACCAAGCGATCGAGTGGTTCGAGGCCTGTCAGCAGAACGCGCCGCATCATCGCGGGGTGAAAGAGAAGCTCGGCGCCCTCAGCTTGCGCCCAAGCGGATCATCTTCGCCAGGAAGCGCCGACGGACGCGGGTTCGGGACCGAGGGTGTGTCGACGTCGCCTTCGAAGAAGAGTAAGGTGTCTCACCTCTAACTCTGGGGCCTGGCCTCGGTCGACAACCGGGGCGAACAAGAAAAGGAGAAACTCGATGAAACTTCCTTACCCGAAGCAACTTGGATTGCTTTTCATCCTGGCCACCGGCACCGGCTGTCCGAGTGTGTCCGCGGATATCCGTTTGACGGACCAGATCACGACCGTCGAGATCGATTTCGCGGGCGAGTGTTCGGGCACGGGCAGCGAAACCTCCGACTACGGCGTGACCACTTGGACGAAAACGACGGTCGGGACGACCTGCGAAGTCGTCGCACAATGGACGGGCAACATCGTCGGGATCGACGATGTGCGCAAAGAGATCGACGACGCCGCGGATGGCCACCTGAAGGACATCAAGGTCACGTCGATGACGCTGAAGCTCAAGGGCGTGTCGTTCACGAACGTGGCCGGCGCCAACGCAACCCCGCCCACCATCAACTTCTTCAGCGCCGCCACCGAGCTCGATACAATTCCGTTCTATAGCCTCGAGCGGAGCGACGTCTCGGTCTTGCTCGAGCAGGAAGTCGTGAAGACGTTCGAGGAGAGCGACCCCTTGCTCGTTCGAATCTCGTCCGCCCTCAACGCGGACAGCACCTCGTCTTTGCCCGCCGCGGCCGAAATCAAGATCACGGTGCCCCTCGAGGCGCTCGATGCGCTTGCCCCCACGACGTCGAACCCGCACCGATTCATCTTCACGCACGACTTCGAGATCTCGGCCGAAGGAAAAGTCGGGGTCTAGGCACCGTCCGCCCCCATCGTGGCCTCGTTCGGTTCGCGCCCGCCCTCGCTTCACGCTTCTCGAAGCAACGCGACACGTGCTAGGCAGGCGATGGCGACCATGAACCGAAAGCGCGTCCTCACCGGGATCAAACCCACCGGCATTCCCCATCTCGGCAACTACTTGGGCGCGATTCGTCCCGCCATCGAGCTCACCCGCCAGCATGACAGCTTCCTATTCATCGCCGATCTCCACGCCCTGACGATCACGCCGGACCGAGCCGCGCTGCGCGCCCAAACCCACTCCGTCGCCGCGACGTGGCTCGCGCTCGGGATCGACCCCGACCAGACCGTCTTCTATCGCCAGAGCGACGTGCCTGAGATTCCGCTCCTCGCGTGGATTCTGTCGTGCGTTACCCCGCTTGGGCTCTTGAACCGGGCGCACTCGTACAAGGACGCGCGCGCGAAGGATCAGACCGACGACGACATCAACCACGGCGTATTCTCGTATCCGGTCCTAATGGCCGCCGACATTCTAGCACTCGGCGCCGACCTGGTTCCGGTGGGCAAAGATCAGAAGCAGCACCTCGAGATCACTCAGGAAGCCGCACGCAAGTTCAACCTTCGCTACGGGGGCGGCGAAGAGATCTTGCGGGTCCCGGAAGCACTCATCGACGAGCGGGTGATGACGATTCCCGGCATCGACGGACAGAAGATGTCGAAGTCCTACGAGAACACGATTCCTTTGTTCCTCGAGGACAAGCAAATCGACAAAGCCACCAAGAGCATCAAGACCGACTCGACCCCGTACGGCGAACCGCTCGTGCCCGAGACCGACACCGTTTTTCAGCTCTTCAGCCTACTGGCCGAGTCCCCCGACCGGGTCGAGGCCCTCCGGTCCCGCTACCTCACGGGCCGCAAAGACCCGACGGGTTCAGACGCTCAGGAGAACTACTTCGGCTGGGGCGACGCGAAGAAGGCGCTGCGCGACGAGATCATGGCGCATTTCCGCGCGCCCCGAGACATTTACGCGCGCTACATGCAGAACCCGGATGAGATTGACCGGCTGCTGACCCGGGGCGCGGCGCGCGCGCGAGCCCGTGCCGGCGACGTCCTGGCGCGCGTCCGGGAAGCCGTCGGCCTCCCGCTGAATGTCTGCCCCAGCGGGATTGACCCTGAAGTGAGCGCCTGATCACAACGATCGGGCTCGCCCTTTGCGAACTTCCTGCCCATGATATGAGTCGAGTGCGACTGAGCCGTCATGCCCCCGACTAAGAGAAGCAACAGCACCAGCACCGAGACCATCGTCCGTACGGAAGAGGTCACGAAAGAGCCTCCGATGTACCGGGTGCTCTTTCACAACGACGACTACACCACGATGGAGTTCGTCGTGTCGGTGCTGATGGTGATCTTCCACCACGACGAGGCGTCAGCAAAGCAGATCATGATGCACGTGCACACGAACGGCGTGGGCGTCGCAGGCCGGTACACTCGAGAGATCGCGGAGACGAAGGTCGCGCACACGACGGAGCTCGCTCGACAGAGCGATTTCCCGCTCGAGGTGACGATCGAACCCGAGTAGCGCGCGACCGAGTAGCAGGTATGGAATATACGCAAGAGCTCAAAGACACCCTAGCCCGCGCCTTCGACCAAGCCGCCAAGCGACGACACGAGTTCGTGACGCTCGAACACGTGCTGCACGCCTTGCTGGCCGACAAGCAGGCCGCCAAAATCCTGCGTGCCTGTGGTGGCAACCTCGACACGATGCGCGAAGAGCTGGAGCGCTTCTTCGAGACGAACCTCACCGCGGTGCCCGAAGGCACCGAGCAAGACCCGCAACAGACGCTCGCGTTTCAGCGCGTCTTCCAGCGTGCCGTCATGCACGTCCATTCATCGGGCAAGCTCAAGATGGACTGCAGCAACCTTCTGGTTGCGTTTTATCGCGAGCGCGACTCGTACGCCGTCTACCTGCTCGAGAAGCAGGGCATCACGCGGCTCGACGTCGTACGTTTCATCTCGCACGGCATCGCGAAGGTCCCGCAGCCCGGTGAGACCTCGAGCGAAGCGTCAGAGCCTCCGCACGGCGCACCGCACACCGAAGGAAGTCGAAGCGCCCTCGACAACTACGCGACCAACCTCAACAAGCTTGCCGCCGAAGGGAAGATCGACCCGTTGATCGGTCGCGAGTCCGAGATCGAGCGCACGCTTCAGATCCTGTGTCGACGTCGCAAGAACAACCCCATCTTCGTGGGCGACCCAGGCGTCGGCAAAACCGCGATCGCCGAGGGCCTGGCCCGCGCCATTTACGAAAAGGCGGTGCCCGACGTCCTCAAGGACGCCGTCATCTACGCGCTCGACATGGGCAGCTTGCTCGCCGGGACCAAGTTCCGCGGCGATTTCGAGGAGCGTCTCAAGGGTGTCTTGGCGGAGATCAAGAAGGTGCCGCACGCCATCCTTTTCATCGATGAAATTCACACCGTCGTGGGCGCGGGCGCGACGCAAGACGGCTCACTCGACGCCGCGAATCTCATCAAGCCTGCGCTCCAAAGCGGGGATCTTCGGTGCATCGGTTCGACGACGCACAAGGACTACAAGGCGTCGATCGAGAAAGACCACGCCCTCGCCCGCCGCTTCCAGAAGATCTCCGTCAACGAGCCGTCCGTCCATGAGACGTTCCAGATTCTGAAGGGCCTGCGCCAGTACTACGAGAGCCACCACCGAGTGCAGTACACGGACGCCTCGCTCCGCGTCGCGGCCGAGCTCTCGGCCAAGCACATCAACGAGCGTTTTCTCCCCGACAAGGCGATCGACATCATCGACGAAGCCGGCGCAGCCCAACACTTGTTGCCAGAGAACAAGCGCAAGAAGAAGATCCGCCCCAGCGACATCGAGAAGATCGTCTCGAAGATCGCGCAGATTCCACCGCGCAGCGTGTCGGCCGACGATCGCAGCGCGCTCGCGAACCTCGAGAAGGAACTCAGCATCGTCATCTTCGGCCAGGACTCCGCGATCACGAGCCTCACCCAGGCGATCAAGCTCAACCGCTCTGGCCTCGGCGCACCTGATCGTCCGGTTGGCTCGTTCTTGTTCGCCGGTCCGACGGGCGTCGGCAAGACCGAGCTCGCCAAGCAGCTTGCGCGCGTGCTCGGCATCGAGTTCATCCGCTTCGACATGTCCGAATACATGGAGAAGCACACCGTCTCGCGCCTCATCGGCGCGCCACCGGGCTACGTCGGCTTCGATCAGGGCGGTCTTCTCACCGATGCGATTCGAAAGACGCCACACTCCGTGTTGCTCCTCGACGAGATCGAGAAGGCACACCCTGACATCTACAACGTGCTCCTCCAAGTGATGGACCACGCAACGCTCACCGACAACAATGGACGAAAGGCAGACTTCCGCAACGTCATCTTGATCATGACGACGAACGCCGGCGCGCGCGAGCTCGTCACGCAGCGAATCGGCTTTTCGAACAGCGCGGAGAGCGCCGACCCCGCCAAGGCGATCGAGCGCCTGTTCTCACCCGAGTTCAGGAACCGGCTCGATGCCACGATCGCCTTCCAGCAGCTCCCCGAGGATGTGGTCTTGGCCATCGTCGACAAGTTCATCAATCAGCTCGACGTCCAGCTCGCCGAGAAGAAGGTCACCATCGATCTCAGCCCCGCGGCCCGCACATGGCTGGCCGAGCGCGGCTATTCGCTCCAGTACGGCGCGCGGCCCATGGACAGGCTGATTCAAAACGAGATCAAGCGCCCCCTGGCTGACCAAATCCTGTTCGGTCAGCTCGTGAACGGCGGTCACGTCGACATCGACGTCGAGCCCGACGCCGACATGGCCGCCGCGGCCGGTGCATCCCCAGCCGCAATCGCAAGGTCCGCGAGCTCGAGCTCGGCCACTGAACCCACGACCACCTCCGATGGCCGGCCGAAGCTTCAGTCCGCCGGCCTTCGGCTCAAGATGGCCTTCTCGCAGACGGATCAGCCCGCCCCAAGTGCGCGCAGCGTCGCCGCCGTGGACGTGAACGACGACGACAGCGAGGACGCCGACGCTGACGTCGAGACCATTCCGAGCTGACCGCCCTAGCCCTACGTACGTAGTTTCGATTCTCAGGAACGTGTGCGCGGAATGAAGCCACGCCTGAGGCGAGTCGCGCAAATCGGAAGCGGTCGGACGCAGGCGATCGGCGTGGTACCATCGCCGGCCATGCCCCGCTCAACGATCCTCGTCGGCCTGCTTTGTTGCGCTGCTCTCCTTCCGCTCGCGGCTGCGAAGCCAGAAGAGACGCGTCTGGCCTCGGGTGCAGAAGCGCCCGCCTACGCCTGGTCGCCCGCTCCCCACGCGCAGCCACTCGACCAACACATTCCACCCCCCGACGGCTTTGTCCGGGTCAACCTGACGGCCGGCACGTTTGGTGCTTGGCTACGACAGCTTCCGACGAAACCTCCCGCCTCACTCGTCCACCTTTTCGACGGGCGCCTGAAGGCAAACCAAGCCGTGCATGCGGCGGTGCTCGACATCGACGTCGGAAACCGCGACCTGCAGCAATGCGCCGATGCTGCGATTCGGCTGCGCGCCGAATACCTCTGGAGCTCAGGGAAGAAGGAAGCCATCTGCTTCCATTTCACCAGCGGTCATTTGGTCGCGTGGCAAGACTGGGCGACGGGCCTGCGCCCTCTGGTCGATGGGCGCCACGTGGTGTTCAAGACGCGGGCCGCGGCAGACGCAGGCTATGCGAACTTCCGCCGCTATCTCGATGCACTCTTCATGTACGCGGGCACCCGGTCGCTCAAGAAGGAGCTCAAACCGGTCCCCGTCCAGGACCCGATCTCTCCGGGCGATGTCTTCATCCAGGCCGGTTCTCCCGGGCACGCGGTGATCGTCCTCGACGCCGCATTTCATCCACGCACCCAGCAGCGCGTTGTGTTGCTGGGTCAGAGCTTCATGCCCGCCCAGGAGATCCACGTCCTGAAGGTTTTGGGGCCGACTTCACCATGGCTTCCGGACGATGCGGGAGGTGCCACCAACCGCACGATTGAGACACCCGAGTGGCGCTTCACGCGGTCTGATTTGCGCCGGTTCGAAGCCGCGGCGTCCTGCCGTGCCCAACCGTGATGTGTGCCCCAAATGGGGTCGTGGCGTCGTCGTGTCGCGACCAGCGGAGCAGAAGGGCCTATACTCGAAGATGACCCGCCAATTGACCAACCGGAGATGGTCCGCGACAACGAAACACACGGGAAGAACGGAATTCCTGCTCGGAGGGACTAAGCAACAATGAATGCTCTGGCATGGGTCAGTATCGGCATCAACGGGTTCATCGTCGGCATCATGGCTCTGGGAGCTCTGGAAGGAGAGGGAGAGGCACCGCTGTTTCTGGTGCTCGCGATGGCCGGGGCGGTCGCGCTATCTCTGCTGGGCGCCCTGATGGCCTCCGGTGGGGAGCGAAAACTTGGCGCGCGACTCGTGATGGTCGGTTGCGCGGTTTTTGTGCCCATTGGGTTGATCGGCGTTCTCGGCGCACGAAAGATCCTCGACGAGATCGATCGTGAGGAGTTCGAGGCCCGACTCGAGGATCCCGAACCCATCGTGCGTTCGAGAAACCCACTCGAGCGAGCACCATCGACCACCTGAAACGCGGAAAGCAGCAGGAATCTGTCGGACGTCGTCTACGAATGGAGACCCATCGCAACCGTTGACGCCCGGGATTGAACTTGCAATCGAGACCAGCTACTCGCAGGCGGTGACCGCGAGATTTTCGAACGGGTGACTGTCGTCGTTTTCGGCGCTGGAGTCCGTATCGACTTCGGCCACGCATTCACCTGCGCTAGCGGTGACGGTCGTTCCAGCTTGGCGGGCAGCGAACGTCAGATGTCCAGCCAGAACTTCGATGCGCGAAACCATGTCGTTGCGGAAAAGGATCTTCGGTGCGTTGCTACCATCGAGGGTGATGGAGAGTTTCTCGTCGGACGCCCAAGCGGGGACGTCGTTCGCGTTGGGCAGGTTCTTGAACGCAAGGTCGACAAGGGCTTCGAAGCTGGGGGTGACCGTAACCTCGATGTTGCCGTTCGTAACCTTGAGCAGCGCATCGAGGACACCACCGGCGCTTGGGTTGAGCGCAACGCTGAGGACAGGAAGATCGTTAACGGTCAACGTTGCCGGGGCGTTGCCAAGACTGATGTTGCGGAGGCGCAGCGCCTCGACGTTCTCTTCGGCTTCGGTGACCGATGTGATGCCTGCGAGGTGGACGACACCTTGTCCCAAGAAGGTATCATCGGACTCAACACACCCCGTGGCGTTGTTGCACGTCACCTGCCCGTCTTCGATGATCGGGAAGCTTACGCGAATATCCCCAAAGCTTACGGTGTGTTGAAGCGTCTTGGCCTCGCCATCGATATGAAGCGTGATCGCTTCGTCTGATTTTTCGGCGTTGATGCTGATCTCGTGCTCGTCGACCGGGAACGCGATCTTCAGATCGCGCGTGATGCCAAAGCCGACCGTGTGGGCGAGGTCGCCGGTCTTTTGGAGCCATGCGCGAAGCGCACCCGACAGTACGACATCTTTCAGCGGATCTTCCTCGCCGAAGTCGCCCGCGACCTGCGTGATCGTGGCTTTGATGTTGTCGAGGTCCGCCTCAACGGCAATCTCGGATTCGTAGAGCGACACCACGAGAACTTCGAGCTGGCTTTCGCCGATGAGGAGTGCCGCGTCGATGTCGCCCTCCCTGAGCGATGTGAGCTGAATGCGCACCGGAACCTTGTCGAGGAACGTCGCACAGTCTTCGTCGATCTCGAGTCCAGCCTCGTCTTCGCGGCAGACGATCTCTGACTTCATCCGCAAGATGACACGGTCGCCGAGCTCTTGCTCGACATTGCGTTCGTTGAAGATCCGAGTCCTCAGCACGTCCTCGAATTCGTCGGCATCGGATTCGAAAGACCCACCACTCAAGTCGTCGTCGGCGTCGTTGGAGTCGTCGTTGGAGAGCGTGATCAAGCAATTGTGGTCGGCATCACAGGATGCCTCGGCGAGATCCTGAAGGCGGGTTCGGAGCTGAGCTGAATCACCGGCCTGCCCCAGGCCAGTCATCGCCGCGTGCATGTTTTGGTTGGCGGTCAGAAGGGCGGTCTTGCTGTCGATGTCCCGATACTCTGGATCGGAGGGGCAGGCCCAAAGCAGACCCGCGGTGAGCGTCAGTGGGACAAATCGAGACAAGTTCAAGGATGTACACGTCATGCCTGGCCGTTGAGCAAGACACGGGCCAACAGCTCAGACAGAGCACAAGGCCTCGACTCGGCAAAACGGGCGTCGTCGCCCCGCATCCCGTGTGCCAGTCTTGCGTCACCCGTGGAGGCCTAGCGACGGGGCGTACGCATTCCGTGTTGAACCCGCCTCCGAGGCCCGAAAGCCTCTCGCGACTCTGCGGCGCTCCCCTGCCAGCTCGAGACTCGCCTTCGCAAACCATGCGAACGCCTCTTTCGACTCGAAACTCGCCTTCGCAACCCTTGCGAACGCTGATCGCGCCGCTCGGAAAGTGATCCAAACGCCGCTCGGAAACGGATCCACCTGGCACCGACAGGGCGGGTAGTCCCCCCGGAGGATGCTGGGAATGGATCAAGTGCAGCGGATCGCCTACGACAATCTCAAGGCGGCCGTGACTCGGTTCCTCGCAGGCTCCGAGCGCGATCTCTCGCCGCGCTTTCGGGCGCTCGCGTCGCACTACCTGTTCGAGCCGTGCTTCTGCCGACCACGGACTGGCCACGACAAGGGCGGGGTCGAGTCCAGAGGCAAGGCGATTCGCCTTCAGCACTTGGTACCGATTCCAAGCGGCGATGACCTGGACGCGATCTGGATCAGTTTCTGAGCGGCGGCAGCAGGAGAGGTACGTCTGAACGCTGCCCGCAGGCTACGGAACTCAACGGCAGTCACGTCTTGTGCCGTTCCAAACCGGCCAGGACTGCGCGCAACATGCGACGCGTCGCACACCTGCGTCGGTTCTCCGAATGCTCCGGGCATGGTATCGACGACGCATGGTGGGTCGAAGCCGATGTCGGGTGGCCTCGGGAGGTCTCCCTCCCGAGGCTCCCACGGATCCGGACGTGCAGATTTCCCGCATCCGGCTCTTCGGCTCACGGATTCGCTGCACGACGATAGACGCTGTGTACGACACGTGGCTTGGCGAGGGGGTACCGCTTCAAGAGCTCCTGGAAACGTTCCCAAGGCATATGGGCGCGCTGCGAGCGACGGTTGAGCCATCTCTGCCAGTGCCGACGGGTCCCTCGATCAGCTGCGCGAGCGCTCGGAAGTTACCGGTGATCCCGTAATATCCGTAGTGCCCCCGAAGCTTCAGATTCAGACCCTTTTGCTGCTCCGACAGCGGGATGTGCCGGTTCTTCCGGCACCACAGCCCGATCGCTAGCAGCGCTCGGCGAAGGCGGCTCGCAGCCGTCTTGCGCTTCACGACCCAATAGCCTTGGCGCGACCTCCCCCAGTAATGAGTGAAGCCGAGCAGGTCGAACGTCCCCGCCCTCTCCCGGTGATCGCCGCGCGGGGCCGTCGAAACGGCACCATCCGCGTCTTCTCCGGGTGGAGCAGCAGACCATATCTCCCGAATCGCTTCGGGAGCACGGCCATCACTCGCTGCGCGTCCGTGTCCTTCTCGAGCGCGATCACTCGGTGAGTCGCCCGCGGGAGTCTCACCCGCGGGCGCTCGCAGAACCGTACGTGAGCCTCTCGACTCATACGGCTCCCATCATGCAACCGGTGACCTGAGGCCCAATTTCCAGTGCTCAAAGAGCTGGGGTTCTCGCCGAGCGATCTGCCCCAGCCAATGAATTGCCCTGGTGTGATGCCTTCGCAGTCGTTTGTATTTCCGCTTCGCCCAGAGCACCAAGTCGTACTCGAGTTGGCGGAGCGACGGGTACAGCATCGAGCGATAGAATGCGCCGTAGTAGTTGATCCAGCCCCGCACCGTTGCATTGAACATGTGCGCGAGGTCGTTCAACGTCTTGTCGCTGCGCTTGCCGATGTGCCAGCTTCGTATCTCTGCACGGATCGCCTTGGCCGCCTTATCGCTGATCGCGGGGCTGAAGTTTACAAACGTCTTGCCCCAGCGGTTCTTCGAAAGACGAGGCCGAAACGTATATCCCAGGAAGTCGAACCGTTCGGGCTCGTGATGGCCACGACGGTCTTCGTCCTTGCAGTATACGATTTTGGTTTTCTCCGGGTGCAGCTCAAGACCGCAAGCTCGCAGCCGCTCACGTATCGACTCCAGCACCCGCTGGGCCTCTGCAAAACTTCTGCAGTGCGCCAGCAGATCGTCGGCGTACCTTTCGAACGGCACGTCGGCGTAATGCCGTCTCATCCAATCGTCGAACGCGTGATGCATGAAGATGTTGGCGATCAACGGGCTGACCACACGCAACCGTTCAGGGGCCCCGTTGATGGGGTGGGGCGAGCCGTGTGATTTCCGGCGGCATGAACACCAACCAAGCCCTTGGTGAGCACATCGAGAAACTCGTGAGCGATCTCGTCCAGGCTCACCTGAAGGAGACGCAAGCCACCGTCATGGCCGCTGTGATGCGCGGGTTCGGAGCACCGAACTCCCAGATCAAGCTCACACCGAGTCGTCAGATGAAGGCGCGCTCGTTCCGTGGACGCAGATCGACGGCGGACGTCTCAATGCTGGCGGAGCGTCTGTATGAGCTGATCTGCGAGCGCCCCGGAGAGCTGATGGTCTCCTTCTCGGCCGAACTTGGGAAGACAGCACGCGAGCTCTACGGACCCATGACAGCGCTGAAGAACTCCGGCCGAATCCGAACAGCCGGCGAGCGCAACCGGACGCGATATTTCCCGTCGATCGACGGCGGTGCCAACAGCACGCTGCGCGCTTGATCAGGCCGCCGCATCGAGCAGCGCCGGAGTTGGCGTCCCTTCGGCGTGCGCCGCTACGGAGCGAACGATGAAGTCCAGAAGCTCTTTCCCCTGCTTCCGGGCCGTCTGGGCCACAGTCATGATCCGTTCCACGAACCGAAGACCTCGCTCACTCTGACAACCGAAGCTAACCCGTCTCCATAGAACCAGCGATCTCAACTGGAGCTCTGCATGGTTGTTCGTGGGCTCCACGCCTTCGTTCATGACAAACGTCCACAGAGCCTCGCGGTGAGCGAGGATATCCGCGCACGACCCAGAGAGTCTCGCAACGTTGACCCCAACGCCGCGTTCAAGCGCGGCTTCGAATTGCCGCTGAACCGGATGCATCAACGTCTCGAGCTGAGCGCGCGTCAGCTTGCCCGCTTTGAAGCCGTGCCAGTATTCGAAAATGATCGCGCTGAGATCCAAGAGCTCGCGACCTATCGACTTCGATGGACCATCGCGCTCAGAAAACGAGACGAATCGACGAATGAGATGCGCGTGACATATCTGCCGAAGCTTCATCAACCAAAACGAGAAAACATCAGCGCGATCACTCACCAGAATGCCGTTCGCGCCACCGAAGAGCGGACGAATCGTCTCGCGTCGACCGTTGACGAAAATCCGGTACACCGTCGAAGACGCCGTCGCCAACGTCCAAAGTGACAGCGTCACACCAGCGAACAACCACGTCGTGCCGTCGGTATGCTTGACGCCCGCCGCCTCGACTTCAGCTTGCGCCTCTTCTGTTGCTGCTTTCAACGCACGGCTCGCCCGAGCCTCCATCGTACTTAGGGCACCGAGCGACACGGTGAGGCCGAACAGTTCGCGCAAGAGCTGCTGCGTCCGACGGCGGCTGAGGTGATAGACACCTGTAAGCATTGCAACGACTGCGACAAGGCGTGGGCCGAATGGAGAAGAAGGGATCACCTTGGCATCGTAAGGCGCGCAAGTTCGATGACCGCATCGTTCACACACCACCTCGTGCCGTTGCCACTCCGTGATGTGAAGGCCAACGACAAGCAATTCGACCCTCTGATAACGTCGCGGCGCACGATCCGGCGTCTTGGGCAGATGCCCCGCGCAGCCCTCACAAGCTTCGGGAAACAGAGGAAAGAACGCGTTGACCTCGTTGAGTGGCACGAGTGTGCGGTGTGCTCCCCGGTGCCCTTTCTGTCCGCCGCGTTTTCGCTCCGTCTTTCGCTTCCCACCGCTGTTTCGCGTTCCTCGAGACGTGGCGCCCGGGCCATCGCTCGATGGGGGCCGATTCGAGTTCTCTGAGTTCTGCCGAAGCTGCTCCTTTAGAACCTCGACCTGGGCCTTCAGCAGCGCAAATGCCTCCCGGAGCTCAGCAAGCTCGGCAGTGCGCGCAGCGAGCGCCGCGTCACGAGCGGCCAGATGCTCACGCAGCGCGCAGTTCTCCGCGGTAAGCGCAGATATCTGACCAGTACTGCCCATCGCGGACACCCCGACCTTTGATCACGCCGGGATCCCCGAGTCGATCCGACATTTGATCGACGAGAAAACAGGGGGCCTGAACAGATACGACCACACCGCCTTGAGGAGTTCCTTTGCCTCGCGCTTGCAGCCCATCCGCTGTTTGCAGCGGAGCCTTGAGCCACCGCTCGATGTAAAGAAGAACCCACTTCTCGTCGGTGTGATGCCGCACCGCCTTCATCGTCAGCTCATGGTCGAGATTGTCAAAGAAGGCGCGGACGTCGATGTCTATGACCCAGTTATACTTCCAGCACCGCTGCCGCGCTGTCGCCAACGCTTGGTGGGCTGATTTACCAGGTCGATAGCCATACGAGTCGGGGTGGAACTTAGGTTCCACGACCGGCTCAAGCTGCATCTTCACCACGGTCTGGGCGACTCGATCCGCCACGGTGGGAATTCCCAACAACCGGGTGTTTCCATTCGCCTTGGGGATCTCGACTGCCTTAACCGCGGGAGGGAAGTAGCTGCCCGAGCTCATCCGGTTCCAGATGCGATACAGATTGTCTTTGAGCTTGCTCTCGAACGCTTCTAACGTCTCGTCATCTATGCCCGCTGCTCCTTTGTTCGCCTTCACTCGAAGGTAGGCTTCATACACCTGCTGTTTGGAAATTCGATACGGTTTTGCCTGACCCGCAAGCTCCTCCCGTTGCCGGTTGACCTGCGTGCTCGGCTGCATGACTCGGCCCCTTCGCTCCGGTCGCATTACCGACCTTCCTCGCTACTACGAGCCGATCCGTCCCTCGCCCATGCCTTGGTACTCGGCGCCTCGTGGGTCTGCCACTTGGCGTTCTCCTTCGCATCACGAGCGAGGTTCCCACGTTCCGTGCAAGAACCTGTTGCAGCTTCACGCCACCTCTATGCCGGACGCCGTCTGGGTCGGTAGGCAGGTGTCCCCCAGACTCATCCCGGGCCAACGACTCCGTCCCGGTTTCGACGTCGTCTATACGCTTTCGACAGTTCATCGGTGGTTCAGTCTTTCGTCTCTCTGCAACCCACATGACGTGGTCTTGGCCACGCCTTTTCCGCGACGCTCACGACCAGGGCCGTTGTGCCCTCGCCGCTCGCGGTTGTTTGGAGCCTCCGCCTGCACGGCGGCTCCGAGGGGCCCACCCTCATTTCTTGCACAGCACAGCTGCATCTAGGCGGCCATCACGGCCTCCCTTCTGCGCCTTCGTGGCGCACCGTCGTCGGCATAGCGGATCAGGCAGGCCTCGCCTGCCAGACGCGGCTTCACCTCCGACTCGAACCAGCGATCGAGCACCTCGTGGAGGAACACGTTCGCGAGCAGCGGTGAGATCACCCCTCCCTGGGGCGTGCCTTCGTTCGGATGCATGACCGCACCGCCTTCGAGCACGCCCGCTTTCAGCCACTTGTCGATCGCACGGCGGATGACTCCGTCGCGCACCCGCTGGTCGAGAAAGCTCCGCAGATGAACGTGACTCATCGAGTCAAAGAAGCTCTTGATGTCGAGCTCGATAACTACGCCACCACCCATCTTCGTCAGGACGTCCCTCAGTCGTTCGAGCGCCTGATGCGCCGACCGGTCTGGTCGGAAACCATACGAGCAATCCAAAAAGTCCTGCTCGTAAACGGCCTCCAAGACCATCACCACCGCGCGCTGGAGGATCTTGTCTTCCAACGTCGGGATGCCGATCGGGCGCAGCTTCGTCCCGTCGCCCTTGGGGATGTACACGCGCCGGACGGGAGGTGCTCGGTACGTCCCCGACTTGAAGCGGTCAAGCAGCGATTGGAGGTTCGACTCCAGGCTCGCCGCGTATCCCGCCGCCGTCTGACCGTCCACGCCGACCGCGCCGTCCTTGCGCGTCCTCCGATACGCTTCGCGCAGGAGGTCCACATCGATGAGGTGGGCGAGCGTCGTCATCACCATCTGCGGCGCTTGCCTCGCCAGTTTCGCTGTCCGCTCGAGTTTCGTTGTGACGCTGATTGGACTCGATGTTCCTGGCATCTTTCCTCCGAGCGGTCCCGTGACCCGGCGCCTCTTTCCCTCAGCCGGGTCCCCTGGGGAGAGTTCCCCGGCTTCCTCGGTACAGTGAGGCGCTCCGACTCCCGACCATCCCTCCCGCCGCGCTTCGTTTCCTTCGCTTGGCGGTACCTGCGTTGTGCTCGTCATTTGCTCCCGCGGGCCCGAGCACTGGCGCCCCGCGAGCCTGGACCCCTTGTTCCGACGGTCCGAGCCGGGTCGAAGCAGGAGACGGTCGGGCCTCCCAGGTTCCTGGGGATCCCATTTCCATGCGTATGCCGTGCTCTCAGACCCCGGCGGGACCTCGGCGCCTCGCCCAAACGGCGCTCCGGTGTCGCCGCCGTGCCAAACAACGCCGACGGCTCCCGCGACCCATAGATTTCGAGGCTCAATCACACAGCCTTCGCACTCCCTGTGTACGCTTCGCAGCCGAGGTCGCCCTCCGGCCACGCAACACTCGGTTCCGGTGGGTGGCTAGCCCTTGCCGGGCGGGGCTCCTCCCCGCTGGGGTCCGACGAGAAGTTTCAGCCTGTCATCTGCATCCCCTTCTCCCAGGCTTCGCCTGGCGCACTGATTGCCCTATCGGCCCGGAGATCGCCACATAAGCACAGCGTAGGGAGGGCCGCCTCAGGCTTAGCGCGCAAGAGCGACCCCACAAAAGGGTCGCCCGTGCTCAGCCCCTCGCGATGAGCACAACGTTGAACGGCCTGCCGGTGACCTGACGAGAGGGAGGTGATCCTAAGACCCGCGACACGAAGCGGAGCTGACCCGTCTAACCCAAACTACACATGTGAGTGTCCGGGCGACCGCCGGATTCTTCCTCGAGGCGGGACAAGATTCATCCCCTGAGCCTGGCGGCCCGGGAGTTCGCGACGCTCAGTCAGAGTGGAAGATTGCGGGGCAGGAGGTCGATGACGTCCTTCTCGATGACGCCTCGCGCGAGAATGGGCATGACGGTGGCGAGATACTCGACGGGGTCGATGCCGCAGAGGCGCACGAGCCCAAGAGCGAGAAGATGATGGCGGCGCTCTGAGCGCCGCGCTCTGATCCGGCGAAGAGGAAGTTTTTCCGCGTCAGCGCGGCGCGCACGTGCAGACGCTCAACAACGCCGTTATCGATGGGGACGCGGCCATCCGTGAGGAACTGACTCAGCGGCACTTGCTGGTTCGAGAAATAGTTGAGCGCTCGACCGAAGCGCAGTGAAGGAGGCTCGTCGTCTTTGAGGGACTCGACCCACTCGAGAAGCTTGTTGAAGATCGGCGCGCTGCGTTCACGCCGAAGTCGAAGGCGTTCTCTCGGCTCGAGGTCTCTCGCTTCCTTCTCGATGCCGTAGAGCGCCTGGTAGGCGTCGATCGCGATCGCGGCGCGTGGCTCTCCGCCGTCGAGGGCCTTCACGAAGTAGCGACGCGCGTGCATGTTGCACCCGCACTCGATGATGTCTTCGCGCGCGAACGCCTGATCGAAGACGGTGGCGGCATCGACGACCGTGTAGCCGGAGCGCAAGCGTAGGAAGTCGACGGGTCCGATGGTGTGCCCGTCCGCGAATGTCGCGTGCCCAGAGGGCGCGAACAGATAGAGCGCAACGTCCTGGTCACCGACGAAGCCCCACAGGGCGCCCAGCTTCTTGTGACGCTTCGTGTCCTTGCCCTCGCCACTGAAGAACGCGAGGGACGTACCATCGAGATGCAGGACATTCGATTTGAGTGCCGCGATCTGGGCTGCACGCCAGAGCGGCTGCAGGAGCTCCGCGCCGTACGTAACCTGGTCCGCCAGCGTCGAGACCGAGAGGTCGACACTCATCCGTCGATATCGTTCCCGCTGCCGGTGGAGAGGGAGGCCATCGCGGTACTTGTCGACGAGCAGTTGAGCGACGAGACGGGGTCCGTACTGGCCCCCCTGCACGACACGATCACCGACCGGCGCGCGGCTGAAGTTCGGCGCGTCGCAGGCGTCACACGCGAGCTTCTCCCGGAGGTCCCGGCGCACGATCACACGCGCGGGCACGAGCTCGAGGACCTCGCTCACGTCGTGGCCTGCACATCGCCGCTCGAGCCCGCACTTCGGACATGGCCGTTCAGCATCAGGCATCAAGATGGGGTTGTCTTCGCGCGGTAGGTTCGGAGGAAATGGCGTCCGGCGAGGCCGCGCCGGTGGCGGCTGCGTCTGCTCGGTCGCCCGCCGATTGCGCTCGTTCTCGACCATCTTGCCGAGCTGTTCCGCAGCCGTCTCGCCTGCCGTCGTATCCTCTGCCTCGGACTCGCCCTCCGCGTTGGCCGGCGTCTCGGAGAGGGCGTTGCTGGATACGGTCTCGAGCAGAAGCTTCAGCTGGTTGGGGGAGACCTTCTCCGTCGTCTTGAACGCTCGGAGCTTCTTCGCGAGCGCAAGCTCCAGAGCTTCGTTCCGCGCCACGAGCTGGGCGAACAAATCGACCACATCCTCCTTCGCACCGGAGTCGAGAAGCGAACGGAGGAGCTCGAGAACTGTGGGTTCAGAGGCTGGCGAGACGACGGAAGGGATAAAGAACTTGGATCACATTAGACCGACATGCGCAACGCAGATTGCGAGAATTCTGCATCGTGTCGACGGTGCTGAGAAGGCTCCCCACCGCGGCGACTGTCGACCTCGATCCCACCCGATGCCTTCGAGGAGAAGGACGAGTTCGTGGATGTCCAGCTCGACACACGCCGCGTCCGTAGCCTCCGGGAGCGCGAACGTGCCTCGCTCGAGCCGCTTCGCAACGATCGTGTAGCCTCCTCGCGTCCAAACGATCATCTTGGCCATCGTCCGTCTTCGGTTGAAGAAGATGAAGATGTGTCCGCTCAGCGGGTCCTTCCGAAGCACCGCTCGCACCTCATTGCTCAGTCCATCGAAGGACTTGCCCATGTTGACCGGCGACCGGCCCATGTAGATCTTCGTCGACCGAGGTACCAACAACATCTTTAGCGGTCCTCGATGTCGCGCGTGAGCGCCGCGATCCAACCTGGCGACACGGCGCGCGGAACCTCGATGACCACGCCGCCGACCGACCGGACCACGATGACGGGCGCGCCGAGTTCCACTGGGTCGAGGCCCCGAGCATCCTCGCATCGGATGCGAACCGGAACCAGGCCGACATCATCCGGGACCGCTGTCCGGCCTGACGGTCCGAGCCGTTGTCGCCACCAGTAGATCCGCTGCGCACTCACACCTTGCGACCGCGCGAATGCGACCACCGACTGGCCACTTCGTTCGAGCGCCACCAGCATCGAGCGTGCTTCTGCTTCCGACCAACGGCCATGAGCAGCTGTCCCCCTCGTCTGTTGATTCTTCGAAGTCATGGACCGGAATCATCGTCCGTCTCCCGATCGGCGGTCCCGACCTTTCTCGGCGCCTGACCGGACGCTCACCTACACATCGATCGAGACTCGACCTTCGCCACGGGCAGGTCAATGGGTCGTGGCCGCAGCAATAGTGCCTAGCATGAAGTAGAAGTGCTCCGAGTCTTCTATAGCCAGACGGCAGGTCTCCTTCGGATGCGCGAACTGTTGGAGCCCCATAGAAACAACCTCTGTGTGACCTTCGGGATAGTACTTGCCAACGTACGGGTCGAAGAAGTTCCCAAGGTGCTGCAGCGTGCCCCCGCCGTCATAGTGAGGCTCCGTCTTGCCGGCCGATCGGCGCAAGAGGAACTCGAAGCAACAGGACCGCAGTTCCGGCCAGGCGAACTCAAGAAAATGTCCAAGCTCATGGATACATGACTCTCCGATCGGGCCGCCTGCCAACGTTCAATCGTTGGCTCCTCGGATCAGCGTTGGCCCGCGGCTCTGTCTTGTGAAGGCTAGCGACAGTCCGGAGTGCGCGTGCTCCTACCAGCCGAACAAACTTCCGAAGCCAGGAAAGTGTCCCGCGTTTCTCCGCGGGAGACATGTCGTAGGCAAACAGAAGTGCCCCCAACGCTTCCGCCTCCAATGCAGAGATGCGCGACCGCTCATTCAGACCCTCCAGCAGGTCGTGGAGCGCAGGTATGAGCTCCTCTCTAAGACCCTCATATTTCGAGAAGAGCGCGTTGCTGCGAGCGAGCGCTTCACGCAGGTATTTGGTGGCCTCAAGGAGCTTGGTCTCGGCACCGCCCAGGAACAAACCTGATGGAGGATCTGCGGTTCGGCGGTAGCCGTGTGCTGAATGGTAGTTCGCTCTGGTCATGCTGACTGAATCAAGCGCTGTATCTAGGGCAGCAGAATGCTCTCGCTCTGCTGTGGCAAGACACGAGTCCCTATGACTACGGTACTGGGACCAAGCCTGCCCTGTTGCAGCGATCAGGCGCTGGATGTCCGGGCTCACAAGCTGCTTGCCAAGGCTAACGAAGTCATCGAGGGAGCGGGGTTTGCTGGATGCAGTGTCCGCAGGCGCGGCGCACAGGCGGTGCACCATAAGGTTTGGCTGTGCGCGTAACCATTCTTGCAGTACCTGAAGTCTATTCCGAGTGGCCTCGGACATATCCAGAGAGCTCTCCGAGGCCAGCGACGTTAACGCCTGAAGATCCATGCGGCGAGCCGCGTTCTCTACTCGGGCGTCCGCAAGGCAAGATCGCGCCACGGCCAGACGGCGCTGGTTGTCGCCAGCGAACGAAAGAGCCAAGCGGCCAAGTTGTTCGGCAGATTCGTGCCTTTGTTCAGCCGCCGATGTTCGGGCGAGTCGTAGTAGAATCGGGAAGAAGCGCGACCGAATCTTCCTCTCAAGCCGGGCGCTCTTGCTTCGGACTTCACTCCCATCCTCGCTCTCGTGAGTTCGACATCGGAGCAGGTCGAGAGATTCGACCAAGCGAGCAGCGTGATGGAGATGACTGCTGCTCAGATCGCCCGCAAGTATAATATCGAGAAGCTCGGAAGCGTGCTCGAGATCAGCCTGTGTAGGATCCGTCTGACCAGCGATGAGTCTGATTGTCTGGGTCAGGGATCGTAGTTCCGCTGGCTTTACGCGTTTCCGGGCCGACGCGCGAAAGCCTGACGCGCGAAAGCCTGGATCGGTGAGGTCGGATTGCTTCGTGACCGGCCGGAGCGACTGCGCGAGCAACGAGACGGGTCTTGCTTCGGGACCCCGTCGCGCTCGACTGCCGCTTCCACCGTCGCTTCGCCCGATTGCCGCTTGGCCCCCAACTCTCTGTTGCGATGGAAGCTTCGAAGCAACCGCGCTGAGCGCGGCGTTCTGCGTGCTAAAATAGGTTGCATTTCGCTCTGGTCCTCCCGGCTTGGGGTGGGTAGGGGTGCCTTTGGTCACCCGGAGTCCACTCGCGTCGTGCGAGTCGCGTGTTCGTCGCGGCCGCGACGGACGCCTGAGAGTCGATCGCGATGTGATCATGCTGATCCGTTTATCGGCGGCGATACTAAGCTGTTGCCTGCCACAAAGGCCTTGAAGTCAGAAGGGGTGCACGACGGATTTCACGCGGGTCCTTTTGGGTCCAGAGGAGAAGAGACGAAGAGGAAAGGGTCGAGATTTCGCGCAACAAGCGATCGTCGCGATCGATCAATTGGGTATGTGCGCCTGTCAAACGCCTTCCGGGAAGAAACGCCGGACAAAGGACAAGTTCGATAGTCCGAATGAATGGGGGAGAGGCAAGGTTCCGAGCCCGGCCGAGACCTGTACAGCCCGGTGATCAGAGCGCGGGCGAGCCGTGCGCACGCACGTGTGAGCGTCCGGGCGACTGCCGGATTCTTCCTCGAGCCGGGACAGGTTTGTCTCCTGAGCCTGGCGGCGCCGGAGGTCGCGATGCTCAGAGCGGGAAACTGCGGGGAAGGAGGTCGATAACGTCCTTCTCGATGACGCCTCGCGCGAGAATGGGCATGACGGTGGCGAGGTACTCGACGGGGTCGATGCCGCAGAGCGCGCACGAGCCAAGGAGCGAGAACATGACGGCGGCGCTCTGAGCACCGCGCTCTGAACCGGCGAAGAGAAAGTTCTTCCGCGTCAGGGCGGCGCGCACGTGCAAACGCTCGACGATTCCGTTATCGATGGGGACGCGGCCATCCGTGAGGAACTGACTCAGCGGCACCTGCTGGTTCGAGAAGTACTTGAGCGATCGACCGAAGCGCAGTGAAGGAGGCTCGTCGTCTTTGATGGACTCGACCCACTCGAGGAGCTTGTTGAAGATCGGCGCGCTGCGTTCACGTCGAAGTCGGAGGCGTTCTCTCGGCTCGAGGTCTCTCGCTTCCTTCTCGATCCCGTACAGCGCCTGATAGGCGTCGATCGCGATCGCGGCGCGTGCCTCTCCGCCGTCGAGGGCCTTCACGAAGTATCGACGCGCGTGCATGTTGCACCCGCACTCGATGATGTCTTCGCGCTTGAACGCCTGATCGAAGACGGTCGCGGCGTCGGCGACCGTATAGCCGGAGCGCAAGCGCAGGAAGTCGGCGGGTCCGATGGTGTGCCCATCCGAAAATGTCGCGTGCCCGGATGGCGCGAACAGATACAGCGCCACGTCCTGATCGCCGACATAGCCCCACAGAGCGCCCAGCTTCTTGCGGCGCTTCGTGTCCTTGCCGTCGCCACTGAAGAGCGCAAGCGATGTGCCATCGAGATGCAGGACATCAGCTCTGAGTGCCGCGATCTGGATTGCACGCCACAGCGGCTGTAGGAGCTCGGCGCCGTACGCAACCTGATCCGCGAGCGTCGACACCGAGACCTCGACACCCAGCCGCCGATAACGTTCCCGCTGCCGGTGCAGGGGGAGGCCGTCGCGGTACTTGTCGACGAGCAGTTGCGCGACGAAACGCGGTCCGTATTGGCCACCCTGCACCACACGATCACCGAGCGGCGCGCGGGTGAAGTGTGGCGCGTCGCAGGCGTCACACGCGAGCTTCTCGCGGAGGTCCCGGCGCACGATCACACGCGCGGGTACGAGCTCGAGAACCTCGCTCACGTCGTGGCCTGTACATCGCCGCTCGATCCCGCATTTCGGACATGGTCGTTGAGAATCGGGCACCGAGATGAGGTTGTCCTCGCGCGGTAGGTTCGGAGGAAATGGCGTCCGGCGAGGCCGTGCCGGTGGCGGCTGCGTCTTCTCGGTCGCCCGCCGATTGCGCTCGTTCTCGACCATCTTGCCTAGCTGATCCGCCGCCCCCTCTGCCTCAGAAGTCTCCGACCCGGCCTCTGCCTCTCCCTCCCCCGCGATAGCGGGCATCTCGGCGAGGCCGTTGCTGGCTACGGTCTCGAGCAGAAGCTTCAGCTGGTCCGGGGAGACCTTCTCCGTCGTCTTGAACGCGCGGAGCTTCTTCGCGAGAGCCAACTCCAGCGCTTCGTTTCGCGCCACGAGCTGCGCGACCAACTGGACCACATCGTCTTTCGCTCCGGAGTCGAGGAGCGAGCGGAGGCGTTGGAGTACCGTGATTTCAGAGGATGGCGAGACGACGGAAGAGATGGAGAAGATAGATCACATCAAAGCGCTTCACGCAACATGGATTGCAGTACTTCTGCGTCGTCTCGACGGTGCTGAGAAGGCTCCCACCGCGGCGACTGTCGACCACGATCCCACCCGATGCCTTCGAGGAGAAGGACGAGCTCGTGGATGTCCAACTCGACACACGCCGCGTCCATGGCCTCGGGCAGCGCGAACGTGCCTCGCTCAAGCCGCTTCGCAACGATCGTGTACCCTCCACGCGTCCATACGATCATTTTGGCCATCGTCCGTCTTCGGTTGAAGAAGATGAAGATGTGTCCACTCAGCGGGTCCTTCCGAAGCACCGCTCGGACCTCGTTACTCAGTCCATCGAAGGATTTGCTCATGTTCACAGGCGACCGCCCCATGTAGATCTTCGTCGACCGAGGTACCAACAACATCGTTAGCGGTCCTCGATGTCGCGCGTGAGCGTCGCGACCCAACCTGGTGACATGCCGCGCGGCACCTCGATGATCACGCCGCCGACCGACCGGACCACGATCACGGGCGCGCCGGGATCCACGGGGTCGAGGCCCCGGGCATCCTCGCATCGGATGCGAACGGGAACCAGGCCGACATTATCCGGGACCGCAGCCCAGCCTTCCGGCCCGAGCCGTTGTCGCCACCAGTAGATCCGCTGCGCACTCACACCTTGCGACCGCGCGAATGCGACCACCGACTGGCCACTTCGTTCGAGCGCCACCAGCATCGAGCGTGCTTCTGCTTCCGACCAACGGCCATGAGCCGGCGTCCCGGTCGTCTTTTGATTCTTCGAAGTCATGGACCGGAATCATCGTCCGCCTCCCGGTCGGCGGTCCCGACCTTTCTCGGCGCCCGACCGGACGCTCACGCACGCACGTGGACCCGTCGGATGGTTGGACCTGCGTGATCTGAGCCACGATCGTCGCGGCGAGCGGGGCACATTGGCGATGAACCGCCCCGGGATCCTCGGAGAGCTGTTTAGTGAAGTCCGGCGACCATCGCCGGGCTCTCCTGAGCTCGATAGTAGGCCTCCTCGTACTCCGCGGGCGACACGTAGCCAAGAGGCCCGACAGCCTCTCGCTACTCCCCGTGCGGGGGCGCGGTCGAATCCGCGGCAGCCTCGAGAACGCACTGCTGCTCCACACAGGCAACCGAACCTTCGGAGCTCAAACCGGCTCGCCATGCTTGGTTTTCCGGGGAAAAGCAGTCCCAGTCATACTTGCATGAGCCCTGCACAACGCACTTCCCGGGCTCCTCTTCAAAGTCAGAAAGACCACCGCAGTATAGACCCTCGCCACAAAACGCGTAGATGCCGAAGCCACACGCGTCGCCCTCCGCGAGCGTGGTCGAATCCGCGGCAGCCTCGAGAACGCACTGCTGCTCCACACAGGCAACCGAACCTTCGGAGCTCAAACCGGCTCGCCATGCTTGGTTTTCCGGGGAAAAGCAGTCCCAGTCATACTTGCATGAGCCCTGCACAACGCACGTCCCGGGCTCCTCTTCAAAGTCAGAAAGACCGCCGCAGTATAGACCCTCGCCACAAAACGCGTAGATGCCGAAGCCACACGCGTCGCCCTCCGCGAGCGTGGTCGAATCCGCGGCAGCCTCGAGAACGCACTGCTGCTCCACACAGGCAACCGAACCTTCGGAGCTCAAACCGGCTCGCCATGCTTGGTTTTCCGGATGAGCACAGTCGTCTGACGAGAAGCATCCACCGAGAACTATGCATGTGCCCGATTCGTCGGCGTCGTCAGTCAAGCCCGCGCAAAATGCTCCCGGCTCGCAGGTGTCGCCGGACAAAGCTCCACACACGCCGCCGACAGCGACACTGACCGACGAGGAGAAAGTGTCCTCCACGTCTTGGGGCGCTTGTCCGCAGGCCGCGACCCCCGCCAGTCCGAGAAACAAGCAGCCCTGAGCTGCGACCGACATCGAACCTCTCTTCATGGGTTCTCCTGACCATCTTCCGAATCCTCTCGTCAACGAGCATGTTTCCGTGGCGCCAGTGATCGTAGGCCGAAGTCGCGGGAGGCGTGCGCGTTCGCACACGTCTTCGCTGAAGGCCTACGTGTAGCGGCGATGCGGCCACGGCAATTCGATGCGGCCACGGCACGGCGATGCGGCCAGGGCCACAGGCGCTGGAATTGCTCCCAGCGGTTGGGAGCAGCAGCGAAACCGTGGGCGCGGTTCAATGTGAACTGTAGAAGGGACCTCTGAGACCGATTTCGCCTGGTCCCTTCACCGCTCCAGCCTGGTCGGCTTGGGACAGCTCTCGCAAGGCCTCGTCATATTCTTGAACGGCGTTTCGGGGTTGTGCATCAAGCTACCCATCGGCGACGTGTCGATGTGCCCGGTGAGGGCGACGTCCAACGGATCCGAGTAAGGCATGTCCGGTTCGACGGGTGGCATGACATACACCTCGTTCTTCCACGGATCCACGATGTACACTTCGCCCTCCGGAGAGGTCGCTTGGACGGCAACGTGCTTGCCGAGCAGCGGGATGCCGTTGTCGACCTGCCGGAAGACCCAGCCACTGAGACGCGGATCCTCGGTCAACGGGCCGATGACATCCCCCGATTGCTCCGCGCAGATGCGGTATTTGCTCCAGGGCTCGAGCGCGGCGCGCACGTTCTTCCTGAGCATGTTGGCCAGGGGGTTATCGTAGGGGACGGGCCCTGGGATGAGGAGGAGGCCGATGTCGGCGATGTTGCGTTTCGCGTTGGCGAGATCGTCGGGATCGCGGTCGCCGCCTTCGGTCGCGTCTTGAATGTACCGTCTCACCACCTCTCGAAGAACGGCGAGGTTCTCGTTCTGAGCGGTCGTATCGCTCCGCCCGTCTGGATCCATCGCCTCGAGGGGGCGGTTGCTCGCATAAGCATAGCGGCTCGCGCTTGCAACGCCTCGGACCGGTTCCACTTGAAGGTAACGCCCCACTCTGGGGTCATAGACCCGCGCGTGGTTCTCGTGAAACCCAGTCTCAGCGTCGAAGAACTGGCCGGGGAATCTTAGGTTGAGGTGAACGGCCGTGCCATCGCCATCTGGATCCTCGTTGGGCAAAGTGGATCCGAACGGGTCGCTCTGCCATGACCAGACCACGCGGCCCGCCGCGTCGGTCATGAAGCGAGGCGTGTTCAGATGGTCTGCGTGAATCCAGTAGACGGTGACCTCACCGCGCTCTGCAAACTCGATGCTTGCGACCGGGAGCGATCCGAGCCAGATCATCTCGCGAACAGGCTCTCCCGAGCCAGAGTACTCGCCGAGAAGGCGCGTTGTTTCGTCATAAACGAAGAGCGTCGTGTCGCCATCCCCGCCCTGGCTGCCTCCAGTCCCATGCACGGTCTTGGCAACGCGCTCATCGCGGCTGTTGTACACGTATGAGGCCTCCAAGAGCCCCGCCCCCGACGCCCTTGCGCGCGTCAAGCGCCCGGAGGCCGAGTACTCGAGAGCGAGGTCCCCGAGTCGGGTAGCGTTTCCCGCCGCGTCGTACTCGACGACCACGGCGGCTTCACCCGCAGTCGCCATCGATGTGAGCCTTCCGGACGCGCCGTCGTAGGTATAGGAGATTGCGGCCTGCGAATCCGTCTGCGAGGTCAGACGGTCACCGACGGCATTGTAGGTGTATCGAAGGTCCCCGTAAGTTCGTGGATCGCTCGCGCTCACCAACCGACCGTCGAGATCGATCTCCAAAGTCTGTGTCCGAGTTCCAAACGCGGTCGAGTCTTCGGCCACCTCGTCCACGAACCCGTACGCGTCGTAGCCAAGCTGCCAGTCGACGACCCCCGTGATCTCTATGCCGGTGTTTCGATAGCCGAGATCATAGCTTCGACTATGGGCGGTCGATCTCGTATCGCCCATAACGAATCGAGCGACGGGTCCGAACGGGAGGTACGTCGCATTGCTCACGATCGGTACGTCGCTCCCGGCACCCAACGTGCGTGCCGAGATCGAAACCACGCGCCCAAGCTCATCCCGCGTCATGTGCACGACGACGCCACTTGGATAGGTTATCGACGAAAGCGCACCGCCTTCATCGTACGTGTACTGAACCGAAAGCGAGACATCTCCAATCACCTCTCGTCGCTCCACCACCTGCCCGAAGACGTTGTAGCTGAGGCTGGTCGTTCCGCTCGAGTCCCGCACGCTCGTCAAGCGCCCGATTCCGTTGGGCGGCTCATCGTAAGTCAAGGACACGTCGTCGACAGAACCGGGGTAGTCATACGCGATCGCGCGACCCAGCACATCGCGAACGATCGAAAGCGAAACGCCACGAGCATCCGTCATGGACGACAAACGACCTGCTTCATCGTACGCATAGTGCGTCGCGCCGGCCGAAGCGTCCTCGAACGAGACCACGTCCAGGAACGGGCCGCGAATCAGTACGCTTCGGCGATTAACGGGGTCGATCGTGGTCATGCTCTGTCTCGTCGTTCCCGAGAACGCGTAGCGAGCCCCTGAGGGCGTGCGGTACTCTGTGATCGACCCAGCGTTGTCGTATTCGAACGCGCTCACGCGGCTTCCCTGAACGACGCGATGAACGGCTGACCGAAACGGATCCATCTCGGTGGCAACGGCTTCGATCTCCGAGCCATCGCGTGTCGTCATCATTCGACGGCCACTGTCGTAGGCCATCTCGAAGCTCGCATGTTCGTGCCCCGCGGCATCGAGCAGGCGGAGCTGTGCACTCTTGTTCGCCAGCGCCTCGAGATAGACGATGCGCTCGCCCGAGGGCGCTCGAAGCTCCGAAAATCCTTCCTCCGATCCACCGAAAGTCGAAATCCACGATGTTCCCCTCGGGGTCACTACCGTGTGGCGCTTCGTCGATGGATCGAAGGTGAAGCGTGTCGTGCGCCGCACGCCAGGGTCTTCACCGGCTCCGGCGATCCATTCGCTGAGATGCCCCCGAGCGTCGTAAGCAAAGCGGTGTTCAAGACCCGCGGGCATCAAGACATGGGTCGGCCGCCCAGCGGCGTCGTAGGTACGAACTTCGAAGCGATGTCCGGCCGCGTTCGTGGCCATCGTCAACCGCTGCGAGGCATCGTACCCAAAGCGACTCACATCTTCGACATCGGTTCTCTCACCGTCGATCGACTCGATCTGCCCGGCCTCCGTGTACGCGAATCGAGAATCGCGGTGGTTGCCTGACGGAATGTCCGTCAGCGCGACACTCGTAACAAGACCGCGCTCGTCGAGGCTGACTGACCTCTTTAATCCTGACCCATTCTCGGCGTCTGACAACACGCGCGAATCGGCATCGAAGACCTGAGTCACGGTGCGACCCAAGAACGTCACCGTGTCGGTTTGCTTCTTGAGCGGAGACAACGGGTCGCCGTTCGTTGCGAACTCGACGGTTCGACTTCTCGTCATCGAGACGACCTGATTCGAGCCCGGCGTTCGCATCTCGAGTCTCGAGACATAGGGCGCATCCATGCCGTGACGCGGATCGGGCGCCAGCGTTCGCTTTTCGGTCGTGCCATCCGGATACGTCGTGTTCACTTCCATCGGCGCGAACGTCTGCACCCTCGTCGAACCGTCGAAGTCGGTCGTCGTTCGCCGCCACGCGCCGTCGTTGAGCTTTTCGAGCGTATACGACTTCTCGTCACCGCCCGGACGGGCCATTCGCACACGATGACCAAAGGCCGCGTCGGCGGTCGCCACCGGCTCCTTCGAGATCGTCCAGCCTTGTCCGGCGCTGTCTCGGTCTTCGACAAGGGCCCCCTCTGCATCGTAGGTCAGGGTCGAGACGCGGCCGCTCGGCTGCTCGAATCGGGTCAAGAGCCCGCCTTTGTCGTAGGCCATCTGATATTGACCGCCACCGGGAAGCGTCACGCCCGCGAGATAACCATCCGCACCGTACGCGAGTTGCGATCGTTCGCCGGTGGGCGCAACGATGGCCGCCGCGCGGCCCGACGAAGCATCACGTTCGATCGTCGTCGTGGCATCGGTCGGCTCGAGGACCCCCGTCAAGCGAAGCGCACTGTCGTAGGCAAAGCGCTTCGTCGCGACGCCCGTGAGCGGATCGGTCGTACGTTCATGCTGAAGAGTGATCGGATTGAAGCGATGGATGCGACCCGTGTTCGCGTCGACGACCTCGGACGACACGACGCCGACGTCCACGACCACACCATCCCCGAGGGCGCTCGCGCAGTAGACGTCGCCGTTCGGAGAGATCACACCGTAGCTGTTGAGGCACTGCGCAGCGAGCGGAGTTCTTGGGACCCGCGCAACGAGCTCGGTAACGCCATCGCGGAGGACGAAGAAGTCGGCCCAGTACGTCGCAGAGTGCGCGGAGTTGTCGTAGAGCAAGAGCTCATCGCGCGCGCTGAGCGCGATCCGACCGTGGAAAGCGGCCATTCGGAACGTGTAGCCCGGCCTCATCGGGATGTATGGATAGGACACGTCCCATTGCGAGGCCGATACCCAGGTTTCGCGCCCTGCCGTGTCGATCGCATCGATGCGGCTCCAGCCGACGTCATTCCACCAGTTGACGTACACGGTTCCGTTGCCCGCAACCTCGACGTCCCGAATGGCGGCGACAGGCCAGTTGGTTCCGTCCTCGGTTGGGTAGATCGGTTGCGCCTGGCACTCGGGCAGCGAGAGGACTTCGCCACCCACGCCGGGGTAGTTCACGCGAAGCGTGCGGACGGGGGCCTCTGGCTGGCGTCCGAAGAACGGATGAACCAATCCGTCGGGCGTAATGCGCAGGATGTAGCACGCGTCGGCAACGTAGAGCGTGCAGTCGGCGCCGATCGCCAGCGCGCCGAGCCGCTGGCCAAGGCCCGTCGATTCTGCGGGCCCCTCACCCCCTTCGTAGGTGCCCGTGGCGGAGCCCGCGACGTGAAACACGCGGTGGTTCATGTCCATCCGATAGATGCGGTTCGGAAGGTGCGTGCCAATATAGAGCGCGCCACCCGGACCGACGCGCGAGGCCGCGATGTGCGAGAAGCACACGTCCCTTGCGGGCACGCCGTCATGCGGGAGCTCGTCTTCGGGAATGCGGTGCGTGCAGGTCCCGGCGCCACCGCCAGTTTCGTCGGCAAGGCCGGCGCCACCGCCAACGTATTCGACCACACCATCACCATGTCTTCGGACGAGGACCGCCTGGGTGTCGACGTGCACGCCGCCGGTCTGATAGCTCTGGGCCCAGAAGTAGAAGCCTCCGTCCGGCGCCGGCGTGACGACCGCTCGAGCGCGAGGACCCACTCCATCGAAGTGTTCATTCAGCGTGAAGCTCGCCCCCTGCGCGAGCGTCAGGCCCAGGTGGTCGGTCGCGGCTTTGAGGTCCGTGTAGGTCAGCGCGAGGCGCGGCTGGCGGGCGCCCCATCGATTGATCTCTTGGCGCGAGCCGTCGTCCTTGAAGATCATCGCGAACGCTGTTTCAGGGGCCGCGTGGCTCGTCCAGAAAGGCGCCGTCGGGTCGTCGGCCGCCTCGAGCGCCTTCTTCACCGAGCTCGAGAGCTCTTGGTGCCCGGACACGCTCCAACCACCGATGCTCTGCTTACGCACGTGTTGCGCGCGCGCCGGCTCACCTTCGGCGTAGCCGCTCTGACCGGGCCCCACGAACATCGAGAACGTTCGTTCGAGCACGACCGTGCTGGTCTCGCGGTCGAAGTCGATGGTCGCGTTCGTGCTCTCCATGAAGGCGCGCTGCGCTTCGCGATTCGCACGTGAGAAAGAAACCGGATATCGGTATCCGAGCTTGATGGTGGCCAGCGTCTGGGTGTTGACCGGTCTTCCCCACGCATCGAGACCGTCCCAGTCGAACGCATGGCGAAGGTTGGCTTCCGGAGCGAACGTGCGCTTCACCCGTTGCCCCGCGACCGCCAACACCATCTCCACGCTTCGCATCGTCGGCGGAATGGTCTCCCTGGTGAGCGCGAGGTCGAGACGACGGTTCTGCTTGTAACCCTCGACGTTGCGCGTCGAGTAGACGAGAGAGAGGTCGGTTCCGGGAATGGCGATGACCTCGTTGAGGGCGCGCGATTCGCAGTCGATGATCGAACCGCCTTCGCCCGGGGCGGCGCCCGCTCCGCCACTTCCCGCGCATCCGGGCGGAGATCCGCCGGCGCCCGGGTTTCCGGGATCACAGTCCGCGCTGCAGCCCGCCGAACCGCCCCAGTTGAAATCCATCGGCGTGAAGTGTGAAGTCTCAGCCCGCCAGAACGACTGACCGACCTCGAACTGCCCGGGGATCGCGCGCAGCTCGAACGCGCTGATGCCGAGCTCCGAGAGGCGCGCGCTGTCGGCCACGACACCCTCCCCGTCCACGTCGAGGCGCGCGCGGCCGCTCGCGAGATCGATGTCGAGGACCTTCAGCACCCGTCCGTTCTCGGAAGGCACCCAGCATCCGCATTCGCGATCGAAGGTTCCAACGGGCACGATCTCGCCGACCGGCACATCGAGGAAATTGTCGACGTACACCGGAACCGGCTGTGAGAACAGCACCGTGCTCGCATCCATCGCCATCGCTTCATCGACCGACAGCTCGACCGCGTACGTGTACATCGACGACGGCGGAAGCGGCGCCGGCATCTTCTCCGCGCCATCGTCCCCCACCGTGTATTCGGTCGCTCGAACGGTGATCGTGTTGAGCGGAAGTTCCATGCCATCCGGAAGCTGCATCGACGCCGAGAGCCCCGGTTCGAGCACGATACGCGCCGTGCGCGCCCCATCGACGTCGGTCATCGGCGTGCCCTCCGCAACGACAGCGCCGATGGTTGCGGTGAGGGTCGACAACGTAACCTGCGTTGCGGCTGCATCGAGCGCCGTCATGATCACGTCCGGCGCAAGCTCGAAGCTCTTCCACGCGGCGGTCACCGGCCGCATGAGAGGCAAGTAGTCCGCATGCGAGAGCGAGACGTTCACGGTCTCGCCGCCATTGATCGCGATCTCATAGAAGCCGTCGCGCTTGGTTCGACTCTGGCCGAACTCCGGACGGTCGACGATCTTCACGACAACGTGCGAGATGGGATCACCCGCGTCGTTGACGACGCGGCCTCGAATCACCGCAACAAGCGAAGGTTTTATCGTGCCCGGCTCGACACCCGTTTGAATCGGATTGTCGCCTTCATAGATGAAGCGCGTTGCGTCGACGATGTCATACGGTTCCGCGGGATCGATCGGCGGCGGCGGCTGGCTTTCGTCGTCCGGCCAGTCGACGGGCATGGCCTCGCCTCCTCCATCCGCACCCGAATCCCGAGCGCCGCCGGAGCCCACATCACCGCCGAGCGGTCCCGCGTCTTGGGTCGAGACCCCTGCGTCGGCGGTCGGTGAGCCATCGGCCGGCGACCCATCGAGTGCGGTGCTGCCGTCGCGACGATTCTCAGAGCCGGTGTCCGACGACGAAGAGGCATCCGCCGCGGTCCGCGGAGCGGAATCGCCGCAGCCGACGGCAAGCATCATCCACGCGATGACGACGGAGGCGCACCCTCTCGCGGTCCGCGTCGTCACGACCCGCATCGCCCTCTCACCTCGGTTTGACCGTGCGTTGTCTGCGTCTGGCAGGCGGGATGTCACCCATGATGTGTTAGGAGCCCCGACGTGTGGACATCAAGAACCGGCGTCGGACACGCGGGCACAAGGCAGGAGGCGCTTGCCGACGAGCTCACCGCCGCGGTGCGCTGACTCGGGCGGGACGCCCATGCGCGGCGCCAAGACCGGTGCGCGAACCGTGCTTCGGTGCCAGGCACCTTGCATCCGAAGGCCCTGCTCGGCCGTCGAAATCGTCCCGTTCGGGAAGCCCCGGAGTTCGATACCGACAAGAAGCAACCACCGACTATCCGACACGGCCGCATCGCGCCTGGCGACTGACGATACGAGACGCTACAAATCGAGACGAGCCGTCATGCTTCCTGCGCGAACGCCATTGCATCCGCTGCATCTTCTCGGGATGTTCCTCACGCTGTCACTCACATCGTGCGCCATCGCCCCAAAACCTCGTCCGTCGTTCGATCCGGAGCTGCATTCACCCCCCATGGCCAGCACCCACGACTTCACGCCCGAGGCCACCAGAGACCGAAGTGTCGCGCTCCGCAAAGCATGGTGCGTCCCAAGTCACTCGTGTATCCCGCCGGTGCTCTCAAATCTCTGGGACCAGCGCAGAGTCGAGCTCGAGCACGCATTCCAGTCGCCTTCGGCGAACGTTCTGTACTCCGCGCAAATCGAGCTTGCGCCTTTTTTGGCGGCGCTCGAGAAGTGCCACGATGTCGAACGCTTTGCTGAGCTGGCGAGTCTGATCGCTATCCCATTTCGCCATGTTCACCCCGTCCACTATGTCGGGACCGACGAAACATCGCACAGCTATTCGACTTGGCTCGATCCAACGACCGCCGCCCCAATCGACTCGATCAGCGGCTCACAATACCTTCACCTCGTATCCTCAGCACTGCGGTTTGCGACGACACTCTCGGAGGAAGAGAGGCGATCGCGCAACAAAGAGATCCTCGAGCTCCTGTCGATCGCACCGATCGTGCACAACCACTATCGCCACTGGATCCTGTGGGAACCAAGATTCACCTACGGTCCGTGTCCGGGCCGCGCTGACCACCGGACATACATCCGGACGAAGGCGCTTGGATCGTTTGGACCGCAAGTCCGTCGCGCCGAGGCGCTCGAGGAATGTTCCATGCTTCGGGACTTCGATCTCTGGATCATCGCCGGGCTTACGGAACTCTTCGCCGCGCAGCGCGCCGACCCAGGGCTCTTTGCCCAAGAAGCCTCCGAACGCTCGGCCCTTCAGCAACACCTCTCCGACGCCGTATTCCTCGTTGGTTCGCGACTCGAAACCACAACACTCACCGATTGGCGTGGCCAACCGAAGGAAGGCGCGAGCTTGGATCCCGGCCTCTGGGCGCACAACGCGGAATACCGTTTCGCGGGCTACGAAGGCGCGTCGTTTCCGACCGAAGACCATGCGACCACCGTGCCCGATGTCGGCTGGGATATTTCTCACGCGCGTCGGTTCGTGCAGGTCTTCGACTCACTCTTTCAGAACCGAGCCGTGACCGGTCAAGCGTTCCCGAAGCCCACCGACATGAGGAGACTCGCCAACCAATACGCGTACGCGATCTTTCGTGGGGACCTAGCCCGCCCTCTCTTCAACAACTACTTCGACGGTTCAAATGGCTGGTATCGCGTCGGCTACGCTCAGCGACCAGGATTCGGATACGCGCCCTCCGACAACTCTCTTTGCGGACTGGATGCGGGGTTCGGATTTTGGGCAGCATACAACCCAGATGTTGACCGTATTAACCAAGCCATGGCGCAAATGACGACCGCCACGAGCACGATCCAACCCGCCCTGGCCGAGTTCCGCGAGCAACACTACGGCACGGTCTGGACAAACTTTAGGCGCCGGTCTTTGCTCGACCTCCGTGTCGATCATTCAAGACAGCTCCTCGGATTTCTGCCCCTCTTTGCCCACGGCCGTGCCCTTCGCGAGCGCACCGAGGACGGCCTCGACACTGTGCCCGCAAGCTCAACGACGTCAACGACGCGCAGAATCGCGCAGGCCACCGCACCACCAGCTCATCACGCGCCCGCGAATGGCCCACTCACAGGTGACTTCGATGGTGATGGCGCCTTAGAAGAAGCGGCCTTCGTTCCTGGGGCTGGCTTTTTCGTCCACGATCGCCTCTGGCTCGCTTCCGGTCGCTACGAATCTTTGGCCGCCGGGGACCTTGATGGCGACGGACTGACGGACCTTCTTCAGAAGATTCCAGGAATCGGGTGGCAGTGGCTCCGATCGACAGGAGATGCCTTCGTCGCCGATCTCGCCTACTCTGAGGAGCCCCTCGCGAACCCCGACTCAGACCCCGACTCAGACCCAGACCCAGACTCAGCCCCAGACTCAGACTCAGACTCAGACTCAGACTCAGACTCAGACTCAGACTCAGAGCCCCACTCCAACGCCACGATAAACCCACGCCCAATCCGAAACGTCGCCTCGAACCCCCACTTTGCCGCCAGGTCTCAAGGCGCCTCTGTCGCAGGAGCCTCGGTCGCAGGGACCTCGGTCGCCGACGTGCGTGACATCGACGGCGACGGAAGGGTCGAGATCATCGAGGTGACCAAGGACGGGCGTACCCGAGTGCTCGTCTTCACTCCGACCACCCCCGCTTGGTGCAAAGCGACCCCCGAGGAAGAACTCGGGCCTTTCGCGCCGGAAACAAAGCACTCGCCATCCCCAATTCCCGGTGCTAGTGGACGTCGCTAGCGTCGTCTACGCGGCCCTCTTGTCGCCCTGTCGTCCGCCCTCGAAAGGCGACACCGGTCAACGAAACGAAGAGAGCCGGGCCGTGGTGAGCACGCAACAAGACACCGACAAGGAACGGGCTCAGGCATGTGCGGATTTGTAGCGCTCTTCCAAAACAGCCGACGCCCCGTCGACCCAGCGCTCCTCGATCGCATGACGGACAGCATCGCGCATCGAGGTCCCGACGGGCGAGGCGTTCTGCTCGCGCCTGGCTGCGGCCTTGGCCATAGGCGACTTGCCATCATCGATCTCGAAGGCGGCATTCAACCGCTCCAAGGACGAGACCCCCGCGTGTCGATCGTTTTCAACGGCGAGGCCTACAACTACCAAGCACTCTTCCCAGATCTACCTGGTCCATGGCGGACGCAAAGCGACACCGAAGTTTTTCTGCGCGTATACGAAGAACGAGGGATCGACGGGCTGCGCGATGTTGTCGGGATGTGGGGGGCCGCGATCTGGGACGGCCGCTCGGAACAACTCGTCGTCGTGCGTGATCGGCTGGGCGTCAAACCGGTTTACTACGCTCAAACGTCCGACGGATACGTTTTCGCCTCCGAGATCAGGGCGCTTCTCGAACATCCCGAGGTTTCTCGGACGCTCGACCCGATCGCGCTCGACCAGTTGTTGACCTATCGCTTCGTTCCCGCACCACGAACCTTGTTCGTTTCGGTCAAGAAGCTCCCCCCCGGTCACGTTGCGATCGTCAGAAACAAACATTTCGAACTCAGACGGTATTGGAACCCAACCACCGCACAGCAACGCTGGACCGAGGAAGAAGCGGTCGAAGTCTTTTCCGCGACCTTCGACGATTCCGTACGGCTCCGCATGGTGAGCGATGTCCCCGTTGGACTCTTTTTGTCGGGCGGACTCGACTCCGCAGCCATCCTCCATTCGATGAAGCGACGTGACGTGCACACGTTCACCGTCAGTTTCGCGGGCGGCGACACCCAGGACAACGAGATTCCCCTTGCGCTCAAGACGGCCGAACACTTCGGCGCCGTTCACCACGCGATCACGATAGGCCCGGACGATTACGCCGGCTACCTCGACCAATATGCGCGCCAACTCGAAGAGCCTCTGCTGAACGACTCGGCCATTGCGACCCATTTTCTCTCTCAACTTGCAAGAAGGCACGTCAAAGTCGTGCTATCAGGACAAGGCGCCGACGAACCTCTCGCCGGATACGATCGCTACAAGGGCGAGCTCGTCGCTTCTCTTTTCGGCCGGCTCCGGTTCCCAGCCCTTCGAGCATCACAACTATCGGCTTGGCCCTTTGCCCATTCGATGCCGGAGAAGGCGAAGCGCGCGCTCATGTCCTTGGGCGAACACGACCCCGTTCGACGTGCTGTGCGCATGTATGCCGTTTTTCAGGAGGAAGAGAAGGCGCAGCTCCTTCGGACGGCGCTCCGAAGCAGCGGGCGTCCAGATGTAGCCGCACCCATTCGGGCGAAGCACGACGAAGTCAATTCACTCTCGCCTCTCGGGCGAATGCTCTACACGGACACGCGAGTCTGGCTTCCCGATGAGCTCCTGCTCATTGCGGACAAGCTCTCGATGGCCCACGGACTCGAGCTGCGTGTTCCTTTTGTCGACCATCGTCTCGTGGAGCTTGTCGAGAGCTTCCCCGACGCCCTCAAGATTCGGTTGGGGCGCCGAGGCTTCGAGACGAAGCGCGTTCATCGTCGTGCCATGGCAAACCGCCTTCCCGCCGAGATCCTCACCCGAAAGAAGCTCGGATTCACGAATCCCATGGATCGCTGGCTCCGACAGAGTCTCCGTACGACACTCGAAGCCCGACTCCTGCGAGGTGACACACCCCTCGCGCAATGGTTCGAGCCCGACGCGCTCACCACGATCGTGCGAGAGCACCTCAGCGGCCGAAGCAACCGTAGGCGTGCGCTCTTTCTTCTTCTAACCATCGACGCCTGGGCGCGAGCGTTTGGTGTGAGCGCATGAGCACCCAACTTCCCACGGAATCCGAATCCAAAGTACACAGCGCGAGAACGGGGCTCATCCTGCGCATTCTTTCTCTCGCGGGCGCACGTTTCGTCTGGCGAGGACTGGGCGCACTCACCCTCATCATCATCGCCCGCGAGCTTGGCGTCGAAGAGTTTGGCCTATACACGGCCGCCTTCTCCTTCGCTTCGCTTGGCGCGATGTTTGCTGACGCTGGAACCTCGCAGGTCGTCTTGCGGTCCATCTCCCGAGAGGAGTCGTCCACCCGCGAGATCGTCGGCGGCGGCTACATCATTCAAGGCGTGCTCGTGCTTGCCGCCTACGGCGGCACCTTGTTCGTATCTCGCCACCTTGAGCATGATCCTCGCCTTTTCGGCTGTATCGCGATCGTCGGGCTCACCATCACGCTCACCACCGCACAACAAATTCCGCTCGCCGTGCTCCAAGGGCTCGAACGAATGCACCTCCTCGCGATCTTCCAGGCTGGCGCATCGGCTCTCGCACTCGCAGCCGTAATTTTCGCCGTCACCTTCTTCGGAACGCTCGAGAGTGTCGTCCGCTCACAGCTTCTCGCCGCGTGCCTTCCGTTTCCGGCTATCCTCTGGCTCGCGCTCCGCGGTGTTCGGCCCAAGTGGAGTCTACGACGGATTCCGAACATCCTTCACGAGAGCGCATCCTTTGGGATCTTGGGCCTCTTCTACATCGTCCTTCAGCAAGCCTCCGTCGTCCTTCTCGAACGCCTAAGCACCCCCTCGGAGGTCGGTCTATTCGGCGCTGCACTCCGCCCCGTTGCGTTCCTCTATGTGCTCCCGCAAGTCGTCTCGACCGTCCTGATGCCGCGCATGTTCAAGCAAGGCGTCTCTGATCCTCAACGGTTTGACGCGACCTCCCGAGGGATGCTTCGTTATCTCACCGGGGTCGGATTTCTGCTCTCAGGGTTGGTCTTCCTCACCGCGGACCAGATCATCCACATCTTGCTCGGTTCTCGATATGTCGGCGCGGCGCCCATCATGCGTACGCTCGCCTGGTTTCCTGCTCTTCAGTGCATCAACTATGCGCTCGGTGGCGTCCTTACGACGCGCGACGCCAATCGACTCCGGATCTACGCGGCCGTCTTCGCATCGTTCGTGCTCATCATTGCGAATCTTTGGCTGATCCCACGTCACGGCGCTCGAGGAAGCGCCACCGCCACATTGCTCGCCGAGGCGTCTTTCGCTCTCGCCATCGGCGCCGCGGTCAAGTTCAACTGGCCATCCTTTGCGTTCATGCGCGCGCTGGTCCCACAGTTTCTTGGAACGGCGGCCGGAGCATCTGTTGTTTGGCTTGTCTTCTTGGGCGAACCTGCCCGTTCCTTCCGGAGCGCGGTCGGCGCATCAATCCTCTTCACGGCGCTCTACGGCGCTTCGCTGTGGATCTTTGGTTTTTTCGTCCCCGAAGAAAAGAACCTGATTCGCCGCAGATTCGCGCGCATGCGATCAGGCTGAGCGCCACAGGCCCAGGGGCAATACCGCGAATCTCGTTGGACGAACGGCGGCGCCAACACTACGGTTCGAAGGCCATGCGAATCCTCTACCTGAATGCGATCCAAGAAAACGCCGGCTGGGGGGCCGAGGTCTTCGTCGAGCGTGGATTTCGGCGCAACGGCCATGATCCTGTCTCCATCGACTTTCGACGTCATCGCGCGCACCTCACCAAAGCGATTCGAGCCGTCGGCGACTGTGATGTCGTGTTTCTACAGAGAGGTGATCATTTCCCCGTGTCAACCATCCGCGCCATCCAGCGACCGAGGGTCTTCTGGGCCACAGAGCTGCTCGCCCGGCGCACCGACCAAGACGCATTGCTTCGCTCGGACTGCTTTGCTCACGTCTTCGTTCATTCCGTTGCCTGCAAGCAGACCCTAATCCAGCGAGGTTGGCAAACGAAGGACAACGTTTCTGTCCTCCTTAACGGCTTCGACGAGGACCTCCATGTGCGATGTATCGAAAAGCCGAAAGACATCGACGTCCTCTTCGTCGGGAACGTAACACCCAGACGACGGCAGCTCCTCGACCGTATGAATGCATCGATCCGAGTAACCCAAACCAACGCCTATGCACAGCAGATGGTCGACCTCTTCAACCGCGCCCGAATCGTGCTCAATATCCATGCCGAGGAAGCACTCGACACCGAAACGCGGATCTTCGAGGCGCTAGGATGCGGCGCCTTCGTACTCTCTGAACGGTTATCCGTTGAGTCGCCCTTCATCGACGGCCACCATCTGGTCGAGGCCGATTCGATCGAGTCGCTCATCGAGAAGGCTCGGCACTTCCTGCAAGCGAACGAGCAGCGAGCAACCATCGCGCAGCAAGGGTACGAAGAAGCCCAGGCCAAACACACCTACACGCACCGTGCGCAAGAAATCGCTCAGGTGCTCGTTGAGAGCGCGCGCGTCAACGCATCGCGGACACCCCAAGCCACCCATCCCCCGCAGCCCCCGCAGCCCCCGCAGCCTCGACAGCATCCACGTCCACAACCACAACCACAACCACAACCACAACCGCATCCACGACAACGACAACGACAACGACCTCCCGGCGAGTCGTCCTTCAACCCGCCGCTACCCCAGGCATCACCACCCATGCTCGACGAAGCGCTCGCTCACCACGCCGCCCGCTTGGAGCCGATGCTCGCGGCTGTCGCCAGGACCCGGCACTTTGTCGATCGCGTGCGAGGCGTCATCGAACGCATCTACGCGCGCAGGCGCTCACGCGCACAAAGAGGTGGATGAAGCAGCTGTCAGCCGCAGCCGGGCCGTCCGTGCATCCGTTCGTCCATCCGCCCGTCCATCCGCCCGTCCATCCGTCCGGAACATCCGACGCCGACGGCCATCCAAAACAGAAGCGCTGTCGGCGCATGATGAAGAGGGAAGTGAACAAGACCAAGAACAACGACAGCCACCAAATTCGCCAACGCGACCCGGTCGAGAACGCCTCGGGCAGAGCTTTCATCGCGAGCACTGTACACGCGGCGAAACAGCGACCAGAACGCAAGCGCCAAAACGCCGAGAAATCCGAACGCGCCCACGAGACCGGTTTCCGTCAAGACCTGCGCAACCAAGTTGTGAGGATCGACGAGGTGAGTCACATTGCCGGTACTCGGGAGCGCCGACGCCGCATGCGAATACAGACCGTGTCCAACGCCGAAAATTGGATGCTTGGAAAAAATCGTCCACGCGCGGGCCAAAATTCGAGCTCGAACCGCCAGGGCCTCCGAAAGACCTTGCACACGCTCAAGACCTCCGGGCGCGACAAGCAGCACCGCCAGAATCAAGACGACGCTCGCCGATGCATAGTAGAGCAAACGTCTGCGAGCCATCACCAGAACAACCACACTAAGCCCGAGACCAAACGCCACCAAGGCCGCGCGTGCGTAGGTCAGCGCGATCGCCACGGCCAGAATCACGCCGCCGATCGTCGAAACGAGGACGACGGGTGAAACAACGCCGGCGACCGGTCGATGGCCTTGCTTGCGCCCCGACCAGAGAACGAAAGCAAGAACGAACATTCCCACGACACCCACGTGCGCGAGCTTCAGCCGATTATAGAATAGGCCGCTGGCAGCCCGTCGACCGATCCAAGTATAGCCCGGCACCATCGTCTGGGGTGAATCGGGTTGCGCAGCCAAGAAGCTGTCCCACGGAAAGGGCGCGAAGAAGACCTGGAGAATGCCATACAGTCCGCTGACGACAAGCGCGGCAACGAAGGCCTTCGCCACAACGCGGAGCCCATCCTCACTCAGCCTTGGCAACACATCGACGCCGATAAGGAAGGCCAGCGCAAGCAGTGGACGAAGCTTGTTTTCCGAAGACACATGAACCGTCGAGCTGAGCGTCCCCACGTAGCCCGTCAAGAACCAAAGAAGAATCAAAGCATGACCGACTCGCGGTCTCGTCAAACCGCCCGTCATGAGGGCAAGGACGAGCAGTACGATGCAGGCAATCTCGGCCGGCCCCTCGAACGTTCCAAGAAAGGCCGCATAGACCGCAAAGATCAGAAGCGTCGCAGATTCAGCGCGCGTCTTGGTCATCTCTTCGCGAGACGCCTTACCGTCTCTCTCAAGCGGCCCATCTGTTCTTTCCGGAGAAAAGCCACCGCGTCGTCCGGCAAAACGTGCGGTTTCCCCGAACAAATCGCCCAAACATAACCTCCGAGCGTGCAAGCACTCCCCACGACATAGGGACGGTCTCGGAGGCGCAAGACGCCTCGGAGGAGCTGAAACACTGGACTGTAGCCAAGCGCATAGTGGGTGCCACCTTGTCGAAAGCGCTCGCGAAGTAGACTCCCTCGACCACGCGAAACCTCACGGTGATGAAGAACGCGCAAATCTTCGTACGATCTTACCGCCCATCCGTGCATCCGTGCGAGGATCTCAGCCGCGGCGTCGATGCCTCCCGACGGCAATGGAAGGTATCCGCCAATCTGCTCAAAGCACTCGCGCCGAAACATCTGAACGGCCCCTGCGACGCTGCTTGCGCTGTTGTTCTGAGGAACGAAAGATGCGTCGATCTTTTCGAAGATCCAGCCGCCCGCGATTCCGATCGAAGGCGTAGCCGCCATGCGGCTCACGAGGGCTTCGAAGTAGTCGGGCGCGAAGGTGACGTCGGCATCCAGGTTGCCGATCAAGTCGTAGGCGTAGCCAGACAACCGGCCCAACCCAGCTTCGATGGCTTTGACCTTCGACCCGAAACTTCGTTGTCCGCTCCCCGATGCGGAGATGAATTCGATGAAGCCGAACTGGAGCGCGGCGGCTCTCCCAATTTCATCGGTCCGGTCGGTCGAGCCATCGCTCACGATCACCCACTTGACCGGGAGAATCGTTTGCGCGGCGACAGCGGAGATGGTCGCCGGCAGCGTCTCTTCCTCGTTCCGTGCGGGCGTCACGAGAACGTAGCGAAGCATCGGGGCCTCTGTTGCCGTGCGACGGACGCATTGTCAACCGCCGGTGCGTCTCCAACGCCTTTCCGGTGCGTCTCCAACTCCTTTCCGGTGCGTCGCCAACGCCTTTCCGGTGCGGCCCAACGTGACCCCAGCGTGACCCGAAGAGACGCGCCACCCCATCGTGAGCGTCGTTCGGCCCCATCCGATGATCCGCGCGATGAGATTGGCCACGAAACGCCATCATGGAACCGCGCGGGTGGCGTATGAGATCGATCGCCCGAATCGGCGATGCCTATCTGCCCGTTTGACAGACCAGGGCGTAACAGCTAGCGCTGAGCACGCATTAGACCGTGTCTGAGGAGAGAGCGTGAATCAGTCCGATGGTACCCCACCCACAGGCGGCTTGCCCTCGATCACCGAGGTCCTTTGGGCTTTGTTTGATAAACGGGGAACGATTCTCGTGACGGCGATTCTTTGCGGAGGTGCCGCAATGCCGCTCGTGCTTCTGCGTCAACCCGTTTACATCGCCGACGCTCAACTTTACGTAGGCTCAGTGCCCCCGCTTGGCTTCTTGGAGGAACCAGGAAATCTTGCCCGAAGGCTTGCCTCAAAGTCCCAGTTTCTCACACTCGCTCAGTACCCAGACGACAAGGCCTGCAGCAAGAACACGACGGGCACTCCGGTTGGGGCACCAAGTACGACAACGCCCGCGAATACGACAACAACGCCCAACGAATCGCCGATGCCGCCGGCTGAGTTTTGCGCACTTACGGCCTTGGCGCGCGCCGAATTCTTAGACACCCTCCACGTCTCGAGCTCGGTCGAGGCAAACCGGACGGTCACACTGAAGATCGAAGGCGGTTCGAAGACGTTGGTCACCCAACTCGCCGATCGGGCGATCGCAACCATCCTTGCCGATCATTCCGAGCGTTTCGCCGAGCTCCAGTCCTTGAGTCTCAACCAAGCGAAGGCCTATCAGCATCTACTCGACGCACTCTTGGCGGAGCGCGCCCGCCGCGCCAGCCAGCCGCCCGCAACCCCCGCGGACCGCGCCGACGAAACGCTCGTACAGCCGAATACAGCGACCGATCTCATCACCATCGCGGACCGAGTCGCCGATCTTGAGAACAGGCGGGTTGTTGCGGCCGCGCGGAAAACGCTGCTGGTTTCCGGACCCGATGTCACGAGATCGGCGCCGCGACCACGCGCGCATCTCGCGGGCCCGGCCGCATTCCTGGCGGGCGCGCTGCTCAGCGGCGTCCTCGTCGCGGCAAGAACGGCCTTGAAGGGGATTGCTGTTCTCCGCCCCGTGGTTCGAGAATGATAACAACCAGCGAAGGCACTGCCCCTCCGCCTGTTCGTTCAGCCGACAGTCAAGAAACGACCAGGTCCGCGCCTTTCTCGACGTCCGTCACCATCACGGTCCTCGTCGTGGGATGCACGCTGTTGGAGGTCGCGCTCTCACCGCTCGGCCAACCAAGGATCACGTTCCTGGTCGGCGCGGTTCTGCTTTCAGCCTTCTTTCTTCAGGCTCATCTCGATTTCGTCATCTGGGGCATCCTGGGACTCTCCTTAGCCTTGAGTCCGGCTATGACCTCGACTGCGTTCGAATCGCCTCTTCGAGTCTACTACGGTGACCTCGTGCTCCTTCCAGCGTTCGCGATTGGGATCTTGGTGGCCTTGAGACGCGGGGGACGCGCTCACTTCCAGAAACACTTCGTCGCCATCCTGGGTTTTGCCATGGTGTGGACGGCACTCGGCACAGCTCGAGGGCTAAATCTCATGGATGCGGTGGGCGTCGCGCGCCGCGTTGCGGTCTATCCCACAATCTTCGTGGTTGCCTCCGCGGCCTTCCACTGGAACGCACTGAGACTATCCACGTTCAAACAGGTCACGACCGCGGCGGGCATCGTGGTGGCGATCATCGGCTTTTCGCGCTTGGCCAATGTGCACGGTTTCGCCCATGCTCTCTTTGAGCAAGCCGACCAAACACTGCATTTTCTCGCTTACGCAGAGTGCCCGGCTGCGGTCCTCGCGCTCTTCGTCGTCGTCGGCGATATGCTCCGCGAGCGAACCAAGCTTGTGCGTCGGGGTCTGTTTGCGACGGCGATGTTTGGAGTACTCGTCGCCTCCAACTATCGAACGGTGTGGGCGGCGGCTCTCATTGCACTTCTCACGTGGATGCTCGCCTCTCGATGGCGCGTGGCTCGCGCGATGAAATACGCCTTGCTCGCGGTCGTGGCCGGCGGAGCCCTCGGCGCAGGATTCTTCGTTCTTGCGCCCGAAAGCCGAACAATCCAGCGCTTCAGCGCCGACAATCTACGGCGAGGCACCGAATGGCGAACCGGTTCTTGGCGGCGTGCCTTGGAAGTTGTCGCCGATCATCCGATCACAGGCACAGGCTTTGGATACCAACACACGTTTCAGTATCGGACCGGACCGAACTTCGACCGGGTTCAGGTCGCAAAGAACACCGTCCACAACGACGTGTTATGGATTCTCACCAACGGCGGTTTGCTGGGCGCACTCATTATCCTCGGGTTCCACGCAAGGTGGGTGCGCCGGGTTTGGCGCGCCTTGAGATCTGGCCGTCGAGACGAGCGACACGGTGTCGCCGCGGCCATTCTTGCGACGTACGTCTTCGCCGGCGTCATATGCTTAGTGCAGCCGCTGTTTTCCGATCCGGGCCCCATCGTAAGCATATCCCTCCTCATGGCGATCGCCTTGCACGTCGTCGACGGGCTCTCTTTGACGACGACGACACGCGACTCGGCCGCTGAGTCGACCAATCTACAGACCGCCCGATCCGAGGGAGGCGCGTCGTGAAGATCGCGCTGTTCGCCCCCGGCTACCCATCAGATGCCGAGCCCTATAATTTCGCTTTCGTCCACGCACGAGCACGGCTCTATGCAGCACAGGGACACGAGGTATCGGCCTTCTCGATGGATAAGCGCGCCCGCTATACCTTGGATGCCGTTCCCGTGGTGACCGGCGACGGAAAAACCGTCGAGCGAGCGCTCTTAGAGTTCAAGCCCGACGTCATCGCAGTGCACGGCCCGGTGTTTCGCATGATCGATGTCCTTGAACGTATCGATCTTCCTCAGGTTAGCTGGATTCACGGACACGAAGCGTTGTTTAGTCTCCGGAGTGTAAGCTTCGGTAAGGATCGCCTCCAAAAGATGCGGAAGCTCCTCACCGTGGTGCCTCGATCGCTCTATCAAGTGCTTCGTCTTCGGCGCTTCCTGACCAAGCAACATGCAACCGTCTTCGTTTCCCGATGGATGCTCCACGCGGCGGAGCGGCATACTTTCGAACGCTACCCGAACGCGACCATTATCCCCAACCCGATCGACACCGAGAGATTCACCTACCGACTGGACCTCGACAAACGCCACGCCGGCGTCACGGCGCGTGGACTCAGCAGCTCAAAATACGGTCTCGATCTTGCGATTCGAGCCTTCGCGGGGCCCCTGAAGGTGAACACCACATTCGAGATCATCGGTCGAGGAACCCTTGAGGCCAAACTTGGGCGTCTGATCCAGGCCACAGGGTCGCGCGCAAAGCTCATCGCCCAGTACGTACCTCATCGCGACATGCCGGAGCTGCTCGGCCGATACGGCTACTTTGTCGCCCCGAGCAGAGTCGAAGCTCAAGGCGTCGCGATGTGCGAAGCGATGGCGTGCGGTTTGCCGATCATTGCCACCACGGTGGGCGGCATACCGGAGTTCGTCACAAATGAGCAGGAAGGGCTCCTCGTTCCTCCTGAGAATCCCGAGGCGATCCGAGCCGCCGTCGAACGCCTGCTGAGCGACCCGTCATTACATCTCAAGCTCTCGAAGAATGCGCGAGCCCGGATGGAGCGCCAGTGCTCACCGATCGTCGTTATCGCACGCGAGCTCGACATCCTCGCCGGCGCGTCAAAAAGTCGATCCCCCGCCCATTCCCTTTGAGCTGTCGGATAGACGCAACAAGTTTGGCGGGGCCAGCCGACAAGGTTCGATCGTCGCGCTCGACCGCCTCGGTTATCCTCTCAGACTTCGGTGTGATTTCGGTGTAGGTCGGCGTGCCTTGAGCAGCGCAGCGAAGTCTCCTATAAAGGGCAGATGCAAGCAGCTCGCCTGAGCATGCTCGTATTCTCACCCTTGTGCTCGTTCGTCGCTCTGACTGCTTGCGTCCGCGAAGGCTTTGACCTGAATCGAACGGTCACCGTGGAGGCAGACGGTGGGGAACCGAGCAAGAACGACGGGAATGGGCGCGACGTGGCAGATGTCGGTCACGCACAGGATGCTGATGATGGGCCAGATACCACCGGACCAGATGCGGACGTGCCCTCGGATGAGCCACGCGGCGTGCTTGATCCTGACTTTGGCGACGGCGGCATCGTACACCTTCAGTTCAGCGCGTCGGCAACAGAACGGGCACGAGACCTCATACAGGATGCGGATGATTCACTGGTCGTCGGGCTCACATATCAATTCGGAAGCCGGGCAAACTTACTCTTGGCGCGCCTCAGCCCTCAGGGACAATTGGTCTCCGACTTCGCCGCCGGAGGATTCGCGCAATCCACAGCGTCGGGGCTCTACAACTACGGTTATGGACTCGCGCGCGGAGAAAATGACGCCATATGGTTCACGGGGGACGGCTACTTTGGTAGCCGCCAGGACGACATCTACGTGCTGCGTTTCAACGCAGACGGATCCTTGGACACCAGCTTCGCAGGATCTGGCGCCGTACCCGTGCACCTCGGAGGCGAAGATACGTCGTTTCGCATTGCCGCACATCCAGATGGCGGCGCCGTGGTCTGCGGTACGGCCAACTACACAAGCGTCACAAAGGAATTCGTCCTGGTTCGCTTTCGAAGCGACGGAACCTTCGAGAGCCTCTTCGCGCAAAGCGGCATCTTTCGCTTCGACCCAGCGTTCGCGCCAGGAACCTCCTGCGCAAACGTCATCGCACTGGCCGACGGAACACTCGTCGCGACCGGATGGATTCCAGGCGGCCTTGCGCTCGTACACATCGCAAACGATGGTGTCCTGATCCCGGATTTCGGCGAGGCCATGGTGGGAACATCAACGCTCGCCGGTGTGGGCGTGACACGCGCACTCGCCACAGACAGCGATGGGTCGATCTACGTCGGAGTCGGCGTCAATTCAAACATGGGTGTGCTTCGATATCTATCGAATGGGCAACGCGACCCCTTGTTTGGAGAAGATAGCATCGCCGAAGTCGACTTCGGCGGCGGCGAGGCGATCGGTGCGATCGTCATGCAACCGAATCACAAGATTCTCATCGGTGGAACCACGTCCATCGATGCTGCGCCGAGGAACCTTGCCTTCGCCCGACTCATGCCAAATGGTCACTTGGATCCATCTTACGGAGACGGAGGCCGGGTTGTCCTCGACATCTTGGAGACCGACGAGGAATTCGCGCAAATGGTCCTTACGAGCACCGGCTCAGTCGTCGCAGCCGGTTTCGGGTATCCAACACCGTCATCCACGACCTACAAGTCTTTCGTCGTCAGCTTCGAGTAGACCGGCCGCAAACGCCCCCAGCCGTGTGTCCTCGATTCGGGCGACTTCCTCGTAACAGATGCGTCGTCCTCCAGCCATCGCGCCGATACCACCGCCCTAGCCAATCACGGTGCGAAGCCTGCGATTGACCGGCACCTCCTTGGCCTTCACCATGAACGCGGACGACCGGTGTTCGCTGAAGGCATGAGCTATCTGGCATCGCGCGCGCGCGCCGTGCGGTGGCGTTTGCGCTCGGGCTTGCGCTCGAGCTTGCGCTCGGGCTTGCGCTCGGGCTTGCGACCGCGCGCGCGCGTCGCAGCACTGCTTATGGCCGCCGCATTCGCCGGGACGAGCGTGGCGTGTGGACTGGCTGCGCCAGGTTACCGAGGCAACGACTCTCGGTACTTCGATGGTCACGCATTCGCGAATCAGGTTCCCACGCCCACGAAGGACCTCTCCGATGTGCTGCGATGGAAGATGACGTCCGAGGCAGGCCCCTGGGAAGTGCGGACGGCCACGACCCCAGCAAGACCGCCGCCTGCTCGGGTTGGGAGGGGTGAGCTTCGTGTCACTTGGATCAACCACGCCACCGTTCTGATCCAGATGGATGGCCTCAACATCTTGACCGATCCCATTTGGTCCGAGCGGGCGAGCCCCTTCTCGTTCGTGGGTCCGAAGCGCATGCACCCCCCGGGTGTGCCGTTCGCGCAGCTTCCGGCGATCGACGTCGTCCTCGTCAGCCACAACCACTACGACCACCTGGACATCTCCACGCTGGCGCGCCTCGCAAGAGACCATCGTCCGATAATTCTCGCTGGGCTCGGTACGCGGGCTCTGCTCAAACAGGAAGGCATTGGGCGTGGCCACGATATGGATTGGTGGGAGACCCGTCGGATCGGCCGCGCAGTCTCGGTCACCGCCGTTCCCGCCCAGCATTGGTCACGGCGCGGCTTCGGGGACACGAACAACACCCTGTGGGCCGGCTTCGTCATCGTCGGTACCCAAGGCCCCGTCTACTTTGCCGGCGACACCGGCTGGGGACCTCATTTCGAACAAATCAGGGCGCGCTTTGGACCGATACGACTCGCACTCCTGCCGATCGGCGCCTATAAGCCTCGCTGGTTCATGCGGTCCATGCACATTTCGCCGGCGGAGGCCGTCGACGCAGCACGCATCTTGGAGGCGCAGTTCACCGTGCCAATTCACTGGGGGACGTTTGCGCTCGGGGATGACGGTCAAGATGAACCCATTCAAGCGCTCGAGGACAACCTCAACGTCGTCAACGATCCGCCGACCTTCTTGCGGCTCGACTTCGGTGAAGGCCGGACCCTGGGTGGAACAGGACCTGGCGGCTGATCCATCGCGGGCCAATCCTTGGAGCGTTGATTGCTGAGTGTTGATTGTTGAGTGTTGAGTGTTGAGCGTTGAGCGTTGAGCGTTGAGCGTTGAGCGTTGAGCGTTGAGCGCCGATTGTACGAGGTCCCTGAAGTCGATCACGCCACGCCAGCGTCGGCCGCTGATTGGATGCTAGCGGTCGCGTGGAAGAATTCGAATCTCGTTGTAGAGCGCATCGAGTTCAAGCACGGGCTTCGTCGAATCGGCTGGCGTCGCACGGACGAAGTAGTGACCCGGCTCTTCAGCCATCTCAAACTTCCACTCGGGTTCAGGATCCCGCGCCGACTTGAAGAATCGTCGCGACATTCGATCAAAGCGTCCGCCGAGACCCGTTCGCGCCAAATCAACGAGCACCTCTTCCGACTGTCCGTAGCAGCGCTCGGCCGTTGGTCTGTTCTTTCCTCCTTCGAAGATGTCGCTGTACATCTCTCCGTAGTACGACTTCATGCTGTTGGCGACCGGGGGTTCCGAACGAATTCCGTCTTGATTCATTCGCGCAATGGCCCGGTCGAAAGCCTCGGCGATTTGTCCAACATCCGGATACCTTGCACTCAGCGACGCAAGGTCCTCGACCTTTGATGACGCACCTTCTGGCTCCGGTGAAACGACGCTCCGCTCTTCCGTCCCGAGAAAGTAGCGTTTCAGATGACCGATCGAGCTGCCCATAACGATAGTGCCCTGTCGTGCCTTGGGTCTCGCTCAGCGCAGTTGCCGAGGTCACTCAAGGTTAGCACGCCTTGGCGACCGGGCGGTCCGCTTGATCTCCACCAGGAATCCCCTATCAAACCAACCAGCGTCCCATGGAGCCGCGACGACGGAAGATTTCCCGGCCAGGCGCAACAAGATCTATCCGATGACGATGATCATCGTATGCGTCTGGAAATTCGGACCGGACCTGCTGACGACCGGCGCCCATGCTCAGCGGGCAACGACGTCTCCGCCTGGGACGACGGAGACGCTGTCGAAGAATTCCTGGCCGCCCGAACTTCGCCGGACCGATTCGAGCGATACGCCGCGCACTCGCGCTATGGCGAGTTGATCAATCATCAGCGCGCCAAAGCGATCGAAGCCGCGGCCTGCCCCACCGGATCAGCGCCCAAGACGCTGAAACGAACGGCGCACGCACTCCAAATCCCCGTTGCCGACCTCAAGATGTTGCCTCGCGTCCCCGAAAATCTGGTGCTCAGCGGAAAGTGGCGACCGCGTTCTTTGAACATCGAGTTCATCCGAGATGATGCCACAGGCCATCTCGAAGAGAGCGAGGGGCAGCAGAAGCTCGACGCACTCTCGAAGCGTATCACGCCGCCGGTCCAGAACATCAACGTGCCCTTTCTGGAGCCGGTCTATCACGTGCTGGGTGGCAAGATCATGCCCGAAGCCGAACGCCGAACCGAAGCGGTCGCAGCGCCCATCGCAGACCTTGCCCGCTGGGTCGACGGTTGGAGTGAACGTTTCGCATCCGAACTCCAGCGAAATCTCCGCCTCATCGCCAAGACCCTTTCGCCCACCGGCATCAACCTCCGAGTGCTCGCCTCGCTCGATGAGCCCACCCAACGCGGCGTTCTGCTCGCGGTCGAAAAGCTGTCAGGCACATGCATCGACGCGGACAAGTTCGTAACGTGGGCCCGTTCGGGGCGCGTTCGCTCGCACCCGCGGAATCCAGCCTGGGCGAACGCATACACCTTGAGATCGTCGGTCCTCCACCGAATCGCGCGCATCTTGGATGCCGCCGCGACCACCATGCGCACGGCGACTTCGCAAGACGACTGGCAGACATTCGCACTTCACATCGAGCTCATGGGACGCGTAGGAAAAAAGGGAACGGTCGGCAGCGGACCGATGTTGATCGTCATGTTGCCCACCCTCGAACAGGTCAAGCACTCGGGCCGTGTCGACATGCGCGTCGCCAGCAAGATGCTATTGTTCGACACCGCTGTCGGTGGACTTGCACTCACGAGTCGGGGTGGCGAGACCAAGGCCCGCCTTGGGGTCGTCTCGGGCCAGATCTCAGCCTACGAGGAGCACATCACGCTGGGCGTCCCCAACTGGGCGAGCTGTGACATCGGCGAAGACTACACGTACGGCCCTTTTGTTTCGTTATCGAAGAGCAGCGAGTTTCTCGGATTCCTTCTGCCTGGGATCGAGCTCCGATTCTTTCACCCCGCCATGGGACCCTTGTCTCGTCCGGCGAGGCGCGCAGCGGAACGCATTCTGATCGCCTACGACGATCTCAAAGATTGGATTCGTCGCCACCGACATCGCGACCACCACCCCATTCGCGACCACCACCCCCTTCCGAACGTGCCCAGCTTGGACCAAGCTCGCCTTCCCAAAGGCCAACGCTGGAGTTTGGCCAAGGAAAAGCTAGACCGCGGCAAGTATGCGCAAAACCGCGCATCTCGATATCTCGAGCGCTTGAACGAAGTCTCTCCTCAGCGCTTCAAACAGGTGTATCGAGACGACCGAACCGTCGGCGCCGGGTGGCCTTCCGATTCTCGGGTGGATGCGTACCACGTGATCGTTGACTTTCTTCGATCGCTCACCAAACACGTTGGGCGAGCCGTACTCGAGCTGACCGCCCTTGCGGAAACAGAACTTCAAGGTCACGCCATCGACCACCACCGTGTCACTGAACTGACCGCTGAGGTCCAGCAACACGCGGAAGCCTTCGAATTCGTGGACGCACTCCTCAGCCCCATCATGGAGAAGGCGCCCGCGAAGCAGTGAGGCAGGTGAAGAAGTCATGGACCATGTGCACGCTACGACACACCCAAACAAGGAACCGTCGACCCGAGGACTCCTGCTGCGGCGCTGGAAGAAGGCAGACCGCGAAGCGTTCGCGTGCCTGAACGCCGATCGTGAAGTCATGGAGCATCTCGGCGGCGTCCTCGATCACGCCGCCAGTGATGCACTCGCCGATCGAATCGAGGCGCATTTCGCCGCGCATGGATTCGGACTGTGGGCCGTCGAGGTCCAGGAAGGCGAACCCTTCTCATTCATCGGCTACGTTGGGCTGTGCTGAAGACGTTCGAGTGTTGGGTGTTCGAGACAACGGATGGCGTATTCGATTCGCGGCCGTTCACTCAGCCACTCAAAGACAATCGACGACAATAAAATCGTAGCGCATCATGAGCTCGCCTCCCAGGAGACCCTGCCTTCTCGTCCGGGAGGTCTGAAGATCGACCCACTGGCCCAAACCATAGCGGACCGCGAAGAAATCACGCGGATGCGTCGTATCTGAGCGTCGCGGCCGCTTGCCATGCGCCTCCGAGAAGAAGAGATCCGACGTGGAATAGGCATCTTCTTGCGTCTCTTCAAGCCATCCCAAGTGCAGCGTCTCACCATCGAGCCACAGGCGCGGCGAGTTCTTGAAGCTGGTCTCCGTCTCCGAGAGACCGCCGCCATTCTCCGAGGTGACGATCTGCCATTTCTTACCCCAAGGATCCCAGCTCTGGAGGCTGAGACGATAGTGAGGCGGTGCCTTCTTTCCCGCCGCGCGCGAGGCTGTTCCGCGGATCGAGCGCACCGCGCCAGCCTCTTCCTGAGGTGGCACGTGAACCACTGCGGCCAGGACCTCGCCGGCCGGCGTGACAGCCAAGGCAAAGCTCGAAGCGCGACCAGCACTGAGGTCCGCGGAAAGCGCATGCCAAGATCGGCCGTCCCAGTAGGAAGCATGGTAGTCGTGAAGGTGAGACGACGCCTCGGCGCTCGACCACTGCGACCAGACAACGATGAGCCCTCCACCCGGAACCTCGTGAAGACTGTGCATCAGTCCCCCTTGAGTCGGTGCAGGCAGTTGAAGATCCGTCGAGGTCAATGTCTGTTGGCCAGGATTCGCTTCCGTATCGATGAATGCGACGCGCGGATGGTCGGTGTTGTCCGAACCACGCTCCGTCCACCCGACGGCAATGCGGGGCTGTACAACCGGACCGTAGCGACGCGCGAACCGGACACCAAAACGAAGCACATCCTCTCGGTCGGACGGGAGCTCAACAAAGGGCGGGGTCGACTCGGAGGGGCTTTCCCACCAGCGGGCAGGAAGCAACGCAAACCTCGGACTCCAACGCGTTCCTTCGCGAACCCGCTGATTCACAAGGTAGCGCCCATCCGCAAGTCGTGCAATTTCGGAATTGTAGCGCTCACCCGCCAGCGAGATTGAGCGCAGAACGTGCCCCGACCGGTCGAATGCGACAATGCGCTCGGGCACGACGAGCGTAATGACCTGGAAAGTCTCGTCATACGTCCCACTCATATCGCTCCAGGCATCCGAAAAATCCGAGAGCTCGATCGTACTCACAAACGCATCACCTTGCTGTGCATAGCCGCGAAGCTTCGCCTTTGATGCTGGTCGATCGATCGAACGCATGGCTTCGTCGAAGTCCGCGATGAGTGGATCGACGTCTTCAAGAAACAGGAAGTGGGGCCGGCACGCGGGACCGGGAGCGTGCTCGATGTCGTCGACATCCGAACTTCGCCGAGTCTCCGAACTTCGCCGAGGCTCCATCCTCCGCGGCAAGTCTGACGGTGTCTCCAAGAGGCTCGGCTCGTCCTCGCCGCTTTCGTCTATCCGCTGCGTGTTGACGATGCTGTCGTTGAAAAAGAGAGGGAAAAAGTCTCCAGCGATCCCGCACACCGTGCCGGAGATCGCGACCCCGATTAGGGCGATGAGGACCCGCCGTCTCATCAGCGCATGACCTGGAGCGCAGCGGAGCACACACCGCGGCTGTCCTGGCGATAGTAGAGATCCATTGTCTGGGCCGAGGTCGCGTCGAGGTGCTGGTACTCCCATCGCGTGCGGCTGTGCCAGATGCAACTGCTCGCCTGGCCATCCCAATCGAGGCAGCCGGTCGACTGGCCGATGGTCGACGAGCAGACCGCGTATTCGTTGATCCACGCGGTCCTCGTAGTGACCTTTCTCAGCTTATCGAGCTTGGTGGCTTGGCAGTAGCCGCTCGGGTCAATACGGTACTCGATGTAAGCGTAGATCGAAGCGTCAGCACCACGCAGCGGGTTGTCGCGGTACTCGGGGTAGAGCTGTTTGTGATAGATGCATTGGCCGTTGCAGTCGGCGAGCTGCCCGATGGTCGACGAGCAGATGGCCCAATCGTTGATCCACGCAACGGGTGTAGTGATGGCGTTCGGCGGACGGATTGCGTTGCGAATCGCCTCGTAGTCGCTGCAGTAGTGCGCGTCGTACTGGGTGTAGGCGCGATCGGGGGTCGTCACGATGTGGCACTGGTCCTTGATGATGGCCGGGTCGTTCGGCACGCAGCCAGCGCAGTGGTTCAGGTTGGGCAAGAAGTACACCCCGCTGAGGCGCGCCACCCGACCCGACTCGCGGAGCATGAAGTGGCGGTTGGTCCGATCGAGTTCCATCATGCGTCGTAGATCGTCTTGGTCGGAATCGAAGTTGTCGATGTAGAAGAAGATCCTGGTGCCGGGTGCTGTCGCGGCTTTCACGTCGTCGATGCGACGTTGCGAGAGCACGTAGGAGTACTCAGAGCTCCCGACGCCGGGGCGCTTGATCTTGTTCTGGTATTGCTGGGCAAACGTGGTGTGGAAGAAGCGCGCTGGGACGTAGACGGCATGCAAAGGCATCCGATGGGAGAGGTACGAGTCCCCGCCCCAGTAGATCGGTCCGAAGCCCCTTGCGCTCGCGTAGCGGTTGATCTCGCTCTGCACGGCGCGGAGGTTGCTCAGGGCCAGGTCTGGGTTGCTGGAATGGGCGACGATCTGCTCGGGGTTCTCGAAGTTGATGAAGCGAAAGCCCTTGTCGACGAAGATCTTGCCCAAGCAAGTCAGGTAGTCATGGGCCTCGGCCTTGGCAGGATCGAGCCAGTAGTGACCGGGCGAGAACAGGCGCTGACTGGTGATGCGCTCCCAGGTGAACGTGCGTGGCGCGGCGCCCGGCTCGCAGGTGAACGTTCGGCTGTAGATGTTGTCGACGACCCTCCCGATGTGCTCGGGAAAGCCAGCGCCCATGATCGCGCGGGGCAGCTTCGTCTTCATCTGGGCGAGGGTCCCGCCCATCTTGTCGAGGTACCACTGAGTGGGACCACCGTACAGGAAGCCAAAGCGGTTGATGAGCCCTGGGTTGAGCTCGCGGAGGCTGGCCACGAGGTGGTCATATCCGCGGCTCGACCATGGGTTGGGCATGAAGTCGACCACGCCTCGGGCGATAGCCTCGTCGAAGGCAAACGTCGCGGTGTTGCTGACGACGGGCTGCGCGAGCTCGCTCTCCTCCGACGCGGGGTCCAGCTCGCCAGAGCAGGCCACGGTCGCTGCACCAAGCGTGAGCGTGAGCGCGAGGGTCATCAGGACGAGAAGCTTCGAGGAGACGCGCCTCGCGACCATCGGATACAGGTCTGTGGCATTCGACATGCACGCCTCCATGCAACCTACGGACTTCTCCACGAATCACACACGTTCCCCTCGGTCATGACAAGGGCAGTTCCCGCTGGCTGTCTTCGATCCGTGCGGCTTCTCCCAGTCCACAGATCTGGGCGCCGTGCGACATGGTGCGACTTGGACCTTGACCGGACTCGATCGATCAAATTCCTCGGGATGCGCCGTCGGGGGGGGCGTCCCCATCATCAATCAGTCTCAATCAGTCTCAATCAGTCTCAATCAGCCCACGGAGGCCCACTGATCTTTCCGGGCTCGTTCAGGATCGACAACGGACTCTCCACGCGTGTTCGTCCGTCGCAAGACCAGACCACGAAGCGGTACGTGCCAGGAGCGGCTGGAACGTTCTTTCGGCACACGTCACACTGGGCGCAGCCAAAATAGCCCGTCCATGGCTGAACGCGCACTGTGCCGCGCGCCGGAACGGTCACGCATCCCGTCGGAGGCGCATCAGGTTCGGGACACGCGCCGAAGAGAAAAAGATGAGCGCGCTCGACGGTCCACGTCTCATCCGACAGTCTCTCAATATCCGCAGCCCAACGGAGCCGAATCGGATGGTCCGTTCTGTTCCTGACCACCAGGGCTCCGGGTCCTCGCAGGTCGGCATCAAAGCTCCGATGACCCGGCGCGCCCCGAGGAACGCTCTTGCGAGCGGGCTTGGCCTGGCTCGGCCTCGAGGCGGCGGAGGCCCCGGGCTGCGTTGACGACCCATCGGCCGCAGACAGAAGCGCGGGCCATCCACTCATGAGGCCCGCAAACATGAGGCCCGCAAACATGAGGCCCGCAAACACGACGCTCGGAAATACTGCGCGAGAGCGGTTCCCGCCAAGGATCTGCATCATCGGGGTTGAGCATGCCATACGGTTACCTCAAGGGTCCACAACCCGAGCCGGTCACTCACTCGCCGACCCGCCGACCACGCCTTTCTTGTGTCTGGGATTTGCGAGCGCACAGCCTTCGCGCGCCTCCATGAATTGCCTAGCCGAGCAGGTCCGTGCAACTTTGGGTCGATGCGGCTCGTACGTCTTTGGTTTGGGTCTTCGGGGCGGGTGACGCGGCTAGACTACGTGGTCTCGGGCGTGTTGCTCATGGCCTTGAAGTACGCGCTCGACGCCCTCGCGATCTACCTGTCGAGCGGTCAGATCCTGATGCCGATCGACTTCATGAGTCCGCTCTTCGCGACACGCGACCGCCTCCTGGGTGGTTCTGCCGGCGTCGGAACCCTGCTGACCATGGGCTTGTGGGCACTCCTGTTTCTCTGGATCGGCGCGTCGATGTCCGTCCGCCGCGCAATAGACGGCGGCCTCACGCCCTGGATAGGCCTCTTGTTCGTATTCCCGTTTCTCAATCTCCTGGTCATCGCCTTGCTGTCGTTCGTCCCGACATCCAAGACTGTTTCGACTTGGTCGAAGGTCGCGCCATCGACTGAGTCCTCGATTCGAAGCGCGCTCTTCGGGGTCGCCGCCGGAGCCGCGATCGCAATGCTCGGAATCGGCGTCAGCGTGCTCGCCTTCAAGGAGTACGGTCTGATGCTCTTCTTCGCGACGCCGTTCGTCATTGGCGTCGGTCATGAACCTTCCCTCGACGTACGGGAGGTCGTCACGCAGATCGAGGTCGACGCGCCACCCGAGATGGTCTGGCCCAACGTTCGACTCAAGACCCTTCCAAACGGAGGAACACTTCTAGAGGGCTCGACCTGGTACACGCTCGACCTTCATCCCGCCCCGTATTGGGCCTTGTGGTCGGATGCGCTGATCCACCAAATTCACCAGCGAGTGCAACGGCACATTCGGCATGTGACGCTTCGGCCGACGTCGCACTCGAGGGGCGAAACTCAACATGGGCACAGCGCTAGCTCTCGCGCTCCACACGCATGACGAGGCCGTTCGACTCAACCGAGAGGACATGGATTCGATCTCGACCGTAGCGGACCGATGACGAGCCCTTCTGGCCGCCGTCAAGCGAAGGGCCACCCGCCAGCAGATTGGCAAGATGCACGGTATCGAGGTGGCCACCGAGCTCATCGGTGATAACCTCGAGCGTCATCGCGGCGGCCCGGAAACGAAGCTTCAACCCGCCTTCGAACATGATGAGTTCGTCCGGAGGCAGGGTGAAATCGTGACCATAGGCCTCTGCCTTGACGTCCCATCGGCGCACCGTCAACTCGATCGATTCGTCATAGCTGAACGCAGTCAATGTGAACTCATACTCACGTGAGAACCTCTCGCGCTCGAACGTCCGGCCTTCTTGACCTTCGCGGCCATGCACCGACAGCCGCACCTCTCGCGCATCTCCTTTCACGGGATGAAGTTGAAGATACGCCGTGGCCATCGTTGGGCCCCCAACCCTAGGCCGCTTGTGCGAGAAGCTTTGGAGTTCGATCCTAAGTCCATCCTCGAAGAGCACGGGTTGCCCCACTTTGAGGACAGTCGGCATCAGAAACGGCTTCTTCGACACATCGTCCATCCGCATCCTCGTGTTCGACTTCTCCCTGTCTGACTTCCCGGCCTCTGACGCCTGCTTTGACTTCGCACCCTCGGACTTCTCGCTCTCTGACTTCCCGTGCCCTGGCCTCTCCTTCGCGATGGCGCTCGACGTCGAGGCGGCGAGAAACACAACACTAAACCATGTCAGCCTGCAGTACACACCCAGCGCCATATCAACCTGCGTCCCTCCGTGCCGGAGTGTATCGTGTGATCGCATCGCGCGGCTATCCTCGACCGCAGCTCCGTGCCGGAGCAAGTGCTTACCCCGTTTTCGCGTTAAGTTCCGCGATGGAGTGCAGATATTCCGCTCCTCACGATCCGTTGGCGGGTCCACCCGCCGCGGATTATCTGCGAGCGATGCGATTCGCTCTCCCGTCAACAGCTTGGGCCTGCTGCATCATCGCCACGAACTCCCGTCGCTCGGGGTCGTTCTTCGCACCTCGGCAGGCGATCTCACCGACCTGACCGAAGCTCCACCCCTCGGCGTGCGGACAAGATCGCAAGAGCTCTGCACCCGCCATCGCCGCAGTCGCGAAGCGCGGCCAATACAAGCCATCGGATAGCCGCGTTAGGGTGGCAGCGTTTTCATTCGGCGATCGCGGACACCGCGAAGTCACAACCACTCTGGCCGCTGGAACTGAGCGTGCATCTCTGTCGTGAGGTGTTCAGTGGCTCGACCTGTCGATGAGTTGCGATGGACTGATGTCGCTGGCTACGACTTCCGACTTCCGACTTCCGACGGCCTCGTTCCAGGCCTTGCGCCGGCTCCGGTTGGCTCCCGCCCGGTATTCGGCGGTGTTTGGCGGCGCTACGCGGGGTGCACAAATGTGAGGTAGAGCTCGCGAGGCCGCATGTCCGCTTTGGCCTCGGCGCCCAGGCGCTGGATCACGCGAGACAAAGCTGCTTTAAGTCGCGGATGCGTTCGTCGTCACATTCCATGTTGGTCCTTTGCACCGGGGTTGTTTCGGTCCTGGCCTGCGCAGACCCGGTATCCGATGCACCACGGGGATGCGGCGGATGCGGGTGCTGTCAGTGATGCCAAGCCATCGCTCGATGCCATCGGTTTTGCGGATGCGGATACGGATGTGGACGCGTCGGTCGAGGGTCGAGACGGCGCGGTGCCTCTGGACGGTGGTGCCCTCAAGCCATGCCCGTCGAGCGACCAGCAATACGTGATGCTTGGCTCCACGCAGAATCCCCAGACCGTGACTTTCGGCGCGGGATACACGACCGAGCGCACGGTCGATCTCGATGGCGCTTATCTCGCTTCGTTTGGGCCCGACGGATGCTTTCAGTGGGTTGGCTCGCATCGACGCAGGCCAGCCGAGCTTCGGACGGACTGATCTCGTGGTCGACGATGACGGCACGATCTCTTTCGCTCTTTCCATCAACGGTGAGTTCACGTTTCACAACGCCGACGATACGAAAGCCTTGTCTGTGACTTCATCGACGACTTCCGCAAACGACATTGCGTTTAGGCGAGGCGTCCTCCTCGTTCAGTACGATCGCGACGGCGTGTTGCGGTGGGCAAAGCGACTCGGGAACGCCGAGCTGGAGCCCACGGGCAAGACATACTCCGTCTCTGGCCTTCATCGCGTCGGCGATCGCCTGCGCCTCGTCGGGACCGCGGTGGGTTCGACCCGGGACCAAGACGTGACCGACGAACTCATATTTGGCGAGGGCGAGGCAAGCGAGGAGCGAGTCCCAGTTCGTCGGCGCGCACAGTTTGGCTTCGTCGCGTCGTTTGACGCCGAGACCGGCGATTTCGTCCCGGACAGTGTCATCTTGAACGTTCCGAGTCAGCCCGCAACGCAGTATGGCCTGCGCCACAACGGTACTGGAATCGGCAGCCCATCCGATGACAGCTCTTTTGTTCTCGGTATGTTGTTTGTCGGCGCCGCGGGCGAATACATCCTTGGCGCGAACACCTCGGATCCGCTGCAGATCTCGGTGTCTCAGCAGTTCGTTGGCGCGTTTGTTCGCTATACGGGCGCGTCGCGACGTGCCTGGATGCGCTTCGTGGGTGCCGAAACCTCGGGTGCTTCCATCCATTCCTCCGCAATGCTTCTGAATGGAGCGTCGCTCTTCTCTGGCGCTGCAGGCGACGAGGCCGATGTCGATGATGGGCTCCAGGGGACCCACCTACCGGTCGGCGCGGGGGCGTTTCTGGTGCGGTATGATTCGAACGGATCGCTCGAGTGGATGCGCGGTTTGACACGCCCGTTTTCAGCGCTTGTTGTTGATGATGAAGATGACGACGCGGTGTTCGCGTTGGGCACGGGCGATGGAACCCTTGTTTTCGGTGTCGGCGACGAGGACGCCGAGACGCGCGAGATCCAAGGGCCGTTCGGTTCGAGGCTCAGCCTGACGGACGGAACATTGGTGTGGGCTCGGAGCCTCTCTTCAAGCACAGCGACCTTTCGCGGCCTGAACTTCCTCGATGGTGCGCTCGTGCTCAGCGCTCGCGCAGATGGCTCGTTCGTCGTCCAACCCGGCGAGGCCGATGAGGATACAATCACAAGCACCGCGATTTGGTCGGGGAGTATCCGCTTCGATCGAGACGGGAAGTATCTCGGTACCACGCCGTATGTGATCCATCCAGGGACGCGCTTGAACGATGGTCTGAATGTTGGCGCTGTGATCAACCTGCCGCGTTAACAAGGCCGGTCCGAGGGCGGCTCGGTTCTGGCGCGCCTTGGTTCTGGCGCGGCTCGGTTCTGGCGCGCCTTGCCTGCGGGTGTGGCAAGCGCTCAGGTATGCTCGGCGTTGCTTTGGGCGGAGTTGCTGGACATCGGAGACGGCCTGAGTCGCCGCCGAAACCGAGGGCGATTCAGGACATCTTGGACATGGTCATGCCGATCAGCGCCGCAATCAGTACGGCAACAATGAGCCCAAAGATGATCCACGTGAGGGCGGACGTGCGGTAGCGGATGTGCGGGGTCTTGCGGAGGATCTCTTCGTAGTCGGGCGCAAAGACGCGTGCCGCCTTTTTGTTGAGAAGTACGTACAAAAAGATCCCGCCAATGAGCGTGCCGACCGGAAAGGCCAACAAGCCGAGGGCCGAGAGGACCACCGATGGGATGCGAGCCCAGCGTCGGAGTTTTCGTAGGCCGATACCGCTCGCCATATAGGCGGCGTAGACGAGCCCGATCGCACACCATGTCGCGACGACGGCCATGGATATCGGGTCGGGCAATTCCTGTTTGCCCATGAAACCTGGGATGGCCACCGCGACCAAACCCAGCGCGCCGAGGACCGCACCGGCGATCTGCAGCGTTCCAATCGATCGGATGTTGGTTTCCGCAGTGAGGTGCGCCTTTCGGATGCGCTCGGCCTCTGCGGCGCGCACGGGTTCGCCGGGAGCGGGTGCGTCAAGTGGCGCGCTTGGGCCTCGGAAAGGGTTGTCTTCGACCATCGTGAGCCTTCCTGTTTAGATTTGGGCCATGGATTCTTCAGATTTTGGCCATCGATGATACGCTTGTTGGGCGTTGGCCGTCATTCCAAGACACGTCAACGGGCCCCAACCAAGTCAACGGGCCCCAACTAAGCCAACGGGCCCCAACTAAGTCAAATTTGTCCGGGCGCCCCGGGCCTCGGGTGCCGGCATCAGGCATAGCCACCTGACTCTACGGCGACGAACCCGCAATTCCCGAGTGGTACTACTTTTGCTTATCGCGGGCTTCATGCAAGACGCCCGCACCTGCACGCGGTTCCATGCCTTCAACGTACCAACTCGTCTTCCTGCTCCGCGACGACGTCTCATCGCGCCGGGCTCGCTCGCGGCGTCTTTCGTCGCATTTGGGACCCTCTTCGGCTGTGATTCGGGCGGGCGGCTTGACTCGAACCCGCCGGTGAGCGCGTCACGGCAGCCGACACCTGAATACGGCGCCTCGACGTTCGTTTCGGCCGACGACGTTTTCGATCTCGCGCCCTCGACGTCCGTGGACGCGGGGACATTCGATGGGGCAGCAAGCGGCGCGCCAAGCACATCACCGGGCGATCGTGATGACGCGGTCGTCACCGTGGATCGAGGCAACCTCTATCGGCTCGGCGCCGATCAACTGCTGCTCAACTTCAACGCGTATCGTGGGCTTCAACTCATCGATCTGTCGAACCCAGATCTCCCCGTCATGAAAGGCAGCATCCGCGCCACGGGGACACCCGTAGAAATGTACGCGGTCGGCCGCTACGTGTTCATGCTATTGAACGACTGGAGCGGCTACTACGCACGAAGACCCCATGTTGACGCCGTCGAAGACGTACTGGGTGCCTTTCACTACGAAGGCGGAGTGGTGCTTGTCGCGGACATAAGCGATCCCGATGCGCCAATCCTTCTCGACCGCGCCCTCATCCCGGGCGCCATATCGACGAGCCGCCTCAAACAATCAGGTGATCAGGTCGCACTCTACGTCGTGACCTCGCGCCAGGACACGAACGCCGCGGAGATGCGCACCTTGGTGAAGAGCTTTTCCCTGGACGCATCGGGCCGACTAACACCGCGCTCCGAAATCGACCTTGGCGGCAACGTTACGGACATTCAGGCCACGTCGGAACGCCTTTTGGTTGCGCGCTCAGCACTGCCCCCATCGAGCAGCGGCCCGAAGAGCCAAGTCACGATCCTCGACATCCAAGGCGTCGACGGCTCGATGCTCGAGGGTGCTTCGGTCGTCACCGAAGGCGTGGTGCGGAGCAAAGACAACATGGATCTCTTTGGAGACATTCTGCGCATCGTGACCGCCAATACCCGTGGCTCATTGAGCAACACGAACCACATCGAAACCTTCGATGCCCGCGATATCTCTAACGTGACCCGTATTGCGCACGAGACATTCGGCGACGGCGAGGATCTCTACGCGACGATCTTCGACGGCCCCAAGGCCTTCTTCGTAACGTATAGATTCGTCGATCCCTTCCACGCGTTCGAGATCGGCGCGGACGGTTCGATCGTCGAGCGCTCACAATTTATCGTATCCGGTTGGAACAACTTCTTCCGATTGACCCAAAACGGAGAGCGTCTCGTAGGCATCGGCTGGGACGACCCGAACCAGCACGGACGACAGCTCGCGATCAGCCTGTATGATGCGACCGACCTCACCAATCCCTCGCCGCTGCTTGCCCGTGAGACGGCAACCTTCACGTTCGCGAGTGCGTCAGAGGCAACGTGGGATGATCAGGCGTTCACGGTGATCGAAGGCGCAACGCACATCGCGGCCCCCAATGGGGAGATCGAGACCAACGTCGTGCTTCTTCCCTTCTCAGGACAAGACCCGGCGGCGGGTCGCTACGTGGCCGCCGTGCAGATCTTCACCTTTTCCGCGACGACGCTGACAAGGCGTGGCGTCATGGATCATGGCGCCCCGGTCCGTCGCACTTTCGCCGTCGAGCCTGACAACCGAAACGTGGCCAATCTCTCAGACGTTCGCCTTGGTCTTTACGATGTGTCGAATCCAGACGCCCCAATTGAGCGCGGACGCATGGAACTCGCGCCGTACGACGAGGCGTTCTTCGTCGTCGGAGACGACTATGGCGTGAGGCTGCGACGCACAAGCTATGCATATAGCTGGTGGGGCTATGCGGCACCCGTTCGCCCACACGATGTTCTCGAGGTCATCCCACTCGAGGACGACGTCGATCGCGCCATGCCCGTTGCCTCCATCGACATTGAGCCCGGCGCTCCGGTGTATCAGATGGGAGACCGGCTGGCCGTCCTGTATGGAACCGTGACGTCTTCCGTACCGGCCGTCAGGTCGCTGACGCTGGACATGTGGAGCCTGGCCGACCCCACAGCGCCTGCGCTTCTCGGACGTTCGCCGATCGCCGGGTGCGAGGCGTTTGGATGCGATCCCGCTTTCCAAAGCCAAGTCATGGTCGCCGGCGAAACACTCGTCTTTGTCGAGCAGGTTTGGGAGCAGATTTCGATCGGCACAAGGCACGTTCGATACATCGAGCCGGACGCCTTTCGCTGTGGCTCCGACTGCTTCATATCCGGATTCATGCAGTGCTCGAGTCTTCACCGAATCGACGGCACGATCGAGCCCGAGACCTGCTCGGGTTCTCCGTTCAAGAAGTGCCCACTTGCGATGAGTCAGGAATACTGCACCGACATCGAAGACCCAACCTCGATCGCAACGCATGAAGTCGAACGCACTTACGAAGTCTTCCGAGATTCATCACGTGCGGTCTTTCATCCGCTCGATATCAGCGATCCATCCAACCCGGTCATGCGTGATGCGCTTGGGATGTCTCAGGGCGAAGAATCAACGCATATCTTTGCAGCCGGCACGACGGTCTACTCGGCGTGGAAGGTGCCGCATCCCGTGCCTGGGGACACTCGGAACTTCGCCGACCACTATTTCCGCGCGATCGATTTCTCGGCCCCATCGACCCCAGAAGCGGGACCCGCGATCAATGTGCCGGGCGTACTGCTCGCGGTGACGGGAGATACACTCGTGACCCGAGACGCCCTGTTCAACGGCACGCGCGTCGAAACCTCCGTAGACAAGCTCGTACTGCGAGACGACGTCGCTTATCTCGTCGGGGTAAAGCGCTTCGACGATCGACGGGTCAGAGACGTGGTGGTCGAGGGCCAGCGGCACGTCCTCGTGACGCATCAAAGTGCGACCGACGACACCTCGAGTCCGGCGGTATCGCTCTCGGTCCTTGATCTCGCGGATTCGGTCTTCGACGAGACCGCATCTCTGCCGATCGCGCCCAGCGCCGTTGTCCTAGACGTAGACTTGGAGAGTCAGGCACACCGAGCGCTCTTCCTGGTTTCGGGTGGGATCTTGGCCCTGAATCTCAACGATCTGACCGCGCCCGAAGCAGAGGCCTTCTTCCCGATGCGAGGACAGCCGTCGTCGCTCGTCGCGAACCAGAGCGCCCTATACTTGGCGGCGCAGCGCTACGGGCTCTATCGCTTCGATTTCGGTCGCGCAAACCTGCTTGAGCCCTAGGGCCCCAGCGTAAGCATCCTCAAGCACAGCGATAACGTCTCCGGGTCGTAGATGCGGACCGGCACACCCTCGAGCTCGTGCGTCTCGATGCCCTCTGGTGGAACGCCGGCCCCGTGGCGATTGGCCAGGTCTTGAACCAGTCGAGGCCCGGTCTGCCTTGGGCTGGGTTGTTCGCATGAGCGATAAGTAACCGCCGATGGGCGAATCAAATGAGGCTCGAGTGTGAACGCAATCAGGGGAAGATGACGACCGGGGACGCCATGGGCAAGACCGGGGGCGCCGTCCCCCGGGCTGGGAGAGTCCGTACCGGGCGGATGGAGTTTATCGGCCCGCTCTTCGCCAGGAACTCACCGAGCGCCTGTTTGAAGCCCTCGCGCGAGGCGTGCCCAGCACTACAGCGGGCAGAACTCGACCGCGACTCGATCGCCGCATCCTTGTTCTTCGTACCGCCGTCGAGCCTCGGGGCCGGCGTACTCCTCGATCAACGTCACCGCATCCACGATATCCATCGCGGTCGACGCCACCGCGATGGGAGGCGCTGCGACCGCGGTTGCGGCCACCGCGGCGACCTTGCATGCCGCGCCGAACACCTTCTTGACGATCGGTTTCGGGGGGAAGCTGAAGCGATCAGGTTGAATCACATGCCCCGGGATGCCTGGGATGTACTCGATCTTCTCCGTGGCGCCGATGACCGGACCGGTGCCGCCCGCACGTGCGTACGCGTTGGCGACTTTTGTTGCCGCATTCGCCGACCCATCCGCGCATGTATGCGCCGCACCGCACGTGAAGAGATAGAGCGCAGCGTCCTTGGGCAGTTTGCCCTCGCGAATGAGATCGTTGACGAACCGATCGTAGTCGCGAACGAGGTTCGCGTTCACCTTGTTCCCAACGCCGACATCCTTACCGTCGACCCACCCATCGGCATCCTCCGTGCCATGCGCGAAGATGACGTTGATCGGACCATCCCAATCGACGGAGGCGGCCTCGGAGACGATCTGCCCAACGTCGACCGTAAGCGCTTCCTTCAGAAGATTGAACCCCTTCACGTTCGGCCCAAGATCGACCGCTCCGACGGTCGCCGGAACATCGACGGCCTGGAGTCCCATCGGATCGGTCCAGTTGATGGGATCGGCACTGGCGTATGCATACACGTTGACGGAAGCCCGAACACCCAGCGGATCGGGCTCGAGATATCGACCGGTGCGCGGGTCGTAGTTCCGGAAACGGTTGTGGTGAAGGCCCGTCTCGGCGTCGAAGTACTGCCCCGGCAAGCGGAGCGGGAAGGTCACAGCCGAACCGTCGCCATCAGGATCCTCATCGGCGGAGGTCGTTCCAAAGGGATCGCTGTCCCAACGCCACACCACTTCGCCTTGAGCATCCACGAGAGCTCTCGGTGCACTTCGGTGGTCGCTGACGATCCAGAAGACCGTGGTCGCGCTGCCCGAGCCACGCACGGCCGCGACCGGGACCTCGCCAAGCCATACGAACTCCCAGACGGGTGTGCCGTCCTCCCCATACTCGCCCAGAAGTCGGTGTCCGCCGTCGCCGACGAACAACGTTCGCGCGCCGTCTACCGTCTTCGCGACGCGCTCGCCGAAAGCGTTGAACGTGTAGCGCGCCGTACCGAACGCGCCCGTCACGGAGGTCAGATGACCGGCCGCCCCGTACTCATAGGTGAGCATCGAGTCTTGCGCGACATTGCCTGCGCCGTCGTACGAATAGGCAAAGCCGGAATCACTCACGCTCGCGAGCCGGCCCGTGCCCGCTTCGTAAACGTAGCGACTCTCTTGACCATCGATGGAACTAAACAGCCGATTGCCGGCCTCGTCGACCTCGTATTCCGACGTTCCGTAGGGACCGGTTGCCTGCACAAGGTGAAGATCGGCATCGTAGACGAACCGCTCATCATCCCCGGAGAGATCCTCGTGGATGCTCTCCAGGGTGCCATCCTCCGTGTAGACATAGCGCCAGTCGACCGTGTCGCTGAAGCGCATCCCCGTGAGTCGATAGCCGTCGTCGAACGTGCGTCGATGCGGGCGTCCGTTGGCGAAATCGTAGCCGGACATGGGTCCGAAAGGCAGATAGGCAACGGACGACGCCAGAGGGACCGCGGACGCGCTCCCCGGCGTTCGCAGCGAGATCGTCGTGACTCGGTTCGCCGCGTCGCGTTCATATTCGATCGCTCTTCCGCTCGGGTACGTGAGCTTGACGACCGCGCCATCTGCGTTGTGTTCGTAACCCATCGAGAGCGATGTTCCGAAGACGGTCTGGACACGGCCGATCACTTCACCATGAACGTTATAGTTCGTCTCGGTCGAGCAGTCGGCCTTCGAAGTGCTCGACAGTCGTCCCACGCCGTAGGGCGGCGCATCGTAGCCCACGACGACGTCGTCGTCATCGTCGCGATCGTAGTCGAGGCTCATGATGCGGCCGGAGCTGTCGTGAGTCAGCGTCGTCACGATGCCGCGGCCATCGGTTCGACCGGCAACGCGCCCACCGCTGTCGTACGTCACCGAGCGGGCGCCGCCGTAGGGAGGCGCATACTCCGCGATATCGCCGAGCGCATTCCGGCGCGTCGTCGTGATGAGGCCCTCGGCGTCGGTGATGCGGACAGCGTCGTTCGCGTCATAGGCGAAGCGGACAGTCGCTCCCGAGGGCCACGTACGACTCGCCAGCCTCCCCAGACCGTCGTAGGTGGCCGACATCGTCTTGCTCCCCTTCTCGATTCGGACGGTCGATCCGAAGATCGGATGCCCCTCGAGGGTCAGAGGGCTGTCGGGTCGACCGCCCGTAACCCTTCGGCGAATCCGGTCGAGCACGACCGTCTGACGCGCACGCTCTACACCCGTCGCGTCGAGGAGGCGGAGGGCATAAGTGTTGGTCGAGAGATCCACGTCAAAGATCGCCTTCTCACCGGTTGGATTCTCAATCTCGCTCATCCCTCCCTGCGGCCCGCGAAACGTGAATTGCCACTCTCCTCCGCTCGGCTTGACGTGGCGCATCGTGGCGTCGGCGGGCGATCGGTGCCACGCGCTCACGCGCCCGTTTCGGTTCACCTCCCGCACCAAGCCCGCGGCATCGTAGGCGATGCGAGTCTCTCTTCCGTCGCTGCTCGTCACGCGAAGCGCGCGCCCGCTGTCGTCGTATTCCGGAATCGCGAATTCATACCCTTGGGGCGTCTCGACCGTCGCAAGTCGCTCTTCGGCGTCGTAGCTGAAGGCGATCGTGTCATCGGCGCCGCTCACGGGCCCGTCGATCGACGTCAGACGTCCCGAGTCGGTGTATGAAAAGCGAACCTCCCGCCGCTCCCCCGATTGCTTGTGTTCGAGCGCGCTCACGACCGGAAGACCGAGCTCATTGCGCACCGTTGTCCGGCCGCGCTTCGATGTTCCGTCCACGCGCGAATGCGTACGTGTGGCTGCGTCGTAGGTCTCAGTGACGGTTCGATTGCCGAAGACCATGGTCTCCGTCTGCGTCTTCAGCACAGAACTCGGGTCGTTGCTCACCGACAGCGTGACCGAACGACTCCGAGTCGCGACCGAGTTAACGCCTGCCGCAGCGTTCGCAAGCTCGGTCCTGGACGCGTACGCAGCATCCATCCCGAAGCGCGGGTCAGGCGTCAGCGTCTTCGTTTCGACCGTTCCATCAGCGTAGGTCGTGATCTCGGTCGACGGCCCAACCGTCGTGTTCGTCTCGCTTCCATCGAAATCCTCGACCGTTCGGCGGGTCTCGCCCGTAGTCGCGAGCCGCTCGATGGTGTACACGCGCTCTTCTCCGGTGGGCCGAGTCGTACGCACGCGGTGCCCGCCTTGATTCGGCAGGTCTTCGCGGGCGAGGACCCATCCCTGCCCTGCGTTGTCGAGGTCTTCGATGAGGCGGCCCATCTCGTCGTAGCGCATGGTCGAGACGCGTCCATCCGGGCGCTCGAACCGGGTGAGGAGACCATCCGCCGTGTAGGCCATCCGGTAGAGTCCCCCCGTCGGCAACGTGGCCGCGGAGAGGAGACCCGCGGCGTCATACTCGAGCAGGGTTCGCGCCCCGGACGAGCCGACGATCGCGGTGACCGTTCCGTCGCTTGAGCGCTCTAGACGCGTGATGCTGCCGTCCTGCTCCGTGATCGTCTGAAGTCGGAAGTCGGCGTCGTAGCCGAACTCCATGAGCTTCGCGTCGGTCGTTGAGTCACGGGTCGTGCGGTGTTCGAAGCTCGGGGCGGCTCCGAACTCGTAAATCGCACGCCCGTCGGGATTCCGCCACTGCGGGATGCGCGCGCTTCCCAGGATCATCTCCGGTGTGTGCGCGGCCGACAGAAAGGCCGCGAAGATCTCCCCCGACCGCGTGACGAAACCCGGTGAGACGTAGGGCAGGCCGTAGTAGGGCGCGCTGAACCCCATCTCAATGTGCTCGTGGAGCGCGAGATCCGACAGAGTTTCCGTATTCGGGTCGACGAGAAGGTAGCGTGTCGTTCCCCCGCGCGGCGACGAGCCGTCACGAACAATCGCGTTACCGAGTTGGTCGATCCACAAGCTCGGATCGGAAAAGAGCACCTTGTTCCGCGGCACTCCGTCCACTGGGTAGTACCAAGGATACGTGACGTCGCCACCGGCCAGCCGATGCACCACCCCATCGGGCGCGACGCGATCCAAGCTGAACCGGTTCGCGCTTGCCGGAGCGCCGGTCGTCAGCTCGCTGAGGACCCAAACCGATCCATCCGAGGTCGGCTCGAGGCCGCGGATGTCGGCCGGTTGATATCGTCCAGCGGCGGGAAAGAAGGGCTGCTCCAGGCACTTCTCTGGGCCTGTCGTCACGTCGGCACCGTTGACATTGACAAAGAGCACGGTCGAGGCCGTGGGATGTCTCCCAAAAAACGGATGAACGACGCCGTCCGGGGTGATTCTTTGAACCGAGCATGCGTCAGCGAGGTAGATTGAGCAGTCCTCCGCCACCGCCAGCCGCGTGAGGTGGCTCCCAAGCCCTGCGGATTTGGCGGTCCCGTCACCGACCGCGTCGGCGTTGGCCGCGCCCGCGATGTGACGGATGATCCCATCGCCGTCCAGGCGATAAATTCGATTGGGCCCGCGTGTGCCGATGTAGAGCGCCTGCATAGGCCCGATGCGGGAGGCAGCGACCCGCGAGAAGCAGACCTCCTCGACCGGCGCACCCGCCTCCGGGAGCTCCTGGTAGGGCAGATGGTAGAGGCACTCGGAGGAGCCACCGCCGACGTACTGTGCGGGCTCTTCGGGGCGCTTCAGGAGAAGAATGAACGGCGCGTCGGGATCATCGCACCACAAGAAGTCAACGTGGGCGCCTATTTGGTTCCATCCTCGGCCGACCCAGAAGTAGAACGAGCCGTCCGAACGAGGTGCGACGATATCCATCGCGCTGTTGAATATGGCGAGGTCTTTGAAGTAGCAGTTGCTCCACGAGAAATCGGCCATCCGCAAGGGAGACAACGCGGCGAGGACCTCGCTTCTCGAGAGCCTCATCGTCCACTCCCCGACGTAGTCGACGCGTCGTGGGATTTCGCTTCGCGACCCGTCTCCCTTCATGACGGCGTGCTTTTCGACGAGGCGATGGTGCGCATCGAGCGTCCATCCTCCGGTATCCCCTCCGGAGACCCGTTCTGGCTCGAGCACGCGGGGAACACGACCTTGGAGCCGAGACCCATCGAACGTTCGTTCGAAGGCGAGCGTAGCGGTCTCGCGGTCGAAGTCCATAGACACTCCGCCTTGCTGCATGAAGGCGGCTGAAGCGCTTCTCGCGGGCGCGGTGTACGCGACGGGATATCGGTGGCCGAGCTTGATCTTCGGAATCACAGCGCCAACGACCGAACGCCCCCAGGCATCGAGGCCATCCCACTCTACGGTGTGATGGAGGTTCGGCGCCGGAAGGTGCTGGCTCTTGAGGACCTGCCCGGCCACCGTCACTTCGAGATCGATCGCCTTGAGCGTTGGCGAGATCGAGTCACCGGAAAGCTTCAATGAGATCTGGTTGCCTGCTTTGAAGCCCTTCGCTCCGGCGCTGCTATACCAGAGAGATCGGTTCGTTCCTGGAATGGGAATGCGTTCACGGAGGACTTGTGACTCACACGCGATCACTGAACCTTCAGCTTCGCACGGGGGCGGTTCGGGATCGGGGGACGGATCTTCCGGAGGGTCACAGGGGGTGGGAGAGTCGCAGCCGCCGGAGAAGTTGCAGTCGACCGGCGTGAAATGAGGAATGGGGCTTCGCCAGAAGCTCTGGCCCACCCCAAACTGCGCTGCGATGACGGTGAGCTCGTAGCTCGAGATGCCCAGTTCGAGCAACCGCTCGGGCGTCGCGGCCATCCCGAGACCGTCGACGTCCAAAATCGCCTTGTTCTCCGAGTCGAGACTCAGCACGCTCAGCACGCGGCCGTTGTCGGAGGGAATCCAACATCCACACGCTCGATCGTAGAGACCGACCGGAACGATCGTTCCGACGGGAACGCCGAGGAAGTTGTCCACGTAGAGCGGCACAGGCTCTGAGAAAACGACCGTCGTCGCTCCCGCCGCAAGCGCCTCATCCACCGTGAGCTCCACCGCGTAGGTATACATCGAGGTCCGCGGCAGTTCCGCGGGCATCGCCTTCGGACCGTTGTCGCCGACGGTGTACTCCGTCGCTCGAACCGTGATGGTGTCGAGAGGGATGTCGGTGCCGTCGGCGAGCCGCATGGACGCGGTCACCCCAGGCGCAAATACGACGCGTGCCGTGCGGGCTCCGTCCGCGTCTAATTTCGGCGTTCCCTCCGCGACCACCGGCGCTGTCAACGTCGACAAGACGACTTGGGAGGACGCTGGATCGAGCGAGGTCATGACGACCTCGGAAGACCAAGCCCAATCGCGCTCTCCCGCGGCGATCTGTCTCTGAACCGGAAGGTAATCCGGATGGGTCATGGTTACGGTCACGGTCTCGCCACCGTTGATGGCGAGCTCGTAGAATCCATCCCGCTTCGTCCTACTCTGGCCGTACTCTGGATGGTCGAGGACCGTCACCGTCACGTTGGGGATCGGCTCTCCGTTCCAATCGACCGCTTTTCCGCGCAGAATCGCGACGATCTCCGGCCGAATCGTGCCCGGAGCCACGCCGCTTTGAATCGGATTGTCGCCCTCGTAGATGAAGCGAGTTGCGTCCACGATGTCATACGGCTTCGAGGGATCGAGCGGCGGCGGAGGCTGACTTTCGTCGTCGGGCCACTCGATTTCGCTGACCTCCCCAGCATCCGCATCCACATCCCCATCCGCGGAACCGCCGTCGTCATCGCTAGACTCGGCGTCTTGTGGGCCGGCGTCGGAACTCGAAGCGTCCGCATCGGTCGGCGAAGACGCGTCGCCCGACGTCCCGTCGAGCGTCCCACCGGTGTCGCGAGGCCCCTCTGAACCCGCGTCCGATGACAAAGAGGCATCCGCTGCGGTCGGTGGAGCCGATTCGCCGCAGGCAACTGCGAGCATCATCCACGCAACCACGACGGAGGCGCATGCTCTCGCGATCGGCGTCGTCGCGATCGGCGTCGACCGCTCACCTTGGTTGCATCGCGTGTGCTTTCGGCATGGCAGGCGGGATGTCATCCGTGATGTGGTACGCGCCCCGACGTGTGCACATCAAGACCCGGAGTAAGACACGCATCCGCAGCCCTGCTCAGCGAGGACCGGCCCGCCGTCGACGCAATCAGGGGAAGATGACGACGGGAGGCGCCATCGGCAAGACCGGGGGCGCCGTTCCCTGGGTCGGAGAGTCCGTACCGGGCGGATGGAGCTTGTTCGGCCCGCTGTTCGCCAGAAACTCACCGAGCGCTTGCAAGGCCTCGGCCGCGCCCTCGACCAAGTTGAACGCAGACTCCAGGTCCGTCGGGCGACCTCCCGGACCAATTTTGGGTATCGCGTCGCTCTCTGCGTTGCGCGTCTCGGGTGCGGGCGAGAAGTCCGGGTTGTCGATCGCCGGGTCCTTGATGTTGACGACGCTGGGTGCCGCGAAAACTGTCGGGCAGGACCCGCCCTGGCTTCGAATCTCGTCCCGGACGTTCTGAGCTTGGCTCCGGTTGTCGAAGACATTGCATTTACCGCCGTGACACACCAGGAAGACGACCGGCAGGTTGCCATCGCCGTAGTCGACGATCTTCTTGGCGATGTCCTCCGGCATGACTTGGCGCGCCTTGTTGGGATCGTGTTGATCGTAGAGTCCTAGGCCATCCTGGTCTCCGTGCACCATGACCGCGATCGCTTCGTCGGTGAGACCGCACTGGTCGATAATCTTCTTCAGCTTGTCGGTCTCGACGGTGTTGACGTCTTTCGTGAAGTTGTAAAGGGTGCGGATGTTCTCCGGGAGGGGCGGCCCCACGACCATTTGGCGGCCTCCCACGGTCAGTGGGACCATGCCTGTGGGATCGACCGACTGTACGGGGTTGCCGTCTGCGTAGGCGTAGATTTGCGTCGTGCCGACGAAGGCTAATGGATCGGGCTCCAAGTATCGATGAAGCGCCGGACTGTACGTGCGGAGGTGGTTCTTGTTCAGACCCGTTTCCGGATCATGGTACTGACCCGGGAAACGCAAGTGGAAGGAGGTCGAGATTCCGTCGTTGTCCGGGTCTTCGTCCGGGGCACCGCGCCCGAATGCATCGCTCTGCCACGACCAGACGACCGCGCCGGACAGATCCGAGAGATGGCGAGGCGTCCCGAGGTGGTCCGTGGTCACCCACAGAACGGTCGGTCCTGAACCACGGTTGTTCTGAAGCACCGCAACCGGTGCATCATCGAGCCATAGGATCTCGCGATCCCATGTCCCATCCTCCTCACGATACTCCCCAATGACCTCGTGCAGCCTACCGTAGACGAACAGCTTCCGCTCTCCATTGACCGTCTTCGATACGCGCTGCCCGCGGCCGTTGAATTCATACGACGCGGTCGTCGCAGGCCCCAGCGCCGACGTCATATGCCCCGCCGCATCATACGAAAAGGTGAACTCGCCGAGGGAAGTCACCCGCCCCCCGGCGTCGTACTCGACTTCGCCTGCGATGTCCGAAACGCTCGTCAATCTTCCGCTCACCGCATCGTAGGCGAAGGATCGAGTCCCCCCGGCCAGAGCGCCGGACACCTCGCGAAGGTCGCCCCCCGCGTCGAAGACGTAGCTCAACGACCCGTAAGGGCCGTTCTCCGTGGCGAGCGAGAGATCCGCGTCATACGTGAACGCTTGATAAGGAGTCCCGTTGTCGTCGATGCGCTTAAGACCACCGTCCGGATCGTATTCGAAGGTCCAGTTCGCGATCCCCTGCGTCATCCAATGCACGGCCCGATAGGCTGCGTCGTACTCGCGGACGTGGGCCTGCCCGCTCGGCAGCAAGTATCCGCCCATCGGACCGAAGGGTAGGTAGCGGATGTCCGAAACAATCGGGGTCGTGCTCGTGTCTCCGGGGAACCGAACACCCATGGATGTCGCCCGACCGGTCGCATCGCGCTCGACCAGCACCACCGTTCCACTCGGATACGTCGTTTCGACGACGTGGCCATCGGCATCGTGGACGTAGGCGAGTGAGAGGGTTGCGCCGCCGATGGTCTCGCGACGCGCAACGATCTCGCCGTGCACATTGTAGGTGAGTTGCGTTTGCCCGCTTCGATTCTGGATCGACGTGAGTCGATAGTGGCCATAGGGAGGCGCGTCGTATCCGAACCGGATGTCGTCGTCCGGGAGCGTGATCCGCGTGATCCGCCCCATCGCATCGTAGCCCCGCGTCTGCAGGACGCCAGCGCCGTCTTGGATCTGGGTCATGTTGCCGGCCGAATCATACGCAAAGACGGTCGCACCGAGCGACGGGTGCTCGAAGCGGCTTGTCTGACCGAGATCCCCTCGCGTCCAACGCGACACCAAGCCCCTCGCGTCGGTGATGTTCATGCTCCCGTCCGCGGCATGCTGAATCAATGTCGCGCCCCCCGAAGCCTCGACGATTCGCGTAAGTCGACCATGGTGGTCATGCGAGAACGTGCGTGCGCGCGTGCCGTGAGCGAGTGAGGAAGGTCGACCCAAGACCCCATCCATCTTCCCCTCGATGACGATCTCACCGGTGACTGTCTCGACGGTCGAGGTCGCGCGATCGAATCGCACCGTTCTCGACCCATGAACGGTTCCACTCGCATCCAAGAGCTGCGTCTCCGTCGTGTTGGTTTCTGGACGGTACGTCTTGAGCATGCGCTCTCCGTCCGGAGACACCACTTCCGTAAGCTGGTCGTCCTGACCCGCTCGAACGAACGTCCATTGCCCACCGCCGGGCATCGTGACGACCGTCGTGGCCGAACTCGGGTCGCGATCGAAAGTGGTCCGGCGACCGTTTCGATTGAGCTCAGCGACCGAACCATCCGGCGCGTAGACGACTCGAAGATCCGACCCGTTGGCGGCGAGAATCCGCGTCGGATAGCCCGTTGCATCGCGCTCCGCAATGACCGTTTCTCCACCCGAAGGGTCGGTGAGCTTCGACACGCGAAGCGCACCGTCACGGGTGAACTGATAGACATCGTTGACGTCGGTCCGTGGTCCATCGATGGTCGCGATCGCGTGCGAGTCTCCGCTGAATGTGAACGCGAGGTCGCGGTGGCTTCCGGTCGAGAGATCTTCCAGGGTCGATGCGACGGCCCGAAACCGCTCGTCGAATCGAGTCGACATCGAAAGCCGGGTCGTGTCGTTCGTCCGCGAGAGCGTGCGCGTCGTGGCATCATAGACCGTCGTGAAGTTCTCGCTCCCGAGCGTGACCACCTCGGTTTGCTTCTTGAGCGAAGACGTCAGATCGGCCAGCACATCGAGCTCGGCCGTCCGCTTCGTGGTGACCACCTGACTTTGCCCTGTCGCAGGGTCGGTGCGCTCGACGTTGGATGGGTACGGTGAGGACATGCCGAAGACCGGGTCTGGCGCGAACGTCACGGTCTGTCGCGTGCCATCGGGGAAGACGGTCTCGACCACGCCATCCCGCGCGGACTGCTGGACGTTCTGACTTCCATCCGGCCCCACGATCGTCAGCCGCTGCGAGCCGCTCGGAAGCAGCTCTCGGAGGTGACGCTTGCTGCCTCCGGTCAGCGAAGTCATCGTGACCTCTTGCCGAGACGGCGTGTCGATGGTTCGCTCGAGACTCCAGCCGTGGCCGGTGTTGTCTTCGTCTTTTATCAGCTCACCGAGGTTGTTGTAGTCGTAGGCCGCGCGGCGACCCGAGGGCGTTTCGAAGCTCTTCAGGAGCTCGTTCGCGTACGTCATCTTGTATTCACCGCCGGACGGGAGACGCACCGTGGAGAGTTGATGGTCTAGGTCGAGCGTTGTGTCTGTCCTAACCCCATGCGGAGAGACGATGGCCACCGGCGTTCCGTCGTCGCGTCGCTCGATGCGCGTGATTCGCCCTCCGGTCTCCTCGATCTCTTCGAGGTGCTCGCGATCGTCGTATCGGAAGGCGTAGATGACGGACCCCGTCTCTGCATCCAGCGTCGACTGATGCCGGCCGTCGGCGGTGAAGACGTAGAGCTCATCGCCGGCTTCGTCGGGCACCGCAAGAAGACCCGAAGCGAGGCGCGGAACGGGTGGAACGAGCAGCCGGCGAATCGAATCCCGAATAACGTCACTCACATGAAGCGCGCCGTCCGGAGAGAACGCAAGCGTTTGTTCTAGGTAGACCGGGATCGCGGTCGCGGGGCTGCCATCGGGGGATTTGTTCTTGTCGTGAGACCGCTGCCCGTTGCCAACAACAGTCTGCACGGTGCCCTCGGCGGTTATCTTTCGGATGGCGTAATCTTGAAAGAAATAGAGTTCTCCGGCCGGTGAAAACGCCATCGCTTCGATCCGCCGGAGCGGCATCTCCAAGGCGGGCGTTCCATCCGCGCACGGGCCCGAAAGAGGCGTCGCACATACCGAAGTCGACGGAAACGTGCCCGTCCCAGCCACGGTGGTGAGCATGCCGTCGGGCGACAAGCGGTGGATCGAGCCGCCGTCGGATGGGACAGAATCGGATCCGATGTAGAGCATGCCGTCCGGGCCGATCGCGAGACTCCGCGGCTGGATGTTGGCGCGGAGGGCCGGGATATGGTCCCGCGTAAGACCGGCGCTCCCAATCCCAGCGACCGTCGTAATCGTTCCATCCGGGGTGATGCGGCGAACGCGGTAGCCGGTGTACTCGGCCACATAGACGCTTCCGTCCGCACCGGCAACCACCGAGAGTGGATAGGAAAGGCGAGCGTCGAGCGCGGGGCCCTCGTCGCCCAAGGGGCCGGTGTCGAGTCCATTGCCGGCGAAGTCCGCGATGATTCCGTCTGGACTGATGCGTCGAACACGGTCCTCCCAGAAGTTGGCGAAGTAGAGGCTGCCATCTGGGCCGAGCGAGAAGTCGGTGATGGTGCCCGGGATCGGGGCTTCGGTCGCCGGTACGCCATTGGCGGAATTCTGTCCGAGTCCGGTGATGTAGTGCGTGACTCCACCGGGATCCCGTCGACGGATCGCCGTCTGAAATCCCTCATTTATGCTGTAGAACATGGAACCATCCGCGGAGAACGCGATCGCTCCAAAATTCCGGGGCGCTGCTTCAAGCACCGTTTCGAGAACCCGACCCCAGGCCTTGGCACGACGGCTACCGCCCTGCCCGAGATAGAGGGTCTTGCTCCGCACATCGTAGAAATGATGAATGCCGATCTGCCAGAGCCCGAGCTCAGACGAGGGACGTAACGCGCGCCCGACCGCAAGCGGCTCGGTCCAGGACCGTTCGATACCGACGCTGTTCACTCCGGCTGACCGTTCGCGGCGATATCCGATCGTGGACGCTTCGTCCCCGGTGAAGACGCGTCCGAAGCTTCGGGTGAAGTCACCAGGCTGCACATACACGGCGTCGTACAAGAACTTCGTTCGGATCGAGACTTCTCCCTCTGTGCTGAGTGGACGTCCGTAGGCATCCCGGCCGTCCCAGGCGTGCACGAAGCGGGCGTTCGGTGTTGCGGGCACGCTGGCTTCGACGCGCTGACCTTCGAACTCGAGCACGACGCCGATGCCCTTCAAGGACGCGGGGATGGACGGACCGCTCAGCGTCACCTTGGTTGCGCGATCGCGTGCGTAGGCGACGACGCTGTCCGTGCGATACGAGAGGACGATGGGCGTATCCGGGATGACGATCTCTTCGCCGAGGACCCGCGGGAGACAATCGATGATCGAACCGCACTCCACGGGCCCTTCCTCGAGCGGGACCGGGGGCTCGGGCGGCGGAGGGGGCTCGGCGTCAGGAGGCGGAACGTAAGGCCAGTTGCAGTCCCAAGGTGTCATGTGAGGTATGGGGGAGCGCCAGAGACTCTGACCACTCTGGTACAAGGACCCGAGCGCCGTCCGTTCCTCTTCGCTGATACCGAGCGCAACCAGCGCGGCCGCATCGGCGGCCACGCCGCTTCCATCGACGTCGAGCACAGCCCGACCATCCGCGTCGATGGACAGGATCGCGATGACGCGACCGTCGTCCGAAGGAATCCAACGGGCCTGCCGTCGATCGTAGTAGCCAAGAGGAACGTCGATTCCGACCGGAAACTCGAGGAAGTTCTCCACGTACAAAGGCACGGGCTGAGAGAACCGAACCTCGGTCGCGCCGGCGGCCAGCGCTTCGTCGGCGCTCAATTCGACGGCGTAGGTATAGGCGCTTTCGGGCGGAAGGGCTCCGGGCATCGCGGACAGGCCCCGCGGTCCAACCGTGTATTCCGTGATTCGGAGCGCCATGCTGGCCAATGGCTGGGACGTACCATCGGCCAGGATCATCTCGGCGGTCGTGTTGGGCAAGATCAGCAAGCCGCCTTGCCGAGGGCCATCGGCGTCCGAGGTCGGTGAGCCTCGCGCGATCTGGACCTGACTGAGACCGAGCACGACCGGTGTGACCACAGGATCGAGCGGTGTCAAGGCAACCTCGGGGAGCCATGTGTATCCCTTCCACCGGGTGTCCGTCGCCCGCTGGACGGGGAGATAGCCTTCTCGTCCGTACTGCACCGTGAGCGGTGCGCCGCCGTTCACCGCGATGTCGAAGATCCCATCCCGCCTCGTTCGGCTCGTGCCGTACTCTGGGTGATCGACAAGGGTGATCTCGACGCCGTCCACCGGCTGACCCTCGAGATCGACGACGCGACCCCGCAGAACCGCAACCCGGTCCGCTGCGATTGTTCCGGGAGCCACGCCTTGCTGGATTGCGTTCTCGCCTTCGTATAGAAAGCGCGTCGCCTCCGAGATGTCTCCGGCCGCGATTGGATCTACGGGCGGAGGAGGCTGGCTCTCATCCTCCCAAATGGGCGCTGCGTCGGGCGCTGCATCGCCTTCCGTCTCCGCGTCGCTCGCTGATGTCCCCGAGTCGTTCACAGAGGTCCCCGAGTCGGCCGGTTGCCCCGCGCCATCGCGGATCTCCGCGTCGTGCGGCAAGGTCGCCACGTCCGCTCCCTGACCGGCATCTGTACGCGCAACGTCGGCGTCGGTGCCCACGGAGGATGCATCGGACGGGGAACTCGCGTTTCCGCCGCACGAGAAGAGGAGCAGAGAGTGAACCGCGACGCCGCCCACGAACGCACAGTAGAGAATAGGCGTCGAAGCCAGGCGGGGGCGCGCGGGTCTGCGGAGTACGGTCGCTTCTACGCCTTTCGAAAGCATGGCGTACCGTAGCGCGGGTTCTCAGACGTTCGCACCTCGTACTCGCCCGGATGCGCCAACGTCGCCTTTGTGCGACTTCCTGCGTCGGTTCACCCTGATCTGAGTCCGGTACTCGGCGCGTCCCACTCGGCGCGTCCCAACTCGGCGCGTCCCAACTCGGTTTCGATCGTGCGACGTCGCGCCCGGCTATGGATCGACCGCACTGAGTGAGCTCAGTGCAGTCAGCGCACTCAGTTCGCGAAGAATGTGGGTGATGTCTGTGTTGAGTCGGACCGGGTCCCGCACCTCGTATCCTTGTCGGTCTCGACGAAGAGCCCCGCTTTCGACCCACGGAACGACGGCACGATTGACCGATCGCTCCGTGACCGCACACAGCTCAGAGATTCGTCCGTTCGTAAGAGGAATGGGGACACGGCCGGACGGTGATCTCAAGTGCGCATAGCAAACGAGCAAGAGCAGAAGGCCGATCTTGGCTTCCGATGGATTGAACAAGATGCTGTGAAGCCAAGCTTCTCGCAGTGCTTCCTGCGATCGAGGTGGGCAAAGGACCGAGCAGCTTGGCTTGATGCGAGTCTCGCCGATTGCGATCACTCGGGTCGCGGCGCTTACCTCGACGATGGCGGGCGCGACGAGGATCTCCACCGCGACCGAGCGCCCATCGGAGTGCTCCAGCAGGCTTGCCGCCGCCCCGCGCAATAGAACTCCGTTCTCACGAATTCGTTGGTTGTCCGCATGTCGGAGAACGCCATCTCTCGCGGAGGCAATCACAAGGCCATTCTCGCTCGAACAGCGTCTGCGGTTTCGAAAGCATCGCGCGTGCGCGTCCGCGGGTCGACAAGGTTCCGCTCGCGAGAGTTGGCCTGAACGATGGGGAGCGCCCGCGGAGCATCGGATAGCCGCGAACTTCCGGGCTATTGAGCGACTGGATGTTCGAGCAGCAGAAGGCGCAACGTTCGAGAGGCTGAAGCGCAACGTTCGAACGGTTGAAGGCGCGACGGGCCGAATCGGCGAAACATCAAGCCTTGGTTGGTTCAGTCTTCGGGTTCGCCTTTCCAGGCTCGTAGAGATAGACGTGGGAGAGAAGCCCCTGTCCGCACAGCGCACGTAGCGCGGCTGTGTCTCGGACGATAAGCCATCCCTTCTTCTTCGTGATGAGGTTCATTTCAGACCAATCGGTAAGGGCGCGCGCGACCGATCTGGTGGTCACGCCCAATCCATCGGCGAGATCTCGATGGGTCAGCGGGAGCTGAATCCGAATGCCTTCCGGGACGACGACTCCGCTCAAGTCGGCATAAGACAGAAGCAAGGACGCCAACCGAACTGGAACCGACAGCATCACGTCGACTTCACGAAATGCGGCTCCGTTGAATCGGCAGCAGACATCTCGGAGCAGCTCCCAGGCCATCTCGGGAGAGCCCTTCAGGACCGTCAAATAGGCGGCTGCTGGAATCTCGATCACCGAGGTTGCTCTCAAAGCCATCGTGTTCTCCGGATAGCCCTTCGGTGGGGCGCCGGCGTCTTCGGCGACGAGTACGTTGTCTCCGAACAAGTTGGGTGGGAGGAGGTTCGTGACGGTCACCTCGCGACCGTCGGGGCCCACTTGATAGACACGAACCAGCCCCTCAACGAGCACGAAGGCTCGATCGGCCGGCGTCCCGTGCCGATACAAGATCTCTCGGTCGGCCAGGCGGCGCAGCGTTGAGGCCTCTGACAGCGTCCGCAATGCGGGAGGAGGCAAGGTCTGGAGCACCGGATGGGTCTTGAGCAGCTCGATGATCGTCATCGGCGGACCCCGCGTCGCGCATCCTTCGCATCCTTCGCATGCTCGCCATCCGCCAGGCGCTCGAGGATCTCGTCGAGAGGCGCGTACTCGATCTCCTTCAGGTTTCCCGGCTCAGGAGGCACGCCAGCTTCTGTGTACGTGATTCGGAAGCGGTAGACATCCCCCGGCCAATACACATCGTGTATCGTGGCCCCGGCCGGAAGCTCAAAGACCTTCCACTGACTGGACGGGGCTTTCGTTCCCGGCGATCTGGTTCCAAGATAGGCGACTGCGGGGCGCCCGGAAGCCGCCGTTCCAACGAATAGCTTGTCGTTGTAGGGGCCAGGTCGTAGGCACTCTTGAATATCGTGAAGCGGGCATTCAAGGATGTCGCCATCGCAGCGACGTTCGCCAATGACTTGGACCGCCCCTGACGTCCGATCGATGCAAATGAGCCGTGTGGAGTCGTCCATCTCGACGAGCGTGCGAGCTCCGAACGGTTTAGCGTATCGGCAGGGCTCATCCCAGCGCTTCGGCCACAGCACCACGAGTTCATCGCCCTGTTCGAACACGAGCCCGTTCTCGAAGCGCATTACGATCGGGCCCAAGATGCCTGCGTCAACCATGTGGCTGAGCGATTCGCAGATATAGTGCGAAGCAGGGGGGCCATCGACCGTGAGCGGTTCACTCAGCTTGAGCGCACCTGGTGGGCCGGACGCCACGCGAATCGTCGCCTTCGCTCGGTCCCACTGCTCGAACAGAAGTACCGGATGGTCAGCTTTAGGTGCGCCTCCGTTCATTGAACGCTCGGGGACTTCCGTAAGCTCCGGCACGACGAAGGAACGCCCGCGATGCCCGCCTCGATCACCCTCCGTATCGACACACCGCACGCTGCCCGCTTCATCTTTGAAGAAATAAAGACCGCCCACGAATCCAACGCCGTTGGGACGAGGCGTAACGGGCCGAGGCAGCGCGCCCAAGTACGTCATCCATTCGTCGTGGGTCGGGGCCGGGCTCAGCGCGTCCGGTCGAGGGAGATGGTGATCGCGTGGCGGCCCAACCGGCACGGGTTCGAGTCCGCCGAGAGACACCGCCGAATCAACGACTTTGTCGTGGAGCGTCCGGTCGAGATCGAACATGCCGGCGCCGAGTTCGGCGTCGTCGCTGCAAATGCCGAGAAAGAGTAGCGCGATGGTCATTCCGATCTCTGCTGGCTTCGGTCGCTCAAACCCATTTCCCGTGAAGTTGATTGGACGGCTCTGGTTCATCTCGCCGCTGAGCGGTCCGCACTTCGTCCCGTCGAACTCGACGTTCATCGAGGAGCCACTCCCATAGGGCCCTCGCTTTCGCCGGAGCCAAAGCCGGGAGACCACCGGCTTTCCAACGGAGCTCAGGAGCCCAGCGTAGGCATCTGGGTCTTTGGGTAGCTCGGAAAGAAGGGTGCCCGGAAACCCGCTTCTGCGTGCCTTCTCGAGTTGCGCCGGGTCGATGTCGAACACCGCGGTCGGCAGCCCGAACGCCTGCAATCGTATTGCGGCCTGGAGTCCAACCGTGCCCGCGCTGATGTTGAGGAGGCTTGGATTCTTATCGAGCCAGCCGGCCTGGCACAGCTCACGAAGCCAGGAGTTGGCCAGCATCGCACCGATGAGAGCGCCTTCCCGCCGCTTCCCGGGCTGGTTCGCGACCGTAAACACGGGGATGGAGAGCTTTCCGTTGGCGAGGAGTTCTTCGAGCTCTGTCAACCCGCGCGTGGTCTGCTCCGTGGCCGAGCGAATCATTGGACGGAGGCGCGCGCACACCTTTCTGATGTAATCGGCTGCGATCTCATCAGCTGGATGAACCTCTCCTCCATCGAAGAGCTGCGTGATCAGGAGGCCACCATCATCCAGGACTCGATATCCTTGGGGCGGAAGCGAACCCTGCGCCACATGTTTCAAAAACTTCCGCATTTCGCGCGCACGCACCGTTCGACCGCCTCGTTGATCGAGGCCAAAAGAAGCCGATCCCTGAACGTGCACGTCAAGCAGCTTCAGGTAGGCCGCGACCAGCGGGTTGAAGTTGTAGGGCGTGGAGATCACGTGAATGTGCTCGGGCTTCATCCCTTTGGCGATGCATGCCTCGATCAGATTCAAGACGGAGGGAAGGAGATGCTGCGCGGCGATGAGTCCTTGGTCTTTGAGGTGACCGTCTGGGATATGCGGAAGGAGCCGATCGAGGACGGGATTGGAAACAGGAAGCAGGTTCGGGCGCCGTACGAGCTCGTCGACCAAGGTCTTGGCTTCACCTCTCGGCAGACACAACCTCAATCGATCAACCATTTGCCCAAGCGCCAATAGGTTCGGTTCGGGTGGTCTTGGGACCTGAGACAGTCGAACCAGCGTGTCCACCAAGCGTCGCCCGACGTCGCCGAAGGTCTGTTCAATGAGCTCTGTATCCAGGTGGCGGCCCTGATCCGTCGGTGAGCGGAAGCGTCGCAGGAGGAGCACCAGATCCGCGAGACGCTCGCCTGGTCGGTCTGGGTCGCACGCGCCATGACGGGACCTCAGGGCGAAGGCCAATCGACAGTCCGGATCGCGCGTGACTTCATCGTCGATGATCGCCAACACGGCGCTGCCTCCATAAGAGAGATCTTCTCCCAGCTTGGCCATCGCCAACGGAGCGTCTAAGCGTCGCGGTCGCGTTACCGCGCCTACGACAGCCGCCGCCGCCGCAGCAGCAGCAGGAGCAGCAGCAGCAGGAGCAGCAGCTGGGGGTGGGGCGTTTGGTCTTCTCGTTTGCGGCGCGGTATTCTTGGCCTCTGTTGTGCGTTCCTGCGCGATCTTTCGAATCTCCTGCCTGATCTCCTCCGCGATCGACTCGACGGGTCGCGAAGGAAGCCAAGAGAGAGCGGCGTCGAGTTCATGCAGCCGTCCGCGGTTGGCGGTCGGATCTTGACCATCAGCCGCAGAAAGCCATGAGCACAACTGGTCAACGAAGGCGCCGACATCCGGGCCAAAGCAATCGGTGGCGGCCTGGTCGCGAAGACGAAGGAGAAACAGTGCGGCGCACTCTGCATCCGTCATTCGTTCGCGGAGCGCGACCCCTGTTCGAAGCCAAGATTCAATGGAGTCGATGCGCCCGCATCTGCCTTCGAGATGAGGAACCATCGCTTCGCGGACCAGAGACCAGCGCGCGTTGACCACCGCCTGTGTTCCAAGTTTCGGGACCCCCGAAGGCCTAGGCACGCCCCAACTGAGCCTGGCCAACGCGGTCGCGGTCGCGGTCGCGTCACCACCCGAGCGCAGCATCGAAAGAATGTAACGATCTGCTCAGTTTGACGGAAGGCGAAAATCGGATGAGTGCAGGCTCGAATGTGAGCTAGCGTACGTCGCTCACGGCGCGATCCCACAACGCCTCGACCGCACGAACGAGCGGGTCGAACCAGTCGGAGTCTATGCCCTCCCTGCGCGTCAACCAGCGCCTGGGTACCGACTGTGTCAAAGTTGCCTCAAGATCGCCCCAGCTCATGCCCCACGTTTCCGAACTTGCCGTCGAGGGACCTACGGCCGCCAAGCACAAACCAGACTCACCCGTGCGCAAGCCACCGACCACCCCCACGTCCGCAGGAACGTCCGCAGGAGCACGACCGTTTCGGCGTGGGCAATACAGGGCCATCGGGAGCGCGAGATCAAACCCGGGAAGCGTCGCTTCTGAACCGTTCCGCGAAATCGAAAAGCCTTCTGGGCCAAGAAGAGAAAGCTCGCGAGAAGTCGAGGCGGCACGACAGATACGTGCCCACAATCCCGCCCTGAAGGCGGAGTCGATGGGCGCCGTGCCGTAACCACGCCTCAGGGACGGGAGCGGCGTGCACTGGACCCACTCTGGTCCCGGATCGAGCACCGGCGGCTCTCGAAAGCGCGTCGTGCGACGAGCGCTGAAACGCACGGTCACAGTCTATCGGTTGTCGGATGTCGAGACGGATTGGTTGCGCCTGTTGCGCCGGATTTCGGCCCACCCTGGGTACAGCCTTCGATGGGCACACTTGACTCGCCGAGAGACAGGCCCAGCACCACGCCGAAGACAACGATCACGGGGTCGAGCTCCGCGAGTCGCGGACTCGTCGACGGCTGATTGCGCTGCGTGTGAGTGGCTGATCGGCCGACCCCAAACTTCAATCTGACGACGCGGGCGAATATCGGTCAGAGATGCGTCTGCGCATAAGTTCACGCGCCCTCCAGGCGGAAATCCCGTCGCAGCGTAGGCTTGTAGTGCTTATGAGCTGTTCTGTCGTCACCTGCGTCGGCTGGAACAACCTGAATGCGGTTAAGCCAGGCGCCAGCACACCCGCAATCCGGACAAAGAGAAGCTTCATCCGGCTCTGGTCCGAAGAGTCGGCGGCGGTCATGCGGTGGCCTGCCCCGAACTCACGGGAAGGGACGAACAAGGCGAACATCTGAAGACCCACGCGCATGCGCACATCTTGCCACTCGATCTCGACGACGACGGACACCTACTTCGACACTCGGTTCGAATTCGTCGAGCGCCTGCGCATCGACCGCCGGTCGATGCAGGATTCGCTGTGCGTTTGCGGTTTGACGAGCCCGTCTTGGCGGATCTGAATGGCGCGTAGCGAGGGGTCATTGCTCGCGCCGTGCGAGCGCGGCTATAATCCGCCGTGCACCAGCGGACCCAAGCGGCTATCTGCGCATCGTGTGGGAAGCGGACGAAGCAGACGAGGTGTTCACAGTGTGGTGAGTCTTCGCTTCTTCGCGGGATCTATCGTCTCGATTCTGTCGTGGGCCAGGGTTCCATGGGAACTACGTATGCGGCCATCGATGTGAACACGAATCAACGCGTCGCGATCAAGGAGCTTTCTTACGTTCGCGTCGCGGATCTCAAAGCTTTGGAGCTGTTTCATCGGGAAGCGGAAGTCCTCAAGCAGCTCCAACATCCGGCGATTCCGCGGTATCTGGACGACTTTGAGCTGGAGAGCGGCAAGCACCCAGCGCTTTATCTGGTGCAGGAGTTCATCGAGGGCGCCAACTTAGCCGCCGAGATGGAAACGCATCGCTATGACGAGGCCGAGGTCCACAACATCCTCGAGGAGTTGGCTGGGATTTTGGACTACCTCCATGGGCTTAGGCCGCCCGTCATCCATCGGGATATCAAGCCGAGCAACGTGATCCGTCGCGCCTCGAATCGGGCACTCGTGCTGGTCGACTTCGGCTCGGTCCGCGACGCGTTCAAAGACGCTCGCCAAGGTGGGAGCACCGTATCGGGAACCTTTGGATATATGGCGCCAGAGCAGTTTCGTGGCGACGCCACCCCCGCGACGGACTACTACGCGCTGGGAGCCCTTGCGCTGGCGCTGTTGTCGCGGCAAGAACCAAGCGCATTCCTTGGGTTGGCAGGCCAGCTCGAGTGGGCATCGTGCGTGCGGCTGAATGCCGGCACCGCCGAGCTTCTTCAACGGCTCCTCGCCCATAACCCTGCGGATCGGCTCAGCAGCGCCGACGAGCTACGTGCGATCACTCGGTACCTGCGGGGCTCGTCCCGAGCCGTCGAGATCGGTGTCCTGAAGCCCAGGACCTCCGCCTCAGCCATCAACAAACCTCGTCGGCGCGGCGCTTGGCCTTCGAGCAGCGGGAGTGGGATCACAATCTTTGGGCGCCTCCTCATCGCGGTCATGGCGTTCTTCTTCGGAGGCTTCCCAACCGCTCTCGGGGTGTGGGAGTGTTTTTTCTTCGGACGACCGGAGAAAGGCATCGGGCTGCTCGCGTTTGGCGTCCCCATTTCTCTCATCGGCGTCGCGGTTCTTGCTTTGCCGCCGGTTATGGGGCTGATCCAAGGGCGACGGGAGCGCCCATCGCAAGTCGACTCCGGCGGAGTCCCGGACTCGAAGAGGCTGCGATAGCACCGATCGCTCACCAGCGCCCCGTCACGCCGACGTGCATCGGCATCGGCATCGGCATCGGCATCGGCATCGGCATCGGCATCGGCATCGGCATCGGCATCGGCATCAGCATCGGCATCAGCATCGGCAGAGGCAAGGTCTTGGCCGGCGTCCCGATCTTCCGGGCGAATGGACTCATGGACTCGCCGGCATTCGCCAAGACCAAGTTGTGGAGCCGCTCGCTGTCTCGGGTCCGGGGATTTGGCTTCAACCCCAAACACTGTTTACCGGCTGGAAGGGGGTCCGAGCACCCAAAGGCGAGCAGCGGCAGGCCGCCCGGATTTCCCGCCCGAGATCGGGTGATTTGTTCGGCGCGAAAAGGCAAAATTCGTTTGCGTAGGCCGTGTAGCGCGGATCCAACCGCGAAAGCCAGACATTGGTTCTTACCTGCTCGGCAAATTCTTGCGCGTCAGAGTCGTCCGACCACAAACTCCAATCCGACGACGCGGGCGAGTATCGGTGAGAGAAGCGTCTGCGCGTGAGTTCACGCACCGTCCAGGCGGAAATCCCGTCGCAGCGTAGGCTTCCAATGCGTATGAGCTGCTCTGTCGTCATCTGCGTTGGGTGGAACAACATGAATGCGGTTAGGGCGGGCGCCAGCACACCCGCAATCCGGATATGCGCTACGACCGGACCCACAGGATGGGCTCGAAGTCCGAGGCGGGTCAGTAATTCGCCAAGATCACCGCGTGGGGCGGGTGCGTGCCTGGCCAACACGAGGGCGGCGGCGTCACGGAACAAGGCGGGTCCAAGCATAGCTGCACACAAGACACCCGCACCTAGAACGCCCCCGCCCAAGAGAGGCGACAGACAGGAGACTAGGATTCCAGGCAAGAGCGGAATCGAACGAGATCCCAAGCCCACCTGGACACCAGCCAGCGCAAATCCCAAGCGAACCAGCAACCGAATCCATGCGTCGAGAAGCAAGGTGTACCCCGCGACGGCGACGCCGCCCACAACCCATGAGAATCCCAACAGCCAGGCGTCCGCGGGCGAAATGCGGAGCTGGGAGTCCATCAAGCTACCGAAGAGAGCACCGTAGGAATTCAACCAAGTCATTGCGCTCAAGGCCTTCACGCTATCGCGCAAGTGCTGCAGGACTCAACGCGGTCGGTGACCCGCGAGGAGCCGGCCAGGTTGCGCCACCTCGGGATCGCTGGGTGCGGAATGGTGCGACGGCTCGCGCTGGACCAAAGGAGCCCACGCGTAATACGGTTGCGTGGTTGAGCGCCGGGTGGCTATGGGAAACAGCTGGCAGTTCTTCGTTGGTCTCGCAGGGACTCTTGGAGCTCTGGCGTCGCTCACTCTTACTTTGCGGCGCGGTGGAGAGCCTGCCCAACAGAGCTGGATGCCTTGGCTGAGCTCGGCGCACCTCGTGGCAATCGTTCTCTATGCGGCGCTGCTCCTTCGATTGTGCGCACTCGACCGTCCGGTGTTCAACGTGTCCTGGGAATCTTTTCTGCTTCCAAAGTTCGCCGTCTTCCAGTCAGAGCCAGCGTCGGAGTTGGAGTTTGTAATTGAGACGTTGACGCCGGCGGTCTTGGACGCAACGTCGCCCGACGACGACGGGGACGGGGACGGGGTCAACAATTTCCGAGACAATTGTCCCTTGCTTCGGAACCCAGGCCAGGAAGACGTCGATCAAGATGCTTACGGCGATGCGTGCGACAACTGCCCTCAGGTTTTCAACCCAGGCCAAGAAGCCTGTTCCAAATGAGCCCAGAAATCAGCGCAGGACACCCGCGCGCGCGGATTCGAGACACACGAATGTCAAACTATACAGACCGATGGCGGTCTGGACCTGGGGCCTCATCTTCTCGAGCGGGAACGCAAGGTGAGTAATCGGGGCGGGTCACAAGACGGTCGGCGCCGCAGCTTCGACGCAGACGCCACGAGTCAGGCCTGATCTTGTCAGTCACCGACTTACACAGGTAGCGCATCCAATGAGGCGGGAATGATCCGACGAATCGGGCGCGTCGACGGATCCTCGCACTCCCCACAACCGCCGTCCTCGGCGACGTGGGCATCGAAGTCCGCGGCACGGATGTCCGGAGCACCGATGTCCGGAGCATCGATGTCCGGAGCATCGATGTCCGGAGCATCGACATCGTACGCGCCGACGCGCCCGTCGCCCTGATTCCCGCGACTGCGAAGGCAATGTATTTCGTCTGGCTGACAGATCGCGTTGTGCGCACAGCCGCGGCACTTTGGCGAATCAACCAAGGGCGCAGGACTCTCATTCGTCTCTGCAATACGGCGAGCATTCTCTACGGCGGCTCTCGCCCTCGCGGCAAGGTCGTCCGTCAGGGGCACAACGACCCTCTGCCGAGTCTCGACATAGTACGCCGCGACTTTCGAGCACACGTAGCCAGCTTCGCGAAGCAGAAGGCCTTGAAGCGCAAGCTGGATCTCGTCGGCCGGCCAGAGTCCCCCGTCCTCGGGTGGATGACCTTTCTTTGTGTCGACCGGCATCATTTCACCGCCGACATCCGCGACGAGATCAAGCTTTCCGCTCACGCCGATGGCGTTCGACGAGAGCGTCAGCCCCCGCGCATGCCATCGCAACCCGCTTCCACCCCCGGCCCGGTCTTCGTCGGGCGCAAGGTCTTCGCATGCCGCAAGGTCTTCGCATGCCGCAAGGTCTTCGCGTGGCGTGAGGTCTTCGCCGGTCGCCGCGTCTCTGTCTCGGCTTCGCGCAGCCAGGACTTCCGACTTCGACGAAGTGCGCGCGTTTGGGGCCGAGCCTGGCGCGGCGATCGAGCCGCCTGGCTTGTCGACACGCCGATGCACGCTCAGCCCGCGGATGACATGCTCGTTCTCGGCCTCGATGCCGCAGCGGTGCATGAGCCAAAATAGCCTCGGGCAGTAGACGAACTCATTCACCATCCGAACGGGAATGAGAGAATCAGGGTCGACTCGGTCCGGTTCGTCCGAGGACTGGAATGCTTCGACCGCCTTCGTTTCCAAAGCGCACCTCCCCCCGTCTAGAGCCTCGCATCTCGGCCGAGTCCCATGGAACGCGCCCTTTCGGCAGTCGCGAAGCGGAAGAAACGGGCTCTGGTGTGAAGGCGGTGCGAAGCGGACGTCGTGGCACGGACGCCTACACGGGGAGACACCATGCGCCAGCACTGCCGGCGACCTGCGGGAACGTAGGGCTGGACTTGTGTGGGGCTCAGTTGAGATCTGAGGTCTCAGGTCTCAGGTCTCAGGTCTCAATAGGCCGAGCAGTAGCCGCGATAGTTGCAGCTCAGCGTCGAGAGGCAGTCCGCGTCTCGGCCGCATCGCGTGTAGTTGCCACCGAGGTTCGCGCAGCGCGCCGTCACCGAGTTGCAGACCAGCGAGCTGATGCACTCGCTGTCGCGCGAGCAGGTCGAGTTGATGCCGCCGAGATTCAAGCATCGTCCAGTGCGGCAGACCAGTGACGAGATGCAGTCACTGTCCTGACCGCAGGTCGAGTTGTACCCGCGCGTCCCCGATCTCGATGTCGTCGTCGAACCGCCGCTCGTGTATCCGCCCGAACTCGTCGAACCGCTTCCGCTCCCATAGGAAGACGAACCGGAAGAAGCGCGACCGCAGTTGTATCCAAACGCGCCGCCCGAACAGCTTGTGCTTGAACCACCCCCAACACTGTAACCGGCGGCCCGCGCGGCACTCTCATCCGCATCGGTCAGGCCGTCATCGGCCTCCGTACCGCCGCACGCCGCAAGGACCAACACGCTCATCAACGAACCGAACACTGTTCCGAGTACTAGTTTCTTCATGCCTCTTCTCCTTGTCCCAGCCCGGCACTCGGCCGAGCAGTTGCTCGCGCCGCCGAATGCAAGCGCCGCTCCGGGCCAACCAAGGACCGAATCGGGCAAGAGGGGCCGCGGTTACGTAGGTACTCAGGCGACAGGTGTCGCATCAGGCGCGACAGCTCGGCCTTGATTTCGAACCCTGGGATTTCGCAGCGGAAACGACCTGCGGCCACCGGTGACCCTCGCCGTCACACGGCTTCCATCCTGTTCGCTGGGCCGGCTTGCGGGCCCATGCGGCACAACGTATCAACGACTCACCGACGAGATCACATCGCAGTGCAGAGCCCGAGGTCGTAGCAGCAGCTTCGGCCAGATCACGCTGGGCGACCGAAATCACGCTGGGCGACCGAAAATCGGGACGCCGGGCGCGATCGGGAGCACGAGGCTTCGTGAGCCAACATGGTGCTGCGCTCGTCTGGCCGAAAGATGATCGGAGGTCGCATATGGGTGCAAAACTGGAGCAATTTTTCAAGGAGGCGGAGGCGATGGGTCAGCTTAAGGCCAAGATGAGGCTCGCGATTCTGACGACGATTCCATCGACCAAGGCCGGCGCGGCGCCGGACTCCCCCGAGAACGTCAAGAAGTTCATGAGTGCGATGCAGGAACTCAGAAAGGAATTCGGGGCGCGCTAGCGCGATAGCCAGTAGTCAGAAGCGAGTCGCGAGGCACGAGGCGCAAGGCACGAGGCGCAAGGCACGAGGCGCAAGGCACGAGGCGCAAGGCGCAAGGCGCAAGGCGCAAGGCGCAAGGCGCAAGGCGCAAGGCGCAAGGCGCAAGGCGCTTGCAACGTGTACCCTGCAGCGCGCAAGAAAGGGGCAGATTACGTGACAGTGGAATTCAAAGCCACGCAGCATTTTCAACCGGAGAAGGCTCGGCAATACATCAACGACGCATCGAGCGTGTTTCATTGCCACCACTACGCGACGTTGATCACTCAGCTCGCGGACGATGCCAAAAGCTTCCGCGGGCCTGAGCTTCTTGCGCAGGCAGCGGAGGAGTTTGCCTTCCGTGAGCTCAGTAAATATTTCGAGAAGAATGGAATCACTGAGCCGCGCGAGCGAATCGAGGTCGCCGAGAGCTATTGTGGCTTCGTCGGTCTTGGATCGATCCGTTTGGAGCTCCATGGCGCGGGCGGTGCGGCGGAGATGCGGCATTCGCACGTCGACGAAGGCTGGGTCAAGAAGTGGGGGAAGAGAGATAACCCGGTCAACTACATCGGCCAAGGCTTCATCGCCGGTGCGTGCGAAGCCGTCACGAACGCCAAGCTCGGATCCTTCGCCGTACGAGAGGAACAAAGCATCGTGTGCGGCCAGCCCGCTTCGAAGTTCACGATCTCAGCGACAAGACAGGGGGCACAGGCATGACAATCGACCGAGAGAAAGCCATCGAGCAGTTGTCTCAGATCCGAGTCCGAGGCAACGCCGAAGGCCTCATTCCGGCCTTCGGCGTCCTCGTCAACCAGTTCCCGACCGAGTTTTGGAACAGCTTCTCACTGAAGATCTTGAACGAGGCCGGCGAGGCGCTCCGCGACGACGCGGCTGGCCTCCTCGAGAACGCCGCGGGCGAATGCGGCTATCACACGGGTTGGGGCATCATCAATTCCGACGAGTTCAAGTCAATCATCGGTCCGATGATCGACCCCAAGACCCCGCTCGAAGATACACTGCGCGGCGCCTATGCAGTCTTTACTGCCTGGGGTTGGGCGAAGGCTGAGATCGTCGAGCTCGAGCCCGGCGAAAAGATGGTCGTTCGCGCCTATGACTACTACGAAGCCGACACCGCCAAGCCGGCCGACACCGCCAAGAAGCCCTTGGCTTTCATGATCAAGGGCGTCTCCCGAGCGTTCATGGACATCGCATATGGTGACAAGCCGTATCCCGACGGTCACGGCACGTTCAAGTGCGAACAAACCAAAGGCATCGAGCTGGGCGACGCTTTTGGTGAGTTCGTCGTGACTAGAGCGTAGGCGCAGGTGCAAACGTAAGCGCAGGTACAAACGTAAGCGCAGGTGCAAACGTAAGCGCAGGTGCAAGCGTAAGCGGTCCGGGCGTACCGAATCTTGATCTACCTGAACAACGCCGCCACGGGATTTCCAAAGCCGCCTCTCGTCCTCGAGGCCGTGCGGACGTCCCTAGACGTTCCCCCGTACGACGCACGTCGGTCCACATCGGCATCGGCCGGTGAAGATCCGATCGAATCGTGTCGGTCGTCGCTCGCCGACTTCTTCGGGGTCGCGAACGCCCAGCGAATCGCGTTCGCCGGAAACGCCACCGATGCCCTGAACATGGCGATCCATGGGTTGTCTCTCGTGGGCGGGGCCCACGTCATCACGACCCAAGCCGATCACAACGCAACGCTGCGCCCACTTGCGACCCTGCAGCGAGAAGGGGACATCGCGCTCACCGTGGTCCGCTGCGATCGATCGGGACGCGTTGCGCCGAGCGACATCGAAGCAGCGCTTAAGCCCAACACCCGAGCCGTCATCCTGAGCCACGCCTCAAACGTAACCGGAGTCGTCCAAGACCTGAGCTCGATCGGGTCGGTCGCACACGCGCACGGTGCGCTCCTGGTCGTCGATGCCGCGCAATCCGCGGGGCAGGTCGCCATCGACGTTAAGGAGATCGGCATCGACCTGCTCGCGTTTACCGGGCACAAGAGCCTCCACGCGCTTCAAGGCATCGGAGGGCTGTATGTGCGAGAGGGTGTGGACCTCCGTCCGTGGCGCATCGGGGGAACAGGCGTCCGGAGCCACGAACCCTATCAGCCCGAAGAGATGCCCCTTCGACTCGAAGCCGGCACCTTGAACTCGCTCGGTATCATCTCGCTCAAAGCCGGCATCGAGTTCATCCGTTCGATTGGACTCGAAGCGATCACCCAACGCAAGCGCGCGGTCGTCGGCGCTTTCCTCGACGCGTTCGAGGCCATGCCAGAGATCGTGCTCTACGGGGAACCGGATCGCGATCGAGCGATGATCGCGCTGAATATCGAGGGCATCGATCCAGAGCAGGCGGGATATATTCTCGAGAACGCGTTCTCGATCGTCGTTCGCAGCGGCCTTCACTGCGCACCCTTGATCCATGGCGCAATGGGCTCATCGCCTTCCGGATGCCTGAGAATCAGTCCCTCATACTTCACACGAGATAAAGAGGTCGAGGCAACCATCGAGGCGCTGAAGCAGCTTTGCCAGATGAGCGCAAGCACGAGCACCAGCACGAGCACGAGCACGAGCGCACGAACGAACGCACGCACGAACGTAGGTCTCGAGAACGCACGCACGAACGCAGACAGAAGCCCAAGTTCCACGACGATCCCCCAGAAGGCGCGACGATGAAAGCGCTGGATATTCGTCCCATGCCCAATTGTTTCGACGGGTCGTTCATCAAGGAAGTCCTGCTCGACGAGCCCATCAGCGAAGGATTCATCCACCACCTAGCCCAACTCGGCGATCTCCAGTACTTCCCGTTCTTCGCCCGGCCTTTCTTCCGCATCGACGACTTCCGGCGGTTCTCGATTCAGGGCATCCAGGGGCTCAGTCATCTCAAGGTGACCTTCTGTCGAGACGTCATGGAGACATCGATCGTAGAACTGCGGACGGCCATCGAACGCTTCGAAGGGTCTTAGTCTACTTTGGTTGGGTTGGGTTGGGTTGGGTTCACTTTAGAACGTGGAAGGCATCTCCAAACCGAGCGACCGCGCGAGTTCGACGAGGTCTTGGCGAGGCCCCGCCGAGACCGTAATGACCTCGCGGTCCTTCGGATGAACGAAAGTTGCGCGGAAGGCGTGGAGCGCATGTCTTGTGTGACCGACGGACGATACGAGCTCTTCGTCGGAGAGACCGCCCCGGAGCGCGGCAATGAAGAAGTCCTCTCCGCCAAGATAGAGCTTGTCGCCGATGATCGGGTGCCCGAGATGTTGAAGGTGCACACGAATCTGGTGCTGTCGACCGGTATGCGGTCGTGCCTCGACGAGCGCAGCCGTCGGACCTCTCGCCAAGACCGTGAACTCGGTGAGTGCTTCCATCGCACCCTCCCCGCCAACCTCCATCGCAACGCCGCTTCGACTCTCGGGCACCAGCCGCATCGGCGCATCGAGAACCCGCGCCGACCAGTCGGGAACGCCTCGAACGACGGCCAGATAAGACTTCTTCACGCGGCGCTCCGCGAACAAAGTCTTCAGCGCCGCCGACGCCCGAAGATGTCGCGCCACGAGAACAAGCCCCGAAGTCTCCTTGTCGATGCGGTGGGCGAGATCGAGGGTCTCGTCCCGGAGTCGGGTCCTGAGCACGCGAATCAACGTGCGATGATAGGCGGAGGCTGTCGGATGCACGACCAAATCCCCCGGTTTGTTGACACCTAGGAACCAATCATCTTCGTAAACGATGGGGACGTCGATGTCGTCCGCGGGCGGTTCGTCGAGCTTTCGCCGGCGCAGCAAGACCTGCTGTCCCTCGAGAACGAGGTCTGAAGGCTTCGCCGCCCGCTCGAGCTGCCCTATGCGAACGAGGCGCTCGCGAATGATCCGTGACGCCAACGACCGCGACATGCGCTGGATGCGACGCGAGAGAAAGACGTCGAGACGCGTTCCGTGCTCATGGCTCAGCACGTCGAAGGGGATGTCGATGAGCTCCGCCATCAGCTCCGGCTCCTCGGGGCCATGCCCCGAGCCATCAGGCCCCGAGCCACCATGCACCGAGCCGTCAGGCCCCGAGCCACCATGCACCGAGCCATCAGGCCCCGGGCCATCCTCCGCACCCTGCTCTTCCACCACGCCTCCCGTGACCCGGTCGCCATCAAGCCATTCCGAGCCCCATCCGCCAAGTGTCCTCTCAGAATCCCGGCTCGGCGCCTCCCGTCGCATCACGCACGCCACCTCCCGGCCATGGGCACCCCCAATCCGTAGTGCCAGGGGTGGCACACTGATTGCTCTTCGGTGACCCGTGAGAACCAACCACCTTACGTCGACCTTGGGAAAGACCTCATCCAGCCGCCGCATCGCGCGACTTCGAGTTCAGAGCTCGGAGGCTACGCTCAAGGCGACCGATGGTGCGCACCTTCGGCGCCATCTTGAACAGGACATGCTCACACCCCACCTCGCGCAAGCGCTTGGTCTTCCTCAAGAGGACTACATCCAGAGGCTCATCGCGACCGTCACGACCATCGAAGATCTGGCACGCGACTCGCTCTAGAGCGAGCGCCTGAATCCGGCAAACCTCGTCGTCCGCTCCACGCCCCCCCCAGCGGGCGCGAAGATCACCACCTTGCGAATCGTCTCAGCCGACGTGCCCTCCGCGAGCGCGCACAAAGGTCACGCCGAAGCAGGCTCAGATCCGCGGGCCCTGAGCGCAGGCCTCGATCCCAGGCCTCGATCCCAGGCTTCGATCCCAGGCCTCGATCCCGGGCCTCGATCCCAGGCCTAGTTGAAGCGACGACGAGACCCCAGAACAGAAGCGTGGTCGAAGTCCTCGTTCCGGTTGCCATGATCGCGCCCGTGCCCGTTGCCGTGCCCGTTGCCGTATCCACGGTCGTGCCCGTTGCCGTACCCATCGCGTCCCAACTTCAACGAAGCCGTCGTCGTCCCCTCGAGCGAAAAGCGACCCACCATCGCCGCCAATTCCTGCGCCTGACTCGACAACTCCTCCGCCGCCGCCGAAGACTCCTCCGCATTGGCCGCCGCTTGCTGCACAACCGTGTCGATCTGGCTCATCGCCTTGCTGATCTCCTGAATGCCCCGCGCTTGATCATGGCTTGAACCAGCAATCTCACCGACGAGTTCGCTGACGCGATCGACCGACGATGCAATCACGGAAAGCTTGTCATCCACCTGACCCGACAGTTGCTCACCTTGTTGCGCGAGCTTCGAGGCCACGGCGATGAGTGCAGACGTCTTCCCGGCCGCCTGCTTGGCTCGCAGCGCAAGACCACGCACTTCCTCCGCAACGACCGCGAACCCTCGCCCCGCATCACCCGCTCGGGCCGCCTCCACCGCTGCATTCAGGGCAAGCAGGTTTGTCTGAAAGGCGATCTCATCGATGTCGCGAATGATCGCTGTCGTATCCATCGAGGCCTTCAGTATCTGAGACATCGCGCCGACCATGCGGCTCATCAAGCTCGCACCATCGGTCGCGTTGAGCCTCGCCGCATCCGCCACCCTTCCGGCCTCTTCCGTACGCTCGACCGTTCGCCTCGTCTGCCCGGCGAGCAACTCGAGGGCGCTCGTCGTTTCCTCCAAGCTCGCCGCCTGCTCAGTGGCCCCCGCCGCGCTCGATTGGCTGGTCGAAGCAATCTGCGCCGACGCGGCGGCGATCTGCGCGACGGCATCCCTGACCTGAACCATCGCGTCGTTTTGCGCTCGAACACCCCGATTGAGGTTGTCCGCGATGCTGCGATAGTCGCCCGTATAGTTCGAATTGGCCTTCGCCGTCAGGTCCGCCTCGGCCATCCGCTTGGAGACCGAGACGATGTCTTTGAGCACATTCTTGCGCTCTGAGACATCGAGGACATATTCGAGCGCGCCCGTAACCCGACCCGTCGAATCTTTGATCGGCGCCCCGGTATATTCTATATCGAGCTTCCGCTGCCCTCTCGGGGCCGCCACGGTTTCGCCCGTACGCACGGCGTCTTCGCGCATCGCCTGCGAACATCGGCATTCATCCGTGTTGCAGTGTTCGGTGTTGAAAAGCGAGTAGCACTTCGCACCCACAAGCTCCGAAGCCGGACGATTCAGGAGATCCGCGCCGGCCTTGTTGATCATCGTAACGTTGTACTCCCGATCGATGGCCACCACCGGCGTTGGGATGTTGTCCAGGTGATCCGCCTTCTCGCGTGCATCATCGATCGCTCGCTTGGCCTCGGATGCATCGACGACGTACTCGACCGCACCGACGATCTCTCCGTGCTCATCTTTGAGCGGGGCGCCCGTGTATCTCACCGGGACGCTTCGTGCCCCGATGTTCATCACCGTCTCTCCGCTTCGCGCTTGGTCCTGCGCCATCGCCTGAGCGCACCGGCACTCGGACGTCTGGCAATGCGGCGTGCGGAAGACGTCGTAGCACTTCCGCCCGATCAGAGACTCCCGCGTCCGGTTCAGCATCGCGGCCCCTGCGTCATTGATCTCCGTGATATCGAACGCGCGATTCACGGCCAGCACCGGGGTCGGGATCGTATTCAGCAGCTTCGAAGCTGGGCGCGCATCGTCGCCCCGAGCGAGACTCTGCCTCTTTCCCGCATCGCCTTCCGCAGCACCACCTGCGATCTTCGGCGCGCCTTCGCCACGGGAATCGCGACCGCGGTCGAAAACGCCCGGCTCGAGGGTCGAACCCACCATCGATGGCGAGGACCGACCCGTGAACTCCGTCATTCCCCGGCTCCAGAAGACAACCTTGCCCTGATCGTCGAGCGCCAGCACGCGCGCCTTCGTGTCGCCCACAACCTCAGCCACTCGATCGACAACGGCGGGCTGTGTCCGTCCCCGCCAAGACTCAAACCAACGCCCGTTCGCCATGCTGTTCCCTTCCGGCGCGTGGAACGAACCCGCGCAACTTCATCACCGGTCGCTGCTCACTGTTCAGCCGTCACTGATCGCCGGTCGCTGATCGCCCCTGGCCGATCACCGATCATCGATCACCGATCATCGATCATCGATCACCGCTCATCGCTCATCGCTCATCGATCGTCGATCGTCGATCGTCGATCGTCGATCGTCGATCATCGATCATCGATCATCGATCATCGATCACGGTCGCCCATCTCATCAAACCCGATCGACAGGTTCAACATTACGCGCGTTTCATTCAGAGATCAGCTCAGAAGCTCGAACGAGCAATGTGACGATTCAAACCGAATTTGGTCCGATTCATGATGCAACGAGTCTTGCATTCGTTTCGTTTCCAATCGGGAACATGTCGCACCTTGGGCAGGTCATTGGGTAAGCGTTAGAGCAGCGATCGAAGTTCACCCAGCTCGCTGAGGATGCGATCGGCCGTGCCGAAGTCGCTCCCCCGCGTCAGCGGACCAGGAACGACCCAGCAAGCACACCCCGCCGCCTTTGCAGAAAGCAGTCCTCGCCTCGAGTCCTCGATCGCCAGGCACGCCTGGGGTGCGCACCCGCTCCGCTCGACACCGACAAGGTAAGGATGCGGGCTAGGCTTCGACGCCGCATAGTCGCCGTGGGCGACCACGAAACGCACATATCGCAGGAGGCCAGTGCGCCGATGAATGGCGTCAAAATGGTAACGAAGTGAGCTCGTGACGATTCCAATGGTATAGCGCTCGGAGAGCTCGGCCAACACAGCCTCCGCCCCCTCGATCACGAGCTCATGGAGCGCAAGCAGCGCCGAGTAGCGCACATTTCGCTCCTCTTGGCGTGCTCGAATAAAGGATGGGTCGTCGTAGCCGGCTGCACGCAGGATTGAAGCGAGGCCAAGATTGCTCTCGAGAAACATCCGTCGATAGACGTCCGGTGAGAACTCAATCGACGCGGTGAGCGCCCCGATGATTTCTCGGTTCGCCTCGTAGTAAAGGCGCTCGGTGTCGACGAGGACGCCATCGTTGTCGAAGAGAATCGCCTCAAACATCGAAGCTTTCCTCCGCCACCGGGCAATTCCGAAGGACGCGCGAGATCTCGGGCGAGCGTACCACCGCGATCGATTGAGCTTCCCGTCGCCCTCGCCCGGACATCTTCTTCCACGTCTTGCGAAGCACGCGTTCCAACTTCGCTTGGTCATGCTTATGCGATAGTGCCTCGAGCTCAAGCTCGAAAAAGACCAGACAGGCTGCGTCTTCCAGCGTCTGCACCTCCGCATCGTGCGCAAGATTTTCCTTGAGCAAGAGCGAACGCACACGCGTTCGCACGGCGCTCGGGCACCCAAGGCGTGCCAGAATGTCTTCCGCAGCTTCGGCTTGCCGCGCTGCCGCGTGCGCCCGCCACGCAAGATAACCTGCGCGACCTTCTGGGAAGTCGCCTCGTGGGTGCAGATAGCGCCCGAGATGCTGCGCCATGGCCGCCAGCCGCAGGGCCAGGCCGGCCTCTGGTTCGAGCTTCAACACCCAGGAGAGCATCCGCGCGTGGTAGTGCACCGACCAGTTCAAGGGTGCCGCGGACGTCAAAGGCGCCGCCGACCCCGAAGCGCCCCCAGACCGCACCGATGATTCCGCTGGGTCTGCTGAGTGCGCCGCGTCCCCTGAGTGCGCTGGGTCCGCTGCGTGCGCTGGGTCCGTTGCGTGCGCAGGGTCCGTTGCGTGCGCAGGGTCCGTTGCGTGCGCTGGGTCCGTTGCGTGCGCTGGGTCCGCTGCGTGCGCTGGATCCGCTGCGTGCGCTGGGTCCGCGGTCGCTGCACTGCGCGGGGTCTCTAACCCGACCCGCTTCCCCATCGTTTCGCCGCCCGTCGCGAGGACCGTCGCCGGCACCACGGTCCGCGCATCCTGCGCGTGGATCGCGAAGAACGCGGCCTCCGCGTCCTGGAGAAGCCTATCTTCGAGGACATGGTCCTCGCTGACCCCGCCATGTTTGTCTTCCGCCCTCGACATCCGGCGACCGTAGCACAACAAACCAGAAACGAGGCAACTTCGCTCTGCTCGCCCCTCTCGCCTAGTCTGCTCGCCCCTCCCGCCTGCCCCTCTCGCCTGCCCCTCTCGCCTGCCCCTCTCACCTGGGCTGCTCGCCCATCTCGCCTCGATCTGCGGCTCGCTCTAGCCCCCGCTCACGGGAGGAATGATCGCGAGCACGTCCCCATCCTCGAGCCGCGCTTCGACATCAACGAAGACCTCGTTGCGCGCAATGCGGATCGAGGTCGCCCATGGACGTAGGATTGGATGGCGCGCGAGCAGATGATCACGGAAGTCGCGCACCGTGCGAACCTCGACCGGGAGCTCGATGCTCGCTTCCGCTTCATTCAGGAGCTCTCGCACCGCTGCAAAATAGAGAACGTTTACGCGCATCGACCTAACCCCCCTCTGCTTCTCGTCCCGACGCGTGCGCATCGGGAACGCCGCGGAGAAGATCGACCGCATGGGGCAGAATGGGCGCGATGAGTTCAAGCCCAAGTGCAACCGCCTGCGGACGTCCCGGCAGCGCAAACACCATCGTCCGGCCACGGCTCCCGGCGACGGCGCGGGACAACATCGCGCTCGGTCCGACCGCTTCGAACGACCGACGACGAAACAACTCGCCGAATCCGTCGAGTCGCTTCTCCAGGAGCGGTTGAATCGCTTCGATGGTCACGTCACGCGGTGAAAGGCCGGTCCCGCCCGAGAGGATCAGCACGTCGACGCGTGCCGACTTCGGGTCGGTCTCTCGCCGAACGAAGTCCGCGATCGCCGCCTCGTCATCCTTCAAGATCGCACGTACGACCACGTCGGCCCCGAGCCGTTGGAGCTCACGGGCAAGATACTCGCCGGAAACATCATGCTGAACATCCCGAGTGTCGCTCAACGTGAGTACGCCCACGCGTACGCCATGAAGCACCGTCACGATCGCGTGATCCGCACCATCCGCCTCGCCCGCACCATCCGCCTCACCCGCGTCTCGGTGCCCTCGCATCTCATGCTCATGATGGCGGTGATGACCATGACACCCACCATGGGCAGCCTCGACGTGGGTCGCTCTCGCCTCGGCGTAGGTCTCTCTCGCCTCACCGTAGATCTCGCCGGATGGCGCAACGCCGTGAAGGCAGCGCGCGTCCGCCCATCCTACCCAATAGGGCCCATCGGGGCCGTACTCTCGCTTCCAGATTGGAACCTCGGCTTTGATGCGATCGATCAGCCGCCGGCAAGCCGCGAACGCTTCTTCGCGATGCGGCGCGCTCGCGGCTGCAATCACTGCGATGTCTCCGACCGCGAGCATGCCAAATCGATGCACGACGGCCAGGCGCACCTCAGGCATCACACCTTGGATCTCGTCGACGATCTGGCGAAGCGTCTTCTCGGCCATCGGGACATAGGCCTCGTACTCCAAGCGACACACGGAGCGCCCCTCATTCTCGGCCCGTACGGCTCCGACGAAGACATCGATTCCTCCTGCCCCTGGGTGAGCGACCGCCGCATAGACCTCGTCGATCGATAACGCTGAGCTACGCATACTCGCCAAAGTATCCGCCTTGATCTCGGCCCACGCGGCCGCTAGCCGACCTGGACGTGATGAGGCGGCGTACTTGACCAAGACATAGCGATCGAGCGCCCTCAGCGATCGCCACTTCGCTTCATCGATGGACGACTCACCGAGCGCCGCGGCGACGGCCACCGGAACGACATCTTCGGGCACTTCGGGCATCGGCGTTTGGCGAACCCAAGCCTCGGGCACATGTTCACACACGGCCCAGACACGCGAGACATCGACCTCCGCTTGACACCCAAGGGCGACCAGCTCTCTACGGTGCTCGAGGTCAAGCAACTGCCAGCCGCGCAATGACAGCTTGCACCCCGCAACGTCGAGCGCGCGCCGCGCGGACAAGGGCAAGAGGGCGAGGTCCGTGCCCGCTTCGTCGAAAGCATAGAAGGGACGATGGTCCTGATCTTCGCGCCTGCCCATGCCTGCGCGCCTGCCGACACCTTCTCGCTCGCCCATATCGTCGCGGTCGCTCTTGCCGTTACGGTCGTCCTTGCCGCTGCGCTCGTCCGTGGTTTCGGTTTCGTCCGTCCTGGATATCGTCATTCTTCCTTCGCTCCCCTCGCGGGCTCTCCATGAAGCGCAGGCCATGCACCAGCATCTTGGAGCACATCGTCGGGCGTATCCCAATCTCGAAGCGACCGAACATCGTCGGGCGCGACATCGACGATGCGCGGGCGCAGCGCCAAGACCCCCTCCGTAAGTCCGAACCGACCGGCAGCAATCTGGCGTTCGGTCACCTGGAGCCCACTCGACGTGCGGTAGAAAGCGCACAGAGGCTGAAGGCGCCCGTTCGCGCGCGGCGTGACCGCAGAGACGTCCTCCCCCTCGCCCCGCGCCCGAGAAAGCGCTTCGAGGAGGGACGCGCTGACAAACGGCATGTCGCATCCGAGAAGAAGTACCCACGGATGCCCTTGCTTCTCCGCAAACAGACACGCCCCACGCAGGCCACCCATTGGGCCGATACCCGCCGGCTCGTCGGCGATCTCGACGAATCCGAGACGGGCGTAGGCGTCGCCGTGATCGACGTCGCGCCCGACCAGGACAATCTCCGCATCGGCCCCGAACACCCGACGCACCGTTCTCGCCGTGCGCACAACGATGGGCTCACCAACGCCATCTGCGGTGCCATCTGCGGTGCCATCTGCGATGCCATCTGCGGTGCCGTCTGCGACGCTGTCTGCAACGCCATCTGCGACGCCGTGTTCGTCACCCTCCGCGACCAAGCGGAGGAGCCCCTTGGCAAGCCCGCCCATTCGGGATCCACGCCCACCCGTCAAGATTCCGACAAGGATACGCTGGTCGTTCAGAGCGCCTTCTCATAATACGAAGACGAGGAACACGTCAGGCCCAAAATGGGCCTCGCCGACCGTACCCGTCGGCGCGGGCGTTCCCAGGAAGGGGCAGCTTGTGATGCACACGATCGACCAGGCACTCGGCGTCATGATGGAGCTTTTCGAACCCGTAGAGATCGAAGAGGTCGCGATCCTCGACGCGCTCGGGCGATGCCTTGCCGTCCCGATGCACGCGCGACACGCGTCACCCGCGGTCGACGTGAGCGCGATGGATGGTTACGCGGTTCGCCTCGCCGACTTCGGCGATCGCCATCTCAGCGTCAGTCTCCCGCTCGAGGGTGAATCGCGGACTGGAGGCCCGATGCCGGCACCCCTGGCGGGCGGGACCACCATGCGCATCCTGACCGGCGCGGCGGTCCCCGAAGGCGCCGACGCCGTGGTTCCGCAGGAACTCGTCACATTGACCGAATCCAACGGAGGCGCACCGCGAAGCATCGTGTTCGCCGAGCGCCCAAAGCCCTTCGCGAACATTCGACGACGGGGCGAAGAGGTTCGAGTCGGGGAGGTGATCGTCCCCGCCGGTCATCCCATCGGCCCGGGCGAGATCTCCATCCTGGCGTCGCAGCACATCGGGCGCGTTCCCGTTCGAAGGCGCCCCACGGTAGCCATCGTCAGCACCGGTGACGAGCTCATCGATCTTGCCGACACGCCGACCCCCGGAAAGATCGTCAACAGCAACGCGTACGGCCTCGCGAGCGCAGTCGTGGAGGCCGGCGCGCGGCCATGGATGCTCCCGACGGTCCCGGACGACAAAGAGGCCATCGCCGCCACATTGCGTACAGCGCTCCGCGCCGACGTCATTGTGACGTCGGGCGGGGTGTCCGTCGGCGACCACGACTACGTACACGAGGCATTGCAGGCGGTCGGGGTGAAACGAATCCTCTGGAAGGTCGCGATCAAGCCCGGAAAGCCGATCGCCTTCGGCGTCTCTGATCGCCGTGACGGCGAAGCCGGCACGCGACGCACCGTCGTCGTCGGTCTCCCCGGAAATCCTATCAGCGCCCTCGTCACGTTCGCGATCTTCGTGCGGCCCGGGCTTCATCGGATGATGGGCGATCGGCGCCCAATGCCTGCGCTCATCAAGGCTCGATTGGGCGCAGCCTGTCGACACTCGGTGGGGCGAGTCGAGTTCGTGCGGGTGCGCCTTTCCGCCGCGACCGAACTCGACGATGACGGCACGCATCCTCTCACTGCCGAGCCGCTGGTGCAGCAAGGTTCGGGCGCACACGCATCGATGGTCGGTTGCGATGCCTTCGCGATCCTCTCGTCCGCTCGAGGCGATCACCAGGCAGGCGAGATCGTGCGGGTGCTCCTGCTCGACCCGGGAAGTCTCAGAGCCGACCGCTGCTGGATGGGCGACTATCCACCCACGAGGCTCATCCCCACGTGATGGTGGTCGACCGACGCGGCCAGCGCGCGTCGAGGGGCATCAAAGACATGACCGTCCTCACGGTTCGAGAGCGCCCAGTGGAATGCCCAAGCGATCTCGCGATCGCTCGCGCCTGCACGCATCGCATCGCGAAGCGAAAGTCCCTTTCGCCATCCCAGACACGTGCGCAACTCACCGTTCGCGGTGATGCGAATGCGATTGCAGGCATCACAGAAGTTCCCGGTTCGAGCCGAGATGAAGCCAACCCGTCGCTCCGGTTCGTCGGCGCGCGACAGATAGCGAGCTGGCCCATCGTCGATCGACCGACTTGGCGCGAAGTTCAAGGCGAGCGATGCCGCGAGGCGCTCCGCCAACTGCGCATTGGACACAAGACTCCGGGCGGCCAACTCGGCGCCCGCGCCCAACGGCATCAACTCGATGAACCTTGGCGTTACACCCAGCGACCAGGCAAAATCGACGATGGCTTCGGCCTCGCCTTCATTCTCATTCGCGATCAAGACCGTGTTCAGCTTGACTTCGATCCCCGCCTCGATCGCCGCCCGAATGCCGTCGAGCGTTGCCGACAGCACGCCACCTCGCGTGAGTCGCGAGAAGCGCTCAGGCGAGAGCGAATCGAGCGACACGTTGACGCCCTTGAGGCCGGCCTGCCGAAGCGCCGAAGCAAAGACTGAAAGGCGACTTGCATTCGACGACAAATAAAGCGACCGAAGCCCCTCGACACGTGCGAGATTCTGAACGAGTCGCGGGAGTTCCTTTCTGAGGAGCGGCTCACCCCCCGTAAGCCGAACCTTCTGGACGCCCATCGAGGCCAGGACTCGGCACAGCCGTTCTATCTCTTCGAAAGACAGCATCTCAACACGCGCCGCATGCTCGGTCTCACCGCCGTGCGGCATGCAATACGTGCACGCCATGTCGCAGCGATCGGTCACCGACAACCGAAGATACCGATAGCGACGCCCCATGGCATCGACGAGCGGCAAGAAACCCTTGCGACCGAACGCCGCCGGCACCGGAGGCACGCCCTCTCTTTCGTCCTGCGGCGCGACCGCACGCTCGGCGTCGTCCGAGTTCAATACGCGCAGCTTCCGCATCACTTCTTCGCTCCGTCTTTCATGTCGGTCGGCCCCCGGTTCCTCGTCTCGGCGCCTTCGTCGCGTCGCCTCGCTGGGTCGCCTGGCCTCGCTTCGTCGCCTGGCCTCGCTTGGTCGCCTCGCCTCGCTTGGTCGCCTGACCTCGCTTCGTCGCCTGACCTCGCTTCGTCGCCTGACCTCGCTTCGTCGCCTGGCCTCGGTTGGTCGCCTCGCCTCGCTTGCTCTCGTCGCTACGCGGACCTCGCACCGTAGGCTTCGTGTCCGGATGCTCGGATGGCTGAGAATACTCGGATGGCCGGGATTGCTCCGAACGTCGATAGTCGCCGCTTGCGCCACCCGTCTTCAGCAGAAGCCGCACGCATTCAATCGTTGCCCCGCGCTCCGTCTTCTTGATCATGTCGTAGAGATTGAGGGCCGCCACACTTGCCGACGTCATCGCCTCCAGTTCCACCCCGGTCGGCCCGTCGGACTCGACCGAGGCCTCGATGCGAACCATCCCCGCGCGCTCGTTCAGGTCGAACTGCAGGGCCACGTGACTGAGGGAGATCGGATGGGCGAGCGGAACGAGATCGGCAACCTTCTTACTCGCCGAGATCCCCGCGATGCGCGCAACGGCAAGCGCATCACCCTTGTCGAGGTCAGCCAACCTGAGCCGCCGAACCATGGCCGGATTCATCCGAACGAAGGCTTCCGCCACGGCCGCTCGATGGGTGCGCGGCTTGCCCCCCACGTCGACCATCCGGGCTGCGCCCCGGTCATCGAGGTGCGGAAATGAGGCCCAAGACGAGCGGGAAGGGGACGGATTCGCCACGAGGCACGCTAGCCTGATGATTGCCTACGAGTCACGCCGGCATTTTGGCGTCGTCAGCCCGAAGCCGAAAGCCCACCCATGATGGCGAGAATCTCGGCTCCGTACTTCTCGGCCTTCGTATCCCCGATCCCAGCCACATCGAGCAGCGCCCTTTGCGTCCGCGGCCGGATTTCGAGGAGGCTCTCGATCGTTCGGTCCGCCAACACCACATACGGCGGCACACCAAGGTCGCGGGCCCGCTGATTTCTCCACTGGCGCAGCGCCTCGAAGTCCGCGTCGCGGGTGGCGCCGGCTTCGGCCGAGATCCGCTTCCGCGCTGTCGTCGACTCCGATCGCCGTCGCGAAGACCGACCGCCCTCTGACCGGCCCGTGCCTCCGCTTGCCTGACCGGAGACCGCGAGAGGCTCAGCCACGGCCAGCCCAGAGAGATCGGCTTCACCGAGCCCCTTATCGGTGCGATGCACACGCAAGAACGCGATCTCCTGCCCGTCCTTTTCGAACGCCGCGGCCTCGGTGCGCACGAGCCCCGCCCGCCCCAGCGATCCGAGGAGCACCTCGAACGAGCTGCGGTCCATCTCCCCGCCCACCGTCTCTCGGTAAAGCGCTCCGGTCGAGATACCCCAACCTCTCGGAATCCGCTCCAAGACACGGGAGGCTTGCGCCTGCTCCCGCGCCGAACAACGACGAAAGCACGTCAGCACGCTGTCCAGCGGCGCACACACGGCGCACTGCCCACAGGGGCGACCATCGTCGTCGTCGTCTCCGAAATGTTGAATCAACTGGAGCATGATGCATCCATGCGCCTCGGTGAGCCGGACCATGTCCCGAAGCTTCTGGAGTCGCGACGCACGCTGTCGCTCATAGGAACCGCGCCACAAACGATTGGGGCCCCGCGACACGACGCTCTCGTCGACCACCGCACCGCCATGAATCATCAGCTTCTCGAGCGCGATGTCCATCCCGCTGGCCCCGCCGCGAGGCGCCCACCTTGAACCCTCGCGCCCGAGCTCGCGCGGGAGCTTCTCCCGCAGGGCATCCAAGCTCATCGAGTCTCGCCCGATCGCTCGGTGGACGCGCTCGAGCGCCTCGACCTCTGGATAGTCGCGCTGCAACATCGCGTCGTGCAATCGCACATCGACATAGCTATGTAGAAGAACGGCGCGTGCGGGCTCGCCGTCGCGTCCCGCGCGACCGATCTCTTGGTAGTACCCTTCGACACTGCTCGGCAGACCGGTGTGAATCACGGTCCGGACATCGGCCTTGTCGACCCCCATGCCAAACGCGATCGTCGCCACGATCACCTCGAGACGCCCCTTGAGGAAGTCGTCTTGCACCGCATCTCGGCGCTCCGAGGAAAGACCGGCGTGATAGGCCGCGCTCGGAAATGCGGCCGCGAGGCGAGCCGCGATCTCTTCTGCACCCTTACGCGTCGCAGCGTAGACGATGGCGGGTCGGCGTGCCCGGTCCTCGAGCACTCGCTCCACCGCCGCCGCCCGCTCAGCCGGCGCCGCCGTCACGATCTCGATGGCAAGGTTCGATCGTCGAAAGCCATGGATGAAACGACGCCCACGCTCGAGCCCGAGCTGTTTGACGATGTCGTCCTGCACGTCGCGGGTTGCGGTCGCCGTCATCGCGATGACCGGTAGGCTCGCGAACTGCCGAATATGGTCTCCGAGAAGACGGTAGTCGGGTCGGAAATCATGCCCCCAATGAGAAATACAGTGAGCCTCGTCGACCGCGATCAGGTCGGGCGGATTTTCGGCCAACCACTCCGCGAAGCGTTTCATCCGAAAGCGCTCCGGGGCGACAAACAAGTAGTCGAGCGCCCGTCCCTTCCATGCGCCATAGATGGTGCGGAGGTCGGCCGAAGCCCGCCCCGAGTGAATGCGATCGGCCGCCAGCCCAGCTCGGCGAAGCTTTTCGACCTGGTCTTCCATCAACGCAATCAACGGACTCACCACCAGCGTTCGGCCCCGCGCCAAGCCGGGGAGCTGATAGCACAGCGACTTTCCGGCGCCCGTCGGCATCACGAGCAGCGCACGACCCCCGTCGGCCACAGCCTCACAGACCGCACGTTGGTGCGGACGGAAATGATCGAACCCGAAGGCATCCTTCAGCAATTCGCCAAGTTTGCTGCGAGGAACGGGCCGCTCATGACCGAGGCGCGTGAGCGTCTGCACCACCCCGGGCGCAGCGGTCGGGGCGGCCGCCGGCACCATCCCGGGCGCGGCGGTCGGGGCGGTCGCCGGCAACATCCCGGGCGCTGAGGCCGGGGCCGTCCTCGGTGCGGGCGCCCCGTCTGGCCGGGCGCCCGCCGGCGCGGTGTTCCGAACATCGGCGACGACCTTCTCGACGTAGGCCTCGATGTCTCGCATGAACGCGTCAAAGGCATGCTCGCCGCGCTCGATGGCGCGAAGCCGGTGTTCCCAGAGACCGGTCATCGCCACATCCTTCACAGATGCGTGAACCAGCTCGATCAAGCGCTCGCCCTTCTCGGTGGCGAAGAAGACTTTTCCCCGGCGTTCGACGTACCCGCGTTGAATCAAGGTCTCGATGATCGAAGCGCGCGTCGCCGGCGTCCCGAGACCTCGTTCCTTCATCGCATCGGAAAGCGCGCGGTCGTCGAGTGTCTGACCACAGGTCTCCATCGCGGTCAGCAACGACGCGTCGGTCAGACGCTTCGGCGGCTGTGTGCTCTTCTTCTCGATCTCGACATCGGCGACCCCGACCGCCTGTCGTTCCGCGAGCGGCGGCAGCATCCGGTCGTCTTCGCCCGGCTCTCCGCGTCCTCTCGACTCGCCCGACGCTCGCGGGGAGGGCAAATCGAGAATCTTCCAGCCCTCGACGAGGACCGTCTTGCCCGACGACATATAGAGGTCAGCCACCGAACCTGGCGCATCGAGGGCGGCCTCGATCGGGGTCACGACCGCCGTCACGACCTTGGTATGCGCGGTGACGTGATCGTCGTGCCACGACGAGAGAAGCCGGCGACACACCAAGTCGTAGATGCGCGCCTCATCTACACTCAGCGAAACTCGAGCCGGATCGGTGGTCGTCGGCAAGATGGCGTGGTGGTCGGTCACCCGAGTGTCGTCCACGAAACGGCGCCCGAGCGGCTGACCCGTTCGAGCATGGATGCATCCTGGATAGCGCGAAAGGATACGCGGGAGGATCTGCGGCAGCGTTTCAGCCACCTCGCGCGACATGTGGCGACAGTCCGTCCTTGGATACGACAGGAGCTTCGACTCCTGATAGAGCTTCTGCGCGATCTCGAGTGTCTTGTTCGCCGAGAAGCCCCAGAGCCGATTCGCATGACGCTGAAGCTCGCTCAGGTCGTAGAGCCGAGGCGGCGGCATCTTCTTCTTCTCGTTCCGGACCGCAATGATTTCGGCTCGCCCTGTTCGGGCCCGATCCATGATCTCGTTGGCCTCGATCCCGTCGATCGGCAGACGATGCTCGCGCCTCCCGCCTCCGACTTCACCCCGGCCCAGCGTCGCGCCCTGCGCGCCCGTGCCCGTGCCCGTGACTGTGCGCGCGTCCCCGACTTCGCTTGCGCCAGCGCGTTGGCTCATCAAGCCTTCGCCCGCGTCTTCACCGTCGCCCGAGCCGCTGCTCTCCTCGCCGGCCGCGCCTTCCAGCTCAACCAAACCTGTCGGACTCAGGGCGTCCGGCGTGCCCCGAAAGTAGCGCCCCCGATACTGGGCGTGCGCTCCCTTCTCACCTTTCTCGCTTTTCTCACCTTTCTCACCCAACGAAGGATCAAAGCTCGCCCAAACCTCGAGATACGGCTCGGGCTTGAAATCTCGAATCGCCTGTTCGCGGTCGACGATCATGGCCAGGGTGGGTGTCTGAACACGGCCCACCGAGAACTGATCCTCGAACCGGAGCGAGTAAGCCCGCGACAGATTGAGCCCAACCAGCCAATCGGCGCGGCTGCGTGCCCGCGCGCTCGCGGCGAGACCATCGAACTTCGAAGCGGGGCTCAGCGCCTGAAACCCGGCGCGTATCGCCTCCGGCGTGAGCGAGGAGATCCAGAGACGATCGACCGGTAGACGAGCCTCCGCCGCCTCATAGATGTACCGAAAAATGAGCTCGCCCTCGCGTCCGGCATCGGTCGCGCACACGATCCGTTCCGCCGTCTTCGCGTGCAGCACCTTCCGCACGATCTCGAACTGGCGCCGCGTGCGCTCATAGACGGAAAGCGGCCAGGTTCGCGGGAGCATCGGGAGGCGGGCGAGACTCCATTCGCGCCAGGAGGCCGAGATCTCACCCGGCTCAGCGAGCGCAACCAGGTGGCCCACCGCCCACGTGACCGCAAATCCATGCCCGAAGAGAAAGCCCTCTCCGCGCTGACTGGCCCCCAGCACGGCGGCGATATCCCGCGCCACGCTCGGCTTCTCAGCCACGACGATGATGGTCACGATCCACGATCCTCTCGATCCCGCTTGCGCCTACCGCGACCACCCGGGCCCTGGCCCACTGACATAGCCTCGGCAGAAACTTGGGGCCAGCGCTGTCTTCGTCATGAACGATATTCGTGTCCGAGCGAAGCGCAAGCGCCGAATCTACCGTCGAGGATGACCCGTCTTGGGCGCGTTCTGCTTTCCTTTCCGGACCCGTTCGCGCAACGTCTCGCGAAGATGAAGCCCAAAGACATCGAGGCTCTCCTCGAATCGGTCGCCGCAAAAAGGACGACCATCCTCGACGCCATGGAGCGCTTGCGTGCCCTGCCCTTCGAAGATCTCGGCTTCGCGCGGCTCGACCACCATCGAGAGCTCAGGACGGGCGTCCCGGAGGCGATCCTCGGCTCCCACAAGCAGCCCCAAGAGATCGCCGCGCTCGTCGAAGCCATGCAACAGCGGAAGCAGACCGCCATCGTCACGCGCGTCGGACCGAAGAAAAGCAAGAAGGTCTTCGAGCATCTTTCACCCGCCGTCCGCGCCGAGTGCACCTATGAGCCGCTCCCTAAGCTCTTCATCGGCGGCGACATCCAACATTCGTCGCCCGCATCACCACCGCTTGGTCGCGGAGCGATCGCCGTCGTCACCGCCGGGACATCCGATCGCTGGGTGGGCGAAGAGGCCGCGCGAATCGCGGAGCTCCTCGGCAACCGCGTGGAACGCATCTTCGATGTCGGGGTCGCCGGGTTGCATCGCGTCCTCGCGGTCCGCGATCAGCTCGAGGAGGCCGAAGTCGTCATCGTCGTCGCAGGCATGGAAGGCGCCCTGCCGAGCGTGCTCAAAGGTCTGATTTCGAGACCGATCATCGCCGTCCCTACCAGCGTCGGCTTCGGCACCGGACGGCGAGGTCGCGCCGCGCTGCTTGGCATGCTGAACGCGTGCACGCCGGGCATAACCGTCGTCAACATCGATAACGGCTTCGGGGCAGGCTACGCCGCGAGCCTCATCAACCGCAAGCGGAGCGCGCTCGAATCATGACCCAACGAATCCTCTACCTCGACCTTATCGGCGGCGCGTCGGGCGACATGCTGATGGCCGCGCTCGTCGACGCAGGCGCGTCCCTCGCCTTCATCCGCGGCCAAATCGGCCTACTCGAGCGCCCAGACCTCACGATCGATCTCGTGCGAACACAGTCCGCAGGCCTGGCCGCCGCCCGGATCGATGTTCGCATCGCCGGTCTCTTGGGCGACGCCATCCACGCCGACGTGAGAACCCACGACGGGCACGAACAGGATCACGAGCATCCGCACGAGCATCCGCACGGGCATCCGCCCGAGGACGAGCTTCGCCCGCCGCAGAACGAGCCCTCGCCGCACGTGGCGCACCAACCTCAACCTCAACATCGACATCGACATCGACATCGCCGCTACGTCGACGTTCGCGACCAGCTCGCGCGGGCACCTCTCGCCCCATCGGTTCGGGCGCTCGCCGAACGGGCGTTCGCCCACTTGGGCGAGGCCGAGGCCGTCGCCCACGATGTTCCACTCGATGAAGTGATCCTCCACGAGGTCGGCGCCGACGATGCGCTCGCCGACGTGGTCGGTGTGGCCGCCGCTCTCCATGACCTCGCCGTCGATCACGTCATCGTGTCCCCAATCCCCCTCGGGCGCGGGCTCACGATGGGCGCCCACGGACCGATTCCACTCCCGGCGCCCGCCACGCTCACCATCCTTCGCGGCGTCCCCATCGTCTCGACGACACTGCAAGGCGAAACCGTGACGCCAACCGGGGCCGCGCTGCTCCGCGCCATGGCAACGCACTTCGGTCCCATGCCCTCGATGTCCGTCTCGGCGATCGGAACCGGAGCGGGCCGCAGGAGTTGGCCTGACCGCCCCAACATCGTACGCGCCCTCTTGGGGTCAGCGGACGACGACGACGCCGGGCGGCGTGCGTCCGAAGAAGGGGCAGGCGAAGACGTCCTCGTCGAAGCGAACATCGACGACATGTCGCCCGAGCTCATCCCCGATCTCGAAGCCGCGCTCTTCGAAGCCGGAGCGTTCGATGTTTGGACAACGAGCATCCACATGAAAAAGGGCCGCATGGGGGTCATGGTTCAAGCGCTCGGTCGGCGCGCGTCCGAAGCGGCCCTGTGCAGCCGCTTCTTCGCCCACAGCACGACCCTCGGAGTGCGGATCCACGACATTCGACGATCGCGCGCGCCCCGCGAAGTCATTTCGGTCGAGACCGAGTTCGGAGAGGTCGCGGTGAAGATCGCGCCGAGGCCTGGCCCCGGAGCGGCGAGGCCGCTCGTCATGCCGGAGCACGACGACTGCGCCCGACTGGCTCGAGCCGCCGGGGTCCCCGTCCGGCTGGTCGCAGAGGCAGCCATCGAACGCGTAAGAGCAGATCCAAGATGGCCCATCTTTGCTCGCGCATCGCAATAGCGCCACCCACACTGCATCCGAGGCAGCCGAGAAAACCGGTGCCGTCGTCATCATCAGACGAAAGCGGCAACGTTCCCCGGCAACGGGTCGATATTCTCCCCGGAGTTCGACCGCGTACTGTTTGCGGTCCCAGGAGAAGAACATGCCCCAAGTCATCAACACGACAGCGAGCCCATTCGTTGCAACCCTCGGTGGATCAGGCACCGCGCGCGGCCCAGCGCCTTCCACACCCACCGCAGCACCTTCGCCCACGCGCGCCCCGGGATTCGGTGACGACGGGTTTGAGCGCGCCCGCCCAGGCCGAGGCGAGCGATCGGGATACACCAAGCCGACGAAGACGGCATCGACGCTCCCGAACAAGCCGCTCCTCGCGCCCAGCGACGACATCGGATTCACGCAAGCGGGTCTTATGCTTGCGAACTCATTTTGGACCGGCACACCGTTCGGTCGGCTCCCCACCGCACGTCTCGACTTCGACAGCAGCGGCAAGGTCGAAGGCTGGATCGATCCGGTTCGAAGCGAGCCTGGCCGCCGAATCGAGATCAACGGCAACTTCAGCATGTCGGCGCTGATCGACCAGAATCAGAACCCGGCGCCGCTCAGCGTTCGTACGTCGGACGGCCGGACCATCGAGGGTCGAGCATTCGTCTACGCGGACCGCTCCGTCGCACTCGAGCTCACCTTGCCGGGACTCGGGAAGAATGCTCCAGCACCTCAGCGCGTGGTACTGACCACCACGCCTTCGCTGCCGAACGCATCGCCTGCTTATCGGTTCGTCGTCGCCGCACCGCTCTACGCAGACAATCCGGGTGGCGCGTACGGTCACCCTGCGCGGATGATCTTCGACACCGACGGTAAGGTGCATGGATGGAAGCTCGAGTACAACGAAGAGGAAGACATCCATCGTGAGCCCATCAAGGGGACATGGTCCCTGAACGGGAACGCCGTCGAGTGCACGATCACGAACCGGAGCTCGGGAACACGCACACTTCGCGGCGAGGTGGGCGACGGCAAGATCCACTTTGCCCACGCGGCGGAGACCGAAGGCGATCGCGTGTTCACCAACCTGAGCCGCGTGTCTGATCCGTACGATTTCTTCGACGCATAGTCGCTTGGACGCATAGACGCGTAACCGCATAACCGCATAACCGCATAACCGCATAGACGCGTAGCCGCCATGGATCCACGCTCGCGCTCGCGATCGATGCCGGTTCGTCGATCAGCAGCGCCGAGGTCAGTTTTGGAGTGAGGCTTGAGCTTCCTCAGACACCTCGGCCGGATGCGGCTCCTCTCCGACCTCCAACACCGACTCGCCGAAGCTGACCTCGAGCGGCGCGCCTTCCGAACGAAGACGCGCCTCGAGCGTCCGCGCGCGAATCTTCGTCTTGTCCCCGACGCGGCCAGCCAAGACGACGTTCTCGGCCTCGAAATCCCCTGAAATGTGGCCTTCGGAGCGGAGATCTCCCACGCAGGCTGTCCCCGTCAAACGCCCCGAAATCGCGACATCGACCACCGGCGCATCGATCTCCCCGTCGACCGAGCCGCGAATCAAAAGGCCGCACGTCGAACTCAGGCGACCCTGAAGCACCGTGCCCTCTTCGATGATCGTCGATCTCTCACCGCTCACTTCACTGGGACTGTTTTCCTTCATTGCCGTCTCCTCGACGCCCTCGCGTCTCGATCATCACCCCGTGTTCGCATCCCGCCCAATTCCGCCCTACTGCGCCCTAGGCCCAAGCCGAAGCCCAAGCCGAAGCCCAAGCCGTCACCCCGTCGGTGTGGGGTCGGGATCCGGGACCGGGACCGGGCCCGAGCCCGGGTCCGCGTCCGCGTCCGGATCGGGCGGCGAACCAAGTCGAAGGCGCAGCCTAGCCCCGGCCTCGAACCCGAACCGCGTGCCGCCCGGCGCTTGCTCGACACTCGACTTCACACGCCCCGTCTGCGTCACGACGAGCTGGCGCACCCCCCGAAGGCCAGGCGCATCACCCTCGCTGAAGAAGCCGTGAATCAGGACGCGACCCCGCCCTTGGATGCGGCAGTTCTCGAGGACCCCAGAAGCCGCCACGACCATCTCCGCATCGTCGCCGAGCGTGATCGTGCAGCGCTCGAAGCGGCTCTCGATCTCGATGTACGCCTGATCCTTGAAGGTCAATGAAGCATCGGACATCACATCGCCGCGTCCGAAATATCGCCGCAAAGGCGCGCCCAGCGACGAGGTCCCCATCAATGTCGAGGGCGACGTCGAAAGCGCCGGGTCGTAGATTCCACCGGCGCCCGCCCCTGCCCCTGCCCCTGCCGCCGACAACGACGCCGGGCCGTGCGCGAAAAGCAACGCCATGGCCTGCTTGCCACGGACGATGTCCTGTCCACTCGCATGAGCACCGCAGTCGACCCAGTCGACGACGAGCCCACCGATCGCGGCCACGTCGAACTGACTGCCAAAAACCTTGGCTCCGGTCAGAAGGGCGCCTTCAAGCTTCGCGCCCCGAAGATCGCTGTTTCGAAGGTCAGCGTGGGTGAGGTCCGCAAACGACAAGTCCGCGTTGCGCAGATCAGCGTTGCGAAGGTCTGCGCCCGTGAAGCGCGCCGAGATGGCGAGCGCTTCGACCATCGAGGCGTCCGACAAGTCCGCGTGCGAGAGGTCCGCCTCCTCGAGATTCGTTCGAACGAGCGTTGCGCCCACCAGGGATGCGCCCTGAAGCCGAACGCCCCCGAGATACGACTCGGCGAGGTCCGACCGTGCCAGGTCCGCGCCATCGAGGTTCGCTTTGCCAAGGTTGGCGCCGTCGAGCTGAGCGAACGAAAGGGTGGCCCGCGCCAAGAGCGCGTTCTCGAGATTCGCACCGCCGAGATTTGCCCGGACGAGTCTCGCACCCTCGAGCCGTGCGCCCTTCAGATTCGCACACTCGAGCTCGCACTTCTCGAGATTCGCCTCCGTGAGATCGGCTTCGACGAGGAACGCTTCGACCAAGCTTGCACTCGAGAGATCGGCCCGAGCAAGCTGCGCATTTTGCAGAATGCTTCCATCGAGCTCGGAGCGCCTGAAGTTCAGCCCCGCGAGCTCGACACCCGAAAGATCCAGACCGCGAAGGTCCACGCGATCGAGGCGCATGCCTTCTTTGGCTCCGGAAACGACTTGCTCACGCGTCAGGTCAGGCATTTGCTAAAAACCTCTGCAGTTCTTCGATGCGGCGCTCGACGGGAAGCTTCTCGAGTTCCTCGGCAAGCGCCACCTCACCCATTTGTCCTAGGACCAGATGCGCCTTCGTGAGGAGCGCCTGTCGGGCCTGGCGAGCCCGGATTCGGTTCGCCGTCGCGTGGCTCGCCAACGACGCCTCGTATTCACCGTTGACGACGGCGAGTGTGCGAAGGATGTCACTCAGTCGTTCGAGGCTCGATTTGCGCATCACTTCCGGGCGCTGGCTCGAGACTTCTTTGTGGTAACGCTGAAAATTCTGCACAATGAGCTCCGCAAGATCGCGCCTAACCCCGGCGGTCAGCGTCAGGTCTTCCGGCGACGCCATGACAATCAGCTCGACCGCGACGAGACCGACCCTATACAGTCGATCGATCGTGACGCGCCCAACGCCGGGGATACTCGAAAGAAGAGAATGAACAACGAGGCTTCGACTCGAGTCGAGCGCTTCGTCGATCGCAAACGCGCCAGGTGCCGCGTCGATCAAAATCTCATAGTCAGCAAGGATCGCGTCGCGCGCCGCACCGCGAATCACGGTCTCCCCTCGTCCTTCGGTACCTGACAGTTCGGCAACGACACGCCCAATCGGACCGTCGAGCGACTCGACGCCGACGTCGAGCGCAGCGCGCTGGATGTTCTCGAGTGCCGGGCGCGCGATCTGAATCCAGTCGGCGCGGGATGGACCGCGACGAAGCTCGGCAATGAAGAAATGAACCGGCTTCAGATAGTTTGAAGCAATGTCGTAAAACAGCGCCTGAACCACCGCGACATCGGCCTCCGAGGCCGCCGCGTCTTTGCCTTCTTCCGGGTCCTCTTGGCCAGTGACCGCGGACGAAGCGGAGTCACGCATCGCATCGAAACGCGTGTCGAAACCGCTCAGCACTTCGTCCAACCAACCCGGTTCGGGACCAGGTTCGGGTTCATCAAACGGAACGCCGTCCAGCGCGGTATCCGACGCATGAGCCCCATTTCGCGGCGCGCCAGCGCCGTCTTGCGACGCAAGAGCGCCGCGATGCCGTGCAACCGCTCCGTCATGTGACGCGACCGCGTCATCTTGCGACGCAAGTGCCTCTGCACGCGCCCGCATATGAAGAATGCCTGGCGGTGGTGGTCGACTTCGGCCTGAGCTCGATCGAGGCGGAGCCGCGTTCCCCGTTGAACATGATGAGGACGGCGAATGCGAAGCACCGAGCATGCCCTGCCCAGCTTCATGCGAATCGGGGCGCGATCTCCCCAGCAGCCGGTCGAAGAACCCCATCCCCTAGTTGGTTTGTAACAGCGGACGGGGGCGTCTGGGACGTGGGTCCAAGAGCGCAGAGAACTCAGATGAGTCCACACCGCGGATCCAGGGCGATAGGGCGCCTACATGCCAGCGCGTCGTTCCGGCGCACCTCGCCCCAATTGTCACGTCATCTCGCGCACAAGCGCCGGACCGCGGGTGCGAACGCGGCGCCCAAAGCGCCCCCTTTTTCGTTGCATCAGCCCAACCAACGCCGATAGCGTCCGACCGTGAGCGAGGCTCTGAGACGGCGTGAGGTCGGATGCCGGCCCACCACCGAAGCGCCGCTGGAGTCCGGGAAGCGCAATCCGGGTGCCGACCGCCCGCGGGCCTAGGCGCGGAACTCGAATGTTTGACCCCCTATCCGCCCGGGGCCTTTCGCTGCTCCTTTCCATGCTGGCCATCGCCATCGGTCCGGTGGCCTTCTCACTCTTGCGGCGTACATCCCGCGGACTCAGCTTCATGGACGGTCTGGTACTCGGGTCCGTCGGAAGTCTATTGCTCTTTCATGTCGTTCCCGAGGCCCTCGAAGCGGGTGGCGGACTGGCAGGACTCGCGCTGCTGCTGGGGCCCGTTCTGCCCTTGGCGTTGGAAAAGGTCGAGTGGGCGGGTCAAGGCCGGAGCGCAAGGTTCGCCGCCGTACTCGGCGCGCTGGTCGTGTTGGTCCACGGCGTCATGGACGGCGCTGCTCTCGGCGACGCGCCACCGAGCGCGCGCGCGCTTTCTTGGGCGATCGTGTCCCATCGCGTGATCGACGGCGCGCTGCTCTGGTGGCTGCTCCGGCGCAGCGTCGGGCGCAACTGGACTTTGCTCATCCTGGGCGTCCTCGGAGCCGCCACCGTGCTTGGCTTCTTCATCACGCTTGACGCCCACGCCCACGGGAGCCCCGCAATGTCGGCGTTCGAAGCCTTCGTTGCCGGAACGCTCCTGTTCCTTCTCGCAAGCCACCGATCGTCGGCGGCGACGAAAGACGACACGTGCTACGCACCTCCGCATTCTGCGCGATCGAGCCCAACCGCCTCGCGTCCGGATCCGAAACGAATCCCGAGCATCGACAACACGGGCGAGCGCGACGCGTCAGACAGCCTGACCCGTCTCGCGGCGCTCATGGGCGTCGCGCTCGGTCTCAGCGTAACGTGGGTGATCCCGTTCGATCACTCCGTCCTCAGCTTCATGCAGCGCCTCACGCAAACGTCACAGGCCACAGCGCCGGCGATTTTGGCCGGCTACATCGGGCTGATGATCTGTGACCGGCTGCTGGTGCTGACGAACCGGCCACGGGCACGCGCGTTCATCCGCGAGACCAACTTGGAGGCCCTGCCGCTCGCGATCATGATCTTGGGCCCCGGAGCGGGGATGCTTTGGCTCGGCATGCACGCCACCAGCACCTTCCTTGCACGACAAAGTCAGCCCCTCGAGACACACGAGACACACGAGACCTCGCCGTCCGGCCTCGCGGTCCTCGACGAAACCATCGGGCGAGCCTGGATCGGCATCTACACGGCAGCCCTCTTGGTTCAGCCGCTCTTCGATCTCAGTCCCTGGCCTCCGCTCCTGACCATCCCACTCGCCGCGCTCGCCGGAGGATGCTTCCGCATTTCAGCCCTCGGCGCGCTTCCGATCGCCGCGGCCCTCATCGCGCTCGGCGCACCGGTCGGGGCCGGTCTCGCTTTCGGTCTGGCGGCCGCAAGAAACCGCGCCCCGCCGAAGCCGTCCGAAACGGCGCGCAACAGCGGGCTTTACCTCATAAGAAGTGCATGGTTCCAGCGTCTCGGGATGGCCGTTGCGGCGGGCGTGATCGCACACGGCTTGACCGACGGACCCCGGATCGCTTGGTCCCCGCCCGCATGGCACCCTGCTGCGGTGGCACTGCTTGGGCTCCTCGTCTTTTCGCTGGTGAGAAGAGGCCCCTTTGCCCTGATCGATGGGCTAGTCAACAAGAGAGCACATGGTTCCCATGGGCGCCACCCGCCGTTTTGAACATGACCAGACCGACAGCCTGAACATGAACAGATTGGCAGCCTGACCGCATGGCGGCCGGGCAAGTGCCAATGGTGCTTGGCGAAGCCACGATTCACCTGCACTATCTCCCTCAATGCGCAGCCCCTTGGCCGTCGTCGTCCTGAACTATCGGACGCCCGACCTGACGCTCCGATGTCTCGAGTCTTTGTCGCGCGAGGTCGAGGACGGCATCGAGGTCATCGTCGTCGACAATGCGTCGAACGATGGGTCGGCCGAGACCTTCGAGACGGCGATCGCACGGGAGGCGTGGACTCCGTGGGCGCGCGTCTTGCGGGCGCCGAAAAACGGGGGCTTTGCGTATGGCAACAACCTGGGTATCCGAGCCGCGGACGCCGACGCCTATCTCCTTCTCAACAGCGACACGCAGGTTCTTCCCGGCACGCTCCGCGAAATTCGACACGCGCTCGAGGTGCGCAAAGACGCCGGCCTCATCGGAACGAGTTACGAGAAAGACGATGGCTCCGATGTCAACGGTGCTTTCCGCACGATCAACCCGATCACCGAGCTGTTGCGGGCGGCATCCACCGGCCCGTTGTCCAAACTCCTCGCCCGCCACGAAACCGAGATTCCTCTCGGCGATGCGCCCCAGGTCGTCGACTGGATCGCGTTCGCCGCCGTAACCATCCGGCGCGATGTCATCGACGAAATCGGGCTCCTCGACGAAGCCTACTTCATGTACTTCGAGGATCTGGACTACTGCCTCCGCGCTCAGGCGCGCGGTTGGAACACGGTGTACTGGCCGGCCGCGCGCGTCGTTCATTCTTTGGGTGGATCATCTCAGATTACGGCGGAACACTCGGATGAAGTGCGCCGAAGACGTCCCCCGCGCTACTACTACGAGGCGCGCTCGCGCTACTTCGCGAAGCACTACGGCCGCCACGGGCTGCTCTTGGCCAACGTGCTCTGGAACGCGGGGTGGGCGGTGTCGCTGGCGAGGGCCGCCGTCGAGCGGAAGCCGCTGCACCACCGCCGCTACGAAGCGATCGATATCTGGATCAATGCAACGCAACCCATGGCGCCCTACACGCGCGTCGGAGCGAAGGCATGAAGTTCCTCAAGAGCCTCTTTCATCCCCGTCCGGTGGACCCGTCCCATGAAGAGCCCTCGCTCGATGGGACGAGGAACCAGAACCCGCCCTCCTTGAGCCTCATCGACCTCGTCCGCGAGGACTTCGCGACATACGACCGCAATCCGTTCGAGCCGGGGCTGTGGGCGGTCCTCGTCCACCGCTTCGGAAATTGGCGTATGGACATCGAACCACGCATTCTGCGGCTGCCGTTCAGCGTCACCTATGGCGCACTGTATTCGGCGGTGAAATTGGGCGTCGGGATCGATGTGCCCTATTCGACGCAGGTCGGGCGAAGGCTTCGGATCTGGCACCACGGCGGCATCGTCCTGAGCGCGCGGTCGATTGGGGACGACGTTCACGTACGTCACAACACGACGTTCGGCATCGTTCGACGGGATCGCGAAGACGACAAGCCGACGATCGGCAACCGGGTCGAGGTGGGCACCGGGGCGGCGATACTCGGGGACATCCGAGTTGGAGATGACACCGTGATCGGTGCCAACGCGGTCGTCATCCGCGATTGCGAACCGCACTCGACGCTGGTCGGCGTCCCCGCGAAACCCCTCCGCCCTAAGAGCCGTCCCCCGAAGACCATACACATCGTCGAAGGCGATTGAGCATTGCGCAGCCGTCGGGAAGCCTCCGGAGAGAGCGCAGACCTTGCGACACAGTTGGTATCGGGTTGGTCCTAAACGCAGGCTGACTTGACTGCGCGATTTTGTTTGAATTTCGCCGTGGACCAAAACCCTGGTGGCCCTCGTCTCGACGGAGTACGTCTCCGACAATGACCAATGCGGGTCGAAGTGCTAGGACCCCTCCCCATGGTCCTCTACAACGGATTTCCAGTGTTGAGCGCGGCCGAAGCCGCCGAGAAGATCGGACACGGGAGCACGGTCGGATTCAGCGGCTTCACGCCTGCCGGCTCCGCGAAGATCATCCCAAAGGCCCTGGCCCAACACGCCATCTCGCGTCACGAACGCAATGAACCCTTCAAACTGCGCGTACTCGCGGGGGCGTCGGCGGGGCGCGAGCTCGACACCGACCTCGCGGAAGCAGAGGCCATCGCATGGCGTACGCCGTACCAAAGCAGCGCCGCGATGCGAAAGCGAATGAACGCCGGCACGCTCGACTTCTTCGACATGCATCTTTCCCACATGCCGCAGATGGTCGCGGAAGGATTCCTCGGCAAGATCGATTACGCCGTCGCCGAGGCCACGGACATCACGGCCGACGGACGCGTGTTTCTCACGACGAGCATCGGCGCCACCCCAACCTTTCTCAAGCACGCCGACAAGATCCTGATCGAGCTCAACCACTACCACTCACCGCGTGTGAGCGAGATGGCCGACATCGCCACGTTGCCGCTGCCACCCCACCGAAGCCCGATCGCGATCTTCCACCCACTCGAGCGCATCGGCTGGCCATTCGTGGGCGTCGACCCGAAGAAGGTCATCGGGATCGTCGAGAACAACCAACCCGACGGCGTGTCGGCCTTCGACGCGCCCGATGCCGTCAGTCGGCGCATCGCTACGCACGTGATCGAGTTCTTGCTCGCGGAGAAGGCCGCGGGTCGGATCCCGAAGGAGTTCCTCCCCATCCAGTCAGGCGTGGGCAACATCGCAAACGCCGTCATGTCCTGTCTGCGCGAGACGAAAGATGTGCCGCAGTTTCACATGTACACCGAAGTCATGCAGGACTCGGTCGTCGACCTGATGAAGGAAGGCATCATCAAGGGCGTCTCGACGACCGCCCTCACGGTTTCCGATCCGAAGCTGAAGGAGATCTTCGACGACATCGACTTCTTCCAGCCACGCGTCGTGCTGCGCCCACAAGAATTCACGAACAACCCGGGCATCGTCCGCCGACTGGGCGTCATCACGACCAACACGGCGCTCGAGGTCGACATCTACGGGCACGTGAACAGCACCCACGTGTGCGGAACCCAGATGATGAACGGCCTCGGCGGAAGCGGCGACTTCACGCGAAACGCGTACATCTCGGTGTTCATGTGCCCGTCTACGGCGCGCGGCGGACGCATATCGACCATCGTGCCCATGTGTAGTCATGTCGACCACAGCGAGCACTCGGTCCAGGCCATCGTCACGGAGTACGGCGTCGCAGACCTGAGGGGCCAGCCGCCCGAAGAGCGCGCCCGCCGAATCATCGACAACTGCGCCCACCCAGCCTATCGAGACTATCTGCACGACTACATTCGCCGTTCGCCCAAGGGACACCTCCGCCACGACCTTACGCGTTGCTTCGAGCTGCATACGAACCTCATGCGCGACGGCGCCATGCTGCCCGGTCTCAAGATCGAGGAGTGACTCAAGATCGAGGCGTGACCCGACCGCATCCCAAGCGTCCCAAGCCTCCCAGCTTCAAAGCCCTCCGCTTCTGCGCTAGGCTACACCTGAGGGGGCCAGCTCACCTTGGCACGCCAGCGCTCGCTCAGGTCTGACGACCGAGGAGCGCCACTCGGCACGCACAGGCTCTGGATGCTCGACGATGGGATTACCACAGGGACCTTGGGTCTCGAACGCTGTCCACCGAACGCTCCGCAGGCGGATGGTGCTGACAGGGGTGCTGCTCGTCGTGCTGCCGCTCTCCGCTGTCTTCGTGACCGTCTACGTTCAGAACGAGAAGCTGACCCAGGAAGCACGCGAGCTCAGCCAAACGCAGACCGAAGTCGAGCTCAAGAACGTCGTCGAGCACCTTTACGCGCTCGCCGAGACCCACCGAAGAACCGCAGAGCTTCGGGTACGCCACGGGCTCGGCGTCGCCAGCCACCTCCTCGCCCACCTTGGCCCACCTCGCGCCGGCGACGGTGATCCGGTCGCCTGGCCCACGAAGAATCCGCAAACGGGTCACTCAACGCGCATAGAATTGCCCCGTCTTCGATTCGGACTCACCGAGCTTCTTCCGCAGGAGGCGCATCCTTCGGGGCGTCCGTCTGTCGCCGCAACGATCGAAGAAATCCACGCCGCCCTCGAGCTTCCGTGCACGATCCTTCAGCGCATCGATGCGGAGGGCAACCTGCTCGTCGTCGCAACGACCGTCCGCGACGACACCGGAGCACGACGGCTTGGCGAACGTCTATCTGCCAAGACCAACGACGGATTTCAGCGTGAGATCATCCGCGCACTGCTGCGCGGGGACACATTCGTGGGGCGGGCCTTCTCGATCGGCGGCGATCAGGTTACGGGCTACATGCCGATCTTCGACGACGCCCATCAAGTGATCGGCGCCATCAACGTCGGCATCCCCATCACGAGTACCAACGAGCTGCGCCAGGCCATCCTCGACGTCGTCATCGGAAAGACCGGCTACGCGTTCGTGATCGACCGCGCCGGGCGCTATGTTGTCTCGAAAAACGCTCAGCGAGACGGCGAGATGATCGCCGGTCGAGGCGATCTCCCGGGCTCCGACATCGATGGACTCATCAAGCACGCCATGAGTCTTCGCCCCGGCGAGTCGGCGCCTTATACGTATCGCTGGTCGAACAATCCTGGAGATCCACTCCAGCCAAAGATCTCGTACATCATGTATTTCGAGCCTTGGCAGTGGGTCATCGGCGCCGGCACGTATGAGCATGAGGTGCTCGAGCCCTCACTTCGCGTCGCGGCGATCGGCGACCGCAGCAACATCGTGCTGGGCGGGGTTTTCGTCTCCGCGCTCGCCGCGGCCATCCTTCTTTGGATCCTCCTTGCTGGAGACATCGCGAAGCCGCTGACCGAAATCAACGAGCAGCTCACCCACACCGTCGAACAGCTCGAAATGGGTCGAAGGGAGATCATCGCCCTCAATGAACTTGGAAACCTCCTTCTCCACTCGACGGCGGAAGACGAGATGTACGCGCTGGTCATTCAGACATGCCAGCGCCTCTTCCCGAGCGACGCCGGCAGCCTTGCCGTCCTCGCCCCCGAAAGCGAGCGCCTCTTCTTTGTGGGCCAGTGGGGCGATGAACCACCCACGGTCACCGAATACAGCCGGGATGCGTGCTGGGCGGTACGCCGGGGAAAGATGCACATCGTCACCACCGGAAGCTCGGCTCCGCTTTGCGAACACAGCGCCGGCTCCGATCCCTACCTCGGGACAGCGTGCGTCCCCATGAGCGCCGACGGCCTTGGACTCGGCGCGCTCTGTCTTCGTCTTCGGTCAACGGAACCGGACGAAGCCGCATCCGAAACACTCACGAGACGGGCCGGACAGATGTCGAGCATCCTGGAGCGCCTTGCGCCGTGCCTGACGAACATTCGCCTCCGCGAGACGCTCCGTACGCAGTCGATTCGCGACCCCCTCACCGGCCTGTACAACCGACGCCACATGGAAGAATTCCTGACTCGGGAAGTCCATCGCGCCGAACGCCATCGGACATCGATCGCGCTCATGATGCTGGACCTCGATCACTTCAAGACCTTCAACGACACGCACGGTCATGACGCTGGCGACACCGCGCTTCGCAACATCGGTGAGCTCCTAAGCACCGCCTCACGCGCCGAGGACCTGGCCTGCCGGTACGGCGGCGAAGAATTCACGATGATCCTGACCGGCCTCGAGGCCGACCAGGCACGGGCGCGCGCCGAAGATATCCGGCGAATGGTCCGATCACTCGCGATCCGCTATCGCGGCGCATCGCACACGATCACGGTCTCCATCGGCGTCGCGCTATTTCCCTTGCACGGCAGCACGATCGAAGAGGTCCTCAGGGCCGCCGACCTTGCTCTCTACCGAGCCAAAGCAGCCGGACGCGATCGCGTCATCCTTGCCGGTGACCCATCCCCGCATGACGACGACCCATCTTCGGACGAAGACGTCCCTTCGGTCCAACGCCCGAGCCCAATCCACGCGAGATCGCACGCCTCGACCCCGAAAATGGGCGCGGCCTAGACGCGCTCGGCCGAAATGCCGATCCCTTGGTTCCCGGTCCTACGGACTCTTGCTTTCGGATCGCCGGCGCTTCATCGAATCGTCGAACCCACGAAAAACGATCATTCCAGCGACCATCGCGACGAAGAATGCGACAAACGGCAGCGCGCCCGTTCCAAGCGCGACGATCGCCGGGCCAGGACAGATGCCCCCAAGTCCCCAGCCCACACCGAACAGCGCGGAGCCAACCAAGAGCCGAGCATCCACCTCATTGCGGTTGGGGAGCCGGAACTTCACCTCGAACAGCGGCGCACGCCGCCTCACAATCCGCCGGAGAAGGCCGAAATGAACGCCGATCGCACCCAGCATCACGAAGGCTAGCGTTGGATCCCACGACCCGAAAAAATCCAAGAACCCAATCACCTTCGAGGGTTGAGTCATACCCGCCACCGACAAGCCGAGCGCAAAGAGAACACCAGAACCAAACGCCGACAGGCCGACCTTGGTGCCTGACTTCACGATCCACCTCCGAAAAGCGCGACGGTGACCACGCCCGACGCGATGAACGTGACCGTCGCAACGAGAGAACGAACCGAAAAGCGCGACAGTCCGCACACGCCGTGGCCGCTCGTGCATCCCTGCCCGAGCCGCGTGCCAAATCCAACCAGCACGCCCGCCACCACGAGAAACGGCAAGGGCCGATGCATCGAGACATCGAAGGCCGCAGGCACCACGAGCCACGCCAGGATCCCGCCGAAGAGCAAGCCGAGAATGAACCAGACCCGCCATCCGATGTCGCCCATGGCCGGCTTCAAGAGACCGCCCACAATCCCGCTCACTCCGGCCACACGGCCCACCGTGAGCAGAAAGATCGAAGCCGCGAGACCGATCATCCCTCCGCCCAAGAAGGCCTTTACCCAGGTCAGTGGCACATCGTCCAAATTCATCGCGTGGCCGTCTATGTGCCACCATCGCACGCGCCCTGACGAGCAAAAATCGCCGGTAGGAGACGACGCGCGAGAACGAGCCAAGACCGCTTGTCCTGCCTTGCAATCGCGACCGCGTCGCGGCGACCCGACCGAGCGCGCCCGACCCCGCGGGGCCCGGCCGCGAGCCAATACCGCGATTTGCCCCCTTCAACGGCGACGCAACATAGCTTAAAGGGCACGGGCGATGTGGGCGGCGCTCCAAGTCGGTCAGGCGATCTCCTTGACCTTCGCGTTGGCGAGCGCCCCCGCCGGCCTGTCGATCGACGAGGCCGTGGGCAAAGCGATCGAGCGCGCACACGAGCTTCGAGCCCGAACCGAATCCGAGGCGGTTGCCCGCGCGAAAACCGATGAGATTCAATCGGCCTGGTGGCCGCGCGCCGAGGTTGGTGGCACCTATCTGGCCCGATGGCCCGTCCAAACCCTCCCCATCTCCCTCCCCGCGCAACTTGGGTTGCCACCGATTCCCGAGGTCGATGACGTTCACCACGTCCAGCTCAGCGCCAAGCTTCGGTGGCTCCTCTTCGACCTCGGCCGCGGTCCGCGCGCCGACGCCACAGAAGCTCAACTCGCAGCCGAGATTGCGACTACGAAGCTAAGCGCCTCGGAGCTCGCCTTCTACGTGCGCTCTACGTTCCTGCTCGGCATCTTGGCGCGCGACCTCAAGGACATCGCCCGCGAGTCGCTCCGCGTCGCCCGAGAAGAGCTTCGCACCGCGACCGTCAAAGCCGCTGTTGGGACGGGCTCCGAGCTCGCAGTCGCGCAGGCGCGCGTACGTGTCGCCCAACTCGAGGCGGAAGATCAACGCGCCGAAATCGACCTTGCGCGCCGTCGAACGACGCTCGCCAGCTTGCTCGGCGACGAAGCCTTGCCACCGCTCCAAGGCGATCTCGAGGCGCTCGCCGCACCGACGCCCGACGCCCCGCCCTCGCCCGACACCCAGCCCGAGGTGGAGCGGCTCGCCTACGCCCGAGCCGCCGCGCTCAACCTCGGGGTCGCGGAGCGCCGAACGTTCTTTCCGACCGTAGCTCTCCAGGCGGAGGCGACGCTCGCCTATCCGCGAGGGTTCGAGCTCAAGCTCGCGCCCATCTACGCCTTCGGTGCGGTCCTTTCTTGGCCGATCTTTGACGGGTTCGCGAGAAGCGCCCGCGAAGCCCAGGCAACCCACCAGGCGGCGGCGCTGGCCGCAATGAGCGAGGCCACGAAGGAACGTCTCAGACGAGGCGCCCTGGACCTCGATGAGCGTTCGCGCGCGGCCGACGCCGGTCTCGCGGCGGCGCGCCAGATCGCGACCCAAACGGAAATCTATCTTCGTATCGCCCGGGCCGGTCTCGAAGCCGGGACCGCCACCAACCTCGACGTGCACACGGCCGAGCTTGGACTCGATCAAGCCAGAGTCGCGATTCAACGCGCCTGGTTCGAAAAGGCGCTCATCCAAGCCGAACGCCTTCGACTTTACGGCCAAGGACAACAAGGCCAAGGACAACAAGTCCAAGGACGAGGAGTCCAAGGACAAAGAGGAAGGACTCCATGAAACGTTTTGCCGTCGTCTTCAGCCTCCTCATCGCCACGTTCGTCATTCTGCTTGCGCGCAAGGTGATCGAGAACGACGAAGCCGCATCAAGGGCCTCCGGCGGCAGCGGTGTCGTCGAGGGACTCGAGGTCGACGTCACGAGCCGCATCATGTCGCGCATCGTCGAGATCACAGCGAAGGAGGGCGACAAGGTCGAGCGCGGCGCCGTGCTCGTTCGCCTCGACTGTGACGAACCCCTCGCGCTCAACGAAGCGGCCAAGGCGCGCCTCGCGGCGGCCCAACATCAGGCGGAGGCCGCAAAGGCCCAGCTCGAAGCCGCCCTCGGCGCCGCGAGCGCCGCGTCGGCCAACGTCAGCGCCGCGGGTGCGCAAAAAGAGGCGCTCGAGACCAACCAAGCGGTGGCCGCGCGCCAGGTGCTGCGGATCGACCGCCTTCGGGGTGAAGGCGGCGCGACAGAAATGGAGCTCGACCGTGCTTCGTCTCAGGCGGACCAACTCCGACAGCAGCTCAACGCCCTCAACGCCCAAGAGCAAGCCGCTCGGGGGCAAGCCCGTGCCGCCCGCGCCCAAAGTGAGGCCGCCCGAGCTCAAGCCGAGGCGGCCGTGACGGCCATTGCGGCCGCAAGAGCGGACGTCCTTCGCAGCGAATCACTCGTCCAGGAATGCACGCTCACCGCGCCGATCGGCGGGTACGTGAAGACGCGAGCCCTGGAGGTCGGTGAAGTCACGCTCCCCGGCACGCGCGTCCTGACGCTGGTCGACATCACGGACGTCGAGATCGACTTCTATCTCCCGAACCGCGAACTCGCGGCGGCGGCGCCCGGTCGCGCGGTCACGATTCTCGCCGACGCGTACCCCAATCGCGCCTTCAAGGGGGAGATCGAGGCGGTCTCACCCACCGCGGAGTTCACGCCGCGGAACGTCCAGACCCGCGAGGATCGCGATCGTCTCGTCTACCGAGTCACCGTTCGGGCGCCGAACACCGACGACGCGCTCCGGCCGGGCATGCCCGTCGAAGTCACCGTGGACGGAACCGAAGGTGGGCCGACGCACGCCACCGAGGCCCCCGAGTGATCGGCGGATCGCCATCGCCCACCCCGTCTCCCCCCTCACTGCGCGCCACCATCATCGAGGCGGTCGGTCTCGAGCGACGTTTCGGCGATGTTCCAGCGCTGGCCTCGCTCTCGTTGGGTGTGCAATCCGGTGAGATCTACGGGCTCGTTGGCCCCGACGGCGCGGGAAAGACAACGGCGCTTCGAATCTTGGCCGGCGTCATCGCGGCCACCGATGGGCACGCGCTGATCCAAGGTCGAGATCCCCTCACCGGGGCGAGCAAAGTCCGCGCTTCCATCGGATACATGCCGCAACAGTACAGCCTCTATGGAGATCTCACGATCGACGAAAACCTCCGCTTCTTCGCACGCATGTTTTGTCTCAAGAAGGCAGAGTACGAGGCGCGAAGGGCGAAGCTCCTCGACATAACGAGGCTTCAGCGGTTCACCGATCGACGCGCCGAGGCGCTCTCGGGGGGGATGTACAAGAAGCTCGCCCTCGCGTGCGCGCTTCTGCATCGACCGGCAGCCCTCATCCTCGACGAACCCACCAACGGTGTAGACCCGATCAGCCGCCGAGAGCTCTGGGCATTGCTTTTTCGCTTTGCGCAGGAAGGCATGGCGATCTTGGTGTCGACCGCCTACATGGATGAGGCGGCTCGCTGTCACCGCGTCGGCCTCCTTCACCGCGGGCGATTGCTCCTCGAAGGACGCCCCGCCGACTTGACGGCCGCACTCGACAATCCCGTCTACAGCGTGGTCTTCGATCCGACGAACACCGGCTTCAACGATACGCTCATGCGTCACCGAGCGATCGTCACCGCGTCGTTGGCGCAGTCTGAGTTTCGCATCGTGGTCGAGTGCGGCGCCGAAGCCGAAGTCACCCGCTTCTTGGCCGACGGCGGCGCCACTTGGACGCGGGTCGCTCCGAACCTCGAAGAGCTGTTCTTGGTGCGCGAACACGAGGCCTCGCGGTCGACGCCGCGAACACAGCCTACGGGCGGGCGGGAGGCCTGAACACCGGATGAATACCGGAACCAAAACACCGGTCATCGAGGTGCGTGATCTCACCAAAGCCTTCGGGCACTTCGTGGCCGTCGATCGCGTCACATTCGAAGTCGAGCGCGGCGAGATCTTCGGATATCTTGGCGCAAACGGCGCAGGGAAGTCGACCACGATTCGAATCCTCTCTGGGCTCCTCATGCCGACATCCGGACAGGCGCGCGTCCACGGGATCGACGTCGCCGACGACCCCGAGCGCGTGAAGCGTTCTATCGGCTACATGTCGCAGCGTTTCTCGCTGTATCCCGACCTCTCCGTCACCGACAACCTCGAGTTCTTCGGGGGCGCCTTTGGGATGAGCGGGCGCCCTTTGAGCAAGCGTATCGACACCTTGCTGGAGCAGGTCGACCTCATCCACGCACGCACGACCCGAACCCGTGACCTGCCCGGCGGGATGCGCCAGCGCCTCGCCCTCGCATCAGCGCTTCTGCATTCGCCGCCTCTCCTCTTTCTCGATGAGCCCACCTCGGGTGTCGATCCGAGCGCGCGGCGAAATTTCTGGCGCCTTATCCGAGAATTGAGCCACCAAGGGACGACGATCTTCGTAACCACCCACTACATGGATGAAGCCGAATACTGCGAACGCATTGGGCTCATGTCCGACGGCCGACTCGTCGCACTCGACACCCCGGCCAACCTCAAGCGCACCTTCATCCCCGAGCCCATCGTTCGCGTCGAGAGCCAAGCGACCGACCTCGACCCCATCCTGCAGACGCTCCGAGCAGACCCCAGCGTCGTCAACGTGCAGACGTTCGGTCCCGCGCTCCACGTCCGTATCGAAAAGAGGGAGCCCGAACCAACCGAGCGCCTCCGTCAACGCCTCAAAGACGCCGGATTCAAAGCACATCTACAGCCGATCGAGCCGACGCTCGAGGACGTCTTCCTGGAAGCCGTCACGAGGAAGTGACCAAAGGCGCGACCATGCCATCGCTCGCCACCACGATGAAGGCTCTTTATGCGTGAGTTCGTTCTTCGCACTTCTGCGCTGGCACACAAAGAGGCGCTCCATATGCTCCGCGATCGCCAGGTCATCTTCCTGGCGCTCGGAATGCCACTCGTGCTCGTGCTGCTTTTCGGATACGCCGTCAGCTTCGATGTTGAAGAGGTCGAAGTCGCTGTCGTCGACCACGACATGACACACGCATCTCGAAGCTTCTTGGCGCGTGTCGACGCAAGCGACGCATTTCGCATCACGGCCTACCCCGCGTCGGCCGAGGGCGCCGAGGCACTCTTTCGCAGGAGCCACCTCAAAGCCATGTTCGTCGTACCTCGAGGCTTTCAACGCGCGCTCGACCGCGAAGAGCCGGCGGACGTTCAGCTCATCATCGACGGCGCCGACGGCACGACGGCGCGCGTCATCGAGGCCTATGCAAGCGCGCTTGCGCTGTTCACGACCGCCGATCTCATATCGAGCGTTCCCACGAGCACGCCCCTCTTTGAGCCCCGAATCCGCATGTGGTTCAACCCGCGCATGGCGTCGGCGGTCTTCGTCGTCCCGGGTCTAGTTGCTGTCGTGCTCGCGATCATCACCGTACTGCTGTCCGGCCTGACCGTGGCCCGCGAGTGGGAGCGAGGATCGATGGAGCAGCTCTTCGCCACGCCCGTCGGGCGGCTTTCGATCATCTTGGGCAAAGTCGCCCCGTACGTGGGTCTCGGGTTCCTACAATTCTTGCTCATCCTGGTCGCCGGCGCCTATCTCTTCGACATCCCACTTCGCGGCTCGTTCCCAACGCTGGTGCTGGCGGTCTTCTTGTTCCTCGTCGCGGCGCTCGGTCAGGGCGTCTTCATCAGCATGGCAACGAAGAGTCAGCAGCTCGCGGTGCAGATCGGTGCCATCACCTCGATCTTGCCATCGCTCCTCATCTCGGGCTTTCTCTTTCCGATTGCGAACATGCCCCTTCCCTTGCGAATCGTCTCGCGACTGGTGCCGGCCCGTTATTTCATCGCGTGCCTTCGCGGCGTATTGCTGCAAGGACGCGGGCTGTCTACGCTTTGGCCGCAGATCCTTGGCCTCGCGGCCCTTGGCATCGGCATCATCGCCATCACGACCCGCCGGTTTCGGCGCCGACTGGATTGAGGACCCATGCGAACCGAACTCTTAGCGGTCATCACCAAAGAACTCCGGCAAACGGTCCGCGATCGACGGATGTTGGTGATGCTCCTGCTCGCACCCGTCCTTCAGCTCACCCTCCTCGGCTTCGCCGTCAACCTGGAGGTCGACCATCTTCCGGCCGCGCTGGTCGATCTCGATGAAACCCCCACGAGCCGTGCGTTCCTCCAAGCTATGGTCGCCGATCCGACGTTTGACGTCGCCATCACGACCGATGACCCCGACACGCCGATCCTCAGCGGCGAGGCGCGCGTCGTGATCGTCCTCCCGCGGCGCTTCGAGGCTCGGCTCAAGACGGGACGATCGAACGAAGTCCAGGTGCTGGTCGATGGCTCGAATCCCATCGAGGCCCAGGCCGCGCTCGATGCGACGCGACGGTTCTTGGAGCAGAGGAGCGTGCAGCAAATGGCGTCGCTCGCACAGGAGATGGCCTTCCGGTCGGGTCGCGCCCTCAAGCGGCCGAGCGTGGAAATCAAGGTCCGAACGCTATACAACCCGTCGCTCAAGAGCGCTGTCTATATGGTCCCCGGCGTCGCAGCCGTCGTCCTGCTTATCGTGACCACGGTCGTGTCCGCGATGGGCATCGCGCGTGAGCGCGAGCTCGGAACGATCGAGCAGCTCCTCGTCACGCCGCTGCGACCGACCGTACTCCTGCTCGGCAAGATGCTGCCGTTCGCGGGCATCGGCCTCATCACGGCCGGAATGGTTCTCGGCGTAGGCACGACCATCTTCCGAGTTCCGGTTCGGGGCCCATTGAGCGTCGTCTTCGTCGCGACGGTGCTCTACTTGATGAGCACGCTCGGCGTGGGCGTCTTCATCAGCACCGTAGCGCGCACACAGCAGCAGGCGATCCTTGGCGGTTTCTTCTTCCTTCTCCCCGCGATCTTGCTCTCGGGATTCATGAGCCCCATCGAAAACATGCCCGACTGGATTCGCGTGCTCGCGGCCATCAACCCCGTCCGCTACTATGTCGAAATCTTGCGCTCATCCTTGCTCAAAGGCGCCGGTTTCGCAGAGCTCCTCCGTCCGCTGTTCGCGCTCCTCATCTTCGGCGCCGGCATCCTCGGACTCGGATCGCTCAGGTTCCAAAAGCGAATTTCCTAACCGACCTAGACCTAGACCTAGACCTCGACCTCGACCTCGACCTGAGAGCGCGAACGCCCGGGCACGAACCGGCCCGGTTCGCGAGATCATCGTTCATCAAAGGTCGCCGGTTGGCGGCGACGTGAGCCCGCTTTGGTAGAGGCGACTCGACTTCCAAAGTTCGATGAGATCACGCACGATCACGTTCAGGATTGCGGCCACGGGCAGGGCAACCAAAACGCCGCTCACACCAAAGAGCGCACCGCTCACCAGCACGGAGACGATCACGGCGAGCGGAGACAATCCGACGAACTCACCGACGATCCGAGGCGTCAAGACGAAGCCTTCGATCGCGCCCCCGACCGAGAACAACCCCACGATCGCGACCAGCTGGCCGAGGCTCGGTGAATCCAACAGCGAGACCAAGACGCTCAACCCCACGCCGATTATCGGCGACGCAAAGGGCACTGCGTAGGCATAGCCAGAAAGCACGCCGATCAGAAACCCAAGCGGCACGCCGATCAGCGACAGCCCGACCGCATAGACGACGGCAAGGATCGACCCCACGGTAAAGATACCGCGAACATAAGCCGAGATCGTCTCACCGATTTGGTGAAGCTTCGCCCCGACCGGGGCCTGCATCGGCGCCGGCAACAAGACGAGCGCCCGCTGACGGTAACTGCTCCACTCACGCAGAAAGAAGAACATGAACAAAGGCACGAGCAAGAAGCTGCCGACCATGCTCAGAAGACCCGCACCGCTCGCCACGATGCTGGCACTGTAGCGGCCGACCGCCCCAAGGAGCTCGGGCGCCCTTGCTTTCACGCCGGACCAAGCATTGAACAGAACCTGAGAGGCGTCCTCGGGAAACTGGGCCGGGAATCGCTCCCGCAGGAGCAACACCAGTGCGTCCACGTTCGCGGGCAACGCATGCAGAAGGCGAGTCGCCTGAGCGACGGCAAGCGGAACGACCAGGGCAACGACGCCGGCAGCGGTCAGTACGACGCCCAGAGCGATGGCCAGCGCGGTCGCTGTGCGCGGAACGCCGACCCGTTGGGCGCGGTCAACGATCGGCGCAAAGACATAGGCCAGGGCTGAGGCCACCAGGAGTGGCCCCGCCACCGAACGGAGGAAGTAGCCGAGAACGCAAAGTACCGTGAGCACCAAGAGAAGCATCGCAACTCGAAGCGGGCTCGCGGAACGAAACAGGGGAATCAGCGGATGGACGTTGATTTCTCCGCTCGAGGCCCGGATGGTCACGTCGATTCCGCCCATCGGCGCCTTGTTCTCGTCCTCGGTCGGCCTCGGCCGGTCACCCTCGTGGGGGATAGGTTGGTCGTTTTCTTGGTCCATCTCTTTGTCTTGCGGCCCGTCGTCTTTGTCGGCGGATGCTCCCATCGAAACGCATGATACACCGCTTGTGGTCAAGGTAAACGCCTGGTGACTGGAAGCCCACGGCGGTTGGACCTGCGTCCGCCACGCGGGGCGCCGGCTTTCGCGCCCGATGGTTCAAGAAGCGGGCGCAAATCGCCAGCCGTCTCAACGACCTTGCCGACAACGACGACTGTTGCTAATCAGCGCGCGGTGACCGGTTTCGACCTCCTGCTCGGCACCCTGGGCCTTCTCGCAGGGCTCGGGATTCTGGAGGGCCTGCGTCACCGGCGAACGCTCGCTCGCATTCCGATCCGGATCCACGTGAACGGAACCCGTGGGAAGTCGAGCGTTACGCGGCTCATCGCGGCCGGGCTTCGCGCGGGCGGCATCACGACGTGCGCGAAGACGACCGGAACCCTTGCCCGCATGATCTTGCCGAACGGGACCGAGTATCCGGTGTTCCGGCCATCGCGCGCGAACGTGATGGAGCAGCTTCGTATCATCCGCACGGCCGCCGAACTCAAGTCACAGGCGCTCGTCATCGAGTGCATGGCGGTCCAGCCGTTTCTTCAGTCCCTCTCGGAGATGCGCTTCGTCGCCGCAACCCACGGCGTCATCACCAACGCACGGGCCGATCATCTCGATGTGATGGGCCCGACCGAAGACGACGTTGCGCTGGCGCTTGCCGCCACGACGCCGCGCAAGGGCATCCTGTACACCGGCGAGCGGCGCCACCTGGATACGTTTCGCATGTCGGCGACCGACCGCAACTGCGAGCTCGTTCCGATCACTGAAGACGACGTCGCGGAGGTCAAAGAGGCGGATCTCGCACCCTTCAGCTACCTCGAGCACGCCGAGAACGTCGCGCTTGCGCTCCGCGTCTGCAGCGCACTCGGCGTCGATCGCCAAACGGCCCTGCACGGCATGTGGTCCGCGCGCCCTGACCCTGGCGCGTTGACCGCTTTCGAGCTCGACTTCTTTGGCCGCGAGATGGTGTTCGTCAATGCATTCGCCGCCAACGACCCAGAGTCAACCGGTCGCATATGGCAGATGGTGCGCGCCAAGTACGCCGACCGGGAGCGCGTCATCACAATCGTGAATTGTCGAGCCGATCGACCCGATCGATCTCGCCAGCTCGGCGAGGCTTGCCTCGAATGGGGCAAGTCTGATCATTTCGTGCTGATCGGAAGCGGAACATACATTTTCGCTCGATCGGCCATCAACGCTGGGATCGACCCAACATCCATTCACTATGCCGAAGATCAGCGCATCGACGAGATCTTCGAAGTGATCGCCGACCTCGCCGGTGGTTCTGCGCTCGTGATTGGGGTGGCCAACATCGGTGGCCCCGGTCTCGACCTCGTTCGCTTCTTTCGTAATCGCAGCAAACTGAAAAGCCCTGGGCAAACATCATGATCGAATCGCTTCCCCTCGCCGTGGGCATGGGCCTCGCGGTCAGTCTTCTCTTCTCGGAGCTCTTTGGGCTCGCGGCCGGCGGCATGGTGGTGCCGGGCTATATCGCACTCGCACTCGGCCGTCCGGTCGACGTCGCCCTCACCCTCGGGACCGGCATCCTGACGTTCCTGATCGTCCACGCATTGGCCTCGATCGTCATCGTCTATGGAAGGCGAAGAACCGTGCTGATGATCTTGGTCGGCTACATTCTTGGGTCACTCGTCCGTGGCGTTGCGGCGGACTTCACCGTGAATCAAGACATCGGCTACACCGTGATCGGATACATCATCCCCGGTCTCATCGCGATCTGGATCGACCGGCAAGGCGTCGCGGAGACGGTGAGCACTCTGCTCACGGCGTCCGTCGTGGTGCGACTCGCCCTGATTCTTGTCGTTGGACCCGAGGCTCTCGAATGAAGAAGATGTACTGGCGCCCCCGGCGGGTGTCACGAACCGCGCTCTCGCTGATCTCGATCGCTTCGGTCGGCGGCTACATCGGCGTCGAGCGATTCTCGCCGCGCGAGCAAGAACCTTACTATCAAGAGAAGCTCGAGGCCTCGCAGCTCACGAACGACGCTTTCAAGGCCATCCGAGCGGAGCGCCTTCGGCTTGGCATTGCGATCAATCCGGAAGCAGACCCGGCCCAGTCCGGCATGATCGGCGCCCTCGTCACGCCCGTAACAACCAACGCGGGGTCGCTCATCGCCAAGCAGACGTCGGTCAATCCGAACTTCGCCGCGGTGGTCGTGTCGTATCTCAAAGAGATCGGGCTCAGCGAGGGAGATCTGGTTGGCATCGGCTACTCGGGATCGTTTCCGGCGATCAATGTCGCGGTCTTGTCCGCGGTCGAGACACTCAAGCTGCGACCGATCATCATCGCAAGCGCATCGTCATCGCAGTGGGGCGCAAACGAACCCAACTTCCTCTGGATCGACATGGAGAAGCTCCTGTTCGACAAGAAGATCTTTCATCATCGGTCGGTCGCCGCCTCGGTCGGCGGTATTGAAGACAAAGGCCTCGGAATGTCGAAGCGCGGTCAGCGCATCATCGAAGATCGAATCCTCGCCCACGATCTGAGACTCATCAACCCGATCGACTTCGACGACAGCATCGAACAACGGATGCGCATCTACCGCCAAGAGGCTGGTGCGGACCCAATACGCGCTTACATCAACGTAGGTGGTGGCTCCACGTCGGTCGGCCGGAAGATCGGCAAGAAGATGTTCACGCCGGGCGTAAATCTCAAGACGCCCACCGCAAGCTACCCCATCGACTCGGTGATGGGCCGCTTCGTCCGGGAAGGGGTCCCCGTGATCCATCTCTCCTACGTCCAGAAGCTCGCGGAGCACTACGCCTTCCCGGCGCCCCCGCTCGTGATGCCCAATGTGGGTGAAGGCCACGTGTTCTATCGAAATCGAGTGAACGTCTGGCTGGTCAGCGCCCTCTTGCTCGGCATCTTAGGTGCACTCTACCTCTTCGTGCGATCCGACCTTGGTTTCCGAATGACACGAACCACGCGCCGATCCGACAAGGCCCACCCGGAACCCATGGTGTAGTGGCGACGGCTGCGTCTCCCGTGCGGGCGTGCCCGGCGTGGTGAGGGGTGGTGAGGCGTGCCGGGCGTGGTGAGGCGTGATGGCGAGGGGTTTGACGCATCGCGTCTGTCGGCGCATGCTGAAGGGCGGAATGATCGATCCTTCGGACTCTGTCCCGTCTCTGCCCGAATCCGACGTTCGCATGAGGTTCGATGCCAGCCGAAGTCAGATCCTCGTCCTGACGAAGACACGTCCCCAGTTCGATTCGCTCCTCGAGACCATGGCGCGCGCGCCGGGCGCGCAGCGCGAGGACGCAGGCGAGCCCAACACGCTTCGATATCGAGATGTTGTCACGACATGGCACGAACGATGCTCTGCCGAGCACGTCGTGGAGTGCCTCCAGACCGCGTTCGTCAACTTTCTCATCCTCGATCTTCGAGGGCCGGAGCGAGAGTTCATCGAGCAACGAGACAAAGCGTTCCGACTCCTCACCGCCCTCGATGGTGTCGAGGATGTGGAGACACGCTACGGTTTTCATCGAATCATGATCCTGCTGTCCGGTGAGGGAGACCTCATCGATCAAACAATCCTCGAGCTGGGCCAACGCGGCGTAGGCCACGTCCTACGCGACCCCTCGTGGCGGAGCAACGACCGTACAGTGGGCACCGGGACCGGAAGCGGGACCGGAAGCGGAAGCGAAAACGGAAGCGAAGACGGAAGCGGAACCCGAGCGGGAACGAGGGCGGAGAGCGACGCGGTTTCGAGCTTCGGTGCCCGGGTGCTCGAGCAAGTGCATCTCGCGCTTCTGCGGCCACGCCGCGAGAGCCGCGCGCTCTGCGCCGCCGGGGGAGGCATCACCGGCATCTACTTCGAGATGGGCGCGCTGAAGTGCCTCGACGACTGTTTTGGGCGCAAGCTCGTCAACACGTTCGATGCCTACTACGGTATCAGCGCTGGCGCCGTAGTCACCTCCTTGATGGCCAACGGCTACTCCATCGACGAGATGATGGCCGCCGTCGCTGGCGTTTCCGGGGGGCGCCTGCCCCCGCTTTCGATGGCCTTGTTCCGCCTCGGGCACTTCGACTTCGCGTCCGCGCTCCGCCGCGGTCGACGAGCCGTCGAAGCGCTTTGGAGCACGATGCGCGACGTGCGAAAAATCCGCTCGAAGCTGTCGCTCGAGGGCCTTCTCTTCGACTACCTCGATCTCGTCGGACCACCTTTTCGAGGCCACACGTTCGAACGCATGCTCCGCAATGCGCTCACGGTGCCCGGTACCACGAACGACTTCCGACGAATGCCGCGCAAGCTCTTCGTCGGCGCGACGGATCAAGACGCGCGACGCCACGTGCTGTTCGGCGACGAAACCCACAACCACATTCCCATCAGCGTCGCAGTCCAGGCATCGATGAGCCTCAACCCCGCCTTTTCGCCCACCGAACTCGACGGACGCTTCCACGAGGACGGTGCGGTCACGCGCACCTCGAACTTCACCGAAGCCATCCAGCGCGGCGCGGGGTTGGTCTTCGTGCTCGACCCCTTCGTGCCTTACGTATCACGAACGCCCGGATTCGCGCGCGACCACGGCGTGCTCTACAATCTGGACCAAAACATCCGCACCGTGTCCTTTACCCGCTTCGAGAGCGCGCGGAATTGGGCCCTTCGTCGGCACCCCGACGTTGGGTTCTATACGTTTCTGCCCGCCAACCGACTGCGGCAGCTCCTCTCGGTGAGCCCGATGGACCACCGACCGTACCTCGAGATCTGGCGAGGCGCATACCTTTCCACGCTGTATCACGTCCGGCGCGTAGCACACCGCTTGACGGGTGACGCAGCCGTCCACGGGCTGACGCTCGAGACCTCGCGCGCCGAAACGGTTGCGGAGCGTCTTCGGGCCGTCGTCACACGCGAGCTTCGGCTGAACGACTTCTATCCCGACGGGCGGATCGAGATCATCGAGCCCCCCTTCTGCCTGAGCCTATCCCAGCCCAGCCGCGCGCCGAATCGAGCTTCCGCACGCGCATCCGTCGGGCGCGGCCCCGCATCGGCGGAAACAATGCGCAGCTTCTCGGCCGCATGGCCGACAGCGGAACCGCTTTTAGACCCGTCGAGCAAGAAGTCGGCAGCCAATGATCGCTCCGCATGATAGTCGGAGTCGATGATCGCGGCCGATCTTGATCGCAATGCATCGCGACGATGCATCGGAATCGATATGCGTCGCGGATGAGGATGCGCAACGAGCACGAGCACGAGCAACGAGCAGAAGCACAGGCGGGAGCGGCAGAGAGGTATGTTTTCAGGTCTAGGTCCGAGGCAGGCGGCGCTCGGGGGAACGTTCGTGCTGTGTCTTGCCGTTCACTGTCAGCGCGATGGCAGCAGCTCTCCGGCGGGCGCTGAGGTCGAGGCGGCACGCCGTTTCTACAAGAGCCAGCCGATCTATCTCCGACCTTTCGATTATTCTCCCACCCCGACCGGACTGGCCGACATGCGCGCCGCATCATGCGGTGCCTGCCACGTCGACATCTATGAAGAGTGGAGGATCTCGACCCATGCGCGCGCTTGGCTGGACGACGCCCAGTTTCAAGAGGAGCTGAAGAAGTCGCGCGCGCCTGGTCGCGACGTAGGCTGGATGTGCGTGAACTGCCATACGCCCCTCGAGAATCAGCTCCCGCACCTCGTCGTCGGGCTCAACAACCGGTCGCTCGGAAGCCCCATCTACGTCGCCAATCCGAACTTCGATCCCGCGCTCCAGGAGGACGCCATCACCTGCGGTACCTGCCACGTGCGCGACGGCGTGATCGTCGGCCCTTGGGGCGACTCGAAGGCGCCCCATCCGGTGCGCCGCGATGATGCCCTGCTGTCAACGGACGTGTGCACGCGTTGCCACGACGCGCGAGCGGAGTTCCCGGAGCTCACCCTCGCTTGCGTCTTCGACACCGGCGGAGAGCTCGCCCGAAGCCCTTATGCGCGGGAGGGCTACACGTGCCAGTCATGCCACATGCCCGAGATCGTTCGTCCCGCCGCGCTCGGCAGCGCCCCGCGGAAGACACGCCGACACTGGTTTGGTGGCTCGTTGATCCCCAAGAAGCCCGAGTTTGCCGACGACATGAAGAAGATGCAGCCGCACTTCAAGGACGGTCTCGCGCTGCGCTGGATCGAGCTCCCGGCCTCCATCGAGCCGGGCCAGCCGATCACCCTGACCTACGCCCTCGAGAACGCGAATGCGGGGCACCTCCTCCCAACCGGCGATCCCGAGCGCTTCATCGAGGTCATCGCGAGCGTCCGCACGGCCGCCGGGAGCACACTGGCCGCACAGAAGACCAGGATCGGGGCCGAGTACATCTGGTACCCCAAGATCGAGAAGCGTTCCGACAACCGGCTCCAGCCCAAGGAGCGGCGAACCCAGTCGCTCGCTTTCTCGGCGCCGGCCAGCGGCGCCCAAGTAACGCTCCATCTCCGAGCGTCGAAGTGGCGAATCAGCGAGGAGAACTTCCGCTACCACGCGCTCGAAGGACGCTACGTCGCCATGCGCGTCTTCTTGAACGAAGAGAGGACCCTGCGGGTCGGTCCCAAGGCGCCCAAAACAACGCCCGAGGGTAGGCGGAATCGATGACCCGGCAACTCGATCTACCTTGGGCCTCGACGCGAAGCGAAACCGCCGCGGGGTCCTTGATGTCAGGCACCGACGGTTCGGGTCCGATTCTTGGATGTACGCCGCGAGCGCCGCGAACCACGCTCGATGCCTCGTCTGCGTCGATGCTCGAAGCCGCCGAGACCTTGGCCTCGTTGGCGCGCGAGCCTCCGACCGCCCGGGCCACCATCGCAGCCTTGGTGTATGTCGCCTTGGTCGCCATGCGGCGCGGAAGCACGCGCCTCACCCTGTCCACGGCCGAAGGCGTTGCGTCCTTCGTCCACACCTTGTCGTCGGTGATCGAGGAAGCCGATGCGGTCCGAGTACACGAAGAAGCCGCCAAGCTCCTCGCCGAACAGCGTGGTGCGCCGGTCGTCGGATACAACGAAGACGATTACGCGCCCATCCTCGCGGTCGACGGTCATCTGTACATTCAAAAGATGCTCCACCTCGAAGTTCGCCTCGTCGAGTCGCTGGCGCGACGACTCTCGAGCGCTCAGCGTTCGGACGTTCGCAGCTCAGACGTTCGACCCTTGGGCGCATTCGATCATGTCGCGGTCGAGACCGCACTCCGGGATCTCGCGGCGCGCCCGAGCATCGGACCGCGCGGCGCGGAGCCCCCCACCGAGGAACAGCAACAGGCACTCGTGAAGGCCACGCGCACACCGCTGCTCCTCATCTCGGGCGGGCCTGGCACCGGAAAGACCTCGATCGTCGTCGGTCTGCTGCGCCTCTTTGGGAGGCTTGGCATCCATCCTTCCGCGATCGCGCTCGCGGCGCCGACGGGCAAAGCGGCGCACCGTCTGACCGAGTCCGTCACGCGCGCGCTGACCCGCATCCAAGTCCCGAACGACGTTGATGATGCGTTTCGAGCGCGCGGCGTAGCCGCCGAGACGTTGCATCGCCTTCTGGGTTACGAACCCGGGCGCGATCGCTTTCGACACCATGAGAACAACCCGCTCTCCGAGCAAGTCATCATCGTCGACGAGAGCTCCATGATCGACCTGGGGATGATGGATCAGCTTCTGAGGGCCTCAACACGGAGCGACCACCTCATCTTGCTCGGCGACCGTGACCAGCTCCCGCCCATCGAAGCCGGCGCGTTCTTGACCGACTTCGAACACATCGATGGCGCGGCGCGCCGGTTCTCGATCGAGCTGACCCATTCGCACCGCATGGATGCACGCGACCCCGCCGGCCGAGCTCTTCTTCTCGCCGCGCAGGCCGTCCGAGCCGGCGCCCGGGACGCCCTCGACGCGCCCGCGCCCCAAGAACCGGCCATGCCTATACGCACACACGTCGGCGCCCTCCGACGGACCGGCGCGGAAGTGGTGCCTGAAGAGGCTCTCCCCCAGCTCCTTGAGTTCTGGTTCGAAGAGAACTTCGGCTTCGGCGGGAAGGACACCGCACAGCCACAGCCACCCCCCAGTCACCCCTTGAACGACTTGGTGCGCTGGATCTCCCGCGGCTCGCTGCGCATGAACCAAGGACGGATCGCCGACCGCGACCTGGAGCGGGCCGAACGCTGGCTGCTTCATCTAGAGGACTTCCGTATCCTCTGCGTCACACGAGCTGGCGGGCCCCGAGGTCGAAGCGCTGAGGCGATCAACGCGCGCCTTCACGAACGCTGGCTCTCCGCAAACGGCGCAACGAACCGCGCGCCCTATCTGCCGGGTGAACCAGTCATCATGCAACGAAACGACTATGAGAGAAGTCTCTTCAATGGAGACACGGGGGCCATCTTTCAGATCGCCGTGGATGGCCGACCACCCCAACCATTCGCTGCTTTTCGGGCGCCTTTGGGGCTTCAATTCCACCGACTCGAGTTTCTGAAGAGCGAGCTCGATCTCGCCTATGCCTTGACGATTCACCGCGCACAAGGCTCCGAGTTCAAACGCACGCTGCTGATCATCCCGGAAGAAGACAACCCGCTTTTGACACGCGAGCTGCTCTACACCGGACTCACGCGCAGCAAGACATCCGTCATCGTTTGTGGCGAGCCCAAGCTTCTTGGCTTGGGGATTCAGCGGCGGGTGCGCCGCGAATCCGGCCTTTCGGATCGCCTCCGACCACGCCTGTTGGGCGACAACGAGCACGAAGGCAAGCACGAGCACGAAGGCAAGCACGAGCACGAAGACAGGCACGAGCGCGAAGGCAGGCACGAGCACGAGCACGCGAACCAGCACCGAAGCGCTCAGGCCTCTCTGTGCGCGCCTGAGCGCGAGACACCGTCCGGCGGAGGCGCCCCCTCATGAATCTTGTTTTGCTCTTCGAAAGCGATCGCATCGCTGGGACCAACCGATTCGCGGTCCGTGATCACCGGGCAACACACATTCGAGAAGTGCTGCGGGGCCAGGTGGGGCAAGAGATCCGCGTGGGGCTGCTCAAGGGCCCGCGGGGTTTCGGAACGCTCGTCGAAATTCCGCCTCCTGAGGCCGACGCAGCGGTTCGATCGCCACCTCCGGTCGTTCTGGAATGCACGTTCGAGCCCGGGCTCGAAGCCAAGCCACGCATCGACCTTTGTCTTGCGATTCCTCGCCCCCGCATTCTGCGCCGCATCTTCGCGGAAGTCACCGCGATGGGCGTCGACCGACTGGTCCTCTTTCGGGCGCGCCGAACGGAGAAAGCCTATTTGTCGGCCCGAATCCTCGAACCCGAGCACCATGACCCTCTCCTCTTCGAGGGGCTCATGCAGTCCAAGACGACCCATCCGCCCGAGGTCCGGGTGGCGCCTGCGTTCAAGCCCTTCGTCGAGGACCTCCTCCCGGATCTGATCCGAGGCGCGCACGGGTTCATTGCGCACCCCGAGGCACACCGGCCCTTCCGCGACATCGCGGTGCCCGCCGACGCACGCGTCGTGCTCGTGGTGGGACCCGAAGGCGGATTCATCCCGTACGAGATCGAGCGCCTCGAGGACCAAGGACTGGGGCGGGTGTCGCTTGGGCCCAGAATCCTTCGCGTCGAGACGGCCTGCGTCGCCTTGCTGGCGGCCCTCGAGGCCAGACGAAGCCCATCGCACCCTCCGGCGACCGATTGAGGTTGATTTCACAGGTCTTCCACTGCTAGGCGCCCGGGTTGCATGCAGATTCGCGCTGACGAGATCACTCAAATCATTCGAGACCAAATCGAGGGGTACGAGAAGAAAATCTCGGTCCAGGAAACCGGCTCGGTCCTGAGCATCGGTGACGGGATCGCCCGCATCTATGGCTTGGAAAACGCGCAGGCGGGTGAGCTGGTGGAGTTCCAGGGCGGCTTGAGCGGCCTGGTGCTCAACCTCGAAGAGAACAACGTGGGCGTGGCGCTGATGGGCAGCTACGAGCACATCCGCGAAGGTGATACCTGCACGCGAAGCGGTCGCATCGCGGACGTCCCCGTGGGGGATGCGCTCCTCGGGCGGGTCGTGGGTCCGCTGGGCGAAGCGATCGACGGCAAAGGTCACATCGTCACGACCGAGCGCCGCCAAGTCGAGCTCAAGGCGCCGGGCATCATCGCGCGAAAGTCGGTTCATGAGCCCATGCAGACCGGCATCAAGGCCATCGATACGATGATCCCGATCGGCCGCGGTCAGCGCGAGCTCATCATCGGCGACCGCCAAACGGGCAAGACGGCGATCGCCATCGACACCATCATCAATCAAAAGGGCGGCGACATGCACTGCTTCTATGTCGCCATCGGGCAGAAGCAGTCGACGATCGCGCAAGTGTATGGCCGCCTCGAGCGCGCTGGCGCCATGGAGTACACGACGATCGTCGCCGCGGGCGCCGCCGACCCGGCGCCGCTTCAGTTTCTCGCGCCTTACGCGGGCGTCGCCATGGCCGAATACTATCGGGATTCCGGGCGGCATGCGCTGATCATCTACGACGACCTCTCGAAGCAAGCGGTCGCGTACCGACAGCTCGCGCTGTTGCTTCGGCGTCCGCCGGGGCGCGAAGCCTACCCGGGCGACGTTTTCTATCTCCACAGCCGTCTCTTGGAGCGTGCGGCCAAGCTTTCCGACGCCAAGGGCGGCGGCTCGCTCACCGCGCTCCCCATCATCGAGACTCAGGCGGGCGACGTGTCCGCGTATATCCCGACCAACGTCATCTCGATCACCGACGGTCAGATCTTCCTCGAGACGGACCTCTTCAACTCGGGCCAACGTCCCGCCGTCAACGCCGGCATTTCGGTTTCGCGCGTCGGCGGCGCCGCGCAGGTCAAGGCGATGAAGACCGTCGCCGGGCACCTGCGACTCAAGCTCGCGGCGTACCGTGAGCTGGCGGCGTTCGCGCAGTTCGGGTCCGATCTCGATCCGGCGACGAAGCGTGAGCTCGACATTGGTCAACGCCTCATGCAGCTCTTGAAGCAGCCTCAGTACGCGCCGGCGCCGGTTGAGCGCCAGGTGGTGGTCGTCTGGGCAGCGACGTTCCCGTCAAAGCCTCAGAACGAGGAATTCAAAGATCCGAAGAAGTACAAAGAGGGCATGTTCATCCTCGACCTGGCGGTCGACGACATGAACGCGTTCGAGCAGGATCTCCTCAGCTACATGGACGCAAACGCTCCCGAAATTCTCAAGGAAATCCGCGAGCGGGGTGAGATTTCGGCCGCGGTGGAGAAGCAGCTCTTTGACCACGTCACCAAATTCCGCACCGCCTTTTTGGCCTCGCGCTCGCGGACCAAGTAGGGTCAAGCATCAAGCCTGCGGTCTGCCTGGCCGGGAGGCCCATTCTTTACAATTGCTCTAGGCATGGTGGGATATCGGGCGATGCAGTCTTGGAAGCCAGAGGCCAGCCGCCCCGCCCTCCTGCGGTCTTCGGCCAAGCGTCCGTTCACACAGTTTGCCGAGGTCGTCGCCGGGGTGGTCGCCCAGCTCGTCGGCATCTCGCTGGCGCTTTCGCTCGCGTCGTGCGCGTATTTCCTTCCTGCGAGTTGGCGGTCCTTCCGCGCCGACCCGGACGACGCCCCGATCGCCATCACGCGCGCACTGGAGAAGCGGCAACTCTCGGTCGCCCGCTGGGATCAGAACGCACGCCAGATCGAGACCGAATGGACGCGAGTGCTCTCCGGCGTCGATGAGTCACGCGAAAGGTATGTGATCCGGTGGGCTCGCGACCAATCCCAGGGTACCCTGACCGTCTACGTCCGCCACGAGGCCCAGGACCGCGACAGCGACGGCCCTCGCGCCACGTGGGGTCTCAAACATCACGACGGCCGAAAGGAACGGTCGATGCTCGAAAGCATCGCGAAGGAGCTTGTCGCGATGAACCTGAATATGCCGCTCCTTCCCGCCCAATCCGAAACGCCTTAGCGAAGCGCCTGCGCGAAACGTCGTCGCGAAACGTCGTCGCGAAACGTCGTCGCGAAACGCCCTCGCTCGCGACCGCTCAAGCCTCGTGATCGAGGATGAAGAACGATCATGACGCCGGCCCCCATTTGTGCTAGGGGCCGCCTGTGCCTCTGAGTGACCTCGTGTTCTACTTGTTCGCTGCGATGGTCGTGGTGGGCGCGGCGGGGGCAGCCATCTCCCAGAACCTCGTCTACGCGGCGTTTCTGTTGCTGGCTGCGCTTTTCGGCGTGGCCGCGATTTTCGCCTGGCTGTCGGCCGACTACGTGGCCATCACGCAGACCATTGTCTACGTCGGCGGCATCCTCGTGCTCTTCCTTTTCGCCGTCATGCTGACGAACCGAATCACCGACGCCCGGCACTCGAATCCAGCCGTTGGAAAGCGACCAGCGGCGCTCGTTTCCCTCGGGCTCTTCGGCGTTCTCGCGTATGTCTCGATCGAGACCCCCTGGAAGCATTTTGACGTCCCGGCCGGGGGAGAAACGACACATCTCCTGGGTCAAGCGTTGCTGAGCACGTACGTGCTGCCTTTCGAGGTTCTCTCGGTCCTCCTGCTCGCCGCGCTGGTCGGCGCCGTCGTGATGTCTCGGAAGGAGACCCCGAAGCCATGAAACAGCTCGCCTTGTTTCCCGTCGGGCTCGAACATTTCCTCCTCCTAGGCTCGGCCCTACTCGCGCTGGGCGTCTACTGCGTGCTCACGCGGCGAAACGCGGTGGGTATTCTGGTCGGCGTCGAGCTCATCCTCAACAGCGCCAACGTCAACTTCGTCGCCTTCGCGCACTACGTCACGGGCAGCATCGGTGGCCATGTCGCAGCGCTCTTCATCATCGTGCTCGCCGCGGCCGAGGCCGCCATCGCACTCGCGATCGTCTTGTCCATTTACCAGAGCTTTTCCACCATCGATGCGACGCACGCCGACACCATGCGAGGCTAACGGAACGTGACGCGCCTCGTCCTGGTCCGACACGGCGATGCCGAGGAGGGCACCGCCGGGCTCCCGGACGCACACCGGGGGCTCACCGCACACGGAAGATCGGCGCTCCGCCGATCGTGCGCGCTGCTCAGCCAGGCGTGCACCGGCGACGGGTCGATCGATCTCATCATCACCAGCCCGCTCGTTCGAGCCGTTCAAACCGCCGAGATCATCGCGCACGAAATCGGACTCGAGCGCCCGGTGTGGGCCCGCGAAGTCATCGTCCGACCGCCTACGCTCGCGGACCTCTCAGCCTTGGTGGCCGACTGCGCTCCGTCCGTGCGCGGGCTCGCGATCGTCGGACATGAACCTACGTTGAGCAGCTATGCGGCCTACCTTCTTGAGCGCCAGAATTTCCCGCCCCCTTTCAGGAAAGGCATGATGGTGGCGATGGCGTTCGACGCCGCCTCCCGAAAGGCAGAGTTCGAGTGGTCGATTCTGCCCTCTGGTCCCACACAGACGCATTCACTGTAGGGCGGCGATCGGCCGGGTCTTCCGTCCCGCCCAAGAGAGTCGGTAGAGTAGCGAGGTGCTCCTCTTGTCTCTGTTCACACCCCTGGCGATTACATTGTCGCCGGCCCAGGTGGATCGTGCACCAAAGTCCAGCTCGGCCGCCCGCACCACCACCTCGCAATCTGGTGAGAAGCCCGAAGCCGCCGGCATATCCATTGGCGCCGACGCCCTCGACTTCAACCGCGAAACGCCGGCACCCCATCCCACCATGTGCTGGGTCGCACCCAAGCGACTCCAGCGAAGATATCAAGAGCCGCTCCGCGCTGCGTTCGAAAACGCTGCCCTTTCGTCGCGGCCCGCCCACGTACACTACCCGGTCGTACAGATATCCTCGAAGCCAGGTGACGTTGCGCTGCACGAGTGCCTCGCCATCACCAAGGTCGATGTTCGAAAGCTCGCGCGACGATCGCAGATCATGCTCTCGACGCAAGAAGCTGGCGCACCTGCGGCGGCCGTCGAGGGCAGCTTGACCGTCACGCTCGCGAAACTCGATGCGTCGGATTTCAAACCCGAGTGGGAGAAGATCTGGGCGTTCTTTTCGCCGCCCGTGCCTCCCGCGCCACCGGCGGCGATAGCTGAGACAAAGGAACCGTCGACCTTCGTCGATGAAGATCTCGAGCGCGAACAAGCCGCACTGAGCACCGCCCAACAAGCGGCTCCTCGCGGCCCCATCGCGGCCGTTCTCCTGGATCTCGGCTTCTTCTCTCGCGCGCTGTCCGCGCGCGCACCCGGCTTGGCCCAAGATCGGGCGAGCGCCTTCTCGGCCGGCTTCGAGGTGGCGCTCCTCGGCCAGGGCTTGCTCCGCCTTCCGCCCGAACACGATCTGGAGCTCTCGGCCGGCTACCGAAAGCGCTTCCTCGAAGCTACGCGTGGCGATACCGAGCTCGATCTCTCGGCGGATCGAATCAACATCACCGCCGCCTACCGCTATCACCTGGGTGATGCCGACTATCTGCCGCGCATCGGTGGACTCGTCGGCTACGAGCGCCTGCGCATCGACCTCGATGGGAATGCCGAAGCCCTATCGACGCGCTACGGCGTGCTTCGCGTCGGTCTCTCGGTCGAAGAGCAAGTGCTCAGCGACGACAGCCTGCGCATCGTCCTCGGCCTCGAACCCGCACTGCGCCTGACGCCGGGTACCGACGGAGGACGCTCGAGCCCGAGCTTCGACGTCGGCGGCGGCGCGACGCTCGAGCTGCCGGTAGGCTTTTTGGCTCGCGCGTGGGTTCGCTACGCGCGCCACAGCGCCACAACATTCGGCACTGAATTCTCCGATGGCTATCTAGACGCCGAGATCGGACTTGGGTGGTCACTTTGAAAACGCAAACACACACGCTCACGCTCACGCTCACGCTCACAAAGGCGAGCCCGTGCATGCGCGGACCGGCACGGCGCAGACCGGCAGCGCCCCTCACCACGCCACGCGCGAGACTCTTCGTCGCCCTGGCGACCAGCCTTCTCGTCCTCGCTGCGCAAGACGCGCGCGCGCAGCAGTGCAACGACCAGGACCAGGATCACGATGGCTACTCGTGCTTGACCGGCGACTGCGACGACTCCGATCGAGACGTCCACCCCAATGCCCCGGAGCTCTGCGACGGCAAAGACAACGACTGCAACGACGTCATCGACGACCCCGACGATGACGATCAAGACGGCTTCCATGAGTGCCAGGGCGATTGCGACGACAACGACCCGGACCGTTTTCCCGGCAACCCCGAGGATTGCGACGGCAAAGACAACGACTGCAACGCCAGCACCCAAGACGTCAACCTGACCCAAACTTGCTACACCTTCGCGGCGTCGACACGACACGTCGGCGAGTGCCGGGACGGGACCTACGCCTGCAACGGCACCGCCTGGTCAACGACATGCTCCGGGCAGCAAGGTCCGACCGGCGAGATCTGCGATAACAAGGACAACGACTGCGATCGCAGCACCGATGAAGGCCTCACCGTCGATCAAGATGGGGACGGCGTACGAGCCTGCGGAACGTGCAACGCCCCCGCCGCACCCGCCTGCGACTGCGCAGACAACAACGCCAATCGCTACCCAGGCAACCCAGAGGTGTGCGACGGCGTAGACAACGACTGCAACGCCTCCACGCGTGACGTCGACATCACCGAGGAATGCTACTCATTTGCCGCGGCGACGCGCGACGTCGGCGAGTGCCATCACGGAACGCGAACCTGCACCGGATCGACGTTCGGCGCCTGCACCGGTGAGCAGGGCCCCGAGGCAGAAATCTGCGACAACAGAGACAACGACTGCGATCGCAGCACCGACGAGGGTCTCACCGTCGACCAAGATGGGGATGGCGTGCGGGCCTGCGGAACGTGCAACGCCCCCGCCGCGCCCGCCTGCGACTGCGATGACACCACAAACCAAGTACGCCCCGGCCGCAGCGAGTCGTGCGACGGGCTCGACAACGACTGCGACGGAGACGTCGATGAAAACCTAGCACCTCGGAATTGTTGGTCGATCACGCCCGCAAACCAGCGCTTCGACCGTGGCGTCTGCCACCACGGAACCCAGACCTGCAACGCGGTGGTCGGCTCCGGCGCGCCAAGCTATACCGCGTGCGCGGGGGAGTCGCCGCCCGAAGAAAACCTGGGCAACCCAAACGCGCCCGAGAACGTGTGTGATGGCCGTGACGGGGACTGCGACGGCACAGTCGACGACCTCCCGGGCATCAACGACGACGGCGACCCCGCGCGCGATTGCGCCGTCTGTGCCTACGATGCGAACGGACAGCCGATTCCGATCGAGGACTGCGACTGCGACGACAGCGACCCCGTGCGCTATCCAGGCCGTCCAGAGATCTGCGACAACAAGGACAACGACTGCAACGGTTCCGTCGATGAGAACTTCGACCAAGACAACGACGGCTGCAGCACGTGCAGCGGCGATTGCAACGACAACAACTCAGCCGTCTACGGGTGCTTTGGTGGCGCGCCGGAGCTCGTCGACTGCCTCGACAACGACTGCGATGGCCAAACCGACGAATCGGCGCCCGATGGTGACGGCGACGGCTACCGCGCGGGCTCGTTGAGCTGCCACGACTGTGACGACAACAACCCGCAACGTCGCCCTGGCGCGACGGAAAGCTGCAACAACGTGGACGACGATTGCGACGGACGGGTAGACGAAAGCGCCAGCAATCCGAACCAACCCCTCCAAGAATCCTGCTACGACGGGCCGTCCGGAACCAGCGCCAATCCACCGTGTCGGGCCGGCACGCGGACATGCAACAGCTCGATCCCCGCTTTCGGGCCGTGCCAAAACCAAGTCCTCCCGGCGACCGAGACCTGCAATGACGTAGACGACGACTGCGACCGCACCATCGACGAAGGATTCGACCAGGATGGCGATGGCTACAAGAGCTGTGGCGCGAACGCGGACTGCGACGACACCGACGCCGACCGCCACCCGAACAACCAGGAGATATGCGACGGCAAAGATAACGATTGCCGCGCCACGACCGATGACTCGAGCCTCACCGAACCTTGCTACACCGGTCCCGCCGGAACGCTGAACGAGGGCGTATGCATCGAAGGACATCGCGAATGCCTGGGTGTTCAGGGCTACGGGATGGTCTGCATCGACGAGATCACGCCGGCCAGTGGCGATGACTGCGATGGGTTCGACAACGACTGCGACGGCGAGATCGACGAGGGTTTCGATCAGGACCAAGACGGCTATACGTCGTGCGCGGGTGACTGCGACGATCAGAACGCCGCGGTGAACCCGGGAGAAATCGACATCTGCAACAACGTCGACGACGACTGCGACGGGACGATCGACGGAAACGAAACGCCGTGCTACACGGGCCCGGTCGGCACTTCGACCGTGGGTCTTTGTCACCCCGGCACCGCGACGTGTGTGGCGGGTCGTCCCGACGAGTGCCACGACGAAGTCGTGCCGACAGATGAGATCTGCGACGGCGACGACAACGACTGCGATGGCCTCGTCGACGAGGATTTCGATCTCGATCTCGACGGCATCGCGACCTGCGCCGGTGACTGCGATGATACGAATCGGTTCATCGCCCCGGGTCTCCCCGAGCGATGCGACTGCATGGACAACGACTGCGATGGTTCGGTCGACGAGGACGACTTCGGCCGTTCGGTTTGTGAGTTCGGAGCCTGTCACGACTTCGACGACGACGGATTCACGAACTGCGATGGCGACTGCAATGACCGCGATCCCACGGCCTATCCGGGGGCGCCGGAGATCTGTGGTGACCAAATCGACAACGACTGCGATGGGTTCGCCGACGAAGATGTCGACGAGGACGGCGACGGGTTCTCAACGTGCGCCGGCGACTGCGACGACCGCTTCGCGGAAATCCATCCAGGCGCGGCCGAGGTCTGCGACGGTTTCAACAACGACTGCGACCCAGAGGAGCCGAAGGGCGAGTGTGACCCCACGAACACGCTCTGTACCTACAACGCCCAGTGCTGCTCCGGCCTCTGTGGTGTCAGCGGGCGATGCGAGGCATGCGGCCAGTCGGCCGCGGCGTGCGCGGTCGACAGCGACTGTTGCGCCGGACTGTGCAATCCGAACGGCAAATGCGCCAACCCGGTCGATGAGGGCTTCGATCTCGATGGCGACAACGCGACGACTTGTCAGAACGACTGCGACGACAACGACAAAGCACGCTCACCCTACTTGCGCGAGGAATGCGGCAACGGGATCGATGACGACTGCGACGGCGTCGTCGACCCGGAGACGGACAGCGACGGGGATGGGTACACGTACTGCGGCGGTGACTGCAATGATTTCAACCGCAGCGTGCACCCGGGCGCGACCGAAGTCTGCGACGACCAAGACAACAACTGCAACGGCATCACCGACTATGACGAGGGCTTCGACCTCGACCACGATGGCTGGCTGAGCTGTTTTGGCGATTGTGATGATGGCAACGAACTCATCAACCCGGACATCCGAGAACAAGTCGATGGCATCGACAACAACTGCAATGGCCTCATCGACGAGGGCCAAGATGACAAGGACGGAGACGGGTTCAGTTATCTGTGCGGAGACTGCGACGACAACAACGCGGCCATCGGTCCGCAGTCGTGGGACATTTGCGACAGCCAAGACAACGACTGCGATGGTCGGATCGACTTCGACCCGTGGGGCGTCCGCACGTGCAAGACGTGCAACGACGTCGACGGCGATGGAGTCACCGACTGTGACGGAGACTGTGACGACCTCGAAGCGCGCGTGCGTCCCGGAGGGACGGAGGTCTGCGACGGTCTCGACAACAACTGCGATGGCAAAGTCGACCTCGATCAGTTTACGGACGAGAACCTCTGCGTGCTGACCGACGCCGGGCCCACGGTCGACACCGGCTCAAGCGATGCGGGACCATCGGATGCCAACGACCTGGCCGATGCCGGACCCAGCGATGGCGACGCTGAAACGTCACGGCGCGACGTGGTGAGCTATAGCTGCGGATGTAGCGCTCTCTCCTCGACGCCGACCTCGGGACCGCCGTCCTCGCCGGGCACGAAGTCACCCGCCCAGCGCTCGTCGCATCCCGCGCTCGTGTTTCTAGGCCTTCTGTTGGTCACGCTCGCCGCGCGCGGGGGTGTCCGTGGGCGCATCGCCAAAGGCGCGCGGTTCGCCAGCGGGCCTGGTCTTCTACTCGTACTCGTGCTCTTCCTCGGCGTCGCGGTCACGACGTCGGCCTGCACGTCCTTTGACGTCGGCGGCCAGGTCGACGATCCCAGCCGCAGCGATGCCGGGGCCAAAGACGGAACCGCTCACGATGGGGATGCCGGCCGTTCTGATATCCAGAGCGGAAACGACGCCGGGCCCCGGCCCGACGCCATCGCGGGTGATGGCGGACCGTTTACCGAGGGCCCTTGTCGGTTTCAGTCCATGAACCAGCCTCGGCCCGTGATCCTCCCCGATGACGCCTACGAGCTTGCGCTGCACGACGGGATCAGCGCCGTTTCGGTTCCGGCCGCATCGGGCATTGGTTTCATGGACGAGAGCCGCGGGCTCTTTGGTTTCGCGATCAAGACGGCGTCCGTGCCCTCGATCGACACATCATCCGCGACCGCGTCTCGCGAGTACCTCGACCAGTTCATTGACCCGCTCTTCACGCGTGCGATCCCAGGCGTGGTCGGCGCAGCAGAGCGCGTCGATGAAACGTTCCGTCAGAACTTCGACCGCCTCAACCACCCGGCGACGCGAACCTATCGAACGATCACGATGGTGAACGATGTGCTGCCCTCGCGGCTCAGAGACGGGTTGTTGGCCGCGTTGACGGGCGTCCCCGTCGCACAGCTCGGCATCCTCGGGCATCCGGTCGATGAGGCGCCCACCCGCCAGATTCGCTTCGCGGCGTACGTCGAAGCCGACCCGCTCGCATTCTCGTACAAGATCATCATCCTCATTGCGCCGGCGAGCCAAGCCGACGCCGTGGCGACCCGCTTCGGTGATCTCACCAACGGCACGCACATCGGATCGGTGGGCGATTCGATTTTCATCAAATGTGAAGACCAGTTGGCTCAGGCCTTGCGCGTCGACTTCATCTGGGTGGTCGACAACTCGAACTCGATGCGCGAGGAGCAGGAGGCGCTTGCCGAAGCCGCCGACGCGTTCTTTCAGGCTCTGTCGTCGTCTCAAGTCAGCTACCGTCTCGGCGTCATCACGACAGACGGCGAAGCCTTGAGAGGCGGTGACTTCACAAGCGATGTCGACGCATTCAAGGAACGAGTTCGGGTCGGCATCAATGGGAACGGCGTGGAACAAGGGCTCGAATACGCGGTGCGCGCGCTCGAGTATGTGTCGACGACAACCCGTGCCGCCGAGCGTCTCCGTGACGATGCGGTGCCCGTCGTCGTGTTTTACAGCGATGAGGACTCGCAGAACCTCCGCCCCTTAAGCGAGTACGAGGCCGCCTTGCGAGACAAGGGCGCCCTCGCCTTTGCCATCGTGGGTCCGAGGCCGCGCGGATGCCTTGCGATCGGTCGCGGCACGGCCAATGTGGGCGCGAGCTACATCGACGTATCGGAGGCGTTGGGCGGCACGACGGCCTCGATCTGCGCCGACGACCTCACGGGTCCAATCCAAGAAATGCTGATCACCGCGGCCGGAGCGGCGTCGCAAACGCAGCTCGAGGGCTTGCCGATCTCTGGTTCGCTGGAGGTCGCGCTGACCACGTCGACGGTCACGCGAAGCCGGGTCGACGGATTCGACTACGAGGCGGCGGCCAATGCGCTGCTGTTCTTCGGCAATGGGAACCTCGCCGAAGGCCAACCGTTCCGGGTGACCTACCTCGAATTCCTCCCCTTCAACCCCTAGCCGCGACCACGTCGCACGCCGGTCAGCGTGCGCCTCGCACGACCACCGGAGCCCCGCGCCCAACCCCGAGACCCTCGGCTGCGCTGTCTTCAGCGCGTGCGATCTCGAGGACGCCGAAGGAGTTGATGAGCGCGAGATACTCGCCCGGCTTTCGTTCTCCATACGTTCGCTGCACCAGGAGCTCGCGACCGGCGATGGTGACGCGCGGGGCTTCGAATCGGCTGACCAGCGCTTCATCGATGTTGGAGATGAGGTTTCCGAAATGGTCGGCCGTGATGATGACGCCCTGGACACGGTCCCCATCGACCTCAGGCGCGTCGACCCAGCCTGGCACAATCTCGTGGATGCGCGGTCCCATGTCCGCCGGACGGCATCGGCCGGCCGCCACCTCGGCCGCGAGCGGCGCAAAAATGTCGCGACCATGGAACGTCGCGCTGGGCGGATCGAACTGGAACTTTCCTGTCCGCCCGAGGTCGAGCCGGTAGGTTGGCGACACCTCGAGATCGCGAAGGAGCGAACCGAGAAGCCCGTTGTCGGGAGCCAAGAAGACATGGCCTTCGTGCTCCGCAACGATGATGTCGCGGAGCGTCCCAACCCCCGGATCGACCACCGCAACATGCACGGTCCCTTCGGGGAAGTACCGAAACGCCCGCTCCAGCCAGAATCCGGCCTCGACCGGCCAATGCACGAACACCTCGTGGGTGAGGTCGATGATCTTCGCATCGGGGAAACGCCGAAGCATGACCCCTTTCATCGTCGCCACGTACGGACCCTTGTGCCCAAAGTCGGTGGTGAGCGTGATGACCCCACACGCGCGAACAGAACTGACCATTCATCATACCTAGCGCGAAGGGCCCCGATTCGCCAGGCAACACATCTATGCTTGCATCCATACGCAATTATGCATAGAAGAACTGGATGTCGGCGAAGCCGAACCGAAACCGTCCTATCGAGCGCATTGCCCTGTTCCGGGCCCTCGCGGACGCGGGTCGTCTTCGGCTGCTGGCGATATGCGGCGAGGAGGAGCTGAGCGTGAGTGAGCTCGCGGAGATACTGCGAGACAGTCAGCCACAGGTCAGTCGGCGTGCCGCCCCGCTCCGCCAGCTTGGTCTTCTTGAGACACGGCGCGACGGAACGCGAGCCTATCTGCGACTGGCGCCGGACGCGGAGGTCGACCAGATCGTGGCGCAGGCGCTGATCGAAGGTCGGCGCCTCGCGATGGAAGACGGCAGCTTTGCACGCATGGCTGGCACGTTGGAGGCTCGGGAGGACGCATCGCGCGCCTTCTTCGACCAAGAAGGTGCGGCCGGGGTCCCCGCGCTCGAGGCCAACCAGGCCCAGGAGCCGTTCTTGGCCCACCTCAGCGCGCTGTCATCACTCCTGCCCGCCCACCGGCTCGCCGTCGACGTCGGGTGCGGCGACGGTCCGCTCCTCGAGCTCTTGGCACCGCTCTTCGATCGGGTCATTGGGGTCGATCGCAGCCCGGCGCGGCTCGCTCGCGCCCAGGAGCGGGTTCGAGCGCGCCGTCTCGCCCACGTGCGGCTTTACAACGGCGGCTACGACGACGTGGACCTGATCAAAGAGGTCGACGCCTACGGCGGCGCCGATCTCGTCTTCGCGAGCCGAGTGCTGCACCACGCCGCACGCCCGGGCGAAGCCATGCGTAGCTTCGAGCGTCTCCTGTCCAGGAACGGGCGTCTCATCGTGGTCGACTATCTGCCGCACGACGATGAATCGATGCGCGAGCAAGGCGACGTGTGGCTCGGGCTTCTGCCGGAGGAGCTCGACCGCCTTGCAGAGGAGGCGGGACTCGATGTCCTCGCGCATACCATCCTGAAAGAGAATTACTATCCCGGGGGTCCCGACGCGCATCTCACCTGGCAAGTCGTGACGGCGTCCCCGAAGACAAATCGCAAAGACGAATCGTAACGAGCCGCGAGGCCTTGAGCGACGCAAACGGAAGAAAGAGGAACGAAGATGCACGAGCAAACGACCTATCCATCCTACAAGGTGAAAGATCTGTCCCTGGCCGAGTGGGGCCGAAAAGAAATGACCATGGCCGAAAAAGAGATGCCGGGTCTCATGGCTCTCCGCGCCAAGTACAAAGGACAGCGCCCCCTCGAAGGCGCGCGGATCGCGGGCTGTCTGCACATGACGATCCAGACGGCTGTCCTGATCGAGACGCTCAAGGAGCTGGGCGCCGAGCTCACCTGGACGTCCTGCAACATCTACTCGACGCAGGATCACGCCGCCGCCGCCATCGCCGCCGCCGGCATCCCCGTTTTCGCCTGGAAGGGCGAAACCGAGGAAGAGTATTGGGCGTGCATCGAACAGCAGCTCACGGCATTCAAAGACGGGCGCGGCCCGAACATGCTGCTCGATGACGGCGGCGACATCACGATCGTCGTCCACGAGAAGCACCCCGAGCTTTTCTCGGGCGCCGACCCAATCCGCGGTCTTTCCGAAGAGACGACGACGGGCGTTCACCGCCTCTACGAGATGATGGAAAAGGGTACGCTCAAGTGCCCAGCCATGAACGTCAACGATTCGGTCACCAAGGCGAAGTTCGACAACCTCTATGGCTGCCGCGAGTCGCTCTTCGACGGCATCAAGCGCGCGACCGACATCATGGTCGCGGGCAAGGTCGTCGTCGTCGCCGGCTACGGCGAGGTGGGCAAAGGCTGCGCACAGGCCGCACGAGGGCTCGGGGCGCGAGTCCTGATCACCGAAATCGACCCCATCTGCGCGCTTCAGGCGGCCATGGAAGGATTCCAGGTCGTCACGATGGAAGACGCCGCCCCGATCGGCGACATCTTCGTCACCGCGAGCGGCTGCTGCGACGTGGTCACCGGCGACCACATGACGGTCATGAAGGACGAGGCCATCCTCTGCAACATTGGCCACTTCGACAGCGAGATCCAGGTCAAGTGGCTCGAAGATCACCCCGAGATTCGTGAAGAGAACGTCAAGCCTCAGGTCGATCAGTTCATCTTCTCGAACGGAAAGCGTATCACGCTTCTCGCGCGCGGACGTCTGGTCAACCTAGGTTGCGCCACCGGTCACCCGTCGTTCGTGATGTCCAACTCGTTCACCAACCAAGTCTTGGCGCAGCTCGCGCTCTACCGGGACGCCGTGGAGAAGAAGAACGAGTTCAAGACGGGCAAAGTGTACATGTTGCCGAAGAAGCTCGACGAAGAGGTGGCAGCGCTTCACCTTGAGAAGGTGGGCGTCAAGCTCACGAAGCTCACCGACAAGCAAGCGAAGTATCTCGGCATCCCGGTCGAAGGCCCCTATAAGCCCGAGCACTACCGCTATTAAGCTAAGTCTCCGAGGGCTCGAGCTTCAGCGACGCGGAGTTGATGCAATATCGCAGTCCTGTCGGCTCGGGCCCATCCGGGAAGACGTGCCCAAGGTGCGCATCGCATCGGCGGCAAAGCGCCTCCGTCCGAGCCATGCCATGACTCATGTCGTCCCGCGCGGCGACCGCATCCGGCGTCGAAGGCTCGTAGAAGCTCGGCCAGCCCGTACCTGAATCGTATTTCGTCGCAGCGTCGAACAGGGCGGCCCCGCAGCAGGCGCAGCAATAGATCCCTGCCGTCTTGGTGTTCCAATACTTGCCCGTAAATGCGGGCTCGGTCCCTCCGCATCGGGCCACCCGGTACGCCTCGGGGGACAGCGACGCGCGCCACTCTTCGGGCGTCTTCTCGACCTTCTGGTCTTTCTCGCAACTCACGGGTCCCATTTCTCGTCCGTCTCGTTGCTCAAGACAAGACCCATTGCGCACGTGCATGGCAACGAGACGCCCGCGCGCGGCCAGCTTTCCTGGCCTTATGCGTGTGTGGCTCGTACACTGGCTGCGTGCCACACACCATGCGTCGACTCCACCGGACGCGGCAGTCGGTGGAGGGTCAACTCCTCTACCAATATCTGACCGCTCATGGGCTCCGCTGCGAGTTGCGCAATGAGTTCGCCGCGCAGGCCATTCCGCTCGACGCGATCATGGTCGAGATCTGGGTCGAGAGCGAGGACTTCGCGGAGGCCGCTTCGATTCTCTCCAGCGTCCATGCGGCCGATTCCGGCGGAAAACTCTCGTTGGTCGACATCGAGGACAGCCCGCGAGGTGGCCTCAGTGTACCGCCTGAACGCGACGTCGTTTGTCCTCGCTGCCACGAACGAAGTCCGAGCCATTTCGGCGAATGCTGGAACTGCCAGAACGATCTCGTCCATCCCAGCGCCCCGAGGTAACGTCGCGCCATGAAGTCACTCCGCATCGGGCCGCTCGCGCGCGTCGAAGGCACGGTCGAGCTCCCCGGCTCAAAGAGCCTCTCGAATCGTGTCCTCTTGCTCGCAGCACTCGCCCGGGGAACGACGGAGGTCCGAAACCTTCTCGACAGCGACGACGTACGCCACATGCGCGCCGCATTGAAGGCGCTTGGGGTCGAGCTCGAGGCCACCGACGGAGGGCGACGCTGCACGGTGTTGGGGCAAGGTGGCCCCTTCGCCGTACGCTCCGCCGAGCTCTTCATTGGCAATGCAGGGACGGCGATGCGTCCCTTGACGGCGGCGCTGTGCCTCGGTCACGGCGACTTCAAGATCGGCGGCGACGCGCGCATGCACGAGCGCCCAATCGAAGACCTCGTTTCGGCGCTTAGAAGCGCCGGCGCCACGATCGAGTACTTGCAGACGCCCGGCTTTCCACCCCTTCTCATCCGCGCGCGTGGACTTTCCGGGGGCGAGATTCGGATCGACGGCCGCACCTCGAGCCAGTTCCTGAGCGCCATGCTCATGGCCGCTCCGCTCGCGAAGAAAACAAGCGTCATCGAGCTCACGGGCACGCTCGTATCAAAACCATACGTCGACATGACATGCTCCATCATGCGTCGTTTTGGTGCCGTCATCGAAACGCCCGCGCCCGGCACCTACCTCGTGCCCGGAAATCAGGCGTACGTTTCGGTCGATACACTCGCCGTCGAGGGCGACGCTTCCTCGGCGTCCTACTTCCTGGCGGCCGCGGCCATTTCGGGCGGAACGGTCCGCGTCCGAGGGGTTGGGACAGCGGCGACGCAAGGCGACGTCCGTTTCGTCGATGTCCTGGAACGCATGGGTGCCCAGGTGCGGCGCGGCGAGGACTGGCTCGAGGTTACGGGCATCGGTCCCCTCCGTGCCGTCGAAGTCGATGGGCGCGACATCCCGGATGCTGCGATGACCGCCGCAACGACCGCGCTCTTTGCGAAAGGAACCACCCGCATCTTCGGGGTCGCGAACTGGCGAGTTAAAGAGACAGACCGCATCGCCGCGATGACGAACGAGCTACGAAAGCTGGGCGCATCGGTCACCGTACACGACGACGGCCTCGACATTTCGCCGCCCAAACGACTGAGCCCGGCCACCATCGACACCTACAACGATCACCGAATGGCGATGTCATTCTCTTTGGCCGCGCTCGGCGACGTATCGATCGAGATCAACGATCCTGATTGCACGGCAAAGACGTTTCCGGACTACTTCACGACGCTGAGACGCCTTTCCACGCCGGCTCAACCGTGACGGATCTTCATGACGAGGACAATCGAAGCGAGAACAAAGGTGACGAGGTTCGCGAGCAGCATCGGCACACTTCCGATCATGAAGCCATATGCAAGCCAGCATGCAACCCCGGCCGTGAAGAGCGCGTACATGTGAAGCGAAACGCCGGCCATCTTCCGTTCCCGAAGGGCCTTGATCGCCTGCGGCACGAAGCTCACCGTCGTAAGGAAGGCGGCCGCATAGCCGATCATCTCGATTGTCTGGCTCGACCAACCCATGTGTTCGCTCGATCCGAGGTCGGCTGAAGACAACACTATGCGGAGGGCGCCTCAGTCAAGAACATCACGCCCAACAGCAGAAGCAATACGGCGATCACGACGATCACGACCAAACTTCGGGAACCATCGCCCGACTTGGGATCGAAGACGCTGACTGACTCTTCCCGTATGGGCGCCTTCGGCACCGGACCCGCAAGCGCGTTTGCGTCGTCTTCGAGCCCCTTTGATTCGAGCCGACTTGCTTGCGAGGCGAGGTCAACATCCGACTGATGACCCGTCGGCGTCTTCGAGTCATTTCGCTCGCGCTCCTGCGTGGTGATCATCCCATCATTGTGGCACAGCTCCGGAAAAAGCGGAGCCCCCACGCACAACCGCGGCCGGGCGCTCGGCTTTCGGTCTCACAGCCCTTTGCAGCGTCCGCCGACCGCGGCCAGTCACGCCCCCGCGAAATGAAAGCAGAGCGCGTTCGCGAGCTCTGACCCAGCGATGCAAGCTCGCGAGAAAGAGCATTGTGCGAACGAACGAACGAACGAACGAACGAACGAACGAAAAACAAACAGAACGAAAGGAGTTGAAGAAAGGGAGCAACAGGCTGCGGGCGCGACGGCAGGAAGCCAAAGGCTACGTGGCCTTCGAGTTAGGCCTTCTTCGCGCGCATCGCCTTGGCAGGCTTCGCAGCTCGGACCGACTTCTTGGCCGGAGCCGAAGCGCGCGCCGCGCCTTTGGCGACCGCCTTCTTCGCGGTGGCCTTTTTCGAAACCACGGAGCCTGCTTTCGCGACCGTCCGCTTCGCGCGCGAGACCTTCTTCGTAGCCTTCGCCGCAACCGGTGCTGCCGCCGGTGTCTTCGTGGACTTCTTGACGACGCGCTTCGCCGCCGGCTTCACCGCGTCTTTGCTCTCGACCGCCTTCTTCATTGCGCTCTTACGGCTGCTGACGCGCGACTTCGCCGGCGCCTTCACGGCCGATTCCGCGACCGCTGCGGGCGCAGCGACCGACTTGATTCTTGGGTTCTTGGGTGTTGTTTTTCTGGGTGCCATCCGAATCCCTTAGTCACATGGTTTCGAGAAATGATCAATATACGTGGCGGCGCTGGCGCGAGAGATCTGCGCGGTCGTCCCTTCGCACGCCTTGTGATCCCGAGCGAGCCGAGACATCGCGTGAACGATCATGCACACGACGCGTCACGTCAGACCAGAGAGAATGCCGTCGCGCGCGGCCCGGGTGACCCAACACAAAGTCCGCTGAACGCGGATCGTGGGTGCGAGTTCCGCGCTCTCGGGAGCACCATCGACCGTGCGTCTTTCCGAACACGCCCTCGAGAACACGCGCCCAAAGAATGCTAGCTTGCAGCGCATGGAGACCACAGCACGCCTGACGCTGACCTGCCCTGATTCGGCCGGCATCATCGCCGCCGTGGCCGGGTTCCTTCATGCCCACAATGCGAACATCACCGCGCTCGACTCCCACTCGACTGACCCCGAGGGCGGCCGCTTCTTCTTGCGCCTCGAGTTTCAGACCCCGCATCTCGACCTTTCACTCCCCAGTCTCGATGCCGCGTTTCAGGCGGTGGTGGCCTCTCGATTCGAGATGGCCTGGAAGATCTCCGACGCCGCCCATCGGCGTAAGATGGCAATATTCGTCTCGAAATACGACCACGCGCTCCTCGAGCTCTTGTGGCGCTGGCGGCGAGGGGAGCTTCCGGCCGAGATCAGCATGGTCGTGAGCAATCACGATGATCTCCGCGAGGCCGCCGTGGACTTCGGTATTCCGTATCACCACATCCCAGTCGATCCATCACGGCGAGACGCCGCAGAGGCAGAGGCGCTCGACCGCCTCGAGGGTGCCGCTGACCTCATCGTGCTCGCGAGATACATGCAGATCCTCTCGCCCGCGTTCGTCGCGCGCTACCCGAACCAGATCATCAATATTCATCACTCCTTCCTGCCCGCGTTCGTGGGTGCCGACCCGTACCAGCAAGCTCACCGGCGCGGCGTGAAGCTCATCGGCGCGACCGCGCACTACGTCACCGAGGATCTCGACCAAGGGCCCATCATCGAGCAGGACGTGTCGCGCGTCTCACATCGGCACCCAGTGCACGACCTCAAGCGCCTCGGCCGCGATCTCGAACGCCAAGTCCTCGCCCGCGCGGTCAAGTGGCACCTCGAGGACCGGGTGATCGTGCTCGACAACAAGACGGTGATCCTCGGATAGCGGCCCACCTGGAACCCGAGTTTCTGCAGGCAGCACCCCCGAAGTCCGACCGCCCATCGTTTGCGGCGTCGTGCGGCGGGTTTCACTTTACCTCTCCAACGCTCAGGTATAGATACGCGCGATGTCGACGGCTCAAGCCCCGATCCTCCTCGACGTGATCGAGAGCCCGCTCGGTCCAATCCAGATCGCTGCCACCGCCCAAGGCGTTTGCTCTATTCACTTCGGCCGTCTCTCCTCGACGCGCGCCGAGTACACGGTCCTGGCCCAGATGTTCGGCGGCCCGATCGCCAGCGGCCGCAACGCGCACATCGACCTGTGCGCGTACGAACTCGCGCAGTATTTCGATGCCCAGCGCACAACATTCTCGGTTCCCGTAGCCCTCGCCGGCACGCCTTTTCAACAAGCCGTCTGGACGGCACTCCGTGCCATCGATTACGGCGAGACCACGAGCTACGCCGAGCTTGCGCTCCGCATCGGCCGGCCGCGCGGGCAGCGCGCCGTCGGGCATGCCAATGGGCAGAACCGAATCCCGATTATCATTCCCTGCCACCGCGTCATCGAGCGCAATGGAGGGCTCGGTGGGTACAACGGCCAGCGATGGCGGAAGAACTTCCTGTTGAACCTCGAGCGCAACACGGTGAAACGTGGCCAGCAGACGCTCCTGTTCGGTTCCTCAGCCGACCCGAACCCGGCGGTCTCACCCGCCGCCCTCGCCGCCCTCGCCGCCGAATAGCCGGTCTCACCCCGTTTAGGGCGATGGTTCAGGGCGATTGGGGCCTGACCGGGACGAAGAAGGGCTCCCGCACGCGCGCATCGTCGTCCCCCGGCTCAGAAGGCAACCCTTCTTGCGTCGCCGGGACGGACTCGGACGCTGCAGCGCTGGACGCCGCAGCGCTGGACGTCGGCAGCGCCGTCGACAGGCCGATCACCGCCAACTCCGCGACCACCCGCTTGGTCGCCTCATCCAGGAGCTCCGACAGTGCCCGGACGGCGTGAGGAAAGCTTGCTTCGGGCAGCGCCTTGCGTTCATCGAAGCGAAAAGAGAAGACCCGAGCCCCCGTATCGAAGGCCGTCATATCGAGAGAGAAGGCAAGATGGGCGTACCAGAGCTCCTGGCTGTCGTAGACCTCGATGGCGTGAAGGTCTCCGCCCAAGCTGTATTGCGGTCGGTTGTCGCCCAAGGTGCGCGTCGCGGTCGTGAAGGTCCTTGATTCAACGAGCTGCTTCGCAAGAATGTCACTCAGCATCTGGGAAGGCTTCACAGCCCACACATTGGCATCACTGTACCGAAGCTCGTACGGACTCTTGCGGACGACGATCTGGAACTTCTCGTACGCACTGTCGGCGTCCATATCTTGGACCCGAACAAGACCCGAAAACGGGGCCTGCTGCATGGGCTCGATGGGCAGGCTCGAAAGCACGAAATAGCTTCGGTCCTGAGTCCGTGCACCAAAGCAACCGGCGACCATCGCGAGAAGTGTCAAAGCGACGAACGACCGCCTCCGCGATCTCGCCCCACTGGGCCCTGAATACCCCCCGCGCGTCGCCATCTTCTCTCTCCTCACCTTCTCGTCGCTCCGGCCCGGCCCGGCCCGGCCCGGCCCGGCTCGGCTCGGCTCGCCGACTTCCCGATTTCCGGTTTCCGGTTTCCGGTTTCTAATTTCCGGCTTCTGATTCCGTGCTTTCTGCTTCGTGCTTTCTGATTCGTGCTTTCTGGTTTCCCGGGTCTCTAGCCCTTGCACGTGAAATGCAGAGCCAAGAGCGCGGATCGCATGGTCGCTTCAATCGCCCATGTCGCGCCCCCGCAAGAGAACCGACGGATCCTGCGCGATGATGCGACTGAATTCGCGCAAGTCCTCGGTCGCCTGTCGTACATGCTTGAGACTTAGAACGAAATCCTCCCGACTTGCGCGCACCGCCAAGTCGAGCTCGCCCAGGAGCTTCGTCAAAGAAGCCAACGCCCTCTGAAGCGCACCGATGCTCTCCCCCAGCCGTGCGTCGGAGAGGGTCGAATCGAGACGCCCCATCGCCGCGTTCGCCGATGCGAGCGCCTCGCGAACGAGCTTCGTGTCCACGGCCCCCAGGATCCGGCGTACCTCTCGCAACGAGGCCTCCGCCTCTCCCAAAGTGCGATGCACATCGCCCCTCAAGTCCTTGAGCGCCGCGGTCGACTCGTTCGCGAGCGCCGTGATGGCGCGCGCCGAGGCCGGCATCTCCTCGAGCGTCGAGATCAAGGCCGGCTCCGTCTTGACCACCAGTCCGTCGACGTGGGTCGTCAGCGCGTTCACGGAGTCGATGAGCATCTCGACCCGCCGTCGGTTCTCATCGCCCGTCCACAGTGCCAGGTTGTTGGCGACCGACTCCACCTTCAGGGCGATGACCTCGGCCTGCCCCGTAATTCGTCCAATCAGGGACTTGCCCGCCTGAAGTCGCGAGCCAGGCGCGATGACACCCCGCCGAGGATCTCCCGGAACAAGGTTCACAATCTTCAGGCCCGTAATTCCGCTCAGCTCCAGCACCGCCTCCGTCCCCTCGTACAACGTCGTACCCTCGTCCAGGGACAAGATCACCTCAATCGCACCCGAGTCGCCGGGCGAGATCCGCATCGCCTCGACGCGACCGACCCGCAACCCTTGATATTTCACCTGGGCACTCCGTTCGAGCCCGCTGACATTCTCAGAGAAGTCGACGGTGTACGTGTCGCGCCGCTCGAACACGCGAAGGCCCGCCAAGATGAGAATCGACGAGACGAGGAGCCCAACCGAAACGAATACAAAGGTGCCAAGCCGAACCTTTTCGGCTCTCGTGAGATTCATGACTCGTCCCCTCCCCTTTGATCGCGGTCGCTGCGATCGCGGTCGCTGCGATCGCGGTCGCTGCGATCACGGTCGCTGCGATCACGGTCGCTGCGATCACGGTCGCCGCGATTTCGATCGCCGCCACTTCGATCGCCGCCACTTCGATCGCCGAGCCGACCGTCGCCGACCGGTGCGGCGGCCCCCTTTTCCTGCAGCGCCTCGAACACGGACTGCGTCCGCGCCGACCCGGATTCGGGCTCGCGATTGAAGAACGCGCGCACCGCCGGATGTCCGCTCGCCTTCACCTCCGCCAGCGAACCATCGGCAATGAGCCGCCCGCGCCCAAGCATCGTCACCTTGTCGGCGATGGCCTCGATGCTCGCAAGCTCGTGCGTCACAACGACCAACGACATCCCGAAGCGCTTCTTCAGGCTCAACAGCAGCGCGTCCAACGCCGCCGACGTGACCGGATCGAGCCCGGCGCTTGGCTCATCGCAAAAGAGGATCTCGGGGTCGAGCGCCATCGCGCGCGCAAGCGCCGCCCGCTTCTTCATCCCCCCTGAAAGCTCCGGCGGAAACAGGTGCCCCGCGTGCGATAGATCGACGAGCGCAAGCTTCATGGCCACCATCTCCCGCACGACCGGCTCCGGCAGAGCGAGCTTCTCTCGAATCGGCAGCGCCACGTTGTCCTCGACCGTGAGCGAGTTCAAGAGCGCGCCGCCCTGGAACAAGACGCCGATTCGTCCCATCACCGCTTCCCGCTGCGGCTCGTCGGCCGTCCGCAGGTCAACCCCCAGCAACTCGACGACGCCTTCGGCTGGCCTCACGAGACCGATGATGTTCTTGAGCAACGTGCTCTTTCCCGAGCCCGAGCCTCCCAAGATGACCCGGACTTCGCCAGCGCGCACGGTCAGATCGATGCCATCGAGGATCGTCCGATCGCCGTACTTGGCCGTCAGGCCACCCACCACGAGCCGTGCCTCAGTCGCCAAAGTAGAACACCATACTCGCGACCGCGTCCGCGACGATCACCGCGAAGATGCCCGCGACGACGCTCGTGGTCGTACTCCGCCCGACCGCATCGGCTCCGCCCTTGGTGCGAAACCCACAGAGAGCACCGACGGTCACGATGAGCTGCGCAAAAACGACGCTCTTCACAAGGCCTGTGATCACATCCTTGAGCAGCATCGCCTCCCTCAGCCGACTCAAGAAGGCCGACGGGCTCACGTCCAAGTACAAGATGGCAACCAAGAAGCCGCCAAAGATCCCGAGGACGTTGGCGAAGACCGTCAAAAGAGGCTGCGTCAGAGAGATCGCGAGCGCCTTTGGAACCAGCAAGAACCGAACCGGATGAAGCCCCATCGTTCGAAGCGCATCGATCTCCTCGGTGATCATCATCGTGCCCAGCTCGGCCGCAACCGCCGAGCCCGAGCGCCCGGCCACGACGATCGCCGCCATGAGCGGCCCGAGCTCCCGAGCCATCGAAATTCCGATGAGGTCGACGACGAAGATATTGGCCCCGAACTGCCGGAGCTGCGCCGCGCTTTGGAGCGCCATCGTCCCGCCCACCAAGAACGCGATGAGACCAACGACACCGAGGGCCCGCGACCCCATCGCCGACATCTCGAAGACCACGACGGACCACCTTATCCCGCGCCGCCGAAAGAGACCGCCCAGCATGAACCATGCGGTGTCCGCAGCGAGCATGACGAACTCGATGAACACCTCAGCCACGAGCTGAGCGGTTGAGCCCAAACGCTCGAGCGCAGGCGGGCGCTCCGTGGCGCGCCTCGGCGGTGCATCCACGAAAGGGAACAAGCGGAGCGTCTGCTCGATCTCGGGTGAGGGGTTGACGATTTCGATGCGTCGCCCCTGGGTGCGCAAGCGTCGGAGAAAGACGGACAAAAGTGCGACGCCGGCGCTGTCGACACGGGAGACGCGGGAGAGATCGAGCTCGATGAGGTCTCCGTCCGCGTGCTCCAGCCGATCCAGGACAAAGGCAATCTCCGACACCGAATCAGCCGTGAGCGGTCCGACTATGCTCTCCATCAAAAGACCTCCACGCTGAATCGAAGCAACAAATCCTGCGAGAACGCGTCACGATCACGGATTTCCTGATCTCGGAGGAAGCGAAGCACATAGTTGACGCTGAGATAACTCGTGAGTTTGAGCCCCACCGACGCTTCCACCTCGAGGATCGCCGCCTTCACGTCGTCGAAAGGCAGAAGCGCGTCCACCTCGAGATTGAGCAACACCCAGCGTGTCAGTCGCCCGACGGCAAGGAGTGTGCCCTCGATACCGACCTGGTTCGAAGAGCCGATGCGTTTGAACTCAAACTCAGGCGTCGTCGAGATATCCGCCTCTTCAAAGAGGCTGTAGCGCGCAATGCGGTGCCGCGCGCCAACGCCGGTACGCACCGTGGTCTCGGCAAAGACTTCCTTGAACAGCCGAAGGTTGATGCCGACGCCCTCCTTGAGCGTCGAGAGACCAAAGGGCGGCGTTATGCGCTGGCGATCGGTGATCCTCGTCCGCAAGAGCGTTCCATCGACGTCGAGAAGCCTCAGGCCTCGCGCCTCTTCGAAGACGCGGTCGGCCGGAAGAAGGTTGGTCTCGGCGCCCGCGCGAACGTAGGGCCCGACCCACTTCGTCACCTGTTAGACGTATAAGAGATCGAGATCGGCGCGGTCGTTGGTCTTGCTGAGAGGTTGACCCGGCGATTTCGTCTGGCCTTCTTCGATCTGCATCTGGAGGACGAGCGGGCTCTTCAGGAGCTCGACCGACAAGCGTCCGTCCGCAAAGCCACGAAATGCGAAGCCTAGGCCATCGCCGACCGTTGGATCGCCACGGCGAGAGCTCAGAGTGAGGTCACCGCCCACGACAAGGCTCCCGAAGAAGCCGCCGGTCGGACGGAACAGCTCGGCTTCCGGGACCTCGCCGCCACCCGAGAAATCGCCGGTCGCGGGGTCGACCACCAACAAGAAATGTGTGAAGCGCCCTTCGCGAAGGCGCACCGTCGCGAAGTCTCGCCGCGCCCGGTATGTCTCGCCGACCCGCACGATTTTATAGAGACCGGGGCGCAAGACCCAGGTCGAGACCGGCTCGCCAGCCTGCTCGTCGGTCCCAAACCCGATGCCCATGTATTCGCGGCCGTCAGCGCGGATGATCTCGTACGAGCTCCGCACGCTTCCGAACTGTTCGTCGACGACGTGAACGGCCAAGCCCGACCAGCTCGCGGGCACGACCGTCACCTGTTGCTCCTTCACGGTCACCTGAATCGCCAGCCGTTGGTCGCCGGTGCCCGTCCCGAGCCGCACCTCGTACGTCCCTGGGTAGACGATGAGACGTGAGCCGGTCGTTCCTTCCATGACCCGCGTCGGGCCACTCCAAATCGTGACCGGAGGCTCATCGAGCGGATTGGTCATCGCCGGAACAAAGACCGCACCGAATCCGAAAGGCACCAGCTTCGGATCGCGGTCGAGCTGCGCCTGTATCGTGCCCGCCGGCCAGCCGCGGTCTTCTTCGAGCGAAGCCTGGGCGGCGTCCGACGGGCTCGCCAGCACCAACAGAGCCCAGACCGGCAGAAAGCCCAACCCCATGCCCGGTCATTCGTACCAAAGACTGGGACTTCACCGCCAGCGCATGACGCGCATGACGCGCATCCCTGACGTCGGATGGGCTGAACCACGCACACGACGGACCTCGTACGGACCTCGGACGGACCTCGGAGGCCTACCCCTCCGAACCTCGGTCGTCGAATCAAGGCTCACGGGCGGCGCAAGGGCAACGCGCCTCGAGCGGCAACGTCACAGCGCCCGCACGATCGACGACAAGAGTACGCGGCGCCCGAGGGCCTTCAACGGCCGCAGGCGGGTACGTGCAAATTAGGCTCGTGTGAACGTCGTACGTTCCGCGGACGAGCTCCATCGGGTGTTCTGCGAGACCAGTCTTGGAAAGCGGCAGCTCAATACGCCGCAAGAGCGCGTCCTCTTGCATGATCGAGGCCCGAACCATCGCCGGGCACGCGGGGGGCCCCGAGAATCGCAGTGTGATCGTCTCGCGCCGAAGCCCGGGGAACAGGAACCAGAACCCCCCGCCAAAGAGAACCAAGAGAATCAGCGGTCGCCGACGAAGCAGATCCCGCACGCGGCAGGCGCACGCCGTCAACCCACCAAGGTTACGGCTCGAGACGGACGCAGCCCGCTCATCCGCGGGTGCCACGGGCTCGCGAGGCGTGGTCACGAGTCACTCGAGGGCCGCGGCGGTGCAGCACCCGGTGATGCGGGGGATGCGGGGGATGCCGCCGACCCGGCGGAGGAAGATGACGGCGAGGAGACCGTCGAGGAGGCAGAGGAGGAGCCAGTGGAGGAGCCCGAGGGGGAGGAGGAGGAAGAAACCGAACGCGGTGCGGACGCACTCCCCTCGGTAGGCTCGGTCAGCGACACGCCCGCATCCGACGAGATCACGGGCTCGACCGCCCCCTCCGGATTCTTTCGAAATCGGACCGAAGCTTGGAAGTCGACTTGAAGGCCGGTCAGGACCTTGACCACCTCGGAGGAGAGATCGACGTGCCGCAGAAAATCGCCCACTTCCTTGGCGACGACACGGACGATCTCCTTCTTCCCGCGGTCCCCTTGTTGGAGCAAGAACATCAGGGCTTCGCGAGACAATGTACCGGTCGACTTCGCTTGACCGACCGTGTTCTCGATGGCTCTGCGGACGAACTCGCCGACAAGGTTCGATCGGCCACCCTCAGACCGCTCTCGCCGAGAAAACATCTCGTCGTCGTCATCGGGTTCGTCGCGGAAAGGAGGGGGATCATCTGGGTCGAAAGAGTAGCTCATCGTGCGTCGCTCCCGGACGTTGCCTTGAAGACAATGGAGGGTTCATTGGACTCGCGTCCATCTTCATCCCTCAGCCTGAATCCAAACTTGACCTCTTCGTTGAGCGCTGGCGAGCGCCCGAGCCGCGCAACGACGTCGAGCTCGCCTTCCGTCGCTCGAAGGTCGATCGGAGGCGTCTGAATGGGAAAGAGATCTGAAAGCGCGAGGGTCGCCGAGTCCTTGTCGTTGATGGCCAGGACGAGCGCGCCCTGCCCTAGGTTACCATCCGTGTCGGAAAAGACGAGGACGAACTCGAACGCCAATGAATCATGCGGGCTCTGCTGGGCAAAAATCAGCTCATCGATCTTCGGCCGGCCCGCGGGCCAGTCGTCTCGACCCGGCTCGCCACAGCCGTAGCCGAGGCCGAAGCCGAAGCCAGAGCCGATGGCCATCGCGATGGCCATGCCGAACCGAAGCGCCCCTGAGCGTCCCAGCGCCAAGAAGGAAGCTCTGCTCCGAGACCGAACACGTAACATGCGGGCTCTCATGATACCCAACTGGCAGCCAATCGGCGACCCGGCGTATGATTGTCCATCGAAGCACAGACGCAAGAGCTCGCCAATGGTCGAAAATAGCCCCGAACCACTAGGTTTAATCGATGTCGACCACGCGCCATCGACCATCTTCCCGGACAAAGGTGACCGACGCACCCGCGCGGTAGACGATTTCGGCCGCATCCCCGTCGACGCTGGCCACGCCCGCCCGAACATCGCCCAGGACGGCCTTCGCGCGTTCGATACGCGGGCGCCAGCTATCAAGGTGCGCCCAGAGAACCCCATCGACGCGGAAGCGGCTCTCGACCGCCCGCGGCATGACGCGCCGAATCGCGTCGGCATCCCGGTGCGTGACGCCAAAGAAAAACTGTCGCAACGCGCTTTCCGGGGTATCGCCGGGCGGTGTCTCGACACCGCCGGCCTCCAGCCGCAACGCACCCTCTTCGCGGACCAAGGTGAGCATGCGCCCGCCCTCGGTCGCCACAAGGATCTGTTCCCGCTCAATCGTCGATGGCGCCGTGGTCAGCGCGCCGTGGTCAGCCCCTTCGGTAGCCCCCAAACGCGCCGCAATCTCATCGACTGAAAGACGGGCACGAACCGCGGGCGCTGACAAGGCCCACAGTCGGGCTGCATCTTTGGCGCGCAGCGCCTCATTATAGGAGGCCAAGAACTGAAGAAGCTCACGGTCGCCCGAGCCATCGCGGTCGCCACCGAGGCCACCGCCATGACGATCACCCCCACCGTGGCCGGTCGCGCCTGAAGTCGTCCCCTGCTCACCCCCTCGCCGACCCGTGCCGCAAGGCACGTTGGTCGTCGCACAGCAGCCCGTACCGAGCGTCGCGAGGACGCCCCCAAGAATCAGCCGGTTCTGCACCCACCGGGACATCGCACGCGAGAATACCACCGAATGGGGCGCGGACGTTACGGCGGAACCAGTGCCTCAGCCCGCGCACATCCGAACGAAGCGGGAAAAATGACCGCTCGCATCGTGCGGACCGGGCGAAGCCTCCGGATGATACTGCACCGCCATGACTCGGTCGTCCGGCACGTCGAAGCCCTCGAGCGTGTCGTCGTTCAGATTCATCTCCGTGATCTGAACTCGGGGGTTACGCGTCAGCGAATCGACGTCGATGGCAAAGCCGTGGTTCTGAGACGTGATGTTCACCCGTCCGGTCCGCGCGTCGCGCACCGGTTGATTGCTCCCGCGATGACCAAAGAGAAGTTTGAAGGATCGCCCACCATAGGCCAGTCCGAGAATCTGATGACCAAGGCAGATCCCGAAAATCGGAACCCGACCGACCAACCTGCGCACCGCGTCGGTCGCATAGGTCACAGGCCCCGGGTCGCCCGGCCCGTTCGAGAGAAAGACGCCGCCCGGATTCATCGCAAGGACATCCTCGGGCGAGGTCGACGCCGGAACCACCACGACCCGACTCCCTGCTTCGACCAGTCGGCGGAGAATCGAGCGCTTGATCCCAAAATCGTAGGCTACGACGAGTGGCTTCTCGGTCTCTGCCCCGCCAGACCCCGCCCTGCGCTTCGCGGTGGTGGCCGCTGTCGCAGTTGTCGCAGTCGTCGCAGCCGTCGCGGTTGTTGCAGTTGTCGCGGTCGTCGCCGCCGTCGTGGCGATCGCCGTCGCTGCGGCGTTCCCCGTCGTTCCCGCGCCTGTCATCGAAGGCGTCATCGAGGGGAGCGCCTGAAGCGCCGAAGGCGCCTCCGTCCAAGCGTACTGCGCCTTCGTCGTCACCTCGCGCGCAAGGTCTCGGCCCTCCATGTTCGGCGTGGACCGAGCACGCGCCACAAGGGCGGCGACATCATCCGTCTCCGTCGACAGGACGCCGATCTGGGCGCCACGCTGCCTCAGATGCAGCACGAGCGCGCGCGTGTCGATGCCCTCGATCGCCACCACGCCGTGCTCCACCAAGAACGAACGAAGCGGCATCTGGGAGCGCCAGTTCGACGCCATGGGGCGGGATGATCGCACGATGAGACCCGCCGCCTTGACCCCATCGCTTTCGAAGTCTTCAGCGTTGGTGCCGACGTTGCCGATCTCGGCGCTCGTCATCGTCACAATCTGAAACCGATAGGATGGGTCGCTCAGGATCTCTTGATAGCCAGACATCGACGTCGCGAAAACGACCTCGCCCACCGTCGTCCCCGCTGCACCGATCGACCGACCACGAAAGACGCGTCCGTCGGCGAGAACCAACGTAGCACCCCCGTGGGCGCTCGCGCCGTGGGCCGTAGACACCCCTGTCGCGCCACGAGGCGCGCTCTCCCCTGTTCTCACTGTCACTCGACATGACCTCCGTTGGCCGGCTTCTCGTGGGCGATCTGGCCGCCCGTAATCGTGAGCACCACTCGTCCCGTGAACGTGCGCCCCAACAGAGGCGTGTTCGACGACCGCGAGTAGACATCGCTGCGCTCGAAGCGCCAGGTCCGCTCAAGATCGAGCAGCACGAGATCAGCCCGCTCCCCAACGCCGATTCGACCCAGCGACGGGATGTTGAGGATGCGCGCCGGCTCGGCGGTCAGCACCGATATCGCGCGGCGGAGGTCGAGGCGGCCCTCGTGGACGAGAGACAGCACGACCGCGGAGGCCGTCTCGAGACCGATCGCGCCCGCCTTCGCGTCGTTGAACGATAGATTCTTGTCGAGGTCCGACTGCGGACAGTGGTCACTCGCCACCGCATCGATCGTGCCATCCGAAAGCGCGGCGGTGATGGCGTCGACGTCCGACCTCGGCCTCAGCGGGGGGAAGATCTTCGCCCTCGTGTCGTAGCCTTCGACCGCATCATCGGCCAACAAGAGATGAAGCGGTGAAACATCGGCCGTCACCCGCACGCCGCGTCGCTTCGCCTGCCGAATCAGCTCCACGGCCGCACCGGTCGTCACGTGGGCGATGTGAAGGCGCGCGCCCGTCAACTCCGCGATGGCCAAGTCGCGCGCGACCCCAACCACCTCGGCGGCGCTCGGCACGCCCGCCAGACCGAGGCGCGTCGAAACCAGCCCCTCGTGCATGACACCACCCAAAGAAAGGCTCTCATCTTCGGCGTGGGTGGCCACGGGCAGGCCGAGATCGTCGGCTGTTTCCATCGCATAGCGAAGGAGCTGGCTGTCCTTGACGCCTCGATCCGCGTCCGTGAACATCACGCATCCCGCGGCCTTGAGCTTCGCCATCTCGGCGAGCCGTTGACCCTCGCGACCGACCGAGAGGGCGCCGGCGGGGAGCACGTTCACCGCGCTGGCCTTCCTGGCCTTCGCCAAGATCAACTCGACCACTTCGGGTTGATCAGCGGCCGGCAACGTGCTCGGCATAGCAACCACCGTCGTGAAACCACCCGACGCCGCAGCTTTCAAAGCGGTGGGAATGGTCTCTTGGCGAGAATATCCCGGCTCTCCGAGCTGCGCACGGAGGTCGATGAAACCCGGGACGAGCACACCGCGTCGATAGATCTCGCGGTCTCCGACGGCCGTATTCGGGGCGTCGAGATCGCGGATGACGCCGTCCTCGATCACGACGGTTCGCTCCGGCGCGTCGAGCCCAGCGCCCGGGTCGAGCAGCCGTACATGTTTGAGCACGATCCTCACGACATCTCCTGGCCGCGGCTCTGGCCCTGGCCCTGGCTCTGCCACGGGCCCTTGCGCATCGCACGCTCGAGCACCGCCATGCGCGCCGCAATCCCATTGCGAACCTGGTGAGCCACGACAGACGTCGGCCCGTCCGCGACCTCAGGATCGATCTCGATGCCCCGATTCATAGGGCCCGGATGCATCACGAAGGCGTCTGGCTTCATCAAACTGGCGCGGGACGCATTGAGCCCATAGGTGCGATTGTAATCCGCGAGGCTCGGAAACGGCGGGGGCCCGACCAGGCGTTCGAATTGGACCCGAAGCATCATCACCGCATCCGCTTGGCGAATGATCTCGTCGACGTCCCGAATGATCGTACCGCCGATTGCCTCGAGACTCGCCGGAACGAGCGACCGCGGCCCACCAAGCAAGACGCGCGCGCCAAGCTTCGTGAGCAACAGTTGATTGGAACGTGCGACCCGTGAATGCGCAATGTCACCGATGATCGCGATCGTGCGGCCCTCGACGCTGCCCAAGCGATCGCACAGCGTCAGTGAATCGAGCAATGCCTGCGTCGGATGTTCGTGCGCGCCGTCGCCCGCGTTGATGACCGCCGTCCGTCCGACACTCTCCACGGCGCGCGCCAAAAGGTGAGTCGCCCCCGGATGCGGATGCCGGCAGACGATCACCCCCGGATCCATGGCGGCCAACGTCCGCCCTGTGTCCCAGGTCGACTCGCCCTTCGAAACGCTGCTGTTCGACGAAGTCACCGTGATCACCGAAGCGCCGAGGCGTTGCGCCGCGATCTCGAAAGAAGCACGAGTCCGCGTGCTCGCCTCATAGAACAGCGTGATGACCGACGTGCCCGCCAAGACCGGTGCGCTTTGGCTGACGGTGTCGCGAAGCTCGCGCGCTCGATCCAAGAGACGGCGTATTTCGCTCGCCTCGAGCGTCTCAATGTCGAGGAGATGATGCCCTGCAACGCCCCTCGAGGCATCATCCGATCTCACGGCGACGCTCCGAAAGCACCCGAGGTCACGCACGTGCATTTGGTCTTCGATTCACCCCAGTCGACGAAAGACAAGTCCGTCACAACCTCTCGCTCGAAGTGAAAGGTGCTTGTCTTGTCGATGAGCGGCCAAGTCGCCGTTCGATCGTAGGTGAAGTAGAGCTCACAACGTTTCCCTCGCTTCTCGGGTTGAAAGCCCTTCGCGGAAGCAAGCTCGTCCTGCTCGTAGGGGACACGAATGAACTCGAAGTTTTCGGCCGTCAAGCCGGGCAGTCGAACGCGCCGAGCCTCCGTCATGAGCTTCTTCATCAAGTCTTCATCGTTCACGTTGCGGTAGGCCTCATTGCAGATCCCGCGCATGATGCCGGTAAGCTGAAACACGGGCCACCAAAGCGGAAGATAAAAATACCCCCCGTAGCCAAATGCCAAAGCAAGGAACGACAGTGTCACCGTGAAACTGTTGATCCGCCGTGGCTTCCTCTGGAGATATATGTTCACGCTGGCGTCCCCACCCGCACCGCACTCATCACCGATGCCCGACTAGCCCGCGCGCCCTCGAGAGAGCGCCGTCTTCATGGTCTCGCCCAAGGCCGAAGGCGCCGGGGCGATATGCACCCCGGCCTCTTGAAGCGCCGCGATCTTCTCGGCCGCCGTTCCCTGGCCGCCGGCAATGATCGCCCCGGCGTGACCCATGCGCTTGCCCGGAGGCGCTGTCCGACCGGCCACCAACCCCGCGACCGGCTTTCGGAAGGAACGCTTGATGTAGTCGGCGGTCGTCTCTTCCGCGGTGCCGCCGATCTCGCCAATCATGATGACCCCGTCCGTCTCCGGATCACGGTCAAAGGCCTCGAGCACATCGATGAAGCTTGTCCCATTGACCGGGTCGCCACCAATCCCAACGCAGGTCGACTGACCGATCCCAAGCGCCGAGAGCTGCCAAACGGCCTCATAGGTCAGCGTGCCCGAACGCGAGACGACGCCGACGCGTCCCGGTTGATGGATGTGACCGGGCATGATCCCCAGCTTCACCTGCCCCGGCGTTATGATACCTGGGCAGTTCGGGCCGATGAGTCGGCTCTTCGAACGATCCATGGCCCGCGCGACCTTGACCATGTCAAGCACCGGAATGCCCTCCGTGATCGCGACAATGAGCCCTACACCGGCATCGACCGCCTCCAAGATCGCATCCGCAGCAAACGCCGCCGGGACATAGATGATGGTCGCGGTCGCTTCGGTCTTTTCAACCGCCTCGGCAACCGTGTCGAAAATCGGGACCCGCTCCTCAAAGCGCTGTCCGCCCTTCCCAGGGGTCACGCCGCCCACGACCCGGGTGCCGTACTCCAGCATCTGACGGGCGTGGAACGAACCCGCGCTGCCCGTGATGCCCTGGACCAGGACCGTCGTGTCTCGATTCACCCAGATCGCCATCGCCGCTCACTCCTTCGCTTTCGCGTTCGCCGTCGCCGTCGCCGTCGCCATCGCCGCCCGGCGTTCGGCCGCCAGCCTGACGACTTTCTGGGCCGCGTCGATCATGTTGTCGGCCGAGACCACGTCGATGTCAGACGCGCTGAGCAGCGCCTTTCCTTCTTCGACGTTCGTGCCCTCGAGACGAACCACGAGCGGAAGCGTCAACTCGACCTCCCGGGCCGCACGAATGATGCCCTCGGCGATCACATCGCACTTCATGATCCCGCCAAAAATGTTCACCAACACCGCCTCGACCTTCGGGTCACGAAGCAGAATGCTGAAGGCCGCCTTGACCTTCTCCACCGTAGCGCCACCGCCCACGTCGAGAAAATTCGCAGGCTCTCCCCCCGACTGTTTGATGATGTCCATCGTCGCCATCGCGAGCCCAGCGCCATTGACGAGGCACCCGATGTTCCCATCCAGGGCGATGTAGCTGAGGTCGTAAACTTTGGCTTCGACCTCCTTCGGGTCTTCTTCGTCGAGGTCGCGAAGCTCATTGAGCGACGGATGTCGATAGAGCGCGTTGTCGTCAAAAACCATCTTCGCATCGAGCGCCAAAAAGTCGCCGTCGCGCGTAACAATCAGTGGATTGCATTCGAGGATGCTGGCGTCGGTCGCGGTGTAAGCATCATAGAGACCACGGCACAGCTTGACGGCCTTGCCCACCATCTCGGGGCGCAACCCGCACGCAAAGACCAGCTTCCGTACTTGGTAAGGCATCAACCCAGTCACGGGATCGACGACGACCTTGTGGATCTTCTCCGGCGTCTTCTCGGCAACCTCTTCGATGTCGACGCCACCTTCGCTCGACATCATGAAGACCACGCGCCCCTGCGCGCGGTCGAGCACCAAACCCGCGTAGAGCTCACACTCGATGTCGACGCCCTCCTCGACCAAGAGCCGCCGAACTTCGCGGCCTTCTGGCCCGGTCTGATGCGTCTTCAGGACCATCCCCAGCATCTCGCTCGCCCGCGCGAAGACCTCGTCGAGACTCCGACACAGCTTCACGCCGCCGCCTTTGCCACGCCCGCCGGCGTGAATCTGAGCCTTCACCACCACCGGCAATCGCCCCAGCCCACGCGCAATGTCCTGCGCATGCTCTGCGGTCGTCGCCATGCGACCCGCCGGAATCGGCACGCCGTAACGCTGAAGAAGTTCCTTGGCCTGGTATTCGTGAATCTTCATGTGACACCGCCGTCATTCGCCGGGAGCGAAGCACCGAAAACTGCCGGCGTTTTGGCTTCTACGCCCCTCCGTCGCGCCGCGCAACCCGAGAAGCAACGCCGCCGAAAACGCCGCCGACACGCCGGGTGCATCAGGGATAATCCAGCCACGCGAGACTACACCGCACGCCACGGCACCCCACCGTCGTCCACGGTGGCGGCACACGGTCTTGCGACCGGCTCGTCACCTCTTTCCCAATTTTCGTTTCTCCCGTCGGTCATTCGCCCACAACCCCCCGGCGCTCGTGCCGATACGCCGGAACCTTCCCGCGAGTTCCGAGATGACGATGACTGGTTCCCAAATCCGAAAGCCCCCCGAAACCACCCCCACCCGGCTCGGCCCCCCGAACGCGCGCGACAGCGGTTCGGCCAGGCCCGGCGCGACGGCACCGACCGAACCTCTCGAGGCTCTGCCTCACCCAACGCTCCACACGCCGTGCGAGACGACGCCGGACGGGATGCTCACCACGGCGCCGAATCCCGCGCCGCCATCGACCGGATCTGAACGCCCAGCACTCACCCTGGGCGCCCTCGATGCCGCGTCGGCCGCCGAGCCCGCGATGCGCGCTCGCCTCGACGCTCTTGCGGCGCTCCGGGCGCGGAAGACCCAACTCGAGGCCTCGCTTCACCGCGCCGAAACGGCACTCACGGCTCGTCGTGCAAGCGAAGGGGGCTGGACGAGCATGGCGCGCATCGCAACCGGGCTCGCACGCCCCGTCGCCGCGCTCGCGAAGAACGAAAGGCCATCGTTGGGGAAGGCCGTCTCCGCGATGACGAATCCGGAGCTGTTTCATGAAGCCCCCGAACGGGCCGAAATGCGATCCCTCGCCACCAAGCTCGCCGCGGTGGACCGCGCACTCATCGCGATCGGCTCCGCGCGCGCGGTTTCGCTCGAGGATCGACGCGCCGACTTCCGAATCGACGAAACCGCCTCGACGCTCGAGCGCCAAGCGCACGGTCTCCCCGCCGACGCCGGCGCGTTTTTGCGCGACCGTCTTCTGCGACTCGAGCGGCTACCCGCCGACAATACGCACGGCGCGGAGGCCTCGGACCTTTACTTCGCTGCCATTGAGCCCTGGCTCACCACGCGGACGGCGGGCGGCGCTGGACTCCACGTGCTGGAGGACGGCCACCCGTCGCCGACTGCACTCATCAATCAACTCATTCTCGATGGGCGTCTGTTCGCGGGCGGACGGATGGTTCTTACAGCACACGACCTCCATCGAATCGGTGCGCAGGCGATCAAGAAGGCCGCGAAGCGCGTCAACCCACGACTGGCCCGCGCGCTGTCCGGTCCGGCCATCGAGGCCGAGATCAAACGACTGACCCGGCTGGAACGGGCGCCCGAGTTCGGGTCCTTGGCGAAGGCGGGCCTCCTCAAGGCCAATGACTGGGCCGAGCGGAATGCCCGCGCCGCGCACGGACCCAAGCTGCAAGCCTTCTTGAAAGGCATCCTGGCCATCCTCGACGCGCCGGAGACCTACGCCATGGTTGGGATGGGGCTCCTCACCCATCCGGTCACGCGAACGCTCCTCCGAACGGTCGGCATCGCCAGCATCGCGGCCGAGGAGGTCGCAACCGCCAAGCGCGCCGGACAACTCACGATCAAGACCTTGGGCATGTTCGCTGCAACGCGCACCGCCGACGGCGTCGTCTTCCACAGCGGAATGAACGCGTTCAACATCGCCCGCCAAAAGCGAGAGCGCGTTGCATGGGACGTTGGAAGCTATGCGCGCTCCGTCGCGCTCTTTGGTGTTCTCGGCGGCGTCAACGCCACGCAACTCGCGCGTCGATCGACGGCCGCGCTCAACCCCGTCGTTCGGGGCACACTCCACCTCGGCGAAGAAACCGCCGCCATGACGGCCCTGGCCGTGGGCGAAAACGCGGTCCGAACCGGGGACCTCGACGGCGCGATGTCGGTGTTTGGCGACAATCTTCAGTTCCTTCTCGCGATGCGTCTCGTCGGCGGCGTGATGCAGCTCGCGAAGGTCAAGCCGATCGTCGAGAGCCAGACGCTGCGACGCCATGAACGTCTTGTCGTCGAGGCCGAAGCCAAATTTGCGGCGGCGTCCAATGACGCCGGCCGCGACGAGGCAAGCGTCGCACTCACGCGAGCCCTAACGAACTACGTGGAGGCGCTCGAAAAAGCGTCGGCCCGCCTGCACGGACGCCGCGTCGTGAAAGACCGTGCGCCCATCATCCACTCCAAGATGATCATCGTCGGCGACGGTCAGTTCAAGGACATCGTCGCGTTCCTCGAAGCGCGCGAACGCCAAGCATCCCCCAACGACGCGGCCACGCAACGCATCCAGGCCGCGTATGCGAACCTCACCAACGGCTGTGGGCTCTTCGACCCCGTCACCGGCCTCCGAGTCATCAACCGCGACCGGCTGAACATGGATGCGGGCACTTCGAACCAGGACGCCGCCGCCCACGAGCTCTGGCACGCGGAGTTCAACGCCTTGCCCGCCGCACTCCGCACCTCCGTGCTTCAGCATTTCGAAGCCGACGCCAACACCTGGAAAGCGATCGGTGGTGCGGTTCACGAGATGACTGGACGCACCCTCGCCGGCGAAGAACTCATGGAGGAAGCGCTCGCGCTCCTCGCCGGAGAGCGAGCCCAAGCGAACCAAGCGGAGCAAGCGAACCAAGCGGAGCAAACGAACACCGACACGGTCTCGCGCGCCGTGCAATCGCGCACCCGCGAAGGGTCTGAGCTTGCCCAGCTTCTGGAGCCCCTGCTCCGTTCACGCCCGGCAAACGAATCGCGGACCGCAGCCGAGCTTCTCGGGTTCGAGCTGGACGGCCTCGTCGATTCGACGAAGACCTTTCGCTACCAGCGAACCAAGGAGGCAGACCGAACGGCGCGTCCTCTGACGATCAAGCCGCGCTCGGACATCCCGCCGGAGCTCGATTTCTTGGGGCTCCCGCTGCTCCTTCAGAAGCTCGAGGAAGCCGAAAAGGCCAACTTGGTTCCGAAGGGCTCGGCCGCCGACTACGCGGCGCTTCTGTTTTCCGCCGCATTTCCCGACGCCCCGGGGCGGCGCGTCGATCGTCTCGTACGCGAAACGATCGCACGCAGTGACGCCTTTGACGCTGCCCTTCAGGTGCTCTCACGCTATGAACCGCAGGCTCTCTTTCCGCCGGGCCGAACGCTCGAGAAACAATGCCAGCGCCTGATTCAGCTTGCCTTCTCAGTGAGCGAACCGGTGCGCGATCTTTATCTCGCAGGGCTCAAGCGAAGTGCCCAGCGCCGTTCCGAGCAGGTCGTCTCCGCGCTCGTCGCCGACAAGGCGCGGCCGGTCGCCGAAAAGCGTGGCCTCTATGACTTCATCTGTATAGGTGTCGGGCCTCATGCCTACGCGGCAGTCGAAGCGTGCCTTCGCGAAAATCCCAACGCCAAGGTCCTCGTCGTCGCCGATGCGTTCTCTCAGTTCTCGCAGGCGGGGGGCGCCTTCTTCCTGAACAGCTCGCAGTACCAGAATCGAGGCACGCTCCCCAGAGTGAGCGCCGGCGAAACGGACATCAACCAAGTCGCCGAGCAGGCCGACCTTTTTGCGGGAGATCTTGCGACGACGAAGTATCCGCGTGCCCGGGTCATCGGCGACATCGCCACGATCGGTCTTCTCTCCCAGAACATCGACATCATGTTCGGGCGTGTCCCGTTCGAAGAAGGGCTCAAGGGGCCCGCAGACCTTTCCGAAGACGAGAGAGCTCTTGGTGCTCAAGCGGCGGTCGGGCGCGTCGACGCGGACGTCGTGGGTCCTGACGGCGTAACCGAACGCGTGTCGGCGTACGCCCCGAACGTCGCCCTCACCACCGGGATTGAAGGCCTCTCCTTCAAAGGGGTCATGCCCGAGACCCGAGCCTTCCTCGAGGCGAAATTCAGCGCTCAGTCGGACCGCTATCAGACCGTCGGCCAAGCGCTTGAGCGTCTCGCGACCGAGGCGCAGCCGCTGGCGCCTTACGCCCCGGGAGAGATCACGCTCGTCGTCGGTGGCAAAGACAGCGCACGTGTGTTCATCGAGGCCGTCAAAGGCCTCCGTCCGGTCCTCGAGGACAGCGGATTTCGACGCCAGCAGCAGGACACCGGCCCCATCGTCGCCGTCACCGGAAGAAGCGGCGCCGAGTCCCTCGAGGAATGGGCCGCGTACCCCAAAAATCGCCTTCGCTACGGGGAGACAGCGTCCACCGTCCGCGGTCGAAAGAACGATACGCGTCTCGTTCGCGGCGGTGTCGTTGCCATCGAGCCCTCCCCGACGTCGACGGGCGGCGTCGCGTTGATCGCAAGTCAACGCGCCGTCGAAGCCGTCCGCGCTGGGCTCGCCGCGAACGGCTCGGGCTCCACGATCGACCCGAGGACCGGCCTCGTGAACGGCGGCATCGATCCGCTCGGTACGTACTACGAAGTTGACCCGAAGACCGGCCAACCCCTTGAGTTTGGCCTCTTGCCCACGCCGGATGGGCTTCTCGCAGTGGAGCGCGTTCGATTTACGCGACTCGTGTGGGCTGCGGGTCAGACCTCGGAGGCCGGCCAACTGCTCAAGCGTCCACTTGGGCTCGAGACCGGATCCATCGAAGAGCTCCGTCAGAAGATGGCGATCATCAAAGCCCTCGTCCCCGGCCGCGAAAAGGATGGGCCGATTCCGGTCGGTCGACGAGAAGGCCCATTCCTGCTTTCCGGGGCCGCACTCGAGCAAGACACCGCCATCGTGCCGCCCGAGGAGAAAGTCAACGTCGCCGAGAACGGGGCATCGATCGCGCTCTTGGGACCAAGAACGGCGGCCGCCGGAACCGTCATCGGCAAGACGATCCGTTTGAATCCGGTCGGGCGCGGCATCGAACACGAGACGCCCGTCGCCATCGCCCTGGAGTCGGGCTTGAGCCAGAATCCGGTCATTCGTCAACTCGGTCCCGAGACCGTCGAAGAGCAGCGCGTCGACCGGCCTGTCGATGGTCTCGACACCGACCGAGCGCTCTTGTATCTCCTCGAGAACCTCGGCCGCTGCACGATCGACAAGGCAGACGGGACCTTGAGCCTCGTGTTCGACAAGCGCATCGAGGCAGATGGGTCGCGCACCCTTGGCCTCTCTGGCAACCTCTCGACGCCGTCACTCACGACGCTCTTCGATCTCCTGCTGAAAGACGAGACACTTCTGCGCGCGATCCTCAACGCAACCGGGCCCAGCGGCGCCAGGTCCCTGAAGTTCGAGGCCGAAATCGAACGCAATCGGATTCGAACCGACGACGCGCGACTGACTGCGCCCATGAAGCGATCGTCAAGACCTCGTCGATCAGCGGAGAGCGCGAAGCCTGTGGCTACGACGGGAAGCGCCCCCGAAGACAGCACGCGCATTCTCATCGAGACGCTGAGAAACGAAGGTCTCACGAACGCCGCGTTTCTGACGACCGCCATCGCCCGGCTCGGGGAACCGCAGCGACCGCTCCGGCTGGTGGAACGTGCCGCGATCCCGTATGACAGCCGCGTCGTCTTCTACCTCGAAAGCGTCGATGGAACGACCTACGCGGCCGCCAACACCCCCCAAGCCGGCGTGCTGTTCGAACCCGTCGAAGGGCGCGGCGATGTGCCAACACGCCTTCTCCAGCCGGAGCGCGCCAAGGAAACCAGCGCCTTCGCGCTCAAGATCGCCGTCACCCGCGACGCACTTCTTCGGGGCGGTCTGCGCGTCAATGGGGAGGCGCTCGAACGAGCGCTGCTCGATCTTGCTCGAACCGGCGTGGAAGACCTAAGCAACGCCCCGAATCAGTCGATTCGTGTCTTGAGCCTTCTCGAGGGACCCGTGGGTCTCGTCGACGTCAAGACCAACGCCGGCCCGCGAACGCTGGCCTTCACTTCAGCCGACGGCGAAGGTTGCATCGTCGAGCCCTATTTTCCGGCGGGTCCGGACGGCCGCTCGGTGACCGCGTTTTTGAACCTTCGATTCCCGGCTCCACAAGACCTGCGACAGGCGCTCGGGGCTACGCTGTCGCTCCCGCCGGCGGCGATCGACGACGTTCTTGGTCGCTTGCGCGCCAAGGGCATCAACAACTGGACCGTCGTCGAGACCAACAAGGATCCGATCTTGGTCGCCGACGGCTCCGTGCTCCTCCGAGGGACGAACACCATCGGCGCCGAGCTCTTCTTCCGCCTCACCAATCGAGACGGGAAAGCCTTCGCCGCCCTCGAAGATCCCGCCAACCGAACCGAAGTTCGCCCAAGGGAATCAGACGCTCCGCCCCCACCGCTTCCGAACGAAATCGTCTCGCCCATTCGAGCGGCGACGGCGCTTCCGGAAGCGGATGTTCGCACGCAACTGCAGGATGTGCTTCGCCTCCCAGGTGACGCGACAATCCAGATCGCCGGGAATCGAAGCGTTCCGAAGGGTGGACCAAAGATCGTCTTCATAAAGGTCACGCGCGAAGCGACGACGCCGAGCGCGACATCGCCAAACGCGCCACAGACGAACACAACACCGAGCTCCGAGCTCTACGCCGTCGCTCGGATCGGAAACAACCTCTTGGCCCGTCGCGTCGACAGCGTGGGCAGCGAGGCCGACATCCCAACCGCTGCGGCGGCGTTCCGACGGCAACAGGCAGAGGAGATCGGGGGTCGACTCCAAGCCGCCGGGCAACCGGTGAGCGAAGACTTCGCGGAAGCACTCGCTCCACTTCTTCCGAGCGACGGACCCTTCGAAGTGACCCAGCGTAACATCGTGGCCGGTCGACCCGTCTTTTCCGTCCGTTCCAAACGCCTCGGGGAGTCTTCCAGCAGTTCCGGCGCCCAGTTCACCGTCTGGCTTGGCGTAGGCGGGCCGCGCGTTAGCACGGATGCACCCAACAGGCCCCCGCTCGAGGCCTCCATCCGGGACGACACCCGCGCCGCATGGGAGAATGTCGCCGTTGAGGCGCTTCGGCGAGCGGGCTGTTTGCCCCGGTCGGCGGGCTTCGACGCGCTGGGCTCGCTCTCGGGCCGGTTCTACACACCCACGGTTCTCGAGACTTCGCGGCCTCTGTTCGAAGACCGGGCGACCCCTGCCGTGTTCTTCATCAGCGCCGAAGAAGTCGATACCCAGGCCCCGAACAAACCGAACCGCCAGGTCTATGTTGCCGTAACCTACGTGAACGGCCAGCTCCTCAGCACGACCACGGCCGACACGGTCGATGTGCCGGAAGCGCTCAAGACTCAAGCCAAAGACCTTCTCGACGCGCGCGAGCGTAGCGTTGTGAGCGAACTTTTGCTCGAGGGTCCGGGAGAAGGCGTCGAAAGAGTCCGAAGCGCCGCGGCAGAGACCATCGCCGGACGGGTCCGAGCGGAGCTCGACGCGCGACCGTCTCCGGAGGTCCCCAAGGCAACGTCCTCATCGATCGGCGGTGCGCAAGTCCAGACCGCGATCCTGCGGGAGGGCGATCAGAATCTCTTCCTCCGAACCGCGTTCATCGATGGAGAGCCCCTCCTCGACGTGAGCACGTCGGCGGAGACCACGGCCATCCAGGCGCAAATTTTCGAGAAGGCACGCGCACAAGCGGCGCGCATCGCCGCTGAGATCACCCGCATCAACGCCGCGTCGTCCCCTGAGCCTTCCGAGGATGCAGGCGTAAGCGAGGCCGCGATCGAGAACCTTCGACGCGCACTCGAACAAGCCGAATGCACGAGCTCATCCATCCTCGTCCAAGAAGTGCCGACGAGCACGCGTTTCGGGCCCGTCTTCTACCTTGTCGCGAAGGCGCCGAGCGCCAAGGAGACCATCTATGCGCTCTACAGGTTCGACGGCGCGTTCGGACTCGAAAAAGTCAACAAGGTGGGTGAGAAGCCGTCGACGGTCCTGAATCGCCAAGAGGCCGCGATCAGAGCCGCGGTGAAAGGTGCCGCCGCGAAGCTCACCAACCGTCCCGAAGCGCAGGCCGTCGAAGTCGCACTCGCTCAATACTGCGCCGACACAGCCGCCGAGCGGCTCGACAGCGTAAACACCCTCATCGTTTCAACTCAATATGGTCCCGCCCTTTCGATTCAAGTCCTGAGAGGGGGCAAGCCGCAGACCGCCGTGGTCCTCCCCCTCGGCGCCGATCGAGTCGAAATCCAGGAAGGGGCCGCCCCTCAGCAGGCCATCGAGACGGCCATCGCGAAGGCGCGCAACGAACGGATCAAGGAGTTTGCAGACGAAGCGCTCCGCGACGCCCGGGTTGTCGCAGCCGGCGTTGATGCGGAGGCTCTGATCACAGCACTTTCCACCTACGCTCCGGTTGAGCGCGCGTTCAAGATCGAGAGCTTCCGCGTCGACCGGGACCTCGCCGGCGTTCCGATTTCTGTTCTTCAAACGATGACTCGAAACGAGACGGGGCTTTTGCGCAAGGATTTCGAGCTGGCGTGCGTCGATGGCCAAGTCTTCATCAGCGACAATCCCAGTGTCATCCGAGGCGACGTCAACAAGGCCATCACTGCGAACATTCAAGCGATCGCCAAAGAAGCCGTCGCAGGCAACCCGGCGCTTGACAGCTACATCGCGCCGGTCGCGTTTGCCGCTGGCATCCGCAAAGGGAACCCAGACCTTGCATCCTTTGAACTTGTCTCGTCGACAAGCGTGGAGGGCACACCCAGGCTGGTCCTCGGCGCGACGTCAACCAAAGGCAAAACCGACGGTCGCGTTCGCCTCGAGTTCATTGCGACCAAAGACGGTCTAACGGCGCTCGGACCCTTTGACGCCACGACATTCGACGAGGGGTCGGGCGATGGCTCAACCTCGATCTCGAATGGCGCGCTCAAGCTGATTCGGGACGCGCGAGCGCAAGAGTCAGGCGAGATCACAGCCAACCTGCAACGCGGCAAGAGTGCCTTCTTTCTCCAGTCGGAGGAGGCTCGACTTGGCGAAGCGCTCACCGCGTTCGCCGATGAGCTGGGCGCGCGGTTCGATCCGGCATCGACGCGTCTTGTCACCCCAAACGAAGACGCCCCCGGGACATACTTCGCGGTGAACGCGACGATTGGTGCCAACACCGAGCCCACGCCCTATCTTTTCTGCCTCCTTGATGGCCGCCTGTTCAAGACGCCCCTGACGCCCGAGGTCGAAGCGAACCAGGAGCCCATCGCCGGACAGCTTGCGCCCGCGGACGCGCAGGCCATCAAACGCATCCAGGTGGAGGCCGCGGCCGTCGAGAAGGACGAGATTGGGAAGATCGTCGTGGGGTCGCCGCAGCTCGTCGAGACGCTCCGCGACGTCGAAGATCCTTCTTCGGCGCTGATCGACGCGCTCAAACGCGTCCTAGCCCCCCCATTTCTCGGCGTCAGAGCAGTGGGCTCTTCTAAGGCAGGCCTCTATCCCGTGACGTTCCTCAAGACAGATCGGAACGATTCCGTCATCGCACTCGCGTCCATCGACGGAGCGCTCTTCACGGCCGCGGGAACCAACCAACAGGAGGCGACCGCCGCGCTGAGCACAGCCGTCGCTCAACGATCCGCCGAGGTCGTCACCGCCGTCGCCGCCGCTCTTAGCGACTCCGGCCTCGCGGCCGATCCGGAAAGCCTCAAGAACGCGATCACGTCCGAGCCACCGTTTGGTGCCCTGCGTGTCGACCGAAAAATCACCGAGGACACGCCGGTGCCGTTCTACGTCCTCGCGGGGAGCGACGTAGCCGGTCAGCGTCGCGCACTCGCGATTTCGGAGGTCGATGGAGAGGTCCTGCTCCTTGAGCTTTCGGATGTCATGGATGATGGTTCCGCGTTTCGGAACGTGGTTCGTGCGAAAGTCGAGCGCGCTCGCGAAAGCTGCATCGAACGGCTCGGAAACGACTACGGCCTAGGCATACGCTCGGACGGGAGCTCGCTCCGCGAGCGGCTGGCCGAGATCTTGCGATCGAAGGAGCTCACACCCCCCTTCGAGGTCGGGCTACCCGACCCTGAAGCCCCCATCATTCTCGTGTCCGGGACCCGTCCGAACGGCGAGCGCACCACGCTCTACCTCACCCAGACCGCGGAGGACGTGATCGCCGACGAATCGTTGGAAAAGGTCAAGGAGGCCGCCGCTGCCGCCACCCAAACCAATCTCGAGACCGTGTCGGATCGTCTCTTCGAGGCCGAGGCCGTGGCCCTCACCGCCGACCAATGGCGGGACGCCGTGCGTAGCTTCGTCGACAAAGAACAGCTCCGGAACTTGATCGTCGACTCGTCGACCGCTCGCTCTTCTCCAAAAGCTCCGGTGAAGTATCTGGCCGCGAAGGATGCGGGCGGCGCCATCCGCAAGTTCGCGGTCATCTCGTTCTCGGGTGCTGCGCGCTTTCTGCCGATCGATCCCAAGGCGACCGCCGCCCAAGTCCGCGACATGATCGACTACGAGTATCGAGCGATCGTTTCCGAGCGGGGCCAAACGATCGCAAACGAGCTCGAGCAGCGAGGTTTCGGCAAGGCCCAGGCCGTCGCGATCGCGCTGCCCGAGAAGGCGGCGGACTTCCGCGCGCGGGCGGTCGTTCTGGAGTCGAGCGACCCCGGGGTCGGGGCGGACTTTGCGTTTCTCACCTTCCGCGACGAAAGCGGGCAGGATTCGCTCAAGTGCGTCGCCGTCGTTGGCGAAAGCCCCAGATTCGTCGCGGCCAACTCGACCGCCGAGGTCCCGACTGATCTCGATGGCGCGCTCGAGAACGAAGCCAAGGATCTCGCGAACCGCGTCCTGCCGACGAGCGCTCTGTCGAACGCCAAAGACATCAATCCGAAGTTCGTCGAGTTGATTCGACGTGAGCGCCTCAAAGAGGTAACTGTGACCGGCTCGATCCTTGACACGGAAGGGTCAGCGTTCCCGCCCATCATCTTCATCTCCGGCCTTTCGGCACGAGGCGAGACTCGAAACCTCGCTGTCGCGGAGTGTCTCGGCGAGCTCCTCGCCTGCCCTGCCGACTCAGACGGCGTACCCGACGGGCTGAAGTCCGAAATCGAACAACGCATCGCCAAGTACCAACCAATCCTCGACGAGATCCGTAAACGGGGCGCGCGCCCGACCTACGACCTTCTCAACAGTCTCAATCGAGGACCCGGCGGCATGGAGCAATACGATGTCACCACAACAAGCGAGGTGGTCCGCATCAGCGAGATCGGTGGACGTGTCAGGGCTGAGCTGCCCCGTCAATGAAAGAAACGCGCCAATTGCACCGCGAGGTAAAGACCAACAACGTCAGCGGCAAGACAGGCAAACACCGCGTGCCGTGTTGCACGCACGCGCACCGCACCGAAGTACACCGCTAGAACGTAGAAGGTCGTCTCAGTGCTCCCCGCCATGACCGATACAGTAAACCCGGGAAGGGAGTCCGGACCGTAGGTCTTCATCGTCTCGAGGACCACCGCGAGCGCGCCGCTTCCAGACAACGGCCGAATCAGGGCCATCGGAAGAACTTCGGCCGGCACACCGATGGCCGCAGAGTACGGACCCACGAAGTGCGTGATCGCATCCATCGCGCCCGAGGCGCGAAACATTCCGATGGCGACGAGAATCGCCACCAAGAACGGAATGATCATCACGCCCACGTTGAAAGCCTCCTTCGCCCCCGACACCAGTGACTCGTAGACTTTCACGCGGCGGCTGAAGCCGGCGAGAAGGAGGGTCACGAGAATAAGGGGCAAGATCCACGCCCCCGAGAGCGCCCGCACGGAGCCCATCCATCCTGCCTTCGCGGCCTCGACGGTCAAGTCTCTCGAAAGGGCGAACAACAGCGCGGCGAGAATCACCATCGACACCGATAAGCGAAGTCGAGACACCGGACGATCGACGGCCAGCTTGGCCTCGGCCTCGGCAAGCCCTTTAACCTCGTCGCTGCGCTCACTTCGGATCTCGGACTCAGAGGCCCGCGCGTCGGACGTGGACTGCCCCGAAGCCTTGGACTGGGATCTGGACTCGGATTCCGACTTCGATGTCGACTTCGATGTCGACTTCGATGTCGACTTCGATGTCGACTTCGACTCCGACTCCGACTCCGACTCCGACTCCGACGCCCCCGAGGCGTAGCGCTCGGCCGCAAAGAACGGAAGACGCTCGAGCAATTTGGCGACGACGATGGCGACGAGGGTCGAAGCCATGGTCGACAAGATCGTCGGCCAAAAAATTCCTGTTGCGTCCGCGGCCCCCGCCGACGCACGCACGGCGATCGCACCCGTCGGCAGGACCGCGACCCCAGACGTATTGATGGCCAAGAACAGACACATGGCGTTGGTGGCTACGCCGGGCCGCGCGTTGAGCTTGTTGAGCTCAATCATCGCCTTGATGCCGAACGGCGTCGCCGCATTCGTCAACCCCATGATGTTCGCTGCAATGTTGAGGATCATCGCGCTGATGGCCGGATGATCGCTCGGAATGCTCGGAAATAGACGACGAACGATCGGAGACAACCCACGGGTTATCGTCGCCAAGAACCCAGCATCTTCGACGACCCGCATCACGCCGAGCCAGAGCGCCATCTGGCCGATCAGATTGATCGCGAGATCGACGGCGGTCTTTGCGTTGTCGATGCTGGCGTCGGTGACAGCTTGCATCTTCCCGGTGAATGCGGCGGTGAGCGTGCCCGCGATGACCAGGAACAGAAATACGCCGTTCAGCAAGACACTATCCTTTGACCGCGCCCTGCGTGAGGCCGCCGACCAAGTGTTTCTCGAGAAAAAGAAAGAGGCTCATGACCGGGACGCTCACGAGCACCGCACCCGCCGCGAAGGCTCCCCAATCGGCCGATCGTTCGCCCACGTAGCTTCGGAGCACGACCGGCAGCGTGTAACTCGCGTCCTTTCCCATGAAGGTCGCGGCCAAAATGAACTCATTCCAGGCGGTCATGAAGCTGAATAATGCGGTGATCGCGATCGCCGGACGCGCGAGGGGAAGGATCAGCGACCAGAAGATACGGAGTTGTGACGCCCCATCGAGGCGTGCCGCCTCCTCGATCTCCGTCGGGATGGTATCGAAGTAGCCTTTGAGCATGAACACACAAAATGGAAGCGCCGAGCTCGAGTATACAAGCACGAGCCCGGTCCAAGTGTCGAGGAGCAGAAGCCGGTCGAGCAGAACGTAGAGCGGAATCATGACCATCGTCCCGGGAAACATCTGGGTCACCAAGAACGCAGCCAGCGTCGATTCCCGGCCCGCGAAGCGAAACCGGGAAAAGGCGTAGGCCGCCGTCGTCGCGATGATGATGCCGACCACCGTGGTCGCACCACTCACCAAGAACGAATTCATGAGCTGTCGTCCGAAGAGCCAGGAGCCATCGGACCCCGTCGTGCCTACGACCCGGACGAAGTGGCCCAGGCTCAGCGAGTCCGGAATCGGGCTCGCGCTCGCGGCAAACGTTCGCCCCTCCGAAAATGCCATCTTGAGAACCCAGAGGACCGGATACAGGGCGACGATGCTTCCACCGACGAGCACAGCATGCGTGGCCACGCGCTTGGCGGTGGTGGCATGGTTCCCTCCGGCACGCTTCACCACGACCCCTTCCTCCGCGGCGTCTTGCGCATCCAACGAGGCGTCATCGAAGCGCCTCCTCCGCGCCCCGTGCAACGCGCCGAGTCATCCATCCGTAGACAAGCAACACCAGGAAAATGATGGTCGAGTATGCGGCCGCATAGCCATACGCGCCCCCTTGGGCCAAGCCCCGTTCGAAGGCCCATTTGTAGGCCTCGGTCACCAGGATCTCCGTTGCGCCATCGGGATCGCCATCGGAAACGAGGTAGATCACTTCGAACCGGTTGAACGTCCAGATGGACCCGAGGATGATCGCGGGGAGCAGCGCCGGCCGCAGCAACGGGAGCGTGATGCGAGTGAGCCTTTGAAACCAGCCGGCGCCATCGAGCTCGGCGGCCTCATACAAGTCCTTCGGAATCGACGAAAGCGCCCCTAGACAGACGACCATCATGAACGGGAACCCGAGCCAAACGTTCGTCACCAGATTCGCCAAGAACGCGGTCGGCGTCGACTGCATCCACGACATGCCCTGAAGGCCGAGCATCCGGTTCACCACGCCCACGTCGGGATCGAACATCGACTTCCAGATCAGTGCCGTAATGTAGGCAGGTACGGCCCAGGGCACGATGAGAATCACGCGATAGATCCGCGCGAAACGCGGCGCGCAGCCCTGAAGGAGGAGCGCGAACAAGAGTCCGAACCCAAGGTGAAGTCCAACGTTCGCGACCGTCCATCCCACCGTCATGGCCAGCGCGTAGGGCAGCGATTCAGGCTGGAAGAAGCCGCGCCCCGCCGAGCTCAGGATCTCGAGGAAGTTCGAAAAGCCGACGAACGTGTAGTCGCCATGTCGATGACGGAAGAACGAAAGACCAAGCCCGACGACAAAAGGCACGCCCACCACGACGGCCATGCCGAGTACGGCCGGGAGCGCCAAGAGCCACGGCACGCGGTCACGGCAAAGCGCACGGCGTATCCCGCCCCCGACGGGCGTTGCCCACAACATCATGGAGGCAAACACGATCGCCGCGAAGACCGCCAAGGTCATGCCCATGCCCAAGAAGGGCAGCGCGATCGGCGCGGTCGGCGCGGTCGGCGAGATCGAAGCGACCTGAAGATACGTCGTCGCAGAAACGGCCGCAGCAGAAAGCGCCCGACTTGCCGCCCACCCTAAAATGGCGGTCAAGAGCACCACGCTCAAGACAACGGCGAAGCCTCGTGATCGGCGGGCAAGGCGTACGAAGATGAGGCCAGACGTCACCCCTGCGCCAAGCACCCACAGAAAAAGAAACGTGAGCGGGAAGTGCGGCGCGCTCCCCCCGGAGGACGTGGGTGGGAACGGACGCGACAAGGGCAACGGAATCGCGCGCAAAAAGGGAACCGGCGGCGGATTGGCCTCGAGCTCCGCCGTCACCGTCCCCGTCGCAACCGTCGCCCGCCACCATCCCGCCTTCGCGTCTTGATCGCGGTCGAGTCGGGTCAGGCGCGCGACACCCTTTCGCCTAGCCTCAGCGTGGCGCTCAGCCCGCCCCAGGTCCACGGGATCATCCGGCGTCAGCGCCAAACCGTCCTTTGTGCGATTCAGCGTGTTCACGGCGTAGTGAGGTCGGGACAAGAAATGGTACTTGAGCGAGGCCTGCTCGCGAACGATGGTCAATCCGGTTCGCGTCCGCGCGGTATCGAAAGCAACGCGCGGGTCGCGGCGCAGATAGCCCGCCAGCGCGGCACGCGCCTCGAGCTCGACCCGCATACCGCGCACGCGATCGAGCGCCCGCTCGACTCGATCGTCGATCAAGAGACCCCCGACCAAAGCCGCCCCAACCCACGAGACCAGCGCCAGCCATGTATGACGAAACTCGACCACGAAGGCGTCTACCTCACTTCAACGCTCTGAGCGCTTGGTCAATCCGCGCCTGCGCTTCCACGGCGGCGGTCCTGGGGTCGGCCGCCTGATGGATGACGCGATACAGGGCGCCATCCATCGGCATCCAAGCGGCGGCCATCGAAGGATCAGACGGTGACGGGACCGATTGCTCAAAGGCGGCCCGAAACCCCCGGATGATCGCCTGCTCGCGTTCGGGCAGCGACCGAAGCGCTTCGTCGTATGCGGCCCGCAACGTCACCGGCTGCCCCGCCACCCGCAGCCGAACCTCGGCCGAACGAAGGTCGTTGGCCAAGAACTTCATGAACGTCCACGCCCGCGTTCGACGTCGACTCTTCGCGTTCATCAAGACACCTTCGCAGGTCGAAAAGCCGCTCGATCCTCGCCCACCCGGGAACGCAGGCAAAGGGACGACCGTATACGGCGTCGAAGCCGGAATTTCGCTTCGAAACCATGGACCGCTCATGACCATCGGCGTTCGGCCGTCAGAAAACATCGCACTGGTCGTGACGAAGCTCGGCTCATCGGGCACGATCTTCTCCACCTTCGCAAGCCGATGAGCCAGCGCAAAAGAGCGAAAGACACCCTCGTTGACGACGTTGATGCGGCGACCTTCGAAGATGAAGCCGCCCAAAGAGAATAGCAGCGGTGTGTGCGTAAACAGCTCGGCGTTCCCGTAGACGAAGCCATAACGCCCTTCTCGCGGATCGGTCGCGGCCTTCGCTGCGCTGAGCAGGGCTTCGAACGTCCGCGGGGGATCCGGCACGAGGTCGGTGCGGACGAAGAGCGCCAGAGCCTTGTAGGCGAGCGGCAAACCGTACAGCGACTCTCCGTACGCGAGCGCGAAGACGCACGGCGTGAGGTGCGCATCGAGCATCGTCTCGGTCGCAAAGAGCTCGAGGGGCTGAATCAGGCCCCCTTCGGCCCAACCGCCAATTCGATCGTGCGCGTAGATGAAGAGATCCGGTCCATGCCCACGCGGCATCGCCGCCGAGAGCTTCGGTGTGAGGACCTCGTGCGGTACGGCGCTGAGCGCAACGCGAAAGCCCGGCTTCGTAGCCTCGAAGCGCTGGACCACCCGCTCGAGCGCCGCCCGTTCGGCACCGCTGTAGCTGTGCCAAAGCGTCACGGTCTCCGACGGCGTCGATGGCGGCGTCGATGACGGTGCCGAGGCCGAAGCGGCGGTCCCCGCGAGAATCAATCCCAACCGGCTGCGCTGGGCCAGTCGACCGAAGGCGCTTGACGCGCGTAGTGACATCATCGGTTTCTTCCAAGGGCCAACGCCAAGGCCAACGCGAGGTGAAACGAATCGGCCAAAACGAAGAAAAGCCCCCTCGATGTGACACCGAGAGGGCTCTCATTCGGGCCGCTGCCGCGCGCGCGGCAGCGCCCAACGAACATTGCGACGCCGCGCTACTGGGCCACTTGCGCCGAAACGGACGTGCAGAACTTCCCGTAGAGGCCGAGGATGGTCATCACGGGGTGATCGACCGCCACGTTCTTCAGGGTCTTGCCTTCTGCGCCCGCGGCCTTGAGGGCCGTGTCCACCGACCAGTCGCCCAAAGCGATCAGGCTGAGGATGCTCATCGAGCAGGTCTCACCGCTGATCGCGGAACCGCCGGGGTTGGTCGTCTCACCGGTGGTGAACGAGCCAGGATGCTTCACGCTGGTGAAGAGCGTGCCCATGGGCCCCATCGCGCAACCCACGACCATCAGAAACGTAGCCATCGTCAAAAGAGCGAGTACCTTCTTCATGCAAGTCTCCTAAATCTATCGATCGACAGAACTTCGAGCGGTCCACGCCAAACCAACGACGTCCGACCGCCTCCACACTCACCTTCTCGTGCGGCCCTCGTCCGACCTGCATGATGCTTACGCCCCACGCAGTGATCGATCAAAAGCCACAACGAGCAACCGAGTGTCGCGGGACCTAACCCGTTCTCTACCTCACGTCTAGCCCCCGCCGCTCGCGACCTCGTTACGAAAGGGACAATTTGAAGTGGTAGCTCTTCGGTCGCGTCATCGCGCGAAGGCCGAGCTTCGACAGGGAAACGCCCTTTCCACTGTCTTTCCAGCCGGTCCAAGCAAGCAACGGGTCCAGGAAATCCGCGCGATTCATGAACACGGTTCCCACCTCGAGCCGAGCGCCCATGCGTCGCGCGCGTTCCTGGTCGTTGGTCCAGATGCTCGCGGTCAACCCGTACGGGCTATCGTTCATGCGCTCCAGCGCCTGATCGTCGTCCTCGACGGAAGCGACCGCCAAGACCGGGCCGAAGCTCTCGTCTTTGGCCACCGCCATACGATGATCGGTGTCCGCGAGCAGCGTGGGCTGAAAGAACCGACCGCGGCCCTCGACCGAACACTTCTGGCCGCCCAGAACGAGCCGCGCGCCAAGACGTTCAGCTTCCACGACTTGGCTCTTCAGGAAATCGGGCGCCCCTGGCTGTGCCATCGGGCCGAGCGTCGTGGTTTCGAGATCGGGATCGCCGAGGACATAGCGATCGATCAGCGTTCGCGCTTGATCCAAGAAGGCCTCGTAGAGCGAGCGGTGAACGTAGACGCGCTCGATCCCGCAGCAGCTCTGGCCCGCGTTGTAGTACGCACCATCGACCACCTCGCGAACCGTCGCCTCGAACGGCGCATCCGCCGCGACATACGCGGCGTCCTTGCCGCCCAGCTCGAGCGTCACATCGATGAATCGTTTCTCAGCGACGGCCTGATAGATATCTCGGCCGCCGGCGACTGAGCCCGTGAAGGAGACGAAGCCTGTCTTAGGATGCTGCACCAAAGCCCTGGCGACGGCGTGGCTCGTATGGACCGCCGTCACCAGATCCGGCGGCGCACCGGCCGCCAGGAAAGCCTCTTGAAACTGCTCAGCCACGCGCGGTGTTCGAGCGCTGTGCTTGAGGACGACCGCATTGCCGGCCAAGATCGCGGCCACCGTCGGATTGACGGCGATGAGCAGCGGATAGTTCCACGCCGCAAGCACGACGACCACGCCAACAGGTTCGTGCGCGATTCGGCGCTCGAAGCCCGGAACTGCGGGCAAGACGTCATCGGCGAGGGCGCTTTCGGCGATCTCGGCCAGGGCGCGCGCTCGCGCACACATGGTGCGCACCTCGCCCCTCGCTTGCGCGACCGGCTTGCCCATCGATTGCGAGATCTCGCGCGCGTAGGCGTCGGCCGACGCCTCGAACGCCGATGCGAAACGCGCAATGAGCGCGATCCGTTCGGAGAGACTCGTTTCGCGCCAGGCGTGGTGCGCCTTCTGTGCGCGATCCATCAGCGGATCGACCGCGCGTTCGTCGAGCAACGGACGCTCAAAGACAATCTGACCCGTATAGGGACTTTCGACGCGGAGGATGTGTTCAGTCGTCACGCGACGGCCATATCACGACCTTCGCCTGCAATCATGACGCCTTCGGCCTCCAGGCTGGCCCGTACCCCTTCGCGGTAGGTCGGAAACGCCAGCGCCCCGATCAGCCCCGGACGCACGAGACTTCGGCACCGCCGCCCTTGAAGACGCATCTCGAGCGCCCGCGACGAGAGAACCCGCTCCGCATCGGCGCGCGGCACGGCCTGGGGCGCAGGACGGCCGAGCAAGGTGCACGTGTAGCGCGCGACCTCGAGCGTGGGTACCGGCGCCTCGTCACACGCCACAACGAGCGGCGGCGCGCCCGGGCGGAGCATCGCCTCGAGCACCCGCGTCAGATCGTCGACGTGGATACGGCTGGTCGGCGGCCCGCCCTCGAAAAGCAGAAGAGCCTCGCGTTCGATCGAGGATCGGAGCGTCCGCCCTGGCCCGTAGATGGCCGAAATGCGCACGACGTGCAGCGGCAAACCTGCCGCCCGCAGGGCGTCCTCGTAGGCAAGCCGCAGCGCACCGCGGCGGCCGAGCCGCTCGGGATCCGTCGGGGTCGTCTCATCGATCCAAGCGTCGGGATCCTCGGGCTGGCCAAAAGCGCCGGTCGTCGAACCATACACGACGGCCTCCGCGTCCCGAGAGGCCGACGCAAAAGCGCGCGCCGCGGCCTCCGTGGCGGCCGTCGCCTCGGATAGATCGGTGGGTAGAGATTCGCCCGGCGGTGCAAGGTTGACGACAAGACGGGCGTCCTTCAGGGCGCCTTTCCAGGTCTCGGGATCGTCTCGGTCGACCAGGAGTCCAGGGATGCCGTGCGCGGCCAGCGCGCTCAGATTGGATTCAGTGGTGGTCGTTCCCGCGACGTCCAGACCCGCCGATATGAGCCGGCGCGCGAGCCTCCGTCCAACGTATCCACAACCGAAAACGACGACATCCTTCATGGTAGCGCTGCTTTCCACGGGTACTCGCAGGCGCATCAGCCAGTCAAGACGGCGGCACTATTAAGTATTTTCTTTTGCCGAAAGAACTTGAGGTCTGCGCGGTCTGAGTTGATAGCATGGCAGATATCGTGTCGAAGGTCATCAAGCGCGGGGCAGGCATGGCGCCCACGTCGTCCGCGCGTCCCACGAGCCTCAGTCCGCCCCGAACGGCCAAGAAGCCCATCATCGAAAGGGAAGAGGTCGACGCCCGCCACCGCGCGCACGCGATCGTCGGTGAAGCCGAGCAAAGGGCGCAGCGCATTCTCGATGACGCCGAAGAGCAAGCGGACCAGACGCGGCAGCGCGGCTACGAGGAAGGACGCGAGGAAGGGCGCGCGGAATTCACCCGGCAGATCACACAGGCGCTGCTCGGGCTCGACAAGCTCACACAGGCGCTCGAGCCCAGCTACGTGCGTCTGGTTCGAACATGTGTCTCCGAGATCATTGGCGAAGCCCTCAAGATGTCAGACGACGCGATCGTCGAGATCGTCCGGCGCGCACTTCGCGACACGCGCCAACAGCGCGAGGTCATCGTGCGCGTGAATCCGGACGACGTCGACATGCTGAGGCGCAACGAGCGCCGGTTGCTCGAGATGCTGGCACGCGCGAACACGATCGACATCCGAGAGGATCCGACGGTCGACCGCGGGGGTTGCATCGTGGTCACCGAGCTCGGAACCATCGATGCGACACTCGACAAACAGCTCGACGCCCTGGAGGCCGCCCTCGAGGCCGAGCTGGCCGACACGCCCGCGGACTCGCTGGGCTCAGGCTCCACCTCAGCGATCGACTCGGCGCTGGGAATGGGCTCGGGCTCAGGCTCAGGCTCGAGGTCGAGCCGATGAAAGACAGCGTCGTCGTCGACTTTGAGCGCTATGCACGCCGGGTCCGTCGCACGAAGCTGACGCGGGCGCGGGGTCGGGTACGTGAGCTGACCGGACTTATCATCAAGGCTGCGGTGCCGGGCGTCCGAATCGGGGAGATGGTCGAGATCATCAATCCGGAGGGCTCCGTGAACGCCGAAGTCGTCGGCTTCCGTGACAAGGAAGTGATGCTGATGCCCTTTGGACGCGCAGATGGCATCGGCCCAGACTCCGAGGTCGTGCCCTCGGGGGCACCGTTTCAGATCCGGTGCGGCGACGCATTGCTCGGCCACGTCCTCGACGGACTCGGCAACGCGATCGACGGAAGGCCTGTGGGCCGCGGGCTGGTCGACTGGGCCGTGGAGCGCGACCCACCCGACCCCCTCGAACGGGAACGAATCCTCGAGCACATCGCGTTCGGCGTCCGCGCGATCGATGGTCTTCTGACGATCGGCAAAGGGCAACGGGTGGGTCTCTTCGCAGGTTCCGGCGTCGGCAAGTCGACGCTCATGGGCCAAATCGCGCGAAATTGCGAAGCAGAAGTCGTCGTGTCGTGCCTGATCGGCGAACGAGGTCGCGAAGTGAAGGACTTCATCGAGGAGTCACTCGGCGACGAAGGCATGGCCAAATCGGTGGTCGTTTGCGCAACATCCGACGAAGCCTCGCTGGTTCGCCAGAAATCAGCGTTCGTTGCGACCGCAATCGCTGAGTACTTCCGAGATCAGGGCGCCAAGGTGCTGCTCATGATGGATTCGACGACGCGCTTCGCGCGCGCCCAGCGAGAGATCGGCCTCGCGGTCGGCGAACCACCGGCCCGCCAAGGCTACCCGCCTTCGGTCTTCTCCACACTTCCCAGGCTCCTCGAGCGCACGGGCAACTCCGCGAAAGGTTCGATCACCGCGCTCTACACGGTGCTCGTGGCCGGCGGAGACATGGAAGAGCCGATCTCCGACGAAGTGCGCGGTATCTTGGACGGCCACATCATCTTGAACCGCGCCCTTGGTGCCCGAAACCACTGGCCGGCGATCGATGTCCTTCCTTCACTTTCTCGCGTCATGACTGGCATTGCCTCCAGCGAACACAAGGTCGCGGCCGCAAAGCTCCGCGAAGTCCTCGCCACGTACGAGAAGCAAAGAGACCTCATTCTGCTCGGCGCCTATCAGTACGGTTCGGACCCAAAGACCGACTACGCGATCGACAAGATCGAAGCGGTCGAGGAATTTCTGCGTCAAGGGACCTTGGAGAAGACCAAGTTCGAGGAGACGGTGCACCGCCTCATCGGTCTCTTCGCGTAGGCACAGATGGAATATCGACTGCAAGCTCTCCTTCAGATCCGAGAACGCGCCGAGGAACAGGCGAAGGAGGCCTTTGCGCGCGCGGTCCAGCAGGTCCGAGAAGAGGAGGCCTTCTTGAAGGAGCTCGAGGCCGAGCTCCAGCGCATGATCGAGGACCGCCATCGCCGGCGAAAAGAGTATTCAGACAAGCTCGCATCCGGACAGATGAAGATCCTCGATCAAGCGGCCGCCTCTCGATTCGTCGAGCGTCTCAAAGAACTCGAAGCCGAACAACAAGGCCGCATCGACGGTCAACGCGACACCGTTCGGGAAGCCGAGAAGCTCGCCAAGCGCGCCCAGGACGCATTGGTGGAGGCAAGCCAAGACCTCAAAGCACTCGTGAAGCACAAAGAGAAGTGGATGGAAGAGCGGCGACGCGAGCGGATGATGAAAGACGAAGAGATGCTCGACGAAATCGCACAAACGATCCATCAGCAGAAGGAAAAGGACGGCTGACCTCAAGAACCGCCCCAGGCTCCGCGTTCTACGAAGCCGCGTTCTACGCAGGCGCGAGCGCCGCGTCACCCCCATCCCAGTCTTCATCTCGAGGCAGCGCCTCGGCTGGCGTCGTCCGATCAGAAGGCGTGTTTGGCGCTGGAGGCGATACCGTCTTCGCGGTCGGCGTGGGTGCGACCGAAGCGTCTCCGCGGACACCGCCTTTCGATCTCGACAACAACGCCCGACCCCCCTCCACTTCGGGGAGCGCCAGCGCGTACGCGTGCTGATTGTCCTCGCTCGACCTGCGGACGAAGCCCAGGTCCGTCCCCAAACGGATCATGGGCGCATTCTGGCAGTCGACCTCGAACCTCAGTTCCTTCATGCCGGGCTGGTAGGCGGCCCAGGTGATCGCGAAGTTCATCAAGCGCCGCCCCAAGCCAGAGCCCGCCATTCCATCCTGTCGCGTATCGATGGCGACCTCGCCCACGAGCCTGCGCTTCTCCAGGAGATCATCGCGGACCTTCTCGGCGCGTCCGATCGCCGCCGCGGCCTCGCCTTCGATCGCCCGTGTCCTTTCGGCGACCTCCGCCGAAGACAGAGCCGTATCGGGTGCATCAGAAGTGAGCTTTTCCAAGGCGCGCCGCCGTGTCGCGTCGATCGTATCGAGCCGCCTTCGGTGATTCTGTCTGACATCGCGCGCGCTCTTCAGCCGAACTTGTACGACGCCCACCACGGTCTTGTCCTGGTCGGGTGCATGAAGCGCAAAGAGGCCTTCTTCCCGATGACTGACCATCATCCCGCCGATCACATCGCGGCACGCCTCCAAGCTGATCGATTTCTCGAGTCTCAGAGCCCGCTGCTTCTCGCTGTAGGAAGCGAAGATCTCATGCAGCGCCCCTTCAGCGCGGGTCTTCTGCTGCCGCCCCTTTGTCTGAAGTCGACGAATGACGAAACCGTCCTCGAACTCTTGACGCCACCCATCCGTTCGGCGGGGCTTGCTCGAGGGTCGTCGTCCGGAGGCGGCTGGGGCGAGGCGCGCGCGCACGGCGGAGGTTGGTCGATTTCGAACCGAGGACATGACGCCCAGGACTATCGGCGGTCGTGCGAATTCGTTTCGTCGCTTTATCATGCAAGTCAGCTTGTCACCGGCCGGTTTCGGGTCGCGCGTCGATGTCACCGGTTCGTAAGGCTGATCCGGCGAGGGACATTACACGGCGCCAAAGTCAAGGGGTTATCGACCCATCACAGCGTCGTATCGACCCCGTACTTTTCGCCATCTCTATGTGCTCCGCCGATCGACGGAAGTGCCCCGATGTTCGGAGACGCAGGCGCGAAATCCACGGAACAGCGACGTGCTCAGCCCATCGGAGCTCTCGCCCTGCTTGAGAAAGCCACGTGTTTCGTGAGCCACAGACGCGCGTTTCCTAGGCCGCAGACGAATGGTAGAAGCCGCGCTGATGTCCCAAAGCTACGCCGACTATCTCAAGCTCGATGCGCTCCTCGACCTCCAGCGGCCGCTCTCGGAGCAACCGGAGCACGACGAACTCCTATTCATCATCATCCACCAGGTTTACGAGCTTTGGTTCAAGGAGGTGCTTCACGAGTTCGACGCACTCAGCCACGCGCTCATCCAGAATGACCAGCCACGCGCACTCCACATCTTGAATCGCATCCTGACCATCTTCAAGACCTTGGTTGGACAGCTCGACATCCTCGAAACGATGACGCCTCGCGATTTCCTATCGTTTCGCGATCGACTGGAGTCAGCGAGCGGCTTTCAGTCGTTTCAGTTCCGTGAGATCGAGTTCCTCCTCGGGCTCAAGTCGCCAAAGACGCTCGCTCGCTTCACGACCGATAGCGACGCGCACCGACGCCTCGAGCGACGATGGCGCCAACCAACGATCTGGGACGCCTTCCTCCACCACATCGCAAGCGGCGGCTACGACGTACCCGAGACCCTGCTTGACCGAGATCCAACCGAGGCCATCGTCGCTTCGCAGGCGGTTCAGCGTCTCCTCGTCAGGATCTACCGCGAAGACCCCGCGCTTACCCAGATCTGCGAACGCCTGGTCGACCTCGACGAAGGTCTCCAGGAATGGCGCTATCGCCACGTGAAGATGGTCCAGCGCACGATCGGCCACAAAATCGGCACGGGCGGCAGCAGCGGGGTCGATCACCTCCTCGGTACGCTCCACCGACCGGTCTTTCCGGACCTCTGGGCGATCCGGAGTGAACTGTGACCTTCACCGTCGATGCGCTCTCACAGAGCCCCAACCCGCTGGCGGCGCATTACCGCCATTTCCGCGTCGCCGAGCGCCTGCTGCTCACGGGGCACTCCCACCAAGCGTGGCCCGATTGTGGGCTCAGCGCCCACGAGCAGGCATGGTTGGATGCGGCCGAGCATGTCGATGACAAGTGGTCGTTCGCTTTCGCGAAGGCCGACCGCGTTCGCCAGGGCTACGCCCGCCTTCTCGGCGATCAGGACGGTTCCATCGCGCTCGGCGCGAACACGCACGAACTCTTGGTTCGATGGCTCTCGGCGCTGCCGCTTCGTCGGCGTCCGCGGCTCGTGACGACCGACGGTGAGTTCCATACGATCCGCCGTCAACTCGACCGCCTCGCGGAGGAAGGCGTCGAGGTGATGATCGTGCCCAGCGTTCCCGTCGACGACCTCGCCGAGCGCCTGGCCCTGACGCTCGACGACCGCACAGCGGCGGTGCTCGTTTCAGCCGTCCTCTACCGCGATGCGCGCATCGTCGACGGTCTAGGACCGTTGCTCTTCGCGTGCCAACGCGTAGGCGCCGAGCTCCTCATCGACGCCTACCATGCGCTCGGCGCAGTTCCGTTCCTATTGGCCGCGCAAGAGCTCGAGCGCGCGTTCGTCGTCGGCGGCGGCTACAAGTACTGCCAGCTCGGCGAAGGCAACGCGTTCTTGCGTTCGCCCCCTGATTGCACGCTCCGCCCTGTGATCACCGGATGGTTTGCCGAATTCGACGCGATCTCGGCATCAGATTCGACGCAACGGACGGGCGTCCCCTATGGCCGAGGTGGCCTCCGCTTCGCGGGTGCCACCTACGACCCCACGAGCCACTACCGAGGTGCGACCGTGTTCGACTTCTTCGAAGCCCAACACCTCACGCCGGAGTTTCTGCGACGCGTAAGCCAGCATCAAATTCAGCGACTCGCGGACCGCTTCGATCACCTCGACGCCGACCCCAACATCATCACACGCGACCGACGTACCCCACTTTCGAGGTTCGGTGGGTTCCTCGCACTCGAAACGCCGTTTGCCGCCGCGCTCACCGATGCGCTGCGTTGCCGGGGCGTCATGTCCGATCATCGCCTGAATCGCCTACGCCTTGGGCCCGCCCCCTACCTGACAGATGACCAACTCGATCGAGGCATTGATGCACTCGCCGACGCTCTGGGCGCGCTCTCGGGTCCCAATGGGCGCACAAGCCCTCTCTCGTGAATATGGCCCCGCCGATAATATGGCCCCGCCGATAATATGGCCCCGCCGATAATATGGCCCCGCCGAGAGTATGGCCCCGCCGATAATATGGGCCTGCTGAGAATACGACCTGCTGAGAATGCGACCTGCCGTGAATACGGCCCTGCTGTGAATACGGCCCTGCCGTGAGTATTGCCTGCAGTGAATACGGCCTGCCGGCGCGCCGAGGCCTTCTGGGTTCTTGGACAGCGAAGCCCCAGCCGCCGCCAATCTATGCGGCGTCCGCGACCGCTTCGCCCACGCGAACCCGGGGCCGATCGGATGCATCGAGCGAACACCAGCGACCGACCAATGCATCGAGGCGCTCAACCGTGCTCTCGGCCTTCGCCTCCACGAAATCTGGGTCTTTGAAGAAGATAGAGAAGGTCAGCAAAGTGCCCCAGGAGCAAACCATCAGCGACGCCATCAAGATCGCGAAGATGGTCTGGTATCCGAACGAGGCGAAGAGCCCAAAGTGGAACGTCAGCCCGCAGAGTTGGTAGATGTGCATCATCGTCTTGTGACTGACCACCCCGGCCCGTCGGACACGCACCACCGCGGGCGTCACGGCCCCGCCCGCGACCATCCCCTGGAGGTTGTTGAGCAGAATCAGCCCAACGCCCGCCCAAGTATAAACGAGCGGGTTCTCTCCCACCGGACCGAGGATGAGGCGATTGATGAACTCGAAACAGGAGAACTGACAGTACGTGAACACGAGGTCGCCGAAGTAGCCACGACCTATCCGCAGCATACGGGACATCTTCCCGAGGAACTTCATATACGTCTGGCCGAATACGGTGAAGAAGACGTCTTGAGACTGATACCAAATCGTCGTGATGACCGCCCGATAGATCGGGAGCGTCCCTTTGAGAACGCCGAATACGGCGAAGGCCAGCTTGATCGCCAGGTTGATGCCAAGCGACTTGGTGTAGACGTAGAACCAATCCTGCTTGTTTGGTTTGGTGATACAGCTCTTGAGAATCGGAATGATCTTCGCGGGAACCGAGACGTCGAAGGCGATAGGAAATCGGCCTCCGACGGGTTCCGGCGCGGGCGGAGGGGCAATCTTCTGCGCCCGGAATTGCTGGAGCTCTTCTTCGGAGCCGAGATACCCGGACATGCGCTCAAAGACATCGGCCTGCGACAACGGAACCTTGAAGCACTGCACCGCAGCCCGATCCGAGTAGCGGCGCTTGATCTTTCGGATCAGCTTCCGATCCTCGGGCGCGATATCCGAGAAGAGAGCCTCGGAGGTCGAGTACGTCCTTGTTGGGTAGAGAACGAAGTAGACCTTATCTGGCCCGTCCCCATTTCCGAGGTGCTTGAAGAGCCCCACATTCTCGGCCGAAAACGCAGATGCGGGCGTGATCTCCTTACGGCTCGCGACGTTCCCGGCGAGATACTCCGCACCCGAGCAAACGAAGTGTCGGCGCTCGAACTCAGCCTTATTCTCTGGTCCGGACGCCCCGGACGATCCGACGACGACATCGAGCCCCACGATCACGACACTGTGGGGCGAAACATTGAGCGCATCACCTTCCATGATAGACCTCCAAAAGCGCCAGCCGCTGGCTAGCGGCATAGCAGGGGTCCAAGTGGCGGTACATCCCCCTTTCGGCCATCGGTGCAGCGGCCGTCGGAGATCCGCTGAAGCCATCCCGGGGCCACCGAGCGGCGGCGCCGGGGTTTTCGAGGCACCTCGCTCGACTTGACTTCCCGCCATCCCAGTATTACCGGAGCACGCATTCGTAATACCAACGGGAGCACGCATTCGTAATATGAGGTCTCTATGTCCGAAAAAGAACGCGTAAGTCTTGCCATCGAACCCGAACTGCTCGCTCGCTTCGACGAGATCATCGAGCGATCCGGCGGAAACCGCTCCGAGGCCGTCCGAGACCTCATACGGAACCGACTCATCGAAGAAGCCTGGATGTCGTCGGCGACCGGAAACGCCGTCGCGACCGTCACCCTCGTCTACGACCATACGAAGCGAGATCTCGCGGACCGGCTTCTCGAGATCGGCCACGAAAACCACGACGCCATCATGGCCACAATGCACGTCCACCTCGACCATGACCATTGTCTCGAGGTCATTGCGCTCCAAGGAAAGGCGAAAAAACTACGCGCCATCGCCGACGGTCTCATCGGACTGAAGGGCGTGAAGCACGGGAAAGCGGTGATGAGTCATGCCGAGCCCTGACTTCGACCAGGCATTCACGCGCGGTCCGGCCAGCTCGCGCGGCCCGACCAGCACGCGCAGCCCGACCAGCACGCGCGGTCCGGCCAGCCCGGTGTCGATCCGCACCGCCACCCCAGCATCCACCGTGACCCCCGCCGCGACCGTGACCCCCGCCGTGACCCCTGCCGTGACCCCTGCCGTGACCCCTGCCGTGACCCCTGCCGGAAGCCCTTTGACGGCCAGCTTGGTGCCCATCGTTGTGGCCATCGCGATCGCGCACGGCTCGCTGCTGGTCTCTTGCGCGTCCTCGGAAGAAGCGCCCCAGGTCTCGCTGCCGGTCGCGGTGGACGCGAGCGGCCTGCCCACGGTGACAAACGATCTTGGGTATTCCGTTGAGCTTCAGGAAGCGCGCCTCATGGTCAAAGACTTGACGTTCGCCATCGCCGGCGAGGCCCACGCGTCATCTCGGCCTCTTTGGCAACGCCTTGCCGACGGATTGATCGCACGAGCCTACGCGCATCCCGGCCATTACCAGGCCGGCGACGTCACCGGCGAGCTTCGAGGCCGCTTCTTGCTCAGCTGGCTCCGCGACGGCAGCCCACCCACAGATCCGGAGCCAACGACCCTTGGCCAGGCCATGCTGCTCGCTGGGGCCTACAAGAGCGCAAACTTTGTTTTTGCGGAGGCCATGGAAAGCGACGGCGTCTCAGCCGACGACCCCCTCCTTGGCCACACCGCAATCCTCCGTCGCCTCGCCACGCCGACCACGATCGGGTCCACGACTACGCCTTCACGCCCCATCCCGTTCGTAGCGCTGATTGACGCGCCCAAGGATCGCGCAGTGATCGGCATACCGTTCGTCTTCGACGTGGGTCCAAAGACCACGGCCCAGCTTGAGGTCCGGCTCTTGCTCACCGATCCCGAGGAAGGCGACACGCTCTTCGACGGCATCGATTTCTCGACGATCATTCCCGAGGACGACGACGGCGAACCGGACGGAAGCCTTCAAGGTGACAGCGATCCCCGCACGGTCGTTCTCTCCGCCGACGCGTCGACCGCAGCGATATCCGACGCCTACAACCGGCTTCGCCGAACCTTCCAGACCCACGATCATTTCGAAGTTCAGGCTTCGCCCTCTCCTGCCTCAGCCCCTCCGGCTCGGACGGGAAACTAGCACCGGATCAAGGAGACAGACATGAATTCACATATCTCACACCTCTTCGCTTCCATATGTTTCGCAGGCCTGGCGGCCGTCGGGACAGTCGCGTGCGGTGACGACGACCCCGGAACACTTGCCGTGGCCGCCTACGGAGAGGCCTTCATCGAGGAAGGCATTCCTTCGTCCGAGATGGGCGACGGTTGGTCGATTCAGTTCGAGCACTTCAACATAGCGTTCGAAGACGTCGTCGTTGCCGGCGCGGCGCTCTCTGTGCCCTCATCGATCGATCTCACCAGGCCCTCGTCGGGCGCCGGCCAAACATTGGGTACCGCCACCATCGCAGAGGGCGAGTATACAGGAGCTCGCTTCACGGTTTCGCGTGTGGAGGCGCGAGGCACGGCAACAAAGGGGGCCGACACCAAATCGTTCGACTGGGTCTTCGATCAACCAACGCGCTACAGCGACTGTGACGCCAGAACGAAGGTTGGCGCCGGCGCGCAAGCAACCCTCCAAGTGACCATCCACGCCGATCATCTCTTCTATGACAGCCTCGTGTCGTCCACCCCGCAGCTCCTCTTCCAACCGCTCGCCGATGCCGACCAGAACGACGACGGCAACGTCACCGAGGAAGAGCTGGCGGCACAGGATATCGGCAACTACGATCCCGGCAGCGAAGATGGCATCGACGATCTTTGGACTTGGCTCAACGCCTTGGCGTCAACGCTTGGCCACGTCGACGGCGAAGGGCACTGTCACGCCACCGTCGTTCGCTGACGACTAGCCCTACGTCTTGGCGCCAGATCTTGGCTCCAGGTCTTGGCCCAGGTCTCGGGTCTCTTTTTGGGCTCGAAAGAGGATCGATCGTGCGACATCGACATCTACTGGGCCGAACCTCGATGGCGCTGATGACCTTGTCGCTTCCGCTCTTACTACGCTCCGCCCACGCCCATGACGTCGGGCCCTCGCTGGCGGGACAAGTCGTCGACAAGAACTCCGGCGAGCCTATCCCCGCGGTCCTCGTCATCCTCGAAAGGGCCCACGCCAAGGGCGCACGAACAGCGACCGCGACCCAAGCCGATTTTCCCACCGGAAGCGGACGCGTTCAGACATCGACGGATCCCGATGGCCGATTTCTCTTTCTGGACACGCCACCGGGCGATCTGGACATCTTCGTGTCCGGTGACCGTCTGCGAACCCCGATGCAAATGCGAATCACCGAGGAGCATCGCGTAAGTTGGCTGATCCTTCATGTGGAAGCCCACAGCTCGCCCGCCCCAGCGCCTATGGAAACCGTCACCGTAATCGCACCGCGGTCCGCCATTCCCGTAACGGCGTCGACAACGCACATCACCGCGCGCGAGATAGCCGCTGTACCTCGGCGCACGGCGGAAGATGCGCTCCGCCTCGTCCCCGGGCTCACTCTCATCCAACACGGCAGCGAAGGCAAAGGACATCAGTTCTTCCTGCGCGGCTTCGACGCGATTCATGGCAGCGATATCGAGATGACCGTCGAAGGCCTACCCATGAACGAATGGTCGAACATTCACGCGCTCGGCTACATCGACCTCGGATTCATCATCCCCGAAACGATCGACTCGGTCGAGGTCACGAAGGGTCCGTTCACGTTGAGCCAAGGTGCCTTTGCGATGGCAGGAACCGCCGCCTACCACCTCGGCCTGTCTCCCGATGATTGTGGCCTCCGCCTCGCCTATACAGCGGGGACGACCAATCGTCATCGCGTTCTCCTCACGTACAGCCCAGACGATGGCGACGGCCAGGACTTCGTCGCTCTTGAATCGACGCACGACGATGGCTTCGGACAGAATCGCGGGATCGATCGCGCCACGCTTCTCGGACGCGTTCGGATCTTCGACGACCTCGACTACGGCACCTTTTCGATCCTCGGCGCGGCGTATTTCGCTGCGTTCGAGCTCCCAGGCACCCTTCGCAACGACGACATCCGTCTCGGCTACGTCGATTTCTTGGACGCCTACGATCACGCGGGGCGCGGCCAATCGATACGCGGTCTTCTCGCCACGACCTACGAATGGCGAACCGATGGGCACCGCATCTTGGCCCGCGCATTCGCGGAACGACGACACCTCGATCTGCTTGAAAACCACACCGGCTTCTTGGTCGATCCCATCAACGGCGATCGCCGCAAACAAGTCGAACGCACCTTCACCTTTGGCGCCGTCTTCGACTACGGTCTCGAGGCGACCGAAGCGCTCCACCTCGACTTGAACCTCGGCACACGCGGCGACATCCTCGGACAGGCAGAGCGACACGTCGATCAAGACGAGGCCACACTCGAGGCCCGTCGTGATTTGGGCGGCCTCGAAATCATGTCTCACGCGGGTTTCGGTTTCACCTGGTATCCTGCCCGCGCTTGGCGATTCGACGCCGGCCTTCGACTCGACGCAGCCTATCTCTCAGTCCAGGACCACCTCGATCGCGGCCACACAGGCGATCATGCACGCGCGGTCTTCTCACCCCGAACGACCTTGAAATGGCAGGCGCACGAGAAGCTCCAGCTCTTCCTCGCGTACGGCCGGGGCTTCCGCCCCCCGGAGGCACGCGCCTTTCTTGGAGCTACAGTGGAACGCACAGGCTTCAGTGAGGAGCTCGTGAGGGCGCAACGACCCGAGATCACGTCGAGTGACGCCTTCGAGGTCGGTGCACGATGGAACCCCAGCCGCTCGTTCGCCACGTCCATCTCGAGCTTTGCGACGTTCATCGCGCGTGAATCCATCTTCGACCATGTTTCGGGATTGAGCCTCGAACTCAACAGCACGCGCCGCGTCGGCGCCGAACTCGAGCTCCACATGCATCTCGCCGATTGGCTGGCGGTTGATGCCGACGCCACGTACGTCGACGCACGGTTTGTCGCCTCGGGTGCACCCATTCCGTTGGCGCCAACGCTCAGTGGGCGCGTCCGCACGATGTTCATCCATGACGACGGCTTCGACGCCAGTCTTCAACTCATCGGCATCGCCCCAAGGCCTTTGCCGCATGGAGCCCAGGCTGCACTCATGACACGCCTCGACGGTACGGCGGGCTACCGCTGGTCCGGTTGGGCATCGTTTCGCTGCGCAATCGAACTCGAGAACATCCTCAATCAAGAAATTCGCGAAGGCGAATATCATTACGCAAGTCACTGGGCGCCGGGCAAGAAACCCAGCGAAATACCAGTCCTACACAACGTGGCTGGGCCGCCGTTCAACGCACGGCTCACCCTTACGGTGATCCTATGATGAGCTCTATCGTTACCGGAAGTCTCCTTGGTCTCGCGCTCGGTGTTCGCCATTCCCTCGAACCCGATCATCTTGCCGCGGTGGGCACATTCGTCTCGCGCACCACGCATCCGCGGCGCGCCGCGGTCGTCGGTGCCCTTTGGGGTGCCGGTCACTCCGTCAGCCTTCTCGTGCTCGGCGCACTCGTGCTCGTGCTGCGTGGCCACATACCCGACTGGCTCGACGGCGTTCTCGAATCGCTCGTCGGCGTCATGCTCATCGCCCTGGGGGCACGCGCAATCATCAAGGCCCGCGGGCGCGAAGCCGCCGACGAAGGCACATCGACATCTTGGTCGCTTCTTCGCCGCCATGGCGATCGCCATAGCCATAGCCATAGCCATGTTCATGTCCATGCCCATCCCCATCTTCATGCACATCTTCACGCCCACCCCCACCGCCACACGAATAGAGACGGGTATGCGCCTCATCGCGATCACACGCACGAGCACGAGCAAACGCATCCCCATGCCGGCGTTCACTCGCATCCCTTGCGCGCGGCGCTGCCGCCCTTCGCGGTGGGCCTTGGGCACGGAATCGCGGGCACGGGCGCCGCTGTCCTTCTGGCAACCGCGACCATGCCGAGCACCCGGCTCGGTGTGCTGTTCCTTGGGCTGTTCGGAGCGGGTTCGCTCGTCGGCATGGCGGCCTTGGCAAGTCTGCTCTGCCTAACGTTTCGGCGCGCGAACACAGGTTTTCGAGGGCGCAAGCTTCGACTCCCACTGTTCGCGGGTGTCTTCTCCGTCGTCATCGGCGCTTGGTGGATCGTTCAGCAGCACCTGTGAACGCCACGCCGCACGCGGTATCCCGGTCACGTCGATCGTGTGCAAGCGGCGACCAGACAGGCCCCGCGGTCACCTCGCGCTCACCCCGCTTCGCCTCGCCGAGCCGCTCGTGCCTTTGACTGACGCCGAAGACCGTCCCTCGACGCCATCGGAGCTTCGTGCAATACCCATGAACGATGTACGTTCCCCCCGCCAAGGAGCCGTCCGGAGGTCTCACCAAGTGGTTGATCATCTTGGTGGCTCTCGGCGCGTTGGCCCTTATTGGGCATCGAATGCGCCGAGCCTATCTCGCCGCCGAGCGGAGGCACGATGCGATCACCGCGCTCACGGCTTTTCCGGAAGCGCTCAAGAAGAGAACTCTCGGCGAGACCGTGCGGCCCGTACACGTCCGCGCGACGGTCCAGACGCTCCTAGGTCCTCACGCCGTGGAACTCAGCAACGAGGAGATCGACGTTTTGTCCGAAGAGATCGAGCTTAATCGAGATCTAAGCAAATCGGGTGGCTCCGACGAGGTCGAGGCATGCTCTCTCGGAAAGCGCCCGTCGCTCTGGAGTCGCCTTTCGCTGCCTGTCCAGATGAAGCTCGAGGTGACATCGCACCACTGCGCCTCGGATCGATTCATCGTCGGCTTCCGCGCATCGCTGGCCATCGACGGAATCGACGAAAAGATCCCGGTCGAAGGATACACGACAGCCTCTTCTTTCGAAGAAGACTAACGGCGCACTCGCCACGCACGCACATCGCGCGAAGGCCCGATCATGCCCGTACCACGTCCGGGCTCATCTCCGCCTTTCGGGCGCGCACCCAGGCCACCATGCGCTTGTCATGGAGATCGATGTGCTCAGCCAACCATTTCGCCGCAAACTCAGACAGCTCGTCGAGCGGCACCGGTTCCCCAGCCCGAACCTTCGTCAGCAGCTCCCGCACCTCACGAGTCAAATTCTCGTGCAACGTGCAGTGAGCGAGGAACTCGGGGTACCGGTGCTTCTTCATGAGGGCCTCTTCGGCTCGGAAGTGCTTGATCACGTACGACACCAGCGCCGTGACGGTCGCGACCGCGGCCTCTTGTCCGGCCCCAGAATGCACGGCCTCATGAAGATCGTTGACGATCTCGAAGAGACCACGATGCTGGTCATCGACCATTGCGTCACCGGTCCGCCACTCATCGCCCCACCGAATAATTGCCATGTCAAAGCACCTCCAACGCGTTCCACGGACGCACGAGAGAAAAACTACGATTGAAGTCAGCCATTATTGAGAATGGTCCAGCGAGTCCGCAACCACACCTCGCCTTCCCCCGCGACCTCCCTGCCTCCTCACAACGACAAGACGCGCTTTTGGCCACACTAGAACCCACATGACCGATGGTCGGTCTTTTGCGGACCGTGCTAGCCATCGTCGGTGGTTCTGCGCAGAAGCCTGACTGCTCCGCCCTCGCGACTCGGCCGACACTCGCATCTTGATCTTGGATGTTGTCAGAGTCGTCCTCCTCGTCCTGCTCGTGGTCCTCGTCCCACTTGCCGCGCGCCTGGGACACACCGCGCGCATTCGGCGGAGGCCGCGCCGCGCCAAAGCTTCCGAAGGGTGATCGCGATCGCCGCGACGATGGCCGCGCTCTTCGCGCTTCAGGCGTCGAAAGCGCACGCCGCGCATTTCGATGAACGGCGCGGCGTCATGGATCTGAGCGGTTCTGCCCTCGCGTTTGGCTTTGAAGCCCATGAGTCCCTCGATGTGTTCGCGGCGTTCGACGCCGACGGCAACACGGTAAGCGCGAGCGATTTGGCCTTGCTGCGCGTCGGCACCGGCATCGAGGGCACGAGCGCCATCGCCCTTGGAGGCCCAGTGGCAGAGGGCGCGTTGATCCTCCCCGCGTTCCCGTCGGTCGCCTACCTTCGAGGACGACGCGTGGAGATTCGCTTCTGGCAACGTGCACACGGGCAACAGTTTGCAGCGCACGTGGTTTGGGCTGCGAGCCATACAGAACCCCTCGCTGACCTCCCGTTTCAGCTCACTGGGCGAGGCACCGACGATGGATGGAACGAGTGGACGAGCGGTCCCATCGACTTCTCCCTCGGCGGCGAGATCGATCCTGCGTACATCTACCTCGCATCGAACATGCACGACTGGACGCAGGCCACAGGCGACGACGACCCCTCGGCCCTGACCTGGATCGACGCGATCTCGGTCGAAGACCTCGGTCCGGCCTCCGTGCCCAGCTCGACGTGCAATCTCTCGACCGAGGCCGCAATCTGCGGCGAAGCCGGCGCATGCATGCTGGGTCGATGCGTCGACGCCACGGCGTCCGACGGTCCGATGTTCATCAACCCAACGATGCGATCCGACTATCTCGCCCGGCGAAGCTTCGAGCTCGCTCACCTCGAGGGTGGACGTCACGGGGCCGCTGAGCTGCCAAGCGTTCGCGCGGCGCTTTCTGCCCTCGCCCAAGAGACTTCATCCGCGCGATACCAGACGGCGTTGAGCGCCGCGCTTGCGCGCCTCGAAGATGGCCACCTAAGTCCACCGATCTCGCGCTATCCGGCCCAGCGCGCGACCGGAATCTGCGTGCATCTCGGCGAGGGAGACATGCTGCCCGAGGGCGGGCAGTATCCGCTGGTCTTCGCAACCTCGGCCACCAGCGAGATCGCCCGACAGGTCGAGATCGGAGACGCCCTCGTTTCGATCGACGGGATGAGCGTCGCCGAATACTCGGACGCGGCCCGCCGATACATCGCTTACTTCGGCGATGCCGATGCCCGCGCCGTCGTCACGGCGCCGATGGTGCTCAACGCAGCCGCAACCATCGGATCGGTCCTTCGCTTCGCGCGGCCGACCTGTGCGCCCAGAACGCCCGTGCAGCACTGCGCGCCGGACGAGGTCACGTTCATCGACATCGACCTGGGCCAAGCGGAGGCCAGCGCGTGGCAGGGGTCATCGCCGGGATGGCTCGCGGATGACATCACCTGCGACTATCGCTTTCACCGAGCCTTTGCCGAACCCGCCGGAACCCAATACGCGTTTGCCGGGAGCCAGGACGAAGACGGAATCCGAACACTCCAGATCAATGGCGTCCCCTCGGGCTACTCGAGAGCGGGGCGACGATGGTTTCAGGCGGTCACCGATGCGCTGTCCTCGTCGCCCGAAAGACTCATCCTCGATCAACGAACCGGGTACGGGGGAGGCATCGACGCCGTCGACCACCTCATGAGCTACTTGGTGGGTCCTCAAGATTTCGATCGCATGGCGCTCATTACCCAGACGGCGCAGCCGATCGATGAGCCGATGCTGAGGCGCCTTCAGAGCTGTGCATCCCAGGCTTCGACGGAGGGCGGCTGGAACGACTGCGGGAACTTCATCGACTGGCAACTTGGCGGGGGTGAGCAAACGGCCGCGGCCGAAACCTCGCGCCTGGCCATCCTGGTCGGCTTCGACATCTCGGGGAACGATTACGTCACGAAGCTCGCAACCTATCGGCGGACCGGCGCCACACGAATCTTCGGGGGCGCCCCCACCGCGGGCGCCTTCGGGGTGATCTGGTCTTTGCCTGCGGTCGGCTACGAGCTGTCCGGCGGCAGCATCCAGGTTCAGGACACCATTTTCCGCGACGCCTACCTCGACCGAAACCTCGAGTTCCAAACCTCGACCGGGGTGGCGCCGCATGAGCTCGTCCTCCAGCGCCAGAGTGACGCGATCCGCGACATCGACACGGTTGTCCAAGCCGCAACCGCTTGGCTCCGAGCAGAGTGAGGTTTTCATCCATGCACCGACATTCAACCCAAACTCTTGTTGCCCCGCGCTTGACCACTTGGGCGTTCACCTTCAGCACCTTGCTCTTCGCCACCCTCATCGCCTGCGGCTCATCACCGGAGTCGAACGCGACGACCCCCGACGGGGGCGGCTCGACGGTGCTCGACGACGCGACGATCTCCGAGGACGCGAGAACCACGGCACCCGACGCCCTGGCGGGTGATGTCGAGACCCCCGACGATGGGGCAACGCTCGACGGAGGCATGGTCGACGCTCAGGACGCAGACGCCTCCTCGGCGAGCGACGGCGCCACCTCAACCGCGGACGGAGGATCCGAGGACGCCGCGACGCTGGATGCTGCGGCCGCGGATGCAGGCCCGCCGCTGCGAACACTCCGCGAGGTCAAGCTTTTTGGCGAAGTTCCGGTCGACAACCTCGTCCTGAATTCTCAGTTCGACCTGCTGGCCCAGAATTGGCTCGCCATCGGCAACATCTCGTCCCAACCACGTTACATCGCCCCTCGCTACCGGGTGTTCGGGCAGTCTCCAGCCGGCCAGCCCACGGTGTTGTTGGACGGAAGTGTCGAATCGGCCCTGATGGGCTCGGTCATGGCCTCCGCCCCCCCACTTCGAGTTTCGGTTTGGGTGGGTCGCAACCTCACCGACGCAGCCACGTTCGAGGACATCCGTCCCGCGCTGATCATGACCCTTGCTTCGACGGGCGAGGAACGGGTCTATGAGCTCACACTCGATGCCGCGAACGAAGCGGTCTCGCTCGAGGGCATTCACTGGCGCAAGTTCACCGGATCGGTTCGCGACGCTTCGATCGGCACTCTCACGTTCCTGATCTACGGTGGCGCGGGCAGTCCCTGGTACGTACAAGCGCCTGTCGTTCGGCAAGACAGTTCCTTGCGAGCCATCTCATCCGCGCTCAAGCCACGCAAGCTGAGCCCAATAGAAGCGAACCTCAGCCAAGAAATGGCGAAGTGGCGGCGCAAACGCCTCGGCGAAGCTGCCCACCGAGGGCGCTCGAGCCCAAGACGTCCCCCGATGCTCCGCGCCAAGCCCTGACTCGCAGCTCTCGCGCTCAGGCCGCTTTCGCGCGCGCACGTGCCAAGTTTAGTCGGTGCCTGTCGCATGTTCGGTGACACGGTTGCGATCGAGCTCGACTTGAAGGGCGGCGATCATTTCCGCGTATCCGCCCCACTGTTCTTTTGATGCGCGCGAGAGCTCAGCCTGAGCTGTCGCAAAGTCCTCTCGCTCCGCCGCGCAGCGTGCCATGACGTAGTAGATGCGCCGTCTCAGGCGCGGGCTCCACGCGTCCGGCGATTCAGCCAAGACACCACGCACGCTGGCAAGCGCCTGTTCAGCCTCATCCCATCGCCCGAGAGCCGCCCATGACTCGGCCAAATCGAGCGCATAGTAGGCGCTCTTGGGGAGCGCGCGCGCGCGTTCCGCGACCAACGCCAAAGTTCGCGCGCTCGGCTTCTCCTCGTCTTGTTCCGCGAAGAAGTGGAGAACATCGAGTGCCTCCGCTCGATACACCGTGTTCGTCGCCTTGAGTCCGTTGAGCAGTCGATACCCGCGCTCCGCGTCCCCCTTGATGCCAGCCGCCGACGCAAGCACACGCAACGGCCAGCTCGTAGAGCCAATCGCAAGATCGGTGGCCCCTCGCGCGTATTGCCAACTCGGCGTCTGTGGGGACGCAGCGCGCGATGCGAGCATCTTCTCGACCAACTTGGCCTCCTTCACCGCACGATCTCGTTCCTTCATCTCGATGAGGAGACGAACCCGCCGCATGCGTGCTTCGATCGCTAGATCGCGAAGGTGCGGATACTCGCGCGCATGCTTCATCGCAAATCGGAACAAGGCCTCGAGGCGGGCTTCGGTTCGAAGATGAAGCGCCGGGCTCTTGCCCTGAAACACGAGCTCATTGACGCCGAACGGAATCATCAACCAATGGGCGCAGGCCTGAAGCTCCACACTCGGCGATTTCTCGAGTGCCTGAATCGCCGCCATCGCCTGGGTCGCATCCCGCCCGACGACCTCGCCCTGAGCGCGAAGACAGTCGGGGTGTGCATACCATCGGCGGTCGTCGCCCGCTGTTGAGGCGGCTGCTTGTCCGGCCGCAGCGACGCCCGAAGCCGTCCCCGTAGGGGCGGGGGCGGGGACCGCTTCGGCCTCGCGTCGTCCACCGAGCAACAACGCGGCCGACAACGCGGCCGACAACGTGGCCATCAGACCGATCGAGACACCAGCGTGTGGCATGCCCGCCCCGAGACCCCGGCGGCGGGCGAACAGATCCGCTCTCATAGCTCGAGCCTAGCGCAAAGGCGCCCCGCTTGCCTCCCGACGTTCGCAGGCGTGATCGAGCCCACCGGGCCTCCAATCCTGTTGATCGGTCGTCGGCAAGCGAAGATGCTGGGCCGGCATGCGCCATCCCGTTCGTCGCGACCTCCCGATGATGCGGAGGTTTTCCGTACACAAATGTGGCCTCGTCTCGATGCTCGTGTTGGCGGCCACAGCGACCATGACCGAGGCCGCACCGGTCGAATCGACCCCAGAGCGCCCTGAGTCAGGTCGTGGCATCGTGACCCTCCCCGATCTTCGGGCTCGGGCGCTCAAACAGCGTCCCGAGCTGGTTGTCGACCGCACGCGCATCGCCCAGGCCGAAGCCCAAGAGTCCATCGCATCCGCCGGTCGCATGCCTACAATCGCCGCCACCCTCGACACCTCCGTGTCACCCGGCGGGCAACTGATCGAGCTGTCGCCCGGGGTGTCGGGCCTCGATGGTCCGGTGCTGGTTCAAGGCTCACCGACCATCGACCAGGGTGCCGCCGCGTTCGAACCGAACGTTCGCTATGGGGGTCTCATCGGCGTCGACTGGAAGATCTACGACTTCGGACGAACGGACGCGCTCCTTCGCGCAGCTCGAGCCGAAACCGGGGCGAAGAAAGCCGAGGCCGCGCGGACGAAGTCGAATCTTCTTGCGGCCGTCGACGCTGCATACCTGGAGTGGCTCGGGGCGAGCGAACGTGCGCGATTCGAGCGTGCGGCGCTCGATCGCCTCCATGCACGACGGCGTGACCTCGAGGCCCGCGTCCAAGTCGGTGCGCTCGCTCCGTCCATGCTGCTGGCCCTGGATGCGGAGCTCGCAAGCGCCGAGCTCCGCGTCGCCTACGCGGATGACGGGATCCAGCGCATCCACGCCTCGGTCGAGGCCGCGATCGGGCAATCGCTCGAGCCGGACGCTCGGCCCGACCCGCTTCTTCTCGAGATCGCGGCCCCCGATCTCGACCCCTCGGACGCCAACGCCGCATCGGACGCGGCCAGCAGAGCGGACGCCGCCGGCCAGATGTTGAGCGCCCAACGCGAGGCCCTCGAAGCCCACCTCGAGGCCTACTCGAGGTCCTGGCGGCCGGTGCTTCGGCTATCGGCCCAAGCCGGCCTACGCGGACAAGCCACAAACCTCTTCCCGGTTTATCAGGGCTCCGTCGGGCTGACTTTTCCCCTCTGGGATGGGAATCAGAGCGGGTCGCGGCTGGCGCTCGCGCGCGCTCAGAGGCTCGAGATCGACGCCCGGATCACCCAGCACATCGACGCGCGTCGGCAGGCAATCCATGAAAGTCAGCAGACGATCCATCGATCGACGAAGCGCCTGGCCCTCGCGCAGACATTCCTAGAACGCGCGAGGGCACGACTCGTCGACGCCGAGCAACGCCAACTGGAGGGCACTGCGTCGGATCAGGACGTCACCAGCGCGCGCGAACAAACGACGCGGGCGGCCGTCGAGGTCCTAACCGCGCAGCTTGATCGGGCCTCTGCGATCCTCTCGCTCGACCGGTAGATACGTCACCCTGCCCATCGGCCGGTGCAAAAGCCCTCCGAAGCCACCGTCCGGGATGGATCGATGGCTCAAAGCAAGCTCAAAGAAAGCTCAAGGGAAGCTCAAGGGAAGCTCAAAGGAACTGAGCCGCGAGGGCGCTAAAAAGCTGTCGGCGCGCGTGTGTGCGCACGTAACCAGGGTCGATCCTTGGGACGACCCGCTTCGTCTTCACGGACGCATACCAGTGCACCACGAGCGTCTTCGGAAGCAAGACCTGCTGGAGGGGCGCGGACGAGCCAAGCCGAAACCAGTGCTGCGAAACAACCGGACCGAGCGGGTAAAAAACCTCGGGGCTCAAGACCCGCAGATCCGTCCCCTCATACCGCGCGACCTCCGCCTGGAGGAGATGCGTTCCGAGGGCATACGGGACATCGCGGCGCGCTTGCGGAAGGGCTGTCATCGCCGAAAGAAGGCCGAGCATGAACGGATGCCGGGGCTCTGAACCCAGGACCGCGTTGTTCACGGCGAGGTGGAAGAGATCTTCGTGTCGTCGGAAGACACGCCACCCGCGGGGGAGACGCCGACACAAATCTCGGAAGGCAACCAAACCGAACGCGCGCAAGAAGACGCGTGGGTCCATCGAGCGCGCAACCTCCGCCGGAAACACGATCCGCTCGTTTCCGCAGAAAACCCCGCGCCCAAGCATCGACGCGAGCGACCCCACGGTGATTGTGTCGAGATCGAGGTACACGCCACCCTCGTCCGCCAAGATCGCTGCGCGGACGATGTTCGCGCGCGCATTCGGGGCGGAAAGCCCGTCGTGAAGCGCCAGCAAGGCCTCCCTATCCACGGGAAGCCGCGAGAAGAGTTTCGCCGGGTCGAGACGCCGCGTTTCTAAGGTATCAATGTCAGCCAACGCCGGCCAATGCGGCGTCGCAGTCAGATCTTGATCATGATGCAAGACGATCCGCTCGACGTCGCCCCGCATCCAGAGCGAACGAATCGCCAAGACATTGACCCATGGGAACTGGTCACCGTACCAAATGAAGTGCGCGACCTTCGGTATCACGCGCGCTTCACTCAGGCCGCCACGCCCGAGGAGAGCGTCTCTTCGGCGGCCGTCGTCTCGATCTCGGCATCGCCCCACCCCGGCTGCCGACGCCCGTGACGATTGAGCGTCGCGGCCGGTCGAAGACGCGTCAGTAGCGCCGCCGCCGAATGGAGCGTGGCCCAGCGAACGATCGGAATGACCTGTTTCACGAGCCCAACATCGGTTGGGCTCTCATCGCGATGTACACGGGCCGAATCAAAAGCCTGATAGTAGCGATCGATGCACGCGTCCGGCTCAATGCGACTCGAAGCACTCCTCCGGGCCGCCTCCGCAAGCCCCGCGCGTCTCTCCGGCCGGCGGAGCAAATCGACAACTTCAAGGCCGAACTGGGCATCCGCAACGTCGGCATCGGGGCCGGGCGGCAAGAGCAAGCTGTCCTTCATGTGCCGAATCTGCTGAGCGACGCCCGCGTCATCATCGAACGCAACAACCGGAAGCCCCGACCACATCGCCTCGCTGACGACCTGTCCGTAGGTCTCGGACAGCGAAGTGTAGGCGAAGAGATCGGCGTGCGCGTACCAGTTGCGCACTTCAGTGACCGGAAACTCGCCGGGAAAAAAAACGCGATCCGAGAGACCAAGACGCTCGGCCTGCCCGCGAAAACTGTCGTGGTCTGCCCCGTCGCCCACCATCGTCAACGTAGCGCCCGGCACCTTCGGCGCCACGTGCTTCGCAAAGATGTCGATGAGCCGGGAGAGCCCTTTCTCGCGCACGTGCCGGCACAAAACGATGATGCGTTTCCCTCGCACGGCGCGCGGATCGAACGGGTCGCGCCCAACGAAGCCTCGCGCGACCCTTGGATCCACCGAGCGCGGAATCACGTGAATCGGGACGGTCACCCCTAGATTTCGCCAGTATCGCTCGAGCCCCTTCGACAAGACGACGAGACCGTCCGCCTGATTGTAGGTCGCCACTGAAGCACGCTCGAGAATGGGCACCAAAACGCGACGACAGAACGCCTGCATGGCGGCGTTCTTGCTCAACACGTCGGGCAGCATCACATCGTAGACCTGCGAGAGCATCGTCGTGTTGACACAGACAAGTGGGACGTTCTGCGTAAGTCGCAACCAAACACCCGCCTCCATGAGACTCGAGCCCGTCTGGCCAACGAGCATCTGAAAGCGGCGACGGGAGAGAGCCTTCAAGCCCTCGATCGTCGGAAGCGGGAGATAGAATCCGGGCTGACTCCGCACCGGCACCCCCGCGAAGAGCACGTAATTCGCCGGGAGTTCGCCGGGCTCCGCCTCAGGCGCGCGAGGCCCAACCAACGTCACCTCGTGACCACGTCGCTTGAATTCTGTATGGAGAAGTTGCGTCGCGAAGGTCGAACCCGCCGCGTACGGAATGCGCACGTAGTCCGCTAAGATTCCTATGTTCGCGTAGTCCAAACGGCGCGTCCTCTGCGCCAACGAGCCGGTCCCGAGTAAAAAGTCTGTGTACATGACTTGAGATCCCGCGTCTTGCGTTGATGCGCTCGGAAGCGCATCCCCCGCGCCGGCGGACCGCACTGCAGCCGTCGCGCCAACCCCTACCATACCGAGCTCCGCAGACGAATCCGCTCGGCGACCGATCCGAGTATCGTTCTGAAGTCATGCACCGTTGCAGAAGATATACAGGGGTCTTTCACGAGTGTTTGTTCTCCCGGCTACCCGAAAGTCGTGCCCGATGGAGGGCTTCGTAGTGCGAAAAAAGATCTGCGAAATGAGCCTCGAGTGTTCGTACCGTCGATCGCGCGCTGTGCAGCCTGCTTCGCAGCTCGACCTGATCACGGGCAAGAAGCCGTCGCAACGCTTCGACACAACTCGCCACATCTCCAGCTCGGTATTGTTCGCCGTGATCGGCCGGAACCAATTCCGCCGCACCTCCGGCATCGGGCACGACCGCCGGTATTCCTGCCGCAAGCGCCTCGGAAACGACAAGCCCATATGTCTCAGCCCCCGAACCATGGACCAAGGCATCTGCACAGGCCAAAGCACTCGCGAGCTCAGCGCGGTCCCGGGTATTGCCCATGACAACGGCTCCTGGCACCTGCCGAGCCAGCCGCTCGATCCGCCTGCGCTGAGGACCGTCGCCAAAAAGCAACAGTGCTAAAGGCCGCTCTCGACCGAAACGCCGGACCGCTTCGAGGACCACCGGCAATCTCTTCTCCGGATGATGCCGCGACACCGCCACGAGCAGCGTTCCTTCCGCCGGCACGCCGGCCTTCGCGAGGAGCGCCTGCCGTTTGCCCTCATCGCGCGAGGCGTGGAGAAACGGGCCGGCATCGATTCCGAAGCGCACGGCGGCAACGCGCGGAACACCGAATCGACCCAGACGAGTCGCGAGCCAGTCCCCAGCCACAACCGTGGTGTCGTAGCCGGCCGCCAATCGACGGAGATAGCTCCAGACCGGGCCGCACAGCCCATCAATCCGAGGGCGAGAGAAGAAACGGTCCAGCGCCACATGCCCGAAGACCGCGACTGGATCTTGGTGAAAGACGAGGCTCTTCACCACGCGACCTTGCCAACTGCGCACGAACCACCCGCCCCCGTAAGGCGAAGAGCCCTCGACGACGTCGGGTGCCTCCCGGGTCAAGGCCGCATGAACGCGCTTGGCACGCGTGAAGAGGTGATAGCGCGGATCGAAGGGCATCGGACGGTCCTCGATCCAGACGACGCGTCCCCCGAGACGCGCCTCCTCACGATCCGCCGGGCCGGGTGCCAAAACAACGACCTCGTGCCCGAGCCGAGACCCCACGCGAAGTTTGTGGTCGATATACGTCCGGACCCCGCCGCCGGCTTCGGCGTAGAACTCGGCGACGTCGACGACCTTCATCGGCGCAGCTCCGTACCATTTTAGGCCGCGCCGGTCACGAACATCGGAGCCTTTCCCCGAACGCGGGAACGTCGGCGCCTAGAGCCGATAGACCATCGCGCCCCCCGTCATCCCCGCGCCCGCCGCCGACAGGAGAAAGCACGCGCCCTCCGGTAAGGACTGGCGCTCCGCAAGCAGAGACCAAGATAGAGGAATGGTTGCAGCCGAGCTGTTTCCGTACCGGGCCACCGAAGTGACGGTCTTCGCCTCGGAAACGCCGAGCTTCTGCCGCGTGGCGGACACGATTCGCGCATTGGCCTGGTGCGGAATCCAGTAGTCGATCAACGACGCCGAAACCTCCGCCTGCGAAAGCGCAGCTTGGCTCGACGCGGTCATCATGTGGACGGCTCTCGAGAACACCGCCCGACCATCCGTGATCCGCATCTGCGTCGCCGCCACATCCATCGTGGGCGAAAAAGGCTCACAGCTCCCTCCGGCCTCGATCCCGATCAGCCCGTAGGCCGAGCCATCGGAAGCCAAGTCAATGCCCAAGACGCCCGCGCGCGACCCCAGACGACGCGAGGGCGCAACCACGACCGCCCCCGCACCATCCCCAAACAAGCTCGCGGTCGCCGGATCGCGTTCGTTCAGCCGCCGGGAAAGAATGTTCGCCGCGACAACGAGGACCGGGCGTCGGTGTCGCACCGCGAACGCATCCGCCATTCCCAGCGCATAGACGAAGCCACTGCACGCGCCCGCGAGGTCGACGGCTCCCCCCGTCAGACCGAGTTGATGCGCAACCAGAGGCGCCGTAGGCGGAAGCGGTTGATCCGGCGTCGACGTCGCGAGGAGCAAGAGCCCGACCCGTGCGCGATCAATCCCGGATGCCCGTAGCGCCATCTCTGCGGCCGCCCGCGCGAGATCTGAGAGCGCTTCGGTGTCGGCGGCATAACGACGCTCAACGATGCCCGTCCTGCGCTCGATCCACCCCGACTCGAGGCCGAGTCGCGCTTCGATTTCGTGATTGGTCACGCAGCGCTCGGGCACATAGTGACCAAAGCCCACAATGGTGCTTCCCTCGCGTGCATCGTCCGACCCACCAAGGTCTCCCCGCCGTGGACTTCGCGCGATCATCTCGGATCCCAAGCGGCATCGCCTCTGACCGCAGCTATGGCATCGACCGCCTCCCGGATCGCTTCGTATGCGCGATCGAGATCCTCGCCCGTCGAACCATATGGAGGCATCAGATAGACCGTGTTGCCGAGCGGCCGAAGCAAGACGTCTCGAGACATGAAGAACGCATAAAGGAACGGGCCCATGTCAGCCAGATATCCGGGGTCGCGCGCCTTGATGTCGAGCGCGGCGACGGTGCCGATCTGGCGGACCGACTCGAATCGCGGGTCGTCGCGAAATGGCTCGAGCCGTTCGGACTGCATCGACACAAGCTTCGCGATCCGCTCACGCACCGGTTCGGTCGCCCAGACCTCGAGATTCGCAACCGCGGCCGCGCACGCGATCGGGTTCGCGGTATAACTTGAGGAGTGGAAAAACGCGCGGCTTCGATCGGGCGAGTAATGCGCGTCGAAGATCTCAGGTCGACACAACGTCGCCGCAAGCGGGAGCGTCCCGCCGGTCAGCCCCTTGGCCATGCACAAGATATCGGGTTCGACGTTCGCCTGTTCGCATGCAAACAAAGTCCCTGTCCTCCCCCAGCCCGTCAGAACTTCGTCGGCGACGAAAAGCACGCCATGCCGCTCACATACGTCCTTGAGCGCGCGGAGCACGCGCGGCGAGTACACCAGCATGCCTCCCGCCCCCAGGAGGAGCGGCTCCACAACCAGCGCCGCCACATCCCCCCTCCGACACGCCGCTTCCAGCGCATCCACGGTCTTCTGCTGGGCCTCGGACGAAGTGGCGGTCAGTGGAGCGGCAGAAGCAGAAGCAGAAGCAGAAGGAGAAGGAGAAGCAGAAGCTGAACCTGAAGCTGAAGGATACGGGATGCGCAAGACATCGAAGAGCAGGGGCGCATACGGCTGATTGAAGATCCCGCGCGCCCCCGCCGACATCGTGCCAATCGTGTCGCCGTGATAGGCATGCTCAAGCGCGACCACTCGTGTCCGAGCCTCACCACGATTCCGAAAATAGCCGAGCGCCATCTTCATGCCGACTTCGACCGCCGTCGAGCCCGAGTCAGAAAAGAAGACATGCGAAAGACCACGCGGCGCTACGCCCAAGAGCAGGCGAGCAAGACGCTCGGCCGGTTCGTGGGTGAACCCGGCAAAGATGACTTGATCCAGCTTCTCGGCTTGCGCCTGGATCGCGGCCACGATTCTTGGATGGCAATGTCCGTGTGTGATGACCCACCAGGACGAGATCGCATCGAAGATCCGTCGACCTTCGGCCGTCACAAGAAACGCGCCCTCGCCTCGCGCGGTCAGAACCGGCGCCGAGGCGGTCGCATGTTGGGTGAACGGATGCCAAACCGGCCCGCGTATACTCATCGAAACGCCTCGAGACGGATGTGTTCGGCGAAAGCGCGCGCGACCGACGGCTGGTCGAGCATTTCGAGTCTAGGCAGCCGCCCCAGGTGCCGGACACGGCTGCGCGTCACGATCGTCGTCTCGACTTCGTCCTCGCGTTGGCCGCCAAACGCAACGCCGACGACGGGGATCCCACGCCGCTCTAGAGCCTCGAGCGAGAGCAAAGTGTGGTTGATCGTTCCGAGCGACGTGCGCGCGCACAGAACAACCGGCAGCTTCCACCGGTCGAACAGATCGATCATCGAGTGTCGGTCGTCGATCGGGACCATCAGTCCACCCGCCCCCTCGATGATGAGCGGCTGGTTCGTCTCCTCGGGCAGCGCGTTTTCAATACGCTCGAAGTCGAGTGTCAGCCCCTCATGCCGAGCCGCGATGTGCGGCGACGCAGGCATGCGAAGGCGGTAGACTTCGGGAACGACGCGATCCGCTTCGTCATGTTCTTCCCCGCGCGCTTGATCCTCCCGTCTGTCGCGGAGCTCGCGTCTGCCGCGGTGTTCCCGGCTGTCGCCGCCTTCCCGACCGTCGAGAAGTCTGTGGGCTTTCTGCCGGTCTTGCCGTTCGAGGCCAGCGATTCGCCTCACCACGTCGGAGTCGGTTTCTCCGCTGAGTCCAGCTTGGATCGGCTTCCAATATCGAGCGCCCAGCGAAACGACCAAGCCGGCGGCGAAGACCGTCTTCCCGACGTCGGTGTCGGTCCCCGTCACGACGATGCGCATCAACCTGGTCATGTAAGGACCTGATATTCGGCCGCCAAAGCCGCCATCAAAGCGTCGATCTCGGCCTCGCTGACGTTCAGCGTGATCGACAACCGCAGCCGCGCCGTCCCCTCGGGCACGGTCGGCGGTCGGATCGCCCGCACATCGAACCCACGACGCGACAGCGCCGCCGCCAGCGAGGTCGCCCGTCGGTCCGCACCGAGGACGATCGGCAGGATCTGCGAGCCCGAAGGTTCAAAGTCCGTGTGTGCGCGCAAAGCTTCTGCCGCAAAGGCGACGTGGCGATGAAATCGCGCGCGGCGCTCCGGCTGCGTCTTCACGATCTCGAGCGCTGCACAAACAGCCTCCGAAACGAGTGGTGACGGAGCCGTGGCGTACACGAACGGGCGACCGCGATTGATCAAGTAGTCAGAGACGACGCGTGGCCCGAGCACCAATCCACCCATCACGCCAAGTGCCTTTCCACAGGTGTGAACCGAGATCACACCCGCGAGCCCTTCGAAGTTCAGACCTTCGTCGCTCGCCAACCCGCGCCCACCGTCTCCGTAGAGGCCCGTCGCGTGCGCCTCATCGAGCACCAACATCGCGTCGTGGCGACGCGCAACTGCGGTCAACTCCGCGAGCGGCGCGCAATCGCCGTCCATCGAGTACAAGGTTTCGACGGCAATCCAAGGGACACCGCGCCCACCCGCAGCGCGCCACTTCGAAATCGCGTCTTCAAACGCCGTGGCGTCGTTGTGAGGAACCTCGACCGAGGGGGCGTGGCTGGACCGAAGACCATCGTGCACGCTCGCGTGGATCAACGCGTCGTACACGACGAGATCTGCGCGCCGAGGCAGCGTCGAAAACACGGCGTAGTTAGCCAGGAAGCCACTCGAAAAGAAGAGCGCAGACTCGGCTCGAAAAAAAGCCGACGCCGCCGCCTCCAGTCGAACATGGGCCTCCTGATTGCCTCGTAGCAGGCGTGAGGCGCCCGCACCGACCGGCAACCCGCGACGGAGTGCGTCCTCGACCGCCGTGCGAAGCTCGGGCGACGACGCCAACCCAAGGTAGTCGTTCGAGGAGAAGTCGATCCCACGAATCGGCGCCAGCGTTCGACGACGCCCACGCCGCTCGAGCGCGGTCAGCGTCTGAGCGAGTCGTTCGTGCATACGGGCTCTACCAAATGAACGGCCTCAAGCGTGATCATGACCGCGGTCGTGATCATGACCGCAATCGTGATCGTGGTGGTGCGCGGGCAACGCGAGCGGCCTCAACCCGAGCTTCGCGAACAACCGATGATCGCGATCTTCACCGGGATTCGCGGTCGTGAGCAAAGTATCGCCGGCGAAGATCGAATTGGCGCCGGCAAAGAAACACATGGCTTGGAGCTCGTCCGTCATCTCGGTTCGACCTGCCGACAACCGGACGAACGACCGCGGCATCATGATCCGCGCCAGCGCGATCGTCCGAACGAAGTCGATCGGATCGATGCGCGGTGCATTTTCGAGTGGCGTGCCGGGCACGGCCACCAACATATTGATCGGCACACTCTCTGGATGCTCGTTGAGATTCGCCAGTGTCACCAACATGTCGACGCGGTCGGTCGGCCCCTCGCCCATGCCCACGATACCACCGCTACACACCTTCATGCCGGCCTCTCGAACGCGCGCCAGCGTATCGAGACGATCGGCAAAGGTGCGGGTCGACGTGACCTCCGGATAGTATCGCTCGGATGTATCGATGTTGTGGTTGTAGTAGTCGAGGCCAGCCACCTTGAGCCGCCGAACGTCCTCATTCGAGAGCATGCCGAGCGTCATGCAGGTCTCCATCCCGAGCGCTTTCACGCCCTCGACCATCCGAACCACGACCTCCATGTCTCGCTCTTTTGGGCTCCGCCACGCGGCGCCCATACAATAGCGCGTCGCACCCTCCGCTTTCGCCCTTTTGGCTTCGGCGATCACCTTCTCGATCTCCATCAGCTTCGAAGGCGCGAGCCCGGTGGTCTCTTGATGGTGCGCCGACTGGCTGCAGTAGCTACAGTCCTCGCGACACCCCCCGGTCTTGATCGACAGCAACCGACTCATCTGAATCCGATTCGGGTCGAAGGCACGGCGATGGATCCGCTGGGCGTGAAAAAGGAGGTCCATCAGCGGCAGGCGGTACAGGGCGTCAGCCTCCGATCGCGTCCAGTCATGCCGAACCGAGCCAAAGCGCGAATCGTCGAAATCGACCGCTTGGGCACCGACAACGTCGGCCTCGGTGGCAGGGGCAAAGGAGACGGCACGCGCCTCGATCCGCGAGGACGCTTCGTGCGCAGGTTGATCGGACAAGAGCTTCAAGGTCGTCATGGGCCCCGACGATGTGTGCATTCCAGGACGTTCCACGCAACAACGCTTTTGCGGAGCGGACCGAACACCGGCGACCTCTCGGAGAATGGAAGCGCCCGGACGGACACGGTCTGGGGTCTTCCCGGACCTCTCGGGTCTCGAATGGGTCGCCCCCGCGTCGAAGTCGGTGTACAGAGGTGCGCGGCGGATCTCGGGGAGGGGCAATCGGCCCCCTAAATGCCGGCCATCGCGGTGTACGGCGCTTTTGGGGGACGACACGGAGTAGCCACGGATCGGGTCGCCGCCGTAGGAGGTCTGGTGGTGGCACGTTTCATCGGCATCGACGTGGGGGCAGAAGCCCTGAAGATCGTTGAACTCACGCGTGACGGCGACGCGCTTCGGTGGACACGCCGCCGGGCGCTCGAGCACAACAAGAACCCGAGCGAGGCGCTCACGCGCATCCTCGCCGACTGGGACTGGGTCAACGTAGAGAGCGCGGCCGTCACGGGACGGCTCGGTCGGCAAGTTTCCTTGCGGCGCATCCCGATGAAGCAGGCACAGGCGGCAGGCTATCGCTTTCTCTTCGGCGACGTGCCCGCCACCCTCGTGACGATCGGGAGCCACGGCTTTCAGGTCCTCGACCTCCGCGGTCCCGGGCAAGACACCTTGCGCGAGAACTCGCGCTGCGCGCAAGGCACTGGGAACTTCCTGCGCCAGCTCGTCGAGCGTTTCGATCTGACGGTCGAAGCAGCCGCCGAGCTTGCGGCCCCGGTCGAAAAGCCGGCTGCGCTCTCCGGCCGCTGCCCCGTCATCTTGAAAACAGACATGACGCACCTTGCCAACAAAGGCGAAGACAAGGCCCGCATCTTGGCCGGCCTCCTCGACGCCATCGCCGAGAACGTCCAAGTCCTCGTCCGACCGCGGATGTCACCCGAGCGCCTCGTCCTCGCCGGCGGCGTCGCGCGCTCCGAGCGCGTGCGTGCGCACTTTGGACGCTTCGCGGAGCGACAAGGCATGTCACTCACAGTCCCCGACGCAGACGACGGTCTCTTCCTCGAAGCCCTCGGGAGCGCGCTCGATGCGGCACAGCATCCGCACTCGGTTCCCGGGCTCCGGGAGTTACTCGTCGCCTCGCACGAACACCGCGTCGAAAAGCTGCCCGCGCTCGGTCTCGCCATGGGACGCGTACACCGAATGCGCCCCACGCCGCTTCGCGAGTCCGAGGGACCTCGAGACGTGGTGGTTGGGTTCGACATCGGGTCGACCGGCTCGAAGGCGGTGGCGATCGACCTCGAATGGCGAACGCCGCTCTGGGAGGGCTACATTCGCACCAACGGTGACCCCGTGGGCGCAGCCCAATCTCTCTACCAAAGCTTCCTCGACAGCCCGTGCGGCCTGCATCGCGTGCGAGGTCTGGCGGCCACCGGCTCCGGGCGCGAGATCGTCGGCTCACTCCTCTCGACGTGCTACGGGCGCGAATCCGTTTACGTGTTGAACGAGATCGCGGCCCACGCGGCCGGTGCCACTCACCTCGATCCGGAGGTCGACACGATCTTCGAAATTGGCGGGCAAGACGCGAAGTACATCCGCCTCGCTGGCGGACGCGTGATCGATGCCGCAATGAACGAGGCCTGTTCGGCCGGGACCGGATCCTTCATCGAAGAGCAAGGTAAGCGGTTCGAAGGGATCGAGAACATCGCTCAGCTTGGGCAGACCGCGCTCGACGCCGACGCGTGCGTCGCCCTCGGCCAGCACTGCTCAATCTTCATGGCGGAGATCATCGACGAAGCCATCGCAGCCGGTGAGCCTCAGGACCGAATCATCGCCGGCATCTACGACTCGGTTATCGCGAACTACCTAAACCGCGTCAAAGGCAGCCGCTCGGTCGGGCAGCGCATCTTCTGCCAGGGAATGCCGTTCGCCTCCGATGCCCTCGCCGCCGCGGTCGCCAAGCAAACGGGCGCCGACGTCGTGATCCCGCCGAAACCAGGGCTGATGGGCGCCATCGGCATCGCGCTCTTGGCCGCGGACGCCCTCGCACCTGCGCACGATGGTGCACCGATCGACGGTGCCAAGTTCCTCGCGGCGCGCGTCGAACGCAAGGACGAGTTCATCTGCAATTCCACGCAGGGCTGCGGTGGTTCCGGCAACAAGTGCCGCATCGACCGCCTCACAACTTTGGTGGAGGCAAAATCGCAACGCTTCACATGGGGCGGAGGCTGCTCTCTTCACGACAAGGGCACGCGAACCAAGAAGCTCCCCGACCTCACGCCCGATCCCTTTCGAGCGAGGCGGGAGCTGATCGAAGACCTCATCAACACGGTCACCGAACGCCGCGGACGTCCGGTCGTCGCGATGACCGACGAATTTCAGCTCAAGGGCCTCTTCCCGTTCTTCGCGACCTTCATCCACGAGCTCGGCTTTGATGTCGCCGTAACTTCAGGGGCGGACCGAAAAGCGCTCAAGCGGGGCATCGAGGAATCGAGCGTCCCCTTCTGCGCCCCCATGCAGCAGTTTCGCGGCCTCATCGCGACGATCGCGGACGGCGAACCGGAGTGGATGTTTCTGCCACTCCTTCGCGAGCTGCCTCGCATCGGCCAGGAAGAGCACTCGACCGTGTGTCCCATCGTGCAAGCCGCACCGGACATGTTGAAGTGGGACCTCGAGATGCCGAAGCGCACCCGCGTGCTCACGCCGGTCATCGACATGGGCCAAGGGAATCTGGACGCCGAGGTCTTCAAGGAAGCCTGTCACCAACTCGCACGCGATCTCGGTGTCGGAAGCGGGCGCACATGGGAAAAGGCATGGCGCGAGGCACGCGCCGCCCAAGCCTCATTCGACGATCGACTGCTCGCATTCGGTGCCGAAGCGATCGAATTTTGCGAAGCCCACGAGATCTCGCCCATCGTCGTGCTCGGCCGCAGCTATACGATCCACAACGACGTTTTGAACTCGAACGTCCCGTCGATCGTACGCGCGCAGGGCGCGATCGCGATTCCGGTCGATTGCTTGCCCATCCCCGAGAACGCGCCGATCTTCGGCGATGTCTTTTGGGGATATAGTCAACGTATCTTGCGGGCCGCCTGGACCGTGCGGCGCACGCCGAAGATGTATAGCATCTTCTGCTCGAATTACTCCTGCGGCCCGGACAGCTTCACCGTGCACACGTACGCCTGGCTCATGGAAGGCAAACCGTTCGCACTCATCGAGACCGACGGCCATTCGGGCGATGCGGGGACGAAGACGCGGGTCGAAGCCTTCCTTCATTGCGTACATGAGGATCTCTACGGCGCTGACGCCCTCCCGGAGGCGCCCGACACAAAGACCACGGAGGTGCGGCCATCATCGGCCGCCGTCGCGTCTCCATTCGTCCGGCAGGCGCGCCTTCGAGTCCTCCATGACCCGGTCGAGCTTGAGCTTCCGACCGAGACAATCACGGCCATCGTGGCGCGGAAGGAGCGTCTACTCATCCCGGCGATGGGCCCCGAAGCGGAAGCCGTCGCCGCCGCGGTCCGCGGCCTCGGCGCACCGGCCGAGGTCTTGCCGACACCGACGCCCGCGTCGCTCGCGCTCGGGCGCCGCCACACGTCGGGCAAGGAGTGTCTGCCGATGACGCTCACGTTCGGCAGTTTGCTCGATCGTGTTTCGCAGAAGGACGACAGCGACCACTACGTGTTCTTGATGCCTGGCTCCTGTGGGCCCTGCCGCTTTGGCGCCTATCGCGGGCTCCACAAGATGCTCCTCGATCGCGTGGGCTTGGGCGCGCGGGTTCGAATCTGGTCACCGCCGTTCGGCAACTACTTCGGCGGGCTTCCGCCCGGCTTCTCGTCGATCGTTCTGACCGGCTTGGCTGCCTTCGGTGTGCTGGAGGAGATCGTGCACGATGTTCGCCCCGCCGAGAGCCGCGACGGCGCCGCGGACGCGATCCATCGCCGCTACGCCCAACTGTTGTCCGAGCAGATCACCCGGGAAGTCGCGGGCGACCTATCCACGACCCGTGTCCTATTCGAAGCGGCCACCGGACGCGCCTACGGCATCCCGTCGATCATCGAAGCCTGCGCGCGCGAGATGGCGGCCATCAAGCTCCACCGAGATATCCCGAACGTGCTGTTGGTTGGCGAGATTTACGTCCGCTCCGATCCCTATGCCAACGACTACATCGCGCGGGGACTCGAACGGCGCGGCCTCCGCGTCCGGCTCGAACCCGTCGTCGAGTTCATCCAATATTCGGAACACATCTCTTGGCTTCACGGAAAGCGGAGCGGATTGGGCGACCGCATCGAGCGCTGGGTTAGGGATCGGCTTGTCGCCCTCTGCCATCACGCCGCGGCTGTCCCACTCCGGTGGCCCGAGCCGCCCTCGATCGCCGAAGCGCTTGCGGCCGCCGAGCCTTACATGCGCAAGGATGTCGAGGTCGAAACGGGCCTCACTCTTGGCGTCCCAATTCACAGCTATCGACGCGGCGACATCGACGCCACCGTGAGTGTTGGGCCGCTCGAGTGCATGCCGAACAAGATTGCGGAGGCCCAGTTCGTCCACGTCCGCGAATCCGAGGGCCTGCCCTCCTTGTCGCTTTCGCTAAATGGTGATCCGATCGACCCCGAGGTACTCGACAACTTCGCCTTCGAGATCAACCAGCGGTTCGAGCGACGGCGCAGCCACCCGAGCCGGGGCTCCGATGCCTCATCGGCCCAGAACGCCGCTCAGGTCGCGCCGGCAAAACCAGGCCTCGCCGACGCCTAGCTTTGAGGCTGTCGGGAATCGGAGGCTTCGTTGACGGAGGCCGAGGTCCCACAGCCGGTCGAGAAGGATCCGGTGCGACGGCTGCAGCACTTCGAAACTAGGCCCGTGCACCTCATTGGGGCCCCACACCCGCATTGATTTCAAGAGACCGCCTTCGTTCCCCAAAGTCCTTCTCGACCGGCTGTGGGACCCCGGCCACCCCAGCGCAGCGCACGCGATTCGCGCCATGATGGATGGTGGATGATGATGGATGATGATGGATGATGGTGGATGATGGTGGATGATGGTCATTCGGATGTTCTGCTCACGGTCCTCGATTTGACTTCGCTGCTCTCGAGGCAGGTGCAAACCCTTTTGTCCTTGTTTGGATGTCGGAGGCAACAGCGCCAACATCCTTCATCCCCCATCATGGCTCGAATCGCGTGCGCTGCGCTGAGGTGGACGGGGTCCCGCAGCCGGTCGAGAAGGACTTTGGGGAACGAAGGCGGTCTCTTGAATTCAAGGCGGGTGTGGGGCCCCAATGAGGTGCACGGGCCCAGTTTCGAAGTGCTGCAGCCGTCGCACCGGGTCCTTCTCGACCGGCTGCGGGACCTCGGCCACCGTCAACGAAGCCTCCGATTCCCGACAAGCTCCAAGTTGAGTTAGCTTGGAGCTTGGCGACGCACGGCGGCGCGCCCCAGCAGTGGCGGCGGACGAAGCAGCCCTCCTTCGTTCGCGCCCACATCCGGAGCCAACTTGAAGCCAGCGACCATACTCGCCAACGACCGCGACCGCGACGCGAGGTCTTCGGCCGTACTCGACATCTGTTCTGAGCTTCCGGCGGACTGGTGGACGACCTTCTCCATATCGACAACCGCGGCCGTGACGTGTTGGACGCCGCGCGCCTGCTCGTCGCTCGCCGTGGCGATCTGAGTCACCATCGCGCCCACGCCGCTCACGGCGCCCAATATCTCCTGGAAGGCGCGCCCGAGCTCACCCGAAATCTGCTCGCCTTCCGTCGCAAGCTCGACCGACTTGCCGATGAGCTTCTCGGTGCGCGACGCGGCCTCGGTCGAGCGCAGGGCGAGGTTGCGAACTTCCTCCGCCACAACCGCGAAACCACGACCCGCCTCCCCGGCCCGCGCCGCCTCAACGGCCGCGTTGAGCGCGAGCAGGTTTGTCTGAAACGCGATCTCGTTGATCGCTCGGATGATGACGGCGGTATCTTCTGCGCCCTGACGGATATTGCCGATGGAGCTGATCATCTTGCCGATCGCGTGCGCTCCACCCTCGGCGGCTTTGCTTGCGCCATCGGCCATTCGTTTCGCTTCGAGGGTACTGGCCGTATTCGCACGCGCCATGGACGCGATCTGTTCCAGTGAAGCCGACGTCTCTTCGAGCGCACCCGCCTGCTCAGATGCGCCCGCCGCGACGTTCTGCGAAGCGGACGCGATCTGCTGAGCCGCATGAGAGACCTCATTCGTCAGCTCCGCCACGGATCCCAAGGCACCATGGAGTCTCTCGGCCATTCGATTCAACGAGTCCGTGATCTTCGCATGGTCGCCCCGGTATTGACCGCGGACGCGAGCCCGGAGATCCGCCTCCGCGAGTTGGTTCAGGACGGAAGCCGCATCCGCCATCGGCTGCGTGACCGCGTCCAGCGTGTTGTTGATCCCTTCAACGATTTTGCGGAAATCACCGGGATGACGCGAAGCATCGGCTCGAGTCGTGAGGCTCCCCGCCACCGCCGATGCCACCAGGCCGTCCGCGTCGGCGATCACGCGTTTGAGGTTCGAACGAACCGCCTCGATGGTCTCGTTGATGAAGGCCTTCTTCCCGGAGAATCGCGCAAGCTCGGCCTCGAAGTTCCCCCGTCCGAACTCAGCCACGCACGCCATCGCCTTCCGGTTCATCGCCAAGTGGCCCGCGATCATGGTGTTCACGCCGACGGCCATCTGCTGGTAGCTTCCCTTGAAGCGGTGCGCGGGCATCTCGGCATCGATGTCACCCTCGTCGTGCCGACGCGAGACGTTCCCCATCTCTTCAATGAATCCGTTCAAGTGCGCCACGAGATCGTGGAGCCCTCGTTTCACCTTGTTGAAGGCGTCTGTCACCTGGTCGGTTGCGCCTTCCTGGAGCCGAGCGCGAACAGAGAGTTCTCCGTCCGCCACTTTCGAAACGACCTCAAGGACTTCGACCACCTGTGCTTCGAGCGCTTGATGCTGCCCTTCGAGCTCCGACTTGAGGAATCGAGCTTCTTGGAGTGTCGCGTTGATCTCGTTGAAGGCTTCCGCGATCTCGGAGAACTCGTCCTGCGATTCGACGCCAAAACGCTCCGAAGTGCCCTCGATCATTCGACGCGTAAACTCCGCAAGCGCATCTACTGAATTGCGAACGGCCGAGTAGAACGCCGAAAACATGAGCAGCATGCCGATGGCTCCGCCCAAAGTCGCCAGAAGTCCGAGTGTTCGTGACGCGCGATAGGCATCGACGCGAGCCTCGATCATCCGAGTCAGATGAGGCATGAGCGTGTCGAATAGCGCGTCCGTCTTCTCCGTCAGCTCGAGCCCAAGGGACATGAGCTGGCGTGCGTCCTGTGGCTCATTCGAGAGCACACGTGCCGAGACGTCGGCGAACGACTTGATCGACGCCGCAAGCGCCGTCATCGCAGGGTCGACGTCCGACTTCAGCTTTCCGGTGCCCGTGCGCTCCTGGTCGTCGCTGTACGCCGTCTGAAAATTGACGGTATTGAGGTCCTCGGTGGTCGAGAGCATAGCACCACGCCGCGCCGCGAGGGCCAGCGAGACGCCATCCAGGCCTGGCTTGACCGCCCGCTTGCCTCCGCCGTCGCCGACGACGCCGGCGACGCCGACGTCGCGAGAGTCGCGGGCCTCCCGATCATCGTGGGATTCGCCCTCGCGATGCGAGGAAGACAACCCCGTCATGGTACTGGAGACATCGACGATGCCCGCGCCCAGCGCGGGGAGCTTCGCGCACGCCGCATCCATGAGCCAGTAGCTGTTCAGGTCAGGGTCGAGGATGAGGTTGGAATAGTTGCAGACATAGTTCATGATCAAGTCATTGAGGCCTGCGACAGCGGCGGCGTATTCCTCACCCGCCGAACCCTTCGACGACGCGCGTTCTCGATTCACGACGATCGAACGAATCTCCTTCCAACGAGCAGGCGTTCGGAGGCCCGCTCCGAGCCGCGCATCGACTTGGTCGACCTTCGACAGGGCAGTGTCGATCTCGGTCTCTAGCCGGGAGATCTTGGCCGCGATCTCGGCGTCGTCACCAAGCAGCGGATCGGCGCGCACGGCGACCGCCAGCACGCTGCGGGCCTGAATCGATGCCGCCAGTGCCCGCACCTCTTCGATGTACTCCGTACCTTCAAGCTCTTTAGCGTTGAACTCGATGTCGTGGGTCGTGCTCGACCACTGGGAGGCGGCGACAATACCGAGCGGAACCAGGATCAGCACGCCGATCACGGCGAACTTCCCGAGGAACGACCATTGATTCAGCAGTCGAACGAGTGGGCGAAGAACGATCTCTGCAAACGCTGTCATGACTCGAGCTGTTAGAGCCTCCTGGAGCGCAATCGTTGCACGGATCACACCTTCTTTTCACGCGCGCCCCTCGGATGCGATTCAGGGCGACCTCGACCGCCCGCGCACGACCCGTGAGTGACGGCAAGGAAGGTGCGCTTTCATGCACACATTCAAACCCCGACGCGGCGGTCAACCTGCACCTCACACTCGAAGCCACACGCGCTCAGCCCGGAGCCGATGACACCGATCGAACAAGGCTCGGAACCCAAGCACGCAGATGAGCATCGACCCGAGGGCCGACGTCGCGGCGATCATGAACATCACAACGATTTGGTACATCACGGCCACCACCGGATCGGCGCCCGCCAAGATCTGTCCCGTCATCAATCCAGGAAGCGAGACGATGCCCACCACCGTCATGGTGTTGATCGTGGGCATCAGGCCCTTCCGAACGGCTTCCCTCATCGGCGCCTTGGCGGCCTCCCAACGTGAAGCTCCATGGGCGAGCTCCATCTCGATGCGGGCGCGATCGCGGTCGAAGGCCTCGAGCAGGTGATCAAGGCAGAGCGAGAGCCCCGTCAACGAGTTACCCAAGATCATGCCCAAGAGGGGGATGAGATACCGAGGCTGATACCACGGCTCGACGCCGATGATGAGATGAGTCACCGTCATCGTCGCGACAAAACCCGTCAACAGGAGCGTGAAGAGTGCGTGGCCGAACACACCACGGAAAGTACGACTTGGCCTTTGCACCGCAGACCGGGCCGCCGCGACAACCATCACCAGCATCATGCCGAAAATCAGGACGACGTGTTCAGCCGAAAAGATCCACCGAAGAACGTGACCAATGAGCAAGAGCTGCACGACCGTGTGGAGCGCAGCGCGCCCTAAGCGGCCTTCGAGACGAAGGCCGAGCCCCAAGCTCACAAGCCCAGCCACCACCACGAGGCCCGAGGCCAACACCACGTCGAAGACGCTCAGTATCACCATGCTGCTCTCGCTCCTCACACCCTTCGAACCTCAATCTCCGCCCAACGCGTGCACCTCAACTACACGACAGACCGTACAGACGCACACAGGCGCTCCGCCTGTGCCGCATCGTGCGTCACCAGGACCGCAGCGCCTCCGTGACGAACGTGGTCATTGAGAAGGGCTTCGACGCGATCGCGATGTCCAACATCGAGGGCACTTGTCGGCTCATCCAAGAGCAGGACGGGTGGCGCGATCAGAAACGCTCGAACAAGGGCCGCCCGCTGTCCCTCCCCAACGGATAGCGAATCTGCCGGCCGCGACAGGATCGACGCATCGAGTCCCACTTGCGCCAAGAGCTCAATCGCGCGGGGACGCGTATCGGGCCACGGCACCGACCCACGAGCCCTCGTAAGCCGGACGTCCCCTGCCTCCGTCTCCGTCGCCATCCCCGTCGCCGTCCCCGTCTCCATGGTGGAAGCCGAAGAGACCTCGCGCGCACTGCGATACGACAAGACGCGGAGGAGTCCATCCTCTACGGTCCCGGGCAAGAAAAGAGGTCGCTGGTGAACGTACAGGACATGACGGCGAAACCGAGGCCATCCGATCTCATCGGCCGTACGCCCGTCGAGGCGTACATCCCCCGTGCTTGGAATGAGCCCAGCCACCGCCCGCAGGAGCGTCGACTTACCGCACCCCGAAGGGCCAAGGAGACCCAGAATTTCGCCGACACCGAGCTCGAACGACTGTGCCGAAAAGGCCGCCCGATTCGTCGGCAGTACGACCTCGAGATTCCTAACGCTGAGCCTAGCCATTGCGCATCCGCATCGACCGGCAACTGGGATTACGCGTCGACGCGCTCGAGGGACGACCCGAACGTGTCGAGCAAGATATCGAGCCGCCGCTGATGCATGCCCCGATGGGTGGAGGCCCGCGCAACTTCAAGTGCGTTCTTGCCCAAGCGTTCGAGCGAGGCAACATCACCGGACGCGCGTCGCAGGGCCCCGGCCAGCGCGGCGGCGTCACCCCTCGGCACAATCCATCCGGTCTTTCCTTCCTCGACGTGGGCAGACAGGCCTTGCGTATCCGAAGCAATGACGGGCAGCGCACGCGCGAAGGCGTCAAACACGATGCGCGGCTGCTCATCGGCGAGGCTCGGCACCAGCACGGCATGATAGGTGCTCAACAGATCAAAGAACGGCTTTCCGTAGGCCACGGGATCCAAAACACGAAGCTTGACAAATCTGAGCTCGGCCGCTGCCTTCTCGCACCGGCCGCGTAGGTCGCCAACCCCCACGACGTCGACGTGCACTCTACCCTCCGCTCCAAGCCTTCGCGCGTCACTCAACGCACCCACCGCACCTGTGACGTCCGCTTCCGTCGACGTCGGCGACCCGCTCCCGGCACTCGGTGCACTCGGTGCACTCGGTGCACTCGGTGCACTCGATGCACTCGATGCACTCGATGCGCTCGATGCGCTCGATGCGCTCGATGCGCTCGATGCGCTCGATGCGCTCGATGCGCTCGATGCGCTCGATGCGACGACGCGTAGCGGCTTCGCATACGAAGCGTCGAGCAGCTGAAGCGCCTCAAGCAACACTTCCACGCCTTTTTGTGCCGTGAGTCGCCCCCCAAAGAAGAAGCGAACAGGCTCCGCCCGTCGCACATCCCATGCAAGGTGCATCGCTTCGTCGCTCAGGATGTTCTCTTCATTGATCCACACCGCGGGGGTGATGAAGACGCGCCCCTTCCCATGGGTAAACAAGCTATCTCGGTAGCCAGGCTGCGTGCACAAGACGAGATCGGCACGATTGACGAACCACCTTGCCACGCGTTCCGTGACCTCCGCCCGAAGCTTCTTCTTGAGGCCCTCCTCACCCGTGGCGCCCGTCAGCCGCCAAGGCGCCGATTCGACGACGATCACGAGGCGCTTCCGCCGAAGCATTGCGATCGGGTTGCCTACCCAGCCGATCGGAAAAGGCCAGCCGGCAACCCCAGAGTGGACGACGTCGGCTTCGCCAATCGCCTGCCAAAGGGCTCGGATCGTCGCCGGCAGCCCCAACACGGCCTCCCGCGTCGAATCGAGAGACGGTAAGGGACGGTACGCAAGGCGTACGTCGCTCGGCACCTCGACTCGAACGAGGTCGAGCTCATCCGATGCCTCTGGTTTCGCAGCGCGCGGTGCGGCCAAGATGAGATTCCGCAGATACGTCAAATGCTCGACGAAATCGTGGTGCCAGAGGCGCTCGAGCCAGACGTCGCCGACCGAATCCACGTAATAAGGAATGAACGTGAGGAGCAGGTAAGGTGCGCGCACCTCGCGCCGCGCACCGGTGTGGGTATGGATCGCACCATTCACGTCGCGACTATAGCGCGTCCTTGGGCGCCACGCGCCCCCTCCTCGGGATCAATCGCCGCACGAGACGGTCGAGGGCCGACCTCATCGCCACGTCACCCAGAACCCGAACCAGGGCATAGCTCGACCCGAGGAACAGGGTACCTGCGAGCGCACTGCGCCCGAGCGCGTGGAGCCAGAGCATGGCTGGAGACAGATCCGAACCCGCCGGCATCGTGCCATTTCTCGAGCCGATCGCCCAAAGACTCGCGTAAGCACACAAGGAAGCTACGGCGCCGATCAGAAGGGCGCGGGCGAACGTCCCGAAGAGCGCAGCCAGCGAAGGACCACCGTGGACGACGCGCGCCAAGATCAGCGAGGCGAGCGCGTTCGTCGCCATCCCGATGACACCGGCCCAGGCAAGGCCAGTCACGCCAAACCGGCGGCCGAGTGCCAAGTACAAGGGGACCGAAAGCACCGCGATGAGCGTACCGAGAATCATCGGTCGCCAGGTGTCCTCGCGCGCATAAAATGCACGAGTCACGATCTGCTGCAGAACCCAAAATGGGATGGCAAGGGCGAGAATCGAAAGGATTCTTCCGACCGAAATCGCTGCGTCGGCAGAGAACGCTCCGTGTCGAAAAAAAACCACCACCAGATCGGGCGCGAGTACGACCACCGCGCCCCCCAGCAAGATGGCAAGACCCGTCGCCGCCCGTAACGTATTGAGGACGAGCTCGTGAAGCTCGGCGTCTCGTCGCTCGGCCCAAAGCCGCGTCAATGTCGGAAGCGCAGCCGTCGCGACGGCTTGGCCTACGACCGCAACGGGCACAAGCATCAGCTTCCGCGCGTAGCCGAGCTCAGCCACGCGCCCCGCGCCCAGCATGGCCCCGAACCAGCGACCATACCACTCGTCGACCGTCAGCAGCGTCTGACCAAGCATCAGAGGCGCTGCGAGCCAGAGATAGGCCAAGAGCGCGCGATCGGTCGGAGCAAACCGAAGCCCGATCTTGAGCCTCGCCCCTCGATACAGATCGATCACCGGGAGCACGAACGGCCCCAAGAACGCCCCAACGAGGGCCCCCCACGAGAAGCCTTCCGCGCCGAGCGAGGGCGCAAGCACCAGGCCGCCCACGATGATGCACGCATTGTAGATGAGCGGAGACAGCGCCTGCGCGCGAAAGCGCCCAACCGCCATCAGCGTCGCGTTCACGATGCCACCCGTGATGAAGAAGACCTGGGCCGGCAGGACGATGCGCGTCATCTGCACCGTCAAAGCGCGCGTGGTTGTCGAGAACCCGGGGAACTGAAACTCGACCAACGGTTCAGCAAAGATCCAGAGCAGGATGGTCGCCAACAGCGCAATCGCGCCGAGCGTCCCGAGCACCGTGCCAAAGAACCGGTGGGCCGCGATTGTCTCGCCCTTCGCAACCAGGCGCGCATAGCTCGGCAAGAAAGCGACCGAAAGCGCGCCGCCAGCTAGAAAATAGTTGAGAAGGTCGGGGATCTGAAAGGCGGCGTTGTAGGCATCCATCTCGGCGCCCGCCCCGATCTGATGAGCAAGGAGGATCTCGCGGGCGTTCCCGAGGAAACGCGAGAGCAAAACGCTCCCAGCCAGCAGCGCGGCCGTTGCGCCAAGCCTACGCGCCATTAGGCATCCTTCGACTTGAGCTGCGCCTCGTTGTCGCGGATGAAGGAACGAATGTCATCGGCCATGTCAAGGAGCCGAAGCCACTGTTCCTTGTAGAGCGTGACCGGAAACCGCCCCAATCCGTAGACCGAGAGTCCACCCTTCTCGCTGACCTTCATGGAGATGGGCTTGCCCCCGCGTCCCTTCAAGCGCTCGTTCTCGGAGCGCAATCGTTCAACTTCGCGCAACAAATCTTCGTCACTCATGGCGGGCGCAGCCTCGTCCTCTCGCGCGGAGGCGTCAAGTCCTCCCTCGCCTCGACGTTCATTCTCGAACCCGGGCGTGCAGCGCCCACGCGTGCGACCGCCGAGTTCGACCGCCGAGTTCGACCGCCGAGTTCGACCGCCGAGTTCGACCGCCGGGTTCGACCGCCGAGTTCGACCGCCGGGTGCGACCGCCGGGTGCGACCGCCGGGTGCGACCGCCGGGTGCGACCGCCGGGTGCGACCGGCGAGTTCGCGTGCCGGGTTCGCATGCCGAGTTCCGGTCGCCAGGGGAAACGGGTATTCTCCCCGGCTCATGGAAGGACGAAGACCAGCCCGAAGGGCGACGCACGCACCTCTCACATGGACGTTGTCGGTCACGATCACCGCCGCGGCATCGGCCGCCGTATCCACCGGCGCCGAAGCGGCAACCAAGTATGCGTCTCCTTCCGACGGAATCAACGACGTGGAGGCGACCTTCAAGGGCCTCAACGCCGGAGACGAGCTCATCCTCGCCGGCGGCACGTATGAGTTGAGCGGGCGCTTCGACTTCGACATCGTCGGGACCGAGGCCAACCCCATCGTGATCCGAGCGGCCGAGGGGGCCCAGCCTCATTTTCATCGAGCAGCCGTAGACAGCAACATCTGGGATTTTCGCGCCCAGTACACAATCATCCAGGGCATCCGCTTTTCCGGCGGATCGGCGGGCCTTCGGATAGAAAGCGCAAGTCACGTCACGATCGAAGACTGCGAGATCGACCATACGCGCGACGTGGCGCTCCGGATGAACGACAGCGGCGTCACGTACGAAAGCATGCGCATCCTGCGCAACGAGATCCATCATACCGGCGTCAACGGAGGCGGCACTTCGGAGGGGATGTACCTTGGATGCAACAACAACGGCTGCCGTCTGGCGAACAGCCTGATTCAAGGCAACCACGTCTACGCGATCGACCACCAAGACATCACGCAAGGGGACGGCATCGAGCTGAAGGAAGGGAGCTACGGAACAATCATCAGCGACAACGTCGTTCACAATACCAAGTACCCGTGCATCCTGACGTACGGCGCGGTCGGCAACGGCCCGCCCAACATCATTGAGCGCAACCTTCTTTTCGGCTGCGGCGATCACGCGATTCAGTCGGCGGCCGACGCGATCATCCGAAACAACATCATCCTGAGCGCGGCCGCCGATGGCATCGCGATGCAGCTCCACCAGAACGGAACGCCTTCGAACCTCACGGTCGTACACAATACCATCCTCGGAGCGAGCGGAAGCGGTATCAGCGTGCGCAGCGCATCCGGCGCGGTGCTCATCGCGAACAACGCCATCTACGCCGATGGAACGGCGATCTACCTCGGTTCGAACGCGGCCTCGCCCACCCTGCGCGGAAATGTCGGCACGGGATCCGCTCCAAGCGGCGCCCTGTCGACCGGCAACCTCGCTTATGACGTTGTCGATGGCAACACAACCGGCCGTCCGCCCATCGACCTCTTCCCGACTGCCGGTGGGGCTCTCCGTGACTCCGGTGACGTCCGCGACGTACCGAGCGATGACTTCAACGGGACGCCGCGCAACGGCGCAGCCGACGTCGGCGCCTATGCGTTTCAACCGGGAGGCAATCAAGGCTGGCCGCTCGCCGCGACGATGAAAGATCGCCAACCGATCTCGGGGACTGACGCGGGCGTTCCGGATGCAAGACCGTCGGACGCTGGAACACGAGATGCGCAGGGGGTGGATGCGCAATCCCCCGACGCGGAGGGGATGGATGCGCAGTCCCCCGATGCACAGGCTCGGGATGCCTCGACGGCGCTCGACGCCGGATCGACGACGGACAGTGGTCGCCCTCCCGACGCGTCGGCGGCGGACGAAGACGCGAGTGATGGGCGCAGCAACGACGCCGATACGGACGCCGACGCCGATACGGACGCCGACGCCGATACGGACGCCGACGCCGACGGCTACGCTGATGCTGGCAGCGCCCACGCTGACGCTGGCAGCGCCTACGCTGACGCCGGCAGCGCCTACGCTGACGCCGGCGCCTACGCTGACGCCGCCTACGGTGATGCAAGCGTCAGCCTGGACGCCGGAGTGGAGGCGCCCGAATCGACGGCGGCCTTCGAAGGAGGCTGCAGCTGCCATCAGGTGGCCTGTGCGCGCATTCGCGCATTCAGACACACGAGCGCACTGGGCGCACTCGGCGCACTGGCCGCGCTTGCCGTTGTACTGCCTCGAATCCGCGCCCGCTGGCGTCACGGTCCTCGTGGAAAGCCACGCTGAAACACGGCTCGGACCGACGTTCCGAACACCACGGATTCCATGTTAGGTGTTCTTCGAACCATGAAGACCTCCTTGTTCCGCACTGCCCAGGCCCTAGGCCGCCTCCGATCTGCGCTCTGCCTCCCGCTTTTCCTGCCGCTTTGCCTCCCATTCGCCTTCGCGCTGACGCTCGCCGTGTCTGGTGAGGCGCGCGCGGGAGATTTCGACAAGGACGGGGTCGACGACCTCATGGACGACTGTCCGACCGACCCTGGACGCCCGGAGTTCTCGGGATGCCGCGGCGCACACCTACCAGGGGCAACGACAACGGTCGCGGCCAAGAGCGACCGCGTCGTTGTGGACAAGAAAAAGGCCATCATCGAGATCAAGGACAACATCGAATTCGGACTCGGAAGCGCAACGATCGCGGAAAAGAGCTGGCCGATCCTGGCCGCGATCGCGGACCAGATCAAAGCCCTGCCGGCGAACAAGAGCGTGCTCATTGAGGGTCACACCGATGACCTTGGCCCGCGCTCCGTGAATGTCGCGCTGTCGCGCCGACGGGCCGAGGGGATCATCGCCCATCTCGTTCGAGCCGGCGTGGCCCGTGAGCGACTCAAGGCTGCGGGATTCGGTCCGGACCGCCCCATCGTGCCCAACGACTCCGACCAAGCCCGAGCGAAGAACCGTCGCGTCGAGTTCCACATCGTCGACGCCCGCTAGGCTCAAGCGAATCCCGGAGGCCAACGGGGTCATCAAGGAGGAGCGCGGCGTTTCTTCCTTTCCAATTCAGCGGCGGTTCGAGTATTCGCCGGCGAGTGACGCCGCACAGCCACAGCTTGTCCGTTCGAATCTACCTCGAAGACACTGACGCCCAAGGCATCGTCTATCACGCCAACTACCTCAAGTACTGCGAGCGTGCGCGAACGGACATTCTCGCGGAGCAGGGTTACAGGCTCGCGGATCTCCAAGCGCAAGGCTTCGTCTTCGTCGTCTACGAGATGCGCCTGAAATTCCACCGACCGGCCCGACTTCACGATCAGCTCGAGATTCGATCCACCGCGGCGCGGACCTCCGACTATCGGCTCACTTTCTCGCAGACGGTGTTCCTCGAAGGCGCCACGGACCCCGTCTTCACGGCCGAGGCTCACGTGGTCGCAATCGACGATCGCGGCAACCTTCGAGCGCTCCCAGAAGGCCTACTCACCACGTAGGCCGCGCTCGCGCGCACTCGAGACACCGAGTTCTTCGAGATCCACGCGCAAAGCGCGACGCCTTCGCCCGATCACTCGTCGTCTTCGAACGCGGACGGTGAGCAGATGAGTTCATCAGGGATCGGCGCCTCGTCTTCAGCCGTGACCTCGTCGATGCCAAGGCCCTCAGTCAGCGCATAGATTCCAAGCTGGTCAGCGCCCACCGCGAACGCGTGATCGCGCGGGCGCCCTCCGTGGTGGACAGGCTGCGCCGTGACCATCTCCGCGTCCAAAGTTGGCTCGGGCGGAATGATGGGCTCCTCGGGCGCGTGGTCGACATCTCCGCCGACCATCGACACCCGCGCGCGCGTCTTCGTCTTCGTCTTCGCTTGTCGGGTCGTCACCTCATAAGAAGGCCACATTCGCATCGAGACCTCAATGACGACCGAACGTTCAGGATACTTTTGGTTCGTCGCAGAGGCGCCGTTCCGTCGAGGCGTCAAAACGCTGGATATTCTCCGTCGATACGATGTCGACCGCGACAGTTTGCCCCACCTGCGTTCGACCGTTGGCGACCGAGCCCGAGATTCGAGCGCGGATCATCTGCCCCCCACAGTCCACGTCCCCCCAACGCTCACGGCCCGTGTCCTCGACAAAACGCAGCGTTCCCGGAATCCATGGCCCGGTCGTAGCAGCCCCCGTCGCAGCCCCCTTCGCCGTCGGCGATGAGCTTGCGCGAACAGAGAGATCTTCGGGCCTTAGCCCCACGCTCAGACCATCCGGCGCCAACCCTCTGAACACCACACCCTCGACATCGTTTAGCAATAGGCGCGCCAAGAACCCACCCTTGAAAAAGTTGATCGGCGGACTCCCCATGAAGGAAGCCACGAAGCAATTCGCGGGCGTTCGATAGATCTCGGCTGGCGTGCCGCATTGTTGAAGCTGCCCGCGATGCATCACCGCGATTCGATCCGACATCGTCATCGCTTCCTCTTGGTCGTGTGTGACGTACACGGTGGTAACCGGAGAGGCCTGATGAATCCGCTTGAGCTCGGTCCGCATCTCGAGTCTGAGGCGCGCATCGAGATTCGAGAGCGGCTCGTCCATCAAAAAGACCCGCGGGCGCCGAACAAGTGCTCGAGCCAGCGCGACCCGCTGCCGCTGTCCACCCGAGAGCGCGCGCGGACGCCGGTCGAGAAGCGACTCGATCCCGACGGACGCGGCGACCCGCGCAACGGCGGTGTCGATCTCACGGCGCGGTACGCGGCGCACCTTGAGCGGAAACCCAACGTTTTGGCGCACCGACATATGGGGATAGAGCGCGTAGCTCTGGAACACCAGCGACACATCGCGATCTTTCGGCTCGAGGTCGTTCACGCGCACGCCATCGAACCGGATGGTCCCAGCATCCGCGGTCTCCAGTCCGGCGATGAGGTGAAGCGCCGTCGATTTGCCGCAACCACTCGGCCCGACGAAGGAGAAGAACTCGCCATCGTCGATCGTCAAGCCGATCGCGTCGAGCGCTCGTACGGCCGCACTCCGTCGACCCGATGCGCCGAAAACCTTCGTAACCCCTTCGAGCGTAACCACGGCCACTGCTCAACCTCCTTATCGACATCCACAGAATCTTCGCAACACCGAGGTTCGACGCTATCCCTTCACCGACCCCATCGTCAGTCCTTCGATGATTCTCCGCTGGAAGAAGAACACCAAGACCACGATGGGTGTCGTCATCACGATCGATGCGGCGGCGATTTCGCCCCATGGAATTTCATGAAGTCCCGGAAACATCGCGATGGCGACCGGTACGGTTCGAGATGCCGTCGTGACCGTAATTGTCAGCGCGAGCAAGAACTCATTCCACGCAAAGATGAAAACCAAGATAGCCGTCGCGAAGAGCCCAGGCGCAGACAGCGGAAGCACGACACGTACAAAGGCGCCGCTGACCGAACACCCATCGACACGCGCCGCGGCGTAGACCTCGGGCGGGAGGTTTCGAAAAAAGTTGGCCATCACCCAGATCCCGAGCGGAAGCGCGAAGGTCGAATCGAGCAGGATGAGCGCAAGAAGACTATCGCGCAGCCCGAGAAAGCGAACGACGAGATAGAGCGGGCTCACGGTTGCGATCGGCGGAAACATCGAGACCGCCAGGACGCCCGCGAGTATCCACTGAGCCCCGCGAATGCGTAGCACACTCAACGAGAAAGCCGCGCACGCCCCGAGCACGAGAGAGCAAGCCGTCGAGCAACCCGCGACGATCAAGGTGTTCATCAACACCCGAAGCAAGGACGGCTCCTGAACAACCGCTTCATAGTTTGCGGTCGTCCACGGTTCGGGCCAGAACGGAGGAAGGCGAACAAGCGCAGCGTCGGTCTTGAACGATGTGATCAACTGCCAAGCGATCGGGCCGATCGCAAAACCGACCACCAAGACGAGCGCCGAGACTCGAAGCCCCCAGAGCCCCCCTTCGTGCAGCGTCATGCCTCTTCGAAGCCTCAATATGAACTCCTCAATATGAACTCCTCAACATGAACTTCGCAGCCTCAACGTCGGAGCCTAGAGTCCTCGGCACGAACACCTCCGCCTCGTCCATCTCAAAGGCGCGAGGGCAGCCGCCGCAGCACCAAGAGGTACCCTCCCGTCAGAAGGAGCGCGATCAAGAAGACGGACAACGCCACCGTGGACCCGTATCCAAACTGCAGCGTTTGAAAGAGCAATTCGTAGGCATAGACAGACAGTGTCTCGGTCGTTCCCGCGGGTCCCCCGCCCGTCAAGACAAACACAGCATCGAAGACACGGACCGCATCAAGCGTTCGGAAGACCGCGACGATCACGAGCATCGGCGCAACGAGTGGCAACGTCACGTACCAAAACGTACCGATGCGTCCTGCACCATCGACCCGCACCGCCCGATAGAGGTCTTCGGGGATCTCTTTCAGAGCCGCCATCACGAGCAGCACGACGAAAGGCGTTGTCTTCCACACATCCATCAGAATCGCCGCGTTGAGCGCCCAGAAGGGGCTACCAAGCCAGTTCACCGGGCGCCCTAATAGGTAGTTCAGGACACCGTAATCGGCGCTGAACATCCACGCCCACATCTTCGCCGACACCACCGTCGGAATTGCCCACGGAAGAAGCACGATCGCCATCACGACTCCGCGTGCGCGACGCACACGGTTGAGAACGAGCGCGACCGAGACCCCGAGCACCAACTCGAGCGCCACCGATACCCCGCAAAAATACGCTGTATTGGCGAGCGCGCTCAGAAACCGATCGTCGCCAAGAAGTCGGCGATAGTTGCTCAACCCGACGAAACGATCGATATCAAAGATGAGAAGTCGCCGGCGAAGACTCAGCCAAACCACGTGCAACAAGGGATAGACCGTCACGCCAGACAACAAGATGAGCGCCGGCGCGACAAAAGCCACCTGGGTTCGGCGTCGCACCGCGATCATCGAGGCCCCTCTTCACCCATCAGATGGCGCAACGCCTCGGCGGCGCGCGCGAGTGCGACCTTCGGAGGTCGGAGGCCCGAAACAGCCGCGCTGAACTCAAGCTGGAGGATCTTCGACATCATGAGGTAGTAAGGCGTCACCGGGCGCGGACGCGCAGCCCCCAGGATGTCCGGCAGCCCGGGGATGAACGCCGAGTTCGCACGAATCTCCGCGTCGTCGTAGACCGATCGACGCGCTGGCTGGTAGCCAAATGACAACGCCAACGTCTTTGCCGCCTCGGCGCTCGTCATGAACCGAACGAAGCGCTCCGCGAGCTCCGGGTGCCTGGTATCCGCGTTCACGGCCAAATGCCATCCCCCCAGCGTCGCCGCCGGGAGGCGCGTGACCACGACCTTGTCGCGCACCGCGGAGCCTTCTTGCTGAAGCAGCGTGTATGCATACGGCCAGTTGCGCATGAACGCCGCCCGCCCGGCTTGAAATACGTGACGCGCCGGCTCTTCAGTCATGGTCGTCACCGATGGAGGCGTTAGACCTTCCTCAATCCATCCCCGCATCGTTTGGAGCGCGATCTCGTTGGTCGAGCTGTCCAACACGACGCGACCCTCGTCGATGACGTCGCCCCCCGAACCCCAGATGTACTCGAGCGCATTGCACACCAGTCCTTCATACTGCTTGCCCTGCCAAACAAACCCATGAAGCTCAGGATGAAGGTCCCGAATCCGCCGTGCTGCGTTGCGAAGCTCGGCCCACGTACGCGGAGGCTCGGCACCGATCTCGGCGAGGAGATCGCGCCGCGCATACAACACACCGGCGTCCGCGAACCACGGAACCGCGTAGGCTCGACCTTCAAACGTGACCGCATCCAATGTGCCCGGGAAGAAATCACTTCGGGCGTCTTCGGAGAGCAGCGCATCGAGTGGCCGAATCCAACCCGCGCGCGCAAACTCCGAGATCCAAATGACATCGAGCGCCATGACGTCGAACTCCGACGCCCCGCCTTCCAGATTGATGACATAGAACCGGTGCTGTTCGTCCGAGTCCGACGGCAACGAGGTCTCGACGACCTCGACACCTGGCGTGCTCGCTTCGAAGCGATCGAGAAGGCCACGAAGCGCATCCGGACGCCCCGCAATCTTGCCGTGCTTGAAGACCAGGCGAACGCGCGCAGTCTGTGCTTCATCTTCGCCCCGATGCGTGCATCCGCCGACGTTCGCCGCGACCCATGTGACCGCCGAGACCACAAGCGCAGAGTGAAGCGTCATGTGGAACGGCCGCTGCACCGGTCGTTCCTAGCACTTTGTGGGTGCGAGGTGGGATCGAATGCCGCAACCAAACAGACCCGTTGTGGCGAAAGGCATCGGAGCATCGCCCAAAGTCGGTGACTCGCCCCTGATGGCACCATCTTTGCTTACTCGCCCGCCATGCTTGATACCCACCACACGCCACGCGAGCCTCATCATACTCAACTGATCCCCTCGACACGTCGCGTCGTGGCGACGATTCGGCGGCTGGTGCAGCGCGCTCAGCAGCACGCCGACCAAGAAGACAGCACCATCGCCGTGCCTTTGAGCGCCGAGCTGAGTCGTCTGCACGAGCACCTGGTTCGCGACTACGCAACGGTTGAAGTGTCGTCGCTCTATCAAGAAGTCCCGCGCCACCATCCGCGCTTTTCGCGCACGCTCGACACACTCAAGTCGTGCCATACCCAAACGTTGCGCGAGCTTCGAGACATCCTTGATGAGCTGTGGTGGGCGGACTGGGCGGACACGCCCGTAGGTATCGTGGCACGGGTCAACCGTTTGCTCGATCAGATCGAACGCGTCGACACGCACGAGAACGAAATCCTACAGAAGTCAGCGAACCAAGATCTCCCGGCCGTAGACTGACCTCGCGCACGGCATGAACCCGGCACGCGCAGGCGGCAATCCGCGGTGGGCGGCGTCGTATGCTCCGAAGCCGACCGGCAGAGTCGAGACGCCGCCGGTGTCGTGGGACGCAGGCGTCGCGAAGTCGAAGGCCACCGAAGCCACGTGAGCTTTCGCGCGCCGGTGCCGGTCGATCTGTGTCCGGGAGCACGCGTGCACCCAATTCGACGCGGCAACTGTGTCAGAAGTCCCAGAATTTCTGGCGCGAAACCGCCTCTTGAAAACCCCACCAGGCGCGCCCATGGGTGACAAGGCACGGACGCAGCCCTAGGGTTCCAAGGATGAAAGAAGCGCTGTTTTGGTTTCGGCGCCATGAGCCGTTCGCTTCGTTGTCGCTCGATGAGCTCAAACGCCTAAGCCGGGCGTCGAGGCTGCGCCGACTCGACAGCGGGGCGATGCTCGTCCGCGGCGGCATGCCACAGACAGAGATCGCCTACCTTGTTGACGGAACCGCAGCCTTGTACCGGACGAATCGAGAACGAACCGTGACGCTGCTCCTCGGCGTGCTTTCCGCCCCCGCGATCTTCGGCGACGCTGAATGGGCTGCGGGCGCCCCATGGCTGGTTAGCGCCCGCGCCGAGACCGACTTGACGGCCCTGATGATCCAAAGCCGCGCCTTCTTCGACTGCATCCAGCAAAACGGCGCGCTCGCCTACCAGATGTATCTGGACGCATCCGTCCGCCACGCGCTCGCGAACCATACCGCACAATCGGTCGCTCTATACGATGTCGACGTGCGGTTGCTCCGCATCTTGCTCGACTACGCCGGAACGTATGGCGAGAGCAGCGACGACGACGTTCACGTGGGCCGGAGGATCACTCGGTCCGAATTGGCCGCCGCCCTTGGGGTCACGACAAAAACCGTTCAGCGCGCGATCGCGACCCTCGAAAAGAAAGGCACCCTCACGCGAGACGCCTCGGGTGCATTCATCGTGCACAACCTCAGCGCCCTCAAGAATAGCCTTCCCGGGAATATTTACGGGCTCTCGGTCACCCTCGGTCAAGCGCCCACGCCGGTGCTCAGTCGCTGGCAGAGCAATCTCGACCCTGCCCAAGACCCTGCCCAAGACCCTGCCCAAGACCCGGCCCAAGACGTCGCCCAAATCATCCCCGTCGATCATCGCGTAAGGACGGAATCTCGGCCGTTGAATGCAGGCCCACCGCAAGCTCACAAGCGCGATCTCCTCCCACGTACGGCGAGCGCGGGCCACACAGGTCCGGGTACTTCTCGGAGTCGCTCAGCATCTTCGTAGTTGCGTCGCGAATCAATCGCAAGCCAACGAGAGGTCTCCAAGCCGATAGACGACCCCGTCTGGGTGGCGAACGCAGAGCTTCACAATCTCATCGGCGCGTTCCTGGGTCGCGCTCACGACGTACACTCGAAACTGAGGCGCGTTCCCCGACGCGCGAAAATGGATCACATCGCCACCTGAGAAATAGATGCGGACGCCATCGACGGAGTTCATGCGGTCCACGGTTCCCAGGCTCGGAATGGCGGAGAAACAGCGTTCGACCTCCGGCGCGATCCTCTCTTCGCCGCCAGCGGGTCTCAGCCTCGCAAGGATCGCAAGCGCTCGCGCGCGCGGAAAGTCATCGATGAGTCCAGCCCGTGTTCGCCGGTCGGGGAACCGCCCAAAGACCGAAGACATGCGCCGATCGTCGGCGGCCTGCGCGCTAAAGAGCGCCCCGAGGATCGGCAACATCGCATCGCGCGTAGGTAACGCCGTCAAGAAACCATCGCCCACGTTGAAATCGGCGCCGGTCAAGAAGCCACCATTGGCCTCCCAAGCCACAACCTTCGTAAAACCTTGGGTGCGGGCTTCGTTCATGGCTTGAATAACATACGGCGAGCCGATCTGCGTCGACGCCAACTTCAACCCGCCGGTGCGGGCGAAATGGAGCTCGACGGCATCGTTCGTGCTCACAGGGATGGCCGCGTAGTCGGCGCCGAGCCATTCCGCCACGACCGCACCCAGCACATCCCCTCGGTGAAAACGCCCAGTCTCGTCGACGACCAAGGGACGATCGCCATCTCCGTCCGTGGAGACCAGCGCGTGCGCGCCATGGCGCGCGACCAGACGCGCGTAGTGCGCTTCCTCGTCCGGACTCACATCCTCGGTATCGACGGCCACGAACGTCTCACTTCGTTCCTCTCGAACCACATCGACGCCGGCGGATTCGAGCACTTCGACAAGAAGGTCTCGACCGACCGCCGAGTGCTCGTAGACAACAACCTTCAGTCCAGACAGCGGTCGGTCGCTGCGATGCCACAGGCGGGTGTAGCGTTCGACGTACATCCGGGCCGCTTCCGGGACCACCGGAGGCAAAGGCGAAGGCGACGTCAACGCCCCTTCTGAGTCGTAGGCGCTCGACGACGCCGTGGCCGAATACAGAGCTCGGCGAACCTCGGCCACGGCCGCCAAGATGCCCGGCTCGTCGCCCTTCAAGACCTCGCCATCCGGCCGGTAGAACTTGACCCCGTTTCGATCGGCCGGGATGTGACTTCCGGTCACCATCACGGCGGGCATGGGCCCCGGCCAGCGATCATCAGTCGGGGTCCGGCGACCGGTCGCGAAGTAGGCAAGCGCCGGCGTCGGAATCGTCCCCGCGTTGATCACGCGATATCCTTCGCGCTCGATCGCCGAGGCCGCTGCGGCCGCAATGCGGGGACTGCTCACGAGACCGGACTTCGGATCGACGTGTCTTAGGTCGCGAGCAACCGCAACGGGACATCCGGCCTCGATCATGCCGGCACGCCGCAGAAAGCGCAGAAAACCAGCGACATTGATCCCGACCTCGAGATCGGTCATGTCGGTCACGAGGCCACGAAGCCCGCTCGTGCCAAACGCCAATGGCACGGGTGCTTTCGCCATGAACCGGGGAACTTCGACGCCCATCAGCTAGAACCCACCTTGCTTTCCAGATCCGACTTGAGCGTCCCAGATCTCAGTCGCATATTTCTCGATCACCGCGTCGCTCGAAAACGGGCCCATTGAAGCCGTGTTGATAATGGACTTCTTCGTCCATTCGTTTGCGGAACGATAGGCCTCGGATACCTTCGCCTGAATCTCCCCAAAAGCGGCGAAATCCGCAAGGACCATGTACGGATCGACGTTCATGAGATAGTCGGCGATCACCTTGTGTCGGCTCGGATCACCGGGCGAGAAGCGCCCGTTCGCGATGGCGTCGATCGTTCGTCGGAGCCTCGGGTCGCGTTCGTAGTAGGTCCGCGGCACATAGCCGCTCTGTCGAAGGCGCGCAACCCCCTCCACGTCGAGCCCAAAGATGAAGATGTTCTCGCGCCCGACCGCCTCGGCGATCTCCACGTTCGCGCCGTCGAGCGTGCCTACGGTCAGCGCCCCGTTGAGAGCGAACTTCATATTGCCCGTTCCCGAGGCCTCCATCCCGGCCAACGAGATTTGGATCGACACGTCCGTCGCGGGAATGATCATCTCCGCAAGCGAGACGCTATAGTTCGGAACGAAGTACACACGCATGCGATCGTTCACGCCGGGGTGGCTGTTCACGACCTCCCCGACGTCACTGAACAAGCGAATCGTACGCTTGGCCAGGTCGTATCCCGGCGCTGCTTTGCCCGCGACGAGGAATGTTCTCGGCGCATCATCGAGCACCATGCCATCGCAATAGTCGAGATAGAGGCTCGCAATATTGAGGAGATTCAAGAGCTGCCGCTTGTATTCGTGGATGCGTTTGATCTGGACGTCGAACAACGACGCAGGATCCACCTGAAAATCGAAGGAAGTCTTGAGATACTTCGCCAAACGCTCCTTGTTCTCTCGTTTGACGGCCCGCCACTCTGTCTGGAACGCATCACTCTCAGCCAGCGGTCGAAGGGCCTCGAGCTCGGTGAGCTGGGTCGGCCAGCTGCGCCCGATGTGTCGCGAGATCAGTGTGGACAGCCCCGGATTGGACTTGAGAAGCCAACGCCGCGGCGTAATCCCGTTCGTCTTCGAGTTGAAGCGTTCGGGCATCATGTCCGCGAAATCGTGAAACAAGCGCTCTCGCAAGATCTTGCTATGAAGCTCGGAGACACCGTTGACGGATCGACTGCCGAGGATCGCGAGGTTGGCCATACGGACGCGCTTTTCGCCTTCCTCGTGGACAAGAGACATCCGCTGCACGCGCATCTCGTCCCCCGGATAGCGGGCGCGAACCGCCTTCAGGAACCGAGTATTGAGCTCGAAAATGATCTGGACATGACGCGGCAATAGCCGCTCGAGCAAACTCAAGGGCCAGACCTCGAGCGCTTCCGGCAAGACGGTGTGATTCGTGTACGCAAAGCAGTCGCTCGCAATCTTCCAAGCCGCTTCCCACTCGAATGCGTGAAGATCGACGAGAATACGCATGAGCTCCGCCACCGCAATCGCCGGATGCGTATCATTGAGCTGGAAGACGGCCTTCTCGGCCAGGTTTGCGAGCGAAGGATGCGTCTTCAGGTGACGATAGATCGCGTCCTGCAGCGTCGCCGACACGAAGAAGAACTCCTGCTTCAGCCTGAGCTCACGACCTTGAATGACCATGTCATTCGGGTACAAGACGCGAGAAATATTCTCCGTCGCGTTCTTCGCCTCGATCGCAGCGATGTAATCGCCCCGGTTGAAGTCCTGAAAGTCGAACTCGCGGGAAGCCTTCGCCGCCCAAAGCCTCAGCGTATTGACCACGCCATTGCGATATCCTGGTACCGGGATGTCGTGCGCCATCGCGATCACCGTCTCGGTATCGACCCATTCGGCGCGCCCGTGGTTGAGCTCGACGCGCCCCCCGAACGGCACGACGTAAAGCCGCTCGGGACGCGGCATGTCCCAAGGGTTGCCGTACCGAAGCCAGTTGTCCGCACGCTCCACCTGTTGGCCGTCCACGATGGCCTGGCGAAAGATGCCGTACTCATATCGAATGCCGTACCCCATCGCGGGCACGGACAACGTGGCCATCGAGTCCAGGAAACAGGCCGCCAGTCGACCAAGACCACCATTGCCCAGGCCCGGATCGACCTCCATCTCCGCGAGGTCCGACAGCTTCAAGCCGAGCTCGCTGAGCGCGGCCTCAGCCTCATCGTGAATACCCAAGCTGTAGAGGCCGTCTTCGAGGAGCCGCCCGGGCAGGAACTCAAGCGACAAGTAGTAGACCCTGCGAACATCGCGCACGTAGTAGCTCTGCTGCGTCTTGTTCCAGCGGTCGAACATCCGGTCGCGCGCACTCCGCGCCAATGCCCAGAAGAAATCGAGCGGCGTGGCCGAGTACCCATCTTTACCCTGGGTGTATTCGATGTGATTCGCGACGGACTGTTTGATCGACCGTTTGTCCATGCCGAGGTCGGACGCGGTCAGGTAAGAATTGGGCGAAATCGTAGGCACTTCAGCATCCTCCGTCATCCTCGCTCCGGCCCATGCCGGCGCGGCACTCTCGGACCACTGACCCTAGCTCGCTCCGCGCTCCAAGGCCACACACCCCCTAAGTGCCCGAGGCCAGCCTGCGCGAAGCCGTGCGACGCTCGTTCGAAGCTCCTGCAAAGCCCGTGCAAAGCGCGGTACGTCCGTGTAGGAATCCAAACGACAGCCATGTTTCACGTCACCGACGACGTCCGGATTGCCGGCCTGCGCCCCCTGATTCCGCCCGCGATTCTCAGCGAGGACCTGCCCGTAACCGCGTCGGCAGAAGTCACCGTTCGAGGCGCACGAGCCCGCGCCGCCGACATCATCCATGGCCTCGACGATCGGCTCCTTGTCATCGTCGGTCCCTGTTCGGTCCACGACCCCGCGTCGGCGCTTGAGTACGGCGAACGCCTTCGTGCCGAGGCCGATCGATTGTCCGACGCGCTCGTGATCTTCATGCGGGTCTACTTCGAGAAGCCGCGCACGACGATCGGCTGGAAGGGACTCATCAACGATCCAGACATCGACGACAGCTACGCCATCAACAAGGGCCTTCGTCTCGCGCGACAACTGCTCCTCGATCTCGCCGAGCTCGGGGTCCCCGCCGGCACGGAGTTCCTGGACACGGTCATCCCGCAGTTCCTCGCCGACCTCGTTTCCTGGAGCGCGATCGGCGCCCGCACCGCCGAGAGCCAGGGCCATCGAGAGCTGGCGTCAGGCTTGTCGATGCCCGTCGGCTTCAAGAACGGAACCGACGGCAGCATCCGCATCGCCATCGAAGCGGTGCAGGCGGCCGCCCACCCCCATCACTTCATCGGGGTCACCAAGCAAGGCATCGCCGCCATCGTCGGGACAAAAGGCAACCGAGATTGCCACATCATCCTGCGCGGCGCGCACGCCGGCCCCAACTTCGACCGCGGGAGCGTCGCCGATGCCGCCGAGCGACTGCGCACGAGCGGGCTCGGACCCCGGGTTCTCATCGACTGCAGCCACGGCAACAGTCGAAAGGACCCGAAGAATCAGCCGCTGGTCGCGCGCGACGTGGCGAGCCAGGTCCGGGAAGGATCTGGCGAGGTCATGGGTGTCATGCTCGAGAGCCATCTCGTCGAGGGCAACCAAGCCCCGGCGCCGACCGAGGCGCTTCGATACGGGCAGAGCATCACCGATGCATGCCTTGGATGGAACGATACAGTCAGAACACTCGACGAGCTCGCGGAGGCGGCACGCGCGCGGCAGCAGCGAAGCCGCTAGATGTGCTCGGCCGAAATGCCGATCCCTTCGTTCACTGTTCCCGGTTCACATTCACATTCCCCGCTCCGATTCGCGTTCCTCATGCCCGGTTCCCTGCTCCCGGGTCCCCGTTCATGCGACGCCAATCACTCCCGGACGATGGGCGACAACGGAGAGGAGCTGGGGGCTGGGAGCTGGGAACAGGGGACGGGGAACAGCAATCGGAGCGGGGAATGTGAATGTGAACCGGGCATCGGAATGAGTGCTCAGCGGGATTCGTCAGAGCCCGCCGTCTTTGCGGAGCTCATCAGGATTGCGACCAGCTCGCCGGCCTCGCGGAGCAACGGCGGGATCGTTTGAGAAGCCGCCGGGCGAGGACAGAGAACCAGATTTCGACCTGGTTGAGCCAGGAGCAATGACGGGGCGTGTAGACGAAGCGAATCCGATGAGACGGATCTTCAAGGAACTTCCGGCGCCACTCCGCTCGTTGTCCTCAAGCACGCCGAGGATCAGCTTCTCCAGATCCTTGCCGTTCGCGCCTCCATTCTCTGCATCGACCAGTTGCTGCGCTTGCTCCAACCCAACGGACACGCCACCGCCGCACACGTTGCCGGTCCACGCCCAGCTCGTCTGCTTGCTCCTCGTTGTTTCGGCCCTCGGCTGACATCAGCACGATCCGGCACCGCTCCACCAACCGCTGTGGCGCCACCTTCGCCCGCGTAAGTGGCTCGAGCACAGCCCTCTGCTTCGGCGTCACCTCGACACTGACCGACCTCTTGCCCATACGATCCCCTCCCTGGAGGGGGATCGCATGGGCAAGAGATCGGTGACCGTCGAGGTGACGCTGAAGCAGGGCGGGTGGAGGACCCGTTCTGGGTGCGCAGCTCCGTGACCGTGACCGTGACCTTGATCGTGATCTTGATCTTGATCTTGATCTTGATCATGCGCGAAAATCATCGCGCTGGATCCGGCTCGGCCCGATGGACGGGCTGACGATCTTGCCGGTCGCCACGTTGAAGTTCGCCATCAGGCACAACGTCCCGTGCCGGACGTACTCGAACTCGACCCGCTCCACGAGACCGGGACGGACTGGTTTCGTCGCATGGAGCCGCTCGAGATCCCCTTAAGAAGATCGCCGCACAACGATCCTCATTTGATTCCAGCACAAGGGGCTTACGACTCCGCCGCGCACATCTAGCGAGGGCTCGATTCCTCGGACAGGCCGATCATCTGTTTGGTGTTCACGATGACCGCGGCGCAGAGTTGTTCGAGGTCGTCGGCGAGGCGCACCTTGCAGTCCTCGAGGACCACGAACCCCGCTTGGCGTACCCAAAAATCACTGGTCCTGACCCCGCGCCTCATACGGACACGTCCCATGACGACGCCGAAGCCAAACCAACATGTCACGGATGCGCTGATTGCGTTGTCTTCGGGCGCGGCAACGATCTGCGTCTCGTTGTCGGGTGGGATCACCAAGGCCACGCCGTCCCGCTGCAGCGCGAAGAACTCATGCCGGATGTCCCGAGTAAGGAACCGAAAGTCCGTGAGTTTCAAGAGCTCGTGGTTGCCGACGTTCAGCTGATCCACCAAGAACGAAGCTCGGGGAACATGAAGCGTGCCCTCACACCAACCACCGGTAGTCAGGATGGAGCACGTGACCGCGCGCTGGTCGGGACGATAGGCCATTTCGGAGCTTCCTCGACCGAAATCTAGCTTCGTTGGCCCCCTCCAACAATCCAGCACGATGAACAGGGGCAAGAAAAGCCGCGAGAGAACCAAAGCCAGCCCACCGTACGCAGACAAACCCAGGCCTCGAGCCAGTGCCGAGAGCTGCGCGATCCGGAGCAGAGGTGCGCCCTCGCCAGACAACGGGCGACGAAGAGGGCATGGGGAGCAACACGCAGGGAACAAGTACGCAACAAGCGCGCAACAAGTACGCACCAAGAGCGAGCCCGGGCGCGATACATGCAGCCGGAGCGGCGCCCGCGTCGAGCGGTCCCGCCCCCGGAGGTTACACCGTGCAGCTCACGAACCGCGCAAACGACCGCTCGCAAGCCCCCAGCCAAGTACTTAGTCCCGATGTCTTGGACCGAGACACGGGTGACACGAAAGGCGCCGCGAGACCCAAATCAACGGAACGCACAGCGGCACGCACAACGGCACGCACAACAGCACGCACGCCAAAAGCGCCCTCGCCGACACTGGATCGCGTAGAGATCGGGGGGGGACGAGCGACTTTCGGGGCGACGGCAGGCGCGTATACGGCGGCCACGCCCACGACGGCATCCTCACCCGTTCGAGCCCATCAGGTGCGGGCGTTCGAAGAGGGCGCGTCCGAGCCCGAGGCCACCGCCCCGACGGGAAAGGCACTGCCCCTGACGACCGCCCTCAAGACCGTCATCCGCGACGCCGACCGGGCGCTCAATCTGATCGCGCTCAACGACGCGTTCAACCCTTTGTCTGAAGCGGTCGGCCCCCTCGCACGACCAAGCGAGATCTACGAAGGCAAAGCCTTCATCCCCGTGCAGCAAATCATCGGGGGCGCCATCGCGCAGCTTCCCCCCGCCGCGCGCGACTTCGTGGCGCGTCTGCTTCCCAAGCTCAACGCCGCTCGCCTCATCCGAGGGCCCGCGCATCAGTATCGGCTCGACGATGGCCGAGTTGGAAACCGTGTGGTCTTCTATGGCGGTGACATCGGGCACAAGCACATCGATCACGTCGTCCAGGAGCTGAACAAACAGCATCTTCGTCTGGCCAAACAAATGGTCCACTTCAACGCCCCGGGACAGGGCGGCTCGGTGGACGAGATCCTCTCCGACGGCGTCGCCGGTGCGACGCATGTCGGTGGGTTCTCGGCGGGCTATCGCGAGGGTGTACCCGTCTCGATCAAGAGCGACTGGCCATCGTCCTACGGCACGCTCTATGAAGACAACGAGAACTACAACGCGAGCCTTTTCGCGATCGACTACCAAGCGGGTACGCGAGATCGCATCCCGGATGCGAACCTCGCTGCGTACAAGAGCAACGCCGATATGTGGGATGCCATCGCCGGCGTCGTGGTTCCGTTCACCGACGAGGACCCAGACTTCCGCTACCAGGACTATTCGTACAACCCGCTCGAGGTGCACGATCAAGCGTCGATCAAGTCAGTGGCCAAGGACCTCGCCTTACTCAACACCGACACGTTCTTGAACAACCACGGCGCTTTCTACTGCGCGGAAGGACAATACGTCGTGGCCAATCTCGGGCCGAACGCTCTGATCAAGAAGAGCGTATTCGGTCGTTCGGCGCTCGGCCACCTGATTGACACCTTCCAGTCTGCCCCTGGAGTTTCGCGAGAGCATCCTGAAATCGGCTGGCAACACTTGCTCGACACGCACGTCATCGATGAAGCGCAGTATCGCAGCCTCGCCGAAACGGACCGCGACGCGATCTATCTCGAGTGGATCCCGGAGGAGATCGAGCCGTGGACCGCGTTTCGACCGTTCGAAAAAGACGGCCTGATCGCACGCCCCATGACCGTGGCCACCATGGCATGGGCACTGCTACGAAACTACGTACCAAGAGAGCGAGTGGCAGGAGCTATCCTCGATGAGCTCCGCGACGTGCACAAGAAAGCGGTCTTGACCGGCGACCGAGAAGCAGTGGACGCACTCAAGATACTCGCCGGCTCGGAAGATCCATCCAGTGAAGCGGGACAGCGGGTCCTCGAACAATTCGCAAGCCAAGCCGCGACCGGCTTTCTCGTCTCCATTCTGTCGAACGAAGATTTTCGGGACCGACTCCTCGACCAGGCTGGTTTCCGTGAGATTACGAACGACGCAGACAAGGACGCTGTCCACCGCATGTACGATGCGTTCATCGACACGATCCAGGCCAACGCCACCACGTCACGCGCCGATCTCGACCGCGCGATTCGGCAGGCCGACGAGGCCTTCGGGAAACTCGAGGTCGAGCGCCAGAGCCGCGACCCGGGCACGGGTGACCTGCTTCCGGCACGAAAATCACTCATGAAGTACGCGGCCCCGCAATGTTTCGGATTTTGGGCTCAGCACCCGGAACTCTATGGTGACAGTCAGACGATTCGCTACGTAGCGACGGCCATGCACGCGAACCAATCACAGGAGAAGGCAGGAGAGTGGCGCCCACGAGAAGACCACTTCCACGGCGACGACGGCGTTGGTTAGAACAACTCGCCGGGCGTCGATGGACGGTGCTGGCCTAGCTCAAGCACTCGCCGTCAGCGCGCCTCGTGCGCAAAAAACGCGCTAAGAAGAAACGGACCGCCTAAGCCGCAGTAAGCTCTGGTCCCCTTCGGTCAGCACCCAGACATCGCCCTCATCGTCGACCGAAAGGCCCTCGGGCTGGAGGCGATTCTTGGTCAAAGAGGGAGGCAACTCAGAGAAGCCGAGGGGAACGAGCTGCCAGCCTGTGACCGGCGCTGCGCGCCCAACCCCTTGGCGCTTCGGGACGAGCAGAGCCTCCGCGAGCGTGCGTGCCTCGTCAGACAGCAGGAGGAGATGACCCGTCGCAGGATCGACCGCGCATCCGCTGAGATCTTTGAGGCGATTTTGAATCTCGGGAGGCAGCGTGATCTCGGCCTCGGCCCGAAGCGTCGCGCGATCATGAACACCAATGCGACGCGGAAATCCCTCATAAACAGCCAAGAGTCTTGCCCTGCCGTCAGGCGCCTTGGAGGCCGGCAGCACCGTCAAACCCTCGTACCCCTTGTTGGCGCGCGTTCCGAGTTTCGGCAATTGACCCAGGAGCCGAGGAGGTCCCAGCGTCAACTCGCCTTCTGGATCGCGTACCGTCATTTCATGAACAGCCCCTGTTTCCTCACTGATGACCAAGAGTGAGCGAGTTTCGGAGTCGTAGGTTGCGCCTTCGAGGCCGATCAGCTCGCGATCGCCCTCGCGAAGAATGCGCGGCTGCAGGCGCAGCACCGCGCCGTCAGGATACGGAATATGCCAGAGCTTCGACGACTCGTCGTCCACCGCAATGAAACCATGGGTCTTCGAGATGGAAGCAAGCGCAGATTGCTCTGGAAGATTCGTGAAGTATCGCTCGACCACCGAAAGCGCCGACCTCGCGCGCGCCGAGGAACCCGTGTGAACCAGCCGCTCAAGCGCATTGAGGCCACTGGGTGAGAATCGATCATAGCGGTCCGTCAGCAGCTCTTGCAGGAGCGCACCCTCGCCCAACTTCACGCGGCGCCCCGTAGCCTCCTCCAGTCGTCGGACGTCTTGGTCGGTGGCCCCATGCGCAGGCAGAGAATCAATGGCATTTTGGAGTCGCGAGACGCTCACCCTACCAGTATCGGCCGCTGCGGCTCACCGTTGCCCCCTCGTCCCACCTAACGCGCAAGCTCGAAGAAATCCGAGGACTCCTGCGCGGCACACACGCCCACGTCGGCGAAGTAGCGGGACGTTTCGAGCCCGCATCCGCGGCCGGGCGCGATCTGAACCGCATGGCCCATCGTCTCGGTCAGGTAGGTCACGACGACCGACCGGCCTGTCGCGTCGTGGTAGGCTCGCCGAATCGTCGTTCGACCAATCTGCTGGACGGCATCCGCGACCGCGTCGACGCCGTGCGCCGCGGTCCACTGCTCAACCAACTCGGTCGCTTCCATCGGGACCACGACGTCGTCGTTGAGTCCATGCCAAACCAGAAGTCGAGGCCACACGAATCCGGGCGGCTCCAGAAAGCCGTTGTCTTCGGTCAGAACACGAAGCCAGTCGGAAGGGGAAGCGTTCCGCCCCGCCATGCAAGTCAGGCCTTCGAGGAAATTCGAAGCGCACCGATAAGGGCCGCCGGCATGGATCACCGCGCCGGCAAAAACATCGGGATAGGTTGCCGCCATCGCGACCGCCATGAAAGCGCCCGCCGACAACCCGGTTACGATGATCCTCGCGCCATCGATCGGATGCGTGTCGCGCGCCCACTCAACCATCTCGAAGATCGACCCAACCTCCCCTTCACCCCGCGTCGAGTCGAAGACCGAAAACCAATTGAAGCAGAGGTTGGCGTTGTTCCATCGGGACTGGCCTGGATAAAGCACCCAGAACTTCTCTCGCTCCGCGACATCGCGCCACCCCGCGCCTTCGTAGTAATCCTCGGCCGAAAGCGTGCACCCGTGGAGCGCGACAACGAGCGGTCGCGGGCGATTGGGCATGCGCGATGGGGCAAAGAAGAAGCTGCGGAGCGATCCCGGGTTTGGACGATCCGTCTCGACCTCGCCAAAGGTCGACGTGTCGCCGGTGATGAAACCCGCGTCGAACTCGGCGTCGGCGCTTCCGTCGACGCTTCCGTCGGCGCTTCCGTCGGCGCCGAAGTCACCACCCCCATCCCCAACGTCGGCATCTTCAAACGGCCCGGCGTCCTCGTAAGCGTCCTCGTAAGGGTCCGCGTGAGCGTCCGCGTCCGCAACAGCGTCGGCATCGAATTCGACCCGAGCGCTCCCATCAACGAAATCGACCGCATCAGAAGCCGCGCCTCCGGCATCGGCGACATCGCCATCGGCATCGGACGCCACGGGTCCGTCCGTCCCCGGCCCGGGCCCCGGGTCAGCAGCATATCGGCTGCACGCACCGAGGACAGGCAACAAAGAGAGGAACAGCAAGAGCGGAGAGAAGACAGAAAGCCGACCAGTACCCGGCGCGGAGCTGAGAGTCGCCATCAGCAGCCAAGATGGCGAGCCAGAATCAATGAAGCAAAGCTAAAAACACACCCGCCGCGACCGCCGAACCCACCACCCCAGCTACGTTCGGTCCCATCGCGCTCATCAGGGGGTTCACGGCACCCTCGGTCTCGTCCGAGACGAACTTTTGCACGACGCGCGCCGACATCGGGACGGCAGAAACACCTGCAGCGCCGATGCAAGGATTGATCTGGTGCGACTTAGGCAGAACGAGATTGAGCGCCTTGGCCAGCAACACGCCGCCGATCGTGCTGCAGGAAAATGCCGCGGCTCCGAGAACGAGAATGAACAAGGTCTGGGGCGACAGGAAGTTCTCCCCGCCCATTGTGGCCCCAACGACGACCCCGAGGAAGATCGTGACGATGTTGATGAGTTCGTTGCCCGCGGCCTTGCTCAAACGGTCGGTCACGCCTGTCTCTCGGAGGAGATTCCCAAACATCAGCATGCCGATCAACGGAGCGCTCGATGGGATCGCAAGTGCGGTAAGGACGGTGATCGTCACCGGAAAAATGATCACGGCCGTCTTCGAGACGGGTCTTGCCTGCGGCATCTGAATCGCACGCTCTCGCTTGGTCGTCATCAGGCGAAGGATCGGCGGCTGGATGACCGGCACGAGGGCCATGTAGCTATAGGCCGCCACCGCGACCGCGCCGAGTAAATGAGGCGCCAAAATGGCGGTCAGATAGATGGAGGTCGGCCCGTCCGCACCCCCGATGATGCCGATTGAGGCCGCCTCTTCGGCCGTGAAGCCGAAGACATAGAACGCCCCAAGGGCCGCGATGAAGATGCCGGCCTGAGCGCCCGCGCCCAGCAAGAAAGTGATCGGCCGCGCGAGCAGAGGTCGAAAGTCCGTAAGTGCCCCCACGCCCAAGAAGATCACAGGCGGCAGAAGCTGCGTCTTGATCCCCATGTTGTAGATCAATTGAAGCAACGGAATCCCGGCGCCCGGCTCGGCGTGAAAGCCGCTTGAGGCGCCCAGATCGGCGCCCGGAAGGTTCGCCATCATCGCTCCAAACCCGATCGGAACGAGGAGCAGGGGCTCATAGTTCTTCTTCACGGCGAGGTAGAGAAGCACCCCGGCCACGAGGAACATCACGACGTTCTGCCAAACCATCGCGGGGAACCCGCTGCGTATCGCCAACTCTTGAAGGCCACCCATATGTTTCAGCCACCGATGGTCAGGATGGGCCGCCCAGCAAAGACCTGGGATCCCAACTCAGCATTGATTTCGACGATCGGCCCGGCACAAGGCGCCCGCACATCGTGCTTGGCTTTCATCGCCTCAACCGCCGCCACGATCTGACCCTTTTGCACGAGATCTCCGAGCTTCACGCCGATCTCGACGAGCTCCACTTTGCCCTCGAACGGCGAATACACGGGCGTCCTCTGATTCGCGGCCGCCGACGACGTCCCGTTGTTCGGTGCTGCGACACCAACGCCCGTCGTCGCCACCGCCCCCATCGCGGGCGCGGCCCCCACATTCGCCGAAGTCGCTGCCGTGGCCACGGCCACGCCCACGCCCTTTGGAAGCTCGATGGTCACGCTGAAGGTCCGGCGATTCGCGCCCTCAACGACCGTGCATTGCGTCGTAATCGGTGACGCGATCGCGAGCGGTCCCGCCACCGCGGGCTGAGCCGGTGGATGCCCGGCTGCGACAGCCGGTGCGGTTCCGGCGACGCCCGCTGCGGCCGGCGAGGCGCCGTTGCTCGCGGCTTTCTCGGTCGGCTTCAGCGGAAGATTGATGCGGGCCTTGCCCGTGAGCAGACGAATGCCTTCGTTCAACTCGAGGTTCTTGCCAGGCACGATCGCCGACGCCACCAGGAAGATGTTCTCCTCAGTGACCGGGAGACTGCGCTCGCGCAAGGCACTCTCGGCCATCGCCAGCGTGTCGGCCGCCTTCTCGAGCGGGTCGCCCGTGAAAGGCTCCAACTTGAGTTGCTCCGAGGCAATCCGCACGACCTCGGGGTCGGGCGGCTCGGGCGTCCGCCCGAAGTAGCCAAGCACGGATCGGCCGTATCCCGCGTCGATCTTCTTCCATCGTCCATGCAGCACATTGTTGAAAGCCTGGAGCCAATACTGCTGACTCCCGGGCGTCACACTCGTCCATGCGCCGCCGGCACGCACGACCTCCGGGAACTCGCGGAGAACTTCGCTGTAGCGATTCAAGATACCGGCCTCGGCCATCATGTGCACGTTGGGGCCGATCGCGCCTCCAGGCATCGGGAAGTTCACGACGCGGGCGTCGGCCGCCGTCGTCACCGGGTTGAAGTCGTAGTCCTTGAGCGCGCTGTCCAGCAAGGACTCGAGGTCATCGATCTTCGTCATGTCGAGATCGAGCGAGTACCCAGTTCCTTTGAGCCCATGCCAGAGCGAACGGATGTCCGGCTGCGCCGTCCCCGAGGCCAGCGGCCGAATCGAAAGATCCACGCCATCGACACCCCCCGCGATGCCCGCCATGTAGCAAGCCACGGCCAGCGACGCGGTGTCGTGCGTGTGAAGCCAAAGGGGAACTTCGGGAGGCAGGATCTTCTTGAGCCCCTTCGCCGTCTCGTAACACGTATGGGGATCCGTGGTCCCCGATGCGTCTTTCATGCAGACCGAGTCGATCTTTATCCCCGAAGCGAGCATCTTCTGGATGACGCGAACGTAGAACTCGGGCGTGTGCACGCGGTCCGACGCATATGGCAACCCCATCATCGCCACACACACCTGGTGTTTCATCCCCGCGTCGACGATCGGCTTCCCGGTGGCCACGAGGTTGTCGACGTCGTTCATGAAGTCAAAGTTGCGGTCGACGGTCGTGCCATGCTTCTTCATGAGCTTAGCCTGCAAGGCCAAGGCTGCAAGCCGTTGCGTCGTCAAGGTCACGCCCGACACCGACCGCGTAAGAATCTGAAGGTCCGCTTCCGGGCCAACGGCGGCGCGCATGCGATCCATCGACTTGAATGGATCCTCGCCTGCGTAAAAGTAAGGCGCCTGATATCGCGCGCCCCCGCCAAATTCGAAGTGGCGAATGCCCATCCTGGCCGCGGCTTCCATCGCGGGGAGGACATCCTCGACTCGGACCTTGCCACCGAAGACGCTCTGCAAGCCGTCGCGAAACGCGGTAAGCATCACGCGGATCTTCTTGGGTGTATGGGTGAAAATCATGATGCGACCTTCTTTTCCTCGATGAGAGTCACGCGTGCGCCAGGGATCACCGTCGCCACGGCGCTCGTGATGGCAGCGACCATCGCCGCATCCGTCGAGTCCTTCGCTTCCTTCGGTTTCTCCGGAAAGAGTTCAACCAGGCCCCGGAGGATCAACGCGAGACCCGAGAGCAATCCGATGGTCGCAGCAAAAGCGTTCGCACACACGACCAAGAGATTCACGTCCTTCATGTCACGCTCCTTCGCGCCTAAGCTCTGCGATGAACGCCGGCGTGCGCACACAACGCACCGACGCGATCGTCGTCGACGCTAGGCATTACGGCAACCCATCACGCCGAGCAAGAGCTTCGATCGAAAGACAACATGTCACCTGGGCCGTACCCTCATGAACCGCCCAAAACCCCCACTGTAACCTACAAACGACCCACCAGCGCGTTGCCGGTGACCCAAGGTGACCTACCCGTGATCGGTCGGTTTGGCCGTATCTCGGAAGCGGCGCAACATGCCTGGCCACGCGGTGTCGTCGGTCCGCTCGCGCCGGTCTAGCTGGATGTACTTGTCGTACGTGGAAATCAGATCGCGGCGCGAAAGCGTACCGACCGCCTTGTGTTCATCTTGTTCGTCGACAACGACGAGCTCATCAAGACGGCTGCTCACCATCTTCCGCATGGCCGAATGGAGCGTCTCACCGAAACGGAGCGTGGGCGCCGGCTCGACGAGGTCGGCTGCGACGACGAACTCCGTCAGGAGTGCCTCGGTCCCGATCGCCTGCCGCAACGTTTGGTCATTCACGATGCCCAGGAGGCGACCTTGGTCGTCGACGATGGCGAATACAGCGTGGTGACTCTCACTGAAGCGCCGCAAGAGTTCCTCGAGACCCGTGCTCGCCGGGACCGAGATCATCGGCTCGACCTCTGGGCTCCGGAGCGCATCACGCACCGTGAGCCGCTCGAGGACCTCGCCCATCATTTCTCCCAGATGCACAGGAGAATCAGAACGCCTCGGAAGCTGGCTTTGGTACAACGTCGACCGGCGAACGAGCAGCGACCCGATGATGCACACCCACATCGTCGGAACGAGCAGCTCATAGCTGCCCGTCATTTCGCTCACCATGATGATCGTCGAGACCGGCGTATGGGCAGCCGCCGCGAAGAAACCAGCCATACCGACGATCACGAACGCGCCCTGCGATGGGCTCAGCTCCGGCATATAGATCTCAGCAAGCCCACCCACAAACCCGCCGATCGCGCCGCCGATCACAATCGCCGGGCCAAAGATACCGCCGCTGCCTCCGGACCCGACCGTGAACGCCGTCGTGACCATCTTTCCGAGCGCAACGGCCGCCAAGATTCCGAGCGTCACCTGACCCGTGAAGGCGTGCTGAACGATGCCGTAGCCAGATCCCATCGCCTCCGGCAGAAAGAACGCAAACGCCCCGACGACCAAACCGCCCGCGGCTGGCTTGAGCGGCCGCGGAATCTTCCAGCTCTTGAAGCGGCCATGCACGTAGTCGAAGATCTTGACGTGCACTTTGGCCCCACCCGCGATCATCAAGGTCAGAGCAAGATAGGGGATGAGCTCGAGCGGACTCCGGAACACGAAGCTCGGCGTGCTGAACAAAGGCGCGGCGCCGAACGGTATCGTGAACACGCTGAACGCCACGATCGAAGCAATGACCGCTGGGACAAGCACCTCGAACTCGAGATCCATCTCCAGATACAAGACCTCAGCCGCAAACAGAGCGCCGGCCAGGGGCGCTCGGAAGATTGCGCCGATGCCCGCCGCCAGACCCGCAGCCATCAGCAGCCGGCGCTCGCGCGTACTCAAGCGCAGAGCGGTCGCGAGGCCGGATGCGAGCCCCGCCCCAATGTGCGCGATCGGTCCTTCGCGCCCCGCTGATCCCCCCGTGCCAAGCGTGATCGCCGACGCCAAGGCCTTCACGAAAGGAACTCGGGTCCGAATGAAGCCACGCTTATTGTGGTACGCGTCAATCGCGCCGTCCGTGCCGTGCCCCTCAGCCTCCGGCGCGAGCCAGTACACCAAAGCACCACTGACGAGACCGCCCGCGGCCGGGAGCAACGCGAGGACCCACGGGCGGAAAAGCGTGTCGGTGTGCGGCGCAACCCGCCCCTCCGCGCCCGGCCCCGGCGGACGATAGCCTGCGATGCCATCGAGCAGGTAATACTTGGCCAGATCGACGAGAACCTCGAAAAAGATCGCACCGAGCCCAGCGACAACGCCAACCACAGCGCAGATAACCAGCAAACGACCGACCCGGTGGGCACGGTCAACAGGAAGTAGGAATTCTCTCAATCTATTCGGAACAATCATCAGCCCGGTCTCAGACAGGTGGAAGTCGTAGCGAAAGCGCGATCGGAACGAGGCTCATCACCGCACCCAGTGTGTATGGGCTCTCGCTGCCAAAATGCCAATAGAGAATGCCACCGATCAGGGGTCCAACCGCTCGGCTCATCGCGCCCATGGAACGGAAGATGCCCATCGCGAAGCCCTGCTGGTCTTGCGGCGCGTACCGAGAAGCCAAAGCCCCCAGGCACGGCGTCGAAAAACCGCTCCCCACCGCCAAAAATGCGAGTCCGATGAACAGCACGGTCGAACTCGACGCAAAGCCGACCAAGAGAAACCCCGGAACCAAGAGCACCAGGCCGACGGTGATCAGTCGTCGGTCTCCAAACCGCGGGGCAACGCGTCGAATCAGCCCCCCCTGCACAAGAGCAACAATCACCCCGACGTAGATAAACAAGAGCGCGTTGTCTCGGGGACGGTAGCCAAACCGATCGACAGCCAAGAAGACCAACGTAAACTCCATCGCACTGAAAGCGGTGAGGTAGACGAATGAGATCAAAGCCACCTTCTGTACGCCCGGAACATTGATCCCGCGAAACAGCTTGATCGGATTGGCCGTGCGAACCGGGTGCGCTCCCACTCGAGTGCCCGCAGGCCGAGCCTCGAGCGTTTCCGGAAACCGCCACAAGACGAGGGCGAGGTTGATCGCCGCAAGCACGGCCGCGACCAACGCCGGCGCCGAAAACGGATTCAGGCCAAGCTGCACCCCGGATGGCCAATAGCTCCGGAGGTCGACCGACGATGAGATTCCACCGATCGCAGGCCCGAAGATGAACCCAAGACCGATCCCCATACCTACGATACCCATCCCACGCGAACGATCCTTGGCCGTCGTGGAGTCAGCGACCGCCGCCGAGACCGTCGCGATATTACCCGCCATCATGCCGCCAAAACAGCGAGAGAGCAGAAGCACGACGAAACTCCCCGAAAAAGCCCAGCCGACGTACGCGAGAAGCGTCCCGGTAACCGTGACGATCAGGGTGCGGCGCCTTCCGATCCGATCCGAAAGGGCGCCCCAAATCGGCGCAAAGACAAACTGAAGCACGGAGTAGATCGAACCGAGGATCCCTCCAAAGAGAACGATCACCGTGAAGTCCGAACGGTCGACCGAGCCAGCGTCCGAGACTTGCCTCAGCGCCCCGGCAAGCTGCCCTACCAGGCTGGAAGCCCCTTCGGCGCCCACGTAGTACTCCAGAAGCTGCGGGAACAGGGGGAAAATGACCGAGAACCCAACCAGATCCAAGAAAGCCGTCGTGAAGGCCGCAAGAAGGATGGGCTTGTCTTTGGCTCCCACGGGAGGCTTATACGCTCGCCCGACCGAAAAGGTGAAGAAGAAGCCGCGAGATTGCCAAATCGCTGCCCACGATGTTCAACCGCCGACATCGTGCGTGCGTGGTCACGCCACGAATCCGATATGTGCGGCGTCATAGGACTCATTGTCGAAAAGAACCGTTCCAACCTCGGACATCTAGCAAGCGAGCTGCTTCGCACGCTGGAATATCGAGGCTACGACTCCACGGGCGCGGCCTTTCAGGCCGACCTCAGCGAGGAGCCGCCGCCTGCGGTCTCAACGCCGCCCTCACCAATACCATCAGACGGATCGCAGGCATCACACGCCGTGCACACCCTCCCCATCGTGACCTTGCTGAAGGCCGTTGGTCCCCCGTCCCAGGTCGTCCACGACCTTGGCATCACCAAGGCAACCGGGCGGATCTTCTGCGGCCAGGTGCGATGGGCCACTTTCGGCGCCGTCGACAACCTTAACGCCCAGCCCCACGTCGTGGCCTGCGACGAAGTCACCATGATCTACGGAGCCCACAACGGCAACATCGCGAACTGCGACGAACTCCAAGCGTGGCTACGAGCCGAGCACCATGCCGTGAAGTCCGACAACGACGGCGAGATGGTCGTCCACACGATCGAGCATTTCTTCCGCTCCGAACTTCGTGCGCACCCAGCCATCGTGGTGAGCGAACCACCCGCAAACACGCGAAGCGCCAACACCCAAGCCGACGCGAAAGCCAACGCCTGGACCAACAACCGTCGGTCTGCCATGCGACGCGCCATCTCACGAGCGTGCGACCGCTTCGTAGGCTCGTTTGCGGCCATCGTCGTCGATCCGGAAACGCAAACAGTCTGGGCGATCAAACGTGGTTCGAGCCTCTACTTCGGGACGGGGCAAGATGCACAGGGCGCGTTTCGCATCGCGTCCTCCGACCTCTCGGCTGTCCTTCGAATGACACGCGGTCTCGTCCCGATGCGCGACGGAGAATTCATCGAGTATACGGCCAGTACCCAGCGCCTCTATCGCATCCAAGACGGCGCTGAGCTCGAGCGTGCATCAGTGCTGAGCAGGCTCCGCGCAAAGGACGCGGCATTGATGCCGCCGTTTTCGACTTTCATGGCCCAGGAAATCGACGGCCAGGCGCGAAGCGCACAGAACCTGACAAGCTCACTTGCCGGAGGCAGCGAAGCCTCGACCGTGCTCGGCCCCTATATCGCCCGCCGTTCCGAGTCTGAGATCCAGGACATCATCGCGGCTTTCGAGTCGCTCCAGGCCCAACCGCCAGGCGGCAATCCACTACTGATAGGGCATTTTCGGGCGGCGATCGACCATCCATCGATGAAGGCCCTGCTCGACAGCGTACCCAGCGAAGTCAGCCGCGAGGGAACGTCGCAGCCGCCCGCCGAGCTCAGAGATCGACTCGTCAGCGACGAAGCCGGCCTCCTGTTTGATCTCATCCCCCTGGCGCGCGACGAGAGAGATCTCCTAGGCATCCGCGTCCTCGACGTCATCGCGGAACGCGCGGAAGCGGAAAGCTTTCGACAAAGCGTAGAGCGTTTCACAAAAACATGCCTCACGGCGGTCGCCGCGAATCACCGCATCGACATCGTCTGCTGTGGCAGCAGCTACCACGCAGCAAAAGCGGGCGCGATGTTCTTCGCCGAGATCGCCGGCGTAGACGCGTGCCCACTTCTGCCCGGCGAGTTCCGTGCAACGCGCGCGCATACGATCGGGCCTGGGGATGTGGTCATCGCGGTCAGTCAAAGTGGGGAAACAAAGGACCTCATCGACATATTGAACGCCATCGAGGCGCAAGGAAGGAACGTCCACCGCCTTGCGATCGTCAACAACATCAACTCAACACTCGCGCAGGAGAAGTGCGAAACCACAGTCCCTCTGAAGTGCGGTCCGGAGATTGCGGTCCCGGCCACGAAGAGTTTCGTCAATCAGCTCGTGCTGTTCTTCGGGTTGGCGGTCAAGCTGGCCGAAGGGCGACGAGCCGACGATGCTCGCGTACGCAAGAGCATAGCACACCATCAAGAGAACCTGGTTCGACTCCCCGAGCTCATCCGTGAGTCGACAACGATCTCGGAACCGGATCTCAGACTCGCCGCAACGCGTCTTCACCTCGCGCCAAGCATCCATATCCTCGCGACACGCCTCAGCGCCGTTGCGGAAGAAGGTGCGCTCAAGATCCGCGAGGTCGTACTCAACCACACGCAGGGGTACGAAGCATCTGAGTTCAAGCACGGGCCTAACACCATCCTTGGATTCAACACGTTGTTTGGCCCCGTCGTCCTGGAGCGATTCCTGCGGACTCTCGCCGAGAAGACGAACGCTGTGCTCAATCGTGCCATGCAGGATGGATTGGCTGCAGAGGCCTACCGGCATCTAGCCGGCGCGGCAATCGAGACGGCGCTCGACGAACGTCGACTTGGGCTCGATCTATCGCGCGAAGAACAGCGCATCATCGATGAGTCCTTCGACCGCGCCTCGCTCCGCGACGCCCTGGTCGAGGACTATCCGCTCATCTTCGTAACCGGTCCGTCGCCCGAAGACGTCGCGCTTACGATCTCCCAGATCAACACGCACAAGATCCGCGGCGCCTCCATCATCGTGATCGCCGAAGAGAACCAAGCTCTTCGCCAGGCCACGGAAAAGCCGCCAAAAGACCATCCGAATTATTGGTCGGTATTCATTCCGCTCCCGCGTTGCAATGACACCTTGATGACGGTCTTCTCGTCGGTCATCGTCCTGCAACGGCTAGCGCTGGAGATGAGCCTGCTCAAAGGCCGTCACCTGGACGAACTCGGATTCAAGGCCCACGGTGTCCATCCCGACGTCCCGAAGAACGTGAGCAAGTCCATCACCGTCGACTAAGGGCCCGCCGCGAAATTAGCTGATCGCCTGATCAGAGGCACGTCGGTTGAATGGTGTAGTTCCACTCGCCGTGAAACACGTCGGGGCTGAGATTCACGAGGGCGAGCTGCTTGTCAGTAACGCGGCGGCCCTTCGGATAGACGCGATCATCAAGGCGGCTGCGGACGGTCAGGCCAGCCTTTGTCGTTGTCGCGGCGATCAGGTTCACGATGACCTGATGGGTTACGAGCGGTTTGCCGCGCCAGTTTTGGGTAATGAACGAGAACAGTCGGTGCTCGATCTTGTTCCATTTGCTCGTTCCCGGCGGCAGATGGCAGACGGTCACTGGGAAGCCCAGCTCGTCGACGAGCCCTTGGAGTTCGAGCTTCCACAACCGCAGACGGTATCCATTGCTCCCGCCTCCATCGGCGATGATCACAAGCGAGTTCGCGTCGGGGTACCTGAACGCACCCATCTCATTCCACCAAGTGCGGATGCTCTGCACAGCGAACTCTCCTGTGTCATGGCTGAGCCCTACGCTGACCCATGCTTCGTTACCTTGGATATCGTACACGCCATACGGCGTGGCGCGCCCCTGCTCGGGGTCGATGAAGTCATGAACATTGACGTCGTCTGCGTCTCCTTTGCCTCGGAGCTCGCGCCCGTCGTTCTTGTACGACCCAACCAGCTCCTTTTTCTTCGTGTCCACAGATATGGCCGGCTGATTCGCTTCGAGTTGAAGACGAAGTGTCTCGTTGATGTGCTCGAACTGCGCGTTTCGGTCCGGATGCTGCGCGCCCTCGAGGCGCTTACGATTCGCCTGAAGGCTGTAACCAAGCTGTTTAAGAAGACTCGAAACCATCTTCATGCTCGTCGAATGGCCTTGTGCAGCCAGCGCCTCGACGATGTTTCGCTGGCTGCGGGCCGTCCACAAAAGGGGCGATTCTGGATCGCCGCGCGTTGTCGCTTCGACCAACGCCTGCAAGTCAGGCAGCAGAGTCGGGTCCTTCTCCGTTGCCTTTTTGCGACCCGCACCTGGCCGTCTGCTGCGTGTCGGATCCATCGGTGCAGCGGTCCCATCTTCGATGCTCCGTACCTCCGCGATACCTCGGCCGATCGCGCTCGGCGCCATTCCCGTCGCACGCGCTGCTGCCGCAATGCCGCCGTAGCCGAAGGCCAAAGCTTCGCCTGCCACAAAAAGACGTCGCGCCCGCTCCGTCAGCGTGCTTTCGAGCGCCTGATGACGCTCTCGGATCTTCGATTCAGCTCTCTTCCGGTCCGCCCTATTCACCGCAACAGTCGGATCCTCGCGATCGCGTTAGTCAATCTGTTTATTTTGCGGCGAACCCTAAGGGCCCGATCGGCAATGAGGTGTGCAATTCTCGCTGAGGAATCGTCGCGTCAGGTGGCGGCACGAGGAGGCGAGCATATCGAGAATATGCGACCGACGAGCGCGAAGCGGTGCTGACATCTGGCGCGACGATTCCTCAGCGAGAATTGCACACCTCATTGCTGATCGGGCCCTAACCACGAACCACTGCCCCGCCCCGCTACTCTTGCTCGTCCGAATCCGAATCCGAATCCGAGTCCGAGTCGAGCTCGTCTTCGCCCTTCACCCCGCGCCAGAACGCTTTCGCGCCACCAGCCAGCCCTTCGGCCAGATCCTTGCTCTTATCGGCCAAATCGTGCGCGGCCTGCCGCAACTCAGCTTGTGCCGGCTTGCTTGCTTCGCCGACCTTCTTCGCGAATGCGGCGCTCTCGGCGCCCACGATCTTGGCCGCATCTTGGCTCTGCCGTGCAAGTTCAGAAGCCACAGAAAGCGACGCGGCCGCATGCACGGAGAGATTCTGGGCCGCGTCGGCGCTCCACGAAGCGGCGGAGGAAGTCCCGTCCTTTGCAATACGCTCGGCATCGCTCGCCCAGTCCGAAGCTCGTAGGCCTATCTCATTCGCCGCACGGTGCGCATCGGCGGCGAGAGCCTTCGACCGCTCGAGACCATCCGTCCGCGCCCATGCGCTCACCTCTTCGGCCTCAACAATCGCCTTCTCCTTCACGATGCGCGCCCCGGCTGACAGGCCGTCGGAGACCTGTGCTGCCCACGCGCGCGTTCTTTCCTCAGCCGTCTGGGTCGCCTCACGAAAGGCATCCGATTCCACGGCGTCTTTGAGCCTTTGGTGCGCCTCCGCGCCATATTGGACCGCGTCGTGGGCGAGATCTCGCCCCAGAGCGCCACCTTTCTCTTGGACAAAGCGCCCAGCTTCCTGGGCGTCGAGGGAGGCTTGGCGACCGATCTCCTTTGCCCTCGCCGCCCCATCACGTCCCAGCTTCGCGCCTTCTCGAAGCAATGGCTCCGCGTTTTCCGTGAGCGCACGTCCCGCGCCTTGCGCCTCGCGTCCTGCGGCAAGGGCATTCTTGACCGCACTCTTCGCGGCAGTCCTGGCCACTCGTGCACCGAACCGCCCCAGATGCGCGGCTGAGCCCCCCAAGATCGAAGCCGCATCTTTACCTTTCTTCAAGGTCTCCTCGGCCGCAACCTTGGCCTCGTGCGCGATCTCTGCACGGTCGTGGTAGAGCCCGCGACCTCGTTCGCTCACCTCGTCGAAAGCCTCCGACACGTGGCGCCCTGCGGCCGAAGCCGTTTGCTCTTTGAGCTGCTTCATCTGTTCGCGCGTTTTCTCGGCCACCGCGCGCCCGGCTTCGAGCAAAGGGTCACGCTGTTCATGGGCGCGCAGATTGAGCTCGGCGCCTGTCTTGCGCGCGGTTTCCACGAAGCTTCGCGCGACATTCGTGGCTCCCGACGTGGCCAGGGCGCTGGCCTCAGAGAGCCGCTCGGCCCCAGCGATCGCGGTCGTGCGGACCGCCTTGCCCGCCTCATAGGATCGACGATGAAAGCCGGCCCAGCCGGGCGAGGCGCCCTCATTGGAGCCCTCTTCGTGGTCACCGAGACCCGCGTGCGCGCGGCCCTCGGCCTCTTCGCCGTCCGGCCCCTCGCCCATCCGAGGGCCCATCTCCTTGCTCGTTGCGACAGTCTCAATGAGCTCGTGTTCGCTCGATGCACGAGAAGCAGAGCGATCAAGGTCGCCGGCGTGTCCGGGCCCTTCCTGCTGATCTTTCTTATCGCCGGCGTTCATACCCAAGAGTGGAACGCGGCCCGCGGCAGACGGCAATGAATTCTTGCGCTGGTGTCGGCTCAGCCGTCGCGAATGGCGCGAATCGCGAACCGTTCCGGCCGTATGACAAGAGATGTGGATCACATGACACCAACATGGCGCGCGAAGGCCACGCTGGACAACCCGGCTGCAGCGAATGTAGCGATGCGTTTCCGACGCGAAGATCTCGGCCGAATCGTCGGGGTCATGCGCGTCACCGTCAGGGGGCAACGCTCGCAGTGAGGCGTAACGGGCGTGCCAAGTGACGTCACGCGACGCTTGTTGCGCAGCTTTCCCGAGACCGGAGGTTTGGCATGCTTCATGTTGATCGACAGGCTGTTTTGAAACGACGACGATTGTGGCTGCTCGCCCTCCTCACGCTCGCGGCGATCGCGACGACGACAACCGGATGCGAAGATCCGGTGTCCCCCAACGACGATGCCGGCGCCGCCTTCGACGCGAGCGCACCGACCGCGGACGCCTCATCTCCAGACGTCTTTCAGGTCGAGGACGACGCAAGCACGACCGATGCTGCGCCGCATGATGGCGGAGTCGTCGTACGACCCGATTCAGGCATCGATGCAGGCATCGACACCGACGCGAGCGTGGACGCTGGGCTCGACGGAATTCATGTCCACGGAAACATCTTTCCCGCCACAGAGCGCGCCGAGTCGAGCCGCTACAAGCTCCGCGGCCGCGTCTCCACGAACGTTCTCGAGTCCACGAACGGAACCCAACGCCTCCGCGGCGCCTTTGCGCCGCTTCAGAACTAGCCCAAACGCGCGAAGTTGAAGAACACGAGGATCAATCCTATGCGTACGCTCGCCTCACTGCTGACCCTAGCCTGCGCCGCTCTGCCGCTGAGCGCACAGGCCATCGAACTTCCATTCGAAGCGCTGCTCACCGACCAAGAAGATCTGCCCGTCGATGGCATGTTCGAACTCGAGCTTCGACTCTACAACCAAAACGGAACGCCCCTATATGAAGAGACCCAGCCCGCAGTCGTGAGCCGCGGATACCTCTTCCTGAACGTTGGGGCTGCGGGAGAGCTCACCCCGGAGATATTCTCCAATGCGGACGGTGAGATTTATCTCGGTCTCACCATCGCTGGAGACGAGGAGTTCAGCCCTCGTTTCCGCATCGGGTACGTGCCGTTTGCAGTTCATGCACTCACGGCAGGAAACGGCGCGGGTGAGCCAGGACCTCAAGGACCCATCGGACCCGCAGGGCCCGTCGGACCCGCAGGGCCCATCGGACCCGCAGGACCTGTCGGGCCCGCCGGCGCCGTCGGCCCACGAGGACCTGCCGGGCCCACCGGCGCGATCGGACCGGCCGGACCCGAAGGGCCGGCGGGAGATCGAGGACCCATTGGACTCACGGGCCCCGCGGGCCCCATCGGACCCGTAGGACCTGCCGGCGCCGTCGGCCCAAGAGGACCTGTCGGACCCACAGGCGCCATCGGACCAGCGGGAGACCGAGGACCCATCGGACTCACTGGACCCGCGGGACCCATCGGACCCGTGGGACCTGCCGGCGCCGTCGGCCCAAGGGGCCCTGTCGGAGCCACAGGCGCCATCGGACCGGCCGGACCCGCAGGACCGGCGGGCGACCGAGGACCCACCGGACTCACTGGACCCGCGGGACCCATCGGACCCGTGGGACCCGCCGGCGCCGTCGGCCCAAGGGGCCCTGACGGAGCAACCGGCGCCATCGGACCGGCTGGACCCGCAGGGCCGGCGGGCGACCGAGGACCCACCGGACTCACTGGACCCGCGGGACCCATCGGACCCGTGGGACCCGCCGGCGCCGTCGGCCCAAGGGGCCCTGTCGGAGCAACCGGCGCCATCGGACCGGCTGGACCCGCAGGGCCGGCGGGCGACCGAGGACCCACCGGACTCACTGGACCCACCGGACTCACTGGACCCACCGGACTCACTGGACCCACCGGACTCACTGGACCCACCGGACTCACTGGACCCATCGGACTCACTGGACCGGCGGGACCCATCGGACCCGTGGGACCTGCCGGCGCCGTCGGCCCCAGAGGACCTGTCGGACCCACCGGCGCCATCGGACCGGCCGGACCCGCAGGACCGGCGGGCGACCGAGGCCCCATCGGACTCACTGGACCCGCGGGACCCGCCGGCGCCGTTGGCCCAAGGGGCCCTGTCGGAGCCACGGGCGCCATCGGACCGGCCGGACCCGCAGGACCGGCGGGGGACCGAGGACCTATCGGACTCACCGGACCCATTGGCCCTATCGGACCGATCGGGCCTGTCGGGCCCGCGGGACCAACAGGCGCCATCGGGCCCCGTGGACCGGCTGGACCAGCCGGCCAAGACGGCGATCCCGGGCCAACCGGTCCCCGTGGACCGCAAGGTGTTCCCGGTGTTCCGTGTGCGGGCTGCGTAGATGACGCTTCGGTCGCTGACCGTCGGGTGCGCGTCGGCCTGAGCTGCGTGGGCCGCGCGAGCATCCGCGAGAGCGCCCTCGGTTGGTGGACGGTTTCACCTGGCCCCTACCTGCTCTGTACGGCAGCCGTCCCGGCCGATGTAGCCTCGGGGGATGTTACGTTCACCGTCAGCTACGGACTCCTGCGTGCCGTGGGAACCCAGTCGCTCGAGATCTCGGTGTTTCCGCAGGTCGTTGGTGCAGCGTCGACAGCAACCCGCCAGGTGCGAACTGCGGTCGTGAATGTACAAGACACGGTCCAGCAATGGACCACGTCATTCACTCCGCTTGAAGCCTTTGGACGCGGAAATGCCGCAACGGTCGTTGCCATGGTCTACGTCCCGCAGACGCCAACGCCAACGAACACGACCGTGGATTTGCTCGGCGTGACGATGACCTATACGGCTGCGCGCTGAATCCAGCGCGACTCAAGCCCCGCGCCGAAGCGCCGCAACAACCTCCGTCGCCGAATAGCTGCTGGCACCGGCCCCGAGATAACGCCTAATCGACAGAACATCATCGCCCGCCGTCAACAGGGCGGGCTCGCTGCGCCCATCCGAGCGTCTTTGCCCGAGACCAATGTTCGCGAGAAGTCCGTTGCAGAGACAAAGTCGGCCCTCTGTTTGCTGGGCTCGTCCAGACTTCCGCTCGTAGACGGTGGCAGGTTCTGCGGGGCAGCGATAGCCGACTTCGCCACTCGGAGTCTTGTAGGGCATGCGCAAAAAGCCCGCATCACAGACCCGTCGGCGCTCCTCGTAGACGACGTCATCGGAAACCGTCCCCGCGAGTTCGACGATCTTGAACGGAAAGCCGGTGGGCGAAGCGATCGAGTCCGTCCGCACAGACAAAGAGCCCTCGACCACGCTCGCGAGGACGCGTTCTCGGAGCTCAGAGGTCAGCCCCGACTCCTCGCAGAAGGCAAACGCCGTCCCCACCTGGATGCCGGCGGCCCCCTGCACCTGCGCATCCCGAAGCGCTGACGGTCGACCGTAGGTGCCGGCCAGCCAAAACGGAAGCCCGAGAGACGCTATCGCTCCGAGATCGACCTCATCGAGCATCCCGTAAACGGGCTGCCCGCGCGGATCGAGCTTCAGCGGACCACGAGGTGGCGCGTTGTGCCCACCCGCCGTGTAGCCCTCGATCACGAACCCATCGGGACAGCACGCTTCGTCAAGCCGAAGACGCCTCGCCAGATCTACCGATGCGACAATCGCCAAGAACCGAGGTTTCGCAAGCTCCGGAGGGCTGCGGTCCGCAAACAGAACGCGAGGATCGAAGCTCTGAGCATAGACATCGGTCGGTGCTGCATACTGAACCTTAATCGGCATCGTTCCGGGCACCCCCGCAGAATAGGCGCGCAGCAATTCGGGAACCGCCTCTGGGCTCCCAGCGCCGACGATCACGTAGTCGACGCCCGCCAACATCGCGCCATACAGGCAAGCCGGCAGCGGCATCTGGATCTTGTAGAGATAGTTGATTCCGATGGGACCGCCGCCCCCGGCTTCCTTGGCCAGCCAGACTTCAGCGAAGTTGGAAACGACGGAAAGAAGTTGAAGCTCAGGCGAAGGCCGCAGCGTATACATCGACACGCCACGGAAAGGTTCGTCGGCTGCCTTCCCGCCCTCGACGAAGTACCGTTCGACGACCTGCCGGGCGACCTCGGGCACTGGGAAGTGCGCCAACGCTCGTCGAACGGACCCATCGAGGTCCCCAAGCTGAAGGCGGCGGGCATAAACCGTCTCGAGCGCGGTGCCAGACACGACCCCCATGGCGCCGGCACGCGCCACAGCGCCTGCGAGTTTCCAGCTCGAGACGCCGATGCCCATCCCGCCTTGAATGATTTCTGGCGGGAGCGACCCCATCCGCTTCTCGCGATTCTCAGATGCCACAGACACCTCCTCAGCCGTGAACGAGATCCGAGACCCATGGCCTAGAATCCGCTTCGGTCCGGACGGCACTGTTGCGCAGCGGCGACGATTGAGCAATCAACGACTTGCGGCCGCGTGGCGTTAAACCTTGACCGGGATGCAGACGCGTTCATTTGATCCCGTTCGTTCTCATTCGACGCCATCTGTTCTAGTCTGTCGCGACGATGTCGAACGAACCCGCATCATCTGGCCCCAACCGAATACCCGAAGGCACTGCGCTGCAGGCGGACAGCCTGCTCGCCTATCAATCGGGTGCAATCGTGAGCCGCACGCTGATCAAGACGCCAACGAGCACAATCACCATCTTTGCCTTCGATGCGGGGCAGGCACTCTCCGAACACACCGCGCCGTTCGACGCGTTGGTTCATTTGCTCGATGGCGAGGCCGAGGTGTCGATAGACGGTCGTCCCGTCCTCCTCCGTGCGGGACAGCTCGTGCTCATGCCTGCAAACATCCCGCATGCGGTAACCGCGAAGACACCCATGAAGATGCTGCTCACTATGCTCAGGTCGTAGCGCCCATTTTCAGAGAACGCCCTGCAAACACTCGAAGGTTCTCCCCTATTCGAAGCCAAATCAAGCAAGAGCGCACATGTTCCGTGTCCATCCCACCCTCGAAGGCAGGGCAGGACTCAGGTATGCATGGAGTCGGTGGCCAACCTGTCGCTCATCCAGGGGCGCGAGAGCCAGGTATTCCGGCTTGCGGAGACAACGTCCATTGGGCGCGCACCTTCGAGCACGATCCGCCTCAGTGGTGCCGCCGTCGCACGACATCATGCGACGGTTGAGCGCACCGAAGGCGGCCTGTTTCGGGTTGTGGACCACGACACGCCGTCCGGAACCTTCGTGAACGGCCAGCAGATTCGCACCGCCACTCTGAACGAAACCGACAAGATCTCCATCGGCGGCCACATTCTCGTGTTTAGCGGACGCGAGCGGACGATCACGGCCGACATCGTACTCTCTGATCAACACGAGCCCGACGGACATCGTTGGTTCTCGTTCACCGCCTCGACGAATGAGGAGAGCTCCGCGCCCGAAACGGTATCGCCTCCTGGGACAATTACGCAGGCGGAGATCACCACACCGCAGCATTTCCAACGGAAACTTCGGCTCATTCAAGAGTTGGCGCACCACATCGGGCTCTTCGCAGACACCAATGATCTGCTCACGACCGTGCTGGACTCGACCCTGCTATCCTTCGGCGCCGAGCGAGGTGCCATTCTCCTTGTAAACGACGAAGGAGAAATGACAGCGAGGCTTGGCCGTCGAGCATCTCGCCTGGACGCACCTCTCGTCCTGTCGAAGACAATCATCAACGAAGTGATCGCGCGGCGAGCGAGCGTCTTGTCGATGGACGCAAGCGCCGACCCACGCTTCTCACTCTCCAGAAGCGTAGAAATCGGTCGTATCCGTTCAACGATATCGGCCCCAATGCTTCACCAGGGCGATCTTCTGGGGATCATCCACCTCGATTCGCCCATGACCGGCGTGTTTCACGCCGCCGATCTGGAGATCCTCACGTCGGTCGCGTCCCAGACGGCCATCGCCGTAAAGAACGCGCTCATAACCCAGCGCATCGCCAAGATGCGTGCCGACGAGCAAGCCAGGGAACGAAGTTCAGCTCAGCAAGAACAACTCGCAAGCGTCGGTAGACTCGCCGCCAGCGTCGCCCACGAGATCAACAATCCGCTCACCTACGTTGCGACAAACTTGTCCTTCGCAGTGGCAGAACTCAAGCAAATGATGAGGATGCGCTCGGACGTCGATCTCCACGGAATTGTCGAGGCCCTCGATGAAGCCAACGAAGGCGCCGAACGGGTCCAAGGCGTCGTGCGCGATCTCAAGACGCTGTCACGCGTCACCGACGTAGGTAGTCCCACGGATATCGGACGGATCCTCGACACATCGATCAACGTCGCACGAGGAGAAATCCGTCATCGTGCCAAGCTGACGCGGAGCTATGGGCACCGTGGTTTCGTGCGCGCCAACGCAGCTCGCCTCGGACAAGTATTTCTCAACCTTATCGTGAACGCGGCGCAGTCGCTCGACGCTGCACCATCTCGCGAGGGCCACAAGATAGGGGTCCGCACTTGGGACAGCGACGACGGCCATGTGTTCATCGAAATCTCGGATACCGGGCCCGGCATCCCGGAGGATATTCGCGATCAGATCTTCGAACCCTTCTTCACAACCAAGGCCTCAACGGGCACGGGCCTCGGGCTCTACGTCACGCACAACATCGTGACGGAGTATGGAGGAACGATCGAAGTCGAGTGTCCTGAATCCGGAGGCACGATCTTTCGCATATCGTTCCCCTCAACAAGCATCGAGCGGACCGAGGACATCCCAGACCATCGGTCTCCCGCGCCCCAGGAAACCGCGGCCGGACCGCTCAATGGTGCGAACGTCAAGTCAACGGGATCTTTGGAGCCTACCGAATCCGTTGACGTGGAGGACACAAGCCGAGCCGAAGACTTCCAGCCGACGGTCACGATCGAGCCAGATCAGCCTTGACCTAGACGGCCGGCAAGCAACACTACGCCGTGCTCATCACCACCGCCTCCCGGGCTCTCTTCGTGCTCTCGTTCTCCGTCGCCGCAACACCCACGAGCTTCGCGAAGAGCAAGGAACCGTTCGCAAACCTCGAGCACAGTCTCCGACGAACCAGCGAGGCGCAATACATCGGCGACCTCGATGTCATTCGACGGCGTGGCGTGCTTCGGGTGATCACCCGGAACAACTCCTCCGCGTACTTCGTCGCCCGCGGCGCCGAGCTTGGTTTTCAGTACGAGCTGGCCAAGGCATTTGCCGACGAGCTCGGGGTTCGCATCGAGTTCGTGGTTCCGCCCACACGCTCGGCGCTCATCGACACGCTGCTGGCGGGGGGCGGCGACATGATCGCCGCCGGCATGACCGTCACCTCGACTCGAGCTGAACGCGTACACTTCACGACGCCCGTGACGAGCGCACCGCGCGTCATTGCCACCCACCCACGCACGATCAAGCGGCTCACCACGCTCGAAGATATCGCTCAGTTCGAGATCGCCCTTTCGTTTCGGTCGACCACGCTCCAGGACGCACGAAACATCGAAGCCCAAATCGGCCGTCGCTTGCGCCTACGCGATGTCTCGAACGACATCGAGATGGAAGAAATGATGCGGCTCATCGCCAGCGGAACCTATGAGGCAACCATCGTGGACAGAGACCTCGTCGATCTCGCCCAGGCTTCCGGCGTCGAGGTCGCCGCACGCCTCGACGTAAGCCCACCCCACGACAAGGCGTGGGCTTTCCGGCAAGGTTCTCCCAAGCTCCACGCGCGGGCCGACGCATTCATTCGCCGACACCGAAAGGACGGCCTCATTCGCATCCTCTATGCGAAATACTTCCGGCCCGAATCGCCCCTCGCGCACACCGCGCGCGAGACAGACTTCCGGGCCGACAACCACGGCGCACTCTCCCCCTTCGACGCGCTCTTTCGGCGTCAGGGTGAGATGAACGCGATCGACTGGCGCCTTCTCGCGGCCGTCGCCCATACAGAATCGCGCTTCGACGCCAAAGCCAAAAGCCGGTACGGGGCCGAGGGTCTCATGCAGCTCCTTCCGCGCACGGCGAAAGAAGTCGGTATCACGACGAGCCTCTTGGAGCCCGGAGCCAACATCAAGGCGGGAGCACGATACCTTCGCTGGCTCACAGAACGCTTCGAAGCTGACCTGTCGGCCGAAGAGCGGGTCCGGTTCGCCCTTGCCGCCTACAACGCCGGACTCGGGCACGTACAGGACGCGCGCCGCCTGGCTGTGGCCTCCGGTCGTGATCCCGACGTCTGGTTCGACGAGGTCGAGCAGGCCCTCCTGCTCAAGATGAATCGGCGATGGCATGAGAACACCACCTACGGCTACTGTCGGGCGACCGAGACCGTGGCCTACGTTCGCAACGTGCAGGCGCAGTACGATCTCTACGTGAAGTATTCTCCGCTCGCCCCGTAGCCACAACGCAATCGAGTTCCCGAAGATCGCGCCTCGTGCTATGGCGGTCCACCATGAAGAGTGTCCTGCCGCCGACATCGCCTCGCTCAATGGCCCAGGAGGCACACGTTTTTCGCACGCCAAGCGGACTGTTCCGCAGCATGCTCAAGAGGACATTGCTTGCGGCTATCCTCGCAGTTCCAGCCCAAGCGTTCGCCCAGCAGGACGAGCCCCCGGAGGAACCGTTCGCGACGGCCAGCACGGGCGCGTCGTCAGGTCGAGCGCGGAGTACTCATTCGAGCGGGAGCTCGAACGGAACGCGGATCGGCCTCGGCGTCCAGGCGATCCTCGCTACCCCGACCGTTTCACTCGGCGGGTTGGGCGCGGGGCTCAACAACGGTGCCGGTATGGCCTTCGTCGTCGACCTCTCGAGTCTGCGAGTGGAGGGTGTCGCCAGTCTGGGGTTCGCGGAAGGCGGGGCGTCCGCGGTCGGCCTTGGGGCGCGATGCTTCTTCGTTCTGCACCAGGGTGACCGGGCGGATTTTTCCCTAGGTGCTGGCGCGGGCATCCTCAATGCCTCGGCCGGAAACGGCGGCGGCGCCACCCGATTTCAACTCGAGGGCGGCGCGCAGATTCGTTGGTTCATGACCCAGAGCCTTGCGCTCACCGGAACAGCCGGCCTCGGTATCAGCTTCGGCGATGGCGGATGGGCACTTGGGCTCGGAGGCCAAACAATGGGAACCTTTGGCCTCTTCTACTACCTGTAGGAAGCCGCATGCTCGCGGCAGTAGGGTGTGCCTGGCACCGGCTTTCGTAGACATCGACCCCCGTCAGAGAGCTCGCCTCGACATTGGTGAGCCGAACCAAGCACATCGTCCGCTCGTAGCCCTTCGGTCTGGTGTTCTTCGCCGCAGGCTCGAGCCTCCTCGCCATGCCACGAAGAACGGATGAGCTGTTTCGGCTCATCGTCGTCCTGCCGGTGACCATCGCCCCCACCCTCGCCGCTGTCTCTTTGACCGTGGCCACCTTCCCGACCCCCGTCATCACGCGCCTGATTTCGATCCTCGGACACGGGCTCTCGCACCAGAAGACGCGGGTGTTCGATGTCGGGTCGGGCGTCGGACGCCCCGTCCTTTCCCTTGCGACTCGATGCCAGGCCCTTGTCCGCCCCGCCAGCATCCCACAGCCCTCGGGCTTCGCGGTCCCGGGCGTCCTCAGCCGCCTCAGCCAGAGCGATTTCTCCGGCCCTAACCGATGACCGGACCTCGTGGGTATCGCCTCCCGCCAAGAAGCGGTCGATGTTCGCCTGCTCCGCTCGATTCTTGGCCGCGTGCGCGCGGTCTTCCCCCGCATAACCAAGGCCTGACCGGAGAACGCCGTCCGCATCGAGGAGGCTCCCGCGCAGCACGCCTCCCGGACCGGCCACCGCCGAGGCGTCCGCCGAAGCCTCTAGGAGCGCGCCCGTGTGGAGCCCTTGGCCAGCCTTACCTTCGTCCGGCCGTGCGCCCTTTCCGAGCCCGACCCGAGACAACAACGCGAAAATCGACGACGTCCAATCGACGCGCACCACACGAATGCTACGCATCGTGACACCGGGGAGCAAGACGCAACCGCAACGCAACCCGGACCGATACTAGAGCCATGTCGGCCGTCCAGCGCACCGCAACGAGCGAGAAACGCCCCATCTGTTCTGGGGTGACCGCGGCCGCATCGAGCATGAGCGCCGCCGGACTGCAGCTCGGCTCGAACGCAGGAACGGCGGGCGTATCCGGAGTTCTTCGAAGCGCGAAGAGTCAGGTCGACGGATTCGTGAGGCACCGGGTCTGGACGCGCACCGCGGACGGCATCGGCCACGCCGCAGGCTGGACTCTGGGCCTAATTCGGGGCGATTGGAAGCCGGGCGTCGCAACAGCCACGGCCAGAGCACTGGCGGCACCCCAGGTGGCCATCGTCGGATCTGCCGGCGTTGTCAGCGCAATTTTAGGCGGACTGTTCGGCGTGCTGACCAACATTCCGGCCGTTAAGCACGGAACGAGGACCAAGGCCGACGTTGCACGGGAGGCGACGCAAGGTGCGACTCGGTCCGCACTTGCGGCGATGATCGGAACTGCAGCCGGCGTCTACATTCCGGGTGGAAATCCGATCGTGAAAGCGCTGCGTATTGCGGGTGCTGGTGGCGTAGCCTTTTATCTTGGCCGCTCAAGGCCGCGCATGCGTTCCAGTCAGAAGTTCGCCGGTACCCGTGGCCAGATCGAGCAAGGCATCGGGCACGCGCTCAAGGCGATGAAGGCACAGAACATCCGGTGGGCACCGAACGGGCGTCGCATCCGAGCCAAAATTCCGAAGGGCGCGAACAGCCGTCATGCCACCTCACTCTCGATTCGGATCGGTGACGAGTACGTGTCAGTCGAAAGCACCAATCGTCACGCGGCGACCCGCTTCGACCGCGAAGCGAACGCCCGCAACATATCGAAGCTCTTCGAACACCTCGACGGCTTCATGCTCAAGCACCCGCGGCCCCATACCTAACGGCACGACATCTCGTCAGTCACGCCGAGGCCGAACCCGGGTCGTCGCCACCCCGTCACGCGGGTCTTCGGGCCACTGATGCTTCGGATAGCGCCTTCGAAGTTCCTTTCGGACCTCCTGGTAGGTGTTACGCCAGAAGCTCGCGAGGTCCTGGGTCACCTGGACCGGTCGAGCGCTCGGTGACAGAAGCTCAACCTTGATCGGCACACGCCCGCCCGCGACGCGCGGTGTCTCATAAAGACCAAAAACCTCTTGAAGGCGGACGGACAAGACCGGTGGTTCTGTGCCGTCGGCCGACGCATACGCGAGCGGCGCGACGCGCCCCGACGGGATCCGAAGCGTCTGGGGCGCGCAGGCCTCGAGCCGCTGACGCTTTTCGGGGCCAAGACGAGAAAGGAGTTCATCCGCTAGGGACACAGCGCGTAGCTCCTCGAAGCTGCGTCGACCAATGCACAGCGAACCCAAGAGATCGACACGACAATCGGCGTCCATCGCCGGCCACTCGAACTCCGGGCAGTGGGTACAGACGAAGGCATAGCGCCCCAGCAGGGCTTCCAGCGCTTCGGTGATCGGAAGCGCACGATCGAGCGCGCCCCGCGCCGCGATCTCGAGCTCAGCGGAAAGAGCGACCGGATCTCCGGGCCTTCTCGCCGGTCGAACGTCGATGACCAAGTCAGAAAGCCGCGTCTCCTCGACCCACTCGGCGACTTCTCGGGCACGATTCCAGCGCGCGATCGTGCGCGTCATTGTCGGGAACCAGCCTGGGTCAACCTGGCTGGCCCACCGGATCACGCCGTCGCGAGTCCCGGTCCGTCCGCCCGCGTCGACGTTGAGCGCAACCACGAATTCACTATCCTTGACCGAACTCGTTCGGCAAAGACGTACGTCGCGCCCCTCAGAAAGCCGAATTTTATCGCTCGTGCCCACCCGTCGCCCCACTCGATCGAGGTAGGCGGCCGCGATGGCGCGAAGGTCCGCATCTTCGGCCTCGGGCGGTTCATCAGAATGCTGTTTTCCGCGTACGCTTGACCGATCGGCCGACCCAAGGTGCTTCGCAACCCGCAGCAGCTGTTCCCGAACGCGAAGCACCTGCATCGCACCCCCGAAAACAAGCCCCAAGCGTTCGGCATCTTGCGGTGTACGCGAGGTTCGCTCGAACGCCTCAAGCACATCGGCTCTCAGCAACAGATCCGAGCTCGTCACGTCGTCGCTCAAACGTGACCGAGCGAGAACCTCTCGTTCCGAAGCGACCGCCGCAAGCAACGCCCCGCGCTCGAGCCGACCAAAACGCTCGGCTTCGGAGAGCAGCACGGCGAGACGCGGATGAAGGGGCAGAGAAGCCAAGAAACGTCCTCGCTGCGTGAGCACGAAACCCTCGGCATCGAGCGCGCCCAAGCTTCGAAGCAGGCCAAGTCCTCGGGCAAGGTGGGCCGCTGGGGGCGCCTCGAACCAATCGAAACCCATCGGGTCGCGCGAGGACCAACGAAGGCAGTCGAGGAGCGTGGGTGCCAAATCGATTCGCTGAATCTCTGCGCGATCGTCGCCCCGAAGTGACCACGCCTCCTTCTGAGTCCAAAGTCGATACGCAACACCAGGCGCGACGCGTCCCGCGCGTCCCGACCGTTGCTCGATGCTCTTCGGCCCGATGCGCACCGTCTCGAGATGGTCGAGACCAATCGAAGGGTCGAAGCGGAGGATCTTTGCCCAGCCGGAGTCGACGACGATACGGACGTTGGGGATCGTCAGCGAAGACTCGGCAATGTTGGTGGCGAGCACGACCTTGCGACGATCCGAACCCCGGACTGCGCGGTCCTGGTCTCGCGCTGAAAGATCCCCGTAGAGCGGCAGGACCTCGACGTCGCGAACACTCGCGAGTCCGCCCATCACATCGCGAATCTCGGCCGCTCCCGGCAAGAAGGCCAGAACATCGCCCGTCGTGTTCTCCGCCAACGCCTTGCGTACGGCGGCCGACACGAGTGACGCAAGCGGCCTTGCGTCAGGTCGCTCGAGCCACCGAACCTCAACCGGAAAGAGCCGCCCCTCGGCCCGCACGTACCCACATCGCCCCAGGTAGGCCTGGATCGGCTCGACATCGAGCGTCGCGGACATGACGACGATACGCAGGTCGGGCCGGATGGTCTGTTGAACCTCCTTCAAGAGCGCGAGCGCCAAATCGGCATGAATCGAACGCTCGTGGAACTCATCGAGCACCACGGCGCCCACACCCTCGAGGCTCGGATCTGAGAACAAGCGGCGCGCCAGAATCCCCTCGGTCACAAACGTGATGCGCGTTCTTGCACTCGTCCGGTTCTCGAAGCGGATCTGATATCCGACCTCGTCCCCCAGTCGTGTCGCGCGCTCTTCGGCCACCCGTTCGGCGGCGAGCCGGGCCGCGAGGCGACGAGGCTCGAGGATGAGGACGCCATGCCCCGCATCGAGCACCCCACGATCGATGAGAGCCGCGGGGACGCGGGTCGTCTTGCCCGAACCGGGCGGTGCGACCATCACGAGGTTTGGCGTCGCCCGCAACTCGGCGGCGACGTCATCGAGGACCTCTTCGATCGGGAGCCGTTCGGTCTTCACTCGTCATCCAAGCGGCTAACGCGGGGTCCCGGATTCTGCCGCGGCAGAATTCGGTCGAGCGCTTGGGCTACCGCCCGCCAGTATCGCCGAACGCTGATCGACTGCTCGAGATGCAAGAAGCGGTCACTGGAAACGGTCGCGGTTCCGACGCAAGCCTCCGTCTCCAGACCGTTGAGCTGCCGTCCCTGGACGTTGGTCGTCCCGCAAACGTGCGCGCCATCGTCACGTCGTCCCTCGAACGGATTGCACGAGCGCACCGGAATCTTTGGAAACATATGGGTCAGCACCTCGGCAAAACGAACGACCGGCGAATGCGCGCGCGTCATCAGTGTGGTTCCATCCGAGATGCTGATCCCGCGTTCCGACATTCCATGAAGGCTCAGGACCCAGTCGGAATCGAACTCCACCGCCAAGACACGATGCACGGCATGAAAAACGCTATCGACGGTATGCGCCATATCGGACTCGCGATAGCGCTCAGGACCGCGGCCGCAGACACCCGTGATGCCATCGCACGCGCTATGCTGACGGTTCGCACAGCGATGAGCACCGGCCACAATGACAGCGCGCGCCGAAAGCGCATCGAAGATGCCAACCCCCTGATCCAGGGTGTGAGTATCGTAGACAGGATGCGGAACCTCGACGATCAACGGCCGACCGCCCGGGCGCACCGCAAAGCTCGCCCAGCCCGTATACTGGAGTGCCGGCTGCCATACGTAGATTGCGTCGTCGGCAATCGGATCGCGGCAAAGGACGAACCCCGCCGCGAAGGCATGATCCCAGGCCGACTCGAGATCGCCCGAAAGAACGGCCATCACGGAGGCCTCGACCTCGAGGACAACGTCCCGTTCGGGGATCACGTAGCGATTCGAACTCTTGTGGGGCGCGACCAGCGGGGCACGCAAGAAGGCGTCATAAACGTTGCCCGAACACTCAGGGACCAGCGAGGCAAGCGCCTCGGGCGACACGGACGGCGACGAGGCTGTCGATGCGGAAGAAGCCGAAGAGGCCGAAGGCCACCCGGCAAACGCGTACACCCACAATAGGGCACCCCAACGCCGGCTGAAGCGGCGCGGCGAGGGCAAGACCAGCGGGGAGGCCATCCGCCGAAGTCTAGACGAAACTGAAGCCGGTTGTGATGCGCGTTTAACCCTCAATTTTTTCGAGGACTTCCATACACCTCGCTATCCACCTGCGACCACTCGTCGGCGCCCCCGAATCGCCCGCCCGGCGTGTTCACGCGGTTCCTCCACCCTGACATCAGGAGGCGGATTCGCGGCCAACTCTCGCGCCTGATTCGAAAGACGCCGCACCGAGAAGGACGGTTTGACCCGCCGCGCCTCGAGCTCACCCGGCGTCATGAGAAAGGCTGCGCGAATCGCTTGCGCGGCTGGGTTCGAAGCCCCCGTCCAAGCTTTGTCGCTGCGGGGGCCGGCGGCTCGCGGAGCGACCGAAGGCGCCACACCCGCGGCGGACGCCGGCAAGGTCCGCTCAGTGCCCGCATACTTTTCACACGCGTCTTGAAAGACTTGGCTCTTCGACTCGACGAAAGAGAAAAGCGCACGCCCAGCGAGCGAAGCCCGGAGAATACTGCGGAGCGTCGCCGCGGCTCTCGTTGATTCGAACTGCTGCTCAAGCACCTTCGCCAGGCGCACGAGCGCAAACAACCCCTCCGTACGCCGAAGCCGCAGATCATCCTCGAGGTGGCGTTCTATTCGACGCGTCAGCTCAAGCTGTTTGCCTTCGGGCAGGGCGAACCGTTCAGGCCCGCCCCGTACGAGTTCGCGAAGTACATCGGCGACCGCCGGCTCGAACGCGATGTGTTGCGTGGCTTCTGTCATACCGACCACCTTCGGCGCGGAATGGCGCCGTCGTCGTGGAGATCGTAGATCTGACGAACCCAAGCGCGCTCCACATCGGCGCCCCGATTGACGCTCAAGGCATCCAGAAGCGCGGCGACTTCGTCGGGGCTGAGATCACCCCACGAGCCAGAGCCGCTCGACCCAGCCGACGTCGAGAAGGTCGCTTCCCCAAGTCGTTCCGTGCCCGCCGGCGGTATTCGCAGTGGAATCGCCATGTCTCAGCTGACTGCAAGATGCTGGCCAATGGACCACGTGCGTGGAAAATGCAAGAAGAGCGAGCCGCCCTGTAGAATGGCACGCGACACACCGTCGGACACAGAAATCCACCGGCGGCTCGCCGACCGGCCCGCCTCTAGAGCACAATCCGGGCGCCCGCCGCAACCCCAAGCGTGAGGTCGGCCGCGTGCAGATTGAGCTGAACGAACCCGCGAAGAGCACCGATGTTGAGCTGGGCTCCAACCATAAAGCGGAGCATGGCCGCGGTCGGATTGCCGGATTCATCGACCAAGATGCGCGCAGTGCCGGCGTCGACCTCACCTCCATCGCCATCCGTCGCCAAAAGGCTCGAATCGACATCGAGGGTGGTCTTGGCGCCGCCGAGCTGAAGGTCGACGGCTGCCCCACCAAAGAAGGACAAGAAATAGAGAAGTCGAAGGTTCGTCGAGACCTCGAACGGAATCGTGACGGCTCGCTGGACGAGCTCGAGCCGACCACTCGTAATCGCGTGCAGTCCTACGGCCGAGCCAAGCTGGAGCTCGTTTCGCAAGGACTTGTCGAGCGCCAGACGTGCGCGCGAGAGTTCGAGGCCCGTCGTCAGACTGAGGCCGCCCCACTCAACGAGGGCCGGCACGCCGACCGGTCCAAAGAGGCGATATTGTCCGTGAAACCCAAGATTATAGAACTCTCCGTCCAGCTCACTGACGCGAAGTGGATAGGCGAGACCATTCGCGAATACGGTCAAGCCGGGAAGGCCTTCTGAGGTGAAATTGTAGCCGACCATCAACGAGATCTGGGCCCCGGCCCCCACGGGCACCGCGCGCTCAAAGGCCCCCCCGGCCACGCTCCTCACCTCCTTGAGGTCGACATCGCCCGCATCGGCGGTCGCGTTGACGGCCACGCCCAACAGCAACCCTTCGGGGTTCGAAACGTAATCAACACCGATCCCCTTGTTGGACATGCTCTGTGCATTGGCCGACAGCCGTAAAAAGGTCCGTACGTCGGCGACCCCGTAGAGGCCTTCGAGCTCGGTCGCAAGGCGCTGCTCGATCTCGGCCTCGCTTTGCCCGAGCGCATTCTCGAGCAACGTCCGCCCCTCGGGCGTCAAGGTCAGTTCGACCTGCTGGGCGTGCGCGAGACCGGATGAGAACAGGAACACCAGCACGAGGAGCCACGGCCCACACCCGAGCGAAAACCGCCAAATTTCGCGACGAACCCGCGCACGCATGAGGCCAGTCTGAAGCCGTCGGAGTCCCACGTCTACTCGTCCAGCCCCTACCATGCCGACACAGCAGGCACTCGCGCCCACATTTTCGTTTCGAGTGGGCGCCATCACGAACCGCGCAGGAAGGCCTCGAGCACCGAATTCACCTCTTCCGGGGCCTCGATCAACGCAAAGTGCGTTCCATCATTCACGATATGTACTCGCGCATCGGCGGCTTGACGGGCGAGTGATTCGAGCAAAGCAACCGGCGTCAGCCGGTCCTGCCGTCCCCCGACAAACAAGATCGGAACCTGAGTCGTCCGCAGAACGTCCATCGCATCGTGCTCACCGAGGCCGGCGAGCGTGCGCAGGTAATGAGTATGATCAAGCTCCGCCACGCAGCGAAGCATGCGCATGAAGATCTCGGGCGAAGCCGCCTTCCCAACGAAGCCGATCCGCTGCGCGGCCAAAAAGAAGGCGCGGGTTCCAATGAGATGGCGAGCAAGCGGGGAGACGAGCGGGACGAGCGGAATCGAGCGCCCGACCATCCAGCCAAAGACGCGCTCTACCCATGCGGAAGGAAGCGCGCCCTGAAAGATGCGTCCCGCCACGCCACTCAGCGCAACCAGTCGCGAAATGCGCGCGGGCACCAATCTGAGAAGCTCAAAGCCGACTTGGACCCCCATGCTCCAGCCGACGTAAGTTGCGCATTCAATCGCCAGCGCGTCCATGACGGCAAGACAGTCGATGGCATGCGCGGCAACCGGCATCGCGGCGCCTCGAGTCCCATCGCCCGAGCCCATCGCACCGCGGTTCCGGGCATTGCGCACGGTGGGGGCGTCGATCGACCCCGCAATGCCGCGATGATCCCAACAAACCACACGAAATCCTTGCCGCAGGTGCTCAAGCTGGAGCACCAAAGATTCATGGGTCACGCCGATGCCATTGCCGAAGACGACGAAGGGACCCGCATCTCCGTAGACCTGAAAAGCGATGCCAGTGCCGTCCGAACTCCGGGCGCGTCCAACCAGGTCGGGTCCTCGCATGTGCCTGGAGCCTCCCTCATCGCGTCCGGGCTGTCGAGGAATCTAGGCGGCGATGAGCGTGAACCGAAATCAACCCTGGGCAGGGGCGGCGACTTGACGGTCGAGGATCGCGCTGACAGCATTCGCGCCGGCGCCTCTTGAGGTGCGCACGCTGTGCAATCCCCGTCTGCTGAGACCGCCCGCCCCAAGTCGCCTCAAGAGGCCAAAGGTCGGCCCGTGGTTGACTTCTCGCACCTCGAAGTCGGCTACGGACGAAGCGCCATTCTGCCGCCACTATCAGGCGCCTTCGAACGCGCACAGATTTGGGGCCTCGTCGGGCGGAACGGCGCCGGAAAGTCCACGTTGATTCGAACGCTTCTTGGCCTTCAGCCCGCCATCGCGGGACGCATTGCGCGACTCGAGGGTCTGCGAGCAACGCACGTCCCGCAGCGCCACGCCTACGATCTCTCGTTGCCCTGTCGGGTCGTCGATTTCGTGAGGGCGGGCCTGGACCGCGGCTGGTCATTCCTCGATCCTCTGCACGTCCGCCGAGGGCGAGCCAAGGTCGAGCAAGCCATGCTCGAGACCCAAACCGAACACCTCGCCTCCATGCAGTTCTCCAGCTTGAGTGAAGGCCAGAAGCAACGCGCAATGATCGCACGGGCCTTGGTCGTCGATCCCGACCTTCTCATCCTCGATGAGCCGACGAGCGCGATGGATCCCATGTCAGAGAAGGCGATCTTCGAGTTGATCCAGTCGGTGACCGTCCAGCGGGGGCTCGCAGTCGTGATCGCCAGTCACCAGATGTCTCTGATGTTCGGCTTGGTGTCGCACATCGTCTTCGTAGACGCCGACGACGGCATCGCGATTTGCGGAAAAAAGGCGCAGATCCTCGGGTCCGACGACTTTCGCCGCCACTACGGCTTCATGTTCGAAGGCGCGCCATGAGCGCCTTCTTTGATGCCTGGCCACTGTTCCACGACCCCGCGCTCGCGGGGATGCTGGCCGGTGCGCTCCTCGGTTTCTTGGGCGTCTACGTCGTCCTCCGGCGATTCGTCTTTCTCACTGCAGCCATTTCGCAGGCGGCTGGCCTCGGCGTCGCAACAAGCTTTCTCCTCCGGCTGATGGTGGTTGCCCCTCTTCTCGCAAGCGATGGCCATGCAGCACATGGTGGGACCAGTCTCGCAGAATCGGTGCTCTTCTCTCTCACGTCCCCGACGGTCGGTGCCCTCGCGATGACTCTGCTGGCCATTCTCCCCATCACGAACGGACGGGTGCGCGGGAACGCGCGCCAAGATAGCTACCTTGGCGTCGTGTTCTTGGCTGGCAGCGCGGGCACACTCGCCATCGGCACGCGAATCGTGCAGGAACTCCAGGACATCCAGTCCCTGCTTTTCGGCAGCGCGGTGGCGGTTCTGCCATCGGACTTCAAGGTGCTGGCCGGCGTCGCGGCCCTCACATTGGGCGTACACATCTGGGGATGGCGCGGCTTCACAGCGGTTTCCTTCGACCCAGACGGCGCAAAGGTTCGTGGGCTTCCAGTGAGGTTGCTCGATCTCCTGCTCTTCGTCTCTCTGGCCGTGGGCATCTCGACGTCGACGCGAATCTTGGGCGCACTGCCGACGTTCGGGTTCAGCGTCCTTCCGGCCATCGCCGCCGTGCAGATCTCCGCCAACGTGGCACGCGCTTTCATCTGGGCGACGCTCTTTGGCGCCGCAAGCGGCTTCCTCGGCTACATACTGGCCTTCGTTCACGAGCTCCCGGTTGGCGCGTCGCAAGTGCTCGTGGCCGGCGCGTTCGTAGTGGTGGCCGTCGTCGCGGCCAAGCTGAGGCCGGGCGCCCAGCGACCTGTTCCGAAGCAAGCCTAATCGATGCAGGCCATCGTCTGAGACCGGGTCGAGTGGTTCCCGATGCCTAACTAGCCCGAGCCAAGAAGCGACAACGCGGCGTCCGACGCCCTAAGACGAGGCTGGCCCCTCGAGACGCCGAGGCGGAGGCGAGCCCCAGGTCTTCGTGAGAAAAAAAAGCCCCGAAGAGGCGAACCTCTTCGGGGCTTCAAATATCCCGGCAACGACCTACTCTCCCACACAGCTTCCCGTGCAGTACCATCGGCGCTGTGGAGCTTAACTTCCGAGTTCGGGATGGGATCGGGTGTGTCCTCCACGCAATAGCCACCGGAAACTTAAACTGAATGACGATATCGAACGCGCAAACCGACGAGACTGCTCAAATCGTTTCGCTTCCACGACTCGAGTGCCGGCTCGGTGTTTGATTTACCGAGCCCTAACCTCGACGAATTAAATATGGTCAAGCCGCACGGGGTATTAGTACTGGTCAGCTCAACGGCTTACACCGCTTACACCTCCAGCCTATGTACGTCGTAGTCTTCGACGCCCCTTTAGGGGCTTACGCCCGGGATACCTTATCTTAGGGGGGGCTTCCCGCTTAGATGCTTTCAGCGGTTATCCTTTCCGCACGTAGCTACCCTGCTATGCTGCTGGTGCAACAACAGGTCCACAAGAGGTGCGTCCTTTCCGGTCCTCTCGTACTAAGAAAAGCTCCCTTTCAAGTATCCTGCGCCCACGGAGGATAGGGACCGAACTGTCTCACGACGTTCTGAACCCAGCTCGCGTACCGCTTTAATTGGCGAACAGCCAAACCCTTGGGACCGACTTCAGCCCCAGGATGCGATGAGCCGACATCGAGGTGCCAAACCTCCCCGTCTATGTGAACTATTGGGGGAGAGAAGCCTGTGATCCCCAGAGTACCTTTTATCCGTTGAGCGATGGCCCTTCCATACAGAACCACCGGATCACTATGACCTAGTTTCCTACCTGCTCGACCCGTCGGTCTCGCAGTCAAGCCCCCTTATGCCATTGCACTCTACGGCTGGTTTCCAATCAGCCTGAGGGGACCTTCGCGCGCCTCCGTTACCTTTTGGGAGGCGACCGCCCCAGTCAAACTGCCCACCAGACATTGTCCCTGACCCGGATTCACGGGCCGAGGTTAGACATCCAGAACAAACAGGGTGGTATTTCAAGGTTGGCTCAGCCGCACCCAGAAGCACGGCTTCATAGCCTCCCACCTATCCTACGCAATCTGCCCCGAAGGTCAGTGCCAAGTTGCAGTGAAGGTTCATGGGGTCTTTCCGTCCCTCCGCGGGAACGCGGTCTCTTCACCGCGAGGTCAATTTCGCTGAGTCCCTGGTAGAGACAGTGGGGAAGTCGTTACTCCATTCGTGCAGGACGGAACTTACCCGCCAAGGAATTTCGCTACCTTAGGACCGTTATAGTTACGGCCGCCGTTTACCGGGGCTTCGGTTCATGTCCTCGCTTGCGCTAAACAATCCCCTTAACCTTCCGGCACCGGGCAGGAGTCAGCTCCTATACGTCGTCTTTCGACTTAGCAGAAGCCTGTGTTTTTGGTAAACAGTCGCTACCCCCGCTTAGCTGCGACCAACAAAGGCTACCCGGGCTAGCCGTTCACCTTCATTGGCACACCTTATCCCGAAGTTACGGTGCTAATTTGCAGAGTTCCTTTACCAGGGTTCTCTCAAGCGCCTTAGTGTTCTCCACCTACCCACCTGTGTCGGTTTACGGTACGGATACTCGAGGAGCTGTGCCCGCAGATTTTCTTGGAAGCATGGGATCGACAAGTTCCCTCGCCGCCGAAGCTTTGAAGTCTCATCACGTCTCGATGTTGTTTTCGCGTTTTGATCCTACGAAAACCACCTACTCGCTTGAACCGGCACTTCCGTTCGCCGGTTTGCCTACCCTTCTCCGTCCCTGCTGACCTTACACTCACCGAATAGTGCAGGAATATTAACCTGCTTCCCATCGCCTACGCCTGCTCGGCCTTGGCTTAGGACCCGACTAACCCTGGGAGGATGAACCTGGCCCAGGAAACCTTGGGTTTTCGGCGAACAGGTTTCTCACCTGTTTTATCGCTACTCATGTCCGCATTTGCCCTCGAAGAACCTCCAGCCGTCCTCGCGGTCGACCTTCACAGGCAACTTCGATGCTCCCCTACCGCTCTTCTAAAAGAAGAACCCGCGGCTTCGGTATCATGCTTGAGCCCCGTTATATTTTCCGCGCAGGTTCACTTGACCAGTGAGCTATTACGCTTTCTTTAAAGGATGGCTGCTTCTAAGCCAACCTCCTGGTTGTCTATGCGTACCCACATCGTTTTCCACTTAGCATGAATTTAGGGACCTTAGCCGGCGATCTGGGCTCTTTCCCTCTCGGCTACGAATCTTATCACTCGCAGCCTGCCTCCCGGGCTCACGTTTGTCGGCATTCGGAGTTTCATTAGGTTTGGTAGGCTGGTAAGCCCCCTAGCCCATTGAGTGCTCTACCTCCGACAACGAATTCCCGAGGCAATACCTAAATATTTTTCGGGGAGAACCAGCTATCACGCAGTTTGATTGGCCTTTCACCCCTACACACAGCTCATTCCCCGAATTTTCAACTTCGGTGGATTCGGTCCTCCACGCAGTTTTACCCGCGCTTCAACCTGGCCATATGTAGATCACAACGCTTCGGGTCTACAGCATGCCACTTAACGCACATTTCGCACTCGGTTTCCCTTCGGCTACACCTCACGGCTTAACCTTGCGACACACCGTAACTCGCGGACTCATCATTCAAAAGGAACGATCTCAGGCGTTAGTTCCGAAGAACTCATAGCCCTCGATCGGCTTGTAAGCGAGTGGTTTCAGGTACTATTTCACTCCCCTAACCGGGGTTCTTTTCACCTTTCCCTCACGGTACTTGTTCACTATCGGTCGCGTAGGAGTACTTAGGGTTGGAAGATGGTCCTCCCAGATTCCCACCGGGTTTCACGT